>NZ_CP109397.1:0-600000 GCF_045040405.1 Streptomyces sp. NBC_01525
TGCGGATGGTGCCCCGGGGGCTGGTGGGGGTGTTGGTGCCGACGCTGGATCTGCTGACGCAGACGGTTCAGGCGTGGCGTGCGGTGGGGCACAAGGGTCCTGCGGTGGCGGTGTGTTCGTTGGGGGCGGATCCGCTGCTGGAGGCGTTGGATGTGCGGTGCACGACGAATCCGACGCAGTTGGCGCTGTGGGCGCGTCAGGGGCCGATGGTGGTGTTCGCGACTTACGCGAGCCTGGTGTCTCAGGGTCTGGAGGACGACCAGGACGGCGACGGCGAGGGTGTGGCCGACGAGGAGCGTGCGGGGGCTCCGGGGGTGCTGGAGCAGGCGCTGCGCGGTTCGTACGGCCAGCGGATGAGTCCGTTCGACCTGCTGGTGGTGGATGAGGCGCACCGGACGAGCGGGGCGATGGGTAAGGCGTGGGCGGCTGTTCACGATCAGGAGCGGATTTCGGCGGCGCGGCGGCTGTACATGACCGCCACGCCCCGCCTGTGGGCGCCCGCTGCGGCATCCGGCGAGGCATCCGGTGGGGAGGGCGCGGAGAGCGGCTCTGAAGGCCGGTCAGAGGCGTTGGGCGGGCGGTTGGTGGCGTCGATGGACGACGTCGAGTTCTATGGGCCCGTCTTGTACGAACTCGGGCTGATGGAGGCTGTGGAGCGGGGCATCCTCGCGTCGTTCGAGGTGGATGTGCTGGAGATCCGCGACCCCGAGGCCCCGGGCGAGGGCGCCGTTGCGGAGGAGGTGCGGGGCCGGCGGCTTGCCGCTCTGCAGGCGGCGTTGCTCAAGCACGCGGATGCCACCGGGGTCCGGAATCTGATGACGTTCCACTGGCGCACGCTCGAGGCGATGGCGTTCGCGCGGGCGCTGCCGGAGACGGCCGCGGAGCTGCACGAGACGGATCCTGCGGTCTACCCGAAGCGGGTGGGGGCCGAGTGGCTGTGCGGGGAGCATTCGGCAGCCCACCGGCGGGTGGTGCTCGACCGGTACGCGAACGGGCTGGACGCCGACGGCTGGGTGACCGACCTGGGCATCCTGGCGTCGTGCCAGGTGCTGGGTGAAGGGGTCGACATCCGCGGCAGGCGCGGTGTCGACGGCGTGGTGTTCGCGGACACGCGCAGTTCGCCGGTGCAGATCGTGCAGATCACCGGCCGGGGGCTGCGGCAGGCCCCCGGTGAGGGGAAGGTCGCACGGCTGGTCGTGCCGGTCTTCCTGCAGGCCGGGGAGGACCCTGAGGACATGATGGCCTCCGCTTCCTACCGGCCCCTTGTAGCGGTGTTGCAGGGGTTGCGTGCCCATGACTCCCGGCTCATCGAGCGCATGGTCCTGCGCACCGCCAGCTCCCGTGGCAAGGCCACCTCGGTGGTGGCCCTCGATCCCGGACGCGAGGAGGACGAGCACGACGAGGGCGAGGACGGGCAGTCCGAGGAGGAGCAGCCGGCCTCCGACGGCGGCGCCGGGGAGGGCGCGGAGCAGGACGGCCGGGAGACGGACGCGGCGGCCGAGGGCCGCCGGCGGCGAGGACGGGGGCCAGGAGGACGAGGACGGCCGCGGGGGTGTGCCGTTGCTGCGGTTCTCCCTGCCGCGCAACCCCGACGTCATCGCCGCGTTCCTGCGCACCCGGGTGCTGCGGCCGGACTCCGAGGTGTGGCTGTCCGGGCTCAACGCCCTGCGCAAATGGGTCGCGTCGCAGGGGCATGCCCAGGTGCCGATGGACACCGTCGTGCCGCTTGGGACGACCGAGAGCAACGGTGATGGCGGCAACGGCGGGACGTACGCGCTGGGAGCGTGGGTCAGCGAGCAGCGCCGGGCGTTTCGTGCGGGGACGCTGAAGGCATGGCGGGCTCAGTTGCTGGACGAGCTGGGCATGGTCTGGTCAGTCGTCGATGCCCGCTTCTACAAGAACCTCGCCGCCGCCCGGGGCTACTTCGCCGTGCACCGTACGCTCGCTGCGCCCAAGGACGCGTCCCTCGACGGAGTGGCGGTCGGTCAGTGGCTGGCCAACTGCCGCAAGGCGGGCGGGTTGGGCAAGGACGAGGAACGCGCGGCGGAGCGGCGCCGGGCGCTGGAGCGGATCGACCGGGACTGGAATCCGCCGTGGCCGCTCCAGTGGCAGCAGCGGTATGCCGCGCTCGCCGCGGTCCTCGACGACGGGGCCACCCTTCCCGAGATCCTGCCCGGCGTCACCGTGAGCGGCCAGGACATCGGCACCTGGCTCCGCGCGCAGCGGGAGGGGTGGCAGCAGCTGGGCGAAGGGCAACGCAAGCGGCTGGCCGAGCTCGGTGTCACGCCGCTGCCGGCCGCCGTGGAGCGGGCCCGGGCCAGGGCCGCGGAGGGCGGCTCTGCGGCCTTCGATCGGGGGGTTGCGGCCTTGGTGCAGTACAAGGCCCGTACGGGCTCTGTGACGGTGCCCAGGGCCCATGTGGAGACCGTGGTGGTCGACGGTCAGGAGCACGCGGTGAAGCTGGGGGTGTTCTTGTCGAACAGCAAGAGCCGCCGCGCGAAACTGCATGCGGACCGGCTCGCCGCGCTCGCCGCCCTCGCACTGGAATGGGCCGGACCACCACCGAGCTCACCCGGCAGCACGGAGGCGGCCGGCGACGTGCCCGGCCCGCCCGCGCCGTCAGACGCTCGGGTGCCGTCAGACGCTCGGGTGCCGGCGGCCGACGGAAACGGCGCCGGGGCAGAGGAAGAGCACAGGGCCCGGGCGGCGCGGAGCGGCAGGCGGGCGCAGCGCCTGCGTGAGCTCATGCGCAAGCACACCAAGACGGAACTGCTGCGCATGGCCTACGCGCGCGGTCTGGTGCCCTACAACTCCCCCGAGAGGTGGCGCAAGGACGAGATCGCCTCGACCCTCGTGGACCTCGAAGCCCGCGCCCAGCAGGACGAGAACCCTGCGCCGCCGGCCGAAGACCGCGCCCTCGGCACCACCTGACCCGTGGCTGCACCGGCCCGGGGAGGTTGCCCCGGGGCCGGGCGGCGCGTCCGCCCGGCCCCGGGGGTGATCGCAGTGGCCATTCCGGCGCCCCGAGGCCTGGCAGCTGGCAGCGCCGGCTCCGGCAGGCCGAGCGGGGCAGGTGAACGACCCAAGCAGTACCTCGTAGATCAGCGCGGGCGGGTGCGGGTTTACGGTGACGGTGAAGGGCCCGGAGTCAATTGGAGTGACTCCGGGCCCTTCGTTCGTGTGGTCAGGCGGCCCAGCCGACGGAGGAGACGTGGGTGTAGGCGTCCCAGTCGGTGCCGAGGCCGCTGCTGATGATCTCGTCCCAGATCGCGTCGAGTTCGTCGGTGTTGCCGTCGATCCAGGCGTCGACGGCGCGGTCCCACACGCCGCCGCGGACGTTGATGGAGCGGGTTTGAAGGTCGCGCTGGTGGCGGCGTTCGACCTGGGACTGGTCGACGGGGTCGATCTCGATGCGGGTGCCGCGGCCGCGGTTGTTGAGCCGGCGCTTGAGGTCGGGGACGGTGTTGCGGCGGCGCAGCTGCCAGTAGGCGGCGTCCAGGCGGGCGAGGTTGGCTTTGCTGGGGGTCTGTTCCTCGGCGAGCCAGGCGATCAGGGTGCGGGGGCGGACGTGGATGCCGGCGCGGTCCATGGCCTCGTAGCCGGCGTCGGAGGCGGTCAGGTAGCGCAGGCGGGCGGCCAGGCCGCGTGCGGTGCCGACGGGTGACTCGATGCCGGTGACCATGCGGTCGAGGCCCTCGGCCAGGGCGACCCAGCCGGGCAGGCCGCGGGCCCGGTAGGCGCCCAGGTCCCGCCAGCGGCCCGCTTCGGTGCCGGCCATCAGCGGGTCACCTTGCCGAGGGTGTACTCGCCGGAGGCCTTGGCGTCACCGTGCTTGATCTTCATCTGGGCCACGCCGCGGCCTTCGGCGAAGACCTGGCGCCAGTCGCCGGTGACGTGCAGCTCGTCGGTGCCCATCATGGCGACGACGTCGAGGCCGGCCTGGTGGGCTTTGTAGGCCTTGGCCCACAGGTTGGCGTAGGCCTGGCTGTGGATGTTGTGCATCCAGTCCGGGCGGATGACGTCGCGGTTGTGGATCGACTCGCCCATGGTGGAAACGAACTTCGAATACATCGCTTTGACGTACTCGGTGGTGACCGTGTCGTCTTCCTCGATCGCTTTTTCCCGCGCGGCGGTGAGAATCTTGCGGAGCGCGTCGAGGAAATTCTCTGTCGCGCCGGACGTCCACGATTCGTGGATTTCTGGCGCGCTGGTAAGGCCGTATTTCGGTCCGGCCAGGCGCGATAGCAGCCTGAGAGTGGCGTCGGTGACCCACAGTGCCCCGTCGGTGTCGCGGTCGCCGAGGGGGTTGGGCAGATGCGGGTGGCGCCATGGGGCGGGGGTGATCAGGTGGACTCCGGAGCGCTTGGGGTCCACGCCGTCGGCGCCGGTGGTGTGCTCCAACTTGCCGATCGGCAGCCAGCACTTGAGGGCGGAGAGGTAGGCCGCGTTGGCGTCGAGGGCGGTGACCTGGACGCTGCCGGGCAGCTTGAGGGAGAAGTCGGGGTGGTGGAAGGCGGGGCGGGCCTCCCAGATCTGGTCCGGCTCACGCTTCGAGGGCTTCTTGAGAATGTCCGGCAGCGCCGGATAGGGCAAGGGCCTGCGACACCAGGTGTTCCTCACCGACACCCCGTACTCCGGCGGCGGCTCCGCACAGTTCCTGGAGGCCCGCCACCGCGGGCATGCCACGGCCGAGGACCATATCCGCTGCGGCAAGACCACCGGCTTCGGCCGCTTCCCCTTCCGCGACTTCACCATCAACGCCGTCTGGCTCGAACTCAGCCTCGCGGCGGTCGATCTGCTGGCTTGGATGCGTGTCCTGCTGCTGGACGGCGAACTCGCGGCTGCCGAGCCGAAGAAGCTCCGGCTACCGGCTGCTGCGCGTCGCCGCCTGCCTCACCCGCGGCGGCCGACGCCTGCGCTTGCGGATCTCGGCGACCTGGCCCTGGAGACACGAACTGGCCACGGCCTTCCACCGCCTCGCCGCTCTGCCCCGCCCCGCCCCGCCCCGCCCCGCCAGCTGACCGGCAAACCCCTGCCCGCCACGAACCGAAGGACTCCGGAGAACCCGACCACCGCGCCGGGACTCCGCCATGCCCGAGCACCGAAACCGCATCGGCCACCCGATAGTGGACCCCTCAGCGACGCCGCTTCAGCCCAACCGAAACGGCGAGGCTAACGATTCGCCCTTTCAGGTCAGGTTGACCGTCGACGGCGGGCGGATAACGCACCGCGCCGCCGGTCCTCAGCCCGACCTCAGCGACCCAGCGGGCCCACCACGTCCTCGGCGACCCGCAGCAACTCCCCGCTTCGCACGAGGTGGGTGATGTGCTCCATGTCGGCGTGGAAGACCCGGTCCTCGTAGACGGTCGGAACGGTCTCCCGGATCCTGGCCCGCAGCGCCTCCGCGGCCGGCGAGGGTGCGAGCGGCGCGAGCAGGTCGAGCGCCTGCACGGCGCACATCACCTCGATCGCTACGACGTAGCCGAGCTTGCGCGCCGCCCGGTAGGCCTTCAGCGCCGCCAGATAGGCGTTGCTGACCGTGTCCTCCTGATTGGCCGAGGTGGTGACGTTGTCCGCGGATGCGGGCATCGCCATGCCGCGCAGTTCCATGGTCAGCGCGGCGGCCGTGTACTGCGCGATCATGTAGCCGCTGTTCAGCCCCGGCCGGGGAGTAAGGAACGCGGGCAGTTCGCTGAAGTTGCTGTTCACCATGCGGTCGGTGCGGCGCTCGGACACCTTGGCCAGCACCGTTATCGCGTTCACCATGGAGTCGGCCTGGATGCCGACGTACGTGCTGTCGCAGTTCGCCCCCATCAGCGCTACCCCGTCCTCGCCCTCGGGGTGGATGACCGGGTTGTCGCCCACCGAGTGCAGCTCCTCGACGATGACCTCCCGGGCCTGCGCGAGCGTCCGCTTCGCACCGCCGTGCATCTGCGGAACGGCGCGCAAGGCCAGGCCGTCCTGGAGCCGATGGTCGAGGAATTCGGCGCTGAGCGCGCTGGATTCGGTCAGCCGCCGCAGGCTCTCAGCGACCGCGGCCTGCTCGGGGTGCCGCTTCCTCTCGTGCAACCGGGCGTCGTAGGCGCGAACGGTGCCCTTGAGTGCCTGCACCGACAGGCTCGCGGCGATGTCGGCGGTGGCCGCCGCGACGCCGGCGTCATGGGCGGCCAGAACGGCGATCGCGGTGACCGAGTGTGTCCCGTTGGTGACCGAAAGACCCTCCTTGCAGCCAAGCCGGGTCGGTTCCTCCCCGATCCGGGTCAACGCCTCGGCCCCGGGCAGCAGTTCGTCGCCATACCAGGCCCGGCCCTCTCCCAGCAGCACAAGAGCCATATGCGCCTCTGGGGCCAGGTAGCCGACGGAACCCTCACTGGGTACGTGCGGCGTGACCCGGGCGTTGAGCATCCGCCGGATCAGCTCCAGGGTCTCAAGCCGGATGCCGGAATAGCCTTCGCCGAGGCCGACCAGCTCCATCAGCCCGATGGCGCGGACGATCTCAGTGGGTAGGGGTTCACCAACCGACACGGCGTGCGAGCGCACAATATTGCGCTGCAGTTGCTCGGCATCCGCCGGGGCAATCACCTCCGTGACGTTGTCGCCGAATCCGGTGGTCACCCCATATACCAAGCGGTTCTCGGCCAGGAAGCGCTCCACGAGCGCGCGGGACTTGCGCACTCGGTCGACATACGTCGCATCGAACTCGACGCGGGCGCCGTGCCGGGCGACCGCGACGAACTGCTCAATGGTGATCGGCTCCTCACCCAAGGTGACATTGGTGATCTTGTGGGCGGCCATGGGGGTCCTCTCAGATCGGCCAGCAGTCGGTGATGGGACCCGTCAGCGGGTAGCCCGTGCTGTCGGCGCCGGTCCCGATGGCACCGTGGGAGCGCTCGGCATTGACGGCGCGACAGCCAGGGCGCGACCGTCCGCAGCGGGCTCCGCCAGGTGGACGGCCACGGACATCTCCTCGCGCTTGACATACATCCATTCACTAGCCAGGCTGAATGAATCACTTTATTTAAAGCTTGGCAAGGGCCACATCGCAGCGAACACTGGGCCCTGCTGGGATCAGGCCGGCGGCTCCCGCCGGATGCAAGCGGCCACGACGGTGGAGCAGACTTTCGCGATCATGAACCGGTACCGGCTTCTGCACCGCGACTACGAGGCACTGCCGACCCGGTCCCGGTCAATGACCCACTGGGCCATAGTCAACTCCATGAGTAACCGGCTGACCGCCAGCCCGAACAAAGTCGGGCAATACCTCCGCCCGAAACCGCCCGCGGCAGCCTGAATCAGTATCGAACACCCTCTCTGCACGCGACGGCGAACCCCCGGCTCATCCGTGCACGCGACTACGGACATTCACAGTCACCACAGCCTGCGCCGGTGTGAGGGTCGGGGGCCGCGGTCCGCCGCGGTGTCCCCGGTGGCCCGGTCACCCTCAGAGTTCTGCCAGCGCCGGCAGCAGATCCTCCGCGACGGTGATCTCCTGCGTCAGCGGGTGATCCTCCTTGATCATCGGCAGGGTCCGCTGTGCCAGCCGCAGCGCGTCCCGCACGGGTGCCCCGGGCAGCTGTGCCCCGCTCATGGTCAGGGCGCGTACGGCTCCGAGCAGCTCGCAGGCCAGGACTGTGCGGTACGACGCGATCGCGGCCGTCGTGGCGTGAGCCGCCTGGGTGGAGAAGCTGGCGTGGTCCTCCAAGCCTCGGGAGATGACGGCCGTGCCGAGTGTCACAGGGGCCGCCGCGTGCCGCATCTGACTGAGGGCGTCGTGGGCCAGGTACTCCAGGATCATGATGCCGGAGCTGCCCGCCGGGCCGTCCGCGAGAAACGGCGGGAGGCCGCTCAGGTCGGGTTCGACCAGGTCGCTCAGGCGCGCCGTGGAGAGTTCCGCAACGTGGTGGACCGCAGCCCGCAGGTGGTCCAGGTCGAGGGCGAGGTGGGAGGTGGCGAAGTGGCCGTGGTGGTAGACGTCGCCCGTCTCCACGTCGATGAAGGGGTTCTCCGCCGCCGCATTGATGTCGACGGTCAGCGCCGTCTCCAGGGCGTCGGCCGCCTCCAGCGCCGGTCCCTGGACTTGCGGGAAGGCACGCAGTCCAAACGGGTCCTGGAGGCGCCGGCCGGGCTCCGGCTCCGTGTCCGCCCACAGCAGCCTGCGCATCTCCGAGGCGCAGTGCACGGAACCGGGATGCGGGCGCTGCGCGTGGACCCGCGCTGCGAAGGCCTCGGGTGATCCGCCCAGCGCGCAGAACGACAGCGCCGCGACGGTGTGGCTGGCGCGCAGCAGAGTCCGCAGGTCGCTCCAGGCGAGTACCGACCGCGCCAGGGTGGCCGCGTTGCTGGAGATGAAGGCGAGCGCGTCACCGGGGCTGACCGGGACCGGTGCGATCCCGCCCGTGCCCCAGGGCCGCTCTCCCGCGAAGGTCAGCGCGATCTCCGCGAGCTGGCCCAGGTCCCCGGTGCCTATGGAACCTCGGGTGTGTGTGACCGGTATCGCGCCGACGCGCAGGGCCGTGGCGAGGGCCGTCAGCAGGCGTGGGTGGACGCCGCTCCCCGCCGCGGCGAGCTGGTTGAGGCGGATGACCAGTGTCGCCCGTACGAGATCCTCGTCCGAAGGCTCGCCCGTGGTGCCCGCGTGGCTGCGCAGCAGGCGCAGGCCGTGCTGGTCGGCGCCGTGCGGGTCGACGACCTCGTGCCTGTTCGCCCCGACTCCGGTGGTGCGGCCATAGACAGCCCGCTTCGTCTCGCTGTCACGCGCTACCTCGTAGGCGTGACCCGCCTGCTCCAGTGCCTTGCCGTCCAGCTCCAGGGAGGCCCTGCGCCGGGCCACGCGGACCACGTCGTCGCACCTCAGTCGGGAGCCGTCAATGCGGAGACTGTTACTGTCGATCGCTGCTCACCCCTTGACACGTTTTCATTCATCAATGAACCTACATGAAACTTGTTATTCACGGCGTTGGCAAGGGTGCGGAGCGGGCGAGGTGTCCACTGCCTGCCGGCCCGGACATACCGCACGTGGGCGGGCGTCGAGAAAGACAACTTCCACGCGGATAGGACCTTAGTGGGACGATGCCTGAAAATAAGCTAGCTCCGATTCCGGTATCAGAGCCGGGACTCGTCCCTTTCGACGACGCCCCCCTCAATAGATTTCACGTCAAGATCACCGCACTCACCTTCGGAGCCAACTTCTCCGACGGCTATCAACTGGGTATCATCGGTATCGCGTTGACACTCATCAGGCCGCAGATGGGATTTGGTTCCGCCTGGGAGGGCCTGCTCGGGGCCTCGGCGCTCATCGGGATCTTCCTCGGCAGCATCACGCTCGGTTGGCTGGCCGACCGTATGGGGCGTCAGCAGCTCTACATGCTGAACTTCGTCCTGATCACCCTGGCGTCGATCGCGCAGTTCTGGGTCGGCGGGCCGATGGAACTATTCGTTCTGCGGCTCCTCATCGGCATCGGCATCGGCGCCGACTACGCCATAGGCCCGACGCTCGTGGCCGAATTCTGCCCCCGGCGGCACCGTGGTTTTCTGCTGGCCTCGCTCACCGCCATGTGGACGATCGGCTACGTCTGCTCCTTCTTCTTCGGCAGCTACCTCATCGACCAGGGCGGCAACGCTTGGCGGTGGCTGCTGGCGAGCAGCGCCCTTCCCGCCCTCGTGGTCCTGCTGATGCGAATCGGCACCCCGGAATCGCCTCGCTGGCTGATCAGCAAGGGGCGGGTCGAAGAGGCCCGCGCCGTCGTGGAGAAGTACATCGGCCGGCACGTGGACTTCGCCTCCATCGCGGCCGAGCCCGGCACGGACAAAGCTCCCTCAGCCTCGTACCGGGGCCTGTTCAGCGCGGAGCAATGGCGCAAGACGGCCTTCGGCATCCTCTATTACAACTGCCAAGTCATCCCGTACTTCGCCATTTACACATTCCTGCCGATCATCATGGCCAGCTTCGGTCTGAAGGAGGGATTCCTCGGCGACGGACTGCTGAACGTATTCCTTCTGCTCGGCAGCATCGCCGGTCTCTGGTTCGTCTCGCGATTCTCGCGTCGCGGATTCGTTATCGGATCCTTTGTGGTGATGGCCGTCGCGCTGGGCCCCATGGGTATCTGGCCCGGTGCTCCGAAGCTTCTGCTCTTCGTTCTCTTCCTGGCCTTCACCTTTATGATGTCGGCCTCGTCCAATCTCGATCAGGTCTATCCCCCCGAGCTTTTCCCGACCGCTCTTCGCAGTTCCGGTGTCGGTCTGCTCAACGGCCTCAGCCGGGTCGGTTCCGCTGCGGGCACCTTCCTGCTGCCGATGAGCATCGATCATCTCGGGTTCTCGCCGTCCATGACAGTCCTCAGCGTGTTCCTGGTCCTCGGCGCGGTGGTCTCCTTCGCCTGGGCGCCCGAGACCTCCGGGGCGACCCTGGACTGAGGGCGTCACGGCCCGGCGCTCGGAGGACTGACCGCGCCACGGCCGGCGGGGCAGCGAACGGGCGGCGCCACGGCCCGGGGGCGGGGCATGCGCAGCGTACGCGGGGCAGCACTGTCAACGCTGCCGGCCCCGCGTCCGCGGGCAGCTCCGCGTCGAGCTCGGCGACGACCTCGCGGACGAGGGTCTCGGCGTCGTGGGCGTCGAAGGTCGGAGTGGTGCGGACGTCGACATTGAGTTCGCACCGGTCTGTGATGACGGAGAAGCCCGGCCGCCGTGGAAGGACGTGACCGACAGCTTCGGCGGCAGCGGGAACGCCGAGGCCCCGTCAATGCCGGGCAGGTCGGCGGCAACACCAGCTCGGCGTGGGCGGAAGCCGTCTACGGGGTTCCGTCGGCCCCGGAGTATGACCATGCCATCGGCCGGTCCCGGGGCGGACTGACCACAAAGATCCACCTTGCTGCCGACGACCGCTGCCGGCCTCTGGCGTTCGTCTGACCGCAGGCCAGGCCGGCGACGCACCTGCCTTCACCGATGTCATGGCCCGCCTGCGGGTTCCCCGCCACCGAGGACGGCCACGCACCAGACCGGACGTGGTCCTGGCGGACAAGGCGTACTCTTCCCGCGCGATCCGCGAGCACCTGCGCAAGCGCGGCATCCGGGCAGTGATCCCCGTCCCCGCTGACCAGCGCGGACACCGGCTGCGACGGGGCAGCCAGGGCGGCCGGCCACCGACCTTCGACCGGGAGGCATACAGGCAGCGCAACACCGTCGAGCGGTGCACCAACCGCCTGAAGCAGTGGCGAGGCATCGCCACCCGCTACGAGAAGACCGCCACCATCTACCTGGCCGGACTCCACATCGCAGGCATCTTCCTCTGGTCCGCCCGATGATCCAAACGAGACCACCTAGTCGTCGAGCCAGCCACGGATCACCGCGCTGAATCTGATCATGCGGCGGCAGCCCGGTGGCAGTCACTCTCCTGGACGGCTCCGACAGCCCTCACCTCCCCGCATTCAGGGTGCCGATGCTCCGGGTCGCCCCTGGCTTCCTTCGAGATCCCCCGGACCGTGGACGCGGCGGCGTTCACGCCCGGCGTGGGACATCTACGATGCACCCTCCCATAGCCCAACTGGGGTTGCCCTTCGCCGTGCACAGGTGTCTCCAACGTCGCCGTGCGATCGGCGGCGTCCACAACTTCACCGAGTTCGCCCGGGAAGCGGGCATCAGCTCCGAACAGCTTGCCCGATCGGCGGTCTCATGGCCCGGCGCGTGGCGAACGGCCATGGCCATGAGACCGCTGATCGAGGCTGGTCGAGCTGCTCGGCCGGTTACGGAACGCTAGATGACGACGAACGCGGCCCAGACCGTGACGGGGGCGAGCGCGCACATACTGGCGCCCCAGCGCAGCAGGCCGCGGTAGGTCGGGGTCCGGACACTCTCCGGTGTGTTGGCGACTACGAGAGCGCCGTTGGTGGAGAACGGACTCGCGTCGACCACGGTGGCCGCGGCCGCCAGGGCGATGACCAGACCAGTGGTGGTGATGGCGCCCGAGGCCAGGAACGGTGCGGCGAGTGGCATCAAGGCTCCCAGGATCCCCGTCGTGGAGGCGAAGGCCGACACGATCCCGCCGACATAGCAGATCAGCAATGCGGCGAACAGCGGGGCGCCGATCGCCGCGATCCTCGTTCCCAGCGAGTCGACGATGCCCAGGCTCTGCAGCAGGGCGATGTAGGTGACGATCCCGCACACGAGGAGCACGACCGGCCAGGCGATCTCCTTGGTGGCGAGCTGCGCCGTGCGCCGGAACACCACGGCCAGGGCCGCTGCCAGGGTGAGGGCGAAGAGGCCGGTGTCCAGGGCGAAGACGGTGGTGCCGACAACCAGCAGCAGCATCGCGCCGAGGGTCACGGCCTGTTCTGCCCCCAGGGCCGGGGCGGGAGTGTCGGCTGCTTCGTCCTTGGCCACCTCGGTGACAGTGGGGCGACGGCGGCCGAAGACGAACCAGGTGATGACGGCGGCGCAGAGATTGACGGCAAAGGTGCCCGCGAACAGCGCGGCGCCGCCCACCCGCAGATGACTGGCTTCGAGGGAGGAGTTCACGATGCCGCCCAGGATCGAGGTGGGGGCGAAACTACCCGCGGCCGCTCCGTTGACCACCATCAGCCCGACGTACAGCGGGTTGAGGTGATGGCGCACGGCGAAGGTGATGCCGATCGGCACGACAATGGCGACGGCTGCCGGAGAGGCGGCACCGGTGGCACACAGACCGGCCGCGAGGAGCAACAGCGTCCAGGGCACCACGGCGGTGCGATGGCCGGCGATGCGGACCGCGGCGTGGACGAGCCAGTCCACCGTCCCGTTCACACGGGCGATGCCGAACAGGAAGGTCACGGCGAACAGCACGATGAACATGTCTGCCGGGAACCCTGCCAGAACCTCCTTGGCGGGAATGCCGAGGCATCCGGTGCCGAACACGAAGGCGGCGACAAGCGCAAGGATTCCCATGTTGAGCCCCCTCAGGCTGGCCAGCGCGAAGACTGCGACCAGGATGAGTACACCGATCAGTTCTGCGGACATGACACGCCTCTGTCCTGGAGGTGCGATGCACGCTGGTCGAACCGGGCGAGCACGGAGTCGGTGTGCTCCCCCAGAGGCGGGAAGGCCCTGAGGCGGCGGTTCGTCTCCCCTGGGCAGTGACCGCCGGGACAAGTCCGCGCGACGTGCCGACCGGGCTGCCCAAGGATGCCCAGTGGCCCCGTTCCCCCAGCGGGGTGCGCATGCCGGAGCAGGTGTACATGCCGACGCAGACGTCGGCGATGGACGGGCCCGCCTTCGACAGGGTGTCCAGGATGCCCGTGCCGGATACCGGTCCGGCCGCGCTCTGTACGAGGAGGGCGTACGCCTTGTGGTCGCGGTATGCGCCACTGCCGCCGTACCCGGATATGGCACGCGTGATCGGGCGTGGGTGGCTGGGCGCCAGGACGGGCCCGGGTGTCCAGCCGGAGCCGTCCATGACCGAGCTACCGAAGGAGCCCCAGGAGGCCTGGCGCTGGTGTTTGGTGAGGCGGACACGGGCGACTGCGGGATCGGTGGCGCTGCTCCGCGCTGGGTGTTTGTTGATCGTCACGAGGATCTCGGTTTCGGTACGGGAGATACGACGGGTGGCGAGCCGGCCCTGCCATCGAGGGCAGACCGGCGGTGATGGGGGGAGGGGAATACGCCGAGCCCGTGCTGCGTGCGGGCGAATGCCGCGAGAGGCGCAGGGGCTGCTCGACACCGCGTGGACCGCATTGCGGACCAATTGACTTCAATGTGGTCCGGAAACTGACGAGGTGACTCGACTCACGTCAAGGGTCAGGCAGGAATTGCACCAGGCCCCACTTGATCGGCGACCAATCGATCGGCATTTCCCTGAGACATCGAAGACCCTGAACACATTCCAGGCACATCGGGCGCCAATCCTGTGCGCAACCCTTGACCCGCCACGCCGCGCCCCATCACTTTCGGTCCACTGTGCGGATCGCTGGACCTCAATGCAGCCCAAGGGAAGGATTGAGAATGCCGAAGGCACCGATCACCGATACCGCCATGATCGGCCCGTCCCACGCGCCGGCAGGCCCACCGGCCACGGGCGTCATCTCGGCTCGCGTTCCCCATCGCCGAACCGCAGTCGGCTCCTCGCCAGTTGCTCCCGACCCACGCCAACGGCGTTCGAGCGGGAGGTGTTCCTCCGCCGGTGCGCGGCCGGCCGCGCACCGGCTGACCCGGCTGGACACCGCCGGGCCCCCGCCGGGGAGGTCCGGACCCTCGACCGGGTCCACGACTGCCCGCAGACCCGGTCGCAGGGACTCGGCATCTGTCACCCCGACGTCCTGGACGTTCGGTACGCCCCACGAAGCGACCGCGCCCGCATCGCGGCGCGGAAAGGCATCCGCTGGGCCGAACGCCCCGATACCCGGACCCCACCGTGGCGAGGGGCCAGGGTCATGCTGCGACTACAGCGGGCGGGGCCCCTGCCCCGAGCGGGCAAGCCAGCGGCCGACGTGGCGTGCCACCTCAATCGGGCGGCCGAAGCAGGCCGTCAGCCGCTCGCTCGTGAGCACGTCGATGGCCGGTCCCGTCGCCTGCACCCGGCCCTCCTCCCGCAGCAGCAGCGCATGCCCGATACCCGGGGAGAGCTCCTCCAGGTGGTGGGTGACCGTGACTGTCGCCAGGTGAGGCCGACCGGTGGCCAGCCGGTGCATGGCGTCGATCAGTTCCTCGCGCGAGGGGAGGTCGAGAGCGTTGAACGGCTCGTCGAGCAGGAGCAGCGACGGATCCGGCATCAAGGCGCGAGCGATGAGGACCCGGGCCCGCTGGCCTCCCGAGCACACGCGGTACGGCCGGTCCGCGAGCTCCTTGCAGTCGAGTTCGGCCAGCAGTTCGTGCGCCCGCTCGCGGGCCTGTGCGTCGTACTCGCCCCACAGCGGCTGGACGGTCCCGGTCGCGCCGGTGAGGACGATGGTGTGGGCGGTGGCGTCCTGCGGCACCTTCTGGGCGCTGGACACCAGGCCGATGTGCGCACGCAGTTCGCGCACGTCCACACGGCCGAGGACGTGGCCGAGGACGTGGCCGAGGACGTCCACTGTTCCGGACGTGGGGTGCGTGGTCGCGCCGATCAGGCGCAGTACGGTCGTCTTCCCGGCACCGTTGGCACCCAGGAGGGCCCAGTACTCTCCGGAGCGCACGGCCCAGTCGATACCGTCCAGGATCACCTGCCCCGTGGTGGAGCGTCGGACGCTCGCCCCCGCGAGGGCCGCGACGATCTGCCCGGCGGTGCTCGCCCCGGCTCCTCCCTCCCCTGCTGGGCCACCCCTTCCGGGTCGTGGCGTCACGACAGATCTTTCCTGCGGGGGGTGCGCTGGTCGCCTGCGGGCTCTGGCGATCCGGGGAGGTCCGGCACGATCACCGGTGGTGCCCCATGGGTGGCCTCGGTGTCCTGGGGCGGGGCTTGCGGCGGCGGAAATTTTCCTCACTCGGACCGCATCATGGACCATTGGCCCTTATCATGGCCCACGGGCTTTCTGAGATTACAAGCCCGCAAATGCGATGGTCAAGGAGTGGGTCATGTCGATGCAGAGCGTGAAGAACGCCCTTAGGGTCCTCGAGGCGGTGGCCGAGCACCAGCCGGCTGGACTGAGTGACCTCACGCAGCGGCTGGGGCTGCCCAAGACCACCGTCCAGCGGTGTCTGACCACGTTGCACGAGGCAGAGTGGATCAAGCCTGCCGGTCAGGAGCAGAGGCGCTGGGCCATCACGGGCCGGGCGTTCTCCGTCGGCAGCCAGGCCGCCAACGACCAGGACCTGCGGTCGGTGGCGCTGCCTCTCCTCGGCGAACTGCAGGTGGCGACGAGCGAGACCGTTCACCTCATGGTGCCCGACGGCAACACGGTCGTGCTGGTCGAACGACTCGACAGCTCCCACCAGCTGCGTACGTTCTACTCACTCGGCACCCGCATGCCACTGCACACATGCTCCAACGGAAAGGCGGTACTTGCCGCGCTCCCGGCCGAGGACGTCGCAGAGTACCTCGCCTCGAATCTGGTCAAGGTCACCGATCAGACGGTCACCGACCCCGACCTCCTGTCCGCCCAGCTGGGGATGATCCGGAAGATCGGCTACGCGGTGAACGAGGAGGAGCAGCAAGAAGGCATCGTCTCGATCGGCGCTGCGATCTGCCCGCCCGGCTCGGGTCCGGTCGCTTCGCTCTCGGTCTCCGCACCCAACATCCGCATGCCCCGCAAGCGCTACGCCGAGGTCGGGAACCTGGTGTGCGAGACCGCCCGGCGCATAGCCCGCCAGCTCCCCTCCTCCAATGGCGTCCACTGACGCGGACCCAGTCGCGCGGCGACCGGCCCCGGAGACACGACGGCTGCCAATAGGGTCCGGTAGACATGGTCCAGAAGCCGCGCGCGAAGGGGTACCACCCAGCAATGGCCTGTCCCTTCCCCCTGGGAGGGACAGGCCATTGCTGCGCTCAGGGAGGGGACAGCATCACTTGGCTGACCCGATCTGCGGCGAGTGGAGCCGGTGATCGTCCAGCCGGTGTTGCGGTTGAGCGGATGGGAGTGGCCGCCCCACTGGATACGAACGCCTCGGCGGCCGTGGACGCGTCCACCGGCATCGGGGCGATGGGTTCGACGCCGCCGGCCTGGAAGAGGCTGGCGGCGAAGGCCGCCGGTGCAGTGTGCGCGGCAGCCGGACCGAGCGCGGCGAGGAAGACCCGGGGCCGGGCTCCGGTAGCCGCCAGATACCCGTCCGATCGCGCGCGCAATGCCTCGTACGCCTCATCGCGGCGGACCCGGGGCAGGCCCTGGCCGTTTTCCACGGGCGCCGGCTCCCGTTCCACGGGCTTCTCGGCCAGGTTCGGGAACTCGCTGACACCTGTGATGATTTCGTGCCGCCGGGCCAGGTTCTCACTCCGGATCTCCCAGGTGGCGGCGAGCCGGGCGCGGACCAGGCCCGAGCGCAATGCGGCCTGCTGACCGCCCGCCCGCTCCAGTTCCTGGAAGAACGCCCAAGCTGCATAGGCGAGGTCGTCCGTCAGTCGCTCCACATACCAGGAGCCGCCTGCCGGGTCGATCACCTTCGACAGATGCGACTCCTCCAGCAGCACCGACTGGGTATTACGCGCGATGCGGCGGGCGAAGGAGTCCGGCAGACCCAGCTGATGGTCGAAGGGCAACACCGTCACGGAATCGGCACCGCCGACGCCCGCGGCGAGACAGGCCACGGTCGAACGCAGCATGTTCGCCCAAGGGTCCCGCCGGGTCATCATCACCGGGGAGGTCACTGCGTGCTGGAGCTGTGCCCCGGCATCGCCGGCCGCCCCGCATGACTCGACGACTCGGGACCACAGGCGGCGTGCGGCGCGGAGTTTGGCGATGGTCAGGAACTTGTCGGCGGTGGCCGCGTAACGGAACTCCAGCTGAGTGCAGGCCGCCTCGACGCTCAGCCCGGCCTCCGTCAGGCGGCGCAGATACGCGACGCCGGTCGCCAGTGAACAGCCAAGCTCCCGGGCAGCCGAGGCCCCGGCCGAGTGGAACGCAAGCACGTCCACGGTCAGGGCCTGCAGAAATGGGTAGTCGTGGTAGCACAGCCGAGCCAGTTCGACGGCCTCCTCCATGCCGGATACCTCGTCGCCGGTGCAGGCAGACAGTCCCAGCGGGTCCGCTCCGAGATTGCCGCACGCTGCCTCTCGGGGCACCCCGCGCTCCTCGTACAACCGCAGCAATTCGCGTGCCGCCGCCTCGAATTCGTCGCCCGGGTCAAGGGCGACCGGCGCCAGTTCGAGGTGGACGCCGGTCAGGGCATCACCCAGGGCCGACACCGGCACACCGGCCGGGCCGCCAACAGCCAGCCAGCCAGCCAGCCACAGCGAAGTGACACCGTTCTCCAGATCTGCGAGCACGGCCTCGTTCGTGTGCTCCGGCTCCGGCCTGGCATGGCGCTGGCGCACGTCCCAGCCGTCGGCCCCGCTGCCCTCGGGCCTCCCGCCGCGGACATAGGGCGCGAAGCCCGGATATCCGGTGTCCAGGGCGGTGTCCCGCGGCGTGTACAGAGGGCGGACTATGAGCCCGTCCTCAAGCGTGATGGACAGCGCTTCCTCAGCCGCCGCACCCGAAACGTCCTTGCCCGACGTGCGCAGTACGCCTTCCACCATGCGCAGCCAATGCTCATGGCTCGCACCCGGGGCAGTCCGGACTCTCCCGATCGCAGGGACGGTGTCATGTCATGTGTCTTTCGTTCGTCCTGCCGGCAACCGCGGCTCGACAGGGATCGGCTGAGACTCCGCGTTCGCGGGTGGATCCGGGGTTTTGGATGACGCCTTGCGCGCGCCGGCGGAGCAGCGCTCCGTCCGCCTGCGCCGCAGTGCCGACGTCAGTCCTCTTGCTCCCGCAGCCATGCGCGAACGGTGCTGTTGTGCTCTCCCAGCCGTGGTGGTGGGGCGTGTCGGAGGCGGCCGCCGTCGTCGAAGCGGACGGCGGGCCCGGGGAGTTCGATGGTGCCGAGCGATGCGTGGTCCACCTCGATCACGAGTCCCTGCGACCGGGTCTGCGGGCAGTCGTAGACCTGGTCGAGGGTCCGGACCTCCCCGGCGGGGATCCCCGCGGAGTCCAGCCGGGCCAGCCAGTGCGCGGCCGGCCGCTGCAGCAACGTCTTCTCTATGTCCCCGACGAGGTCGTCGCGGTGGGCCACACGCTCGGCGTTGCTGGTATACCGAGGGTCTGCTGTGTCCAGCCCGACGATTTCGGCGAACGTGGCCCACTGAGCCTCGTTCGCGACTGCCACCTGGATCGCTCCGCCTTCGCAGCGGAACAGTCCGTAGGGGGCTATGGCCACGTGGTGGTTGCCGGTCGGCCGGCCCACCTCGCCGGCCACCGTGTACCGGGTTCCCTGGAAGGCGTGCACCCCCACGATCGAGGCGAGCAGGGAGGTGCGCACGACCTTGCCTCGCCCGGTGCGCTCACGCTCGTACAGGGCCGAGAGCACGCCGTACGCGCCGTTCATCCCGGCCAGTACGTCGGCGATCGGCACCCCGAGTCGGGTCGGGCTGTCCGCGTCGGGGCCGGTCAGGCTCATCAGCCCGGCCTCGCCCTGAGCGATCTGGTCGTAGCCGGGCCGTCCGCCCTGGGGGCCGTCGTGGCCGAAGCCGCTGATCGAGAGGATCACCAGTCGGGGGTTGATCTCATGGAGCCGTTCGACGGTGAAGCCGAGTCGCTCCATGACCCCGGGCCTGAAGTTCTCGACGAGGACGTCGCCGTGCCGTACCAGCTGGGTCAGCAGGTCCATGCCGTCCGGCGACTTCAGATTGACGGTGACAGATTCCTTATTGCGGTTGCAGGACAGGAAGTACGTCGACTCCGGCGAGACTTCCGGGCCCACGAACGGCGGGCCCCATCCCCGGGACTCGTCGCCCCGTCCCGGCGCCTCGACCTTGATGACCCGTGCGCCCATGTCGCCGAGCATCATCGTCGCCTGGGGCCCGGCCAGGGCGCGTGAGAGATCGACGACGACGATGTTCTCCAGCGGGCCTGCGGTGCTCTGTGCCATGCGTCAGCGCCCCAAGTCGACGGAGACGGGGGTGCGCTGCGGGTACCTGTCCGGCCTCCCCTGGAACGGGAAATCCTCGTCGATCACGATGCCCGGGAGGATTTGCGTGGCGGTGGGAGCAGCCGACGGAGCGGCAGGGGACGCGGCGGCCTGGCCGACCGCGAAGGTGCCGCGGGCCAGTCGCTCGCCCAGGGCGCTCGACACCGGTTCGGCGCCATCCGGAGGTGGGCAGGTGCGATCGGACATGCTGAATTCTCCTTGTGTCGTGCAGAGGTTGAGCCTCGGTGTGACGCGGTGAATGAGCGTGGGGAAGGTGATCAGCCCGGCCGGTGAATCAGCCCGGGTCCGGGGAGACAAGGCGAGCACTACGAGGAGCGGTACGACGGCCACGATCAAGCCGTCGTAGGCCTGCGGTCGGCGGGCGGAACACATCCCGGCCGACACCTGGTGATTCCGGTCAACGGTGCTTTCGTCATCGACACCCCGAAGTGGTCCACTCTACGGTCCACTGATCCGTAGAGTGGTCCGGAGGCTATAGGCGCGCAGCGCAGCAGGTCAAGGGGGTGCGTTGTGGCGCGACGGGAGAGCGCGAAGAACGCCTCTGCAGCCTTGGGGCCGCGGCAGAGCGCCACTCGGTCAAGGCGTCAAGCAGTCAAAGACGCGGACCCTCGAGCGGCAGCCCCCTCCCTGACCGGGCGAACCGCAGGTGGCGACAGGCGGGAACCGCGCACCCCATGACGCTCAACGACGACGCAGTGACGCCATCGAGGGCGGCGGCCTAGCACAATTCCGAGGCAACCGTTGACGCGAGCGGGGCCACCTCGCTAGGGTCCGCGGACCACAATGAAGTCAAGCGGTCCGCAATGCGGTCCAGGTTTATCGAGTGGCCCTTGTGGCGCCTCCCACCATCGCCCCACCGGCAGTCGCCCCGCATGCGGCAAGGGCTCACCAACTCTCTCCCCCCCCACTGCCTACCTGCGACGGAACGCAAGCACCGCCCCCTCCCCCGTCGCCACCTCCCGAGCCGAATCGAGGCCCCATGGCGATCAAAAAGCAAACGGCACCAGCGGCCAGACCTGCACGCATCCGCCTCACCGGCCCCCAGCGTCACGCCTTCTGGGGCTCCTTCGGCGGCTGGGCCATGGACGGCTTCAGCTGGACCATCCCCGGGCTTGTCCTGGCCCCCACGCTGACCGCCCTGCTCCCCGCCGCCGGCATCACCCCGACCCCGGAGAACATCGGCTGGTACGGGCAGATCAGCGCCGCGATCTTCCTTCTCGGCTGGGGCTGCGCTTTCATCTGGGGCCCCATCGCCGACCGGTTCGGCCGCAAGCCCGCCATGATGGCCTCCATCCTCATGTACGGCGTCTTCACCGCCCTGGCCGGCTTCGCCACCAACATGTGGGAATGGAACATATGCCGCTTCCTGGCTGCCATCGGCGTCGGCGGCGAATGGGCCATGGCCGGCACTCTGCTGGCCGAAGTCATGCCGGAGCGCGTCAGGGCACGGCTCGGCGGCGCGATGCACTCGGCCGGATACTTCGGCGTGCTCACGGTCTCGGCCGTGTACCTCCTCTTCGGTCCGGCGCTTGGCTGGCGGGGCATGTTCTTCATCGGCGGCATCCCCGCCCTGGCCATCTTCCTCATGCGCCGCACCACCCCCGAACCCGAGCGCTGGCAGGCAGACGCGTCGAGCCGGAAGGCCCGCTCCTTCTGGCAGCCCGTCGCCGAGGTGCTCTCACCGCCCTACCGCGCACGCACCATCGGCAATCTGCTGCTGCTCATGGTGTGCGTCATCGGTCTGTGGGCCGGCGCCACCTACGTGCCCACCGCCATGACCACGCTGGCGACCGAAGCCGGCTACAGCCACGACACCACGGTGCATCTGGCCAGCCTCTCGTCGATGACCGTCGCCGTGTGCACCATCGTGGGCTGCTTCGCCGTACCCCGGCTCGCCGACCGCATCGGACGGCGCGGCGCGCTCGCCTCCCTCTACGGCCTCATGATCGTCGGCACTGTTGGTGCTTACGGCATCGCCTACCCGATGCACTCCATCGGCCTGACCTTCACCTTCCTGCCGGTACTCGGTCTCGGCGGCGCCAGCTTCGCCGTCTTCACCATCTGGCTCCCCGAGCAGTACCCCACCCGGATGCGCGCCACCGCTTTCGCCCTCGCCACCACCCTCTCCCGCTGGTTCGCCGCCGCCGGCACCTTCCTCATCGGCTACGGCATCCACGCCACCGGTTCCCTCACCATCCCGCTCACCCTCACCGCCGTGGTCTTCGTCATCGGCATCGGCCTGGTACGCCTCGCCCCCGAAACCCGCGGCAATACGCTCCCCACCTGAGCCCAATGGCGTCGGGCGGCCTCGGGCGAGACCGCCCGGCTCACAGCGCTTGAGCGGCACAGGGGCAGCATGCGGGAAGTGCAGCAAGTGCCCTGTGGAGACGGGGCGACGACGTGCGCGGCCCATGCAACCCCAGACAGACATATTGATCAGAAACTCATTGGGTTCACTCGTCGAGGACGTATCGAACGTGCGGGGCTTTGAAGCAGCCGGTAACGATATGGGGCTGACGCTGCCGGCGGTGGAAGAACCTGCGAGTTTCAGTAGCAGGTTCGGCCCGATTCCTGGCCCGCTGAGCGTGGAGCAGGCTGCGTTTGAGGTCGGCGTTGACCAGCTCGTCCAGGTTCCGCTCGGGTGAGTACAAGGGCAGGAAATGCAGCTCGATCTCGTCCTGGCGATCGGCGAGCCAGGCCCGGACGGCTTTCGAGCGGTGGGCCGAGCGCCGGTCCACAATCACGTGGACCTTGTGGCCAAAATGCCCGACGAGCCGGGCAAGGAAATGGCACATGACCTTCGCGTCGAACGACTCGGTGAAGACCATGAAGCACATACGGCCGCAGATACTGATCGCAGACATCGCGTTTACGGAAAACCAGCTCCCGGTACGACGGACGACCGGCGCCCGCCCCTGCCCACCCCAGGCGCGGCCGCTGACCTGGCCCGAGCAGATGCCGACCAGGCCGGCGAAAAGGACTCCACCATTCCCTGCCTTCCCCCCGGCCCAGATAGCCGACCAGGTCTCCTCACGCCAGAGGCGGACCGCTTCCCGATCCCACTCGACGGCCCGTTTGTCTGGACGCTGGAAGGTCAGGCCCCAGCCTGTGAGGTACTCGCCCACGCCAAGCTCGGTGAAGCGGACTCGGCACAGCTTGAAAATCAGCTCGCCTATCTGCCCACGACCCCACAGCTGACCGGAAAGCCCCAGGCCGCAAGGGATGTAATCGAACACCGCCTGCCGGACAGCGACCTGCTCAACCTCAGACAGAACCTGATGTTCCCCCGCGCGACGACCTCGGGCGCCAGACAGCAACGCGCCCCCTCCACCGACCCGCCACTTGACCCACCAGTTGCCCACCACCCTGGCCGACACCTTGAACACAGCGGCGACCTCTACACGGCCCCGGCCCTCCACCAGCACAGACACCACAAGCAACCACACAGCCCCCTGCACATCCGGCGACCAGGTCCGTACATCCCCCACCAAACCACTCACACACCGTCAACAACCCCCAACCCAAAGCACTTCGGATCAATAGGTGAAAGCCCTGGGAATGCAGGAACGGACCGCGAGCCAGACGGCACCGGTGGCGCGGTACAGCAGACGACGCCTCCCCACGGACCACAGCACCGACGAGGAACGGGTTGAGCAGGGTGCCTGCTGGCAACCCGCGCGCCCTCATGCGCGAGATACGGGATTTTCCCCTTCGGCATACCGCCGCCGCTTCGGCCGGGAACGAACCAGACCCCTACGTGATGCACATCACATTCACCTGTGTCATGCAGGGAAGCGTCCCCGTCCGTGTAGAGGGTGCAAGGCAACCAACAACACGGGGAGTGAACACCATGCGTAACCGAATTACCGCCGCGCTTGTGGCGACTATCGCGCTAGCCGGGACCGTGGTCCTGGGCACCACCCAGGCGTCCGCCGCCCCCGCCCAGGCGCCTCAGCAGGCCACCCCGGCCAATGTCGCCGACGCACCCCCCGGCTGGGTGCTGCGCGACAAGTACTGGACCCACGGCGGCTGCGTGGAGGCGGGGCAGGACGGCGTCCAGCGCCACCACTGGGACGAGTTCCAGTGCGCGAACGGCAACCTTCAGTGGGTCCTGTGGACCAACCGCTGACCACCACGTCTGACCTCACCCCCGGCCCCGATTCCGGATCGAGGAACGAGGAGTGACTCGGGCGGGTCCGGAGCCTCAGCTCCGGGCCCGCCCTTCTCGGCTCACGGCTCCAGTCACGCGGCCACGCCTCACTGCTGAACGGCGCGCGTCACATCACGTCAATTCCTGGTCCCGGGACAGCCACTGGGCCGTGCGAAGCCGAGCCGACAACACGGGCGCGGCATCACCACGGCGGGCGCGGGCAGCACGTCCAGGCACAGCGGAGCCATCGGCCCGCGGCCGCGAGGCGGTGAAGCTATACGGACAACCGGATCCAGCCCGACCACAGGCGGCACGCCACTGTCCATACGGACGCGCAACGCAGCGGGATGGTGGCGATAACCGTACGGACCCACGAGCGAACAACAACGGTGCGGCACGAACCGGCACCAGCTCGGGCGGGCCGACGGTGCCGATCGTGCGGGCGCACCGGCCGGCGGCAGCGGCCGGTGCGTCCGTACTGGCGGTACGACGGCGGCATGTCCGTACGGGCGCTACGACTGCCACGGCCGCGGCACGGTGAGGCACAGCAGCAAATGGCGGCCGGACGGCGGCGACCGTGCCGCCGCACAGACGTACGGGTAGAAGCGGGGCGACAGAGCGGGCACCGTCCGTACGGACATGCGGGCAACAGCCCGCAGCGAGCGACGCGGCTCGGCCAGCGCGCGACACCGCGGGCCGAGCCGCGCGTGGGGCTGGCCCTGCTGATCACCGCAGTTGTCGTGATCGGCGCCCTGCCTCCGTTCGGTCAGCTCGGCCAGGCGTTTCCACACCGTCGCGTCGTGCCTCCTGTCCACGCCTCGGCGCGGCGGCGGGTGGTCGTCAGTGTGGGCTGTGAACCGGCCGTTGGCCGGGCCTTCGCTGTAAGCGCTCGTCTCGCTCAGAGCGGCGTTTGCGGCGAGGCAGCGGCCATCGAACGGGTCTCTTTCGCCGACGGCGGGGGGCGGAGCCGTCGGCGTTCCGCTGCTCGGCGGCCGCCGACGCCATCGCTCCGGGCCCGCTCTCGCGGGCGCCCCGCGTGGTGCGCGGCCAGCCCGCCGTGCCGGGCTGGCCGCCCTGCGGGCTGTCCCGGCAGGGTCGGGAGGCGTCGCGTGGCCGGTGCTGCCGGCGGGCGGTTCGTTCGGCGTGGCTGTTCCTCGGGCCGGCGCGGCGGTGCCCAGGGTTGTCGGCCAGGTCGGGCCGCTGCCTGTCCGTTTGGTTCCGCGGGCCCCGGCCGCGCTCGGCACCGTGTCCGGCACGATGCCGGTGCGGCGGCCACCCGGCCGGGGCCCACGTTGCTGTGCTGTCGGCCGTTGCCGCGCAGCAGCTCGCTGCCCGGCCCGAGCACCGTCGTCCGCCGTCGTGCTGTCCGCGGCTGCACGGCCTCTCGCCCGCGCGCTGTCGCCCCTGTTGCAGGGCGGTGGCCTGGGCACTGGTCCGGCCGCCGCAGGCTGGGGGGCTTGATGAGAATGCCAGTCCGTGGTCGCCTGTGCCTTGTGTGCATGGGACCGCAGCCGGGGCGTGGCCGGGTCCGCGCGGGTTCGCCGGCCCTGGCACCGGCTCGTCTGCGTCCGCTACCGCCAGGCGGTCCCGACGCCAGGTTCGACGCCTCGGTACGCACCGGGGGAGTTACCGCGTTCAGCGCCGCCCATCGCGCCCACGAGCGTCTTATTCGGCTTCCTCGTGGCCGGAGTACTTGGATGACGGCACGCGCGATCACCGCCCGTGGGTACGGCCGCCAGCGGCGCCTCACTGACCGCTGGTGATGCCGCCTGCACCGCCTCGTCATGGACAGCGCGCGCTTGGAGTGCGCCAAGATGTCTCAGTCGCTCTCTTGGTCCGTGGCCTGGTGATCTACCCGGTATCCGTCGCCTTCGCCCGCACTCTGGCAGCCCTCCCTCGCCCACGTCACACCCGCCTCACCTCCAATGCCTTCCGCGTGATCGCCATCGGTTCCAACTCGGCACGCTGACGCGCGCCACCGACGGTCCTCTGGCTGTCCACCTCGCCCATGTACGTCCCTGACCAGTACAAACAAGCGTCTGGCATAGCGGTCATCTGCAGGTATCTACAGATGTGCATCACCACCGCAACAAGCGAGATCAGTCTCATAGAGCTACGAAACCCAGGCGACAACCCGAGCGGCCAAGTCGAACACCGCCAACAGGCCCAGAATGAGGGCCACATCCCCGTCCCTCCTCCACCCTCGATTCCCCACAGCGGCGTTGAGTCCGTAGTTCGGGTACCCGAAGATTCGTGACGGTTCACCGGCACTGAATCCTTTCCCTCCCGCGTGGGCACGTAGGGGTGACGAAGGAGATGGCCGGTGGCGTGATGCGGGCAAGCCCCGCTCGTCCTGGCCTGCCCACGTCTGCTCGGCCGTGGGCACCGAGAGCGCGAAGAGATTCCGGGAGGCCGGCGAGGAAGCGCGGAGCGCGCCGCATCGCCGGCCCCAGGAGGAGTCAGGCGGACCTCTGCGGGTCAGCCGTGGTAGCGCGCCACCACCTTGGTGTAGTCGTACTGTGCCTGCTTGACCCCGCTACACGAGTCCGCGCCAAGGCCGCGGGTGCAGGAGCGGTCGCGGTTGACCGACCAGAAGGTGAACCGGGCGAGGTGGTGCCGCTGGGCGTAGCCGAGCATCGTACGGAAGTTGCGGACGCTGATGGTCTGCCCCTTCATGTCCGTCTTGCCGTTCATCGTCGAGATGCCGATGTGGCGGTAGGCGGCGTCGGATTTCAGGCCGTACGCGGCGGCGACGGCGTTCTTCAGGCCGTCGGCGGACTTCATGGTGGTGGTGCCCATGGTGTTGGGGGTGGCGAAGTTGAAGGCCATGATGTTCCATCCGGTCACCGGAAGGCGCGCCGCGCCGGCCCGCTTGATGAGGTCGCGGATGGTGAGGACGGGCCCGTCGGACCGGCCGCTGAAGGTGATGTAGACCTTCAGGGAGGGGTTGGCCGCCTTGACCTTCTTCAGCGCGTCGACGATGCGCTGGCGGACGACGGGTTTGTCGTCCTCCGTGTGCTCGATGTTGATGTCTATTGCCTTGAGCCGGTAGGCGTTGATCACCTTCTGGTAGGCGTGGGCCAGTGCGGTGGGTGTGGTGCAGGAGATGCCGAGCTTGTTGCCGCTCCACCCGCCGAAGGAGGCGACGACGTCGCCGCCTGCCGCGCGGATGTTCTTGATGGCCTTCTCCTCCGCTCCTCCCCGCAGGGGGCGGGAGCCGTCCCACTTCGGGTTGCACGTACCGCCGGAGGTGATGAACGACAGTGTGAACTGCTTGATGCCCGTGGCTTTCATGACACGGACGGGGTTCTGCGGGTGCCCCCAACCGAGGTACAGGTAGGGCGCGTTGATGCCGACGGGGAGTGTGGCGGCCTGCGCTGCCGGGGCGGCGACTGTGGACGAGGCACACAGCGCGCCCGCCGCGGTGAACGCGACCAGCGCTCGTCGCATCAGGAATCGGCTCATGAACAGTCCTTTCCAAGGGACTTGGGGACGATCTGAAATGTACTCAGTGATGCGGGCGGGTCACGGGGCGGGTCGAGGAATTCCGAGGGCTGGCGGTGGGCCGGCCACTCGGTGGTGTGCCGTGCGGGAGCGGACCGGACGCGCCGGTGTCACGACGCCGGAGGCCGTACCGTACGGTCAAGCCGCAGCGTTCACCACCGGCTGCAGCATCCACCGGCCAGCCGTGGGTGCAGGCGATGCCCGCGACGAGGGAGAGGCCGAGGCCCGCGCCTGCGCCGGGGGGCGTTCCGCTACCGCTGCGGCGGATCGGGGGCGCTGCTCTGCCAGGAGCTTTCGAAGGCGCCGTCCGGGAGTTTCCTCACCTCGGCGAGGGTGGTGTCCACGTTTCGGCGGAAGGCCGGCATGTCGGCGAGCATACGGTCCGCGTCGACCTCGACCGGCTCGCCGGAGCCGTCAAGGAAGTGGCCGAGAAGGTCGGCGTATGTGGTGCGGGTCTGTCCGGCGGGGTCACGGCCGGTTTCCCAGCCGGTGACCGTGGAGGGGCTGACGCCGAGGGTCCGGGCGACCTGCGCTTTGGAGAGTCCGGCCTGTTCGCGGAGGGTGCGGCGGGTCTCGGCGTCAGGGAGGTCGGCTTCGGGGGTGAGCGAGGCGAGGAGGGAGTCGATCGCGTCGAAGTCGCTCATCGCGGTGTTGCTTCCGTGGCGGCGCGTTTGGCGCGGCGGCGTTCGGCGAGGGCCGGGGTGACGGTTTCCTTCACCCGTTGCTCGCCCCAGCCGGTGATCTGCGCCGCGCGTCCGATACGACCGTGTGGGGGGCGTCCGGTGACGGGGTCGCGGGCAAGATAGGTACGGAGCGCAGCAGCGACGCGCTCCTCAGCTGCCTTCAGCGCCACGACCACTGCAGCAAGCTCACATTCATCATCCGCATCCGACACATCATTCATGGTGCCAGTTCCCGCTACCGTAGTCAAAACATTGACAATCACCGCTTTGAGAGCGAGGTGGCTCGCGCAGAGGCAGGCGATGGCGATGCGTGGACCGACTGACTGCCGGTACATCTGCTGACTGACGGCTCGCGGCCGCATCCGGCCCGGTCAGTCCAGCTCTCCCCTGCTCCGCCCACCCTGCGGTGCCGGTGACGCAACCGGGGTGGAGCCCTGCTCAATCCGGTGAGATGCCGCGGGAAGGGGCGGGCGCGGACGTGGTCGGTACGGGCGCTGTGCACGGCTCAGCTCCGGGACAGTTCTTTGCTCCCGTCCGCGGCGCCCCGCTCCCCTGCCGGTCAAGCGGTGATGATCGCCGGATCGCTGACGCCTGGCTCGCCGTTTTCCACATGACCGGCGAGGCGGCGCAGGAACGAGGTATCGGAGTCGGAGACGACGGACAGGTCGTACCAGCGCTTTCCGGCGCGCAGGTCCGCCGTGTGCTGGACGCTGCCGCCCGCGGGGACCGTGAGGGTCGCGGTGGTGTCGTCGTAGGCGTTGGTGAGGGTGAGGTGGCAGTCGGTGCTGCCGGGGTTGGTGAGGGTCAGAATGAGGTTCCCGGTGGACGCGTCGTGCCGGGCGGTGACTTCGGGTCCGGTGGCGGTGCCGGAGCCCTTGAAGGTGCGCAGGAAGCCGTTGGGGCCGAAGACCGAGAGGTCGTAGACGCCGTGGGAGTAGGCGGTGTTCCAGGTGTCGGAGAGTTGCTTGCCGGCGTGGGCGGTGTAGGTCCACGGCCCGTCGGTGCGGTTGCCCGCGGTGACGGTGAAGCACGCTCCGGCGTTGTCACCGGCGCTGAACGTGAGGGTGTACTTGCCGGTGTCGGGAGCGGCGGCGCCGTCCACCAGCGGGGCGTAGGGCAACGGGCGGGCCGGGCGGGAGCCGGGCTCCTGCTTGGGGAGGGCGGGGGTGGCGGGCGGGCGAGGTACGTAGCTGTCGTGACGGTCCTTGTCCGGCGGCTCATACGCGCCGGTGCCGGGCAGGGCGGCGGGGGCGGTGTCCTGGAGGGTGAAGTCGAAGGCGGAGGTCAGGTCGCCGCAGATGGCGCGCCGCCAAGGTGAGATGTTCGGTTCCTCGACGCCGAAGCGGCGTTCCATGAAGCGGATGACGGAGGTGTGGTCGAAGACCTCGGAGCAGACGTAACCCCCCGTGCTCCAAGGGGAGATGACGAGCATGGGGACACGCTGACCCAGACCGTAGGGGCCGGCGGCGTAGGCGACGTTGCCGGGGAAGTGGTCGAGGGCGGTGTCGACGGTCGAGGCGCCCTGGTCGGCGGAGGCCGGCGGGAAGGGCGGCAGGACGTGGTCGAAGTAGCCGTCGTTCTCGTCGTAGGTCAGGAACAGCGCCGTTCTGCTCCACACCTCGGGGTTGGAGGTGAGGGCGTCGAGGACCTGCGAGACGTACCAGGCGCCGTAGTTGGCGGGCCAGTTGGGGTGCTCGCAGAACGCTTCGGGGGCGGCGATCCAGGAAACCTGCGGCAGCGTTCCGGCCTGGACGTCGGCCTTGAGGCGGTCGAAGTAACCGTCGCCGTGCTTGGCGTCCGTGCCGGTGCGGGCCTTGTCGTGGAGCGGGTCGCCCGGCTGGGCGTTGCGGTATTGGGTGAAGCAGAGAAGGGAGTTGTCGCCGTAGTTGCCACGGTAGGCGTCGTCGGTCCAACCCCATCCGCCGTCGGCGTTCAGGCCGTCACCGATGTCCTGGTAGACCTTCCAGGAGATTCCGGCCTGCTCCAGGCGCTCCGGGTAGGTCGTCCAGCCGTATCCGGCTTCCTCGTTGCCGAGGACCGGGCCGCCGCCCTTGCCGTCGTTTCCGGCGTGGCCGGAGAAGAGGTAGTAGCGGTTGGGGTCGGTGGCTCCGATCATCGAGCAGTGGTAGGAGTCGCACACGGTGAAGGTGTCGGCGAGGGCGTAGTGGAAGGGGATGTCCTTCCGGGTGAGGTGGGCCATCGTTCCGGTGCCCTTGGCCGCGATCCACCGGTCGTACTTGCCGTCGTGCCAGGCCTGGTGGCCGCCCGCCCAGTCGTGGTTGAGGCCCTCGATGAACTGCATGCCGAGGTTCTCGGCGTCCGGGTGGTAGGGCAGCAGGTCCGTGGTGCCGTCGGGCTGGTGCCAGACGGGCTTGCCGCTCGGCAGCGTCACCGGGCGCGGATCGCCGAAGCCGCGTACGCCCTTCAGTGCGCCGAAGTAGTGGTCGAAGGACCTGTTCTCCTGCATCAGCACGACGATGTGCTCGACGTCCTTGAGGGTGCCGGCGCTGCGGCGGGCCGGTATGGACGCGGCGCGGGCGATGCTTCCCGACAGGGCGGACAGCGCCGCGGTCGCACCGGCTATCTGAAGGAACCTGCGGCGGTTGAGTTCTGGCATGGGCCTGTACCTCTTGGTGTGTGGGGGTGCCGTGGTCAGGCGGCGTGGTGGCAGGCGGTGCGGGGTGGAACGGACAGTGGAGTGTTCCAAGTGGAACGGGTACCGGGAAGAGGGCGGGATGCCCGCGCGGACGCCCAGGGGCGGCAGGTCCGAAGGCGGGAGGTCCGGAAGCCGGCCGTCGATGCCTGGCCGTAACGCCGTCCATACGGCGCGGCACCGGCCGGGGTGAACGACCCCGTCCGGTGACCTCAGCCCCCGTCCTGGACGGGGGGACGCAGCGGGCCGTCAGAAAGCCGGTGTGGAGATGTCCGCGGATCCCGCGTCGCCGCGTGGCGTGAGGCGGAAGTCGAACGCGAGCGTTCCAGGGTCGAGGACCGCCGCCCCGCCGTCGACGGTGAGCACCGCGCCATTGACGAAGGACGCCGCCGGAGAAAGCAGCCAGCAAATCGCTTCCGCGACTTCGCCCGGCCGTCCCATGGGAAGGGCCCTGGTCGCCTCGTCGTACGCCGACTCAACGCTGTGGTCGGCGAGTTCCGCCTCTGCGGCGAAGCGGGTCATGTGCCGGTCGGCCATCTCGGTCCGCACCCAACTGGGGCAGACCGTGTTGGCGCGCAGCCCCTGGCCTCCGTAGTCGACGGTGAGGGAACGGCACAGCTGGAGCAGGGCCGCCTTGGAGGTGGCGTACACCGCGTCGCCCGGGCCGTTGCGGAGTGCGGACACCGACGCCACGGCGACCACCGCTCCGCGCGCCCGCAGCAGGTGCGGGATCGCGGCGCGCAGGAGCAACCGGGTGGTGGCCGCGCCGATGCCCGTCCCCCCGCCCGTCACGATGACCACTCGTCTCTCCGTCATTCCCGTTCCCCCTTCTGCTCCTGCGGCCGCCGGCGCCCCGAGCGTAGACGGGCCCACGAGCTCGGCAGTGCGTCGGCGGCGATGTTGAGGCAGCGGACGATCCCGGCGAACAGGTCGGATCAACCGGCGTCCAGCCCGTCGAGCAGACGTCCCAGAAACCGGCTGAACGTCGCTTCGGCGTCAAGGGGGCGGCCCGGGGCGGAAAGGGCTTCGGCGAGTTCCGGGTGAGAGCCGTCGGCGGCGACGGCGGCGAGGTAGCGGGACTCGGCTGCGGCCCGGTCCGGGGAGTGCGCGAGGGCGGCCTGCGCGATCTCGTGGGTGACGTGACCGGCCACGAACGCGGTGAGCTGAGCGAAAACCTCCAGCTTGACCGCGCCGTCCAGGCCGGTGGGGCGCAGCGCGGCGAGTGCATGTTCCAGGAAGGCCAGGGTATTGGGGCCCGGGGTACGGCGGGTGGTGAGCGTGGCGGGCAGCCAGGGGTGGTGGAGCATATGGGTGCGTTGCAGGTGGGCGAGGGTTTTCAGGTCGGCGCGCCAGTCGCCGGTGGGCGGGGCCATGACCGTGAGTTCGCCGGCTGCGTGGTCGACCATCAGCTCCAGCAGCGTCTCCTTGTCGGGGGCGTAGCTGTAGAGCGACATGACGCCCGCTCCGACCTCGGCGGCCACCCGGCGCATCGTGACCGCATCCAGCCCTTCCGCGTCCGCCAGGGCGACGGCCGCCGCGATGATCGCCTCCCGGCTGAAGGAGGGCCTGCGGCCGCGGCGGGGTTCGGCGGGGCGTAGCCAGAGCTGTTCGGGGTCGGTGCCCGCGGGGCCGGGCTGTGCGCCGTTGAGCACGGTCTCGTCTTCCTTGCCTGGTGGGGTGGCTCTTGCGGAGGTCATCCAAGCATCCTCTATTCTCGTACAACGTACGGAATGAAGAATGAACGAAGGGGGAGACGATGTCGTCACGCATGCACGGTGCCGGGGGTGGAACGGCCTGGGTGCCGCCTGCCGGGAAGCCTCCGCTGTCCTCGCGGATGCTCAGGGCCACCTGGCGCGGTCTGCCGAAGCGGCGGTTCGAGGCCGGATGGGAGCCGGGGCTGGTGGTGCCGGGCGGCGACGGCAGTGCGTTGGTCACCGACCACTACTTCCCGCGGGCGGAGGGCGGCTTCCCCACCCTCCTGGTCCGCTCGCCCTACGGCCGGGGCCTGCCGTGGTCCCCTCTGTACGGACTGCTCCTCGCCGAACAGGGCTTCCACGTGGCGCTGCAGAGCTGCCGCGGCACCGGCGGTTCGGGCGGCACGTTCGACCTGTGGCGCAACGAGGCCGCTGACGGCCGGGCCACGGTGGACTGGCTGCGCGGGCAACCCTGGTTCAACGGAACGCTGGGGACCATCGGTCCCAGCTACCTCGGCTACGTCCAATGGGCCCTCGCCCTCGATCCACCACCGGAGCTCAAGGCCATGGTGGTGCAGGTAGGACTGCACGACCCCCATGCCCTGTTCCACACGGATGGCGCGGTGCATCTGGAGAACGCCCTCGCCGTCGGGGTCGGCATGGCCTACCAGCACCGGGGCACGGCACCGTTCCTGAGAGCCGCACTGCGCCTGCAGCGCCGCCTGGGCGACATCGTCACCGCGCGGCCCCTGCGCGGCGCATACACCTCCGCCCTGGGCGAACTTCCCTGGCTGGACGCGGCGCTGGCCCACCCCGACCCCGAAGACCCCTACTGGTACGGCGCCTCACCGGCGGAACCCGCACAACGGCTCGACGTCCCCACAGCGCTGATCACCGGATGGCACGACGGACTCGCCGACCAGACCTTCGCGCAGTACGACCGGCTCCGCCGGGCAGGCTGCGACACCGCCCTGCTCGTCGGCCCCTGGACCCACACCTCCGCCCTCCGTCAAGGCTGGCCCACCGTCTTCGCCGAAAGCCTCGCCTGGCTGCGCGCCCACCTGTGCGCCGACCGCTCCGGCCTGCGCCCCACCCCGGCACGCGTCCACATCGGCGGCCAGGACGCCTGGCGGGACCTCGCCGACTGGCCACCGCCCGCCTCCCCCACCACATGGCACCCCGCCCCGGACCAACGCCTCACCCCGCAGGCCCTCACGGGCTCCGCGCCGCTCGCGTCCTTCCGTTACGACCCGGCCGACCCCACCCCGTCCGTCGGCGGCCCGCTGCTCTCCCGCACCGCCGGTCCCCAGGACAACAGCGGCCTGGAGGCCCGGGACGACGTCCTGACGTTCACCGGACCGCCCCTCACCGAACCCGTCGACATCCTCGGCCCGGTCGTCGCGCGGCTGAGCATCTCCACGGACACCGGGTACACCGACGTCTTCACCCGCCTGTGCGACGTCAACCCACAAGGCCGCTCCGTCAACGTCTGCGACGGAATCGGCCGGGCCCGGACCACCGGACACACACCCGCGCACGTCACCGTGCCGATGAGCTCCACCGCCCACCGCTTCGCCGCCGGGCACCGCATCCGCTGGCAGATCAGCGCAGGCGCCCACCCCCGCTACGCCCGCCACCCCGGCACCGGCCACTCCCCCCTCGACGCCACCACGTTCACGCCCGTGCACGTCACGCTCCACGCGGACTCGGCGTTGACGCTCCCCTCCGGGACCACGTAGGCCGACAGTCCGCCGGAGAGAACAGCAGACGAAACGGGCCAACGGGCTCCCCCGGCCCGGAAATCCCCTTCGGAAGATCCGCCATACTCGAGCCGCACGGCCGGATGTGGTAGGGCACACGGGAGGGGACTGCCAGATGGATCCGTCGGTCATCGGGGCGCGGCTGGGGACGGCCGCGCTCCAGCCGCTGGTACGGAAGCTGCTCGTCGCGGACGGACCCGGCGCAGGCGTCGTCGAGCGCCCCGTACGGCTGACGGGGTGGCTGTCCTTCCGCGGCGAGAAGAAGCGGCTGAGCGAGAAGGATCTGCACAAGCTGGCATCGGAGCTGGTGCGGCGGGCGGTCGAGCCGCTGCCGTCCAGCGACCGGCCCGCCCCGGACGAAACGGCCTCCACCGCGCACGCCCTGGCCTTCACCCTGCATGCACTCGGCGACCTCGACATGGACGACGTACAGGCCGTCGAGCTGGGCGAGGACAAACTGGCACGGTGCCTGAAAGAAAAGGTGCCCGCGTCCATATTCCTGTTCCTGTCGCAGGACGCCGTGGTCCTGCATGACGCCGTACTGCGTGTGGCGTGCCGGCACATCCTCCACTTCTTCACCCAGCGTTCCGCGTTCGTGGCGCGCACCCTCGTGGAGCAGACACGGCGACAGGGGCTCATACGCTCCGACATGTCGACCTTGCTGGACCGCGTCCCCGGTGTCGGCTCCCGGGACGCGGATTTCGAGGCCCGGTACGCACAGCAACTCATCCGTCGGCACAGCGAGTTGACGATCTACGGGCTGGATCTGCGCCACGCCCGCGAATGGCAGCTCGATACCGCGTACATCTCCCTGGAGACCGAGACCCGGCAAGGCCCGGCGGTCCCCGTCCCCACCGAACGCATCCTCGCCGGTCGCGACCGGGTACTGCTGCGCGGCCTGGCCGGTTCCGGGAAAACCACGCTGCTGCAGTGGCTGGCCGTGTCCACCGCCCGCGAGAAACTGCCCGACGAACTCGGGGCACTTCGCGGCCGGATCCCGTTCGTGTTGCCACTGCGCACCCTGGCCCGCGGGACGCTGCCGCGCCCGGCGGAGTTCCTGTCCGCGGTGGGCTTTCCCCTGACGGAGCCCGCCGGCTGGGCGGAGCGTGTGCTCACCGCCGGTCGCGGGCTGCTGCTCGTCGACGGGGTGGACGAGGTGCCGCACGACATGCGCGAGGCCGCACGGCAGTGGCTGCACCAGTTGATCGCCTCTTTCCCGGAGAGGAATCTGTGGCTGGTGACGACGCGCCCCTCGGCGGTCCAGGACGACTGGCTCCAGACGGACACGTTCGAGGAACTGTCCCTGATGCCCATGACGGAGGAGGACATCGCCGCGTTCATCCGGCGGTGGCACGCCGCGGCCCGGGCCGGGGACGAACCGGCACAGGCCCTGCTGACAGCCGTCCGCACCAAACCGGACCTGGGCCACCTGGCCGTCAACCCTCTGATGTGCGGCCTGCTGTGCGCCCTGCACCGCGAGCGCCACGGATTCCTGCCCGAGGACCGTAAAGAGCTCTACGACGCCGCCCTGGCCATGCTGCTGGAACGCCGCGACCTCGAACGCGGGATGCACCGCCCGGGCGATCTGCGGATCGGGAAGGAACCGCAGATCGCGCTGTTGCAGCGCATCGCCCACTGGATGGTCCGCAACGACCGCTCCGAGATGGGCCGCGACGACGCCCACGCCGTCCTCGCCGAGCATCTGCCCTCGATGACGCACCTCAACGCCGATGCCGAGAGCGTGCTCCGTCATCTGCTGGACCGCAGCGGCGTCCTGCGGCAACCCACCGCCGACACGGTGGACTTCATCCATCGCACCTTCCAGGACTACCTCGCCGCCAAAGCCATCGTCGAGGCCCGCGACTTCCCCTGGTTGGAGAACAACGCCGACAACTCCCAATGGGAGGACGTCATCCGCATGGCCGTCGCCCACGGCCGCCCGGACGAACGCGCCCGCATCCTGCGCGGACTCGTCCCCGTCCTCGGCGACACGCTCCCCCACGAGGAAACCAGCCCCGGGCGACCCCAACTCCGCTTCCAACGATCACGTACGTCGGCTGCCACGAAGCCCACCAGGGGACGACGGCTACCGCTGCGTCGCGTCCTGCTCGCGCGCTCCTGCCTGGATCACGCCCCGGAGGTGGACTCGGTGCTCCAGGAGAGCATCATGCTGCTGACCCGGGACCTGCTGCCGCCGGGCAACCCCGGCGCCGCCCGGCGCCTGGCCGAGTACGGCGGGGCGAACGTGATCGCGATGCTGCCCGGCCCTGACCACCTCGACGAGGACCAGGCCGAGGCATGCGTCATCACCGCCACCCGGCTGGCGTCCAACGCCGCCATCGCCTACCTGACCGGCTTCCGGACGCACCCCTCACTGGCCGTGCGCCGCCAACTGGCCTGGTCATGGCACCGGTTCGACTGCTCCGCCTACGCCGACGAGATCATCTCCCACCTCCCGGAGGACAACGAGCTGTACTTCACCGCCGCGAGCACCGAACACCTCCGTGCGCTGCGCGCCATGGGCGGCCGTGCCCGGATCCAGATCCTCGGCACCCACCATCCCGGCGACCTCGCCTCACACCTGTCTGCGGAGCGGCTCACCCACCTGTGGCTGCGCGAGGGGTACACCACCGTCTTCCGCAGCATGAACTGGCTCGCCCGCTTCCCTCACCTGCACACCCTCGTTCTCCCGAAGCCGCCTCACCCGCTCGACGCCCACACCATCCCCGACTCCGTACAGGTCGTCTTCGCACACCGGGACGACCCGGAACCGCTGGAGCCGTAGCCGGGGCCGCAGCGGTCCCGGGCGAGGAACGGCCGCACGGGTTCCGGTCCCCCGGCCCCGGCACGCCGGCTTCGGCTCGGATCGGGACCGTCGGCGTTTCGGTCACGGCGCCGCGGAGGGCGATCCCCGTGCGGCAAGGGTCGATGTATTCGGAACGAACATCTTTTCGCTCCGTTGCGGGGTGCTGGCGACGTCCGAAACACATGTGTTCGAAGCGGCGGGGTCTCTCGTTGGACGCCGTGACAGCCCGACACCCCGCCCGGAGGACGCCATGTATCCCACTCCTCACCTCACGCACCGCCTCCCGGTGCGCGCGCTGCGGCCCGCCACGACCTCGTACGACGTCGACGGCGTCAGCACCTCACCGTGCCCGGACAGGGGGTGGACGGTATGAGTGAGCCCACCCATGATGCAGCCCACACGGTCCCGGGGCCGCGCACCGCCCCACCCGAGCCCGCCGATGCGCCGGGCGCCTCCTCCCCGGACGGACTCGGCGCGGAAGAGCCCGGACCCGAGCCGACGATGCAGTACGTGGACGTGACCGGCAGCCGGGAAGCCGCCGGGCGCTCGATCCGGATGCGTGACATGGCCCGGCGGCTGCCGCGGTTGGTGCGACGGTCGTTGGCCCTGGCCTGGCGGGTCGACCGCGCGGCGACCGTCGGTCTCCTGCTGTGCCAGGCGGTCGCCGGTGTGCTGCAGGCCCTGGGCCTGGTCGCGATCAGCGGCACCCTCACCGCCCTGCTGACCAGCGGCGATGTCTACCACCGGCTGCTCGACGCATGGCCGTCCGTGGCCCTGCTGGCGGGCGCCTCCGGTGTACGCGCCCTCCTGGGGATCACGGTCACCTGGCTCTCCTCACGGCTGCGTCCACTGATGTCGCGGGAGGCCGAGCAGATGCTGCTGGCGGGCTGCGCCGAGGTGGAGCTGTGCGCGTACGACGAACCCACCTTCAACCGCGACCGTGAGGCCGCCGACCGCGGAGCGCAGGTCACCGGCGACCTGATCGACGAGGGACAGGACCTGATCGCCTCGTCGGCCTCGTTCCTCGCCGGGGCCGTCGTCCTGGCCGGGGTGCACCCGGTACTCCTCCCGCTGCTGGTGGCGGCCAGCCTTCCGCAGGCCCTGGCGCAGGTGAGCGCCGCCCGGGTCCGTTACCTGGCGAACCTGCGGAGCAATGGCGCCAACCGCATGCTGTCCGTGCTGCGCTGGCACATCTTCACGCGGGAGGCCGCCGATCAGATCCGGGCCGGCACCATGGCCGCGTTCCTCTCCGGCCGGTACCGGGACACGGTCAGCCGGATCAACCGTGAGGACCGGATCGCGGCCGACAAAGGGGCCCGGATGTCCCTGGTCGGGGCGGTGTGCGGCGGTGTGGGATCGGCAGTCGTCTGGGCGGTGGTCGTGTTCCTGCTGGCCACCGGTCGCATCAGCGTCGGCCGCGCCGGGACCGCGGTCTTCGCGCTGCAGACGGTGGGGCAGTCGGTCCGCGGCCTGGTGAGCGTCGGCGCCCGGGCCGTACGCACCGGGCTGTACATGGACGACTGGAGCGGCTTCCTCGACAAGGCCGGAGGGTTCCGGATGCGGCGGGGCACCCACCGCGCCGGGCCGCCCGAGAAGATCGAGATCACGTCGGTCACCCACCACTACGCCGGGAAGGACCGCCCCGCGCTGTCCGACGTCTCCCTCACCCTGCGCCGGGGCGAGATCACCGCGCTGGTGGGCTTCAACGGTTCGGGGAAGTCGACGCTGTCGAAGCTGGTCAGCGGCCTGTATCTGCCCAGCTCCGGGCAGGTCCGGTGGGACGGCGTCCCCACCGCCGACGCCGATCCGCAGGCGCTGTGGCAACAGGTCGCCCTCGTACCGCAGGAGTACGCGCGGTGGCCGCTGAGCGCACGCGAGAACGTCACGTTGGGGCAGCCTGCGTCGCGTGGTGACACGGCGGTGCGTGAGGCGTGCGAGGCAGCCGGCGCCGACGAGGTCGTCGAGGCGCTCGGTTCGGGTCTGGACACTCTCCTCGCCCGCGAGTGGCTCAACGGGGAGGAGCTGAGCGGCGGTCAGTGGCAGCGCATCGCCCTCGCCCGGGCCTTCTTCCGCCGAGCGGGCCTGCTGGTCCTCGACGAGCCGACGGCCAATCTGGATCCACTGGCCGAATTCCGGATCTTCCAGCGGCTACGGTCCCTGGCCCGGCACCAGGTGGTCCTGCTGGTGACCCACCGGCTCACCAACCTGGCCGTGGCCGACCGGATCGTCGTCCTCGACGGGGGCAGAGTCGTACAGGAGGGCACGTACCGACAACTCGCCGAGGACGACGGGCTGTTCCGGGAGCTGTTGGGCTGTCAGATCACTTCCGATACGGCGTGTGGTGACGGTGATCGGTACGGGGCGCCCGCGTGAGCGGTCCCGGGGCGCCGGAGCCCGGCCCGGTCGCGGGTTGCCCGTGGCTCCGCACGCGTCGGCGTCACTGACGATTCCCTTCGTCGGCGGTCCGCCTCCGTGCGCCGCCGATGAAGGAGGGACCCGGCCCCCGCGCCGCCACACGCGCACCGCCTTGCGGCCGTCCGCCACAGTGCCGACGGCCGCCTCGACCCCATGAGGTACTGCCATGACACCCGCCCGATCCACGATCCGCGCCCTCGTCCACGCCTACCTCGCACGCCGCCCCGACGAACGTCCGGCGCTGAAAGGACTCTTGGCAGCGCTGGATGCCCAGGCGAGCGAGGCGACGCCGCCGGGCCGCCTCACCTGTAGTGCCGTGGTCATCGACCGGGCCCGGCGCGTCCTGCACCTCCGTCGCCGGTCCGACGGCGGCCGGGTGTCGCTCCCGGGCGGCCCCATGGAGCCTGACGATGCGACGCCGCTCGCCGCCGCGCTGCGGGGGCTGGGCCAGGAGACCGGGCTCCGTCCCGGCGACCTGTGCCTGACGCCGCAGCTGGGTGGCACACCGATCGACATCGGCGTGCACGGCACCGACGCCGCCGTGGCGACGGGGAGTCCCGCACCCGCCCACCGCCGCTACGACATCGACGTCACCTTCGTCCTCCAACTGGCCCACGACACCGCCCCCGAGATCGTGGTGCGTGAGGAAGAGGTCACCGGCGTGGAGTGGCGACGTTCCGACGAGGTCGGCCCGCCGACGCTGCGGGCCAAGCTGCACGGCGGTGGCGTGGACGGCCATCCGCAGCCGGTGCACTCCTCCGCCCTTCTCCATGACGGCGAGGGACGCTATCTGCTGCACCTGAGGGACAACCGCCCCGGCATCCGGCAGCCCGGCGCGTGGGGGCTGTTGGGCGGTGGCCGGGAGCCGCAGGACCGGTCGTTGCTCGACACGGTCCGGCGCGAACTGGCCGAGGAGGCACCGGGTATCGGTCCGCTCGCCCTGGAACCGTTCGCCGTGGAGAAGGTCACCGGCGCCGACGGACTGTGCGTACCCGTCCAGATCTACACGGGCCGCTGGAACGGCGACGCCGACCGCGTGGGGCTGGCCGAAGGCGTGATGCTCCGGTGGTTCACGCCAGAGGTGCTCCACCGGCTGGTGCTGACCGACTCCACGCGCGAGCTGGTGTTCCGGCACGCGGCCGAGCCCGGCACCGGCGCCCTGGCCAGGTCCGAAGCCGGTGCCGGTGCGGGTGCCTGGGTAGCCGATGCCGTACGTCTCCCGGGCGCTGAGCGGCCGGTGGGCGATTCCGTCGCGGCGACCGTTGGGCGGCTCGCCGGGCGGTTCACCGCGCACGACACCGCGCGGGGGCTCAGCGCAGTCGAGCAGTGGACGCTGCAGGTGCTGAAGATCTCGGAGGAGACCGGCGAGGCCGCCCAGGCGGTGATCGGCGCGCGCGGCACCAACCCCCGTAAGGCGACCGTCCCCTGGGAGGAGGTACACGCCGAGGTCGCGGACGTGGTCATCACCGCCCTGGTCGCGCTGAAACGGATGCGCCCCGATGACGCCGAGGATTACCTACGCCACCAACTGGCCCTCAAAACCGCGAAGTTCCTCCCCGGCCCCGCCGCCTCTCCCGAGACCGGGCCACCCAGCCCTCTCGCGACGGACCGCCCCGGAAGCCCACCCTCGGTGGCTGCCGCCCGCGAGGTGGCCGAGGAGCTGGGGCTCGTACGGCGTCCCGACAGGCTTCTGGCCACCCATTTTCTCCCGCCGGGCCACCCGGATGTCGCCCCTGACCTGCCCTTTCCCGGGGACATCCGGTACGTGTACGACGGCGGCGTCCTCACCGAGCCGGACATCGCCGCCCTGCACCTGCCCGCCGACGAACTGGCGGACTTCGTGTTCCTCGACGCCGCCGAAGCCGCGGAGCGCATGATTCCCGTGGACGCCGAGATCATGGCGGCCGCGCTGCGCGCACGGCTGTCCGGTACGACCGCGGACCTCGCATCCGGACGGCATGTGGGAGAGGCGCCGCCGCTGGATCGCCATCGGGTGCTGCCCCGGCTCCGCCCGGGGCACAGCTGGCCCTGGCACACCGGCCCGGTCCCGGCCGGGATGCCCGTGGCCCAGGTGTGGGGCTGGTTGTTCGTGCCCGACGGCCGGGTGGTGGTCGTCGTCGATCCCGAGAAGCGCTATCCGATGCTCCCCGGTGGCACGGTCGAGCCCGCCGACGTCTCCCTCGAGGCCACGCTGCGGCGCGAGGCCGCCGAAGAAGCCCGGCTGACGGTCGGCGACACCGCCCGGCTGGGCTGGGTCCACGACGCGAGTGGCGATGACCGAGGGCAATTCCGGCGTGGACCAGTCGAAGCCGAGCATCGCCCGGGTCTACGACTATCTGCTCGGCGGCAAGGACCACTACGTCGTCGACCGTGCCGTAGGAGATACGTTCAAGCACGACATGCCGGGCTCGGTGGCCATCGCGCACGCCAACCGGCAGAACCTGGTGCGTGCCGTGCGGGAGCTGGCGCTCGCCGGTATCGATCAGTTCATCGACATGGGCAGCGGACTGCCGACCGCGGACAACGTCCACCAGGTCGCGCAGCGCCAGGTCCCCGACGCCCGCGTGGTCTACATCGACAGTGACCCCATCGTGCTGGCGCACGGGCGTGCGCTGCTGGAGGACCACGCGCACACCCGTGTCCTCCAGGCGGACGTCCGCGACCCGCAGGCCATCCGGGAGCACCCGGACACCGTGGAACTGATCGACTTCGACCGGCCGGTGGCGGTGGTCCTCAGCGCGATCCTGCACCACCTCAACGACGACGAGGACCCCCGCGCCCTGGTCCGTTACTGGCAGGAGCAGGTGCCCTCCGGCAGTTACTTCTTCATCTCCCACTTCCGCAGCGGCGACAACCCGCAGACCGCCGAGGCGGAGGCGGTGCTCCAGTCGGCGTTCGGCCGTGGCCGGTGGCGTAGCGATGCGGAGATCCGGGCGCTCTTCGGCGACCTGGAGATATTGGAGCCGGGGATCGTGCCGAGTTCCCTGTGGCGCCCGGATGTGGCGTCGGACCCGCTCCACGCCGGGGCGGCGGAGGCCGAACTGACCGTCTGGGAACAGCTCATCGTCGGCGGGCTCGCGCGGAAGGCGTGACGCGGGGCGGGGCGGCGCCGGGAGGTGGTGCCGCCCCGCACCCCTTCGTCAGACGTCGTCGGCTCCCTCGCTGTCGTCGCCTTCGTGATCGAAGTGCACGACGCCGTCCTCGTCGAGGAACGGGTGAAGCTTGTCGGGGAGGTGGCTGTCGGTGTCGGACGGGCGGGGTCCTTCGGGGCCGTCCGGGCCCCAGCGGAGCAGGCGGCGGGCCCGGCAGATGCGGTGGACGGTGCCCCGTACCTCGATCTGGTTGGCGCGTTCGGTGCGGAGGCGGTCGGCGGCGCGGAGGTACTCGGCGAGTTCACCGGCCGTCGCCTCATCGCACTCGGCGGCCACCGCGCGGGCGTCGGCGGTGCGGTCGGGCAGGTCCCAGGGGATGAGTCCCTGCTGGCGTGGCGCGAACCAGGTCAGCGAGAAGTCCAGGGTCTTGCGGGCCTCGTGCGCGCTGGCGTGCAGACCGCTGCCCGTCTTCCAGCCGATGTCGTCCTTCTCCACGACCCGGAACGCGGGCGGCAGCAGCACCACGTCGGGGTGGCTCTCGCGGATCAACTCGGAGTCGTGGCACACCTCCTCGGGGAAGCGGGACCCGGCGTAGACGAGCGCGCGCAGGGCCAGACGCTCGGCGGCTTGCGTAGGGGTGACCGGCTCCTCCGGGTCCAGGAGCAGGTTGTCGTCGATCCGGTCGCGGACGCTGCGCTCCCAGTCGGGGACGGCGGGCTCGGGGTCGGTCGCGCGGGGCTGCTCGATGCCGTCGCGTCCGCTGCCCGCGTACTCCTCGGCGCGTACGACGCGGTAGCGGGTGTCCTGGACGGTGAGTTCGTCGACCGGCTCCTTCTCCAGCCGGGCGACCCCGGCCAGCAGGGCGCGGCGTTCCGCTCTGCTCTGCGCCTCGTCCTTCGCCCGGAACCACAGCCACGAGTTGAGGCTGTCGCGGGCCTCCTGGGGGCTGCTCGCCGTCACCGGGACGACCACCCGCCACCGGGGCGCGTCCTCGGGGCTCTGGGCCGCGACGCCGAACAACGGGCCCCGGACCAGCATCGCGTCGACGTCCGACATCGCGTCGAGCGCGTCGGCCTCCATGACGGCCTCGACGGGGCCGTCCGGGTATCTCACCACGACCGGCCGGCTCCGGCCCGGGCTCACCTCACCATGTCTCATGTGCTCATCCTGGCGACCCCGGAGGGAGCGCCACAGGCGTTCTCCGGATCCCCACCCCGCTCTCCCCGACCTCCACTCGGACGAGTGAGCGGGATCAGGACAGGCGGGGCGCCGCCCGGGCCCGGGGGTGGTTTCCCGGGGCCGGGCGGTGTCCGTCCCGGGGCGTCAGGCCGATTCGAGGTCCGGGGTGACCGGGTCGGGGCCGAGGACGTCCTCGCCGTAGAGGGCGTGCAGCCAGTTGGTCTGGTAGATGGTGTCCAGATAGCGTTCGCCGAGGTCAGGGGCTATGGCCACGGCGGTGAGGCGGAGGGTGCCGTGGCGGGCGAGCCAGGCCGTGGCGCCGCTGACGACGGTGCCGGTGGAGCCGCCGAAGAGGAAGCCGCGACGGGCCAGGCGGTGGCAGGCGCGGACGGTGTCGGCCTCCTCGACGTGGATCACCTCGTCCACGTAGGACTCGTCGAGCAGGGCCGGGCGGACGCTGGTGCCCAGGCCCGGGATCATGCGGCGGCCCGGTTCGCCGCCGAAGGTCACCGAACCGGCGCTGTCCACCGCGACGACCTTCACCGCCGGGTGGCGTTCGCGGAAGTAGCGGGCGCAGCCCATCAGGGTGCCGGTGGTTCCGGCGCCGACGAACAGGGCGTCCAGGCGCGGGAAGTGGTGGGCGATGCCCGGTGCGGTGGTGCGGTAGTGGGCCTTCCAGTTGTCGGCGTTGGTGTACTGGTTGAGCCATACGTACCGGTCGTCTGCGGCGCACAACGCCGTGACGTGGGCTATCCGTGCGCCGAGCAGGCCGCCGGTGGCCGCCGGTTCGGCGATGATGTGCACCCGGCCGCCCATCGCCTCGATGAACCGGCGCGCCGAGAGGTTGCAGCGGGCGTCGGTCACGCACAGGAAGCCGTAGCCCTTGCTGGCGGCGATGATGCTCAGGGCCGCGCCGAGGTTGCCGGACGAGGATTCGACGAGGACGGAGCCCGGTTTGAGGGTGCCGTCGCGTTCGGCCGCCTCGACCATGGCGGCGGCCGCCTTGAGCTTGATGGAACCGGCGAAGTTGAAGCCCTCGCATTTGAGGAAGAGGGAGTGGTCCACGATGGGCCGCAGGTCGACATAGAGGTCCTCGGCGTTGAACTCCGCGGGCCCGGAGATGATCGTCATGCTGCTTCCCTCCTCGGCAGCAGCGCTCCCGGCCGGTCAGCCATGTCGGCGCAGTTCGTGGAAGAAGTCGTCGACGCGGCGGAGTTCGCCCGCGCGGGCCACCTCGTCGTAGACGTACCGGCCCACCGCGAGGTCCAGGACGCCCAGTCCGAAGGGGGAGAAGATCACGGTGCGGTCGGCGGGGACGGTCACCCGGCCCGCCGTGACGTCGTCGAGGGTGCCGGTGAGGAAGTCGCGTCTGCCGGTGCGCTGTTCGGCGAGGTGCGGGGAGGTGGCCGCCTTGAGGCAGTGCTCGATGTCGTCGACGATGTTGGCGGCGGAGAGGACGATCTCGGGGGCGAGGTCGCGCAGGGAGATGTGCAGCACCAGCGGGTGGTGGTCGAACCACGAGACGTCGTCGACGTGCGGCTGTCCGGCGACGGTGGCGAAGACGACGAGGTCACTGGTGCGGATCAGGTCCTCGGCGCCGTGGTGGACGGTGACCGGTCCGGCGCCGGACTGTTCCAGGTAGAGGCGGAATCCGGCCGCGCTGTTTGGGGACAGGTCGTGCACCCCGATGTGGTCGAACTCCCAGCCGGTCTCCGCCAGGTAGGTGTGGATGTAGCGGGCGATCAGGCCGGTGCCGAAGAAGCCGATGCGGCGGGGGCGGGGGCGGCCCCGGCTGAGCCGGTCGGCGGCGAGCGCCGCGGATGCCGCCGTCCTGGTGGCGCTGATGATGGAGCTCTCCAGGCAGGCGAACGGGTAGCCGGTGTCGTGGTCGTTGAGGATCAGCACCGCGGAGGCGCGGGGGATCCCGGCGCCGACGTTGGCGGGGAAGCTGGAGATCCACTTCATGCCGTCCACCGGGGAGCCGCCGCCGAGCGAGGCGGGCAGCGCGATGATGCGGGAGGTGGGGCGGTCGGGGAACTTCAGGAAGTACGAGGGCGGGTTGACCGAGTTCCCGTCGCCGTGCAGGCGGTAGGTGGCTTCGACGAGGTCGACGATCTCTCGGGCCCGTCCGGTCAGGGCGCGCTGGACCTGGTTGCCGGGGATCACCGCGAACGACGGCGTGGGGGCGGTGGGGTGCGGGGTGATGGTCATACGGCGGTCACCTCGATGGTGGGCGAGCAGTCGGTCAGGGATACCCGGTCGGCGAGGGCGACCAGGATTTCGCGGCGTCCGTGGAACGGTTCCCGGCCGTGTGCGGTACGGATGTTGTCGACGAGCAGCAGGTCGCCCGAGCGCCACGGTGTGCGGCGGGTGTGGGCCTGGTAGACGCCGTTGAGCAGCTCGACGGTCTCCGGTTCGAGGGGGTCGCCGTTGCCGTAGCGGGTGTTGAACGGCAGGCCGTCGGGGCCGTAGCTGTCCACCAGGTACGCGCGGATGTCGGGGGCGAGCGTCCATTCGTTCAGGAAGGCAACCTGATTGAACCAGCAGCGTCGGCCGGTGGCCGGGTGGCGGACCACGGCGCTGCGGCGCTGGCGGGTGCAGAGGGTGCCGTCCGGCTGCCAGCGGTAGGCGATGGCGTGGGTGCGGCAGTGGTGTTCGACGGCGGCGCGGTCGTCGGTGCCGAAGGCTTCGGCGACGGAGGCGCCGATCTCACCGTTGTAGGTACGGGTCAGCAGCCAGCCCTGCCGGGCGAACCGCCGGACCAGCCGCCGGGGCAGCGCGTCGAGGACGGCGGACGCGTCCGCCACCGCCGTCGCCCCGCCGTCGTCGGGCGCCCTCAGGCAGGCGAAGAACATCAGGCCGGGGAACTCCATGGCGTAGCTCAGCTCGTGGTGCGGGCACATCTGCTGGTTGGGTGGCCACGGGGTGGTGGTGTACGTGCCGGTGGCGCGGGCCCGGCGGGGCGCGAAGCTCTCGGTCTCGGCCATCAGGTCGTCGGAGAGGGCGGCGAAGACCGCGGCGGTCCCGGCGGCGTCGCGCAGCCCGAGGCCGCGGACGAGGAGGGCGCCGTGTTCGGTGACGAGGGCGCGCAGGGCGTCCCGGTGGCGGGCCGCCCAGCGCGCCGGGTCGCCGCCGGGCTCGACGAGGAGGACCGGTGGCCGGTCGGGCCGGAGGAGAGGGACGGGCAGGGGCGGTGAAGGGGGCGATGCCATGGGGCCTCTTTCCGTGACGGGTGCCGTGTGACGGATGGCGGACTGCTTGGTGGCGGGGTGGCCTGATGGGTTGGTGGCCTGAGGACTCGGTGGGGGCGGGCGATGCCGATCAGGTGGGTGACGGCTCGGGCGTCGGTCGTGGGTTCAGGCGGGTGGCGTGGCCACGCCGTCGAGTACGGCCCGGGCGGTCGCGGCGGGGCGGGTGTGGTGGAAGTGGTGGCCGCCGTCCGGCAGCCGGTGGAGGGTGACGTCGGTGGCCAGACGTCGCCAGGCGTGGTGCGGCTGACCGGTGGTGCGGGTGAGCGGGTCGTCGTCGGCGAGCACCAGGGTGAGCGGCGCGGTCAGCCGGGCGGGCCCCGGACCGTCCTGGTCCAGTGCGGCGGCGAGGTAGCGGTGGGCCGCCGCGCTGTCGTGCCGCTGGGCGGCGGCGCGGGCTGCGTGTACGTCGTCGGGGAGGGCGGGGGCCGGGATGTCGCCGGGAGGGGGCGGGGGTGTGGCCGTGTCCGTGGGTGGGGCGCCGGCGGGGGATGTGGCGCGGGCGGCGGAGGCGGTGGCAAGGCCCGCCCCGCCACCGGTGGCGGGGGCGGCGGTGGGGGCCGTCGTGCCGTCGGTGGCTCGGGCCGCGGTAAGTGCCGCACCGCCAGCGGCAGTTCGGGCGGCGCCGAGGCCCGTCGTACCGTCGGCGGCCAGGCCGGTGGCAGCCCCTTCGGCCGAGCTTCCGGAGGCCGCGCGCCCCTCCCCCGTATCGCCGGGGCCCCCGCGCCCCTCCCCCGGATCGCCGCGCCCCTCCGCCGTATCGCCGGGCGCCACCGACCCCTCGCTCGCCTCCGCCAGCAACCGTGCCCCGATGAAGACATGGTGGGCGGGCGCGCCGCGGTCCTGGAGGAGCCGGGCGGTGGCGACGGCGAGCGCCGCACCGGCGGAGTGGCCCCACAGGACGACTCCGGTCATCCCGCGCCGGGTGATCTCGTCGGCGGTTGCCTCGGCCACCCGTTCCAGAGGCACGAGGGGGGTGCGGTCGGCCGGGTCGTGGCCGGGCAGTTCGACGGCGTGGACGGCGAACCCGGCCGTGCGCAGCGCCTCGGCGAGCGGGCGGAAGCCGAGGGCGTTGCTGCCCGCGCCGGGGAAGCCCACCAGGTGGCCGCGGGGCGCGTCCGCCGGTGCGGCGAGGGTGTGCAGCAGTCCGGGGTCGGGGGCCCGGTCGTCGTCGAGCAGGGCGGCCAGGTCGGCGAGGACGGGGCGGCGCGTGAGGTCCTTGAGGGAGACGGCCCGGTCGAGGGCGATCACGAGTTTCACCGCCGCCAGCGAGGTACCGCCGCGGTCGAAGAAGTGGTCGTGCCGCCCGACGGTCTCCTCGGGGACGCCCAGGACGTCGGACCAGGCCCGGGCCAGGCGCCGTTCGGCGGGGGTACGCGGCGGACGGTGCCGCTCCTCCGGGGGCGCGGGGCGGGCGGCGCGCGCGGCGAGGGTCCGCTTGTCGATCTTGCCGTTGCCGGTGAGCGGCAGCCGGGCGTGCCAGTGGAAGGCGGTCGGCATCATGTACGCGGGCAGCGACTCCCCCAGCCGCGCGCGCAGGACGTCGGTCTCCAGGGGGCGCGGGCCGCTGTAGAACGCCACCAGGTGGGTGCCGCGGCCGTCGTCGCCGCCCACCACGACGGCTCCGTCGCGTACGCCGTCGACGCGGAGCAGCGCGTTCTCGATCTCGCCGATCTCGATGCGGAACCCGCGGATCTTCACCTGGGCGTCGCGGCGGCCGAGGAATTCCAGCTTGCCGCCCGGGAGCCACCGGCCGAAGTCACCGCCCTGGTAGAGCCGTTGGCCCGGCCGGTGCGGGTCGTCGCCGAAGGCCAGCCGGGTGCGTTCGGGGTCGTTGACGTAGCCGCGGCCGACGCAGACGCCGGAGAAGACGATCTGGCCGGGGGCGCCGAGCGGTACCGGTTCCAGGTGCTCGTCGGTGACGTAGACGCGGGCGTTGGGGACGCACGGGCCGAGCGGGATCCGGTCGCCGTCCGGGGCCCGGTCCATGACCTCGTGATTGGTGTCGTCGGAGGTCTCCGTCAACCCGTAGGCGTTGACGAGCCGGATGCCGGGGCGGGCGGCGAACCAGCGCTGGACCAGTGCCTTCTTCAGCGCCTCCCCGGTGACCGAGACGCATCGCAGGTCCGGGAGCGGGCGGGGGTTGCGTTCCAGGTGGGTGAGGACGGCTTCGAGGTAGGACGGGACGACTTGCAGCACGGTGACGCGGGCGGTGGCGAGGGTGTCGACGAAGCGTTCCACGTCCAGGATCACCCGCTGTTCGACGAGGTGGGTGCGGCCGCCGGCCAGCAGGGCGGCGACCAGTTGCCACAGGGAGATGTCGAAGCACTGGGGTGCGGTCTGCGCGACGGTGTGGCCCTCGGCGATGCCCAGGTCGGCGATCTTGGCGTGGAGATGATTCAGGAACCCTGCGTGTTCGCACATCGCGCCCTTGGGCTCGCCGGTGGAGCCGCTGGTGAAGTAGATGTAGGCGAGTTGGTCGGCGGCGACCCGTACGCCGGGGTCGTCGGTGGGGTGACCGGCGGCGAGGGCGGTGTCGATGCGGAGGGTGCGGACCGCGGGGAGGGCGGCGAGGGCCTGGTCCAGGGTGGTGGTGCTGCCGGGTTCGGTCAGGGCGAGGCCGCATCCGGCGCGGGTGAGCATGGCGGCGATGCGGTCGGGCGGGAAGTGCGGTTCGACGGGCAGGTACACGCCGCCCGCCTTGAACACGGCCAGGACGGCGGCCATCCAGTCGAGGGTGCGTTCGGTGACGACGGCGACCACGCCCTCGCGGGTCAGGCCCTGTGCCAGGAGGGCGTGGCCGAGGCGGTTGGCGCGGTCGTTGAGTTCCCGGTAGGTGAGGTGCCGGCCGCCGTGGACGGCGGCGACGGCGTCCGGGTGGGTGCGGACGCGTTCCTCGAAGAGTTCGTGGAAGCGGCGGTCGGGCAGGGCGCGGCGCGGCCCGGCCAGCTCGTCCAGCTGGAAGCGGCGTTCGGTGTCGGAGAGCAGGCTGAGGCGTCCGTAGGGGGCGTCGGGGTCGGCGGCGAAGTGGGTGAGGGCGGTGCGGTGGTATCCGGCGATCCGGGCGGCGCTCGCCGCGTCCAGCGCGTCGGTCCGGTGGCGCGTCCGCAGTCGCGCGCCCGCGCCGTGGCGGGTCACGGACAGCCGCAGCACGCTGGTGCCGAGCGGGTCCCCGCCGTGGCCGTACGGGTCGAGTTCGGCTTCGAACAGTACGGTGTCCAGGCCGAGTTCGGCGGCGAGGCGGGGCACCGCGCAGCGGCGGTGCGCGGTGAGGTCGGCGAGGACGCGGGCGGCCTCCTGGGCCAGTTCGCGCCAAGTGTCGGGTGCGGCGGAGAGGCGGCAGGGCAGTGCGGGGCCGGTGGCGGCGACAGTGCAGCCGGTGGTGACCTGCCGTTCCCCGGAGAGGGCGGCGAGCACTCCGGTGTGCGCGGCGAGCAGGATCGCTTCGCGGGGGACGCCGTGCTCGCCGCCCCAGCGGTCGAGCCGGTCCATCAGCTCGCCGGACAGCGGGAGTTCATGGGTGTCGACGCCGGGCACGGGGTGGGGGGCCCACCGTGGGACCGGGGTGAATCCTGCGTCGGTCAGGACGGTGCGCCAGTACTCCCGGTCGTTGTCGGTCGGTTTTGTCATCAGGAATCCTTCCTGCTGGGTGGGCGGGGCGCGGCGGGGCTGCAGCTCGTACGGCGTCGTCGGGTGGTGGGCCGGCTCTCGGCGGGTCAGCTCGGCGCGTGTTCCGGGGCGGTGGCGCCGGGGTCGCGGGGCCGGGGCGGCGTCGGGGACGGCTGGCGGCTGGGGTCCGCCGGGGCTGCCGGGTTGCCGGCCCAGTGGGCGTGTGCGGGGACGTCCTCGCCCTTCATCAGGAAGGAGTCGGCGCCGAGCACCGCGCCTCGGCCCATCGTCACGCCGTAGTGGACGAGGGCGCCGACGCCGAGGGTGCAGTCGGCGGCGAGGGTGCTGTGGGCGGACTTGAAGGTGCCGTCCTCCTGGGAGTGACACTGGATCTTGCTTCCGGCGTTCAGGGTGCAGTCGTCGCCGATGGTGGTCAGGGTGCGTTCGGTGAGGAAGCAGCCGTCGTCGAAGACCCGGCGGCCCATCCGGACGCCGAGCAGCCGCCACAGGACGTTCTTGAAGGGGGTGCCGTTGAACGCGTTGAAGTGGGTCTCGGGCACCTTCCACAGGCGTTCCTGGTGCCAGAAGTCCCGTTCGTAGATGGAGAACACCTGGGGCCGCAGGGGCCGGAAACGGATCAGGCACCGTTCCACGAGGGCGTAGTAGACGGCGGTGTACGTCATGACGCCGATCAGGAATCCGGCTTCCAGCAGGGTGCCGATCGCGTCGTCGCGCCCGGTGGTCACGAGGCTCAGCAGGATGATGCCGTGGAAGTGGGCCCAGCGGATGAGCAGGAAGAGGGCGATGGTGCGGAGGTTGTAGCGGTTCTTCGCCGCGAGGCGGTCGCGGAGGGTGTCGCCGGTGCGGAGGTGGTCGAAGCGGGCATCGCGCTCGACGGTGCGCGGGATCTCGAAGCTGGGGGAGCCGAGGAGTCCCACGCCGGTGCGGAGCTCGCCGTCGAGCGGGACCATCACCTTCGTCGCCAGGAGGCAGTTGTCGCCGGTGCGGCCGCCGGAGGGGTAGGCGATGAAGTTGCCGAGGAAGTTGCGCCGTCCGATCGCGGTGCGGGTGACGCGGAAGGACGAGCCGGAGAACTCGGCGTTGAGGAGCGAGAGTCCGTCGGCGATCATCGTGCCGCTGCCGATGGAGCTGAGGAACGGCGAGTCGTGCTGGACGAGGCTGCCGAAGTTGGAGCCGGTCTGTTCGACGCGGGAGAGGTCGTACCCCAGTCGTTGCAGGTAGGGGACGATATAGCTGCTGTCGCCGAAGAGCTGGATGAAGAATTTGAGGTTGGTCAGGCGGGCGATGGTGCGGTGGGTGCCGTAGCGGAGGCCGTACAGCGGGTAGACCGTGCCCGGTTCGATCGCCCGGCGCAGCAGGCGGGGGACGGTGAAGAGCACGCCCAGCCCCAGGGTGACCGCCCCGAAGAAGAGCGTCCCGGACAGCAGCAGCGCGTTGAGGTGGAACACCGCGGAGGTCAGGGGCTGTTCGTCGAGTTCGCCGTGGCCGCCGAGGACCGGTACGCCGGTCCACAGCAGGGCGAGGAGCGAGAGGGGCAGCGGGATGCCGATGAGCAGGGTCCTGGCGAGGTCCACCGCGCCGAAGGCGGCCCGCCGCAGCGTCCCGCAGCGCTTCGGGGCGACGCGTACGTAGTTCACGTCCGTGGGGCGGGCCGGGGAGCCGTGCCAGCGCTCGCCCGCGGGGACGGCGTCGCCGCGCCGGAGGGTGGAGGTGTGGCCGAGCTGGGCGCCGTCGCCCATGGCGGTGTCGATGTCCAGGACGGTGCGTTCGCCGACGAAGGTGTCCCGGCCGAGGGTGACGGAGCCGGTGCGGATGCGTCCGGCGTGGGCCCGGTAGCAGAGGAAGAAGCAATCCTTACGGATCACGGATCCGGCGCCGATGGTGAGCAGGTCGGTGCAGACGGGGACGGTGCGGGACAGGATGGTGACGTGCCGGCCGATCTTCGCGCCGAGTGCCCGCAGGTAGAGGACGTAGAGCGGGCTGCCGACGAAGAGCACCACGGGGTTGGCGTGCACCAGCACCTTGACGATCCACAAGCGCAGATAGGTGACGCCCCAGACGGGGAAGTCGCGGGCCGTCCACTCCCCGATGAGCAGCCATTTGATCAGGACGGGGAAGGCGCAGAGGCCGGTGAACTCGGCGCTGCCGAAGACGACCGCCCGGCCGTAGAGCGCCGGGAGTGACGAGGCGTGGGAGACCCAGGTGTAGCCGCGGGTGGTGGCGAACGCGATGAGGCAGGAGTAGCCGAGGAAGAAGGCCAGTTGCGCGGCGCCGCAGGCGAGGTAGCGCGCGGTGGGGTGCGCGGGCGGTGGCCCGGCGGGGGCCTCGGGTTCGGCGGGGGTGCCGGGCTCGGGGGCGGCCTCGTTCTCGGGGGTGGCGTCGGCGCAGGCCGTCGCCAGGGCGGCGATGGTCGGGTGCCGGTAGATGTCTCTCATCGAGACCGCGGGCAGCTCCCCGCGTTTTCTGACGCGTGCGCAGAAGTGCGCCATCACCAGGGAGTCGGCCCCGAGGTCGTCGAAGAAGTGACTGTCGGCGGGGACCCGTTCGGCGTGCAGGACCTCGGCGAGGATGGCGGCGAGGACGGTCTCTAGGACGGGGGGCGGGCCGGGCGCCGGGGCGGGCCCGTCCGGGGTGGCGGCCGGCGCGGATCCGTTCGCCACGGCAGTCCGTGCGGATCCGTCCGTGGTGGCCGTCGGCTCGGTCCCGTTCGTGGTGGCTGTGGTGGCCGGTGCGGCGGCACCGTCCGGGTGGCCGGGCGTGGTTCCGGTCGGTTCTTCTCTCCCCACGTGAACTCCTTGGACGCGTCGTGCCCGTACGCGCGGGCGAGGTGCGGTGGTGGTCGGGCCGGAGGGGCGATGGCGGGTCAGGGGGTGCGCACCCGCGGTTCATCGGTGCGTGGCGGCGCCCGGGGAATCCGGACGGCCGCCTTCGGCGTCGTCCGCGTACCGCTCGCTTTTCTCCCGCACAGCTCCCCCATTTCCCGTCCCCACCGAAGGGATCGTTGAAGAACGTAGAACCGCCCTCTCCCCCGAACCAGCCGGGTGCAGGCCACAAAAAGCACCGGCCCGCGGCGAACGGAAAAGGATCACCGTCCCGCATCGGAATATCCGGCTCCCCGTCCCGCGCAATTCCCCGGGAGGCGTCCGCCACCTGCGGATCTCCCTCTCCTCCACGCGGCGCCCCAGAGGGGACATGAACCTTCACCACACCCACACAGAAAGCATGTAAATGCTATTTATCGGGCACTGCCGCGGGCCTCAAAAGACACAAAGAGTACAATGCGGCAGACGCAGCAACACCCGCTCGGCGCTTCGGCGGCGAATCAAGTTGGCGCGAATCGACCGAAACCCGCGAGTCACGGATAAAGAATTACCCTGGCTCCGGTAATGCCCCGTAACAATCTGGCGGACACACCTCCGGAAAAACCCGAGAATATTTTTATATCCTTCTCCCGGAATTCTCCCCGGACGCACCGCTCGGCACGTCCCTCACCCCACGCACCGGAATGCACTCTCCTTTCCCGGGCCCCGGAAGGCCGTCGATTCACGGAATTCCCTCGGGTTGAGGAGGGTGACGTGAAGCGCACCTCCGCGCGCGCCCGGCGCGACATACACGATCTCCGCGCCCCTACGGTGAGCGGCGGCACAACCGCGAGGAGAAGAGGCAGAGATGACAGATGGTCAGACTCGGGGCGACCGGCGCATACCGGACGGGACGCCGGCACCGGACGAAGAACTCGCCTGGCTGGATGCGACGGCACAGGCCGATCTGGTCCGCCGAGGTGTGCTGTCGCCGACCGAGCTGGTCGAGGCGGCGATCGCCCGGATCGAGCGGCTCAACGGCAAGCTCAACGCGGTGATCACGCCCCTGTTCGAGAAGGCCCTCGCCACGGCGGGCGCGGCCGAGCTGCCGGACGGCCCGTTCCGCGGGGTGCCCCTGCTGCTGAAGGACGCCCTGTGCCACTCCGCCGGCGATCCGGCCCACAGCGGTATGCGCGCGTTGCGCGACCGCGGCTGGCGCGCCCCGGAGGACGCGACGCTGACGAAGCGGTTCCGGTCCGCCGGATTCGTCATCTGCGGCCGGACCAACGTCCCGGAGCTGGCCACCAGCGTGACCACGGAGCCGCTGGCGTACGGCCCGACCCGTAACCCGTGGGACCTGACCCGCTCCCCGGGCGGTTCGAGCGGCGGTTCGGCGGCGGCGGTCGCCGCGGGCATGGTCCCGGTGGCGCACGGCAACGACATGGCCGGTTCGATCCGGATACCGGCGAGCGCCTGCGGGCTCGTCGGCCTCAAGCCCACCCGGGCCCGGACCTCACTGGGGCCGGAGTTCGGCGAGTACTGGGGGCCGGGGACGCATGAACACGTTCTGACCCGGTCGGTCCGCGACACCGCGGCGGTCCTGGACGCCACCGCCGGGATGGCGCCCGGTGACCCGTACACCGCCCCCGCTCCGGCGCGGCCCTACCGCGCGGAGGTGGGCGCCGACCCCGGCGCCCTGCGCATCGGGTTCCGTACGGCGCCGCCGGGCGCGTCCGCCCCGGCCCATGCGGACTGTGTGGCGGCGGTCGAGCACACCGCGCACCTGCTCGACGCGCTCGGCCACCGCGTCGCCCCGGAACCGGCGCCCGCCCTCGACTCCCCCGCCCTCTTCGAGGCGCTGCCGAACCTGTTCGCCGCCATCGTCACCTGGGAGTTGGCGTACTGGTCGGAGCGGATCGGCGAGCGGCTCGAACCCGGCGACCTGGAGCCGATGAACGGGGCGCTCGCGGAGGCGGGCCGCTCGGTCACGGCCGCGCAGTGGCTCGCCGGCCTCCAGACGTGGCAGCGCTGGGCCCGCGGTGTGGCCGCGCTCTGGGAGGACGACGTGGACGTCCTGCTCACACCGACGGTGTCCACGCCGCCGCGGCCGCTGGGACAGCTCGCGCCGACGGCGCAGGAGCCGATGGACCTGGTGGCGGGCGTCACCGAGGGCATCGCCTTCACCCTGCCCTTCAACCTCACCGGCCAGCCCGCCGTCTCCCTGCCCCTGTACCGCAACGCCGAGGGCCTGCCGATCGGCGTCCAACTGGTCGCGGCCTACGGGCGGGAGGACGTGCTGATCCGTTTGGCCTCCCAGCTCGAAGAGGCGGCGCCGTGGTCGGGCGCGCGGCCGCCGTTCTCGGCGTAGGGGCTGATTCGTAGGACGAGTCCAGGGGGACGGGGCCCGGTCCATGCGGTGCACCTGGGCCGCCGGGCGCCCGGCCCTGTCCCCTTCCCTCACACCGTCAGCTCCCTCCCGTCCTCCGGGACCTCCACCCCCGCGCGCCGCACCTCATCTGCGGCATCGGACGACGGATCCAGAAGCGGATTGGTGTTGTTGAAGTGTGTGTAGAGGCGGCGTAGGTCCGGGTGGCGGGCGAGGCGGGTGAGGGTGCCGCCGGGGCCGCTCACCGGGAGGTGGCCCATCAGGGACTGCCCGGCGTCCGGCGACCGTACCGCCTGCCCCAGCTCCTCCGCGCTGAAGAACGTCCCGTCGACGAGGGCGCAGGTCACCGACGCGAGGAGGTCGTCGAAGCCGTCGGGCCAGGTGGCCAGGCAGGGCGCGTAGAGCAGCGCCCCGCCGGTCGCCGGGTCCTCGATCCGTACCGCGCTCGCCCAGGGGACATCGGTGGCGGGCGCCGCGACATACTTCGGGGCCTTCGTCCCGACCGGGTGCAGGGTGGCGGTGAGGCCCCCGGACAGCGTGAACGGGGCGGAGGCGGCGGCCGTCCGGTCGGTGGAGCCTTGCGTGGTCAGGGGGTCGGTGTCCTGCCACCGCCAGGGCGCGTAGCGGTCCAGCAGGCCCCGCAGCGGCAGCGCCGTGGAAAGCGCCTCGTGGACGGGCGGCGCCGCGTACACCGTCAGGTCCGCGCCGCCGCGCAGCACCGCCAGGCCGAGGGTGTGGTCGGCCTCCGCGTCGGTCAGCAGGACGCCGCGCACCGGGGTGTCCCGCGGCCCCGGGCCCGCGGCCAGCGCGGACGTCGCCTCCAGCTGGACCCGGATGTCCGGCGAGGCGTTCAGCAGCCACCAGTCACGGCCGTTGCCGCTGACGGCGACGGAGTCCTGGAACCGGGACGGCAGCTCGCCACGGCGGCACCGGGCACACAGCGCGCACCCGCAGTTCCACTGCGGGAACCCCCCGCCCGCGGCGGTACCGAGCAACTTCACCCTCATCGACAGCCTCCCCCACTCACCGAATACGCCGGGTTCCTGGCACTTACGCGCCTCGGATCGCGAAACCGCTGCGGGTTTCCGAGACCGTCGGGGAGCCTCCCCCCTCAACGGCGCGGGCGAACACGCCGGGCGGGGAGGGTAGGGGGAGCGGACCTCAGCCCCGCGCCGACGAGCAGCGGCAACGACCGCCGGTCGGGGAGCACGGCACCGCGGAACTCGGCTACCGGGTCGCACGGCACGTCGCCGGGCACGGTGCGGCGACCGCGACCGTCCGGGAGCTGTGCGACCTGGCGGCGGAGCGGTACGGGCCGGGCACCCTCAGGGCGGCCACCGCCCACGGGAATGCCGCGTCCCGGAAGGTGCTGGCCAAGGCCGGTTTCCTCACGGCCGGCCCCGCCGGACCCGGCCGACCTCGGCGGCAAGCCGGGCACCTGGTACCGGCGCGACCTCGCACGCCGGCAGGGGTCCGCGACGTTCCCGCGCACCCCGTTCTCCGGACGGCCCGCCCTACCCGCCCACACCCCTATGCCGCACCGCCGACCCCGACCGGTCCTTCAGGACCTCCAGCTGAGCCGGGATGCGGCCCTTCAGATCCGCGACATGGCTGACGATGCCGACACTGCGGTCCCGTTCCCGCAGCCCGTCCAGTACGTCCAGCACCTCGTCCAGGCTCTGTTCGTCGAGGCTGCCGAAGCCCTCGTCGATGAAGAGGGTGTCCAGGCGGGTGCCGCCCGCCTCGTCCGTCACCACGTCGGCGAGGCCCAGCGCCAGGGCGAGCGAGGCGTAGAACGTCTCCCCGCCCGACAGGCTGGAGGTGTCCCGCTCGCGTCCCGTCCAGGCGTCGATCACGCGCAGTCCCAGGCCGGAGCGGCGCGACCCGGCACTGCGCGCGTCCGTGTGCACCAGGGTGTAGCGGCCGCCCGACATCCGCTGCAGCCGCTCCCCCGCCACCACCGCGACCTGTTCCAGGCGGGCGGCCAGGACGTACGACTCCAGCCGCATCCGGCGTACGTTCTCCCCGGAGACGCCCGCCACCAGCGACGCGACGCCGCCGACCACGCCGAACTCGGCGTACAGCGGGGCTAGTTGGCGGGCCTCCGCGGTCGCCCGGTGCGACAGCCGGTCCAGCGCCGCGCAGCGCTCCTGTGCTCCCGTGCGGACCGCGGCCGCCTCGCGCAGCCGCCGCCCGGCGGCCTCCACGGAGCGGCGCGCGGCGGCCGGGTCCACCTCCGCGCCCGTCGCCACGGCGGCTGCCGCTTCGGCGTCGGCCAGCTCGCGTTCCGCCGCCGCCGCTTCTGCCTCCCGGTGGGCGACCCGTTCGGCCAGCTCCCGCCGTACCGCATCCGGCAGCTGCGCGGCCACCGCCTCCGCCACGTCCGCGAACCCCGCCGATGCGACGGCCTCGGCCCGCGCCTCCTCGGCCTCCCGCAGCCGCCGGTCCGCCGTGCGGGCGGCGCCCGCCGCGTCCACCACGGCGGCCAGCATCGCCGCCCGCCGCTCGCCGCGCCGGGCCCGCTCCGCGACGCTCGCGCACTCCCCGCGGGCCCGCGCCACCTCCTCGCGGAGCGCGGCCCGCTCCGCCTCCAGCGCCTCCCGCCGGGAGAGGCGGGCCGCGATGCGGCGCTCGGCGTCCTGCCGCTCCGTGCGCCGCCGCTCCGCCTCGCGTTCCGCGGCCGTCAGCGCCTCCCGCGCGGCCCGCACCCCGGCCGCCACCGTCCGCACCTCGGCGTACTCGGCGGCCAACTCCTCGGCGCGGGCGGCGCGTTCGGCGGCCGGGGCGTCCCCGGCCGCGGCGGTGGCGGCGGACAGTTCGCCGTGGACCTCCCGCACCCGGCCCTCCGCCGCCCGGTACGCGTCCTCCCGCTCCTGGTACGCGGCGAGCGCCGCCTCCTCCTCGGCGCGGCCGACGTGCCCCTCCCCCGGCTGTGCGGGATCCGGGTGTGCCGTCGCGCCGCAGACCGCGCACGGCGCGCCGTCGCGCAGTGCGGCGGCCAGCTCGGCGGCGACGCCCCGCAGCCGCCGGTCCTTCAGCTCCAGCCACCGCTCATGTGCCGCGGCGGACCGCTCCCGTGCGGCCAGGGACTCACCGCGCAGCCGCTCCAGGCGGGCCGCCAGCTCGTCCCGGCGCCGGGACGCCGCCGCGCGCTCCCGCGCCGTGGCCACCGCCGCCTCCAGCGCCTCCGCGCGCCCCACGGCCTCCTGGGCGCTCTCCACCCGTTCCTGAAGGGCGCGGCGCCGCGCGTCCCATCCGTCGAGCCATTCCGCGCACTCCGCCACGGCGTCCTCGTCGGCGGCGCCCTCGCGCTCCGATGCCTCCCGTTCGGCGGCCAGCGCGGCGACACGCTCCTCCGCGCGCCGGGCCGCGGCCAGTGCGCCGAGCTGTTCGCGCTCCGCGTGTTCCCGTGCGGCGAGGTGGTCCGGCTCCGCACCGGCGAGGGAGGCGGGCAGCTCGGCGCGGCGGGCGCGCTCCGTGGCGTCGGCGGCCTCGGCCTCCCGGCGGGCCGTCGCGCACCACGCCAGCGTCGGCGCCACCTCGGCGGCCCGGCCCGCCGCCGCCAGCCGCTCACGGTCCCGGGCGTCCGTCGCGGCCGTCCCCGCCAGGCGGGCGGCACGGTCCCGGGCCTCGGCGAGGCGACGCCGTACCCGGTCGCGCTCCTGCGCCTCCTCCCACGCCAGGGCGGCCGCCCGCTCCGCCTCCCCGGCGGACCGCTCCGCGCAGGTGGCCACGGCCAGCCGCTCCCGTGCCGCGACCCGCGCCACGGCCATCCGTACGAGGACGGAGGCGGCGAACCCGGGCTCGCCCACGCCCGGGGCGTCCGGAACCGTCTCCGCAGCCGGGCGGCGGCCCGCGGCGCCCGGCTTCCGCGCGGCCGGGATGATGCCTGCCGCGGAACCGGCCGGCAGCGCGGGCAGCGCCGCGAGATCCGGGCACTCCCCGGCCGCCTCCGCCGCGCGGTGCGCGAGCGCCAGCAGTCGTTCGTCGCCGCCGCGGACCCGCTCGGCCGCCGCCTTCCGCCGGGCCGCGAGCCGCTCCTCGACGGCGGCGAAGCGGCGGGTGTCGAAGAGCCGGCCCAGCAGCCGTGCCCGGGACTCCGCGTCGGCCCGCAGGAACCGCGCGAAGTCGCCCTGCGGCAACAGCACGACCTGGCAGAACTGCTCCTTGTTCAGGCCGAGCAGCCCGCCGATCTCCTCGCCGATCTCCTGGTGCGACCGGCTCAGCGCCTTCCACCGGCCGCCCTCGCCGGGCCCGGGCGCGTACTCCCGCAGCCGGCTCTGTGCCTTCTCCCGCGTCGTGCCCGTACCGCGCTTCTTCGGGCGCGTCTGCTCGGGCAGCCGGGTGATCTCCAACCGGCGTCCGGCGACGGTCAGTTCGAGCACCACCTCCGTCGGCGTCCACGGGTCGGCGAGATCGCTGCGCAGCGCCTGCCCGGCCTGCCGGACGCCGGGCACCGAGCCGTACAGCGCGAAGCACACCGCGTCCAGGACGGAGGTCTTGCCCGCGCCGGTGGGGCCGTGCAGCAGGAACAGGCCGTCCCGCGACAGCCGGTCGAAGTCGACGGTCTGCGCGCCGCCGAACGGACCGAACGCCGTGACCGACAACCGGTGCAGCCTCACGGCGCCACCTCTTCCGTCGCTTCGTGCAGCCGTACCTCTTCGAACGCGGCGCGCAGCACCGCCCGCTCCCCGTCGTCCGCCGCCCGGCCTTCGCGCACATGCTCCACGAAGTCCTCGGCGACCTCCTGGTCGTCGCGGCCCCGCACCCGCTGGGCGTACGAGGCGAAGGTGACGACCGGGCCCTCGTCCGGGTCGAAGGCGAGGGCGAGGGTGTGCGGGAAGCGCTCCGTCAGGCGGGCCATCGGCTCCGGCGGGCGCACCGGGTCGGTGAGTGTCGCCTCTACCCAGTGCTCCGCGTGCCGCTCCAGCGCCGGATCCGCCAGCAGCGCCTCCAGGCGGCCCCGCAGGCGGGCCAGCGGACGCGGGACGGGGGCGTCGACGCGCTCCGCCGTCACCTCGCCGTCCGCGCCGAGGTCGATCAGCCAGGACGATTTGCGGTGCGCCGCCTCGGAGAAGGAGTACGCGAGCGGGGAGCCCGAGTACCGGACCCGTTCGGAGAGCGTCTGGCAGCCGTGCAGATGTCCCAGGGCCACGTAGTCGACGCCGTCGAAGACCGCGGCGGGCACCGATGCGACGCCGCCGACCGCCAGGTCCCGCTCGCTGTCGCTCACCTCGCCGCCGGTCACGAAGGCGTGCGCCAGGACGACGGAGCGCGTTCCGGCGGGGCGGGCGGCGAGGTCGGCGCGGACGCGGTCCATCGCGGCGCCCAGCACCTCCGTGTGGGCCGCCCGCCCGGCGCCGAGGCGGTCGCGGACGAGGGCCGGTTCGAGGTAGGGCAGGCCGTAGAAGGCGACCGGGCCGTCGGCGTCGTCGATCAGGACCGGTTCGCCGCACCGCTCCGGGTCGGTGCGCAGGTGGACGCCGCCGCGCTCCATCAGTCCGGCGCCGACGCCCAGGCGGCGGGCGGAGTCGTGGTTGCCCGAGATCATGATCGTGGGGACGCCCGCGGCGGCGAGGCGGTGCAGGGCGGAGTCGAACAGCTCGACGGCGGCGAGCGGCGGCACCGCCCGGTCGTACACATCACCGGCGACGAGGACGGCGTCGACGTCCCGGGCGGTGACGGTCTCGACGAGATGATCGAGGTAGGCGTGCTGCGCGGTGAGCAGGCTCACGCGGTGGAAGGAGCGCCCCAGGTGCCAGTCGGAGGTGTGCAGAAGTCTCACAACATCGCTCCGACCTGCATGTTCTGCCTCTCCATCGGCTTCGGCTCAGCACCGGGTCAGCACGAGTCTACGAGTCAGCACGAGTCACGTTGCTCGTGGCAAGCACCCGTCCATCACGGACCTCATTTTCGCACCCGCGTCCGGAGTCGAGTGACCGTAGATGCCAGCGATGATCTGAATCGTGGCGTGCCCCAGCCATCGGGAGACCTCCAGCAAGGACACCTCCCACCGATGACACTGCTGGCAAAGAAGTGCCGCAGTGTATGGATTGTCCACGACTCGTCTGCGAATCCCGCCTCAATAACTGCACGCTGGAACTCGATCCGATAATTCGAATTTCGAATCCAGAACATGGCCGCCATGACGAGCATGGAGCAGGTAACCGCCCTTGCCCGCACCGTACTTGCGCAGGCGAAACCGCAGGGCACAGCACCATCTGACCTGGTGATTGCCGGGACGTTGTCCGTTGACATGACCCCAGCGGGGGTTTCCAGTCTTTTGAAGTCCTTTCCTGTCCGCCGTGGGTGAACGCCTACCCTCGGCCCAGGAAAGGAGTCCTCCTGTCTCGGGTCTACAGAGACGAAAGGAATGTGTCGGCAGCGAGGAATCGAAGACGTTGCGCACCCCGTCGGCCAAGACGGCGGGGACGTCCCATGGCTCGTGCCATGGGACGCCATGGGAGAACCCTCACGGTGAGCCACGAGAGCAGCGTTCAGCCGCCGCTCGTCCTGATCTGCGCTCCGTATTCGTTGCGCCTGTACGTACGCCGTTCGTTCTTCTCGACCTTCCGGGCGAGGAGCCGCTGGCGAATAACGGGCGGGGGCGCGGTCAGGTGGACGAACAGGCCCACGCGGTCGATCACGCTCCCGGCCAGGTCGAGTGCCTCGCTCCAGGTGAGGTGTGACCTGCCGCGCTGCAGTGGTCCGTAGACCAGCTCACTGGTACCGGACGGCTCTGGGGTCCTGGAGGTTCCGGGCGTATTCGACGCACTTCTGCGAGAGCCGGAGCGCCGCGACGCGGACCGAGGTCGATGGCCTGGACGGCGAGGGTGTGAACGCGGTCGCGAACTGACCGTTGACCGTTCCCAAGCGCGTGGACCACGACGTGGGGCTCGTAGCACATCGCTCTGTTGCTGCGAGAAAGCCGAGCAGGTTCGAAGTGCGTTCGACGCCGGAACTTGACTCGGATTCACCCGAAGCCCCGGCAGGCCCTCCCCGACTACCGTTGCTCCACATGACAGCCACCGAGACGGACATCACCGAGGACTTGATCCGGGATCTGCTGCGCGAGCAGCACCCCGACCTGGCGGAGCGCCCCCTGAAGCTCGGAGCACTCGGCTGGGACAACCAGGTGTGGCGGCTCGGCGACGACCTTGCCGTCCGATTGCCCTGGGCGACGCAGTCCGCGGACGCGCTGCTGCGTAAGGAACATGCCTGGCTGCCCACCCTCGCCCCGCGCCTTCCTCTGCAGATCCCCGTCCCGCAGCGCCTTGGTGAGCCCTCCGCACGGTTTCCGCGGCCCTGGCTCGTCACCACCTGGGTACCGGGCGAGCCCGCCGACCGCGCCCCCGCTACGCGCGCCGCGGAGGCGGCCGTCGCCTTGGCCGCCTTCCTGACCGCCCTCCACCGCCCCGCCCCCGACGGGGCGCCCGCAGGCCGAGACCGCGGCGGCCCGCTGACCGACACCGCCAAACACTTCACCCAAGGGCTCTCCTCGGCCACCGAACTGGGGCTGATTCGCCACCCGGACGCCGTCCGCGCGGTCTGGGAAGACGCCGCTGCCGCGCCGGGCTGGGCAGGCCCAAGACTCTGGCTGCACGGCGACCTGCATCCGGCCAACGTCCTGACCACGAACGGCACCTTCTCCGGCGTGATCGACTTCGGCGACCTCTTCGCCGGCGACCCGGCCTTCGACCTCGCCGCCGCCTGGATCCTGCTGCCGGACGGCGCCGCCGACCTCTTCCACGAGACCTACCAGCCGAGCCCGGACGCCGCGACCCTACGCCGAGCCCGCGGCTGGGCGGTGCTGCGCGCCCTCGCCTGCATCCACATCGGAGACGCCGGCGTCCACGGCCGCCCCGGAGGCAAGCCCACCTGGGGCCCACCCGCCCACACCGCACTGGAACGCCTCACCTCAACAGTCGCCGAGTAGCCGAGGGGATTCTCACCCCTCGGCTCTCACAGATCCGTACGTGACAGTCTCCCGTCATACGGCTCTTGTCGTCCTGATCATCAGATCGATACGACTGCGGTGGTGCAACGCCAGTGCGCAAACATGCGGGGGTATCGCTGGGCGATCTCCTGCATCTTCACGATGGCCTTCCGCTTGGCCGCGAGCCGCTTGTACTTCTGGCGGATCCAGCGCACCAGGTAGGTGTTGATGCGCGTCAGGAAGGGATGTAACTCCCAGGGCCGGAAGCGGCCGTAGTAGTTGATCCATCCCGCCACGACAGGGTTGATCCTGCGGGCGAGCTCGTGGAAGGACAGTTCTGAGCGGGTGTGCAGGTGCCAGGACCTCACCTCCCGCCCCATCTTCTTCAGGGCATCCTTGCTGACCGCCGGATCGAACGACAGGAACAGATTCCCGTGCCGACTCCGGTTTTTCCTGGCACGGAAGGTGTATCCGAAGAACGTGAACGCCGTGTACCCAAAGGCCCGTTGACGGTCGCCGTCCTGGCAGTACACGATCCGGGTCTTGGCCGGGTGCAGTTGCAGTCCGACCTCGGCCATCCTGTCCGTGAGCGCGGCCAGCACCTCGCGGGCCTGACGCTCTGTGACACAGTGCAGCACCGCATCGTCCGCATACCGCTCGAACCAGACGGTCGGAAACTCCCGTTCCATCCAGGTGTCGAACGCGTAGAGCAGGAACAGGTTCGCCAGGACGGGAGAGACCGGAGCCCCTTGGGGTGTCCCGGCCTCCCGCTCCAGCAGGGAGCCGTCGGGCAGTTGAAGCGGCGCGCGGAGCCACCGATCAACATACAACTTCACCCAAACGGCGTCGGTATGCGCTGCCACCGCCTTGACCAGGAGGTCCCAGGGCACGCTGTCAAAGAACTTGGCGATGTCGAACTCGACCACCCAGTCCCGTTTCCAGCAGCGTTCCCGACACTTCCCCAACGCGTCCAAGGCTGACCGTCCGGGCCGGTATCCGAAACTGTCCGGATGGAAAATGGGATCCACCCGCCTCATCAGATGCCGGGCCACCACAGTCTGAGCCACACGATCAGCAACGGCAGGAATTCCAAGAATTCTCTCACCGTCTCCGTGCGGCTACAACCAACTCCTTTTCATGTTTCAGGACACAACACCAGTTCAAACGACTCCGCATCCGCTACGAGATACGCGCCGACCTCCACCTCGGGCTTCTCCCACTCGCTTGCAGCATCATCTGCTTGAGACGACTCAAACCCCCATTCTGAAACGATCAGTAAGTGCCAGGGTTCCTCCCGCAGCTATCCCGCTCCTGACCAGCTCTTCCGGACCAGTAGCGGACCAAGACCTGGCTCACCCCGCAGAGGCCCGCGTTGGCTGACGCGGTCCCACTCCTGCAGGGGCTGCTCGATGAGGCGGTTGGCCTGCTCCCGGTTGCCGTCCAAGAACTTGGCGTAGCGACGGAAGCGGACCTCGATTCCCTGGACCGCGCGGCGAGCGCATTCGGCCGGGGCCACACCGGAGTACGGCCAGAACGAGATCCCGGCATGGCATAGGTCGTACGGTCGCTTGGCCGGCCCAGAGGCGCGCTCCGTCCGGGTGAGGACGTTCTCCCCCGCCGTGCCCACGTCGGACCCGTACGCCGCAGCGTCCACGTAGTTGCCCATCAGCCTGTGCCGTTGAACGCCCGCCGGGGATACCCGCGGATCGACGGGGTCGCTTTCCCAGGGTGGTACGTAACATAGCAATGTGAAATCGCACTAGCCGAGTCCCCGGCCCCAACTACACGCAGCCATCCCGACGTTCGCCCCACCCGTCATCTGGAGACCCCATGACCGGCTCCCCCGCGCGCCCGGGCACCGAACGCCTCCACACCACGAGCCACGACCTCGCCGTCTCGCCGGAGCTGGCCGCCTTCCTGGCGTCCAGATGGGCGGAGAGTCCGCTCCCCGGAGAGCTGCGGCTCCCCGCGGCGGACCTGACGGCCGGGCGCCGGGAGCGCCTGTCGGCCCGCTTCCCCGGCGAACGGCTGATCGTCCCGGCGGGCGATCTCAGCGTCCGTTCCAACGACTGCGATCACCGGTTCCGTCCGCACAGCGCGTACGCCCATCTCACGGGGCTGACCGGCGAGGACCAGGCCGGTCACGCCCTCGTCCTGGAGCCGAGCGGACCTTCGGGGCACGAGGCGGTCCTGCACCTCCGCCCCCGTTCCCCCCGTGCGGCCGGCAGCGAGGAGTTCTACCGCGACCGCCGCCACGGCGAGTTCTGGGTGGGGCGCCGCCCCGATCTCGACGAGGCCGAGCGCATGACCGGCATCCGCTGCGCCCCGCTCGACGGCGCCGACCCCCTGCCGCCCGGCCGCAACGCCGCCGACGACCCCGAACTGCGCGCGGCACTCAGTGAACTACGCCTGGTCAAGGACGCGTGGGAGGTGGCTCAACTGCAACTCGCCGTCGAGCACACCACCACCGGTTTCGAGGACGTGGTCCGGTCGCTGCCTGCGGCCCTCGCACACCCGCGCGGCGAGCGCTGGATCGAGGGCGTGTTCAACCTCCGGGCTCGCGCGGAGGGCAACGGCACCGGTTACGACACCATCGCCGCTTCCGGGGCCCACGCCTGTGTCCTGCACTGGATCCGCAACGACGGCGCCCTCGACGCCGGCCAACTCCTCCTGCTCGACGCGGGAGTCGAGACCGACACCCTTTACACCGCCGACATCACCCGCACCGTCCCGCTCTCCGGGCGGTTCTCCCCCGTTCAGCGCGAGGTGTACGCACTCGTCCTGGCGGCACAGGAGGCAGGCATCGCGGCCCTGCGCCCCGGGGCGAGCTTCCGCGACTTCCACCGGGCGGGTATGCGGGTCATCGCCGAGGGCCTGGCCGAGTGGGGCGTTCTCAAGTCCCCCGACGGCGACCTGTACCGCCGTTACACGCTCTGCAGCAGCGGCCACATGCTGGGGCTGGATGTGCACGACTGCGCGCAGGCGCGCGCCGAGACCTACTTGGACGGCGTGCTGTCCGAGGGACACATCCTGACCGTGGAGCCCGGTCTGTACTTCCAGCCGGACGACGAGACGCTGCCGCCCGAACTGCGCGGCATCGGCGTACGCATCGAGGACGACCTGGCCATCACGGCCGAGGGGGCGCAGCTCATGTCCTCGGCGCTGCCCCGGACTCCGGACGCGATCGAGGACTGGATGGGCGCCCTTCTGGAGAAGTGAGGAGGGAGATCCGCACGCTCCCCGGAAGAAGCGCGCCGATGTCTTGGCAGCCCTGGTGCCATGTGAAATATTACTGGTGTGGCCACGACAACCTCTTCGCGTATCGCCCGCACCTCCGGCAGCCCGGACGTGATCGTCGTCGGGGCCGGAGTGGTCGGCGCGGCCTGCGCCCACTACGCCGCCCGCGCAGGGTTGTCCGTCACCGTTCTGGACCGCGGCCCCGTCGCGGGCGGCACCACCGGCTCCGGCGAGGGAAATCTCCTGGTCTCCGACAAGGAGCCGGGACCTGAGCTGGCGCTCGCCCTGCACTCGTTCCGGTTGTGGCGCGAGCTGGCCGCGGAGTTACCGGCGGCCATCGAGTACGAGACGAAGGGCGGCGTCGTCGTCGCCTCCGACGAGACCCGCCTCGCGGCTCTGCGCACCCTCGCCGCGGCGCAGAGCGACGCCGGGGTCGACGCGCGCGAGGTCTCCGGCGCGCAACTCCACGAGCTGGAGCCGCACTTGGCCGAAGGGATGGCCGGCGGGATCCACTACCCCCAGGACGCGCAGGTCCACCCCGCCCTGGCCGCCGCCCACCTGCTGCGCGCATCGGGTGCCGAGGTGCGCTGCGGAGAGAAGGTCACGGCGGTGCTCACCGCCGCCGACGGGTCGGTGCGCGGCGTGGCCACCGCGTCCGGCGCCCGTCTGCTCGCGCCGCACGTGGTGAACGCGGCGGGGACGTGGGGCGGGGAGGTGGCCCGGGCCGCCGGCGTGCGGCTGCCCGTGCTCCCTCGGCGCGGCTTCATCCTGGTGACCGAGCCGTTGCCGCGCATCGTCCGCCACAAGGTGTACGCGGCCGACTACGTCGCCGACGTCGCCAGCGGTTCGGCGGCGCTGCAGACCTCCGCGGTGGTGGAAGGCACCCCGGCGGGGCCGGTGCTGATCGGTGCGAGCCGCGAGCGGGTCGGCTTCGACCGCGCGCTCTCCACCGAGGTCCTGCGCCGGCTCGCCGCCCAGGCGACCGCGCTATTCCCGGTGCTCGGCGGGGTGCGGGCGATCCGCACGTACGCGGGCTTCCGCCCCTATCTGCCCGACCACCTGCCGGCGATCGGCCCCGACCCCCGTGTGCCGGGTCTGCTGCACGCGTGCGGCCATGAGGGGGCGGGCATCGGCCTGGCACCCGTGACCGGCGTGCTGACGGCTGCCGCGCTCACGGGTTCCGTGCCGCCCCTGGACCCGCGCCCCTTCCGGCCCGACCGTTTTCCCGACTCCGTCACGGCCCCCGTCCTATGACCCCGTCGACGCACCGTCCCGAGGAAAGGCGGACCACATGAAGCCGCGTCGCATCACGAGCCGCACGCGCAACCGTCCGGCGAGCGGGGCGCGAAGCCGCCCGACGCCCCACGACGTGGTGGGAGCCGACCCGGGCCCCGCCTTCGAGATCACCTTCGACGGCCGGCCCGTCGCCGCCCTGCCCGGCCAGTCCGTCGCCGCCGCCCTGTGGGCCGCGGGCATCCTGGCCTGGCGCACCACCCGCGGCCGTGGCCGACCACGCGGCGCCTTCTGCGGCATCGGCCAGTGCCACGACTGCCTGGCCACCGTCAACGGCACCCCGAACCGCCGCGCCTGCCTGCTCCCGGCCGCCCCCGGCGACGCCGTCACCACCCAGGAGGGTTCGGGCCGTGCCGACCTCGCCGCCTGACGCGCACCGCCACGGCACCTCCGGTGAGCGCCCCGGACACGCCCCGCGGCACGCCGGACCCGGCGACGCCCCGCGCACCTACGACCTCGTGGTGATCGGCGCGGGACCCGCGGGACTGGCCGGAGCCGTCGCCGCCGGCGAACTCGGGCTGCGCACCGCCCTGGTGGACTCGGCCGAGCTGACCGGCGGACAGTTCTACCGCAGCCCCGCGCCCGCCCTCGGCGCCCGCCGCCCCGAGGTGCTGCACCATGCCTGGTCCGCGTATGCCGACCTCCGCGAACGCCTCCGCCGTTGTCCGGCCGTCAGCCACCTCCCCCGGCACCACGTCTGGAGCGTGGTACGCGCCCCGGGCCGCGCCGACCTGTGGACGGTCCACGCCCTCACCGGCCCCGACGGCACGGACCGCACCCCGGTGCTTCTGACGGCCCGCGGACTGCTCATCGCGGCAGGCGCCGTCGAACGCCATCTGCCCTTCCCCGGCTGGACGTTGCCGGGCGTGATCAGCTCCGGGGGCGCCCAAGCCATGCTCAAGTCGGGACTCGTCCTCCCCGGGCGGCGGATCGTCGTCGCCGGCAGCGGTCCGCTGCTGCTCGCCACCGCGACCTCGCTCACCGGTGCGGGCGCCGACGTCCCGGCGCTCGTCGAAGCCACCGGATACCTCGGCTACGCCCGCCGCCTCGGCGCCCTGGCCGTCAACCCGGGCAAGGCTGCCGAGGCCGTCGCCCACGGCAGTGCCCTGCTGCGTCACCGGGTCCCGCTGCGCACCCGCAGCGCGGTCACCGAGGCACACGGCACGGACCGTGTCGAAGCCGTCACGGTCTCCCGTCTGGACCGGTGGTGGCGGCCCGTTCCCGGCACCGCCCGCCGCGTCGCCTGCGACGCGGTGGCCGTCGGCCACGGCCTGGTCCCGCAGATCGACCTGGCCACCGCACTCGGGTGCGCCGTGCGCCGAACCGCCGACGGCACCCACGCGGTGGCCACCGACCGCGACCTGGCCACCTCGGTACCCACCGTCTGGGTGGCCGGCGAGAGCCGCGGTATCGGCGGTGCGGCGTCGGCCCTGGCCGAGGGCGAACTGGCCGGTCTCACGGCCGGAGCCCGACTCCGCGGCGAGGTGGCTCCGCCCGCGCGCACCGCGGGACTGCGCCGTCGGATCGCCCGAATGAGGGCCTTCGCCGACGCGATGGCCGCCGTGCACACCCCTGGCCCCGGCTGGACCGACTGGCTCACCGGCGACACCGAGGTGTGCCGGTGCGAAGAGGTCACCGCGGACCGCGTCCGCGAGGCCACCGCGGACCTCGGTGCCCACGACACCCGTACGGTCAAGCTCCTCACCCGGGCCGGGATGGGCTGGTGCCAGGGCCGTATCTGCGCCACGGCCGTCGCCTGCCTGGCCGCACAGCACGGGGTATCCGGAACACCCGGCGCGGGACCGGCCCCCGACCGCCGCCCGCTCATCACCCCTGTCACCCTGTCCGCGCTGGCCGGACTCCCCGCGGAGAACGCCGGGACGCCTGCGCCCGCCACCCCCGGCGAGCCGACATGACGTCCGCGCCCGCACGGCTCCCGGACAGGGCTGCCGTCCCCTCGCACACCGAGCCCCTGTGGCCGCCGGCCTCCACACCCACGCGCCCCCGTATTCCGTAGGAGCCCCCATGGACACCAGCACCTCCTGGAGCGCCGTCCGCCCCTGGCGCGGCATCATGGTCGCCACCGCGCTCCCCCTGCGCGACGACCTCTCCGTCGACCACGACGCCTACGCCGATCACGTGCGCTTCCTGCTCGAGAACGGCTGTGACGGCGTCGTTCCCAACGGCTCGCTCGGCGAGTACCAGACGCTCGCGGACGAGGAGCGTGCCCGGGTGGTGACGACCGCCGTCGCGGCGGCCGGCGACGGTGCCCGTGTCATGCCCGGCGTCGCCGCGTACGGCGCCGCCGAGTCCCGCCGCTGGACCGAGCAGGCGGCCGAAGCGGGCTGCGGGAGCGTCCTGCTACTGCCGCCGAACGCCTACCGCGCCGAGCCGGCCGCGGTACATGACCACTACGCCGAGGTGGCCTCGGTGGGCCTGCCGGTGGTCGCGTACAACAACCCGATCGACACCAAGGTCGACCTCGTCCCCTCGCTCCTCGCCGAGCTGCACACGGCCGGGCACATCGCGGCCGTCAAGGAGTTCAGCGGCGACGTCCGCCGGGCCTACGAACTCGCCGAACTCGCCCCGGGCCTGGACCTCCTCATCGGGGCCGACGACGTCCTGCTCGAACTGGCCCTCGCGGGCGCGGTCGGCTGGATCGCCGGCTACCCGAACGTCTTTCCGGTCTCCTGCGTCGAACTGTTCCGCGCCGCGACCGCAGGCGACCTCGGACGGGCCCTGCCGCTGTACAAGTCCCTGCACGCACTGCTGCGATGGGACTCCATGCCCGAGTTCGTGCAGGCCATCAAGGCGTCCATGGACCTCGTGGGCCGCCGCGGCGGCCCGACCCGCCCGCCTCGGCTGCCGCTGACGGGACCGGCCGAGCAGGCCGTGCGGTCCGCCACCGGCAAGGCCCTCGCCGACGGACACCGCTGAAGACACCGACACCGGTCAGAAAGGAAGGCCCCACGATGCGTACCCGCCATGTCTTCCATGCCGTCGACTCCCACACCGAGGGCATGCCCACCCGGGTCATCACCGGCGGTGTCGGGGTGATCCCCGGTGCCACGATGGCCGAGCGCCGACTGCACTTCCTCGCGCACCTGGACCACCTCCGCACGCTGCTGATGTACGAACCGCGCGGGCACTCCGCCATGAGCGGCGCCATACTCCAGCCGCCCACGCGCGCCGAGGCCGACTACGGCGTCCTGTACATCGAGGTCTCCGGACTCCTGCCCATGTGCGGGCACGGCACCATCGGCGTGGCCACCGTGCTCGTCGAGACCGGGATGGTGCCGGTGACCGAGCCGGTCACCCGCGTCACCCTGGACACCCCGGCCGGGCTGGTCCCCGTCGACGTCCGCGTCGAGGACGGCGCCGCCGCATCGGCGTCCTTCACCAATGTGCCCGCGTTCTGCGTCGCCCTGGACCGCAAGGTCGAGGTGCCGGGCTTTGGGACGGTGACATACGACCTCGCGTTCGGCGGGAACTTCTACGCGTTCGTCGAACTCGACGCCCTGGGACTGCCGTTCGACCGTGACCGCAGGGACGATCTGCTCGCCGCGGGCCTTGCGGTCATGGATGCCGTCAACGCCTCCCCGGACCGGCCCGTCCATCCCGTACGCCCCGAGATCGCCGGGCTCAAGCACGTCCATCTCGCGGCCCCCGGCTCCGACGCACGGCACTCACGGCACGCGATGGCCATCCACCCGGGCTGGTTCGACCGCTCACCGTGCGGCACCGGCACCTCCGCGCGCATGGCGCAGCTCCACGCCCGCGGCGAACTGCCCCTGCACCAGGACTTCGTCAACGAGTCCTTCATCGGCACGCGGTTCACCGGCCGTCTGGTCGAGGAGACGACGGTGGGCGCGGTTCCCGCGGTGGTTCCCCGCGTCACGGGACGCGCCTGGATCACGGGCACCGCCCAGTACTTCCTCGACCCCGACGACCCGTTCCCCGGAGGCTTCCTCCTGTGAACACCGCCCCGCCCGGCCCCGCTCCGCACGGCCCATGCACCCGTCCACGTGAGCAACGTGACACTCTACGCTGATGATCCGCTCGGCCGGGAAGGCGCGGGGGCAGGCACGAAGGGACACCACCGCCATGGGCCATTTGACACAGCACGGTCTCATCACCACGCGCGAGCGGCTGCGCGACCAGGTGGCCCACGCCCTGCGCGCGGCACTGATCTCCGGCGAACTCAAGCCCGGCGAGGTCTACTCCGCACCGGCCCTCGCCGAGGACCTCGGGGTCTCGGCGACGCCGGTGCGCGAGGCGATGCTCGATCTCACGCGGGAGGGCATGGTCGAGCCGGTCCGCAACAAGGGCTTCCGGGTCACCGAGGTCGATGAGCGCGACCTCGACCAGTACACGGAGATCCGGACCCTGATCGAAGTTCCCATGATCGGCCGGATCACCCGCAGTGCGGCCCACGAGGACCTGGAGGCGCTGCGCCCGGTCGCCGATGAGATCGTGCGCGCCGCCCGTGTACACGATCTCATCGGCTATCTGGAGGCCGACCGCCGTTTCCACCTCTCGCTGCTCGCCCTGTCAGGCAACGACCACCTGGTGGAAACCGTCGGCGATCTGCGCAAACGCTCGCGCCTGTACGGCCTGACCGCCCTGGACGAGCGCGGCGAACTGCTCCCGTCGGCCGAAGAACACCTGGAGCTTCTCGACCTGATGCTGGCCGGGGACGCCAAGGGCGCCGAGAAGTGCATGACCCGCCACCTGGGGCACGTACGCACCCTGTGGGCCGAGGGGCAGGACCAGACACCGGCCAAGGGCGCCGGGAAGCGGAGGCGCGGCGCCACGCGCTGAGCCCGCACCACCCGGTCACCGCCGGACGACGGCGCGGGACACCGTGACGCCTCGCCACGACGTTGCGGCCCGGCGACCCTGCCGCTCCGCGCGCCGTCGGCGCTGCGGCACACTCGCCTGCCAACAGACCCTGTACCAAAGCCCTTTGACGACACCCTTGCCGATGCGCCGCCTCGTATGACGTGCATACGCAGCAGGGTTCTCAAGCCATGTGAAGTGTGCAATTGTACATTTCACACATCCGCCGTGGGCATGACACTCAGGCGGCTGTCGCCACGGCCCACCCCCCACCGCCGTGCCCCCGCACGGCTCCCGACGGCCCGGAGGCCCCGTTGACAGGCAGATCCTCCACACGAAGAAGTCTCGCCCGCATGGTGATGACGGCCCTGACGCTCTGTCTGGGGCTCGCCCTGCTCGCCGCCGCCCCCGGCAGGGCGGCCGCGGGAACGGGCGCCGCGCGGACCAAGGCGCCCCAGCCGCGATCGGCCCTGGCGCCGCGGCCCGCCACCCCCACCACAGCCGACGAACTGCATCGGCCCGACGCCGCGCACGCGGCCGAGCCGGCCACGTCCCCTTCGCATCGACCCCCGTTGAGCACCGTCAAGGCCGCGCCCCGCAAGGCGTCGGGCAAGGACACCGAGGCGGCGTGCGCGGTCTCCGACTTCACGTCGAAGACCGGCGACGCCCTCGTCCAGCAGATCAAGGGCTCGGAAACCGACTGCATCAACACGCTGTTCAGCGTGGCCGGTCAGGACGCCAAGGCCCTCTTCCGCGAAGAGCAGATGGTCACGGTGGCGAACGCGCTGCGCGCCGCCTCCGCCGACTACCCGGGCGACAACACCGGTTCGATGACCCAGATGGTGCTCTACCTGCGGGCCGGCTACTACGTGCAGTACGGCAACCCGGAGGACGTCGGCCCCTACGGCTCCGCGCTGAAGAGCGCGATCCAAGGCGCCCTGGACGCCTTCTTCGCCTCCCCCCACGCCTTCGACGTCAGCGAGGCCAACGGCGAGACCCTGGCCGAGACGGTCACGCTGATCGACAGCTCCAGCGAGAACGCCCGCTTCCTCACGGTCCTCACACGGCTCCTCAAGGACTACAACTCGTCGTATAACGCCTTTTGGTGGATGGTCTCGGCGGTCAACAACTCCTACACCGTGCTGTTCCGCGGCCACTGGCTGCCGGAGTTCGTCTCCGCCGTGCAGGCCGACCCGAGCGTCCTGACCGTGCTGCGCGGCTTCGCCGTCGCCCACGACGACCTGCTCGGCACCGACAAGTCCTACCTGGTCTCCAATGCGGGCCGCGAGCTGGGCCGCTTCCTGCAACACGCCGAACTGCGGGAGCAGACGAGCCCGTTGGTCAAGGAACTGCTCGGCCGCAGTGAGATCACGGGTCGCACGGCGCCGCTGTGGGTCGGCCTGGCCGAGATGACCGACGCGTACGACAAGGGCAACTGCTCCCTCTACGGCACCTGCGACCTGCAGAACCGGGTGCGTGACGCCGTCCTCAAGGACAAGCACACCTGCGGCCCGACCCTGCGGATCGTCGCGCAGCAGATGACCGACGCCGACTTCACGGCCACCTGCGACAGCCTTCTCAAGCAGGACGCGTACTTCCACAGCGTGGTCAAGGACAACGGCCCGGTCGCCAACGACAACAACAGCACCATCGAAGTGGTGGTCTTCGACTCCAGCGCCGAATACCAGACGTATGCGGGGATCATCTACGGCATCTCCACCGACAACGGAGGCATGTACCTGGAGGGCGACCCCGCCAAGGAGGGCAACCTGCCGCGCTTCATCGCCTACGAGGCGGAGTGGGAACGCCCGGATTTCGCGATCTGGAACCTCAACCACGAGTACACCCATTACCTCGACGGTCGCTTCGACATGTACGGCGACTTCGAGGAGAACATGAAGACGCCGACCGTGATGTGGGTGGAGGGCTTCGCGGAGTACATCTCCTACTCGTACCGCGGCCTCACCTACGACAACGCGATCACCGAGGCGGGCAAAGGCACCTACAAGCTCAGCACCCTCTTCGACACGACCTACGAGAACACCGACACCACCCGCACCTACCCGTGGGGCTACCTGGCCGTGCGCTACCTGATCCAGTCCCACCCGCAAGACGTGGACACCCTGCTCGGCCACTACCGCAAGGGTGACTGGGCCGCCGCCCGCACCTTGCTCACGGAGACCATCGGCACCCGCTACGACGCCGACTTCGCCGACTGGCTGGCCAAGTGCTCGGCGGGGAGCTGCGACAGCACCACGCACGCGTAGCACCACCCCGGGACCGGCCGACCCGACCTGTCGGCCGGTCCCCCGATGGGTCGCCGCCCGCGCCCCGTTCGACGGCTTGGATGCCTGCGCGGCCATGCGCGCAGGCATCACTCCGGCGAAACAGCCGTGATGTCCACCGAGCAGTTGCGCCACCCGATGAGCCAGGGTCTTGGTCTGATTCCTGAGCGCGGGTCATCCCTGTTCGGCCAGCAGAGACACCAACGCCCCGTGCGTGCCCAGCTCGTGGCGGAACTCCTTGAGTCGCCCGGCCCCCTTTGGAACGCTGTACGCCTCATCGTCCGCCACCGCCTTGCCCCAGTTCATCCACGATCCGCTCGCGCAGCCGCGGGTGGAGCAGCACATCCCGGAGCACACCGAAGACGGCGCCCATATCCAGCAGATGACAGATCACCGGGTAAGGGCAGTCAGTCCCCATTTCTTGCCCCACAACCTCACATCAAGCCGCCCCGAGGCAGCAAACCCTTCTGCACTCACGACAAACGTCTAGCCTCTCGCTTTCACGAGGTGTGCTGTCCAAGGCTTGATCGCGAACGCAAGAAGTGCTCCTGACCTGCAACGATAGGACTTTTCGAGGGTCCTGGTCGTCGTAGTTCAAGGAGCACTTCTCAGGTGAAGAAGCGTCTCGGGTCCTCTCCGCGCGTGCGTGTCGAGGGCGGCGGTCGCGGAGTCGTCTCGCAGGCGGGGGCCGTGCTGCTCTTGGAGACAGCCCGCAAGTCCGGTCTGGATCAGGCGATATCGGCAGCACTCGCGCCGTGGCGGCGGCCTCGTGCGGTGCACGATCCGGGCAAGATCCTGCTGGATCTCGCCGTCGCGGTCGCGTTGGGCGGGGACTGCCTCGCCGACATGGCGATGCTGCGGGCCGAACCGGCCGTGTTCGGGCCGGTGGCCTCGGACCCGACGGCGTCCCGGCTCATCGGCACACTGGCGCCGGGCGAGAAGCGGGCCCTGGCCGCACTCCGGCAGGCCCGTGCGAGCGTCCGTGAACGGGTGTGGACGGTGGCCGGTGATGCGGCGCCGGACGCGGGCGGCTTCGTGGTCGTGGACCTGGACGGTGTGCTGGTGATCGCGCACTCCGAGAAGCAAGATGCGGCCGCGACCTGGAAGAAGAGCTTCGGGCACCACCCGCTGATGGGGTTCGTCGACCACGGCAGCGGCGGGACGGGCGAGCCGGTCGCCGCGCTATTGCGGCCCGGGAACGCGGGCAGTAACACGGCCGTCGACCACATCGAGACCGCCCGGCTCGCGCTCGCTCAGCTGCCGAAGAAGCACCGGCGTGGGCACCGGACGCTGATCCGTACCGATTCCGGCGGCGGCACCCGCGGGTTCGTGGCCTGGCTCGCGGCGCGTGGGCGGTGGCTGTCGCACTCGGTCGGCATGACCATCACCGGGCAGGTTCACCAGGCCGTCCTGAAAATCCCGGTTACTGCGTGGACGCCGGCCATCGAGCCCGGGGGTGAGATCCGCGACGGCGCCTGGGTGGCCGAGCTCGCCGGGGACGTGTTGGACGGCTGGCCGACGGGGATGCGGCTGATCGTGCGCAAGGAACGGCCGCATCCCGGGGCCCAGTTGCCTCTCGCCGACGCCGACGGGACTGGCCTTCCTCGGCCTCGCCGCAGCCCTCTGCTGCTACAAACGACCCCTCAAACTCACCACATAGGACACGACCTTAAGAGCTCGTAACACGATCTTGCTGAATCGTCCTGGTTGGCCGTGACCGGTGTGAGGATTCGGCCGTTCGTGATGGTGTGACTACTCGGCCGTGGATCGTGGATGACGACTTGTGGGCGCTGATCGAGCCGCTGCTGCCGCCCTGGCCGGAGCGGTCGCCGGGGCCGAGGCCGGTGTCGGACCGACTCTGCCTCCAGGGCATCCTGTTCGTCCTCTACAACGACATAGCCTGGCAACTCCTGCCGTTGGAGCTGGGGTTCGGCTCGGGTCAGACGTGCTGGCGGCGTCTGGACCGGTGGCAGAAGGCCGGCGTCTTCGACCGGCTGCACCGGATCCTGCTCGCGGAGCTAAACGCGGCCGGCGAACTCGACTGGTCCCGGGCGTGTGTGGATGGTTCACACATCCGGGCGAAAAAGGGGTGCCGACACCGGTCCGTCGCCGGTCGACCGGCGCAAGACAGGCAGCAAACATCACCTGATCTGCGACGGGCGCGGCACCCCGCTCAAAGTCATCGCTACTGCGGCCAACGTCAATGACGTCACCCAGATCCTCGCCCTGGTCGACGGCATCCCGCCCGTCGCGGGCCGCCCCGGCCGGCCCCGCCGCAGGCCCGAAGCCCTGCTCGGCGACAAGGGCTACGACTCCAACGTCCATCGTGACGAACTGCGTCACCGGCGGATCCTGCCCGTCATCTCCCGCAAGGGATCACCGAACATCAAGGGCATGGGCGAGCTCCGCTACGTCGTCGAGCAGACCTTCGCCCTGCTCCACCACTTCAAACGCCTCACTGTCCGACGGGAGCGTCGCACTGAACTCCACGACGCCTTCGTCTCCCTCGCCTGCAGCCTCATCTGCTGGAGACGTCTCAAGAAAGCCCGCTCATGATCGTGTTACGAGCTCTAAGCCACCTTGTGGTCTTTCGATCCCTTTTTAGTTACATTTCAATGCTGCCGAACTTTCCCGATATGTCATCACCGGGAAGATGCCAGACATTCAGACCTTCTTCCCAAGACACCTTGGTTGATTCAGCGAGCTTCCGAGGGTGACACAAGCCAGGGTAAAGGGCTCCCCGGACGGGGGCGGACACCGAGGCGGGCGGAAGGCGTTCGACTCTGAACTCCGGCCCAGCCGCGAACCAGCCGCCCGCGCCGGCCGGTCAAGGTGTTTCAGCTCCTTGCCGCTCACGAGGCGGATGGAAGTGATACGTGGGACAGTAAGGGAATTGTTCCCGGCCGGTAGGCGGCAGGAGGAGCGGACATGGAGATCAAGCCGCAGGCGGCGGTCATCCCCAAGGAGACCGACCAGTTCGAGCAGGGGAAGTACGGCCCGGTTTTTCCGAAGACGCCGGCGTGTCATGGGTTCACCATCGTCGCGAAGGTCAAGCCGGGCCGAGCCGACGCGATACGTGAGCACGGCTACGCCTTGGCCAAGGCTTTGGAGGAAGATCCATATATTCTCGCGCCATTGAAGTTGCATTACCTGCGTTGGGTGCTATTCGACGACGATACGCGCTTCATGTATCAGGGGATCTTCGACACGGAATTCGACAAGTACACCGAGGACGCCGTCGCGCTTTTCAGTAAGGCGGGGGTGAGCACGACCTTCGAGAACCTTGAAGGGTTCCCCGAGGACTGGCGGACCAACCCTGAGGCGTTCGTCCGGTTTGTGCGTGAACACCACTGTCCCAGCTTCATCGAATACGGGGAGTACCCGTACGTGACCGCTGACGAGATCAAGAAGGCTCTGCGGATCAAGGATGCCCTGTCGGACATGCTCGACCAACTGCAGTGAAAGCGGACCGCTGTGTGCTTGTCCCACTGCGGATCGGAGACGAGATGAGCGAGGTCAGGACAGCACGCACCTACAACCAGAACCACATCCCGCGCGAACGCACCCCTGGTCGGCGACGGGTGAGCATCTACGTCGCGTGGAGCTATCCGGCCGAGGCGGGCAGGAATCCCGCTGAGCTGGACAACCGGTTCTCCACGCTGACAGAGGTCAGACGGGTGGCGTGGCCTGCCTACGAGGACCCGAAGTGGTCCGACCCCATGCAGTTCCAGCAGGGCATCGCCGGCTCGCTGGAATTGTTCTTCTGGGCCTGGGTGCCGTTCCAGGAGTTCGTCGAGGAGGTCACCGGGCACCCCGTCCCGGTGTATCAGCGCATCGACCAGGCCGGATTTCGGACCCCGCTCGACGAGCGCGTACTGGCCGACACCGACACCCTGTTCGTGTTCGGCCTCGACCACATGGTCACCAGGCAGGAGGCCCAGCCCGAGGAGGTCGAGGCACTGCGGGCATTCCTCGGCCGAGAGGACGCCTGTCTGGTGCTGGGGCCCCACCATGACGTCGGGGCATCGGATGATCTGGCCGCGCGGGACGTGGAGTACCGCCATCACGGCGATCCCTTGGTCCCCCGCCAACAGCGGTTCGCCACCTACGTCCGGAGCTTGATGCACGGCCTCGGGGTGCCGGTCGAGAACCGCTACGGCCTGCGCCCCGCGGTGCGGGAGAAGAACAAGATCGCCCCGCTGTCCACGGTCGGGGACCTGGACGTCAAAGGGTGGCTGGAGGGGGTGACGAACTTCAACTTCCACATGCATCTTCCGCACTACGCCGTGACGACCGACGAGCCGGATGCCATCCATGTCCTGGCAAGGCAGCCGATCGACACCTCCAGGCCGCATCCGTTCACCGACGCCGGCAACACCGAGTTCAACATGTTCCTGTGGATGCCGCCGAGCGGTGAGCGGGCCGGCGATGTGCTGCTGGCAGACTCCACGATCTTCAGTTCGCTGTTCGGAGGCGACGAAAGTCTCAGGAACTTCTGGCGGAACCTCGTCTCGAAGTAGTGCCGCATGGAGGTGGACCGTGAGCGAACCCACGCAAGTCGCCTTGGAACTCGACGACATCCAGCGCGGGGTTCTCAGCCCGCGGCCGACTCCCTACGCGGCGACATATCTTGTGCTCCGCGTCGATGACCGGGCCCACGGTCGGGAACTGATGCGACGCGCGAGCGCGGTGGTGACCTCTGCCGCCGACGCGGTCAGCCCCCTGGGAGACACGTGGGTCAGTGTCGCCGTCACCTGTCACGGCCTGGCGGCGCTGGGCGTGCCGAGCGGATCACTGGACTCCTTCGCCTGGGAATTCCGGCAGGGGATGGCCGCCCGGGCCACAGCGCTGGGAGATGTCGGCGAGAGCAGCCCTGAGAATTGGGAAGCGCCGCTGGGCACGTCGGATGTCCATGTGGTGGTCGCGGCGGTCGCGCCTGACACCCCGCAGTTGGAGGCGGCCCTCGATCGGGCCCGCCCCGCGTACGACCGCCTTCGCGGTGTGACCGCGATCTGGCGGCAGGACTGCCACGCGCTGCCCACCGAGACCGAGCACTTCGGCTATCGCGACGGCGTCAGCCATCCGGCCGTCGAAGGAAGCGGCATCGCCGGGTCGAACCAGCTGGAGGTGCCGTTGAAGGCCGGGGAGTTCGTGCTCGGCTACCGGGACGAGATCGGCGGTATCCAGACCCCGCAGCCGGAGGTGCTCGGGCGCAACGGCAGCTACGCGGTCTTCCGTAAACTCCACCAGGATGTCGCCGCGTTCCGGCGTTATCTGCGAGACCACGCCACCGGCCCCGACGACGAGGAACTGCTCGCGGCCAAGATCATGGGACGCTGGCGCAGCGGAGCTCCCCTGGCGCTCAGTCCGCAGCACGACGACCCCGCTCTCGGTGCCGACCCGCACCGCCGCAACACCTTCCTGTACGAGCGCGACGATCCGGCGGGATTCATCACGCCCGGCGGCTGCCACATCCGTCGGGCCAACCCCCGCGACGCCTCGGTGGCGGGAGAGGTGCGTCTGCACCGCATGATCAGACGCGGCGCCGTCTACGGTCCGCCGTTGCCCGAGGGAGTTCTGGAGGACGACGGGGCCGACCGCGGCCTGATGTTCGCATTCATCGGAGCCCACCTGGGGCGGCAGTTCGAGTTCGTCCAGTCGCAATGGATGAACGACGGCGTCTTCTTCGGCGCAGGCAACGCCAAAGACCCCGTCACCGGATCCCACGACGGCGTCACCGGCTTCACGATTCCCCGACGGCCGGTGCGACGACGCCTTGCGCCCCTGCCGCGGTTCGTCGTCACCCGCGGCGGCGAGTACTGCTTCCTGCCGGGCCTGAGCGCCCTGCGCTGGCTCGGCGACCTCCGGGACTGACCGGGCGGCGACGCGCGCGCCGGCACCGCGGGTGCTCCGCCGACTGAGGGGAACGTCTCATGGACACCCTGCACATGCTGTTCAACGCCGTCACCGTGATCTTCATCGCGGCGACGATGTTCGCAGCCGGGCTCGGGGCCACCGTTCCGGCGCTGCGCGCCATCTTCACCGACGTCCCGCTGCTGTTGCTCGCGCTGCTCACCAACATGGTCGTCATCCCGCTGCTGGGCTGGGGCATCGGTGCACTCTTCAGCCTCCCCTCGGCAGCGTTCATCGCGCTCGTCCTGGTCGCCTCGTCCCCTGGCGGGCCCTTCGGGGCGAAGCTGGCCATGGTGCAGAGCGGCGATGTCGTCGCGGGCGCGGCCATGCAGGTGCTGCTCGCCACCGTCGGCAGCCTCACCTTCGCCCCGACCGTCAACGGCATCCTCACCGCGGCCGACCTCGGCAAGGGCATCTCCCTCGATGTTGCGACGCTGATGCGGGCCGTGGCCCTCCTGCAACTCGTACCGTTCGTCATCGGCCTGCTGCTGCGCCGCTACGCCGCGCCCACCGCACGGTCGTGGCACCCCGCGGCGTCCGCGGTGTCGAACGTGACCTTCCTGATCGTGCTGGCGGGCATGCTGCTCGGCAACTGGAGTGACGTGGTGGCACTCCTCGGCTCACTCACCCTCCTCGCGGGCTTCGTGCTCGCAGCCGCCGCCTTCGCCGTCGGCACACTGCTGGCCACAGGTTCGTCGGTGCGCCGCACCACCATGGGCGGCGTCGCCGCAGTACGCAACGCGGGGCCCGCCCTGGCCGCGATCGGCATCGCCTTCGGCGACCAGCCCGCCGTCCTGGGCGCGCTTGCCGCGGTCCTGCTCAGCGGTCTGGCAGCAGCCCTCCCGATCGCCACCGTGCTCAGTGGCCGCCGAAGCCGCCCCACAACAGCTGATAACACGTGCTGACCAGGGCATTCGCTATTCGTGCGCGAGATGCCCGCCCTCCCCGTTTTCGGTCCACCAGGCCGAGTCGCGCAGCTGATGATCGCCGCGCACACCGCCCTGGTCATCGAGGGCGCGTGGGGCGAGTCGGACTGGGCGGAGCTTGAGGAGAAAGCTCGCGCGATCACCCGCGCCGGATGGTGGATCGGCCAGTGGGACGCGGAAGGCCGAATTCGACGCCGCTGTCCGCAGGGGCAATGCCCGCGCAAACGCCGAAGGCAACAGACTTCTGGGCGAGGCTTACCTGCACCGCTCTCGCGTGCCTCTGAACCAGGCGCCGATCGATCACGTCACCGCCGCCGAGTGGGCCGCCCTCCAGGACGAGCTCACCGCTGCGCAGGAGGCGGAGCTGGGCGTGGTGGATGGCTGCTCACCGTGGGCCTGTCGTGGTGAAGTTCAGCCGCAGCAGGACGACTTCGGGCTGGCCTGTTGATCCTTGATCTGTTCGCCGGCCCCGGCGGATGGAGCCATGCACTGACCGTACTCGGCACGCATGTCGTCGGGCTGGAATGGGACGAGTGGGCCTGCAAGACCCCTGTGTCAGCAGGGCAGTTGACGATCCGAACCGACGTGGCCAGGTACCCGGTCCGGCCGTTCCTGAGGGCTGTCCCGTAAGTGATCTTCCAGGTCTCGCAATCTGATCCGGAGGGCCCCTACATGGGAGCTGTGAACATCAGCTGCTGGTGATCGAGCGGGGAGGAGGTTTGTGCCTCGCGGGATTTCCGCTCGTGAAAGGCCATGGACGGTAGTGGGGCTCGGAGTCCCCGGATTCGGTCTCGCGCCTCACTGTCCACGCCAGATGCCTCAGATGGTCAGACCGGTGCTGGTCAGCCAGATGTGTTCGCAGGTCGCGGATGCCTCCTGCAGCTTCTCGCGGGACTCTTGCGAAGCGTGGTAGAAGGTCCGCTCGATCATCCAGCACAGGGCGCGTGCCATCGCTGAGGCCTGTTCTGGTGCGGCGCCGGCCTGGATGCCGGCTCGTTCCAGGACGGCGGTGACGGCCGTGATGAACAAGTCAGTTGTGTGGTTCCACAGCTCGCCGATCTCCGGCACGGTCAATGACAGGTCGATCGCCGTGCGCATGACCAGGCCGTGCTCGTTCCACAGCTCGACCGTGCGCTGCATCGCTGCTGCGATGACCTGGCGCGGCTCGTCGGTCTGCGCAGTGGCCCGGGACCGCTCCCACAGGTGCTCGACGGTCCGGGCCACGAGTGCCGCGACCACTTCCTGCTTGGAGCCGAAGTAGAAGTACAGGGCGCCGCGTGTGATGCCGGTGCCCTGGGCGATGTCGCCGACGGTCATGGCGTCGTAGCCCTTTTGCGCCAGCAGAGCCTCGCAGGTGTCGAGGATGGCCCGCTCCCGGACATCGCCCTTGCGTTCGGTGGTGCGACGGCTCCGCGCAGGGTGGTGGCCGGGCATCAGAGCTGAGCGCCCTCGGCGAAGTCGGTCGTACGGGAGAGCGTCTCCCATGCGCGGATGTCCTCGTCCACGGCCGTGCGCGCGGCGGTGACCAGTCGCAGCGCGTCCGAGCCCAGGACGAGGCGGGGCGGCGGCTGCTCGACCGATGTGATGTGCACGACTACTTCCCCGACCTTGGCCGGATTGCCCAGCTGGTTCCCGCTGGCCTTCTGCCGCGCTTCGCGGATGGGGGTGAACAGCTCGTCGTAGTCGTCGATGGTCCGCGCGGGGGAGGAGGGCGGCGAGTGCGCCGAGGACGGCGGGTCGGTCGGCGAAGGCGAGGCCGATGGCGGCCAGGGCGGTGCCGGCGTTGTGTACCGAGGCGACGCCTCCGGGAGCGGAGTGGCGAGCCACCCTCCCGGCACTGAGCGCCCGACCATGGGCACCACCGTCATCGCCTCACTGGTTGCTTCCGCCACCCACGCCCAGCGTGTCGACCCGGTGCGGCGCAACGCGGCGCGGCTCAGGGTGCTCGCCTCCTCGGAGTGGTCCTCCCCTGTGCGATGCCTGTGGGGACGCATGGGTGTATCAGTCCGCCCGGTCTTTGCGCAGGAATCGGCGCAGCCGCCGCAGTGGCCACGTGTTGATCACCTCTTCCGGGGTGAGCCATCCGCGTTGTGCCATGCCGATTCCGTAGCGGAGGTACGTGAGCTGCGGAATCGAGTGGGCATCGGTGTCGATGGCGAACTTCGCTCCGTGGCTCCTGGCCCGGAGGATGTCCTCGTCGCCCAGGTCGAGGCGGTCGGGCTGGGCGTTGATCTCCAGCGCAGTGCCTGTGCGGGCGCAGGCGGCGAACACCTCGTCGAGGTCGGCGTCGATGCCCTGGCGCTTGCCGATCAGACGGGTGGTCGGGTGGCCGATGACGTTGATGTGGGGGTTCTCGCAAGCACGTACGATCCGCCGGGTCATCGCCTCCCGGCTGAGGTGGAAGTGGGAGTGCACCGAGGCCACGCAGATGTCGAAGCCTTGGAGGAACTCGCCGGGCCAGTCCACTTCCCCGTCCGGGCCGATGTTGAGCTCGGTGCCGTGCAGCAGCCGCATCCGGCGGCGCCGGCCGTCCAGTGACCGCACATGTGCGCGCTGGGCGAGGATCTTCTCGTCGGTCATGCGCTGCATGTACAGGTTCGGCGCGTGGTCGGTGATCGCGTAGTACGCGTATCCGCGCTCGGCGGCCGCGGCCACCATCTCCTCCAGCGGGGCGAGGCCGTCGGTGAGGTCGGTGTGGGTGTGCAGGTCACCGCGGATGTCCTGTGCGGTCACCACGTCGGGCAGCTCGCCGCGCAGGCCGGCCTCGATCTCCCCTCGGTCCTCGCGCAGTGTGGGTGGGATCCAGGGCAGGCCGAGCCTGTCATACACCTCGCCCTCGGACTGGGAGGCGACCCGCTTTCCGCCGTCGGTTTCGAACAGGCCGTACTCGGAGAGCTTCAGTCCCAGGTGGACGGCGATCGTGCGGGTGCGGATGTTGTGGGCCTTCGAGCCGGTGAAGTACTGCAGGCCGGCGCCCCACGAGTCCGGTCGCACCACGCGCAGGTCGACCTGGAGGCCCTTCGTGGTGCGGATCGAGGTCTTCTTCCGGCCGTGTGCGATGACCTCGGCGGTGGAGGACAGTTCGGCGAGCGCGTCCATGAAGGATGCTGACCGTTCGGCGGCGACGAGGATGTCGATGTCGCCGATGGTTTCCTTCATGCGGCGCAGCGATCCGGCGTATGCGCAGTTTTCGCAGCCGGTGATCCGGGAGAGTTCCGTGACGATGTCCTCGGCGGGCTCCATGGCCGTGCTCAGCAGGATCCGCTCTCCTGCCTGCTGCATGAGGGCGATGCCGTGCAGGATGTTCTCCTCGGTCTTCTCCCCGAAGCCCTTCAGGTCGCGCAGTTTCTCCGCCTTGATGGCGTCGGCCAGCGCGCCGACCGAGGAGATGTGCAGATCCTCGTAGAGTGCCATCGCCTTCTTGGGGCCGAGCGTGGGGATGGTGATGAGCTGCCGTACCCCTTCGGGAATCTGTGCCCGCGTCTCCTCCACCACCGTGACATTGCCGGTGCGGAAATACTCGATGACCTTCTCGGCGATCGACCTGCCCACGCCCGGGATTTCCCTCAGGCCCGCGGCATCGAGGTGGGAGACATCGGCGGGGTAACCGCCGATCGCGTGGGCGGCCTTTTCGTAGGCCCGCGCTTTGAACGCGTCGCCTCCGGTGATGGCGATGAGGTCCGCGTACTCCTGAAGGAGCGCCTCGACCTCCACATTGGTCCGGACCACGTATCACAGTCTAGGAACCGACCTGTTCGACATGCCAGTTCCAGCGCGCGAAGCCGTGGGCCCGAGGGTGTACTGGAAGTCAGGAGGATCCGCGCGGCGACGTCTGAGGCGTGCACCCGATCCGCGAGGGTGTGGTGCGCACACCGCGTATCACTCACGATGAGCCGGCCGGATCGAGGCCGTGCCCCGGAGGTCGTCCCCGCAGGTGCCGGTGGCCCTCCGCGCCGCCCCGCGGCACGGCCATGGGGATCGGGACCTGTGCGCTCACCTCGTCCCGACGGTACGAGGTGGGGCGGTGGTCAGCGCGGGACGGCTGTGTGCCAGGTGACGGCTTGAGCAGGGGAGAGAGCGGTGCGGGCGACGTTCGTTCTGGGACGGATCGCCGGGGTCCGGGTCGGCGTGCACTGGAGCGTCCTGCTCATCTTCGGCATCATCGCGCTCGGCCTGTCACAGGGCCGCCTTCCGGAGACGTATCCAGGGCGTGCCTGGGCGGTGTACTGGGCCGCCGGCCTGTGCACCGCCGTGGTCTTCTTCGCTTCCCTCCTCGCACATGAGCTGGCGCACGCCGTCGTGGCCCGGCACAACGGGATCGAGGTGGACGACATCGTCCTGTGGCTGCTGGGCGGAGCGGCCCGGCTCAAGGGCGAGGCGTCCAGCCCCGGGGCGGAGCTGAGGATCGCCGGCGTCGGCCCGCTCGTCAGCCTCCTTCTGGGAGGGCTGTTCACACTCGGGGCCTGGCTGCTCGACCTGGCGTCCGTGTCCGGGATCGTGGTGGAGATGGTGGCGTGGCTGGCAGGCATCAATGTGCTGCTCGCGGCCTTCAACGCGCTGCCTGCCGCCCCTCTCGACGGAGGCAGGCTGCTGCGCGCGTTCCTGTGGTGGCGCACGGGAGACCGGCTGCGGGCGACAGCCGGCGCGACTGCGGCGGGGCGGGTCTTCGGGTGGCTGCTCGTGGTGCTCGGGCTGATCGCGTTCATGAGGACCGGCGCGTTCGGCGGTCTATGGCTGACACTGATCGGCTGGTTCCTCATCGCGGCCGCCACCGCCGAGGGACGGCAGGCCCAGATGCGCGGCGTGCTCGCCGGTATCCCGGTGCGGGACGCCATGACGCCCGAGCCTCTCACGGTTTCTGCCGACACCACGGTCGCCGGCTTCCTCACCAGTTCGCGCTACCGCTTCCGGCATTCGGCGTTCCCGGTGACCGACGACGGGGCCCCGGTCGGGCTGGCGACCCTCGACAGCGCCAGAAAGGTGCCACAGACCGAGGCCCATGCCGTGACGGTGAGCGAGGTGATGGTGCCGCTGTCGCAGACCACCGTCGTGGAGCCGGACGCGCCGCTCGCGGATCTGCTGCCGCGCATGGAACCGGGCGCCGAACACCGGGTCCTGGTCGTGGATCATGGCAGGCTCGTCGGAATCGTCTCGCTCTCGGACGTCAGCCGCGCGGTGACATGGCTGACGAACACCGCCTCCGGGCGGCGCGGCGGTCTGTGACCGTGGCACCGTCGGACGGGCCGCGGCGGGCAGCCAGGCCGTCTGCCCCGATCCGGTCGCCGGAGGATCGATCCGGGTGCACCTCCATCGGACCCCGGACAGGTCCCGTCGAGCACGGCCTCACGCGTGCTCGCCTGTGTCACAAGCATCAGCGAAGGGGCGAGGATGGAGGTACGGGGCGCACACGTCGCCCACGCGTTCCTCCGGGACGAGGAGGTCGGATCGTGTTCTTCATGGATCGTCGTGACGCCGGCCGGCAGCTGGCCGCCCGGCTGGCGCACCTCAAGGGGGCTGAGGTGGTGGTGCTCGGCCTGCCCCGCGGAGGGGTTCCGGTTGCCGCAGAGGTCGCCGATGCGCTGGGCGTACCACTGGATGTCTGCCTGGTGCGGAAGCTGGGCGTGCCCCTCCAGCCGGAGCTGGGAATGGGAGCGATCGGCGAGGGCGGCGTACGCGTGATCAACGATGACGTGATCCGCGCGGCGCACATCACGCCGGATGAGCTGGCTCAGGTCGAGGCCCGTGAGGGGGAGGTACTGGAGAGCCGTGCCCAGCGGTACCGGGGCGGGCGGGAACCGATCGGGCTGGAGGGCCGTACGGTGCTGGTGGTCGATGACGGGGTGGCCACGGGGTCCACGGCGCGCGCGGCCTGCCGGATCGCCCGCGCCCGCGGGGCTGCACGGATCGTGCTCGCCGTCCCCGTGGCACCTCACGGCTTGACCGCACGGCTCGGTGGGGAGGCCGACGAGCTGATATGTCTGCACACCCCGCGGAACTTCTTTGCGGTCGGGCAGTTCTACACCAACGACTTCTCCCAGGTCGACGACGATGAGGTTGTCGCCTGTCTGGAAGAGTCGGCCGCACGCACGGTGAGCAGCCGCCGGACTGCGTCGCGTCACGCCGTGCCCGAGGATCGGGGGGTGGACGTGCGGGCTGGTGCGGTGGTGCTGCGTGGGCAGTTGACGGTGCCCGAGGGCGCGAGCGGGGTCGTGGTGTTCGCGCACGGCAGTGGCAGCAGTCGGCACAGCCCGCGCAACCGGTTCGTGGCCGCCGGACTGAATCGGGCCGGGCTGGGCACCCTGCTGTTCGACCTGCTCACCGAGGAGGAGGAGAGCGACCGGGCCAACGTGTTCGACACCGGATTGCTGGCCCGGCGTCTGGCGGACGCCACCGGCTGGTTGCGCGGACAGCCGGAGACCGAAGGGCTCGCTGTCGGGTACTTCGGCGCCAGCACCGGCGCGGCAGCCGCGTTGTGGGCGGCCGCCGAGCCGGGTGCGCGGATCGCCGCGGTCGTCTCGCGGGGCGGCAGGCCCGACCTGGCCGGGCCACGGCTGCCGGCGGTGACGGCGCCCACGCTGCTGATCGTCGGGGGCCACGACCAACTGGTGCTCGACCTCAATCGCGAGGCACAAGCTCGGTTGCGCTGCGAGAACCGGCTCGCGGTCGTCCCCGGCGCCACCCACCTCTTCGAGGAACCCGGTGCCCTGGAGAAGGTCACCGATCTGGCCCGTGACTGGTTCACCGACCATATGGTCCCGGTTCCCCATGCGGCGGCCTGAGGCTGAACGCGTGCTCCGGTCACAGGCGGGACGAGGCCGGAGGCGGACAGGGGGCCTGGGCCTGTGGTGACGACACGTTGCTGCGGGGCCGCACAGGCGAGCTCGCCTCCGATCGAGCTGCACGGACTGTCGGCGCGCCAGGCACCAGCCCGCGTCGCCGACCCGGCGCACCCCTCGATGATCTCGGATGTCCGCCCGAGCGGATCAGGTGCGGTGGCGGCAGAGAGGGACCTCCGTAGGCTTGATCGCGTAGGAGAACGGGCTTCTGTCCCAGGGGCCTGCCGTGCGGTGCTTTCACAAGGAGACAAGCATGGGCGTTTTCCCTGGGGTTCTCGCCGTTCGCAGACCGATGCCGCCTCCTTCACGGCCTCGCCGCAGTTGGCCCGAGCGTGGCAACAGATCGTGGTGGATCTCGTCGAACTGCACCTCCAGGGAAAACAGGCTCATGGGAGCGTGGCCGGCCACAACTTCCGGTACCTGCACCTTCAACTCGACCACATCGTCGATGACGCCCGGGAGTCGGCCGGCGTCATCGCCGAAGGCATGCGCGCTCGGGTCCTGGCCGGACGGCCGCTCCGACACGGTGGCGGCCAGCACCCACACTCCCTGCCTTCCCGGATGAAGAGCTGAGTGTGAGCACCTCAACGCCGTCGGCCCTCACCCCCACGGGGCCCTACCGAAGGACCACGTCATGCCTGCTCCCGTCGTTCTCATCACCGGCGCGCTCACCGGGATCGGTCGCGCAACCGCCCTCGCCTACGCCCGCGACGGCGCGGACGTGGTGGTCAGCGGTCGCCACCAGGACGAAGGCGATGCACTCGCCAAGGAACTCCGGAGCAACGGCGGCCGGACCCTGTTCGTGATGGCGGACGTGCGCCATGACGCCGAGGTCCGCCACCTGGTCGACCGCGCGGTGGAACACTTCGGACGCCTCGATGTCGCCTTCAACAACGCCGGTACCGAGGGCAGACTCACCCCGGTCACCGAGGTGACCGACGAGGCGTACGAGGGCACCTTCGACACCAACGTCAAGGGCACCCTCCTCAGCCTGAAGCACGAGTTCCGAGCCATGCAGGCACAGGACGGCGGAGGCAGCATCATCAACGTCAGCTCCATCTACGGCCTGATGGGCTACCCCGACTACGCCCTGTACGTGGGCAGCAAACATGCCGTCGTCGGCATCACCAAGGCCGCGGCCCTGGAGGGCGCCAAGCACGGCATTCGCGTCAACGCGGTGGCCCCCGGCTACACACGGACCGCGATGTACGAGCGCACCACCGGCAGCGACGCCGTACGCGATGCCGTCAACTCCGTACTGCCGATGGGCCGTCCGGGCGCCCCCGAAGAGATCGCGGCGGCCGTGCAGTACCTGGGCTCCGGCAAGGCCGGCTACCTCACCGGCCAGACGCTCACACTCGACGGTGGCCTGATGTCGGGCTGGCCCCTCTTCCCCACCTCATGACGGCCGTCAGGTCACGCGCGACCGGCAGTCCACGAACAGATCCACGGCGTTGATGCCGGTGTGACGGAGCGGGAACTCGGTGGCGCCCGCGACCTCCGCCGTCGTCACCAGGCGCGCGTTGACGCGGCGGGGCGCGAGCCGCTGGGCCATGGCACGACCCAGCCCGCTGCTTCCCCCTTCCTCCAGCCCCCGGCTCTTCGCACCTCCCTGGCGCCTACAAGCCCCAGGCTCCCTTCCCGGCGGCCTACGCCAGTCGACGGAGGTCGACGCTCGCTACAGGGGAAACCTCCCGTACGTGTCGTGTCGGGTCGTTTGACGAGATTCACAGGCGCCGCAAGATGATCCGGCGCGGTGTGACCCGAACCGACGGGAGAAATGCGATGCCCATCGATCTGACGGCGGCCTCGGTCACCGAGGCGGTGCAGAAGGCGTTCGAAGGCACGGAGGATGAGCGCGTCAAGGAGCTGTTCATCCGCCTGGTGCAGCACCTGCATGACTTCACACGGGAGGTGCGGCTGACCGGTGACGAGTGGTTCAAGGCGATGGATTTCCTTGAGCGTGTGGGCAAGACCTGCACTCCGACTCGGCAGGAGTTCGTCCTGCTGTCCGACATTCTGGGCCTGAGCGTTCTGCTGGACCTGGTTCACCATCCGGGCAGCGGGTCGGCGACGGATTCGACGCTGCTGGGCCCCTTCTACGTCGAGGGCCGGCCGACGGCAGAGAACGGATCGGACATCTCCGGTGAGGTCACGGGGACTCCGATGTTCTTCAACGGCCGGGTACTCGATTCGGACGGCGCCCCCGTGGCCGGTGCCGGGGTGGACACCTGGCACAGCGACGGGGAGGGCTCCTACGACGTGCAGATGCAGGACAAACTGCATGGTCAGCTGGCCATGCGTGCCCTGCTGACCACCGACAACGAGGGGCGGTTCTGGTACCGGTCCGTGGCCCCACGGTCCTACCCGGTGCCGAACGACGGGCCGTGCGGGGAGCGAGCGGCCCGGCGACGCGAAGAACACGGAACTGCGGAAGCTGAACGCGACCGAACTGGGCTCGGCCGTCGCCCGTGGTGAGGCCTTGGCGGCCGAGGTGGTGGAAAGCCATCTGGAGCGCATCGCGGCGGTGAATCCGGCCGTCAACGCCGTCACCCAGCTCATGGCGGACAGCGCCCGCGAAGCCGCGCGCGCAACCGACCGGCGCCGCGCGGCAGGGGAGCGGCTCGGCCCGCTGGCCGGAGTGCCCTTCACCGCCAAGGAGCACATCCATGTGGCGGGGTGGGCGACCACGCACGGCGTGCGGAAGTTCCGCGATCAGGTGGCCGAGGCAGACTCCCCGCCGGTGCGCTGGCTCCGTGACGCGGGAGCGATCCCGATCGGCCACGCCACCATGCCCGACCTGGCGATCTCCTCGGACCCGCGAGCCCGGAGCCGGCATTCACCCCCAGATCCGTGCAGCCCTCGACGAGGCAGCCACCGCACTGCAACAGGCGGGCTACACCGTCGAGGAGGTGCAGCTCCCCCGGCCGGCGGAGGCCCTGGAGTGCTACGGCAAGCTCATCATGACCGCGTTCGGCGTGAAGTGGCCCCGCATCAGGCGACTGCTCAGCGAGAAGGGCGCCCAGCACCTCGACCTGTTCATGGAGCGCACCCCGCACACCGACCTCGCCGAGTTCCTCCGGCAGACCGGCGTCCGGCTCTCCATCCAGCGTGACTGGGCCAAGCTCCTGGACACCCACCCGCTGCTCCTCGGAGCCACCTGTCCCCAGCCCGTCCCCGGGGCCGACCTGCTCCCCGACGACACCGACACCGAGAGCCACGCCCGGATGATGCTGGCGGGAGCCCTGTGCACCGTGACCTCCCTCGTCGGCGTGCCCGCGGTGAGCGTGCCCACCGGATTCGCGGACGGCATGCCGCAGGGCGTCCAGCTCATCGGCCAGGTGTACCGCGAGGACCGGTGCCTGGGGGCCGCCGAGGTGATCGAGCGTCACTTCGGCGTGCTCGCACCCATCGGCCCGCGCCCGTAACCCGGGCGTGCACCGGTGTCCGCCCCTGGCGACGGGGCAGGGGCGGACGAGCGCCGCTACGCGGACTTCAAGGGCCCGGCCCCCGGTGAGCCGGGCCGGATATCCGCCCGTCAGGCGGCGGAGTACCTCCCGCAAGGATTCATCCGTGGTGCCGTGCCAGGCCACGTCACCGGTCTCCCGGAGTCCGGACCGGAGCACCCCAGGCCCCCGGCGGGCTGGACCTGGATGGACCAAGGCCGTACGCACAGTTCAGTGACCGCGACGCTGCGCGGCAACCGGCCTGGCCCCACCGTTCTGTTACGGGCCGACACCGACACGCTGCCGGTGACCGAGGAGACCGGCTTGGAGTCCGCCAGCAAGACCCCGGGGCCGCCCACGCCTGCGGCCACGACGCGCACACCGCGATGCTGCTGGGCGCGTCCACGGCCCTGGCCGGCGAGGTGCGCGAAGAAGTGGCGGGCACCGTGGAGTTCGTCTTCCGGCACGGGGAGGAGAGCTGCGGTGGCGCGGAACGGATGCTCACCGACGGTCTCCTGGACAAGCCGGTGGGCCGGGCCTTCGACGCGGCCCACCCCATGCTGGTGGGCTCGGCGCGGTGACGGTGGGGACGACCACCTGCTCGCGCTGTACGAGCCGGAGGCGCCCTGCACAAGCCACGCCGCCGCGAGCTATTCAACCGATGTCCGCGGCGACGGACCTTGAGGGGACAGTGCTGTCCGTCTACCGGCCCTTGCCCTCTGCCTCCGCCAGCTCCTTGAACTGCTGAAGGTCGCTCCGTACTCCGCGCTCGATCGCGGTCGCCTGCGCAAACCCCCGAGGCCCGCCGAAGGTCTCCTTGATCGTGTCGGGGTCGTACTCGAACCGGGCCTGGAGCCGGGTGTGCGCCCGGTCGATCGGCAGCAGCGAGAAGGTCCCTGCCAGGTCGGGACCGCTCGTCGTCCGCCACGTCATCACGTTCTCCATCTCCCGGTCGACGATCTCGACCTCGAACCCCTGCGCCCGGCCTCCCGTGTCAACGTCCAGGTGCGTGCGTCGCTCCCCCTCCGGCCGGGCATCCCGTACACCGTTCAGGAACCGCGGATAGGTCTCCGGGCGGTGAAGGCAGTCCCAGGCCGTTTCGAGCGGAGCGTCGACGTCGATGTGCTCTTCGAGAGTGCTCATCAGGCACCTCACAGCTTCCCCTACGACTCGCCCTTTACCTCTCCAGAATCCCCCACCCGGCCGCCGGCAGCGACCCGGGCGCGAAGCATCTCCACGGTCGCCCGCAGAATTCAACCTCAGTGACACCCAACCTTGCAGAAAATCCGCCTGCCTCGCCTCGACCGGAAGTGCCTCAAAAGACAGTGGGCCGTGACCGCGCGATACGAGAAATGGCCTGGCCCGCGTGCGAGGAACTGCGCTACGACATGTCACGGACCCGACCGGATCAACAATCGGTCCCAGAGGATGGTGCCCGTTGCACCCCAACCCGTGCGGGTTCCACACAACACCCTTGAGGCGCGGCTGGACATTGCCGACCGTATCCTTGGCGCGCGTCATGAACCGAGAGAAACCCGGCTGTACGTCCACTCGTGGATGGAATTCAGTTGTCCGATGGCATAAGTTTCCACGTCTTTTACGGACTCGCCTTACGGGGCACGCAGGGAACGGCGAGAGATCAGGCCCAGTCTTCGTTGAGGAAGGCGGAGGTCGCCCCTGCGCCCTGCGTACAGGACGCACGACAGCTACCCCCATGCGTTTCATCGCCCCGCTGGACAGCCGAGGAGGCGATGGCAATAACCGCCATTCCGACCCGCGGCACGGAGGAGGTACGGACAGCTCTGTCAAGCCTGCGTTGCATGGTCGGTGATTCCCCCCGTGGAGTAACTAAAGAGCCCAGCGTAACTTACAGCAGAAACATTATGAGAGTATGCCATCACCCTCTTATCGTCTCGACTTCGAAAAGAGGCGTGGATCCCGTACTCCACGAATAAGCGGGGCACCGAGGCGCACATTCGTCCGCTTTTGCGAGTAAGGTCAACGCTGGCCTCCCTTAAGGGTTTCGCTGTCCCAGTCACGGAAGGCCGCCCACAAAAGGACCAGCACGGCCGCGAACGCCGGTGTCCAGGCCAGGCGGGCAACGACCCACAACGGGGTGTCCGGGCTCGTGTGCAGTGCGAAGTACCGCTGACCGAGTGCGAGAGAGACAACGGTGGTGACGAGCATCGCCGTCTGGTGCCACAGGAAGACTGTGATGGTCGAGAGGTTGAGCAGCGCAACCGCCGCCCAGAGGAACTGGCGGGGCGTCGCCCGGGGTGATGTCCGGTAAGCGGAGTGGGACTTGTCCGCTACCGGCTGCCCGACCAGGCGGCGCAAGGGTCGGCGCAGCAGCAGAGCTCCACCGCACTGGGCCAGCCCGAATGTCACCGCAGCCAGCGTGGGCGGGTTGAGGTTCGACATGCTGTCACCGGGGACGCCCACCATGCTCACGGGGTAGCCGCCCCCCAGCATCAGGGCGGCCGTGGCCACAGCGCCGCCGACGAGCATCGTGATGGCGGACCGGCGGCGGGTGAACGCCCCCGACACCCAGGCCGTGCCCAGGCAGTACGGCACCAGCCACCCCGCGATGATGTTGATGTCACGGAGCGATTCGACCCAGCCGGTGTCGCCGAAGATGAATCGGGCACCGTCCGTGGCGGCCACGACCATGCCCGCCGTCACAGCTACCCGGATTCCCCACTTCTGGACGAGCGGTGTCAGGGCGGTCAACGCCGCGTACACCGCGAGGAACCACAACGGCGAGAAGGAGAGCCGCGTCAGGGTGTGCATCGTCTCGGGCGCCATGCCCGCGGTGGCCAGGCCGACCAGCGCCAGCGCCCATGTGAGGGCGAGTGCGAGCGTCGGGCGCAGCAGCCTGCGCAGCCGCTGGGCGAGCCAGGTGCCGTACCCCATGCCATTCGCCCTGGCCGAGCCGTAACTGTGAGACCCGACGCGGCCCCCGACGAAGAAGAAGATCGCGAGCGGTTGCAGCACCCACGACAGCGGGGCGAGGCCGGGCATGTGCGATAAGGGGCTGTCGCTGGCCAGATGGCCGCCGGCCTGGAGCACCACGGCACTGACCAACCAGTGGCCGAGGACCACACCCAGGGTGGCCAGCGAACGCAGCACGTCGACGGCGCGGTCTCGGCCGACGGGGGTCATCGCGTCGATCCGCAGCACCGTCGCGTGCAGCCTGGCAGTCCATGGCCGACGGCCCGCGCACGGCCGGCCCGTCAGTGCCTGGGCACCGGGCGCACCGGCTCGGGCGGTCTGTTCCTCGGGAGGAATACGGAGGTCAGCCACGGGACACCTCCGCTCCCCGGCCCAGCGTGATCAGCGCGATGTTCCGTACGGCGATGCCACCGGGCTTCAGGTAGTCGCTGTGCTGGGCGGAGCCCGCGGGAAGGACCTTGGCGCCGAAAGGGGTGGATGTCGGGTCGCCGCCGAAGCCGACCGATACGCCGAAGACGCTCACGCTGGCGTGCGGCACGTCTGCGATCCAGTCGCGGGTGCCGCGGCCCGCCCAGAACGGGACGTGGGTGCCGAGTTCGGACCGTGAACGCACCCCCATGCCGGGGCTGCCGAAGACCACGATGTCCGACAGCGCCGACGCCGTCCCGGGGTCCATCGTGCCCATGGCGCTTCCGCACACCACGGAACCGTAGGAGTGGCAGAGCAGGGTGGTCCGGGCCGCGGCGTTCACCTGCCGCAACTGCCTGATCAGCCCTTCCAGCCGCTGCCCTCCCTCCTCCGCACGGCCTTTGGTGAGGACTTCGACGCTCTGGGTCCGGGGCGCTCGGTAGCCGTACCAGGCCACTACGGCAACCCGTGACTTCGGGTCCAGCTTCTTGGCCTCGGCATAGAGGCCGCGGGCGCCACCGGCCAGCGAGCCGTAACGCGAGCCGAGCATGTCGAACGTGTCGATAGTGGTGTCGGAGCCCGGAACCACCACGGCTATCCGGTCCGCATGGGCCAGATCTCCCAGTACCTCCACGGCTTGGCCGTCACCAACGGGCGAGAAGGAAAGGAAGTTGCGCTCTACGGAGCGCAGTTCGCCCAGCCGGTCCGCCCGAGCGCCGTCCCCCACGTCCCGTGCCGCCCGCTCCGCCTCGGCCATGTAGTGGCGGTTCGCTGCGTAACGGTCCTCCAGTGTGTCCGCCGAGAGCGCGGGTAGCCGGGGCGCTACGGGAGTCTGCGTGGCGTGGGAATGAGCTGCTGCGGTGACCGAGAACACAAGGCAGCCAGCAGCGGCGGAGATCAGCAATCCACGTCTGAGACGGGCAGCTCGCACAGCTTCTTTTCCTTCCTCGTCGTTCGAAGAACTGAGAGGAAGGCTAGGTTTCACCGACACGGGAAGGGATCACACCAGAGAGCTCACTTGGCAGCTAGCTCTCAGGTATGACAGTGGGGAACTCACCCATACCCAAGGGGGGCATGGGCGTCGGCCTCAAGGCAGAGAAGCCCGGACAGATGTCCCCGGCGCAGAGCGCGTCGACGCGCGCGGGCCCTCCGGGCACGCTCACTCACCTGCGACGACGAGGCCGGCTTCATAGGCGAATATCGCCGCCTGCGTACGGTCCCGCAGGCCGAGCTTCACCAGGATGCGGCCCACGTGCGTCTTCGCGGTCTGCTCGGCGATGACCAGCTCCTTCGCGAGCTCGGCGTTGGACAGTCCCCGCGCGATAAGGCACAGCACCTCGGTCTCACGGAGCGTCAGGTCGCCGACGTTCTCCTGCCGCGGTCTGCGCGGGATGGGCAACCGGGCGAACTCCTCCATCAGCCGCTTGGTGATGGTCGGTTCGATGAGCCCGCCGCCCTCGTGCACCGTACGTATGGCGTTGGCCAGTTGGTGCGCGGAGGAAGTCTTGAGCAGGAAACCACTCGCGCCGGCGCGCAACGCTTCGTACACGTACTCGTCCAGGTCGAACGTGGTCAGTACGAGGATCTTGGCGACGCTGCCGCCCGCCGTGATCTGCTGAGTGGCCTGGAGGCCGTTGAGCCGCGGCATCCTGATATCCATGAGGACGATGTCCGGGTCCAATTCGTGAACCAGGCGGACTCCCTCCTCACCGTTGTCCGCCTCGCCGACAACGTCGATGTCCGGCTGCGCGTTGAGGAGAATGGCGAAGCTTTCGCGGATCATCGTCTGGTCGTCCGCGATCACTACACGAATCGTCAACTTTCCTCGCTCCCACCGGAACGCAAGGGCAACGCTGCTGTCACTTCGTACCCCCCGTCCCCTCGATGTGTCGCCCGGAAAGTACCGCCGAGCAGGGAAACCCGCTCCCGCATTCCCAGCACGCCATGACCGGACCCCGGCCGGGGCTCCACCGGACCGGCCGGCGGACCGTTGGATACGTGCACCTCGATCTCCGACCGGCCATATGTCAAGGTGACTTCGACCTGGGAACCCGGGGAATGCCGCAGCGCATTGCTCAGCGCCTCCTGGGTTATCCGGAAGGCGGACAGCTCGACCCGCTTGGGCAGTTCACGTCGTACACCGCGGATCTCGGCAGCGATTTCCAGTCCTGCCGAGCGGACGTTTTCCAGGAGTTCCTCGAAGTTGTCCAGGCCGGGCTGCGGCACGTAGCGGCTGTCCGGGTCCTGCTCGTCCGACCTGAGCGTGCCCAGTAGATGTCGCATCTCGGCCAGGGCTGCCAGCGCGTTCTCCCGGATCTCGGTGAAACACTCGCTGAGCTCCTGGGGCGGATCCGCCACCCGGTACGGAGCCGCCTCCGCCCGAACGGCCACCACCGACATGTGATGGGCAACGACATCGTGAAGTTCCCGCGCGATACGCGCCCGTTCTTCCAGGACTGCTCGGCGGGAACGTTCGAGCGCGGTCAGGCTTTCCTGCCTGCGCAGCTGCCGCCGGGCCCGCACATTCGACCGGACGACGGTCAGCAGCGCCAGGCCGATCACCGAAGCCGCTCCGTACAGCTGCAGGTTGTGGTTCGCACCCGGGGGTGTCGCCCACGTCTGGAGGGCAAGGCCGGTGAGCACGCTGAGCGCCCATTGCGCGGCTGCTGCCCGTAGCGGGAACTGCCAGGCGTTGATGAGGGTGACGGCGAGATGGACGAGCAGTGCAGCCCCCGTCCAGGGCCAGGGCAATCCCGCCGTGTTGTGCCCGGCAAGCGAAGCACCGGTCCATGCGTAGGCGATCGTGGCCGCCAGTGAAAGCCACCAGGCGGCAACGGGGCGAACGAGAGAAAGCGCCATCGGGAGGGTTTGCGCGCATGCGAGGGTGGCGCACAAGGCGAGAGGTAATCGCAGTCGCTCTGCCATCAGATTGCCGGCGGACACCGCGAGCGCCGCCGCAACGACCCCGGCAGCGGAAACGGCGAGCCAGCGCCACAGTCGCTTTCGTGGGGAGCGCAAATCGGGCCGGGGGCCTCTCGATAAGTCACAAAGAACCCGGAGAATCACCCACAGCGATTCCAGGAGATGAATTGCACGGCGGTATTGGACTTCGCCCAGGCGCGGTGATGCCCTCTTCCCCGCACTCTTTTGCTCCCCCACTCGCGTGACCTTACCACGGCCGGAACTGATCACCCCGTGCCGCAAGCACGTTCCCTGCGCGCGACGTCAGAGGCTGGAGGAGAGGCAGCGCGCCCCTCCCGTCGCACACTCCCCTTACAGACAGTCAGCAGGCAGCGCCCCCGCGGACAGTGGTTCCGGCCGCCCCCTGCGTGACATCCCACCCTTCAACCTCACCCCTACCAAGCGTTACGGAAACCCACCTCTCGGTGAGCACGGGTACCCGACTCGTCACGATTCTGATGCGCGCTACATCCGACCCTCTCGCTGCTGGCTACTGTTCGGTCCATAACCACCCCTCGGGGGACGTAGTGATGGGGAGGAATGATGAGAGAACGGCTGAGCTTCAAGATCCTTGGCCCGCTGTCCATGATCGTAGGGGGAAGAAGTACGACAGTTGGCGGCGCGCGGCAGCGCACGATCCTTTCACTCTTGATCCTCAACCCCGGCCGAATCGTCCCGATGGACACGTTGGTCGAGGTGGTCTGGAATGGCAGGCCGCCAACAACTGCACGCACTCAGGTGGCAATCTGCATAGCCGCCCTGCGCAAGAAGTTCAAAGCTGAAGGTGTTGCCGAGGACATCGTCATCACGGCCCACCCCGGTTACTTGCTCAACACCGAAGGACACGAAGTGGATTCGGTGGAATTCACCAAGCTGGTAGGCGCGGCGCAACAGGCCGCAAAAGAGCAGCGGCTCGATGAAGCTGCGCAGTTCTACCAGTCCGCACTGGATCTGTGGCGGGGGCCCGCTCTTGACGGAGTGACCGGCCAACTGGTCGAGGAGGAGGCACGCCGGCTGGAGGAGCTGCGGCTCAATGCCTACGACGACCACACAGCCGTCCAGTTGGAACTCGGGAATCACCAGGCGACCATTCCGGAGTTAGCCGCAGTGGTGCGCGAACAACCGCTGCGGGAGCGCACGCGCTACCACCTCATGCTTGCGGAATACCGTTCCGGCCGCCGCGCCGATGCCATGGCGACCTTCCGCGACGCACGCCGCCAGCTCGTCGAGGAGCTCGGCCTGGAACCGGGCCCGGATCTACAGGAATTGCACGATGCAATTCTGCGGGACGATCCCGCGCTGACCCCGGCCGCCCGTATCTCCTTCGTCGCCCCGAAACACCAACCCCGGACAACGGCCGTCCACTCCAGCCTGCCGCCCGACATCCCTGGATTCGTCGGGAGGGTGCACGAACTCGCCGCGCTGAGCACCCTCGTGGCGGGCGAGGGCACACGGCAGGCGGTCAGCGTGAGCCTGATCACCGGGGCAGCCGGCGTCGGCAAGACGGGGTTGGCCCTCCACTGGGCCCACCGCGTCGGCGACCAGTTCCCGGACGGACGCCTCTTCGCGGATCTGCAGGGTTACGAGAGCGGCGACACGCTGCCCATCAGCGATGTCCTGAGCCGTTTTCTGCGCTCGCTCGGTGTGTCGAGCCAGCAGATCCCCACCGAGCTGGAGGAACGCTGCTTCCTCTATCGCAACATACTCGCCGACCGGCGCGTGTTGCTGGTCCTGGACAACGTGCGGACGTATGCACAGATGCAGCCGCTGCTGCCGAGCGCCGGTGAGAGCTGCGTGCTCGTCACCAGCCGTGAACAGCTGGAAGGGCTGGTGGCCTGGCCCGCGGAGGCCCGGGTGCACTTGGGCCCGCTCCCCGGCCCTGATGCGATGGAACTGCTCGGGAAGATCGTCGGCACGGCCAGGATCTCCGCCGCGCCGGCCGAATCCGCGCGCCTGGTCGAGCTCTGCGACAAGCTGCCACTGGCGCTGCGGATCGCAGCCGCCCGGCTCGCCTCCAAACCGCACTGGACCGTACGGCATCTGGCCAACCGGCTGGACGACGAACGGCGGCGGCTGGACGAACTCAGCCAAGGCGAATCGCAGGTACGGGTCAGCTTCGAGCTCAGCTACCGGCACCTGCCCGACGACGCAGCCCGCCTCTACCGTCTCCTCGGCCTCCTGGACATCCCGGACTTCACTGCCTGGGTCGGCGCGGCGCTGCTGGACACCGACGTACTCGACGCGGAAGGGCTCATCGAGTACCTCGTCGATGCCCAGCTCCTCGTGGCGCTCGGCACCGACGCGACCGGCTGCCTGCGCTATCGCTTCCAGAATCTGCTGCGTCTCTACGCACGTGAGCGCGCTCATGACGAAACGCCGTGCGACGAACACCGGGCGGCCCTGGACCGCGTCTTCCGCACCTTCCTGACCATCACCGAGGAGGCGCACCGGCGGGATTACGGCGGGGATTTCACCGTCATCCACAGCGATGTACCGCGCCGTACGGTCGATCCCGCGTTCCTGGACGATCTCCTCGCCGTGTCGTTGGACTGGTTCGAGGCCGAGCGGCTCAACCTCCTCGCGGTGATCGAGCAGGCGGCTCGCGCGGGCATGGACGACCTTGCCTGGGACCTGACCGCGTCCATGGTGACGCTCTTCGAGACCCGCAACTACGTCGAGAACTGGCGGGTCTGCTGCGAACGCGCCCTGGCCGCCGCCCGCGAGGCCGGCAACACACGCGGCCAGGCAGCCATGCTGCACGACTTGGGCGCGGTCGAACTGCGGTTGCGCAGGATCGACATGGCAGCCGACCGCTTCCACGACGCGCTGCGGCTCTACGAGGCGACCGACGACGAACACGGCCAGGCGCTGACCCGGCGGAACATCGCGATAACCGACCGGATCCGGGGTGACCTGGACAGCGCGATGACAGGCCTGGAAACGGCTCGGGCCACGTTCCGTACCGTGGGTGACCATTCTTCGGAGGCCCATGCGCTGAACAACATGGCGCAGATCGCGCTCGACCGCGGCCAGCCGGACTCCGCGGTCCGGCTCGCCCTGGAGTCCATCCGCATCTCGCAGTCGATCGGTGCGGGCGGGGAACGGGGCCTCGCGCAGGGATCTCATCGGCTGGCCCGTGCCTATCTTGCGCAGGGGCAGCTGGTGCTGGCGGAGGAGACCTTCCTGGAGGTCGTACGGATCGTCAAGGAGAAGTCCGACCAGGTCGGACTCGCCTATGCCCTGCTCGGCGTCGGTGAGACCAGCCTGGCCGCCAATGCCCCGCAGCAGGCCGATGCCGTGCTGAACGAGGCGCTGGAGATCAGCCGACGGATCGACAGTCCGCTGGTGGAGGGCCAGATCAACCTGGCTCTCGGGGAATCCTGCCGCCGGCAGGGCCGGTACTCGGCTTCGCGGACACATCTGCTCGCCGCCCAGCAGATCTTCACCAGCGTAGGCTCCCCGCCCTGGCAGGAACGGGCTCTGCTGGAGCTGGACGCGCTGGACTCCGAGCCCGTCGTACAGAGCGGGCCGGGGCACCGTATTTCGGTGCCCGGACAGCGGGCACCGGCGAGTTTGCACAAGAGGTGAGACCAGCTGTCACCGACCGGCCGCCTGCGAGCGCTCGTGCCGCTCGCAGGCGGCCGAACGCCTTGAGGAGTGTTCGCCGTACCGAGAAGAACTACAGAAAGCTTCATTCGCCGTTATTCGTGAATAACGGCGAGTTCGGGTTCCCTGAAACTGTTTGATAACCAAACAATAGGTCGTTTGGCTACTTTCCTGATCAGCGAGATCTGGTCGAAACGACCGTTCCGCCACGGAGTCGTCACTTGCGCCCAGGAGATCCTGTTGTCCACTTCGCAAGCCGATGCGGTCCCGCCATCGGGCATGAGCCCGACCGATGACAGGGCCCCGGTCTACATTCCGACGCAGGACCCCGCAGACCATCAGTTGGCACACCGGCTCGCGGAGACCGCCGGCGCTTTGCTGCTCGCTCTGCGATCGGAACCCGGTCACACGAATCCGAGCGCGGAGGGCGACCGCCGATCCGATGAATTCCTGCTCGCCCGGCTCGCGGCGGATCGGCCCGGCGACGCGGTTCTTTCGGAGGAATCCGCGGACGACCGGTCCCGGCTGGACGCACGGCGCGTATGGATCATCGATCCGCTGGACGGCAGCCGTGAGTTCGGCGAAGCGGGGCGTACCGACTGGGCGGTGCACGTCGCGTTGTGGATCGAGGGCTCGCTGGCCGCCGGCGCAGTGGCCCTGCCCGCGGCCGGTCAGACGTTCTCGACCTGGCAGACCGCTCCCCCTTGCCCCGATCCCGAACAACTGACGCTCCTGGCGAGCCGGAGCCGCCCGCCTGCGCTGGTCGGCGACCTCGCCGAGCGGCTGAGCGCCCGGATCCAGCCCATGGGGTCCGCGGGGGCCAAAGCCATGGCGGTACTGAGCGGCACCGGCTCCGCCTATGTGCATGCGGGCGGTCAGTACGAATGGGACTCAGCCGCCCCCGTTGCCGTGGCGCTGGCCCACGGCCTGCGGGTGCGGCGACTGGACGGGTCGGCGCCCCGTTACAACCAGCCCGATCCCTCGTTGCCCGACCTGGCGATCTGCCGGCCGTCAGCCGCTGAAGAACTCTGGGACGCCCTGGACGCGCTCACGTCGCATGCCGGTCGTTGATATTTTTCCATGCGAAAGGAACTGACATGCTCAACGTCATTGGTGTGGGGTTCGGCCGAACCGGCACCAATTCCCTCCAGCTGGCCTTGGAAAAGCTGGGATTCGGCCCCTGTTATCACATGCTCGAAGTGATTCGACATGCCGATCACCTTCCTCGGTGGCGCCATGCGTTGAGCGCCGACAAGGTCGAATGGGACCGCGTTTTCGACGGTTACAAGTCCTCGGTCGACTGGCCCGGCTGCGCATTCTGGCGCGAGCTCGTCGAGACCTTTCCCGAGGCCAAGGTCGTTCTGACGGTACGGGACCCGGAAAGCTGGTACGCGAGCGTCAAGAAGACCATCTTCGCTACCGGCGAGGACACCGAAGGCCCCACGCTGCCGCCGAACGGTCTCTCCCCCGAGGCCATGGAGTTCGCCGGCTTCATGGGCAATGAACTGCTGCCGCGGATCATGGACGACGGGCAGGGCGGCCGGCTGGACCAGGCCGACGAGGAGCGAGCCATCGAGACGTTCCTCCGGCACAACGAAGAGGTCCAGCGTGTCGTCCCGGCCGACCGTCTGCTGGTCCACCGGGTCACCGAGGGCTGGGGGCCGCTGTGCGAGTTCCTGGACGTGCCGGTCCCGGCCGAGGCATTCCCCCACGTCAACGACTCCGGTACGTTCCGCCGCACCTTCGAGGGAGCGTTCGCGGAGCGGATGGGGCTCTCCGTGCCCGGCGCGAGGGGCTGAGCGCCCCCGAGCGGACGCAACGAACGAACCGGGCACATGGGCGCCGCACTCGAAGGAACCGAAATGAATCGCCATCACCCCGGCGCGACGGTCTGGCTGACCGGGCTGCCGAGCTCGGGAAAGACCACCATCGCCGGCACGCTGGCGAAGCGACTGCGCTCCGCCGGCCACCGGGTGGAGGTCCTGGACGGGGACGAGATCCGCACCTTCCTCTCGGCCGGTCTGGGTTTCTCCCGTGCGGACCGCGACACCAACGTCCAGCGGGTCGGCCTGGTGGCCGAGCTGCTCGCGCGTAACGGCGTCATGGTGCTGGTTCCTGTCATCGCCCCGTACGCGGACAGCCGCGCTGCTGTCCGCGCGCGTCACGAGGGCTCGGGCACGCGGTACGTGGAAGTCCATGTGGCCACCCCGATGGAGGTGTGCGCCGAGCGCGATGTGAAGGGCCTCTACGCGAAGCAGGCGTCCGGCCGGCTTACCGGGCTGACCGGGGTCGACGCCCCCTATGAGCCACCCAAGGAACCGGACTTGTACCTCGATACGCAGTTGCAGTCCCCAGGGCAGTCGGCGCACGCCGTGCAGACGCTGCTGGCGGCGGAGGGACTGATATGACCGCGGTGACCCAGGCACGCGTCCTCAGCCACCTGGACGCGCTGGAATCGGAGGCGGTGCACATCTTCCGCGAGGTGGCGGGCGAGTTCGAGCGGCCGGTGATCCTCTTCTCCGGCGGCAAGGACTCCATCGTCATGCTGCACCTGGCGCTGAAGGCGTTCGCGCCCGCGCCGGTGCCTTTCTCCCTGCTGCACGTGGACACCGGGCACAACTTCCCCGAGGTGCTGGCTCACCGGGACCGACTGGTGACCGCGCACGGGCTGCGGCTGCACGTCGCCTCGGTGCAGGACTTCATCGACCGTGGCGAGCTTCGCGAGCGCCCGGACGGCACCCGCAACCCGCTACAGACCGTCCCGCTCAACGACGCCATCGAGAAACACGGCTTCGACGCGGTCTTCGGCGGTGGCCGCCGCGATGAGGAGAAGGCCCGCGCCAAGGAGCGGATCTTCAGCCTGCGTGACGAGTTCGGCGGCTGGAACCCGCGCCGGCAGCGGCCCGAGCTCTGGGACCTTTACAACGGCCGGCACGCGCCCGGCGAACACGTCCGGGTCTTCCCCATCTCCAACTGGACCGAGCTGGACGTCTGGCAGTACATCGCCCGCGAGCACATCGAGCTGCCCACGATCTACTACGCGCACGAGCGCGAGGTCTTCGCCCGCAACGGCATGTGGCTTGCGCCGGGCGAGTGGGGCGGCCCGAAGGAGGACGAACGAGTCGAGAAGCGGCGGGTGCGCTACCGCACCGTCGGCGACATGTCCTGCACCGGCGCCGTCGACTCCGACGCGGTCACCGTCGAGTCCGTCATCAGCGAGATCACCGTCAGTCGGCGCACCGAGCGCGGCGCCACCCGCGCCGACGACAAGCTGTCCGAGACAGCCATGGAAGACCGCAAACGTGAGGGGTACTTCTAGCCATGCCGACCGCCGACCTCGAAACGAGCGCGACCTCGCTGCTGCGGTTCGCCACCGCGGGTTCCGTCGACGACGGCAAGTCCACCCTGGTGGGCCGGCTGCTGCACGACTCCAAGTCGGTCCTGACCGACCAGCTGGAGGCGGTGGAGCGGGCGTCGCTGGGCCGCGGTCAGGACGCCCCGGACCTGGCGTTGCTGACCGACGGGCTGCGCGCGGAGCGCGAGCAGGGCATCACCATCGATGTCGCCTACCGCTACTTCGCCACCCCGCGGCGCCGGTTCATCCTGGCCGACACCCCCGGCCATGTGCAGTACACCCGCAACATGGTCACCGGAGCCTCCACCGCCGAACTGGCCGTGGTCCTCGTCGACGCCCGCAACGGCGTGGTCGAGCAGACCCGCCGGCACGCCGCGGTCGCCGCCCTGCTGCGCGTCCCGCACGTCGTCCTGGCCGTCAACAAGATGGACCTGGTCGACTACGCCGAGCCGGTCTTCGCCGCCATCGCCGAGGAGTTCACCGCCTACGCCGCCTCACTGGGCGTCCCGGAGGTCACCGCCATCCCGATCTCCGCCCTGGCCGGCGACAACGTCGTCACGCCGTCCGCCACCATGGACTGGTACGCCGGCCCGACGGTGCTGGAGCACCTGGAGACCGTCCCGGTCGTCGCCGCGCCCACCGATGCGCCGGCCCGCTTCCCGGTCCAGTACGTCATCCGGCCGCAGACGCCCGAACACCCCGACTACCGCGGCTACGCGGGGCGGCTGACCGCCGGGATGCTGCGCGTCAGTGACGAGGTCACCGTGCTGCCCTCCGGCCGCACCAGCGTCATCGCGGCCATCGACATCCTCGGCGAGCCCGCGGAGTCGGCCTGGGCACCGCAGTCGGTGACCGTGCGTCTCGCCGACGACCTCGACGTCTCCCGCGGCGACCTGATCGCCCCGGTCGCCGCCGCGCCCACCCTCACCCAGGACATCGAGGCGACCGTCTGCCACCTCCATGACCGCCCGCTGAGGCCCGGTGACCGGGTGCTGCTCAAGCACACCACCCGCACCGTCAAGGCGATCGTCAAGGACATCCCGTCCCGGCTGGCCCTCGACGACCTCGCCCGGCACCCTGCGCCGGGCGAGCTGGTCGCCAACGACATCGGCACGGTCCGGGTGCGTACCGCAGAGCCGCTGGCGCTCGACTCGTACGCCCGGTCGCGTCCCACCGGCGCCTTCCTCCTGATCGCTCCGGCCGACGGCGCCACGCTCAGCGCCGGCATGGCCCACTGAGCCGATGTCCCCCGCCACCACTGCGGCCGTGCGGCTGACCGGTGCGACGAAGACCTTCGGCGATGCGCTCGTCCTTGACGGCATCGACCTGGAAGTGGCGCCGGGCGAGTTCCTCTGCCTGCTGGGCGCGTCCGGCTGCGGGAAATCCACCCTCCTGAACTTGCTGGCCGGTCTGGACCGGCCGTCGTCCGGCCAGGTGTCCTCGGGCGCCGGGCGCCCGGCCCTGATGTTCCAGGACCATGCGCTCTTTCCCTGGCTGACGGCCGGTCGCAACGTCGAACTCGCACTGCAACTGGCCGGGACGGCCGACAGGGCCGAGCGCCGCGCCGAGGCCGCGCGGCTCCTCGGACTCGTACGGCTCGGGGACGCCTACGGCAAGCGGGTGCACACGTTGTCGGGCGGCATGCGGCAGCGTGTCGCCCTCGCTCGCGCCCTGGCCCAGGGCAGCGACCTCCTCCTGATGGACGAACCGTTCACGGCACTCGACGCGTTGACCAGGGATGTGCTGCACGAGGTACTGATCGGCGTCTGGGAGCGCCGGCGGCCGAGCGTCGTCTTCGTCACGCACGACATTCGGGAGGCGGTGCGGCTGGGTACCCGTGTGGTACTGCTGTCCTCCCGGCCGGGCCGGATCGCCCGCGAGTGGCGGATCGGCATCCCTCACCCGCGCCGTGCCGAGGACGCCAACCTCCTCGGCCTGGCCCTGGAGATCTCCCGAGACCTGCGTGAGGAGGTCTGCCGACATGCCCGTGACTGACCTCAGCCCCGTCCGCGGGGAGGACGTCCCGCCGGACTTCTCGTCAGGTGCGGACGTGCTGGATTCCCCGGCCGCTCCGGCCGTGCCCACCCTGTTCCGCCGGTCCGTGAAGAGGGCGACGGCTCCGGTTCTCGCGGCCGTCTTCGTCCTGTCGGTGTGGCAACTGGCCGCCCTCTCGGGCCTGTTCCCGAGGCTGCCGTCACCCGTCGCGGTCCTGGACGAACTGGCCAAGCTGCTACGGGACGGCATCCTGCTGCCGGCTCTCGGGCAGAGTCTGGGCCGGGCCGTGACCGGATTCGCCGCTGCGGTGCTGCTGGGTGTCCCGCTCGGCCTGCTGGTGTACCGGTACGGCGCGGTACGGACCGTCCTCACGCCGGTCCTCGCGGCATTCCAGTCGCTGCCCGCAGCGGCCCTCGTTCCGCTGGCGGTGGTGGCGTTCGGGGAGTCGGAGCGGTCGGTGTACTCGGTCGTCCTGCTGGGTGCCGTGCCGTCCCTCTCCCTGGGCGTGGTCGGCGCGCTCGACCAGGTTCCCGTGCTGCTGCGGCGTGCCGGTCGGGCCATGGGCGCCACTGGTCTGCGGGCGTTCCGCCATGTGCTGGTGCCGGCCGCGCTGCCCGGACTGATCGCGACGCTGCGCCAGGGCTGGACCTTCGGGTGGCGGGCCCTGATGACCGCCGAGCTGATCACCTCGACGCCACTTCCCGGTGTCGGGCGGATCCTCGACACCGGGAAGCAGGCGGACAGTTTCGCCCTGGTGATGGCGTCGGTGGCGCTGATCCTCGCCATCGGCGTGCTGGTCGAGGCCATGGTGTTCCGGCCTGTGGAGAAACGGGTGCTGTACCACCGCGGCCTGCTCGTCTGAACGAGCCCGTCCGACGGTCCTACGGCATCCGGGGCCCGCCTGCGGCAGCGAGTCCCGGTACGCCCGGTTCTCACCCACGCATGTTCGGCGACGAAAAGCAGTTCGGTAACGACGCACACAGAACGGAGACCCGATGACCGAGCAGGATCCCATATCCGTCCCGCATGCCGACGGCAGCAACAATCTTTTCGACTGGCTGACCGGCATGCGGGCCGAGAATCCGGTATGGCAGGAGGGAAATGGCCCCTACCACGTATTCCGCTATGACGACGTGCAGCAGGTGATTTCCGACCCCAAGGTATTTTCGAACGACACCAGCCGCGTCATGCCGCATGTGAAGCCGCTGACCGAGGGACATATCAACGCGATGGACCCGCCGGAGCACGGGAAGCTCCGCCGGCTGGTCAACCAGGCATTCACGCCCCAAACCGTGGACAAACTGGAGACGCGCATCACGGCCGTGACGAACGAGCTGCTTGCCGAGATCGGCAGCGAGCGGTTCGACCTGATCGATGCGCTCACCTATCCACTGCCGGTGATCGTCATCAGCGAACTGCTGGGAATTCCGGCATCGGACCGGGACCTGTTCCGCAAGTGGGCCGACCGGTTCATGAATCTCAGTAGACCCAGGTCCGAGAAGGATATCGTGGCCAATTTCCAGGCGGCCACCCGGGAGATGGACGAATATCTGCTCGCACACTGCCGGCAGCGCCGGGGGGACCCGAAGAACGATCTGATCAGCAAGCTGGCGACCGCGGAGGTGGAAGGCGAACGGCTCACCGATGACGAGGTGGTCAAGTTCGCCGGCATTCTCTTCCTGACCGGGCATCTCACCACGACGCTACTGATCGGCAATGCCGTGCAGTGCCTCGACGACAATCCGGAGACATATGCCGAGCTCCGCGCCGACCGCTCCCTCATTCCGTCCGCGGTCGAGGAAGTGCTGCGCTTCCGGTCGCCGTTCACGACCGTGAGCCGGGTAACGGTGACCGACGTCGAGGTCGGCGGGCGGCTGATCCCCGCCAACCGCATGGTCACGCCGTGGGTCATCTCCGCCAACCACGACGATGCCCACTTCCCGGACGCGGGCCGGTTCGTGATCCGGCGCACCCCCAACCGGCACGTCGCGTTCGGCCGTGGCGGGCACTTCTGCGTCGGAGCGCCCCTCGCCAGGCTGGAGGCCCGGGTGGCGCTCAACGCCCTGCTGGACACCTTCACCGAGCTGCGGGTCGACCGTGATGCCGACATCGCCTACCACGCGCGCGGGATGTACGGCGCCAAGAATCTGCCCGTGGTGGCCCGGCGGGCCTGACGGGCGGGGAGCGAAACAGCAAGGCGGGCAGGTGACCGGAGCCGGTCGCACTGCCCGCCTTCGGGGGGATGCTCAGCGAGGGAGATGGAAGAAAATCATGGGGTTGTCGGTGCTGTTCCGCACCGGCTCCGCGAGCCCGAGATCACGCTTGACCTCGGTGAGCTGCTCCATGACCTCGGGGGCCTTGGCGAGCGAGGGCGTGAAGTACGGAACGTGGTGTTCGGCCAGCCACTTGATGACGACCGACCCCTCGCTCAGCGGCTTCGGCCGGCGGCCGTGGTACACATCGTGGACGCTCGTGGGAATTCCGGCGGGGACGGCCGGGAAGAGGTTCTCGGTGTACCAGCGCGCGAATCGCGCACCGTGGTCGGCATCGATGAAGAGATAGTCGGTGTCGTCCGGGATCTTGCCGAGGTGCTCGCGAACGTCACCCATCGTGAACGTCCACCGGTCGGCGGACAGTTCGGCGGGAACATTGCGGACAACCTTGTCGACGATGTCGAACGAGTACAGGTGACCGGTGCCGTTGTCGCGCAGCGCGCTCAGGATCCACATGGTGGACCACCCGTAAAAGGTGCCGATCTCCACCACGCGCTCCGGCCGATGGTCGCGCAGCAGCAGGTAGGTTATCTCGGCTTCGAGATCGTCCAATTGCGCCTTCATGGACTTCCCGCGCTGCTCCAGAAAGGCGCGCTGGCTGTCACGTACCGCTCGGAGATCGTTCTCATATTTCTGATAGAGCTTGCTCAGAGAATCGACCGAGACGACATCCATTGGCCCTCCATTGACCTTGCAAAAAAACTTTTTGATCACCTGCACGGACCGCGTCCCGGACAGGTGATATGCACGGTTGTTCAGGCTATGCGACCCCGGTATCGTCTCGATATCGTCTCGCTTTCGCGGAATTGTCGGCGACTCGGCCGAAGCATTGCCGGGCCTGCCATGAATCGAAACCGTGAAGCCGAGATAACGAGAGGAAAGGACTCCGGGATAGCTTCACTGCGGGCAATCCGGCCAGCCCCGCTCAGGGGCGACAGGTGTACATAGGCTCTCGCCCTGATCAGTTGTTCCAGATCCTTCGACGCAGGAGTTCCAGAGTGATCAACTCGGTTGTCATTGTCGGCGGCGGCACTGCGGGGTGGATGAGCGCCTCGTACCTGAAGGCCGCATTCGGAGACCGCATAAACGTGACCCTGGTGGAATCGGACCGGGTCTCCAGCATCGGCGTCGGAGAGGCAACGTTCAGCACCGTCCGGCATTTCTTCGACTATCTCGGCCTGGACGAGCGCGAGTGGATGCCGGAGTGCGCCGGCTCGTACAAACTGGGCATCCGGTTCGAGAACTGGCGAAAGTCCGGCCAGCACTTCTACCACCCGTTCGAGCGGCTGGGGGCCTCCGACGGTTTCTCCCTCGCCGACTGGTGGTTGCTCAAGGGCGACCGCAGCCAGCCCTTCGACCGCTCCTGTTTCATCACGCCGGCCCTGTGCGAGGCGCAGCGTTCCCCGCGCATGCTCGACGGCTCACTGTTCGCGAGCGGCCTCGACGGCTCGCTGGGGCGCTCGACGCTTGAGGAGCAGCGCGCCCAGTTCCCCTACGCGTACCACTTCGATGCCGGTCTGCTGGCGCAGTACCTGACGAAGTACGGGACCGACCGCGGTGTACGGCACATCGTCGACGACGTGGTCGAGGTGGGCCGCGACGAGCGCGGCTGGCTCTCGCATGTGAGCACGCGCGAGCACGGTGAGCTCGCCGGTGACCTGTTCATCGACTGCACCGGCTTCCGCGGTCTGCTGATCAACCAGACCATGGAGGAGCCCTTCGAGTCCTTCCAGGACGTGCTGCCGAACAATCGCGCCGTCGCACTGCGCGTACCGCAGCCCGACCAGGCCACCACCGGGATGCGGCCGTACACCACCGCGACCGCGATGGAGGCGGGCTGGATCTGGACCATCCCGCTCTTCGGACGCAACGGCAACGGCTACGTGTACTCCGACGAGTTCTGCACCCCGGAGGAGGCGGAGCGCACCCTGCGCGAGTTCGCCGCCCCCGGGCAGGACGGCCTGGAGGCCAACCACATCCGTATGCGCATCGGGCGCAACCGCCGTTCCTGGGTGAAGAATTGTGTGGCCATCGGCCTGTCCAGCGCCTTCGTCGAGCCGCTGGAGTCCACCGGGATCTTCTTCATCCAGCACGGCATCGAGCAGCTGGTGAAGCACTTTCCCGACGAGCGCTGGGACCAGACGCTGGCCAAGAGCTACAACGACCGGGTCGCGCACGTCCTGGACGGCGTGAAGGAGTTCCTGGTCCTGCACTACCGCGCGGCACAGCGCGATGACACGCCGTACTGGAAGGAAGCCAAGGTCCGCCCCATCCCGGACGCGCTCGCCGCCCGCCTGGAGATCGGGGCCTCGCACCTCCTGGACGAGGAGACCATCTACCCCTACTACCACGGCTTCGAGCAGTACTCGTGGATCACGATGATGCTCGGGCTCGGCCATGAGCCCGCCCGGCCGCGCCCGACGCTCGCCCATATCGACCCCGCCGGAGCGCGCGCGGAGTGGGCGAAGCTCAGGGCCGATGCGGAGCGCCAGGTGGCGACACTGCCCAGCTGCTACGAGTACCTCGCCTCGATCAACTCGGCTCGCTGAGCGCACCTCACCGCCGCAGTTTCCGATGCCCGTACCGATTCCACCGTCAGGTACGGGCATCGGCACTGCTGCCCATCACCCCACCACCCATCTGTTCCCTCCTGAAGGGCGACCGCGCATGGCTACCCGTGTGCCATTCCGACCTGTCCCCCACCCCGAGCTGCCGTCGGAGACACCGCCCCGTGCGCCGGTGCCGCTCGGCGAATTCCGCTCGTTGATGAGCGGCTTCGCCACAGGGGTCGCGGTGGTCACCACACTCGGGCCCGACGGTTGCCCGTACGGCCTCACCTGTACGTCCCTCTCCAGCGTCACGGCCAGTCCTCCCATACTCGCGGTGTGCCTGACGACCCAGGGCGAGACTCTTCGCGCGCTGCTGGACTGCGGAGCGTTCGCGGTGAATCTGCTGCACGAGCAGGGACAGCACGCCGCCGAGGTCTTCGCCAAGCCGGTGGCGGACCGGTTCGCCGAAGTCGTCTGGCAGCCCTCGCCGAACGCGGGCCTGCCGCGGCTGGCGGAAGACGCATTCGCCACGGCCGAGTGCCAGGTGACCCGTGTGCTCGAAGTCGGCGACCACACCATGGTCCTGGGCATGGTGACCGGGGTGACGCAGACGCCCGCCACACCACTGCTGTACGGGGGGCGCCGATTCGCCGTCTGGCCGGACGGCGAAGTACCACAGCCGCCCTCCGTCCCCGCCGTGACGCCGCTGCCCTCGTCCCTCCCGGGCTCGCCATGCTGAACACCGTGCGACTGGCCGCCGCGAGCGGCGGTGCGGCGGTCGATCCGATTGCGCGGTTCCTGCTCGCCGTCGCGGTGATCGTGCTGCTGAGCCATCTGCTGGGAGCTCTGCTCGGCCGCATCGGCCAGCCGCTGGTGGTCGGCGAGATCCTCGGCGGACTGCTGCTCGGCCCCTCCGCGCTGGGATGGGTCTGGCCCTCCGCCCAGGCCTGGCTGTTGCCCTCCGAGGTCGTCTCCACCCTCGACATGGCGGCCCAACTCGGCCTGGTGACCTTCATGTTCCTGCTCGGGTGCGAACTGCATGTGGAGCGGACGGGCCGTCTGGGGAACAGGGCGGTGGGCGCGACCATACTCGGCGGGATGGGCCTGCCGTTCCTCGTCGGTGTCGGTGTCGCGGCCGCGGCGCCCGCCCTGCTGAAGGGCTCCACCCCTTCCCAGGCTGGTTACGTGTTCTTCATCGGGCTCACCATGTCGGTGACCGCCCTGCCGGTACTCGCCAGGATCCTGGTCGATCTGCGCATGGACCGTTCACCGCTGGGGTCGCTCGCGCTGGCCGGCGCCGCCGTGGGAGACGGCGTCGCCTGGCTGGCCCTCACCGTCATTCTCGCCGTGACCGGTTCCGGCGGGACCTTGCACATCGCGGCCACCATCGGCATGACCCTGGCCCTGGTCGCGCTCACCGCGCTGGTGGTGCGCCCGCTCCTCGCGGCCCTCGTGCGCAGGGCCGAGCAGCGTCCCGGTGCCGAGCGGCTGCTTCCCCTGCTGCTCGTCGGCGCCATCGGGTACGCCGCCCTCACCCACCTTCTGGGGCTGCATCCCGTGATCGGCGCTTTCCTGTTCGGTACGGCCGTACCGCGCGACTCCGCCGTCACGACCTGGATGAACCAGCAGCTCCAGGGCTTCACCCTGGCCGTACTGCTGCCGCTCTTCTTCGCCGGTGTGGGACTCCACGTCTCGGTCAGCGCCCTCGGCCTGAACCCCTGGACCTGGCTGGCGTTCGCGGGACTCGTTCTCGCGGCGATCCTGAGCAAGATCATCGGCGCGGGCGGCGCCGCCCGGCTCATCGGCACTCCGCGCAACGAGTCGCTGCGCTTCGGCGTGCTGATGAACTGCCGTGGCGTGACGGAACTGGTGGTGGCGGGCATCGGCTGGCAATTCCACCTCATCAGCACGACCGGCCTGACCGTACTCGTCCTGATGGCGCTGATCACCACCGCCATGACCGGGCCGCTGCTCAAGGCCCTCGGCGTGCGGGCCCCTTCAGCCGACCGCCCCGCACCGCGGCCGCGTGAGACGGCACATGCCGCTGCCGCCTCCGCCACGACGGGCGCATCCGGTGCATCGGGGGCCTCCGTCGGCCCGTAGGTCCAAGGCCCGGGCACCGCCGGCTGACATGATGGCTCCATGGACGACTCTCGCCACTCCCTGCCTGGCGCGCAGCGGCTCCTGCCCGGCCTGCGCACCTTGCTGGGACTGCCGTTGCAACGCCGGACCTGGCAGCACCTGGGATTCGCGCTCCTCCTGCCCTTGGGGCTCGCCCTGATCGCCGGAGTCTTCCATGTCATGAAGGGCCAACGGGGCAGCGCCGGGGGCGGCGTCGGCCCGTTGGCCCTGCTGGCGGCCGTCGCCGTGGTCGCCCTCTGCGGACCGTCCTTCGAGCGGTTCAGGGCTCGTGTCTGGCTCGGTGAGGAGGTCGGCCGCGCTGAGCGCGACGGCCGTCTCAAGCGCGGGACGGCCTTCTTCTTCGCCAACCTGCTGCTGGGGAGCGCCTCGTTCACCGTGGTCATCGGCTGGGTGATCGTCTCTGTACGGAACGTGAGCTACCCCTTCTGGGGGTGGGTGCCCTATCCCGATCCCGCATGGGGCGGACCCTCTCCGCTCGGCGCGGTGTCGCTGCACTTCGCGGCCGGTGTGGTGACCTTCTTCGGGGCGCCGTGGCTCGTCATCCGGCTGAACCGGCTCCAGGTATACGTCGCACGCCGCCTCGTGGGTTCCGGCTGACCATCGGTCCGCCGGTGGAGCCGGCCCCGCGGCTCCCGCAGACGGCACAACGGAAACTGCCTCGACGGTCGAAGAACCGTCGAGGCAGTCTCATGGGTGCGCCGGTGCGCAGCGTCAGTCGAGCACGTAGCCGTCCGCGTCCCGGCAGCCACGGGAGCGGCGCAGGTCCGTGAGGATGAAGCTGCGCTGCAGCCAGCGGTCGCGGCCGTCGTAGCGGGGGGTGAAGGCGGTCCTGCCGTGCACGGTGACCCGGTTGTCGACGATGGCCAGGTCGCCCGGCTCCAGCAGAGCGGTCCGGGCGGTCCGGCCGAACGCCGCCTGGAGTGCATCCATCGCCCGGCCGGCGCACGGTGTGAGCGGCTCGGTGGCGGCGAAGTCGACCCGTACGTCCGGGTCTTCGGGCGCGCCGAAGAGCACCGGGTGCGGTGTGGTGCCGCCGCTTCCGGAACCGAAGGAAGGCGGCGCCGCGGTGACGAACTCCGGGAGGGACAGCGCCTCACGGCTCTCCTCGGACAGCAACGGCAGCGCCTGGCGGATACAGCCGGTGCGCAGCCCGGCCACCCGGTCGTGATCGGCGCGCAGGCACAGCAGCATCACGAAGTCCGGCCGGTGCGGATGGAAGGCGTTCTCGTTGTGGAAGGAGAGCAGTACGGATCCGGCGTTGCCTTGGAAGTCCTCCTGCCCGGGGACGGGGACGACGTCCTGCACCAGGGCGCCGCTCTTCTCCGGTCGGAAGGCGGCCGGATCACCGAGGCCGGCAGCGATCATCATCAGCACTGCCGCGGGCACGGTGGCGCTGCGCTGGACGGATCCCTTGACGGACGGGGTCGGGGGGAGCGCCGGTTCGTGCACCGGCAGCCCGCGTACCAGTGCTGAACCGGTGGGGCCGGACGCCCGGCGGAAGTCGAGCAGCGCGCGGCGCAGTCCGACCGGCAGTTCGGACCAGGCGTCCCGGGCCGCGGCGATCCATTGCGGATCGTCCATGTGCCCGCCGGCGACCGGGAGGATCCGGCGCGCCGTCTCCGCTGTCCTGTCCGCCGACTCCGGATCCACGGGAATCACCGGTGTGGTGACGCCGAGGTCGCATGTCACTGTCATCAATTCCTCGCTTTCTGCTCACTGACCTGGGCAACAGGCAACGGGACGTCCTGTCCGGCAGGTCCGGTTCCGCTACGAGCAGCAGGTCCGGGTGAAGGGAGAACGGCCCTGTCCGGTCGGACGCCGCCGGGACCGGTTCCGACGAGGGACGTTCTATCCGGCACGGTTCATGGCCTCGGCGACGGACCGGGGGCGCATGTCCGTCCAGTGGTTTTCGATGTAGGCGAGGCTCTCCTCGTGCCCGCTCTCTTCCTGGGCCACCTGCCAGCCGGCGGGTACCTCTGCGAAGGCGGGCCACAGGGAGTGCTGGCCCTCGTCGTTGATGAGTACGAGGTATCGGCCCTCGGTGTCCTCGAACGGGTTGGTCATTGCTCACTCGCTTTCTTCATCCATGGATGGCGGACGGACGGTCGGGCGGCGGGACCGGCGCTCAGCTCCTCGGCTCCGCGACGGTCCGCGTCCCCGCATCGGCGTCCTGGTGTCCGTACAGGTCGTGCACCCAGTTGGTCTGATAGACCGTGTCCAGGTAGCGCTCGCCCAGGTCCGGAGAGATGGCCACCGAGGTGAGCTCGGTGCAGCCCGTGTCATGAGTGGCGAGCCAGGAAACGGCCCCGGCGACGATCGTTCCGGTGGAGCCGCCGAACAGGAACCCGCGGGCGGCCAGCCGGTGGCACATCTGCACGGTCACGGCTTCGGGTATCAGCACGACGTCGTCGACGTAGGACTCGTCGAGCAGCGGCGGGCGCACCCCGGCGCCGAGGCCGGGGATCATCCTGGTTCCCGGCGGGCCCCCGAAGGCGACCGAGCCGACGCTGTCCACCGCGACGATCCGGACCTCGGGACGGAACTCCTTGAACCATCGCGCGCAGCCCATGAGCGTGCCCGTGGTGCCGGCTCCCACGAAGAGCACGTCGAGGCCGGTGAAGCGGCGAGCGATGGCGGGCGCGGTCAGCCGGTGGTGCGCACGCCAGTTGTCCTGGTTCAGGTACTGGTTGAGCCACACATACCCGGAGTCGCTCTCGCACAGCCGCCGGACGTAGGTGAGCCTGGCCCCGAGGAACCCCTCGTCCGGGTCTGCTTCGGTGACGATGTGCACATCGGCGCCCAGCGCCTCCATGAGCCGCCGGGACCCCAGGTTGCACCGTGAATCGGTCACGCAGACGAAGCGGTATCCCTTACTCACCGCAATCGTGGCCAGCGCGACGCCCAGATTTCCGGACGAGGATTCCACCAGGGTCGATCCGGTCGTCAACACCCCGGCTCTCTCCGCCGCTTCGACCATTTCGAGCGCGGCTTTCTGTTTGATCGAGCCAGCGAAATTGAAGCCTTCGCACTTGAGGAAGAGCGAGATGTCGAGCGTGGGCTTCAGATCGACGAACAGATCTTCCTCATGGAATTCATGTGGAGCCGAAATGATCGGCACACTACCCCCCGTGGTGTGGAAGGGTCGATAGCGCGGGCCGGTCACCCATAACGGCGCGTCTCGTGGAAGAAGCCGTCGACGACCGTCAGTTCTCCCGCAGCCTGCAAGGTGTCGTAGACGTGCTTGCCGAGCGCGAGGTCCAGGACCCCGAGCCCGAAGGGCGAGAAGATCACCGGCCGGTCGCCGGGGATCTCCAGCTCTCCGGTGAGCACGTCGTAGAGGGTTCCGCTGACGAAGTCCCGGTTTCCCACCTGCTGTTCGGCCAGGTGCAGGGATGTGTTGGCCTTGAGGCAGTGCTCCACGTCGTCCACGACGTTCGTGGCGGCAAGGACCACCTCGGGCGACAGGTCGCGCAGCGAGACGTGCAGGACAACGGGGTTGTGGGAGAACCAGTCGGGGTCCGTGACGTGCGGCTCGCCGGCGACGGTCGCGAAGACGACCACATCGCTGGAGCGGATCAGGTCCTCGGCGCTCTCCCGCACGGTGACGGTCCCCCCGGCACCGGACTCCTTCAGGTAGCCGGCGAAGCCCTCGGCGTGCTCCTGCGACAGGTCGTACACGCCGGTGTCCTCGAACGTCCAACCGGTGCCGGTCAGATAGGTGTGCACATACCTGGCGATCAGCCCGACGCCGAAGAAGCCGATCCTCCGGGGGCGGGCGCGTCCCTGGCTGAGCCGGTCGGCGGCGACAGCGGCCGAGGCGGCGGTGCGCGCGGCACTGATGATGGAGCTCTCCAGGCACGCCAGCGGGTACCCGGTTTCCTGATCGTTGAGGATGAGGACGGCGGAAGCCCGGGGCAGCCCGGTGCTCACGTTCTCCGGGAAACTCGATATCCACTTGATCCCGTCGACCTGGACATCACCGCCGACAGAGGCGGGCAGCGCGATGATCCGTGAGGTGGGGCGGTCGGGGAAGCGCAGGAAGTACGAGGGCGGGTTGACGGTCCCGCCCCTGCCGTGGGTGCGGTAGGCCGCCTCGATGATCTCGGTGGTGCGCTTGTGCTGTCCCTCCAGGACGCGGTGCACGTGGGCGCCGGGGATCACGGCGAAGGAGGGCGCCGGAGCAGCCGGTTCAGAAGTGTGTGACATGTGCGTCTCCGTAGCTGGCATGGGGTGGCGTGTTGCGGGTGGAGGCTCAGGGCAGGACGTGTCCCGCGAGCTGTGTGGGGTTGCCGAACATCACGGCGATCTCGCGGTCGCCCTCGTACGCCTCGCGGCTGTGCGCCATCCGCACGTTGTCGACCAGCAGCAGGTCTCCGACCTGCCACGGCTCGCTCCGGGTTGCCGCTCGGTATGCCTCGTTGATCACGTCGACGGCCGCTGCGGGAATAGGCGTTCCATCGCCGTAGGTGGTGTGGAACGGCAGGGAGTCGGGGCCGTACACATCGGTGAGGTATGCGCGGACCATCGGGTCGAGGGTCAGTTCGTTGAGGAAGGCGGCCTGGTTGAACCAGACCGGGCGGCCGTTCCCGGGGTGGCTGAGCACCGCGGCCCTGCGCTGGCGGGTGCGCAGCGCGCCGTCCGGCAGCCATTCGTGGTCGATGAGCGCGTGCCGGCAGTACGCGTCGACGTCCTGCGGGTCGTCGGTGCCGAACGCCTCGCTCCAGGCCACGCCCACCTCACGATAGGTGCGGGTGAGCTGCCAGCCCAGGCGGGTGAATCGCGCCACCAGGTCATCGGGGAGGGCGTACAGGACCTCTTGCGAGTCGGCGACAGCCGTGGCGCCGCCCTCCCGGGGCACGGCCAGGGCGCCGAACAGTGCGAATGCGGGCACCTCGGCGGCGTAGCTCAGCTCGTGGTGCATGCAGATCGGCTCGTCGCTCGGCCACTCGGAGGAGGAATAGACGGCGCGCTGGTACTCGCGCCGCGGGGAGAAGCGCTCCCGCTCGACCATGGGCTCGATGCCGAGCGCGACTGCCGTGTCAGCCATCGCGGCCGGCGACTGGAGCCCCAGGCCGCGCAGCAGTACGGCACCGTGCTCGGCGACGCTGCGCAGCACCTCCGCGCGGTGTGCCGCGGCCCGGCGCGGGGCGTCGCCGTCGGTCTCACGCACGTGCAGGACGGTCAGCCGACCGGGCGCGGCCGGGGTCACGTCGAGTGCACCCGATGAGGTTTCGGCTGGGACGGACGTCATCTCTTCGATGTCTCCCTCGGTACGGTGGCGCCGGCGGGGCGTCAGTGGACGGCTGCGGCGGGATCCTGCTCGGCGAGCCTGCGGTCCAGCAGTTCCGCCAGGTCCGCGAGGACGGGGTGCTCGGCGATCTCCTTGAGGGAGACGAGCCGGTCCAGAGCGACGGCCAGGCGTACGGCGGTCAGCGAGGTGCCACCTGTCTCGTAGAAGTGGGCGGTGCGGAGGATGCGCTCGACCGGTACTTTGAGCGCCTGTGACCATGCGCCGGCGATCCGCCGTTCGCTGTCGGTCCGGGGCTTCCCCGGATGGTCCGGTGCCTCGTCAGCGCCCGTGGCCTGTGCGGCCAGTGTTTTCTTGTCGATCTTGCCGTTGGGCGTGAGCGGCAGCGCGTCGCGCTGCACCAGCCGCGCGGGCACCATGTACTCGGGCAGCGACCCGGCGAGCCGGGCACGTACGTCCTGCGGCTCCGGCCCGTCCGGGGCCGCGTAGTAACCGACGAGGTAGCGGCCCTCGCCGGAGCCCGCGGCGACCACCGCGGCGTCCCGCACACCGGCCACTTGGAGCAGCCGGTTCTCGATCTCGCTGGTCTCGATCCGGAAACCCCTGATCTTCAGCTGGGAGTCCCGGCGGCCGTGGAACTCCAGCCGCCCATCGGGGGTCCAGCGCCCGAAGTCACCCGACCGGTAGAGGCGTTCACCCGGCCGGGAGGGGTCCGGCAGGAAGGTCTCCTTGGTGCGGGCCTCGTCGTTGATGTATCCGCGGCCCACGCACACACCGGAGAAGACGATCTCCCCGGGCGCGCCGAGCGGCACCGGGTCGAGGTGCTCGTCGACCACGTGGACCCGCACATTGCGTACGGGCCGTCCGAGCGGCACCGTGAGCCCGTCCGGCACCCGGCGCATCACTTCGTGATTGGTGTCGTCCGAGGTCTCGGTGAGGCCGTAGGCATTGACCAGGGCCACGTCGGGGAAGGCCGCGAACCAGCGCTCGACGAGCTCCTTCTTCAACGCCTCGCCGGTCACCGACACGCACCGCAGGTCCGGCAGTTGTCCCTGCCTGCCTTCCAGGTGGGCGAGCAGCACTTCCAGATAGGAGGGGACGAGCTGGGCCACCTCGACCCGGCCGGTGCGCAGGGTGTCCACGAACCTGCCGATGTCGAGGACCGCCTCCTGCTCGACGATATGCGTGGTGCCGCCTACCAGAAGGGCGGACACCAGCTGCCACAGCGATATGTCGAAGCACTGCGGTGCCACCTGCGCGACCGTGCCCCCTTCCCCCACGCCCAGGTCCTCGATCTTGGCGAGGAGGTGGTTGCTGAATCCGGCGTGCTCGCACATCGCACCCTTGGGTTCGCCCGTGGAGCCGGAGGTGAAATAGATGTACGCGAGCTGGTCCCCGGCGACCGGCAGTCGGGGGTTGTGATCGGGCAGGTCCTGGCCGGAGAGTTCGTCGAGCCGGATCACCTCCATCCGGTGACCGGGGAGCGGCGCGGCCCTCACCTGGTCCAGGACGGGGGCCGGGCCGTGCTCGGTCAGGGCGTAACGGCAGGCGCTGCGGTCGAGCATGGCGGAGATCCGTGCGGCGGGGAAGTTCGGCTCGATGGGCAGGTACACCCCGCCGGCTTTGAAGACTCCGATCACTGCGCCGAGCCAGGCGAGATTGCGCTCGGTCAGCACGGCGACGACGTCTTCGTCCCCGAGCCCGGAACGGCGCAGCGCCCAGGCGACGCGGTTGGCCTGCCGGTTGACCTCCTCGTAGGTGACACGGCGTCCGCCCTGCACGGCCGCCACGGCATGCGGGTGGCGGCGCACCCGGTCCTCGAAGAGCTCGTGGAACCTGCGGTCGGGCAGCGGCTCCTCGGCCCCCGCGAACTCCACCGTCTGCACGTGGAGTTCGTCGGCGGAGAGCAGGCTCTTGCGGTCGTGGGCGTCCGCCGGGTTCTCGGTGATGCGGCGCAGTGCGGTGGTGAAGTATCCGGCGATGCGTACCGCCGCCTGGTGGTCGAGGACCTCGGTGCGGTGACGTACCACAAGGGCCCCGCCGTCCGCGGATACCGCCAGAACGACTCCGGGGGGAAGCTCGCCGGTCCGCTCGGCCACCATGGTGTCCAGCAGCGCACGACCCGCATGCTCGGCGGGCTGCGGGGCCTGCGCGGCATACCGCAGGATGTCGCGGCGGGTACGGTCCGCCGCCCCGATCAGCTCCTGCCAGGTGCCCCCCTCGACGCTCACCCGTGCGGGCAGGGGGCCGTCCTGCGACGGCCGGGCCGCGGGCTGGAAACCGATGACCGTCCCGCGCTCGCCGGTCAGCGCCGCAACGACCTTCGCGTGTACGGCAAGCAGCACGGAACTGGTGACGTCGGCCCCGGCGGGCAGTGCTGCCCGGTACTCGCCCAGCCCCCGTTCCGGCCGCGCCGAGGCGGCCCAGGCCGGCAAGGGCGTGAATCCGCCGGCGTCGAGTACCTTGCGCCAGTAGTTCCGACCGGCCGCTGCGCCGTTTTCGCCCGCACTGTCCCGCACGAGTTTCGCCTCCACCCGGGATGACCGTCACGTTCATGAGCCGTCAGTCAACTTCACGCATTCGGGGGCGACATTAATCAGACCTCTTATCGCGGGAATATTGCATTACTTCATTCTCAGCAGCACCGGAATCGGCACGGCACATGCCGGTGGCGGTGGCGGTGGCCTTGTACAGCCCACCGCCACCGGATGAAACACGACTGCGTACCGGAAATCCGTCAGCCCGCCGTCACAGACGCTTCGACAGAATGCGGCCGATCTCCGCGGCCGGCTCCGGGGCCAGCAGGCCCTCGTGTGTCGCGGCGATCTCGTAACGCTCGAAACCGCCCGCCGTGAAGGGCTGCCACGCCTGCGGGTCCGCCCAGGGCCGCACGTTCTCGGTCGCCGCCACCAGCAGCACGTCCTCCGTGAACACACCGAGTTCCGTGGGGTGCACCAGAGTCACGTTGTTGATGAGGACATCGAGGACCGTGCCACGCTGCTCGTCGTCGAAATACCGGGATTCGCTGGCACCACGCCCCATGTAATCGACGACGCGGGCCCGTGTCTCGGCCGGATCGGCGGGGACCTGGTCCGGGTCGCCGTGGATCCGCGCGTACGCCTGGAACATGTCGGTGAGCACCTGCTCCTTGGTCAGCTCCCCCTTCATGCCAGGCTCGACGGGGTAGGAGTCGAGAAGCACCAGGAGTTCCACCGATTCGCCCTGCTGCTCCAGTGCCACGGCGAGCGCATGGGCCAGCACACCGCCCATCGAGTAGCCGAGCAGGCGGTAGGGCCCGGTCGGCTGGACGGAGCGGATCTGCTCCGCATAGCCGGTGAGCAGCTCCGCAAAGGATGCGGTGAGCGGTTCGCCACCGGCCAGGCCCTTGTTCTGGAGCCCGTACAGGGGCTGGTCGGCATCGAGGGTGGGCAGCAGCGTGGAGTAGCACCAGCCGAGGCCGCCCACCGGGTGCACGCAGAACAGCGGACGCCGCTCTCCCGTGGTGCGCAGCGGCAGCAGCTCGCCGAAGCCGTCGGTATGGTCACCGTCGCCGTAGAGCCGCCGCAGGAGCATGGCAGGGGTGGGGGCCTCGAAGACCGCCCGCAGTGGCACCTCGACGCCCAGTGCGCGGCCGATGCGCCCGGCCAGCTGGGAAGCGAGCAGGGAGTGCCCGCCGCTCTCGAAGAAGTTGTCGTCGATGCCGACGCGTTCGGCGCCGAGCACCTCGGCGAACAGCCGGCACAGCACCTCTTCGTGTGCCGAGCGGGGGCCCTGCCCGCCGCCCCTGCCTGCCTCGGGGGCGGGCAGCGCCCGGTGGTCCAGCTTGCCGTTGGGGGTCAGCGGCAGCGCGTCGAGCAGGACGACCGCCGACGGCACCATGTACGCGGGGAGTTCCTCGGCGAGGTCCGCCCGCAGCCGGGCGGCGTCCAGGTCCGCGCCGTCCGGGTCCTCGGGCATCACGTAGGCCACCAGCCTGCGGTCGCCGGGGCGGTCCTCACGGACCGTCACCGCCGCCCTGGCCACGCCTGCCCTCCGGCCGAGCACGGCCTCGATCTCGCCGGGTTCGATGCGGAAGCCGCGGAGCTTGACCTGGTCGTCGACGCGCCCGAGGAAGTCGAGGCGCCCGTCCTCACGCCACCTGCCGAGGTCACCGGAGCGGTACATCCGGCTGCCCGGCCCGCCGAACGGGTCGGCGACGAAGCTCGCGGCGGTGGCGCCCGGCCGGTGCAGATAGCCGCGGGCGATACCGGGGCCGGAGAGGTAGAGCTCGCCGGGGACACCGGGAGGTACCGGCTGGAGCCGATCGTCCAGCACGTGGACGCGGACGTCACGGTGCGGACGGCCGATGGATGCCGGGCCGTCCTCCTCCGGGTCGTTGACGGCGCAGGTGACCTCGACGGTCATCTCGGTGGGGCCGTAGCCGTTGACCATGCGCCGGCCGGTCGCCCAGCGGTCGATCAGCTGGGGGGTGCACGCCTCGCCGCCGGTGATGAGGGTCCCCAGGTCGGGGAGGGCGGCGGCGGGGACGCTGTCGAGGACGGCCGGCGGGATGTGCGCGTGAGTGATCCGGCGCTCGGCGAGGAAGGCGGCGAGCTCGCCGCCGACCGGGACCTGGTCGGCGACGACCAGGCAGCCGCCGGTGAGCAGCGCCATGCACAGCTCGGAGACCGACACATCGAAGCCGGGCGAGACGAACTGCAGTACCCGGCTGCCCTCCCCCGCCCCGTGCACGGAGCGGTGGTTGGCGGCGAGCCCGGCCAGGCCGCTGTGGGGTACGACGACGCCCTTGGGGGTGCCGGTGGAGCCCGACGTGTAGATCACGTACGCGGGGTGGTCGGGCAGGAGGGCCGGGGCGGGCGCGATGCCGTCGCCGTCCTCCAGGGCCGCTGCGGTGGCCGGGTCGTCGAGCAGGACGACGGCGGCCTCTCCCGCGGACAGCCGGCCGGCGAACTCGGCCGTGGTCAGGACGCAGTCGGGCGCGGCGTCGGCGAGCGTCAGATCGAGCCGCCGCCGCGGGTAGTCGGGGTCGAGCGGCAGATACGCGGCGCCCGCCTTGGACACCGCGAGAACGGCGGTGACCAGTGCGGCCGACCGGGGCAATGCGAGGGCCACGAGGCGCTCGGGGCCTGCCCCACGGGCGATGAGGTGGTGCGCCAGCCGGTTGGCCCGGGCGTCGAGCTCCGCGTAGGTCAAGGTCGCGTCGGCCGCCTCCACCGCCGGTGCGTGCGGGGTGCGGTCCACCTGCCGCCGGAACAGCTCGGGGAGCGTGGCGGGCGCCTCGCTCCCGGGAGGTCCCTGCCAGGCGTCGGACACCGCGCGGCGTTCGGCGTCGGAGAGCAGGTCGAGCCTGCTGAGGGGCCGGGCGGGCTCGACCGCTGCCGAGGCGAGCAGCCGGGCGAAGCGCTCGGCGAGGGTCCGCACGGTGCCCGGGTCGAAGAGCTCCTCGGCGTATTCGATCACGCCGCGCAGTCCCGCGGGCCGCCCATCGGGGCCGTTGGTCTCGGCGATGCTGAAGCTCAGGTCGAACTTGGCGACGCCGACCCCGAACCCCTCGAAACCCACGGTGACATCCGGCAGTTCGAGCCGGGGCCGGGCGTTGTTCTGGAAGGTCAGCATCACCTGGAAGAGTGGGTGCGAGGCGGCCGTCCGCACCGGGTTCACGGCCTCCACCAGCCGCTCGAACGGCACGTCCTGGTGCGCGTAGGCCGCCAGGTCCGTTTCCCTGACCCGGCGCAGCAGGTCACGGAAGGTGGGATCGTTCGAGGTGTCGGTGCGCAGCACGAGAGTGTTGACGAAGAAGCCGGCCAGGTCTTCCAGCGCCTGGTCGGTGCGGCCCGCGACAGCGGTGCCGAGCGGAATGTCCTGGCCGGCTCCGAGCCTGGTGAGCAATGTGGCGAGTCCGGCCTGCACCACCATGAACAAGGTGCAGTCAGCGGCCTTCGCCAGCTCGGCGAGGTGCTGATGGGTGACCGCGTCGAGGGCGAACTCCACGGTGCCGCCGCGGTGGTCGGGTACCGCGGGGCGGAGGCGGTCCGCCGGCAGGACCAGCTGCTCGGGCGCCCCGGACAGCGTCTTCCGCCAGAAGGCGAGTTGCTCGGCCAGCAGGCTTTCCTGGTCGTCCTCGCTGCCCAGGAGCTGCCGCTGCCAGAGCGTGTAGTCGGCGTACTGGACGGGCAGCGGCGTCCATGCAGGTGCGCTGTCCGCGTGCCGCGCGGTGTAGGCCTCGGCCAGGTCCCGCAGCAGCGGTGCGACCGAGCCGCCGTCCCCTGCGATGTGGTGCACGAGCAGCAGCAGGATGTGCTCCCGCTCGGAGATCCGCAGCAGTGTGGCGCGCAGCGGGATCTCCTGCGTCAGGTCGAAGGCGTACCGTGACGCGTCGAGCAGCTGCCGCGCGCTCGTCCCGTTGCACGACTCGACCGACTCGAACTGCGGGCGTGCCTGTTCGGGATCCAAGATGTGCTGGTAGGGAACGCCGTCGGCCTCGGGAAAGACGGTGCGCAAGCTTTCGTGACGGGCAGTCAGGTCGCTCAGCGCCGCGGCCAGTGCCGCCCGGTCGAGCGGCCCGGTGAGCCGCAGCGGCATGGGGATGTTGTACGTGGCGCTGGGGCCCTCCAGGCGGTGCATGAACCACAGGCGCTGCTGGGCGAAGGAGAGCGGGACGCGCTCGGGGCGCTCGCCGGGAGTCAGCGCGGGCCGGGCCTGCCCGGCCTGACCGATGCGCCGGGCCAGCGCCGCCACCGTGGGCGCCTCGAACAGCGTACGGATCGGCAATTCGACGTCGAAGGCGGTGCGGACCCGGCTGAGTAGCTTGATGGCGGACAGCGAGTGACCGCCCAGTGCGAAGAAGTCGTCCTCCACTCCGACTTTGTCGTGCCCGAGAAGGGCGCCGAAGAGACCGCACAGGATCTCCTCCGATGGCGTGAGAGGCGTATCCGCGGTCCGTGTGGCCAAGGCCACCTCTCCGCAGTCCGCGTCGTCGGCCCCGGTCTCGTGCGCCGCCTTGTGCTCGTGCGCCCTCACCGTCTCGGGGAAGGCCGCCCGCTGCTCGTCGGTGGGCCGCGGCAGGTGGGCGAGCATACGCCCGGCGTCGTCCGTCGCCGCCCGCAGGAGCGCTTCGATCCAGGCGACGAGGGCCTGGGCGGCCTGCGGGCGGTACAGGTCGGGGCGGTACTCCAGGCGCACCTGGAGCCGGCTGCCGAGCAGACCCGCGATCAGCCGCAGGGGGTAGTGGGCCGCGTCCTTGCCGGAGACGCCCGTGACGTGCAGCCCGTCGGCGCCGGTCCCCGCGGTGCCACCGCCCGGGTAGTTCTCGACGGTCAGCGCCGTGTCGAAGAGGTCACTGGCGCCGACGAGCCGCTGCAGCTCACCGAGGCGGAGGTGCTGATGGTCGAGCAGCAGGGACTGCTCGCCCTGTAACCGGGCGAGGTTGTCGGCGAGGGAGGCCCGCGGGTCCAGGCGCACCCGGACCGGAACGGTGTTGATGAACAGGCCCACCATCGTCTCGATACCGGGTATCTCCGGCGGGCGGCCGGACACCACCGAGCCGAAGACGACATCGTCCCGCCCGGTGAGCTCCGCGAGGACCAGCGCCCACACGCCCTGCAACAGGGTGTTGACGGTCAGGCCGTGAGCCCGTGCCCGGCCGGTGAGGGCCGCGGTGAGCTCCTCGGAGAGGGTGGTGGTGTGGTACTCGGGAAGCATCAGCGCGCGCTGTGGATCCGGCGCCGCCACCAGGGTGGGGCCGGCCAGCTCCGCCAGCGCGTGCCGCCATGCCTCCTTGGCGGCGTCCGCGTCCTGCCGGGCGAGCCATTCCAGGTAGGTGCGGTACGGAGTGACGGCGGGCAGGCCCGAGGGGTCGCCGTGGCTCGCGTACAGCGTGAGCAGTTCGCGTTGCAGGATCGGCGCGGACCAGCCGTCGATGAGGATGTGATGGCTGGTCAGGACGAGCTTGTGGCGCCGCTCCTCCAGTCGTACCAGCGTGAATCGCACCACGGGTGCGGCCGACAGGACGAACCGGCGTTCCCGGTCCTCCTCCAGCAGCGTCTCCAGTGCCTGCTGTCGTTCTTCCGGGGGCAGCGGCGTCAGGTCGACGTCGGCCCACGGCAGCGGCACCTGCCCGAGGATCACCTGGATGGGCTGGCCGTTCTTGCGCTGCCGGAACCCGGCCCGCAGGTTGGCGTGTCTCCGCAGCAGGGCGCGCGCGGCGGAGCGCAGCCGCTCGACGTCCAGCAGCCCTTCGAGCTCCATGACCAGCTGGGTGTGGTAGACGTCGGTGCCTTGCTCGTCGGAGAGCGCGTGGAAGAGCAGTCCTTCCTGCAGCGGCGAGAGCGGCAGGACGTCTTCAAGTCTCGAAGCCTTCATATGATGTCCCTCAATTCTGCTTCCAGGTCCTCGATCTCGTCCTGGCTCAGTGCGGCCAGACTCAGGTCGGACGGCGTGTAGCCACCGGCATCCGGGGCCTCGGCGTGCTCGGCGAGCGCGCCGAGCATCCGGAACCACGCGGCGGCCAGCGCGGCGATGTCGTCCTCGTCGAACAGTGCGGCCGGCCAGGACCAGGTCACAGTGAGCTCGGGCCCGTCCGGGAGGTCCTGGGTCATGGCGTTGATCTCCAGGGCATGGCCGACCGGCATGTCCGGATCACGGGGCAGCGGCCCTCGTACGCCGGGGACGACCGCCCAGTCGGCGGCGTCCGCGGTGCTCCGCGCCGACCCCGTGGCGGGTGCCATCGCGGGGAATCGACCGAGGTAGTTGAAGCCGATCTGCGGCGCCGGACGGCCGGCGAGTGCGGCCGCGCCGTCGGACCGGAGATGGCGCAGCATGCCGTAGCCGATTCCGTTGTCGGGCAGCGTCCGCAGCTGTTCCTTGATGCGCTTCAGCGCCCGTCCCAACGCGGCGCCCGGCGCCCGCAGTTCGTCGTCGGTCACTGGTCCGGGATCGATGCTGACGGGATGGAGCGAGGTGAACCAGCCGACGGTACGGGAGAGATCGGCTTCCGGGACGATCTCCTCGCGGCCGTGCCCTTCCAGGTCGAGGAGGAGCGCGGTGTCGGTGTCTGCCCCTCCGGCCCCCGTACCGCGTTCTTCCCGGTACCCGGCGCGCCGTCGCTCCAGCACGGCCAGCGCGAGCCCGCTCAGCAGCACGTCGTTCACACCGGCGTGGAAGGCCGCCGGTACGGTCGTGAGCAGCGCCTGGGTCACCTCGGACGGCAGGCGCTCGGTGAGCGACCGGGTCGTGCCGGCCACGTCCCGGGCACGGTCCGGTGTGCCGGTGCCGGGCAGCGGGTCCGCCGCCCCCGCCAGCTCCTGCCACCTGGGCAGTTCGGCGGTACGGGCCGAGGTGCCGGCGTTCTCGGCGAGCAGGCGGCTCCAGCGACGGAAGGAAGTCGGCACCGGCGCCAACTCCGGACGGCCGCCGGCTGCCGTGTCCTGCCAGGCCGCGGCGAGGTCCGGCAGGAGAATGCGCCAGGAGACGCCGTCCATGACGAGGTGGTGCGCCACGATCAGCAGTCGTCCCGGGCACTGCGGCCCGCGGTCGAACCAGACGAACTGCACCATCACGCCCGCGTCGGGTGCCAGTCTTGCGCGTGCCGTCTCGCCTTCACTCTCGACCAGCGCTTCCCAGGCCCTCGCGTCGAGGCCGGTCGCGGGCACCCTGCGCAGGGCGTCCTCGGCGGAGACCGCACCACGGGGAGGCACCGACAGTTCCCAGTCGTCGGCGGTCGGCACGGCGCGCATTCTGAGCACGTCGTGGTGGTCCAGTACGGCCTGGACGGTGGTCCTGAGCCGGGCCGGGTCAGCGCCCTTGGGCACCTGAACGGCCATCGACTGGTTGAAGCCCTTCCAGGAACCGCCGAGCTCCCGAAGCCAGTGCATGATCGGTGTCGCCGCGAGACTCCCGGTTCCCTCCTGCCGTTCCGCCCCGGCCGCCGGGGCCGTCGCTCCGGCGACAGTGGCCAGCGCGGCGGCGGACTGATGGGTGAAAACCTCACGGGCGGAGAAGAGCAGGCCCGCCGAGCGTGCCCGGCTCACCAGCTGGATGGACAGGATGCTGTCGCCGCCGAGCTCGAAGAAGGAGTCGTCGGCGCCGACCTTCTCCAGGCCGAGTACCTCGGCGAAGAGGGAGCACAGCAGCCCCTCCCGCTCGGTACGCGGAGCCCTTCCCGCCATATGACCGGCGAAGTCGGGCGCAGGCAAGGAACGTTGATCCAGCTTGCCGTTGGGGGTGAGCGGCAGCTCCGCCAACGATACGAACGCCGACGGCACCATGTACTCCGGCAACCGCTCGACCGCATACGCCCTCAACGAGGCAGCATCCGCCTCACCCACCACATACGCCACCACCCGCCGATCCCCCGGCCGGTCCTCCCGCACCACCACCACGGCCTGCCGCACCAACCCATGCCCCGACAACACCGCCTCGACCTCACCCAGCTCGATACGGAACCCCCGCACCTTCACCTGATGATCAACACGGCCCACAAACTCCAACTCACCCGACCGGCACCACCGCACCACATCACCCGTGCGATACATCCGCGCCCCAGGCACCCCGAACGGATCCGCCACAAACCGCCCCGCCGTCAACCCCGAACGACCCACATACCCCCGCGCCAAACCAGAACCCCCCACATACAACTCCCCCACCACACCCACCGGCACCGGACACAACCCCGCATCCAGCACATACACCCGGGCATTGACGATCGGCCGCCCCATCGGCGGCACCACCTCCCCCACCAACGGGCCACTCATCGTCGCGCACACCGTCGTCTCCGTCGGCCCGTACGCATTGACCATCCGACGCCCCGCAGACCACCGCCCCACCAGCCCAGGCGGACACGCCTCACCCGCCACCACCAACGTCATCCCGTCCGGCAACCCACCCTCCGGCAACACCCCCAACGCCGCAGGCGGCAACGTCACATGCGTCACCCCATGCCGCGCCAACACCTCCACCAACGACGCACCCGGCAACAACTCCTCCGACGACGCCAACACCAACCGCGCCCCCGACAACAACGCCATGCAGAGTTCGGAGATCACCGCGTCGAAGCTCAGGGAGGCGAACTGCAGCACCCGGCTGTCGGAGCGCACATCGAAGCGCTCGATCTGGCCGGTGGCGAGGCTCGCGATGCCCGCGTGGGTGACGATCACGCCCTTGGGCCGTCCCGTGGAGCCGGAGGTGTAGATCACGTACGCCGGAGAGCCCCACTGCAACGGAGCACTCCGCTCCCCGTCCGTGAGATCACCGCCGTCCACAGCAGCAATACCGGACACGACACCCGGGTCATCCAGCAGAACCAGACCCGCCACACCAGGCAACGCATCAGCCGTCACCGAGTCGGACACCACACACACAGGACGAGCGTCCTCCAGCATGTACGCAATCCGCTCAGCCGGATACTCCGGATCCACCGGCAGATACGCACCACCCGCCTTGACCACCGCCAACACCGTGACCAGCCACTCGACCGAGCGGGGCAGCGCCACCGCCACCAGGCGTTCGGGCCCGACGCCCGAACCCACCAGGTACCGCGCCAGCCGGTTTGCTCGCGCGTTCACCTCCGCGTACGACACCGTCGTGGAGCCGTACTCCACTGCCACCGCATCGGGCGTACGGCTCACCTGGGCCTCGAACAACTGCGGCAAGGTCCCCACGGCAGTGTCGCGCCGCGTGTCGTTCCACTCTTCCAGCAACCGGCTGCGTTCCCCTTCGGACAGCACCTCCAGCAGCCCGACCGGGCACTCGGGGTCGGCCGCCGCCGACTCCAGCAACCGCGCCAGATGCGTGACCAGTGCCTCGACCGTGTCGCGGTCGAAGAGGTCGGTGGCATACACGACGCCGCCGGTGATGCCGTCCGGGGCGCCCGTCTCATCGTGGTGTTCGCGCAGGCTGAAAGCCAGGTCGAACTTGGCGGCCGAGGTCTCCGCCGCCACCGGTTCGGCTCGCAGGCCCGGCATTTCGGCGGTGCCCGCCTGGTGGCCCTGCACGGTCAGCATCACCTGGAACAGGGGGTGGTGCGAGAGCGTCCTGGCCGGGTTGACGAGCTCCACCAGCCGCTCGAACGGCACGTCCTGGTGGGCGAACGCCCCGAGGTCCGTCTCCCGCACCCGCTCCAGCAGCTCACGGAAACCCGGGTCACCCGACGTGTCCGTACGCAGCACCAACGTGTTCACGAAATACCCGACGAGGTCCTCCAGCGCCTCGTCGGTGCGCCCCGCCACCGCCGTACCGATCGGGATGTCGGTGCCGGCCCCCATACGGGACAGCAACGCCGCAACCCCCGCCTGCAACACCATGAAAACGGTGGCCCCGGTTGCCCGTGCCAGCGCACCGAGCCGGCGGTGGAGATCGGGGGAAATCCGTACCTCCACGTCATCGCCCTGATGGGTGGCGGTGGCGGGACGTGGCCGGTCGAGGGGCAGTTCGGTCAGCTCCGGCAACCCGGCCAATTGCTCCTGCCAGTACCGCGACTGCTTCGACAGCAAGCTGTCCGGATCCTCCTCCGAACCCAGCACCTCCTGCTGCCACAGCGTGTAGTCCGCGTACTGCACCGGCAACGGCTCCCACACCGGAGCCAACCCCGCCAACCGCGCCCCATACGCCCGCGACAGATCCCCCAACAACGGCCCCACAGACCAACCATCAGCAACAATGTGATGCATCAACACCAAAAGCGTGTGCTCCCCAGGCCCCGTACGGAACAACGACACCCGCACCGGCACCTCCGCATCCAGCACAAACCCGTACCGCGCCGCCTCGCCCAGCACCGCCCCCAACTCCGCCCCAGCCACCTCCACCACCCCCAGCCGAGGAACCCCCTCCCCCACCGGCAAAACCCGCTGCCGCGGCACACCATCCACCTCCGGAAACACCGTCCGAAGACTCTCGTGCCGACCCACCACATCACCCCACGCCGCCCCCAACGCAGCACCATCCAACCGACCCGACAACCGCAACACCAACGGCACGTTGTACGTAGCCCCCACACCCTCCAACCGGTCGAGCACCCATAGCGGACGCTGGGTGACGGACAGCGGCAGCACGTCGGGCCGTTCCCTCGGCACGGGGGCGGTGCGCGCACGGCCGGCGCCCTCGACGCACCCGGCCAGGGCTGCGGGGGACGGGGCTTCGAAGAGCGCCCGGATCGGCAGCTCCACGCCGAAGGCGGAGCGGATGCGGCTGATCAGCCGGGTGGCCAGCAGCGAGTGCCCGCCCAGGTCGAAGAAGCTCCGGTCGGCGCCGACCTGCTCCAGCCCCAGCACCTCCGCAAAGAGACCGCACACGATCTCCTCCTGCAGCGTACGCGGCGCACGCCCGGCCCCCTCCGCACCCCACTCGGGCGCCGGCAACACCTTGTGGTCCAGTTTGCCGTTGGGGGTGAGCGGCAGCTCCGCCAGCGATACGAACGCCGACGGCACCATGTACTCCGGCAACCGCTCGACCGCATACGCCCTCAACGAGGCAGCATCCGCCTCACCCACCACATACGCCACCACCCGCCGATCCCCCGGCCGGTCCTCCCGCACCACCACCACGGCCTGCCGCACCAACCCATGCCCCGACAACACCGCCTCGACCTCACCCAGCTCGATACGGAACCCCCGCACCTTCACCTGATGATCAACACGGCCCACAAACTCCAACTCACCCGACCGGCACCACCGCACCACATCACCCGTGCGATACATCCGCGCCCCAGGCACCCCGAACGGATCCGCCACAAACCGCCCCGCCGTCAACCCCGAACGACCCACATACCCCCGCGCCAAACCAGAACCCCCCACATACAACTCCCCCACCACACCCACCGGCACCGGACACAACCCCGCATCCAGCACATACACCCGGGCATTGACGATCGGCCGCCCCATCGGCGGCACCACCTCCCCCACCAACGGGCCACTCATCGTCGCGCACACCGTCGTCTCCGTCGGCCCGTACGCATTGACCATCCGACGCCCCGCAGACCACCGCCCCACCAGCCCAGGCGGACACGCCTCACCCGCCACCACCAACGTCATCCCGTCCGGCAACCCACCCTCCGGCAACACCCCCAACGCCGCAGGCGGCAACGTCACATGCGTCACCCCATGCCGCGCCAACACCTCCACCAACGACGCACCCGGCAACAACTCCTCCGACGACGCCAACACCAACCGCGCCCCCGACAACAACGCCATGCACAACTCCCAGGAGGCGGCGTCGAAGCTCGGGGAGGCGAACTGCAGCACCCGGCTGTCGGAGGTGACGTCGAACGCCTCGATCTGGGTCAGGGACAGGCTGGCCATGCCGCCATGGGTGACGATCACGCCCTTGGGCCGTCCCGTGGAGCCGGAGGTGTAGATCACGTACGCCGGAGAGCCCCACTGCAACGGAGCACTCCGCTCCCCGTCCGTGAGATCACCGCCGTCCACAGCAGCAATACCGGACACGACACCCGGGTCATCCAGCAGAACCAGACCCGCCACACCAGGCAACGCATCAGCCGTCACCGAGTCGGACACCACACACACAGGACGAGCGTCCTCCAGCATGTACGCAATCCGCTCAGCCGGATACTCCGGATCCACCGGCAGATACGCACCGCCCGCCTTGCCGATCGCGAGCAGGGTGGCGACCAGGTCGACCGAGCGGGGCAGCGCCACCGCGGCATACCTCTCCGGGCCCACCCCCCGCTCAACGAGGTGGCGGGCGATCCGATTGGCGCGCGCGTTCAGCTCCCGGTAGGTGAGAGTGGTGCCACCGTGCTCCACCGCGACCGCGTCCGGCGTGCGGCACACCTGAGCCTCGAACAACTCGGGCAACGTGGTATCGGGCACCGGATGCGCCGTGTCGTTCCACTCGTGCAGCAACTGGGCGCGCTCAGCCGGATCGAGGACATCCAGGCCACTGATCACCCGATCCGGGTCATCAGCGACGCACTCCAACAGGCGCACCAGACGGGCAGCCAGCGCCCCGGCGCTCTCCGCTTCGAAGAGATCGGTGGCGTAGATGAGGCCGCCGGTGATGCCGTCGGGGGTGCCGTCGGCCGCACGGTGCTCGTGCAGGCTGAAAGTGAGGTCGAACTTGGCGGCTCCTGCGCTGAGGTCCTCCACCTCGGTGGCCAGGCCCGGCAGCGCCGGATTGCCTCCGGCGTTGTTCTGCAGGACGAGCATCACCTGGAACAGCGGGCTGTAGGCCAACGAGCGGCCCGGGTTGACGAGCTCCACCAGCCGCTCGAACGGCACGTCCTGGTGGGCGAACGCCCCGAGGGCCGTCTCCCGCACCCGCTCCAGCAGTTCGCGGAATCCCGGGTCACCGGAGGTGTCGGTCCGCAGCACCAAGGTGTTCACGAAGAACCCGACAAGGTCCTCCAGCGCCTCGTCGCTGCGCCCCGCCACCGCTGTACCGATCGGGATGTCGGTGCCGGCCCCCATACGGGACAGCAACGCCGCAACCCCCGCCTGCAACACCATGAACATCGTCGTGTTCGTACGGCGGGCGAGTGCATCGAGGGCGCGGTGTGTCCCGGCGTCGAGGCGCACGGCAACCGAGCATCCCTGGTGGGTGGCGGTGGCGGGACGTGGCCGGTCGAGGGGCAGTTCGGTCAGCTCCGGCAACCCGGCCAATTGCTCCTGCCAGTACCGCGACTGCTTCGACAGCAAGCTGTCCGGATCCTCCTCCGAACCCAGCACCTCCTGCTGCCACAGCGTGTAGTCCGCGTACTGCACCGGCAACGGCTCCCACACCGGAGCCAACCCCGCCAACCGCGCCCCATACGCCCGCGACAAATCCCCCAACAACGGCCCCACAGACCAACCATCAGCAACAATGTGATGCATCAACACCAAAAGCGTGTGCTCCCCAGGCCCCGTACGGAACAACGACACCCGCACCGGCACCTCAGCATCCAGCACAAACCCGTACCGCGCCGCCCCCGCAAGCACCGCCCCCAACTCCGCCCCAGCCACCTCCACCACCCCCAGCCGAGGAACCCCCTCCCCCACCGGCAAAACCCGCTGCCGCGGCACACCATCCACCTCCGGAAACACCGTCCGAAGACTCTCGTGCCGACCCACCACATCACCCCACGCCGCCCCCAACGCAGCACCATCCAACCGACCCGACAACCGCAACACCAACGGCACGTTGTACGTAGCCCCCACACCCTCCAACCGGCTCAGGAACCACAACCGCTGCTGGGCATAAGAAAGCGGAATCACAACGTCTCCTCAGACCTCGTTCTGGGCCGCAGTTTCGGCCGCGCCGGCGCGGCGTCCGCGAGCCGGCCCACCAGGGTTTCCACGGTTGGGTTCTCGAACAGAGTGCGGATGCCGACCTCGGCCCCGCAGGCGGAGCGGATGCGGCTGATCAGCCGGGTGGCCAGCAGCGAGTGCCCGCCCAGGTCGAAGAAGCTCCGGTCGGCGCCGACCTGCTCCAGGCCGAGTACCTCGGCGAAGAGGGAGCACAGCAGCCCCTCCCGCTCGGTACGCGGAGCCCTTCCCGCCATATGACCGGCGAAGTCGGGCGCAGGCAAGGAACGTTGATCCAGTTTGCCGTTGGGGGTGAGCGGCAGCTCCGCCAGCGATACGAACGCCGACGGCACCATGTACTCCGGCAACCGCTCGACCGCATACGCCCTCAACGAGGCAGCATCCGCCTCACCCACCACATACGCCACCACCCGCCGATCCCCCGGCCGGTCCTCCCGCACCACCACCACGGCCTGCCGCACCAACCCATGCCCCGACAACACCGCCTCGACCTCACCCAGCTCGATACGGAACCCCCGCACCTTCACCTGATGATCAACACGGCCCACAAACTCCAACTCACCCGACCGGCACCACCGCACCACATCACCCGTGCGATACATCCGCGCCCCAGGCACCCCGAACGGATCCGCCACAAACCGCCCCGCCGTCAACCCCGAACGACCCACATACCCCCGCGCCAAACCAGAACCCCCCACATACAACTCCCCCACCACACCCACCGGCACCGGACACAACCCCGCATCCAGCACATATGCGGTGGTGTTGGCCATGGGCCCGCCGATGGGAGGCACACCGGGGTAGTCGTACGAGGTGCGGACCGGGTGGCAGGTGGCGAAGGTCGTGGTCTCGGTGGGGCCGTACACGTGGACGACAGTGGTGCCCGGGCACTGCTCGGTCACCCTGCGCAGGGCCGCGGGCGAGCCCGCCTCGCCCCCGGTCCACACCTCGCGGAGAGCAGCCAGCGGGTTGTCTTCCTCCTCCGCGAGCAGGTTGAACAGTGCGGTGGTGAAGAAGGCCGCGGTCAGGCCGGCTCCGGTGAGCAGCCCCCGCAGCACGTTCACGTCCACCTCGCCCGGCGGCGCGATGACGACCTCGCCGCCCGACAGCAGGGGCACCCACAGCTCGTACGTCGAGGCGTCGAAGGCCAGCGGTGAGTGCAGCAGCACCCGGCGGTGCGCGCCGTCCGCGAAGGCCGGGTCGGCCGCGAGCGCGGCGACTCCTCCGTGGGTCGCGGCAACACCCTTGGGAATTCCGGTGGAGCCCGAGGTGAACATGGCGTAGGCCAACTGTCCGCGGTGGGCGGCCAGGCCCGGGTCGTGGTCCTGGCCGTCGCTCACGCCGGGGTCTTCGGCGGCCGAGAGCACCGTCATGCCGTCCGGGAGCAGCGGCTCCTGCCCCGGTCCCCGGCCGCGGACGCTGCCGTCGACGAGGGCGATGGATGCCCCGCTCTGCTCCACGACCGTCCGCATGCGCGCGGCCGGGTAGCGGGTGTCGAGCGGGACATACATTCCGCCTGCCTTGAGGACGCCGAGGATGGCGGCCACCGCATCGAACGAGCGCTCCTGGAGCAGCACCACCGGGGTCTCGTTACCGACGCCCTCGGCGATGAGCCGGTGGGCGAGCCGGTTGGCCCGGCGGTCGAGCTGCGCATAGGTGAGCGTCCGGTCACCCAGGCGCAGCGCGGGCGCGTCCGGGGTGCGGGCGACCTGGGCCCGGAAGAGGTCGGTGAGAGAGCCGTCCGGTAGGGGTGCCCGGGTGTCGTTCCACTCGCGCAGGATGGTGCGGCGCTCGTCGTCGAGCAGGACGGGCAGCTCGCCGAGGGGCCGGTCGGGGGCGGCGACGGCTGCCTCGATGAGCCGGACCAGGCGGTCGGCGAGGTCCCGGGCGGTCTCGCGGTCGAAGAGGTCCAAGGCGTAGCCGAGGCTGCCGTCGATGCCGTTCTCACTCTCCACCACGCTGAGGGTGAGGTCGAACTTGGCCGCTCCTGCGCTGAGGTCCTCCACCTCGGTGGCCAGACCCGGCAGGGCCGGGTCCACCGCGCTCTCCTGAAGGACCAGCATCACCTGGAACAGGGGGTGGTGCGAGAGCGTCCTGGCCGGGTTGAGCACCTCGACGAGGCGCTCGAAGGGCACGTCCTGGTGGGCGAACGCCCCGAGGTCCGTCTCCCGCACCCGCTCCAGCAGCTCACGGAAACCCGGGTCACCCGACGTGTCCGTACGCAGCACCAACGTGTTCACGAAATACCCGACGAGGTCCTCCAGCGCCTCGTCGCTGCGCCCCGCCACCGCCGTACCGATCGGGATGTCGGTGCCGGCCCCCATACGGGACAGCAACGCCGCAACCCCCGCCTGCAACACCATGAAAACGGTGGCCCCGGTCTCACGGGTCAGTGTGGTGATCGCCCGGTGCGTGTCCCGACCGATGTGGAAGAGGACCCGCTCGCCTTGGTGGGAGGCGACGGCCGGACGCGGGCGGTCGAGCGGTAGCTCGGTCAGCTCCGGCAGCCCGGCGAGGCGTTCGGTCCAGTAGGCGGTCTGCCGGGCGAGCAGGGCGGTCGCGTCCTCGGGGTCACCGAGGAGCTGTCGCTGCCACAGCGTGTAGTCCGCGTACTGCACCGGCAACGGCTCCCACACCGGAGCCAACCCCGCCAACCGCGCCCCATACGCCCGCGACAAATCCCCCAACAACGGCCCCACAGACCAACCATCAGCAACAATGTGATGCATCAACACCAAAAGCGTGTGCTCCCCAGGCCCCGTACGGAACAACGACACCCGCACCGGCACCTCCGCATCCAGCACAAACCCGTACCGCGCCGCCCCCGCAAGCACCGCCCCCAACTCCGCCCCAGCCACCTCCACCACCCCCAGCCGAGGAACCCCCTCCCCCACCGGCAAAACCCGCTGCCGCGGCACACCATCCACCTCCGGAAACACCGTCCGAAGACTCTCGTGCCGACCCACCACATCACCCCACGCCGCCCCCAACGCAGCACCATCCAACCGACCCGACAACCGCAACACCAACGGCACGTTGTACGTAGCCCCCACACCCTCCAACCGGCTCAGGAACCACAACCGCTGCTGGGCATAAGAAAGCGGGACGAGCTCGGGCCGCGGCTGCGGCTCCAGCCGGCACCGTGCCGCCTGCCCCTGCTGACCGCCGGCTTCCCGTTCCCGGTCCGCGCTGTCCAGGTACGCGGCCACGCCTGCCACCGTCGGCGCTTCGAACAGCGCACGCAGGGGGAGTTCGGCGTCGAAGGCAGAGCGGACCCGGCTGATCAGACGTATCGCCAGCAGGGAGTGTCCGCCCAGCTCGAAGAAGTCGGCGCCCGTGCCGATCCGGCTGAGGCCGAGTACCTCTGCGAACAGTCCGCACAGCGTCTCCTCGCGTGCGGTCCTGGGGGCGGGGCCCGCCATGGCCCGCTCGGCTTCCGGAGCCGGCAGTGCGGCGCGGTCCAGCTTGCGGTTGGCGGTCAGCGGGAGCTCGGGCAGCAGCACGACGGCCGCAGGCACCATGTAGTCCGGCAGCCGCTCGGCGGCGTAGGAGCGGACAGCGGCCGGGGCGAGCCCGGGGGACGCCGGGACGGCGTAGGCGACGATGCGCTTGTCACCCGGCTGGTCCTCCCGTACGACGACCGCAGCCTGCTGGATGTCGGGGTGGGCCCCGAGGACCGATTCGATCTCGCCCAGTTCGATGCGGAAGCCCCGCACCTTCACCTGGTGATCCACCCTGCTGATGAATTCCAGGAGGCCCGAGCGGTTCCAGCGGGCCAGGTCGCCCGAGCGGTACATGCGCGCTCCGGGCGGCCCGAACGGATCCGCCACGAAGCGGCCGGCGGTCAGCTTCGGACGGCCGTGGTAGCCGCGGGTGACCAGGTCGCCTGCTATGTAGAGCTCGCCGGGGACACCGGCCGGCACGGGCTGGAGCCGGGCGTCGAGCACGTACATCCGGGTGTTCCAGATGGGCCGGCCGATCGTGATCACACCGGCCGGCACCACGTCTCCCGGGGCGATCCGGTACTCGGTGCAGCCGACCGTGGTCTCCGTCGGGCCGTATTCGTTGATCACGGTCACGCCGGGATGCCGGGCCCGCCACTCGTCGAGCACCTCCCCCATCAACGATTCCCCGCCGAGGACCAGTTGGTCGGAGGGCGAGAAGTTGTCGGCGAGTTCGATCAGCAGCGGCAGATGGCTGGGGGTCGCTTTGACGAAGGTCGGCCTGAAGCCGTCGGCGATCGCGTCGGCCGGGGAATTCCCGTCCAGTTCCACCAGCTGGACGCAGCCGCCCGCGGTCAGCGGGGCGAAGAGGCCGGTCACCGTCAGGTCGAAGGAGACCGGGGAGTGCACCAGGGCACCTCCGGCCACGCTGTCGTAGGCCCGGCGGGCCCAGGCGAGGTAGCGGACCAGCGAGCGGTGTTCGACCATCACGCCCTTGGGCCGGCCGGTGGAACCCGAGGTGAAGATGGCGAAGGCGGCGTGGGCAGGGGTCAGCGACGCCAGGCGATCGGCGTCGGTGAGGTTCCGGGCATCGATGTCCGTCAGCGCCTTCGCCATGTCCGGGGCATCGAGCACCACCTGGGACGGGGAGGCGGGCAGCTCACCGGCGAGTGCGGAGGTGGTGACGACGGTGACCGGCGCGATGTCGCTGAGCATGAAGGCGGTGCGGTCGGCGGGGTAGGACAGGTCCAGGGGCAGATAGGCGCCGCCCGCCTTGCCGATCGCAAGCAGGGTGGCGACCAGGTCGACCGAGCGGGGCAGCGCCACCGCGGCATACCTCTCCGGGCCCACCCCCCGCTCAACGAGGTGGCGGGCGATCCGATTGGCGCGCTCGTTCAGCTCCCGGTAGGTGAGAGTGGTGCCACCGTGCTCCACCGCGACCGCGTCCGGCGTGCGGCACACCTGAGCCTCGAACAACTCGGGCAACGTGGTATCGGGCACCGGATGCGCCGTGTCGTTCCACTCGTGCAGCAACTGGGCGCGCTCAGCCGGATCGAGGACATCCAGGCCACTGATCACCCGATCCGGGTCATCAGCGACGCACTCCAACAGGCGCACCAGACGGGCAGCCAGCGCCCCGGCGCTCTCCGCTTCGAAGAGATCGGTGGCGTACTCCAGCCTGCCGTCCAGGCCGGTGAGCACGCCGTCGGGGCCGGTCCGCTCCTGGAAGACGAAGGACAGGTCGACCTTGGCGGACTCCTTGTCGACGGTGCTGATCTCGGCCGTCAGGTGCGGCATCCGAAACTCGAAGCGATCGCTGCCCTGGAAGGTCAGCATGGTCTGGAACAACGGGTGGTAGGCGAGCGAGCGGCTCGGGTTGAGATGTTCCACCAGGCGGTCGAGAGGGATGTCCTGGTGGGCGAAGTCCCCCAAGTCATCGCGTCGTACCCGGCCGAGCAGCTCGCGGAAGGTGGGATCGCCCGAGGTGTCCGTGCGCAGGCACAGGGTGTTGGCGAAGCAGCCGATGAGGTCGTCCAGCGCCTCGTCCCCGCGGCCGGTCACCGCGGTGCCGATGGGGATGTCGGTGCCGGCGCCGAGGCGGGTGAACAGGGCGGCCAAGCCCGCCTGGACCGCCATGAAGACGGTGGTGCCCATGCGGCGCGCGAGTGCGGTGACCCGCTGGTGCAGCTCGTCGTCGATGGTGAAGCGGACCACTGCGCCGTGGCCCGCCGCGACGGCGGGTCTGGGCCGGTCCGTCGGCAGTTCGAGCACCTCGGGAATGCCGGCCAGGCGGTTCTCCCAGTAGGCGAGATCGTCCGGCGTCTCCTGACCGCCGTGGGTGTTGCCGGGCTCCGTGCCCGGGGTGCCGAGCTGCCACAGGGTGTAGTCGGCGTACTGGACGGACAGCGGCTGCCAGTCGGGGGCGGCGCCGCCGAGCCGTGCCGCATAGGCCGCCGACAGGTCACGGCTGAGGGGGGCGAGCGAGCCGCCGTCGGTCGCGATGTGGTGCAGCAGCAGGAGCAGTACGTGGCGGTCCTCACCGAGCCTGAAGAGCACGATGCGCAGCGGTGCTTCGGCGGCGAGGTCGAACCGGTACCGGGCGGCCCTGGCGACCTCGCCGTCGAGCCCGCTCTCGTCGACGGACACGACCGGGACGTCAGGCCGCGCCTCATGGGCGGAGAGCACCTGCTGGTAGGGCTCGCCGTCGGCCTGGCGGTAGACGGTGCGCAGCACCTCCTGCCGGTCGGTGAGGTCGGCGAGAGCGGCGCTCAGGGCGTCCCGGTCGAGCGGACCGGCAAGGCGGATGGTGAGCGCGACGTTGTACGAGGTGCCGGTCTCCTCCAGCTCGTGGAGGAACCACAGCCGGCGCTGGGCGGCGGACAGCGGCAGGCGTTCCGGGCGCCGGGCGGGAACCAGCCGGGGACGGCCGGCGCCGACGTCGTCGAGCCGGGCGGCCAGCGTGGCGGGGGTGGGGGCGTCGAAGACCGCGTTCACCGGGAGGCTCATATCCAGCAGCCGGCGGATGCGGTTGACCAGGCGGGTTGCTTTCAGCGAGTGGCCGCCGAGCGCGAAGAAGTCGTCGTCGGCGTGGACCCGGTCGACCCGGAGCACCTCGGCGAACAGCCCGCACAGAATCTCCTCACGTGCGGTCCTGGGCCCCTGGCCGGCGGCGGTCGGGCCGTCGGCTGCGCGCTTCTCCCCGGCGGTGGCGAGGGCGGCCCTGTCGACCTTTCCGTTGGGGGTCAGCGGGAGCCCGTCGACCAGCGCGATTCCGGCCGGTACCGCATGTGCGGGCAGCCGCTCCGCGACGAAGTCCCGTACGGCGGCCATCCGCGGGGAGGCGCCCGGGGCCGCGACCACGTGGCCGGTCAGGGAACCACTGCGGCAGACGACGGCGGCATGGAGGATGCCCGGGAAGTCCAGCAGGGCGGCCTCGACTTCCGCGGGCTCCACCCGGAAACCGCGGACGGTCATCTGCGCGTCGAGGCGGCCGAGGTACTCCAGCGTGCCGTCGGCACGCGGCCGTACGTGATCGCCGGTGCGGTAGAGGCGCGCGCCGTCGCGGTCCTCGGCGACTGCGGTTGCGGGGTCGCTGCCGGAGCCGGGCTGCGGCTGGTCGAGGTGGTGAGCGAGGTAGCGGCTGCGTACCACCAGCTCGCCGTCCTCGCCGTCCTCGCCGGCGTCGCACACCGGAGCGAGGGTGCCGTCCGCGCCGCGCACCAGCAGCTCGACGCCGTCGATGCCGGTACCGAGCGGAACGCCGGCACCACCCCGGGGCGCGAACGGCTCCCGGCCGGGGTCCCGGGCGGTCAGGACCGAGACTGCCTGTGGGGTCTCGGTGGTGCCGTACATGTTGAGCACCCGGCTGTGGGGAGCGGCAACCGCCCAGGAGTCGACGAGACGCCAGGTCGCCGCCTCGCCGCCGAAACCGGTCAGCCTCAAGGCGGGCCAGCCGCCCGCAGGGGCACTGTCAGCCAGGACGTCGCCGAGGCCGGGAGTGAGGTGGGCCACGGTGATGGACTCGTCGGCGAGCCACTCCGCCACCTTCGTGGCCTCGCGCACCTCCGCGTCGGGGAAGCAGATCGTGCCACCGACCCAGAGGGCGGTGAACAGGTCGCGCAGCAAGGGGTCGTGTCCGAGGCCGGACAGGACCGCGAACCGGTCGCCGGGGCCGAGATCGAAGGCTGTGGCGTACCAGTCCAGGAAGTGCTCGACCGGTTCCCAGGTTCCCCGGACCGCACGGGGGCGACCGGTGGTGCCCGAGGTGAAGACCAGGTAGGCGGGGTGCTCGGGGTTCGGCTGAGTGGTCAGGTCTGCGGTTGCCCCGCTGGTTTCGCGTGCACCCGTCACGTCACGTGTCCCCACGCTCAGCACCGGGCCGTCGGCCAGCCCGGCCGGGATTCCGTCCGGAACGCAGGAGATCCAGGCCGACGGCCGCGCCTGCTCCCCATACCGGCGAAGCCGCTCCAGTGGGTATGCCTCGTCCAGCACGGTGAAGGCCGCGCCCGCCTTCGCCACCGCGGTCAGCGCCAGGGCCAGCGCGGGGGCGCGCCGCGCATGGACGGCTACCGTGTCGCCGGCAGCCACGCCTGACGCCCGTAGCCGTCCGGCCAGCCGGTCCGTCTCCGCCGCGAAGTCCTGATAGCTCCAGCAGGCTCCGTGACCGGTTACCGCGAGGTGGTCCGGCGTGCGGGCAGCGTGCTCTGCCAGGCGCTGCAGCAGACCGGCACCCGGCATCCTTCCCTCCGACGACGAGAAGTTCCGCACCGCCATACCTGCCATGGATCCGACTCCTCAATTCACCTGCCGGCGGTCCGCTCACGTCGGACCTGAACAAGCAAGGTATGGAGTGGGCATTTCAGAGCTCTATTGAGGCCCTTTCAGGCAATAAGGCCCGCTGTCCGCAACGGCAATAAGCCACTGATAAGCACCTGCTATACCTTCCGGCTGTCGGTTGTGCCGACGCACATCCGAGAGGAATCGATGACGACCATGCCCTCCAGGACACCAGCGGGGCAACCATTGCGGGATTTCTGGAACGGCCCGCCCGGTTGGGGTATTGAATCGGTTGGCAGCGGAGCGCCCCCTCACCCGGAAGTGTGCGAAGCGCCGAGCGCAAGCGGCCATTTCCACGGACATCGATGCGCGCCCACCCTGCTTCCCGAGGGCCGGTCCCGGATCCGGAGGTGCCCGTGATGAGCTCTGCCCCAGCTGTTACCGACGTCCCCTGGCTGCGCAGCCTGCGCCGTGTACAGAATCCGCGCGGGCGGCTGGTGTGCTTCCCGCACGCCGGCGGCGCCGCCAGTTTCTTCCGCGAATGGCCGCAGCGGCTCGCTGGGGACATAGAAGTCCTCGCGGTGTGCTATCCCGGCCGCGAAAGTCGCATCAACGAACCCTGCGTGAACGCCATGGAGGATCTCGCCGCGCCCATCGCGGACGCGCTGGCACCGTTTCTTACGGAGCCGACTGCATTCTTCGGGCACAGCATGGGAGCCTCGGTGGCCTACGAAGTCGCACGGCGCCTGTCGGCCGGCGGCCGTCCCGGCGCGGCCATGCTGTTGGTCTCAGGGCGCGCGGCCCCGCACCGTCTGCGCCCTTCCGCTCTGGGCTCCCAGCCGGACGACGACCTGATCTCCGATGTGCGCCGCCGCGGCGGGCCGTTGGCCGCAGCCCTGGACGTCCCGGACCTGCTCGACCTCGTTCTGCCCTCGATCCGGGCCGACTACCAGCTGGTGGACTCCTATGCCTCCGAGGCCACACTGCATCCGCTCCACGTGCCGGTCACCGCGTACTACGGCGAGGGTGACGTCGACAACCCTGCGGAGTCCGTTCTGGCCTGGGCCGACGTCAGTGGCGGCCCCGAACGATTCGCCTCCCGCGCGTTCCCCGGCGGCCATTTCTTCCTCGTCCCGCACGCCGCCGACGTGCTCGGCGACATCAACACCCGCCTCGCCCGAGTGACGGCAGCATGACCGCAGTGCGATGCGGCACAGCACCAAGAGTGGGAGGAGTCGTCCGTGACAGCTGGCACCCGTCTGTGCACCGGTGCGGAGATCCTGGCCGTCACCGATGACCTGTGGACCAGGAGCATCATCGGCCCGTCGTGGTCCGGGCCCGGGTGGCTGATGCCCGGTGCCGCCTGCTACGGCACCGGCACCGCCGACGAACCGGACGGATGCCTCACCGCAGTCGGCGACCCGCACGCCGTCGCCGAGCTCGTCCGGCTTCTGCTCGCGGGGCGGGCCGAGCCCCCGTATCTCCTCACGGTGCCCCGCGGAACCCAGGTGGAGGGGACCGAAACCGCCGCGACGCAATGGGAGGTGCTGTCCCTGCACCACGCCCCGCCGCCGCTGCCTGCCGAGGGGCGGGTCGTGCCGGTGGCCAGGGAACCGAGCGCGGAGATCACCGCGCTGCTCACCGCGGCCAGTCCCGAACACTCGGTACGCCCCGGAGCGCCCGACGTCGAACTCTGGGCGGGGGTCCGTGACACCAACGGTGCGTTGATCTGCGGGGGAGCCATGGTGCGCAAGCCGGGCGCGGCCCTGCGCTCCCTCGCCTCGATCGCCACCGCGCCCGCGTACCGGGGCCAGGGGCTGGCAGCGGCAGTCACCGCGTGGCTCGCGCGTCAGGCCCTGGGACGCGAGCCGTCCGGCTGCCTGCTGGCTCTCGATTCCGCCAACCACGGCGCGAAGCGCGTCTACGAGCGCCTGGGATTCCGCACGGTCCGGGAATTCAGCACCCTGGAGTTCGACGTCTGGTGAGATCTTCCCCGCCGACTGATGCAGAGGTCGATTACCTCAGTGTCCAACAGGGCGGATAAGACCTTGGACGCAACAGGCCGCGCCGACCGGGGACACCCCCGGCCGACGCGGCGACGCAGCCTGGCTCAGCCGGTCGACCCGGACCGGTCCAGTCGTTCCACTCGGGTCGGATCAGCCGATCTTGACGGACCGGATCTGAACGATCGGCCACCACGTCTCACTGGACACGCCCGTAGCACCCGGCTGTACGGCATGGCCCTCGTCACCCGAGCAGTTGTCGTAGGCGTACCAGTGGATCGGCTTGTTGGTGTTGTTGGTGACTCTCTTGTCGCCGTAGTCGCCGACCACGACGTTGTAGCACTGGCCGTCCTTGGGGTCGGTCAGCTTCTGCACACCCGGTCCGTAGAAGTCCAGAGTGCCCGTGGCCGCGTGCGCCGTGCCCGAACCGAGGATCGCGAGGGAGACGGCGGCCGCCCCCATCGTGACCCGCCGCACCACGTTCTTGACTCGCATCGTCATATCCCGCCTCCAGAAAGTGAATTGTCCGGAGCGAACGGTAGACAGCGGCTTTATGCGATCCGTATCGAACTGTTGTCGCGGCGCCTGGAAGTTGCCTTCACCCCACCCGGCCGTCCTCCCAGGCGCGCCCGGCCGCCAGGGCCCGTACCCCGTCTCATGCCTCGCCGTACGCCTCGCCGCCCAGCTCCAGGACGGCGGTACCGGCGGTGGTGTCCGCCAGCCAGGCGCCGAACGCCGGGAGGTCCGCCTCGGGCAGGCCGACCTCGATGCGGACCTCGGCGCCGTAGGTGACCTCCCGCACGGCGCGGCCGGTCGCCCGCAGATCGTTCTCCAGCTTTCCGGCCCGCTGGTGGTCGACGGTGACGGTCGCCAGACGGTAGCGGCGGCGGACGACCGTGCCGAGGGTGTCCAGGGCCTCGCCGACGGCGCCGCCGTAGGCGCGGATCAGGCCACCCGCGCCGAGTTTGATGCCGCCGAAGTAACGGGTGACGACGGCGACGACGTACCGCATCTCGCGGCGCAGCAGCATCTGGAGCATCGGGACGCCGGCGGTGCCGCCCGGTTCGCCGTCGTCGCTGGCCTTCTGGACGCCGCCGTCGGCGCCGAGGACGTACGCGTAGCAGTGGTGGCGGGCGGTGGGGTGCTCCTTACGGACGGCCGCGATGAAGTCCTGTGCCTCGGCCTCGGTCGCGACGGGCGCGAGGGCGCAGAGGAAGCGGGACTTGTTGATCTCGATCTCGTGCACCCCGGCGTGGGCGAGGGTCCGGTACTGCTCCTGCATCGCACCAGCCTATGCGGCGGCGCGGCGGGCCCGGTCACCGGCCGTCCCACGGGGGCGCGGGGCGATGTCCGCCGTCCGGGGGCCCGGGGCACGTCCAGGCGGCGTATCCGGGCGGGTGTTGCGGTGCGTCGGGCGGACGCGGGGGCCGCCCGTGGGCACTGTGACCGGGGCGACGGCCTCGTGCACGGGGCCCGCTCGCGCACCCAGGAACCGTACGGCGGGTCGGCGGAGGCTTCATGGACGACAACACACACACGACGCTGGCGGCGGGCACGCCCGTGACGGGCGAGGCGATGCCCGAGCCGCCGCCGGAGGTGATCGAGGCGGCCCGCGAGGCGCCGGACCACTGGCTGGCCATGGTGGACCTGACGTGGTCGGGCCAGGGCCCGCCGCCACTGTGGGCGGTGATCGGGCAGTGGCGGTCGGGGCCGACCGGCGAGATCGAGGACTGGCGGGACAACCCGGAGTACCGGCCGTCCCCGCAGATGCTGGACTGGTCGGAGCCGACGGACGCGGTCGACCAGGCCGTGCAGCTGGCGGCGACGGGGTACGGGCCGGTGCCGGAGGTCGCGCGGACGCTGGCGGCCGCCGAGGTGTCGTACCTGGTGACGGCGGCGGGCGCACCGCTGCCCGCGGCGTCGCCGGAGGGCACGCCGGTGGTGCCCGTCTACACCTCGGAGGACCATCTGGAGCCGGTGGGACGGCTGCTGGTCGACCGGCGCCCGGTGGCGGAGCTGCTGGAGCGCCTCCCGGCCGGGCATGCGCTGTACGTCAACCCGACGGGCGCGGTGAGCATGCTGGTGGAGCCGGACGCGGTACGGGCGGCGGTCGAAGAGCGCGCGCCGGGCCGGGTCGCAGTGGAGGCGGCGATCGGCCGCCCCGGTACCGGCGCGGGCGGCGCGGAGCCGGTGCGTGACGGCGAGGCGGGTGAACGCGGCGGTTTGCCGATCGGCAAACCGGCGCGGACCGCCGCCGTCGGTGCGGGCATGGCGAGCAGCGGGGCCCGGGGCGGCGCCGTCTGACGGCCCGCTCCCACGAACCCGCCCCGCCCGTCTTCCCCTTCGGGCGGGGCGTTCCACCGTCCGGAGATTCGCGCGGACGGGAATCCTGGGCGCCCGTCGGCCGTTGTGCGTACGGGCCAGGCCATCCGTCTCGTGCATCTCCGCGGCGGGTCCGGGGTCCGGTACGGCACGACGGTACGGAACGGGGAGGCGGCGCGTGTACGGCGATCCTGCGGTGATCCGCGGCATGCTCACGGAGTGGGGCGACACCTGGGCGGTGGTCGGCCTGTCGACGAACCGGGCACGGGCGGCGTACGGCGTCGCCGAGGTGTTGCAGCGGTTCGGGAAGCGGATCGTGCCGGTGCATCCGCGGGCCGAGACGGTCCACGGCGAGCGGGGCTATCCGTCACTGTCGGCGATCCCGTTCCCGGTCGATGTGGTGGACGTGTTCGTGGCCGCCGACCGGGCGGGCGCGGTGGCGGACGAGGCGGTGACCATCGGCGCGAAGGGCGTGTGGCTCCAGCTCGGCGTCGTGGACGAGGCGGCGTGGGAGCGGGTGCGCGGCCAGGGGCTGGCGATGGTGATGGACCGCTGCCCGGCGATCGAGATACCGCGCCTGGGCTGAGCGGTGCGGCGGCAGGGTGCGGGCCCGGTGACGGCGCCGCTTCGGGGTGGCGATAGCGTCCGGGCATGATCACGCCACGTTCCGCCGTTCCCGGGGACGCCGCCGAGCTGGTCCGGCTGCGCCGGTCGATGTTCGCCGCGATGAACGGGCGGGACGCGCCCGGGCCCTGGGAGCGCGACGCCGAGGCCATGGCCCGGCGCCGGCTGACGGACTTCCCCGAGGCGTTCGTGGCGTATGTGGTCGACGGCGCATCCGGGGCGGAGGCGCCGCATCTGGCGGCGTGCGCGGTCGGCACGATCGAGGAACGGCTTCCGGCGCCCGGGCATCCCACGGGCCGGTTCGGCTTCGTCTTCAGCGTCTGCACGGACGAGCGGTACCGGGGACGCGGGTACGCGCGGGCGGTGACGGAGGCGTTGCTGGGCCGGTTCGCGGAGCTGGGGGTCAGCCGGGTCGATCTGCACGCCACCGACGCCGCCGAACCCCTCTATCGCAGCCTGGGGTTCGCGGCGCACTCCACCGCACTCTCGCGGGACCTGCGGTCGTGGCGGGCGGGCGGCTGAGCCGGGTCAGGCGGTCGCCAGTCCGTCGAGGACGGTGGCGTGCGGGAGTTCGGCCAGCGCCTTGCCGGGGACGATGAGCTTGCCGCGGCGGCTGCCGCTGCCGATCAGCGCGTAGGGCGTGTCCACGACGGCGGCGTCGACGAGCAGCGGCCACTCGGCGGGCAGCCCGATGGGGGTGATGCCGCCGTACTCCATCCCGCTGTCGCCGACGACGGTCTCCATGGGGGCGAACGATGCCTTGCGGGCGCCGAGTTGACGGCGTACGGCGCCGTTGACGTCGACGCGGGTGTGGGAGAGCACCAGGCAGGCGGCGAGGGTGGTCACCCCGCCGCGCTTCCCGGCGACGACCACGCAGTTCGCCGACTGCTCCAGCAGCCAGTCGCCGTGGTGGGCGACGAGGACGGCGGTGTCGGCGATGGCCGGGTCGGTGTCGACGTAGCGGACCTCCGCCACGGGCACCGAACCGCTCCAGGCGCGCAGGGCGGCGGCGACGGGCGGGGCGAGCAGGTCCAGGCAGTCGACGGCGGGCCGGACATCGGAGAACGCATCCATGGGCACGGGCATGGAGCCAAGCTAACAGCCGCAGCCGGGCGTTCGGCGGGGCGTCTCAGGGGGCGGGCGGGGGCCGATGGGTGTGCGGTGGGTGCCGGTCGCCGGGGCCCGGGGACGGTAAGGCGTGGGGCGCGATCCGGTCGCCGGGGCCGCGGCCGGTGGGCGCGTGGCGCGATCCGGTCACCGGAAGCCGACCCCGGTGGGTGCGTGGCGGGCTCCGGTCACCCGGCGCCCGGTGCCCCGCCGTCCTCGGCCTCGGACGGCATCTCCACCGCCGACAGGGCCGCAAGCTGTTCGGGCGTCACACCCTCCGGCACCGGCACCGGCGCCGGGGTGCGCAGGGGTGGCTGCCAGCCGGACCCCGCCTCCCAGCGGCGGACGACGCGGGCGGGGGCACCGGCGACGACGGCGTGGTCGGGGACCTCGCCGCGGACCACCGCGCCCGCCGCGACGACCGCGTTCCGGCCGAGCCGGGCGCCGGGCAGGATGACCGCGCCGGTGCCGATCCAGCTGCCCGGCCCGATGCTGACCGGCGCGCTGCGGGGCCACTGTTTGCCGACGGGCACCTCGGGGTCGTCGTAGCTGTGGTTGGTGGTGGTGAGGTAGACGCCCGGGCCGAAGAAGCAGTCGTCGCCGATGGTGAGGGGGACATCGGCGATCACATGGCTGCCGCGCCCGAGGACGACGCCGTTGCCGAGGGTGAGGATCGGGTCGGGGCCCAGGTCGAGGTCGGGCATCATCCCGGCGGTCAGGGTGACATCCTGGGCGATGATGCAGTGGTCGCCCAGGGCGATCCAGGGGTCGCCGAAGACCGTGCCCTGCGGGAAGGCGAGGCGGGTGCCGGGGCCGATGGCGCGGAAGCGGTACGGCCCGGGGCGCTCGGCGGTGACCGCTCCCGCCCGGCTCACCCACCGCGTCCCGCGGTGCACGGCGCGCGAGACGGCCCGGCGCCGCCAGGCGGCGAGGGAGGAGAACACGTTCTTGTTCGACACCACTCGCACACCGTACTCAGCGCGCCGGGCGCCCGGTTGCACACGTCCCTGTGATCTTCGCCCCAGCGGGGCACCCCGCGGGCCGGAGCGGCGGTTCAGTCGGTGAACGACGCGGCATGGGTGGCCGCGAGGTCCTGGTAGACGGCAGCGTTCAGCTTGATGCCCTCGCGTTCCTCGTCGGTCAGGTCCCGCTTGACCTTGGCGGGGACCCCGGCGACCAGCGAGCCGGGCGGGACGACCATGCCCTGGGGCACCAGCGCCTGCGCGGCGATCAGCGAACCGGCGCCGATGTGCGCGCCGTTGAGGACGGTGGCGCCCATGCCGACCAGCACGTCGTCCTCGATGGTGCAGCCGTGCAGGACCGCGTTGTGGCCGACCGAGACCCCGGCGCCGACGGTCACCGGGAAGCCGGGGTCGACGTGGACGGTGCAGTTGTCCTGGATGTTGCTGCCGGCGCCGACGGTGATCGGACCGCAGTCGGCGCGCAGCACCGTCTGGTACCAGACGCTCGCCCGCGCGGCGAGCGTCACCTCGCCCAGCACGACCGAGGTCGGGGCGGTGAACGCCTCCGGGTCGACGACCGGTGCGGTGTCACCCACGCCCGCGATGAGTGCGCCCTGCGCCATTGCCGTTCTCCTTCGTCCGTACGGATCGCGCCGGATGCACAGTAGGCGACGGGTGGGACGGGGCGTCAGGCGGCCTCCCAGGCCGCCTCGATCATCCGGAAGACCTCATCCACCGCGGTCTCCGGATCGGCCGCCCCGAGGGCCAGCGCGTAGGCGTCGATCACGAACCGTGCGAGCGCCCGGCAGGCCGTCACGGACCGGGACAGGCCGGGATCGGCGGCGAGGGCAGTGGCCAGCGACTCCGCGTGGCGCAGCCGCATCGACTCCTCGTACTCCCGCAGGGCGGGTGAGCCCTCGACCATGCGCCGGACCGGGGCGGCGGCGTCCGACGTGCAGTGCCGCACCAGGGCCCGGATCTCGCGGCGCAGCGCGGGGAGGAGCGGCTCGTGCGGTGCCCGGCCGGTGACCGCCTGGGTGAGGCGGCGCTCGACGTCCTGGTCCTGCTCGAACACCAGGGCCTCTTTGGCGGCGAAGTGGGAGAAGAGCGTGGTGACGGCCACGTCGGCCTCGGCTGCCACGTCGCGGATGCCCACCGCGTCGTACCCGCGCTCCAGGAAGAGCCGTAGGGCGGCGTCGGCGATCTTCTGACGGGTCGCGGCCTTCTTGCGCTCACGACGTCCGGGCTGCTCGGGCATGCACCGACGCTATCAAATGCAAAAGCGGAACCGTTCCGAAACACTAACGGTTAGTGTTACGGTCGGCCGCATGAAGAGAGTGAGTTTCGCCGAGTTCGGCGGCCCGGACGTGCTGCGCCTCGTGGACGCCGAGGAGCCCCACGCGGGCCCCGGCCGGATACGCATCACCGTGCGGGCGGCGGGAGTGAACCCCGTCGACTGGAGGATCCGTGAAGGCCAGCTCCTGAAGGCCCATCCGGTCGAGCTGCCCGCCGGGGTCGGGCTGGACGCGTCCGGGGTGGTGGACGAGGTCGGCGAGGGTGTCACGGGGGTCGCGGTCGGCGACCGTGTGTTCGGCGAGGGGGTGAGCACCTACGCCGAGTTCGCCGTGCTGTCGGCCTGGGCCCGGATGCCTCAGGGGCTGTCGTTCGAGGAGGCAGCCGGGTACCCCTCCGTGGTGGAGACCGCGCTGCGCGTCATCCGCGAGGTCGGTGTGCGGTCCGGGCAGACGCTGCTGGTCAGCGGCGCGTCCGGGGGTGTCGGGTCGGCGGTGCTGCAGATCGCTCGCGCTCGCGGCATCACGGTGATCGGCACGGCCGGTGCCGCGAACCAGGACTATCTGCGGGGCCTGGGCGCCGTCGCCACGACGTACGGGGAGGGCTGGGTCGAGCGGGTGCGGCGGCTCGGCCGGGTCGACGCGGCCCTCGATCTGGCCGGCTCGGGCGTGATCCGCGAGCTGGTCGAGCTGACCGGGGATCCGCGGAAGGTGGTCTCCATCGCCGATCTCGGCGCGCCGGAGCTCGGCGTCCGGTTCTCCGGCGTGGCCGGGAGCGTGCCGGACGCACTCGCCGAGGCCGTCGATCTCCTCGGGCGGCGCGCGCTCCACATCCCGGTCGAGAAGACGTACCCGCTCGCCGAGGCCGCGGCGGCACACATCGACAGTCAGGCCGGTCACGCGCGCGGGCGGCGGGTCATCGTCGTCTGAGCGTCTCCTGCGCGGTGGCGTCCGCAGTTCAAGGGGAAGCGGCCCCGGGCCCGACGCGTCCTGGCACCGGGCCCGGGGAGCCACCCGTATCGCCGTCACGCAACGTGACGCGCCCCGCACCCCCGGCATGCGATCAAGGGCGGCGGCGCGCAGGCTGGGGCCATGCCTCGCGCACCCGTCGTCGTGCACCCGCCCTGCTCGGGCGGCCGCCGCGTCACGCTCCACGGGCAGGACATCGGGCGGGCCCGGCGCCGGGGCGACATCGCCGCGTTCCTGCGCCGCGCCGGGTTCCCGGCGGCGGATCTGATCTGGGAGGACGCGAGGGTCTGCGAGTGGCGGGAGGGCGGGCCCGACATCTGGTTCACCCGCTGAACGGCACCGGCCCGGCGGCAGAAGCCACCGGGCCGGGACGTACCGCGCGAGCGGAGGGCGTCAGTCGGTCGGCGCGCCGGCCGGCTCCTCGGCCGCCGTCGCGCGCGCGGCGGCGGCCTTCTTCGCGCGCTGCTTCATGAGGAGGAACGAGCCGATGCCGAAGAGCACGGCGGCGGCCAGCCCCCAGTAGGAGAAGCGCTTGAGCCAGGGCTCGGCGACCACGCCGACGGTGTAGAGGAGGGCGGTGGTGCCGCCGGCCCAGACGATGCCGCCGAGGACATTGGCGATCAGGAACTTCCAGTACGGCATCCTCAGCACGCCGGACAGCGGACCGGCGAAGATCCGCAGCAGGGCGATGAAGCGGCCGATGAAGACCGCCCACATGCCGTACTTGGCGAACTTCTCCTCGGCCATCGCGACATGGTCGGGCCCGAAGTGCTTGGGGAACTTGCTGCCCGCCCAGTCCAGCAGCGGCTGGCCGCCCTTGCGTCCGATGAGGTAGCCGATGGAATCGCCGATGATCGCACCGGCCGACGCGCAGGCGCCCAGCACGAACGGGTCGATGTGGTCCTGGGTCGCGGACAGGATCGCCGCACTGACGAGGACGATCTCGCCCGGCAGCGGAATGCCCAGGCTCTCCACGCCGATGACCACCCCGACCAGGAGATACACGCTCAGGGCCGGAACCGTCGCCAGCCACTCCTGGATGTGCAAAGCCGCTTCCTCCGCATGGTGTCGGGCCCCCGTGGGCCGCTGCCCGGTGTCACCGAAGCCGGTGTGTCCGATTCCCCCGGCGCGCCGGATGGGCGCGCCTGGGAAGCGTACTCGACAGCCCGGCGCGCGGGCGGGGTCGCGCACGCGCCGGGGGACGTCCGAGGGCGGAGGGTACGGCCGGGGGCCGGGCGGGATCAGCTGTGGGGGCGGAGGGTCCAGACGATGGACATCTCGCCCGTCACCGCGCCGTCCTCGCGGGTGAGTGTGACGTTCACGGGGAATTCGGGGCGCTGCCCGGCGTCGAGGTCGGCGATCACCTCAGCGGCGGGGCGGCCGAGCTGGGCGGTGGCCGTGACGGGGCCCTTGGCGAGCTTCTTGTAGCCGATCTCGGCGCCGACGGCGAGCGGCACGGCGCGGTGCAGCTCGGAGCCGAAGGCGCTCATCACGATGGCGCCGCTGGCGGACTCGGCGAGGGTGAACATCGCCCCGGCGTGCGGTCCGGCGACGTGGTTGTGGAAGGCGGGCTGGTCGGGGAGGCGGACGACGGCGCGCTCGGCCGTGGTCTCGGTGAATTCGAGGTGGAGGGTGCGGACCATCGGCACGGAGGCCGCCATCATCGCGCCGATCGACGGCAGGGGCTCGGAAGACATGAGCAGCACGTTACCTACGAGTAGCTTCCAGCGGAAGACCCGACCCCGCACCACGGCGTCGGCCGCCACCTGTCGTGGACGCCCATGACGACGACCGCACCGCAGCCGCCCGGGAGACCCGGCCCGCAGCACGCCGAGGGGCCGCGCCCCCGACCCGTACGCCCGGCCGTCGCGGTGGCGGTGCGGCGGTGAGAGCGGGCCGGCCGGCCTGGGCGGGGCGGAACTGCACGATCCTCACGGCCGCCACGGCCATCTCCGGGCTCGGCCACTCCGGCGCGCTGATCGCCGCCGCGTTCGCCGTGCTGGGGGCGGGCGGCTCCGCCACCGACGTCGGGCTGGTCGCCGCCGCGCACCTGGGCGGCCCGGGGCCCTGGGGCGTGGCGCTCGGCGCGTTCGGCGCGGGCACCGTGGGCGGGGCGCTGCTGATGACCCGCTACCGGCCGCGCCGCCTGCTGCTGACCGGTTCGCTGTGCGTCTTCCCGCTCGCCCTGCCGTCGGCGGCGCCGGCGGTGCCGCTCTCCGCGGTGTGGCTGACCGTGGTGATGGGCGTGACGGGCGTGGCCGTCGAGGTGTTCTCGGTGACGTGGATGACCGCGCTGCACCAGGAGATCCCGGAGGAGAAGTTCTCCCGGGTCTCCTCGTACGACTGGCTGGGCTCGCTCGCCGGGATCCCGCTCGCCACCGTGCTCGCCGGTCCCGTCCAGGACGCCGTCGGCCTCCCGGCGGCGCTGTGGGGCTGCGCCGGTCTGGTCGTGCTGCTCACCGCGGCGGTGCTGTGCGTGCCGGACGTACGGCGGCTGGTCCGGCGGACACCGGACGCGGCGGGGACGGCCGCTCCGGCGGGGGCGGCGGTGCCGCCGGTGGCGGAGGATCCGGCGGTCGGCTGAGGCGCGCCGGGCCCCGGCCACCTCAGCCGATGCTGAACGCGCCCCGTGGCGGTTCCGGCGAGGCGACGGCCTCGGCGTCGTGGACCGGGACGGCGTCACCGGTCAGGCGGCGCAGGGCGGCGCCGTGGGTCACCCGGGCCGGGAAGGCGTCACCGGCCGCGCGGCGGGTCAGCGCGGAGAGCGGCAGCGGGGCGGCGGAGGCGACGAGGACGGTGTTGCCGAAGCGGCGGCCGCGGAGCACGGACGGTTCGGCGATCAGCGCCACCTCCGGCCAGACCGCGGCGGCGGTGGCGAGCTGGCCGCGCAGGAAGGTGAACGGCGCGCCGTCGGCGAGGTTCGCCGCGTACACCCCGCCGGGGCGCAGGGCGCGGGCCACGGCGCGGGCGTAGGTGACGGTCGTCAGATGCGCGGGCACCCGCGAGCCGCCGAAGACATCGCCGATGACGAGGTCGGCGGAGCCCTCGGGCGCCGCCTCCAGCGCCTGCCGGGCGTCGCCCACGCGCACGGTGATGCCGCTCTCGGCGGGCAGCGGCAGTTCGTCGGCGACGAGGGCGAGCAGGCCCCGGTCGGCCTCGACGACGCGCTGCCGGGAGCCGGGGCGGGTGGCCGCGACGTAGCGGGGCAGGGTCATCGCGCCGCCGCCGAGGTGCAGCACATCGAGCGGCCGGCCGGGCGCCGCGGACTCGTCCAGGACGTGCGCGAGGCGGCGGACGTACTCGAACTCCAGGTGCTCGGGGGCGTCGAGGTCCACATAGGACTGCGGGGCACCGTCGACGGTCAGCAGCCGGGCCCGGGGCCGGTCCACGTCGGGCAGGAGTCGGGCGGTGCCGCCGTCCACGTCACGGATGACCGGTATCGGCTCAGAGGGTGCGTCCACGGTCCCATTGTGCCGGGCGGGTGGGGGCGGGGCGGACCGGCCGCGCGGCGGGCGGAGGGGGCGGCGGGGCGGCGCTCGGCATGGGGCGGCGCATGGCGGGCGGTCGACCGGTGCGCGGCGGTACCGCGACGTACGACCGGGGCGGCGCGCCACCGTCCACCGGCACGCGCCGGGCGCGGGCGCCGCGCGGCCCTCACGCAGCGTCCACCGTCCGCCTGGTGCGGCACGGCTCACGGAGGCCCGGTCCGCGCACCCCGTCAGTTACGCTCCCGACGTGTTCGAACCCGCCGCGCCTTCCGACGGTCCCGCCGCGCGTGCCGTGCGCGTCCTGCTCTCCCCCTGGTGCCGGCTGGCGTTGCTCGCGACGCTGCTGGCCTGTGCGGCGGGGGCGATGCTGGTGTGGCAGCCGCAGCGGCTGCTGACCGGGGATCTGCCGGAGCGGATGACGGGGCCCGGCGCGCTGGTCGTCTTCGCCGTGGCGTACGGCGTGTGCACCACGGCGTTCGTGCCGCGGCCGTTCCTCAATCTCGCGGCGGGCGCGGTCTTCGGCAGCGGCTCCGGGAGCGCCACCGCGCTCGCCGGGACGGTGCTGGGCGCCGGGTTCGCCTTCGGTCTTGGCCGGTGGCTGGGGCAGGACGCGCTGCGGCGGACGCTGCGGGCGCGGTGGCTGACCGCCGCGGACCGGCAGCTGAGCGAGCACGGTTTCCGCTCCATGCTGGTGGTCCGGCTGCTGCCGGGGCTGCCGTTCTGCGCGACCAACTACTGCGCCGCGGTCTCCCGGATGCGGTGGACGTCGTTTCTGCTGGCCACCGCGGTGGGCAGCGTCCCCAACACCGTCGCGTACGCCGTCGCGGGGGCGCGGGCGACCGCCCCCACCTCACCGGCGTTCCTGCTCGCGACGGCGTTCATCGCGGTGAGCGGGCTCGTGGCCGCGGCCGTCGCCTGGCGCAAGCGGGAGGCGCTGCGCGGCGGCTGACCCGGGGTCACCCGGCGGCCGTCCGGGCGTGGTCCGCCGTACATTTTCCATCGTTACGGTGCCCGGGCCGCCGCGTGATCACCTTCCCCGTCCGCCGTGCCGCGCCGCTTCCCTTTCGCTCCGGCGGCGCACGGGGGCGGGCACGCGGCCTCATCCCGGGATTGCCGCCCCATGAGCTGGTTCGCTTCCTGCCGTTCGTGATCTACCACATCGTCCTGGGAATCGCACTGTTCGCCCTCATCGGTGCCGGGGTGCTCGGTCCGCATGCGGCGGAGTCGGCGGGATGAGGCTTCCTGGGCCCGCGGCGGTCGCTGAGCGTGTGGGAAGGGACACATGCAGCCAGCGAACCATGGGGGAATGTTCCCTTGTTCGCGCTGGTCAGCAGGGAGTTGCGGGAAGGTCGGGGACGGCGGGCGCGGCGGCGGGGGCCGAGAAGGGCCGTGCGCGGGGTGAGGCATTGTCAGTGGTTGCCCCTAGCATGTCTGCCATGTCCCCTACTCCTTCCGCCCTTTCGGGCGCGCCCGCCCCTGCCTCCGAGGCCAACGACGCGATCCGCCGTTTCGTGTGCGCCCGGCCCAGCTGGACCTGGACGGCGCAGGACATGACGGAGTACGCGACGCTGCTGGAGACCTGGACGCAGGCGGTGCGCGCAGAGGTCGTCGAGGCGGCGTGACCGACGGACTCCGACACCGCGTCATCCACGTCCCGGACCACGAATGTGCGGCGGCCCCCGGTGCTCCGGGGCCGCCGCTCCGTTGCTCTCCGGCAGGTCATCCCTCGTACTGCGCCACGACCTTGGTGTACGCGTAGGGCTCCTGGTCGACGCCGCTGCAGCTGTCGCCGTCGCTTCCCCCGGAGCCGCAGGACCGGTCGCGGTTGACGGCCCAGTAGGCGAAGCGGGCGAGGTGGTGGGTGCGGGCGTAGTCGAGGATGGTCCGGAAGTCGTCGAGGGTGACGTTCTCGTCGGCCTCGTCCGTGTGGCCGTTCATGGAGGAGACACCGATCCTGCGGTAGGCGTCGTCCTGGCTGTAGCCGTAGGCGTCCTTGACGTCGGCGGCGAGCCCGTCGAGGGCGCTGACGGTGGCCTCGCCCATGGTGCCGCTGTGGCTGCCGAAGTCGAACGGCATGACCACCCAGCCGTCGTTGTCCAGCCCCGCCTTGGCGCCGCGCTGGATGATGTCCTTGCCCTCGTCGGTCGGGCCCTCGGGTGTGGTGCCCATGGTGACGTAGGTGACGAGCCCCTTGTTGGCGTCCTTGACCTTCTTCAGGGCGTCGACGACGCGCTGCCGGACGGTGGCGTTGCTCATCTCGGTGTCCTCGATGTCGATGTCGAGGGCCTTGAGGTGGTACGCGTCGATGACCTTCTGGTAAGCACCGGCCAGGGCGTCGGCGCTGTCGCACTTCTCGCCAAGTTTGTTGCCGCTCCAGCCGCCGGCCGAGATGACGATGTCGCCGCCGTTGGCGCGGATCGTGTCGATGGCCTTGGCGTCGCTGCCGCCGGTCAGCGGCCGTTCGCCGTCCCAGGCGGGGTTGCAGCCGCCGTCGGAGAGGATGAAGGCGAGGGTGAACCACTTGATGCCGGTCGCCTTCATCACGTCGGCGGGCGGCTGCGGGTCGCCCCAGCCGAGGTATTCGTAGGGCGCGGCGGCCATCGACGGGGTGGCCTTCGGGGTGTGGGCGGGCGGCGCGGCGGCGGAGGTACCGGCGGCGCCGGTCGTGGCGGCGGTGGCCAGGAGCGTCGCGGCCACGGCGCCGACCAGGGAACGGCGGCGGGTGGGGGATGTGGCGCGATCCATCAGGAGTTCTCCACTCTGCGGGACGGGGACGGACGGCCGGGTCGCCGGGGGCGGCCCAGCGCGTGGGACGGTGGCGCGGGTGCGTCCACCAGGTCGCGGATGACGGTGTGGTGCGGGGAGTGGCGGCACGCCGGGTCGGTGGCGGCGGCGTCCCCGGTGAGGGCGTACGCCTGGCAGCGGCAGCCGCCGAAGTCCCGCTCGCGCAGGGCGCAGCTGCGGCAGGGCTCGCGCATCCAGTCGGTGCCGCGGTAGCGGGCGAAGGCCGGGGAGCGCTCCCAGATCCAGCGCAGCGGATGGTCGCGGACGCCGGGCGGGTCGAGCCCGGGGAGGACGGCGGCCGCCGGGCAGGGCAGGACCGTGCCGTCGGGGGTGACGGTGAGGGAGACGGCGCCCCAGCCGCCCATGCAGGGTTTGGCGGTGCCCTCGAAGTGGTCGGGGACGACCCAGATCACCTCGACCCGGCCGTCGAGCTCCCGCCGTCGGCGCCGTACGGTCTCCTCCGCCTCGGCCAGCTGTGCGCGGGTGGGCAGCAGTTCGGCCTTGTTGAGGAGGGCCCAGCCGTAGAACTGCGTATGGGCGAGTTCGATGCGTCCGGCACCCCAGGCGGGGGCGAGGTCGATCAGCGCGTCGAGGACGGCGAGGTTGTGACGGTGCAGGACGACGTTGAGGCCGAGCGGCAACCCGGCATCGGTGACGAGGGCGGCGGCGCGTTCCTTCGCGGCGTGGGCGCGGCGCCGCCCGGCGATCCGGTCCCCGGCCGCCGCGTCGGCGTGCTGAACGGAGAGCTGGACGCTGCGCAGCCCGGCGTCGGTGAGGGCGGCCAGCCGCTCGCGGGTCAGGCCGACGCCGCTGGTGATCAGCTGGGTGTGGATGCCCGCTCCGTCGGCCGCGGCGACGAGCTCGGCGAGGTCCGGGCGGAGCAGCGGCTCACCGCCGGAGAGATGGGCGCTGACGACGCCGAGGTCGGCGGCCTGCCGGAAGGTGTCCTGCCACTCCGTGAGCGTCAACTCCGCGCTGCGACTGGTGAGTTCGAGGGGGTTGGAGCAGTAGGTGCAGTGCAGCGGACAGGCGTGGGTCAGCTCGGCGAGGAGCGCCCAGGGGGGCGGCGGTACGGGGCCGGGGCCCTGAGTGGGTCCGTCGTGGGGAGTGGGCGGGACGGCGTCCGGGGCGGGCGGTGTGGTCATCGCAGCCAGCCCTCCTTCCGTACGCGGTCGAGGAAGGCGGGGACCTCGTCGGCGACGGGTGCGCCGGGGTGGCGGGCGGTCAGCTCCCGCACGATCTGCGGGACGTCGCGGGTACCGTCGCAGAGCCGCAGCACCTCGCCCGCCGAGCCCTCCAGCACCACGACGCGTTCGGGGAGAAGCAGCAGGTCGACGCCGCGGACCCGGTCGGCGCGGAGGAGGACGCCGGGGGCCGGGCCGGGGCGCCAGGTGGTCATGCCCGCGCTCCGGCCGGGTCGGCGGCGGGCGGACGGCCACCGCGTTCGACGGCGTCGAGGAGGGACCAGAGCACCTCACATTTGAAGGCGAGGGCGGCGACGGCGCGGTCCTGTTCCGCCTCGGTCCGGGCGCCGTCGAGGACGAGGGCGAGGGCTTCCTTGCTGTCGCGGCTGCCCTGCCCCTGCCGGTCGTGGAAGTAGGTCAGGCCGTCCCGCTCGATCCAGGGGTAGTGGCGTTCGAAGGCCCCGATACGAGTGCGCATGATGTCCGGTGCGGACAGTTCGGTGAGGGAGGCGGCGACCGCCTCCAGCGGGGAGCGCAACCGGCAGAAGTTCACATAGCCTTCGACGGCGAGGCGCACGCCGGGCAGCACCCCGGACTCGTCCAGCAGGACGGCGCGGTCGATTCCGGCGGCCTCGCCGAGCCGCAGCCAGCGCTCGATACCGCCCTCGCCCTCGCGGTCGCCGTCGTGGTCGCGGATCCGGCGCAGCCACATGCGGCGCAGCTCGGGCGTGCCGAGTTTCGCGGTGATCAGGGCGTCCTTGACGGGGATGTGGCGCTGGTAGTGGAACCGGTTACGGATCCAGCGGCGCAGCTCCTCCGGCGTCAACTCCCCTTCGTGCATTCGGATGTTGAAGGGATGGCGGTCGTGGTAGTGCTCGCGTGCGACGGTGCGCAGGCGTTCCTCGAAGGAGGCCCGGGCCGCCGGGCGGACGCAGTGGTCGGGGGCCGGGTCTCCCTGTAGGCCGTTCATGGCGCGATCTCCATCCCTTCCGCCGCGGCGCACTCCCGTACGGCGGCGCCCGGGTGGGACGCCGTGCGCCGGGATGCGCGGGCGGCGGTACGCGGGGTTGGTGGGGGGTGAGAGAGGTGTGGGGGGCGTTCGGGGTGGGCGCGCGCCCGGCCGGGCCGGGGCACGCGCCACGGCGCCGGTGTACGCGGCCGTCGGCCCGGCTACGGGCGCGCCCCGTGGCGGAGCGCAACGACCGGGCCGGTCAGCGGCGTGTGCGGTCGGTGGGTCAGCGGTCGGCGAGGCGGTACGCGGTGACTTCGAGCGCGGTGTCGATCACGGTGTAGCCGGGGGTGGCCCAGGTGGTCGCGGGCCGGGCGGCGACGCCGCGCGGACGGGGTGCGGCCGCCGGGGCCTCGGTGGACGGGGTGTCCGTCGTGTGCGGGGTGCGTACGGTCTGCAGGCTGGTCATGGAGGTTCCGCCCTTCGCTGGTACAGGTGGTGGGAACGGAGAGTTTCGGACACGGCGGCCGCACGCCCCGGGCGCCGCCCGCACCGGCCACGGCGCCGACGTCCGGGTTCCGACAACTCCCTTTATTTTCAAGGGCGTTGTGACGTGACAGCCTTCGGCACGGCACCGTCCCGGGAGACCGGTGCATGCCCGGTGCACCTGCCACGCCGTGACGCTCCGTACCGCACCGCAGAATCACCGCCCACGAGCGCCTGAGTCAATGGGGCGGGAGCGCACTGGTCCGGTCCATTTCCTCACGGGGCGCTGCACCTCTTCTCTTTCTGATGGGCAATGTGCCTGGTGGGGCGGCTTGTTCGGCGTGCGGATCGGGCGGGAATCGGGTTTTCGGGTGGGGGGCGATATCCGTCGGCGCGAGGGCTGGGGCCGCTGGGCGGATGGGATGTTCCCGGGGGATGGCGCAGGTATGCGGCAACCGGTCGGGGTTCGGGGTGAGTTGCTGTACTCGGGGGGCGTGTGGTGCCGGGGGGTTGGCTCCGGCGGCGCTCGGGCGGGCGAGGCGGAGCCGGGCGCGCTCGGCCGCGGGCGCCGGGCTCGACCGTGGGCGCCGGGCGGGCTCCGCCGCAGGCGCCGGGCTCGGCGAGCGTGCCTGGTGAGGCGGCGGGTGGCGTGCCGGGTGGGCGCATCGCGCGATGCCGTGGGCGCGCCCCTGCGCCTCTCGCGCCCTTGCCCGGTCTCTTGACGGTGCCCGGGGCCCGCAGTAGGTTCCCGGCCAGTCAACAAACAGGAAACTTTCCTATTAGCTCTTGGCGGCCCGCCGTCGGCCCCGCGCCCGGACGGGGTGGCGGTGATCCACGCTCGGTTGCTGTGGGCGGTGGCCGGTGTGGGCGGTGGGCGCCCTGGCCGGTGGCCACCGCTCCGGCCGGACGAGGACGCCCGCCCCGCCCCGGCACGCACCCTCACGTCCCGCGCGCACCGCCCCGTTCCACCGCTCCCCCGGCTATGTCCTGCCGCACCTTCCTGACCGGAGGCCCCCCATGCGCAAGCGCAGCCCCTTCCTTACCCATCTCCTCTCGCTTCCCAGTCTCGGTGCGTCCGCCCTGGCCGCCGGGCTGCTCCTCGCCGTCGGTACGACCTGGCCCGCCACGGCAGGTCCCGCGCATCCGGCGGGTGCCAACGTCCCTGCCGCCGTGGCCGATTCGGCGCCCGGCAAGCCCGTGACCGTTTCGGAGGGCTGGTCCATCCCCTGGGGGCTGAGCTGGCTCCCCGACGGGTCCGCGCTGCTGACGGAGCGGGACACCTTCAAGGTCTTCAGCCTCACCCAGGACGGCAAGAAGAAGGAGGTCGGCAAGGTCCCCGAGGTGGTGACCACCGGTGGTGAAGGCGGTCTGCTGAGCATCGCGGTGTCACCGAAGTGGAAGAGCGACCACCATGTCTTCGTGATGCACACCGCCAAGGAGGGCAACCGCATCGCCCGCCTCACCTACCAGGACGGCAAGCTCAGCGACTACACCGTGCTGGTCAAGGGGATCAAGAAGAACACGTACCACAACGGCGGCCGCATCAAGTTCGGCCCCGACGGCCTGCTCTACGCCACCACGGGCGAGGCCCAGACCCCCGATCTGGCGCAGGACAAGAAGTCCCTCAACGGCAAGGTCCTGCGGATGACACCCGACGGCAAACCGGCGCCGGGCAACCCGTTCGGCAACCTCGTCTACTCCTACGGTCACCGCAATCCGCAGGGCCTCACCTGGGACGCCCAGGGCCGCCTGTGGGAGGCGGAGTTCGGCAATGCCAAGTACGACGAGCTGAACCTCATCGAGTCGGGCAAGAACTACGGCTGGCCCGTCTGCGAGGGCACCTGCTCGGACGACGGGATGACCAACCCGAAGCGGCAGTGGCCGGTGAAGGACGCCTCCCCCAGCGCCGTCACCTACGCGGACGGCGCCCTCTACATGGCGGCGCTGCGCGGCCAGCGGCTCTGGCGCATCCCCGTCGACGGGACCACCGCCGGTACGCCCAAGGCGTACTACACCAAGGACTACGGGCGGCTGCGCACCGTCGAGGCCGTACCCGGCACGAAGGCACTGTGGCTGACGACGACGAACGCCGACAACAACGGTGACGGCGGCGCCGGTTCGGACAAGGTCTTCCGGATCGACCTGAAGTGAGCGCGGCGCGGGGGTTCCCGCCCCCGGGGCCAAGCCCTCACGGCCCGGCCCCGGGTGGACGGCGGTCCCCTGTACGGAACCGCCGCCCGCCTCAGCCGATCTCGTCCGGCGACGGCTGGACGAGGTCCACGTCGAGCGTCCGGTGGCTGCCCGCGGTGAGGGATATGGGGGTGGCGCGGGGCGGGTAGCCGGACGCGGTGAGCGTCAGGTGGCTGCCGGTCAGGCCGTCGAAGGCGAAGCTGCCGTCGGGGCCGGTGACGATGTGTCCGGCGACCGTGCCGTCCGTCAATACCGTCACGGCGGCGTCGGCGAGCGGCGCGCCGTCGGGGCCCCGGACCGTGCCGCGCACCGAGGCCACCGGCCGCAGCCGGACCTCTTCGCAGCCGGTGGGCCCGGAGGTGTCCGCCAGATCGACGGTGCGGGCCTCGGGCCGGTGACCGGGGGCGCTGAAGGCCACCGTGCAGACGGTGCAGGGCAGTTCGCGGATCATCCAGCGGCCGTCGGCGCCGGTGACCGCCCGGCCCACCACCTCGCCGTCCACGTCGGTGACGACGACCGCGCCCCCGGCGAGCGCGGCGCCCCGCTCCCCGCCGGACAGCGTCCCGGCGAGCCGCGCGGCGCCGGTCAGCGTCAGCAGTACGTCCACGGGGGCACCGTCGACGTCGCAGGTGAGCGCGAGGGCGTGCGGGGTGTGGCCGGGGGCGGCGCCGGTGAGGACGTACGTGCCCGCGCCCGGGTCCGGGAGGGCGAAGCGTCCCCCGGCGTCGGTGGTGGTGACACCGGCCTGACGGCCCCGCCGGTCGATGAGGGTGACGCTCGCTCCCGCCACGGGCGCACCGGACGCGGCCCGGATCCCGCCCCGCACACCGGCCTGACCGGCCACGTCGGCCCGGCCTGCTGCGGGCGCGGCGGCGCGGGAACCGTTCGTCTCCGTCTCCCCGCCGGTGTTCCCGGCGACGAGGGTGGGGCGGGCGGCGCGGCGCGGGGAGGGCAGGAACACGGCGAAGACGACGCCGAGGAGCACCGCGCCCGTGGCGATCATGAAGGAGACCCGGAACCCGGCCATCGTCGGGTAGGTGACCGGCCCCCTGGTGGTGGACATATGGGCCAGGACCATGCCGATGACGGCGCTCGACACGGAGGTGCCGATCGAACGCATCAGGGTGTTCAGACCGGTGGCGGCGCCGGTCTCGGACGGGTCGACGGCGCCGATGATCAGGGCGGGCAGTGAGGAGTACGCCAGGCCGATACCGGCGCCCACGACCACCGCGATGATGACGGTCTGCCAGGGGGCGTTCATCAGGCCGATTCCGGCGCCGTAGCCGACGCCGATGACCAGCATGCCCAGGAGCAGCGTGGCCTTCGGGCCACGGCGGGCGGCGAGGCGGGCGTAGACCGGGGCGACCAGCATCATCGTCAGGCCGAGCGGCGCCACGCACAGCCCGGCGACCACCATCGACCGGCCGAGGCCGTAGCCGGTGGACGCCGGCAGCTGGAGCACCTGGGGCAGCACCAGGGAGATGGCGTAGAACGCGACGCCGACGGTGATGGACGCCAGGTTGGTGAGGAGGACTTCGCGGCGGGCGCTGGTGCGCAGGTCGACCAGCGGGTCGGCGCGGCGGAGTTCCATCACACCCCACAGCACCAGGATCAGCGCGGCGAGGCCGAACAGCCCGAGGGTGGTGGGCGAACCCCAGCCCCAGTCGCCGCCCTTGGTGATCGGCAGGAGCAGCGCGATCAGCCCGGCGGAGAGGCCGAGGGCGCCGAGCAGGTCGAAGCGTCCGGGCGCCCGCACGGAGGTCTCGGGGACGACGAGCACGGTCAGCAGCATCGACAGGACGCCGAGTCCGGCGGCGAGGAAGAACAGGGCGTGCCAGTCGGCGTGCTGGGCCACGAGGGCGGCGACGGGCAGGGCGAGGCCGCCGCCGACGCCGATGGACGAGCTCATCAGGGCCATCGCCGAACCGAGGCGTTCCTTGGGGAGTTCGTCGCGCATGATGCCGATGCCGAGCGGTATGGCGCCCATGGCGAAGCCCTGGAGCGCCCGGCCGACGATCATGACGACCAGGTTGTCGGTGAAGCCGCAGATCAGCGAGCCGATGACCATGACGGCGAGGCTGGCGAGGAGCATCCGGCGCTTGCCGGAGAGGTCGCCGAGGCGCCCCATGATGGGCGTCGCGACGGCCCCGGAGAGGAGGGTGGCGGTCATGACCCAGGTGGCGTTGGTCGGTGCCGTGCCCAGCAGCGTCGGCAGGTCCTTGATGACCGGCACGAGCAGCGTCTGCATCACGGCGACGACGATGCCGCAGAAGGCGAGGACGGGGACGATGCCGCCGGTTCTCCGTTCCTTTCCGGGGTCGGGCACCGGGGGCGCGGTGGTGGGCGGCGCGCTCCGGGGTGGCTGTTCCGTCGTCGTCTGGGTCATGCCTGCGGCCTCCGGGCGGAGAGTGGAGCGGATACGGATCTGGTCCGTCCGGCCTGCTGCGGTCGGACGGTTCGGGTCGGTCTCGGGCACGGCGGGTGGCGCCGCCGGGCAGCGGTCGTCGTACGCGGCCGCGCCCAGTGGGCGGTTCGGTGTCCGCGCGGTGCCTCATGGGTTCCGGCGCGCGGCGGAGCCCACGGGCCGGAGCGGTCCGGGGCCGGCTGCGCAGGCCGGGAACGGGGTGACGGGTGGTCGCCGCGTGTGGCGGTCAACGTGCGGGCGGAATGAGGGTGTTGGCGCGGCGGTGGCTTCGAGGGGCGGAATCAGGGTGTCGGTATGCCGGGTGGCGGGCCAGGTACGTGCATACCGAACGTTGTACGTCGCGGTCGTATTCCGGCGCGATCTCGTCCGTCCCGCGAGATGCGCGTGATCTGGGTCACCCCGCTGCCCGCTGTCAGGTGTCCGTCCGTCATCGGCCCTCCCCCGGTGCCGTTTTCGCTGCTGACTCCGGCCGGACGGCCGACGGCGCGGCCGGGCCCGGACCCGGCTCACCGGCGGCCGGACGGGATCCGGGCCACGGCGACCGCGGTCCGTCCGGCCACGGATACCAGTCAACAGCACACCACTGACAACGGGGTGACCCGCGAGCGGCACCGGGCGCCGGACGCTCCCCCGTCAGGACACGACGGAGGGGCCGGGCTCCTCGCCCGGCCCCTCGGCCCTGCCCGCCGTCCGTCATGGTTCAGGCGTCGTGGAAGACGATCCCGAGGGAGTGGCGGCGGCCGGACCGTACGGTGCTGACGCCGTGGCGGATCTGCCCCGCCGACCAGCCGCGGGCGGAGCGCACCGGGCGGTCGCGGGTGGTGAAGACGAGTCCGTGGCCCTGTTCCAGGACGGTCGTCGTGCCACGCGACTGGGCGCGCGGGCGCTGCTCGACGAGGAGGAATTCGCCTCCGGTGTAGTCGTCCCCGGGGACGTCGAGGCCGATGACGACCTGGAGCGGGAAGACCATGTCGCCGAAGAGGTCGCGGTGGAGGGCGTTCCAGTCGCCGGGGCCGTAGCGCAGCAGGATCTGGGAGGACCTGTCCTGACCTGCGGCGTGACACCGTTCCAGCCATGCGTCGAGGGTGTCGGGCCAGGGGGCGGGGCGGCCGAGCCGGTCGGCCCAGTCGCGGGCGACGGACAGCAGCAGCGGGTAGAGCGCGGCGCGCAGTTGGCGGACCGGCTCGGGCAGCGGGTGGGCGAAGTAGCGGTACTGGCCGGATCCGAAGCGGTGGCGGGCCATGTCCACGGTGGAGCGGAAGAGTTCGGCCCGGTCGTACAGGGCGATGAGGTCGCGGCACTCCGCCGGGGTGAGCAGGCGCGGCGTCATCGCGCAGCCCAGGGCGTCGAGTTCCGCGGTGAGGGCCTGCGGGTCCGTGGCGGCGACGCGTACCGCGAGGCCGGAGCGGTCGGGGTGGCGGACGGTGGTCGTGGGCATACGGGGCTCCGGTGCGGGGCGGGTCGGGGGCCGTGGCGCGCCCCGGTCACGGGCGGGGCGCGCCGGTGGTCACGCGGTGCGGGGCAGGGCGTTCTCCAGGCGGAGCAGCCGTTCCTTGCGCTCGGGTCCGGCCGCGTAACCGGAGAGGGAGCCGTCGGCGCCGATCACGCGGTGGCAGGGCCGGACGATGAGCACCGGGTTGGCGCCGATGGCGGTTCCCAGGGCGCGGACGGCGCCCGGGGCGGCACCGATCTCGGCGGTCAGCTTGCCGTAGCTGGTGGTGGTGCCGTACGGGATGGCTTCCAGGGCCTTCCAGACGCGTTGGCGGAACTCCGTGCCCGGGGTGGCAATTTCGAGGGTGAAGTCGGTGAGCTCACCGTCGAAGTAGGCGCGGAGCTGGCGGGTGACCTCGGTGAAGGCCGACGGGTCGTGGATCCAGCCGTCCTGGACGGTGGCGCCGCCCTTCTGGCCGGGCAGGGACAGGGCGGTCAGCGCGGTGCCGCCGACGGCCGTCGCCGACACCTCGCCCACCAGGAGGAGTTCGCCCAGCGGGCTGTCGTACGTGGCGTAGTGGGTCATGAGGCTGTCCGTTCCTGAGATTCTCGGCCGTACACGCTCCACTGTGCGGTACGGCGGAGGGTCTCGCTGGCGGAAATCGGACACGGCGCTCCGGTGGGGCCGGGGCGGCCATCGGGCCGACGGGAAGGCCGGGCTTCAGGGACGCGCGTCCGCCCGCCCCCGGGCTGTCGTCCGGGGGCGGGCGGGGCGCCGGTCAGGCAGGTGGGATCGGCCAGTCGTCCAGGTCGCCGCCGCGCCATTCGACGAGGCGGGGGTCGTCGAGCGTGATGTCCTCGGCCGGTTCGCAGAGTCCGGCGCGGCGCAGGAACTCGGCGACGTCGCCGCGGCCGTGGGCCAGACCCACGATCTGGCCGTGCACGGTGACGCGGCGCCCACCGGAGAGTGACGGCGGATGCACGATGACGGGCGGGTGCTCGGTCATGCCTCCAGACTGCGACGGGGTCCGCGGCCTCGCATGTCGGCCCGGCCCGCGGCGCCCCGTGCCGTGCGCCGGGCGGCCCGTACGGGGAAGCCCCGGCCGGACGGGGGGGTACCGGCCGGGGCGGCTGAGGTGCGGGCCCGGAGGCGGTCGCCTCTCGGCAAAAGGCGCTGGGGGGGCTTCAGCCGGACGATCGTCCCCACAGGCGGAGGGTGAGGCCCGGGGACGCTGTCCCTCCGGTGCCCGCACCCAGTGGAACGGCGAGCCGGAGGGCGGTGTTCCGGCCTGCGCGGGTGACGGTGGCCACGCGACCGCTCCGGAAGAGACGGGCCCCTCAGGGGCAGCCCTTCCGGGTTCGTTCCTCCAGGGCGGATGCGCAGGTCAGACCTTCAGCGGCTTGATCGCCGTGGGGGCGTGGCCGGGCTCGGTCGCCAGTTCCTCCCACTCGTTGACCTTGTCGATCTCGGCACCGGCCATCGAGATGTTGGTGATCCGCTCCAGGATCGCCTCGACGACCACCGGGACGCGGTGCTCGGCGGCGAGCTTCTTCGCCTCCTCGAACGCGGGCAGCAGCTGCTCAGGCTCGGTCACCCGGATCGCCTTGCAGCCCAGCCCTTCGGCGACCTTGACGTGGTCGACGCCGTAGACACCCAGCTCGGGGGTGTTGATGTTCGCGAACTCCAGGTTGACCTGGAAGTCGATGTCGAAGGCGCGCTGTGCCTGGCGGATCAGCCCCAGGTAGGCATTGTTCACCAGGACGTGGACGTACGGGATGCGGTGCTGGGCGCCGACCGCCAGCTCCTCGATCATGAACTGGAAGTCGTAGTCGCCGGAGAGCGCGACCACCGGGGTGCCGGGGTCGGCGGTGGCGACCCCAGGGCGGCGGGGATGGTCCAGCCGAGCGGTCCGGCCTGGCCGCAGTTGATCCAGTGGCGCGGCTTGTGGACGTGCAGCAGCTGCGCGCCGGCGATCTGTGAGAGGCCGATGGTGGTGACGTAGCGGGTGTCGGGCCCGAATGCCTTGTTCATCTCCTGGTAGACGCGCTGCGGCTTGATCGGGACGTTGTCGAAGTGGGTACGCCGCTGGAGGCGCGCCCGGCGCTCCTGGGTGGCGGCGGCCCATGCGCCGCGGTCGGGCAGCGCGCCCGCGGCCTTCTGTTCGGAGGCGAGGAGGGTGGCGTTGCCGTAGCGGTGGGAGGTCTGCAGGCCCACCATTCCGGCGTTCAGCTCGTGGTCGTCGGGGAGGATGCCCCAGCCCATCAGGGTGGGGACGACCGGGACGCCAGTCAGCTCGGCGAACTCGGCCAGCAGAGCGCAGGCGTCGGCGTTGATGATGCCGCCGCCGGCGACGATCAGCGGGCGCTCGGCCTCGTTGAGGAGCGCGAGGGCCTTCTCGATCTGGGCGCGGGTGGCGGCGGGCTTGAAGGCGGGCAGCGGCTCGTACGTCTCGGGGTCGAAGTCGATCTCGGTGAGCTGGACGTCGATCGGCAGGTCGATGAGGACCGGTCCCGGCCGTCCGGAGCGCATCAGGTGGAACGCCTGCTGGAAGACGCCGGGGACCTGCGCGGCCTCGGTGACGGTGGTCGCCGCCTTGGTGACGGGCCCGGCGATGGCGGCGATGTCGACGGCCTGGAAGTCCTCCTTCTGCATCACCGCGACCGGTGCCTGGCCGGTGAGGCAGAGGATCGGGATGGAGTCGCCGGTCGCGGAGTACAGGCCGGTGATCATGTCGGTTCCGGCCGGGCCCGAGGTGCCGATGCAGACGCCGATGTTGCCCGGGTGGGTGCGGGTGTACCCCTCGGCCATATGGGAGGCGCCCTCGACATGGCGGGCGAGCGTGTGGCCGATCCCGCCCGCGGCCCGGAGCGCCGCGTAGAAGGGGTTGATCGCCGCGCCCGGGACCCCGAAGGCGTGGGAGATGCCCTCCCGCTTGAGGATCTCCACCGCGGCGCGGGCGGCTGTCATTCGAGGCATCGCGTACTCCTGCGTCGGCCGGTCAGGGGCGTGGTCCGGCGGCGGAGCCGGAACCCGCTAATTCCGTATCATGGAATTCATGTTTTGCTTTACGGAAGAAAAGTAGGGCGCGGCGGTGTGCCCGTCAAGAGATCCAGTGGTGGCGGGCGTACGGTGACGCCCGGTCGGATCGCCGCGCATACGTCAACTCACCTGACATGCAACGGAGTTCAGGAGAACGGAGCCCTCGCGGCGGCCTCGCCCCGGGCGGCCGGTACCGTCACGTCCGACCGGAGGACGGCCGCTGGGCGCCGCGCCCGGGACCCGCCGGGAGCAGGAGTACCGCCCGTGCGCCACGCCGCCGTGACCCCCGCAGGCGACCGCATCCGCTGGATCGAGCACCGGGACGACGGGACGGGACGGCCCGCCCGCGTCCATCTGCACGGACTCGGCGCCTCCTCCCCCGTCCACTGGAACGCCACCGACGCCAACCTCGATGCGCTGGAGCCGGAGCGGGGCGCGGGCGGCAGCCGCGGGATCGCGGCGCGAACGGCGCTGGCGTAGCCCGCCCGGACACACGGAAATCCGGACACACGGAAACCGCCGGCACCCCGGGCATCGGGGGTACCGGCGGTCGGATCCCGTTCGGGGCGCGCGGCCGTGGCGGCGCGCCCCGTAGGGGTTCAGCGGATCGGCATCCCGGACAGGGTCCGGGCGATCACCAGGCGCTGGATCTCGCTGGTGCCCTCGAAGATCGTGTAGATCGCGGCGTCGCGGTGCATCCGCTCGACCGGGTACTCCCGCGTGAAGCCGTTGCCGCCGAGGATCTGGATGGCCTGGGCGGTGACCTTCTTGGCGGTCTCGCTGGCGAACAGCTTCGACTGCGACCCCTCGGCCGCCGTGAACGGCTTGCCGTTGACCGCCATCCAGGAGGCCCGCCACACCAGCAGCCGGGCCGCGTCGATCGAGGTGCGCATGTCGGCGAGCTGGAAGGCGACGCCCTGGTTGTCGATGATCGGGCGGCCGAACTGCTCACGGGTCCTCGCGTACTCCAGGGCCTCCTCGTACGCGGCGCGGGCGGTGCCGACGGCCATCGCGCCGACGGCCGGGCGGGACGCCTCGAAGGTGGCCATCGCGGCGTTCTTCACCCTCTCGCCACCGCTCTTGGCGCGCTCACGGGCGCGGGCCAGCCGCTCGTCCAGCTTCTCCTTGCCGCCCAGCAGGCAGCTGCCGGGGACGCGGACGTCCTCCAGGACGACCTCGGCGGTGTGCGAGGCGCGGATGCCGTGCTTCTGGAACTTCTGCCCCTGGGACAGGCCGGGGGTGTTCGGCGGCACGATGAAGGAGGCGTGCCCCTTGGAGCCGAGCTCCGGGTCGACGGAGGCGACGACGACGTGGACGCCTGCGATGCCACCGTTGGTCGCCCAGGTCTTGGTGCCGTTGAGGACCCACTCGTCCTTGGCCTCGTCGTAGACGGCGCGGGTGCGCAACGAGGCGACGTCGGACCCTGCGTCGGGCTCGGAGGAGCAGAAGGCGGCGACCTTGACATCGTCGGGGGTGCCGTACATCTGCGGTATCCAGGTGCCGATCTGCTCCTCGGTGCCGTTGGCGAGGACGCCAACGGCGGCGAGGCCGGTGCCGACGATCGACAGGGCGATGCCCGCGTCGCCCCAGAACAGTTCCTCCATCGCCATGGGGATGCCGAGGCCGGTGGGGTCGAAGTACTGCTGGGCGTAGAAGTCGAGCGAGTAGATGCCGATCTTGGCGGCCTCCTGGATGACCGGCCAGGGCGTCTCCTCGCGCTCGTCCCACTCGGCGGCCGCGGGACGCATGACCTCCGCGGCGAAGCCGTGGATCCAGTCCCGGACCTCCTTCTGCTCGTCGTTCAGCTCCATGATGAACTCGGCCATGTCCCCTCCAGCGGTACGCGCCACATCCAGGCGTTACTTACGGTAACAGGAGTCTGTTACCCGTCAGTAATCGTGTCAACTCCCCCGCTGATCAGAGCTCCACGCAGCACGGGTGTTACGTTGCGCGAGCACCACGGATTCGCAAGGGTGGGGAGCAGGACCATGGAGAGCACCGAGCGCGACGGCCGACGACAGACGACCGCGGACCGGCGGCGGGAGCTGCTGGAGGCGGCCGAGCGGATCGTCCTGCGCGACGGCCCGGAGGCGTCGATGAACGCCATCGCCGCCGAGGCCGGGATCACCAAACCGATCCTCTACCGCCACTTCGGCGACAAGGGCGGCCTCTACCGCGCCCTCGCGGTGCGCCATACCAACGGGCTGCTGGCCGGGCTGCGGGCGGCGCTGGCCTCCCCGGTGCCGCGCCGCGATCGGGTCGAGGCCACCCTCGACACCTACCTCCTCGCCATCGAGACCCGGCCGCAGGTCTACCGCTTCCTGATGCACCCGGCCGACGAGGCGGCCCCCGCCGAGTCCGGATTCGACGTCGGACGGCACTCCGCCCCGCTGCTGCACCGCCTCGGCGAGGAGCTGGCGGAGGTGATCAGCGAACGCCTCGACCTCGGCCCGGCGGGCGAGGAGAAGGCCCGCGTCTGGGGCCACGGCATCGTCGGCATGATGCACGCCGCCGGGGATTGGTGGCTGCGCGAACGCCCCTGCTCCCGGCAGCAGTTGGTGACCCACCTGACGGATCTGCTGTGGGGCCAGCTCGCCGCGATCGAGGACCGGCCGGACGGCCCAGGCTTCTGAGCCCCGGGCGTCAGCGGGCGCCCGCCGCCTCCTTCGCCCACGGGGCGCGCGCCGCGGCGCGCAGCGCGCGACGGCGGCGCAACCCGGTGAGCCGGTCCACGTACAGACCGCCCTCCAGGTGGTCGCACTCGTGCTGGAGGCAGCGGGCGAAGAAACCGGTGCCGGTCACCCGGACCGGTGCGCCGGTGCGGTCGACGCCCTCCACCACGGCCTCGTCGTGGCGCGGAGTACCGGCCTCGATGCCGGGCAGCGAGAGACAGCCCTCGGGGCCGCGGATGACCGGCCCGTCCGTCCCGGCCAGGTGCGGGTTGATGAGGTGGCCGAGGTGACGGCGGTCCTCGTCGTCGGGGCAGTCGTAGACGAAGACCCGCAGCGGGACGCCGATCTGGTTGGCGGCCAGGCCCACGCCCCGGGCCGCGTACATCGTCGCGAACATGTCCTCGATCAGCCGGGACAGCTCGCCGTCGAACGACGTGACCTCCCGGCAGGGGGCCGCGAGGACCGGATCGCCCAGCAGACGGAGGGGGCGCGGGTGCCCGGTACGGCCGGGAATGGTGCGGGACGGCATGGGGATCAGCGTACGGTCCCCCGGGACGCCGGATGACGGCGCGGGGTGGCGGGGTTCGGGCACGGGCACGGATCTCGATAGGCTGATCCCCGACCGAAGCCTCCGGACGGTCCCTCGGCCGCGGAGGAGGCGTTCCACCGGCAGCCCGGAGGGCAGGCGGGCGCCGGATGCAAGGAGGATCAAGGACGATGGCAGGCAACACGGACCCGCTGTCGCCGCGGGCCAAGCTGGCCGTGACGGCGGGCAGAGCCGCGGCGGCGGTATCGCGCGCGGCGGGCCGCGGCAGCGGATCGGTGATCGGCGGCCGGGTGGCACTCAAGCTCGACCCCGACCTGCTGGCCCGGCTGGCGCGTCATCTGGATGTCGTGCTGGTCTCCGCGACCAACGGCAAGACGACCACGACCCGGCTGATCGCCGAGGCGCTGCGGGCCGGTGGCCCGGTGGTCTCCAACGCGCTGGGCGCCAACATGCCGGCGGGCATCACCTCCGCGCTGGCGGGTGGCTCGGACGCCAAGTTCGGTGTGATCGAGGTCGACGAGAAGTACCTCGCCGGGGTGGCGCGGGACGTCACGCCCAAAGCCATAGCGCTGCTGAACCTCTCGCGTGACCAGCTCGACCGCGCGGCGGAGACCCGCATGCTGGCCGAGCACTGGCGCGAGGGCCTCTCCGGCTCCAAGGCGCTGATCATCGCCAACGCCGACGACCCGCTCATCGTGTGGGCGGCCTCCTCGTCGGCGAATGTGGTGTGGGTCGCGGCCGGTCAGGAGTGGAAGGACGACGCCTGGTCGTGCCCGTCCTGCGGCGGTGTGATGCAGCGCCCCGATGACAACTGGTTCTGCGGCGAGTGCGGCTTCCGCCGTCCGACGCCGAGCTGGGCCCTGTCGGGCGATTACGTCCTCGACCCGCACGGCAGCGCCTGGCCGATCAAGCTGCAGCTGCCCGGCCGTGCCAACAAGGCGAACGCGACGACGTCCGCCGCGGTGGCCGCCGCCTTCGGCGTGCCCCCGCAGGTGGCACTGGAGCGGATGTACAGCGTGCAGGCGGTCGCCGGCCGGTACGACGTGGTGTCGTTCATGGAGCGGGAGCTGCGGCTGCTGCTGGCGAAGAACCCGGCCGGGTGGCTGGAGACGTTCTCGCTGATCGACCCGCCGCCGACCCCGGTGATCATGTCGGTCAACGCCCGGGGCGCGGACGGCACCGACACCTCCTGGCTGTGGGACGTCGACTACACCCGCCTCGCCGGGCACCCGCTGTTCGTGCTGGGTGACCGGAAGCTGGACCTCGCGGTCCGCCTGGAGGTCGCGGGGCTCGACTTCGAGGTCTGCGACAGCCTCGACCAGGCGGTGCAGATGGCGCCGCCCGGCCGTATCGAGGTCATCGCCAACTACACGGCCTTCCAGGACCTGCGTCGGCGCGTGGGCAATTGACAGCGTCGGAAAGACAAGGACGAGCGAGAATGAGCGACAACAGCCTGCGGCTGGTGTGGATCTACCCGGACCTGCTGAGCACCTACGGCGACCAGGGCAACGCGCTGGTCGTGGAGCGCCGGGCCCGGCAGCGCGGACTGGACGTGCAGCGCCTCGACGTACGGTCCGACCAGCCGATCCCCACCTCCGGTGACATCTACCTGATCGGTGGCGGTGAGGACCGGCCGCAGCGGCTGGCGGCCGAGCGGCTGCTGCGCGACGGCGGTCTGAGCCGCGCCGCCTCCAACGGCGCAATCCTCTTCTCGGTCTGCGCCGGCTACCAGATCCTCGGTCACGAGTTCATCAACGACCAGGGCACGCAGCAGCAGGGCCTGGGCCTCCTCGACGTGGTGAGCACCCGCGGCGAGGCGGAGCGGTGCGTCGGTGACGTCCTCGCCGACATCGACCCGCGGCTCAACCTGCCGCCGCTGACCGGTTTCGAGAACCACCAGGGCGTCACGCACCTGGGGCCGACGGCCCGCCCGTTCGCGAAGGTCCGGTTCGGCAACGGCAACGGCGTCGGCGACGGCTTCGAGGGCGCCTGGCAGGACACCGTCTTCGGCACCTACATGCACGGCCCGGTGATGGCACGTAACCCGCACATCGCGGACCTGCTGCTGAAGCTGGCCCTGGACGTCAACGCCCTGCCCCCGGCCGACGACCGGTGGTACGAGGCACTGCGTCAGGAGCGGATCGCCGCCGCGACCGAGACCGCCTGACGGCCACCGCGCGGGCCCGCCCCCGCGCGGCCATGCCCGATCCCGTACGCCCGCAGTCCCGCACTGCGGGCGTACGCGTGCGCAGCTGCCCCGCGCTTGTAGGGTGAGCGCCATCCCACCGGACGACGGGGTCCGGGCCCCCCGGTTGAGTTGCAGAGGGTTTCTGGCATGCGTATTGGTGTACTCACCTCCGGCGGCGACTGCCCCGGTCTGAACGCCGTCATCCGCTCCGTCGTCCACCGCGCCACGGCCGACCACGGCGACGAGGTCATCGGCTTCCACGACGGCTGGAAGGGCCTGCTGGAGTGCGATTACCGCAAGCTCGACCTCGATGCCGTCGGCGGCATCCTGGCGCTGGGCGGCACCATCCTCGGCTCGTCCCGGGTGCAGCCGGCGCATCTGCGCGACGGTGTCGAGCGGGCCCGCGGGCACGTCGCGGAGCTGGGTCTTGACGCGATCATCCCGATCGGCGGCGAGGGCACGCTGAAGGCGGCGCGGCTGCTGTCGGACGCCGGGCTGCCGATCGTCGGCGTACCCAAGACCATCGACAACGACATCGCGGTCACCGATGTGACGTTCGGTTTCGACACCGCGGTGGGTGTGGCGACGGAGGCCCTGGACCGGCTCAAGACGACCGCCGAGTCGCATCAGCGGGTGCTGATCGTCGAGGTGATGGGGCGGCACACCGGCTGGATCGCGCTGCACTCGGGGATGGCCGCGGGCGCGCACGCGATCGTGGTGCCGGAGCGGCCGTTCGACATCGAGGAGTTGGCGGAGCGGGTCGGCGAGCGGTTCGCGGCGGGCAAGAAGTTCGCGATCGTGGTGGCGGCCGAGGGCGCGAAGCCGCGTGAGGGGTCGATGCGGTTCGAGGTCGGCGACACCGACATGTACGGGCACGAGCGGTTCGCCGGGGTGGCGCGGCAGCTGGCGCGGGAGCTGGAGCACCGGCTCGGCAAGGAGGCCCGCCCGGTGATCCTCGGACATGTGCAGCGCGGCGGGACCCCGACCGCGTACGACCGGGTGCTGGCGACCCGCTTCGGGTGGCATGCGGTGGAGGCGGCGCACCGCGGGGAGTTCGGGATGATGACGGCGCTGCGCGGGACGGACATCACGCTGGTGCCGCTGGCGGAGGCCGTCGAGACGCTGAAGACGGTGCCCGGCGACCGGTACGCCGAGGCCGAGTGCGTGCTGTGACCGGCGGCCGCGCCCCGGTGTGAGGCGCGCCGTGTGAACCGCCCCCGGCCGAGGCAGGCGCCGGGGGCGGTTCTAGTCTGGTCGCCGGAGTATCGGTACGGACCAGGAGCGAGCGGATGGATCACAGCGGGCACGGCATGACGATGGATCTGCCGCCGTTCACGCTGGGACGGGGGATGGAGTTCGGCGGTGATCCGTTCTTTCTCGTAGGTTGCCTGCTGGCTCTGGTGCTGTACGGCTGGGCGGTGGCGCGGCTGCGGCGGCGCGGGGACGCGTGGCCGGTGGGGCGGACGGTCGCCTGGGTCATCGGCATCCTGACCGTCGCGCTGGTGATGTGCACCCAGCTCAACGACTACGGCATGGTCATGTTCAGCGTGCACATGGTGCAGCACATGGTGATCTCCATGCTGTCGCCGATCCTGCTGCTGCTCGGGGCGCCGGTGACGCTGGCGCTGCGCGCGCTCCCGGCCGCCGGGCGGGGCCGCAAGGGGCCGCGGGAGCTGCTGGTGGCGCTGTTGCACAGCCGGTATGTGCGGATCATCTCGCATCCGGCGTTCACCATCCCGCTGTTCATCGCGAGCCTGTACGCGCTGTACTTCTCGCCGATCTTCGACTTCCTGATGGAGTCGCGGGTGGGGCACATCGCGATGATGGTGCACTTCCTCGCGGTGGGTCTGGCGTTCTTCTGGCCGATCATGGGCGTGGACCCGGGACCGCACCGGCCCGGCTATGTGATGCGGATGCTGGAGCTGTTCGCGGGCATGCCGTTCCACGCATTCTTCGGCATCGCGCTGATGATGGGCACCGAGCCGATGGTGGACACGTATCTGCACCCGCCGGCCTCGCTGGGCATCGACGCGCTGTCCGACCAGATGGCGGCCGGTGGCATCGCATGGGCGTTCAGCGAGATCCCGTCGGTGGTGGTGCTGATCGCGCTGGTCTACCAGTGGTACCGGTCCGAGGAGCGGCAGTCGCAGCGCGCGGACCGGGCGGCGGACCGCAACGGTGATCAGGACCTGGCGGACTACAACGCGTATCTGGCGTCGCTGAACGCGCGCGGTCGCTGACGCGGGCGGACGGATGGCGGTGCGGGCCGCGGCCGGGGACGATGGTCCCCAGGCCGCGGCCCGCCGCCTTTGTGCCGCGGCCTTTGTCAAGGAGGTACGCCGATGAGCGGATCCACGAGGACGATGACCGGGTTCACGGTGGCCGGACTGGTGGTGGCGACCGCGTACAGCGTGGCGCTGGGCGGCAATCCGTGGGTCTGGCTCACCTGGGTGGTGGTGGCGCTGGTGACGGCGGCGATGGTTGTGGCGGCCCCACGGTGAGGCGCCGGGATCCGACGGATCGGAAACGGATCAGAATCGGAACAGCGGGCCGGTGGCGGCGTCCATGGTGCAGGCGTTGGCGAAGGTGCGCTCCCAGTCGATGCGCCGGCCCCGCCAGACGCCCTCGGCGGTGACCGTCACCGGGTCGTACTGCTTGGTGCAGGCGTGCGGTTCGCCACGCAGCGCGTCGAGATCGCCGCGGGCCCAGGTCAGTGCGGAACAGGCGGCGTCGTGCTGCGGATGGTGGTCGCGGCCGTCGGGGCAGCGCAGCAGGACGCCGCGGATCCAGGTGTGCGCGGTGTCCGAGACGGTGAGGAAGACGCCCCGCTCCTCCTGGGGTGCGGCGGCGTCGGCGGGGGTGGCGGGGGCGACGGCCACCGCGGTGACGAAGGCGGCGGCGGTGACCGCTGCGGCGCGGGCCGCTCGGCGGCGTCGGCTGACGGGCATGGGTGTCTCCTGGGCGCTCGTGGGGGTGGGCGGCAGCGGGCGCGCCCGTCCGGCCGTGGTGTGCCGGCGGGCGCGCCCGTAGCCGCCTTGCGGCCTAGGGAGCAAGAGTCCTCGGCGTCACGCCGCCCGGCACGGCCGCTCGCGGCGTTGCCGAAATGCCCTGGTAGCTCCGCTACAAGGGCATCCCGGCGCCTTGCGATCGACCGCACCGGACACCGCTCCCTTTCCCGAGGACTCTTGCTCCCCAGGCCGTTAGCGCACCGCGCGCGGGGCCGGGCGGCAAGCGGGCTCGCCGTGCGGTCGCCCGGACGGCGCCCGGGGTACGGCGACCCGTCAGGCGCCGTCGGCGAGCGGGCCGACGGGCGCGCGGCGGACCACGTCCACCAGCGACCGGTCGGTGATCTTCAGGCTCGGGGAGACGGCGAGGGTGAGGGTGGAGACGCTCATGAACGGGTTGAGGTGGTCCCAGCCCCAGGCGTCGAGGGCGTCGCGGACCGCCTGTGAGCGGCGGACCGTCTCATCGGCGGGCGCGGGCGACATCACGCCGCCGACCGGCAGCGGCAGGCTCGCCACGACGCGGTCGCCGTGGGCGACGGCCACCCCGCCGCCGGACGCGACGACCTCCCGCGCGGCGGCGGCCATCGCCGTCCGCGAGGTGCCGAGGGTGACGAGGTTGTGGCTGTCGTGGGCGTACGTGGTGGCCAGCGCGCCGTCGGTGAGGGTGCGGCCCAGCAGCGGCGCGAAGACGGTTCCGGCGCGCCCGTAGCGGTTGCGGACCCGGACGACGGTGGCGCGGCCCTCCCAGTCGACCTCGCCGTCGCGGACCGGCAGGTCGAGGGCGTCCTCCTCGGTGTAGGTGTCGCGGGGGTTGAGGCGCAGGGCGCGGAAGCGGTGAGTGCCGTCGGGGAGGTCGGTGCGCCAGCGGAAGCCGTCCGCGTCCTGCGGTTCGACGTGGACGGTGTCGGTGAGGGCATCGGTGCCGGCGGCGGAGGTGCCAGGGCCGGCCGTCTCCGCCACGGCGACGGCGTCGCGGGCCACGATGCGGCCCCCGGCCAGGACCACGGCCGGGTCGAAGGCGGCGAGCTCACCGCGGAGGAGGACGAGGTCGGCGCGCTTGCCGGGGGCGACCACTCCCCTGTCGTACAGGCGCAGCCGCTGGGCCGGGTTCCAGGTCAGGGCGCGCAGCACCGCCTCGGCGGGGAGTCCGGCGCGGACGGCGACGCGGGCGATGTGGTCGAGGTGGCCGTGGGCCAGGATGTGGTCGGCCGCGAGGTCGTCGGTGACCAGGCAGAACGGCGGGAGCTGCGGGAGCGCGAGGAGCGCCTGGGCGACCTCGGGGAGCAGGCACTTCTCCTGGAGCATCATCAGCATGCCCAGGCGGGCCTTCTCCAGGACGACCTCGGTGCGGTTCTTGGTGTGGTCGGAGTCGACGCCGGTGGCGAGGTAGGCGCTGAGGTCGGCACCGCTGAGGTTGGGGCAGTGGCCGTCGAGGATCATGCCGCGGCGGCGGGCGACGCCGACCACCTCGCGCATGCGGGGGTCGCCGCCGACGACGGCGCGGTAGTCCATGACCTCGCCGAGGGCGATGACGCCGGGCCAGCCGAGCATCTCGTCGATGTCGTCGGCGGTCAGGCGCGCCCCGGCGTGCTCCAGGCCCTCCAGGGCGGGGACGCAGGAGGGGACGCCCCACAGCTGGGTCTGGGCGGTGGTGGCGCCCGCGTCGATCATCCAGCGCATGGCGGCGGCACCGGCGACGTTGACGATCTCGTGCGGGTCGGCGAGGACGGTGGTGGTGCCGCGGGCCAGGGTGAGGGCGGCGAAGGTCTGCGGGGTGAGGAACGAGCTCTCGATGTGCATGTGCGCGTCGACGAAGCCGGGCGCGATCAGCAGACCGGTGGCGTCCAGGTGCTCGCGGGCGTCGGCCGGGGTGCCGGGCGGCAGGACGCCGCTGATCAGGTCGGAGCGCACCAGGACGTCGGCGGCGAACCGTTCGCCGGTGAAGCTGGACACCACCTGGCCGCCGCTGATCCTCAGGTCGTGCGGGCGGGGGGAGGTCATGGGCGTATCTCCTCGTGCAGGCGGGGTCAGGTGGCGAGCGTGTAGAAGTAGTAGCCCAGCGGGATCAGGACGATCCACAGGCCCCACGGGATCTCGCGGAAGCGCCCGGCGACGGCCTTGACCAGGACATGGGCGGTCAGGCCGACGGCGATGCCGGTGCCGAAGTTGCCGAAGAAGAGCGTCGTGGCGACGGTGAGGGCGGCCGGGACGGCGTCGGTCGGATCGGTGAAGTCGACCTTCCGCAGGGCGCCGAGCATCGTCAGTCCGACGTACATCAGCACCGGCGCGGTCGCCGCCGACGGGATGAGCGTGGCGAACGGCGTGACCAGGAGCAGCGCGGCGAAGCCGAGCGCCGCCCAGACCGAGGCGAGACCGGTGCGGGCACCGCTGTCGGCGCCCGCCGAGGACTCCAGGTAGGCGGTCATGCTGGGCGCGCCGAGGGCCGCGCCGCCGATGACGGCGCCGGAGTCGACGTAGAACGGCTTCCGGACGCCGGGGAGGTTGCCGTCCGCGTCGGTGAGCCCGGCGCGGCCCGCGACGGCGAGCAGCGTGCCGGTCATCGAGAAGAACTCGGAGACGAAGAAGGCGAAGATGTACGGGAAGTACTCGGGCTTGAGGGCGCCGAGGACGTCGACGTGGAAGACCGCCGGGCCGGGGCTCTCCGGCAGGGCCAGCAGATGGCCGGGCAGGTGGGTCACGCCGAGCGGGATTCCGGCGAGGGTGACCGCGGCCATGGTGATCAGGAACGCGCCGGGAACCTTACGGGTGGCCAGCGCGGTGAGCAGGACGAGCCCGGCGAGGGCCAGCAGTCCGGCCGGGGCGGCGAGGTCGCCGACGGTGAGCGCGGCGCTGTCCGGGCGGGCCTTGACCAGGCCGCTGTCGCGGAAGCCGATCAGGGCGATGTAGAGGCCGAGGCCGCCGCTGATGGCGTACTTGAGGTTCAGCGGCATCATGCGGGTGATGAGGTCACGGATGCCGAGCGCGGTCAGCAGCAGAAAGGCGACGCCGGACCAGAGGACCATGCCGAGGGCCGCGTCCCAGGGGACCTTGTCCTGGCCGACGATGGTGACGGCGAGCAGGGCGACGCCGCCGAGCCCCGGGGCGACGACGAACGGGAGGTTGGCGACGAGGCCCATGGCCAGCGTCGCCAGCACGATCGCGATGAGGACGGCGGTGGTGGCGGCGCCGTGCGGAATCCCGGCCTTGGCGAGCTGACTGGGCACGACGACCACCGCGTAGGCGGCCGCCACGAACATCGACAGCCCCGCCAGCGCCTCGGTCCGGGGTGTACTGCCACGCTCCCGCACCCGGAAGAGCCGCTCCAGGCGGGAGGCGGGCGCCTGGGAGCCCGGCGGGGCCGGGGCCGTCGGGACGGCGCCGCGTGCGTCGGTAGGGGGCATGAACACCTCGGAGGAGGACGGGGCAGCTCCGGGAAGTCTCTCCCCGGTCGCCGCCGACTGTCACTGCAACCGGTTGCAGAGACCGGTTGCAGACAGGATGCCATGGCAGGTGGGCTGGGGGAAGGGCTCACTGAGGGCCGGGCGGGGCCACACGGCCGAGGTCCGTGGCTCCCCGCATACTTGCCCGATGACACGCCCAAGGGACTCCTGGATCAACACCACCCACGACTGGGCCGCCACCGTGGACGGGGACCATCTCGGGCTCATCCGCCGGGCGCCCGCAGAGTTCGCGCCGGGCGGGCCGGTCCACCTCGTCCTGGAGGTACTCGCCTACGCCGCCGACGAGGCGGCGGGCCGGGGCGGCGGGCGGTGTGTGGTCGCCCTGCACCCCGACGGTTCCGTATCGGTGGAGGACGACGGCCGGGGTACGGACACCCGGTTCGACGAGCTCGGCCGGGCGGTGCAGAAGCCGGTCATGGCCACCAAGGACCTGCGCTTCTTCGACGCCCCGGCGGCGGAACGGCTTCCGGACGGGCAGCCGCGCCGCGGGATGTCCGTCGTTGCGGCGCTGAGCCGGTGGCTGACGCACACCAACCGCCGCGCCAACGGCGCCTGGCACAGGCGCTACGAGCGCGGCGTACCGGTGACCGGCCTGGAGCCCGTCACGGCCGACGGGACCACCGGTACCCGGGTCCCCTTCCTGCCGGACGGAGCCCTGGGGCCGCGGTGGTCGCCGACCGGGGACGAGGCGGCCCGGTGGTCCGCGCAGTGGCCGGAGTTGACCGTCCGCATCGATGATCGGCGCGGCCGCGGGGACCGGTCGGGACGATGACTGCGAAGGCACGGCCGGGGCACCCCGCGAGCCCCGCCCTCCGGGCGACGGCGGGACTTCACGGACCCGCCCCGGCCGCACGCACCTGGGCGACACCACCCGGAAGGCCATGGAACCGGGAGGCGACCGACGCCCGAACCCCGGCACCTCGGCACCTCGGCACCTCGGCACCTCGGCACCCACGACCGACGCGCCCCGAGGGCGCCCCCGTTGCTCTCCGTCAGATGCTCGCCTCCCCCGCCGGAGCGCCCCGCGTTCCTCTCTACGCCTTCGGATGACGCGATTTCCGGACACTTAGGAGTGTGCCGCGCCCTCGTTCGCCGCCGGCGCGGGCCGCCCCGGACCGTCAGCGGCGGAGCGCCTCCCTCTTCGGCGCCCGGGCGCCGACCTGGGCCGCGGCACGGGCACCGCCCTGCCTCCGGCGGCCTCGCGCATGCCGAAGGACCGGGCGGGAGCCGCGCCGCGCCGGAGGTAGCCGGCCGTGTCCGGAAAGAGGTGGGGGCGTTCGTGATCAACTTCGCCTGGTTTCCCGCAGCCGAGGCCCGGGGAAAGATCACGACGTGCTGTTCTTACGATGAATTGATAATACGATGAGAGCGTTTCTCCGTGGCCGCAGAACGCTCCGCACGCACCCCATCAGTTCCTTCGAGGCCGCCTCAGGAACTGCCCCTCTTTCCTGATCCCGGAGAGCGGTATGCCCTTTCCCCTGTCTGCCTCACTGGAGCGTTTCGGCGACTCCGCTGCCATGGTTTTCGACCACCGTACGTTCAGTTACCGAGAACTTTCCGAACATGTCACCGAATGGCGATCCCATCTCGACTCCTGTGCCATTTCCCAGGGTCAGGTCGTGACCCTGGAGGGGCCGTGCTCGCCGCAGACCGTCGCGGGGCTGCTCGCCCTGGCCGAACGCGGCGCGATCACCGTGCCGCTGAACAACCCGCCCGCCGCCAAGCGCGCGGAATACCTCGACGTGGCCGAGGCCGAGGTGACCGTCACGGTCCTTCCGGACGGCAGCAGACACGCCGACCGCACCGGCCGCACCGCCGGGCACCCCCTCTACGCACGCCTGCGCCGGGACGGTCACCCCGGGCTCGTGCTGTTCAGCTCCGGGACGACCGGGCGCAGCAAGGCGTCGCTGCTCGACCTGGAGAAGATGCTGGCCCGGTACGCCGCGGGCGGGCCCGGGCGCCGCATCATGTCCTTCCTCAGCATGGACCACATCGGCGGCGTCAACACCGTCCTGCACACGCTCAGCACCGGCGGCACCGTGGTAACCGTCTCGGACCGCACCCCGGACGCGGTGCTGGCCGCGGTCGCCGCACACCGCGTCCAGGTGCTGCCCACCACGCCGACGTTCCTGAACATGGTGCTGGTCTCCGGCGCCGCCGAACGCCATGACGCCTCCTCCCTCGAACTGATCACCTACGGCACCGAACCGATGCCGCAGCGGACCCTGGAATGGCTCTGCCGCGGTTTTCCGCAAGCCCGCCTGAAGCAGACCTACGGCCTTTCCGAACTGGGCATCCTGCCCACGAAATCCCGCGGAAACGGCGAGTTGTGGATGAAGTTGGGCGGCACCGGATTCGCCCACAAAATCGCCGACAATGTGCTGTGGATACGTTCGGACATGGCGATGCTCGGATATCTCAACGCCCCGGCCCCCTTCGATGCCGAAGGATTCTTCAACACCGAGGACGTGGTGGTGCGCGACGGTGAATGGATAAGAGTTCTCGGCCGCCGTTCGGAAATCATCAACGTAGGCGGCGAGAAGGTTTATCCCAGCGAGGTGGAGAGCGTATTGCTGGAGGTGCCCGGCGTCGCCGAGGCCACGGTCAGCGGTCATCCGAGCCCGGTGACCGGCATGGTGGTCCGGGCGACGCTGCTCCCCGCCGGGGAGGAGGACACGCGCGATCTCGTCAGCCGGGCCCGCCGGCACTGCCGGACGCGGCTGGAGGCGTACAAGGTGCCCGCTCTCCTGACGGTGTCGACCGCGCAGCAGCACTCCGACCGGTACAAGAAGAGCAGGGCGGGCCTGTCGTGACCGGGCGGGCACCGCGGCCCGACGGCTCGGGCGAGGGACCGGTGGCCGTGATCAGCGGGGGCAGCCGCGGTCTGGGGCGGCTCATGGCCGAACGGTTGCTGCGGGACGGCTGGCGGGTCGCGGCCTTCAGCCGCAGCGCCAACGCGTTCGTCGACGAAGCACGGGAGCGGTGGCCGGACGCCTTCTGGTGGCACGCCGCCGACCTCGCCGATCCCACGCGGCTCCGCGCCTTCGTGGCGGAGACCGCCGAGCGGTTCGGGCGGATCGACGCGCTGCTCAACAACGCCGCCTCGCTCGGCCGCCAGGAGCTCTTCCTCACCACCCCGGGCCGCCGCGTCGAGGAGTCGGTCGCCGTCAACCTGACCGGCCCCCTCGTCCTGACGCAGGCGTGCGCCAAGGTCATGGCCCGCGGGACGGGCGGACAGATCCTGAACGTCTCCTCGGTCAACGCGGTACGCGGCTACCGCGGGGTGGCCGTCTACACCGCGGCCAAGAGCGGCCTCGACGGAATGGTCCGCAGCCTGGCACGGGAGCTGGGCCCGCTGGGCATCCGGGTCAACTCGGTCGTGCCCGGATTCTTCGACAGCGAGCTGACCCGGGACGTCACCGACGAGCACCGCGACCGCATCCGGCGCCGCACCCCCCTGGGACGGCTGGCGGACATCGAGGAGATCGCCGACGCCGTGAGCTATCTCCTCTCCCCCCAGGCGTCCTTCATCACCGGACAGTCCCTCATAGTCGACGGAGGCATCACGTGCTGAACTCCCGTGACGACATCACCGCGGTGGTGCACGACACGCTCAACGAGATCCTCAAGGACGCGGAGTTCGACCCGGTGTCCTTCACCGGCGCCGAACGGATCACCGACATCGGCTTCACCTCCCTGCTGCTGGCCCGGCTGATCATCCAGCTGGAGGCCGCCCTCGGCGCCGACCCCTTCGAGGAGCGGTACGTCGTCTCCGACATCCGCACCGTGGACGAACTCATCGACGCCTACCGGCAGACGCTCCAGGCGTCCGCGGTCGGCTGAACCGAAGGAGGTGACCGGCGATGCCGGAAGAAGTCCTGGTCGTCGTGGGCGACCGATTCCCGCAGTTCGCCGCCAACCGCGGCACGGTGACCGCCTCGCAGCTCCTGGAGCGGCTCCGCTCCGGCGAGGTGCACGGCCCGCTCCGCCTGGCCGTGGGGCAGGGCCTGCTACCGCAACAACTCGCCGAGATCGAGAAGTTCGCCGCGTCCGGCGACGGCACGGCCGTGTGCCACGGCGGCGTCCCCGTCCCCGCCGAGCACCGCGTCGTCCGGCCGGGGCATCCGCCGACCGCGCTCATCGGACGGGTGGAGCGGGCGGCCGCGGACCGGTTCACGGCGCCGCTCCTCCTCGACGAACGGGTGGATCTGCTCCAGGACCGGCTGAGCAGCCAGCACATCTCGGCGATCACCCTGCTGGAGGCCGCCCGGCAGACGTGGGTGACCGTCACCGAGCAGTTCCTGCTCTCTGACGAGGAACGCGCCACCTGTGTGATCAGCGAGGTCACGGGCGTGCGAGCCGCCTACCACCACTACGTGTTCCCGCTGCCGGCCACGGTCGAGTTCCGGCTGACGGCCCACGGGAAGGTCCCGGCGCAGCGGTTCGGCTTCACCGTCTCCTTCCACCAGAACCAGCGGCTCACCACGGAGATCGCCGCGGAGATCGGCGTCCTGCCGGAGGCCGTCGCGAAGAAGCAGGAGGCGCTGGCGGCCCGACAGGCGCTCCACGACGCCCTCGCGCCGCTGCGGGCGGCGCAGCCCGCGACGGCGGCGGACACGCACCCGGGAGGAATACCCGCTTGAAACTGCGACGCTACGCACTCACCCCGCAGATGGAGCAGTACGACGACTTCGACGACCGCGGCGAGACGCGGTATCTGCCCTATCTCATGTACTACCACCGCTCCGGCTACCGCTCCGAGGTGCTCAACACCGACCGGCTGGGCTTCCGCGTCGGCCACGGCGCCCGCGGGCACGCCTCGGTCGCCGGGGAGCGGCCGCCGGGCCCGGTGAAGCTGCTCGTGGGCAGTTCCACCGCGTTCGGCATCGGCGCCACCACGGACGCCGCGACCCTCTCCTCCCGGCTGTGGAGCCGCTACGCCCCCTCGACGCCCTGGCTCAACTTCGGCGGACGCAGCTACAGTTCCGCGCAGGAGCTGCTGCTCTTCGTGCTCCACCAGCATCTGCTGCCGCCGGTCGAGGAGATCGTGATCCTCTCCGGGTTCAACAATCTGGCGCTCGCGCGGCTGCCGGAGCATCAGCAGGGCGAGCACGGCGCGTTCTTCTTCTGCGGCGACTACCACGCGCAGATGGACGCGTTGCAGACGCGTCACCGCAAGGCGAAGCCGGGGTTCGGCCGCCGCGCGCAGCGCCGCTCCCCCGCTCCGCCCGACGACGCGCCCGTGCCCCCCACCCCGGAACTCATCGGCCGGTCCGTGGAGTTGACCGTGCGCCACCTGGAGACCTGGCGCAAACTCGCCTCTGTCACCGGGGCACGCCTGTCGTACGTGCTCCAGCCCCTGGCGACCTGGGTGCGTCAGGAGCCGGCGCCGCAGGAGGCCGTCCTGTTCAAGGAGCTGGACAAGATGTCCCGGCTCGGTATCTTCGAGGACCTCTTCGGCGACATCGTCACTCCGGAGACCGGCCGGGCGTACGCCGAGGCGCTGCGAACGGCCTGCGAGAAGCAGGACGTGCCGTTCCTCGACCTCAACCCCGTCCTCGCCGAGGCCACCACCCCCGAGGACTGGCTCTACGTCGACCGGGCGCACTGCACCGACCACGGCTACGACACGGTCGCCCGGCTGTTGACCGACTGCCTCGACCTGCGCTGACCTGCGTTCTTCCGCGGACAACAGATTCCCCTGACCACAGATGAGGACATTCCATGACGATTCTCAGGTGGCTGCGCGACCACGTACTGCGGCGCAAGCGCCGCCGCACCAAGCAGGACGCGTCCATCTACCCCATGTTCTGACCCCTGTTCCGACCGCTCCCGACACCGCGCGGCGCTCGTCGCCCGACGCACGGCAAGTGAAGGAGACAGCAGGTGCGAAGCCGCCTCGGCCCGTACGAGGGCCCCGAGGGGACGAACCGGTTGCTGTACATGTCCGCGGCCGATCCCGAGGGGCTCTTCCCCTACGGCCGCCTCGGCCCGGCGCAGCTCCGCGCCGAGCTGGCACACGCGCGGACGGAGCCGGTCCCGGAGCAAGCCGCTCCGGGACCGGCCGGTCCCTCCGGCGATCCGGCCGGGACGGAACCGGACGATCCCGCCGCCTGGGCGGCCCGGGAGGCCGCGCGGTTCCGCGCGCTGTACGCCCGGGCGGACGGGGCGGCGCGGGAGGTCCTGGTACACAAGGCGGTTCTGGGCTGTGCCCCGCTGGCCCTGCTGTCCGGGGCGTGGCTGCAGTGGCTGAGCGACCCGGGCAACGCCGACGATCCCGAGACCCTGCACCTGCTCACCCGGTACGCGCAGGACGTGGGCGTCGGGCATCCCCGGGCCTCCCGCGGCAGCGCCTGGCTCGAACTGCTGCGCAAGCTGCACCTGTCGGAGCAGGCCGTCCCGGCGTCCCGGCTGTCGTTCGACCGGCGCATCGCCGACGGGTGTTTCCGGCTCCCGGCGGTGCTGCTGACGATGAGCCGGTTCCCCGAGACGTTCCGGTACGAGATCATCGGCGCCGACCGGTGTCTGCGTGCCGTGGGGCTGCTCCCGGCCCTGGGCTTCGTCCGGGACGCGCTGCCCGACGCGGCGGACTGGGACGCCCTCGACCTCGGGACCACGCGGGATGCGACGGTGGCCGGTCGTCCGGAGGACGGTGGCGCGGACGGGGCGCCGGTGCGGGCGGCGGACGGTGCCGCGGTCGGGCGGGGTCACGCCTGGGCCCTGTGGGCGCTGCGGCAGTGGAGCGACGCCCTCCACGACGCGTTGTGCGCCTCCCTCGACCCGGCGCACGACATGCGGGAGCTGCTGCGGCAGCGGGCCCGGGAGGGCGCGGTCTACCACCACGACTTCCCGCTCCAAGGGCGCCCGCTGGCGCAGTGGCTGGCCGAGTGCGTCACCGACCCCGGGCCGCTGTTGGCCGCGCTGTCCACGAGCCGGCTGATCCGGCCGGGTGCCCCGGACCGCAGCCCCTTGGTGAACGCCCTGATCGGGGAGCGCGGCCCGATGTTCCGGGTCTTCTCACCGGACGACGTCGCCGTCATCCGCCGCTGGATCGCCTCCCTCGGCGCCTCCCGCGACGCGGACTCCTCCGACGCGGGTTCCCTGGCCCCGTCGCCCGTGCCCGCCCCGGCGGCGGCCCTCCCGGCCCTCCCGGCCCTGTCCGCAGGCGCCGGGGACGAGGGCCGGGTCCCGGCCGACATACGGGAGGCGTACCACCTGTTGCAGAAGCGCGCGGACACCCCGGCGCTGCGCCGCTTCGCGCTGGACCACACCCGCCGCTGGCTGGCCGCCACGCGTCTGGGCGCCCGGCGCGGCGGGCTCCCGCTGCCCGACCGCTGGGCCCCCGGGGGCCTGCGGCCCTGGCTCCTGGACCAGCACGATCGGCACGGCGCGGAGTTCGAGGAGACCGCGCGCGTCCCGCTCCCCTCGCGCGAGGAACTCATCGACTCGACCGTGCAGCTGGCGCCGCTGACCCTGATCGACGGCAGCTGGATCCGGGGCTTCACCGACTACGCCGAGGCCACGTCGGACGTCGGGCACTTCCTCTTCGCCACTTACTGGGACGAACTGGGCAACGGCGAGGTGAAGCTGAACCATCCGCTGATCTACCGCGAGGTCCTGGCGGAGATGGACGTGCGCCTGCCGCCCACCGGGTCACCGGAGTTCGCACGGTGGCCGGGCTTCCAGGACGAGTCGTTCGCCTTGCCGGTGTACTGGCTGAGCATCGGGCGCTTCCCCCGGACGTTCCTGCCGGAGGTACTGGGACTGAACCTCGCGATGGAGCTGTCCGGTGTGGGCGGCTCGTACCGCAGGGGACGGCTCGCGCTCCGCGCGTACGGGTTCAGCACCCGCTTCGTCGACATCCACAACACCATCGACAACGTCGCCACCGGGCACTCCGCCTGGGCGGCGGACGCCATCGACACCTATCTGGCCACCCTGCCGGCGGACGACCGGGAGGGCATCAGGGGCCGGGCCTGGGAACGGATCCGGACCGGTTACCTCTCCCTCCAGCCCCCCGGCGGCCTGCGGGCGCGACGCGTACGGCGGATGCCACGCGGTCGCCGCCGGCACGGCTTTCCCACGGCGTGACGACGCGCGAAGGAACACGCTCATGAGCAACGACCTGGTACTGGGAATCTCCGCCTTCTACCACGACAGCGCCGCCGCGCTGGTACGCGGCGGGCACATCGTGGCGGCGGCGCAGGAGGAGCGGTTCAGCCGCCGCCGTCACGACTCCGCCTTCCCCGTGCGGGCGGTGGAGTACTGCCTGCGCGAGGCGGGTGCGGATCTGGGCGACATCGCGGCGGTGGCCTACTACGAGGACGCGAAGCTGAAGTTCCGGCGGGTCCTGGGCACGTATCTGGCCACCGCGCCACACGGCTTCGCGTCGTTCCGGGAGACCCTGCCGCCCTGGCTGTCGTGGAAACGCGACATCCACCGCACCGTGCGGCACGGCCTCGCCGGCCTCGGCGACGGCCCGGTACCGGAGATCGTGACCCGCCGTCACCACGAGTCCCACGCGGCCTCGGCGTTCCTGCCGAGCCCGTACAAGTCGGCGGCGGTGCTCTGCGTCGACGGCGTCGGGGAGTGGGCGACGACCACGCTCTGGCACGGCCGGGGCACCGCGGTGACGCCCCTGGCCGAGCTGCGCTTCCCGCACTCGCTGGGGCTGCTGTACTCGGCGTTCACCTACTTCTGCGGCTTCAAGGTCGACTCCGGCGAGTACAAGCTCATGGGCCTCGCCCCCTACGGCACGCCCCGCTACGCCGGGCTCATCCGCGAGCGGCTGATCGACGTCAAACCCGACGGCTCGTTCCGCCTGAACATGGCGTACTTCGCGTATCTGCGCGGCCAGGTCATGACCGGGCGAGCCTTCGAGAAACTCTTCGGCGGGCCCCGGCGGCGGCCGGAGAGTCCGCTGACCGAGCGGGAGTGCGATCTGGCCGCGTCCGTGCAGGAGGTCACCGAGGAGGTGATGATCAAGCTGGCCCGGTCCGCCCGGGAGCGGACCGGCGAACGCCGCCTCTGCCTGGCCGGCGGGGTCGCCCTCAACTGCGTCGCCAACGGCCGGATCATCGAGGAACGGATCTTCGACGAGGTGTGGGTGCAGCCCGCCGCGGGGGACGCCGGGGGCGCCCTGGGGGCCGCCCTGTCCGTCGCCGCCGAACGCGGCGCCGGCCGTCCGCACCTGGGGAGCGGCCGGGACGCGATGGCCGGCTCCCTGCTCGGCCCGGGCTACGGCGACGAGGAGATCGCCGCGTTCCTGCGCTCCCGGTCCCTGCCGCACACCGCGCCGGCCCCGGACGACGTCGCCCAGGCGGTGGCGAAGCGGCTCGCCGAGGGCGCGGTCGTCGGCTGGTTCCAGGGCCGGACGGAGTTCGGGCCGCGGGCCCTCGGTGCGCGCTCCATCCTCGGGGATCCGCGCGACCCCGGGATGCAGTCCGCGATGAACCTCAAGATCAAGTTTCGGGAGTCCTTCCGGCCCTTCGCCCCCTCGGTCCTCGCCAAGGACGCCAAGGACTACTTCGCGCTGCTACAGGAGAGCCCGTACATGCTGGTGGTCGGACAGATCGCCGACACCCAGCGCCTCGTGGCGGCGGACGCGGACGACACCACCGGCCTGGACCGGCTGAAGACCCTGCGCTCCACGATCCCGGCCGTGACCCATGTCGACTGCTCCGCCCGCGTCCAGACGGTGACCGAGGAGGCCAACGCGCCCTACCACCGGCTGCTGACCGCCTTCAAGGAGACCACCGGCTGCCCGGTCCTGATCAACACCTCGTTCAACGTCCGCGGCGAACCGATCGTCAACACCCCCGAGGAGGCGTACACCTGCTTCATGCGCACCGACATCGACCTGCTGGTCCTGGGCAACCACCTGCTGGAGAAGAACGATCAGCCGCGCTGGGAGGAAGAGGGCGACTGGCGCGAGACGATCCCGCTGGACTGACCGGGCCCCGCACCCCGAAAGGAACCGAGCACCATGCGCAAACCGCTCCTCCTCCTCGCGTACGCCCTGCTGGTGACGCCCGCCGGGCTGCTCCTGCGGCTCGTCCACGATCCGATGGCCCGGCGCCGCCGGCCGGGAGCAGGCAGCTACTGGACGCATCCGGGGTAGGCCCGGCGTCCGCCGAGGGGCCGTTGCGGCAGACATCCGCGCGGGCCCCTCGGCGCCGTTGCGAAGGCGCGGCCGGCGTGCGGGCCGACGGCTCCCGGAACTGCGCACTTCAGCTCCGGGCTCCGGGCCGTCCGGGCCTCAGCTCTTGGTCAGGGTGCGGTCGAGGAGGGGGAGCAGGCGGTCCCAGTGGCGCTGGAGTGCGGAGGGATCGAAGGCGGCGGTGTCGGACATGGTGAAGCCGTGAACGGCGCCGGGGTAGACCTCGGTCGTGTAGCCGACACCCGCGGCGTCGAGGGCCTGGTTGAACTCCTCGATGGCCTCGGGCGTCATGTCGCCCTCGGCGAGGCCGATGTGGACCTGGGCGGTCAGCTCGGGGACCAGGCGGTGCGGGCTGTCGGGGGCGTCGGTGACCAGGGCGGCGGGGTGGAATCCGGCGACGGCGGCCACCTGGCCGGGGTGGGCCGTGGCGGTGCGCATCGCCAGGACGGCGCCCAGGCAGTAGCCGATCGTGGCGACGGGCCCGGCGGCGACCTCGGGCTGCGCGGTGAGGAACCGGAGGTAGGCGTCGGCGTCGCGCAGGACACGGTCGGTGGTGTGCTCCTCGATCAGCGGCATCAGCTGACCGAAGAGCGCGGGCCGGGACTCCTCCCCGATGTGCTCGGGCAGGTCGACGACCGGCGCCGGGCCGGTGCGGTAGTAGAGGTTGGGGACGAGCACGTAGTAGCCGTGTCCGGCCAGTTCCTGGGCCATCTCCCGCAGGACGGGCCGCACGCCGAAGGCGTCCGGGTACAGCAGCACCCCCGGGTGCCGCCCGCCTCCGTCGGGAAAGGCGGCGAAGCCGTCGGCCTGGCCGTCCGGGGTGGGAATCTGCAGCGACTTGATGGGCATGGTGGTTTTCCTTCCTCGGGCTGCCGTCAGTGCGCAGCCCCGGTCGGGGTGGAGGTCTTCAGGAGATCACCCCGGCGCGCGGCCGGGGCGTGACGTCGCGGGTGGAGCGACGAGAAGGGGGTGGCGGGCGGCTGAGGGCGCCGGGGGTCGTCGGCCATGATCCGGCATGGGTACGCGGGGCGGTCGGCGCGCTGCCCCCGGGGTCGTCAGGCCGAACGCACCCGAGGCGCCGGGCTGGTGACGCCCCGCCCGGTCCCGGATCGGCACCGTGCCGCCCCGTCCGATCCGCACTCACCTCCGCCCCGGAGCCCCCGTGGACGCGCGGACCTCCAGCCGGGGCGCCAGCCGCGTGGTGGTACGGGCCCCCGTCCCGCCGCACAGGTCGAGGAGGCGGCGGACGGCCGTGGCACCGGCCTCCTCGACCGGGAAGGACAGGGCGGTGACCGGTGGGTCGGTGACCGCGAAGGCGGTGAGGTCATCGCCCGCGGCGACGCTCAGGTCGTCGGGGACGCGGCGGCCCGCGGCGCGCAGGCCGTGCAGCAGGCCGAGGGTGAGGTAGCTGTTGTAGACGAGCACCGCCGTGGCGTCGGCGGGCAGTCGGTCCGCGGCGGCGATGCCCGCGTCGAAGGTGGGCGGCAGCGGGCCCAGGACGTGCAGGCGGGCACCGGCGGCCGCGGTCCGTTCGGCCAGCGCCGCCCTGCGCCGGGTGTCCGACCAGGAGCCGGGCGGCCCGGAGACGTACGCGAGGTCGCGGTGGCCCAGCTCCAGCAGGTGGTCGGCGAGGCGGGTGGCGCCCTCCTCGGCGTCCAGGACGACGGCGGGCAGGCGGCCGACGCGGCGGTCGACGAGGATCAGCGGGCGCTGCCGTGCGTGCTCGCGCAGCGCGGCGTCCGTGCCGACGGGCGCCACCATGACGACGCCGTCGGCCTGTTCGCCGAGGCGCGCGGCGAGCGCCGCCTCCCGGTCGGCGTCGGCCTCGGAGACGCTGATGAGGAGGTGGGCGTCGGCCTCCTCGGCGGCGCGTTGCGCGCCCAGCACCAGCGGGGAGAAAAAGGGGTTGGCCAGCGTCGGCACGATCAGGCCGATCAGGCCCGTGCGGCCGGTGGTCAGCGCGCGGGCGCTGCGGTTGGGCTGGAAGCCGAGGCGGTCGGCGGCGGCCCGTACTTTCTCGCGGGTCGCCTCCGTCACCATCTCCGGGCGGGTCAGCGCGCGCGAGGCGGTGGCCTTGGAAACCCCGGCCGCGCGCGCCACGTCCGCGAGTGTCGCCACCTGATGCCTCCTTCTGACCGGACGTCGGCCGGGCACCGCGCGGGTGCGCGGTCCGGCGTCCGATGCTAGTGCAACCGCTCTCTGAAACCGGTTCCCCGGATGTACCGGAGTACGTGGCGGAGCCTCAACACGCGGGCGCGGGCGCCCCGGAGAGGTCCGGGACGCCCGCGCCGTACGAGTACGCCGGTCAGGGAGCGACGGGCAGGTCGCTCGCGCCCTTGGCGGCGGTCTTGGCGCTCGCCTTGGCGGGCTCGGGGGCGGCGTGCGGTGCACACGTCACATCCCGGGCGTCGGTCCTGCCCTCCAGCAGGTAGGCGTCGACCCGGTCGTTGATGCAGGGGTTGACGAGGCCGGTGACGCCGTGCGAACCGGCGTCCCGCTCGGTGATCAGCCGCGAACCGGCGAACCGCTTGTGCAGCTCGACCGCGCCCTCGTACGGGGTGGCGGCGTCGCGGGTGCTCTGGACGAGCAGCACCGGGGGCAGGCCCTTGCCGCTCTTGACCTCGACGGGGCGCTGCTGCTTGGCGGACCAGGTCGCGCAGGGCAGGTTCATCCAGGCGTTCGCCCAGGTCATGAAGGGCGCCTGGGCGTGGACGCGGGTGTTGTCGCGGTCCCAGGTGCGCCAGTCGGTGGGCCACTTGGTGTCGGCGCACTCGACGGCGGTGTAGACCGCGTTGCCGTTCTCGGCGGCGATGTTGCCGGCGGTGTCCTTCAGGTCCGGTCCGGCGTTCTCGATCAGCTGCTTCTCGTCACCGGCGCGGTACGCGCTCCACACCTCGGCGGCGGGCGCCCACATCGAGTCGTAGTAGGGCGCCTGCTGGAAGAACCCGATCAGCTCGGCGGGGCCGACGAGGCCGCCGATGGGGCTCTTCTTGGCGCTCGCGCGGAGCTTCTCCCACTGCGCCTGGACCTTCTCGGGGGTGTCGCCGATGTGGTACGTCGCGTCGTTCTTGGCGACCCACTTCTTCCAGTCGCCCCAGCGGGTCTCGAAGGCGACGTCCTGGTCGAGGTTGGCCTGGTACCAGACCTTGTCGCGCGAGGGGTTGACGACGCTGTCGACGACCATGCGACGGACGTGGCCCGGGAAGAGCGTGCCGTAGACGGCGCCGAGGTAGGTGCCGTAGGAGACGCCGAGGTAGTTGAGCTTCTTCTCGCCGAGCGCGGCGCGGATGACGTCCAGGTCGCGGGCGGTGTTGGGCGTCGTCAGATACGGCAGGAGGTCACCGCTGCGGGCCGCGCAACCGTCCGCGTACGCCTTGGCGAGCTTGCGCTGGGCGCGCTTGTCGGCCTCGTTGCCGGGGACCGGGTCGGCCTTGGGGGCGCTGACGAACTCCTGCGGGTCGACGCAGGAGATGGCGGCGGAGTGGCCGACGCCGCGCGGGTCGAAACCGACGAAGTCGTAGGCGGCGGCGGTCTTCTTCCACAGCGGCTTGCCGTCGGTCACGCGGGAGGGGAAGCGCATACCGGAGCCGCCGGGGCCGCCGGGGTTGTAGACGAGGGCGCCCTGACGCGCGTCCTTGCCGCCGGTGTTGCGGACCCGGTCGACGGCGATCTTGATGGTGCGGCCGCCGGGGCGGGCGTAGTCCACGGGGACGGTGACGTAACCGCACTGGATCGGGGCCTTCAGGCCCCAGTCGGCGGGGCAGTCCTGCCAGTTGATGCCCTGGGCGGCGGCGCGGGCGGCGGCGGTCCGCACGCCGCGGTCCTCGGCGGAGGAGGCGGGGTGGCGCTCACCGGCGGTGGCGGGCGTGGCGGAGATCGCTCCGGCGAGGAGCGCGCCGGTCACCAGGGTGCCGGCGGCGCCGAGTGCTGCTGTTCTTCTCACGTGGTGGTTCCCCCTGCAAGGGTGCGCCGCGCGGGGCGGCTGATCACGGCATGACGAGGGGGATCCTGCCGTCCCACGCCCCCCAGGAGAAGATTCGAACATCATTTCTTTATCAATCTGTAGGAATCGTGGGGGTGGTGGAGGATGTGCACCCCGGCCTCTTGCGCCCCATCCGCCGCCCCTCCGCCTCCTTTCCCTGCCGTCACGGACAGTGGCGGCCGGGACGACCCCAGCACGGCCGGAATCCGTCGTGGCCACCGTGTTTCGCGGCGTTCCGGGACGTTTTCGGGACAGCGGTCCGCCAACCGGCTGAGGAGAAACCGGCGTTCAGGGGCCGGACCGCGCGGTGCGGGGCGTCACGGTGGGTACCCGGGACGCCGAACGACGGACCAGAACGCGTCAATCGTCCGTCATGTACGTTCCGCCTCTGTGCCGGGACGCGTACGGTGAGTAGCCTTCAAGCGGGCTCTCCTCCGTGCCAGCCGCGCGGGGAGAGCTGTCGGCGTTTCGCCTCCGTCCCGTGACCGAGAAGGAGTTCCGCGTGCCGGGTATCGATCAGGTGTTGTCCGAGGCGATGGGTATCCCCGGCGTTCTCGGCGCCGGGCTGATCGACTGGACCAGCGGGCTGTCCCTCGGTACGGCGGGCCGGGCGCCGGGGAACGACCACGACGCCGCGGCCGCGGACACCGCCGAGGTCGTCCAGGCCGTCCAGCGCAGCGCCACCTTCGACTCCGGCGCCGACGGGGCGCGACCGGGCCTGGAAGACCTGATCCTCACCGCAGCCGGGGGCTACCACCTCATCCGCTTCGTCCACACCGCCTTCGACAGTCAGACGTACCTGTACCTGTACCTGGACCGGGAGCGGGCCAATCTGGCCGTGGCGCGCAGGCGGCTGCACGATCTGGCGGCCGGGCTCGTGCCGGGCTGACCGCGCGGGCTCTCCCGCGCCGCCGCGACACGCCCGCGGCCCCGGCACCCTCGGTGCGCGGGGCCGTGCTCGGCCCGGTACCGCTCGACCGGACACGCTAGGGGAACGCCATGGGCCAGTCCGCCTCCACTCCCCCGACCGGACCGGACGGCCCGCTCGCGCGACTCGCCGCCGAACGGGCCACCGGCGCACTCCACTTCCCCGGTGGCCGCATCCGTCTCCGAGACGGCGCAGTCTCCTGGGTGGAGTGCGACGACCTGCCCGGATCCGCCCCGCCCCGCGAGGGCGGGCGATCACGCCGTACGCGGCAGGGCCGGGCGGCGTCCGGAGCCGGCGGGCGGGCGCGTACCTCCGGAGGCGGTCCCGCGTCCGGGGCGGGCGCCGGGGACGTCGCGCCGGAGAGCTTGGTGCTGCGGCAGATCCGCCATCTGACGCTGCTGCTGGACGCGGCGTTCCTGGTGCTGCCGCTCCCCGAGGAGGGCACGTCGTTCACGCCCGGCGCGGAGCACTGCCCCGAGGCCGTACGGCAGGTGGGCGTCGCCGCGCTGCTGCGGGCGGTCGCCGTCCGCCGGGCGCAGCTGGACGCCTGGCGGACGTGGGAGGCGGTGGACGGCGCGCCGGTCGTCCTGACCCCGGACACCCGCCGCGAGGACGGCCCCGGCTGGCGGGCCCGGCTCCTGCTGGCGGCGGCGGACGGGCGGCGTACCCCCGCCGGTCTCGCCCACGCGCTGGGGCACTCGGTGTTCTGGACGCTGCTGGAGGTACGGCGGCTGGCCGCGGGCGGGCTGGTTGTGCTCCCGGAGGGCGCGGGGGCGGCCGGCGGGACGGGGACGGCCGGTGGCACGGACACGGCCGGTGGTGCGGCGGCGAGCGGCGGAAGCCCCACCACCGGCGGCGCGGCGGCAACCGGCCGAACGCCGACCACCGGCGGTACGGCGACGGGCGGTGGCAGGAAAGCAGGCGGCGGTACGGCGGCGACGAGCGGCGGGAAGGCGACCGGCGGCGCGGAAGCGACCGGCGGCGCGGGGACGGCCGGTGGCACGAGCCCGGAGCCGTCCGGCGCCCGCCCCGCGGGCCGGAGCGGTGGCGGGGCGCGGCCGGGCGGGTCCGGGCGGCCTCGGGGCGGCGGGGAGAAGCGATCCGGCACGGCCGGGCGGGACCGGGGCGGCCCGGACAAGCGGTCGGGTGCCGCGCCCGCGCTGCCGACGCGCGGTGGCCCCGGTGGCCCCGACGGCGGGCTGCCGTCGCGGCCTCCCGCGGGCGGGCGGAGCGGCGGGCCGTCGTCGCGGGCCGCCGGGCGCGAGCGGGACGCGGAGCGGCCGACGCACTCCGCCGCGGACGACGGCGGGACGCCGGGCGCGCTGCCCCGGCGGCGTCCGGGGGTGTGCCTGGAGGAGGCGCGGGAGCGGGACCCGCAGCCGTCCGCCGGGGCGCCGGGGCTGCCGGCCGGGCTCCCGGAGACCGCCGACCCCGATGTCACCCTCCTCACCCGCCTGCGTACGGCACTGGAGGAGAACCTGTGAACCGTTGTGACGACCCATGAGACGTGCCCTCGCACGGCGCGCCGAGAAGAGGAGACTGATGACGATCCAGCCCAGGGTGCGGGACGAACTGCACGCGCTGCGCGACCAGGTGCGCCATCTCCGCGGCGGCATGGTGGCCAGCGCGGACGGCATGGTCATCGCCCACGATCTGCGGAACATCGAACCGGACGCCCTCGCCGCGCTCACCGCGGCGGCCATCGGCGTCGCCAAGCGTCTCACCGAGGCGACCGGTCAGGGCGGCTTCGAGGAGACCCTCACCCGCGGCACGCACGGCTACGTCGCGGCGTACGCGGCGGGGGCGAAGGCGGTGCTGACCACCGTGGGCGGCCCGGAGATCAATGTGGGGCGACTGCATCTGCAGGCCCGTCAGGCCGCGGAGCGCATCGGTGCGCTGGTGGACGAGGCGCCCGCCGCGGACCCGTCCTGATCCCACCGCCGTTCCCGCCCGCCTCCACCGGTCGCCGCTCCCCCAACGCCCCGTCCGGGCCCCGCGTTTCACGCCCCGCCGCAACCCGTACCCAGAAAGGTGTGCACCGTTATGGCATCCATGGAAAACGCGCTCGCCGATGCGATGTCGACCATCGAAGGCGTCATCGGCATCGCCCTCGTCGATCACACCAGCGGGATGACGCTGGCGGCGCTCGGCGGCAGCAACTCACTGGATATGGAGGTCGCCGCTGCCGGGAACACCGATCTCGTCCGCGCGAAGCTGCGCACGATGGAGATGCTGGATCTGCAGGGCTCCATCGAGGACATGCTGATCACGCTCACCTCGCAGTACCACCTGATCCGGCCGGTGACCGGGCGCCACGGCGCCGGGCTCTTCCTCTATCTGGTGCTCGACCGCAAGCGCGCCAATCTCGCGCTGGCCCGCCACCGGCTCGCCCGGGTCGAGGAGGTACTGGAGGTCTGAGCGGTTCAGCCCGGCAGGCTCCGGGCCGCCTCGTCGAGGACGGCGCGCAGCCGCAGGGCATCCGGGGCGACGGCGGTGGTGAGGACCGCGGGGCCGGTCAGCGGCGCCAGCACGCCCTGCCCGCCGGTCGCGTCCCGCCGCTCCGGCGCGGCCCCGCCCAGCAGCCGAACCCGCTGCTCGGCGTCCTCGAACTCCGGCCCTACGGCGAGGAGTTGACCGAGAGCCCGGTGGCCGCCGAGGGCGGCGGAGGTGTCCCAGCCGGGTACGCCGGGGCCGTAGGCGGTCTCCTGGTCCAGCAGGGTGCGTCCGGCGCGGCGGACCGTCAGGCGGCTGTGCAGCGTGCCGGTGTGCTCGCCGCTGCGGCCCAGGACCTGTTCCTCGCGCAGAACGAGGCGGGCGGTGGGGGCCAGTTCGACGGTGGTGGTCATCCACAGGTCGCTGCCCTCGGCGCAGATCAGCGGTTCGGGCAGCCAGTCGAGGCGGGCGCCGTCGCCGACGGTCAGCCGGACGTCGTAGGTGGCGGCGTCGCCGGTGCGGCCGGGCAGCGCGACGGTGGCGGCGGCCGCGGTCAGGTGGAGCGACGCCCCGGCCTCGGCGGTGGCCTCGACGGCCAGCCGGTCACCGCCGAGCGGGGCGCTCATCGCGCCCACCATGCAGACGCGGGCCTGCGGCCCGGGGAAGCCGGTCCGGCGCAGCGCGAACGGCCCGGAACCGTCCAGGACGGGCAGCCGGGTAATGCCGTGCGCGTCGGTGCGGGCGAGGACGCGGGCGGTGGCCCGCAGTCCGGCGGCCGTGGCCGGGACGCCGGACGGCCGGGTGGTGGTGGGCGCGGGGCTCATGCGGCGCTCGTGGTCCAGCCGGCGAGGCGGGCACGGACCCACTCTGCGACCGGGGTGACGCCGCCGTCGGACTTGACGTTGGTGAACACGACGGGCAGTTCACCGCGCTGGGCCTTGGCGTCGCGGGCCATGCCCTCCAGGTCGACGCCGACGTGGGGCGCGAGGTCGGTCTTGTTGACGATCAGCAGGTCCGCGGTGGTGACGCCGGGGCCGCCCTTGCGGGGGATGTCGTCGCCGCCCGCGACGTCGATGACGAAGATCTGCGCGTCGACGAGGCCCTTGGAGAAGGTGGCGGTCAGGTTGTCGCCGCCGGACTCGACGAGGATCAGATCGAGCGGGCCGACCTCGTCCTCCAGGTCCTCGACGGCCTCCAGGTTGGCGGAGATGTCGTCGCGGATCGCGGTGTGCGGGCAGGCGCCGGTCTCCACCGCCTTGATCCGCTCACCGGGCAGGACCGCCTCGCGCAGCAGGAACTCGGCGTCCTCCCGCGTGTAGATGTCGTTGGTGACGACGGCGAGGGACAGTTCGTCGCGTAGCGCCCGGCACAGGGCGGCGACGGTGGCGGTCTTGCCGGTGCCGACCGGGCCGCCCAGGCCGATGCGCAGGGCGCGGCGGGTGCCGTCGGGGCGGGTGGACACCGCGGCGCTGTAGCTGTGGCGGTGCGGGAAGATCTCGTCGAGTTCGTGGTCGAGGTGCATACGGACTCCGTAGTCGTGCGAGCGCGCGAGGCGCAGGGGGCCGCCGGGAGCGGGTGGCTCCCGGCGGCGGTGGTCAGGAGGCGAAGAGGCGGACCGGCCAGGCGGCGTGCTGTTCGGCGGTGATGTCGAGCAGCGGCGCCGACGCGGCGGGCAGCACGTGCGGCCCCTCCGTCGGGAAGCGGGCCCCGGCCGCCGCGGCGTCGGCCGCGAGACGGTCGAGGTCGCCGGCGAGGCGGGCGAGGACGGCGGTGGCGTCGAAGGGGTCCAGGCTGAGCAGCCGGACCACCGCGGTCGCCGGACCGCTGACGTTCTCGTACGCCGCGGCGTAGGCGGCGTCCAGCGGCGTCAGCCCGGCGGCGCGGGCGGCGACGCCCAGCACCACCGGCTGGTGGGCGCCGCGCGGCCGCGCCGCGGCCAGCGCGGCCAGCTCCGCCGACGGCCAGGCCGCCCGCGCCGCCCGCATCATCTGGCGGCCCAGGCGGCGGGCGGCGGCGCGCAGCGCCGGGACGGGCGTGCGGGCGTCCGCCGCGTCGTCGAGGGCCAGCGGGTCGCCGCCCGCCGCGGCGGCCGCGGCAAGCCCCGCCGCGACCAGCCCGGCGGTGTGCAGCCGACCGCGGCAGAACGCCTCCAGCGAGGCGGCGTCCGTGATGCGTCCGGCCGCGACCGCGGCCTCCGCCCCGCCGGAGTGCGCGTGCCCTCCGGCGGGGAACCGGCCGTCGGCGAGCACCATGAGGGCGGCGCGGTTCATCGCGGGCCTCCGGGGTGCGTGCCGTTCCTGGATGAGGTCATCTGCGTCATCTCAGAAGAGGAAGTAGCGCTGCGCCATGGGGAGTTCGGCGGCGGGGGCGGGCTCGACCACCTCGTCGTCGATGGTCACCGTGAAGGTGTCCGGCTCCACGTGGACCCGCGGCAGGGCGTCGTTGTTGCGCATCGACGCCTTGGTGACGGACCGGGTGCTGCGGATCGGCTCGTACGCCTTGGCGAGCGGGAGCCGTTCGGCGATACCGTCCTCGACCGCCTGCGCGGAGACGAAGTTGACGGAGTTGCTGCCCGGGGCGCGGCCGATGGCGCCGAACATGGGGCGCGGCAGGATCGGCTGCGGGGTGGGGATGGAGGCGTTGGCGTCGCCGACCTGCGCGTAGGCTATCTGGCCGCCCTTGATGACGAGCAGCGGCTTGACGCCGAAGAACGCCGGGTCCCACAGCACCAGGTCGGCGAGCTTGCCGTCCTCGACGGAGCCGATGACGTGGTCGATGCCCTGGGCCGCGGCCGGGTTGATGGTGTACTTCGCGACGTACCGGCGGGCGCGGGTGTTGTCGGCGGCGGTGTCGCCGGTCAGCAGGCCGCGGCGCTTCTTCATCACGTGTGCGGTCTGCCAGGTGCGCAGCACGACCTCGCCGATGCGGCCCATGGCCTGGGCGTCCGAGGACATGATCGAGATGGCGCCGAGGTCGTGCAGGATGTCCTCGGCGGCGATGGTCGAGGGCCGGATGCGGGACTCGGCGAACGCCAGGTCCTCGGGGACCGCCGGGTTGAGGTGGTGACAGACCATCAGCATGTCGAGGTGTTCCTCGACGGTGTTGACGGTGTGCGGCCGGGTCGGGTTGGTCGACGCGGGGAGCACGTTGGGCTCGGAGACCATGGCGATCATGTCGGGGGCGTGACCGCCGCCCGCGCCCTCGACGTGGAAGGCGTGTATGGAGCGCCCGGCGATGGCCGCGATGGTGTCGCCGAGGAATCCGGCCTCGTTGAGGGTGTCGGTGTGGATCGCGAGCTGGGCGCCGCTCTCCTCACAGATGTTCAGGCAGGCGTCGAGGACGGCGGGCGTGGCCCCCCAGTCCTCGTGGATCTTGAAGCCGAGGACCCCGGCGCGCAGCTGGTCGCGCATCGAGTCGGCGGACATGGTGTTGCCCTTGCCCAGCAGACCGACGTTGACGGGGAGGTTGTCCATCGACTCCAGGAGCCGGGAGATGTGCCAGGCGCCGGGGGTGATGGTGGTGGCCTTGCTGCCCTCGGCGGGGCCGGTGCCGCCGCCGACGAGAGTGGTGACGCCGGAGGCGAGGGCCTCGTCCACCTGCTGGGGGCAGATGAAGTGGACGTGGGTGTCGATGGCACCGGCAGTGAGGATCTTGCCGTTACCGGCGATGATCTCGGTCTCCGGGCCGATGACGAGGCCGGGGTGGACCCCGTCCATCGTCTCGGGGTTGCCCGCCTTGCCCAGGGCGACGATCCGGCCGTCGCGGATGCCGACGTCCGCCTTGACGATGCCCCAGTGGTCGAGGACGACGGCGCCGGTGATGACGGTGTCGGGGGCGCCCTCGGCGCGGGTGACGCGGGATTGGCCCATCGACTCGCGGATGACCTTGCCGCCGCCGAAGACGGCCTCGTCCCCGGCGCGTCCGGGACCGCCGCTGCGGTCCTCCTCGATCTCGATGACCAGGTCGGTGTCGGCGAGGCGGATACGGTCGCCGGTCGTCGGGCCGAAGAGGTCGGCGTAGTCCTGGCGGGAAAGCTCAGCCATCGAGGGTGCCTCCGGTCTCACCGCGCAGCCCGGCGACGATCCGCTTGCCCGCGAGGGGGACCAGCTCGACCTCGGTGGGGATACCGGGCTCGAAACGCACGGCGGAGCCCGCCGCGACGTTGAGCCGCATGCCGTGCGCGGCTGCACGGTCGAACGCCAGGCCCGGGTTGGCCTCGGCGAAGTGGTAGTGGGAGCCGACCTGCACGGGGCGGTCGGCGGAGTTGAGGACGGTCATGCGCGTGAGGGGGCGGCCTTCGTTGAGGCGTACCGGCTCGTCGGCGTAGAGGATCTGTCCCGGGATCATCTTCTGCTCTCCCGTGGTCAGTTGATGGGTTCGTGAACGGTGACGAGCTTGGTGCCGTCGGGGAAGGTGGCCTCGACCTGCACGTCATGAATCATTTCGGGGACGCCGTCCATGACGTCGTCGCGGCTGAGCACCTGGCGTCCGGAGGACATCAGCTCGGCGACCGTGCGGCCGTCGCGTGCCCCTTCGAGGATGTGGGCGGTCAGCAGCGCAATGGATTCCGGGTGGTTGAGCTTCAGCCCCCGCGCTCGGCGCTTTTCGGCCACGTCGGCTGCCACATGAATCATCAGGCGTTCCTGCTCATGCGGTGTCAGTTGCATACGTTCCACCTCACAGACTTCCTGCCCGGGTACGCGTTCGCCCAGGTCACAGGCGTGGACACGCCCGTATGGGTAGATGTATCACACAGCGACTAAAGGGAGAGCAAACCGCCCCTCCGCAAGAGGTCATCAACACCCCCTCGCGCAGCGGTGAGTTCGGGCACATTTCCTCGGCGTTACACGACTGCCCACCTGAGGAACCCTTCTCATCACTGGAGAGTCGGCACCTTCCTTACCGGGAGTTACCGAGTGGCGACCGAATTCCCCTTCCGGATTTCCCGATCCGGAAATTCCCGACAGCCGTAATGCGGCGGCGAATTCCACATCCCGGAACGCCGGCCGGACCGATCGGGCACGACACCCCGGGTGCCGCGAATTGCACGCTCCGGGCAATCCGGGCCATCCAGCGCTCGACGAACACCACTGTCCGGTATCCGCTCTTGACGGGGCGGAGATCGCTCACGATCCTCATGTGCGCGTCAAAACGCTCCGCACCACCCCCCACACCAGCATCGGAGCCACACCGTGACTCGCACCGCCCGTACCCGCCGCCTCACCCTCGCCACCGGCGCCTGCGCCGCCGTCGTCGGCCTGCTCGGCGTCGCGGCCAGCGCCCAGGCGACCGCGCCGACCGCCGCGCCCGACATCCCGGTGGCCGACATCAAGGCCGACCTCGCCAAGTTCCAGTCCATAGCCGACGCCAACAACGGCACCCGCGCCCACGGCACCGCCGGGTACCAGGCGTCGATCGACTATGTGAAGGGCAAGCTGGACGCCGCCGGGTTCACCACGCAGGTCCAGGAGTTCAACAGCGGCGGCGCGAAGGGGTACAACCTCATCGCCGACTGGCCGGGCGGCGACGAGAGCAAGACCGTGATGTCCGGCGCCCACCTCGACTCCGTCCCCGCGGGCCCCGGCATCAACGACAACGGGTCCGGTTCCGCCGGGATCCTGGAGGTCGCGCTCGCGGTCGCCAAGGCGGACCTCAAGCCCACCAAGCACCTGCGGTTCGGCTGGTGGGGCGACGAGGAGGACGGCATGATCGGCTCCTCCCACTACGTCGACTCGCTCGGCGCCGACACCGCGAAGCTCGATTCGTATCTGAACTTCGACATGATCGGCTCCCCCAACCCCGGCTACTTCGTCTACGACGACGACGCGCGGCTGGAGAAGGTGTTCAAGGACTGGTTCGCGTCCAAGGACATCGCCACCGAGAAGGAGACCGAGGGCGACGGCCGCTCCGACCACGCACCGTTCAAGGACGCCGGGGTCCCGGTCGGCGGGCTGTTCTCCGGCGCCGACTACATCAAGACCGACGCGCAGGCCAAGGCGTGGGGTGGCGAGGCGGGCAAGGCGTTCGACGCCTGCTACCACGAGTCCTGCGACACCTCGAAGAACATCGACGACACGGCGCTGGACAACCACACCGACGCCATCGCCCAAGCGGTCTGGGAGCTGAGCTCCTGACCTCCCGCGCTCGCGCGCTACCGGCCTGACCTCACCCGGTCGGCTCCCGCGGCCCGGCCGCCCCTCCCGGCGGCCGGGCCGCGGCATGCCACGACGGTGGCCGACCGCCGCGCGCCGCCGGTCCGGCCGCGTCCGCGCCCGACACCCCTCGCCCGACCGGGCTCGCCCGTACGGACCAGCCCGTTCCCGGCTCTCACGGGGACGTCATGTTGCAGGGCGCCAGGGCGGAGAGCGCGGCGCGGGACCGCTTTCCCGCTGGTCCGGGGCGCGCGGGCGGACCGGGCGCCCGGCACCGGACGCCCCGAAAGCACCACTTGACGCACTTGTGATCAATGTCACACTTCGTCATTTCAGCGCGGAATTCGCCCGCCCGATGCGTGACGATCCCCTCGACGACAAGCCCCCGCCACAGCGGCGGGGCGGTCCGGACGGACGCCGAATCCTGCCGCCGTCCCGGATGTCAGGTCGACGCGGACGCATCGGCAGGAGCGGAGGACCCGAGCACGACGGGGCCACGGCCGTCAGGCCGACGGGCCCCTTGGGGTGAAGCCGTACGCACGGCCGGGCAACTTCGCCTGCCCGAACCCGACAGGTCTTCCTTCGCAGGCGGCTGACGAAGGGTTTGCGCATGACTGTGCGCATGCACATGCCGGCCGCGGTCGCCCGGGCCGGAACCATCTCCGCTCTCACACTCGCCACCGTCGGCGCGACCGTCACGCTCCCCCCGGGCGCCGACGCCAGCCCCGTCTCCGCCACGGCGGTACGGATCGCCGCGTCCAAGAAGGGCGCGCCCTACCAGTACGGCGCCCGGGGGCCGCACCGTTTCGACTGCTCGGGGCTGACGCAGTACGCCTTCAAGCGCGCCGGACGGAGCCTGCCACGCACCACCTCCGCGCAGTACAACCGCACGCGCCACATCCGCGCCGCCGCCCGCAAGGCCGGTGACCTGGTCTTCTTCCACGGCGGCCAGGGCGTCTACCACGTCGGGATCTACGCCGGTCACAGCCGCATCTGGCACGCCCCGCGCACCGGCACCGTCGTCCGCCTGGAGAAGATCTGGACCGGCGCGGTGTCGTACGGCCGGGTCGGCTGAGCGGCGGGGGCCGCGGGTCACCGCCCGGCGGACGGCCACGGCAGCCGGACCCGGACGGTCTTGCCGCCGCCCGGGTCCGGCACGGTCGCCACCTCTCCCCCGGACTCGGCGGCCAGCAGACCGACGATCAGCAGGCCGCGGCCGCCGTCCCGGCACAGCTCGGCGGGGAGCCGCCGGGGCGGCCGGGGGTCGCGGTCGGTGACGCCCGCGGTCAGCGTCTCGTCGCGGTCGAGCCGCAGCGCGACGGTGAAGTACGGGGAGGTGTCGCCGGTGTGCCGGACGGCGTTGGTGGCCAGCTCGGAGACGATCAGCCGGACCGCGTCGGTGAACGGCGCGGCCGGGTCCAGGCCCCAGGCGCCGAGCACCGCGGAAACGTGCCTGCGCGCGGTCGCGACCGACTCCGGCGCGCCGGGGAGGGTGAGGGTGGATTCCTGGTGATCTGCCATCGCGGTGCCATCCTTTTTCCCACCGGGGGTCGGATCCGGCGCACGGGCGGGAGGCGGGACGCCGCTCGGTCACCGAGTCGGCCACGCACGCCGGGGTGCGGACCGGCGGTCCATGCTGCCGGTACGCCCCGCGATCCACCACGAAATGCCCATATCTCTCGCTCGAAGCGGTGAATCGTACGACGCGAGAGCGGTTCGGGCGCCCCCGGCGGCCCTCCGGCCGCTACCGGCGGCTCCGGCGCACGCACCGTCCGGTGCGCCCCGCCGCCCGAAGGCTCATCCGCGCGGCGCGGTCGCCGTCAGGATCCGTACCGCCGTGTGGAGATGGGCGTCCGTCAGATCGGCGCGGGCCGTCAGACGCAGCCGGGAGACGCCGTCGGGCACGGACGGCGGGCGGAAGCAGCCGACGAGGAGGCCGGCGGCGCGGCAGTCGGCCGCCCAGCGGACGGCGGCATCCGGCGACGGGGCGCGGACCGCGACGACGGCGGCGTCCGGCCGGACCGCGGCCAGCCCGGCGGCGGTCAGCCGGTGGTAGAGGGCGGCGGCGGCCTCGCCGGTGCGGGCCGCGCGCTCCGGTTCGCGGCGCAGCAGCCGCAGCGCGCCGAGGGCGCCGCCGGCCGCCGCCGGGGCGAGCCCGGTGTCGAAGATGAACGTCCGCGCGGTGTTGACCAGATGCTCGATGACCCGGGCCGGGCCGAGGACCGCGCCGCCCTGGGAGCCGAGGGATTTCGACAGCGTCACGGTGGCGACGGTGTCCGGCGCCCCGGCGAGCCCGGCGGCGGCGACGGCGCCGCGCCCGCCGTCGCCGAGCACCCCGAGCCCGTGGGCGTCGTCGACGAGGAGACCCGCGCCATGGCGACGGCAGGCGGCGGCGAGGGCGGGCAGCGGCGCGGCGTCACCGTCGACGGAGAACACCCCGTCGGTGACGGTGAGCGCCCGGCCGCCGTGCGCGGAGAGCGCGGCGTCCACGGCGGCGGGGTCGGCGTGCGCGACGACGGCCTTGCGGGCCCGGGAGAGGCGGCAGCCGTCGATGAGGGAGGCGTGGTTGCCGGCGTCGGAGACGACGAGGGCGCCGGGTCCGGTGAGGGCGGTGACGGCGGCGAGGTTGGCGGCGTACCCGGAGGAGAGGACGAGGGCCGCCTCGAAGCCGCAGAACGCGGCGAGTTCGGCCTCCAGCGTGGCGTGGAGTTCGATGGAGCCGGTGACCAGCCGGGAGCCGGTGGCCCCGGCGCCCCAGCGGTGCGCGGCCTGTGCCGCGGCGCGGGTGACCAGCGGGTGGCGGGCGAGTCCGAGGTAGTCGTTGCTCGCCAGGTCCAGCAGTTCGCAGGAGGCGGAGCGCGGGCGCAGGGCGCGGCGCAGACCCGCGTGCAGCCGCGCGTCGTGGGCCGTGTCGAGCCAGCCGAACGCCACGCCGGGATCCGGCGGGGCGGCGTCGGCGGAGGGGGCGTCACGGGGTGGCGGCAGGGCGGGATCCGCTGGCATCGGCTTCCTTCGATTCCCTGTGCGGCCCCGCCCGCGAGGGTCGGCGGCGTCGCGGGCGAGGTCGTTGGTGATTGTGGACTGCTGATAGACGTTAGCGGTCGTTCCACCGCCCCAGGGTGTGGTGATACACACACCCCGATCCGGGCGCGTTGTGGGAATCCTCCTTGGCCCGGGGCACCGGCGTACGTCAGGATCATCGCCATGGAGCTGCTGAACACGTTGGTGGAGAAGGGGCTGCGGCGCGAGCTGCCGACCCGCGAAGAGGCACTCGCCGTACTGGCGACGTCCGATGACGACCTGCTCGACGTCGTGGCCGCGGCCGGGAAGGTGCGCCGTCAGTGGTTCGGCCGACGGGTGAAGCTCAACTACCTCGTCAACCTCAAGTCCGGGCTCTGCCCCGAGGACTGCTCGTACTGCTCGCAGCGGCTCGGGTCGAAGGCGGAGATCCTCAAGTACACCTGGCTGAAGCCGGAAGACGCGTCGCGGGCCGCGGCCGCCGGGGTGGCCGGGGGCGCGAAGCGGGTGTGCCTGGTGGCCAGCGGGCGCGGTCCGACCGACCGGGACGTCGAGCGGGTCTCGGAGACCATCTCCGCCATCAAGGAGCAGAACGAGGGCGTCGAGGTGTGCGCCTGCCTCGGATTGCTGACGGATGGTCAGGCCGGTCGGCTGCGGGAGGCCGGTGCGGACGCCTACAACCACAACCTCAACACCTCGGAGGCGACGTACGGCGACATCTGCACCACCCATGACTTCGGGGACCGGGTGGAGACCGTGCGGCAGGCGCAGGCGGCCGGGATGTCGGCGTGTTCCGGGCTGATCGCCGGGATGGGCGAGAGCGACGCGGACCTGGTCGACGTGGTGTTCGCGCTGCGGGAGCTGGACCCGGACTCGGTGCCGGTGAACTTCCTGATCCCGTTCGAGGGGACGCCGCTGGCGAAGGAGTGGAACCTCACGCCGCAGCGGGCGCTGCGGATCCTGGCGATGACGCGGTTCGTCTGCCCGGACGTCGAGGTGCGGCTGGCCGGTGGGCGGGAGGTGCATCTGCGCAGCATGCAGCCGCTGGCGCTGCACCTCGTCAACTCCCTGTTCCTGGGCGACTATCTGACCAGCGAGGGGCAGGCGGGCAAGGACGATCTGGCGATGATCGCGGACGCCGGTTTCGAGGTGGAGGGCACCGACACCACGACGCTGCCCGGCCACCGCGTCCAGGGCGGCGTCTGCGGCGACGGTGGCTGCGGCGACGCGGAGGCGGGCGGCTGCCACAGCTCCGGCGAGGTCCCCGAACAGGCCGCCTCGTCCGATGGCGCCCCCTCCGACGAGGTCCGGCGGGGCCTGGTGTCGGTGCGCCGCCGGGGCGCGGGCACGGAGCTGCCGCCCAATGCCTGAGCCGCTTCCCCCGGCCGACCTGCTCGCCCTCGACCGGCAGCACGTCTGGCATCCGTACGGTCCGATGCCCGGCCGCGCGGCACCGCTGGTCGTCGAGTCGGCGGCCGGGGTGCGGCTGCGGCTGGCCGAACCGGCGGGCGGGCACCGTGAGCTGGTCGACGGGATGGCGTCGTGGTGGTCGGCGGTGCACGGCTACCGGCACCCGGTGCTGGACGAGGCGGCGCACGAGCAGCTGGGGCGGATGAGCCATGTGATGTTCGGCGGGCTCACCCACGAGCCCGCCGTGCGGCTGGCCGAACGGCTGGTCGCCGTCACGCCCGAGCCGCTGCGCCATGTCTTCCTCGCCGACTCCGGTTCGGTGGCGGTCGAGGTCGCCGTCAAGATGTGTCTGCAGTACTGGCGCTCGGTGGGCCGCCCGCGCAAGCAGCGGCTGCTGACCTGGCGCGGCGGCTACCACGGTGACACCTGGCATCCGATGTCGGTGTGCGACCCCGAGGGCGGGATGCACGAGCTGTGGCAGGGCGTCCTGCCGCGGCAGATCTTCGCGGACGCGCCGCCGCCGGGCTTCGACGCCCCGGTCGACGAGGCGTACGCGGCGCATCTGCGGGAGCTGATCGGCCGTCACGCCGACGAGCTGGCCGCGGTGATCGTGGAGCCGGTGGTGCAGGGCGCGGGCGGGATGGCGTTCCACTCCCCCGGCTATCTGCGGGTGCTGCGCGAGGCGTGCGACGCCCACGGCGTGCTGCTGGTCCTCGACGAGATCGCCACCGGTTTCGGCCGTACGGGCTCGCTCTTCGCCGCCGGGCACGCCGGGGTCGCCCCGGATGTGATGTGTCTGGGCAAGGCGCTGACCGGCGGTTACCTGACGCTGGCGGCGACGCTGTGCACGGCGGAGGTGGCGGCGGGTATCTCGCGCGGCGAGGTGCCGGTGCTGGCGCACGGCCCGACGTTCATGGGCAATCCGCTGGCCACCGCGGTCGCCGGTGCCAGCGTCGATCTGCTGCTGTCGCAGGACTGGGCGGGCGAGGTGCGCCGCATCGAGTCCGGACTGCGGACGGGCCTGGCGGCGGCCCGGGACCTTCCCGGGGTGCGGGACGTCCGGGTGCTGGGCGCGATCGGCGTGGTCCAGCTCGATCACGAGGTGGACCTGGCCGCGGCGACGGCGGCGGCGGTCCGCGAGGGCGTCTGGCTGCGCCCGTTCCGGGACCTCGTCTACACGATGCCGCCGTACGTCACCGGCGACGACGACGTGGCCCGGATCTGCGCCGCGGTGTGCGCGGCCGCCCGGGAGGGCTGACCGGCGCGGGCGTCCCGGGGCCTTCCCGGGACGCCCGGGGCCTCGGCCCCTTTTTCCAGAGCTTTTCCCCGCGTTCCCGCGCGTGATCTCGCGTTCCCTCGCGGACGACAGGCACGTACGACAAGGCTGAAGGAGACACCATGACGGTGCTGTTCGTGACGGGTACGGGCACCGGGATCGGCAAGACCGTGACGACGGCGGCGCTCGCGGCGGCGGCGCTCGCGGGCGGGCGTTCGGTGGCCGTGCTCAAGCCCGCGCAGACCGGCGTCGGGGCGGACGAGCCGGGCGACGCGGCGGAGGTGGCGCGGCTGGCGGGTGCGGTGACGGCGGCGGAACTGGCACGGTTCCCCGAGCCGTTGGCCCCGGCGACGGCGGCCGCGCGGGCGGGTCTGGCGCCGGTCGGGCCGCAGGAGGTCGCCGACGCCGCGGAGAAGCTGGCGGCCTCGCACGATCTGGTACTGGTCGAGGGCGCGGGCGGGCTGCTGGTCCGGTTCGACGCGGTCGGCGGCACCCTCGCGGACGCGGCGCGGCTGGCGGACGCGCCGGTGCTCGTGGTGACGGAGGCCGGTCTCGGCACGCTCAACGCGACCGCGCTGACCGCACTGGCCCTGCGCACCCACGGCCTGCGCTGCGCGGGCACGGTGATCGGCAGCTGGCCCGCCGAACCCGACCTGGCCTCCCGCTGCAACCTCGACGACCTGCCCGCGGCCGCGGACGCGCCACTGCTCGGGCTGGTACCGGAGGGCGCCGGGAGCCTGCCGCCGGGCGCGTTCCGCTCCGCGGCCCCGGGGTGGCTGGCGCCCGCGCTCGGGGGGTCGGGGGCGTTTCGCTTGCCGGGGTGAGGGCGGGCGGGGCCCGGCGCACGCCCGTACTCCCACGGCAGCCGGGCGCTGGCCCCCGGCGGCCGGTTCGCGTGCGAGACGCGGAATCCGGCGGCGCGGGCGTGCGAGCGGTGGACCCCCGCGCACGCGGTGGAGGTGACCGGGCCTGACGGCGCGCGGGCCCGGATCGCGCACCGGGTGCGGCAGCCCGTGGACGGCCAGTTGGTCCGCTTCACCACCACCCTCACCGAGCCCGGTCTGCCGCGCCCCGTGCGGGCGGACAGCACCCTGCGCTTCCTGCCCGCGGACGCCCTCGGCGAGTTCCTGGCCGGTGCGGGGCTCGCCGTCGAGGAGCGGTACGGCGACTGGGACCGCTCCCCGTTCGGTGCGGCGAGCCCCGAGATCATCACCGTGGCGGGGGTCAGTCCAGGGCGGCGCCCTTGCGTTCGGGGATGAGGAACATCGCCGCCATGTCCAGGACGTAGAGGACCGCCAGCAGGCCGATGGCCTTCTGGAAACCGAAGCTCCCGGCGACCAGCGCGACGACGAGCGGGGCGAAGCCGCCGACGCCGCGGCCGAGGTTGAACAGCACGTTCTGCGCGGTGGCGCGGGCGTGCGTCGGGTACAGCTCGGCGATGAGCGCGCCGTAGCCGCCGGTCATGCCGTTGACGAACGCGCCCATGACGGCGCCGCCGATGAGCAGCGCGACGGGCGTGGTGAGGGTGGCGTAGGCGAGGACGGTGAGGACCGCGCCGGTCTGGAAGAGCCAGAAGGTGGGGCGGCGGCCGATGCGGTCGGCGAGGTGGCCGAAGGCGAGGATGCCGCAGGCCATGCCGAGGACGGTGACGGCGGTCCAGGCGCCGGACTTGGTGAGGCTGTAGCCGAACTGCTGGGAGAGGTAGCTGGGCAGCCAGGTCATCAGGCCGTAGTAGCCGAAGTTCTGGACGGAGGTCAGAACGAGGACGCCGAGGGTGGCGCGGCGCGCGGCGGGGGTGTCGACGAGGCTGCGCAGCGGTGTGGTGGCCGGGCGGGCGCGATCGGTGGAGGCGGTGAACGCGGCCGGTTCCCGCATGGTGCGGCGGAAGAGGAACGCGGCGAGGGCGGGCACCACGCCGAGGGCGAAGAGGGCGCGCCAGCCCCAGGCGTTGATGACTGGCGCGGAGACGAGGGCGGCGGTGAGAACGCCCGCCTGCCAGCCGAGGCCGACGTAGGAGGTGCCGCGGGCGCGTTTGCGGCTGGGGAACGCCTCGGCGGCGAGCGCCATGCCGATGCCGAACTCGCCGCCAATGCCCATCCCGGCGAGGAAGCGGAAGGCGGCGAGCTGCGGGAAGTCCTGGGCGAGGGCGGTGGCGCCGGTGAAGACGGCGAAGAGCACGATCGACCAGGACAGCACCCGGATCCGGCCGAGGCGGTCGGAGAGCATCCCGAAGAGCAGGCCGCCGGCGACGCACCCGATGAGGGTGAGCGTGGTCAGCGATCCGGCCTGGGTGGACGTCAGATGCAGTCCGGCGGTGACGGCGGAGAGCGCGAAGCTGAGGATGAGGAGGTCGAAGCCTTCGAGGCCGTAGCCGACGGCGGAGGCGACGACGGCCTTGCGGGCGTAACGGTCCGCGGCGGCGTCGGGCGGCGCGGGATCCGCGGCCGTCGTCTCGGAGGGGGGCGGGGGTGCCGACGGCGCGGAGTGCTGGGGCATGCGTCCTTCAGTGCTGCGTACGGAGCGGGGGCGGCCGAAGCCGGGCCGAAGGCGGTCGGTGTCTCCCGTACGGGATGCTGCCGGTGCCGTGTGCCACCGTGTCCGGCCGCGCGCGGGGCCGACGGGCCATTCCAGGGGGCGTGGCGCGATTCGTTCGCACGGGTATCCGGTCGAGGGGTGCGTACGGGGCCGGGGCGGGCCCGGCGGTGCGTCAGACCGTCCAACTGCGCAGTTCGTCGGCGATGGCGGCCAGTTCGGTGGTGTCGTCCTTGACGAGGCGGGCGAGGTCACGGACGCGCTCGGGCGAGGTCGCGATCTTGAGGCCGCTGGCGACGAGGTAGCCGTAGGCCACGGCCGTCGCGAACAGGGCGTTGGACCGCTCCAGCGCCGGTACCCGCAGCAGGATCTGGAGGAGGGCCGCGGCGCGGTCCTGCGGGTCGGTGTAGACGGGGACGCCGATGATCTCCGCTTCGTGGCGGCTGACGGCGGCGACGAGGGCGCCCCAGTCGGTGATCGCGGGGTCGCCCGGGGTGTGCTGTTCGGCGACGAGGAGGAGCCAGGCGAGGTCGATGCGCAGGGTCACTTCTTGCCCGGGTGCCCTTCCCTGCCGCCGGCCGCGCCGCGCGCGGCGGGCCCCGCCGCACCGCGCCCGAATTCCTCGGCGAAGACGCGCTCGTACTGCTTCATGAAGTCGGAGGCCGCCTCGACGAAGGTCTGGCCGACCTCCCCGGCGTCCCGGAGGACGAGTTCCTCGATATAGCGATTCACGCTCACTCCCCGCTGCAGGGCGCGCTCCCGGGCCGCTTCGGCGGTGGCTTCGTCCACGCGGACGTTCAACTGTGTTTTCGCCACCTCTCCACGCTAGCGCGCATCCGCTAGCACCGGCAAGCGGTCGGCGGCCCCGGCAACCGGAGCCGTGTGCCCCGCCCCGGCCCGCGGCACACGCCCCGGCGCGGCTCAGGGGCCACGGGTGCCACAGCCGTTCGGGGCGAGCGGGGCGTCCGCCGCGTCCCGCGTGGTCGTCGGGCCCCCGGCGGCCACGGTCCGCGGGGCGTTCCCGTCGCCGGGCCCGTGACCGAGGGCGTGCACGCACAGGCCCGCGAGGATCAGGGCGAGCCCGAGCCAGCCGGACGCCGCGGGCGCCGCGACCCCGAGCAGCAGCGCCTCGCCGAGCAGCGTGAACGGCACCTCGGCCGCCTGCGTCGCCTCGACCGCCCCGAGCGCCGCCGGCTGAGCGCGGACGAGGTCCGTCGCGCGGAAGAAGAGCGTCGTGGCGAGGACGCCGGAGGCCAGCGCGACGATCACGCACTGCACCACCTGCCCGCCGGACGGCGGCCCCACGGTGACGCCCGCGGTGGCCGCCAGCACCAGCCACAGCGGCAGCGAGCCGAGCGTCATCGCCAGGGTGCGCTGGACGCCGTCGAGCCCGTCCGTGCCGAGCAGCATGCGGTTGCCGAGCGGGTAGGCGACGGCCCCGATCAGCACCGGCACCACCACCGTGAACGCGGCGGACGCGCCCGTATCACCGACGTGTTCCAGCTGGGTCAGAACAACGCCGACGACGATCAGCACGGAGACCAGGACGGTACGCAGCGGGACGCGGGCGCCGCCCAGCGCGCCGATGGCGATGCCCGCGACGATGACCAGCTGCCAGGTCGAGGCGACCAGCCACCCGGCGCCCGCCTCGGACGCCCAGGCGAGCGGCGCGTAGAAGAGGCCGAAGCCGACCGTCGACCACAGGAGCCACCGGGCGGGGCGGGTGCGCAGGCTGCGCAGCACGGCGGGCAGGCCGCCGCGCACCGCGACCAGGGCGGTCATCGGCACCACCATGAAGAGGTAGCGCAGGCTCGCGGTCCACATCCACGAGCCGCCGGACAGGCTCATCCCGCGGTTGAGCACGAAGCTCATGGCGAATCCGGCGGCGGCGAGGACGCCGAGGCCCATGGGCGTGGCGAGGGCCGGCATCCGGCGCGGGCGGCCGGGGCGTATCCGCACAGTCGTCTCTCCCGTGTGTCGAGGCCGTCGCGCCGGGGCGGGCGCGCGCCGAGGTGACTGACATCTGAAATGTCAGTGGCGTCGGGTCACGGTACGACACCCGGTGCGGGCCGGGGCGCCCGCCCCCACCCGTCACCGCGGCCCGCCCGGGCGGGCACCTTAGGATCGCCGGGTGACCGCACTGGAACCGGTCCCGAGAAGGCTGCTGCGCGACGAGGCGTACGACGCGCTGCTGGAGGCGATCGTCTCCGGTGAGCTGCCTCCCGGGCAGAAACTCAACGACGCCGAACTGGCCGCGCGCCTGGGCCTGTCCCGCGCGCCGGTCCGCCAGGCCCTGGCGCGGCTGACCGGCGAGCGCCTGGTGGTGTCGAAGCCGCAGAGCTATACCCGGGTCGCGCCGGTCGACGCGCGGGAGACCCGGGACGCGCTCGCGGTGGTGCGGGCGATGCACGCGCTGGCCGTACGGGAGGCGGTGCCGCGGCTGACCGCCGCCGATCTGGCGCGGATGCGGGCGGCCAACGAGGACTTCGTCCGCGCGCTGGACGCCGAGGACGCCACGGCGGCGCTCGCCGCGGACGACGCGCTGCACGCCGTCCCGGTCGAGGTCTGCGGCAACGCCGCGCTCGCCGAGACGGTCCGCCGGTACACGCCGTTGCTGCGCCGGTGGGAGCGGCGCCGGTTCTCCGGGGCGGCGGCGCGCGCCTCGGCCGCCCGGCACGACGCACTGATCGACGCCTGCGCGGCGGGCGCGACGGACGCCGCGGTGGCGCTGTCCGGGGAGATCTGGAGCGGCTTGGACGCGGTGAGCTGAGCGCGCCCCCGGGGACCGTGCGCGGAACGGTCCCCGGGGCGGGCCCGGTGCGCGGCCGACGGGCTACCGGGCCGTGTCCGTCCACGTGACCGGCAGGGCATGGACCCCGTAGATGTTCATGTCGGTCCGCAACCGCACCTCGTCGGCGGGGACGGCGAGGGCGAGGTCCGGGAAGCGGCGCAGCAGTCCGTCGAACCCGGCGCGCATCTCGATACGGGCCAGTTGCTGGCCGAGGCACTGGTGGACGCCGTGCCCGAAGGAGAGGTGGCCGCGGGCGTTGCGGCGGATGTCCAGGGCGTCGGGGTCGTCGAAGCGGCGGGGGTCACGGTTGGCGGCCAGCAGGGAGACGACGACGGTCGAGCCCTCGGGGAGGGTTTCGCCGCCCAGCGCGATGTCCTCCGTGGCATAGCGGTAGAACATGTCGGCGACGGACAGGTAGCGCATCAGCTCCTCGACGGCGCCCGGCGTCAGCTCCGGGTCGGCGCGCAGCGCGGCCAGCTGCTCGGGGTGCTCCAGGAGCGCGAAGGCGCCCAGGCCCAGCATGTTGGCGGTGGTCTCGTGGCCCGCGAGCAGCAGCAGGAAGGCGATGCCGGTCAACTCCTCGATGGTGAGGTCGTCGTGGCGGGCCAGGTCGGAGAGGATGTCGTCGCCGGGTTCGGCGCGCTTACGGGTGACCAGCTCGGCGAGGTAGGCGGTCATCGCGCCGTACGCGGCCATCTTCTCTTCGAGCGTCTGCTCCTTGAGCAGGAAGCGGGCGGAGTTGGTCTGGAAGGTGTCGCGGTCCTCGTAGGGGACGCCGAGCAGTTCGCAGATCACCAGCGAGGGCACCGGCAGCGCGAACTCCTTGACCAGGTCGACCGGCGGGGCCAGGCGCGCCAACGCGTCCAGCTGCTGTTCGACGACGTCGGCGATGTGCTCTTCGAGTCTCCTCATCCGCTTGACGGTGAACGCGCCGGTGAGCTTGCGCCGCAGCCGGGTGTGGTCCGGCGGGTCCATGGCGATGAACAGGCCCGGCACCTGCGGGGACGGTTCGGTCGGCACGGGCATCCCCGGGGTTTCGTACGGCACATGGAGGATGCCGATGTCCTGGCGGGAGCTGAACCGGCTGTCGGCCAGCAGCTGCCGGGCCTCGTCGTAGCCGGTGACGATCCAGCCCTCGTGACCGTCGGGGAAGCGCAGCGGGCTGACGGGGCGGGCCTCGCGCATCCGGGTTATCTCCCGGGGCGGGTCGAAGGGACCGGCGTCGCGCTCCGTGGGGAGGGCGCGGGTGGCGGGGTCGGCGTGAGACATGGGGTGACCTTTCGTGAGGGCGATCGCGAGGGGATATGGGCATGACAAATACGCCCGTGAGGCGGTACGTGGTGGGGTGCGGGGCGAGTGTTCAGGCGTGGGCGCGGAGGATGTCGATGTTGCCGTGGCGGGTGCGGGCGTGGACCTCGACGGTGTCCGTCGCCTTCTGCGGGGCTTCGGCGCCGGTGAGCGCGTTGCGGACCTGGCCGGAGATGGAGGCGACGTCGATCCAGGCGGCGGCGCCTTCGCGGATACCGACCGGGGTGAGATCCATGACGCCATAATGGCGCCACAATGGCGCCACGCGCAAGCCCCAGCGACAACCCGCGCGGCACAGACGCAGAGGCAACCGCCTGAACTGCGAGAACGCAGGAAATTCAACTCGTCTCACGGCGCCACCACACACGCCCCCGCGCCAGAGGAGGCACACAATGACGCCAGATGGCACCACACGGCACCACATGGCACCGCCTGACGCCGAGCGACGCCACCGGGCTCACCCAGGCACTCCCCCGAGACCATCCCGCCCCGACCGGCTCCCGTGGTTGCATGACTCCGTTCGGACGCAGCCGAACGCGCCCACGGGTACCGGGCCTTGGGTACCCGTCGCCAAGGGGGTCCCATGTCCCGACCGTTCCGTTTCGGACTCGCCATCCTCACCATCGACACCGGCGCGACCTGGCGCCGGACGTGCCGACGGGCCGAGGAGCTGGGCTACGACGTACTGCTCGTACCGGACCATCTCGGCCGTCCGGCGCCGTTCCCGGCGCTGGTCACAGCGGCGGAGGTGACCTCCAGGCCGCGGGTCGGCACGTTCGTCCTCAACGCCGGTTTCTTCCACCCCGCGCTGCTCGCCCGCGAGGCGGCCACCACCGACACGCTCACCGGCGGGCGGCTGGAGCTCGGTCTTGGCACCGGTTACGTCCGCGCCGAGCACGAGACGGCGGGGTTGCCCTTCGGGTCGCCGGGCGAGCGCGTCGACCATCTGACCCGCACCGTCGAGGAGTTGGACCGGCTGCTGGGCGACCCGGAGTTCGCCCCGCGACCGGCGCAGCGGCCGGGCCCGCCGCTGCTCATCGGCGGCAACGGCCCGCGGATGCTGCAACTGGCCGCCGCGCATGCGCAGATCACGGCGTTCTCCGGCGCCCGGCAGGCCCCCGGGCGCACCGAGGGCACGCTGGAGCTGCTGTCCGCCGAGGAGGTGGCGGCGTCGGTGGCCCGCTACGCGACGTACGAGGAGGCCGCCGGGCGCACCGATCCGGCCGAGCGGAACGTCCTCGTTCAGCGGGTGGTGGTGACCGACGACCGCCGGGCCGCGGCGCGGGAGTTGGCGGCGGAGGGCCTGGGGCTCGACGCGGAGCAGTTGCTCCAGGCGCCGACGGTGCTCATCGGGACGTCCGCCGAGATCGCGGACCAGCTGCGCGAGCGCCGCGAGCGGTTCGGGTTCTCGTACATCACCGTGCTGGATCCGGTCATGGAGGAGTTCGCGCCGGTGATCGAGGAGGTTCGGCGCGGCTGACGCGTCCGCGGGTCCGGCCGGGTGCCGCCGGGCCCCGCGGCGCCGGGTACCGGGCGGCCGCCCGCATCGTGGCGCCATCCCCTCAACGAAAGGGTTCGACGTGCGCGCGGGGTCGTTGATGGGATGGCGCCATGAGTGATCATCTCCGTATCCGTTGTGCCCGCCTCTCCGACATCGACGCCGTGCTCCGCTTCTGGCGGACGGCCGCGGAGGGCACCAGCATCAGTGACGACCACGAGGGCATGGTCCTTCTGCTGACCCGCGACCCCGAGTCCCTGCTCCTGGCCGAGCGGGACGGGGAGCTGGCGGGGACGGTCATCGCCGGGTTCGACGGCTGGCGGTGCTCCGCCTACCGGCTGGCGGTCCACCCCGGCCACCGCAGGCAGGGCGTCGCGACCGCGCTCATGGACGCGGCGCAGGCACGGTTTCGCGCATTGGGTGGCCGCCGGGTCGACGCGATGGTCCTGGAGGCCAACGAACCGGCGCACCGCACCTGGGCCGCCGCGGGCTACCACCGCGAGGACCACTGGCGCCGCTGGGTGAAACCGCTGCCCGTGGAGGGGTGAGGCGCCCGGCGCCGTACAGCGAGCCGCGGGGGCTTCCCGCCGGGCCGTCCAGGTCCGGCGGGAAGCCCCCGTTCCGTGTTCCCCCCTCAACTCGCCTCCCACGCCCGCTGGTTGACCCACCGAACTCCCCTATCCCCTCCGTATATACATTGCGCGTATACACGCGTTATATAGTCGGCTTTCCCGTCGACCGGCGGGGCGTTCGACTCGTTCTGGAGGACCACCGTGCTCAGGGGCACTTCGCTACTTCCCGCCCGGAAGGGGCGCGCGTCCGCGGCGGACCGGACGGGCGGCGCCCCCCCGGCCTCGGGCGGCGGGGCGCGGCTGGCCGCCATCGACGGGCTGCGGCTGGTGGCCGCCGCCGCGGTGGCCGCGTACCACTTCCTGGGCACGACCACCCCGCACTTCTGGGGCGCGTACGACCTGCGGGAGACCGTTCCGGTGCTGCACGAGGTCAGCCGCTACGGCTGGCTCGGGGTGGAGTTCTTCTTCCTGATCAGCGGGTTCGTGATCTGCATGAGCTGCTGGGGGCGCACCCCGGCGCAGTTCGTCGTCTCGCGCGTGTCCCGGCTGTTCCCCACGTACTGGTGCGCGGTGCTGCTCGTCATCGCGCTGGTACTGACCGCGCGGGTGGCGCATCTGGACGCGGCGACGCCGATCGATCCGCGGACGGTGCTGGGGAATCTGACGATGGCGCCGGGGCCGATGGGGCTCACGCTGATCGACGGTGTCGCCTGGACGCTGTGGGTGGAGGCGCGCTTCTACCTGTTGATGGCGCTGATGCTCTTCCTCGGGCTCACCTACCGCCGCATGATCGCGTTCTGCGGCGCCTGGCTGACCCTGGCGCTGCTCGCCCGCGAACTGCACTCCGAGGCGCTCGACGCGGTGGTGCTGAGCCAGTACGCGGGCCTGTTCGTCACCGGGATCGCGCTCTACCTGATGCACCGCTTCGGGCAGAACATCGTGCTGTGGCTGCTGGCCGGGTTCGCCTGGTGTTACGAGCTGACGGTGCTGCACGACCGGGTGGCCGGGCACACCGTGAAGCCCGCCGCGGGCGGGGCGCTCTCCTGGGCCGCGTGCGCCGCGCTGCTGACCTTCTTCCTCGTCGTGCTGGCGCTCGCAGCGTTCGGCCCGCTGGCCCGGATACGGTGGCGCGCCCTCGTGACGGCGGGCGCGCTCACCTATCCGTTCTATCTGGTGCACCAGAGCATCGGCGTGCCGGTGGCCAAGGGGCTGCTCCAGGTGGCTCCGGGCCTGGGTCTGCTGCCGTCCGTGGCGGCGGGCCTCGCCTTCGCCCTGCTGCTGGCCTACGCCCTGTACCGCCTCGTCGACCGGCCCGCCGGGCGGATCCTGCGGCACCACCTCACCCGGGGGATGAACGCGACGGACCGCACGACCGGCCGGAGCGGCACCGGCGCACCGCCGCGGCAGCCCGCGGCGAGCGGCGCGGAGGCGGCCGCGCGGCCGGTGCCCAGCGGCGTGTGACGCGAGCGGGACCGGCGCGCGAGCACACACGGAACAGCACAAGGGGCCGCCTCCCGGGAGGCGGCCCCTTACGTGTGCCCGATAACCCCGCACCGCACGCACCGCCCCGCCTTTTGCTGATCCTTTACCATGGTGGGGTCTCTTCCCTCGTACGCAGGCGCACACGGTGCCCCGTACGCCCCCAGCGAAAGGTGTGTGAACGTCCAGCCATGGGCGAACCTCCCAGTTGCCGAGCCTGCTCCCGGCAGAGCGCGAACCTCCGGACCCTGTTCGATCATGGGACGGAGGTGACCCGATGACCGAGCTGCTCCTCCTGGCCCTGGCTCTCCTTCTGACGCTGGCCTGCGGCGTCTTCGTCGCGGCCGAGTTCTCGTTGACGACCGTCGAGCGCAGCGATCTCGAACGCGCCGTGGAGCGCGGCGAGCGCGGCGCGGAGAGCGCGCTCAAGGCCGTCCGCCGCCTGACCTTCCAGCTCTCCGGCGCCCAGCTGGGCATCACCGTGACCGGCCTGGTCATCGGCATGCTCTCCAAACCGGCCCTGGCCACCCTGCTCGCCGGACCGCTCGACGCGGCCGGGCTGCCGGACGCCGCCGCCCAGTCCGTGGCGCTGATCCTCGGCACGGCGCTCTCCACCGTCGTCCTGATGGTCGTCGGCGAGCTGGTCCCCAAGAACTGGGCGATCTCCAGCCCGCTGCCCGTCGCGAAGCGGGTCGCGGGGGTGCAGCGGGCGTTCAGCGCCGCGTTCTCCCCGTTCATCGGCCATCTCAACGCCACCGCGAACCGCACCGTGCGCCGGATGGGGCTGGAGCCCGCCGAGGAGCTGGCCTCCGCCCGCGGGCCGCAGGAGCTGGTGGCGCTGGCCCGGCACTCCGCCAAGGAGGGCGCGCTGGAGCCGGACACCGCCGAGCTGTTCGTCCGCACCCTCAACCTCCCCGGTCTCACCGCCGAGAACGTCATGACGCCCCGCGTCCAGGTCACCGCCCTGGACGTGCAGGCCAACGCCGAGGACGTCGCCAACGCGACGCGGGCGACCGGCCTGTCCCGCTTCCCCGTCTACCGCGGCGGCCTCGACAGCGTCGTCGGCGTCGCGCACATCAAGGACGTGCTGGCCATCCCGGCCGGGCTGCGCACCCGCCGCCCGGTGTCCGAGCTGCTGCGCGAACCGCTGCTGGTCCCGGCGACGCTGCCGGTCGACCAGCTCCTGGACCGGCTCTCCGGCAAGCGCACCATGGCCGTGGTCATCGACGAGTACGGCGGCACCGCGGGCGTCGTCACCCTGGAGGACATCGTCGAGGAGGTGGTCGGCGAGGTCCGTGACGAGCACGACCCGATGGAGACCCCCGACCTCGCCGCGGCGGGCAGCGACCCCGAGGGCCGCGTTCTCTACCACGCGGACGGCGCCGCCCGCACCGACCAGCTCGCCCGCATCGGACTGCGGCTGCCCGAGGGCCCGTACGAGACGCTGGCCGGGGTGATCGCCGCCGGTCTCGGCCGGATCCCGGCCGAGGGCGACACGCTGGAAGTGGCGGGCTGGACCATGGACGTGCTCGACGCGTCCGGGCGACGCGCCGCGCGGGTGCTGCTGCACGCGCCGGCCGCGGAGCCGCCCGGTGAGCCGGGACGGGAGGCCGCGCGATGACCGTGCTACAGATCTTCGTCGGCCTGCTCACCCTCGTCGTCAACGCGTTCTTCGTGGGCGCCGAGTTCGCGCTGATCTCGGTGCGCCGCAGCCAGATCGAGCCGCACGCCGACGAGGGCGACCGCCGCGCGCACCGCGTGCTGTGGGGGCTCCAGCACGTCTCGGCGCTGCTGGCCACCGCCCAGCTCGGCATCACGCTGTGCACGCTGGTGCTGGGCGCGGTCGCCGAACCGGCCATCGCGCATCTGCTGGAGCCGGTCTTCGACGCGGTGTCCGTGCCGGACGCGCTGGTCCACCCGGTCTCGTTCGTGATCGCGCTGGCGCTCGCGACCTATCTGCACATGCTCTTCGGCGAGATGGTGCCGAAGAACGTGGCGCTGGCCGAGCCGGTGCGCACCGCGCTGCTGCTGGGGCCACCGCTGGTGGCGCTGACCCGCGCGCTGCGCCCGGTGATCTTCGCGGTGAACAAGCTGGCCAACGGGGCGCTCCGGCTGTTGCGGGTCGAGGTCAAGGACGAGGTCACGGCGACGTTCTCGGACGATCAGCTGGCCCGGATGGTCGACGATTCGCGTGCGGCGGGGCTGCTGGACGAGCGCGCCAAGGAGCGGCTGCGGGACGCCCTGGAGCTGGGCCGGCGGCCGGTGCGCGATGTGGTGCTGCCGGTGGAGAAGGTCGTCTCGGCCGGTCTGGGGATCACCCCGGAGGGCCTGGAGCGGCTGGCCGCCGCGTCCGGGTTCTCGCGCTTCCCGGTCGTCGACGACACCCACCGGATCCTGGGATATCTGCACGTCAAGGACGCCCTGGACGCCATTCCGCGGGACGTGCCGTTCCCGGTGCCGGCGATGCGGCCGATCGCCCGGGTGCGCGCCGCGACCCCGCTGGACGATGTGCTGACCGCGATGCGCGGCTCCCGGACACATCTGGCGGCGGTCATCGGCGACGGCGGCACGCTGGCCGGACTGGTGACGATGGAGGACGTCCTGCGCGAACTGGTCCTGCAACAGCCGACGGCCTGAGCCCGTCCGGGCCGAACCACACCCCCGTACGGCCCGGACGGGGCCCCTCACCACCCACCGTCTGACCGATCGGTTAGTTTACTGACCGATCGGTCAGGCTTGGTGCGCCGACGGCGTGCCGTACGCCCTGGCCGGTCGATCCGCCGTGGCGTACGACCGCGGCCGACACCGAGGGGGCACGGAAATGGCACGCACCACCTGCTGCATCGCGGGCGGCGGACCCGCCGGGATGATGCTCGGCCTGCTGCTGGCCAGGGCGGGGCTGAAGGTCACCGTCCTGGAGAAACACCCCGACTTCCTGCGCGATTTCCGCGGCGACACCGTCCACCCCTCCACGCTGCGCCTCCTCGACGAACTGGGGCTCGGCGCGGAGTTCGCCAAGATCCCGTTCCCGCGGCTGGAGGAGATGCGGGTCCGGATCGACGACACCAGCGTCGTGATGGCCGATATGCGGCGCCTGCCCGGCCGTCATCCGTACATCGCGATGGTGCCGCAGTGGGACTTCCTCGATCTGCTCGCCCGCGCCGCGGCCGCCGAGCCCTCCTTCGAACTGCGGATGTGCACCGAGGTCACCGGCCTGCTGACCGAGGGCGGCCGGGTGACCGGCGTCCGCCTCCGCGACGCGGACGGCCGCGACGGCACCCTCACCGCCGGCCTCACCGTCGCCTGCGACGGCCGCGGCTCGGCCGTGGCGGCCGCCGCCGGGCTGCGCCAGGAACTGTTCGACGTACCGATGGACGTGTGGCAGGTACAGGTCGACGCCCCGGCCGACGCCGTCACGTCCGGCCGGGTCTTCGCCTGCTTCGGCGGCGGGCAGGCCGCCGTCACGATGGACCGCGGCGACTACTTCCAGACGTCGTACCTGATCGGCAAGGGCCGCGACGCCGAGCTGCGGCGCCACGACGTCCAGTGGTTGCGCGACCGGCTCGGCGCACTCTTCGGCTGGGACGCGCGGGTGACCGGCACGATCGGCTCCTGGGACGACGTCAAGCTGCTGGAGGTCACCTTCGGGCGGCTGCGCCGCTGGTACCGGCCGGGGCTGCTCTGCATCGGGGACGCGGCGCACACCATGTCGCCGGTGGGCGGCGTCGGCGTCAACCTCGCGCTCCAGGACGCCGTCGCGGCCGCCCGGATCCTCGCCGGTCCGCTGCGCGCGGGCACCCTCTCCGTCCGCGACCTGGCGCGCGTCCAGCGCCGTCGGCGGCTGCCGCTGACCGTCGCGCAGAAGGCCCAGCACACCGAGCACGGGCTGATCACCGCCGCCCTCGACGGCACCCTCGACGCGCACCGTCTGCCGCCGATGCTGCGACTGCTGCGCCGGGTGCCGCCGCTGCGGACGGTCACCGGCTATCTGGGCGCCATCGGGATCCGCCCGGAACACGCCCCGCCGTTCGCCCGGCGGGGATGAGCGGTCCGGGGCGCGGGCCGTACGGGGTCCGGCCGCGCCCCGGGCCGAGGACGCACGGGGGCGGGCGGATGCGGGCCGGGCGGTGCGGGCCCGGCGGCCCGCATCCCGTTCAGTCCCGGGGCTCGATCGCGTACCGCGTGAACGTCTCCAGCTCGGCGGTGGCCGCGTCCAGATCGAGGTCGGGGTGGGCCAGCCAGTGGGCGATCACGCCGTCGATGGCGCCGCCGATGGCGAGCGCGACGGTCCGGGTGTCGCACCGCCGCAACCGTCCGGCGTCCTGACCGGCGGCGAGCAGCGCGGCCAGGAACTGCCAGCGGCCGTGGGCGTCGTGCGAGCCGGGTGTCTTGAGCCGGGTGCCGCCCTCGTCGTCGAGCAGCATCTCGGTGATCACGCGGACGTGGCTGCGGTGGGCCTGCTGGTAGCCGACCATCGCCCGGACGTAGGCGAGCACCGCGTCCCGCGGATCGCTCTCCTTCGCCACCTGCTCGGTGACGTACGCGGCGAACGCCTCCAGGACCTGGGTGAGCGTGGCGCGGGTGAGGTTGTCCTTGGAGGAGAAGTGGTAGAGAACGGCCGCCTTGGACAGGCCCGCGCGCTCCGCGATGGCGGCGAGCGAGGTCGCCGGGTAGCCGCGGGTCGCGATCAGCTCGATCGTGCAGTCGATCAGCTGCTGCTTGCGGGCGCTCTCCGTGAAGGTCGGCGTGGCGCCGCCCGCGCCGCGGCGAGGCGTCATCGCGGACCCGCCCTCCTCGTTCGTTGTGCACACCGGTCGGTAGGTGACGGTACACCGCGGGATAGGATCGCCGCGCCATGGAGATGAATGCCCATTACACCAGTTTTGTCGCGGTCGGCGACAGCTTCACCGAGGGAATGTCGGACGGCCTGCCGGACGGCTCCTACCGCGGCTGGGCCGATCTGCTCGCGGCCCGCCTCGCCGCCCGTACGCCCGGCTTCCGCTACGCCAACCTGGCCGTCCGCGGCAAGCTCATCGGGCAGATCGCCGACGATCAGGCCGGGCCCGCGGCGGCGATGGGCGCCGATCTGGTGACGATGGTCGGCGGGCTCAACGACGTACTGCGGCCCACATGCGATGTGGCACAGGTGTGCGAACGGTTCTCCGCCGCGGCGGCGGTCCTCGCCAGGGGCGGCGGGCAGCCGGTGCTGATGCGCAGCCCCGGCCGTCAGGGCCCGGTCCTGGAGCGCTTCCGGCCGCGGATGGAGGAGCTGTACGCGCACATCGACGCGGTCGCCGCCCGGCACGGCGCGCTCGTCGTCGATCTGTACGCGTCCCGGGCGCTGGCCGATCCGCGGATGTGGGCCGACGACCGGCTGCACCTCAACGCCGAGGGCCACCGGCGGGTGGCGGAGGCCGTCTGGCAGACACTGGGGTTCGGCGCGGAGAGCGACTGGGACGCCCCGCTGCCGCCCGCGGTGGCGCCGGGCTGGCGGGCGCGCCGCTCGGCGGATGCGCGGTTCGCGCGTGAGCATCTGGTGCCGTGGATCAGCCGTCGGCTGACCGGCCGCTCCTCCGGGGACGGCCGCCCCGCCAAGCGGCCCGCGCTGCTGCCGTACGACGGCTGAGCGGCCGGCGGCCACCGGCGGCGGACCTGGAGGAACGTACAGCCGGGACCGGGGCGCCGGCCTGCGGAAAGCGACAGTAGACTCTGGCCATGTGACTGCTGTGACTGCGAAGCCCCGCATCCCCAATGTCCTGGCCGGCCGCTACGCCTCCACCGAGCTGGCCGTGCTGTGGTCCCCCGAGTACAAGGTCAAGCTGGAGCGGAAGCTGTGGCTCGCCGTTCTGCGCGCGCAGAAGGACCTGGGCGTGGAGGTCCCGGACGAGGCGTTGGCGGACTACGAGCGGGCCCTCGACACCGTCGACCTCGCCTCCATCGCGGAGCGCGAGAAGGTCACCCGGCACGACGTCAAGGCCCGGATCGAGGAGTTCAACGCCCTCGCCGGGCACGAGCAGGTCCACAAGGGGATGACCTCCCGCGACCTGACGGAGAACGTCGAGCAGCTGCAGGTGCGGCTGTCGCTGGAGCTGATGCGCGACCGCACGGTGGCCGTGCTGGCCCGTCTCGGGTCGCTCGCCGCCCAGCACGCCGAGCTGGTCATGGCCGGGCGCTCGCACAACGTCGCGGCGCAGGCCACCACCCTCGGCAAGCGGTTCGCGACCGCGGCGGACGAGCTGCTGGTGGCGTACGGGCGGCTGGAGGAGCTGCTGGCGCGCTACCCGCTGCGCGGCATCAAGGGCCCGGTCGGCACCGCGCAGGACATGCTCGACCTGCTGGGCGGGGACGCCGCCAAGCTCGCCGAGCTGGAGCAGCGGATCGCCGCCCACCTGGGCTTCGGCCGCGCCTTCACCTCCGTCGGCCAGGTCTACCCGCGCTCGCTCGACTACGACGTCGTCACCTCGCTGGTGCAGCTCGCCGCCGCGCCGTCCTCGCTCGCCAAGACGATCCGGCTGATGGCCGGTCACGAGCTGGTGACCGAGGGCTTCAAGCCCGGTCAGGTCGGCTCGTCGGCGATGCCGCACAAGATGAACACCCGCTCCTGCGAGCGCGTCAACGGTCTGATGGTGATCCTGCGCGGCTACGCCTCCATGACCGGTGAGCTGTCGGGCGACCAGTGGAACGAGGGCGATGTGTCCTGCTCCGTGGTCCGCCGGGTGGCGCTGCCCGACGCGTTCTTCGCGCTGGACGGTCTGCTGGAGACGTTCTTGACGGTGCTCGACGAGTTCGGTGCCTTCCCCGCCGTCGTCGCCCGTGAGCTGGACCGTTACCTGCCGTTCCTCGCCACCACCAAGGTACTGATGGGCGCGGTGCGGGCCGGGGTGGGCCGCGAGGAGGCGCACGAGGCGATCAAGGAGAACGCGGTGGCGTCGGCGCTGGCCATGCGCGAGCAGGGCGTGGAGCGCAACGAACTCCTCGACAAGCTGGCCGCCGACTCCCGTATCCCGCTGGACCGTGCGCAACTCGACGCGCTGATGGCCGACAAGCTGTCGTTCACCGGTGCCGCCGCGGACCAGGTCGCGTCGGTGGTGGAGCGGATCGGGAAGGTCGCCGGGGAGCACCCGGAGGCCGCGGCGTACACGCCCGGCGCGATCCTCTGACCGGGATCCGAAACCGTACCGCCGTGGGTTTCACCCCTGAGGAGCTGCAGGCCGCGCGCGGCCGTCATGTCCCCGATGTGACGGCGCCCGGCCTGCGGGTCCTGTTCTGCGGTATCAACCCGTCCCTGATGACGGCGGTGACCGGGCACCACTTCGCCCGGCCCGGGAACCGCTTCTGGCCGGTGCTGCACGCAGCGGGTTTCACGCCGCGGCTGCTGGCCCCCGCCGAGCAGGGTGAGCTGCCCTCGTTCGGGGTGGGCATCACCAACGTCGTGGCGCGGGCGACCGCCCGGGCCGACGAGCTGACGGCGGAGGAGTTCCGCGAGGGCGGCCGCCTGCTGGCGGAGAGGGTGGCGCGGCTGCGCCCGCACTGGCTGGCCGTCGCGGGCGTCACCGCCTACCGCACCGCCTTCGGCGACCGCCACGCGGCCATCGGCCCGCAGGACCACACCCTGGGCGCCACCCGTATCTGGGCGCTACCCAACCCGAGCGGCCTCAACGCCCGGTGGACGGTGGCGGCGATGGCCGAGGAGTACGGACGGCTGCGCGCGGCGGCGTTCGGCGAGGAGGCCGTGCCCACGGCCTGAGCCCGGCCGCGTACGACGCCCCGGGGCAGTCTCCTCGGCGGGTGTTCGGGGCTCGCCGGGACCGCGCTGACCGGCTACGCTCCGCCACACACCGAGGCGAGGAGACGGACGTTGGGGCGGCTCACCGGCGGGGACCCCTCCCTGCTGCGACGGATCAACTCGGCGGTGGTGCTGCACGCCCTGCGCGCCGCCGACTCCCCCACCCTCACCGATCTCGTGCAGGTGACGGGGTTGTCCCGGCCGACGGTCGAGGGCGTGGTCGAAGGGCTCATCGAGGCCGGACTGGTGGCCGAGGCGGCCGCCGAGGAAGGCGAGGCGCGCCGTCAGGGGCGGCCCGCGCGCCGGTTCCGGTTCCGGGCCGAGGCCGGGCATCTGCTGGGCATCGAGATCGGCCCGCACCGCGTCTCCGTCCTCCTGTCCGACCTCGGCGGACGCGTCATCGACGCCACGCAGCGGACGGTCGACGAACGGGCCGGGGCCGACGAGCGGTTGGAGCGGGTGCGCACCGCCGTCGCCGAACTGCTGCGCCGCGCCGGGGTGCCGCGCCGCTCCCTGCGGGCCGTCGGTGTGGGCAGCCCCGGGATCGTGGAGGCGGACGGCACGGTACGGCTGGGCACCGCGCTGCCCGGCTGGACGGGACTGCCGCTCGGCGAACGACTGCGCCGCTCGTTCCGCTGCCCGGTGCTGGTGGAGAACGACGCCAACGCGGCGGCGGTGGCCGAGCACTGGAGCGGCGCGGCGACCGGCAGCGACGACGTCGTCTTCGTCCTCGCGGGGCTGAGCCCGGGGGCCGGTGCGCTGATCGGCGGGCGGCTGCACCGGGGGTTCGGCGGGGCGGCCGGGGAGATCGGCGCGCTCCATCTGCTCGGGCGGGAGGCGACACCGGAGAAGCTGCTGTCGACGACCGGGAAGCCGCTGCATCCGCTCGACGAGGCGCAGGTCGCCGAGGTGTTCGCGCTGGCCCACGAGGGCGACGCCCGGGCGCGCGAGGCGATGGACCGGTTCCTGCAACGGCTGGTGCACCATGTGGCGGCGCTGGTGCTGGCGCTCGATCCGGAACTGGTGGTGATCGGCGGCTGGGCGGCCGGCCTCGCCGGCGTCCTCGACCCGCTCCGCGACGAGCTGGCGCGCTACTGCCTGCGGCCCCCGCAGGTGGCACTGTCGGAGCTGGGCGAAACGGCGGTCGCCACCGGCGCACTGCGGCTGGCGCTCGATCATGTGGAGGGTGAACTCTTCGCTGTGGAAAGCACGGTGACGGGTCGTCGGTAGCGGCGGGCCCGCCCCCGGACATGCCTCGGGCCCGTCCGCCGTGCGGCGGTACGGGCCCGAGGGTGCGTCGTCGGTCAGCCGGCGAGCAGGGAGACCGCTTCGCTCTCGCCGAAGGTGAGGCGGCAGGTGTCGGCGCGGTAGGTGGAGACCGCGACGGCGGCGGGGCGGCCGCCGGAGACGTAGCGGGTGGTGACGACGAGGACGGGCGCGCCGGGCAGCCGGTCGAGCGCCTTGGCGTCCTCCGCGCTGGCCGAACCCAGTTCGACGGTGCGGTCCCGGCCCTCCAGCGCGTGGACGGCCAGGGCGTCCAGCACCGCGCGGGCCCGGGCCGGGGCGCTGACCGCGGCGATCTCCGCGCAGCCGGGGACCACCGCCGCCGGGACGTACAGCAGCTCGGCGGCGACGGGGCGTCCGGCGGTGACGCGGTTGCGGCGGACGACATGCACGGGCGCCGCCGCCTCGGCCTCCAGCAGGCGGGCGACGGGCGCCGGGACGGTGTCGGTGCTACCGGCGTCGACGGGCTCCCAGTCGTCCCCGGCGGCGCCGGGCCAGGTGTGGCGGGCCGGGTCGACGGCGACGCCGACGCGCGGCGGGGCGACGGTGGTGCCCACCCCGCGGCGGCGCTGCAGCCGGCCCTCCAGCTCCAGCTGCTCCAGCGCCTGCCGCAGCGTGGCGCGGGCGACGCCGAACCGGGCCGCGAGGTCACGTTCGTTGGGGAGGATCTCGCCGACGGAGAACTCCGAGTCCAGCGCCTCGCTGAGTACGGTCTTGAGATGCCAGTACTTCGGCTCCGGCACCGTTTCGAGCTGCGTGGTCCCCACCCTGTCCTCCGCCTCGGCCGTTGCCCCGAAGGGCCGCGCTCCGCTCCCGCTGCCCATGGGCGGACCGGTTATGAGCGCTTCTTTATTAAAGGTTGTTGCAGTATCGCCGACGATAGGCCGGGCCCCACCCTTGGTCAAGACCAATGGGCCAGGAGTGGAGGAATCGACGGGCGGGGCGCGATGGCCCCTCGCGCGGCCGGGGCGACGGCGTACCGCGCGACGGGCGCCCGCCCGGTCCCGCGCCGTACCGCCCGAACTCCCGCGCCCGGCGGCCGCATCCGCCGTACGGAGACCCCGAGCGGTCCGGATTCCGGTCGCCCCGGTCCGTGTAGCGGAGCCGTCAAGGTCGCTGCCGGTGGGTGGTCTTGGGTGCGGAGGCTTGTCACCATGGCCCGGTGCGCCGTGGTGGCGGTCGGCCGGAGTTCACCGGGAGTTGGCCGACCGGGCACCGGGGCGCTGTACGAACGGGACGTCACCGAAGTTGTGCGACTTCACGGAGGTATCTGATGGCACCGGGATCCGGCGGCGGATTCGGACGGCGGTCGCTGCTGCGCGGCGCCGCGGTGAGCTCCGCCGCGCTGGCGCTGCCCACCCTGTCCTGCGCGGCGCCCGCGCAGGCCCGCAGCGGACGGCCCGTGGCCCGGTGGGGCACCCAGGTCGGCGATGTGACGGCGACCTCGGGCCTGGTGTGGGTGCGCTCCGACCGCCCGGCCCGGATGATCGTCGAGACGGCGGCCACCGAGGCGTTCCGCAACGCCCGGACCTGGACGGGCCCGGTGGTCGGCGCCGGGACGGACTGCACCGGCGTCACCGCGGTGCACGGTCTGCCGCCGGGCGAGCAGATCCACTACCGGGTGCGGCTCGCCGACCCGGATGATCCGCGGCGCTCCGGGGAGCCGCTGACCGGCACGTTCCGGACCGCTCCGGCGCACCGCCGCGACGGGGTGCGCTTCCTGTGGTCGGGCGATCTGGCCGGGCAGGGCTGGGGCATCAACCCCGACCGGGGCGGCTACCGCGTCTACGCGGACATGCGCCGCCGCGATCCGGACTTCTTCCTGTGCAGCGGCGACAACATCTACGCCGACAGCCCGATAGAGGCGCAGGTCACGCTGCCCGACGGCCGGATCTGGCGGAACGTGACGACCGAGGAGAAGGCGAAGGTCGCCGAGACCACCGCCGAGTTCCGCGGCGCGTTCCGCTACAACCTCCAGGACCACCACCTGCGGGCGTTCAACGCCCAGGTGCCCACGATCACGCAGTGGGACGACCACGAGGTGCACAACAACTGGTACCCGGGACAGCTGCTGGACGACGACCGGTACACCGTCAAGGACGCCGATGTGCTGGCGGCGCGGTCGCTGCGGGCGTTCAGCGAGTACTTCCCGATCCGTACGCTGCGGCCCGGACGCGAGGGCCGGGTGTACCGCGTGGTGCGGCACGGCCCGCTGCTGGACGTGTTCGTCCTGGACATGCGCCGCTACCGCAATGCCAACTCGCCGGGGCGGCAGACCGACGACCCGCAGGGCATTCTCGGCGCGGAGCAGCTGCGCTGGCTCAAGCGGGAGCTGTCGCGCTCGCGCGCGGTGTGGAAGGTCATCGCGTCGGACATGCCGCTGGGGCTGGTCGTGCCGGACGGCAAGGAGAACGTCGAGGCGGTGGCGCAGGGCGATCCGGGCGCGCCATTGGGCCGGGAGCTGCAGATGGCCGAGCTGCTGCGGCACATCAAGCACCGGCGGATCACCGGCACGGTGTGGCTGACGACCGATGTGCACTACACCTCGGCGCAGCACTACGCGCCCGAGCGGGCGGCTTTCAAGGACTTCGAGCCGTTCTGGGAGTTCGTGTCGGGGCCGCTGCACGCGGGCGGTTTCCCGGCGGTGAAGCTGGACGGCACGTTCGGTCCCCGGCAGGCGTTCGTGCAGGCACCGGACCGCGCCAACACCTCGCCCGCGGAGTCGCCGCAGTACTTCGGCGAGATCGACATCGACGGCGGCAGCGGCGAGATGACGGTCCGGCTGCGGCGGGACAGTGGTCCGGGCGACGGGCGGGAGGGCGATGACGTGCTCTTCAGCAAGGTGTTGCAACCGGGACGGGTAGGACAGTAGAGACCGATGCCGCGAATGCTCCCCTTGCCTCCCTTACCTGTTTTTACCCGTCGGACACAAGACGTTGGCGGACAGGCAACACCGGTCGGCGAGGCTGGCGCCATGACCGACACCACCTCCGACACCTCCACCCGGCGGGGCCACCGGCGCCGGGACGCCGTCGCCCTGGCGGCGTCGTGCACCGCCGTCGCGGCCACGGTGACCGCCGCCGGGGCCCTGCTCCACGGCCCGGCGACGCCGCTGCTGCTCTGCGCCGCCGGGCTCGCCGCCACCTGGCCGACCGTGGCCGGGCTGCGCGTCCGGTGGTCACGCCGCCACGATCCCGCGCCACCGCCGTCCGATACCGGCGCCGCGGCGCCGGTCTCCGCCCCGGGTGCCACGGTGCCCGCGGCGGAGACGGCGCTGTGGCGGATGCGCACCACCGTCCGGGACGCCCCGGGCAGCCTGGCCGCGCTGTGCACGGCGCTGGCCGCGCACCGCGTGGACATCCTCAGCCTGCAGACCCATCCGCTCTCGGCGGGCACGGCCGACGAGTTCCTGCTGCGCGCCCCGGGGACGCTCACCCCGCAGGAGCTGACCGGTGCGGTGTCCGGTGCGGGCGGCACACACACCTGGCTGGAGCGGGCCGACGCGCACGATCTGGTGGACGCGCCGGCCCGGATGCTGGGCCTGGCCACCCGTACGGCACTGGACTCCGCGGAACTGCCGCTGGCGCTGCGGCAGTTGCTGGGACGGTGCACGATCCGTTCGGTACCGGCACGTCCGCTGCACGGACGGCCCGCCGAGCCCCTGCCCGCCGAGGGTGTGCTGGAGGACCACCTCATGAAGTTCCGGGACGCCTCCGGGGGTTCCCTGATTGTCGAGAGGCCGCAGTTGCCGTTCACTCCCACCGAGTTCGCGCGGGTGCACGCGCTGGTCGAGCTGGACCGCCGGCTGGGTCAGCGGGTGCCGCCGCGCCGTGAGGTGCTGACGCTGCCCGAGGGCAACGACCTGACGATCCGCCGGGCCGGGCCGGACGATCTGGCGGCGGCCGTGGCGATGCACCGCCGCTGCTCACCGGCGACGCTGGCCCGGCGTTACCACGGGCCGGTCGGCGACGCGGACTCCTCTCTGCGGCATCTGCTCGGCCCGCACCACGGCCGCACCCTCGCCGTGGAGACCGCGTCGGGCCGTCTGGTGGCGCTCGGGCATCTGCTGTGGGACGGCGACGAGACCGAGGTGGCGCTGCTGGTCGAGGACGCCTGGCAGCGCCGCGGCATCGGCGCGGACCTGCTGCGCCGTCTGGTGGCGATGGCCGGTGAGGCGGGCTGCGAGAGCGTCTACGCGATCACGCAGGCGTCCCACACCGGGATGGTCGCGGCAATGCGGGGCCTGGGCCTGCCGCTCGACTACCAGATCGAGGAGGGCACCTTGGTGATCACCACCCGCCCGCAGGGCGAACCGGCCCTCCGCACCACCCGCCCGGCGACCGCCTCCGGCGAGTCCCCGGGCCTCGGCTGACGGCCTCTTCCGGCAGGAGCCGGGCAGGCGTTCCCGCAGTGGCCCCGGGACGCCACCACCGCCTTCCCTGACGCGGGGGTCAGGGTCCGGGTGCGCCCGTGCGCAGGCCGTCCATGACGAGGTCCAGCAGCCGGGCCGCGCGGGTCTGCCAGTCGCCATGGGGGTCGAGCTGCCAGAGACCGGCGATGGCGAGGAGGAAGTCGTCGGGGGTGACGCCGGGGCGGATGCTCCCGGCGCGGGCGTTGGCGTCGAGGAGGAGCGCGACGGCGGCGGTGACCGGGGCGCGGCCGACTGCGGCGAGGCTGCCGGGTGCGCTGGCCTTGCGGATCGCCTCGGCGAGCCCCGCCTTCGCCATGGCGTGCCGGGCGAGGCGGTCCATCCATTCGCGGAGCGCCGCGTCGGGGGCGCGGGTGCGCAGGAGGTGGGCGGCGAGAGCGGCGACCCGGCCGACCTCGTGGCGGTAGACCTCCAGCACCAGGCACTCCCGGCTGGGGAAGTTGCGGTAGAAGGTGGCCTGGCCGACACCGGCCCGCCGGGCGATGGCGCTGAGCGGGGTGCCGGCGTCGCGGGTGAGTTCGGTGAGTGCGGCGTCGAGGATGCGGGCGCGGTTGCGCCGGGCGTCCGAACGCAGAGCGGGTTCTCGCTTGTTGTGCACCCGTCCTCCTCCGGGAACGACCGGCGGCCCCTTGCTGCGCGCACAGCCGTCCGCTAGGTTTCCCCGATGTGGACAACTGTCCGCTCAGGTCCACCGTAGCGGCTGACGCGAGCGATGTGGAGGGGCAAGTCCGCCGGTGCGGCGGCCAGTTCCTGCCGCCCGACGTCCCGGCCCCGTCCTTTCGCCCACGCCGACGCCCGTCCCTGCGGTGCACTCCCCTCCTGTGGGCCCGCCGTCCCGGCGCGGGAGCCCCGGCGGGGCGGGAGAGCTTGACTTCCGGTCGACCCACGCCGTCCTCCGGGCCTCCGGGCCCGGTCGCGGCCGCGGCCGCGCCTCACTCACGCGAAAGAAGGCTGACTCATGCCCCCATCGACGCCCTCGGAGTCGTCGGCGCCGTCCCCCACGTACAGCGACATCTCCCTGCGCGTCAACGGGGAGACGTACGCCCTCCCCGTCGACCACCGCACCACGCTGCTCGACGCGCTGCGCGAGCGGCTCGACCTGACGGGCACCAAGAAGGGCTGTGACCACGGCCAGTGCGGTGCCTGCACGGTGCTGGTGGACGGGCGGCGGTCGCTAGCGTGTCTGCAGTTCGCAGTGGCCGCGCAGGGCCGGGAGGTCACCACCATCGAGGGGGTGGCCGACGGCGACCGGCTCCACCCCGTGCAGCAGGCGTTCCTCGACCTCGACGGCTACCAGTGCGGCTACTGCACGCCGGGCCAGATCTGTTCGGCGCTCGGGGTGATCGAGGAGCACGCGGCGGGCTGGCCCAGCGCGGTCACCGCCGACCTCCGCCCGGAGGCCGGTCCGGCGCCGCTGAACGCCGACGAGATCCGCGAGCGGATGAGCGGCAACCTCTGCCGCTGCGGCGCGTACGCGTCGATCGTCGAGGCGGTGGCGCGGGCCGCCGCGCCGGACGCGGGCGGTTCGTGTGCCGGTGTCTGCGGTACGGAGGTGACGGCGTGAGGGAGTTCGCCTACGAGCGGGCGGCCGATGTGGCTGGTGCGGTGGCGCTGCTGGGGTCCGGCCCCGGGGCGCGGGCGCTGGGCGGCGGCACCAATCTCGTCGACCTGATGAAGGCGGGAGTCGAGCGGCCGCAGCTCCTCGTCGACGTACGGGAGTTGCCGCTCGACCGGATCGAGGAGGACGGGGACGGCGGGCTGCGGATCGGCGCGACCGTCACCAACAGCGAGCTGGCCGCCCATCCCGAGGTGCGGCGGCGGTATCCGGCGCTGGCGCAGGCGGTGCTGGCCGGGGCGTCGGGGCAGCTGCGGAACATGGCGACGGTCGGCGGGAACCTCCTCCAGCGCACCCGCTGCGGCTACTTCACCGACACGACCAAGGCGTGCAACCGGCGCTCCCCCGGCAGCGGCTGCCCGGCCGTCGCGGGCGAGCACCGCAACGGCGCGATCCTGGGCGCCTCGGAGCACTGCGTGGCCGTGCACCCGTCGGACATGGGGGTGGCGCTGGCCGCCTTCGATGCGGTGGTGGAGTACGAGACGGCGGACGGTCCGGGCACGCTGCCGCTGGACGCGCTGTACCCGCCGGTGGGCGACGCCCCGCACCGGGAGACGGCGCTGCCGGAGGGTGCGCTGATCACCGGTCTGACGCTGCCCGGCGCGCTGGTGGCGGCGCACTCGCGCTACCGCAAGGTGCGCGAACGGGCGTCGTACGCCTTCGCGATCGGCTCGCTGGCGGCGGCGCTCGACGTCCGCGACGGCGTGGTGCACGACGTCCGGCTGGCGTTCGGCGCGGTCGCCTCCCGGCCGTGGCGGGCGCGGCGGGCGGAGGAGGCGCTGCGCGGCGGACCGGCCGGCGCGGACGCGTTCGCCGCCGCGGCGGACGCGGAACTGGCGGCGGCGCGGGCACTGCCCGACAACGGATACAAGCTGACGTTGATGCGCAACCTCGTCGTGGCGGTCCTCGGCGAGCTGACCGAGGAGGCGGGCCGATGACGGTCGCGACGGGCGCGGTGACGGGAAACCGCGCGGCAGGCGGCGCGGTGGGCACCGCGCACACCCGGCTGGAGGGCCGGGCGAAGGTCACCGGGGCCGCGCGGTACGCCGGGGAGGTGCCGTTCGCGGAACTGGCCCACGGGCAGCTGGTGTTGTCGACCGTCGCGCGCGGCCGGATCACGGCGGTGGAGACGGACGCGGTCCTGGCGATGCCCGGGGTCCTTGAGGTCCTGCACCACGGCAACGCGCCGCGGCTGAACGGCGATTACGCGGGGATGCTCGGGAAGGCCGACCAGCTGCTCCAGGTCTTCCAGCACAAGCGGGTGCCGCACGTCGGGTGGCCGGTGGCGCTGGTCGTCGCCGAGACGCCGGAGCAGGCGCGGGAGGCCGCCGACGCGCTGGTCGTGCGGTACGCCACGGAGCCGCACGACGTGGCGTTCTCCGAGGCGCATCCGGCCGCGTACGGCACCGACGCGGAGACGGGCGGCACGGCGGAAACCGAGAAGGCGCTCGATGCATCCGAGGTCGTCGTGGACGCCCGGTACACCACGCCGGAGGAGCACCACCATCCGATGGAGCCGCATGCGGCGATGGCCCGCTGGGACGGCGGGCGGCTGGAGGTGGTGGACTCCAACCAGGGCAGCGCCTTCGTCGCGGACGAGCTGGCGAAACTGTTCTCTCTCGACCCCGCGTCGGTGCGGGTGCGGTCGGAGCACGTCGGCGGGGCGTTCGGCGCGAAGGCGACGCGGCCGCATGTGGTGCTCGCCGCGATGGCCGCGACGGTGCTGCACCGGCCGGTACGGGTGGTGCTGACGCGTCGCCAGCTGTTCTCGCTGGTGGGGTACCGCAGCCCGACGGTGCAGCGGGTGCGGCTGGGCGCGGACGCCGACGGGCGGCTGCGGGCCCTGGACCACCAGGCGTACTGCGCCTCGTCGTCGTTCCGTGAGTTCATCGAGCGCAGCGCCGACTTCGGCCGGGTGATGTACGGGCCGGACGCCTACCGGTCGCAGAACCACGTGGTGCCGCTGGATGTGCCGACGCCCAGTTTCATGCGGGCGCCGGGCGAGGCGCCGGGGTCGTTCGCGCTGGAGTGCGCGATCGACGAGCTGGCCGAGAAGTGCGGTCTCGACCCGATCGCGCTGCGCTCGCGCAACGAACCCGAGGTGGGGGTGGTCTCCGGACTGCCGTTCAGCAGCCGCAATCTGCTGGCCTGCTTCGAGGAGGGCGCCCGGCGGTTCGGCTGGTCGGAGCGCGATCCGCGCCCCGGGGTGCGCCGCGAGGGCCGCTGGCTGCTGGGCAGCGGGACGGCCGCGGCGCGGTTCCCGTCGGGGGCGGCGCCGTCGACGGCGGCGGTGACGGCGGAGGCGGACGGGACGTTCACGGTCCGGATCACCGCCGCGGACGTCGGGACGGGCGCGCGCACCGCGCTGGCCCTGATCGCGGCGGATGCGCTGGAGGTGGCGCCGGAACGGATCCGGATCCGGATCGCGGACAGCGATTTCGGTCCGGCGATGGTGGCCGGCGGTTCGATGGGCACCCGCTCCTGGGCGTGGGCGATCGTCGAGGCGGTACGGGCGCTGCGCGAGAAGCTGGCGCTGGGCGGCACCGTCCCGCCGCAGGGCCTCACCGCCCGGGCGGACACGGGCGCGTCGATCAGCGCGCTGTCCAAGAAGGAGCGGCACTCCTTCGGGGCGCAGTTCGCCGAGGTGGCGGTGGATGTCACCACCGGTGAGGTGCGGGTGCGGCGGATGCTGGGGATGTTCGCCGCCGGGAAGATCGTCAACCCGCTGACGGCACGCAGTCAGTTCCTCGGCGGGATGATCTGGGGCCTGTCGATGGCGCTGCACGAGGAGGCGGTACGGGACGGGGCGACCGGCGGGCACGTCGGCGCGGACCTCGCCGGGTACCACATCGCTGCGCACGCCGACATCCCGCCGCTGGAGGCCGGTTGGGTCGACGATGTGGACGAGGACGACCCGGTCGGCATCAAGGGCATCGGGGAGATCGGCATCGTCGGCGCCGCGGCGGCCCTCGCCAACGCGGTCTGGCACGCCACGGGCGTACGCCACCGGGATCTGCCGATCCGCCCGGACCGGGTGCTGGCGGCAGGTGCGGCGGAGCGGCCGGGGCCCGAGGGCGCCTGAGCCGTTACGCGTCGGGCCCGGGCGGTGATGCCCGGGCCCGACGCGGCCCCTGAGCCGACGCGGTTCGGGGACCGCGGGGCCCCGGCGCCGGTGGTGCCGTGGCGCGCAGAACGTGCCACGGCGCCCCGGTGTTCGGCCTGACCGGGTGCGCCGACGCCCGGCGCACCCGGCACCGCCTCACGCGCCCGGCACCGCCTCACGCGCCCGGCACCGCCTCACGCGCCCGGCGCCGCGGCGCATGCTCACCCCCGCCCGGCGGCCTCCCGAGCCACATGCTCCAGTCGGTCCCGGTACTCCTGCCACCACGCCCCTTCGTCCGACGGCAGGTTGGTGTTGCCGTCGCGCATCCCGGCGGCGCCGTCGATCAGTTCGCGGACGATGTCCGCGTGACCGGCGTGGCGATGGGTCTCGGCGGTCATGTGGATCAATAGGTGATGCAGTGTCACCTCGCGGCGCTCCGTCGGCCACCACGGCACCTGGCCGACGGCGTCGAGCGGGAGCGCCGTGATGGTCGCGTCGGAGTGCCGCCACGCACGCCGGTACAGCTCCACGATCTGCTCGCGCGTCTCGTCCGCGGTGGCCCACATGTCGTCGTTCGGATCGGCGCCGTCCGCGAGCCAGGGTGTCGGCTCGCCGGACGGGCGGCCGAACGCCTCGCCGAAATTACCCAGTTCCACGCTGGCGAGGTGTTTGATCCCCTCTGCACCAACTCCCGAGCGGGGGCCGTCGCATGACGGCTGACGCCTATCTGGTGATCCTGCGACGCGGAGGATCCCGCATCGTCCGATGGCCGGTGCGATACCGAGCACAGCTGGCCCACCCGGGTTGAGAACCACACCGAGCTGCGTCGCCTGCTCCGGAGCGAGCGCGGGTGGCACCGTCCCCGTCCCGGCCGAGACGTTTGTCCCGGGCGCCTCCGAGGCGTCAGGCATGTTCGGCAAGTGCCCTTCAGGCGACGTGCCTTACAGATATCCGAGGGAAGTCGTTGCTTAACCGTCGTGTTGCATTCCCAGGTACCGGACTCTGCAGAGGTTGTTGAGTCCGTTGCATCACCTTGTGTCGGATAGCTACGTTCCGACACATGCAACTGATCAACTTCTCGGCGGCGGGTTGGGAGTCCTGGGACGTGTCCCGGCAACCGCTGATCCGCGACCGGATGCCTGTCCTGGTCGACGACGACCTGCGCTTCGAGGACTCACCCGGGGCACCGCGGCCGGCCTTGGTCGCGAACCGCTGGCTGCGCGAGCTGCCGATGAACGGTGCGCCAGCGGTTCGGACTTGGCAGAACAACGCAGGGTGTCTGCGCGACTGGCTGCGGTTCCTCAAGGACCGCGGCGTCGATCCGCTGGGTGACCGCCACGACCTTCAAGCAGTTCTCAGCATGTACGCCGAGTACCGTTTCGTCGGCGAGCTGGAGAACCGGCGGGACATGACCACCTGGAATCTCCACGTCGGCATCCTGTCGAGCTTCTACCGGTGGGCACGCGACGAAGGCTGGGCTGTGGCTGTGCCGTTCAGCTACCGCGCAGGCAAGAGGATGGCGGACGGCGTCCTGGTGGAGGTGGAACGGAACCTCGCCAAGATGCGAACTCCGCGACCTCACACGTCGATCAAGTACCTGGAGCGGGACTTCTCCGAGCTGTTCGTGCGGGTTCTGGCGGGGCTTGATCCGAATGGAGAGCCCGACCGCCAGTACCGGGGCCGCGAGGGCGCCCGGAATTCCTCAATGGCCGAGTTGGTGCTGTCGAGCGGCCTTCGAGGACAGGAGTTCACCTACCTGACCGTGCACGAGGTGCCGCCGCTTCCCGCTCGTCCGTCGCCGGTGCCGGTGCTGTTCCCGCTCGCTCACGCCGTCACCAAGGGCCAGAAGCCGCGGACGAGTTGGATCAGCTATGAAGCGCTGGCCGACGTGCACCAATACATCGAGCTGGATCGGGCTGCATCAGCGGAGGGCTTCGCCTGGCGGCCGCCGTCGAAGCTGGGCAAGCCCCTGGTGGTCGAGGAGCCCGACTGGGAGGGTGCTTACCTCAACGGCCAGCGCAGATCGTGGCGGCAGCTGAGTCCTTCGGAGCGCCTGCGGCTGGTGGCCGTCAACGGCGAATCGCCACTGGTCGGACTGCAGTCCTCGGGGAAGCCATTCATTGACTATGCGACGGTATTCCGCCGGACTTCCGCAAGAATTCGGGACCGTTTTGATCCGCGATTTCCGACAGTTGCCCGACATCGGCTGCGCCATTCGATGGCCATGCAGACATTGGAATGGCTGATCACCGGCTACAACCGCCGAGCTGGTAAAGGGAACGGGCGACGATGCTGCGATGGCGCTCTATCTGACCAAGTCGGACCCCATGCTGATCCTTCGCGATCTACTAGGGCACCAGAGTGTCGTCTCCACGGAGATCTATATCGCGCGTCTTGACGTCACGCGGCTCTACGGGGACGCCTACCGGCAGGTCACCGAAGAATCAGACCCGGCCACTGTCGCCGCAGCAGATGCGGAGTTCAAGGGCGAGGATCTCGACTGATGCCCGCCACTATCACCGAGGAGCCTCTGTCCGTCCGTTTCATCTTCAATGACGGCAGCCGCTATGTTGCGGACCTGGACGGACTACCCAATCCGGAACTGGCCCACGACCTCGCGCAGGGGCTGGCTTCGAATGCCCACCCGCACGGCGGAATCGGCACGAAGAGGACCGCCACGGGCTACGCCGTGTCGTTGCGCCAGATGGTGGTCAAGCTCGCCGAAGCCGGCTTCACCGGCCTGGCCTCGGACCTGACCCGGCCCGTACTGATGCGGTTCTGGTTGGCCGGGAACGCCGTGCATGAGCGCAATACGCGCATGATCCTCAAGGGGTTCGACGCGGTGACCGGCGCCTTGCGGACGGAGGTGCGTGAGTACCTCGCGGGCAACAAGCTGCACGTGAAGCCCCGCACCCGGCCCTACCGGGCTTACACCGATGGCGAGTGGGAGCGCTTGGAGACATCCCTTCGGGCGTTGGTGGATGACAGTTGGGTCCAGCACAAGCGGGCTCTGGAGTTGGCAACCAAGGGCGCGGACCCGCGAATAACCATGCGAAACAGCAAGGCCGACATGGCCTGGCTCATGATGCGGGACGGGCCGATTCCTTGGCGTGACGGATATCGCGAGTACGCCCGCGGTCACATTGAATCCATCCCCCGGAAATCCGATTCGCAACTTCGACAGGTCCGCGAGGCACTGTTTCCGACCCCGCTTGTCCAGTACGCCTACATGATCTTGCTTGGGATGTATTCTGGAATTGTTCCAGACGGAATCAGTGACCTCTGCGGCGAAGACGTGGAGTGGGCAGGCGATTCCACTATCCTGCTCAGCTATGTCAAGGGCCGCACATCGCGAGAGAGTGTGAATATCCCTGGCCGAGCAGTGCGGCTGCTGAAGCGGTGGCTGCAGTTCTCCGAGCCTGCCCGGCGCTTCGCCGATGACGAATGCCGCCGCATGCTGTGGATCTCCCACAGCCCGCATGCCCGACGACCGATCAGCCCGCCGTCCGAGAACGGGAAAGTCTGCCGTCGCCCAAGCACTCGCTCGGCCTGGTAGACGACGAGGGCGGTGCCCTGCTGATTCACCGAGGCCGGCTTCGGGCGACCTACCAGGAACGGCTGTCGAGGCGGAGATGGACGGGGCGGGCCACCATCGACCCGAACCACACCCCCCGCGTCGAAGGCGATCACTACGTCACTCCGACCACGCCCGCCCGCCTGGCGGCGGTGGAGTCGATCATCGAGGACGGCCAGACCGCCGTCCTGCGCAAGTCGTTGCCGCCCGTGGTGCTCTCCACCGACCGGGCCGCGGAGCTGGCGGAAGGGTTCCCCGACGCGGTGAAACGGCTCGGCCTGGATTCCGCGGCGCTCGCCGAGCTGATGGGAGGCGAGCGGGACGTGTTCACCGCGGCGTGCTCCGATCAACTAGCCGGTGTCCACGGCCCTGCGGGACTGCCGTGCCCGGCCCGGCCGTGGGTCTGCCTGTTGTGCCCGCTGGCAGTGTTCCTGCCGCGTCACGCGCCGAACCTGCTCAGGCTCGACGCCTTCTTCAGCCGCCAGTTCCGGCAGATGCCTACCGAGAACTTCCTGCGGGTCTTCGGTCCCTACGCCGACCGCCTAAGCAACGAGATCCTGCCCAAGTTCTCCGAGGAGACGAAGTCGAAGGGCCGGCTGGAAGTGGCCGACGACGACAGCGACCTCCCGCTCCGCCCTGAGGAGGGAACGATCTGATGTCCCAGCAGTTGTCCGTCCCCGTCCGCCCTCGGCGCCGAACCGCTTCGGTCTTCGCCGGCGGCAACGTCTGCCGGATCGCCGGGCTGAAGCTGACTCCTGGCGCGACAGGGCCTCTGTTCGAGCAAGATCGCTGGGATCTGTCCGGGCTGGCCGATGCCCATCGCATGGTCACCGGCACGGAGCTGGTCTGGGACTTCACCGAGATCATCAACCCGTCGTGGCGGATGGTGGCCAAGGAGGTCCTGCTCGCGATGCTTGCACCGGACCACGAGGCCGTCCTGGAGTGCGCGCTGGCCCTTCGAAGCGTCCGCAGTCCGCGCACGTGCTACCGGTATCTGCGGCAGTTCATCGAGTGGTTCAACTGGCTGACCGGGGAAGGGCTCGTCACTCTGGAGGAGGTCACTCAGGAGATGTGCAAGCGCTACCTGGAGGAGCGTCACTGGAGCGTGCCGGTTCCCGGCGAACCCCGGCGCCGACTGGAGCCGGGCACGATGAGGGAGCTCGTCAGCGCGGTTCAGGTTCTCACGCTGTACGGAGAGTTGACGTCCTCCGACGGTTACCGCACCGGATTCGCGCCCTGGAGCGGGAAGACCGCGACCAGCGTCGTCGGGGTGAAGACGACCGGCTCGAACCGCACCCCTCCAGTCCCGGACGCCATCCTCCAGCCCCTGCTGGCGACCTGCCTGTACCTAGTCGACGTCGTGGGTCCGCACATCGCCGACCTGCTGGACCAGGTCCGGGCCGAGGCGGCTGAGGACGTGGGTCTTCCCGGCGGAACCCTGGCCCATCTGCCTGCCTTGCGACAGGTGATTGAGGAGGTCAGGGCCGCCGGCGAGCCGCTGCCCGCGCTCGCCGACAACCAGACGACCAAACGCGTCAACCGCCACGGAACGGACCCGCTGTCGCTCCTGGCCTGGGGTCGGCTGTCCCGCAGAGCCAAGGTCGGCCGGCTCTCCCCGGAGGTGTGCACGCGCCTGGCGCCCGCGCTCGCCGAGCTGGCGGCCGAGGTGGGATTCCAACGGCCGTTGGCCCGAAAGCCAGCCTCGATCGCACGGGCCGACAACGCCGAACTGGTGCCGTGGACCTCGCCATTGGCAGCCGAGGACGTGAACATCACGGCCAGCTACGTGGTCATCGCCTGCCTGGTGCTGACCGCGGCGCTCTCGGGCATGCGACACAGCGAACTGCTGGAGATCGAGGCAGGGTGCCGACGTCCGGCTCGGGAGATTCCAGGTGGCGGGAGACGGTTCCGGCTGGCAGGAAGGCTGGTCAAGGGCCAGACGTTCGGCGGGGCGCCTGATGAGTGGGTGGTCATCGAGGAAGTGGACCGGGCGGTCGCTCTCGCCGAGCATCTGCTGAACCGCCCTGACGGTGAGGCCCTGTTCCCCACCGTTGACCTGTCGACTCGGGTGAAGGCCCTGAGGCGCTGGCTGGAGCGGACCGGCAACCGGGAGCGCTGGGGCCTGCCCGTGATCCCGCCCGGACCGGCCAGCGCTCGGATGATGCGGCGCACGCTCGCCCTGGCCATCGCCCAGCGACCGGGCGGGCTGCTGGCCGCGAAGGTTGCGCTCAAGCACATCTCAGTGGCCACGACCGAGGGCTATGCGGCCCGCCCCGGGGGCTCCCAGCGACTGTTCCAGGCCGAGATCGAGGAGGCCGAGGAAGTTCACCGCATCGCGCTCACTGTGCAGGCGTTCCGAGACGTCCAGGCGGGCATCCTGCCAGCCGGCCCCGGCGCCCGCGGCTTGGTCGAGGCATTCTCCCACGTCGACGCCGCGCTGAAGGATGCCGCCCGCACCGACCCGAAAGTCCTCCATGACGACCGGCATCTGGAGAACCTCCTGCGCAAGCAGGCGAAGACGCTTCACGTCGGTTCCGCGAACTACTGCTGGTTCCGCGATCCTTCCAAGGCCCTGTGCCTGCGGATGGCCGGGACCCCGCAGGCCACGAAGCCGCTGGTGGGGATGTGCGACTCCGCGCGCTGCCCGCAGGCCACCCACCACCCGTGCCATCGCCTCGTCTGGGCCAACCAGGCGGCCTCCGTCGCGGTGTTCATCGAGAGCCCCCGAGTTGCCAAGGGCGAGAAGATCAGGCTGCTGCCCGAACGCGATCGAGCCCTTCGGGTCGTCGCCGAGATCGACGCCGCCTCCACGACGACGGTCGGAAAGGACTGAGGTGGCCAGGCTCACCGAGGAAGACAAGGCCCGCAACGAGGCCGCCGTCCGCGCGGCCATGGAACGGGTGCTGAGCGGGGACCTGCCCCCGGGCGGCAAGTGCGATCTGAAGACCCTTGCCCTCATGGCGGGCGTCACCCGCACCGGCTTCTACCCCAAGAAGGCCCGGGACGGCTCTGAACGGCCCGGTACCTACGAGCACCTGGCAGAAGAGTTCGAGCGGCGCCTGAGGGCGCTTCAGGAGACGGGCGAGATCGTCGACCCGCGAGCCGCGCAGATCGAACGGCTCAAGGCCGAGAACGCTCAGCTGAGGAAACGCCTCGCCAACCGAGACGAACAGCTGGCGGAGCTGACCGACTTCAAGACGCTGGCGATCTCGCGGCTTGCTGCCCAGCACGACGAGATCGAGCGCTTGCGCGAGCGGGCCACTGCGGACGGTAACGTCCGATCGCTGCCCCGCCGGGGCGGGACACCAGCGATCGGCTCTTGCAGCTGAAGGCCGGCGGGTGTTAGTGGCCAGTTCGGATTGGTTCTGTCCGCGATTCTGTGAATGATCTTCGGCTCCCTGTCGCAACGGCGGCTACGTCTACCATTGTTCGAAAAGCGGCCAAGGCAGACGTGGAGGCAGCGATGAGGGTCGTGTTCGTGCATGGGGCGTGCGTGCGGGACGGGTCGTGGTGGTGGCACCGCACCGCCGAGCTGCTGCAGGAGCGAGGGGTGCTGAGCGTGGCCCCGGCGCTGCCGAGCTGCGGCGAGGCGGGCCTGCCCGGAGGCGCCGGCGGTCCGGGGCTCTCCGAGGACGTCGCGGCGGTGCGGCAGGCGCTGCTGGACAGCGACGAACCCACCGTTGTGGTCGCCCACAGCTACGGCGGCATCATCACCGCGGAAGCCGCCGCGGGAATCGGGTCGGTACGCCACCTGCTGCTGGTCTCCAGCTACCTGCCCGAGGTCGGGCAGAGCCTGTCGGAGTTCGGGGACGGCAGCCCCGCCCCGTTCCTCGACGTCGACCCCGACGCTGCCACCTTCGGGGTTCGCCCCGAGCTACTCGTGGACACGTTCCTTCAGGACTGCGACCCCGAGGTCCAGGCGCAGGCGGCGGACCACCTCGCCCGGCAGAGCGTGCAGGTGACCGGGCAGCCGGTCGGGGCGGCCGCATGGCAGCAGGTGCCCTCGACGTACCTCATCTGCGCCCAGGACCGGGGCACCCCGCCACGCCTACAGCGCGAGTTCGCCCGCCGGGCCGGCAGCGCCATCGAACTCGACGCCGGCCACCACCCGTTCCTGTCCCAGCCCGCCGCGGTCCGGGACCTGCTGCTGAGCCTGTGACGGCAGTGACAAGATCATTCACGGAAGTGCGGTCAGAGCCAATTCCAGGTGGCCGCTGTCAGGCGGGTTCGGGGCCGGGACGGCCCCGAACCCGCCGAGCCAACTTCCCGAGAGGAAGCAGCTGTTCCTCGCCTCTCCGGTACCGTGATCTTCGCCACTTGCCCGGATCTTCCGGAGCTGAAGAAAGCGACACGATGCACTGCCCGACCGAGACGCCTCACAAGGACGCCACCCCCGCGTAAAGCGACACACCTCGGTGGGACACGGCGTTTGCCGCGACTCCAAGGGGGGCAAGGCAAGTTGGGCACGAGTTGGACGGGCGGCTGTGCGCGTCGAGCTTGGCGTCTACGACGGGCCGATCCGCTTCAACTTCCTCTTGCCGGTCTACGTCGCCGGGCATCCGCCGCTCGCTCTGCGCGCGTAGGTCACGCTTTTGCTCAGCCGGCGGTGTGGCGACGTCCAGGCGGCGCTTCGCCGCCTCAGCTCCGCGGGGGCCTCTGCAAGAGGCCACTTGGGCAGGGAAAAGGCCACTTCGACAGGGCCTGCAGTCGGGGCTATCTTCTCCTGACATTCGGCGCCGCCCGCAGTCGCACAGGAGTTCCATCAGCCTGAGTCACCCGCAAGGGGATGAGTCGATCACGCCCACAGCTCCCCGCCCCCACGCGCAGGCCACCGAATCGAGTCCACGCCCAGACAGCGAAAGCGTCAGGGACTTCCGCACCAGGCCCCTCGGCCAGGGAGAGACGCATGCCCCATCTTGCTCTGTACACGTTCGGCGTCCTGAAGTCACCCCTCACCGATCCCGCACGTCTTACGCGGGAGTTCCACGAGAGTGGTGAGGCCGTCTACCGGGAGATCGGCCAGCACCCCGGATATATCGCTCGTGCTGAAGCGGCAGATCGCAGCCTGGGCGCACGGACGGATTTCGACTCGGACTGGGGTGAGTGGGGAGAGTTTGCTGTTCCGGCCTGGTACGGGAAAGGCCGCACTGTGGAAACCACCGCCCTGGCCGCGACCCTCTCACTCTGGACCGACCTTCGATCCGCCTTCGACTCCATCTACACCGGTCTGCACCGCGCGGCGCTCAACAGGCGTTACGACTGGTTCGAGAGGACGGGACACCCGGGTTACGTGTTCTGGTGGGTCACCGACGGCACGATACCCACCTGGCAGGACGGGGTTGCCAGGCTGGAACACCTCCACGACCACGGCTCCGCGCCGTACGCCTTCACCTTCCACCACTCGTTCGATCCGGGCGGAACACCGACCGGGCTCAAAGGCATCGGACCGAGGAGCGACTTGTCCGTGCCCGACTCGCCTACGTGCAGCTGACGATGTTCGAGGTGGCGTGCGCACCCTGTGGGGCTGATGCCGGAGACCCTTGCCGGTCGAGCACGGGAAAGGTCATGGTGCCCCGTCAGAGCCATGCGAACGTGCAGCAGCGCCCACCCGTGCCTCCCGTTGCTGCTGGCCCGTGGCGTACCCCCACGGCGCGGTGTATCGGAACCGAACGGGCGACCACGAAGCGTTTCGGGCGAACCACTTCTGCACGTGCCTCACTGATCGTTTCGGAATGAGTTCGCGCCGGGGTCTTGGCAGTTGGGCGTGGTGGAAAGATCTCTCGCGTGTCCGCTGATCTTGTGTCTGATGACCTGTGGGAACGTGTGGCTCCGCTGCTGCCGGCTCGTGCACCGCGCCGGCACCGATACCCTGGGCGGCTGCCAGCCGATGACCGTGCTGCTCTGCGGGGCATCGTTTACGTGCTGCGCAAGAGTGTGAGCTGGCGAGACGTACCCGCAGAGCTGGTCGGGTGCAGTGGGGTGATGGCTTGGCGTCGTCTGCGGGACTGGACCGAGGCCGGAGTCCGGCCCCGCCTGCACGAGGTCCTGCCGGCGGAACTTCGCAGAGACGGGCTACTGGAGATGGACGACGCCGCCATCGACGCTTCGCACGTCAGAGCCCTCAAAGGGGGGCTCACACCGGACCTTCGCCGGTCGACCGGGCCCGACCGGGCAGTAAGCACCTCATCGTCGACCGGAACGGAACCCCGCTCGCTGTCTCTTTGACCAGCGGAAACCGCCACGACGTCACCCAGCTCATGCCACTGCTGGACGCGATGCCCCGCATTCGCGGCCTGCGCGGCCGACCCCGCCACCGGCCCCGTCGGCTGTTCGCCGACCGCGGCTACGACTTCGACAAGTACCGCCGCCTCGTCCGGGCTCGTGGCATCACACCCAAGATCGCCCGCCGTGGCGCCCTGCACGGTTCCGGCCCGGGCAAGACCCGATGGGTCGTCAAGCGCACGTTCGCCTGGCTCCACCAGTTCACACGACTCCGCATCCGCTACGAGATACGCGCCGACCTCCACCTCGGGCCTCTCCCACTCGCTTGCAGCATCATCTGCTTGAGACGACTCAAACCCTCATTCCGAAACGATCAGCTAGTGCAGTCAACTGACCAGGCCCAGCAGATTGGTACCGGTGGGCGTCAGGGGGCGGCGGATGTCGTACTCGCCGAGTCCGTCGAGCTTCCAGAGCAGGGCGTCGCGGGCGGCCTGCAGATAACGCAGGAGATCTGCCTTCGGCTTCGCTGCGTCCATGCCGGGAAGTCTGCCACCCGCCACTGACAACGGCCCCGGAGCGCGCCCCGGACCGCGCCCCGGCGCAGGGCCGTTCAGGAGGCCCGGCAGACGCAGAACGGCTGGCCGGACGGGTCGAGGAGGACGGTCCAACGGCCCTTTCCGGGCTGGTGGTCGGGCCGGGTGGCCCCGAGGGCGAGCAGGCGTTCCTCGGCCGCGGCGGGGTCCTCGAAGGCGAGGTCGAGGTGGAAGGGGAGTTCGTCCTGCGGCCAGTCGGGGGCGCGGAACGTGCGGGCGGTGGAGAAGACCAGGGTCCGGACGCCGTCGCTGATGAGGTGGGCGGCCGGGTTGCCGTCCTCGTCGTGGAAGGTGTGGCGGGTCTCCCAGCCGAGGGCGGCGGCGTAGAAGTCGGCGAGGGCAGCGCCGTCGGGGGCCCAGATTCCGGAGCCCAGCAGGGTGCCGGTGGAGGGCGCCGGGGCGGTGGTGGCGGAGGTCGTCTTGGGCATGGTGCGGTCCTTCGGGGTGGCGCGGTGGCGCGGGAGACCTCGCACGGTGGCGGTGTCCCCGGCGCCCGGACACGTCGAGGATGCCTGCCCTTCAGGACGGTTTCTGTCCTGAAGGGCAGGGCACGGGGCCCCGTTCCGACGGCTCGGGCCCGTACCCGCCGACCGGCCGCTACGCGATGCCGCCGTCCCGCAGACGCCGGTTGTCCAGGACCGCGACGGCGCGTCGGACACGGATGGTCTCCGCCGCGTCGACCGCGGCGGTGACCGTGCCCGGTTCCGCGCCGAGGCGGGCGCGGACGGTGCCGTCGGGGGCGACGAGCATGCTGTGCCCGATGCCGGTGGGCGCCTTGGTGGGGTGCTCGGGGTCGGCCGCCGGGTCCGGGGCGGACTGGCCGACGGCGGCGAGCCAGACGGTGGCGTCCAGCGCCCGGGCGCGGACGAGGAGTTCCCACTGGTCGCGTTTGCCGGGTCCGGCGCCCCAGGAGGCGGGGAGCACGCTGACGGTGGCCCCGGCGTCCGCGTGCGCCCGGAACAGTTCGGGGAACCGCAGGTCGTAGCAGGTGGCGAGGCCGACGCGGACGTCGTCGACGTCGATGGTCACGACCCGGTCCCCGGCGGCGACGGTCTCGGACTCGCGGAAGCCGAAGGCGTCGTAGAGGTGGATCTTGTCGTAGGAGTCGGCCACGCCGGGGCCGGTGGCCAGCAGGGTGTTGGCGACCCGGCCGCCGGGGGCGGGGGTGAACATCCCGGCGACGACGGTGATTCCGGCCGTCTGCGCGGCGCCGCGGACGCCGTCCGCCCACGGGCCGTCGAGCGGTTGGGCGACCGGACCGAGCGGAACGCCGAAGCGGCACATGGCCGCCTCGGGCAGGACGGCCAGCCGGGCGCCGTCGTCGGCGGCGCGGCGGACGTGCTCGGTGAGCAGGACGAGGTTCTGCCACGGGTTGTCCGTCGACGTCATCTGGCAGAGGGCGATACGCATGGGGCTCCGTTTCCTGGGCTCTGGTGCGGCGCGTCCGGGGCGCGCGGGGCGTGCCCGCAGCAGCATGGTGCCTCGCAGGGACGGGGAACCGCAGCGGGGCCCTGGCCGAAAGGGGCGCCCGGTCACCGCCCGCCGGGTCCGGCGCGGGCCGCGACCGGCTCCGGCCCGGCCGCGCGCCCCGGAGTCACGCAAGCCCCGGCGGCCCGCCCCCTCACCGCCCCATGTGCGCCGCGATCTCCTCCACACACTCCCGCAGCCGCGGCAGATGGCCGTGGAGTTCATCCGCCGAGGTCAGCGCGGTGACCGCGCCCAGCGAGATCGCCAGCTGCGGCACCCCCGACCGGTCCGGGACCGCCATGGCGACCGAGCGGACGCCGACCTCGCTCTCCTCGTCGACCTCCGCCCAGCCGCGGGCACGCACCCGCGCCAGCTCCTCGCGTACCGCCTCGGGGTCGGTCACCGTACGGGCGGTCACCGCGGGCAGCTCCTCGGACAGGAGGGCGTCGACGGTGGCCACGGGCCGGCCGGAGACCAGCGCCTTGCCGAGTGAGGTGGCGTGCCAGGCGGTGCGGGTGCCCTCGGCGCTGCGGAGCTGGAGGTGCTGCGTACCCTGGACCGCGAGGACCAGCAGGACGCCGCCGTCGTGGAGGATTCCGGCGATGGCGGGCAGGCCGGTGGCGGCGGCGAGGGTCCGCATGGGGGCGGCGGCCTCGGAGTATCCGGCCGGTGAGCGGTGGAAGCCGCGGGAGAGTTCCAGGACGCGGACGCCCGGGGCGTAGCGGCGGGCGCGTTCGTCGTAGGAGGCGAACCGCTCGGCCACCAGGCGGCCCAGGATGCGGTGGGCGCTGCTGACGGGGAGGCCCGCCAGCCGGGCGGCCGCGCTGACCCCGAGGCCGCCGGGGTGGTCGGCGAGGACGGACAGCAGGCGCAGCCCCCGGCTGAGCTGGTCGTCGCCGGATGTCGTGGTCATGGTGCGTCTCCTGTGTGCCGCGCCGGTGGCCCGGCCGTTCCCTGGTGTCAGCGGGCCTCAGCGGGCTCCGGCTGCCCGGTCACCGTACCCAAGGGTTCGGCCGCGGGCCGGGGGTCGCGTACCGCGAGGGTCAGGGCGGCGGAGAGCAGCGCGCCGACGGCCATCATGGCGAAGGCACCCGCGTCGCCGAGCGAGGTGCCGCGCACCCAGCCGACCAGGTACGTCCCGGCGAACGACCCGAGGGCGTCGCCCGGCGGGCCCGGCCCGACAGCGGGGTGCACGCCGTCGAGGAGCTGCCCGCGCTGCTGCCGGACGTCGACATCGCGGTGCTCACACTGCCCGAAACCCCGGGCACCACCGGGCTGTTCGGGGCCCGCGAGCTGGCCGCGCTGCCCGATGGCGCGCTCGTCGTCAACGTCGGCCGGGGCCGCACCCTGGACACCGCGGCGCTGCTCGCGGAGACGACGGCCGGACGGCTGCGCGCCGCCCTCGACGTCACCGACCCCGAACCGCTGCCCGGCGACCATCCCCTGCGCCATGCGCCCGGTGTGCTGCTGACCCCGCACGTCGGGGGCGGCGCGGCTTCGTTCCGGCCACGCGCCGAGCGGTTGATCGTGGAGCAGGTCCGCCGGTGGGCGGCGGGCGAGGAGCTGCTGCATCCCGTGCCCGCGCAGGCGTAACGGGTCGTACGCGGCGGGCGCCGGGGACCGTCAGGCGGCCACCGGGTCGCCCGGCGGGACCGCCGCGGCCGCCGCGCTCAACGCGTCGAGGACCGGCCGGAACAGCGGGTGGTCCTCGGCGCCGCGGCGGACGGCGGCGAAGACCCGGCGGGTCGCCGCGACACCGTCGACGGGCCGCACCGCGACCTGGGTGAGATCGGTGTCGCGCAGCGCCGAACGCGGCACCAGCGCCACCCCCGCCCCGGCACCGGCGAGCGTGACGACGGCCCGGAAGTCGTCGGACGAGTGCGCCAACTCCGGCCGGAAACCCGCATATTCGCAGGCCAGGACCATCACGTCATGGCAGGGGTTCCCCGGGTACGGGCCGATCCAGGGGTCCTCGGCGAGCGCCGCCACCGGTACCGCCGCGGCGTGCGCGAGACGGTGATCGCGCGGCAGCACCGCGTCGAACGGCTCGGCGTACAGCGGGACGCGCACCAGCCGCCGGTCCGCCGCGCTCGGCGCGCCGCGGTACTCGACGGCGACGGCGACATCGGCGCGCCCGTCGAGCACCATCGGCAGGCTCTCGTCGCCCTCCGCGTCCCGCACCCGTACGACGATGCCGGGCGCGGCGGCGCGCAGCGTGGTGATGGCCGGGGCCACCACCACACCGATGCCGGTGGCGAACGCGGCGACGGTGACCTCGCCCGCCGCGCCGCTGGTGTACGCCGCGACCTCCGCCTCGGCGCGCTCCAGCTCCGCGAGGACCGCCCCGGCGTGCCGCAGCAGAATCGCGCCGACCGGGGTGAGGCGCGCCCCACGGTGGTCGCGGGCGAGGACCTTGTGGCCGGTCTCCTGCTCCAGCGCCGCGATCTGCTGGGAGACGGCGGAGGGCGTCAGGTGCAGCGCCGCGGCTGCCGCGGTCACCGTGCGGTGGTCGGCCACCGCCTGGAGGGTGCGCAGCCGTCGTGCGTCGATCACGGCACCGATTCTGCCAGGCGGGTCACTCCGCCGGAGCGGCCAGGGCAGCCCGCGCGGCGACGAACGCGTCCACCGCGCGGTGCACGTCCGCGGTCGAGTGCGCGGCGGAGAGCTGGACGCGGATCCGGGCGGCACCGTGCGGCACCACCGGGTACGAGAAGCCGATGACGTAGACGCCGCGCTCCAGGAGGAGTTCGGCCATCCGGGCCGCCTCGGCCGCGTCGCCGATCATGACGGGGGCGATGGGGTGGTCGCCCGGCAGCAGGTCGAAGCCCTCCTCGGTCATCCGGGAGCGGAACAGCGCGGTGTTCGCGGCAAGCTTCTCGCGCAGGTCACCGGCGGACTCCAGCAGGTCGAGGACCTTGAGGGAGGCGGCGGCGATGACCGGCGCCAGGCTGTTGGAGAAGAGGTACGGCCGGGAGCGCTGACGCAGCAGGGCGACGATCTCGGCGCGGGCGGCGACATAGCCGCCGGAGGCGCCTCCGAGGGCCTTGCCGAGGGTGCCGGTGAGGATGTCGACACGGTCCAGGACACCGTGCAGCTCCGGGGTACCGCGGCCCCCGTCGCCGACGAAGCCGACGGCGTGCGAGTCGTCGACCATCACCATCGCGTCGTAGCGGTCGGCGAGGTCGCAGATCTCCCGCAGCGGCGCGACATGGCCGTCCATGGAGAAGACGCCGTCGGTGACGACGAGGCGGCGGCGGGCGCCCGCGGCGTCCTTCAGCTGCGTCTCCAGGTCGGCGAGGTCGCGGTTGGCGTAGCGGAAGCGGCGGGCCTTCGACAGGCGGATGCCGTCGATGATGGAGGCGTGGTTGAGGGCGTCGGAGATGACCGCGTCCTCCGGGCCGAGGAGCGTTTCGAAGACTCCGCCGTTGGCGTCGAAGCAGGACGAGTAGAGGATCGTGTCCTCCTGGCCGAGGAACGCCGACAGCCGCGCCTCCAGCTCCTTGTGCACCTCCTGCGTCCCGCAGATGAAGCGGACGGAGGCCATGCCGTAGCCCCAGCGGTCCAGGGCGTCGCGGGCGGCGGCGATCACCTCGGGGTGGTCGGCGAGGCCGAGGTAGTTGTTGGCGCAGAAGTTGAGCACATCGCCGGGGCGGCCGCCCGCGGTGACCTGCACGCTCGCGGACTGCGGGGTGGAGATGACGCGTTCGGGCTTGTGCAGTCCGGCGCTGCGGATCTCGTCGAGGTCGGCGCGCAGGTCGTCGCGTACGGAGTCGAACATGTCCAGTCCTTCGGGGTCGGGTACCGGGGCACGGAGGGGACGGTGAGGGCGGGGCGCGCCCGGCGGACGGCCGGGCCGCCCGGCGGGAGAACGGGAGGTCGGGCGGGAGAACCGGAGTCAGGCGGTCCAGTCGAGGATGACCTTGCCGCCGCGGCCGCTCGCCGCGTCGGCGAACGCCGCCTCGTGGTCACGGTGGCCGTACCGGCCGGTGATCACGGGCGCGAGGTCGAGGCCGCCTTCGAGCAGCACCGACATCGCGTACCAGGTCTCGAACATCTCGCGGCCGTAGATGCCCTTGAGGGTGATCATCGAGGTGACGATGCGGGCCCAGTCGACGGGGAACTCGTCGGATGGCAGGCCGAGCATGGCGATGCGGCCACCGTTGGTCATGTTGGCGATCATGTCGCGCAGCGCCTCGGGGCGGCCGGACATCTCCAGGCCGATGTCGAAGCCCTCGCGCAGCCCGACCTCCCGCTGGCCGTCGGCGACCGTCGCGCCCGCCACGTTCAGCGCGAGGCTGACGCCGATCTTGCGGGCCAGCTCCAGGCGTTCCTCGCTGACATCGGTGATCACGACGTTGCGGGCCCCGGCGTGCCGGGCGACGGCCGCCGCCATCAGCCCGATCGGCCCGGCGCCGGTGATCAGCACGTCCTCGCCGACCAGCGGGAACGACAGCGCGGTGTGCACGGCGTTGCCGAACGGGTCGAAGATCGCGGCGACATCGAGGTCGACGGGCACCCGGTGCACCCACACATTGGAGGCGGGCAGCGCGACGTACTCGGCGAACGCGCCGTCCCGTCCGACGCCGAGACCGACGGTGGCGCGGCACAGGTGGCGGCGCCCGGCCAGGCAGTTGCGGCACTTCCCGCACACCAGGTGGCCCTCGCCGCTGACCCGGTCGCCGACGGCGATGTCGGTGACGTCCCGGCCGGTCTCCACGACCTCGCCGACGAACTCGTGGCCGACGATCAGCGGCGCGGCGACGGCCTGCTGCGCCCAGCCGTCCCAGTTACGGATGTGCAGGTCGGTGCCGCAGATGCCGGTGCGCAACACCTTGATCAGCACATCGCCGGGCCCGACGGCCGGCTCCGGGACGTCCCGGAGCCACAGTCCGGGCTCAGCCTTCTCCTTGACCAGCGCTTTCACCGGGGCACCTCCTGTGCCGACGACGGGCCCGGGCACACCGTGAAGCGGCGCATCCGGGCAGGAAAAACCGGCACACAGGCGGCGAACGCGGAGACCCGCGGCCGCTCGTGGCCGGACGCCTCACAATCTGCCGTCCGGCGGGCGCCGCGTCCATCGATCATTTCTTAAGCCGGGCAACAGAAGCGCTTCATCCGCCCCACCCGGCACACGGGTCCCGCGTCAGCGGGGCCACTCCGGCGCGGGATCCTCGTCGAGCAGCGGACGCAGCGCCCCCACGATCGCGCCGATGCACACCTCGCGGAGTTCGGTACGGGTGCAGTTCTCCTCGGTGAGCCAGTCGACGCAGAGCACCTGGACGAAGACCAGCCAGCTCTTCAGCACCCCCGAGACGGCCTCCCGCTCGCCCGCGGCGTACGGCAGCACGGCGAGCAACCGCTCACGCAGCGCGTCGAGTTCATCGGCGATGATCGTCTGGATCAGCCGGTCCCCGGCGAGAACCCGGTTGGCCGCCAGGACGGTGTTGCGGTTCTCCGCGAAGTACGTGAGGTGGGCGTCCAGCCCCTCGGTCAGCTGCTCCACAAACGTATCGGCGGGATCGACCCGGGACCGGTCGAGCAACTGCCCGGCGGCCTGCCGGTAGAGGGCCGCGAAGAGCTCACGCTTGCTGGGAAAGTGCTGGTAGAGCAGGGCCCGGGAGACACCCGCCCGCTCGGCGACGCCCTCCATCCGGACGTCGTCGTACGGCTGCGCGGCGAAGAGCTGCGCCGCGACGGCGAGAAGTTGGGCACGACGCTCGGCGGGGCTGAGCCGCTGACGGGACGACATGCGTTCACCTTACTTGACATGTGTCCAGTACGGGGGTGACGCTGATGTACACGTGTCCAGTTGAGGGATTCGACCGACATGGCGGATCCGGTTGGCGCGACGACTTCGGCTGACGTGACGGCGTCCACGCGGCGTCCTCCGGCTCCCGTGCCGGACGGGTGCGCGTGGCGCCCCGACCGAGGAGAGGGTGGGACATGACCCGGGCGAAAACACTGCGCCGGCTGGCGCTCGCGATGGGGTACTGCTGCGCGGCGATCGGCCTCTTCCACGTCCTGGGCGGGAACGCCGCGATCCCGGGCGCGTCCCGGGCGGGTGCGACGGTCGACAACCTCGGCCGGTTCTTCGGCGCGGTCTTCACCGGGTACGGCCTGGCCTGGTTGCGGGCGACCCGCCAGACACCGATCCCCGCGGCGTCGGTCCGCCTGCTGACCGGCGTCTTCCTCCTGGGCGCGCTCGGCCGGGTGCTCTCGGTCGCCGTGACGGGGTGGCCGCACTGGTTCCAGACGGCGCTCGGCGGCCTCGAACTGGCCCTCTCCCCCTTGCTGTTCTGGCTCGCGGATGCGGAGGAGAGGGCGTACCGGCCTGCGGAGATACGGGCGGATTCGGGGGTGTGACGAACGGGGGAACGGCTGCGCGCCTGGGCCGGAAATCGGGATGGGGCTCCCGGCGGGTACGGCCTCGCCCCGGGCAACGGGAAGCGGGGCCGGTACCCGCGTCCGGTGGCGGGGACCGGCGCCCTCGTCAGGAAGCCGGTCCGGCCTACGAGGCCACTTCTCGCGTCAGCCGGCCAGGGCCTCGCCGTCGTCCTCCGGTGGCCGGGACGGCTCGCGGACACTGCCCGGCTCCGCGTTCTGCCGGCCACCCGTGCCGTCCGGGTCGCGCCGGTGCCTCGCGCCGCCTCCGGCCGCCTCCCGCGGGTCCGGCGCCGAACGGTCGTCGAGAACGATGGTCAGCGAAGACCCGTCGGACGCGAGGGCGGTCAGGGCCTGTTCGATGCGGAGGTAGAGCGTGGTGGCGAGCGGCAGGTCCCCGTCGCCGTCGTCATCGGCGGTCCGGATCCGGAAGAGGCTGATCAGCATCGCGATCAGGGAACGCCCCGACAACGCGGCCGAGACCCGCCCCGCCCCCTCGTCGATGACCTCCGACGGCATCCGGAAATGCCGGTGCCGCCCGGCGGTGGCGGAGACGAACTCCCATACGTCGCGGTGACAGACGAGCACCGTCGACGACACCCGCGCTGCCTGGAGCAGCAGGCGACGGTGGGCTGTGCCGTCGGCGGGGGCGACAGCGGTGGACTCGGGGGCGGCGAGCGGGGTCACGGTCGCTTCCGGGGCGGCCTCGGGAGCTGCCTCCACCTCCCCCGCCGTACGCTCGGCGATGCCGACCACGACCTTGCGCAGGGATGCCATCTCGTTCGCCAACTCGCCGTATTTCACGGCGAGTTCACTCTCCTCCTGGCGCTCCTGCCGTTCCTTACGCGCGCGGGCGAGCTCGCCCTGCAAGGGCGCCACCGCCTCCTTCAGCACATCGGCGAGGGCGGCCCGCGGGGACGGGATCAGGGAGGCTTCCTGAGCGATGACGGCGGACGAGGCCGGAACGGCGCCTGGGGCGGACGGTCCCGAAATCCCCACGGAGATGCCCTCCACCTCGGGAGCCGCTACGGATACGGGCACCCTCCCACCGGGGCGATCGGCGGGATCGGCGGGCCCCTCATCGTCGTCCAGGTGCCCGGCATCGGCACCGGCGTCAGCGTCAGCGTCGACACCAACCTCGGCACACCCGGCACCTCCCGCAGACGAATCGACCGCCCGCACCTCGGCAGCCGCCTGCGGATTCGCCGCCGTGGACGGCCCCGGCTCGGCCGTCCGCAGCTTCACCAGCTCCTCATGAAGATCACCGAGCAGCCCCGTCAAGCTCTTCACGTCCTCCCCCAACGAACCGAGAGCGGCCGCCACTTCCCCCTGCACATCCACCGTCGAAGACGGGCCCGCCTCCTCGGCCTTCGCCTTCAGGGAGCCGACGCTCCGCCCGACGGCGCGCAGTTCCTCACGCACACCGGACAGCGCCTTCAGTGTGGCCTCCCCCTGCGCCACGCCGTCCAGCTTCGCCAGCACCTCCTTGTGCGCCAGCTCCCGTCCGGTCGCCAGTCGCTCCACCCCCTTGTCCAGGGTGTCCCGTACGTCGTTCCCGGTGTGCACGACCGTGGTGTGCAACATGGTCAACGCCTGGGTGATGTCTCCGCCCCTCAAGGCCAAGCCCTCCTCGCCTTTTCTTACGCTGTGTATGCGGTCAATCTCCCTCCGCACTCTCCTGTACGGTCGCCCGAGGCGAGGGCGGATCCGGGTAACTGCGCTGGTCAACGACGTGATCGCGCCCCGATTGGCGTGATCGGCACCGGCGCGGGGGCGCACGCGGACGGATCGCGGGGACGGGCGGGCGCCTGGGACGGACGCGAGCGGGGCCGCAACGCACGGCCCCCTCCTCGGCAGCAGGCAGGGTACGGCCCCAACGGCAGGCAGAGTAGGGCCGCGACGGCAGACCGGGCGGCGTACGGCGGGCTCCGCGGCCGATTCGGCCCAGGCGTCCGGGCGGCCGGACAACGGGCCGCTCCGCCCACCCCGTCGCCGCCACCATCTCCTCCGCAAGATCGGCCACGGAACGTCCGTCCGTCACCACCCGCACGGTGTCCTCGGCCGCCCGCGCGTCCAGCAGGCACGGCTGAGGACCGGAGGCCGCGCGACGGAACCGAAGCGTTCCCGTCGCCAACCCCCGGCCCCCGGCCTTCAGCCCTCGGTGGAGCCCGTTACGCCGCCCCGTTCGCGGAAGTGCGGCAGTCCGGGTGGCCCCAGCCGTCCGGGTTCTTGGCGATGGGTTCGCCCGCGGCGTACGAGCGGCCGCAGCGGCAGCGGCCGGGGAACTTCGCCTTCAGCGTCCGGGCCGAACCGTCCCCGGAGCCGCGCGTGCGGGTGGCGCCGCCGCTGCGGCGGACCGGCTTGGTGCGGGCGGCGGCGGGCGAGGACGGCGGCGGCTCCGGGGAGCCCTGGGCGCTGCCCGCGGGCTCCTGGTCGGTCGCGGCGCGGCTCGCGGCGCGGTCGGCGAAGTCGTTGAGCCGGTCGCCGTCCACCTGGTGCGCGGGGACATAGCGGAACGTGACGGAGCGGTCGGTCAGCAGTGCGTCGATGCGCACCACCAGCTCCTGGTTGGCGACCGGCTTGCCCGCGGCGGTCTTCCAGCCCTTGCGCTTCCAGCCGGGCAGCCACGTCGTGACCGCCTTCATCGCGTACTGCGAGTCCATCCGGATTTCGAGCGGGACCTCCGGGTCGGCGTGGGTCAGCAGCCGTTCCAGGGCGGTCAGCTCGGCGACGTTGTTGGTCGCCGTGCCCAGCGGTCCGGCCTCCCAGACGACCGGGTCGCCGGCTTCGTCGGCGATGACCCAGGCCCAGCCCGCCGGTCCCGGATTTCCTTTCGACGCCCCGTCACACGCGGCGATTACGCGTTCAGCCATGCCCCGATCATCCCAGGCCGACGGGGTGCCGGACGCCACGCCCCCGCCCGCGGCCCGCACCGTGACTCAGCGCGCCGGGCCGGTGGCAGGACGCCAGGACGTCAGCCGGTCCGTGGCCGTGCGGGCGCGCCAGGCGGTGAACGCGGGATAGCCGCGCACCCCGTCGGCGACGACCGCACGGTAGACCCAGACGCCCGGCAGCGGCTCGCCCTCGGCTGCCGCCGCCTCCTTGATCGCGAGGATCGCGTCCCGCGTCTCCTCGGTCAGCGCCGCGCGCAGCGGTCCGGCCAGGTCGGCGGCCCGGGGGCCCGGGTGGTCGTCGGCCAGCCACCACATGTCGATCTGCCAGGTGTCGCCGGAGTCCGCCTCGTGGTCCAGTACAGCCCCTGGTCGGGCAGGTCGAGGGCGTTGGTGAACCGCAATCGGCGCACGCCCGGCAGCTCGGCGCAGGGCGCGAGCGCGGCGAAGCCCCGGGCGGCGGACGGCATCGGGGAGTAGATCTCCAGGTCGATGTCCGGTTCGACGACAAGGTCCAGCGCCACCGACCCGACGACCACCGGACGGCCGAGGGGCCGCCAGCGGTCGAGCAGACCGAGCGTCCCGAGGATGTCGAGGGCGGTCGTACGGCGGCGACGGGCGCGGTCTCGGCGGGCGGCGGCTTCCGGGGCGGGCATGCGCCGAGCGTAGGCGGCCTCGCCGCCCGCCGCCGCGGGGATCGGTGAACAGGGCCGGTCGCGGCCCGCGTCCTGCCCATGGGACCGTTCCGTCCGTACGTACCGTTCGGCGGCGGGGCGGGCGCCGCCCGGGACGCCCGGCCATGCGGGTACGGCACCGGGCCGGGCCCGCCCGGAGGGGCGCCCCCTACGGGTGGAAGGTCTCCAACAGGCGGGGCGGCGCGGCCTGTTGCCAGGAGTCGGCCAGGATGTCCCGGAGTTCGCCCTCGCCCTCCAGGGCGGCGAGCCGGACCCGTACCCAGTGGGAGCCGGCCTCGTGCGGCGGGACCCAGAACTTCTCCGGCTCCGCCGCGATCAGCTCCGCGCGCTCGTGCATCGGGCAGCGGACGGCGAACGACGTCTCGTCGTCCGGCACGGTGACGAACATCTTCCCGGCGACCCGGAAGGTCGGCATCCCCCACGCCAGCCGCTCCTCCGTCCCGGGGAACGAGAGCGCGATACGGCGTACGTCGTCGGAGTCGGGCAGGCCCTGGGCGTCGGTCATGTCCCGAGGTTACGAGGGCGGTGCGGGCGCGCGCACGACGGGAGGCCGGCGCCCGCGCGGGTGGCGTATGGGCCCCGGAACCGGTCCAGTTGTCGGCAGGCGGACCGGGCCACGGTCGCGCGCACCGCCCTAGCGTGACAGCGAACCGAAGGATGGAGCCTTGATGCACCCTCGTCTCGCCGACGACCTGTCCGACTTTCCCGCCCTGCTGGAGGCCGCGCGGGAACGCGCCGTGGCCTTCCTGGACGGGCTGCCCGAGCGGCCGGTGGTCCCGGCCTGGCAGGCGCCGCCGGAGGCACCGCTGCCGGAGTACGGGACGGGGCTGCGGGACGCGCTGACCGAGTTCGGGGACCACTGGGAGCCGGGGCTGTCGGCGAGCGCGGGGCCCCGGTACCTCGGGTTCGTGACGGGCGGGGCGACGCCCGCGGCGCTGGCCGGTGACTGGCTGACCGCCACCGCCGACCAGAACTCCAACACCTCGTTGGACGGCGCGGGCCAGCTGCTGGAGCGGCGCACCGTGGGCTGGCTGCGGGAGCTGTTCGGCCTGTCGGACGCGCACGCGGGGACGTTCGTGAGCGGGGCGGCGATGTCGAACACCGTCGGCCTCGCGGTGGCCCGCGAATGGCTCGGGGAACGGCGCGGCGTCTCCCCGGCGCGCAGCGGTGCGGCGGCGCTCGGCCCCGTACGGGTGCTGTCGGGGGCCGCGCACTCGAGCGTGGCCAAGGGACTCTCGATGCTGGGGCTCGGGCGGGACGCGCTGGTGCCGGTGGCGACGCTGCCGGGGCGGGAGGCCGTCGATGTCGGCGCGCTGGAGCGGGAGTTGGCGCGGCAGGACGGGCCGTGTGTCGTCGTGGCGAACGCCGGGACCGTCAACACCGTCGACTTCGACGATCTGACGGCCGTCGCCGCGCTGCGCGACCGCTACGACTTCTGGCTGCACGTCGACGCCGCGTTCGGCGCCTTCGCCGCCCTCTCCCCCGCGTCGGCGCATCTGGTGGCCGGGCTGGATCTGGCGGACTCGGTCTGCGTGGACCTGCACAAATGGCTCAATGTGCCGTACGACAGCGCGGTGCAGTTCACCCGGCGGCCGGATCTGCAGGCACAGGTGTTCCGCAACGCCGCGGCGTACCTGGGGCCGCTGGGCGCGGAGCCGGACCTCGTCCATCTGACGCCGGAGAACTCGCACCGCCTGCGGGCGCTCGCCGCGTGGTTCACCCTGCGGGCCTACGGGCGGGACGGTTACCGGGAGATCGTCGAACGGTGCGTGGCCGGGGCCCGGACGCTGGGGCGGGCGGTGGACGCGGCGCCGGGGCTGCGGCTGCTGGCACCGGTGCGGCTGAACGTCGTCTGCTTCACGCTGACCGGCGAACCGACGGCCCAGCGGCTGCGGATGCTCGCGGACGCGGTCTCCCCCGAGGTTTTCGTGACGCCGACGGTGTACGACGGAACCCCCGCGCTGCGGGCCGCCTTCAGCAACTGGCGCACCGGCGAGGCGGACGTGACCCGAGCCGCGGCCGCACTGGAGGCGGCGGCCCGGGAGATGCCGGGCCAGGAGGCGTAGGCACACGGCCCTCCGGCGGAGGTACGCGCCTCGTCGGCGCCACGCCTTGGCGGAGGCCCACGCCCCGGCCCGGCGGCGCACCCCGGCGGGTCGGCGGTGGGCCTGGAGCGTGGCGTCGAGGGCGGCATCGTCGGTCATGCTTACGACCGTAATGCCCGGGTCTGACAACGGTGTTCGGCCCGGGACGGCGGCCGGGCGGTGATCGGCGGGCGCCGCGAGAGGCTAGACTTGCTGGATACAAGCAATATGCCGGGTCGGCCGACGTGCGCCGACGGACTTCGCAAGGATTCAACATGAGCAAGGGGACGGTCCCCCCTGACGGCCGCACGGACGAGCGGGTCACCGCCTCCTCCGGACTGGACGAGGCCGCCGCCGGACTGGGATCGGAAATCGTGCGGTTCACGCGCCTCATCGCGGCGTGGAAGCAGCGCGCGAAGAACGACGCGAGCGCCGCCGACCGGGTGCTGCTGGCCCGGCTGGTGATCGGTGGCGACCGACGGGCGACCGATCTGGCCGCCGACGCGTTCCTGGACCTGTCGACGGTCAGCCGTCAGGTACGGGCACTGGTCGACCGGGGACTCGTCGAACGGCGGCCGGACCCGGACGACCGGCGGGGCACGCTGCTGAGCGCCACCCCGTCCGGCCGGGACACCTTCGAGCACTACCGGCGTCAGCGCGACGCCGAACTGGCCAGGCTGCTGGAGCCATGGACGCCGCAGGACCGGGCGGACCTGATCCGGCTGCTGGGGCGCCTCAACAACGACTTGGTGGAACACCAACACGCGCGACCGTGCTCCGGGGGAGACCAGGGCAGCGCCGCGCAACAGGGAGAGCACAGCGCATGAGCACATCCACCTCCCCACCCACGGCGGGGGCCAAGGAGATACCGGGGACAGGTGTCCTCACCCACCGTCAGATCCTGACCATCCTCAGCGGACTCATGCTGGGGATGTTCCTGGCCGCGCTCGACCAGACCATCGTCAGTACGTCCATCCGGACCATCGCCGACGACCTGCACGGACTGAGCCAGCAGGCGTGGGCGACCACCGCGTACCTCATCACCTCGACGATCTCCACACCGCTCTACGGCAAGCTGTCCGACCTGCACGGCCGTAAGCCGTACTACCTGACGGCGATCAGCGTCTTCGTCGCCGGTTCGGTGGCGTGCACGTTCGCCACCTCGATGACCGAACTCGCGGCGTTCCGCGCGGTGCAGGGCCTGGGCGCGGGCGGTCTGATGTCGCTGGCGCTGGCCATCATCGGCGACGTCGTACCGCCCCGCGAACGGGCCCGCTATCAGGGCTACATGCTGGGCACCTTCGCCACCTCCAGCGTGGCGGGCCCGCTGATCGGCGGTGCGCTGGCCGGGCAGGAGCACCTGCTGGGCGTCACCGGCTGGCGCTGGGTGTTCCTGGTGAACGTGCCGATCGGCATCATCGCGCTGTTCGTCGTCGCGAAGGTCCTCAACATCCCGCACACGCGGCGCGACCACCGCATCGACTGGTGGGGCGCGCTGACCATCGCGATCGGCGTCGTCCCGCTGCTGCTCGTCGCCGAACAGGGCCGCGAGTGGGGCTGGGGCTCGAACACTTCGATCGCCTGCTATGTCATCGGCGGCATCGGCATCATCGCGTGGATCTTCGTCGAGCGGTGGATCGGGGACGATGCGCTGATCCCGATGCGGCTCTTCCGTAACAGCACGTTCAGCATGACGAGCCTGCTGTCCGTGCTGATCGGTATGGGGATGTTCGGCGGGATGCTGATGATCCCGCAGTACCTCCAGATCGTGAAGGGCGCGAGCCCCACCCGCTCGGGCCTGGAGATGCTGCCGCTGATGGCGGGCATGCTGATCGCTTCCGTCGCGTCCGGCCAGATCACCGCGAAGACCGGCCGCTACAAGATCTTCCCGATCCTCGGTACGGCGCTGATGGTCGCGGCGATGCTGCTGTTCCACTTCCGGGTGCAGTGGGACACGGCGCTGTGGGAGACGATGCTCTACATGCTCGTCTTCGGCCTGGGGCTGGGCGGTTGCATGCAGACGCTGGTGCTGGCGGTGCAGAACGCCGTGCCGCCGCGGGACATGGGCGTGGCGACCGCGTCGTCGACGTTCTTCCGGCAGATGGGCGCCACCGCCGGTACCGCGATCTTCCTGTCGGTGCTGTTCAGCACCGTCGGCGAGAAGATCGCGGACGCGTTCGGCTCGGCCGTGCGGACCGAGCGGTTCCAGGCGGCGCTGCACGACCCGGCCGTCCTCCGGGACCCGGCCAACAAGCCGGTCCTCGACATGCTCAAGGCGCCCGGGGGCGGCGGGAACTCCTCCGGTGTGCTCAGCGACTCGTCGTTCATCCAGCATCTGGACCCGCGGCTGGCCGAGCCGTTCAAGCGCGGCTTCGCCGACTCGATGCACACGGTCTTCCTGATGGGCGCGATCGTCGTCGCGGTGGCGTTCCTGCTGGTGCTGTTCATCAAGGAGGTGCCGCTGCGGCAGATCTCCGGTCTGCAGGCGCGCGCCCAGGCCGACGCGGAGGCCGCCGGAACCGCCGGTGAGAACGGATCGGGCGAGGGCACCGGCGGCAGCACGGAAGCCGAGGCCACCGCCGCGGAGGCGCCGCCCGTCGAGCCCGCGCCCGTGGACGTGTCGGGCCCCTGTGTCGAGGGCACCGTGCACGACGGCGGCGGCGCCCCGGTGGCGCAGGCCGTGGTCACGCTGATCGATGTCGGCGGACGGCAGTTGGGCCGTACCGCCACCGGGGACGACGGCCGCTACGTGCTGGCCGTGCCGGGCGCCGGGACGTATGTCCTGATCGGCTCGGCGGGCGCCCGGCAGCCGCAGGCGGCGACGGTCGTGGTGACGGACGAGCCGGTGCGGTTCGATCTGGCGCTCGGCGGCACGGCCGGACTCTCCGGCGAGGTCGTCGCGGATCTGGACAGCACTCCGCTGCCGGGTGCGCTGGTGATCGCCACGGATGTCCGCGGTGAGGTCGTGGCGTCCGGTATCGCCGGTGCGGACGGCGGCTTCGCCTTCGGGGAGCTGGCGCAGGGCGGCTACACCCTCGCGGTCAGCGCCGAGGGTCACCGCCCGGCCGCCCTCCCGGTGGAGGTCATGCCCGGCGGCCGCAACCGCTACGAGATCCGGCTGGCGCCCGGCGCCCGCGTCCGGGGCACGGTGCGGTCCGCGCACCACGGCCCGCTGGGCGACGCCCGGGTGACGCTGCTGGACCCCGCGGGCAACGTCGTGGGGACGGCGACGACCGGCGGTGACGGCGCGTACGCCTTCACCGACCTCGACCAGGGCACCTACACGGTGATCGCCAGCGGTTATCCGCCGGTCGCCGCGCCGCTGCGGGTGGACACCGACGGGCGCACCGAGTTGGACATCGATCTCGGTCACGACGCGGTCGGCTGACCGGCCGCCGACGGAACTCCGGGCCCGGCTCCTTCGGAAGGGGCCGGGCCCTTTCCTGTCCACGGCCCGGCGCCCCCCGAACCGCGACGCGCGGCGGCACCCCTCACCCTCCGCATTCCTCCATCGACACGCAAACCACACGAAACTCACCCCAAACGCGCACTCTTTGTGGCCATTAAGTCACTCTCTGTGTAACATCGGAGGGTGGCCGCAGAGTTCCGGATCCGGCGCGGCCGGTCACCACTTGTCAGTCATCCGTCGTCTGTCGCGGCCTCCCGCACGGTGCGGGAGACCGCACGAGTTCCCGTGGAGGGCATATGAAGAGCGGCATCGTGAAGTGGTTCAACGCGGAGAAGGGGTACGGCTTCATCCAGCAGGACGGCGACGGCCCCGACGTCTTCGCCCACTACTCCCACATCAACGCCACCGGGTTCCGGGAGCTGCGGGAGGGACAGGCCGTCACCTTCGATGTCACCGAGGGCCACAAGGGCCCGCAGGCCGAGAACATCGTCGTCGCCTGAGCCACCGCCCGGTCCCCCCTTTCCCGGGCCCGTCGCCGCCCCGTTCCCCGCCGGAGCGGGGCGGCCTGCCTCGCGCGGCTGCCGGGGCGGCCGTCAGCCGGTCGTGAACTGCGCGATGTCCTCCTCGTACGGCTCGATCCCGGCCTCGGCGCGCAGCGCGTCGACGCGGTCGGGCTCGTGCAGGGCCACGGCAACGGCCCCGCCCGCGGCCACGCGATCATCCGGTGCCGTCCGATGGAAGAATGCGGCCCCACGGCCCCGGGGAAAGGTGGACAGGGTGGAATCTCCAGTTCCGAGCGTGCTGTGCGATGTCGGGGCGCTCACCGCGGGCGCCTCGGGCGGCGCCGCGGTGCGGTGGAAGCTTGCCGAGTCCGGGCGCCAGCTCGACGCCAATGTCGTCCACCTGACGGCCGGGCAGCGCGTGGATGCGCACACCGAACCGGACCTGGACGTTCTCCTCCTCGTCCTCGCCGGGGGCGGCACCCTGGAATCCGCCGGGCCGAACGAGGCGCTGGCCGCGGGCGGTCTGGTGTGGCTGCCGCACGGCTCCCGCCGCGCCCTCGTCGCGGGCGCGGCGGGCCTGTCGTATCTCACCGTGCACCGCCGCCGCCCCGGCATGCGGATCGGCAGCCGTCCGCCGGGCGCGGCGGGACCGGCCGTCGGCTGACGCCGCGCGCCGGGCCGTCGGCGGCCGCTCCGTCAGGGCGCGGCGGTGTGGTCGGGGTGGCCGTGGGTGCGGCGGGTTTCCTTGAGTTCCGCTTCGTGGACGTGTTCGCGGCCCGCGACGAGTACGTCGCGCACCTGCTCCTCGACGGCGGTGAAGGGCCGGTAGTAGGTGGCGTTGTACTCCTCGACCACCTGGAACGTCCACCGGCCCGGGAGGACGTTCCGCCCGACGATCTCCCGCTCGACCAGTTCGGCCAGATCGAGGTGTCCGGCCGCCCGTAGCTGGTGGACGCTCTCCCCCACCGTGCGGTCGGCGCCGCCGGTGAGCTGGTGGAAGGCGTAGAGGTGGCCGCGGGCCCGTTCGACGGTCTCCAGGGCTTCCGAGAGGGTTCCCAACGCCCGGACCGTGGCGTCGCTGACCCCCTCGGGCCTGCGGTGGGCGGGGTCCGGGCCGGGCCGGTCGGCGTCGTGCGGTGCGGTGTGACTGCTCATGCCCCTCCTCTGCCCCGGATCCCGGCGGCTGTCCGCACCGGTGCGGCCACCGGAGTGAACGCCGGCGTCCCCTGGGGCCGCGGGGCCGCCCTGCGGCGACCGGCCGCCGGTGCCAGACTTGAGGAACTGCGCCCGGCCGCCGGCCGGTGCCCCCGTCACCCGAGGGGGAATTCATGACCTGGGCTTCCTGGACCACCGTCGGCATCCACGCGCGGCCGGGCACCGTCCGCACCGTGGAGGCGGGTGTGCTCGACGGTGATGTGACCATCCATACGACCTGGTCGGAGGAGCAGGCGCATGTGGCGGTGCAGTACACCGGTGCCACGGACTGGTTCACGATGATCGGCAGTCCCGTCCCCTGCTTCTCCGAGGAGGACAGCCGCAGTTTCCACCAGGCGGTGGTGGAGGCGATACGCGGCGGCGAGGACGCGGAACGGGAGCTACAGAGGCTTTTCGAGCAGTAGGAGCGCAGGTCAGCTGCTCTGTGGCTGCACATCGACGTCAATGCCACCGACCGTGATCAGGACGCCGAGCCGGCACGCTTCCTGGCCGCCGGGCCGTACGCGTCGACATCGGACAGCCCGAGGAGGCGGCACGGCACGTCCTCGCCGATCCCGAAGGCAATGCGTTCTGCCTGCTCACGGCACGCCTCAACCCGCTCGGACGCCCCTGCGCGGCAGGAGAACCGCCCCTGCCGCCCACGGCTCGTACGGCCCTCGCCCCACCGCGCCGCGTCCGCTCCCGGTCGTCCTCGGCGATCCGGGCCCGTGGGCGGCGCGTGGCCTCTACCGTCCCTGGGGAGCGACGGCTTCGGGCCCGCCGGGCCGGTCGCGGGACGAGAGAGGGATGCCATGGCGCGGACGCGTACGGAGCACGACTTCCTTGTGGTGGGGGCCGGTTCGGCCGGGAGTGTGCTGACCCGGAGACTGCTGGACCAGGGCTACTCCGTGCAGGTACTGGAGGCCGGACCGCCGGACGATGACGCGCGGGTGCACAGCCCGCAGGGGTGGCCCGCGCTCCTCGGGTCCGCGCTGGACTGGGCGGCCGTTTCCGTCCCCCAACGGCACGCCAACGGACGGACGTTGGCCTGGCCGCGCGGGAAGGTGCTCGGCGGTTCCAGCTCCCTCAACGGCATGATCTACATCCGCGGACACCGCAGCGACTACGACGGCTGGGCCGCCGACGGCTGCCCGGGGTGGGACTGGGACAGCGTGCTGCCGCTGTTCAAACGGTCCGAGGACCATGTGGACGGCGCCGGTGCCTGGCACGGCGCGGGCGGGCCGCTGCCGGTCGGCCGGATCACCGAACCACACCCCACGGCCGCCGCGTTCGTGGCGGCGGCGGCCGGTCTCGGCCACTCCGTCACCGAGGATTTCAACGGCGCGCGGATGACCGGCGTCGGCTTCAACCACGTCACGGTCCGCGGCGGGCTGCGGATGAGCGCCTGGCAGAGCTTCGTCGCGCCCGTCCTGGGCAACCCGGACCTGACGGTGACGACCGGTGCGCGGGTGCACCGGGTGCTGCTGGAGAAGGGCCGGGCCGTCGGCGTGGAGTACGCGGCCGGCGGGCGGCTGCACCGGACGCGCGCCGCACGGGAGGTGCTGCTCTGCGGCGGGGTGCTCGGCTCGCCGCAGACGCTGTTGCTGTCCGGCATCGGCCCGGCGGACGCACTGCGCGCGGTGGGGGTGGAGACGGCGGTGGACCTGCCGGGCGTCGGCGCCAACCTCCACGACCACCTTTTGGTGAGCAACATCTACGAGGCCACCGGTCCGCTTCCGGCCGGTACCGCGAACCTGCTGGAGGCGCAGCTGTTCGCGTCGTCCGACGCGCGACTGCCAGGGCCCGACCTCCAGCCGCTCTTCCTGCACCTGGTGTATCCGGCGGAGTCCTATCCGGTGCCCGAGCACGGCTACACCATCGCGCCGGGCCTCGTACGGCCCCGGTCACGCGGCACGCTGCGGCTGGCCTCCGCGGACCCCGAGGCGGCGCCGCTGCTCGATCCGAACGTGCTGGACGATCCCTACGACCTGGAGGCGCTGGTCGACGCGGTGGAGCTGAGCCGGGAGATCGGCGGGCAGCGGGCTTTCGACGCCTGGCGCAAGGCGGAGGTGGCGCCGGGTCCGGAGGCCCGTACCCGGGACGATCTGCGGGCGTATGTGCGGCGGGCGGTGGGGACGTACCACCACCAGGTGGGCACCTGCCGGATGGGACAGGGCGTGGAGGCGGTGGTCGATCCGTCGCTGCGGGTGTACGGCGTGGCGGGGCTGCGGGTGGCGGACGCGTCGGTGATGCCGTCGGTGCCGTCCGGGAACACCAACGCCCCGACGATCATGATCGGCGAGAAGGCGGCAGAGATGGTCCTCGCGGACGCGGGCTGAGGGGGCGGGCGGGGCGGCACTCAGTGGTCCCGGTCCCGGAGGTCCTTGATGCGGCGGATCTTGCCCACCGAGCGCTCCAGGGTCTCCGGTTCGACGATGGTCACCTCGACCGTGACGCCCACGCCGTCCTTGACGCCCTTGGCGATCTGCGCGGCGGCGGCCGTGCGCGCCTCGGGGGCGGTGCCCGGCCGTGCCTCGACGAGGACGGCCATACGGTCCATGCGGCCGCGGCGGCTCAGCCGTATCTGGAAGTGCGGGGCGACGCCGGGGGCGGCCAGGACGATTTCCTCGATCTGACTGGGGAAGACGTTCACCCCGCGCAGGATGATCATGTCGTCGCAGCGGCCGGTGATCTTCTCGATCCGGCGGAAGGCGGGGCGGGCGGTACCGGGCAGCAGGCGGGTCAGGTCGTGCGTGCGGTAACGGATGACCGGCAGCGCCTCCTTGGTCAGGGAGGTGAAGGTCAGCTCGCCGCGCCCGCCGTCGGGCACGGACTCGCCGGTGAGCGGGTCGACGATCTCGGGGTAGAAGTGGTCCTCCCAGACGTGCAGACCGTCCTTGGTATCGACGCACTCCTGAGCGACGCCGGGGCCGCAGACCTCGGAGAGACCGTAGATGTCGACGGCGTGGAGATCCATCCGCCCCTCGATCTCGCGCCGGATGCCCTCCGTCCACGGCTCGGCACCGAAGACCCCGATCCGCAGGGAGGTGGTGCGCGGATCGATGCCCTGCCGCTCGAACTCGTCGAGGAGGGTGAGCATGTAGGACGGGGTGACCATGATGATCTCGGGGCGGAAGTCCTGGATGATCTGCACCTGGCGCGCGGTCATCCCGCCGGACGCCGGGATGACCGTACAGCCGGCCCGCTCGGCGCCGTAGTGGGCGCCGAGGCCGCCGGTGAACAGGCCGTAGCCGTAGGAGATGTGCACCTTGTCGCCGGGGCGGGCGCCCGCGGCGCGCAGCGAGCGGGCGACGACGTCGGCCCACATGGAGAGGTCGTTGTCGGTGTAGCCCACCACGGTGGGGCGGCCGGTGGTCCCGCTGGAGGCGTGGACGCGGCGCACCTCGGACATCGGCACGGCGAACATCCCGAAGGGGTAGGTGTCCCGCAGGTCCGCCTTGGTGGTGAACGGGAAGCGTGCGAGGTCCTCCAGGGTGCCGCAGTCCTCGGGCCGGACCCCGGCGCGGTCGAACTTGGTGCGGTACAGCTCGACGTTGTCGTACGCGTGGCGCAGCGTCGCGCGCAGCCGGTGGAGCTGGACGGCGCGCAGCTCCTCGCGGGTCATCCGCTCGCCGTCGTCCAGCAGGGGCTCCCCGAGACGGGGGGCTCCGGTGGCCCGGGCCGTCGGTTCGCTGCTCATCGCGGCTCCTTCGTCGTCGTTCTGCGGATGCTGCGGCTGCGGCCGCGGAATTCCGCGATCACCTCGTCGGCACGGCGGATGGTCACGTCGTAGAGGCCGCTGCGGCCGAAGCGGGTGCGCTCCACCGCGGTCGCGTGCAGGACGTCGCCTTCGTGCGCGGGGGCGACGAAGTCGATGTCGGCGGCGGCCGCGACGGTGACCGGGCCGTGGCTGTTGCAGGCGCAGGCGAACGCGGTGTCGGCCAGCAGGAAGAGGCAGCCGCCGTGTGCGGTGCCGTGGCCGTTGACCATCGACGCGGTCACCGTCATCTGCAGCAGGGCGTGTCCTTCGCCGTGCGTCAGCAACTCGATGCCCATGGCGCGGGACGCCTGGTCCGCGGCGAGCATGCGCTCGACCGGGCCGGGGGTGGCGTCAGCGGTGTGCCTCACCTTGTCCACAGCTCCTTTCCGCATCTTGTGCACCGACCGAACATTCGGTTAGCGTGCGGCTCAGTCAAGTAATCAAGCATCAGCACTGCCTGTCAAGAGGTGGAACGCATGCCCCAGTACGCCCCGGGAAGCCCCGGCTCCCCCACCCGCCGACGGCCGCCGCGGCTCTCGGCCGTGACCGCCGCGCACCGCGCGCCGGGGGCGGCGTGCCTCCCGGGCGGCGCCCGTCCCGCCGAGGAGGCCTGCCATGACTGACGAGGTCTATCTCATCGACGGCGCCCGCACCCCGCAGGGCCGCTTCGGCGGCGCGCTGGCCTCCGTACGGCCCGATGATCTCGCGGCCCTGGTGGTCGGGGAGGCGGTGCGGCGCGCGGGGATCCCGGGCGAGGCGGTGGACGAGGTGATCCTCGGCGCGGCCAATCAGGCGGGTGAGGACAACCGCAATGTGGCGCGGATGGCCGTGCTGCTGGCGGGCCTGCCGCACACGGTGCCCGGCCACACGGTCAACCGGCTGTGCGCCTCGGGGCTGACGGCGGTGGCCTCCGCGGCTCAGGCGGTGCGGGCGGGCGAGGCCGAGCTGATCGTGGCGGGCGGCGTGGAATCGATGACCCGCGCCCCGTGGGTCATCGAGAAGCCGGGCACGCCGTGGGCGAAGCCCGGCGAGATACGGGACACCTCCCTGGGCTGGCGGTTCACCAATCCGCGCTTCGCGGCTGCCGATCGCGCGGTGGCGGCGGACGCGGGGCCCGAGGAGGTGCGGGTGACGCTGTCGATGGGCGAGACGGCCGAGGAGGTCGCGGCGCTCGACTCCGTCGACCGCGCCGCGTCGGACGCGTTCGCGCTGCGCAGCCACCGGCGGGCGGTCGCCGCCCAGGAGGCGGGCCGGTTCGACCGCGAGATCGTGCCCGTGGAGACGGCGGACGGCGTGGTGACACGGGACGAGGGACCGCGTCCGTCGACGACGGCGGAGAAGCTGGGGGCGCTGCGTCCGCTCTTCCGGCCCGGGGGCGTGGTGACCGCCGGTTCCGCCTCGCCGCTCTCGGACGGCGCGGCCGCGCTGGTCGTGGCGAGTGCCGCCGCCGTCGAGCGGTACGGGCTGACGCCGCGCGCCCGGATCATCACCTCGGCGGCGGCCGGGGTGGCGCCGCAGCTGATGGGGCTGGGCCCGGTGCCCGCCACCGAGAAGGCGCTGGCCCGCGTCGGCTGGCAGGCGGCGCAGCTGGACGCGGTCGAGCTGAACGAGGCGTTCGCCGCACAGGCGCTGGCGGTGATCCGGCGGCTGGAGCTGGACGAGGCGCGGGTCAACGCGGACGGCGGGGCACTGGCGCTGGGCCATCCCCTGGGGTGTTCGGGCGCCCGGATCCTGCTGACACTACTGGGGCGGCTGGAGCGGGAGGACGCCCGGCGCGGGCTCGCCACGCTGTGCGTGGGCGTCGGCCAAGGCGTGGCGATGCTCGTGGAGCGGGTGTGAGCCGCGCACGGACAAGGGCCTGTCGTCACCCGCCCGCCGTCTCCCGGAGGGCGGGCGGGCGTGTGACGACAGGACCAAGGCCCGGGCGGGTCCGGGCGACACAGGGTGCGGAGCAGAGGAGACGAGCATGACCAGCGCATCTGCCGAGCCGTCGGCGCCGGGCGTCGTCGGGGTGATCGGCGGCGGCCGGATGGGCGCGGGTATCGCACAGTCCTTCGCGGCCGCCGGGGCGTCGGTGACGGTCGTGGAGAGCGACGGACGGGCGGCTGCCGCCGCCGTGGAACGGGTCGCGACGGGGCTGCGGCGCGCCGCCGAGCGCGGCAAGCTCGCGGAAGCGGTCGAGGAGGTACTCGCCCGGGTGGCCACCGTGGAGTCGGTCGGGGCGCTGCCGCCCGAGGCCGCGCTGGTGGTCGAGGCGGTGCCGGAGGACGCGGGGCTCAAGGCCGGGGTGCTGGCCGCCGCGGAGCGGGCGGTCGGTGAGGGGACGGTGCTGGCGACCAACACCAGCTCCCTGCCGGTCACCGAGCTGGCGGCGGCACTCGACCGCCCCGGCCGCTTCCTGGGCATGCACTTCTTCAACCCCGTACCGGCCTCCGCGCTCGTGGAGATCGTCGTCGGACCGGCCACCGACGACGCGACGGTCGAGCGGGCGCTCGGCTGGACCCGGGCGCTGGGCAAGAAGGACGTCGTGGTCAAGGACTCCCCCGGGTTCGCCAGCAGCCGCCTCGGGGTGGCGCTGGGCCTGGAGGCGATCCGGATGGTGGAGGAGGGCGTCGCCGCGCCGGAAGCCATCGACGACGCGATGACCCTCGGCTACCGCCATCCGATGGGGCCGCTGCGCCTGACGGACCTGGTGGGGCTGGATGTCCGGCTGGCCATCGCCGAGCATCTGCACGCCACGCTCGGTGACCGCTTCGCCCCGCCGGAGCTGCTGCGCACCAAGGTGGCGCGGGGCGAGCTGGGGCGGAAGTCGGGGCGGGGGTTCTACAGCTGGGAGTGAGGGGGCGGGCGGCGCCGGGGCGGGCCGGTCCGTGCGGCGGCGGGCGCCGATCCCTGGGGGTGCGGGCCGCCCTGCGCCGCCGTACGCCGCGGGGTGCCAGCGAGGTCCGGCGCCCGCCCCGGCCACCTCGTGCACCTCGTGCACCGAAAGGGGCTTGCCCGCACCGCGGAAACTCGTCAGAATATGAACCAAACGAATGGTCGGTAGGGAAGTTGGTATCGATGACCACGACAGACTCCGCCCCGTCGGCCACCGGCGGCGCCGAGCAGGAGCTGCAGGAGCGGTTCGACACCTCGATCGCCAAGGACCGGCGCATCGAACCGCGTGACTGGATGCCCGACGGCTACCGCAAGACCCTGGTCCGGCAGATCGCGCAGCACGCGCACTCCGAGATCATCGGGATGCAGCCCGAGGGCGTGTGGATCACCCGGGCGCCCTCGCTGCGCCGCAAGGCGATCCTCTTCGCCAAGGTCCAAGACGAGGCGGGGCACGGCCTGTATCTGTACTCCGCGGCCGAGACGCTGGGCGCCGAGCGCACCGAGCTGACCGAGCGGCTGATCACGGGCCGCCAGAAGTACTCCTCGATCTTCAACTACCCCACGCCGACCTTCGCCGACGTCGGCGTCATCGGCTGGTTCGTGGACGGCGCCGCGATCTGCAACCAGGTACCGCTGTGCCGGAGTTCGTACGGCCCGTACGCCCGCGCGATGGTGCGGATCTGCAAGGAGGAGTCGTTCCACCAGCGGCAGGGCTACGAGCTGCTGATGACGATGATGCGCGGCACCGAGGCGCAGCGGGAGATGGTCCAGGACGCGGTGAACCGCTGGTGGTGGCCGTCGCTGATGATGTTCGGCCCGCCCGACGGCGACTCCCCCAACTCCGCGGCGTCGATGGCCTGGAAGATCAAGCGGCACACCAACGACGAGCTGCGCAGCCGGTTCGTCGACATGACCGTCCCGCAGGCGGAGCGGCTCGGCGTGACCCTGCCCGACCCCGAGCTGCGCTGGAACCCCGAGCGCGGACGCCACGACTTCGGGACGCCCGACTGGTCCGAGCTCCAGCGCGTCATCAAGGGCGACGGGCCCTGCAACGCCGAGCGGATGGCGTGCCGCCGGACGGCACACGAGGACGGCGCCTGGGTGCGCGAGGCGGCCACCGCCCACGCGGCCAAGCAGGCGGCTCGCGGCCCGCGCGGGCCCCACACCGAGGAAGGAACGGCGGCATGAGCGACACCGACGACCCGAAGGCCGGCTGGCCGCTGTACGAGGTGTTCATCCGCGGCAAGCGCGGTCTCAACCACGTCCATGTCGGCTCGCTGCATGCCGCCGACGACCGGATGGCCCTCACCCACGCCCGCGATCTGTACACCCGCCGCAACGAGGGCGTCAGCATCTGGGTGGTCCTCTCGTCCCACATAGCGGCCTCCACCCGCGACGAGAAGGATCCGTTCTTCGCGCCCAGCGCCGACAAGATCTACCGCCATCCCACCTTCTACGACATACCCGATGACGTCCCGCACATCTGAGGCCGGAGAGGAGCAGGACATGGCCGACACCGAAGACGATCACATCTACCTGTCCCTGGCCGAGGAGCACGGCGACGGCGACGCCCGCTGGGCGTTCGGCACCGGCTTCGAGGACCCGCTGCACGGCGTGGAGACGGCCGTGCCCGCCGGGGTGGACGCGGCGCGGCTCGCCGCCGACTGTGCGGCGCTGGCCGATGACGCGCTGGTCGGCGCGCAGCGGCTGGCCCAGTGGTGCACCCGTGCCCCGGAGCTGGAGGAGGAGGTGGCGCTCGCCAACATCGGTCTCGACCTGCTGGGCCAGGCCCGGCTGCTGTACACCCGCGCAGGTCAGGCCGACGGCTCCGGCCGGGACGAGGACGCCTTCGCCTACTTCCGCGGCGCCGATGCCTTCCGCAACCTCCGGCTGGCCGAACTGCCCAACGGCGACTTCGCGTTCTCCGTCGTGCGGTTGCTGTGGCTGTCGAGCTGGCGGCTCGCGCTCTTCACCCGGCTCGCGCACGGCGCGCCGGACCCGGTGGTGGCCGCCGTCGCCGACAAGGGCGTCAAGGAGCTGACGTACCACCGTCAGTACGCCGCGGACTGGGCGGTGCGGCTGGGTGACGGCACCGAGGAGTCGCACCGCCGGATGTGCGCGGCGCTCGCCGAGGCCGCCCCGTACACCGGTGAGTTGTTCACCGGCGCCCCGGTGTGCGGGGTGGCTCCGGCGGACCTCCGGGAGGAGGTCGCCGGTGTGCTGCGGCAGGTCTGTGACGCGGCGGGGCTGGAGCTTCCGGACGCGCGGCCGCTGCCCGGCAGCGGCCGCGACGGGGACCGTACCGTCCATCTGGCGCCGCTGCTCGACGAGTTGCAGAGCGTGGCGCGGGCCCATCCGGAGGGGGTGTGGTGACCATGGCGACCGTCACCGCTCTCACCGGCGCGCTGGCCCGGCGCGTCGCGGCGCAGGTGCCCGACCCGGAGCTGCCGATGCTGACCCTCGCCGATCTCGGGGTGCTGCGGGGCGTGGAGGTCGCCGCGGACGGCGCGGTCACAGCCACGCTCACGCCGACGTATTCGGGGTGCCCGGCGATGGCGGAAATGCGCGCCGCGGTCGCGGCGCGGCTGCGGAACGCCGGGTTCCCGCGGGTCACGATCCGTACGGCCCTGGAGCCGCCGTGGACCACCGACTGGATCACCGCCGAGGGCCGCCGCAAGCTCGCCGAGCACGGCATCGCCCCGCCCGGTCCCGCGCCGCGGCGCACCTCGGGGCCGGTTCCGCTGGAGCTGTCCGGCGTGCGGCGCGCGGTGCGGTGCCCGCGCTGCGGGTCGGCGGACACCCGGGAGACCTCCCGCTTCGGCGCCACCTCCTGCAAGTCCCTGTGGCGGTGCGGGAGTTGCCGCGAGCCTTTCGAGTACGTCAAGGAGATCTGATGGCCCCGACCTCGTCCGAGCTGACCGAGGCGACGCCGCCGGAGGAGCTGTCCGGCGCGCGCCCGCGGCGGCGCCGTCCCGTGTTCCACCGGCTGCGTGTCGCGGAGGTCGAGCCGCTGTGCGACGACGCCGCGGCGATCAGCTTCGAGGTGCCCGAGGAGCTGGCGGCGGAGTTCGCGTTCCGTCCCGGTCAGTCGCTGACGCTGCGCCGGGAGGTCGAGGGGCGCGACGAGCGGCGGTCGTACTCGATCTGTGCGCCGGTGGGCTCCCGCCCGCGTATCGGGGTGCGGGTGGTGCCCGGCGGGCTGTTCTCCTCGTGGCTGGTGCACGAGGTCCGTCCCGGGGACACCGTCGAGGTGATGGCGCCGACGGGCGCGTTCACCCCGGATCTGTCGCGTCCCGGCCACCATGTGCTGATCGCGGCGGGTTCCGGTATCACCCCGATGGTCTCGATCGCGGAGTCGGTGCTCGCCGCCGATTCCCGTTCGCAGGTCACCCTCTTCTACGGCAACCGCCGGACGGATTCGGTGATGTTCGCCGATGAGCTGGCCGATCTGAAAGATCTCCATCCGGCACGGTTCCAGCTGGGCCATGTGCTCTCCCGGGAGCCCCGCGAGGCGGAGCTGCTGTCGGGACGGCTGGACGCGAAGCGGCTCACCGCGCTGATCGACGGGCTGGTGGACGTGGCGTCGGCCGACCACTGGTGGCTGTGCGGTCCGCACGGCATGGTCCGCGACGCCCAGCGGGTGCTGGCGGAGCTGGGGGTGCCCGGGGAGCGGATCCATCAGGAGCTGTTCTTCGCCGACGACGAGCCGGTCCGTCCGGTACGCCACGAGGACGCGCCCGCCACGGGTCCGGTCAGCCGGGTCACGCTGGTCCTGGACGGCCGGTCCACCACCGCCCCGCTCCCCCGCGACAGCACGATCCTGGACGGCGCCGCGCGCATACGGCCGGACACCCCGTTCGCCTGCAAGGGCGGGGTGTGCGGCACCTGCCGGGCGCTGGTCACCGAGGGCACGGCGGACATGCGCCGCAACTACGCGCTGGAGGACGCCGAGGTGTCCGCCGGGTACGTCCTGACCTGCCAGAGCTTCCCGGTGTCCGAGGAGCTGACCGTGGACTTCGACAGCTGAGTCACCCCGGGGCGGGGGCCTCGGGAGGACGCTTCCCCGTGGGCGCGGGTCCCGGTACCTCTGTGGCCGCGGGCCCGCCCGCCGTCGGGCGCCGTATCCGGCCCGTCCGTCCGGCTCGTCCGCCCCGTCCGTGGCGCGGCCTCCGGTGGGCACATGCCGGAAGCGCCGGATCCGGCCACCCTGGAAGGAGAGGGTGCGTCGCTCCGCCGGGCAGCAGCCGGGAGGAGCGCCGTCAGGAAGGGAGTGCCGTGATGCAGAGCCGTACAGGCGGTCCGAGGCTCCGGGGAGCGGCGCCGTGACGGGCGCGACCGCCGCGGCGGGCACCGTGACGGTGGGGCTGGACGGCAGCCCCGAGTCGCTGGCGGCCGTGCTGTGGGCGGCGGAGGAGGCCGAGACGCGGGGCGCGCGGCTGCGGTTGCTGCACGCCTGGACGATGCTCGTACCGGAGCGGCCGGAGCCGGGCGCGGAACCGCAGGAGGCGGAGCCGACGGGGCCGGAGCCACGGCGGCCGGGCGGTGCGTCGCTGCGGCGGATCCGGCCGGGGCGGAAGGCGCGCGCGGCGGAGCAGAACCACTGGTCGCACCGGATCGTCGAGCAGGCACGCGCCGCCGTGCAGACGCGCCACCCGGATCTCCCGGTGGACGAGGAGCTGGTGCCCGCCGACCCGCTGGAGGCGCTGTCCGAAGCGGCGGGCCGGTCGGATCTGCTGGTGCTCGGCTCCCGGAATCTGGGCCCGGTGGCCCGGTATGTGCTGGGCGATGTCGCGTTGCGGCTGGTGACCCGGGTGAACGTGCCCACGGTGCTGGTCCGGGCCCGGCAGGGCGCCACCGCGGACGGACGGGGCGATGTGGTGGTCGGGGTGAGCCTGCACGAACCGTGCGTGGCGATGATGGACTTCGCGTTCGCGACCGCCGCCCGGCACGGCGTCCCCCTGCGCGCGGTCCACGGGCGGCATCTGCCCGCGCACGCCTACAACCGCGGCGGCGGGGTGGAACCGTACGTGGCGGAGCAGACCGCGCACGACGCCCGGAAGGAGCTGGCCGAGGCGCTGCGGCCCTGGCGGTCGCGGTATCCCGAGGTGCGGGTGGTGGAGCGGGTGGATCTGGAGAGCCCGGCGCAGGCGCTGCTGGAGGAGGCCGGGCAGGCCGGACTGCTGGTCATCGGGCGCCGCCATCGGCGTCCCCGGATCCCGTCGCGGATCGGGCACCTCGGACAGGCGGCGCTGCACCACGCGCCGTGCCCGGTGGCGGTCGTCCCGCACGAGTGACCGCGCCCGGCCGGACGCGCGGGCGACCGGCGGGTGCTGTGAAGCGGAGGTACGTCATGACGCGAACCACCGAGTGGACGGTGCGGATACTGCTCTTCGAGGAGGACGGGACGACGAAGGCGCGGGCGGTGCTCGACACCGGCTCGGCCACGCTCGCGGGCCGCGGCACGGCCCACTGCAACCCGGAGGACGTGGACATCCCCGAGATCGGTGACGAGCTGGCGTCCGGACGCGCCCTGAAGGACCTCGCCGGACGGCTGCTGCGGGTGGCCGACCGGGACCTGGCCGGTGTCGGTGCGGCACCGCCCCCCTCGCGCGGACCGGCGGTGCACGGCTGGGCGGATACGTTGGCATGAGCGGTAGGGCGCGCGGGCGTTCCCTGGGCGACGCGGCGGGCCGCGAGCAGCGTACCGGCGCGGCCGTCGGCACGGTACGCACCGCCGTTCCGCCGTCCCAGCGCCGCTGAACCTTCTGTGCCGGTACGCCTTGGACCGGGCCGGGGCCGCGTCGTTCTGAGCCGTGTGCCCCGGAAGCCGTACGCACCTCCCGGCCTTGGCACCGTCGCACCGGCCGCGCCCCGGCGCCCGCGCCGTACGCGATGCCCGCACGGCGCGGGCGCCGCGCTCGTACACGCTTCGTACACCTCGGGTGGCGGGGCTCGGGAGGGCGACCGGGCCGTTCGGGGGATCCGGGCGGGGGCAGGACGTGCGACCGTCGGCGGAGGGGGCCGGGTGGGCGACGCGAAGAGAGCGGGCGATGTGGGGCGCAAGGCGGGTGCGGCGGGGACCGTTGCGGCGCGGGACGGATCTGGCGGAGTTCTGGTTGATGCCGGTCACCGCGGTGCTGATCACGGTGGGCGCCCCGGCCGTGGGCGTCGTGGCCGCGCACGCGGTGCAGGCCCGGGACCCGCTCACCCGGGGCACGCACAGCGTCCGGGCCGTGCTGACCGAGGATCCCCCGGCGCGTATCGGGGTGGACGCGGCCACCGCGGCCGGGGCGCGGGCCCGTGCGACGGTGCGGTGGACCGCGCCCGACGGTTCGGTCCGGCACGGCCGGGTCGCGGTCCCGGCCGGGGCGCGGGCGGGGGCGCACACCACGGCCCGGCTGGACCGTTCGGGCCACCTGCTGCGCGACGCGGCGGACCCGTCGCGGGCGCAGGCGGAGGGCGTCGCCGTGGGGATGGTGGCGGCCTCGTCCGGCGCGTTGTTGCTCCTCGGGGCGGCGCGCGGCGCCCTTCTGTTGCTGGACCGACGGCGCGACACCCAGTGGGAACGCGCCTGGGAACGGGTCGGCCCGGACTGGGGCGGGGCACCGGACTGACCTGCAAGGCGGCCACCGGACGGGCCGCGGCGGCGACACCGCCCGCCGTCCACACCACCGTGCTCGGCCACACCACCCGCCCGGCCGCACCGAAGCCCCCGGCCACACCGGGGGGAGGGCGGGCCACAAGGCCCGCCCTCCCCCCGCGCCGAATCCGCTCGGGTCAGCTCGGCTCAGCTCAGGACGCCTTCTTCGACGAGGTCAGATGGGCGAAGACCACGACGTTGTCCGTGTAGTCCTTGGCCGCCTTGTCGTAGGCGCCGCCGCAGGTGATCACCCGGAGTTGCGGGTTGGGGGTGTCCTTGTACACCCGGTCGCTGGGGAATCCGGTCTTGCTGAAGGTTTCGACATCGTCGACGGTGAAGGTCGCGACGGTCTTGTCGGTGCGGGTGATGTCGATGGTGTTGCCCTTCTTGAGCGCGTCGAGCTGGAGGAAGACGGCCGGGCCGGTCTTGGTGTCGACGTGTCCGGCGACGATGGCGGAGCCGCTCTCGCCGGGGGCGGCGCCGTTCTTGTACCAGCCGGCGAGGTTGCTGTTGTTCGGCGGCGGGGCGTTGAGCTGGCCGGTGGGGCCGAGGGAGAGCGGGGTGAACGGCGCGTCGACGCCGATCTCCGGGATGCGGATGCGGGTCGGAGCGGAGCGGGGCAGCTCCGCGGGGGTCTTCGGTTCGGTCGTCGGCACGGCGACGTTCGGCGCCACGGGCGCGACGGCCGCGGGCGGGGTGGGCGCCTTGGAGTCCGCCGAGGTGTCGAGGGAGTTGAAGACGAGCAGGGCCCCCATACCCACGGCCGCCGCCGGCCACATCAGGGCCCGGGCGAACGGGCGGGGAGCGGCGCCGGTCTGACGCGGTTTCGACGGAGGCTGATGCCGGGGAGGAGTCGCGGGAGCCATCGAACGTGCCTTTCTTCCACACGAGGTGAGCTGTTCGGGGCCGTCCGCGTACGGATCGGGCGGGGCGGCGCGCCGGGGCGGTGGTTTCCGGTCTGCCGCGTCGTCCGCCGCGCGTACGGGGTGGCCGTAAGGGCGAAACGCAAGCGCCGCGACCACCGTCGGTGAGGACGGTGGCCGCGACAGCTCAGCGATCTACGCCGGGCGGGAGGGGTCAGGCGGCCGCACCGGAGTTGCGGCGGCGCAGGACGTACGCACCGGCGCCGAGGCCACCGAGGAGCAGGACCGAACCGGCGGCGAGGCCGCTGCCGGAGAGGGCCATGGCGCCACCGCCGGTGTGCATGCCACCGCGCGGACCGTTGTCACGGTCGCCGCGGTCGCCGCGGTCGCCGCGGTCGCCCCGGTCACCGCGGTCGCCCCGGTCACCGCGGTCGCCACGACCACCGTGCTCGCCCCGGTCACCGTGCTCGCCACGACCACCGTGCTCACCGCGGTCACCGTGCTCGCCACGACCACCGTGCTCACCGCGGTCACCGTGCTCGCCACGACCACCGTGCTCACCGCGGTCACCGCGGTCCCCACGGTCGCCACGGTCCCCACGGTCGCCGCGGTCGCCACGGTCACCGCGGTCACCGCGGCCGCCCTCGTCGTCGCCCATCACCTTGGCGAGGAAGCCACCACCGGTGTGCATGCCACCGCGCGGACCGTTGTCGCGGTCGCGGTCACCGTTGTCGCCGCGGCCACCGTGCTCACCACGGCCACCGTGCTCGCCACGGTCCCCACGGTCACCGTGCTCGCCACGACCACCGTGCTCGCCGCGACCACCGTGCTCGCCGCGGCCACCACGGTCACCGTGCTCGCCACGGTCCCCACGGTCGCCCCGGTCACCGCGGTCGCCCCGGTCCCCACGGTCGCCCCGGTCACCGCGGTCGCCCCGGTCCCCACGGTCGCCCCGGTCACCGCGGTCCCCACGGTCACCGTTGTTGTGCTTGTCGCCCTTGTCGTGGTCGCGGCCGGAGCCCTCGTCGTCGCCCATCACCTTGGCGAGGAAGCCACCACCGGTGTGCATGCCACCGCGCGGACCGTTGTCGCGGTCGCGGTCACCGTTGTCGCCGCGGCCACCGCGGTCGCCGTGCTCACCACGACCGCCGTGCTCACCGCGGTCGCCGTGCTCACCACGACCACCGTGCTCACCGCGGCCACCGTGCTCACCGCGGTCGCCCCGGTCGCCCCGGTCACCGCGGTCGCCCCGGTCACCCCGGTCACCGCGGTCGCCGCGGTCACCGCGGTCCCCCCGGTCACCGCGGTCGCCGCGGTCGCCGCGGTCGCCGCGGTCGCCGCGGTCGCCCTTGTCGTGGTCGCCCTTGTCGTGGTCGTTGTCGCGGCGTTCGCTGCTGGAGTGGGAGGAGCCGTCGTTCCCGTCGCCCGCGACGGTGAGCGCGTACGCGGCGGGGGTCGTGACGGCGAGGACCGCGCTGATGGCGGCCGAGGCGAACAGGGTGCGGGAAGTGCGCATGAAAACGTGTGTCCTTTCACGTACGGCACCGCGAAGGCTGACAGGTCGTCGGCGCATCGGATTCGCGGTGGCGACGTGATCACCGTCATCCGAAATCCGGGGGCGCACCACCGGAGAGGGCCGCATTCGAGCGACACCGTGGGCTCATCGAGTGGCCCGGGGCCCGTTCATCACCCGTTCGACGGCGTCGGGCGCCGCCGCACGTCACCTCGGTGGGGTAATCCCGGCTCACCCCCGCGGCATGAGCCCCCTCACCGCGCTTCCGTCGCCGTCTCGCCACGCCTCGGAGCCGCGGAGCGGGAGCCTATCTGACGTAGCGTCAAATTTTCTTCCGCAAAGGCGACTTGAACGCTTTCCGGCGGGCCGTCCCCCCTCTCCGCACGCGACGGCGCCCGCCGCGGCCGGGTGGGCCGTGGCGGGCGCCGTCGGGTGCGGGCGCGTGCGGGGCGCCGTCAGGTGCGGTGGAGGAGCTGCCCCAGGACGTCGCGCAGGGTCGCCTCCGGATCGTCCACGGGGCCGGGGGCCCGCCACGCCACGAAGCCGTCCGGGCGTACCAGGACGGCGCCGCCGGGTGTCGTGCCGTGGGTCTCGGCCCAGTCGGCGCCGTCCTCGGGGGTGAAGTCGTCCCCGGGGCCGTCGCCGACGCCATAGCACTCCAGGGGGAGCGGCCAGGCGGCGGCGACCGCGGCGGCGGCGATGCGCCAGGCGGCACCCGCGGAGCCGGTGAGCAGCACGAAGGAGCGCTCGTAGAGGTCGAGGGTGGAGCGGCGGGTGGCGCCGGAGCGCAGCCACAGGTGCGGGGCGCGGGTACCGGGGGCGCCGGTGAGCCGCATGCGGTCGGGGACGACGGGCAGGTCCGGGGCGGCGTCCACCACGGCGCCGCGTGGATAGGCGTAGCCCAGGGCGACGGTCAGGACGCCCTTCTGGCGCGCTCCGGCGGCCGAGGGCGCCGGATCGTAGCCGGGGTGACTGTGTTCGGCGGAGCGGGCCGAGGCGCGGGCGCTGGTCTCCTGGGCGACGGGGCGGCGCTCCGCCTCGTAGCTCTCCAGCAGACCGGGTCCGGCCGAGCCGTCGAGGACGGCGGCGAGTTTCCAGGCGAGGTTGTGGGCGTCCTGGATGCCGGTGTTGGAGCCGAACGCACCGGTGGGCGACATCTCGTGGGCGGAGTCCCCGGCGAGGAAGACGCGGCCGGAGCCGTAGCGTTCGGCGACGCGCTCGGCGGCGTGCCACGGGGCCTTACCGGTGATCTCGATCGCCAGGTCGCGGGCGCCCGTGGCGCGGCGGATGTGGTCGGCGCAGCGGGCGTCGGTGAAGTCCTCCAGGGTTTCGCCGCTCTCGGGATGCCAGGGGGCGTGGAAGACCCAGTGGGTGTGGTTGTCGACGGGCAGCAGGGCGCCGTCGGCGTCGGGGTCGGTGAGGTAGCAGGCGATGAAGTGACGGTCGCCGACGACCTCGGCCAGGCCCGGGGCGCGGAAGGTGATGCTGACGTTGTGGAAGAGGGCGCCGGGCCCGGCCATGGCGATGCCGAGGCGGTCGCGGGCGGGGCTGCGGGGGCCGTCGGCGGCGATGAGGTAGTCGGCGCGCACGGTCAGGTGCTCGCCGGTCTCGCTGCTCTTGACCAGGACCGTCACTCCGTCGGCGTCCTGGTCGAAGGAGAGCATCTCGTGGGAGAAGCGCAGATCGCCGCCGAGTTCGCGGGCGGCGCGCACCAGGACCGGCTCCAGGTCGTTCTGGCTGCACAGGCACCAGCCGGCGGGGCTGAAGCGGGCCAGCCCGCCACCCGGGTCCATCTCCCGGAACAGCCACTGCTGTTCCTCACCCGTCAGGGAGGGTGCCTGAAGGATGCCGTGGTTGTCGGCGAGGACGGATGCCGCCTCGCGGATGCGGTCCTCGACCCCGGCGGTGCGGTACAGCTCCATGGTGCGGACGTTGTTGCCCCGTCCACGCGGGTGACGCGAGGTGTCCGAGTGCCGCTCCACCAAGAGGTGTTCGACGCCCAGACGTCCCAGGAACAACGAGGCCGACAGACCCACCAGGGATCCGCCGACGACGAGTACCGGAACCCTGACGGATGCCGTTGATTTCATTGCGTGCTCCAGCTCCTACGGCGGTGCGTACGGGCTGGATTTCCCCTGATGACAGGCGATTCGATCATGCTTCACCCGCATGGGTCACAGATCTCGCGCGCCCCGTGGGACCCGTTCACGATCGACAAGACGGCCCCCCCAGGAGCGGGACCGTCGGCGAGCGCTGGGCACCACGCCCCGGCGCACCGGGCCTGATGGCCCGTCACACGATCTGCCGCACGCAAGGAGTTGCGAAGCCGATGACCATGGTGTCGGAACGAATATCTCAGTCCGCCTTCGACGGCTCGCGCCTGCGGGTCGTTCTCCTCCTGGACCTTCACGACGGCGCCCAGCAGCGTTTCCTCGAAGCGTACGAACATCTCTGCAATCAGGTCGCCTCCGTCCCCGGTCACCTCTCCGACCAGCTGTGCCAGTCCATCGAGAACCCCTCGCAGTGGCTGATCACCAGCGAATGGGAGAGCGCTCCGCCGTTCCTCGCCTGGGTCAACAGTGAGGAGCACGTCGAGATGGTGCAGCCGCTGCACGGCTGTGTCCGTGACACCCGTTCGCTGCGGTTCAGCGTGCTGCGGGAGACCGCCCATGGTGCGGACGCCACCCCCGAGCCCGTGAAGGGCCGCTTCCCCTCCTCCCCCCGCGTCGGCGACGGCATCGTCCGGCACGCCCTGACGTTCACCGTCAAGCCGGGCAGCGAACCGCGGGTGGCGGAGATCCTCGCCGGCTACACCTCGCCCGAGGCGCAGGTCGACGACACCACCCGACTGCTGCGCACCTCCCTCTTCCTGCACGGCAACCGCGTGGTGCGGGCCGTCGAGGTGCAGGGCGATCTGGTCGCCGCGCTGCGGTACATCGCCCGGCAGCCGGAGATCCAGCGGGTCGAGGAGGCGATCAACCCGTACCTGGAACAGGACCGGGACCTGGCGGACCCGAACTCGGCGCGGATGTTCTTCACCCGCGCCGCGCTGCCCGCCGTGCACCATGTGGCGGCCGGTACCGCGGCGCCCTCCGACGTCTCCCGCCACGCGCTGTTCTACCCGGCCCGGGAGGGCTGCGGGATGGCGCTGGCGCGGCTGCTGGCGCAGCAGGACGAGGCGGCGGCCGACGATCCGGCGAGCCCCGTCGCCGCCAGCACCGTCTTCCAGCGCGACGACGTCGTCGTCCGCCTCGTCGACCTGACCGCTCCCCCGGAGCGCGATCCGGCGGCGGTGCTCGGGGTGCGCGGGTCCCGCAAGACCGTTGTGCTGCGGCGGCTGCTGGACACCGGGGAGGCCGGTGAGCTGTCCGACGACCGCGATCTGGCCCGGTTCCTCGCCCGCTGCGACATGCGGCTCATCACCGACCGCCGGTCCCCGCGGCCCTGACCGCACCGGCTCGCCGCCCGCCGCCGCGCGGCCGGGGGCGGCGCCCCACACCGTCCGCACCATCTGGAGGAAGACAGCCATGAGCACCCACCGCCCACGCATCGTGGACCTCGGCGAGACGCAGCCCAACCGCCGGCGCGGAGGTGATCTGCGCGCGATGCTGACGCCCAGCGCGGTAGGCGCCACGAGCGGCTTCATGGGCCTGGCCCTCGTCGAGCCGGGCGAGCGCATCGGCGAGCACTACCACCCCTACTCCGAGGAGTTCGTCTACGTCGTGGACGGCGCCCTGGAGGTCGACCTGGACGACGAGACGTTCCCGCTGGTGCCGGACCAGGCACTGCTCATCCCCCTCGGGATGCGGCACCGCTTCCGCAACGTCGGGGACGTCCAGGCGCGGATGGTGTTCCATCTGGGCCCGCTGGCGCCGCGTCCGGAGCTGGGACACGTGGATACCGAGGTCACCGAGGGGTCCGGGACCGCCGCGCAGGCGGGCCCACCCGAACGAACGGAGGCGGTTTCATGAGCCGCCGTGTCGCGGTCACCGGCATGGGGATCGTGGCGCCGGGCGGCGTGGGGGTCCCCGCCTTCTGGGACCTGCTGTCCGCCGGGCGCACGGCGACCCGGGCCATCTCACTCTTCGACGCGACGGGGTTCCGTTCCCGGATCGCCGCCGAGTGCGACTTCGACCCGGTGGCCCACGGGCTGACCGGCGAGCAGATCGCCCGCTCGGACCGGTACGTCCAGTTCGCGCTGGTCGCGGCCGCCGAGGCGCTGCGCGACGCCGGTCTTGACATGGCGGCGCAGGACCCGTGGCGGGTCGGGGTGTCACTGGGCACCGCGGTCGGCGGCACCACCCGGCTGGAGCACGACTACGTGGCGGTCAGCGCCTCCGGCTCCCGCTGGGACGTCGACCACCGGCCGTCCGGGCGGTACCTGGAGCGGGCGTTCGCGCCCAGCTCGCTGGCGTCCGCGGTGGCCGAGGAGGTGGGCGCCCACGGGCCGGTGCAGACCGTGTCGACGGGCTGCACCTCCGGACTTGACGCGATCGGGTACGCGTTCCACACGATCGAGGAGGGCCGGGCCGATGTGTGCGTCGCGGGCGCGTCGGACTCCCCCATCTCCCCGATCACGGTGGCGTGCTTCGACGCGATCAAGGCGACGTCGGCGAACAACGACGACCCGGAGCACGCCTCCCGGCCGTTCGACGCGCACCGCGACGGGTTCGTGATGGGCGAGGGCGGCGCCGTCCTCGTCCTGGAGGAGCTGGAGCACGCCCGGGCCCGCGGCGCCACCGTGCACTGCGTCATCGGCGGCTACGCCACCTTCGGGAACGCGTACCACATGACGGGGCTGACGCAGGAGGGGCTGGAGATGGCCGAGGCGATCAACCACGCCCTCGACCACGCCCGGCTCGACGCCTCGGCGGTCGACTACGTCAACGCGCACGGGTCGGGCACCAAACAGAACGACCGGCATGAAACCGCCGCGGTCAAACGGTCTTTGGGGGCGCACGCCCGCAAGGTACCGATGAGTTCCATCAAGTCGATGGTGGGGCATTCGCTGGGCGCGATCGGCGCGATCGAGATCGTCGCGTCGGTGCTGGCGCTGGCCCATCAGGTGGTGCCGCCCACCGCCAACTACGAGACGCCGGACCCGGAATGCGACCTGGACTACGTCCCGCGCACCGCACGGGAGGCCCGACTGCGGTCCGTGCTGTCGGTCGGCAGCGGATTCGGCGGCTTCCAGTCCGCCGTGGTCCTGACGGACCCGGGAGGGAGAGCGTCATGAGCGCAGGTGAGCGACGCCGCTGCGCCGTCACCGGCATCGGTGTGGTGGCCCCCAACGGCACCGGCACCGAACCGTTCTGGAAGGCGACCCGGGAGGGCATCAGCGTCCTGGACCGCGTCACCCGCGAAGGCTGCGGGCAGCTGCCGCTGAAGGTGGCGGGCGAGGTCCGTGACTTCGACCCCGGCGGGCTGGTGGAGGAGCGGTTCCTGGTCCAGACGGACCGCTTCACGCACTTCGCGATGGCGGCGGCGGACCTCGCCCTGGAAGACGCCGGGCTGGTGCCCGACGACGACCGTTCGCCGTTCGCGGTGGGCGTGGTGACCGCCGCGGGCTCCGGCGGCGGCGAGTTCGGCCAGCGGGAGCTGCAGCACCTGTGGGGCCAGGGGCCGCGCCATGTCGGCCCGTACCAGTCGATCGCGTGGTTCTACGCGGCGAGCACCGGTCAGGTCTCCATCCGCGGCGGCTTCAAGGGGCCGTGCGGGGTGGTGGCGAGCGATGAGGCCGGTGGTCTGGACGCGCTGGCGCACGCCGCCCGCACCCTCGCGCGCGGCACCGACGCCGTGGTGGTGGGCGCCGCGGAGGCGCCGCTGGCGCCGTACTCGATCGTCTGCCAGCTCGGGTACGAGGACCTCAGCCTGGTGCCCGACCCGGACCGCGCCTACCGGCCGTTCACCTCCCGGGCCTGCGGGTTCGTGCCCGCCGAGGGCGGCGCGATGCTCGTCGTCGAGGAGGAGCGGACGGCGCGGGAGCGGGGCGCGGAGGTGCGCGCGGTGATCGCGGGGCACGGGGCGACGTTCACCGGCGCGTCCCGGTGGGCGGAGTCCCGGGCCGGACTGGCGCGGGCGATCGAGGTCGCGCTGGCGGAGGCGGAGTGCGCCCCGGAGGAGATCGATGTGGTCTTCGCCGACGCGCTGGGCGTTCCGGCGGCCGACCGCGCCGAGGCCCTGGCGCTCGCCGACGCGCTCGGCGGGCACGCGGCGCGGACGCCGGTGACCGCGCCGAAGACCGGGACGGGGCGGGCGTACTGCGGCGCCCCGGTCCTGGACACGGCGGCGGCGGTGCTGTCCCTGGAGCACGGGGTGGTGCCGCCGACGCCGAACGTCGTGGACGTCTGCCACGACCTGGACGTGGTGACCGGCTGGGCGCGCCCCGCCGAGCTGCGCACCGCGCTCGTCCTGAGCCGGGGGCTGATGGGTTCGAACGCGGCGCTGGTGCTGCGGCGGGCCGACGGCTCCCCCTCATGAGAAGGAGAACTGCCATGACCGACCGACTGACCTTCGACGAACTGTCCGCGCTGATGAAGTCGGCCGCGGGCGTGACCGTCGACCCGAAGCAGATGGCGGCCCGCCCCGACGTGCCGTTCGCCGAGCTGGGTCTCGACTCGCTCGGCCTGCTCGGCATCGTGGGTGAGCTGGAGAACCGCTTCGCGCACCCCATGCCGGAGGACGCCGAACGCTGCCGCTCCCCCCGCGACTTCCTCGACCTCGTCAACACCGCATCCCCGACAGGAGCCTGACATGCCCGGCCACACCGAGAACGCCATCACCATCGCCGCCCCGCTCGACCTGGTCTGGGAGGTGACCAACGACCTGGAGAACTGGCCGCAGCTCTTCAGCGAGTACGCATCGGTCGAGATCCTCTCCCGGGAGGGCAACAGCACGACGTTCCGGCTGACGATGCATCCGGACGACAACGGCAAGGTCTGGAGCTGGGTGTCGGAGCGGACCACCGACCGCGAGGCCCTGAGCGTGCGGGCGCGCCGCGTCGAGACCGGCCCGTTCGAGCACATGGACATCCACTGGACGTACGCGCCGAACAAGACCGGCACGACCATGCACTGGACGCAGGACTTCGCGATGAAGCCGCAGGCGCCCGTCGACGACCAGGGCATGACCGACCACATCAACCGCAACTCCCGCATCCAGCTGGAGCTGATCCGCGACAAGATCGAGCAGCGCGCCCGGGAGCTGCGCGGCGCCTCCGTCCCTGCCAACTGACGGGCCGCAGGCCCGCGTTCGCCACGCCACCCCCCAGGGCGGCGGGAAAGGTACCTGACCGATGCACCACGCACTGATCGTCGCCCGGATGGCTCCGGAGTCGGCGCCGAAGATCGCGGATGTGTTCGCCACGTCCGACCGGACGGAGCTGCCGCATCTGGTCGGCGTCACCCGGCGGACGCTGTTCCAGTTCGGCGACGTGTATCTGCACCTCATCGAGTCGGAGCAGCCGCCCGGACCGGAGATCGCCAAGGTGACCTCGCACCCGGAGTTCCGCTCCATCAGCGACCGGCTGTCGTCGTTCGTCAGCCCGTACGACCCCGAGACCTGGCGCGGGCCGAAGGATGCGATGGCCCACCAGTTCTACCGGTGGGAGCGCGAGGGCCTGGGCTGACCGGCCGCCGCCACCGCAACGGGCCGCCCGCCGGGGGAAGTTCCCCGGCGGGCGGCCCGTTGCGGTGGCGGCGGCGCGGCCGCGTCAGTGCGGGACGGTGCAGTCGAAGGCGTGCAGATACGGGTTGACCTCCAGGATGTCGTGGAGGACGAGCCCGGCCTCGGTCATCCGGTGCACCAGGCTGTCCTTGGTGTGCTTGGCGCCGCCGACGTTGAGGAGCAGCAGCAGGTCCATGGCGGTGGTGAACTTCATCGACGGGCTGTCGTCGACAAGGTTCTCGATGATGACGACGCGGGCGCCGGGCGCGGCGGCGTCGATGACGTTCCGCAGTGTGCGGCGGGTGGACTCGTCGTCCCATTCCAGGATGTTCTTGATGAGGTAGACATCGGCGCGGACGGGGATGACGGTGCGGCAGTCGCCGGGTACGACGGTGGCGCGGCCGGCGAGCGGGCCGCCGTCGCGCAGCCGCGGGTCGGCGTCGGCGACGACGGCTGGGAGGTCGACGAGGGTGCCCTTGAGGTGCGGGTGCTTCTCCAGGAGACCGGCGAGGACATGGCCCTGGCCGCCGCCGATGTCGGCGACGGTGGCGGCGTCGGAGAGGTCGAGGAGCGCCGCGACGTCCCGGGCGGACTGCCGGCTGGAGGTGGTCATGGCCCGGTCGAAGATCTGGGCGGAGTCGCGGGCGTCCTGGTGGAGGTAGGTGAAGAAGTCCTTGCCGTAGAGGGTGTCGAAGACGCTGCCGCCGGAGCGGACGGCCTGGTCGAGCAGCGGCCATGCCTGCCAGGTCCACGGTTCGGTGCACCACAGGGAGATGTGGCGGAGGCTGTTGGTGGTGTCGTCGCGCAGCAGGCGGGACATGTCGGTGTGGGCGAAGGTGTTGACGTCCGTCTCGGTGAAGATGCCGTAGCAGGTCAGGGCGCGCAGCAGGCGGGCGAGGGTGCGGGGTTCGGTGCGGACGGCGGCGGCGAGTTCGTCGGCGGTTGCAGGGGTGTCGCCCAGGGCGTCGGCGACGCCGAGCCGGGCGGCGGCGCGGACGGCGGCGGCGGGCGCGGCACCGAAGATGATCTCCCGGAGCCGCATCGCCGCCTGGGGTGCGGGCGGTTGCTCCGCGGGGGGCTGGGGTTGGGCACTGACGGTGGTCATGGCGTGTGGTCTCTCCTGGTGAGGTGCCGTGCGCGGGTCAGCACAGCCCCGCGGGCTGCGAGGTGCGGCACACGTTGTGGCTGAAGTGGTTGCTGGTGGCGGTGTCGCGGTTGGCGAGGTCAGGCTTGTTGCGGAGCAGGATGTTGCCGTGGACGTCGTTTCGTTCGTTGCGGACGCCGACGAAGCTGTGGAAGAGGACGATGCCGCCGGCCAGTGGGGAGTCCCCGACGTTGCCGCGCACCAGGTTGCCGGTGACCTCGGTGTCCTCGGCGCCGGTGAGGACGATGCCGGAGCCCTGGAGGGCGGGCAGCCGCTTGGTGGCGGCGCAGTGCCTGGTGTTCTCGAAGACGTTGTTGCCGCGGACGCTCAGGGCGCCGCCGCGGGGGCGGGATTCGTCGCCGACGACGAAGACGCCGCTGCAGTTGCCGGTGATGTCGTTGTCGGCCACGTCGAGGTGGCGGACGCGGCGGGCGGTGATGCCGATGCGGTTGCCGGTGACGGTGTTCTCGCGGATGTCGGTGCCGAGGGTGTCGAGGGCGCCGCCCTCCTCGTCGACGGTGTTGGCGAGGAAGATCCCGGCGTCGCCGTTGCCGGTGGCGGTGTTGCCGCGGAGCGTGGCCCGGACGGACTCCTGCTGGGCGATGCCCCACTGGCCCATATGGCGGGCGGTGACGTCGCGGACGCTGAGCCGGTCGGTCTGCGCGGCCCAGACGCCGCTCTTGCGGAAGCCCTCCACGGTCAGGGAGCGCAGCGCGACGTCCGCGACGCGGTGGCCGGGGCGGCCCAGGACACAGATGCCGTTGCCGTCCTTGCCGCAGTCGTTCACGGAGTGCGTGGCGGCGGGCCGCAGCACGGTGCGCTCCCCCTCGCCGCGCAGCGTCAGGCCCGGTTTGTCGATGCGGATGCTCTCGCGGTACGTGCCGGGGGCGAGGCGGATGGTGTCGCCGGGCTCAGCGGCGTCCACGGCCTTCTGGATCGACTCACCCGGGTGGACGGTGTGCGAGGGGTCGGCCTGGCCGGGCGGGGCGGCGGCCACGCAGGTGACCAGCATCGTCACCAGGCAGCCGGTTACTGTCAGCTGTCGTTTCACCATGAGGCGAAGCTATGGGCGCACGCCGGGGCTCGCCACACGTGGTAACCCAAGGGGCACGTAGGGTGCGCGACCGGGTGGTGGCGTTCCCCCGGTGGTGGCCCGGACGGTGCCCGCGCATCATGGAACGGGCCGTCCCCGCGGGGCCCGGCGCCGTGCCCGGTCCCGCCTCTTCTTTCAGGAGCCGCGTATGAGCGCCGGAACGGACCTGCTCATCGACGCCTTCGGCCGGGTCCGGGAGACCGTCGAGGAGGTCGTCACCGGGCTGGGGCCCGAGGAGCTGGCCGCGTCGCCCGGCGGCGGCAATCCGGTCGGCTGGCTGGTGTGGCACCTCACCCGGGTCCAGGACGATCACCTCGCCGATGCGGCCGGTACCGAGCAGGTGTGGACGGCGCAGGGCTGGGCGCACCGCTTCGGGCTGACGCTGCCCGCGTCGGACACCGGATACGGCCACTCCCGGCGGGAGGTGGCGGCGGTCCGCGATCTGACGGCGCGCCAGCTGCTCGGCTACCACGACGCGGTGTGCGCGGTGACCCTCCGCTTCGTCGAAGGTCTCCAGGTCAAGGACTTGACGCAGGTGATCGACCGGTCGTGGGACCCGCCCGTCACGCTCGCCACCCGGCTGATCAGCGTGGTCTCCGACGATCTCCAGCACGTGGGGCAGGCGGCGTACGCCCGGGGGCTGCTGGGTGGCTGAGACGGTACGGCGCGGGCCGGGCCCGCCGCGCTCTGCTCGCGGCGGGCCCGGCCCGTGTCCTGCCGACGGGGGTACGTCAGTTCTGCGCGGCGGCGCGCTGCTCGTAGCCCACCAGGCGCACGCAGACGGCGAGGCCGTGGATGGCGGCCTCCAGCTCGGCGAGGCCGGGGTAGCTGGGGGCGACGCGGATGACGGCGTCGCGCGCGTCGTCGCCGTACGGGTGGGTGGCACCGGCCGGGGTCAGCACGATCCCGGCCTCGGCGGCGCGGCGGACGACCTCCTTGGCGCAGCCGTCGGGCACGGTGAGGGTGACGAAGTAGCCGCCCTTGGGGGAGGTCCACCCGGCGAGGCCGGTGCCGCCCAGCTCGGCGTCGAGGATGCGGGCCACCACGGCGAACTTGGGCTCCAGCACGGCGCGCTGGCGCTCCATGTGGGCGCGCACACCGTCCGCGTCGCGCAGGAACAGCACATGGCGGAGCTGGTTGATCTTGTCCGGGCCGATCGAGCGCTTGCTGTTGTTGGCAAGCAGCCAGGAGACGTTGGCGGGCGAGGAGCCGAAGAACGCGACACCGGCACCGGCCGCGGTGATCTTCGAGGTGGAGCCGAAGACGAAGGCCCGGTCGGCGTGGCCGCTCGCCTCGCAGGCGGCGAGGAGGTCGGCGATCTCGACCTGCTCGTCGGTCAGGTGGTGGGCGGCGTAGGCGTTGTCCCAGAAGATCCGGAAGTCCGGGGCGGCGGTGGGCATCGCGGCGAGGCGGCGGACGGTCTCGTCGCTGTAGACGACGCCGTCGGGGTTGCTGTACTTCGGGACGCACCAGATGCCCTTGACGGCCGGGTCCTCGGCGACGAGGCGCTCGACGGTGTCCATGTCGGGGCCGTCGGCGGTCATCGGCACCTGGATCATGTCGATGCCGAAGCGCTCGCAGAGTGCGAAGTGGCGGTCGTAGCCGGGGACCGGGCAGAGGAAGGCGATGCGCTCCTGGTCGACCCAGCGGGACTCGGCACCGGGCAGGACGCTGAGCATGGCGTGCACCAGGCTGTCGTGCATCAGCTCCAGGCTGGAGTTACCGGCGGCGAGGAGCTGCGGCACGGGGACCTGGAGCACGTCGGAGAAGAGTGCGCGCATCTCCGGGAGGCCCTGGAGGCCGCCGTAGTTGCGGACGTCGGTGCCGTCGGCGGCGGTGTGCCGTCCGCCGGGCAGGCTGAGCAGGTCCTCGGAGAGGTCGAGCTGCTCCGGCGCCGGCTTGCCGCGGGTCAGGTCGAGGGCGAGCCCGCGCCCCGCAAGGTCCTTGTAGTCACGTCGTGCCTGGTCAAGGAGCTCGCTGAGGGGGGCGGCGCTCAGCTCGGTGGTCATGGTGTTTCCTCTCGACCGCGATGTTGCCGGGATGGCTCGGCTTGCCCTGACGAGCATACAAAGCGCCGGTCGGGCGGCATCGGGCGCGGTCGGCCGGGGCCTGGGGCCACCGGCCGGAGAGGTCCACGGGAGCGGTACGGGAGCAGGCGCGTAGGGGGTCGTGATCCAACGGGGCCGGGCCGGGGACACTCCCCGCCGCCCGGCCCGCCCGGCCCGCCCCGCCGCCCGGCAGTGCGCTACGAGCGGTTCAGTGCGCCCAGACCGCCCGGGTAGAGGTACTGCTTCGGAGGGATCGTCGTCCCGTGGGCCCACGCGTCGAAGAAGCCCTGGAGATCCTTGCCCGACACCTTCGCCGCCAACGCCTCGAACTGCGGGAACGAGGCGTTGCCGTACGCGTGGTCGTGGGTCCAGCGCCGGAGGGTGTCGAAGAACGCGTCGTCGCCGACGGTCCGCCGCAGCGCGTGGAGCATCAGGGCGCCCTTTTCGTACAGGTCAGGATCGAGTTCCTTCCCCGGTCCCGGGTCGTAGAGCTTCATGGACCAGAACGACGGGTCGTCCTTGAGATCGTCGATCGAGCCGGCGTAATAGCCCTTGTCGAGGTCGGAGCCCTGGTGCTCGAACCACAACTGGGTGGCGTACTGGGCGAAGCACTCGTTGAGGCAGCCGTTGCGCCAGTCGGTGATCGAGACGCTGTCACCGAACCACTGGTGGGCGACCTCGTGCGACGCCGCGACGTCGTTGACCGCTCCGGAGTAGGTGGGCCGGCTCTGCGTCTCCAGGGCGCCGGGGCCGACGCCGTCCACCGACGCGCCGATGACGATGCCGCCCGCCGAGGAGAACGGATACGGGCCGAACTTCGAGGCCAGGAACGCCAGGACCTCGCCCTGCTGGGCCTCCGACTTCGGGTCGATCGTGGTGCCCGGACTGTAGGCCGTGATGAGCGGCGTACCGTCGGGCAGCTTCGTGCGGTGGACGGTGAACTTGTCGATGGCGACGGTGCTGGCATACGTCACCATCGGCGTGTCCTCGTGCCAGCGGAAGGTCGTTCTGCCGCCCTCGGTGGTGGTCGGGCCGGGCAGGCCGTTGCCGATGGCGGTCCAGCCCTCGGGGACGGTCGCGGTGAGGGCGAAGGTGGCCTTGTCGGACGGGTGGTCGTTGGAGGGGTACCAGGAGGTCGCGGAGTGCGGTTCGCCCGCGACGTCCGCGCCGCCGTCCTTCAGGGTGTGCCAGCCCTCCGCGTCGGGCTTGCCGGCGTACTTCACCCGGACCGCGAACGTGGCGCCGCCGGCCACCCGGTGCGCCGGGACGACGGCCAGTTTGTGGGCCCCGGACCGCGAGAACGACGTCGCCGGTGTGCCGTCCACCGTGACCGAGGCAACCGTGAAGCCCTTCAGGTCCAGGGTGAAGCTGTCCAGCGCGTGGGTGGCGCGGGCGGTGACGGTCGTGTCGCCGTCCAGATGGTCGGTGCGCGCCGGGTCGTAGGCGATACGGACGTCGTAATGCGTCACGTCGTAGCCGGGGTTGCCGTCGTCGGGGAAGTACGGGTCGCCGATACCGGTCGCGGCCGAGGCGGGGGCTGCCGTCAGGGCGAGAGTGAGGGCGGTCGCGGTCGTCAGCACGGCGGTGGCGCCGCGGTGCCGGCTCAGTGGTCTGCGCATCTCTGCTTTCCGGGTCGGAGGGTCAGTGGCGGGCGGTGGCGGCGAGCTTCCAGACCACGCCGAGCAGGGCGTTGGTGCTGGTCGTCTCGGTCTTGGGGTCGACATTGGCGAGGTTGTCGCACGCCTCGTGGATGCAGTCCGAGATGCCGGTGCTGAAGCCGGACGAGGGGATGCCGGCGTTCCCGAACGACTCGTGGTCGGAGCCGCCCACCCCGATGTCGAACGTGCTGATTCCCCGGGCGGCGAACCATGCCTCGAACGCCTGCTGGGCCTCGGTCTCGCCGTGCTCGTTGTCGTGCACCACGAGCCACTGCTGGGCCTTCTTGCTGCCCGCCTGGTCGAGGTTAAGGTAGACGTCGATCGCCTTCCGGTTGTCGGCGGAGAGCTTGCGGACATAGTCCGCGGAGCCGACCAGTCCCTCTTCCTCCGCTCCCCACCAGGCGAAACGCAGGTGCCGCGTGGGCTTCAGCCCGGCGTCGGCCACCCGCAGGGCTGCGGTCAGGACCGCCGCTGCGCCGGAACCGTTGTCGTTGATCCCCGGCCCCTCCTTGACGCTGTCGAGGTGGGCGCCGGTGAACAGCACATGCTTCGGATCGCCGCCCGGCCAGTCGGCGATCAGGTTGTAGCCGGCTGCGCCGCCGTGCGAGAAGCGGCGCAGCTCGGTGTGGAAGCCGGCCCGGTCCAGCGCCTTGCGCACGTACGCGACCGAGTCCGCGTACCCCTGTGTGCCGTGCGCCCGGTTGCCGCCGTTGCGGTCGGCGATCTGCTGGAGGGCCCGCAGATGCGGCATCACCTCGTCCGCCCGGACGGTCGGCGCGGCGGCGGGTCCCGGGGGCCCGGCGGCCGTGGCCGTGGGGGCGGGGACCGCGGACAGGACGAGGACCGCGCCGAGGATCCGGGCGGCGAGAGACGGGAGGCGGCGGGACGACATCACGGGGGCACCTTCCAGTACGGCTCGGGGCACTCGCCCCGATGGACCGCGCCCACACTTGCCCGCCGGTGTCAGGGAGTTGTCAGGAAACCGTCGCGAAGCGGTAGGGGTACGACGCGCCCCGGTCGGCCGGGGCCCCGTCCCGCACGGCGGAGGTTGTTCGTGCGCGCGAGGAGGACGAGGCCCGCAGGGAGGCCGTCCGGAGCTCAGGGCGTGTCCGGGGCCTCCAGGACGACGACGGCCTCGTCGGTGTAGGTCAGGAACGTCAGCGTCTCCTGGAGGTACAGCTCGATGCCGTGTGCGTCATGCGCGGTGTAGCCGATGGCGACGTCCTGGCCGAGGCGGAGCGCGAAGTCGCCGCCACGGGTGGAGAGCACGAACGCGCCGTTGACGGCGGGCGCCCAGATCGGTTTGCCGTCCAGGATCCGGGCGAGGTGCGCGGCGATCGGGTAGCCGTGGTCGGAGGTCTCGCTGACCGCCGTGTAGGCGTCGGCGCCGAGCAGCAGCGCGTACGGGCCGTCGACCCCGGCCAGCCGCAACGCGGTCAGCGCCCCACTGACCGCGTCGGGGTAGTCGCGCGCCTCGGCGGGCAGCCGCAGCACCGGGTTGGAGCTGCGGGAGCGCAGTCCCTCCACCCCGGCCTCCGGGTAGCCGTCGAAGACGGCATGGTCCTCGGCGAGCGCCAGGGCGCGGGCGGCGTCCTTCACGGGCTGCCAGTCGGAGTCCTGCGAGCCGCGCTCGACGTCGTCGACGGCGGCCCGGGTGACGGTGAAGGAGCTGCGCAGTTCGACGAGGGGCCGGGACTCGCGCAGCCGGGCCGTGACGCCGGGGGCGGGCGGTTCGATACCGGAGGCGTGGCCGGTGCCGACGGCGGCGAGTTCCGGTCCGCCCGCGTCGGGGACGTCGACGACGCGGCGCCCGGCGAGGTGGCGGCGGAAGGTGCGGCGGGCCTCCTCCTCGATCTCCGCCCATGCCTGCGGGGTGAGGGGGGCGAGTTCGCGGTGCAGGTTGTCGGTGCCGCAGGGCGTCGTGATGGCGGTCATGGAGCTCAGGCTCCTTTCAGGCTGCCGATGTTCAGGGAGCCGCCGGAGGCGACGGCGCCGGTCGGCGGGGCGGGCGGGTCGTCGAGGAAGTCGGCGCCGGGCACGAAGAACAGGCCGCCGGTCACGGCGCGGGAGAAGTCGAGGATGCGGTCGGTGGTGCCCGGCGGATCCCCGAGGAACATGTTGTCCAGCATCCGCTCGGTCACCTCGGGGGTGCGCGCGTAACCGATGAAGTAGGTGCCGAACTCGCCCTGTCCGACCCGGCCGAACGCCATGTTCTCCCGGAGGATCTTCCGTTCGGTGCCGTCGGCGTCGACGACCGTGTTGAGCGCGACGTGCGAGTCGGCGGGTTTGACGTCGTCCTCCAGCTCGACGTTGGCCATCTTGGTGCGGCCGATGACGCGCTCCTGCTCCTCTACGGTGAGCGCCTGCCAGGCGGCCATGTCGTGGAGGTACTTCTGCACGATCACATAGCTGCCGCCGCGGAACGGCGGGTCCTCGTCGCCGGTGTACACGGCGTCGGCGGCCGCCCGGTCCGTGGGGTTCTCGCTGCCGTCGACGAAGCCGAGGAGGTCGCGGGCGTCGAAGTAGCGGAAGCCGTGGACCTCGTCGACGACGGTGACAGCGGTGCCGAGGTGGTCGGTGAGCAGCCGGGCCAGTTCGAAGCAGAGGTCCGGGCGGGCGGCCCGGAGGTGGAAGAGGAGGTCGCCGGGGGTGGCCGGGGCGTGATGGCGGGGCCCGTGCAGGGGCTGGAAGGGGTGCAGCTCGCGGGGGCGCGGGCCGTCGAAGAGGCGGTCCCACCCGGCGGAGCTGATCCCGGCGACGCAGGTCAGGGCCGCTTCGGACGCCCGGAAGCCGACCGAGCGGACCAGCCCCGCCAGGCCCTTGAGCACGTCCCGGACGACCGCCTCGCCGCCGGGGGCGATGGTCGCCACGAGGAACACGGCGGCGCGGGCGGGCGGCATGACGACGGACTGCGAGGTGACCATGTGGCTCCCGGCGGGGGTACGGGGAGGTGACGGGGGCGGCGAACCCTCCAGCGGACCAAAGCATCCGCATTGCACAAAACGCATGGAACGGGGTCAGCGTATCCGTGCCCGGTACGGGGCGCAGTCGGGCGACGCGCCGAGGGCTGCGGGGCCCGGCAACGGGTGCGCCGGACCTCTCACGGATGGCCCGGGCGGGCCACCTCCCGCGCCACGCCCGCCCGGGCCGCCGGCCCCGGCCCGTCCCGGCTCGCCCGCCCGCCCCCACTGATCTGAAGGTCACGATCGTTCCCGCGGGGTGAGGGACGGGCCCGTCCGGTTGGCTCAGACCTGGGCGAAGCGCTCCAGGAGGAGATGGGCGCGGCCCTCCGCGGCGGCGAGTTCGGCGGGGTCGATCTCCGCCTGCCACACCTCGCCCGCCGCGGCGTCGTCCGCCTCCCGCAGCTCGACCACCGTCACGGCCAGCCGCGCCTGGGCGTCCGGGAACGCCGCCGCCCGGCCGTCGGCGAGCACCTGCTCGGCCCGCGCGGCGGCCGCCGTGCACGCGGCCAGCGCCCGGTCCGCCCGCACCACGGCACGGTCATGGACCACCAGCAGCCCGCAGAGCAGCCCGACGGCGATGCCGAGGACGCTGGCGAGTGCCCGGTCCGCGACGAGCGTTCCGGCGGACTGCGGTGCGGTCAGGTCGGTCATCAGCAGCGCCAGCGGCGTCAGGAAGACCACGCCCAGGCCGTAGTTGCGCGGCACGACGTACTCCAGCAGGAATTCCAGCGCCACGATCACCGCGACCAGCGCGCCGGGGCCCGGCTCCAGGGCGAGGATCGCCAGGGCGAGCACCAGCCCGGCGGCCGTGCCCAGGGTCCGCTGCACGGCGCGCTGCGTCGCCGTCCGGACGTTGATCGAGTGCAGCACCGCGGCGGCCGTCACCGCGGCCCAGTAGCCGTGCCCGAGGCCGAGCGCCAGCGCGGCGCCGCCCGCGAGTCCGGTGCCGAGGGCGATCCGCAGCGCCGGGACGAGCAGGACGGAGCGGTGGCCGGGGCCGCCGGGGTGGCGGCCCGCGACGAGTTCGGCGGCGCGGAGTTCGGCGGAACGCGACGGAACGGCGCCCGCCGGTCCGGATGGCGTCCGCGCCTCGGTGGCCGGGCCGGTCCGGGCGTCGGCCGCCCAGGACGCCGGGTCCAGCAGCAGCGGCGGGACGCGGCGGCGCCGGTCCGCGAGGACCCGGGCCTGGCGACGCAGCCGACGGGCGAGCAGCGTCGGGGCGTCCGGCGGCCGGGTCGCGGAGCCGATCAGCAGCGACCAGGACAGATCGGTCAGGCGGACGCAGACCTCGCCGTGGCGTTCCCCGCCCGCCGCGCGCGGCGGCAGGCCGAGGGCGTGGTGGGCGCGGAGCACGGCGGCGGTCGCCCGGTGGCGCCGTCGGCCGTCGTGGTCCGGTGCGGGGGCGTCCCACAGGTCGGCGAGCGCGCGGAGCGCCGCGGCCACCGCGAGGCGCTGCGGGCGGTCGGGGTGGACGAACCGGCCCACCACGGCCAGCACCCAGGCGAGGGCCGCGCCCGCGGCGGCCAGCGCGGTGCGCGGAAGGACATCGGCGGGCGCGGGCGCGCCGTTGGCCGCCGCGGCGAAGGCGAAGAGCAGCAGCACCGCGCCGAGCCCGCCCAGCCGCGCGGCATCGCAGGCGTACTTCGCGGTGCCCGCGACCAGGGCCATCGCGGCGACCACCACGGCGGCGCCGACGCCGTCCGCCCGGTGCTGGGCCCAGGCGGCGAGCGCCGAGCCGCCGCCCACGCACGCCGTCATGGCGAGGGCGACCAGGGCCAGGGCGCGGGCGCGCCTCCCGTAGGGCAGGTTGCGGCCGAAGGTGGTGGTGAAGGCGCCGAGCATGGCGTAGGCGGCCTGTTCGGTCCGGCCGGTCGCGGCCAGGACCAGCGCCGGAAGCGCCATGGCGAGCGCGGCGCGCAGCGCGAAGGCGAACGCTCCGTCCACCGGGAGCAGGGTCAGCGACCCGCGCGGCGAGAGCACCCGCACCACACCGGCCACCGCCTGCCGCGGGCCGCGCGCGGTGCCGGTGCGGCCGTCGTCACCGGCCGGGCTCATGATGGCGTACGGGGGTCGTGCGGGCGGGGCAGTCGGTGCATCTCTCCGGTTTCCGGTGGTGAACGGGTGTTTCCTCGCAGCCCGGCCAGGTACCGGTATTCCGTTCTTCGCTCACCTTCGGGGAAATCCGCGGGCCTGTCAAAGAGCGGCCGCACGGCTCTGACCTGCGACGTCCTCCCGGCGATGGCATCAGGCGGCCGTGCCCGCACCGGGCGGCGGGCACGGCCGCACGGACACGCATCCCCTAAACCGCCGCGTCGTCCTTGCCCTCGGCGCCCTTGCGGACCGTGCAGTGCAGCGAGTCGTCGTCGCCCACGTCGGCGACGATCGTGTCGCCGGGGCCCGCCTCGTCGGCGAGAAGGAGGGAGGCGATCCGGTTGTCCAGCTCCGTCTGGATCGTGCGGCGCAACGGGCGGGCGCCGAACTCCGGCTGGTAGCCGTGGGCGACCAGCAGTCTCTTCGCCGCCTCGGTGACCTCCAGCGTCATGTCCTGGGCGTGGACGCGGCGCTGGCTGCGGTCGAGGAGGTGGTCGACGATCCGGGTCAGATCGTCCTCGGTGAGGCGGTGGAAGAGGATGATGTCGTCGATGCGGTTGAGGAATTCCGGCAGGAAGCGGGCCCGCAGGTCCGCCATCAGCGCGTCCTTCAGCTCCGACACCTCGCCCTCGTGGGCGATGATCCGCTGCGCGCCGATGTTGGACGTCATGATGACGACGCAGTGGCGGAAGCTGACGGTCCGACCCTGTGCGTCGGTGAGGCGGCCGTCGTCGAGGATCTGCAGCAGGGTGTTGAAGATGTCCGGGTGGGCCTTCTCCACCTCGTCGAAGAGCAGTACGCAGTAGGGGCGGCGGCGCACCCGGTCGGTGAGCTGCCCGGCCTCCTCGTAGCCGACGTAGCCGGGCGGCGCCCCGACGAGCCGGGCGACGGTGTGCTTCTCCTGGAACTCGCTCATGTCGAAGCGGATCATGCGGTCCTCGTCGCCGAAGAGGAGTTCGGCGAGGGTTTTGGCGAGTTCGGTCTTGCCGACGCCGGTGGGGCCGAGGAAGAGGAACGAGCCCACCGGCCGGTTCGGGTCGCCCATGCCGGAGCGGTTGCGGCGGACGGCCTCGGAGACGGCGGTGACGGCCTCGCCCTGGCCGACGATCCGCTCGTGCATCGCGTCCTCCAGCCGGAGCAGCTTCTCCTTCTCCCCCGCGGTGAGCTGGGCGACGGGGATGCCGGTGCGGCGGGAGACGACGTCGGCGATGTCGGCGGCGGTGACGGAGACGACGCCCTCGCGGCGCTCCTCGATCCCGGCGAGTTCCCCCTCCGCCCCGGCGATCTGCCGCTTCAGCTCCGACGCCTTGTCGAAGTCCTCGGCGGCGACCGCCTGGTCCTTCTCGCGCCGCAGTTTGGCGAGGCGGTCCTCGCGGCTGACGACCTCGGTGGAGCGTCCGGCGCTGCGCAGCCGGACGCGGGCGCCCGCCTGGTCCATCACGTCGATGGCCTTGTCGGGCAGGAAGCGGTCGCTGATGTAGCGGTCGGAGAGTTCCGCGGCGGCGGTCAGCGCGCCGTCGGCGAACCGGACCTGGTGGTGGGCCTCGTACGAGTCGCGCAACCCCTCCAGGATCTGCACGGTCTCCTCGACGGTCGGCTCGGGGATCATCACCGGCTGGAAGCGGCGTTCCAGGGCGGCGTCCTTCTCGATGTGTTTGCGGTACTCGTCGATGGTGGTGGCGCCGACCACGTGCAGTTCGCCGCGGGCGAGTGCGGGCTTGAGCATGTTGCCCGCGTCCATGGCGCCCTCGCCGGTGGCGCCCGCGCCGACGACGGTGTGGAATTCGTCGATGAAGAGGATGATCTCGCCGCCGGCCTGCTGGACGTCCTCGATGACCTTCTTCAGCCGTTCCTCGAACTGGCCCCGGTACTGCGCCCCGGCGACCAGGCCGGACAGGTCGAGGGCGACCACCCGCTTGTCCTTGAGGGTCTGCGGGACCTCACCGGCCACGATGCGCTGGGCAAGCCCTTCGACGATGGCGGTCTTGCCGACGCCGGGTTCGCCGATGAGGACCGGGTTGTTCTTGGCGCGCCGGGAGAGGATCTCCACGGTCTGCTCGATCTCGTCGGAGCGCCCCACGACGGGGTCGAGCTTGCCCGCCTTCGCCTCCTCGGTGAGGTCGCGGCCGTACTCGTCGAGGGTGGTGGCCGGGGGTTTGGCGGCGGCGGGGGTACCTTCCGCGCGAGCCGCCTCCTCGGCCTGCCGCCGCACCTTGTCGACGTCGAGGTCCTCGGCGCGCAGCAGCCGCGCGGCGCCGGATTCGGCGCCCGCGCCGGAGGTGTCGAGGAGGGCACCGAGGATGTGCTCGGGGCCGATGTAGGAGACGCCCGCGGCCTGGGAGCGGTCGTAGGCGGTGGCGAGGGTGCGTTTGGCGGCGGGGGTCAGGCCCGGTTCGGCGGAGGGTTCGCCGGATTCGTGGGGCAGGACGGTGGCGATGCGGCCGCCGAGGCCGTCGGGGTCGACCCCGACGCGGACGAGGAGGCCGCGGGCCGGTTCGACCTGGGTGGCGGCCCACAGCAGGTGTTCGGTGTCGAGGTCGGAGGTGCCGTCCTCGGCGGCCCGCCCGGCGGCCAGGTTGATCAGTTCCTGGGACGATTCGGTCAGCAGCCGCCCGATGGGGACCCGTTGGACGGCGGGTGGCGACGACGCCGGGGACATCCCGAAGAACCGGTTCAACAATTCGCTGAACGGGTCGGACGCGCCGAAAGCGGAACCGAACGGCATCGACATGGTTGCTCCTGGTGCGTGGGGGTCTGTCTCACTCAAGCGCGGCCCCCGGCCCTCCGCAAACGGAGGAACGCCCCGCCGCGGAGCGCCCCCGGCGCCCGGCACACCGGCCCGTACCGGCCGGTGCGCCGCCCCGCGCCGCAGGTCAGGAGGGGTCGTCCGCGAGGGCGTCGGTGACCCAGCGGTGGAAGGCGCCGATGTGGTGTTCGCTGGGGACGAGGACGCCGCCGTCGCGGTAGGCACGGGAGTCCATGGCGGGCTGGGTGCGTTCGCAGGCGTCGAAGTCCTGGGTGTTGACGCGGTGGAACAGCTCCACCGACGGGGTGACGTCGGCGCCGCCCGCCAGGACCTCGGGCCGGTAGAGCCAGTCGCAGGCGATGAGGGTGCGGTCGGCGGCGGCCGGGAACATCCGGTGGACGATGACGTGGTCGGGGACGAGATTGACGAAGACCTGGGGGCGGAGGGTGAGCGCGTAGTAGCGGCGGTCCTGGGTGTCGTCGATGCCGGGCAGCCGCCCGAAGCCGCCGGTGCCGTCGACGGTGAACCCCTCGGCCTCGTCGGCGAAGGCCGCGCCGTGGCCGACGAAGTACTGGGCGGCGAGCCCGTCGGCGAACTCCGGGAGGACGTCGGTGAGTTCGGGGTGGATGGTGGCGCAGTGGTAGCACTCCATGAAGTTCTCGACGACGAGTTTCCAGTTGGCGCGCACGTCGTAGGTGATCCGGCGGCCGAGGGCCAGATCTTCCGTGCCGTAGCGGTCGAGGGCGGCGGGGTCACCGAGGCGTTCGGTGGCCGCGCCGATCACGGTCTCCTCGAAGGACGGCGGTGCGTCGGCGAGGCACACCCAGAGGTAGCCGAGCCATTCCCGCAGGTGGACAGCGCTGAGACCGCGTTCGGTGCGGTCGATGCCGGGCATCTGCCGGAGGTTGGGGGCCGCGGTGAGGCGGCCGTCGAGGTCGTACGTCCAGGCGTGGTATGGGCATTGGAGGTTGCGGCGGACGGTGCCGCTCTCCTCGGTGCAGAGGCGGGCGCCGCGGTGGCGGCAGATGTTGAGGTAGGCGCGGGGCTCGCCCTGCCGGTTGCGGATGAGCAGCACGCTCTCCCGGCCGACCTGGACGGTGCGGAAGGCGCCGGGCCCGGCGAGGTCGGCGGCGCGGACCGCGCAGAACCACAGCCGTTCGAAGATCCGCTCCTGTTCGCGGCGGAAGACGGCGGGGTCGGTGTAGGCGGCGCCGGGCAGGGTGGCGATCAGCTCGCCGGACGGCACGGGCGCACTCGCCCGCGGGCCGGTGACGGGGGTGGTGGTCATACGGGTCTCCTCGGGCGATGCGGCGGGACGGCGGACGGTGGCGTCAGCGGCGGAGGCGGGCCGTCTCCGGGGCGACGAGCGGTTCCTCGGCGACGGTCGCGGCGAGCAGTTCGCCGAAGTAGCCGAGGCGGACGGCGGTGCCGGGCGCGGCGTACGCCACCGGCAGCCAGGCGTGGGCGACGCAGCGGCCGACGGTGGAGCCGTGGGCGGCCGAGGTGACGTAGCCGACCGCCTCCCCGCCGGCATACACCGGTTCGCTGCCGAGGACGGCCGCCGCGGGGTCGTCGAGGGTGAGGCAGACGAGGCGGCGCCGGACGGCGGCCTCGCGTCCGGCCAGGGCGGCGCGGCCGACGAAGTCACCCTTGGCGGGGCGGACGGCGAAGCCGAGGCCCGCCTCGTAGGGATCGTGTTCGGTGGTCATGTCGTGGCCCCAGGCGCGGTACCCCTTCTCCAGGCGGAGGCTGTCCAGGGCGCCGCGGCCCGCGGCGACGGCGCCGAGGCCGCGGCCCGCCTCCCACAGCGTGTCCCACAGACACCGGCCGAGGTCGGCGGTGGTGTACAGCTCCCAGCCGAGCTCGCCGACGTAGGAGACGCGCTGCGCGAGGACCGGGACGGGGCCGAGGTGGGTCCGCCGGGCCCGGAAGCGGCCGAAGCCCCCGCGTGTGAAGTCGTCCTGGGCCAGCGGCTGGACGAGTTCGCGGGCGAGCGGGCCCCAGACGCCGATGCCGCAGGTGCCGGGGGTGAGGTCGCGGACGTGGACGCCGTCGGGGGCGTGGCGGCGCAGCCATGCCAGGTCGGCTGCGCTGTTGGCGCCGACCTGGAAGCGGTCCTCGGTCAGGCGGGTGACGGTGAGGTCGGAGCGGATGCCGCCGTGCGCGTCGAGCAGCAGCGTGTACGTCACGGTGCCCGGCTTCCGGTCGAGTTGATTCGTCGTCAGGTATTGGAGGAAGGCGAGCGCGCCGGGGCCCTCGACGGCCAGGCGGCGCAGCGGGGTCAGGTCGTACAGGGCGACGCGTTCACGGGTGGCGCGGGCCTCGGCGGCGATGATCGGGGACCAGTGGCGGGCCGCCCAGGCGTCGCGTGCGGGCAGGCCGAGGCCGTCCGCGAGCGGGGCGTTCGCCTCGTACCAGTGGGGGCGCTCCCAGCCGCCCGACTCCAGGAAGTACGCGCCGAGTTCGCGCTGGCGGTCGTGGAACGGGCTGACCCGCAGCGGGCGGGGGCGCTCGGGCGGCTGGAGGGGGTGGACGACGTCGTACACCTCCAGGAAGCTGCGGGTGCCGCGCTCGGCGGCGTACGCGGGTGAGCGCTGGGCGCCCTCGAAGCGGTGCGGATCGCAGGCGTGCAGGTCGAGGGTGGCGTGGCCGTCGGTCATCAGCTCGGCGACGGCGCGGGCGGCGCCAGCGGAGTGGGTGACCCAGACGGCCTCGGCGAGCCAGAAGCCGCGCAGTTCGGGGGCCTCGCCGAGGAGCGGCATACCGTCCGGGGTGAAGGAGAAGACGCCGTTGAAGCCGTCGGCGACCTGGGACGCGCCGAGCGCGGGCAGAAGGTGGGTGGCGTCGCGCCAGCTGGGGGCGAAGTCGTCGGCGGTGAACGGCAGCGAGGACGGCATGACGGGCGCGTCGTCGAAGGCGGGCACGGTGTGCGGGTCGACGGGCATCGGGCGGTGGGCGTACGAGCCGATGCCGAGGCGGCCCGTGTGTTCGCGGAAGTAGAGGTCGCGGTCCTGGAAGCGCAGCAGGGGGCGGGTCGCCCCGTCCGGCGGGCCGCCGGGGGCGGCGAGTTGGGGCAGCGGCGCGGTCGTCGCGTACTGGTGGGCGAGCGGCAGCAGCGGGACGCGGACCCCGGCCATCGCGCCGATCACCGGGCCCCAGAATCCGGCGGCGGCCACGACATGGTCGGCGGGGAAGGTGCCGCGGTCGGTGACGACGCCGGTGACACGGCCATCGGTCCGCTCGATGCCGGTGACGGTGTGCCGGTCGAGGAAGCGGGCGCCGCGGGCGGTGGCGCGGGCGATCTGCGCGCGGCAGGCGGGCACCGCGCGGGCGATGCCGTCGTCGGGGGTGTACCAGCCGCCGTACAGCAGGGAGGTGTCCAGCATCGGCCAGTGGCGGGCGCACTGTTCGGGGGTGAGGAGTTCCCCGCGGATGCCCCAGGAGGCGGCGAGCCGGGCCTTGCGGTGGAGGTCGGCCCAGCGTTCCTCGGTGGTGGCGACCTCCAGCCCGCCGACGGCGTGGAAGCAGGGCGCGCCGTCGGTCTCCAGGGCGGTGAACTTCTCGATGGTGTAGGCAGCGAAGCGGGTCAGGGTCCGGGACGGGCCGGTGGCGAAGACCAGGCCGGGGGCGTGCGAGGTGGAGCCGCCGGGGGCCGGGAGGGGGCCCTGTTCCAGGACGGTGACGTCGCGCCAGCCGCGGGCGGTGAGTTCGTCGGCGAGTGAGCAGCCGACGATGCCGGCGCCGATGACGACCACGCGGGCGTCGGTCGGGGATGCGGGAGGCATGTCCCTCCTTCGGGAGGTCGGGGCGGACGGTGCCGGGGCGCGCCGAGGCGGCGGGGACGGACGGAGGACGAGCGGCGGCAGAGGCCCAGGGTGTTGCGCATTGCACGATCGGTTGCGCGATGAGAGACATAGTGGGAACGCCGGACCGGCACCGTCAAGGGGCGTGGAACGGGCGGCCGGGAATCGCCGGACAATCCTGGGGGACCGCTTGACGGGCCCGCACCACGCCGGGATTCTGTTGCGCAGAACGCTCCGGCGTGCGCATTGCGAAACGCTGTCCGCGCGCCGGAGGCACGGCGTCCGCACGGCCGGAGGAGGCGTGACCGGCCGTCACACGGCCGCCGTCCGTACCGGCCTCACCTGCGAGGGTCAGTGGACGCCGCGACGCCGCTGCCCCTCGCCGGTGAGGTCGTCACCCCGCGGCTTCGAGGAGGACGCCCCATGCACACCGTCACGGTCATCGGCGCGTCACTGGCGGGGCTGTACGCCGCCCGTGCGCTGCGCGCCGAGGGGTACGCGGGCCGGCTGGTCCTGGTCGGCGAGGAGCGCCACCGGCCGTACGACCGGCCGCCGTTGTCGAAGGCTTTCCTCACCGGTGCGGCGGACGCGGACGCCCTCGCGCTCGCCGACGACGAGGAGACCGCCGGGCTCGCCCTCGATCTGCGGACGGGCGCCCGGGCCGTCCGCCTCGACCCGCGGGCGCGGTCGGTGACCCTCGCCTCCGGGGAGGAGATACGCACCGACGGCGTCGTCCTCGCCACCGGCGCCGCGCCGCGCACCCTGCCCGGACCGGTGCCCGGCAAGGTGCACACCCTGCGCACCCTCGACGACGCGCGGGCGCTGCGCGCCGCGCTGACCGCCGGGCCGGTACGGGTGGTGGTGATCGGCGGCGGGTTCCTCGGCGCGGAGACCGCCTCGTCGTGCGCCGCGCTCGGCCATGACGTGACGGTGGTGGAGGCCGCTCCGCTCCCCCTCGTACCGCAGCTGGGCGAGGCGATGGCCGGGATCTGCGCCGCGCTCCACGCCGATCACGGGGTGCGGCTGCTCACCGGCACCGGGGTGGCGGGGCTGCGCGCGGACGGTGCGGCGGACGCCGTCACCGCGGTCGCGCTGGCCGACGGGCGGCTGCTCCCCGCCGAGGTGGTCGTCGTCGCCATCGGGGTCCGCCCGCGCACCGGCTGGCTGGCGGGCAGCGGGCTGCCGCTCGACGACGGGGTGTGCTGCGACGCGGGCGGGGTGACGCCGCTGCCGCAGGTGGTGGCCGCCGGGGACGTGGCGCGGACGGCGGGTGCGCGCAGCGAGCACTGGACCGCCGCCACCGAACAGGCCGCGGTCTGCGCCCGCAATCTCCTCGCGGGCCGCACCGAGGCCGTCCACCGCTCGCTGCCGTACTTCTGGTCGGAGCAGTACGGCGTCCGCCTCCAGTTCGCCGGACGCCGGTCCCCCGGTGACGTACCGCGCGTCGTGGAGGGCTCCCCCGACGACCGCACCTTCCTCGCCGTCTACGAACGCGACGGCCGCCCCACCGCCGCCCTCGCCCTCAACCGCCCCCGGCCGTTCGCCCGGCTGCGGCGGGAGTGGGGGCGGGCGGCGGATCCGGTGGGCTGAGGCGAAGCGGTCAGCCGTCCGCCCCGCCGATCCTCATGTCCCGTCCCGCCTGGTAGACGCGGGCGTTGCCGGAGGCGGTGGCGTGCTGGGTGACGGCGGGGGCGGGTGCCTCGGGCGGGGTGAGGTCGGCGACGAGGGCGCGGAGTTCGCCGGTGAGTTCGGGGTGGGCCGTGAGCAGGCGGCGCAGGCGGCTCTGCCATTCGGTGCCGCTGTCCGCGGCGACGGCGTCCCGGCCGGGGCCCTCGGGGGCGGCCAGCAACTCCTCGCGGGTGTCGTCGAGTTCCCCGGCGATGACCGGTGCCCGCTCGGGGCGGGTGCGCTGCCACAGGGCCAGGAAGCGGTCGCGTACGCCGTGCCAGGCATCCGTCGTCAGCGCGCCGACCAGTGCCGTGCCCGCGCTGCCCGCCAGTGCCGCGATCTCCGGATCCACAACTCCCCCTCGTGGTGGGACGGTTCGGACCTTCAGCGTACGGGGTGGTCAGACGGCGATGGGCGGCTCGGGGCGGGTGCGGCGCCCGGCGTCGATGGCGTCGGCGGCGGCGCGCAGGGTGCGGATCGCGCCGTCCAGGAACGGGTTGGGGTCGGCGGCGCGGCGGACCGCGAAGACGCGGCGGACGTGGGCGGGTCCGGCGAGCCGGATGAGGTGGATCTCTTCGGAGGCGAGCAGCGCGAGTTCGGGGACGATGGCGACGCCGAGGCCCTTGCGGACCAGCTCGAACGGGAGGTTGTAGTCGTTGGTGCGGAACAGCACCTCGGGGCGGAAGCCGCCCTCGGCGCAGATGTGGAGGAGGGAGCGGGCGGCGTCGGTGTCCTCGCGGTAGCAGATCCAGCGTTCGCCGGAGAGGTCGCCGACCCGGATGCGTTTGCGGTGGGAGAGGCGGTGACCGGTGGGGACGAGGACGTAGAGCGGTTCCTCCAGGAGGAGGATGGTCTCCAGATCGTCGGGCCAGTTGTGCGGCACCATGCCGTACTCGAAGATCACCGCGAGGTCGAGGCGTCCCTCGGAGACGGCGGGGACGGTGGTCTGCGGGTCGCCCTCCTCGTAACGCACGTCGACCTGCGGGCGGTCGCGGAGGAATTCCGCGAGGACGTCGGGGACCAGCCGGAAGCCCGCGGACCAGAAGCTGCCCAGGTGCAGCCGGCCGCGTTCGGCGGCCGCGAAGGAGCGCAGCTCGTCCTCCGCCGACTCCAGTTCGGCCAGCAGCCGGGCGGCCCGGCGGGCCAGCTGCACCCCGGCGGCGGTGGGCCGCACACTGCGCGGCGACCGCTCGAAGAGCTGGACGCCCAGGGCCCGTTCGACCGAGGAGATCTGCTGGGAGACGGCGGAGGGCGTGTACCCGAGGAGGCGCGCCGCGGTGCGCAGCGAGCCCGTGGCCACGACGTCGCGTACCGCCTGGAGCTGCGTGGGGGTCAGCATCAGGTGACGTTAACACCGGGTGCTAACGGGTCACCAGGGGTCGACCTCACCGGCGGGCGCGTAGCGCCGGAGAGCATCGTCGTGCGCGCCGGTGATCACGGGTTCTACCCCGGATGAGGCCGTCCGCACACCCCCGTTCCGCCCGTTGAGATGCATCAGCCGGGCTGGACACCATGTCCATGGATGCTCACCCTGCCTCATCTTGTGTGCGGCTCCGGGCTGCCGCACATTGAGCGGTCAGTGGCCGACCCACGGCAGAAGGGCTTCTCCATGGACAGACAGCTCCCGGCCCCCCGGGCCCGCGGCAGGACGCGCCGGGTGGTGGCCGGTCTCTGCGTCACGGCGCTCCTCCCGCTCGCCGTGGCCTGCGGCGGCGCCGACCCGACCACCCGGTCCGCGGCGCCGGTGCAGAAGAAGGACCCGGCGCTGCACGCGCTGCTCCCGGCGAAGATCCGGGCGGCGGGCACCCTGACCGTCGCGACGGGCGACGACTATCCGCCGCTGGTGTCGCTGGGGACGGACAACAAGACGCTGGTCGGCGTGGAGCCGGATCTGATCCAGGCGATCGCGCAGACCCTCGGCGTCAAGGTCACCTTCGCCAGGGCGAGTTTCGACAGCCTCATCGGCGGGGTGCAGTCGCACCGCTACGACCTGGCGATCCAGGCGATGCTGGACAAGCCCGAGCGGCGTGGCCGGATCACCTTCGTCGACTACTTCCGCACCAGCAGCTCGATCCTCGTGCCCGAGCAGCACGCGAAGGACGTCGCGGCGCTCGGGGACCTGTGCGGCAGGCAGGTCGCCGTCGAGCAGGGCACCGCGCAGGTCGACGACCTGGAGGCGCAGCGGAAGAAGTGCGCGGTGGCCGGGCGGGGCGCGCCGCAGGTGCTGGTCTTCCCGGACTCGGTGGGCTGTTTCCAGGCGCTGTCGACCGGCCGCGCCGAGGCGTTCGTCGGCGGCACCCCGACGGTGGAGTACCAGGCGGCGCAGTCCAGCGGCCGGTTGCGGAAGGTGGGCACGCCCTACCGCTTCCTGCCGTACGGGATTCTCGTCGACAAGGAGGACAAGGCGCTGGTGAAGGCGGTGCAGAAGGCCCTTCAGAAGGTCATCGACAACGGCGGTTACACGAAGATCCTCACGGCGTGGAAGGTCGGGGCGGGTGCGCTCCGGCAGGCGACGGTGAACGGCGGCGCGGTATGAGCGGACAGGCCCTGACGGCGGAGACGGGCGGCGGGCCCGCGACGGTGCGGACGTCCCCGGGCGGCGAACGGATCCGGGCGGTGCCGCAGCGCCACCCCGGGCGCTGGGTGACCTCGGCGGCCCTCCTCTTCCTGCTGGTGTTCCTGGTCCAGGGGTGGGCGGCCAATCCCCGGATGCAGTGGGCGACGGTCGGGGAGTTCCTGTTCGCGCCGGTGGTGCAGGAGGGGCTGCGGACCACGCTGGTGCTGACGGTCGCGGCGATGGCGGTCGGCGTCGTGGGCGGGGTGGCGGTCGCGGTGCTGCGGATGTCCCCGAATCCGGTGCCGGCCCGGCTGAGCGCCCTGTACATCTGGGTGTTCCGCGGGACGCCGCTGCTGGTGCAGCTGCTGTTCTGGTACTTCCTGTCGGCCATCGTGCCGGTCATCGGCTTCGGCGTGCCGTGGGGGCCGACGTTCTTCCAGGTCGACACCAACCACCTCATCACGCAGATGACGGCGGCGGTGCTGGGCCTGGGGCTGCACGAGGCCGCGTACATGGCGGAGATCGTGCGCGCCGGGCTGACGTCGGTGGACGAGGGGCAGACCGAGGCGGCGCACGCGCTGGGGCTGACGCGGCGGCAGACGCTGCGTCGGATCGTGCTGCCGCAGGCGTTGCGCCTGATCATCCCGCCCACCGGCAACCAGGCGATCTCGATGCTGAAGACCACCTCGCTGGTGTTCGCCATCGCCGTGCCCGAGCTGCTGACGTCGATCCAGGGCATCTACTCCCGCAACTTCCAGCAGGTGCCGCTGCTCGCCGTGGCGTGCGTCTGGTACCTCGTGGCGACGTCGGTGCTGAACGTCGGCCAGTACTACCTGGAGCGCCGCTTCCGCCGGGGCGCGGACCGCTCCGCCGCGGCGCCCCGCAGGCGGCGCGGGTCCGCCGCCGTCACCGAGGAGGGGCAGTCATGACGCCGACCGCCGTACGCGAAGGGTCCGTTCCCGTCGTACGGGCCGAGGGCGTCTGCAAGAGCTTCGGCTCCGTCGAGGTGCTGAAGGGCATCGATCTGACGGTGCGGGCGGGCCAGGTGATGTGCCTGGTGGGCCCGTCGGGCTCCGGCAAGTCGACGTTCCTGCGCTGCGTGAATCACCTGGAGCGGATCGACGCGGGCCGGCTGTACGTCGGCGACGAGCTGATCGGCTACGCGGAGCGCGGTGGCCGCCTCCACGAACTGGGCGAGAAGGAGGTGGCCCGGCAGCGGCGCGCCATCGGGATGGTCTTCCAGAAGTTCCACCTCTTCCCGCATCTGACGGCGTGGGAGAACGTCGTGGAGGCGCCGGTCCTGGTGAACGGCGAGCCGAAGGCGGCGGCGCGGGCCCGTGGCCGCGAGCTGCTGGCCCGGGTCGGGCTCGCCGACAAGGCCGACAGCTATCCGTCGCAGCTCTCCGGGGGCCAGCAGCAACGGGTGGCGATCGCCCGCGCGCTGGCCATGCGCCCGAAGCTGATGCTCTTCGACGAGCCGACCTCGGCGCTCGACCCGGAGCTGGTCGGGGAGGTGCTGGACGTGATGCGGGGCCTCGCCGACGACGGGATGACGATGATCGTCGTGACCCATGAGATGGGCTTCGCGCGTGAGGTCGGCGACGCGCTGGTCTTCATGGACGACGGTGTCGTCGTCGAGTCGGGCCGCCCCGCCGACGTCCTCGGCTCCCCACGCGAGGCCCGCACCCGCGCCTTCCTCCGCAAGGTCCTCTGACCCACTCCCCGGCTTCCGTCCGTCCTCCCGACAGGAGAGACCATGTCCCGTGCAGTAGTCATCGGCGCCGGTGTGCTCGGCGCGTCCGTCGCGCACCATCTGGCGCGGTCCGGCGTGGCGGTCACCGTCATCGACGCCGCCGGGCCCGCCTCCGGCACCTCCAGCGCCACCTTCGCCATCGACGTCACCCACCTCAAGACCCCGTACACGTACTACGAGCTGAACCGCCGCAGCGCCGCGGCGCATCTGACGCTGGGCGAGGAGGACGGCGCCGGGGCGGTCTGGCGGCATGCGGTGCCGCTGGTGCAGTGGGGCCACACCGCGCGGGAGCGGCGGGTGATCGAGGAGCGGGCGCGGCGGCTGCGGGAGTGGGGCCACCCGTGCCGGACGACGGGTCCGAAGGCGCTGGCGGAGCTGGCGCCGGGCGTCGATCCGGCGTCGTGCCGGGCGGACGAGCTGGTGGTGCACGACCACGCCGCCTGGTACGACGCGCCGCTCTTCGCCCGCACGCTGCTGGACCGGGCGGCCCGGCGCGGCGCGGCCGTCCACTACGGGCTGCGCGTCACCGGGCTGCTACGGCGCGGCGGCCGCGTCGTCGGCGTGGAGAGCGAGGGCCGTCGCTGGGAGGCGGACCATGTGGTCAACTGCGCGGGCCCGGACGCCGGGCGGATCGCGGAGCTGGCCGGTACGGCGCTGCCGCTGACCCGGATCCCGGGGCTGGTCGGCGAGAGCGTGCCGGTGCCCGAGGCGCGGCTGGGCGCGATCCTCGCGACGCCCGGGGTGGATCTGCGTCCGGCGCCGGGCGACCGGGTGTGCTCGATCTCCTGGCCGGTGGACGCCCGGCTCACGGCGGACGGTGCCCCGGGCGACACCCAGGATCCGGGCCTGGAGGCGGAGTTGCACCGGCTGGGCCAGGAGGTGTTGCCCGCGCTGCGGGGCGCGGCGGCCACCGGGGTGCGCCGGGGGGTGCGCCCGGTGCCGTCCGACGGGCTGCCGCTGGTCGGCGAGGTGCCGGGCGCGGCGGGGCTGTACCACGTGGTCACCCACAGCGGGGTGACGCTCGCCCCGCTGCTGGGCGAACTGACCGCCCGCGAGCTGACCACCGGCACACCGGCCGCCGAACTGACGGCGTACCGGCCCGCGCGGGAGCCCGCGACCGGGGTGCGGGACGAGAGCCTTCAGGTGATGCGGAGTCAGCCCACAGCCTCGGCACGTCCGTAGTCCGTCTCCGCCGCTCCCGGCTCCGTCCTCGCGTCGCCGGGCGGGGCCGGGGGTCGGCGTGCGGGACCGGCCAACGGCCCGTGAGCAACGGCTCCGCCGGGTGAACGCGGCGGGCGCCCCCTTGCCACCGCCCGATCGTACGTGTTCGGATTACCTCGGCCGGTGACCTCGCGTCCCTGTGGGCGTCACCGCTGATCAGCGCGTTTCCGCGGACAGCAGCCCGCCGTTCCCGGGGTCCGTGCGGCCCCGGCCACCCGCGCCATCCGTACGCACCGCACGCCGCCTCCCCTCCCCCGCACCGGCCCGCTCCTCCGCCCGAGTTCCCCACCCTCTCCGCCCCACCGGCGGGCCGGTCTCCGTACGAAAAGGAGAGTGATGAAACCCGCCGCGTTCCGCTATCACCGGGCCCGTGACACCGACGGCGCGGTCCGGCTCCTCGCCGAGCTGGGCGAGGACGCCAAGGTGCTCGCCGGAGGCCAGAGCCTGGTGGCGATGATGGCCTACCGGCTCGCCCGGCCCCGGCACCTCGTCGACATCGGCGCCCTGCGCGGCCTCGACCACCTGGGGACCGACACCGCCGGGGCGCTGCGCGTCGGGGCGCTGACCACCCATCACTCCGTGGAGCGGGCCCCGGACTCCGTCCTCGGGCCCGGTTTCGCGGTGGTCCGGGAGACGATGCGGTGGATCGGGCATCTGCCGATCCGTACCCGGGGCACGGCGGGCGGCAGCCTCGCACACGCCGACGCGACCGCCGAATGGTGCCTGCTCGCGGTGGTCCTCGACGCCGAACTGCACGTCCTCGGCCCCCGCGGGGCCCGCCGCATCGCCGCCGCGGAGTTCTTCCTCGGCCCGTACACCACCGCCCTGGAGCCGGACGAACTCCTCATCGAGATCGTCTTCCCGCGCCCGGCGCCGTACGCCGCGGTCACCGAATTCGCCGAACGGCGCGGCGACTTCGCGCTCGCGTCCGCCGCCGTCGTGCTGGACCGGGACGGCGGGGCGCGGCGCGGCGGGCGGGTGGCGCTCGGCGGCGTCGGCCCGGTGCCGCTGCGGGCCGTCGAGGCGGAGCGGGTCCTTGCGGACGGCGGCACCTTCGCGGAGTGCGCGGCGGCGGCCGCCGCCACGCTCCCGGACGACACGGACGGGCCCGGGGGCGGCGCGACGTACCGGCGGCAGCTGATCCGCACGCTGGTGCGGCGGGCCTGTGAGGAGGCGGACGCGCGATGACGGCGAGGACACCCGAGGAACGGCACGACGGACACCGCGGAGGCGACGGGTACGGCGTGCCGGACGGCCACGGCCACCGTCCGGGCGCCGCCGGGCACCCCGGCGGCCCGCACTCCGACAAACCCGGACCGCTGATCGGCCGGTCGGTCCCGCGCAAGGAGGACCCCCGGCTGCTGACCGGGCGCGGCCGGTTCGTCGACGACCTCACCGAACCGGGCGTGCTGCACGCCCAGTTCGTCCGCTCCACCGTCGCGCACGGCGAGGTCACCGCCCTCGATCTGGACGCGGTGCGGCGGGTGCCGGGCGTGGTCGCCGCGTTCGACGCCACCGATCTGGGTCTTGGCGACATCACCGCCCGGCTGCACCGGCCGCCCGAGGAGTTCACCGAGACCGCGATGCCGGTGCTGGCGCGGCGCCGGGTGCGGTACATCGGCGAACCGCTGGCGGTGGTCGTCGCCCGGGACCCGTACGCCGCCGAGGACGGTCTGGAGGCCGCGCGGGTCGCCTACGACGAGCGGGAGCCGGTGGTGAGCGAGGCGGCGGCGCTGACCGACGGGGCGCCGCTGGTGCACGAGGCGGCGGCCCGCAACACACTCGTGGACGTCGCGCCGTTCGCCACCGAGGGCATCGACGACGTCTTCGCCGCCGCCCACCGCGTGGTGCGGGTCGAGGCGCGCACCGGACGGCAGAACGCGCTGCCGCTGGAGACCCGCGGCGCGCTGGCCCACTGGGACGACCGCGCCGAGCAGCTGGTGTTGCAGACCTGCACCCAGGTGCCGCACCAGGTGCGGACGGTCGCGGCGGGCTGTCTGGGTCTGGACGAGCGGGCCGTGCGGGTCGTCGTGCCGGACATGGGCGGCGGCTTCGGCCTGAAGTGCGTGGTGGGCCGGGAGGAGATCGCGACCGCCGCGGCGGCGCTGCGCCTGCGCCGCCCGGTGAAGTGGATCGAGGACCGCAAGGACGCGCTGACCGCCTCCTTCCTCGCCCGCGAGCAGCACTACGACGTGCGCGCCGCGTTCGCCGCCGACGGCCGGATCCTGGGCCTGGACGCCGACATCGTCTGCGATATGGGCGCCTACTCCTGCTATCCGTTCACCGCCGGGATCGAACCGCTGATGGCGGCGGCGGAGCTCCCGGGCGTCTACCGGGTGCCCGCCTACCGGGTGCGCGGCCGGGCGGTGACCACCAACAAGGCGCCGAGCGCGCCGTACCGGGGCGTGAGCCGCCCGCAGTACGTGATGGTGATGGAGCGGCTCTTCGAACGGGCCGCGCGGGAGCTGGGCGTGGACGCGGTGGAGCTGCGCCGCCGCAACCTCATCACCGACTTCCCGTACACCGGTATCAACGGCATCACCTACGACCCCGGTTCGTACCGCGAATCGCTGGATCTGTGCGAGCGGACGCTGCGCGAGGAGGGCTGGTACGAGCGGCGGGACGCGGCGGCCGCCGCCGGGCGGCGGCTGGGCATCGGCTATGCCTGTTTCAACGAGCGCACCGGCTACGGCTCCGCCGCGTTCGCGCAGCGCCGGATGGACATGGTGCCCGGCTACGACCTCGCCGAGGTGCGGATGGACCCGGGCGGCGCGGTGAGCGTCACCACCGGCACGATGAGCCACGGCCAGAGCCATGAGACGACGCTCGCGCAGATCGCCGCCGACGTCCTCGGCCTGGACCTCGCGAAGGTGAAGCTCCATCAGGGCGACACGGACCGGGTGCCGTACGGCTGGGGGACGTTCGCCAGCCGGTCGGTGACGATCGGCGGCAGCGCGGTACGGCTCGCCGCGGAGCGGCTCGGCGAGAAGCTGCGGCGGCTGGCGGCGGCGCGCTGGGACGTCCCCTGGGAGGAGACGGAGCTGCACCGGGGCACGGTGCGGCGCCGGGACGTCCGGGACACCGAAGTCCCTGCTGTCCCGTACGCCGAACTCGCCGCGCTCGCGCACTTCCGGGCGCATCTGCTGCCCAAGGACCTGGAGCCGGGGCTGACTGCGACGGCGTCCTTCGACGTGTTCCACGACGGGACGTTCTCCAACGCCACCCACGGCGTCGTCGCCGCACTCGACGAGGACACCGGCGGCATCACGCTGCTGCGGTACGTCTGCGTCGAGGACTGCGGGGTGGCGATCAACCCGCAGGTCGTCGAGGGGCAGTGCCGCGGCGGCATCGCGCAGGGCATCGCGGGCGCGCTGTTCGAGCAGATCACCTACGACGAGCGGGGCGAGCCGTCGGCGACCGGCTTCCTCGACTACAAGGTGCCCACCGCCCAGGAGATCCCCGACATCACCCTCTTCCATCTGGAGACGCCGTGCGCGTCCAACGCCACCGGCGCCAAGGGCGTCGGCGAGGGCGGCACGATCGGCGCGCCCGCCGCCGTCCTCAACGCCGTCAACGACGCGCTGCGCGCCACCGGCACCGAACTGGACACGCTGCCCGTCACCCCCGAGGCGGTGCACCGCGCGCTGCACGGCGCCTGACCCGCGCCGCATCCCGCGCACACCGCCGACCCGACCCAGGAGTCCGTACCGTGAGCGACCATCCGCCCGACCTCCCGATGACCGATCCGGCGGACGCCGGGACCGATCCCGCGCTGGAGCGCCAGCTGCTGGTGCTGGACGTCAACGGCGCCCCGTACGAGGTGCTGTGCGAGCCGCGCCGCACCCTCGTGGACGTGCTCCGCCACGATCTGGGGCTGACCGGCACCCACGTCGGCTGCGAGCACGGCGTCTGCGGCGCCTGCACCGTGCTGCTCGACGACCGCCCCGTGCGGGCCTGTCTGCTCTTCGCCGTACAGGCGGAGGGCGCCGCTGTCCGCACCGTCGAATCGCTCTCCGACGGCCGCGAACTCAGCGATCTGCAACGGGCGTTCGCCGACCACCACGCGCTCCAGTGCGGCTTCTGCACCCCCGGATTCCTGATGCTGGCGGAGGGCTTCCTCGCCGAGCGGCCGGACCCGGACCGAGCGGAGGTCCGCGAACTGGTGGCGGCGAACCTCTGCCGCTGCACCGGCTACCAGCCCCTCGTCGACGCGATCCACGGCTGCGCCACGGCCCGGCGCGCCGCGCGGAAGGAGAACTGATGCGGATCGGCAACAGCGTGCCCGTGACCGCGCCGCCGGAAGCGGTGTTCGCGCTGCTCAACGACGTACGGCGGGTGGCGTCCTGCATGCCGGGCTGTGTACTCGACGGCCCGGAGGGCCAGGACGGCGACGCCTGGCGGGGCCGGGTGACGGTCCGCGTCGGCCCGGTCGCCGCCGCGTACGGGGGCACCGTACGGTTCCTGGAGTCGGACGCCGGGCAGCGACGGCTACGGCTCCAGGCGCGGGGCGCCGACGCACACGGCCGCGGCAACGCCGAGGCGGAGGTGGTGCTGACGGTGACCGACGACCCGGCGGGCACCCGGCTCGACGTCACCACCGACCTCGTGATCAGCGGCAAACTCGCCCAGTTCGGGAAGGGCGCGCTGGACGCCGTGTCGCAGCGGCTGCTGCAACGATTCGCGGCGAATCTGGGTGGGTTGCTGGAGGAGGAGCGGGTGGGGGACGCGGCCGGTGCGGGCGGCGCCGCGGCCGGTGCGGGCCCCTCGGATTCCGTGGCGGGCCGTCCCGTCCCCGCGCCCGCCGCGCAGACGCCCGGCCCCCCGGCCGCCGCCGCGCCCGCGCCCGTGAGCGGCCCGTCCCTGCTGCCGGGCGGCCCCGCAACCGCCAAGTACGGGCCGCTGGTGGCCGCCTTCGCCTTCGGCGTCTTCGAGGGCTGGCTGCTGGCCCGCCTCGGCCATCTGCGCCGCGAACTGGCGAAGGCGCGGCGCGGGTGAGCGCGGGAGCGAACCGTCCCGGAGAGCTCACCCCCGGGGTGGGTCACGGCCCCGCGCCGCCCGCGATCACCGTGATTGAGTGACCCCATGTCAGACGAGACCCCTGCGGGCACCACACCCGCGCCCGGGCCCGCGATCCCTGCGGCGCTCACCGACGCCCCCGGCTATCAGGTGCGCCGGCTCCACCAGGCGTACCTCGCGCTGTGGGCGCGCGCGGTCGATCCGACGCTCACCGGGCCGCAGTTCGCGGTGCTGACGGCGGTGCGGGCGGCGCCCGGCCGGGACCAGCGGTCGATGGCGACGGCGGTGGCCCTGGACACCTCGACCATGGCGGACGTGGCCCGCCGCCTGGAGACCCGTGGCCTGCTCGTCCGCCACACCGCCGCGGCCGACGGCCGCCGCAAGCTGCTCTACCTCACCGAGGCGGGCGAACGGGCACTGCGCGCGGCCCGCTACCGCCTCGACCTGCTCGACGAGCGGCTGCTCGCCCCGTACGGCGCCGAGCGGCGCGGGGAGCTGATACGTCTGCTGACATCTCTGGCCGACCACTGGGAGGGCCTGAGCGAGGACCCCGCCCCGTAGACGGCCCGCCCGGACACGGGCCCCTCCCCCGCCGAGACCTAATTGTGTCATTGAGGTGCGATCCGGCGGACAACCACGGAAGCTGACAAACCGTCTTCTGTTATGGCGGAACGTCCGCGCGGTGCGCCGCGCCCACGTTCCGCACCTGTCTGCTTGCGCTCTGTGCTCTTGGAGGAACCCGTGCTCGCCGCACCACGCCGTCATGCCGTCCGCTGGATACCCGCCCTGTTCGCGGCGGCCCTGGTGACCTCGTGCGGTACAGGCGCCACCGCCTCCCAGGCCCAGGAGCAGCCCGCGGCCGAGGTCACCGTCACCCCGGCCGCCGGTGCCAAGTCCGCGCCGCTCGGCGACCCCATAGCGATACGCACCGAGGGCGGAAAGATCACCTCGGTCGAGGCGCAGGACGACAAGGGCGCCGCGGTGCCGGGGAAGTTGGCCTCCGGCGGCACGTCCTGGACCTCCGACGGCAAGGTCCGGCCCGGCACCACGTACACCCTCACCACCCGCACCACCTCCGACGGCGGGCGGAAGGCCACCAAGAAGACCGTCCTCACCACCGCCGAGGCCGACCGCGTCAACAAGCTCACCAACTCCCCCGGCAACGGCCAGACCGTGGGCACCGGTATGCCGGTCTCGGTCCTCTTCGACAACCCGATCGACAAGGGCCGCCGCGCCGGGATCGAGAAGGCCCTCAAGGTCACCACCAGCCCGAAGGTCGAGGGCGCCTGGGGCTGGGTCACCGACTACTCCGGCAAGGACCGCATCGACTGGCGGCCCAAGACGTACTGGCCCGCGGGGACCAAGGTCACCGTCAAGGGCGCGCTGACCGGCGTCCCGTCCGGTGCCGGCGGCTGGTTCGTCCGGGACTACGACTTCGGCTTCACCATCGGCGCCGACCACAAGGCCGTCATCGACGTCCCGTCGCACACCCTGACCATGTACGAGAACGGCTCCGCCGTCGGCACCGTCAAGGGCTCGGCGGGCTCGCCGCAGGCGCCGACCCGCGGCGGTGTGCACACCGTCCGCAGCAAGAACGCCGACGAGACCATGGACTCCTCCACCATCGGCTACGGCGACCAGTGGATGCTGGACGCGAAGTGGGTCACCCACCTCACCGCCTCCGGCACGTTCCTGCACTCCGCGCCGTGGAACAACTCCATCGGCGCGGTCAACAACTCCCACGGCTGCTTCGGCATGACCACCTCGGACGCCAAGCGGGTCTACGACTTCCTGCCGGTCGGCTCCACCGTCGAGGTGCGGGGCACCAGCAACACCGAGCGCACGGACGTCGGCAACGGCCTGGAGGTCTGGCAGGAGAGCTGGCCGCAGTGGCAGCAGCGCTCCGCCCTCGGCTGAGCCCCGTCCCCGATCCCGGCACCCGCTGCGGTGCCCCGGCCCGGCGTCGTCCCTCACGGACGGCGCCGGGCCGCTGTGTACGAGGTGTAACCCCGCAAGATCAACCGGTGTGACACCCGGGAAACCTGCACTCCCTACCGTCGTCGGCGTACCGCGTCGGAGCACGGGAGGAGCCGCACATGACCGCACCCGAACCGGGGCCGCGCCCCCTCCCGCCGGTGCGGACCGTCTGCTCGTACTGCGGGGTGGGGTGCGGCGTCGTCCTCGATGTGACGGCCGGTCCGGACGGGCGGCGGACGGTCCACCGGGCCTCGGGCGACAAGGCACATCCGGCCAACTCCGGGCGGCTGTGCGCCAAAGGTGCCACCGGCGCGGAGCTGATGGCCGCGCCGGGACGGCTCACCGGGGCGCTGCGCCGCCCACGCCGTGGCGAGGCGCCCGAACCGGTCGCCATGGAGGCGGCGCTGGCCGAGACGGCCCGGCGGCTGCGCACGGTCGCCGATACGCACGGACCGGACGCGGTGGCGCTGTACGTCTCCGGGCAGTTGACGCTGGAGGCGCAATACCTGGCGAACAAGCTGGCCAAGGGCTATCTGCGCACCGGCTGGATCGAGTCCAACTCGCGGCTGTGCATGGCGAGTGCGGGCAGCGGCTACAAGCTGTCGCTGGGCGCCGACGGGCCGCCCGGTTCGTACGACGACTTCGCGCACGCGGACGTGTTCCTGGTCATCGGATCCAATATGGCCGACTGCCATCCGGTGCTCTTCCTGCGGATGATGGAGCGGGTGCGGGCCGGGGCGAAGCTGATCGTCGTCGATCCGCGGCGCACCGCCACCGCCGCCAAGGCCGACCTCTTCCTCCAGATCCGGCCCGGCACCGACCTGGCGCTGCTCAACGGGCTGCTGCACCTGCTGGCGGCGGGCGGGCACACGGATCCCGAATTCATCGCCGCGCACACCGAGGGCTGGGCGGCGATGGACGGCGTCCTTGCGGACCATCCGCCGGAGACCGTCGCCGCGCTGACCGGTCTGGCGGAGGTGGATCTGCGGCGGGCGGCGGAGTGGATCGGCACCGCCGGGGCGTGGCTGAGCTGCTGGACGATGGGGCTCAACCAGTCCACGCACGGCACCTGGAACACCAACGCGCTGATCAACCTGCATCTAACAACGGGCGCGATCTGCCGCCCCGGCTGCGGCCCGTTCTCGCTGACCGGGCAGGCCAACGCCATGGGCGGCCGGGAGATGGGCTACATGGGCCCCGGGCTGCCGGGACAGCGGTCGGCGGAGGTGGCGGCGGACCGGGCGTTCACCGAGGAGTTGTGGGGGCTGCCGCCCGGGACGATCCGCCCCGGCAGCGGCGGCCCGGGGACCGTCGAGATGTTCCGGCGGATGGCGCGCGGCGAGATCAAGGCGGCGTGGATCCTGTGCACCAACCCGGTCGCGTCGGTCGCCCACCGCCGCACCGTCATCGAGGGTCTGGAAGCCGCGGAGTTCGTCGTCACCCAGGACGTGTTCGCGACAACCGAGACGCAGGCGTACGCGGATGTGCAGCTGCCCGCCGCGATGTGGGCGGAGACCGAGGGGGTGCTGGTCAACTCCGAGCGGAACCTCACCCTGATGCGGCAGGCCGTCGAACCGCCCGGCGACGTCTGGCCGGACTGGCGGATCATCGCCGCCGTCGCCCGCGGGATGGGGTACGGGGAGGCGTTCGCGTACGACAGCGCCGAGGAGGTCTTCGCCGAACTGTCCCGCGCGTACAACCCGCGCACCGGCTACGACCTGCGCGGCGTCAGCCACCGGCGGCTGCGCCGGGGGCCGGTGCAGTGGCCCAGCGCCGCCCCGGACGGCCCGGACCGCAATCCGGTGCGCTACCTCAACGACGGCGCGGCGCACCCGCCCCGGGAGCGGGCGGACGGCAGCCGCCCCCGGCTGTGGTTCCCGACGCCCACCGGGCGGGCCGTCTTCCACGCCCGGCCGTCCCTCCCGGCCGCCGAACTCCCCGACGACGACTATCCGTTCCTTCTCAACACCGGCCGGTTGCCGCACCAGTGGCACACGCTGACCAAGACCGCGAAGATCGCCCGCCTCGACGCGCTGAACCCGGGGCCGTTCGTGGAGATCCACCCACAGGACGCGGCGTCCCTGGGCATCGTGGACGGTGACGCGGTGGAGGTCGCCTCGCGGCGCGGGCGCGCGGTCCTGCCCGCGAAGGTCGACGACCGGGTCCGGCCCGGCGACTGCTTCGCACCGTTCCACTGGAACGACCTGTTCGGTGAGTATCTGAGCGTCAACGCGGTCACGCATGACGCGGTGGATCCGGTGTCCTTCCAGCCGGGGACGAAGGCGTGTGCGGTGGCGCTCACCAAGGTCGGGGCGGGCGCGACGGCCGGCAACGGGGACAGGGCGCGAGGCGGCGGGAGCGCCGGCACGGCCGGGGCACCCGAACCGGCGGCCGGGGCGGGGACCGGGGCCGCGCCCCGCACCGGGCGGACGGCGGTCGCGGCGGACGGGGCGCCCGGACCGGCGGACGCCGTGGCGGCGGGCCCGTCCCCGGTCGCCACGGCGGTCGCCGAGACGGCGGCCGAGGTGTTCCACACCGGCGGCATCGCCCCGCCCACGCTGGCCGAACCGGAGCGGCGGTATCTCGCCGGGTTCCTCGCCGGGGTGGGGGCGGGCCCGCCGGGCGCCCCGGTGCTGCCGGACCGCACACCGCTCACCCCGGACCACGCCCTGTGGGTCAACGGCTGGCTGGCCGGGGCGTTCTCCCGTACGCCGCTGCCGGAGGCGGAGCCCGCTCCCGCCGCCGGGGCCGCCCGGGAGGCGCTGGTGCTGTGGGCCTCGCAGACCGGGAACGCCGAGGAGGCGGCGGCCGTCGCGGCCCGCGGACTGACCGCACGTGGATGGTCGGCGCGGCTGCTGCGGATGGACGACGGGACGCCCGCGGCCCTGCCGTCCGGCTCCGTGCTGCTCCTGGTCACCAGCACCTTCGGTGACGGTGACGCCCCCGACAACGGCGCCCGTTTCTGGGCGGCGCTCAACGCCCCCGACGCGCCCCGCCTCGACGGCACGCCCTACTCCGTGCTCGCCCTCGGCGACTCGTCCTACGCCGACTTCTGCGGCCACGGCCGCCGCCTCGACGACCGCCTGACCGCCCTTGGCGCACACCGCCTGGCACCTCGCGCGGAGTGCGAACCGGACGACAGGGAGCCCGCAGGGCGGTGGCTGGACGCGGTGCTCGATGCGTGGGATGCGGAGCAGGAACGGGACGGCGGGGACGGGGCGAGCGGGGCGGCATCCGCCGGTACCGGGCCCACCGCGGCCGTACCCGGCGGCAGCGGCTCCGCACCCGCCGACGCCGACTCCGCACCGACCGCCCCCGGGCCGGGCCTCGCCGCACCCGCGCCCGCGCCCAAGTCCGGGCCCGCAGCCACACCACCGGCCCCGGCAACCGCCCCGCCGCCTTCCCGGAACGCCCCCGCCACCGCCCGCCTCACCGACAACCGGCTGCTGAGCGGGCCGGACTCCGGCAAGGAGGTCCGCACCTTCACCCTCGACACCCGCGAGGCCGGTACGCCGCTGACCTACGAGGCGGGGGACGCCCTGGGCGTGCTGCCGCTCCACCGGCCCGAGGTGGTGGCGGAATGGCTGGCGGTGACCGGAGCCGACCCCGCGGCCGCCGTCGAGGTCACCGGCGTCGGCACCGTCCCCCTCGCCACGGCGCTCGAACGCCACCTCGACCCCACCCGGATCACCACTGGCCTGCTCCGGCTGATCGCCGACCGCACCGGGGACCGCCTCGTCACACGCCTGCTGAGCCCCGAGGCCAAGGGGGAACGCACCCGGTGGGCATGGGGGCGGCAGGCCCTCGACGTACTCGCCGCGTACCCGGTGCGGGCGTCCGCCGCCGAGTGGGCCGCCGTCCTGCCCCGGCTGCGGCCACGGCTGTACTCCATCGCGTCCAGCCCGCTCCAGGACCCGTGCCGCATCCGGCTGACGGTCTCCGTCGTCCGCTTCGACAGCCGTCGCGGCCGACCACGCCACGGCGTCGCCTCGGCGCACCTCGCCGACGCCGAAGCCGGCGCCCCGGTGCGGGTGTTCGTCCAGCGCTCCGCGCACTTCCGGCCCCCGGCCGGCCCGGCGACGCCGATGGTGATGGTGGGGCCGGGCACCGGCGTCGCCCCGTTCCTCGGCTTCCTCCAGGAGCGGCGGGCCCGCGGGCACACCGCCCCCAACTGGCTTTTCTTCGGCGAACGGCACCGCGCGAGCGGCTTCCACCACCGCGCCGAACTGGAATCCCTCCGCGACACGGGGGTGCTCACCCGGCTGGACACCGCGTTCTCCCGCGACCAGCCGGAGAAGATCTACGTCCAGGACCGGATGCGCGAACACGGCGCGCTGCTCTGGTCCTGGCTGTGCGACGGCGCGCACTTCTGCGTCTGCGGGGACGCGTCCCGGATGGCCGGGGACATCGACCGCGCGCTGCGGGACATCGCCATGGCCCACGGCGGTCTCGACGAGGACGGCGCGGCCGCGTATGTCGCACGCCTCACCGCCGAGGGGCGCTACCTCCGCGACGTCTCCTGACGTCCCGCGCCACCCGGCAGGCGGCGCGGGACGTCAGGAGATGTCTAGCCCAGTTCCAGGCTGGTGGTCCCGTGGATCCGCTCCTGCCGGACGGGCGGGACGGCGCCGGTGTACATCCGGGTGGACCGGGAGACGGGCACCAGCCCCCGGCCGAGCGCCAACTCCTGGGTGGCGGCGGCGGTTTCGGGCACATCGATGACGACCTCGGCGCCCGGGCCTGCGGCCGCGGCGAGCGCGTCGAAGAGCGCGGCGGCGTCCTCGGGGGTGTCGGCGAAGAGCGGGCCGATGCGGTGCCCGCTGCGGGCCGGACGGATCACTCCGTAGCCGGTGAGGGCCCCCTCGCGGAGCACGACGCGGACGGTGTGGCCGGGCGCGGTCAACCAACGGGCGAGGAAGCCGTGCCGGTCGGCGGGGAAGCACGTCCGGTCGTAGGCGAGGACCGCGTCCCGATGGTCTGCGGTGAACGGCTCGGCGGCCGGGGCCCCGTCGGCCGGGGCGGGGCGCCCGGCGTAGCGGACGGATTCGTAGGCGGCGGTGAACCCGGCGCGCTCGTAGGTGGCCTTCTGGGCGGGGACGGCGTCGAGGCCGATGGTGCGGGTCCCGGCGTGCGGTACGGCGGCGCGCCAGGTGGCCAGGCCCAGTCCCTGCCCCCGGTGTTCGGGGTCGACGAGGTAGTAGCCGAGGAAGGCGTAGGTGTCGGAGTAGGTGACGACGGAGACGGCGGAGACGGTGCGGTCGCCGAGGCGGCCGGTGAAGAATCCGGCCGGGTCGGTGGGGTGGAAGCACCCGGTGTCGGCGAGCCCGGGGTTCCACTCCTCGTCGGCCGCCCACTGCTCGACGAGCCGCCAGTCGTCCGATGAGGCGGCGGAGACGGCGAGTTCGTGGGCGGGGGCGGAGGTGCCGGTGGAGGACATCGGTGGCGTCCCTTCGGTCGGGGCCGGTGTGCGGCGGGGGTACGCGGCGGCCGTACGGCGCATCGCGTACCCCCGGGGGCCCGCGGTCGGACGGGGTGTCAGATGAGGTCCATGGCGGCGACCTCGTCGGGGCGACCGTAGCTGACCGGCCCCTGGAAGCGGCGGCGGGCGGTGGCGAACCACCAGACGGTGGCGATGACGAGGACCACCGCGAGGGCGATCGGCGCGTAGTTGAACGATTCCGCGGTGATCGGTGACGCCTGCGGCAGCATGAACAGCACATTGCTGATCACGATCCAGGTCACCGCGATGAAGGCGACGGGCTTGCCGAATCGCCCGAGGTTCCACGGGCCGGGCTGGAAGTCGTCGAGACGCAGCCGGAGGAATATCGGCACACCGTACGCGAGGAAGAGGCCCACGACATTCACGCTGACGACAGCGGTGAACGCGGTGTGTGACCACCATCCCGGCAGCACCAGCACGAGCGGGCAGGCGGCAGCGAGCCATACCGCCTTGACGGGCGTGCGGGTGCGCGCGGAGACCGAATGCCACCAGCGGGAACCGGGCATCGCGCCGTCGCGGGAGAAGGCGAAGATCTGCCGGGTATTGCTCGTCATGTTGGCGAGCCCGCAGAAGAGCATCGCGCCGATGACGATCAGCAGGAGCAGCTTGGCGGTGCCCGGTCCGAGCGCGTCGATGAGAATCTGCACGGGCGGCGCGCCGGCGCTCGCCGCATGGCCGTAATCCTTGATCGCGTACACCAGTGCGAGCATGAGGATGAGGCCGGTGAGCGCGGAGCAGCTGATGGCGCGCATGATCCCGCGCGGGGCGTTGACGGTGGCCTTCACGGTCTCTTCCGACATGTGAAAGCTGCCGTCGAAGCCGGTGAACGTCCAGCTGGTGACCAGCAGTCCGAGCATTCCGCCGTAAATGGCGTGGGTGAAACCGGTGTTGTTGGCGAAATGGGTGACGAACGACGCCGGCTGGTGACTGCCGGGGATGATCATCAGCGCGGCGACGATCACCACCATGCCGATGAGCAGCCACCACACGGAAATACGGTTGAACACGGCAACCAGCCGCACGGTGTAGGTGTTGGCCAGCCCCTGGAGCAGCAGGATGACGGCGGTGATGCCGACGGTCTGCTGCGGGGTGGCGACGTAGGACGGCCACTGCATGGTGAGGAACGCCTGGATGAAGGTGGCGGCGGCGAAGTTGGTGGCCGCGGTGCCGCCGACCTGGCCGACGAAGTTGAGCCAGCCGGTGTACCAGGACCAGGCGCCACGGTGGCGCTTGGCGAGCTTTCCGGCGGAGAAATAGAGAGCGCCACTGGTGGGGTAGGCGGACGCGATTTCACCCATCGCGGCGCCGACGAACAGCACCATGACCGAGACGCCGATCCAGCCGAACACCAGAATCCGCGGACCGCCCGCGTTCATTCCGAATCCGAAGGAGGAGAAGATCCCGGAGATAATGTTGATGATGGTGAAAGAGATCGCGAAATTGTCGAAGGCGCGGAATCTTCTGGTGAGTTTCCGCGGATATCCCATCGCATGCAGCGTGGCATCGTCATCGAGCGTCCCGGTATCCACCGGGCGGGGTGTTTCCGCGTGGGGCGGCGCAATGCGCTCGGACACAACCGTATCCTTTCTGACAGAGCTGATAGGGGGACTTCGGTGGGGGCGAACAGTCGCACTTTCGGCGCTATCGGTACACGTCGGATCTCACGCAGGTGTCCGCAGAGGAAGGTGAAAGGCGCTCAGGCGGCTCCGGGGGCCGGCAGACCGCACGAACGCCTGGCCTTCGTCAAGTGCTCTTCGGGCGGCCCGAAAGCACTCCACGGCATACGGGCCGCATAGGGCCCCATCGCCGTGAAGACCTCGCGCGCCTCGAATTCACGCTTCGCCATGAACAGCGCGTGCGCGAGATGGGAGAGGTCGACCACCGGCACGAAGCGGTAGTCGGCCACATGGGGGAACCAGTGGCGGTGGATGCTCAGCGCGGTGCTGGTCCACTGCGGCTGCTCCCAGGTGCGGTCGGCCAGGAGCGCGGTCGGGTTGTACTCGTCGACCAGCGCGACCAGCGGCAGCAGCCGCAGCGGCGAGGAGGCCGCGGCCCGCTGCCCCAGGAAGGCGGCGACGTCCCAGCTGGCGCTCGCCGAGCCGCCGTTGCGGCTGAAGAAGAAGGCGAGGAAGCGGTGGTGGGCCTCGCGGTGCCAGGGGTCGATGCGGAGGATGTGGGCGAAGAGGTACCACGGCCCGGTGGGCGCGGTGAGGAGGCCCTGCGGCGCCGGATCACGGGGGCGCTGAAAACGCGACAGCGCCAGCTGACAGACCCAGGGTGTGGGGTCGTCGGGCAGCAGCTGGGTGGCGCGCTCCGCCGCTGTCCGCGCGATGCGTACCAGAGCTTCGTGCCGTCGATCGTCCGTATCCGCCATACGCAATGCCCGGATCATCGCGACCCGCGCCCACATGAGTGCGGCTTCCGGTCCGGGTTCTTCCGCTATCCAGCGTTCCGACAGGTCCGAGTCGGCGGCTTCCGATGCCAGCACCAGCGACCGGTGTGCCCGGACCTCGAAATCCCCCCGAGCCTCTTTGAGTACCTCATGTGCGCTGAAGTACCGGCCGGCCCTGACATCCATACACGCCTGCGCCAACTGCCGGTCATTTGCCGCCGGACTCCACACGTACTGCCCTTCGAATGAGCCAGCCGCCATGAGCCCCTCCTGGTCCTGAAGGCGTCATCGTCCCCCGCTCACATTCCTTACGCGCCGAATTAAGCCGGATCGTTTCCCCCGATCCGGCGGTGGCGGGGCACACCCTACTCACCTCCAAGTGAGAGCGAAAATAGTCGCCGGGAATATCGACTTCCGTACCTTTTGCCCCACCCATTCGAGGGGTTATCCCGTCACCCTTCGAACCATCGGACCACCCTTCTTCGTCATTCAATGACGAAGCTCGTCAACCGTTTGGCATATGCACTTCTTTTCATCATCTTCATATCTGATGATGTATCAGACCAGGCCGCCGCCCTCGCGCCGCGCCCACCGGCACTCCTCGGGGGGCCACGAGGGAGGGCGCAGGCCAGGGCCCCCAACACCCTGCGACCGCCGCCCCGTTGACCGGTGCGCGGCCGATCCGCCGATGAGGCGACCCCCTCACCCCCTCCCGCACCGCAACGAGCAGCGGAATTGCGCCAAATATGGCGCACGGGGCAGCTTTCACCCGATCGCCGAATTACCTTTCATTGACACTCGCTTGGTGGTTCTTTTACCTTCAGGGCGTGCGGTGGCGTCCGGCGCCGTATGCCCCCTCCCGCCCACGAACGCCATGGAGGCCGACATGGAGCAGCTCATCAAGGCCGGCTGTATCTCCTGACCGCCGCCGCGCCACCGCCCCGAAAGGCGACGGCCCCGCGCCCGTCGCCTCCCGCCGGGCGCCCGTTTCCGAGCACTTGTGAAGGTAGGCAATGGAGTGGGACGGCCAGCCGACGGCCGAGGTCCTCGCGCAGATCAAGGACATCCCGATCTACCGCGACGCACTGGAGCGGGGGCACTTCCCGCTGCTCGACAAGCCGGAGATCGCCCGCGGCTTCCCCGACAACCGGATGACGCCCGCGCTGGCCACCGCCCTGGAGAACGGCGACGCCGAGTTCGTCCTGTCCACCGGCACCCACCACGCCCGGATGCAGATCATCCGGCCGCCCTACTTCCTGCTGCGCTCCTCCTACCAGCTGTGGAGCGAGCACCCCGACATCGCGCACACCTGGCAGGAGGGCTGCCGCCGGGTGTCGCTGACCACCGTCCTGGCCACCGAGCACGTCGCGCGCATCAACGCCGCCAAGCGCGGCACCGCACCGGACCCCTCCCCCGGCCCCGACGACCGGCGGCTCGACTCCCGTACCTCGTACGTCAATCTCCGGCTCGACCCGGCGCTCTGGGAGCGCGACGAGGTCGTCCGGATGCTCGGCGAGATCGACGCGGCCCGGCAGGCTCATCCGCGCGGCCGGTACCACCTCGACTGCTCCGGCCACCACCTGGCGCATCTGCTGCTGAAGATCGGCAAGTTCTCGTCTCCCGCCACCACGACCGGCTCGGCGGTCTCTTCCTCCCCCGTGGAGCCGGAGATCGACGAGATCTGGCACCACCTGATCCTCCAGACCCGCGAGTACCGCGCGCTGTGCGAGGAGCGGCTGCCCGGCCGGTTCTTCAGCGAGCACCGCTCGCTCGCGTACGAGGACTACCAGCAGGAGCCCTGTCGCGAGCAGGTGCTGGAGGAGGCGCTGCGCTGGATTCCGCTGTACTGCGCGGCGTTCGGCGCGTTCGACGAGGGCGCGTTGCCGCACTGGACGATCGTGCGCTTTCTGCACCGGCGGCTGGAGATGTCGCCGGCGGAGATCTCCGCCCTGGAGGCGGCGGCCGCCTGACCGGCCGGGGCACGGGCAGCCCGGCCGCGCGCCGGGCCGCGCACCCTTCCGCCCGTCCATCCGTTGACCTGTACACCCGACCACGACCGGCCCCCGCAGGCCGGCCGAAACCGAGAGGCGATGATGCGCCAGGACAAGAACACGCCGGGCCGACGCCGCCCGGCCGTACGACCGATGACCACGCTCGCCGTGCTCCTCCTCTTCCTGCTGGGCGCCGCGGCGCCGACCGCCGCGGTCGCGGCACCGGCGACCGCAACGACCACCGCGGCGGCACCGCCCGCCCTCACCTCGCCGAGCTACACCAACGGTGAACTCGCCGAACGCGAGACGGAACGCGGCCACGGGGTGCGGCGCGGCCCCCGCCACGCCGCCCCGCTGCCGCCCCCGGACGCTCCGGCGGCCCGGGACCGCGCCTCGGCCGTCCGGGCACCCTCGACCGGCGGGCCCGGCGCGCCGCCGCGGACCGGCGACGGCAGACAGCGGCCGTCCGCGCTCTCCGTCCTGCACTGCGTCTTCCGCTGCTGAGCACGCCACGGACCGACCGCACCACGCGTTCCCGCCGTCCTCGGGCGGCATTCCACGGCCCCCCTCATCAGCAGGAGACCCCGTCCTCATGGACACCTTCATCCAGCACGCCCGGGACCACAGTGCCCGTATCGCCGACCGCCAGGAGGAGCGGGAGACGTACGGCCGGCTCGCCGCCGGTCAGTCGCCGCTCGCCCTCTTCATCACCTGCTCCGACTCCCGGGTCATCCCGTCGCTGATCACCGGCGCGCGCCCCGGGGAACTCTTCGAACTGCGCACGGCCGGCAACGCGGTGCCCCTCTACACCCCCGGCCGGGCGGCCAGTTCCGAGGCCGCCACGATCGAGTACGCCATGCGGGTCCTGGAGGTCGCCGACATCGTCGTCTGCGGCCACTCGCACTGCGGCGCGGTCGGCGCGAAATGCCGCGGGGAGGACCTGACCGCGGCGCCGGACGTCCGCGACTGGCTCAGCCAGGAACTGTCCGACTCGCTGCCCCACGACGCGGAGCCGGCCGCGGCCAACGCCGTCCGCCGCCATGTCTGCGAACAGGTCGACCGGCTCCGCGCGTACCCGAGCGTGCGCGAACGGCTGGCGACCGGCTCCGTCGGGCTGCACGGCTGGTTCTACGAGGTGCACACCGGCCGGGTCACCGTGCACGACCCGGCGTCCGACTCGTTCCTCCCTCTGTGACGGCGGGCCCCACCATGAATCGACTGATCGTGAACCGACTCCCGTTCCTCCGGGCGGATTTCACCGCGTCCCTCGTCGTCTTCCTCGTCGCCGTGCCGCTCTGTGTGGGCGTCGCGGTGGCCTCCGGTGTCCCCGCCGAACTGGGCCTGGTCACCGGCATCGTCGGCGGTCTGCTGACGGGCCTGCTGCCCGGCAGCAGCCTCCAGGTCAGCGGCCCGGCGGCCGGGCTGACCGTCCTCGTGTACGAGGCGGTGCAGGCGTACGGCCTGGGGGCGCTGGGTGCCCTCGTGCTGGCCGCCGGTGCGCTGCAACTGCTCATGGGCGCGTTGCGGTGGGGGCGGTGGTTCCGGGCCATCTCGGTCGCCGTCGTCCAGGGCATGCTGGCCGGTATCGGGCTGGTGCTGGTAGCCGGGCAGCTCTACACCCTCACCGACGCCAAGGCGCCCGGTGACGGGCTCGCCAACCTCGCGGGGTTGCCGCGGCTGGCCTGGGAGAAGGCCCGGGACGGCGGCGGCGCCACCGCCTTCGCGGTCGGTGCGGGCACCATCGCCGTACTGGTGCTGTGGCCGCGCTGGAAGCGGGCGGCGCGGGTGCTCCCGGCGCCGCTGGCCGCGGTGCTGCTCGCCACCGCCGCGGTGTTCATGCTGGATCTGCCGGTGGCGCGGGTCGAGGTCAGCGGACTGCTGGAGGCCGTGCAGCCGCCCGGTCTCGCCGACATCGGGCGGCTGACCGAACCGCTGGTGCTGGGCACGGTCGTGTCGTTCGCCCTGATCGCGTCGGCGGAGTCGCTGTTCAGCGCGGCGGCGGTGGACCGGCTGCACGACGGGCCGAAGACCGACTACGACAAGGAGCTGATGGCGCAGGGCGCGGGCAACGCGGTGTGCGGGGTGCTCGGCGCGCTGCCGATGACTGCGGTGATCGTGCGGAGCGCGGCCAATGTGCAGGCGGGCGCGCGGACCAAGGCGTCGCGGGTGCTGCACGGGGTGTGGATCCTGCTGTTCGCGGCGGCGTTCCCGGCGGCGCTGGGCGTCGTGCCGGTCGCGGCGCTGGCCGGGGTGCTGGTGCACGCCGGGTGGAAGCTGATCCCGCTGCGTGAGCTGCGGCCGCTGTGGCGCGAGCACCGCGGTGAGGCGCTGGTGCTGCTGGTGACGGCGGGGGCGATCGTCACGGTCAACATGTTCGAGGGCGTGCTGATCGGTCTGCTGCTGGCCGTCGCCAAGACCGCGTGGGACACCTCGCAGGTCCACCTGGAGATCAAGGTGCCGGACGGGGACGCGCCGATCCGGGTGCGGGCCGTGGGCAATGCGACGTTCCTGCGGCTGCCGAAGCTGCTGGACCAGCTCGCGGAGCTGCCCCAAGGCCGCGAGGTCGAGCTGGACCTGAGCGCGCTACGCCATCTCGACCACGCCTGCGCCACCGCGCTGCACAGCTGGTCGGAGCAGCGCCGCCGGACCCGCTCGGAGCAGGTCCTGGCGTCGTGACGGCACGGTAGCCGCCGGTGCCCCGGGCCGTCCTCACGGAGGGTCCGGGGCACCGGTGTTTTCGCCCCGTGTCCGTGGTGGAAGGCGAGGGGCGGCGAAGGCGCTGCATCAGGTACGCCGGCGCCAACGGCCGTGCGTCCGCGGGAAATCGGGTGTGCCGGACAGCGCGGATGGGTGATCATGAGCCGACCATCGCCGTCCGCCGCCGAGGAGCCGCCCACCATGCCGGTACCGCCCGACCCGACGACCCTCCACCCGATGCCCGGGCAGCCGCGCGTGGTGCTGCTCAAGCCGCTGGTGACGTCCCCGCTGATCGAGGTCGGGGAGTTCACGTACTACGACGATCCGGAGGACGCGACCGCGTTCGAGACGCGCAATGTGCTGTACCACTACGGGCCGGAGAAGCTGGTCATCGGCAAGTTCTGCGCGCTGGGCACCGGCGTGCGGTTCCTGATGAACGGCGCCAACCACCGGATGGACGGCCCCTCGACGTTCCCGTTCCCCACCATGGGCGGCGCCTGGGCCGACCACTTCGACCTGCTCACCGGCCTGCCCGACCGGGGCGACACCGTCGTCGGCCACGACGTCTGGTTCGGCCACGGCGCGACGGTGCTGCCCGGCGTCCGCATCGGCCACGGCGCGATCATCGGCGCCGGTTCGGTCGTCACCTCCGACGTCCCCGACTACGGCATCGTCGGCGGCAACCCGGCCCGCCTCCTCCGCACCCGCTACAGCGACGCGGACATCGCCCGCCTGCTGGCCGTCGCCTGGTGGGACTGGCCCGCCGAGCACCTCACCGCGCACGTCCGCACGCTGATGTCGGGGAGTGTCGACGCGTTGGAGGCGGCGGCACCGCGGGGATGACGCCGACCAGGGACGGCCGGTGCATGTGGAGCTCCGGCCGTCCCGTCCCATGTCGCGGAAACCGTGGTGTCCCGTGCCTCGGTGTGCGACGTCCCGGTCATGACGGCGACGGGAACAGGACGCGCGCTCCGGCGGTTCGTCTCCGAGGTCAGGCAGGCGGTGCCGACCCTCGCCGTCTGGGCGCACGGCTCCCTCGCCATGGGCGACTTCCGGCCGGGACGCAGCGACCTTGACCTCATCGCGGTGACCGAGGGCCCGCTGAACGATGCGCAGCGGGACCGGCCGGCGCGCCTCCACCGACGACTGGCGGACGAGGAACCGGCCGCGGCCGCGCTGCACTGCTCGTACATGCCCCGAGGGGCACTCACCGAGGCCCGGACGGACCATGTCACCTGGGCACACGGCACACTCCTGGCCCGCCCGGTGATGCCGGTCAGCCGCCGGGAACTGCTCGACGGCGGGCTCGTCCTCCACGGCCCGGCGCCGGCGGAACTGCTCCCGCCGGTCTCCCAGGGGCAGTTGGAGGACCACATCCGTCGCGACCTCCGGGAGTACTGGCTTCCGGCCTCGGGCAGGCCCCTGCGCTGGCTCCAGGACACCTGGGTGGACCTGGGCCTGCTGGTTCTGGCCCTCGCCACCGTCACCCTGCGCGACGGCCGACTGATCGTCAAGGGCGAGGCGCTGACGGTGCTGCCACAGCTCGGCGCGCCCGCGGACGTGGTCCGTGACATCCACGAGCGCCGGTACGCGACGCCCGCGCCGCTCGGCCGCGTGCGCCGCGTGCGCCGCGTCCGCCGGGCGATGCGGGCGCGCGCCTTCGTCCGACGCGGCATCAAACACACCCTGGCCACATACGACCGGCCGGAGGGGGCACCGCCCGGCACGGACGCGCGGTGACAGCGTGCCGGGCGAACGGCGGGACCGCACGGGCCACCGCCGTCGCGGGACATGGTGTCGGTGTCACCGGCGGACGCCCGGGAAAACCGGCGTGCCGCGGCCCCCATCGGTCGGGTAACGTGCGGACCGTGTCGAGCCCCGAGTCGGACAGGGTGGGGGCTTTCGGTCCCGCCGTCAGCCCCCTGAACCCCTGATGCCGTAATCCTGCCGCCCCGCCGCGTTCTGCGGCCGGGCAGGCGTGTCCATGGGTGCTGACCGCGGTGACGAGACGCCTTCTGTCGCGCTTCTCCTCATCCCGGAGCCCCTCGATGCCTCTTCCGCTGTACCTCCTTGCCCTGGCGGTCTTCGCCATGGGCACCTCCGAATTCATGCTCGCCGGCCTCGTACCGGACCTCGCCTCCGACCTCGACGTGAGCGTCGGCACCGCGGGCACGCTCACCTCGGCCTTCGCCGTCGGCATGATCGTCGGCGCCCCGCTCATGGCCGCGCTCGCCCGCAACCGGACGGGGCGGACGAGTCTTGCCGGGTTCGTCCTCGTGTTCTCGGCTGCGCACGCCGTGGGCGCCCTCACCACCAGCTTCCCGGTCCTGTTCGCCACCCGGGTGATCGCGGCGCTCGCGAACGCGGGATTCCTCGCCGTGGCTCTGACGGCTGCCGCCGCCCTGGTGCCGCCCGACAAGAAGGGCCGTGCGCTGGCCGTGCTGCTGTCGGGTACGGCCGTGGCCACGATCGCCGGGGTCCCCGCAGGCTCGGTGCTCGGCACCCTGCTCGGCTGGCAGGCCACGTTCTGGGCCGTCGCCGTTCTCTGCCTGCCTGCGGCTCTCGGCATCCTCCTGGGAATTCCCGCGCGGTCCGCGGGAGAAGACGCCGTTGACGGGCCGTCCCTGCGCTCGGAACTCGCCCGGCTGAGGAGTCCGCGGTTGCTCCTGGTGATGCTGCTCGGTGCGCTGGTGAATGCGGCGACCTTCGCGAGCTTCACCTTCCTCGCCCCCGTCGTGACCGGCATCGCCGGGCTGGACAAGCTGTGGATCTCGGTCGTTCTGGTGTTGTTCGGGGCCGGATCCTTCGTCGGTGTCACCCTCGCCGGGCGCCTGTCCGACCGGCGCCCGGGCCCGGTCGTCGCCGCCTGCGGTCCGCCGCTGCTCCTCGGCTGGCCCCTCACGGCCGTACTTGCCCGCGAGCCGGCCGCCCTGCTCGTCCTCGTCTTCGTCCAGGGCGCACTGTCGTTCGCGCTGGGCAGCACCCTGATCACGCGGGTCCTGTACGAGGCGGCAGGAGCCCCCACCATGGCCGGTTCCTACGCGACCGCGGCACTCAACGTCGGCGCCGCCGCCGGACCACTCGTCGCCGCGACCACACTCGGCTCCCCGGCCGGCGAGCTCGGACCGCTGTGGGCAAGCGGATGCCTCGTCCTGACCGCACTGTGCCTCGCGCTCCGCTCGCGTGGTCTGCTCGCGCCCGGCCGGCGCGGCGAGGCGCTGCGGTGACGGAGGCGAACGCCCCCTTCGCCGCCTCGGGAAGACCCCTCGTACCCCGCCGGCCCTGTCACGTCGCGGTGCGGTGCCGGGCCGTGGGGCCAGGGGTGCGACACGACCGCCCGGTTGGGGAGTCATCCGCGGGGCACGGGTGTTGAGTGGGACGGGCCGGTCGCGCGGCGGGAGTCCAGGGCGTGGCGGCGCGGCAGAGCTGTGACGGCAACGACGAGGACGAGGAGCCATCGATGCCTCTTGAGGGCGAGTACGAGCCGAGCCCCACGCCGTGGGTGCGCGAACAGGTCGAGCTGATCGAGAGCTCCGGCGGGCAGCAGGGCACGACCATGCGCGGGATGCCGGTGGTGTTGCTGACCACCCGGGGCGCGAGGAGCGGGAAGCTGCGCAAGACCCCGCTGATGCGGGTGGAGCACAACGGCCGGTACGCGGCGGTGGCGTCGCTGGGCGGCGCGCCCCGGCACCCGGTCTGGTACCACAACCTGGCCGCCGACCCCCGGCTGGAGCTGCAGGACGGCCCGATGCGGCAGGACATGACGGCGCGTGAGGTGCACGGCGCCGAGAAGGCCGAGTGGTGGGCGCGGGCCGTGGCGGCGTTCCCGGACTACGCCGACTACCAGAAGAAGACCGACCGGACGATCCCGGTCTTCGTCCTGGAACCGGCCGAGCGCCCGCACTGACCGGCCGGGCCGACGGCGTCACAGGGCGACGAGGGAGACCTCCGTCGCCTTGACGCTCGTCCAGACGGCGACGCCGTCGGCCAGCCCCAGTTCGGCGGCGGCGCCCGGGGTGACCTCCGCGACGAGGTCGGGCGTCTCCGGCGAGGCGATCTGGATCCGCAGTCTGCTGCCCGCGGCGGTGATCTCGCGTACGGTGCCGGGCCAGACGTTGCGGGGGCTGCCTCCGGGCCGTTCGCGGTGGACGGAGACCGCCTCCGGCGCCAGGATCGCGAGCGCCGCGGTGCCTTCGGGGAGCGGGTCGGCGGCGATGACGTGGCCGCCGCCGTCGAGGGCGAGGCCGTCGGCGGTGGCGGTGCCCGGCCAGGCGTTGCGGCCCAGCATCCGGGCGACCCACGGGGAGCGCGGGCTGCGGGTGACCTCGGCGGGCGGCGCGTCCTGGAGGGCCCGGCCGCCGTCGAGGACCAGCACCCGGTCGGCGAGCGACACCGCCTCGACCGGGTCGTGGGTGACGATCAGACAGACGCCGCCGAAGCCCGCGAGGTGGCGGCGGAGGGTGTGGCGGACGTGGGCGCGGGTGGTCTGGTCGAGGGCGGCGAGCGGTTCGTCGAGGAGCAGCAGCCGGGGGCGGGCCGCCAGCGCCCGGGCCAGGGCGACGCGTTGGGCCTGGCCGCCGGAGAGCTGACCGGGGCGGCGGTGGGCCAGCGGGCCGACGCCGAGCCGGTCCAGCCACTCCTGGGCCGCGCGGCGGGCCGTGGCACGCGGCACGCCGTGGGCGCGCAGCCCGTACGCGGTGTTGCTCAGGGCGCTCAGGTGCGGGAAGAGCGCGCCGTCCTGGGGGACCCAGGCGACGCCGCGGCGGTGCGGGGGCAGCGCGGTGACGTCGCGGTCGCCGAGCCGCAGGCCGGCGCGGGCGCGCGGGGTGAGGCCGAGCAGGGCCCGCAGCAGGGTGGTCTTGCCCGCGCCGTTGGGGCCGACGACGGCGAGGGTGGTGCCGGGTGCGGCGTCGAGGGTGAGGGTGGTGAAGCCGGTGACGTCGGCGTGGAGGGCGTGCCGGTCCTCCGGGACCGGGCCGGGGGCGTCGTGGCCGGTGCCGTCGCCGGTGCCGTGGCTCGGGTGCGTACGGCCGTCGGGGGTGGCGGTGGCGCCCGGCCGGTCGGCGGGGGCGGGGCGGCGGGGTGCGCGGCGGGCGGGCGTCCCGGCCCAGCGGCCGCGCAGGGCCACCAGGACGGCCATGGCGAGGGCGAGCAGCAGCAGGGAGACCGAGGTGGCGGCCTCCGGGGAGTCCTGGAGCAGCAGATACACCTGGAGCGGCAGCGTCTGGGTGGTACCGGGCAGGTTCCCGGCGAAAGTGATGGTGGCGCCGAACTCCCCGAGGGCCCGGGCCCACGTCAGGGCGGCGCCCGCGGCGAGACCCGGCGCGATCATCGGGAGGGTGACGGTGACGAAGACCCGTACCGGTGAGGCGCCGAGGGAGGCCGCGGTCTCCTCATAGGCGGGGCGGAGTCCGGCGAGGGCGCCTTCGAGGCTGATGACCAGGAACGGCATGGCGACGAAGGTGGCGGCGACGACGGCGCCGGAGGTGTGGAACGGCAGGGTGAGCCCGAAGGTGTCCTCCAGCCACGGGCCGAGCACACCGCGGCGGCCGAAGCCGAGGAGCAGCGCGACGCCGCCGACGGTCGGCGGCAGCACCATCGGCAGCAGCACCAGCGAACGCACCAGCGCCTTCCCGGGGAACGCGACGCGCGCCAGCAGCCAGGCGAGCGGCACCCCGAGCAGCAGGGACAGGCCCAGCGCCCAGAAGGAGACCAGCAACGACAGTCGCAGCGCCTCGGTGACGCCGGGGCTGGTGAGGTGGGTGCCCAGCTCGCTCCAGGAGGTACGGGCGAGGATGCCCACGAGCGGCATCAGCAGGAACGCCACGGCCAGCAGCGCGGGCACCGCGAGGGCGACGGGCGTACGGGCCCCGGGCCGCCGGGACCGCGGAGGGCGGCGGGGTGTCATGGCGGCTCCTGTGACATGGCGGGTCGTGGGGGTCGGTGGACGGTGGCGGGGCTCTCGGGGCCTGGGGCGGTCCGGGCCGCGGCCGTACGGATGCGGGCGCGCGGGCCGGGGCGCCGGCCGTACGGCAAGCGGACCGGGCCCGGCCGTACGGCATACGGGCCAGACCTCGTCCGCCACCGTGCCACGCGAACGGCCGCGCCCCGCGCCGGGACTGCCGCGGCCCCGGCGCGCGGCGTCGGTCAGGGCTGCTGGAACCCGGCCTTGCGGAGGATCTGCTGGGCCTCGGGGGTGCCGAGCCACGTCACGAACGCGGCGGCGGCCACGGTGTGCCGGGAGGCTTTGAGGGTGGCGGCGGGGTAGTCGGCGACGGCGTTCTGCGCGTCGGGGAGGGTGATGGCGTCGACCTTGCCGGGTGCGGTGGCCGCATCCGTCCGGTAGACGATCCCGGCGTCCGCCTCGCCGAGTTCGACCTTGCTGAGCACGGCGCGGACGTTGGGCTCCTGGGAGACCGGCTTGACCGTCAGATGCTGCTTGTCGAGCACCTGCTCGCTGTACCGCCCCACGGGCACCTCGGCGGCGGCGAGCACCACCTTCACGCCGGAGCCGGTGAGGTCCTTCAGGTCGTGGATCTTCTTCGGGTTGCCCTTGCCGACGGCGATGACCAGGCGGTTCCTGGCGATGACGGTCGGCTTGCCGGTGTCGGCGCGGAGCCCGTCCATGGTCTTGGTGTCGGCGGTGACCAGCGCGTCGGCGGGAGCGCCCTGGCGGACCTGGGCGGCCAGTTCCTGCGAACCGGCGAAGGAGAAGTGCACCTTGGTGCCGGGGTGGGCGTGCTCGTACGCGGCGCCCGCCGTCGTGAAAACATCGGTGAGGGAGGCGGCGGCGAGCACCGTCAGATCGGTCCCGGCGGCGCCGCCCTTGGTGTCCTTCTCCTTGTCGTTGCCGCAGGCGGCGAGCGGGACGAGCAGGGCGGCGGTCACGAGCGCGGCGGCGGCGCGGCGCCGGGTCACGGCAGGCGGCATGAAGGGCTCCTTCGAAGCGGGGCGGTTCCGGGTCGCCCCGGGCGGACGGGGACGGGCTGTGCGGCGCGGCGCGGCACCGCCGGGCGTGGCTCAGGCGCGGTCGATGTGGACGCTGGTGGCCTTGACCCGGGCGGTGGCCTCCGTGCCGACCTCCAGGCCGAGTTCCTCGACGGCTTCCCGGGTGAGCAGGGAGACCAGGCGGTGCGGACCGGCCTGGATCTCCACCTGGGCCGCCACATCGCCGAGGGTGACGGCGGTGACGATGCCGGGGAAGGCATTACGCGCGGAGGTGTAGGACCCCTCCTCGGCGGCGTCGCCGCGGCCGTTCTCGACGGCGAAGGCGGCGAGGTCCCCACCGTCGATCATTCGGCGGCCGCTCTCGTCGCGATGAGTGGCGATCCGCCCGGCGTCGGCCCAGCGGCGCGCGGTGTCCGGGCTGACGCCCAGTAGCCGCGCGGCCCGGCCGATGGTGTAGGACTGCATATGCGGAAAGATATGCGGGATTCTCCCGCATCTGCAATCCCTTCGGGTGAACGCCCAGGGCAGATGCGAGATGCCTCGGAGATTCCGCCAGGCCCCGCGGGGCGGGCGCCTCCGGGCCGTCCGCCCGGGACCGTTCGGGGCCCGCCGTACTCTCCACCCGGCCTACCGTCGATCGAACCGGCGCCGCGTCCCGTCGTCAGCGGGCAGGAAGGTTTCCAGATGCAGCCCCTCCAGGGCGGCATCGGTGGCGGTACTGAGGGTGGCGGAGGTGCTGAAGAAGCGGAGTGTGCTGCCGTCGACGCCGATTTCGAGGGCGATGACCGGCCCCGTAGGAGGGGTGACCGTATCGGTTCCGCCGAGGTATCCGGCGATCTCCGCAGCCAGCTCGCGGTGGCGCCGGTCGTGGGTGCGCTCGGCGCGGTGGCTCACCTGATGCAGCAGATGGCCGCCCCACTCCGCGAGATTGCCGATCCGGCGGGCCAGCCCGCCGGGATGGAGACAGACCCGGACCACATTGACCGGCGGCTCCAGCAGCTCCGGCGCGCAACCGGCCAGCAGCTGATCGACGGCGGCATTGGCGTCGACGATGTCCCCGTGGTCGTCCAACAGGAGTGCGGGGTAGGGCAGATGGGCGTCGAGGAGCCGTCACAGACGGTTTTGACACGCACTCACCCGATTGGCCCCGATCGCTTCACCGGACCGACGGCCGCCACCCTTCCCGAGAAGCAGGCCACCACGCCACCCGTGGTGGTCTGCTTCTTTGCGACCGGCGTCCGGGCCGCCGAGGGACCGAGAGGGCCTGACGGGCCGTCACCCTCCCCCGCCCCGGGAACCCGACACGCCCACAAAGCCCACTTATCCGGCCACCGCCACGGGCGTGGCCGCCGTCGCCACCCGGCGCGGCCGCGCCTGCCGCCTGACGGGTGCGGCGTACGAGCTGCTGTACGCGCTGTGCGGTGACGGGGCCGACGCCGGTGGCTGAGCGGGGGTCAGCCGTCCGCGAGGCCGAGTTCGTCGGGGCCCAGCGAGCGGAAGTGCCGGGCGACCTCGCCGTCGGTGACGTCCTTCAGGCGCGCCGGTGACCAGCGGGGCGCGCGGTCCTTGTCGACGATGCGGGCACGGATGCCCTCCACCAGGTCGGGCGAGGCGAGTGCCGCGGAGGCGATGCGGTAGTCCTGGTCGAGGACGCGTTCCAGCGAGCCGAGGCGGCGCACCCTGCGCAGTGCGGCGAGGGTGACCTTCAGGGAGGTCGGCGAGAGTTCCAGCAGGGACTGCGCGGCGCTCTTCGCCTCCGGCTCCCCGCTGCGCTCCAGCCGGTCGACGATCTCCTCGACGGTGCCGGCGGCGTAGCAGGCGTCGATCCAGCCTCGGTGGGCGGCGAGTTCGGCGGCGGGCGCGGGCTCGGCGTACCGGGCCACGGTCTCCGCCACGTCGCCGGTGGCGAGATCGGCGGCGAGCTCCGGGAGGCGGGCGGCGGGCACACAGTGGTCGGCGAGACCGCACAACAGGGCGTCACCGGCGGTCATCGAGGAGCCGGTGAGGGCGAGATGGGTGCCGAGTTCGCCGGGGGCGGCGGCCAGCAGATGGAGTCCGCCGACGTCGGGCACGAAGCCGATGGCCGTCTCCGGCATGGCGACGCGGGAGCGTTCGGTGACGATACGGACGGCGCCGTGCGCGGAGACGCCGACGCCGCCGCCCATCACGATGCCGTCCATGAACGCGACGAACGGCTTGGGGTAGCGGGCGATCTGTGCGTTGAGGCGGTACTCGTCGCGCCAGAAGGCGCGGGCGGCGGCGCCGTCGCCGTCGCGGGCGTCGTCGTGGACGGCGCGGATGTCGCCGCCCGCGCACAGCCCGCGCTCCCCCGCCCCGGAGAGCACCACGGTGGCGACGCCGGGGTCCTCCCGCCAGTCGTCGAGCGCGGCCGACAGCTGCCGCACCATCCCGTGGGTGAGGGAGTTGAGCGCCCGGGGCCGGTTGAGGGTGAGGTATCCGGCGCGGCCCTCGGTGCGGCGCAGTACGGAGTCGTCGGCGACGGTCATCGGACGCCTCCGGTGCGCTGCGGGGTGGTGAACGGCATCTCTCGTCGGTCCTTCCAGCGGTACGGCGCCCGCGGGCCGCGGACGGTCGGTGACGCCCCCCACTCCATCAGACGGCGCGCCTCCGCGGGCGGGTGCGGGACGGATTTCCGTACCCGACGGACGGCACCCGCGGGGGCCGTCCGTCGGCGCCGCCACCCCACTCCCCCACCGCTTTCCCATCCAAATCCGGCCAATTACCGCTGGGTTAAACTGCCGGGGCCGACAACGCACTGTTGTGCGGTCGTCACCCGTTCCGCGGTCGACGGCCGTACGCCCGGGACGACGGGAGGGACGGACATGCCGACCACCGCCTCGTCCGTCGTTGTTCCCGCCGCCGCGCACACCGCCTCCGGCGGCCGCCCGCGCACTCCCGTCCGCGCCGCGGTCCGGCCGCGCCGGGTCCGGCGGACCTCCGCCCACGCCCACGGCTTCATCCCGCACCGCAGGCCCCGCCTCGCTCCCTGCGCGCGCAGCGGCATTCCCGATATGTCCCGCGTCGGCTGACACCACGTCACCTCCTTCGGGGCCCGCTCCGCCCGGCCCCGGTCACCGGCGCCGGGTGCTGCACAATGCCTGACCAGTGACGGCCGGTCGTACCGGTCCGTCCGGCCAGGGGCCTCGCACGCCCGCACGCTGTACGCACCCCCGCAGGGAGCACCTCCATGGAGCCATCGGCCCACGTCGGCAAGACCGCCCTACCCGGGGTCGGCACCCGCTACGACCTCGACACGGACGGCGGACGACACGTCTCGGTCGTCGCCCACCAGGACGGCCGCCGCATTCTCGCCTTCCACGACCCGCAGGACGAGGACAGCTGCCAGGACTCCGTGGCACTCGCCCCCCAGGAGGCGAGCACACTGTCCAAGCTCCTCTTCCCCGACCCCGTCGCCCATCTCCACCAGCATCCGGAGATCGACCTGGTCACCGAGCACATCCCGGTCACCAAACGATCCCCGTACGCCGGGCGGACTCTGGGGGCCACCGCGGCCCGCACCCGCACCGGCGCGTCCATCGTCGCCGTTCTGCGCCGTACCGACGCCGTGCCCTCGCCCACCCCGGACTTCCGTTTCGCGATCGGCGACACCCTCGTCGTGGTCGGCACCCGGGAAGGCGTGGACGCCGTCGCCGCATTGATCACCGGAGGGTAACCGCCCGTGCACGACACCACCGCGCTGCTCATCGAACTCGGGGCCATCATCCTCGGCCTGGGCATACTCGGCCGGCTCGCGGGGCGGGTGGGATTCTCACCGATTCCGCTCTACCTGCTCGCCGGACTCGCCTTCGGCCACGGTGGGCTGCTGCCGCTCAACGCCAGTGAGGAATTCGTCTCCACCGGCGCCGAGATCGGCGTCATCCTGCTGCTGCTCCTGCTGGGCCTGGAGTACAGCGCCTCGGAGCTGGTCACCAACCTCAAGACGCAATATCCCTCCGGGATCGTCGACTTCGTGCTGAACGCCGTGCCGGGCGCGGTGGCCGCGCTGGTCCTGGGATGGGGGCCGGTGGCGGCGGTGGCGCTGGGTGGTGTCACCTGGATCTCGTCGTCGGGTGTGATCGCCAAGGTGCTCGGCGACCTCGGCCGGCTGGGCAACCGCGAGACGCCGGTGATCCTCGGCGTCCTCGTCATCGAGGACCTGGCGATGGCCGTCTACCTGCCGCTGCTCACCGCGCTGCTGGCCGGTCTGAGCCTGGCGGGCGGCAGCCTGACCCTGCTGATCTCGCTCGGCACGGTCGGCGCGGTCCTGTACGTGGCGCTGCGGCACGGCAGACTGATCAGCCGGGCGGTCTCCTCCGACAACCCGGAGATGCTGCTGCTGGTGGTGCTCGGTCTGACGGTGCTGGTCGCCGGGGTCGCGCAGCAGCTTCAGGTGTCGGCGGCGGTCGGCGCGTTCCTCGTCGGGATCGCGCTCTCCGGAGAGGTGGCCGAGGGCGCGCACCATCTGCTGGCGCCGATGCGCGACCTGTTCGCCGCGGTGTTCTTCGTCTTCTTCGGCCTCAACACCGATCCGGCGGCGATCCCGCCGGTGCTCGTCCCGGCGCTGATCCTGGCCGTGATCACCGCCGGTACCAAGATCGCCACCGGGTGGTTCGCGGCCCGCCGCGCCGGGGTGCGGACGGCGGGCCGCTGGCGGACCGGCGGCACGCTGGTGGCCCGCGGCGAGTTCTCGATCGTCATCGCCGGTCTTGCGGTCGGCGTGGAGCCCCGCATCGGCCCGCTGGCCACCGCGTACGTCCTGATCCTGGTGATCCTCGGGCCGCTGGCCGCCCGCTGGACGGAGCCGGTGGCGCGCCGCACGGCCCGGCTGCTGGGCCGCACCCCGGCCCCGGCGGGGGCGGTGCCCGCGCCCGCCGCGCCGAGCCCGGAACCGGCCGCCGCCGAGGAGTCCCCGGCCGCCCCGGGGGGCACCGTCCGCACCCGCGGCTGACGGGTTCCGCACACGACAACGGCCGGTGCCCGCGAGGGGCGCCGGCCGTCGGGCCGTCCGCACGGTCATCGGCCGTGCGCGCGGGGTCAGGTGCGGTGGCGGCCTCTGCCGGACACCGCGACGCAGACCAGCCCCAGCAGGCACGTCAGACCGCCGATCACGGCGTTGGTCCAGATCACACCCCGGTCCGGGCCGCTGCCGACGATCCAGGGCGCGATGATCATCCAGACGCCCATCGCGCACATCGCCCAGCTCAGTCCGTACATCCGGGCGGGCCGGGCCGTGAAGCCGAGGCCCAGCGCCGCGATGGCGATGCCCATGATGAGGTTGTGGGTCATCAGCGTCGGCTGGGACGCGGTGAAGTGCACGATCCACGGCGAGACCGCGCAGAACAGGCCGACGAGGAACACCGGTCCGTCCACGAGAGCCACGTCATGCCCGCCGAGCACCCGCTCGTACCGGGCCTGCATCTCCGAAACATCGGGGTGACCTGCGAGGCCTCCCCTGCTGTGTGAGACGTCGGCCATGCGACTCGCCTCCTTCGTCCGCAAGCCTGGCCGGATCGCGTGGCAGGGAACCACACATCTCCATTCTGCGCTTATGTCTCCTTTATGTGTAGTGGGACGGTAAGCGCCTTTTGCTGGGGTGTGCGGCTTTCGCGAGAGGCGTCTCAGGGGCGGGTGAGGATGACGAGTTGCCCGTCGCCCGGGGCATCGCTCCATACCGGTCGACCGCCTCCGGGGCGTCGGCCGGGGCGTGGGTTCGCCGATGACACAGGAGCGGCAGATCGGCCACCGTCCAGGCGGAGAGGTCCGCGCGCCGCAGTCTCCGTACATCGTCGGGGGGCGAGCCAAGAGGCACACTTCCGCCGGTAGGGGGGACCGACCAGAGGTCGCCGTCCAGCTCGGCGGCGTCGCGCAGCGGGTGGACGGAAGCGGCGCCCCGTCGCTCGGACGAGGGCGCCGCTTCCGGTCCCGCGAGGTAACGCGCCTGTGGCGCACGACAGTTGGCGGGCGTCAGGTGCCCGCGTGCCGTCCCAGGTAGACGAGTAGCATCAGGAAGCCCGCCACGAGGTGGCCCACGGCTATGTAGAGCAGGATCTGGCGGGTCGTGGGGTGCGACTTGCGCCGGGAGATCAGCGCGAGAACCCGGGGCGGCGCCGACGGCCGGACCAGGGGGCGGCCGATCGGACGGCCGGTGCGCCGCCCGGTCGGCACGGCACGCCGACGCACCCCGCACCGCGGCGCGGTCCGCCCGCCGGCCGGGCGCCACGGGCAGGGGCGCGGCCCCCGGGAGGCGACCGCGCCGTCGTCGTACGGATGGTGGTGCGGGCCGGTGCACGGACGCCGGGAGTCCGGGGCGCCGGTGACCGGCAGGCAGGTGCGCGAGTGGACCGCGCGCCACGGCGGCGGCCCCTTCCGCCGTGCGGCGCCGGGCACGGCGCTCACCCGGCGAGGCCGCCGGGCGGCCTGCCCCGGTCGCGGTGGCACGCCGCCTGCGCCCGGCGCGGCACCCGGGCGGGCCACCGTGCGGATCCCCCGGCCACGCCCTGCGGCGCCGAGCCGACGGCGCGCGCCCGGCGCCGCGTCCCGCTCATCCCTGCTCCGCCCACAGCCGCTCCGCCCACTCCCGTTCCGCTCATGACGCCTCCTGGACGCGGGGCAGCTCGGCCGGCGCCCGTCCGGCGTCCGCCCGGCGCAGCTCGGCGAGGAGTTCGCCGCGGCCGGTCAGTACCACGGGGAGGGTCCGGCGGGCGGCCCCCAGCAGACCGGCCACATCGCCGCCGGCCAGCTCGTAGACGACCGTGGTGCCCGTGCGGGTGGCGGTGACGATGCCGGAGCGGCGCAACACCGCTAGCTGCTGGGAGAGCGCGGCCGGCTCGACGCCGATCGCACCGCGCAGCTTCCGCACCGGCAACGGGCCCTCCTGCAGCAGCTCCAGCACGCGGATGCGCACCGGGTGGCCGAGCACCCGGAAGAAGGCGGCCTTCGCCTCGTAGAGCGGTATCCCGGCGTCGTTCATGCGCGCGCTCCCGCCGCGGCGGGGCGTCGCGTGGGGTGTGGACGGTGCGGTGCCCGCGCCGCGGGGTGCCGGGGATCCCGGGTCCGCTCCCCTGCCGCTCCGGCCCATCCGCCCACGCATGCCTCCACTCACGGTCCGCCGACAACCGCACCAACTGTTGAATTGCAGACTTCTGCAACTGTAGACGACTTCCGGCCGCCCGTGGGCGGGCAGGGGCCGATCCGGACACCTTTCCGACGGAGGACATCCGACGCATTGGGCATGTTCACGACACGTTCCGGATCCTGCGGGGGGACACACACCCGCACGCCGGAGGAATCGCCCCTCCCCCACCACCGGTCACTCGGGGGCGGACCGGCCGAAGATCGCCTTGACAGCATGTACGCCCCTCTCCCGTCGTCCCGCTTCCCGTCGGCCGCCCGGGCCTGTCCGGCGCCCGTGGCCGCGCTCCGCTCCACCGTCCGGGATGCATCACCGGACCGTTCGCCGTACGTGGCGCCAGTGGGCCGCCTGCCCGGTGCGGGAGCATGTCAACCGCGGCGCGCGCGGGAACGTATCTTCTGGCCGTCACCCGGCCCAGGCGCATCTGGGGTGATCCGGGCGGCGCGCCCGCAACCCGGGGGCGGGTCGACTGGTTGAGTCCGGTCATGGACGCCAAGCAGAACGCCGGTCCCCCCTTCCGGCGCCGCGCTCTCCCCCCGTCGTCACCCGTGGCCCCGACGCCGCAGGCCGGGCGCCGGGAGGAGGCCACGCCGATCTTCGACCAACTGCTGCGGGAGTGGCGGTCCGGTGCGCCGCTCCCGGTCACCTGGCCCGCGGCCGACACCCCGCCGCAGCCCGGGGACCGGCGCCCGCCCACCGCCGCGGCCGAGGAACGCGTCATCCCCCGCTCCCGCCGCCACGACCCACCGCCGAAGGCGCCCGGCGGCAGGCGTGGCGAGGATTGACACTCCGGGACCGCGCCACCCCCTGCCGCGCGCCGAGGAGCGTCGCGGCGGTGACTCTCCCGTACGTGGCGCCCCGGCGGGAGGTTCCCGGGGCGCCCGCCGGTCCGTCAGCGGTGCGCGCCCGCTTGGGCAGGCGCGCGCCCAGCCGTCATGCGGACAGCTGCGCCTCGACGGCGGCGACGACCTCCGGGGCGTCCGGGGCGGTCTGCGGGGCGAAGCGCGCCACGACCGAACCCTCCGGGGCGATCAGGAACTTCTCGAAGTTCCAGCGGATGTCCCCGGTGTACCCCTCCGCGTCCGGCGCGGCGGTCAGCTGCGTGTAAAGGGCGTGCCGCGCGGCGCCGTTGACATCGATCTTCTCGGTCATCGGGAAGGTGACGCCGTACGTCGCCGAGCAGAACTGCGCGATCTCCTCGGCGGTGCCGGGTTCCTGGCCCATGAACTGGTTGCAGGGCACGCCGAGGACGGTGAAGCCGCGCGGCGCGTACTGGGCGTGCAGCCGCTCCAGTGCGGCGTACTGCGGGGTGAGGCCGCACTTGGAGGCGACATTGACGAGGAGTACGGCCTTGCCGCGGTACTGGGCCAGATCGGCGGGGCCGCCCTGGAGGGCGTCGATTTTCACTGTGTGAACGGACATGGCAAGGAAGCGTAGTCCGCCGCGCCCCGGGAACCCCGGCACGCACCGCGCTCACCACCGGGCCGCCGGGGCGCTACCGTCCCGGCGCCGCCGTATCCAGGAGGTCGAAGGCATCAGCCAGACCGGTCAGTTCGAGCAGACGGCTCACCGCGTCGCCCGGGGTGAGCCCGGTCAGCCGCAGCCTGCCGGACGCGTACCGCACCCGGTGGCGGGCGCGGCACAGCAGCGACAGGCCGGAGCAGTCGATGAAGGTCACCGCCCGCAGGTCCAGGACCAGGTCGGGGCGGCGGGTGCCGGTCAGGTCGTCCAGCGTCGCGGCGAGTGCGCGGGCGGCCAGGAGGTCCAGTTCGCCGTGGAGTACGACGACGGTGACGCCGTCCGTCGTGTCGGTCCGGCCGAGGTACGGCCAGGTGGGGGTGTGGTCGTCGTTCATCGCCCGTCCCTCTTCCGTGCCGGGGCGCGCGTTTTCGCCACCCGCAGGCGGCGAAGGCGTGCGGAGGATGTGGGGGGTGCCACCGCGGACCGGGCGGTTCCGGCCGCCGGTGGCGCTCGCTGTCGCCGCGGCGCCGGGCGCCGGAGTGAACCGCGCGCCGCGTGTGGCGGGTGTACGGATGCGCCGCGGGTGTCTACGGACTACCCGTTCGACACGGCGTCAAGTCCCGGCCCATGCCCGGTCGGACGAGGTTGGCGCGATCCGGCCGCACCGCACCGGGGGCCGGGGCGGGGCCTTCCTGCGGGCGACGACCGCTCGCCACCCCTTGACCTCAACAAAGCTTGAGGTTCTAGGTTTCCGTTCTGTCGCCGCCACACCGCGGCGCTCTGACATACCGATGAGGGAGACCGCGATGGACATGGAAGTGACCGCCTGGCACGCGCTGCACGGCACGGTGTACGCGCAGGAGGGCACCCGGCGCCTCTCGCGCGCCACACTGCGCCGGATCGCCGCCTTCGCCCGGCCGCACCGCCGCCGCCTGGTGTGGTTCCTCGTGCTGAGCACCGTCATCGCGGCGGGGGCGGTGGTGACGCCGCTGCTGGCCGGGCGGGTCGTCGACGCGATCGTGCACCACGGGTCCACCGGCCTCGTCCTCGGCATCGCCGCGGTGATCGCGGTGATCGCGCTCGCCGAGGCGGGCCTGGGGCTGCTCACCCGGTGGCTGTCGGCGAGCATCGGCGAGGGGCTGATCCTGGACCTGCGCACCACCGTGTACGACCACGTCCAGCGGATGCCGGTCGCCTTCTTCACCCGGACCCGTACCGGCGCCCTCGTCAGCCGTCTCAACAACGACGTGATCGGCGCGCAGCGGGCGTTCAGCGACACCCTCTCCGGCGTCGTCAGCAATCTCGTGACCCTGCTGCTGACCCTCGTGGTGATGCTTGGCCTGTCCTGGCAGATCACGCTGATCGCGCTGGTGCTGCTGCCGGTGTTCGTGCTGCCCGCCCGCCGGGTGGGGCGGCGGCTGGCCGCGCTGCGCCGCGAGGGCGCCGACCACAACGCGGCGATGGGCACCCGGATGACGGAGCGGTTCTCCGCGCCCGGCGCCACCCTCGTCAAGCTCCTGGGGCGGCCGTCCCGGGAGTCCGCGGAGTTCGGCGCGCGGGCTGCCCGGGTCCGTGACATCGGCGTGCGCACCGCGATGGTCCAGACGTACTTCGTCACCGCCCTGACCCTCGTCTCCGCTCTGGCACTGGCCGTCGTCTACGGGCTCGGTGGTTTCCTGGCGCTGCGCGGCAGCCTGGAGCCCGGCGCGGTCGTCTCCCTCGCGCTGCTGCTGACCCGCCTCTACGCCCCGCTGACCGCGCTGTCCGGTGCGCACATCGAGGTGATGAGCGCGCTGGTCAGCTTCGAGCGGGTCTTCGAGGTGCTCGACCTGAAGCCGCTGATCGCGCAGAAGCCGGACGCCCGCGCGGTCCCCGAGGGCCCGGTGTCCGTCGAGTTCGACGCCGTACGCTTCGCCTACCCGTCCGCCGACAAGGTGTCGCTGGCCTCCCTGGAGGAGGTCGCCGCCCTCGACACCCGGGGCGGCGAACGCGTGCTGCACGGCATCTCCTTCCGCGCCGAACCGGGCCGGATGGTCGCCCTCGTCGGCTCCTCCGGCGCCGGGAAGTCGACCATTGCGCACCTCCTGCCGCGGCTGTACGACGCCGACGCCGGGGCGGTGCGGATCGGCGGGGTCGACGTCCGGGACCTGACCGCGGAATCGCTGCGCGACACGCTCGGCATGGTCACCCAGGACGGCCATCTCTTCCACGACTCGATCCGGGAGAACCTGCTGCTCGCCCGGGATGGCGCCACCGACGACGAGCTGTGGGACGCGCTGCGCCGGGCCCGGCTGGCGGAGCTGATCCGGTCGCTGCCGGACGGTCTGGACACCGTCGTCGGCGAGCGCGGCTACCGCCTCTCCGGCGGCGAACGCCAGCGCCTGACCATCGCCCGGCTGCTGCTCGCCCGGCCACGCGTGGTGATCCTGGACGAGGCCACCGCGCATCTGGACAACAGCTCGGAGGCGGCGGTACAGGAAGCCCTCACCGAGGCGCTGGCGGGCCGCACCTCCGTGGTCATCGCGCACCGCCTCTCGACGGTCCGCGCCGCCGACGAGATCCTGGTGGTCGAGGGCGGACGCATCGTCGAGCGGGGCACGCACGAGACGCTGCTCGCCGCGGACGGCCGCTACGCCGAGCTGTACCGCACACAGTTCGCGGACGGCTCCGGCGGGCCGGAGGCCACGGGGTCCGCCGGGGCATCCTCCCTGGTGGGCTGAGCGGACCGGCCGACGGAGGAGCGCCGCGCCCGGTGTCCGGGGCGCGGCGTTCGTGGTTCGGGGACGCGGCGTTCGTGGTTCGGGGACGCGGCGTTCGTGGTTCGGGGACGCGGCGTTCGTGGTTCGGGGACGCGGCGTTCGTGGTTCGGGGACGCGGCGTTCGTGGTTCGGGGGCGCGGCGTTCGGCCGCTCAGCCGTCCGCGGGCCCCCGGATCGGGGGGAGTCGCGGCCGCCCCCTGTCCGTGCCGGGCCGAAGCGCGCAAACTGGCCGCGTCGCCCGCAACCGGAACGGGCCCGGACGGCAGCGCCGGAGGGAAAACGCATGGCCACACCCGGTGCCACCACCACCGCGCCGACCGACGCGGCGGCCGCGCGCCGCCCCCGGTCCCGGTGGCTGCGGGCCGTCGCCGCGCTGCTCTGCGGCGCGCTCCCGGCCCTCGCCTTCCCCGCCCCGTCCCTGTGGTGGACCGCGTACGTCTCCCTCGTACCGTGGCTGTTGCTCCTGCGAACCGCGCCGACGAACCGGCGGGCGGCGCTGGAGGGGTGGCTCGGCGGCATCGGGTTCATGGTGACGGTGCACCACTGGCTGCTGCCGAGCCTCCATGTGTTCCTGGTGGTGCTGGCGGCGCTGCTGGGCGCGTTGTGGGCGCCGTGGGGGCCGCTGGTGCGGACGCTGCTGGGCGGCTCGCCGCGCCCGCGCCGGTGCCTGGCCGCCCTGGCGCTGGTGCCGTCCGGCTGGCTGATGGTCGAAGTGGTCAGGTCCTGGGAACAGTTGGGCGGTCCGTGGGGGCTGCTCGGCGCCGGTCAGTGGCAGGTGCCGCCCGCCCTGCGGCTCGCCTCCCTGGGCGGAATCTGGCTGGTCAGCCTGCTGATCGTCTGGGTAAACACCGCACTGGCACAGCTGATCTCGCTCCGCCGGGCCCGCCCGGTCGCCGTCGCCGCGCTGCTGGTCTGCGCGCTGACGGTGACCGCCGTCCGGTACGCCGCGCCCGTGCCGCGGCCCGGCGGTACCGCGCGGATCGCGATCGTCCAGCCGGGCGCGGACGGCGGCCCCGGCGCACGTCTGGCGCGGAGCGAGGCGCTGACCCGGCAGCTGGCGGGCCGGGGGGTACGCCTCGTGGTCTGGGGCGAGAGCAGTCTGACCCGCGATCCGGCGGACGATCCGGGGCTGGCCGGGCGGCTCGCCGCGCTGTCCCGGAGCACCGGCGCCGACCTGCTGGTCGGGGTGGACGCGCCGCGCGCCGGGCGGCCCGGCGTCTACAAGAGCGCGGTGCTGGTGGGGCCGGGCGGGCCGACCGGCGACCGGTACGCCAAGATGCGGCTGGTGCCGTTCGGTGAGGCGATTCCGGCCCGGCCGCTGCTGGGCTGGGCGACCCATGTGGGCAAGGCGGCGGCCACCGACCGGATGCGCGGCACCCACCAGGTGGTGATGCCCGTACCCGCCGCGCACGGCCTGCGGATCGGGCCGCTGGTCTGCTTCGAGACGGCGTTCCCGGACATGAGCCGGAGCCTGGCCGCCGACGGCGCGCGGATGCTGGTCGCGCAGTCGTCGACCTCATCGTTCCAGGACAGCTGGGCCCCGGCCCAGCACGCCTCGCTCGGTGCGCTGCGGGCCGCCGAGACCTGGCGCCCGATGGTGCACGCGACGCTCACCGGCGTCAGCGCGGTCTACGGCCCCCGGGGCGAACCGGTCGGCGAGCGGCTGTCCACCGACCGCAGCGCCGCGGCCGTCTACGACGTGCCGCTCGCACACGGCACCAGCCCGTACACCCGGCTGGGCGACTGGCCGGTGTACGCGGCCGTGGCGGCGCTGCTCGTGGCGGGCGCACCGGTGGCGGCGCGGCGGGTCAGGCTCCGGTGGTCCGCGCGAGCGCGTCGGTGACGACCCGTTCGCACAGCTCATGGGTGCGCAGCGCGTCCAGCGCGGAGGGGCGCTCCCCGGCCCGTACGGCGTCGAGGAAGGTCAGCGCGGCCTGTTCGATCCCGCGCTGGCGGGCGACCGGCACCCAGTCGCCGCGGCGCCGCACCGCCGGATCGCCGTGGTGGTCGATGACGTCACCGAGGTTGACGACCTGACGGCGGGCGTCGCCACCGGAGACATCGAGGACTTCCTCGGCCGACCCGCTGCGCCGGTTCATGGTGCCGATGGCCGTGAATCCGTCGCCGGAGAGCTGCAGGACGACGTGTTCCATCAGCCCGTCACGGATCCGGGCGCGGACGTCGATGTGCTCGACCTCGCCCGGGGCCAGGAAGCGCAGCGTGTCGACGACGTGGATGAAGTCGTCGAGCACCAGGGTCCGCGGGTCCTCGGGCATCCCGACGCGGTTCTTCTGCAGCAGGATCAGCTCGCGGGGGTGCGCGCGGCAGTCGGCGTACCCGGGGGCGTGGCGGCGGTTGAAGCCGACGGCGAGGCCGACGCCGCGCTCCTCGGCGAGGTGGACGAGACGGCGGGAGTCGGCCAGTTCGTACGCGAGCGGTTTGTCGACATAGGTCGGCACCCCGGCGTCGAGGAGCCGGGCGACGATCTCCGGGTGCGCGGCGGTCGGGGCGTGCACGAACGCGGCGTCGAGCCCCGCGGCGAGGAGCGCGTCCAGATCGGCGTGGCGCTGCGCGACGGGAATCCGATGGGCGTCGGCGACCTGCCGGAGGGTGGCCGGGGTGCGGGTCTGAAGATGCAGTTCCACGCCGGGCCGGGCGGCGAGGACCGGCAGATATGCCTTCCGGGCGATGTCTCCGAGCCCTATGCAGCCGACCTTCACATGCACTCCCGATGCCGGACGGCCCGCCCTTCGCCTGGCCGTCTGTGAGGGGAGTTTACGGAAGGGGGCGGGAAGCCGAAGGCTGGGGGCGGGAGCGGCCCGGCCCGGAGCTGCGGCCCGGCCCGGCGGTGGCGGGCGGGAGGCTGGGGCGGTCCGGCGAAGGGCGGAGCGCTCCGGCCCAGATGCGGGGGCGGGCCCGGTCCGCGAAGGGGCGAAAGCGAGCCCGGCCCGGCGGCGGTTCCGGCGGGCCTGCGGCTCCGCGCGTCGCCCCGGGGCGCGCGCGATCACCCCTGCGGGGACTTCCCACGCCCGTACGGGCCGGGAAAAGCTGCAAGGATGCACCGTTTGTCCGCTCTCGTGGTCCTCTCGGTGGTGGTCGCGGCGACCACCACCGGCTGCGTGACGCTCCCTTCCCGGCCGGCCCCCACAGGCCATCACCCCACGCCGCCCGCTCCCACCGGTCGGCCCGATCCGGCCGCGCCGCTGCCCCCGCAGGGCCGGATCGGGCCGGTGACCACGCAACCGGCGCCCCGGCAGTCCGACGCCGCCCGCCGGGCCGTACCGCCGCCCGGCAGGTCCCCGCACCACGGCGGCGGGGCACGCGGCGGCACGGGCGGCGGCGTACGGCCGTTGCCCCCGCCCGCGGGCGCACCCACCCGGGAGCGCGCGCCCGCGCCCTCCACGCCCTCCCGGCTGCCGCGCCTCGGCGACAGCCTGCCGGCCGGGGCGGAACTGTGCGCCCTGGGACGGAAGTACGGCCGCTGGCAACGGGACGGCGCGGCGCTGCGGATCTGCCGGCAGGCGTACGGCTGACGCCGCGGCCGGGCGTGGTGAAGGCCGGGCACACCCTGGTCGGGCCCGGCTGCGGCGAGGGCCCGGTCAGCTCCGGCCCGGGCCGTCGTCCAGCCGTGCCCCGAGGCGGTCGATGTCGGCGTACAGGGTCTGGCGGTGGGCACCGTCGGGCAGGGCGGCGGCCCAGGTCCGGGCGCGCAACAGGTGGGCCTGGGCGTCCCTGGGGCGGCCGAGCGCGGCGTAGTCGGCGACCAGGCTCAGATGCAGCGCGGGGAAAAGCGCCCGGAGCCCGGCCAACGGGCTGTCGGCGCTGACGGCCCGGGGCTCGTCGTCTTTGCCCGGGGCGTTGTCCCCGTCCGGGGCGTCGTCGCAGCCGGGTCCGTCATCCTCGCCCGGGCTCTCATGCCTGCTTGGGCCAACGCCCCGGCCCTGACTCTCGTCGCTGCGCGGGCCGTCGCCCCCGCTCGGGCTCTCGTCACCGCTCAGGCCGTCCGGCCTGCCCCGGGCACCCGCACCGGACGGCCCGGCGGCCTCACCCGAGCCGTCGGCACGGTCGGCGCGGTCGGCACGGTCGGCGCGGTCGGTGCGGTCGGTACGGTCGGCGCGCCGCTCCCCCTCCGGCCCACCCCCGTCGCCGTACGGTCCGGCGCACGGCTCGCCCCCGCCGCTCCCCTGCGTCCGAGGCCGCCCACCCGTGACAAACCCCTCCGCCGCCTCCAACGCCGTGAGGTCCCAGGCGAGGCGATCCCGGGGCGTGTCCTGGGTGGCGGCGAGGTAGTGGGCGAGGGTGCAGCGGTGGAGGGGGTCGGCGGACGGGCCGAGTTCGTGCCAGAGGGCGGCGAGGCGGTTGCGGGCCTCTTCCCGGTCTCCGGCGCGGTGCAGCATGACCGCCTGGCCGATCCGGGTCGGGACGCCGCCCTCGGCCGTCCGCTCCTGCTGCCGCTCCGTCACGCTCGCTCCCACATCGGTCCGCCGCGGCCTCGCCACCCGCCGCTGCTTCCCGACGCTAACCGCCGGGCGCCGCCCCCGCGCGGTGTGGGCGCCACGCCCGGACGCCCACGGGAGCCGCACAGGGGCGCGCCGGATGCCAGGGCACCGGGCCCCGCTCAGCCCAGGTCGGGGATGCGCCAGTCGATCGGGGCGTGGCCCTGGGCGGCGACCGCCTCGTTGATCTGGGTGAACGGGCGGGAGCCGAAGAACTTCTTGGCGGACAGCGGCGAGGGGTGCGCGCCCTGCACCACCGCATGGCGGTCCTGGTCGATCAGCGGCAGCTTCTTCTTCGCGTAATTGCCCCACAGGACGAAGACCGCCGGGTCGGGGCGGGCGTCGACGGCGCGGATCACGGCGTCGGTGATCTTCTCCCAGCCCTTGCCCTTGTGGGAATTGGCCTCGCCCTCGCGGACGGTGAGCACGGCGTTGAGCAGCAGGACGCCCTGGCTCGCCCACGGCATCAGATAGCCGTTGTCCGGCACGGGGTGGCCCAGCTCCTCCTTCATCTCCTTGTAGATATTCCGCAGCGACGGCGGGGTCTTGACGCCGGGCCGCACCGAGAAGCACAGGCCGTGGCCCTGCCCGGCGCCGTGGTACGGGTCCTGGCCGAGGACGAGGACCTTCACCTGGTCGTACGGCGTGGCCTCCAGCGCCGCGAAGACCTCGTCGCGCGGCGGGTAGACCGGCCCCTGGGCCCGCTCCTGCGCCACAAAGTCGGCCAGCTCCTTGACGTAGGGCTTCGCCAGCTCTTCGCCGAGGGCGCCGCGCCAGGACTCGGGCAGCGTGTCGGTGACCACGTGAACAACCTCCGGTGTGCGTTCCGTATCTCGCACTCCAGAACCTACCGGCGACCACTGACAACGCGGCAATGCGCGGTCACCGGCCCACGGCGAACGGCGCCCCGGGACCGTCGCCCCGGCCGTGTGAACAGGGAAAAGGGCGGGGCGCCGGCCCGCAGTGACCGGCGCCCCGCCGCTGAGGTGGCCGGATGTCCCGGCCGTCCCTCCGACTACACCCCGGCGTTCACACCCCGGCGTTGAGGAGGAGCCCGCCGTCGACGACGAGGGTCTGGCCGGTGATCCAGCCCGACGCGTCGGAGAGCAGGAACGCGGCGGCGCCCCCGATGTCCTCCGGCACGCCCAGCCGTCCCATGGGGTAGGAGGCCACGACCTCCTCCTCGCGGTTCTCGTAGAGCGCCGCGGCGAACTTCGTCTTGATCACCGCGGGCGCGATGGAGTTGACCCGGACCACGGGCGCGAATTCGTGCGCGAGCTGCAGCGAGAGGTTGACCATCGCCGCCTTGCTCATGCCGTACGCGCCGATGAACGGCGAGGCGCCGATACCGGCCATGGAGGCGATGTTGACGATCGCGCCGCCGTTCTCCTTCTGCCAGGCGTGCCAGGTGCGCTGCGCGAAGCCGAGTGCGGAGATCACGTTGGTCTCGAAGACCTTGCGGGCGACGCCGAGGTCGAGGTCGGCGATCGGGCCGAAGACCGGGTTCGTACCGGCGTTGTTGACGAGGTAATCGATGCGGCCGAAGGTCTCCATCGCCCGCTCGACGGCGACGGCCTGATGGGCCTCGTCGTGCGCCTTGCCCGCGACGCCGATCACGCGCTCCGCACCGAGCCGCTCGACGGCCTCCTTGAGGGCGTCCTCGTTGCGGCCGGTGATGACGACCCGGTCCCCGCGGGCCACCAGCGCCTCGGCGATGCCGTAGCCGATGCCGCGGCTGGCGCCGGTGACCAGTGCCACCTTGCCGGAGAGGGCGGGGAGCGCGCTGTGCTGCTCGGTCATGTGTGGTTCTCCCGGTGGGGTGGTGCGGTCAGTTGAGCGGGCCGCCGGCGACGTACATGACCTGGCCGGAGACGAAACCGGCCGCGTCGCCGGTGAAGAAAGCGATGGCGTTGGCGATGTCCGCCGGTTCGCCGACGCGCCGCACCGGGATCTGGGTGGCTGCCGCCGCCTGGAACTCCTCGAAGCCCATACCGACGCGTTCGGCGGTGGCGGCGGTCATGTCGGTGGCGATGAAGCCGGGGGCGACGGCGTTGGCGGTGATGCCGAACTTGCCGAGCTCGATGGCGAGGGTCTTGGTGAAGCCCTGGAGACCGGCCTTGGCGGCGGAGTAGTTGGCCTGGCCGCGGTTGCCGAGCGCGGAGCTGGAGGAGAGGTTGACGACGCGGCCGAACCCGGCGTCCACCATGTGCTTCTGGCAGGCGCGCGCCATCAGGAACGCGCCCCGCAGGTGGACGTTCATGACGGTGTCCCAGTCGGTGTCGCTCATCTTGAACAGCAGGTTGTCGCGGAGGACACCGGCGTTGTTGACGAGGACGGTGGGCGCGCCCAGTTCGGCGGCGACCCGCTCCACCGCCGCCTCGACCTGTCCGGCGTCCGAGACGTCGCAGCCCACGGCGAGGGCCCGGCCACCAGTCGCGGTGATGGTGTCGACGGTGTCCTTGCAGGCCGCCTCGTCGAGGTCGAGTACGGCGACGGCGCGGCCCTCGGCGGCCAGCCGGACGGCGGTGGCGGCGCCGATGCCGCGGGCCGCGCCCGTCACGATGGCGACGCGCTGCTCGGTGGTGGACATGCGGGTTCTCCCTAGCCTCGAAACCAACCTCGACAAGCGGTGTGCCACACCGTGCCCGTAGTGAGCAACCGCTTAGTATCTCCAGCACCGGTGACGCTAGAAGCCCGGCCACCCCCTGTCAACGCCCATCGCCGCGCCGTTACACAGCTCACCCGCGCGCGGCCGCCCCCGGCATGCGGGAAGCCGGAGCGCGGCCCGTGGCCCCGCTCCGGCTTCCCGCTCCGCCCCTCTCGCGGCTCAGCGCACCAGCAGCTCCAGCAACCGCCCGGCCTCACCGGTGGGATCGCAGGTCAGACCGGTGTGCACCGGGCCCGGCTGGACGACGGTGCTGCGCGGCGCGATGAGCCACCGGAAGCGGCGCCCGGCGTCGTCCCCCGCCGCCTGGCCCGCCTGCGCGCCACCGCGGCAGACGCCCTCGACGGCGCCCAGGGCGGCGCGTACGCCCTCCACATCGGCGGCCGGGTCGAGGGCGAGCAGCCGCGCCTCGTCCAGATGGGTACGGGCCTCGACGAAGTGGCGGGCGTGGCAGTAGACGACCACCCCGGCGTTGATCATCTCGCCGCGTTCGACGCGGGGTACCACCTTGAGGAGCGCGTACTCGAAGACATCGCGCCCGTTGTGCAGTCCGCTCACTTCACTGCCCTCCGCGGGGGCTTGCCGGTCAGCCACTCCGGCGCCCGGGACGGTCCGTCCGAGGTGCGTTCCCTCAGGGTGATGTGGTCGCCGATCACCTCGGCGCGGGCCAGCAGCGCCCGGACGTACGCGGCGCGCACCTCGTCCGGCGACGCGAAGCCGGGCTCGTCGACCAGCCACTCGTCGGGGACGTCCGCGGCGACCTCGGTGAGCAGGTCCTCAGTGATCTGCGGCGCGAACTCCGCGGCGGCCGCGGCGAGATCGGGCGCAAAGGTGGCCAGCACATGGTCGGTCGCGTCGTACGGTTTGACCGCGCCCTTCTCCGCGCCGGGCCAGTTGTGGTGCCAGATCATCGTGGCGCCGTGGTCGATCAGCCACAGCTTGCCGTGCCAGACCAGGAGGTTCGGGTTCCGCCAGGACCGGTCGACGTTGTTGATCAGCGCGTCGAACCACACCACGCGGCCCGCCTCGTGCGCGCCCACCTCGAACGCGAGCGGGTCGAAGCCGAGGGACCCGGGCAGGTAGTCCATCCCGAGGTTGAGCCCGCCGCTCGCCTTGAGCAGCTCCTGGACCTCCTGGTCGGGCTCGCTCAGGCCGATCACCGGGTCGAGCTGCATCCGCACCAGCTCCGGCACCCGCAACCCCAGCCGCCGCGCCAACTGCCCACAGATGATCTCCGCGATCAGCGTCTTCCGACCCTGCCCCGCACCGGTGAATTTCATGACATACGTGCCGAGGTCGTCGGCTTCGACGATCCCGGGGAGCGAGCCACCCTCACGCAAGGGCGTGATATAGCGGGTCGCTACGACCTCTTCCAGCACTTTCCCAGGCCACCCATCTTCTCAACCTTATAATCCACGGACGACCTCTCCGGGGCGTAGAGGCAGGAATCACCGGTCAACAGCGCTGGGGAGAATCTGGGGAGTTTCGGCCAGCGAGCCGGTTTCCCCGCTCCCCAAGCAGACCGTCGATGATGCCGCGCCCCTTGCTGCCAGCTTCCGGCATAAAGTGAGCATAGTAACCGAGGGTGATCGCCGGCGAGGAGTGTCCGAGCCACCGAACAAGGGTCACGACGGACTCTCCGGATTCCAGCATGATCGAGGCGTAGGTGTGCCGAAGCACGTGGAAACCGTCCTTCGGGGCCGCCGCCCACTGCCAGGCTTTCGCTCCCTCGGTACGTGGCGGGATGACGCCTGCCTTGGCCAAGGCAGGCTTCCAGATGTAGGTGTTCCATGTGTTCACCGCGAAAGCGTTACCGAAGCGCGTGGTGAGCAGCAGGGAGAACTTCTTCCTCTCCCCCTCTAGCTTCCCCCACGGCAGCTCCACCTCTACCGGCGGGAACGCTTCGATGTGACGCTTCAGTTCCTCGGCTACCGAGGGGGCAGATCCACCGTGCGGATCTTCTTCCCCTTCGGCAGGGCGAAGTACAGCCTTCCGTGAATCGCCTGCACTTGGCGCCGAACGTGAAGCATGCCGCGTTCATAGTCGATGTCCTCCGGGCTCATCCCGAACACCTCGCCCTGGCGGAGTCCGCATCCCAGGCCGACTACGACGGCGATCCTGTTCCGCTCGTTGATGGCATCGCGGACTCGCAGTGCCGTGCCCATCGGCCACGCGTCGCGCCGCTCCCGTGGGGACTTGGGCCACCGCACAGATTTCGCGTGCATAGGATTGCGCGCGAGGCGCTTGTCGTCGACGGCCGCTTCCAGGATGGAGGAAAGCTCGGACAGGATGCCGCGCTGGTAGTCGACTGACGAGACTGTCGACTCCAACTTGGTTATGAACGCGCGCAGATCCGTTGCGGCGATGCTCCTGAGCGGAAGCCGGCCCAGGTGCGGGACTATATGAAGACGCGTTCTACGCTCCTGACTGTCCTGGGTTTTCGGAGCACCTCCTCGCCCCGGCGCCCAGTGCGTCGCGATGTAGTCGGCCAGCGTGATGGACCCGTCGCGCGGGTCTACGAACTCGCCTCGCTCCTCGTCCGTAGCTGCCCGGCGCAGCCACGCCTTGGCGTCCTCCAGCACATCAAAGGATCGGTCTCGCACCCCAGGTATGCCGGCGACCTTGTACCGCTTGCCCTTACCGTGGCGAGCGGTCTTCCCTCTTCTCCCGGTGACCGGATCCTTCTTCTTTTTGAGCCAACGATCCTCGATATAGCCGGCCGAACTGGTTTCCTTTCAAGAGGATGCGAACGGCGCGCCCAACAACATTCGATATGTCAAGCACCGGGGTTCGTACGTCGCTGCGGAGGCGCACCCAATGGGTTCAAAGCAGGGTCAGAGCGAGAGTCTGCGCGTTCCTGCTCATGGATCCAGGCGTCGAGAGCTGTCCGCCGATACATGACGCGACCACGAGGGCCCGTGCGGAAGCTCGGCGGCCCCTGCCGTCGGTGCCGCCAGACATAAAGTGTGTGCGGTGATATGCCGAGGTACGCGGCGGCATCCCTTTCGTTGAGAAAGCAGGCGCGTACAGCGCTGGCGGAGTCAGGCACAGCCGAGGGGGAGAGCAGCGATCGTGTAGGCATAGAGCGCTTCCTGTGAGGGAAAAAGAGAACGGGCCCGGGCAGCCCGCGTCCACTACGACTCCACCGCCAAGCACAGTCGGATGCGAGCACCTGAATGGTCCCGACGATCGCCGGTTTGGCGGCCTGCTGCGGGACGGCGGGGCCCTCGTCGTCATCACGCCCATTGTGGAACACACCCCCAGCAGCGGCGCCACATCGCCCTGGACGATGACGACCTCGTCATGGCGTCGGAAGGGTTCACGAAGGTCGTGCGGTTCGACGTGCAGGGCCTAAGGCCCTGTCGCCAAAGGGCTTCCTGGCGGCGATGGACGGCTACCGCGGCCGTGACCCGGAGCTGGCGATCGTGGTGTCCGCCGTCAAGGCGACGGTGAAGGGCGGGCTGGGGAAGCTGCGTGAGCGGCCCAGGGGCGAGGGCTGGCGGCCCGGCGAGCCCGTGGCGGGCGCTGTCCCGTTTGACCTGGCGGCCGGACATCCGCGCGGCGGTCATCTCCCGCACCCGGATCAACCTGCACCGCAAGATCGTCAAGCACGCGGCGTTCACCGGGCAGTACCCGGTCGCGATTCTCTCCGACTGCGTCGTCCACGCGGCCGACGGCGAATCGCCGCTGGACTTCCTGCCGCACCGGGAGGGCAAGCCGCTGCCGGGCGGATTCAAGCTCGGGGTCAACCCGGGCCTGGTGAAGCACGAGGGAACGCAGAGCGTGCTGTGGGGCGAGGGCGTGAGGGAGCAGTTCAAGGCCCCGGAGCTCAACCTCGCCCGGTACATCAAGGATGGCACCGTCACCGACCAGGACAACGGGGAGTAGCAGGCGATGAGCACGTTCGGGGACGGCCTCGACAAGGCGGTACAGAAGGCGTTCACCCACCCGACGCCCAAGAGCGCGGGCGCGCAGATGCGGTACCTGGTCAAGCAGTACAAGGGCACCAAGGCAGTCGCCCAGATGCTGCGGATCCCCCAGCGCACCGTCGAGCGGTACGTGAAGGACCAGATCAAGAAGCCCCGCCCCGACCTCGCCGCGCGGCTGGAGACCGAGGTCAAGAGGCGGTGGCAGCCGCAGATCCGGGCGAAGGCCAGGGAGAAGGCGGCGAGCACCGGCGGCATCGTCATCGACACCCGGGCCCGGCTCGGCTACGTCGCGCCGATCGGGTCGACGGATGAGGACCGGATCCGGCACCTGACCGTCGCCCTGCCGCCGCATCACGCCGCCCGCCTCTTCGAGGCCCAGGAACAGGGCGCCAGCGACGACCGCCTGCGGGAGATCGCTGCCGAAGCGCTCAAGGAGGTGTACTTCCAGGACGGCGGCCGCCGTGCCGGGAGCCTGGAGGAGGTCCGCTTCATGGACATCGAACGCCTGGAGTTCGATCTCTAGTGCCCCTCCCGGCAAGCTTTGCCCCGAACAGCCCGCGAGCGAGCCCGGACCAGTTGGTCCGGGCTCGCTCGCGTATCCGCGGGGGTCGGATGTTCATGCACGCGATGTCGTGCTCAACGAAGCCGCTGCGCGCCGGTCACCCCGGACCCGTGACGGCGCCGGGAGCAGGCGGCTCTCCTGCGCGGTGAAGGCCCGCGTTCGGTCAGCGCGGCGGCCTCCAGCAATCAGTTCGCGGAAGAGGCGGGTGGCGACCCGAAACCGGTTCAAATTCGGCCTGTTCAGGTCCTGAATGCATATCGTCGCCGAGGTTGGCGCGTTTTGATCTCTGATACTTAGACGCAAATTAAGATGAAATGGGGTACAAGCCCCATGAGGGTGCGGGTACTTCCCACTGATCGACAGGGAAATTCCCGCCCAGTGGGTGGACGGCCCTTGCGTGGCTGAAACACAGCACTAATGTTCGGCAGGTGACATCGAGAAAGACCGCTCAGGGACCGGGCCACCGCACCGGTGCGATCTTGGTCGCGCTCGCCGAGCAGACGACGGTGACCGCCCAGGATCTATCTCGGTGTACCGCGATTCCCATCAGCGCGGTCTACCGGCACTTGAACCATCTCGTGCAGCTCGGCCTCGTCAGTCCCACCCGCACCCGCGGCCGGTACTGCGCCGGCTCTCTCGCCGTACAGATGGCCGAGAACTACCGTCGCGAGACGCTCAGCGGCGGCGAGGTGAAGCGCCGACTGACCCGGCTGGCCGCCGACACCCAGGAGCTGGCTGCCCTCCTCGTCCCCAGTGGCCATCACGTGCTGTGCGTCGAGGCCGCCGAGGGGTCGCGGGTGATCAAGTGCAGCTTCTCCCCGGGCCTGACCAAGCCGCTGACCTTCGGAGCCAGCGCGCAGGCGATACTCGCCCACCTCCCCGACGAGCGCGTCGCCGCGGTCAGCGAGGCCCACCGGCTCACCGCCGAACGCGTCGCGGCGCTCCAACTGGAACTCAAACGCGTCCGCGACCGCGGGTACGCCGTGAGCACCGGGGCCGTCGACGAGGGCGTCTGGGGCGTCAGCGTGCCCGTCTTCGACCGGCTCGGCCAGGTGACCGGAACCGTCAGCACCATGGCGCCCGAATTCCGGGTGCGCCGCAACCATCAGACGCTGCTCACCCTTACCCACGCCGCGGCTCAGGACATCAGTCGCTTCGACGAACTCCAGTCATGACGCCCGACCTGCCCACACCCCGCGCCGGTTCCCGCTGCGTGCCCGCGCCGCACGCCACCGGCTGACGCGATCCAGCGTCCTGCCCGGCATCACATCACCGTCATGAGTTCGGACTGCACACCATGAACACACACCCCAGCACCGCCACGGTTGCGCCCTCAGCCAACGGATCCGCCATGGAGACGACTTCCGCCAACGTGTCAGCCACGGTCGCAACCCCCGACGTGACCGCCCGCCCCGCTTGGGCCGGCCGTATCGACGGTATCGGCCCGGCGCACAGACGCTGGCATTCCGCGGTCAACGCGGACGAAGCCACCACCCCAGGCGCGGCCGTGATCGGCTTCCGCAGCGATGAAGGGGTGCGCCGCAACGGAGGCCGCCAGGGCGCTGCCGACGGCCCAGGGGAGATCCGCCGGGCCCTGGCCTCCAAGGCCCTGGACGCCGGTATCGTCGTCCACGACGCGGGTGACGTCATGGTCGTGGGAGACGATCTGGAGGACGGCCACGACCGGCTCGCCGCCGCCGTCTCCTCCCTGGTCCGCGCCGGACATACCCCACTGGTGCTGGGCGGCGGTCACGAGACCGCGTACGGCTCCTACCAGGGGCTCGCCAACAGCGGTGCCCTAGACGGGCGGCGGCTCGGGATCCTCAACCTCGACGCGCACTTCGATCTGCGCGAGGCATCGCGCGCCACCTCCGGCACCCCCTTCCGGCAGATTGCCGGCCTCGAGGCCGACCGCGGCGCGCCCTTCACGTACGCGGTGGTGGGCATCAGCGAGCCGAGCAACACCGCCGCCCTCTTCGACGCCGCGAATGCCCTGAACGTGGTGTACCGGACGGACGAAGAGTGCCAGGAGCGCCATCTTTCCGACGTGCTCGCCTTCGTGGCGCACTTCGTCGACTCTGTCGACGTCCTGCACCTGAGCATTGACCTCGATGTGCTACCCGCCGCGTCCGCCCCCGGCGTCAGTGCGCCCGCCTCGGTCGGCGTACCACCGACCGTCATCGTCGAGATCTGCAAGGTGGTCGCCGCCAGCCCGAAACTCACGCTGGTGGACGTCGTCGAACTGAACCCGGCCTACGACATTGACTACCGCACCGCCGGGCTCGCCGCCCGGCTCGTCCACACCCTCACGGTCGGCTCCCACCGCGCCCGGAGCCGCGCCACCGCCCCCACCGGTCCGGACGCCGTCGCCGCCGGCTGACCCAGCAGTCCCACATCCCGGCGGCAGCCCACCGGGCGCCGCGTACGGACCGGCCACAACAGAGACCAGCACGTCCCGAACGCCCGCGCGCCCACCTGGCTCGCGGCAAACCGGAAGAGTCGCAGCACCCGTAGATCCGTCCCGCATACAGGTCCAATGGAGTTGAACATGGTAAGAGCACCCATAGGACGAAGGGTCGTGGCCGTCCTGGCCGGGCTCCTCTCGTCCGTTCTTCTGCTGGTCGGCGCCTCGCCCGCCGCCGCCGATCAGGGGGGCAAGGAGGCTCAGAAGGAGGGTACCCAGAAGCTCGACCGTCTCCGCTCCGGCCAGGCGACCCTGCGAGTGGGTACCGACGCGACGTTCCCGCCCTTCGAGTTCACCGACGCCAAGGGCGGCAAGATCGGCTTCGACGTCGAGTTGGTCCGGGAACTGGCCAAGCGCGTGGGCATCAGGAAGGTCACGTTCACGCAGATGCCGTTCGGCAACATCGTCCCGGCGCTGCAGGCCCACCAGATTGACGTCGGCGCCTCGGCGATCTACATCAGTGACGAGCGGGCCAAGGTCGTGGACTTCACGGATGTCTACTACCCCGGCGGCCTTGCGATGTTTGTCTCCGACCACAACAACTCGGTGCACACGCTGAACGACCTGGCCGGTAAGAAGGTCGCGGTGCAGGTCGGCACCAAGTCTGTGGAGTGGCTCAAGGAGCACCAGCCCCACGCCCAGCTCGTGACCGTGCAGACCAACGAGCAGATGTTCTCCTCCGTGAAGCTCGGCCAGGCCGACGCCGTCGTCACCGGCGCGCCAGGCGGTCGATACTTCATCGCCCAGCAAGGCGGCCTGAAGCAGGTCGGCAAGCGGTTGACCGGCGAGAACTACGGATACGCGTTCCCGAAGTCGGATTCCGCGGTGACCACCGCGTTCGACTCCGCGCTCAAGGACATGAAGACCGATGGCTCGTACGCGAAGCTGACCGGCAAGTGGTTCGCTGCCAAGGGTGGCGCCAAGGCCCAGAAGGACCACCCGCTCCTCAACCCCGCGACGATCGTGGACTCCTGGGATCAGATCTGGCACGGCCTTCTGGTCAGCATCATGGTCATTCTGCTGTCGCTCTGCCTCAGCCTGACCCTCGGCATGCTCGGCGGCCTCGCCAAGCTCAGCAAGATCCTTCCGGTGCGCTGGCTGGGCAACGCCTACGTCTCCGTGATCCGCGGCACCCCGTTCGTCGTCCAGCTGTTCTTCATCTACTTCGGCCTGCCCCAGCTCGGACTGCAACTGCCGCCCATGGTCGCCGGCGTGTTCGCCCTCGGCCTCTACAGCGGCTCCTACGTCACCGAGATCTTCCGCGGCGCCGTGCAGGCGGTGGACCGCGGCCAGATCGAGGCCGCCCGTTCCTGCGGCATGTCCCACGGCGCGGCCATGCGCTATGTCGTCGTCCCCCAGGCGTTCCTGCGAATGCTGCCCCCGCTGGGCAACGAGTTCGTGTCGCTGACCAAGAACTCCGCACTGGTCTCCTTCATCACCATCGGTGAACTCTTCCTCGTCGGCCAGACGATCATCTCCCGCACGTTCGACGCGCTGACCGTCTACCTGTTCATCGGCCTCCTCTACTACGTCCTGACCAACCTCATCGGATCCGCGACCCAGGCGATCGAGAAGAAGATGGCGGTGTATGTCTGATGGCACTCCTGGAAACCCACGGCATCACCAAGGCGTATGGCGACCACGAGGTGCTGCGCGGCATCGACTTCACCGTCGAGCCGGGCCAGGTCGTCGCCGTCATCGGCCCCAGCGGCGGCGGCAAGTCGACCTTCCTGCGCTGCCTGAACCTGCTTGAGACGCCGACTACGGGGCGTGTCGTCTTCGCCGGCGACGAGCTCAGTGCGACGCAGTCCAACCTCAACCAGCTGCGTGCCCGTATGGGTATGGTCTTTCAGCAGTTCAACCTGTTCCCGCACATGACCGCGCTGCGCAACGTCGTGCTGCCGCAGATGAATGTGCTCGGGCGCAGCCGCGAGGAGGCCGAGAAGCGCGGCCGCGCCTTGCTCGGACGGGTCGGCATGAGCCACCGGGCGGACGTCTTCCCCAACCGGCTCTCTGGAGGCCAGAAGCAGCGCGTCGCCATCGCACGGGCTGTGGCCATGGACCCGCAGCTGATGCTCTTTGATGAACCCACGTCCGCGCTGGATCCTGAGGTAGTCCACGACGTCCTCGAGGTCATGAGCGGTCTGGCCAAGGACGGCATGACCATGGTCGTGGTCACACACGAGATGGGATTCGCCCGGAAGGTTGCTGACCGCGTCGTATTCATCGACGGCGGCCGGATCGCCGCGGACCTGCCGCCCGAGGAGTTCTTCTCGCCGGCCAACAACAACGACCGCATCAAGGCCTTCCTGGCCAAGGTCCTTTAGACCATGTCCTATGTGGTGAGTCGGACGAGTCGTTTGTAGCAGCAGAGGGCGGCGGCGAGACCGAGAAAGGCCAGGTACTGTAATTACGGAGATTCAGGATGGGGAGAATCGAAAATTTCAAACGGGCCGAAGTGGGGAAAATCGCGGCCTGACCCAAAATCGCGACCGCTTACAGGAAGCAGCGGAGCATGATTCCGCCACGCATAAGATCGCGTTTTCACTCCGCTGCTGGCCCTGGGGCAGCTCAACCGTTCACACCGCCGACGGCAGTACCTGAACCTGCTCCTGATCCACGCCGTCAATGACCAAGATTGTGCGAACGCACGGGGCCGCGCCAAGCTTTACCGTGCCGCGAAGGCTCCGACCTTGAAGTCGGTGCCGCAGACGCTGAAGACGCCGCCCGGCGAGCCGTCCGCCTTCATCACGTTCACCGTGGTGCCCACGTCCTTGGGCAGCGCGACCTTGACGTGGGACGCCTGCACCGGGCAGGTGTAGCGGGCCGACTCGGTGCCCTCGCTGTTCACGTCGTTGTACAGCACGTCCGCCACCACCGCGGCGCCCGCCGGGACGTCGACCGCGTCCGAGCCGTCCTCGGAGTTGTCCCCCGAGACCGGGCTCGCCTTGCCCTGGTCGTCGTCGGCGACCACGGTCGTCGGGCCGACGATGGTGCAGGGGGCACCCGAGCTGTTGGTGATCTTGAGGGTGGCGTCGGCGGCCTGCGCGTCACTGGCGTGGCCCGAGGACTGGAGGAACGTCACCGAGGTGTTCTTGGCCGTGCAGGCCGCGGTGACGCCGCCCCCGCCAGTGCCGGAGGACGAGCTGCCTCCACCGCTCGTGCTCGTCCCGCCCCCGGACGACGCCGAGGCCGAGGCCGAGGCGGAGGCGGAACCCGACGGGGCGGCTGATGATGCGCTGGTGTCGGCGGCGCCGCTGTCCTGCGTGCCGCTGCCGTCGTTGCAGGCGGTCAGGGACAGGGCGAGCGTCGCGACGGCGCCGACGGCGAGCAGGGCGGGACGGGTGGTGGTGCGCATGGCTGGTTCCCCCGGTTCTCGTTCGTGGGTCGCGATCCTGCACGAGGTCGTTTCCCCTTACACGAGAGAGGGTGTCGCGGCGCGCTGGCAGATCACTAACGAGCGCGGCGGCGGCGCTAACGCCCGGCTAACGCTCCCGGATCCTGGCGTGTGCCGCCGCGTGCCGGCGCCGCAGTTCGGGCAGTGCGTCCTGGTCGGCGATGTGCAGCAGGGCGTCGAGCGCGGTGACGGCGCCCGCGTCGTAGCCGGTCTGCTCGGCCTCAAGCGCGGCCTGCGCGAGGCGGCGCCGCCCGGCCGTGGTGTCGCCGAGCCCGGCCGGCGCCTCGCCCTGCCAGGTACGCAGGAGCACGCGCCGGGCGACCGCCTCGTGCTCGGGGCCGAGGCCGAGCGCCACCTCGGCCGACTCGTACGCCTGCCGGTGGCGGCCCGCGCCGAGGTGGATGCGGGCCAGGTGCTGGAGCGCGAGCATCCGGGTGTGCGCGTCGTCGGCCTCGGTGGCGAGGGCGAGGCTCGGGTGCAGGCCGTTTCGGCGGCGCCGGGTTCGTCGTCGGGGAGGGCCGCGGCGAGGTTGACCAGGGCGGTGGCCTCGCCGAGTACGTCGCCTGCGCGGGCCGCGAGTTCGGGCGCGACGCGCAGGTGCCGGACGGCCTCGGCGGTGCGGCCCTCCTCGGCGAGCACCCAGCCGAGCAGGGTCAGGACGCGGGCCTCTGCATAGGGGTCGGCGCAGGCGCGGGCGTCGGCGAGGGCGGCCTCCAGGGTGGGCGCCCAGTCGGCGAGGACCCGCCGGACCACGAGCGGCCACTGGGTCACGGCGATCCGCCAGGCCCGCTCGGGCCGGTCCTCGGCGCGGGCCGCAGCGGCGATCAGGGCGAGGTCGTCGCGCTCGGCGGCGAACCAGCCGAGCGCCTCCTCGCGGCTGGTGAAGTCCCGTACGGCGGGCGGCTGTTGAAAGTCATCGGGCTGTAGGAAGGCGGGCTCCCCGCCAGGTTCCGCGGCCTCGGACGCGGACAGCGCGGTCGCCACGCAGTGGTCGTACAGGCGCAGCCGGGTCGCGGTGCGGGCGGCCGGGTCGTGGCTCTGGCCACGCGCGTAGAGCCGGACCAGATCATGCAGGACGTAGCGGCCGGGGGCGGTCTCGGTGAGCAGGTGCGCGGTGACCAGGCGGTCGAGGGCGCGGGCCGCATCCGGCGGGGTCGTGCCGGCGAGCGCGGCGGCGCTGAACCGGTCGACGTGCGTGCCCGGGTGATGGCCGAGCGCGGTGAACAGCTGCGCGGCGTCGGCGGTCAGCTCGGCGCCCGGACCGACGCCGAGCTCGTCGGCGAGGACCCGGCGGGGCGTCGTCCCACAGCGCCTCGGTGAGTGTGTCGACGGAGACCGCGACATTGGCCCGCAGCAACAGCATCGCGAGCAGGCTGCGCCGCTTGGCGGGCCCGAGCGGCAACGGCCCGTCGCTCCCGCTGACCGACACGGGGCCGAGGACCTGGAACTCCATGGACGGAACCCTATCTTCCGGGGGCTACTGGGGATCGGGACGTCTCGCCGTACGGATACCGCGCTGCTCCGCCACCGACCAGGTCGGGCCGGTCGGCGGCGGAGGCGATGGGACGAGGGATCAGGGCTCGGCGGTGAGGGCGGGCCAGAGGGCGGTGGCTTTGACGGACCGGGCCAGGTGGCGCGCCCAGTAGGTTTCGTCGCCGTCTTCGTCCCGCCAGGACCACAGCCGAGTGGTGGCGAGGTGGAGCGGGTGGAGCCGGGTGATGCCGATGGCGCCGTGAAGTTGGTGAGCGATGCGGGCGATCTCCACGGCGGAGGCGGACGCCTGGGTCTTTGCGGCGGCGACGGTGAACCGCGTGGCCGGGTCGCCGGTGTCCAGCGGCGTGGCAGCTGCCTGGACGGCGGCGCGTACCAGGGCGACCTCCTCGATCAGGCGTGCTTCCTCTTGCTTGACGGCTTGGAAGCGGCTGAGCGGGTGGCCGAACTGGGTGCGGGCGGTGGTGTGGGCGACCGTCAGCTCGACGCAGCCTTCGCCTGCTCCGGCGATCAGAGCCGACCGGGCCAGGGCCGCGCGGAGCTCCGCTTCCTCCAGCAACTGCGGAAGGGTCCGGCGGACCTGTGCGGCGGGGATCTCAAGGGCGTTGAGGTACAGGTTGTCGCGGGGTTCCTCGGCGAGGTTGCCACCGGGGGTGAGAACGGCCTGGTCCGGGGTGAGGGTGAACAGGACGGGTCCGAAGGGGGCGGTCGCCAGGACGACCACGGCACGGGCGGCTCGAGCCCAGGGGACGCGGCGCAGGGTGCCGGTGACCAGCAGGGTGTCGTCGTCGCCCGAGCAGCCGGCCGAGCCGACTGCGAAGGCACTCGGGCGGGCGTAGCGGATCGTCAGGTCGGGGGCGACGGCGTAGCTGAGCGGGCCGTCGGGGACGGGGAGGCCGACGCGGCGCAGCAGCGGGCGGGCGACCAGGGCGGTTTCGGCGAAGGGGGCGGGGACGGCCCGGCGTCCCGCCTCCTGGGCGGCGGCGAGGAGTTCGGCGGTGGAGGCGTCCGGGGCCGGGAGGGCCACGGCGTCGGCGGCGGTGGTGTTGGTGACGACGGCGATGGCGTCCGGGTCGGCGTAGAAAGCGGTGGTGTCGTAAGTGTCGGCGGGGATGACGGAGGCGCCGGTGTCGATCGTGTGGGTGCTCGTTGGTGCTGCCGTGTGGGTGCTCATCAGCGCTGCTCCAGACCACGAGTGATGATGCCGCGAAGGATTTCGTTGGTGCCGCCGCGCAGGGTGTAGCCGGGGCTGTGCAGCAGGGCGAAGGCGAGCAGTTCGGAGTGGCTGCCGGGGGTGGCGTGCGGGTCGGCCGGGGTCGGCAGGATGCTGCGGACGGTGTCGACCAGCGCGACCTCCAGCTGGGTGCCGAGGTCCTTGACCAGGGCGGCCTGCGTGTCGGGCGAGGCTCCGGCGTCCAGGGCCGCGGCCACGCTGAGGGAGAGCCGGCGGACGCTGTGCAGACGGGCCGTCAGGATGCCGACCTGGGTGAGCTGCTCGGCCGTGGCCGGGCGCTGTTCGAGTTCGCGGAGCAGGGAGACCAGCAGGGGGAAGGTGGACAGGTAGCGTTCCGGGCCGCTGCGTTCGAAGGCGAGTTCGCAGGTGACCTGCTTCCAGCCGTCGCCCCGCTGCCCGAGCAGCATGCCGTCGGGGACGTCGACGCCTTCGAGGTGCAAGGCGTTGAAGCGGTGCTCGCCGCTCATCAGGTGGATCGGCTCGATGCGTACGCCGGGGGCGCGCAGGTCGACGATGAACTGGCTGAGGCCGGCGTGCTTGTCCTCGGCATCGTCGGTGCGGGCCAGCACGATGGCGTAGTCGTTGACGTGGGCGCCGCCGGTCCACATCTTGGTGCCGGTCAACCGCCAGCCACCGGCGGTGCGTTCGGCGCGGGTGGCGACCGAGGCGAGGTCGGATCCGCTGCTCTTCTCGCTCATGCCGATGGAGAAGAAGCACTGCCCGGCGGCGATCCTCGGCAGGAAGAAGCGGCGCTGCTCCTCGGTGCCGTGCTGGAGGATGGACGGGCCGGCCTGCCGGTCGGAGACCCAGTGGGCGCTGACCGGGGCGCCGGCGGCGAGCAGCTCTTCGATCACCACGTAGCGCTCCAGGAAGCCGCGGCCGGCGCCGCCGTACTCGGTGGGCAGGGCCATGCCGACCCAGCCGCGCTGGGCGAGGCGGCGGCTGAAGTCGGGGTCCCAGCCGGCCAGCCAAGAGTCGGGGCGGCCGAGCACGGTGCCGCGGGCGCGCTCCTCGTCGACAAAGGCGCGGACTTCGGTGCGGAGTCGGCGGGCCGATTCGGGCAGGGCGACATCGGGGAATGCGATCGGTGAAAGCGTCGAAGGCGACATGGTTCATTCGCTCCCGGGTTGGTGAATCAATGGATGCGCTTCTTTTCGTTACGGAATTCGGTCAGTGCGTGGGGTGCAGCAGGGAGGGGTCGAAGCCGGCTTCGCGGAGCACTTCGTCGGTGTGCTGGCCGATGGCCGGGCAGGGCCGTAGCTCCGGCTCCGGGTCGGCCGAGTAGCGGACCGGGCGGCCGATGACCCGGTAGCGGCCCTCGGTGGGGTGTTCGGCCTCGTGCAGCAGGCCGCCCTCTTGGGCGTAGGCGGTGGTGGCGGCGGACTCCAGGTCGAGCACGGGGGCGGCGGCGATGCCCGCCCGGTCGCAGAACTCCTGCCACTCGGCGCTGGTGTGCTGCGGTGTCAGCTCCGCGAGCAGCGGATAGAACGCGTCGGCGTTGCGGGCCCGGTCGGGGCCGGTGGCAAAGCGTGGGTCGGCGGCCAGTTCGGGGCGGTTGACGAAGGCGGTGAAGTCCCGCCAGTTGCGGTCGCTGTGGGGCAGGATGCACATCCAGCCGTCGGCGGTGCGCAGGGCACGGCGCTGCGGGCTGAGCGAGCGTGCCGAGCCGAACTCTCCGTCGGCCTCCAGGGCGGCCGCTCCCAGGTGCTCGACCAGGTTGAAGGCGAGCATGGTGTCGGCCATCGGCACCTCGATGTGCTGTCCGGTGCCGCCGTGCTCCCGATGGTGCAGCGCGGCCAGTACCGACTGGGCGATCTGCATGCCGCAGATCTTGTCGGCAAGGACCGTGGGAACGTAGTGCGGTTGGCCGCAGACCTGGTGGTTGAGCCAGACCAGGCCGCTGGCCGCCTGGATGATGTCGTCGTAGGCGGCGTGGGTGCCGTAGCGGCTGTCACTGCGGAAGCCCTGGGCGCCTGCGTAGATCAGGCCGGGATTGGCGGCCGCGACGTCGTCGTAGCCGAGGCGGAGCTTCTCCAGGGCCTGCGGGCGCAGGTTGGTGATGAAGACGTCGGCGGTGCGCAGCAGGGCGAGCAGGGCGTCGCGGCCGTGCGGGGCCTTGAGGTCGATGGCGGCGCTGCGTTTGTTGCGGTTCAGGTTGAGTGCCGGGCCGCCCATGCCGGGGTGGCGCCGCGGCGGGTAGTGGCGCGTCATGTCGCCCGTGGGCGGCTCGACCTTGATCACATCCGCGCCCAGGTCGCCGAGTTGCTGTGCGGCGTACGGGGCCATGATCACGCTGGCCAGTTCGATGACGCGGACTCCGGCGAGGAGTCCGCGGCCGGACGGGCCGCTCGGTTCATCGGACATCTTCCGGTGCCTCCTGGGGGGGGTGGGGCGGGCGAACGGTGGTGCGGTGCGGGCGGCGGCGGACACGTGGTGCCGTGCCGATGGGGTCTCCCCTGCTCGAGCGAAGCCGAGAGCTTGGGGAAGGCGCGGGCCCACGAAGATCGGGGAGACACCCCCTAGCGCCACTGGAGCGCGGCAGACCCGAGCGGGGTACGCCGGCCGGGCTGGGGGACCGTGCGCCCGCTGTACGCGAACGGTGTCGCCGGTTCGGTGAGCGGGCCGAAGTCGGTCCCGGTGGTCGACAGCGCGGCGAGCGGCGTGCGTCCGGGGCAGGGCAGGTCGAGTACGTCCTCCCGTGCCAGCAGACCGAGTTCCTGCACCCAGTGACACACCCCGGCCAAGGTCACGCGGATCCGCCATGAGCCGCCCTCCGCCGCACGGCGGCGCAGGACCGTTGCGACGGCGGCAGCCCCGAGGTAGGCGGCGAGGTAGTCATTGAGCAGGTACGTCGGGGGCAGCGACGGTCGGTCGGTCCACTCCTCGACGGCGAATCCGGTTGCCGAGCATGCGAGTTGGTCGAACCCACCGCGTTCGCCCCAGGGGCCGTCGGCGCCCCAGGCGTGGTATTCGAGGGTGATGAGTCCGGGGCGGCGCCGGACGAGTTCCTCGGTCGACGCCCCGTGCCGGGCAAGTCCCCGGTACGCGTGCACGAAGACGTCCGTGTCCTGGAGCACGTCGTGGAAGGCCGCACGGTCGTGATCGTCGCGCAGGTCGCAGTAGGCGTTGCGCTTGCCGCCGCCGGTCATCGCGATCATCGGGATCGGGTCGGAGCGGTCGGGACGCGACAGGTGCAGCACGTCGGCGCCGAACTGGGCGAGGAGCCGCGCCGCGACGGGACCTGCGATCACATGGGTGAGGTCGAGCACCCGTACGCCCGCAAGCGCCTCATCGGCCTCACCGATCGGCTCCAGAGGCCGGACCGGTCCGTCACCGACGCGTTCGATCTCGACGACCGGGCGCAGCGCGGCATAGCGCCCCGCGGGGTGCGCGAGCCACTCGTCCCGGCTGCGCACCACGCAGGCGACGCCGCCCCGCGCGCAGATGGCCTCCTCCAGCGTGAAGGCATCCCAGCAGGCCGCGGCCTGCGCGATCCCCACCTTGTCGAGCCCGCACCTCAGCACGGAGTGGACCGCGTCCCGCAGATGCGGATAGGTGGTGATGATGAAGATCCACCGGCCGTCGCGCGCCCGGTAGAAGTCGTTGTTGCCGAGCAGTGTCGGATCGTCGAGGAGAGCACCGAGCGGGCGCCCCGAGAGCGTCGTGTGATACGTCGCCATGAGCTGGTCGATCGCGGCCCCGGCCTGCACTTGAACCCTCTGGTGCGGGTGACCGCGCTGTTCACCGACCTCCGCCGTCTGCCGCCCGAAGACACCGATCGCGGCAGACATGGCATCGGCGAGGCGGTGTACCGAGGGCACCAGGGGATCGGCCCCGACGACGGTGATGTCCTCGGCTCCCCGGGCCGGATCGAGGTCGCCGAGGGTGTGCAGCAGCCGGGAGACCATCTCGCCGGTGGACGACGGAGGCGTCGGCTCGGTCGTGGTCAGCGTGTTCGAAGTCATGCCGGGATGCTCGTTCCCCGCACTGCACGAGCGCCCGCATTCACGGATATCCGTGAACGGATGCGGACGTCACGTCCGCCCCTCCTGGATGTGCGCGAGGAGCCGGGCCGCCGCCCGGTCCAGACTCAGCCGTTCCGTGCGGCCACGACGCCGGTGCATCAGAGCGAGGGCTCCCGTGACGACGGGGCCGTCAGTGACGGGGATCGCGAGCGCGCTGACCTCGGGGTCGGCCAGGCCCTCGCTGCGGCTGATCCGCGACGCGCGGATCGCGGGAAGAGCGCGGCGGAACTCGGCGACCGCCTCTTGGTCGTGGCGGGCGAGCTCCTCGAGCAGCCCACGGCGCTCCGCCTCGTCGGTGAAGGCCAGCAGCAGACGGCCCGCGGCGGTACGCAGGAGCGGCCGGGCCATGTGCTCGTCGGCGAGCGGCACGAGGCGGGGAAGCTCGTCCTCGCCGCCGCGCGCGAGGTGCACGGCGTCGAGCCCGACCCGCACCGTGAGCAGCACCGGGGTACCCGCGACGCGGCTCAGTTCGTTGAGCTCGGCCTGGCTGATCTGCGGGACGACCCGGCCGGCGATGAGGTTGAGGACGTGCGGGGCGGGCCCGAGCCGGAAGCGCCGGTGCTGTTCCAGCAGAAAACCCGTCGCGACAAGGCCGTTGACCAGATCCTGCACCGAACTCGCCGGCGCCCCGACCGTCCGCGCCAACTCGGCCACGGTCACCCCGCCCGGGGCACGCGCGGCGGCCTCCAGGATCCACACGACCCGGTCCACCGTACGGTGACGCTGCCGTCGGCCGTGCTCGCTCATCCCGCCCCACCTTGTCCTTCTTGTGCGTCGCCGGCCGATCGCGCCGACACGGCCCGCCGATTTTCCCCCATCACCCCGACGAGCAAGTCGGCCCCGGCCTCCGCAGACGTCACCAGCCCGGCAGCAGAAGGTGGTTCACGCGAAGGCGGAAGGACCGTCTCCGGGTCGAAGTCGTCCGCCTTGGCGAGCTCATCGAGGTGATGGCACATTGCGCAGTGGACTTCCCAGGCCCCGTCGAGTCCCTTGCCGAGGAACCCGCCGCCACACCTGCGTCGAGGCGGACGCCGGCAAAGGGACAAGATCGTGAGACACGTTGCCGTGGCCCCTGGATGAGACACACTGGAAACACGCAGGCCGCCATCACGGAACGGGACATTCCAATTGAGGGCCTACAGGTCGCGTGCCACAACGCGATGCGCCCCTACCCCACCAGCCTCCTCACCTCGCACCTCCACGTCACGCTGGAGATGGTGACCGACACGACCGCCGACCAGATCGGGCCGGATGAGCGTCACGGCCTGACCGAGCACATAAAGCAGCACCTGCGAGGAGCCGAGGCGTTCCAGGTGACGGCCGGCAGCCCTATCGCGAACCGCGCCGAAGTCGCTGCTTACTGAGGTTGAACTCGTGGAGTCGTAGGGGCTGACGGCTCGCCATCCGTGCGGTATCACCGGAGGCATGCGGTATCCACAAGGGGGCGGGCTGACCGCCGAACGGCAGCAGTTTCGTGAGGAGTTACGGCTCAAGGCGGCCGAGAGGTTCGCCCAGGGCGAGGCGAGCTCGGTGATCGCCAAGGACCTGCGGGTCAGCGTCCGGTCGGTGCAGAGGTGGCGGCGGACGTGGAACGACGGTGGTCCGCGAGCTCTGCGGTCGCAGGGGCCTGCGTCGCTTCCGCGGCTGAGCCGGAAGCAGTTCGCACAACTGGAAGCGGAGCTGGCCAGGGGGCCGGCCGCGCACGGCTGGGAGGACCAACGCTGGACCCTGAGCCGCGTGAAGACGGTGATCGGCCGGCGCTTCCACCTGACGTACACGATCCAGGGCGTACGCAAGCTCCTGGTCCGCAACGGCTGGTCCTGCGAGCTCCCGGCCCGACGCGCGATCGAGCGGGACGACGAGGCGGTGGCCGGGTGGGCCCGGGAGGTGTGGCCCTGCGCGGAAGTCTCGCGGCAGCCCGTGGAGCCTGGCTGGTCTTCGAGGACGAGGCCGGATTCTCCATGACGCCGCCGCAGGCGAAGACCTGGTCACAGCGCGGCCGGACCCCGGTGGTGCGAGTCCGCGGCCGTTCCCGCAGACGGGTATCCATCGCCGCGCTGACCTGCTACAAACCCGGCCACCACTCCCGGCTGATCTACCGGCCACGCCGGGACGACGGCCGGCGCGACGGGCGCAAGAGCTTCTCCTGGCGCGACTACCGGCGCGTCTCCCCGGCGAAATACTTGGCCGCCTTCCGCAGGATCTCGCGCTCTTCCTCCAGCTCGCGGACCTTCTTCCGCAGAGCGGCGTTCTCCGCCTCCAGCGGAGTCGGCGGCTCGGCCGGCACCTCCGCCCGGCGTCCCCGGGGCCGGCTCGCGCCGGCCGCTCGGACCCAGTTCCGCAGGGTCTCGGGGTTGGTCCCCAGATCGGCGGCGACCTGCCGGATCGTCGCCTCGGGCCGCGACTGGTACAGCGCGACCGCGTCCGCCTTGAACTGCGGCGGATAGTTCTTCATGACCACGAGATGTCCATTCTCAGATCCTCAGGATCCAGTCTCTCGTGTGTCCAGGATCAAGGGTCAAGGCCCTTCCTCTTCGCGCACCGGGCCAAACGTCTCGCGAAGACCTACATCAACACCGCGGTCATCCCATCGCTCTGCCGCAAGGCCGGCGTCCCGACCGCCGACATCCGGGGCAACATCACCAGCCACCGGGCCCGCTCCACGATCGCCAGCCAGCTCTACAACGCCAAGGAATCGATGACGCTTTTCGAGCTGCAAGCCTGGCTCGGTCACCGGAGTCCCGAGGCCACCCAGCACTACGCCAAGATCACCCCGAACACGCTGGCCAGGGCCTACAACGACGCGGGTTACTTCGAGCGCAACGTCCGCACCATCGAGGTCCTGGTCGACCGGGACGCGGTCACCTCCGGAGCTGCCGCGTCGGGTGACGGCCGCGACCAACAAGGTCGAGGCGTACAACGGGTTCTCCGAGTGGGTGCGTTTCGGCAACCGGGGCGCCATCACCGACAACGACCCCGTCGAGCAGGAGAAGGCGGTCAAAGTTCAACGCCCTGCTCAGCAACTGCCTGATCTTCCACAACACCCTGGACATCGCCCAGGCGGTGCGCGAGCTGCAGGCCGAGGGTTGGAAGGTCGAGCCGGAGGACCTGGCGGAGGTCTCGCCCTACCTGACCGAGAAGATCATGCGGTTCGGCGAGTACTCCACCCACGAGCTCGACTTGGCGCCGGAGGCGTACGAGCCGCACCTGGACGTCGACTTCACCGTGCTCGGCGACGATGAGGCGGCAGTCGCCTGAGCGAGGCGCGGACTGTCCGTCCGCTGCCCCGCTCAGGCGATCTCAGGCGCCTACGGGGCCAGCTCGGCCAGGACGGCCGAGGCGAGTGCCGCGTCGAGTGCGCCGACTCCGGTGAGGTCGGCGACCGTGATCGCACCGTCCGGCCGCTCGACGGGCCTTTCGAGCAGGAGGCCCACGGGTGTGTCGCTGATGTCGGTGGTGGATCCGGCGCGCACGGCGTGGCCGAAGTCGCCGTGGTCCAGGCACTGCTGGTGGTCGTCGGTGGCGATCAGTGCCGCGCGGGCGAAGAGCGCCGGCGGCAGTTCGTTCTTGTGGGGCATGTCGGTGCCGATGCCGGTGACGTGCGCGCCCGCGCGGACGTCACCGGCGTGCAGGACCGGGGCCGTGGCCGGTGTGGTGGTGACGACCATGTCGGCTGCGGCTGCCTCGTCGGCCGAGGCGGGCCGGGCGGGAAGCCCGAGGGCGTTGAATGCCTCGCACAGCGACCTGGTCTTGTCCTGGGTGCGGCCGTGGACGAGCACCGTGTCGATCGGGCGGAGCTTGGCCAGCCATTCGACTTGGAGGCGGGCCTGTTCGCCGGTGCCGAACACGGCCAGGGTGACGGCGTCGGGTCGGGCCATGGCGTGGGTTGCCAGGGCGCCGGCTGCGGCGGTGCGCCAGGCGGTGAGTAGGCCCTGGTCGTCGAGGATCGCGCGGATCTGGCCGGTTTGGGCGCTGACGACGCAGACCAGGCCGTGGTTGGTGGGTAGGCCGGCGGCGGTGTTGCGGTAGAAGCCGGTGGCGATCTTGACGGTGAAGTCGGGCGTGTCGGTGACCCAGCCGGCCTTGACATGGCAGTCGCCGTCGGCGTCGGGGAACTGCAGGTGCAGCGGCGGCGGCACGGTGGTGCGGCCGTGGGCGTGGGCGATCATCGCGTCGCGGACGGCGGTGAAGACCAGCTCCGGGGTGGTGGCGCGCTTGATCGCGGTGGTGTCGAGGACGGGTGGGGTCATCGGCCTGCTCGCAGCCACTGGGCGAAGGCGGCCAGGCCCTCTTCGGGGTTGGCGCGGCCGACGCCGATGCGAAAACGGTCGGCGGGGGTGGGGGTGAGCTCGGAGCGGTAGATGCTGGCGGGCAGCAGCAGGACGCCGGCTTCCTCAACCAGGCGGGTGCAGAACTCCTCCACGCCGTCGGGGCCGAGGTAGCGGGGGTAGGCGACGCAGCCGCCGTCCGGGGCCCGCCACTCGAAGAGGTCGGGGTGCTCGGCGAAGAAGGCGTCGAAGAGCGGCAGGTTGTGGGCGATGAGTGCCCGGTTGCGGTCCAGGATCGTGGCGCGGGCCTTGAGCGCGATGCGGGCCAGGACCTCGCTGGGGGCGGAGTTGCAGATGGTGGTGTAGTGCTTGGCCCGCTCCAGGCGGGAGAGCAGCTCGCGGTCGCGGCAGGTGATCCAGCCGATCCGCAGGCCCGGCAGGCCGAGCGACTTGGAGGTGACGTTCAGCGACAGGGCGCGCTCGGACAGGTCGGCGGCCTGCGGCAGGGTGCGGGCCGCATCGCGTTCCAGGCCGCGGTAGACCTCGTCGCTGAACAGGTGGATGCCGCGCTCGTCGCACAGCCGCGCCAGCTCGGTGAAGTCGGCGGCGCTGATGACCTTGCCGGTGGGGTTGTTCGGGAAGTTCACCGAGACGACCCGGGTGTTCGGGCGGATCGCCGCCCTCACCGCATCGAGGTCCAGGGCCCAGTCCCGGTCGAGGTCGAGGGCAACGCCGGTGACCTCGCACAGGGCGAGCGGCACGGTCTCGGCCGCCTGGTAGTTCGGGGTCACCACCACGGCGTGGTCGCCCGCGCCCAGCAGGACGTTCATCGCCAGGTAGAGGGCTTCCTCGGCGCCGGCGAAGCAGATCACGTCGGCCGCGTCCGCCCGCTCGTACATACCGGAGATTGCCTCGCGCAGGGCCGGGTCGCCGTAGGTCTCGGTGTAGCCCAGCGACAGGTTCTCGAACGCGGCGCGATCCTGGTCGTCGGCCAGGGCGAGCAGCTCGCCGAGGGTCATGGTCTGGACGTCGGAGGCGGTCAGGTGGTGGCGCGCGGTGAACTCCCACCGGGAGAAGTAGGTTTCCAGGCGGAAGTCGGGCAGGCGGGTCATGGGGTGTTGTCCTTGGTGCTGGGGGTTCGGAGTTCGGCCAGCAGGCCGTAGAGGGTGGATCGGGAGACGCGCAGGGCGGCGGCGACGACGGGGGTGGCGCGGCGCACGGCGAAGACCTTGGCCTCGTCCAGGCGGGCGAGGACGGCCAGGCGGTCGGCGCGGGTCATCCGCTCGATGGGGCGGCCGCACTCGCGCACGTACGCGCCGACGATGTGCTGGACGCTCTCGTTCCAGTCCTGCTCGAACAGCGGCTCCGGCCGGGGCGTCGTCGGGGCTCCGAACGCGGACAGCACAGCTGCGGCCTGCTCCAGCGGCGTGCGGTCGAGATTGACGCACAGCACCGCGGCAGCCTTCCCGTCCGGCTCGCGCAGGACGGCGCTGACCGACGACAGCCGCCGGCCGTCCGCGAGCGTCTTCTCGTACGGACCGAACACGTCCCGCGCGGACGGGTCCAGCGCGTCCAGCTCGCCCAGCAGCGAAGGGTCCCCTGGACCGCGGGAGCCCATCGGATTCCAGATCGCCAGGATCCGGTCGGTGTCAGGGTCGTGCAGCACCACCTCGGCATACGGGCCGAGCAGCAGCGCGACGGCCTGGCCCACGGGCGCCCACATCCGGACCCGGTGATCTGTGCTTTCTTCGGGAGTCTCCACACTCTGGACTGTACGTCCACATTGGACTAAGTGTCCAGGACTGCTCTCGCAAACGACTCTTTCCGGGAGGAAGATCGGGAAGGGGTGCAGAGGCCGTCCCGGAGGCCCGATCGGTTCCCGGAACCCGTTCTCACTCAAGTGGCGACGGGCCCCTGTTCCGGGAAACGTTTACGAGAGGTTTTCGGGTGTGACGGACCCTCAGAACACCTCCGGAAGCGATGCCGACGACGTCGAGCGCCACGACTGCCCGCGCTGCGGCGTCCAGCCCGGCTCGCCCTGCCGGTCCCGCTCGGGCGCCGTCGCCGGGATCTACCACACCGGCCGGTTCAAGAGGGTGGCCCGGCTCGCCAAGCTGCTGCGAGTGCCGGCCCCGGCCGACCGCGGCCCCGGACAGCCCTGGCGGCCCGGCACCCCGCCGCCGGCCGCGCCCGAGACGGACACCCCGGGCGCGGACATCCGCATCGGGTACGCCCGCTGCAGCCACCTCACCCAGGAGCTGCAGTCGCAGCTGGACGCGCTCAGCGCGCACGGCATCCCGCGCGACAAGATCTTCTCCGAGAAGATCAGCACCCGCATCCGCGTCCGGCCCCAGTTCGAGGCCGCGCTCACCCTCGCCCGCGAGATTAGGGCCCACGCCCCGCACTGCCGCGTGCTGTTCACCGTCTACGAGATGAAGCGGCTCGGCCGCGACGCAGCCGAACTCACCACGCTGGCCGACCACCTGACCGCCCACGGCCTGGTCCTGGAGATGCTGGCTGGCCCGCTGCCCGGGATCTACGACCCCAGCGGTCCCGGGCGGATACTGTTCGGGTTCTTCGCCGCGATGGCCAAAACCGAGCGCGAAAGCATCCGCGAAGCCACCCTCGAAGGACTCGACGCCGCTGCCCGCAAGGGCAAGTACGGCGGCCGACCCCCCGTCATCACCGACGACATGCTGCACACCGTGCTGCGGCGCCGGGCAGCCGGCGAGTCCGTCGAGCAGATCCGCCCCGACCTGATCATCCCCACCGGCAAGCGCAAGGGCCAGAACCCGGGCCTGGCCAGCATCTACCGGGCGCTCGCCGAGCACGAGAAGCGCCAGGCGTACCCCGAAGCCGTTGTCCAGGCCCACGCCGACTTCGCAGCCCTCCAGGCCGGCTGACAGCGCATCAGGGCTTCAAGATCATCTCAATGTGGGTTTTGCAGGCACCTTGGCCGGACCCCTTGTTGCACCAACCGCCACGGCGCCATGGCATCCGCTTCCAGTGGCAGATGCCCCAGCACCACATGAAGAAGAGTGACTGCCGTAACGGCTGCGACGGCATGGAGATCGTCGGCCCGTCCGCCCGCCGCTACCGCTCGCCGGCGGCCGACGGGCGGGCGATCCCGATGATCGACGGGGAAGCGGGATTGGGCCGCCCGCCCGGCAGGAACGCGAAGTGCCGCACTCTCTCGACGGTGAAACCCGCCTCCGCGATGGCGCGCTCGGTGTCCCTCGTGAGGTTGCAGCCCCCACCCAGCATCCGCCACAGCGGGTTCAACAGCCGCTGCCGCTGGAAGGCGTGGGGCTTCTGCGCTCGCACATGCTCGTAAAAGCGCAGCTCGCCGGTCGGCCGGAGCACCCGCGATACCTCCGCGAGCGCGCCGGGCACATCGACGATCGTGCACAGCACCAGCGACACCACGGCCACGTCGACGCTGCCGTCCTCGACCGGCAACCGCTCCGCCTGGCCAGCCAGCACTTCCACAGGCGCCGCCGCATCAGCGGCAGCCCGTTCCGCGAGGGCACGCAGTCGAGGCTCCGGCTCCACCGCGATGACCCGCTCCACCTCCGGCGGATAGTGCCGGAAATTCGCCCCCGTGCCCGCACCGATCTCCACCACCCGGCCGCGTACGCCTGCCAGCAGCTCCTGGCGGTGCTCGACCGAACCGTGCGCCTCCGCATAGGCGTTGATCTTCGGGTAAATACGGGCGAACAGTGGATGCGAAATCGCCTTGACCATGCCGTGCTCCTCACCTCGGCGAGCGCCCCGCACGGGAGCCGCACCTCCCGTGTCGAGCGGGGTGTGGGCCGATTGCCCACAGATGACCTCAGCGCCATGCTCTCGCGCTCTGCGCTGTGGGGCCACGGACACAGAGAGGCATCCGAGAGAGATGGGGCGCGGTGTCCCACGCCAGTTCCGGGGGGGCCACAACGATCCACGTTTTCCTGGAGACCGACCGGACCTGTGTCGACGCCGACGAGAAGGGCTGCTGCTGACCATGACCGCGATATCCCTCGGGCCCTCCCCGGCCCGCCGCGACGCCATCACCCGGCGGATACGCCTGCTGGTCGCGGCCACGATCACCTATAACGTCATCGAGGCGATCGTCGCCATCACCGCCGGCACCCTCGCCTCCTCCACCGCCCTGATCGGCTTCGCCCTCGACTCCGTCATCGAGGTCTCCTCCGCCGCCGCGGTCGCCTGGCAGTTCTCCGCCCGCGACCATGCCGTACGCGAAGCCCGCGAGCAGCGCACCCTGCGGATCATCGCCGTCTCCTTCTTGGCCCTCGCCGCCTACGTCGCCTTCGACGCCGGCCGCGCCCTGATGGGCGCCGGCGAGGCCGACCGCTCCGCCCCCGGCATCGTCATCGCCGCCCTCTCCCTGGCGATCATGCCGTTCCTGTCCGCCGCCCAGCGCCGCGCGGGCCGCGAACTCGGCTCCGCCTCCGCGGTCGCCGACTCCAAGCAGACCCTGCTGTGCACCTACCTGTCCGCCGTCCTCCTGGTGGGCCTGGTCCTCAACGCCACCCTGGGGTGGTCCTGGGCCGACCCCATCGCCGCGCTCGTCATCGCCGCCATCGCGCTCAAGGAAGGCCGCGACGCCTGGCAGGGCAAGGGCTGCTGCGTGCCCACGCCTGCCGCTCTGGCTCCGTCGTCGACCGATACCGAAGCGGACGTCTGCGGCTGCCGCCCCGACTGTGACTGCTGTAGCTGACCACCCACCACGCGAAGCGGGCCCCGGCATCACGCCGGGGCCCGCTTCGCGTTCAAGGACATGCGCCTAGCATCCTCAGGCTGCATGCCCAGGAACTCAAGGCCGATACCGCCGGCACCAGCGGTAACTGTCGTCTGCCACGGCAACGTCAGTCCATCCGCCGCGGGAAGTGTCAGTGGGGCCGGACTTCGGTGAGCAGCACGCGGATGCGCTGTTCGATCTCGTCGCGAATCGGGCGGACCGCTTCGACGCCCTGCCCGGCGGGGTCGTCGAGCTTCCAGTCGAGGTACCTCTTGCCGGGGAAGACGGGGCAGGTGTCACCGCATCCCATGGTGATCACCACATCGGACGCCTGCACGGCCTCCACCGTCAGCACCTTCGGCGTCTCGGCGGACATGTCGATGCCGACCTCCGCCATCGCTTGTACGGCGGCCGGGTTCACGGCGTCGGCCGGTGTGGACCCGGCGGAGCGGACCTCGACGCGACCCTCGGAGAGGTGGGTGAGGAAGGCGGCTGCCATCTGCGAGCGGCCGGCATTGTGGACGCACACGAACAGCACGGACGGCTTGGCCTCAGACACGGGCAGAACCTTCCGGGGAGACGGCAGGTCCGGCCGTCGGTGTGGGCTGAGGGAAGAAGCGGCGGGCGGCCAGGGCGACGTAGACCAAGCCAATCAAGACCGGCACCTCGATGAGCGGTCCGACGACTCCCGCGAGGGCCTGGCCGGAGGTGGCGCCGAAGGTGGCGACGGCGACGGCGATGGCGAGTTCGAAGTTGTTGCCCGCGGCGGTGAACGCCAGCGTCGTCGCCCTCGGGTAGTCGAGTCCGACCGCGCGGCCGGCGGCCATCGACCCGGCCCACATCAGCGCGAAGTACACCAGCAGGGGCAGCGCGATCCGGGCGACGTCGAGGGGCTTGGAGGTGATGGCGTCGCCCTGGAGGGCGAAGAGCACGACGATGGTGAACAGCAGGCCCCACAGGGCGAACGGTCCGATGCGCGGGATCAGCTTCGTCTCGTACCAGGTGCGGCCCCTGGCCTTCTCGCCCAGGCGGCGGGTGAGGAACCCGGCGAGCAGCGGAATGCCGAGGAAGATGAGGACGGAGCGGGCGATCTCCCACACGGAGACGTCCAGCGTGGCCTGTTCCAGGCCGAGCCAGCCGGGCAGCACGGACAGGTAGAACCAGCCCAGTGCGGCGAAGGCGATCACCTGGAACACGGAGTTCAGGGCGACGAGGACGGCGGCGGCTTCGCGGTCGCCGCAGGCGAGGTCGTTCCAGATGATGACCATGGCGATGCAGCGGGCGAGGCCGACGATGATCAGGCCGGTGCGGTACTCGGGCAGGTCCGGCAGGAAGACCCAGGCGAGGGCGAACATCAGGGCCGGGCCGACGATCCAGTTGAGGACCAGGGACGGGATGAGCAGGCGCCGGTCGCGGGTGACGGTGTCCAGGCGGTCGTAGCGGACCTTCGCGAGGACCGGGTACATCATCACGAGCAGGCCGAGCGCGATCGGCAGCGAGACGCCGGTGACGGTGACCTTCGCGAGCGTGTCCCCCAGGCCGGGGACCAGGCGGCCCAGGCCGAGGCCGGCGGCCATCGCGAGCACAATCCACACGGCGAGGAACCGGTCCAGGAACGACAGCCGCCCGGCCACCGGCCCCGCGGGCGCCGCCGTGGTGGCGGCTTCGGCGTTCATGAGGCGGCTCCGGCGGGCGTCTTCTCGGTCGGCGGCTGCCCGGCGGGGCGGGTGAGGATCGCGGCGAGGCGGTCGGTCATCTGCGGCAGCAGCCGGTAGTACACCCATGTCCCGCGCCGCTCGGAGTCGATGAGCCCGGCCTGCTTGAGCAGCTTGAGGTGATGGGAGATCGTCGGCTGCGACAGGGCGAAGGCCGGGGTGAGGTCGCAGACACAGACCTCCCCGCCCGCGCGGGAGGCGATCATCGACAGCAGCCGCAGCCGCACCGGGTCGCCCAGCGCCTTGAACACCTTCGCCAGATCGGCGGCCTGGTCCTCGTCCAGCGGTGCGGTCAGCAGGGCGGGGCAGCATCCATCGACGCCGTCCTGTCCGAGCACCACCATCTCTTGTTTCGACATGTCTCTATGTTGACGTTTTTCAATTCAGGGCGCAAGCTTGAATCGACAGGCATCAATGCAACCTGATCGGGGAGACCGTCATGTCCCGTGCCCAGCTCGCGCTCAACGTCGCCGACCTCGAAGCGTCGGTGACCTTCTACTCCAAGCTGTTCGGGGTCGAGCCCGCCAAGCAACGCCCCGGCTACGCCAACTTCGCGATCACCGCCCCGCCGCTGAAACTCGTTCTCATCGAGGGCGAGCCGGGTCAGGAAACCCGCCTGGACCACCTCGGCGTCGAGGTCGACACCGCCGAGGAAGTCGCCGCCGCCACCAACCGACTCAAGGGCGCCGGTCTCGCGACGTTCGAGGAGAACGACACCTCCTGCTGCTACGCCCTCCAGGACAAGGTCTGGGTCCACGGCCCCGGCAAGGAGCCCTGGGAGGTCTACGTCGTCAAGGCCGAGGCCGACCAGATGGGCAAGAGCGCCACCCTGGAGGGCGAAGGCTGCTGCGCTGCGCAGAGCGAGACCGTAGAAGCCGCAGTACCTGCGGGCTGCGCCTGCGGTAGCTGAGGCGCTCCGCGCGGTGGCGTCGGACCGGCGGGGCCTGACCGGCTCGCTCACTTCGCGTGGCTGATCGAGTACGGTATATGACGTGCTCGTGATGCGGTGTCGCTTCCGGTCGTCAGCGGCCACGGCGGTCGTCGCTGTGGTGCTGGCCGTCCTCGTGCACGTCCTGGCCTGCGCCCACGGGCCCGAGCTCGGACGCGCTGCCGGATCCGACTCACTGCCGGTTGCGGCGACGACTACGGTCCCGTCTGCCGAACCCGCCCCGGGCGCGGTGTCCGTGCTGGCCGTCGGGGAGCAGGGGCTGCGGTTCGCCGACTGCACGGGGGCGGATGACCCCAGCGTGCTGTCCCGGGACCCGGGGGCGCCGGCGGCGCCAGAGGTGTTGGCGCCCGTGGGTGCGGTGGACGGGGAGGCGTGTGCGGTTGCCGGGCGCGCAGCCCCAGCAGGAGGCGCGCCGAGGGATCACGACGATCAGCAACGGGTGCGGTCGGTGCTGGGGGTGTGGCGGACCTGATCAGGATGCACCGCACGGCATAAGGGGCCGGAGGGCTGGTACCCGTGGTTTGCCGTGGCGGTGTTCGTGGGTCCTGAACAGTCGTCACGAGCACGCGGCCCGCCGAACGGGTGGGGCCGTGGGAGACCTCACGCGATGAACCCTTTGCACACCACTGTCCCCTGTTCGCCTGCCCAGCTGCTGGCGCCCGGGGCTCCGGCCGCGTACACCCCTGCCGGACTGGTCGGCGACACCCCGATGCTGTGGGTCGGCGAGCCGTTCACCGCCGCCGGGCGCGGCTTCTGGGCCAAGCTCGAAGGCCACAATCCGGGCGGGATCAAGGACCGGACCGCGCTGTACATGGTGGCCCGGGCCCGCGAGCGCGGCGATCTGCTGCCCGGAGCACCGATCGTGGAATCCACCTCCGGGACTCTCGGCCTGGGACTGGCGCTGGCCGGGGTGACGTTCGGGCATCCGGTGGTGGTGGTCACCGACCCCGGCATGGAGCCGCTGATGCGCGGCCTGCTGACCGCGTACGGCGCCGAGCTGCATCTGGTGAGTGAGCCGCACACGATCGGGGGCTGGCAACAGGCCCGCCGGGACAGGGTCGACCAGTTGCTGATCGACCGTCCGGATGCATGGTGCCCGGATCAGTACCGCAACCCCGACAACGTGGCCGCCTACGCGCCCCTGGCGCACGAGCTGGTCGCGCAGCTCGGGCGGATCGACATCCTGGTGGTGAGCGTGGGCACCGGCGGGCACTCGGCCGGGATCGGCCGGGTGCTGCGCGGCTTCTTCCCTGCCGTGCGAATCGTGGGAGTGGACACCTGCGGCTCCACGATCTTCGGGCAACCCGCCGCACCACGGCTGATGCGGGGGCTGGGCTCCAGCATCTACCCGCACAACGTCGACTACGCCCTGTTCGACGAGGTCCACTGGGTCGCGGCGGGCGAGGCTGTCTGGGCCGCCCGCGCCCTGGCGAAATCCCGGTACGCGACGGGCGGGTGGAGCGTGGGCGCGGTCGCGCTGGTCGCCCGCCACCTCGCCGCCACCTCCCCCGCGGAGACGAAGATCGCTGCGGTCTTCCCCGACGGCCCGCAACGGTACGTCGGCACCGTCTTCGACGACGACTGGTGCCGCACCCACCAGCTGCTCGGCCAGAAACCGGCCGACGCCCCCGACGAGCTGGCACACCCGGGCGAGCAGGCCGTTGCCCACTGGAGCCGCTGCACGACGGTCCTCGATCCCCTCGCAGGGGCCGACCGGGAGACCACGGGTGAGCGCGGGCTGATGGGGGTGGCCCGGTGAAGACGCTGCTGGCCACGACGCGGAGCTTCACCCCGGCGGTGCGGCTGCTGATGGTGAACCAGTTCGCCATCAACCTCGCCTTCTACATGCTCATGCCCTACCTCGCCGCCCACCTGGCCGGCGAGCTGGGACTGGCCGCCTGGGCCGTCGGCCTCGTACTGGGGGTCCGCAACTTCTCCCAGCAGGGCATGTTCCTCATCGGCGGCACCATCGCCGACCGCTTCGGCTACAAAGCCCCCATCCTGGCCGGCTGCCTCCTGCGCACCGGCGGGTTCGCCCTGCTCGGATGGGTCGACAATCTGCCGGCCCTCATTGCCGCATCAGCGGCCACCGGCTTCGCGGGCGCCCTGTTCAACCCGGCCGTACGCGCCTACCTCGCCGTCGAAGCCGGAGAGCGGCGGGTGGACGCGTTCGCCGCGTTCAACGTCTATTACCAGGCCGGGATGCTGCTGGGCCCGCTGGTCGGCCTTGCCCTGCTGGCCGCCGACTTCCGCCTGGTGTGCACCGTCGCGGCCGCCATCTTCGCCGCCCTCACCCTGCTCCAGGCCCGTGCTCTGCCCGCCCGGCGTGCCACGGCCGCCAAGGACAGCGACGGCGCGGGCGGAGTGCTGGCGCAGTGGCGTCAGGTGGTGGCCAACCGGCCGTTCCTGCTGTTCTCGCTCGCGATGATCGGCTCCTACGTGCTGACCTTCCAGGTCTACCTGGCCCTGCCCATGGCCGCCGACGCCGCGCTCGGCTCCGACGGCACGAAGGTCACCAGCGGCCTGTTCGTGCTCTCGGCCGCGGTGGCGGTGACCGGGCAACTGAGGCTGACCGCCTGGGCGAAGGAGCGGTGGAGCCGTCCGCAGGCAATGGTGCGCGGGCTGGCCGCGATGGGCCTGGCCTTCACCCCGCTCGCGATCGCCCCCACGGGCCCGGGGGCGTGGCAGACCGCCATCGAGCTGACGGCGCTGGCGGCGGCCGTGGCCCTGCTGGCGGCGGGCAGCGCGGTGGTCTACCCGCTGGAGATGGACACGGTCGTGGCCTTGGCGGGCAACCGGCTCGTGGCCACGCACTACGGCCTCTACAACACCGTCTCCGGCCTCGGCATCACGCTGGGGAACCTGGCCACTGGAGCACTGTGGGACTTCGCCGCCGCTCGCCACGCGCTGTGGCTGACCTGGGCGGCCCTGACGGTGACCGGGCTGGGCTGTGCCGGCGCGGTGTTCGCGCTGGCCCGCACCGGCCGCATCGGCGCTCCGGCACCCGTGCCGGTGGCCGTCTGACCCGGGCGCTACGAGCGAACAACACTGTCAGTCGTGGGGCGGGAGGCCGCCGAGTTGGTGGTCGGCGGACCGGAGGGCCTCGTTGACCAGGCGCTTGATGTGTCCGTGCCGCAGGGCGTAGATCACCCGGCGGCCTTCCTTGCGGGTGGTGACCAGGCCAGCCAGGCGGAGGCGGGCCAGGTGCTGGCTGACCGCGGGCCGGGCGACTCCGCATGCTTCGGTGAGGGTCGTCACGTCCGCCTCGCCCTCGGCGAGATGTTCCAGGAGGGTCAGGCGGGTGCGGTCGGCCAGCAGCCCCAGGACCTCCGCGGCCACGGCGTACCGCTCGGCCTGCCTGCCTTCGTCTCGCTGTTGCGGGCCTTGCGCACCTGATAGGTGCATGCGTGCGCTCATACGCACATAATGATGGGGTGAGCGTCCGGTGTCCAACCGGTCTGCCTTGCCGACCTCTGATCCGGAAGGCGTGAGCCGTTGTGAGCGAGCAGAGCACTCCCCACAAGCCGCACCGCCACGACCACGGTGACCACGGTCATGCACAGCGTGCCCACCGGCACGACCACGGGCACGACGATCACGAGCACAGTGACGGTTCGGGCCGGTGGTCGCAGTTCAGGCACCAGGTCAGGCACCTGGTCAAGCCACACAGCCATGAGGCCGCGGACAAGGTCGACTCGGCGATGGAAACGTCCGCCGAGGGTATGAGGACGCTGTGGATATCCCTCGGCGTCCTGGGCCTCACCGCCGCTTTGCAGGCCGTCGTGGTGGTGCTGTCCGGATCGGTCGCACTGCTGGGCGACACCATCCACAACGCCGCCGACGCGCTCACCGCGCTCCCGCTCGGCGTCGCCTTCATCCTCGGACGCAGGGCGGCGACCCGCCGGTTCACCTACGGCTTCGGCCGCGCCGAAGACCTGGCCGGCATCTTCATCGTGCTCACCATCGCCGCCTCCTCCGCGCTGGCCGCCTGGACCACGATCGACCGGCTGCTGAACCCGCAGGAGATCAGCTACCTGCCCGCGGTCGCCGCCGCCGCACTGATCGGCTTCATCGGCAACGAGTGGGTGGCCCGCTACCGCATCACCGCCGGCAAGCGGATCGGCTCGGCGGCCCTGGTCGCCGACGGCCTGCACGCCCGCACCGACGGCTTCACCTCCCTCGCCGTCCTGCTCGGCGCCGGCGGCGCCGCACTCGGCTGGCGCCTGGCCGACCCGATCGTCGGCCTGCTCATCACCGTCGCGATCCTGGCCGTCCTCAAGGGCGCGGTCCGGGAGGTCTTCCGCCGTCTCATGGATGCGGTCGACCCCGCCCTGGTCGACACCGCCGAAACCGCCCTGCACCAGGTCGACGGCGTTCTGGAGGTCGGTGAGCTGCGGATGCGGTGGATCGGCCACCAGCTGCGGGCCGAGGTCGCCATCGTCGTGGCGGGCGATCTCAGCGTCCGCGACGCGCACCGGGTCGCCGTCGACGCCGAGCACGCCCTCCTGCACGCCGTCCCCCGGCTGACTGCCGCCCTCGTCCACACCGACCCCGCTGCCGGCCACGACGAGGCGGACCCGCATACGCCTCTGGCTCACCACCACGCCCACGCCTGACGGCCTCGGCACGAACCAGGTCCGCTCTACTGGGCGTATTCGATCCGATGCGGCGCTCGGGAGCCGCGCAGCTCCTTCAGGTCGGGGATGTGGTTGCAGGGGGTCCCGACGGAGACACCGAGGATCTTCACGATCGGCTCCACGCTGTTCTCCGGATTGGGCAGCGTGTCCTTGGGCTGGCGGAGCAGATCGTCGTTGAGACCCGCCGGACGCCCCTGGACGCCCTTCGCCGACAATGGCGACGTGGGATCGATTCCGCGTCCGCTCGCACTGCGAGGCCGTCTCCATCTCGCCCGCCCACTTCAACTGCCGAACTTTTCTTGGCAGTTGGCTATGAGTCCCTTTCCGTTCCGGCTACTTGCGGGCGTTGGCCTGCTCGTCCGCCGCAGTGGCTGTGGGGGGCTTCCCGTCCTGGAGCTGTTGAAGGCGCTTCAACGTCGCGGAGAGCATGACCTCCGCGCCCGAGGGGTCACCGCCGGTGGCGCCGTCGATCTTCACGCGGACGTTGGCCTTGCCGGAGCGGCTGTAGCCGTAGACGCTGTCCTCGCTCGCGCCGGGGTTGATCACAAGCGTGCTCTCGTCGCCCACGGGGTGCTTGGGGTCCTGCTGCTTGCTCGTCTCGTTGCCCTTCCATGCGGCGTAGGCGCTGTGCGCGTCCTTGGCCGAGCCGAAGAGGCAGATGTGGACGGATGCCATATTGAGTGTGGATCCGTTGTACTCGTAGGCGACGTCCGAGCCGCGGACCCATCCCTTCGGGGTGGAGTCGTCGTCCGTGGCGTTGCAGTACTGCCCTTCGGTTGTCGACTTGTCGCCGTGCAGGGAGTACCCCGGAAGCGTCTCGCCATCCCCCAGCAGCGCCTGGGTCAGGTCCGCCTGGGCGAGATCTTTCGTGATCGGCTTCGGGGCCGGGGAGGAGGCCGGCTTTGCGCCGCCCGAAGCAGAGTCCGGCTTGTCGCTGCTGGAGGAGCAGGCGGTGAGCGCGGCCATTCCGACGAGGACAGAGGCAAGGGCGACTCGAACACGTGACATGAGCACAGCCTATCCAGCTTGATCGTCAACGATCTTGGCCCGCCCGTGCAGGCCGGGGCGCCCTCCGTTCACGTTCGTCTTCCCAGACCTTGAAGAGGAGTTGAGGGTCTGTTCCACTGATCTGCGCGAAGCGGAGGATGAAGATCGCGCTGGGGAACTTCTTGCCGGACAGGAAGTCGGCGACGTCGCGGGAAGTGGATCCAGTCCTGTCGGCTACCGCTTCAGCCGTCAAGCGTGCCTGCGAGCAGATCCGCTCCAGGACCACTCCGATGTGATGCCGTGTCTGATGCATGGGCGCTCCGGGCGCGAGGAGTGTTCTGGGCGCCGCGCCGTGCGGCGCCCAGACCTTGTTCAGAGCTGTTGGTTCGAGTTGCTGTCGCAACTGTGCCGCTTCAGGTGCAGACACAGGAGTGCGAGGGTGGCGACTTCCTTGAGCCAGGATCCGCGCTCCTGGAACAGCAGCACATCCGCCTGGCTGGCCAGAATGCGCACGCAGTTCTCAAGGCAGGAGGCGCACGGCCACCTCCATGGCCTAGCGCGCGATCGGGCATGCCGTGGTTCACGTCGCCGTCGTCGGGGGGGGAGGGGGCCATTTACGTTCTTCTCCTTCGAGGGGGCGTCGGCAGGGACTCCGGCTGAGGTTGCGATCCGTAGGCCGGGTCCTGATGCCGCCCAGCTGAGTAGCTGAGTGCATCTGACGCTAAACGGAACGTGGCGAGATCCGTGGGGCGGATTCGAAGGCGCAGCCCCCGAACAGGGCCCGGATTAAAGGCCTACGTGGACGCGGGCGCTGATGCCCTCTACCCCGTCACCCTCTTCCGCCTCGCCACGGGCGCGGTCGAGGACGGACTGCGCACCCTCGCCGCGGAAGGTACCCAGGAGTCCCTGCTCCCCCGGATGCAGACCCGCTCCCGTCTCTACGAGGTGCTCGGCTACGAGGAGTACGCCACCTTCGACTCGGCCGTCTTCGACTTCACACTCCCGCCCGGCACCTGACCCGCACCGGAGGCCCGCCATGACCACCACCACGCCCGAGATCCACCGCGGTCTCGCCGGTGTCGTCGTCGACACCACCGCCATCTCCACGGTCATCCAGGAGACCAACTCCCTGACCTACCGCGGCTATGCGGTCCAGGACCTCGCCGCCCACTGCTCGTTCGAGGAAGTCGCGTACCTGCTCTGGTACGGCGAGTTCCCGGACACCCAGCAGCTGCACGAGTTCCGGGCCCGGGAGCGCGCCCTGCGACCGCTGGACCGCACCACCGCCGAACTGCTCGCCCGGCTGCCCGAAACCTGCCACCCCATGGACGTCCTGCGCACCGCCGTCAGCTTCTTCGGCTCCGAGGACCCCACCGAGGACGACGGCAGCACCGCCGCCAACCACGCGAAGTCACTCACGCTGCTGGCGAAGCTGCCGGTCGTGGTCGCCGCCGACCACCGCCGCCGGCAAGGACTCGCCCCCATCCAGCCCGACCCGTCCCTGGGCTACGCCGAGAACTTCTTCCACATGTGCTTCGGCGCCCTGCCCTCCCCCGAGGTCGTGCGCTGCTTCGAGATCTCCCTCATCCTCTACGCCGAACACAGCTTCAATGCCTCGACGTTCACCGCCCGCATCGTCACCTCCACCCTCTCCGACCTCTACAGCGCCGTGACCGCGGCGATCGGCGCGCTGAAGGGCCCGTTGCACGGCGGCGCCAACGAGGCCGTGATGCACATGCTCAACGAGATCGGCGATCCGCAATGGGCCGAGAAGTGGCTGGACGGGGCACTGGCCGACAAACGAAGGATCATGGGCTTCGGACACCGGGTCTACAAGCACGGCGACTCCCGCGTCCCGATCATGCAAGAGGCCACCGACCTGCTGGTCGCGAGTCCGGACGACGCGGACGCGGCCCGGCTGGCGGCCCTGCACTCCGCGCTTCGCCACGCGATGCTCAGCCGCAAGGGCATCCACCCCAACCTCGACTACCCCGCCGGGCTCGCGTATCACCTGATGGGGTTCGGCATTCCCACCTTCACCCCCCTCTTCGTGATGAGCCTGCGCGGGGAGGCTGACCGTGGCCGATGGTCCGTCGTCCGTTCCCTCATCGCCGGGACGCATGCACTGGGCACTTGACGATCGGCAAAACCGGCCGGGGGCAGTCGAGGCCCACTTGGAGGTGGCGATGAGAGTCGTGTTCGTGCACGTGCGTGCGTGCGTGCGTGACGGTTCGTGGTGGTGGCACCGCACCGCCGAGCTAATGCAGGAGCGAGGGGTGCCGAGCGTGGCCCCGGCGCTGCCGAGGCCCGGCGGCGTCGGCGGACCGGGGCTACCCGAGGATGTTGCCGCGGTACGGCAGGAGCTGCAGGCAGGCGACGAACCGACCATCCTGGTCGCCCACAGCTACGGCGGGATCGTCACTGCGGAGGCCGCTGCGGGAATCGGGGCGGTGCGCCACGTTTACCGCTCTATCTGGCACGGTGAGGGCCGCAGCCAGGAATGAGGACACATCAGGTGGGCGGCATCGCTGCAGCTCGTGGACGCTGTTGCCTCCGGAGAGCGCCAAGCTGGTGCAGTGGCCTGCTGGTGTGACACTCAGCCTCCGCTTTTCCGGCGCCGTGCGGAGCACCTCTGCCGGCTCTCCGCTCAGTCACCGAGTTCGGTCAGCCAGTTCAGGCCCGGGTGCCTGGTGTGAAGAGGCACTCGCCTCCCTTGGTGACCAACAGTCGAAGCGGGCGCCGGCCAACAGGTCTTTGTAGCGGACGCGGTCACCCCGGTCGGAGACCTCCACGTGTGGCAGGGCGGCGAGCCGGTCACGCATCCGCTCGGGGCTTTCATCCAGACCCGTACGGGCGGCCCGACGGTTGCACCAACAGGTGCATGCCCCGCAGCGGCCTCCCCCAACTCGTCCACCACGAGATCGACCACCTCGACAGGCTGCTGTACACGGCTCGTATGAGGATCGGTGTCGAACCGATCCCCCGTGGAGGAGTACCGGCAGACCGGCCGTGTCTGGGTGTACGACGGCGCCTGATGCACCCCGAAGTCGCCATTGCCTGGCTGACTCCGCCTATTCGTCCAGTATTCCGAGACACTCATTACGTAGGTGGTCTGGGTCTTCAGCGAATCGTTGAGCAACTTGGCGGCCCTGCTACGCAGGGCAGGCGATCACGGGCCGTCGGGGCGGGCCAGTCCGGTCTGGTAGGCGATGACGACGAGTTGGGCGCGGTCCCGGGCGCCGAGTTTGGTCATGGCGCGGTTGACGTGGGTTTTGGCGGTGAGCGACGTGACGTAGAGCCGTTCGGCGATGTCGTCGTTGGACAGGCCGGCTGCGACCAGGGTGACGACCTCATGTTCTCGCGGGGTGAGGGGGGCCAGTTGTGGCGGCGTGTTCGGGCCGGGCGGGGTGGGTTGGGACAGGAAGCGGTTGACCAGGGATCGGGTCGCGGCTGGTGAGAGCAGGGAGTCCCCTGCGGCGACGACCCTGATGGCGTCCAGGAGTTCGTCGGGGTTGATGCCTTTGCCGAGGAATCCGCTGGCGCCGGCGCGTAGGGCTTCGGCGACGTATTCGTCGTTCTCGAAGGTGGTCAGTATGAGGATCTTGACGCCTGCGAGGTTCTCGTCCTCGGTGATGAGTCTGGTGGCGGCGAGGCCGTCGAGGTCGGGCATCCGGATGTCCATGAGGATCAGGTCGGCGCGGTGGCTGCGGGCCAGCTCGACGGCCTCGCGTCCCGTGGCGGCTTCGGCGACCACTTCCATGTCGGCGGCGGAGTCGACGAGTATGCGGAAGGTGCCGCGCAGCAGGGCCTGGTCGTCGGCGAGGAGGACACGGATGGTCATGGTCAGCCCTTTCGGCGGCCGCGGAGCGGCAGTTCGGCGTTGATCCGGAACCCTCCGGCGGGGCGTGGTCCGGCGGTGAGGGTGCCGCCTGCGGCTTTGGCCCGCTCGTGCATCCCGATCATTCCGTGTCCAGTGCCGGTGCCAGTGCCTTGGGTTTCGTCGGTGGTTGTGGTGGCGGGTGTGTTGCCGCTGCTGATTCCCGGGGTGCTGGGGCCGTCATCTTCGACGGCGATCCGCAGGGCGTCAGCGCGGTAGTCCAGGTGGACCCGTGCCGATACGAGGCCGGCGTGCTTGCGGGTGTTGGTCAGGGCTTCCTGGATGATCCGGTAGGCCGTCAGATCGGTGATCGCTGGCAGCTCGCCCGGTTGCCCGGTGCGTTCGGGGGTGACGTCGAGACCGGAGTGGCGGAAGGAATCCAGCAGAGCGTCGAGATCGGCGAGGCCGGGAGCGGGTTCGCAGGGCGCGGCTGGGTCGTCGCTGTAGCGGAGCAGTCCTACGGTGGCGCGTAGCTCGTCCAGTGCCGCCCGGCTGGTGTCCCGGATACGTTCGAGCGCTTGGTAGGCATGGTCGGGCTCGGTGCGCATCAGGTGGTGGGCGACGCCTGCCTGGGCGTTGACCAGGGTGATGTGGTGGGCGACGACGTCGTGGAGCTCCCGGGCGATGCGGAGGCGCTCTTCGGTGACGCGGCGCCGGGCCTCCTCCTCCCTGGTGCGCTCGGCCTGTTCAGCTCGCTCCAGGGCGGAGTCGAGCAGTTGGCGGCGGCTGCGGACGGCGTCGCTGCTGGCCACCGCGAGGCCCAGCCCGGCGATCAGGGCCAGGTGTTGCCAGAGGTTCTCCAGGCCCGGACGGCAGATCAGCGAGGCAACGACGAGCACTGCCGTCGCGCACGCGCCGACTCGCCGGGCAGTGCGCCGGTTGGTGCGTATCGCCACTGAGTAGAGCGCGACCGCGGTGCAGACTGGCGACGGCCCGGGGAGGGAGAAGAGCAGGAACTGGACGACGCTCACGGTCAGGGTCGCCGCCAGCACCTGAAACGGCCAGCGGCTGCGGGCGAGCAGCGGCACGCAGGCGATCGCCAGGGCACCAATGGGCCAGGTCACCGGGGTCCCGTGGACGAAGGAGCCTGCTACCGCCACCGGGGTGGACAAGACGAAGCAGCTGACCGCGACGGCCAGATCACGCATCCACGGCTGGACCAGCAGCGACTTCCTGAGCCGTTCGAACATCTGCACCCCTTTACCTTACGTAGTCCGGCCGGACCGGCTGATGACGCCGTTCCGGCCCTGCGGTGCTCGCCGGCCTCTTGCCATCCGCTCCCCCCGCACCCAGGACATCCAGACGAGGCATGCCTCCTTCCTCGTCGGCCGAGGTCCGGCCTCGACCAGAGATCACACCTGGTCGAGGCCGGACCGTACCGGACCGCACGGGTCGCCCCTCGCCTGCGTCAGATCTTCCAGCGCGGCGCGCAGGCCCGCCCGGTGACGGTTGTCAGTTCGCTGCCACTGCCACGATCTGGTCCTCGTGTGCCAGCAGTTGCTGCAGCTGCATCCTCTCGGCGTGCAGGCCCTCGAAGAGCGCGGCCCGCAGTTCCTCGGGGAGCGAACCGATCGAGTACTTCGTCAGACGCGATGCGTCGCACCATTCGAGGAGCCCACGGTCCGCAAACCACCGCAGGAGCAGGTCATCGAGGTGCGCACTGCCGCGAAGCCAGTCCAGGGCGGTGTTGGGGTGAGGCGCGGCGACGCATATCCCGTTCTTCTGCGCGTCGTCTTCGTATGTTGCCTCGACGTGGGCGGCGAAGGCGGCGCTGAACACCTGCTGGCACGGGACGAGCGCCTGCAACGTGATGTGGGAGCCACTGAACATCGGCACCACCGGCCGCGCCTCAAGGCCGTCCGCGGTGCAGTCGATGTAGAGGGTTCCGGGGCCCGCGGGGACGGTCGCGCCGTCGAGCTCCACCGCATCGGGGCCGATGCGCCGGACCCTGCCGTGGCGGACGATGTCGGTGATCCGCCGGAGCTGTTCAAGTTCGGTCCGGCTGACGGTCGCGCAGCGATACGCCGTCGGCGTGACGTCCGAAGACAGCCTCAGCAGGAGCCCGCGCTCTTCCAGCCGCTGAAAGAGCTCCTCGACCGTGCGGGATTCGAGCACCGCGCGGATGCGAGCGGTGAACGACTCGGCATCGCTCGCGGCGGACTCCGATCCGGGCTGGATCTGAGCACGGTCGAGCAGCCACGAGTCGCGCGGCATGATCCAGGTGATGCCGGACGGGTCGACGCCATGCTGCAGAAGCCACAGGCACGCGTCGATGCCCGTCTTCCCCGCTCCCACCACGGTGTAGTGCGACGCCTGCTGTTCCAGGGCCGGCAGCAGGTTGGGAGTGATCAGCCCGACCCCGGAAGCCACCTCATACTTCGGCGGGCACATCGCGGGAACCGTGACGTTCATGTAGGTGGCGTCCACGGTCCGCCGACGCACGCGGATGTCGAACTCGCCACCGGTGACGACGGAGTGACACCGCTGGACATCCGGTCGCGCCGGATCCGCGCCATCGTAATGGGACATGGGGAAGTACGAGACGCGACCGCTGGGCAGGAGAGTTTTGCGCATCACCTGGTCGAAATAGGTGAGGATCTCATCGGACGACGCCAGCTCGTGAAGCCCTGCATTCCAGCCGTGCTGGTCCACTTCACCTGTGCCCAATTCACGGGAATTGACACCGTAGAACGACGAAGGCTGATGCAGGCGCACGAACGGGTAGGCGACCGTCCAGTGGCCACCGGGCTGCCCGTAGCGATCGACGATGGCCACGGTCGCGTCCGTCTCGGCCAACAGAGTGTCGGCGAAGGCCAGGCCCATGGCTCCAGCCCCGACGATCAGGTAGTCAACCTCTATTGTTTCCCGCTCTGACATCGTATTCCCTCTCTCTTGTATGGGTGCAAACTCGCAATTGCGCTGGCAAATTGACGTCTTCGTCGCCGCTCACCAGTGCTTTTTCTCCGCTGTGTGCCCGTGCGTACACGGCAGGACAGCGACCCGTCTCGTCAGGACTCGCGTCCGAAGGCGGCTCGCAGCTCGGAGACGAAGAGATGCGGAACCTCAAGGGAGGGGAAGTGCCCGCCACGGTCCAGGGAATTCCAGTAGCGCAGGTCCTCAAAGCGCGCCTCGACCCAGGCGCGGGGCGCTCGGAACGGCTCCTTCGGGAACCTCGACACCGCCGACGGGACAGTCACCGGAGTGAAGTTCCGGGGTGGCAGGCTCTCCCAGTACAACCGCGCCGACGACGCGCCGCACGCGCCGAACCAATAGATCGCGGCATTGTCCAGCAGCCGCTGACGAGGCACCGCGTTCTCCGGGTGCCCGTCGCAGTCGGTCCAGCCCTGGAACTTCTCCACGATCCAGGCGAGTTGCCCGGCCGGGGAATCGGTCAGGCCGTACCCGAGCGTCTGGGGGCGCGTCGACTGCACAGTCATGTACCCGCGCTCGGCCGCCAGCACTTTCCTGGTCGCAGCCAGGTCCGCGCGCTCGGCTTCGCCGAGATCGTCCTCGGTGAACCCCAAGGGCGGCTGGACCGGCGGCATCGTCGTGTGCAGCGCCTCGACGCGGTCAGGGTGACGGACCCCCAGCGCCGTCGTCACGAACGCACCCCAGTCGCCGCCCTGGGCAAGGAAACGCTCATAGCCGAGCCGGGTCATCAACTCGGCCCAGGCATCGGCAATACGCTCGATCCCCCAGCCCGCCCCAACCGGCTTGTCGGAGAAACCGAAACCCGGCAACGAAGGCACCACCACGTGAAACGCGGGCTCACCGGCCGGCGGATCGGCCAGCTCGTCGAGAATATCGAGGAACTCCACCACCGAACCGGGCCACCCATGAGTCATCAGCAGGGGCCGCGCATCCGCACGAGGGGAACGGACGTGCAGAAAATGAATCCCCAGCCCGTCGATCACCGTGCGCCACTGACCGCGGTCATTGAGCTCGGCTTCGAGCCGGCGCCAGTCATACTCTTCGAGCCAGTACCGGCACAACTCCCCGACGTAGGAACGCGGAATCCCCTGTGACCAGTCATCGACCGTCTCCGCCTCGGGAAGCCGGACACGACGCAAACGGTCGCGCACATCCTCCAGCGCTTCGTCGGAAACGCCGAGCACAAAGGGCACGACGGTATCGGAATCAACCACAATTACTCTCTCCCCCGCATCGCAGACACAGCGGCGATACGGTCGTTGCGTTCTTGCATTACCAGAAGCCGCTTTTGCGTATACACGGCACAAGGGAGACCGGAGCGGGTTCGCTCGCGCATACCCGTAGGCCCCGCCCCGAAGTCAGGAAGCCGGCGACGTCAGGCCGACCGCTCGGCGACGATCTACTCCACCGCGGGAGTTGGCGCATCCGGCGCACTGTGAACGGGCCGATGAGCAACCGCCGGAACCAGGTGCTCTCCGGCGGGCCCCTCATAACGAACTTCCCCGGTGCAGGCGATGGCGTCGGGGAATCGTGCGCCGCGTCCCCGCCGATGCCTACCGGGCAGCGGTTCGCGCCGAATCGCGGGGTCGGCCACAGCCGTCAAGCGGTCGTGACTGCCACAGCGGTGCCCTCCAAGGACACGCCGGTAGACGCGCCAACCCAGCAGTGCGCTGAGCGCGATGACAACCGGCCCGAGGACATCAACCGCTCCGAGGGCGACGGTCTGGCCGGACAGGAACAGCGGGATCTGGACCGCCAGCATCTTGAGATTCCCGGCGAAGACAACCAAGTTGCCTCTGGTGAAGGCCCAACGGCGCACCCTGCACCGGCGCCAGCCGCTCCCCTCCTTCGTGATCAGCCCCACCACCACGCCCATCGGCGGCCATCCGAGCAACAGCATCACGGCCGACACCACGGCCATCACGGCGTGCAGCATCAGACTCGGCAGGAAGAAGCTGGTGGCCTGCCCGGTCCCTGCGGCCAGAGCACCCGCAACACACACAAGGCCGAGGGCCCCGAGGGCGCCCCACACCGGCTCCCTGCGCGCCGCTCGGTAGACGCAGACCGCGGCCCCGGCCACGCAGGCGAGCGCCAGCGCAACGGCAATCCGGTGAGTGAGCGCGAAGCTCAGGGTGAATCCGAAAACGGGCACAACATTGACCACTGCATTGCGTAGCCGATGGCGCATGGCGGCCCGGATCGCATCCTCGCCACCGGCTTCGCGGTGTACTGCAGGGTCCACAACTGCTCCAGGCTCCTCGACAGATTGCTGCTCACTTCGCCGCTTGCGGCACTGACTACCGTGCCGTCTCGCCCCGAGGCTGTCGTTGTGCGCCCGCAGACTCTTGATCTACCGCAAGCGCAGTACGAGGTCTTCAGCGCCTACCACCAGCGCAGACGCCGACCACATGTCACCTGGACTCGGCAGTCGCGCCGTCAGCCGGATGCAGCCGCCGCTTCGGGGCGGCAGGCCGCGGGCGCGAGGGGGGCAGCCCCTGTAGACGCCCTCGATGTACCGGCCCTGTTCCATCAGGGTCCGGAGCCAGTCCTGGGCGTCCGTTCGGTCGGCGCCTTGGGAGCGTCGCAGGTACACGGCCTGGAAGGCGTCGCGCACGCCGGGCACCATACGGGCGCCGTCGCCAGGACGTGGACCCGGGCTCCGGTGTTCACCAGCTCCCACACTTCGTCGGCCTCGGCGGTGAGGCGGTCCTGCACGAAGCGCCGGCCGTCGACGGGGGCCTCGCTGAAGGCAGGACGCAGGGCGACCGCGCCGGCCCGTTCGGCGGCGTGCAGCTCGTCGGCGTGCAGGTAGTCGGCGTCGGTTTGCGTTCGGGGAAGCCGCCGAAGGACGTGAGATCGTCGCGACGGAATACTGAGCAGCAACCCGAGCACAGCATGGGGCTATTGGCGCGGAGCCTGGATGGGCGGAGTCAACGGGAGCCGAAGGGACACCGAGCCCACCACCTGACCGGGTTGAGGCGCTCAAGCGCGTACAGCTGTTCCCAGGTGCTCGTGTCCAGCACGCCGACCTCTCCCACTCCAGGCTGTGGAGTCAATGGGTACCGCGAAGGTGAGCTCCTCACCGGAGGAGACGAACGCAGGAGGGTCCGCGTTCTAGCCGTGACACACTCAAGGCACAGCGTTGCCTACCAGTCCGCAACAACGGTCACTTCCGCGGGCGACCGACTCATGGCCGCCCAAGAGCGAGGCCGCCGACCAAGCCTCAGCCCCCTTCATTCCCTCCGGCAACGCTCTGACACGAGCGAACGACTGCGTGGTCGGCCACAATCGGGGCATCGTGTGCATCCAGCTGGCTCGTGAGCAGGCCAGTCACAGTGCGAGGCAAAGACAGGGGTCCGCAGCCAAGTCAAAACCGGTGCCAGCGCTTCAACTCCGTCCTCAGCCATTGCCGGAGCTCTCTGACCTGGGCTAACGTCCTCCGGACCGATACCACTTTCCTCGGAACTTCGCAGGGGCCAGGTTCGCCGTCCTGTCGGCGGAAAACCCTCAACCTCCACGACCACCTCGCGGCATACGCCCCCAAGCGCCCCGGCGCCTACCTCCGCATCTCCTCCGACCGCTTCGGCCTCGAAACCGGCGTCGACCGCCAGCTCGAAGACGCCCAAGACACCCGCGCCCGCCTACGCTGGGGACCATTCGCCAAGATCTACCGGGAAAACGACACCTCAGCCTTCAAGAAGCGCAAGGTCATCAAGCCCGACGGCTCCATCGACTGGATCGTCCTGCGCCCCGAATTCCGTCAGCTCCTGGCCGACCTCGCCAACGGTGTCATCGACGGCGTGATCTTCTACGACCTCGACCGGCTCGTCCGTCAACCCCGGGATCTCGAAGACCTCATCGACATCGTCGAATACGTCAAGCGCCCGGTCACCGGCGCCACCAGCGGCCGCATGAACCTCATCAACGACAGCGACCACCACATGGCTCGCATGATGTGCGTGATGGCGCTCAAGTCCTCCGAGGACACCGCTCGCCGCGTCGCCCGCCAACACCTCTCCGCCGCCCAGAACGGACTCGCCCAAGGCCGCATCGCCTACGGCTGGGTCCGCAAAGGCGAGCGTAAGGGGCAGCTCGTCCCGAACGAGGCTCCCGTGTTGCTTGTCGGCTCACAGCACAGATCACGCATTGTGTCACGTGAGCAACAACCTTGACATGCAGGGCCATTGAGTGCGTCGCGTTTATGAGCGAAGCGGTGGCGGCCTTTCCGCCCGGTGGTCATGATGCCTTCATGACCACCGGACGCGGAGAGTCTTTGGAACTCCTCGGTCCGGCCCTCCAACTACTCTGCGCGCAGAGAGACGCACCAGGCTGCGATATTCGAGCAGTACAAGCTGGGCGTGGAGATGGCCGACCGGGTCAGTGTGCGGCGCAACCTCGCCAACACGTTCTTCCTCCCCCTCAACAGCATGGTCTCCGCGGTCGTCGCCGGGACCTCTGCCGACCTGGCAACGCGGGCTCCGGGCTGGCTGCTGCCGACAGCTCTCATGGTCCTGCTGGGACAGTGCGCGGCGTGGGCGGTGATGGTGCGCTCCCACCGGCAGCTCAACGCTGCCATGTTCAAGGTTGTGCACATCCCGCTGGCCTACGTGGAGCAGTGGGTGCTCGTGATCTACTGCGCCGCATACCTCGTAGGGTTCATGGCACTCGCGATCTGACTCGGGTGCCCTCATGACGACATTCCGCGGATTCACATCAAGGTCACGGACCCGAGAGGATCGCGTCATCGGCCGGACCCTCGTCGTGATCGGCCTCATCTGGCGCCTCGCCGTCGCCGCCTACGGCATCGGAGTTTTCCTCCAGCTCATCCTGGCCGACTGCCTGTCGTCCTGGTGGACAATCACCCTCCACACCACCGTGCTGCTGGTGTGCCTGCGACTGTCCAATGTCGGCCGCCGGATCGCGCGCCACGGACGCCGGTACCTCACGCCGGTCATCCATTCCGTGGCGGACATGAGCGACGACCCGTTCGTGCTGTATCTGCGTCCGTTCGCCGCCGATGCGGACGGAGCGTCCATGGCACAGCAACCCGAGGTCCCCTGGCCCCCCGTGGGCTTCATCACCTCAGGGCTCACCTTGGAGGAGCAACTCGGTCGGCTGTTGCGGGAGTTCGGCGTCCTGATCGCGGTGGGTCAACCAGGTGAGCAGCTCCCCTACGCGGGCGCACACCGCACCTATCTGCCACTGAACGACTGGCAGGACACCGTACGCGAGCTGATGCTGCGCGCGCGGCTGGTCGTGCTCGTCGCGGGGCCGGGTCCCGGAACGATCTGGGAGTACGCGGAGGCGATCCGTCTCCTTCCCCCTTGCCACCTCCTCCTGGCCGTCTACCACGGCCCCGAGATCTACGAAGCGTTCCGGCAACTGTCGGAAACGGCATTCGAGCAACAACAGGGCGAGCTTTCCTTACAGATGGGGACCTCTGGGTTGCCACCGGCACTGCCGGACTACCCGAAGCCCACGGAATCGGGCACGCGGGACTACGCACTCAAGGGTGTCGTCCACTTCGACTCGGAATGGGGATCGCACTTCATACGCTTCGATCCGGCCAAGGGATGTGTGATGCGCAGCCGAGCAGCCACCAGCAGGGCGGTCCGCCAAGCGCTGCGTCCCGCGTTGAAGGCGATCCGACTCGACGGCGAAACGAGCTGATGCCGCATGGAGATGCCGAGGCCCTTCTTCGCCGGTGGCGGTCCGGATCAGTGACGGTCGTGTACCGGTGCCGCAGAAATCGCCTGACGGGCTCCAATGCGGACAACGTCCGGCGGACCCGCCGAGGTTGTCGTCTGGACGCCGAATTTTGCAGGGCCTCAGTATACCGGGGCCGGTGGCCTCGGCGGCGGTACTGGCTGACCGTCGCGAGCTGCTCCGCGGGACCCGCAGGCATGGCCGCAGCCGGCGCCGGCTTCCGCTGCCCCAGCGCGGAAACCACGTGGAATATCCGTGGCCGACCGTCCGCCCCGCCCGGATCCTAGAAGGCCGCCCGGTCACGGTGAGTGCGAACCGACAAGCTGGTCCTGGAGCGGGAGATGGCGGTCCTCGAACTGACAAAGATGCGCCAAGCGTCGCTCGACTCAAAGCACGCGATGGTAGCGAAGCTCCGTGAGCGTGATCCCGTCGTAGACGTCGTCCTGAGCCGCACCGTCAGCCTGATAGCCGGCCCGTTCGTAGAAGCGCTGGGCTCGTTGGTTGTCACACAGAACCCACAAAGCTGACGCCTCGAAGCCCTGGCCCTTCATCTGAGCATGAGCCTCGCCCAGGAGGATCCGGCCGATGCCCTGGCCAATCAGATCCGGCGAGATGTACAGGGCGTAGACCTCACCGACCCGTCCCAGACCGGGCACCTCACTTCGACACGGCCCGAAGCAGATCCACCCCACCGGGCCACGGTCACCGAGCGCCACAAGGTCTCGTGACTTTCGTCCGGGTTGAGAAAACCACTGCCGCCGTTGCCTGGCATCACCTTCCACCGTCATGGCATCCAAATACGTCTGGGGAACGACGCCGGCGTACGCCGCCTGCCATCCTCGGACTCGGATCGTCGAAACGGCCTCGATGTCGGCCGCATCCATCTCCCGCACGTGCACCATCGCGCCACCGTAATGGCACAGGTACCTCAGGACGAACTGCTTTACCCCGCCGTCCGTGCCTCCTCTTACGAGAGCGGCTCCTGACGAACGATCTTCTCCGCGGACTGCCGTCCACGACCGGGGTGAGTCCCCTGAGCACGAGGCACACCAGCCCTTTGAGCTGCGACTTCAAGTTGGCGGAGGCCCAGTCCAAGACGGTGTCCTTCACCATCGGCCGCTCCCAGGTCTCCACTGTCGACATGGATACCCAGACCGTGACGGTGGTACGGGATGGCAAGACTCTCAAGTCGGTGCCGATATCCGGCGGCAGCCCGCAGAAGCCGACCTACAGCGGCCAGATGGTGATCTCGGAGAAGCTCGTGCAGACCCGGATGGACGGTTCGACGGTCGGCTTCGGCAAGGACGCCTACAACATCCCGGACGTGCCGCACGCCATGCGACTGTCGGCCTCCGGCACCTTCCTCCATGGCAACTACTGGGGCAATCCGTCGATTTTCGGCCGCACCGGCACCAGCCACGGATGCGTCGACCTGCAGGACAACAAGGGCGGCGGGGGCGACACACTGGGCAAGTGGCTCTTCGAACAGTCGCTCATCGGCGATGTCGTGGTCGTCAAGAACTCGCCCGAGCAGACCGTCAAGCCGGACAACGGCCTCAACGGGTGGAACCTGTCCTGGTCCGACTGGCAGGCGGGCAGCGCGCTGTGATCGGCGTCCGCGCCGTACGGAAGGACGGCGGTGCGGCCCCCGCAAAACGGCGCGTCGTCTGAGCGGATGTGCTCCACCGTAGCTGGAGAGGACGGCAGCCGGACACCGCTACGATCAGCCAGCCGACAGGCTCTCAGGGGGCCGGCCCGTAAGGACACCCGCGCAGGACGTTCGACCGACGGGGAGGCGTGATCGCTCGCCGACGGCCCCGACGCTGCCGGCGGGTGTGTGCTCACCCGGTCGGCCTTTCCGAAAGTCGGGGCGTGTGTGGGCCCCGGCCTGCTGGACTCGCCGTCGCAGCCTTCGCCCGGAGCTGCCTGACTCCGGGCGAAGGCGTGCAGGTTCCTCGTGCGGGGTGAGGGGCGCGCCTAGAGGAAACTGACGTTCTGTGCAAGAGCGAGCCGGCTGGAGTAGTTGATGGTGTTGGTGGCCGGACGCATGTAGGCGCGCCAGGAGTCGGAGCCGGACTCACGGCCGCCGCCGGTCTCCTTCTCGCCGCCGAAGGCTCCGCCGATCTCCGCGCCGGAGGTCCCGATGTTGACATTGGCGATGCCGCAGTCGGAGCCCTCCGCCGACAGGAAGAGTTCCGCCTCCTGCTGATCGCGGGTGAAGATGCTGGAGGAAAGGCCCTGCGGGACGTCGTTGTGCAGCGCGATCGCCTCGTCGAGTGTGTCGTAGGTCAGCACGTACAGGATCGGGGCGAAGGTCTCCTCCCGTACGACATCGCTCTGCTTGTCGACGCGGACAATGACGGGTTCGGCATAGGCGGCCTGGGCTGCGGCTTCGGCCAGGCGCCGACCTCCACCGGCAAGGATCTTGCCGCCCTGGCCCTGGGCGCGGGTGAGTGCGTCCTGCATGCCGTCGAGAGCCTTGGTGGAGATGAGTGGCCCGACGAGGGTGGCGTCGTCGAAGGGGTTGCCGATGGGGAGCTTCTGGTAGGCGGCGGTCAGCCGTGCGACGAGGGTGTCGGCGATGTCGCGGTGCACGATGAGGCGGCGCAGGGTCGTACAGCGCTGCCCGGCGGTGCCGGCCGCGGCAAAGACGATCGCCTGCACGGCCAGATCCAGGTCGGCGGAGGGCGCGACGACGGCAGCGTTGTTGCCTCCGAGTTCCAGCAGGCTGCGCCCGAAGCGGGCCGCGACGCGGGGGCCGACTTCGCGCCCCATGCGGGTCGAGCCGGTGGCGCTGATGAGCGCGACGCGCGGGTCGTCGACGAGCTTCTCGCCGATGGTGCGGTCGCCGAGCAGCAGCCGGTGCACGTCGCGCGGCGCGCCGACCTCTTCGGCTGCCCGTGCCAGAAGATGGTCGCAGGCCAGGGAGATCAGCGGAGTGAGTTCGGACGGCTTCCAGATCACGGTGTCACCGCAGGCCAGAGCCACGGCGGTGTTCCAGGACCACACCGCGGCGGGGAAGTTGAACGCGGAGATGACCCCGACGACGCCGAGCGGATGCCAGGTTTCGGCGAGGCGGTGGCCGGGGCGCTCGGAGGCGATGGTGCGGCCGTAGAGCTGGCGGGACAGGCCCACGGCGAAGTCGCAGATGTCGATCATCTCCTGGACCTCGCCCAGGGCCTCGGAGCGGATCTTGCCCGCTTCGATGGTGATGAGGTCCGCCAGGTCGCTCTTGTGGTCGCGCAGCAACTCGCCCAGACGGCGTACGAGTTCGCCTCGGCGTGGGGCCGGCGTGGTGCGCCAGGTGAGGAACGCCGCGCGGGTTGCGGTGAGGGCTTCCTCGGTGTCGGCGGCCGTTGCGGCTTCCAGGCCGAAGAGGTCCTCGCCGGTGATGGGGGTGCGGGCCCGGAAATCGGTGCCTTCGGGGACGGTGACGCCGACGCGCTCAAGGCTGGTGCGGGCGCGGGTGCGCAGGTCCTCGGTGGTGGGCAGGGCGGTGCTGGTCATGATGCTCCTTCGGGGAGGTGAGGGGCTTGGCCGAGGGCGCCGTCGAGTCCCAGTTCGCGGGCGGCCTGCCGGATGGAGTGGTTCTGCTGCTGCTCGTAGAGGGAGAAGGGGTCCAGGACCTCGCGGCCGATCGCGCCGGAGAGCCATGCGGCGTCGTACGCGGCGCCCTGCTGATCGTTGTTCCGCGAGCCCTCGCCGCTGAGGTTGGACTGGAAGATGCCGGCTGCGGAGCGGGGCAGGAAGTCCTCGTAGACGATGGGCTCGGCGCGTACCCAGCCCTGTTCCACCAGTTCGCTGATGCGGGTGGGCGGTCGGCTTCCGTCGCGCGGCCGGTCGGGCGCGACGTGGTAGGTGAAGTAGGCCAAACCCGAAGTGGCGAGCTCGTGTTCGGTGTGGGGCATGTGCTCTGCCCAAACGGTGTGGGCGAGTTCGCTTCGATCCTTTCCCGGGTGGGCAGACGCCTGCTCGTCGATGCGGGCGAGCAAGCTGTCGTAGAGAGCCCGGCCCTCGCGGGTGAGGGCAAGGCCACGGGCCTCGACCTCACCGAAGCGCACCCGCAGGGCTCCCCTGATGACGGTGCCGTCCGGGGTGCGCAGGGCGCGGGGCTCGGCCAGGGCCCGGAAGGATGTCTGGCGCAGCAGGACGTCGGGGCCCTTCCAGGCCGGCGGGCCCTGGATGGTGTCGATCATCTCGATGCCGCGCTCGGTCATGCGCCGGTAGAGCTCGTCGATGTCCAGGACACGCGGGGTGAGGTGGTTGATGTGGGTGCTGCGCACGCCGCCGATGTCCGCGGCGACGGCGGAGACCCTCTCCAGCCTTTCGTACCACGCCTTGTCCACCGGTTCCGTCGACAGTTCGAAGGCATGAACGGCCAGTTGGAGGAAACGTTCGGCCTCCACTTCGGGCAGTTCCCCCTCGGCTTCGGCCCGGTCGGCAAGAGCGAGCAGTTCCGGGGGGAACAGCTCGCGGCCTGCGAGGAAGGTCTCCAGGCGGGCGCGCAGGTCGTCGTCGAAGAACCGCGGGTCGGCGGGGGTCAGCATGGAGGTGAAGACGCGGAACGGGTTGCGTGCCAGCTCTTCTCTGCTGGTGGGGCGAAAGGCGGTGGAGATGACGGGCACCGCGCTGGCGGCGGCCTCACGCAGGTCGTAGAAGCCGACCGGGCGCATGCCCAGGGCGCCGAAGATGCGGGCAACCTGCTGCATTTCCTGGGGGGTGCCGACACGGATCGCGCCGTGCCGCTCCGCGGTCACCCGGCTGATGGAGCCCAGGCGTTCGGCGTCGGCGCCCCGCGCGCGCAGGACGTCCTCGTTCACTTCACGGGAGACGTCCACCAGGGTGGTGTAGGCGGGGACCTCCCGCCCGTACATGTCGGAGAGCCGCGCAGCGAATGCGGCGCGCAGCTGCCACTGGCTGGTCATCGCAAGTGTTGCCTTTCAGTCGGGGGATTCACACCACGTGGGCTTCGGGGCGGACTTCGGCCCCTGTCATGAAGCGGTCGGCGCTGAGCGGAGTGACATCGACGAAGGGTTCGCGGTCCAGGTACAGATCGCGGACGATCTCTCCGACGGCGGGGGCCTGCAGGAAGCCGTGCCCGGAAAACCCGGTCGCATAAAGGAAGTTGTGCACCTCGCCGGAGCGGCCGATGAGTGCGTTGTGGTCCGGGGTGACCTCGTAGAGGCCGGCCCAGCCGTCGGCGATCTCCATGTCCGCCAGGGCGGGCGCCCGGCGCCGCGCCGCGCCGCGGAACAGCTCCAGCCATTCCGGCGTCCAGTCGGTGTCGAAGCCGTCCTGCTGGTCGGGATCGGCCAGACCGAACAGCAACCCGTCGTCGCTGTTGTGGAAGTAGCCGGTCGAGGAGAAGTCGATGGTGAAGGGGATGCGCGGGGCGGGCGGGGTGAGCGGGGCGGTGAAGGCCAGCTGGCGGCGTACCGGACGGACGGGGAGGTTGATCCCGAGCATGTCCCCGATCTGAGCCGACCAGGCACCGGCGGTGCAGATGACGGTGGCGCAGGAGATCGTTCCGTGATCGGTGTGCACTGCCGTGATCCGGTCGCTGCGGGTGTCGATGCCGGTGACGGCGGTGTGCGTCGCGAGGGTGACGCCGGCCTGGTTCGCGGAGCGCGCGTATCCCTGGACGACCAGTCCGGGGCGGGCATGGCCGTCGGTGGGAGAATAGGCGGCGGCCACGAGTCCGTCGGTGCTGATGTAGGGACACAGCCGGTGCGCCTCGCTCGGGCCGATCATGCGGCTGGGGACACCAAGGCTGTTCTGGATCCGGACGCTGTTCTCGAAGTCCGTGGCCTGTTGGGCCGTGCTGAGCAGGAACAGGTATCCGACGGTGTCGAGTCGGATACCGGCGCCGGGGCGGTGCGGGAAGTCCTGGTAGGCACGCAGGCTCCGGTTTCCCAGCTCGATGTTGAGCGGGTCGGAGAACTGCGCTCGCACCCCGCCGATCGGCTTGCCCGAGCTGCCGCAGCCCAGGTCGCCGCGTTCGACGACAACGATGTTCTGCACCCCTGACTCGGCCAGGTGGAACGCGGTACTGGCACCCATCACTCCACCGCCGATGATCACGACATCGGCGGTCGGCGGAACGGTGCGGAAGGTGGATGAGGAGGACAAGAGGCCGGTCCCTTCCAGAGGCCAACGCCAGAGCCGATAGGGCATCCGTGGGGCGTGGCTTGGGCTGTCAGTGCGTGTCGATGCTGATCAGCTATCTGTGCGTCATCGTGTAGCAACCCGACCGTTGACGTCTATGAATAGTTTGTTCCCCATATCTATTAGAGTCTCTATATGGACTGGACGAGCGCTCAGCTCCGCTCCCTGGTGGAGCTGACCCGTCGCGGGACCGTCACCGCGGTGGCGGAGGCTCTGGGATACACGCCCGGCGGGGTCTCCCAGCAGATCGCCGCGCTGGAAAAGGCCACCGGCATGGAACTACTGCAGCGGATCGGGCGCCGGGTGGAGCTGACGGACGCAGGGAGGACGCTGGCCCGGCACGCCGAGCGGATCCTGTCCACGGAAGCCGAGGCCGTCGAAGCGCTCGAACGCACCCGCAACGAAGCCTCCGGGTCGCTGCTGGTCGGCCTCTTCGCCACGGCTGCCGCCGAGATCCTGCCTCTGGTTCTGCACAAGGCCCGCGAGATCCATCCGGGGCTGCTGGTGCACAGCCGTGACATGGACGTGGACGAGGTCTATGACGCCGTCACGTCCGGATCCGTGGACCTCGCACTCGGCCTGGACTACCCGGATGTGCCCATCCGCCGCGATCCAGCCCTGCGGGTGATTCAGCTGTACCGGGAACGTTTCTCCCTCGCGGTGCCCGCAGGGTCGATGAACGGCCGCGAGGGGATCTCCCTGGCGGACACTCAGAATCTGCGATGGATCCTGCCGTCGGCCGACAGCTACTACGGCCGTGCCGTGCGCACCGCATGCCGACGGGCGGGCGTCGAGCCCGAGGTGCAGCACGAGGTGACGGACACCGCGGCCACACTGGCGCTTGTCGAGGCGGGCGTCGGTGTGAGCACGGTGACGGATCTGATGCTCTCACTGCGCTCGTCACGCTTCGACGTGGTGGAGCTGCACGAGACGATCGAGCGGCACATCGTCGTCGTCATCCGCTCCTCCGCGGAGCACCGGCCTACGGTGGCGGCCCTGGTCTCCGTCCTGAAGGCAGTTTCCGAGGCCCGGCGCGGCAACCCGGCGTAGGCACTCATAGGGTCGACAGCCGGCCTCCGGAAGCGCGGAGGCCATCCGGCCACGGATAGGTGCGCTCTGCATCAGAGGTCGCTTTCCTCGCCCTCCACCGCACAGGCATCAGCTTTGCTGGCCCTCAGCGTCGCAAGTTGTCGGGCTGCACTCTCTTTCGCCGACCGAGGAAGTGGGTGAGGGTTTCAGGCCAGTGGTGACCCACGCCACGACGGTGGCCCGTCGTGCCGCCGTTGCCTGACAGGGAGCGATCGATGTCCCCCCATCACACCCCGAAATCTCACCTTCCCCCTTTGCTGGGAAGAGGCCCGCAGGGAGTCTTCAGGCGAACGCTTCCCTCCGAGCAGCCCGCCGACAAGCGCATGGTGCGCACGCTCGGCCTCACCCAGCTCACGATGATCGGTATCGGAGCCATCATCGGAGCCGGCATCTTCAGCCTGGCCTCGGCCGTGGCCAGGAATGTCGCGGGCCCCGCTGTCCTGATCTCCTTTCTGGTGGCCGGGGCGGCGTCACTGTGCGCCGCCTTCGCCTACGCCGAATTCGCCGGCATGGTTCCGAAGGCCGGCTCGTCCTACACGTACTGCGCCGCGGTCCTCGGGGAGATCGTCGGCTGGATCGTGGGCTGGGACCTGCTGTTGGAGTACACCGCGATCGTCGCCGTCGTCGCGATCGGCATGTCGGGCTATCTGGGATTCCTGCTGGACGCCGTCGGCATCCACCTGCCCACCTGGGCGCTGGGCGCTCCAGGCACCGGCGACGGCCATAGGGTCGACGTGCTGGCCGTGGCGATCTGCCTGGCCGTGGCCTGGCTGCTGACTCGCGGAACGCGCACCTCGGCCCGTGTGGAGACGGTACTGACCATCATCAAGATCGGCATTGTGCTGTTGGTGATCGTGGTCGGTTTCACCAAGGTCAACACCGACAACCTGACCCCCTTTGCGCCGTTCGGCATCGGCGGGGCCTTCACCGGCGCCGCAACGGTCTTCTTCGCGGTGTTCGGCTACGACGCGCTGAGCACGGCCGCCGAAGAGTCGGTGGAGTCACGCAAGAAACTGCCCAAGGCGATGATGCTCTCGCTGGCCATCTCCATGGTTCTGTACGTCCTGGTCTGCATCGTGCTCACCGGCATGCAGCGCTACACCGATCTCAACCCGAGCAGCGGGATCTCCAGCGCCTTCGCGAAGGCGGGATTGAACGGGCTGGCCAACGTCATCGCCGTCGGTGCGGTGATCGGCATCGTCACGGTGACGTTCTCCTTCATGATGGGCGCATCCCGTCTCTGGTACGCGCTGAGCCGTGACGGACTGATGCCGGCATGGTTCGGCGCCATCCACCCCAAGCGGAAGGTTCCGCACCGCGCCACCTGGGTCATCGGCGTCGTCTCCGCCGTACTCGCAGGCGTGCTGCCCATCAACGCCGTCGCCGAACTCACCAATATCGGGGTGCTGCTGGCCTTCGTGGTCGTCTCCGCGGCGGTACTGATCCTGCGCTACACCAAGCCGCACCTCAAGCGGGGCTTTCGATGTCCGGGAATGCCGGTCGTGCCGATCCTCGGCATGGTCTTCTCCGTCTGGCTCATGTCGTTCCTGGAATGGGAGACCTGGGTACGACTGGGCGGCTGGCTGGTCGTCGGCCTCGTCATCTACGCCGCCTACGGGTATCACCGCACGCGCAGGGTCATGCCGGGGGGCTCGGTGGATCTCGACGCGCTCGACGACATGTCCGACTCCGACGAACCGGCGCCCGATCCCGAACGGGAGCCCGCCCGGTAACGCGAACGCCGGGCGCACCATCGGCCGGCTGGTTGCCGTCCTCCCTGGCCACTGGACACCAGGGAGGATGCCTCCTCTAGGCGCCCTCGGCCGGGTGCAGATGCGGCTCGCCAGTGGGCACCGCACGCCGCAGCGCGTCGAACATCGTGGCCAGCAAGGGGTTGCTGTTCTCGCTGCGGTGCAGCGCCATCACCTGGCGGTGCGCGGAACGCTGCGTCAGGCGGGTGGCCTCGATGGCTTCACTCGGTACGTGGCCGAGTGCCGGCACGATGGCCACCCCGAGCCCGGCAGAGACCAACTCCCGCACCACGTCATAGTTGTTGCTGCGGAAGGCGACCGCGGCATCGAACCCTGCCGCCGCGCACAGCCGGGTGAGCGAGCGGGCCCCGGCCGTTCCTTCCCGGCTGGTGATCCACCGCGCCTTGGACAGGTGGGCAAGCTGCGCGCTCAGGCCGCTGCCGTGCGCCCGAAGCAGGATCAGGTCCTCCCGCAACAGATGACGGCAGGTCAGTCCGTCGGGCCACTGGCGTGGACTGAGCCCGTACTCGTACACCAGGGCGATGTCCAGGTCGCCGCTGCCGAGGGCGGCGATGAGCTCTTCCGGTTCGCCCTCCTCCAGTTGGATCTGCGCGCGCGGATGCGTTTCGCTCAGGGTCGACAGCGCGGGCGGCACCAGCCTGACGCCGGCCGTCGGGAAGCTGCCCAGCCTGAGGCGCCCCGTGGCGCCGCTGGCGAGCTCCTGCACCTGGTAATTCAGGTCGTCCATGGCAGCCAGCGCCCGCGTACTGAGGTCGACCAGGCGGTGCGCCGCGGCGGTCGGATGGATGCCGTGCGCCTCCCGCTCGAACAGGACCAGCCCGGTCTCCTTCTCCAGGGCGGAGATCTGCTGCGAGATCGCGGAGGACGTGTAGCCGAGATCGCGGGCCGCGACGGCGAATGATCCACTGCGGACGACGGCCTTCAACGTGAGCAGATGCAGAGGCTTCAGCACAGCGGGCTCCTGAGGGGTTTCGAGACGGCGAGCATAAGCAATTATTGGCCTCAAGCGTCAAATCTTTCGCCCTGCTGGCTCTTGTCTCTGTGGTGGTCGACCCACATCGTGGGGTGACCAGGTCGAACGTGGCCGGTGAACGAAGGAGCAGCACAGTGACCGCGACAGTGCAGGACCTCGGCAGCGTGGATGCGGCAGCAGTGACCGACGCCCTCAGCCGGGGAAATTGCGGTGAGGTCGCCGGCGACGCCGGCCGCCGGGCACAGTACTCGGCCGACGCCTCCAATTACCGGCAGATCCCACTGGCGGTGGTCTTCCCCCGCGAGCGCCGGCACGTCCTCAACACCCTTGGGGTGTGCCGCCGCCTCGGCGTACCGGTCACGTCCCGGGGCGCGGGCACCAGCACGTCCGGTCAAGCTGTCGGCGCCGGCGTGGTGCTCGACTTCTCCCGCTTCTTCAACCGGCTCCTCGCCCTGGACCCGCAGGCACGCACCGCGACGGTGCAGCCGGGCATCGTCCTCGATGACCTTCAGACGGCCGCCGCCGAGCACGGCCTGCTCTTCGGCGCCGATCCCTCCACCCACAGCCGCTGCACGCTCGGCGGCATGATCGGGAACAATGCCTGCGGAACCCACTCCGTGGCCTGGGGCCGCACCGCGGACAACGTCGCAGAACTCGAAGTGGTCACCTACCGGGGCACGGTGGTCCATCTGGGCGAGATGACCCAGGACGAGATCGATGACGCAATGGCTGCCGGTGACGACCGCGCTCAGCTGATCGCGTCCCTGTACCAGCTCGCCCAGAGCAATCTGGCCGCATTGCGGACCAAGCTCGGACAGTTCCCGCGGCAGGTGTCGGGATACGCCCTGGAACATCTGCTGCCCGAGAACCGCTTCAACCTGGCCCGAGCTCTCGTCGGCAGCGAGGGCACCCTCGCGGTCGTCCTCTCGGCGACCGTCCGCCTCATCCCTCCGCCGCCTGCTCGGGCTTTGGTCGTTCTCGGGTTCCAAGATGCCTGTGCCGCAGCCGACGCGGTGCCCTTCCTGCTGGACCACCGGTTGCTGGCGCTCGAAGGACTCGACCAAGCCCTGACCGACATCGTCACCCGGCCCGAGACCCGCGCCGCCATCGACACCCTGCCCGCCGCCCGGGCCTGGCTGTTCGCCGAAATCGGCGGCACACCGGACGAACTGCCCCGCCGCGCCGAGGCCCTTGCCGCATCGGCACGGCAGGCGGACGGCTTCACCGGCAGTGAGGTCATCGCCGATCCGGCACGGGCCCGCCGGCTGTGGCGCATCCGCGAGGACGGGGCCGGTCTGGCCACCCGCCTGCCTGGGCCCGGGGGAGGCTCCGAGGCATGGCCGGGATGGGAGGACGCCGCCGTCCCGCCCGACCAACTCGGCTCCTACCTACGCCAGTTCACCGAACTGCTGGGCCACCATCAGCTCCAGGGGGCCGTATACGGTCACTTCGGCGAGGGCTGCCTGCACGTACGCATCAACTTCGACTTCACCACCGAGGAGGGCACGGCCGTCTTCCGCGCCTTCGTCACCGACGCCGCCGAACTGATCGCCGCGCACGGCGGTTCCCTGTCCGGCGAGCACGGCGACGGGCAGGCTCGTTCCGCACTGCTGCCCCTCATGTACGGGCCCGACATCATCGCCCTGTTCGAGGAGTTCAAGAGCATCTGGGACCCCGACAACGGCCTCAACCCCGGCATGATCGTGCACCCGCTGCCCGTGGACGGAAACCTGCGGGTCAGTCCGCACCGCACCCCGCTCCCCCTGACGACGGTCCTCCCCTTCCACGCGGACGGCGGTGACTTCGCCAAGGCCACCCGCCGCTGCGTCGGCGTCGGCAAATGCCGCTCCGCCGGCCATCGCGGCGACGTCATGTGCCCCAGCTACCGCGTCACCCTGGACGAAAGGGACTCCACCCGCGGCCGCGCACGCCTGCTGTACGAGATGACGCAGGGCGAAGTGATCACTGACGGCTGGCGGTCCACGGAAGTCCGCGACGCCCTCGACCTGTGCCTGTCCTGCAAGGGATGCAGCGTCGATTGCCCGGTCGGCGTGGACGTAGCCACGTACAAGTCGGAGTTCCTGCACCACCACTACAAGGGGCGCGTCCGGCCCGCCTCGCATTACACGATGGGCTGGCTTCCCCTGCTGTCCCGGTTGGCAGCCCGCATGCCACGACTGGTCAACGCCCTTACCTCCTCCCGTCTGGCCTCCCTCATCAAACGTCTCGGAGGGATCGCTGCGCAGCGAAACCTTCCGCAGTTCGCCGACCAGACCTTCCTGACCTGGTTCCGCAGCCGCACGCCTCAGGGCGAGGGACACCGTGGACCGGTCATGCTGTGGGTCGACTCCTTCAACAACCACTTCACTCCCGACGTCCTCAAAGCCGGAGTCGACGTGCTGGAGAGCGCCGGCTTCCGCGTCCAGGTCCCCGACGGCACCCAGTGCTGCGGACTGACCTGGATCACCACCGGACAGCTGAGCATCGCCCGCCGTATCGCCCGGCGCACCACCACTGCCCTGGGCCCCGCCGCCGGAGCGGGCATCCCCATCGTCGGGCTGGAGCCCAGCTGTACCGCGGCCCTGAGAAGTGATCTGGCCGAACTCCTCGACGGAAACGCCGATGCCCGCGCCATTGCCGGGTCCACCGTCACCCTCGCCGAACTCCTCATCCACCAGGCGTCCGACTGGCAGCCTCCGCTGATCGAAACCAGCTCGATCAGCCAGACCCACTGCCATCAGCACGCCACCTCCGGATTCAGCGCCGACAGCACACTGCTGCGCCGCATGGGCGTCGACAACACGACACTGGATTCGGGCTGTTGTGGCCTGGCGGGCAACTTCGGGTTCGAACGCGGCCACTACGACGTCTCCGTCGCCGCAGGCGAGCAGGTCCTGCTGCCCGCCGTGCGCGCCGCCGACCTCGACACCCACATCCTCGCCGACGGCTTCAGCTGCCGCACCCAGATCTCTCAGCAGACCGACCGCACCGGCACCCACGTCGCCCAGCTCATCGCCCGCGCGCTGCCGCCCTCCGGCCCCTCCTCGTAGCCCGCGCGATCGCGCCTCCCTATCAACCCACCCACCGACCTACCCACAAGGAAAGACAGACGTGACTGACGCACTCTCCCTCGTTGACGACTGGGGTCCCGAGAAGATCGTTGTTGTCTCCCACCGGCGTACCGGCATGAAAGGCGTGCTGGTCATCGACAACACCGCCCGGGGCACCGGCAAGGGCGGAACGCGCATGAGTCCGACCGTGACGGTCGACGAAATCGCGCGGCTGGCCCGCGTCATGACCTGGAAGTGGGCCGGCGTCGATCTGTTCTACGGCGGCGCGAAGGCCGGCATCGTCGCTGATCCCGCCTCCCGCGACAAGGAAGCGATCCTGCGCGCGTTCGCCCGTGCCCTGTCCAACGAGGTGCCCCGCGAGTACGTGATGGGCCTGGACATGGGGCTGACCGAATGCGACGCGGCCGTCATCCAGGACGAGTTGGGCGACCGCGGAGCCGCCGTCGGCACCCCCGAACACCTGGGGGGCGTCGCCTACGACAAGCTCGGGGTCACCGGCTACGGCGTCGCAGAGGCCACCGATTCCGCTGCGCAGAGCCTCGGGATGCCCCTGGCCGGTGCCCGGGTGGCCATCCAGGGCTTCGGTGCCGTGGGCGCTGCCGCAGCCGCACGGTACGCCGAGCTCGGCGCCACCGTCGTCGCGGTATCCACGGCCCACGGTGGACTCCACGACCCCAGTGGACTGGACGTGCCTTCCCTACTCGCCGCCCGCGAGGAGCACGGCGACGCCTTCGTGAACCGGTTCTCCCAAGGCGCTGTCATCGACGCCGGCCTGGAACTGACCGTCGACTGCGACGTCCTGGTTCCCGCCGCCTTGCAGGACGTCATCGACGCCGAGAAGGCCCACCGGATCAAGGCCAAACTGGTCGTCGAGGGCGCCAACCTGCCCACCTCTCCGCAGGCTCAGGAGATCCTCGCGCAGCGCGGTGTCACCGTACTGCCCGACTTCGTCGCCAACGCCGGCGGCGTTGTCGCCGCCGCGTTCGCCATGGACGCCCGTTACTCCGGCTTCCGGCCCGAGACCCCCACCATTTTCGAGACGATCTCCAGCCGGCTGCGCACGAACGCCGTCACCGTCCTTGAGGAGGCCAAGCGCCGCAACACGACACCGCACACGGCCGGCCGCAGCCTGGCAGAGGAACGCGTCCGCACCGCCATGCACAGCAAGGGACGTATCCCCCGCTGAGGCACGGCTTGCACGCCGCGCCGGGTGGACAATCACGGCGAGTTGTCCGGAGTGACGCCGGGCGATCAAAGGGTGGTCGCCCGGACGCCGGGCCGTTCCGGGTTCGACAGAGATTGCCATCCACCCCCGGGATGCCCAGCGCCCGCTGCGGGGGTTGAGCATGTGTCGCATCGCGAGCGCCAAGAATCTGACATCTGTCCATGGTGTGGAGGGAGGCGCCCCCTACTTTCGGTGTACACGAGATTCCGCGTCGGGTGATCCCCGGCGTTCCTCGCCGGCCGGCTCGACGCTCACGGTGAGCGGGCGAGCCGTGACTCCCGCGCTGATCTCGACTCCCCCTGCGATCCGATGGGGAGGGCGGCCGGCTGTCTGCACACCCGCCACCCCTCGGTGCGAGGGTGCCGAGCACCTGATCAGCAGGTATACGGCACCTCGCCCACTCCAAGTCGGTGCCCCAAGGCCCCCTGCACGGGAACGTCCTCAGGCGGTTGGCGCACCAGGCCCACCCGCTGGTGGTCCGGAGCGCTGCGTGACCAGGCCCCATTGCGCCTTCATGCGATCGGAAGAGACCAATACGTGCTGCAAGTGAACGGCCCCGTCCTGGTACTGGCGTGATCCCCCGCCTCCCTGTCCTGGACAGGGATTCCGGTGATCCGAGTGCCGCCAAGTGCGACTGCGGCCGACTGTTCATGAGATGTAGCGGATGCAAGACCCTCCGGTGATGATCTGCGCCAGGCACTGGACCGGGCGCGGGTGGACCAGGAGGTGGCAGGCATCGCGATTCTTCTGGACAACGACGCCGAGTCCCTGCGCCATGCGCTCGCGGTTGAGCACATCTGTCCCCACGTCACGATGGTGGTGACGGTCTTCGACCGGACGGTGGCCGGACAGCTCGTGTGTGTGGTCCCGAACTGCCAGGTCACTTCGCGGGCGACGTTGCCGCTCCAGGGCTGCTGGCTGCCTGTCTCCCATCCGACCTGTTGGCCGTCAACCGGACGCCCGCGCGGCATATCGGCGCCCTCTGGGCGGATGGCACCGTGTGCCTCGAAACGTACCGGCCGCCTCGCTCCCTGAGGTACCGAGCCCTGCTGGGGAAGATCAAGGCAGCTGCGACCGCACGACGGCAGCTCGCGGATCATGCTGACCGGCCTTGCCGGGCTCTTCGCAGTGCTGTCGGCGGACTGGGCCTGGTCGGTGACCCTCAATCATCGCCCCCCTGTTGAAGCCTTCTTCGAAGCGGTGCGAACGGTGTCGACCGTCGGCCCCGCGTCCGTGCACGGCTCAGACGGCTACCCCAGCGCGCTGAATGCAAAGGAGCCCCGGACGCACTGTCCGGGGTCTCTTGCTGTTCGGGTGTCAGGCCAGGAGGAACGCCGCAGCGGTGGCGGCGCCGAGGGATGCGCCAGCCACCGTCTGGGCGACGGTGTGATACGTCAGTGCCACACGGGACCAGCACACGGCTGCGGTGAGGAGGTAGGCGAGCAGCCACCACGATGAGTGGACGACGGCGAGCATCGCGACGACGGCGGAGGCCACCGCGCTGTCCACGCTGATCTTCCAGACCGTGTTGATGGTCAGGAGGCCGATGGTCATGGCCCACAGGGCAAGCATCGCGATGAGGATGCCGGTCGGCGCACGTCCAAGGACCATGGCGAGCGAACCGAGGCCGATGGACGCCAGGATGACGACGAAGATGGGGGCCCGCTTCGTGCGGTCCACCACGTGACGGTCCCCCCAGGTGCCCCGCTTGCGCTCCCACTCGATGTAGGCCGTGGGGATGATGCCGGCGCACAGCGCGCCGAGCAGGCCCCAGGGGATGCCGGTCCAGTCGCCAGCCGCTGCGATGCCGATGCCGAGCATGCCGGCCAGCAGGACATTGCGAGGCTGGAGTATGTCGGTAACGGTCCTGGCCGCCGTGGTGATGGTCATGCGGTTGCTCCTGCGGTGGCGAGCAGGCGCTGCGCCTGGGATGGGTCGGTCTTCCGATAGGCATTGGCGACGTGCCGCAACCAGGCGACTTCGCCGTCCTGGTCAGTGGCCTGCTGCTCGAACGCCGCGACCGGACCCGCAGGCGCCCCTCCCGCCTTGGCTGCGAGCGCGGCTTTGATCCAGTATGCCTGAGCGACAGCACTGTGGGCTTGCGGCCTCCCGCGGCCGGACGGAACGCCGCCGTGCCGCAGGTTCTCGGCGTGGCGAACTCTCTTGCGTTCCGGGTTGGGCCCGAGAGAGACCCCGCCGAAGTGATGTGCCGTTCCCACCGGTTCGCCGCGGTGGTGCTGCCGGCGTTGCTCGGCGAGCTGCCGGAGGCCGCAGCTGTCGCAGAGTCGGTGCTCGCGGTGCTCACGGAGCTGGTCGACGTCATCGCGCGGCACCGCGCGAGCGTCGACCTGGCAGGCCGGATCTCGTTCGACGCGGGTGCACACCGACCCGACCTGATTACCCGACGGCGGTCCGTCGTCTTCGTCCTCCACCGCCGGCGGGCTGGACCTGCCGCACCTGGCGGCGGGCCGGGGGCCCGGTGCGGGGCACGCGGGACGACAAGGCGTACGAAGGTGCGCCCAGTTGGTCGCCGGACGGGATGTGGATCGCATTCAACGGGCCTCCGAGACGAACCCCAGCAACGCCTGCGCGACGGCGAGACATACCAGTTCGGAATCGTTCAACTGCGACCCGGCCGAGCCCATTCACGCGCTGACTGAACGGAGCCCGGGCTTGCCGGAGTCGCCCATGCCGATGAGGTCGGGGGCCAGCAGGCGGCGGCCGGGCGCGGCCACCCCCGGCAGGACGTTCCGCCACAGGTGGGAGGAGGTGGGGTTGTTGTGGAGGAAGACGAACGGCAGTCCGTCGGGGTCGCCGGACTCGCGGTAGTGGAGGGTGGAGTCGAGGACGGGGAGGGTGGGCATGGCGGTGTCACTTCGCTTTCCGTACGAGGGATTCAGAGGTTGAGGCTCAGGACGCGGTCGACGGCGATCTCCACGACGACCAGGTCCAGTGGGGCGGGCGGGGCCGCGCGGTAGCGGACGGTGTAGCGGCGGACCGCCTCGGCCAGGCGCGCGGGGTCGTCGGTGACGCTGGCCCGGCCTTCGAGGGTGACCCAGCGGAATCCGTCCGCCTGGCAGAGGGCGACACGGGCCGCCGGGCCGCCTGCCGTCACGTTCGCCTGGAGCCAAGAACTCCGTCGAGTGCACCGGCGACTACGGGAAGCGCTGTCCGTGACCCGCGCCTCCCTCGCCAACGGCACCCCCGGTGAGGCAGCCACCCGTGAACTGCTGCTGTATTGCCACGGCTTCTGTACCGCTCTCGACAGCCACCACCAGGGCGAAGACCACACTCTGTTCCCGGCCATCGCAGCTGCGCATCCGGAGCTGCGCCCGGTGCTGCGCTCGCTCGAGCAGGATCACTCGATGATCGCCCACCTGCTCGGCAGCCTCCGTGCCGCGGGCCCTGCCTGGCCCGCACAGTCACGCAGCGTAGCTAGCAGCGCCTCAGGGGGACGGCTTCCGCCGGTACCCCGTCGCGCTGCACGGGCCATCCCTGGGGAGAATCTGGGGAGTTTTGGCCGACGACCCGCTCCCCGAGGAAGCCGTCGACCACAGCGCGGCCCCGATTCCCAGCTTCCGGAACGTCATGCCGCACATGTTCCGCACGCCGGCCATGCCGCACTGGGCCGAGTTCGCCACCCTGCTGGCCACCATCTACGTCTCGGACCGGCTGTACTCCCTGACCGTCGCCGATCAGTTCGCGCACTGGAACCAGTGGGTGCGCCCGCTCCCCTTCGCCCTCGCCTCGATCGCGCTGCTCGTCTTCGTCGTGATGCCGGGGCCGCCCGCCTCTGGACGGCCCGGTACACAGCCCCGTCACTGACAGCCACCCGATGGTTGGTCGCTAAACACCCCCGGGCTCTCGGCGTTCACGCCGCCGCCCCGTGCACACCGTGGCGGCCCGGCCAGTCCACTGTGTTTCAACTGGCCCTGTTCTCTTGCGACAGACACCCCGTGGGATGAGCCTGCCTCCGCTGAGCAGCGAAGGCAGGCCCCGTCTGCTCCCGCTACGAAAGGCCCCTGATGACCATGCCGCGCACCCGCTCGTTCATGCAGGTCGACGTGTTCTCCGCTCTTCCCTATCGCGGTAACCCGGTCGCGGTCGTCTTGGACGGCACGGACGACCTGACTGAACAGGACATGCAGCGCCTGGCCCGCTGGACGAACCTGTCCGAGACCACGTTCGTGCTGCCGCCCACCGCCCCGGAGGCGGACTACCGGCTACGGATCTTCACGCCCCAGAACGAGCTGCCGTTCGCCGGGCACCCCACCCTCGGCTCCGCGCGCGCCTGGCTGGAGGGCGGCGGCATACCCCGGCACGCCGACCGGATCGTGCAGGAATGCGCCGCCGGCCTGGTCACCGTGCGCCGCAGCGAGGACGCCCTGTCCTTCGCCGCCCCGCCCCGGATCCGCGACGGCGTGCTCGACGACGCCTACCTGAACCAGATCGTCGCCGCGTTCGGCATCACGCGCGAGCAGGTCCTGGCCCACCAGTGGGTGGACAACGGGCCCGGCTGGGCGGTGATCCAGTTGGCCACCGCGAGGGAGGTCCTCGCCCTCGAACCCGACCTGTCCCACATCCCGGCCGCGATGGTCGGCGCGATCGGGGCCCATCCCGAAGGATCCGAGCATCACTTCGAGATGCGCACCTTCGCCCCTGGCGCCGGCGTTCCCGAGGACCCCGCGTGCGGCAGCATGAACGCCGCCGTCGGTCAGTGGCTCACCAGCACCGGCGCCGCACCCACCACCTACCGGGTCTCCCAGGGCACACGGCTGCAACGGGCCGCCAGCATCGAGATCACCGCGGAGGCGGACGGCACCGTCTGGGTCAGCGGTGCCGCCACCATCTGCATCCGGGGTTCCATCACCGTGTGAAGGCCCACTCGTCCAAGCCCCGTGGCACTCACCGGTCCCCGGCGACAGGCGACTGCCACGGGGTGCCGGCCTGGGCAGGGCGGGGCTGTCATGGTGAACCAGCGGCCCGCGGACTTCGGCATCGACGTGGTGTGGCACAGCGCGACCAAGTACCTCAACGGTCACTCCGACGTCTCCGCCGGAGTGCTGGCCGGACCGGCGAAGATCCTGGACCGCATCTGGGACACCAGCCTGCTCACCGGCGCCACCCTCGGCCCGATCGACGCCTGGCTGCTGCTGCGCGGCATACGCACCTTGCCGCTGCGGATGCCGCGGCACAACGACAACGGCCTGGCGCTCGCCGAGGCGCTGAGCACGCACCCGGCCGTGACGCAAGTGCACTACCCCGGCCTGCCCACCCACCCTCAACACAAGCTCGCCGCCGACCAGATGAACGGATTCGGCGGAGTGCTCAGCGTCGAGTTCACCGGCGGATTCGAGATGGCCGACGCCTTCCTGGGACACCTGCGCTACCCCCGCCGCTCGGCCAGCCTCGGCGGCGTGGAATCACTCGCCGTGCACCCGGCGTCCATGTGGGCCGGAATGCTCAGCGACGAACAGCTCACCGAAGCCGTTCCGCCGGGCCTGGTGCGGCTGGCGGCCGGCACGGAGGACACCGCCGACCTGGTCGCCGACGCGCTCGCCGCGGCCGACGCCGTACTCGTCCAAGCCGTAACCGCCTGAACGGCTGTCGTGCGAGGCAGCGCCCACGCCACTGCCTGCCCACCCCCACTGCAACCTGCCCGTGAACCACCCCGAAGTGAAGGAGCCGCCCATGAAGATCCTGCTTTCCGGCGGCACCGTGGTCAGCATGGACCCGGCAGTCGGCGACCTCGACCGCGGTGACGTACTGATCGAAGACGGCGTCGTCACCGCGGTGGCCGAGCGCATCGACGCGCCGGACGCCGAAGTGATCGACGCGAGCGACCGGATCGTCATGCCCGGCTTCGTCGACAACCACCGCCACGCCTGGCAGACCGCTTTCCGCGGCATCGGCGCCGACTGGACCTTCCCCCCTGGGCCACAGCCATGCACGCCACGGCCAAACCCCATTACCCGCCCGAGGACGTCTACGCGGGCACGCTCCTCGGCCGACTGGAGGCCCTGCACTCCGGCGTGACCACGATGCTGGACTGGTACCACGTCGCGCAGAGGCACGAGCACGAAGACGCCGCCATCGCCGCACCACGCGACACGCCGGGACGGTCAATCTTCTGCCTCGGCGCTGGATGGGGCAGCCCCGACCCCGTCGACGACGACATCCGCCGCGTCCGCTACGGCATCGCCGAAGACGGCCTGGTCACCATGGCGCTCGGGCTGCGCGGCCCCGAGGCCACCAGCGTCGACACCGTCGCTCAGGAGCTGAAGCTGGCGGACGAACTCGGCTTGCGCACCAGCCTGCACATCGAAGCCAGCGGCACGATCACCGCGTTGCGCGAGCACGGCCTGCTGCAGGCAACCACCACGGCCGTGCACGCCAACGGGATCAGCGACGAGGAACTGCGGATGCTCGCCGACGCCGGCGCCTCGATCTCCATCAGCCCGGACGTCGAGCTGAAGATGGGCTTCGGATCGCCGATGACCGGCCGCGCACTCGTCGCCGGCCTACGCCCGACCCTGTCGATCGACGACGTCCCCTCGGTCGGCGGCGACATGTTCTCCACCATGCGCACCGCCTTCGCCGTACAGCGCGGCCTGGACGGCAGCCTGCGCTCCCGCGACCTGCTGGACTTCGCCACCACCGACGCCGCCGCCTCCTGCGGACTCGCCGACCGCACCGGCAGCATCACCCCCGGCAAGGACGCCGACATCATCCTGCTGCGCACTGACGACCTGACCGTCTTCCCGGTCACCGACCCGGCCGGCACCATCGTCAGCGCCGGCCGCCCCGGCCTCGTCGACGCCGTCCTCGTCGCTGGCCGCGTGGTCAAGCGCGACGGCGTACTGGTAGACGTCGACCTGCCGGCGCTCAGGACCCACCTGCTCGCATCACGCGACCGGATCGCCGCAGCCGCCGGCGTCCCCGCTCGACGGCACCTGGAACCCCCTACCGTAGGCGGAGCAGGAGCAACTGGGGCACAACACCGCGACTGCCGACGCGTGTGACCGGTCGCACAGTAGTCCGCAAGTTGCGTGCCCACCCCTCAGAGAGCAGCTTCTGCAGGACGGCCGCCGTGCCATCACTTCTCCCAGATGACGAAGCGACCACCTTGGGCGCGGTACAGGTTGCGAAGCCTGGTGCGCAACGGTTCGGTCGCGACTACGCCGACTCTGCGCCCTGGACGAACTACGCGCCCTCCAGGACAATCGTCGCTCGATTCCCACCACCACCGTCAGACACCAACCGGAGAGGGCCTATGGCAGCCGCCTCACGGACGTCTTCGACTCCTTCGACACCCGCTCCGCGGCGAGCGCTACCAGAACCCAGGTGCACCGCGGGCCTCGGAAGGACGACTCCCCCGTAGCGATGAAGGTGGTCAAACGCGCGCTCTGTGCGCGACACGACATCCCCTGGTCTTCGACGAGATCGTCCCCGGCTTCCGCGTCGCCTACGGAGGTGTGCAGACCCTCATGCGGACGCACGGTGTGTATCTGCCGGAGCTCCACTCCTTCCTGCTCTCGGCCGTCCACACAGACAGGGACATCGCGTTCGCCCTGGAAGCCTTTGACCGCTCATTCGGCGAAATGCGGCAGACGGGCCTCTTCACCAGCTGACACATCCCTCAAGCTCGGGAGATCTCGATGACCAACGACCCGCCCATGCACCGCACCGTCCCGTCGTCACTGGACGTCGGCCGGCTCCATGACGAGCACACCGAGACCGTGGACGGCGCGGCCGTCGACGGGAACATCCATGTCGGCTACTGGGACAGCGCCGCAGACGACCGCTCGCTCAACCAAGCCACCGACCGGCTCACCGACCTCGTGGCGGGGCGGCTGGCCGCCGCACCCGGCCAGCGCCTGCTGGACGTCGGCTGCGGAACCGGACGGCCCGCCCTGCGCATCGCCCGGGCCACCGGTGCGCGTGTGTCAGGAATCTCGGTCAGCAACGAGGACATCGACCTCGCCCGAACCCGGGCGGACGCCGCCGCGCTCGCCGACCGGGTGGACTTCCGGTACGCGGACGCCTGCGCACTGCCCTTCGAAGCCGCGTCCTTCGACGGTGGCTGGGCGATCGAGTCCATGATGCACATCCCCGACCGGACCACCGCCCTCACCGAGATCGCCCGGACCCTGCGACCCGGTAGCCCACTGGTCATCACCGATGTGCTGCTCCGCTCGCCGGTGACCGGGGATGCCGCGGAGACAGTCCGCCAGACGTGCCGGGCGTTCCAGTCCCCCTCGTTTCCCGAACCGGCGGAGCTCCGCACGGCCCTCGACCGCGCCGGTCTGGAAGTGGTGGAGTTCAACGACATCGGAGAGCACGTCCGGCGCACCTACCAGGCGTTCGCCGACTCCTTCGACGATGTCGCACCCTCCGCCGATGACCCCCATTACGAGTTCTTCAACTCCACCCGCTCCCTTCCCCAGTTCGGTGCGCTCCCACAAATCGGCTACGTCTTCCTGGTCGCCCGCCGCCTCTGAACGAAGAACCCGCCCGCCCGGGGAAGCAGGAGTGGCACCACGGGACCCCGCCGGCAGGCAAGCGACCGACCCCGGCCCGGCAGGACCCTGCTGCTCCGGCTCGCCCGGCGGCAGGTGAGTCAGAGGTCGGCACCTGCCCTCGTGCCGTGCGAGCCGCTCTGGAGTAGGCGCACGTGCGCTGGTCGCCTCGCGCAAGTCGGCCCGTGTCGGCGCGGCATTGTCGAGATGGAAGCCGTCCAGAATGGTGGAAGGCGGCGAGCGGGATGCCCTGGCGGATGTCCTTGCCGAACCACGGCTAGACCGGGCCCGTGTTGCCGCGCCCCATCATCAGGTCCACGCGCTCGCTGGGTGTCTCGCTCTTCGTCCGTAGCTGTCGCAAGGTCGCACCGAGCAACGAGGAGCGACGTCTTCTGGCGTCGGCAAACCAGGTTCTGGATGCCGCTGAGGTCGCAGTCCGGGCGGCCCAGCCCATCGAGCGTCGTCTCCTGCGTGTCCATGTGGCCGACGGGCAGCGCCACCGGGCCTCGACGATTGGCAAATCTCGCCAACATATTCCACCGCGAAACGGCCAACGGTGGCAAGAAAGAATGATCGCTTAGGCGAAGCGCGACGAGGAAACCCCTCACCCACCGGGCGGGCAGACCGAGATGATAGCGGCCTGCGGTTCGGTGCAGACTGCCGGAGCGCCTACGCCCGAATGAATGTGCGGCACCTACCGGATCATACCTTCAGCATATTACTTGATGCCGTGTCAAGAAGAAGTTGAGGCGTCCGAAGCCTTGCGTGAACCCATGCGCAGCACGGGGCTCCAGGTATTATTCAGGGCGGAAAATCAGGCCCGGCAACAAACACGATTCGGCGACAATTCGGACTGCTTGAATTTTCCTTCGGACCGTACTCCTTTTCTATTTTACCCGACGCATGGCGCACGCGAAATCTCTTACGTGCAGGTGAAACGAGGGAAGAATGGTCAGCTTGTTCCGCGGAAGAAGGCGTGTGGCTGCAGGTGCAGCTGGGACCTCATTCCTCCCTCAGTTCCTCCAGCAGCCCTCGCCGGCCGCTTCCGCGGATTCGTCGACCGTGCGATCCCCTGAGCCCGGTGAACGGCTGACGTGACCGAGCCGAACGCACCCCGACTTGTGGTGGGCGCGCTGATCCGCGACCCGTACGACCGGATCTTCGTCCAGCGCCGCTCGGCCGACCGGCGCCTCTTCCCCGGGTGCTGGGACGTCGTCGGCGGAGCAGTGGAGGAAGGGGAGTCCCTCTTGGACGCGCTCCGCAGGGAGATCGCGGAGGAGACCGGGTGGCGGCTGCGCCGCGTTCTTGCCCGGGTGGCACACGAGGAGTGGGCGGCGGACGGACTACGGCATGTCGAGTCGGACTACGTCGTCGAGGTGGACGGGGACCTCTCCTCGCCCGAACTCGAACGGGACAAGCACACCGAGTTCGCCTGGATCACGGCCGCGGAAGTCTCGCTGCTCGACGAGAACACACAGCCAAGCGGAAGCACCTTTATCAAGGACGTGGTGACCGCAGCACACGCCTGGCTCGCCGATGCTTCCGGGAAGAGCCGAAGAGTCCCCTGAATCCCCTGCGACCAAGGGTCCGATCGGGATCTCCACGATCCTTTCCTGGCTGCCCGCGTCATCCTCAGATCTTCTGCGAGGGGGATATTCCGCATGTCCAGTGACAGGTTGAAGAACGTGCGTCCGCGACCGCGAGTACTGGTGGTCGGATTTGCTGGACATCAAGGAAAGGAGTATCTGCCGATCGTGCGGGAGAATGCAGATGTCGTCGGCGGCGTCGACCCCGCCCCGGCGGCCTCATCACTCGCCGACGAATGGGGTTTCCCGCATTACGACGTCCTCGGTGAGGCACTCGACAAGGTCGAATTCGACGCCGCTGTGGTCACCGTGCCACACAGTGAGCACTTCCCGGTCTGTACGAAACTCCTGGCACACGGCAGGCACGTCATCAAGGAAAAGCCGTTCGCCGTCACCGAGCAGGAAGCCCGGCAACTGATACACCTGGCGCAACGGGCTGACCGCAGCGTCTTCACGCTGCTGCAACGGAACTTCAACCCCGTCTTCCAGTTCGCCCAGGAGAACCTCGCGCGGATCGGGGAGCCCTACTGGTTTTCCTACGACTACCACTTCAACTTGGCTCATATGACCACGGGTTGGCGCGCCGCCAGGGAGCAGGCGAGGGGCGGTGTGCTCCTCGACATGGGCTACCACCTCATCGATGTGCTCAGCGGAATGTTCCCCGGGCTCGAACTCCCCCGGGTGCACTCCGCCTTCGTGCACCACTACCAGGAGATGCGGGATCGTCGACTGGAGGATCTCGTCAGCCTCATGTGCAGCTATCCCTCAACGGGACTGACGGGCTCGCTGCGCATCTCACGCCATAACTACGAGAAGGTCGAACACCTCTGCGTGCTCGGTACGGAGGGCGCGTTGAACGTCGCCCCCGGGGTCGCCGTCCTGCATTCCATCGGAGGGCTGCCGTTGGAGAGCTACACCTGGGAAGGTCCCAAGATCGACGCCGTGCGTTCCATGATCGCCCACCATCTGAGCCATCTGGACGACCGCTACTACCGGCAGGACCACCTCCAGCGTCAACTCCTCTCCGTACGCACGATCGACGGGATCTACCGGGATCGGTTGCGCGAGCAGAACGAGTTCGCCGACCGGTGCGCCTGACCCCACCCTTCCAAGGCCCCCGGAGAGGCACGTGCCGTCGGGGGCCCGCGAGGAACTCAACCTGCGCCTCGGCGCCCGTATCACTCAGCGATGAGCATGAGCCGAATCCGCACCGCCCGGGCCCGGCGCGTCGGGCCCGGGCCCAACCGCGAAAACAGGAAGGACACATGAGCACCGCCGAGCAACTCGCCCTCCTCGGAGGCGCACCTGCCATCGAACAGCCGCTGCCGCACGAGGTCTGGCCGCCCCCCGCCGACGAGGCGGAGCTGTCCGAACTGGCCGCACAGCGGAACACCGACATCTCCATCAAGGGCAACGGCGGTCCCATCGGCCGACTTGAGGCCGACTTCCTCGCCTTCCTGAACGGTGGAGCCCGCTTCGCGGTCACCTTCAACTCCGGTACCAGCGCCCTCCTCGCCGCCTACTTCGCACTCGGTGTGCGTGAAGGCGTGGACGTCGTGGGACCGGCGCTCACCTACCATGCGGCGCTGAGTCCCGTCTTCGCGCTCCGCGGTGACGTGGTCCTGGCCGACATCGACCCCGACACCCGCGGTCTGGAGCCCACAGCACTTCAAGCCGCGCTCACGGAGCACACCAAGGTCATCACAGTCGTCCACCAGTGGGGCCACCCCTGCGACATGGATGCGATCCTGCGGATCGCCGAGCGACACGGGCTGCGCGTTCTGGAGGACTGCTCCCACGCCCATGGCAGCCGCTACAAGGGCAAGCCCGTCGGCACCTTCGGCGACGCCGCGGTCTTCTCCCTCCAGGCCAACAAGGCCGTCTACGCGGGCGAGGGCGGCATCCTCGTCACGAGCGACCCCCAGGTGCACGATCGCGCCACTCTCCTCGGGCACTACCGGGACCGCTCCCGGGACGCCGTCCTCGACGAGGACCTGCGTGCGCACTGGGTCACCGGGTTCGGGCTCAAGCTGCGCATGTCGCCGTTCAACGCCATCGTCGCCCGGCACGCGCTCGCAGCGTTCCCGGCACGCAAGGAGGCCCGGCACCGCTGTCTGCGCCACCTCGGCAGGCAACTCGGCGACGTGGCCTTTCTGGAGCCGGTACACGTTGCCGACCACGTCGACATGGGCGCCTGGTACGGCTACAAACCGCTCTACCGGCCCGAGGCACTGAGCGGCGTCCCCCGCTCCGTCCTCATCGAGGCGCTGCGCGCCGAAGGCATGGAGGTGGGCGCCCCCTCCGGCCCCCGGCTGGCGACCCTGCCGCTCTACGCCCGCCAGGAGAACCCCCTCTTCCCCGGCACGTCGAAGAAGGGCATCGCACCGGAGAGCGGCTCGCACGCAGAACATGTCGAGAAGCACGCGCTGTCCCTGCCCACCTTCACCAACTGGCCCGAGGACAAGACGCTCATCGACCAGTACGCCGAGGCCTTCCGCAAGATCGGTCGTCACCGCGAGGCGCTCGTGCGGTACGCGTCCGGCCCGAACCGATGACCCATACCACCGGAGACGCAGAGACGATGACTGTCAAGGAGTCCCCCGAGGCCGTGGCCCAGGTCCTCCAGCACGCCCTCGTGGGTGACGACCTGCCGGACTCCTTCACCCTGCTGGGGCGGGAATGGAGCCTGCACCGAGGCGTGTTCCCCAGCACCCTGAGCGCCGCCACCGAGGTGCTGGCCTCGATCGTGCCCTACCCATTGGGCGGCTCGTTCCTGGAGGTCGGCTGCGGCACGGGCGTCATCTCCGTGACCGCCGCACTCAACGGCTGCACATCCGTCACCGCGCTGGACATCAACGAAAAGGCGGTGGCCAACACGGCCGCCAACGCCGAGCGGCATGGTGTGAGCGACCGGGTGCGCGTCCTCCACAGCGACATGTACACGGCGCTGGAGCCCACGGACCGCTTCGACACCATCTTCTGGAACGTGCCCTGGACCTATGTGGAGGACGGCTTCTCGCTCTCCACCGATCTGCACTCCGCCGTCTTCGATCCGGGCTACCAGGGCCAGGCCCGGTACATCGCCGGCGCCCATGAGCACCTGGCCGACGGCGGAAGGCTGCTGCTGGGCACGGCGGACCTCGGGGACCGCGAACGGCTCGATGCCATCGCGGAGGAAGCTGGCATGCGGGTCGAACTGCTGCGCCGCGTGCGCCGGATCGAGGAGGTCCGGGTCATGGAGTACCACATGCTCGAACTGCACGCGAAGTAGTCCGGCGGCCCGTGGCGCTCCGCCCGGATCGCCATGGGCCGAGCCCCCCGAAACCCACGAGGTGTGCAGTGAGGCGCCCCATGTCACGACAGGACGATCTCGAACTGGCCCTGCAACTCGGCGATATCGCCGACCGCATCACCAGCCATCGCTTCCAGGCCCTCGACCTGAGGATCCGGGAGAAGCCGGACCGTACGCCCGTGACCGACGCGGACACCGCCGTCGAGACGGCCGTACGCGAGGCACTGAAATCCGCCCGCCCCGACGACGCCTTCGCCGGGGAGGAGACCGGCGGCTCCGTCACAGCCGGGCGCACCTGGATGGTCGACCCCATCGACGGCACCAAGAACTTCCTGCGCGGGGTACCCGTCTGGGCCACGCTGATCGCCCTGCTGGAGGACGGCCGGCCCACCGTCGGGGTGATCAGCGCCCCCGCCCTGCACAGCCGTTGGTGGGCGGCGGCCGAACAGGGCGCCTGGCTGCGGCGTGGGTCGGCCGGCAGCGCCCCCCTGCCCCTGCGGGTCTCCGGCAACACCAGTCTCGCCAACGCCTACCTGTCCACCACCAGCACACGTACCTGGGACACCTTCCACTCACGTGAGGCATACCTACACCTGGCCGAAGAGTGCTGGGAAGACCGTGCCTTCGGAGACTTCCTCCAACACTGCATGGTTGCCGAAGGAACCCTCGACATCGCGGCCGAACCGGTCGTGAACCCCTGGGACATCGCCGCCGTACAGATCCTCGTGGCGGAAGCCGGCGGTGTCTGCACCGATCTCCTGGGCACCTCGCCCCAGAACGGCACCGGCGCCCTGTCCGCCAACCCGCAGTTGCACCAGCTCGCCCTGAAAGTTCTCTCGGCGGCAGCCGATTCCGGCGCCGTCTGATCCCGGCGTCAAACTGTCAGGTCGGAAATTCGCAGAGAAACGGACCATCATGCTGATTCTTTCCCTCAAGGAAGGCCATGACGGGGCAATTGCGGCCGTCGAGGACGGGAAGCTGCTCTTCTCCCTGGAGGCGGAGAAGGACTCGTTCGTCCGCTACAGCACTCTGACCGCCGAGGTGTTCGCCGTAGCGGCGGACCGGCTGGGCAAACAGCCGGACGTCGTCGCCGTGAGCGGCTGGATCAAGGGGACCCAGGCCACCGACCAGCCCTCGCGTGCCGGGTACTTCGGTGTGGGCGAATCCGCGATTTCGGACGAGGCCGGCCGGTTCTTCGGGAAGAGCGTGCGCGTCTTCTCCTCCACGCACGAGCGCTCCCACATCATGACGTCCTACGGAATGTCGGCATTCCGTAGGGACCAGCCCTTCTACAGCCTGGTGTGGGAGGGGAACATCGGCTCGTTCTACCGCATCGACGAGCACGGGAAGGTGACCCATCTCCAGGAGGTGCTCAACTACCCGGGCAACAAGTACTCCTACGGCTTCGCGCTCGCCGACCCCAAGTACAGCTCACACGAGGAATTCGTCCGTTTCCAGGACGCAGGCAAGCAGATGGCACTGGCCGGATTTGCCGAGAACCGATCGGCGACCCCGGCGGAACAGGAAGTCATCGACTTCGTACTCGGCCAGAGGGAGGTCATCACCGGCAGCCTGAAGGACCGGATGACCGATTCCCCTTACTACAACATCGGCGTGGAAACGGACGCGTACAAGAACCTCGCCGCCCGCCTGTCGAACGCCGTCTTCGACCGGTTCTACGCATACGCCCGGGAGCATTTGACGGAGGGCCTCCCGCTGCTCATCTCCGGAGGCTGCGGACTCAACTGCGAGTGGAATCGCCGTTGGCGCGAGTGCGGGCTCTTCCCCGCGGTCTTCGTCCCACCGTGCCCCAACGACAGCGGCTCCGCGATCGGGACCGCCATCGACGCCCAGCACTTCTACACCGGGTCGGCCGGACTGGACTGGGACGTCTACGCGGGTGGCGAATTCGTCGAGGACATGGAATTCGACCCGCAGCGCTACGAAATCCGCCCGCTGCGCTACGACGAGGTCGCCCGCTACCTCCGCGACGGGAACATCATCGGCTGGGCGCGGGGCCGCTGGGAAATCGGACCCCGCGCCCTCGGGAACCGGTCGATCCTCGCCGCTCCTTTCACCGAGGAGACGACGGGCAGGCTCAACAAGATCAAGCAGCGCGAGGGATACCGCCCCATCGCCCCGATCTGTCTGGAGCAGGACGCGGGCCGCTGGTTCAGTGGAGGGGTCCCCGATCCCTACATGCTGTACTTCAGCGAGGTCGAGTCCAGCGAACTGCGGGCAGTGACGCACGTCGACGGAACGGCTCGTACCCAGACCGTCGACCCGACGGCGAACCCGGAAATAGCCGAACTGCTGACCTCCTTCGGCGAATTGACCGGATTCAGCGTCCTCTGCAACACCTCGCTCAACCATTCGGGACGCGGGTTCATCAACCGCACCAGCGACCTGATGGCGTACGGCGAACTCCACGGGCTGGATGGATATGCCGTCAATGGCACCTTCATTACCCCGCGGCGATAATGCACCCACCGCCGAATCGGTCAACTTCCGGGCGACCATCGATGGCGCCTACAGCTTCGGCAAGGGCTGGCGGCTCGAACTGGAGCAGATGGAGAGCAGCACAGACTGAGCGCACGTCGTCGTGATCGGCCAACCGCCGGCCACGACGGCCGAGGGCTCCCCCGCCCTGTCCTTACGCAGGAAGAGGAAATGGGTGGGAGTGACGCTGCTCCGGGCCGAAGCCCGCCCGGGGCAGCGCACGCGGACAGCCTTGCGGGCCTGCCGTCGGTCGTGGTTCATGGTTCAACGGCCGGCCAGCGGCCGTCGCGGAAGATCAGGCCGCTCTCCTTGATGAACGCGTTGACGAGGTGGTGTTCGTCGGCGTCGAGGCGGGGTCCGGGGACAAGGCTCGGATCCCCGTACGGGTGGCGGACCGCACGGGTCTGGGCGGCGGTCAGCAGCGGGGGCCGTGGGGGTCCGGCCAGGGTGTAGGCGCGGAGAGCGGGCAGGGCCCGCAGGTCGAGGAGGTCGCCGGCGATGGGTAAGTGGCGCAGGGTGAGTTCGTTGCGCTCGTCGCGGTGACGCGGGTGGACCAGGGCGGAGATCTCGTTGTGGTCGAGCACCCACATCCGCCGCACACCCGGAAGGGTTGCTTCTGTCGACCCTGCGGCGAGGTGACGCAACCGGTGGAACGGCCCCGCGATCATCGACGAGTACGCGAGGGGCCTGCGGAGCTACTGGCAGCCGTACCTGACAGCAATCAGGGCCGGTCGGCAGCCCGGGAGGCCGAACCCGGGGCCGAGCTTCATCCGTTTCGTGCCAGCTCCCGTTCGACGGCGTTCAGCTACAGGCAGGCTTCAACTACCTGATCAGCCAGTTCCTGAACCCCCGCACCAATGTGCGCACGGACGACTCCGGCGGCCCGATCGAGAACCGCGCCCGGTTCCTCTTCGAGATCATCGAAGCCGTCGGCGAGTCCCTCTGGCCGGCGACGAGGTGTTCCGGCACTTCCGGAAGCTCTATCAGGGCACCATCATCGCGCACGTCGGGATCGATCAGCACCGGGGCAACGCACTTCTAGCCGATGACCTGGTGGATCTCGTCGCCTACGGACAGGCGTTCATCGCCAACCCGGACCTGCCGGCTCGGTTCGCCTCCCGCGCACCGCTCGCCGAACCGAAGCCGGACCTCATCTACGGCCCGGACGTCGCTGGCTACACCGACTACCCGCCGCTGCAAGGCTGAGACGGTCGCGGCCTCGGGGTTCATGCGGGTCAACGCGACCATGCCGGTGACGATGACGTCGCAGACCTTGGCCTCGACGTCCTCCCAGGTGTGCGAGTGACCCTTGCGAGCTGCCTGCTCACGGGGGCCGGTGTTGCGCGGGGTTGACGCCGTCGATCTCGACGAGGAGGTGGCGGGGGCCGCGCAGGCTCGGACTCCCGCGGTAGGGCGGTGGGTCGGCGACGAGTCGGGGGTTCTTCAGCCGGCGTGCGAGCTCAGTGAGGGCGATCTGCGTCTCGGGACGGGCCAACGGGGCTCCGAAGCAGTAGTGGATGCCGCCGCCGAAGCCGAGGTGCTCGTTGTGCTCTCGATCGGGGTCGAAGCGGTCGGGGTCCGGGACGAAGTCCGGGTCGCGGCTGCCGGTGGCCAGTACGAGGGTGACGGGTGAGCCCTTGGGGATGGTGGTGCCGGCGACCTCGATGTCATCGAGGGTGTTCCGGTTGTTGGACAGAAACTGCACCGGTGGTTCGTAGCGCAGGAGTTCCTCGACCACCTGGGCAGCAAGATCGGGTTCGTCGCCGCCGCGTAGCCGGTCGAGCACATCGGGGTGCCGCAGGAGGGTGAGCATGCCGTTGGTGATGAGGTTGACGGTCGTCTCGTGGCCGGCGACGAGCAGCAGGGCCGCGTTGCTCAGTATCTCTTCGGGTGACATCGGCACCTCGTCGCCGTCGCCGCTGAGGAGTCCGGAGAGCAGGTCGTCGCCCCGTTGGCCGTGGCGGGTGTCGAGGAGCTGGGCGAAGTACTGGTCGACGGCGCGGGAGGAGGGCGGGAACGGCGCCGCCCGGTCGATCAACCCCTTATAGAACTCCAGCCACTTGGACTGGTTGAAGGTGACCGCCGCGGTGATGCGCCCGCGGTAGCCGTAGGCAGCGACGAACCGGCGCTGAGCCACCGATCCCTGGGCGATGACGACCTGGTCGGCATAGGTCGGCACGCCCACGGACTTGATCTCGACACCGAACTGGGTCGACCAGAACTCCGGTAGCGCCAGGTGCGGCCACCGCTCGCTCTGGGCACTGACCATGTTGTGTGCGGCGATCTCCGCCTGGGCGACCGCGTTGCCCCAGTGCTCAAGGGCCAGATACTGGTAGTCGTAGACGGGGTGGGGGCAGCGGGCCACGTCGCCGGCGACGAACACATCGTCGGAAACGACGCCGTTGACGTCGACAGCGCGGCACCCCGCATCGCACGCCGCCCCCCAGTCACCTGCCGCCAGCCCCGAGCCTTCCAGCCATTCGACGTTGCGGATACTGCCGAGCGCGGCCACCGCCACATCGACATCCAGGACGCTCCCCTCGGACAGCCGGGCCCGCCGTAGCCGCCCGTTCCCATCCCCCTCCAATGCCTCGACCTGAACACCGCACCGCAAGTCGACCCCGTGGTCACGCTGCATCTGCGCCGCGACACCGCCGATCACCGCGCCCAGCGCCCCAACCAGCGGGGTCAGCCCCCGCTCGGCGACCGTCACCGGCACACCCAGCTCACGGCAGGCGGAGGCGACCTCACAGCCGGTGAACCCGCCACCGATGACCAGCACCCGGCCCGGACCGGCATTCAGCCTTCGCCGCAGCCCGTCCGCGTCGTCCGGGGTGCGCAGCACGAACAGCCCGTCGAGCCCGGCCTCTGCCTCGTTCGGCCACGGGCGGGCCCGCACCCCGGTGGCGATGAGCAACCGGTCGAATCCCACCTTCTCGCCGTCAGCCAGAACCACCTGCTTGCCGCCCAGGTCAAGACCTCTGGCCGCGACTCCCAGCCGCCAGTGCACGCCGATCTCGTCGCGGCGGGGAAGCGCGGTCCGCCCCGCATCAGCCTGGCCCATGAGGACCTGCTTGGACAACGGCGGCCGGTCGTAAGGGGGTTGAGGCTCGTCCCCGATCACGGTCAGCGAGCCGGTGAAGCCCTCCCGGCGCAGCGTCCACCCCGCCCGCAGCCCAGCCAGGGACGCCCCGACAATGACAATACGTCCGGTGCGCCTGAACGCCTCCTCCGCGCTTTGGGCGGCCACCTGCGGCTCGGGCCCGGACTGCCGATTCCGGGCGTCCTCCCGTTCGAGGAAGATGGCCTGGACCGGGCAGGCCGCCGCCGCCCGCGCGATCTTCTCCCGCTGCGCGTCGTCCGGATCGGGGTCGTACAGCAGCGCCTCATCCCCCCGTATGGTGAACACATCCGGCGCGGCGAAGGCGCACTGTGCGTATCCCTGGCACCGCGTGAGATCAACGACGATCTTCATGTGGACGCCCCTTCCGCACCATGCGGATCGGCCGTTTCGTCACACCCCACGTCGCGTCTGCTCTCTCAGTGGAGCACAGCACGGTGAGGGCCGCATCCTGCCGCGGGTCGGCCAGCGACACTCTTGCGGAGCTGCGTCCGCATCTGCGTAGCGCCCTTGAGCGCCTGGCGGGCCAGGGCAAACTCGCCGGAATCTGGACCGCCTTGGCAGCCACAATGGTCACCATGACGCCCGTCGAGCCGTCGGAGGGCCAGAGACGGACACCCGGGCCGCCCTCGCGAATTTGCGGACGAGGCTGGAGGACGCCCGCGAGGGGCTGGTCCCCGGCATGACCTGCCACCAGGCGAAGGGGCGGGAGTGGGACCGGGTCGGGGTGAGGCTGAAGGAGGCCGACGCGGCCGCGCTCCGGAGAGGTCTCGACCCCACCGACGAGGCCCACCGCGCGCTCTACGTCGCGCTCACCAGGGCACATCACCTCAGTCTCGCGGTGTAAGAGGTCCAGGGGCGCCGACGTGTGCCGGCTGGGCCTCGTACTCGTGGGCCCAGCCGCCGCGATACTCCATCCGCAGTCGGTCAACCGTGGCCGGACCCCTGAGAACACGGCCGTTGATCGACTACCGGGACCTCGGCGTCGCCGAGGTCATGCAGATCACGGTGGCGCGGGCAGCGGGAGAGCATCGGGCAGTCCCGGATCCCGCGCTTCGTGGTTGGCGATGCCTCTTTCGGCATGTGCAGGTTCGGCAGGGTGAAGCCCGTTCCGGCAGGGCTAAAGCTGACTCGGTACTGACTTTACTGACGCTGCGTCAGGCTTGAGGTGCTGGATGTCTAGTGCCTGTCTGACGGGTTACTGGCCGGAGCCGCGGAAGAAGCTGCCGCGACGGGCGACCGGTTTGGACCTCGTTCTCCCGCCGACCGCCGGCGCCGGCCGCGGACACCATCACAGGCGTTTCCCGCACCGCCTTGCCGCTCGGCCCCGTAGGAGCTTGCGGCCGCAGATGGCAGACCGTGGCGTGGCACAGCCGCCGGAAGCCGTTGCCGGGGTGGCGCGTGTCGTCCTCCGCCTGTTCCAACACGTCGGCCTTGGGGCGCAAGTCTGGTCCGCCGGGCCAGTGGCGGCGGACGTTTCGGCGGCGGAGCAATTCGCGGCCGCGGGCGGCACCGCATCGGAGTAGGCGCTGGTCAGCGCCGTGAACAGCAAGGTCAACAGTGCCAGGACCAACAGCATGCGGCCGCGGCCGGTGCTGACGCTGTCACGCATGGAGGCCTCCCAACGCTCTTCCGTGGAAGGCATCCCCGGGGAGAGATCGGGGTGTTCGGGAGCCATCGGAATGAGTCGGCTGTTCCACTCGTTCCGGGTATGAATTGCATGTCTGAATGCAAGGGGATGAGGTCGGAGCGAGCCGGCTGTAGTGGGGCGCCGCGGAAACACAACCCGCGGATGCACAGCCGGGGCCGCTCCACCGCCACCTGCGCTGCCTGCACGGCGGGGAGGTGGCCGCGCGTCAGACGGTCTCGCGGGCGCGGGCGTAGTGGCGCGAGAAGCCCGCCAGAGGTTCGCCCTCCGCGTTCCACGGCCAGGGCGTCGCCACGCCGCCGGTGGCGCGCAGCACGGTCGCGGCATCGCTCGGCCGCGAGGCCTTGATCAGCGCGTAGGCCAGCAGGTTCAGATCGGCGAGCGCCTCCGCGTGGTGGAGGAATCCGGGGCTCGGCCAGTAGTGGGCCGCGCGGTCGAGCATGGCGACGGCGTCATGGCGGCGCCAGAACTCCCCGGCACCGAGGGCGGTCACCCCTCCGGAAGCCATGGCGCGCTGGTGGTTGCGGACGAGCGCGGTGAGCTCCAAGCCGGCCGCGGGGGCGTTCGGCGGCATGACGCGGATGCTGTCGAGCAGGTCCAGCACCTGGCCGCTGGAGCCGCACTCGTCGGGCGAGAGATACCCCAGGGCCTGGAGGTGGGCCTCCCGGTTCCACGGGTCACGGGCCTTGATCTCGCGCCAGACCGCCGACGGTTCGGTGGACGGGCGGCGCTCCAGGCGCAGCGTCGCCAGGTACACCGTCCAGGGCGTGGGGTCGGCGGGCAGCAGTTCGGCGGCGAGCCGGCAGGACTCCCGGGTCGCATCGAGGTCGATCGTGGAACCCTCCTGCCCGGCCTGGAACAGATCCGACCAGGCATGCAGCAGCACAGCGGACTGGTTGCCCGGGTTGCGTTCCCGCCAGATGCCGGGCAGCGCCCGCCCCGCGGATCCCGCGAGCACCCTCAGGCGGTGCGCCTTGCGGTCCCAGTCCTCACCGGCGTCGTCCAGGACGTCCGCCATCAAGGCCATGACAGGCGTGTCGAGGGAACCGCGGTCCCAGCACGACTCGACGCGCCGCCGGACCTGCCCCAGGGCGGTGTCGTCGAGTTCGGGTAGCAAGCGGGGGTGACTGCCTTTGCGGCGTCTGAATACGGGCATTTCCGCGATGGCCTTCCCGAGGAGATACGGGCGGGACGAAGTTCCGGCATCGTACGGGCGAGGGGTCAGCGCGCAATCGGCGGCCCGTAATCCGAGACGCGATCGGTGCCCAGGCACGTGCGGGAGCCGCGGAATGACCTTGAATGGGATGCCATTTGGGCTTTGATACCTTCATTTACGGCTTGCCGATATTGCTCATGCTCGCACCGTTCAGGTGGGGAGTGGGCTAGGCAGTTTCGTTCGGATCAGATGATCCGAACGAAACGGCCTAGGGCACCGGGGCCATGATGGGCAATCTATGCCCCGCTGGTGGGGAAGACCCAGGCAGACTGGATCCTCGTCTACGTGAGGTCAAAGGGGGCCGGGTCGTGTCGCTCCCAGATCTGGCGAGACGCCTCTTCCGGGTAGGGCAAGGTCTTCGACTCGATGTCCAGGACGCGAGTCAGCTGCCGCGCGGGCCGGTGGGCGGGCCACCCGGGGTCGCCGGCCGTGGCGAAGCGGACCCATCCCCGCTGCAGTTCCCAGGATACTGCCGAGACCTCCGGCGTTGGCCGGTCGCCGAAGAAGTACCGGCCGGCGGGGCTGTCCAACGTGCCGAACGCCAGGGGAACGTCGAGGCTGTGGCAGGCGCCCAGGACTCCGCCGGACGCCGGAGCCGCCAGTTGCAGCTCGAAGAGAAACGACGTGCCTCCAGCCGCTTGGTTCGCCTGGGCCAGCTGCAGTGAGGGCATCCGAAAGAGGGCATCGGAGTACACCAGTTCAAGCAGTTCTTCAGGGGTGGCCTGTGGGTAGGTGGCACGGTAGGCGTCGGCGCCGCCTGGTGCCGGGGCGAACAGATCCAGGGCCGTGTGGGCCTCGTCCTCGGTGAAGGTGCCCAGACGTCCCATCATGACGCTGAACAGCCGGAATTCATCGCGGGTGTGGCCGACGAGGAGCTCGATTCCGCCCGTACGGCCGCCGGCCAACGCCCTCCAGGGCGATTCGGTGAGCACCACGCCGTCGAGGACCGGGCACACGGCGACACCGATCTGCGAGAGCCGCCCCCAACTCTCGCGGTGGCCGGGAAGGTCGGCACCAAGGGCGGTGAGCTCACCGGCCAGGCGCAAGGGGTCTATGCCGGACAGGGCTTCAGCGTCAGATATCGCACCGACCCGGCCCGCAAGCGCGGCGGCGACTTCTTCCGCCAGCGCGCGGGTGCACAGCGATCCCGGCACCGAGTGCACGATGGCCCTGCGGAACAACCCGCGCGCCCGCTTCATCGTCAGCAGGGCCGCGATCGACCCCGCCCCGGCGGACTGTCCCGCCACCGTGACCTGGTCAGGGTCTCCGCCGAAAGCGGCGATGTTGCGCTGTACCCATTCCAAGGCCGCGATCTGGTCGAGAAACCCGCGATTGGCCGGGGCGCCCTCGACAAGAGCGAAACCCTCGGCTGCCACCCGGTAGTTGATGCTCACCACGACCAGGCCCGCGCTGGTCAGGGCCGCAGGGTCGTACATCGGATCGCTGGAGGCCCCCGCGATGTAGGCACCACCGTGGATCCACACCAGCACGGGCAGCCCGGCCGTCCCCAGGGCCGGGCTGCTGACGTTGAGCGTGAGCCAGTCGTTCCCGACTGAACTCTCGGCTGTCGGCCCCACCTGCGGAACCACAGGGCCGAACTCGGTCGCCTGCCTCGTCCCGTCCCACCCCTCGACCGGGGCAGGCGCCTGGAAGCACAGCGGCCCGACCGGCGGCTGCGCATAGGGGATGCCACGGAACACCGCATGCTCTCCCCGCCGGTGCCCTTCGACGAGGCCCTCCGCGGTCCGTGCTCTGGGTTGTCCGGACATGCCATGCCCTTCCTCCACGAACGGACTCCCAGCTTTTACCGGTCAACTGTAATATGTCAACTGTATGGAAACAGGGGAGGTCAACGATGCCCAAGCAGGTGGATCACCGCGAACGCCGCGAGACGATCGCCCGAGCACTGTGGCGCGTAGCGGAACAACGCGGCATCGCGCACGCGAGCGTCCGCGAAGTAGCCCAGGAAGCGGGCATCTCCCACGGCGCGGTGCAGCACTACTTCGCCACTCGAGAAGAGATGTTGGCCTTCGCCATGGACTTCGCGTCCGAACAGACATCACTGCGCGTCGCCGAAGGCGTCAGAGAACTCGGCAACCCACCACACCCCCGTGACATGCTCCGAGTGATGCTTACGGAGATGCTCCCTCTCCATCCCGACGCACGCGCGACGAGCCGGATGAGCGCCGCCTGCGTCCTGGAGGCACTCCATAACGCGAACATCCACACACGCGCACGCGACGGGTTGACTCACGGCCGCGACCTCATCAAGCAGATCGTCCGCCAGGCAATCACCGATGGCCACATCAGCCCCGACCGCGATCCGGCGACAGAGACCAACCTGCTCCTGACACTCACCGGCTTGACCCCGCTCATCGAACTGGGCGTGATCGAGCCCCAAGAAGCCCTGACCGCCGTCCACCAACACCTCAACCAACTGTTCGCCAACAAGACCTGACCGCGCCCGATCGCCGACGGTCACGCTCCGGTACGGACGGCCCAAGAACGCCAACCACGGCTGACTACCCCACACGCCCGCAGGTCGCCAACGGAGGTGTGCTTCCGGTAGGAGTGGACGCGCCCCGCGAGGGGCGCCCACGCCCCGGAGCTGTGGTCTGGCGGCGCCACAGGACGCCGTGACGGCGCGTTCGCCTCCGGCCTTTTGGAAGCCGTACTCCGTTGGCGCCCCATCGGCCCCGGTGTACCCGAATGTCTCATCGGCGTCAGGCGGGCGCACCAGTCGCGGGGAGTCCTCGGTCAGAGGAGCCTGTGGCCATCCTCCGTACACAGAGACCGTGGAAACGTGTACCCACCGGGCTGCAGCATTTCCCAGCGTGCGGGTCGCTAGGAGTACGGCGGCAGGTCAGAGCCGGAGGTGTCGATCACGGCGTCCCACGGACCGTGCCTGACAACGCGCTGAAGACCCGCCGACGACGTCCGGTCCCCATGAACCGGGGCCGTACCGGGCACGTCAGGCGCAGAACGCCCGCGAGTGGACGCCGTAACGTCCCACCCCCGTCGCAGCGCGCCGAGCACAACCTCTTTGCCCAAGAACCACGTACCGCCCAGCACCAGACATGACATACGTGCCAAGGCCGTCGGCTTCGACGATCCCCGGCAGCGCCCCGCCTTCACGCAAGGGCGTGACGTAGCGGGTCGCGATGACTTCGGTCAGCATTTCCCCAGGCTATACGGCCTTCTCCCCTGAACATCGAAGGTGTGAAGCCGGGCACATACGGAGGGGCCGCGCGGTCGCCATGACCGCCTCGCCGGACCTGGCCGCGGAATGCGGTAAGGGCTCGTCGCCGCGGGCCTGTGGTGCACGGGGCGTCAGTAGCTGACGCTGACGACCTTCCAGGGAGTCTTGGCCGAGTACGTGCCCGGCTTGAGCTTGAAGGTCGATCCGTAGCAGCCCATATCGCTGTAGAAGGTCGCCCTGAACCTGCTCTGGTGGGAGACCGGCCGGCCACTGATGGGGAAACAGCCGTGGTCTCCGGCGGTGTTCTGCTTGTACCTCTTGCCTTTGAGGTTCGGCTGGGACCAGCTGCAGATGTCGTTCTTCGGGCACTTGGTGGCCGCGTGTGCGGCGGTGGGCGCGGTGAGCGGCAGCAGGGTCATGAGCGTGGCGCAGGCCAGCGCCGAGAGGCGTGTCTTCGCGGTATCCCTCGTCCCGTCCGTGGTGAATTCCGCCTTTCCGCCCATGTGAGCACGGAGCGAGGGGCCTGCGGGGAGCCGAATTCCGGCCCCGGGTGGGCTCCGCGGGGCGTGCAGGGGCTCGGACGGAGAGCGGGACGACGCGCGGGCGCGCCGGGCTCCGCCGTGCGGAAAGGCCCCGACCGGAGCCGGGGCCTTCCACGGGTGGCGCGGGGCCGGGAGCGACAGGTCAGAACTCGTCGGCGCCGTTGCGGAGTTCCGTCGTCCAGTAACCGGTCTTCGCGACCGCGTCGTCGACGGCGATGCCGCCCTTGGGCGCCTTGACGACCTTGGAGCCCTCAGCGGGACCGTCGGGCGCGAAGAGGTTGACGTTGAAGGAGGTGACCGCGCGGTTGTCCTCGTGGGCGCCGCCGTTGTTGATGCGCACGGCCGCGTAGGCGGGGGCCCCGGCGTTCAGGACGACGGGGGTGCCCGGCTTGCTCTTGGCCACGGCCGGGACGTCCTTGGCGGTGTGAATGTCCCCGAAGGCGATCAGCGGGTACTGGAGCAGCGTGCAGGCGTGGCCCGAGGTGTTGGTGGCGGTCAGCGTGAGGTGCGTGGTGGGCACGCCGTCCTGCTTCTCGGCGGTGATCTTCACATCCTCGAAGGTGCAGGCGGGAGCCTTGCCGCCGGTCGTCTTCCCGGCCTCCGTCGACTTCTTGGCCTCGGTCTGGGCGGCCGGGGCATGCGAGTCGGCGTCCGAGGTCCGGGAGTCGGCGGCGTCCGCCTTGTCCGCATGGGCGGCGTCCTGCGTGGCAGGGGCGGAGGCGGCGTCTCCCTTGTCCTTCGTACCGTCGCCATCGCCACCGCAGGCGGTGAGGGTGAGGCTGAGGGTGGCGACGGCGGCCGCCGCGAGGACGGCAGGGCGACGGATGGCGGTACGCATGTGGACTCCCGTTTTCATGGTCTTCACGCCAGGTGCGGGCACCTGATCGACACCAGCTTGAGGGCGCGCTCTGGCGTTCCGCTGACGTGCTGCTGATGCTTTGCTGGTGTCGATCCGTGCAGTTCAGAGGGGGTGCGTGGCGCATCGGCGGAACGTGTCGGCGGTGGGCCGCGGGGCCGTGCGTTCCGCCACGCCGGGGCCGGAACATGGCCTGGGCGGGGCCCGCACCTGCGGCCGGACGAGGGCCGTCCGTTTCGTCCCGGCAGGCCGCCCGCCCTCCGCGACGAAACGGAACTGTCACACCCCTGCCATACGCTGCGGAATGACGTTCAACTCCCGTACGTTCACCGGCACATGACCCTCGGAGTAGCTCTCGATGCAAGCGGCCACACCCATCAGATCGACGCGTCCGTACGGCTCGCCGCCGAGGCCGCCGCCGCGGGCCTGCGGTCCGCGTGGTTCGGCCAGACCTTCGGCGCCGACTCTCCCCAGCTCGCGGCGATCGTCGGCCGCGAGGTGCCCGGGCTCCAGGTGGGGACGTCCGCGATCCCCATCTTCGGGCGCCACCCCCTGCCCGTCTCCAGCCAGGCGCAGACCGCGCAGGCGGCCACCCACGGCCGGTACCACCTCGGCCTCGCCCTCGGCACCAAGCTGCTGACCGAGGGCGGCTTCGGCATTCCCTTCGAACGGCCCGTCGCCCGGCTGCGGGAATTCCTCACCGCCCTCCGCGCGCTCACCGAGACCGGCGGGGCCGACTTCCACGGCGAGTTGCTGACCGCGACGACCCCGATACCGGCGCGGGTGCCAGGCGCCGAGGCGGGCGTGCCGCTGCTGGTCGCGGCGATGGGGCCGCAGGCATTGCGGGTCAGCGGCGAACTGGCGGACGGCGTCCTGCCCTATCTGGCCGGGCCCCGGGCCCTGGCGGAGCACATCGTTCCGGCGGTGACCGCCGCGGCGGAGGCGGCCGGGCGCCCCGCACCGCGGATCGTGGCGCTGGTGCACGGCGTCGTGACCGACGATGTCGACGCCGTCCGCGCGAAGATCACCGAGAAGCTCGCGTTCTACGAGCAGTTCCCCTCGTACGCCCGTGTCATCGGGCTCTCGGGCGGCCGCCGGGCCGCCGATGTCGCAGTGATAGGTGACGAGCGCACGGTCGCGGAGGAGGTACGGCGCTACCACGACGCAGGCGCCACGGAGGTGGTGTTCGCCGGTACGGAAAGCGCCGGTGACGCCGACCGCCGCCGCACCTGGCAACTCCTCGGCGAACTGGCGGGCGGGCCGGTCACCAGCGGCTGACCTGCGTCGGAGCGTACGCCGGGCCGGGCGCCACCGGGCCGCTTCCGCGGGCTCAGAACTGCCGCAGATGGTCGCGGAGCCGACGCGCCACCTGGCCCATGAGGGCCTCGGCCCCCGGCTGGGCGCTCGCCGGGACCAGCGACTCGGTGAGGACGGCGACCGCGAACATCTGGCCGTCGGCGTGCTCGACCACGCCCGCCTCGTGCCGGAGGTTGAGCAACGTACCGGTCTTGGAGGACCAGGTGGTGGCGTCGGAGCTGAAGTCCGGGGCGAGGCGGTGGCGGAGCAGATGGTGGCTCATCAGCTCCCGTACGCGCGCGGCGACATCCGGTGGGATCGCCGAGGGCGTCCACAGCGCCTGGAGCAGGTCGGCGTAGGCGCGGGCGCTGCCGGTGTTGGCGCGGGTGGTGTCGAGCTGCGGCACGCGGTGGCCGCGGCCGCTGGTGCCCGCGTCGATGGCGAGGGAGTGCGCCAGATGGGCCTGCCCGGCGTCGAACCGCTCCTCCGGCGTCTCGGACAGCTCCCGCATCCCGTGCCGGACGGTGATGCCGACGAGGCCGAACTCCTGGAGGATCGCGGCGACCCGGGCGGGCGGGGTCAGGCCGAACAACGCGTCGGCGGCCGTCCCGTCGCTCACGCACGTACTCAGGTAGAGCAGATCGTCGAGGGCGATCCGTACGGGGTGCCGGAAGCGGCTCAGCCCGGTGGGGCCAGGCGTGGTGATCCGGCCCGGCGCCACGTCCAGCATCGTCGCGCCGTTGAGTTCGCCCCGCCGGATGCGCTCGACCGTCGCCAGCGCCAGCGGCACCTTGACCAGGGAGGCCACGGGCAGTTGAGCGTCCGGCTCGATCCCCAGCTCCTCGCCCGTGTGCAGATCACGGACGAGGAGACAGCCATGGAGGCCGCCGTCGTGCAGGTCGCGCCGCAGTTCGCGCAGCAACGCTTCGGTACTCATGGGCGGCTCCGGGCGGTAGGGGCGGGGACGGCGGGGCGTTCCGGTCGGTGGGGGCCGGGCGGTGTTGCGGTGGACGGGGCGGCGTCGGACGGCCCGCCGAGGAGATGGTCAGGTACCGGTCTGCGCGGGACGGTTCGAGGGGCGCGTCCGAACGGTCCGGGCTCCGCGGCCGTTTGCGGTCCCGGCCCTCATGAGTCCGTCCCGGTGCCGGTGGCACGGTCGGCGCCGAGGCAGCGGGCGAGGGCGTCGCCCAGGCGTGCCTCCATGTGTCGGCCGCTGCCCTCTGCGGCGGCGAGCGCGTAGCCGCGGGCGAGCGTGATCCCGCCGAGCGGCCGCCAGTGCAGTGCCAGCTCCGCGGCCTGCGCCGGGGAGCAGAGCAGCAGGTCACGGCTGGTCAAAACCTCCGCTGCCGCCGTCGTCAGATCCGCTGCGGTGACGAGCTGGGCGGGGCGCAGCCCCACCGCGTCCCGCAGCCGGGTGAGCGGATCGCGGATGTGCGGTACGTCGTCCTCCGGCTGGATCCAGACGCACCGGGCCGGGCCGGTGGCGGCGCGGCCGACCCGCAGTGTTTCGAGGTGGACGCGGCGCGGGCCGGAATCGTCGGCGGCGGCGAGGCCGAGCGGCACCGTCCAGGTCGCGCCGTCCGGCGGCACGGCGAGCACTCCGGCACGCACCTGGTGGGCGTGGAGGAGTTCCTGCCGCCGTGCCGGGGCCTCGGGACGCAGGTCGAGGGTGACGCCGTGCCCGCGCGCCTCGGCGACGAGGCGGGCCCGGTCGGCGGTCGGGCAGATGGCGGGCACCGCGAGCCGCCACGGCCGACGGCGCGCGGCCTCCGCCTCGTGCAGCAACACATCGGCGGCCTGGACGAGTTGCCGGGCAACGGGGAGCAATTCGCGGCCGAACGCGGTCAGCACGGCCCGCCGCGCGGTGCGCTCGAACAGCTTCTCCCCGAAGTGCTCCTCCAACGCGGCCACCCGGCGGCTCGCCACCGACTGGGACATCCGCGCGGCGGCCGCCCCCACGGTGAAACTGCCGCGCTCGCTGACGCTGACAAACGCACTGCACGCCCCCACGAGATCCACGCCGGGACTCTATGCCAGATCGGCATGGAACCGCGCGTCGGCGTATTGGACCGCATGACGGGCGGGGGCAACAGTGGTCGTGCAATCCCGATCACCCACCGGGACGGGCCTGCCCGTCCCCGATGCGCCCTGCCCGCAAGGCGCCAGGAGGTCAGACCATGCAACCGTTCCGTGCCCGGGATGCCGTTCGCGGCGCGCTCGCCACGCTTCTCCTCATCCCGCTCGTCGCCTGCGGCACCGGCAGCGCCGAGGCGGAGGCATCGGCGCCGTCCGCGAGGGTCGCACCGTCCCACACCCGGCCGTTCGCCCACGACCTGCGGCAACTGGAGCAGAAGTTCTCCGCTCGGCTGGGCGTCTACGCCATCGACACCGGCACCGGCCGTGAGGTCGCCTACCGTGACGGCGAACGCTTCCCGTTCAACTCGACGTTCAAGGCACTGGCCGCCGGGGAGGTCCTGAAGCAGCGCACGCTGAGCGGGATGAACGAGGTGGTCAGGTACTCGCAGGACGATCTGGTCCCCAACTCCCCCGTGACGGAGAAGCACGTCGGGGCCGGGATGACGCTGCAGGCACTGTGCGACGCCGCCGTCCGCTACAGCGACAACACCGCCGCGAACCTGCTGTTCGACAAGCTCGGCGGCCCCAAGGGCCTCAACGCGGCGCTGAAGAAGCTGGGCGACCAGGTGACGCGGATGGAACGCCCCGAACCGCTGCTCAGCACCTGGGATCCGAAGTCCACCCGTGACACGACCACACCCCGGGCCCTGACCAAGGATCTGCGCGCCTACGTCCTCGGCAAGGTGCTGCGCCCGGCGGAGCGCACACAGCTCACCACCTGGCTGCGGACCAACACCACGGGCGACACCCTCATCCGGGCCGGTGTGCCCAAGAGCTGGGTGGTCGGCGACAAGACCGGCATGGGCAGCAACTACGGAACCCGCAACGACATCGCCGTCCTGTGGCCCGCACACTCCTCCCCGATCGTCGTGTCGATCCTGTCGAGCCACGGCGCGGAGGACGCCACCCCCGACGACAAACTCATCGCCGAAGCAGCATCGGTGGTCGCCCGCACGTTGAAGTAGCCGGACGCGGCGGGCAGGTGACGCCGGGCGGGGCTGCGCCGTGAGGAACGCAGTCCCGCCCAGGGCCGGACCGTCGGCAGGGCACTGTCCCGGACCGCTCACGGACACGAGGCGCTCACCCCGGGAACGATCACCGGGCCCATCCGGAGAGCGGCGGTGCGGCTCCCTGCCCTACGGGTACCAGGGCGGACGCCCACCGGCGACCCACCGGCTCAGCGTCCGACCGTCGACGAGACGCAGCGGCTGGTCGAGTTCGGCGTTGGCCCGCCGCGCATCCTGCGTAAAGTCGCTGGTCGTCACGATGAGCGCGGTATCGCAACGGTGGTAGGCGCGGTAGGTCCCGTTGACCGCGTAGACGACGGGCGCACCGACCCGGTTACCCGCCGCGAACCGCTTGCACTGGACCGCGATCCGACGGCCGTCGGTGAGCTGTACGAGGACATCGAGCGCCCGGTCGTTGGCTCCGCCGGACACCGTGGCGGCACGGACCCCCGGATCGCGACGCGCGAGATCCGCGACGGCATGCTCGAACTGGCTCCCGCTCATGTGCTGATATGCGGCGATGCTGTGGGTGCCACCCGTACGAGCATCAGCACGCACCCTCAACTCCCCGAAGCCGCCGCGCATCCGGTGGACGGTCACGACCACCCCGAGTACCAGAACCGCCAGAAGGCCACAGACGACGGGATGGGCCCGGACCGTCGTGATGACGACGATGAGCGCCCCCACACCGACGACCAAGCGCCCCAGGGTGACCTCACGCCTCAGCCGCCGCACAGTACGCCGCCGGGCCCGCGCAACCGGCCGACGACGAACGGCGGAGGGCCGTCGCGCACCGCCGGTCCGATGGCTACGGGTCGAGGAACGTCGTCGTGCCGGTGCAGCCATCGGTCTCCCCGGTTCGATGGGGGCGGGTCGCATCGAGGCCGGCGCCCGCCAGGCAATCCCTGCAGTGTGCTGGGACTACGGGCCCGGCCGGTGCAGAGCCCGGCATGTTGGCCGGTTGTCGTGCTCGGCCGAGCGGGTCGTCGCCCTTGTCAGCCCCTCGCGTCCAGCTGAGCGGCGCAGTCGTCGTGGATGTGCACCATGAACTCGGCGACCGGCCGCCCGCCCACGGGATCGACATACCGCGGGCGATGGTGGCCCGGATGTGCGCCGAGGAGGGCGGCATGCGATCGGCGTGACGATCGGGGGCTTCTCCACGACGACGGTGGACGGCATGTTCTCCGTCTTCTCCGTCGTCTACCTGGTCCTCAACACGATCATTCATCTGACGCCCCAGGCGGAGCAGGCCGCCTGTTTCCGCAGCGCCCTCCTCCCCTCTCGTCCTGACGACTGTTCTGTCATCGAGGTCTCAGTCCCGGAGCTACGCCGCCTGCCGCCTGCTGCCTGCTGCCTTCAGACCGCCGTGCTGTTCCAGGGCAGCCTGACGCGCTGGGCATACGGCCTATTTTCCACCCCGCACAGGACTTACCCCTCCGCTCTCAGTCGGCCTCTGCGGGCCTTCCCAGCACGCCATCACGTCATCGGTCCGAGTCACCGTGGCCACCAGGGCCAGGGAGTGACGGACCAACGCCGGTACGTACGCGGCCGGCACACCCGCGATCGCGTCCTCGGGTACCACCACCACATATCCGGCGTTGACCGCGTCGAACACAGCATTCGGGATCGCCACGTTCGCCGACACTCCCGTGATCACCACCGTGCGGCAGCCGAGGTTGCGCAACAGGGCATCGACATCCGTACCGGCCAGCGGCGACAGACCATGCAGCCGCCGCACCACGAGGTCGCCCTCCGAAACCGCTATCGGCGCGGCGATCCGAGCCGCGGCCGTGCCGACGACCTGCTGTACGGGCAACCGCTCGGCGGCCCGGAACAGCCTGGCGTTGCGGCTGGCGCCCCGGCCGTCCGGGCGCCGTACCGCGAGCGCATGCATCACCTGCACCCCGGATCCGTGCGCCGCGGCAACCAACCGCGCCACATTGCTCAGCGCTCCCGACTCCTGTGCGGCCATGGCTAGTTCCGGCAGTGCACTGTCCGTCCCCACAACGCCCTGCTGGCACTCCACCGTGAGCAACACCGTCGTCGCCGGGTCCACCTGCGCCAGGAGCCTCGCGTCCGCCGCCATCCCGCCCCACCCTCTGCGCGTTCAGCGACCTCCGGACCGGAGCTCCCGACCGGCCGCGCCCGCCGACCGGCCCCACCGGAGACCTACCGCATGCCCTTGCATCCGGCCTCGCGCGCAGCAATCATTCCTGACGACTCATCAGTTTTCAATTGACAAGGATCCAAGGATCAACGGCACAAGGAACGCCGCATCGTTACCAAAGGGAACTCGATTCGGTAAAGGGACACCAGCCACCTGCCGGTCGGCACAGCCCGGCCTGGCAATCGGTCCACCCTGGCCCACGGATGTACCACGCTCCACTGCGACCACCCGGCCAAGCTTCGGCCGCCCTGGCGCACCCCCGATTCCTTTCGGGCGAGATCAAGCACGGATGTCACGGACTCCCCGACCACCCCCAATCACGGCACGGTGCACCTCAAGCCGACGGCGACGACGGAGGCAACTCACATGACGGAGACCACGAAAGACGGCGGCACGGCTGACACGCAGCGGCACGGGCGTCGGATCATGATGACGGCCGACGAACGCGATGCCTTTCTCACCGTGCAGCGGACCTGCCGCGTCGCCACCGTGAGCGAGAACGGCGCTCCCCACATCGGCGCACTGTGGTTCGTCTGGGACGACACGGCGCTCTGGCTGTATTCGCTCACCCGCAGCAAGCGCTGGAGGCAACTGCGGAACGACCCCCGGCTCTCGGTGGTGATCGACGACGGCGAGGCATACGGAGAGCTGCGTGGCGTCGAACTGTCCGGCCGGGCCCTCTTCGTCGGGGAGGCACCGCGCACCGGCCAGCCGTGCCCGGAACTCGACGTCCCGGAGCGGTTGTTCGCGTCCAAGTACTTCGACACGGAGAGCATGCCGCACGACGGCCGGCATGCCTGGCTGCGTCTCGTACCGGACTCCGCCGTCTCGTGGGACTTCCGGAAGATGCCGAGGGGCTGATCGCACCGGACCTGCTCCGGCCGGTGCGACCGGCGGACCGGCCGTGACGAACTTGCGCTGCGTCGCGCCCACTTCTCCCCCTGCTTCCGTCCCGTCCAAGCGTGTTGCTGGTTTCATCTCGGCTGTTGTCATGCCTTCACGTTAGGTTTCGTCGCTGCTGTCCGTAATCGGGGAAATCCCTTATCCGGCTCGGGGATCTCCCTGACTCACCCCCGAGCCGACGTGGGCGACGAGCCATGCCGGAAAAGCGCGGGCGTCGGCCCGTGCATGCGATGTCAGTGGTCTCTGCGAGAGTGGACGGGTCAGCTCAACAGGACCGGTCCGCGCCGTGTCGGCCGCGGGTCGGCGGGCAGCTGCGGCCCTGTGCGGCCGGGCGCCGACAAGGATGGAGGAGTTGCGGTGAACGTGTTCTTCCCCGCGCTGCGTGACGGTTCTTCCGCGCCCGCGCTGCGCTTCGGCGACCGCACGCTGAGTTATCGCCAACTCGCCGCAGTCGCCGTACCGCTCGCCGAACGTCTCGGCGGCCGAACGCGCGTCGCGGTGTGGGCGACCCCGACTCTGGAGACGTCGGTGGCCGTGGTCGCGGCACTGCTGGCCGGGGTGCCCGCGATTCCTGTGAACCCCAAGATCGGGGCGAGCGAGTTGGCGCACATCGTGGCCGACAGCTCCCCCGATCTCGTCCTCACCGAACCGGGCGCCGTACTGCCCGACACGCTCGCCGCACTCCCCCGCCTCGACGTCAGGACCGCCACCGTCGAGCAGGCGTCCCTGCAAGAGGCGGATGGCCGGGGCATCGCGGAAAGCGGGCTGACGGACGGACCGGAACGGACGCCGGAGTCGGGCGCCTCGGCGCCGCCAAAGGTGCCGGTGCTCCCGCACGAACCAGGGGACGAGGCCCCGGCGCTGATCGTCTACACCTCCGGCACCACAGGGCCGCCCAAGGGTGTGGTGCTCCCCCGCCGGGCCGTCACGCACACCCTCGACGCGCTGGAGGACGCCTGGCAGTGGACGGCTGACGACGTACTCGTCCATGCTCTTCCGCTGTTCCACGTCCACGGCCTCATCCTCGGCGTCCTGGGGCCGCTGCGGCGCGGCGGCAGCCTCCACCATCTGGGCCGGTTCACCGCGGAAGGCGTGACCCGCGGCCTGTCCGACGGCGGGACGATGCTGTTCGGTGTTCCGACGATGTATCACCGTCTCGCCATGGAGGTCGATGACGATCCGGCGCTCGCCGCGGCCCTGGGCGCCGCCCGGCTGTTGGTCTCCGGGTCGGCGGCGCTGCCGCTGACCGACCACGAACGCATCACCGCGGCGTGCGGGCGCCGCGTGATCGAGCGGTACGGCATGTCGGAGACGCTGATGAACACCAGCGTGCGGGCGGACGGCCCCCCGGCCACCGGCTCGGTCGGTGTGCCGCTGCCCGGCGTCTATCTTCGCCTGGTCGACGAGGCGGGTCAGGACGTCGCGGGGTCCGACGGCGAGACCGTCGGCGAAATCCAGGTGCGCGGCCCGAACCTCTTCGTCGAGTACCTCAACCGCCCGGACGCTACCGCCGAGGCGTTCGACGGCGGGTGGTTCCGCACCGGCGACGTGGCGGTGCGGGACGCCGAGGGCAATTACCGCATCGTCGGCCGGAAGGCGACCGATCTCATCAAGAGCGGCGGATACAAGATCGGCGCCGGTGAGATCGAGAATGCTCTGCTGGCGCATCCGGCAGTGGCCGAGGCAGCCGTCACCGGTGAGCCGGACGACGACCTCGGCGAACGGATCGTCGCCTGGGTGGTCATGGCACCCGATGCCGCGCGGCCCTCCGCCGATGAGCTGTCCGACCACGTCGCCCGCCAGTTGGCCCCGCACAAACGCCCGCGTACCGTGCATTTCCTGAACGCCCTGCCACGCAACGACATGGGAAAGGTCCTCAAACGCCAACTGGGTACGTGACAGCTCCGCCCAAAAGGCCCCCCGGTGCGGCATCTGCCCGGGGAGCGCGGTGCCCGCGATGCCCCGCCGTTCACCCGATGCCGCCGCCCGGGCGGGATTTCGAGGACGTATCCGCCGCGCCTTCCACCTCCTTGCCCGCTGCCTGCAGGGCGTTGACGGCGGCACGGATGGAGGGGCGGCGGTCCGCGTCCGCGCGCCAGATCGCGTAGACGTGGCGTCGCATTTGGTGACCCACCGGAACCACGCTCACCCCTTCCGGTACCGGACCGCGCCCCAGCCGCGGCGCGACCGCCACCCCCAGGCCGGCGGCGATCAGGGCGAGTTGGGTGTGATGCTCCTCTGCCATGTGTGCGATGCGCGGCTCGATACCCTTGCTGCGCAGGGTGAACATCAGCCACTCCTGGCAGAACTCCCCCTGTGGCCAGGAGATCCAGGCATCGTCGGAGAAATCCTCCAGTTCGACGGTACGGCGGCGGGCCAGCGCGTGGTTCGAGGGCATGGCCACATCCGCCGGATCGTCCAGCAGCGGAGCCTTGGCGAGACCGTCGGGCAGGGAGAGCGGGCGGTTGTACCAATCCAGTACGACCGCGAGGTCGATGTCTCCGCGTACCACTTTCCGTACCGACTCGTCCGGCTCCAACTCCGTCAGATGGGGGCGGAGCTGCGGATGGGCTCGGTTCAGCCTCACCAGTGCGGACGGGAAGAGCCCCCGGGCAGCGGTCGGAAAGGCACCGAGCCGGAGCTCCCCGACGGCTTGGCCCCGACGCGCCTCCAGCTCTGCCTCCGCCAGCTCGACCTGGGACAGGATGCGGGCGGCGTGGTCGGCGAGGAGCCGGCCCGCGTCGGTGAGGCGGACGCCCCGGCCATTCTTCGCCAGCAGCTGCTGCCCGGTCTCCCGTTCCAGCTTGGCGATCTGCTGGGAGACGGCCGATGTCGTCACGTGCAGCCCGTCGGCTGCCGCGCTCACCGAACCGTGCCGCGCCACCGCGTTCAGCGTCCGGAGGCGATCAAGGTTCAACATGTAAGCAATACTAAGCGATACCTCCCACGTATTCTCGCTTGTGCTACGACGTTGCACGGCTCATCGTGGTGCGCATGAGCACCACCGCCTCTCGCGCGACGCGCGTCGCCGCCCCTCCCTCCCCAGCCGCCTCCTCGCCCACCGGTTGGCGGCTGCACTTCGCCGTACTGGCCCTGATCTGGGGCTTCAGCTTTCTTTTCATCAAGGTCGGCACCGAGGGCTTCGCGCCCCTGCAGGTGACGCTCGGCAGGGTGGCGTGCGGCGCCGCGGTGCTGCTGGTCGTGCTCGCCGTGAAGCGGCAGCGGCTACCGCGTTCGGCGCGTACCTGGGCACACCTGGCGGTGGCGGCGCTCTTCCTGAACGCGCTCCCCTTCTCGCTCTTCGCCTTCGCCGAGCTGACCATCCCCTCCACGCTTGCCGGTATCTGCAACGCCACCTCGCCGCTGTGGGGCATGGCTCTGTCGGTGGTCGCCCTGTCCGAGGACCGTCCCACGCGCCGCCGAGTGGCCGGTCTGGGGGTGGGATTCCTGGGCGTCCTGACCGTGCTGGGCGCATGGCAGGGCTTCACGGGCACGGACCTGACGGGCACCGCCATGGCCCTCGGCGCCTCCCTCTGCTACCCGATCGGCTGGATCTATGTGCGCCGTACGCTGGGCGGCTCCCAGGATTCCCATCTCTCCGTCTCCAGCGCACAGCTGCTGCTGGCGACCGCGCAACTCGCCGTGGTCACACCACTGTTCACCAGCGCGCCAACCGCCTTCCCCGTCTGGCCCGTGCTCTCCGTCATCGCCCTTGGCACACTGGGTACCGGCATCGCGTTCCTGCTGCAGTACGGATTGGTCGCTGAAATCGGCCCCACCACGGCACAGATGGTCACCTATTTCATTCCCGTGATCGCCACGGCCGCCGGGGTGGCGCTGCTGGGTGAGCAGCTCAGCTGGAACACGCCGGTCGGCGCCCTGATCGTGCTCGCCGGCGCCGCCCTCACGCAGAGCAAGCCACGCCGCTCCACCCCTTCGCCCATCGTGGCCTCGGGTCCGGGCCGCTCCGCAACACCTCCGCACTCCGCGGAACGGTCCGGCTCCGTCGCATGCACCAATACCTCCCCCACCGGTCCATCCGCCGCCCCAGGCACCGGCGCACCCGCGCCCGTACCCCATGCGGCCCTGGCAGGCGGAACGCCCGACGAGGACTGACCGGCGACGCGGTGGCCGGTCAGTGTTCGTCCGGACACCTCGTCCGCTCCTGATGGGGGCCTCCTCGGCGCGGCCCCCCTCCGTTCATTCGTAGCGTCGCGCCTCGCCGGAGCCGATGGCGGCCGCGACGGCCTCGGCCAGCGGCTCGGTGTCGGCGGAGGTCAGGCCGGAGATCGTGATGCGGATCGCGGGCGGTGACTGCATTCGAAATCGTGCACCTGGCGCCACCGCCCAACCGGCGTGCAGCAGACGGGCGACTGCTCCCGTCTCGTCGGGGACCGGCACCCAGACGTTCATGCCGCTCCGTCCTCGGGCAGGCACCCCGCGCGCGGCCAGTGCGCGTATGAGGGCATTCCGTCGCTCGGCATACGCGGCGGCCACCACCGCCGGGTCGACGGCGGAGCTGCGCCACAGATGGGCGACGGTGTCCTGGAGGAGATGGCTCACCCACCCCGGACCGAGACGCTGTCTGCCACGGACCCGGTCCACGGTCGCCGGGTCGCCGGTCATCACCGCCAGCCGCAGGTCCGGGCCGTACGCCTTTGCCGTCGAGCGCACCAGCATCCAGTGGTCGGTGACGCCCGCGAGCGGGTGGAGGGGAAGGTCGACGATGCCGTGACCGTGGTCGTCCTCGATCAACAGAACTCCGGGGTGTGCCCCCAACAGGCTCCGCAACTCGGTGGCGCGCGCCCGGCTCACGGCCGCTCCGGTGGGGTTCTGCGCCCGGTCCGTGACGACGACGGCCCGCGCCCCCCGGTCGAGCGCCCGCGCCAACTCCGCCGCCAGCGGCCCCTCGTCGTCGACGGCCACCGGGGCGGGGCGGAGGCCGAGTGCCGGAATGAGGTCCAGCAGGCTGCCCCAGCCCGGGTCCTCCACCGCCACCGTGTCCCCCGGTCGCAGATGCACGGCGAGCGTTCGCTCGATGGCGTCGAGCGAACCGCTGGTCAGCGCCATCGGCCCGGCAGGGACGCCGTCCTCGGCCAGCGCGGCGAGCGCCATCGACTCAAGGGCACCGTCGACCGGCGGCGCACCGTAGAGCACCGGCCGCCCGGCACTGCGCGCCGCGGCGGCCGTCACCGCCTCCTCCCATGAGGGGAGAAGCGCCGTATCAGGGTTTCCGGCAGAGGCGTCCCGGACGCCCGGCGGCGCCTCGACCCGGATCGCGTCGCGCGCCGTGCTCGCGGGCCGCGGACGGACACGGCTGCCGCGTCGCCCGGCCGTCTCGATCACCCCGCGGTCCCGCAGCGTGCGGTACGCGGCGGCAACCGTATTCGCATTCACCTCCAGATAGACGGCCAACTCCCGGAGTGGGGGAAGGACTTCGCCCGGTTGGAGCTCACCGGCACCGACGGCTCGCTCGACGCTGGCGGCAATTTCCGATGCGCGCCGACCTTCGATCCGATACTCTTCTAGCACAAAATCGATTATGCACTAGTGCAATGGAGTTGGCAATGTCCCAGACCCCGTCGCGCCACCGGCTGCACATCCCCTCGCCGGGTACGGACTCTTCCCCCACCGACGATGCCTCCCAGGAGTACGCGCGGACCGAGCGGACCGTTCCCACCCGGTCCGCCGACCGTGCCGCCTACGATCAGGAGACCGTCCACGCGATCCTCGACGAGGGATACGTCTGCCATCTGGGATTCTTGCGGGACGGCGCGCCGGTCGTCCTGCCCACGCTCTACGGCAGGGTCGGCGACCGCCTCTACCTGCACGGTTCGACAGGTTCGCGACCGCTGCGGGCGGCCGGAGAGCCGGACCCCGGCCTCGCGGTCTGCGTCACGGTGACGCATGTGGACGGCCTGGTGCTGGCGAAGTCGGCGTTCCACCACTCCATCAACTACCGCAGCGTGGTTGTGCACGGCACCGCCCACCAGGTCACCGACCCGCGGGAGAAGACCGCGGCCCTCGACGCCCTCATCGACCACGTACTCCCCGGCAGGTCCGCCGATTCCCGGCCGGGCAACGCCAAGGAGCTGGCCGCCACCGCCGTCATCCGGCTCGATCTGCGTGAGGTCTCGGCGAAGATCCGCACCGGCGGCCCGAACGACGAGCCCGAGGACCTGGCGCTCCCCCACTGGGCGGGCGTACTACCCGTGGCCCCCGTGTACGGCACGCCCATACCGTCGGAATCCCAGGCTCCCGGCATTTCCGAGCCGGCGTATCTCACCACACGATGAGGAGCCTTCCATGCTGATCCACCCCTGGGACGCCCCGACCCACGACGGCGAATGGCAGCACTGGCTCGCCGGAAACGACTTCGGCCAGCTGGCGGTCAACGGCCCGCCGGGCGCGCCGCCGCTCGTACAGCCGATGCACTTCGCGTACACGCCCGGGAGCGGTGAGGTCGTGACCCATCTCGCCCGGCCGAATCCGGTCTGGCCCGCGCTGGAAGCGGCGCCGACGGTGCTGCTGAGCGTGGTGGACGACTACGCCTTCATTCCCGGTCCCTGGCAGGCCACCGAGGATGAGCCGCCCGAGCACGGCGTCCCCACGAGCTTCTACGCGGCCGCGCAACTCAGCTGTCACGCCCGCATCGTGGACGACCCGGAGGCCAAAGCCGTGCTGCTGCAACGGCAGATGGATCACTTCCAGCCGGAGGGCGGCTCCGCGCCGGTCGCCGCCGACCAGGCACCGTACGGCCGACAGCTCGCGGGAATCCGGGGGCTGCTTCTGCAGGTACCAACGGTACCGTGTCGGGGTTTCTGCAGGTCACGGCGCAGGAGGTATGCAGGAGGTCAGCAAATCGCCAGCATCGGACGCGTTGCCGCCCACTTCGCTGACCTGGTCACGGCTCGGTCTACGCGGCCAAGGCGTGGTCCAAGAACTTGGCGGCCGGTGTGACGGACGCCCCGCATCAGATGCCGGGAGGTGCGAGAGGTGATCTGGATGTTCTCGTGGCCCATCCACTCTGCAACGTCTGTGATGGACATGCCGTGGCTCAGGCAGTTGGACGCGAAGTAGTGGCGGAAGCCGTAGAGGGTCATCCTTTTGCCTCGCGTGCCTCGAACGCCGGTTCCCGGATAAATCCAGGTCTTCCCACGTCCAGGGGGCGGTGGCGGTCCCATCGGGTTCCCGCCCGAACCTGAAGCGCTCTCGTTGGTCACCAGTCATGCTGGACGGGTCGAAGTGCTCTGCAGCAGAAAGTCGCTCGCTCAGCGCCATGGCCTGCGCGTGCGCCCCGGCCTTCCTCAGACTGTCCAGCAACACGGCCACGTCGAGGGAGACGTGGGCGGCGGCGTGGTGGCCGGGGCGGTGGTCGGTGGGGTGCAGGGTGTGGAGGTGGTTCACGAGAGCGACCGCAGCACGGGTTCTGCCGTGGGTGGTGGCGTTTTTGTGGAGTTGAGCGGCGTCGCGGTACAGGCCGCGGGCCCAGGCGGCGTTTCCGAGTGTCGTGAGGTCGGTTGGGTGGGCGTGGGTGGCAGCGGCGGTCCAGAAGTCGATGGGAGGGATCTGGCCGAGGCGGTGTTACCGGCCGTGTTGGTCTGGCGCACCGCTCCGGCGCCGGCGCCCCCAGGCGATCCTCACCGGCGCGAACGCCTCAGCCACCGGCTTGGGCATCTACTTCGCCAGCGTCTCCGCCTACAAATGACCACACCCGTACCAGCGTCCTGTGCAAGTCGGCTTCGTCCCGACGGTGCCATGGGAGGCTGCGGCAAATCCGCAGCCGAACCCAGCTCGTCCCGCACTCCGCCATCGCCATCCGCGAGCACGAATTCGCCTGCCCCTGTGTATGCGCCTACACCGACGGACCCGCCGCCTACCTACGCAGACGCGACGGAGTTTGCGCTCACCGCAGAAGCAGTGGGCGGGACGTTCCTGAAGCTGGGCCCCGTCCCGGTCATCGTGGAACTCCACCGCCCCAAAGGCGAAAACCCGAACCACTTCCTGGAGCGGATTGACGCCGACGGCGCCGACGGCAACACCCGGTCGCCCGTGGACGAGTACGTGCCCACGGGCGACCGGTGACGGTTCCAGCCCCTCATCAGGGGACGGACATCCGACGGCGCGGTCTACGGGCGATCGGGCGACGCTCCACTTCAACATCCCGCTGGACGGCGACAACACGGACGTCGGCGTGGGCATCCTGCTGATGACGGCGGTGAGCGAGATGGGACTGATGGCCGTGGCCAGACCTGGGCTCGAACAGCTGATGCGGCAGATCGCCGGGGCAAGCGCGCCGCCGGCGACGCAGCCAAGACGGAGTCGTGATCGCCTTCGCAACGGCACCGTGTCAGGGCTTCTGGCGTCCCGCCGAAGGCGCACCGACCGCAGCAAGAGGTAAAGGCGGCACCTCTGGACCGCTGACCCGATGCACCGCCGCCTGCACAAACAGATGCCTGACGCTCCATCAGAACGAGCGTCAAATGAGCGTCACGAGCGTCATTTCAGCGTCAAGATATCGCCCGTAACGCCCACATCGCACATAATACACACGGGCAAAACCGCAGGTCAGATGCCCTTCCCCGCCTTTTCGAGGATCGCCACGCACTCCACATGGTGGGTCATCGGAAAGACGTCCGATCAGAGGACACCTTGAGAAACTGCAGGTCAGGCGACATTTACACCATCCCCTGACACGCCTCGAAGGGGTGCGAGCGTCAAACGAGCGTCGCGGGTCCAGGCTCCGTCCGTCGCAACCCTGCGCCCCAGTCCTGCACCGTCCTATCGCGGTCCGATGAACACGCACGGTCCAGGACGACTCCATGCGGGAGGGCAGAGCGGACTCCGGCAGGCCGAAGGGCCGACTTCCCGGCGGGGTCCCGACCCCAATCAGCTGCCGGCGCCCTGTCCGAGCTGACCGGCCCCGCCAGCGGCGCCGTGAGCCTCCCCCTGCGCCTCGGCATGTGCCGCATCGCCCTGAACACCGGCCTGTACGAGGAAACCGTCCCCGGCCTGTACACCAACTCCACCGAGGCCGCTGCGTGACTCGGCAGAGCCTGCGGGCTGGCGCTCCTGGGGCAGCTACGCGGTCCGGGCCCACGGCATCGCCCATCGCCCGAGCCAGGAACTCGACTTCGCCACTACCCCACCCGGCCGACCTGGCGGTCATCACTGTGCGCGCCTCCACGGTCTGAGCCACCGCGATACCGCGTCCGGAGCGATGCGCACCTTCGACCGTATGGAGCACGAGGTCGACCGTGGATGCGACATCGCGCATTCCACGGGCGCGGTTCAGCGACCGGTGTAGAGGAATCGCAGGTATCGCACGAGGGACAGCCTGCGCCGGTGTGCCTCAGCAGTCTCGGCAGCAGAGCTCAGCGCCGCATGGCGCGCACTGTTCTGCTGGAGCGTGACCGCGCGCCGGCTGAACTCCTGCCGCTGTCGGCGGGCCCGGTCGTCGGCCAGGGTATTCTCCCGGGTGAGCCGCGCCTGGCCGTCCTCCATCTCCTTCTGTGCCTTCGTCCGTGAAGCTTCAGCTGCCGCGTCCACGGAGCGGAGCTCAGCGGTGAGGCGGGCGCGCCGGACCTCGATGCCCTGGTCGATCGACTGTCGTTCCTGTGCGGTGAGCGCGGTGGGCTGACCGGCTTCGGCAGCGGCGACCAGTTGCCTGCGCCAGGCATCGAGCGCGATGGCCTTGGCCTCACCGATGCCCTGGACGTCGATACGGCGGCCGTTGCTGAGCACCAGTTCGGCACCGACGCTGTTGTAGTGCGCATTGTGCACGGTTCGGTATCCGGTGAAGTCGGCTGCGGTACGGACTCCCGCTGCCGCAAGTCGCGCGGCCAGTTTCGGTCCGATGCCGTACGGCGGATTCCGGGCGATCAGCTGTCGTCCGAGACGGTCCCGCACGTAGGCGGACTGCCGGGTGGCAAGCGCCGTTCGTAATGCTCTCCCTCGCTCCGCCGAAAGCCCGGCGATCTTCTTGTCCAGCTCGTGCCGCTTACGGATCCTGCGCTTCTCGATCTGCTGGAGCTCGACCTGGTGGCTCGCAGTGAGCTTGCTCTGTGCTCGTGGGTGGTCTGCGGTGCGCTTCGTCTCTGCGGCGTCGAACTTCGCCCGGTCCTTGCGTAGCTTCCCCTCGGCCTTGACCGGGTCGTCGAGCTGGTCCAATTCTGCTGTGAGCCCGGAGAGAACGGCCCGTATCTGAGCCCGCTCCGTGCGGCGGGCCCGCCCGAACACCGAGAACACGGCGGCGGCGAGCACCGGGACTGCCGGACCGAACAGGGCTGTCGAGAGGCCCACGACAAGAGCCAGTACGGTCACTGCCAGCATCAGGGGCCAGACGACGGCTACGGCGACATCCAGTGGCGTCCTGACCTGGAATCTGTCCGGTGAGGCGACCGAGGGCGCGGGCTGCGTCGGCGACGCCGCAGAGGCGACGTGTCCAGCCATCCAGCCGGGCAGACCGCCCGTACCCGGGGCGGCGGCCCCGCTGTGAGCAGTGGTGTCCGTGATCACCGTTGCGGCTGGGCGCTGCCTGGCCACAGCCAGCGGCGGCAGCATGTCCAGGGGCTGGCAGGCCAGGGTCCGCACCTGGTCGGCGAGTCCGCTCACCATACGGTCGGGATGAGTGAGCAGTGTCTGCAGTCGTGCGGACCCGGCCGGGCTCGTGAAATCGTCCTCGGTGAGCAGGAGGAACTCGCCGCTGGGTTCGTGCAACCGGGACCACAGGGCCGGTTCGGAGGCGATCGCCTTCAACGAGAGGAAGATGACCCAGGCGGAGAACCGGTCAAGATCCACTCCGAAGTCGTCGTTCCCCCGCATGGGCGACTGATAGTTCCGGTGCCCTCGCTCGGTCCCGCCCAGGCCGGCCAGTGCCGGGACGTACATGCCGTCGTAGTCGACCAGCCGCAAGGTGTCGTCGCTCGCCACGAGCAGGTTGCCGTGCTGCAGATCGCCATGGGCGATCTGGTGGTCCGCCAGGTCCCGGGTCAGTTCCTCGAACCGGTCGGCCAGGCGATCGACGGCGAACCGGTCCGCATGGTTGTCGTCGAGCCAGGAGGACAGGGTGACGGCCTCGGCCCACTCCATCTTGAGGACCGGGTAGCGTTCCCGCCCGACGCTGATGGCGTCGGGAAGGTACTCGAAGCCGAGGTTCCACGGCTGGGAGAGCTCCGCCGGATCGAGCAAGGCGAGTCGTGAGCTGATGGCCTCGTACCGGCGTTCCTGGTCCGGGACGTGACGGGTGAAGCACTTGACCGCGTACCGGCGACCCGATGAGGGCGAGGTCAGGGAGAAGACACTAGCGAAGGCGCCGGAGATGGGGCGCGGCAGGCCGAGTCCGGTCAGCTCGGGCCGGGCGCCCTTGAGTTCCGGATGATGGAAGCACAGCTGGGTGTGCTGCAGGGCTTCCGCGTACTCGGCGCCGCTGGGGAACCGGCGCTGCGAACCGGTCGCCAGGCCCATGTTCACCGTCCCTCGAAGTCGATCCGTACGAATGCCACGTCGTCGTTGCGCAACTGTCGGCTGTCCCGTAGCCCGTTCAGCCAGTTGTTGAAATCGTCCAGGTCGTCGGGCCCGGCGTACTCGAGGAGCTGGCCGACGGCGTCGGCCTGGTCCGGAGCCGACATGAGCCAAGCGGCCAGGGCATCCGTCATCAGGAGCAGGCGGTCTCCCGGGCGACAGTTCCCTCCGGTGAATCTCGTGCGGTCGGCAAGGAGCGCGGCGTCACGGTTGCGGCTGCCGAAGAGATCGGGAGTGGTGCCGAATTCCTCGACGGCCGACACCGGGAACGTATGGATCAGCTGGTTGTCGCGCAGGTGGAACAGGCAGCTGTCCCCCAGCGCAGCGGCACGCCACCGCCAGGACGGTGCCGCTTTGCCGTCGTGGGCACCGCTCTCCGGGTCGACGCGCACCGTGAGCAGCGTCGCGTAGGCGCCCTCCGCGAGCTTGGTGTGCTCGTACCACTTCAGTGGACGCCCTTCCGTTTGGCGAGCCAGTGTGTAGTCGGCCAACCAGGGATCCCACCGGGCCACCACGGACGCTGCGAACTGCTCGAAGGCGGTTCCGCCCGCCAGCACGTCCGGCAGCGCCATGGCGTGTCCGGCCGCGGCGTGGGACAGCAGCCTGGCCCAGTCCTTGGCCAGTGCGCTTTCCGTGGCTCCGTCGCAGACACCTGCCGCGAATGGCTCCCGCAGCATGTGATCGTGCGGATGCCCGGGAAGCACGGCGACGGCGTCCTCACATTCCGCTGCCGTGCTTCCTTGCTTGGGGGCCACCAGGTGCGTGACGTACACGCAGGAAGTGGAGGTCGTCACCGCAGTTCGGTGGCCCGGGTACCGATGTCGAGGAACTGGACGACCGTGGTGATGTCGGCGTTGTACACGAAACCGCGAGTGGTCTCGCTGACCCGCTGCCCCTGCGAGGCCGCGTACGAGCGCATGTGGCTCGGCAGCGGGCTGGACATGCCGAACAGGGTCCTGGCATAGCCGTCCGGAAGGGTGTCCGCCGAGTCGGGGAACGCGGTCGGTGTGCCGCCTGCCGCGGACACATGCAGGTTGAACAGCAGCGCCGCTCCGTCCGCTGTGGCGTGGGAGGTGACGGCCTCGGCAGCCGCGGTGGGGTCGCCGTCGGTCGACTCGCCATCCGTCAGGTTGATGACGATGGGCGGGAATCCGGCCGGATACCGCTCGGTCCAGCCGGCGACGAGTCCCTCCGCGTACTGCAACGCACGGTTCATCGGGGTCCCACCGTGGGCGACCGGATCCATCCACAGCGGGAAGTTGACGGCGGTCTCCACCAGGCCGCCGGCACCATCGGGGACCTTCTTGCTCCGCTCGTCGATGCGGGCCGGGTTGTCCGCCACCTCGCTCAGGGGGACGAGGTCCCGTCCTTCGAGAGACCCCGCGAGCGCCGAGCCCACGGTGGCTCCGTAACCGATGACAGCGACGTGGAAGTAGTCGCGTACGCCCTCTTCCTTCGCACACTTGACGGAGAGTTCGGTGAGCAGGCGGTTGATGGCGTCAGCGACGACATCGGCCTTCTGCTGCGGTACTTCACCACCGATGGGATCGCTCATGGAGGTCGACTGGTCGACGAGGAAGATGATGCTTGTCGGGTTGGAGCGGCTGATCTCTGCTGTGTACGGCACGGCGAACTCCTGGCGGAAGCGAAGAAACCGATCGTCGGAGAAGCTCGTACGGCATGCCGACGCAGCGGTCTCCGGCGTGCGGGCCGGGACACCGAGATCCCCCGGTCCGATGATAGGGACAGACTTCGGCTGTCGCAGTCGTATCGCGCTTCGCGCTCGTCCCGGTGCGTTCTGCAGCGCTGCCCACCCCTCCCTGCGCATTTCAGTTGTCGAGCCGGCCCACCACCCGTTCCGTCCGCCCGTCCCACACCTGCCAGGCAGGGATCCGCACACCGTTGGGCAGCAGGGCCGTTCGGCCGAGTGCGAGCCTCAAGTGACGCGCGGCCTCTCCGCCGGTGGACGCACCGTGGTCGAGTCGGATCCGAACGCTCTCTGAGCTGCGGCGGACGTCGAAGTCGTAGGGATAGCCGTCCACCGTGGCATTTCGGTCGATCAGGACTCCCGGAATCTCGTCCGTCAGCAGATACTGCAGCCGGTCGCCGACATCTTCGTCGGAATGTTCGGGGTGAACACCGAGCGAAGGGAGGCCGTCCTTGGCCTCTGCCGCGTCGAGGAGTGCGTGCGGCATGCCGGGGCGGACCGACCAGAAGTCGCGGTCGCCGAACACGATGAGATGCGAACGGGCCCGTGTGATGGCCACGTTCCAGAGGTTGACCTCGCGGGAGAGCCAGTTGACCGCGCTCGGACGCATCCGGTCGGACGCGACGAGGGACAGGAGGATCACATCCTGCTGTCCTCCCTGGAAGGTGTGCACCGTCCCGACCCTGACCCGTGGTTCGTGCTGCCAGCGGCCGGCGATCAGTTCCTTCTGGGCCCGGAAGGGAGTGACGACGCCTACGGTCGAGCCGTGCGGAAGCCGCTTGAGCAGGCGCTCCACCGAGAGATGAATGCGGTCGGCCTCCTCCTGATTCAGCCACGACCCGTTGTGGCCCCTGCGCGCCGTTCCCGTCACGTCGAGCCACTGCACGGCGTCGACTCCATCGATGCGCCGCAGCGACCGGGGGTCGGTGAGGACGGTCAGCCGGCCGCCGTAGCAGTGCCGGTTCGCGATGCCGACGATGTCCGGGTGGCAACGGAAGTGCTCGTCGAGCAGCAGCGTCTCCCCTGCCGCATGGGCAGCCGCATGGAAGGAGGAGTAGCGGCGGTGCTCGAGCCGGTGCTCGTCGAGCCAGCTCGCCCGCAGTCCTGCTCCCCGGTGCGCCTCCGCCTCCTGGGGCGGCTGCAGTGTGGTGATGTGCTGCAGCTGCATGGGGTCACCGATCACCAGGGCACGCCGGGCGCGGAAGAGCAGCGGCAGCACATCCGGTGCGGAGCACTGACTGGCTTCGTCCACGATGACCAGGTCGAAGAGGGCGGCCCGGTCCCGGAACCGCCGTGCGGACCGCGCGGTGACGGCCCACCCCGAGACCTGCGGCAGGATGCGGTCCAGGGTCGACCACTGCCTCGGTGATCGTGCCCGCACCGCCTCGATACGCTCGTGGATGGCGGCGCGGGCGGTCATCGCCTGCTCCGCCACCGACGACTGCAGCAATGCTGTCGCGGCCTCACGGACTCGCCGGTCGGCATCCTGGAGCGCGGCGTGGAGCTGGGCGTCGTCGGGCGCCGCTTCGGCTGCGGTGCGCATCCGCCGCCAGTCGGCTTCCGCTTCGGCGAACATCAGCAGTTCGGCGAAGTCCTGGCGGTCCGCGACCTGGACCGGCACAGCGTCGAGCCGGCGCACGCACCGGCCGCGCAGCCATCCCCCGAAGATTCCGAGACGGGCGGCCGTACGGGCCCGGCGCAGCCACCGTTGCAGGGCGATATCGTCGCCCAGCGCGGTGGCGAGTGTCAGGGGGTCCTGGTGGTGCTTCTCCGCGTAGGCGGAACGCAGCCGGCCGAGGTCGGCGAGGTCCCGCTCCCGGCGGGCGATCTCTGCGAGCCGGTGCCGCAGCGACTCCTGCGCCCGGAGATCGTTCCGCAGTTCGCCCCGGTACGTCTGGGAGGACTGCCGGGGCCGGACGCTGCGGGTGAGTTCCTCCAGTGTGCTCACCTCCTTGTCGACGACCGACTGCGCGCCTGTCCGCACGAGAAGCCCCGGGGCGAGTTCCTCGCACCGCTGCCAGACCTCGTCCACCGCCTTGTTGTTGGTGGAGGCGACGAGCACGGTCTGTCCGGCCGCCCTGGCGGTGGCGACCGTGTTGACGATGAGCTGGCTCTTGCCTGTGCCGGGTGGTCCGGTGGCGACCGTGAGCCTGTGGACCATGGCGGCCCGGATGACGGCTTCCTGCCCTTCGTTGAGTTCCAGTGGCGCGACGATCTGTACGTCCTGTTCGGCGCTCGGATCCATTTCGCCCTGTGCGGTGAACGCTCCGAGTGCCGTGTCCGGGAACTGCCCGATGCTCCGCTGCAGCGTCGTGTAGTCCTTCATCAGCTGCGCTGTGGCCGCGCTGTCCGACCGGGTCGCGTAGACGACCGCCACGTTGCGGGCGCCCTCGTGTGCCGCGCGCAGCGAGCTGCCGTCGCCGAGGGCCCCAGGATCGAGGTGTTCGGTGTCGGGCAGCCCGAGTTCCTGCAGCAGGCTGCGCAGGTCGCGGATCATGTCCTCGCGGAATCCCGGCCGCCAGTTGGGCTGGTAGGCGGCGAGCAGTTCCCGGCCTTCGTCCTTGCCCAGCCGGTTCAGGACGAGTTCGGGGTGCAGGACGATCGGTCCGGAAGGCGTGACGACGCTGCGCCCCTGTGGTCCGCGTTCGACTTCGATCCGGCGCATGGCGAGCGGTGCGCACACCTGTCGGGTGCGGTCGTACAGCACGGCGACGGGGTACCCGTACCAAAGGTCGGCGCCGTCTTTCTGCGCCTGCTCGGCGAGGTCCACGACGCGCTGTGGTGCCTGCACACTGGATTCCGTGCCGGAGAGGAGGACTTCCTCCCCGGCCGGCCAGACCGTTCGCGGCGGGTCGCTTCCCGCCAGCGGCAGCAGTTCGCCGGTGCGGCCCTCCACCTCCAGGCATTGCTGGTAGTAGGCCAGCAGCCGGGCCCATTCGGCCTCGGTGAAGGCGGAGTCGTCGTGTGCCGCCTCGGTGGGCTCGACCGGTGCCGGCGACTTGTCCCCCGCGGCGTCGGTCACTGCGGTGAGCCCGGCGGGCAGTGGCTTGAGCGCGGGGATCTGGCGGCCGGCGGCGGCGCGGGCGAGATAGATGTCGCCAGTCACGGACAGGGTGGACTGGGTCGGCGTCTGCCGACGGCCGTCCGGTGCCTTCTGCAGGTCGCGGCTGATGTGACGGAACAGGTCGTTCGCGGAGATCTGCCCGTCGCCGTCCAGATCGGCTCGCCCCGAGTGCAGACCGTCGACGATCGCCCGGGTGAACTGCGACGGCTGGTCCGCATCCGTGGTGAACGCCTTCTCCCAGTGCTGGGAGGCGGTGATGACGTGTACTCCTCCGGCTTCGACCACTGGCATGGCAGCCTTCGCGGGTGCCCCTTTGCTGCGGAAGCCCTGCACTGCGCTGCCGCTGAAACAGCAGTCGAGCAGCAGCACCTTGCGGCGGGCCGCGCACCTCTCCAACTGGTCGATGACAAAGGCTGCTTCGAGGGCTGTCTGCCGCTCCCGCCCGGCCTCGGTGTCCGTGGTGACGAAGTACAGCTGACCGTCCTCGCGGTCGTACGCCCCGTGGCCGCTGAGGTAGACCACCACCAGTTCATCGGGTTCCCGCGCGCTCAGGAATCCCTCGATGGCCTGCTTGACCGCCGCTTTGGGCGAGTCCTCGACCCGGGAGCACTTCTCGTACCCTCCGACGGCGGGCATCTCCAGCACCTGGCCCAGGAAGTGGATGTCCGCGCGCACCGAAGGCAGGGCGGGGTAGCTCACGTCCTGGTGGGTGGCGGTGCCCACGAGCAGGGCATGCTTTCGGCTCACCGCCCGGCTCCGGGACCGGGGCCCGAACTGCCGTTGCTGCCACCGTCCCGCAGCTTCCTGATCTCACGCCCGGAGACGCCGCCCTGGAACTCCGTGACCGTGCCGTCCGGGTGCAGGACGCGCACCTTGCGGCTCTTGCGGACGGCGACCCACGCCTTGATGGCAGTCCCGGCCAGCGTGAAGGATCCTCCCGTGAGAACGAGCACGACCTCCGGGGTCAGCAGCGCGGGCCCCTTCGATCCCTCCGCGTCGTGTGCTGGTTCCGGTGGGGCGAAGCGCACCTCGGTGTCGTCCAACCGGCGCAGAACGTCGCGGAGTTCGCGCGCCTCCAGTTCCGCGTGACGCGGGTCCGCCCCGGACACCTGAATCCGTACGGACTCGATCTGGCCGGCCATACTCCCCCTCGGGTCGTCAACTTGCTTATACATAAGGTGTGTTGTGATGTGCGCTGACGTCTCTGACGTGATGTCACCCTAGTGACTTTTTTGCACGCCAAGATCCGGGGCCTCGTTTCCCGCTCCGTGCCCACTTATCGGGAATCCAGAGAATCCGGTACAACGGCTCCCCCAGGTCGGCCCACCGCTCCAGCGCGTCTCGGTCGACCAGATGGATCCCGTAGCGCGGGCCACTGACTCTCGCGGCTGCCGTGAACCCTCCGGTGGTGACGATCACAGCGAATTCGGCACCGTGGTCGTGGCGGTAGGTTCCGTTGACCCGCTGGACGTCCTGGTCTCCGACCCTTCGGTCCGGTCGCAGCCGCTTGCACTGCACGACCACCCGCCGTCGGGACCCGTCGACGACCAGTACGTCGGCTCCCTTGTCCCCGGCTCGGCCGACATGCTGCGCAGCCAGTCCGTCCCTGCACAGCAGAGAGCAGACCGCCAGTTCGAACGCCGTGGGGTCCAGGGAATCGAGATGTGCCAGCGAATAGCGCACGGGCCCTGCGGCAAGCGCCGAGCGGCCGGCCCGCGCCATCAAGGCCGATCGTCCCGGCTTCAGCGCCAGCCCGGCAGCTGCGGAAACCAGCCCGAACCCGGTCCACACCGGCCACTGCTGGGCCACCTGCCACAACCCGATGAGCCCTGCCAGGCCTCCCAGCCCCCACGCCCACCAGGGAATCGCGGCCCACCCTCCTTGACTGTGGCTGCGCCGCATCAGCCGGCCGCCCCGAAGAGCGTCCACACTCCGAAGGCGAGACCGAACAGCGCGAGTCCCGCCAGGTCGGTGACCGTGACAAGGGTGAAGCCGTGATCCTGGCAACGGGCGAACAGCCCTATGCGCCTGCGGCGGCACGGGCGGTGGTACTGCGTCGGTCCACCGCAACGGGACACCAGCACACATCCGCCTATGCCTAGTAATCCCACAATAAGCAGCACTGAACCCCCCGATCCCCCGCTCAACCCTTCATATGTATCGGAGAGTCGTGCGTTCCGACCAGTACGTCTTCGGACGAACCGCAGGGCCCTCGTTCCGGTCACTCGCCCACGCCCCTCACCCACACCCAAATTGTGAGGCCAGGCAATGCCAGTCAACCGGCCTGATTCATCACCAAGTTCGGCGGTGACATCCTGCGTCACCTCTTTGGTGCCCGACGCCTCGCCGACGTGATCGAGTTCGAGGCACAGCCTGGGGCACGCGCCACGAGACCGGCCAAGTTCCTCCACGACGTACGGATGCAGGGGGAACCAGCCCTCGATGAGATGGGCCAGCCTCAGGGGCGCCCGCCAGACGGTTTCCTTCCCGTCGTTCCGTAGGAGTTCACCGACGCCGAGGGAGGCGCCGTCGGCGAGGGAAGAATCGACCGGGTCCACCTCCGCCTCCGGCTCCGACTGCGCAGGCAGTGTGGACGTCCAGCCGCGTCCGGCCGGGGCAAAGGGGTCTCCGGGCGTCTCTGTCTCACCGGGATGATGGCACCGCCACACCCCTCCGCCCTCAAAGGCGTCGTCGAGAGTGATTCGGGATCCGTTCTTGAACAGGCCCTGGTCGCTTTCCCCTTGGACGACGCCGGCAAGCGCCACGTTCGCCCGGCACACCGCGGCGGCGTACCCCACCCCCCTGAGCAGTTCCGTCGCACCCGGGAACCCGCGAAGCCTCGGTCCGACCGCTGTGTACACGGCGACCGGAGCGGTGAGTCCGTAGCGCCGCCTCGCCGGGGTGGCCGCGCGTTCCACAGCTGCCGCGAGAGATCTGAGGTCGTCACCGCCCAGCGGCCCTGTGTCCTGCCAGCAGTCCGCGAGGGAGGCCCTGGTCAAGGCATAGTGGCCCCATATCCGCACCACGGCACTGGAGTTGAGGACGCCCTGCACCGTGTCGAGGAGACCGAGCAGTCCCGCCCGCAGGTCGTCGTCGTGTGTGCCGCCCACCAGTGCGGCGAGGGACACGGGGACGAAGGGGCTGAGAAGCTGCTCCCGTGCCGTCGTCATGAGATGGTGCGCATAGGCCGTCAGGTCATCGCGCCGAGCTGCCTCCCTGGACGGGTAGCACACGTCGACGACAACGTGCCCCTCATCATTGATCCAGCGTCGGCGCGTACGTAATCGGTGGAGCTGGGCCGATGACAGGCTCAGAGCCGGGCCGAAGGCGTGGAGATCCGGGACCAGGAGTTCCCTTCGCCGTGGCGCGGCGCCGTCCCCCGGCCTGCCTGGCCCCTCGGCGCCCGCCGGCGCCCCCGACACCCAGGCCGGTACGTCACCGAGGGCATCCACCTCCGAGTGGGCACCTTCCCGATGGACGATCTCGGCGTACAGCGGCTCCGATCCGGTGGCGACGCACACCATGGCACCGACCGGGAGCACCGGAGCACACTCGCCGAACGTGATCACGGGGAAGTCGTCAAGGCACAGCGGGCTGCCGCCGTAGCCGTCGCCTCCGAGGTCGTACCCGAAGTACACGGCGTTGAAGGCGATGGCGGTGTGCACCGGCGTCGACCGGGCCGCGACGACGGCTTCGAGATAGCGGCGCAGCCGTTCCCGTTCTTGGTCGGGTACGGCGTCGTAGCCCTTTGTCATGGCGGAGGTCAGCAGGGCACGGTCACCGTACGGATCGGGCACCCCCGTCCCCTCGCGCTCGCCGACCGTCGCTGACACATACGGGTCCCCACCCATGACACCTCCGCCGCACTACAGGTCATCCCGGCCCGCCTGCGGTAATTCCCGCAGAGTATGCCCGCGCTTGGGTTTCCTACGGCACTTTCACCACTTTGCGATGGCTGACAGCGGCTTGCGGCGTACACTTCGGCACCGGCAGCACAACGCCTGCGCTCACACACCACCGACATCGTGAATGCCGTCGCGGGTGCCCTGCGAATGGGCTCGGCAACTGATCCAGTGCGGCGATTCTGCTGCCGTGACCGCCGCGTCCGGCGTCAACTTTGGCACCTGTATGGGGGACGGGACGCGCGAGCAGGGCACGCCCGCCGCCTCTTGGCCGTCAGCCCGCATCCCATCGAGTGGAGCCGGAGTCGTGAAGTACACGTTGACGGAGCCGCAGGTCGTCTTGCTCCGAGAGATCGCGGCTGCTTCTAACGCCGTGTCTCTCCCGCCCGTCAAGACCCATACAGCCTGGGCACTGGAGCAGCGCGGACTGATCAAGAGAACCTGGCGCGGCAGTGGGCACGTCGCAGTGGTCACTGCGGACGGCCGCTATTACCTCAAGCACGGCAGGCATCCTCGGGAGGTGCAGGCCGAGAAGGAGCGGCTGGAAGGCGATGCCGCTCAAGCCGCGCGTGCCCCTGCCGATGGCGGCGAGTTGGTCTCCCTTCTGCAGTCGGTCTCGGGGAAGGTCGCGGTCCCTGATCCCGCCCCTCAGACCCGGGGCCGGTGGCGGGCTGCCTATTACAGCGCGCTCCATCACGGGCACGTGCCAGCAGGGCACAAGCTGCGTTGGAACGGTCGGCAGCGAGGCGACTGTGTCTTCACGCTGGTCGACGAGGAAGCCGAGAAGGAGGCCCAGCCTCTCCCGGTGCCGACCGTCGACGTCCCGGAGAGCCTGGCTCGCCCTCATCGTCTCGTCCGCGCAACGCGCAAGGCCCTCGGCCGGTCTCAGGGCGCGGTCGACACGCGGGGCAGAGCCGAGGTCATTCCTCTGTACGTGTCCCGCCCGCTCGCCGACCGGGCCCTGCGGATCATGCACGCCCTTCTGACCGAGGCCGAGAACCGTGGCTACACGGTGGAGACCCAGACCGACCTCCAGCACCGCGAAGCCGTACACACACTGGCGATCGTGATCCGGGGCCGGTCCTTCCCCCTCGCCCTGACGGAGCGGACGGCCAAGGTCCCGTACGAGCCGACCCCGCAGGAGCTCCGCCGCAAGGAGCGCAGCCCCTGGACGCCGCTGCCCAAGTACGACGAGGAGTTCAACGGACGCCTCGCCCTCGGCGCGCCTGCGAAGAGCCGGTACCAGCGCTCGTACTCGTACAGTGACGGTGCCCGGTGGACGCTGGAGTCCCGGCTGGGACACCTGCTGCAAGATCTCGAACACCTCGCGGCGGAAGCCGAACGCCGAGAGCGGGAGCAGGAACTCCGCGAAGCCGAGCAGCGGCGCCGGTGGTACGCGGCTGTGGCACAGGCACGGGAGCGGCAAGTTGAGCGGCATCGAGCGAAAGTCCTGTTCGAGCAGGTGGATGCACGGCATCGGGCCGAGGAGATCCGCGCCTTCTGCCGCACGGCCCGTACCAAGGCCGACGGTTCGTCCGCTGCAGCGGACAAACTGGAGTGGCTGCGATGGGCCGAGGCGTACGCAGACCAGATTGATCCACTGTGCGCGCCGCTGGCGACTCCAGCGGATCCGCCGGCGAGCCGTGAGGCTCTGCGCGAACTTCTTCAGGGCGATCTTTACGCCCATCCCTGGCCATTCGACAGCAGGGGACACTGGACACCGCCCGAAGAGGAGGCCCCACAGCGCCTCTGATCAGGTAAACGCCTCTGCCCTGTCCGTGAGAGGACAGGGCAGAGGATCATTCATGCGGCGATGGTGAGCGGAGCGTCGAGGCGCTCCCAGGCTCCGAGGACGGCCTTGTGTGCGTCCGGTTGCAGGTGGGCGTAGCGCTGGGTGGTCTGGAAGCTCTCGTGGCCGAGGAGGTGCTGGACCTCGTAGAGGGAGACTCCCTTCTGGACGAGCCACGAGGCGCAGGTGTGCCGCATGGAGTGCGGAGGGTAGTGCGGGACGCGCTGCTGTTCTCCGTCATCGTCGAAGTAGTAGGCGCAGTCGACGGCCGGCCACCAGGTCTGCCGTCGCCAGTTCCCATCGTCAAGGAGACGGCCGGTCCGCCCCTTTGTGATGGTGGTGAATACCACCGCATTCCGGTCAAGCCGGCGCATGTGACGTTCGAGCGCCTCCAGCACGTGTGGCGGGAGAGGCACCTCCCGACGGCTCCTGGAGCTCTTCGGATACTCCTTGATTCCACTCTTGGTGTTGACCTCCACGACGAAGAGGCGTGAGCGGCGCTGGTCGACGCGATGGCGATGCAGGCCGGATAGCTCTCCCCACCGCAGCCCGGTGTAGAAGCCGAGCAGGCACATTGTCCGCCACACGGTAGGGAGTTCATCGAGAATGCTCTGTGCCTGGTCAAGGGTGAACCACTGCGGCGGCTTGACCGGGATCTGCGGCAAGTCGATGCTGCGGCACGGCGACACGGCCAGGACATCGTCGTCGACGGCCGCGCGCATGATGGAGGACGTCAGGTTGTAGGCCCGCTTGATCGCGGCGGCCCCCGCGCCCTTCTCGACCAAGGCTCGGATCCAGCTCTGGATGTCCATGCGGGTGATCGCCCGCATCTCCCAGTCCGCCCAGTCGGGCATGACGTGGTTCTTGATGCTGGAGGCGTCGCCGCGCAGCGTGTGGGGTTCGACAATGCGGGCGTTCCACCACCGGTCGTGCCACTCGCGAAACCGCATTTCGCCGGCACGTGGATCGCGCATGCTTCCCCGGGCGAACTGGGTCTCCGTCTCGATGCCCCAGGCGCGGGCTTGTGCCTTGAGAGGGAACGACTCGCTGAACCGGTCTCCTGTCCGGTTGCGTACCGTCGCCTGCCACTTGCCTGACTTCAACTTGCGGAGGTACGAGGCTCTGCTCCTTGTTCAACGGTGACGGGGCTGGAATGGGCCAGGGTCAGCGGCGGGCCGCCGGCGGTACGACGGCGCGGCGGCTGATGAATTCATCGAGGCCAGCCGCGGGGACCCGTACTCGGGACCGGCCCGTTCCGGTACGGAGGTCGACCACAGGAAGATCGCCGGCGGCGATGAAGCGGTAGACGGTGCGCCGGTCGACATCCAGGGTGGCGGCGACAGCAGGAATCGACAGCAGGCGTGCAGGCATGGCGGAGACCTTGGGGTGAAAGGAGATTGATGAGCTGGGCGTTCAGCCAGTTGGCGATCGGAACATGAGCCGACCAATGGCGGTCAACCGGTCGAGGTGTGGGAATGCCTTGCAGAGATCCCCGGAAAGAGGACCGATACGAAGAGGGGTAGTCGCGCCCACCGCGCTCTGGACGTCGCGGCCAGAGCGCGGGGCACGAATCACGACTTGGGCGACTCCGGAAGGGCCATCAATTCGGCAAGCTGGTCCCAGTCGATTACGGCCTCCCCCACGCGGAAGCAGTACGGATAGCGCATCGCCAGCCAGCTGGGGGTCACGCCGGCAAGCTCAGCAACCGCAATACATGAGACTCCTGCCTGGAGCCAATTCACCAGGCAGGTCTCGCGGAGGATGGAAATGGGCTCCCCCAAGCGCCACGAGTACCGCTCGTCCCGTGGCAGGACAGCCTCCTGGGCCCGCTCCCACACCCGCTGGTAGTGGGAAGCCGAAAGCGAATGTCCGCCCCTGCCGGGAAACAGCAGGTCTTTCTCTCGCAGACCGGCCTCGCTGATCCACTCCCGCAGGAGCTCGACCAACCGCGGCTTGAGGGGAACTTCCCTCGCTGTCCTGCTGGAACCAACGGTCAACTTCCCCCAGCCGTGCACCGGAACATCCACGTCACTGACGCGCAGCCCCCTGGCTTCGCCCGGTCGCAGGGCCTGTTCGGCCACGAGGCACACGAAGGGATACACCGAACGTTCAACACCCTCCTGTCCACGCACCCACTCGAGCAACGCTCGAACCTGCTCCTCGGAATACAGCCACTCTTCTTCCATGACTTCAACGGACATAGCTTTGAACTCCTTAGGGGGAAATAAGGACCACGCCCCGCAGATCAGCGGGTAGGTTCAATGGTCTGGAGAAGCGCCGGTTTGGCCAACCGGCGATCGTCGGCTATGTTTCGCCCAGCGCGACGCTCGCGGCGTATTGGCGCACACACACGAAAGCAAGGCGTAGTCGCGCTGCTGCGGACCGTTCTAGGTTTACTTGCTTCGCCGTGTCATTCCAGTCCGTTGCGCCCTCAATGTGTCTGCCGTCGGCGAATCAAACAATCAAGCATCACGTTGGGGCGCTGTCACCGGCGCCGTCGCCAAGCGGTGAGGAGCCGAGAACAGAGCAGGTGCCTTCTAAGCACCTGCTCGATTCTTACCTTGGTTCCGTACTGCACCGGGCTCAAGACGCCATTTCAGTTGGCATGATCTTGCGGCAGTTTGGGGTGGTGACTGCTGCGCTTGTCGAGCGGATGGCACCGGACGACCTGTGGGCCTTGTTCCAGCGGGTGGTGCCGCTGGCTCCGGTTCGCCCGCAGGGCGGAGGGCATCGCCGGCGAGGGGACCGCGAGGTGCTGGCCGCGATCATCTTCGTCGCCACCTCGGGCTGCACCTGGAACCAACTCCCGCCAGGCTTCGGCCTGTCCGGGGTCACCGCCTTCCGGCGGTTCACCGAGTGGAGCCAGGCCCGGTGTGGGCCAAGCTCCACCGCCTGGTCCTGGACGAACTTGGTGCCCGGGGCGAGCTGGACTGGTCCCGGTGCGCGATCGACTCCGCCAGCGTCCGGGCCCTCAAAGGGGGCAGCTGACGGGACCGAATCCGACCGACCGCGGCAAGAAGGGATCGAAAATCCACCTCCTCGTCGACCGCCAGGGCCTGCCCCTGTCGATCGGCATCTCCGCCGCCAACCTCCACGACAGCCAGGCCCTCATTCCCCTGGTCCGCGGCATCCCGCCCATCCACTCCCGTCGCGGCCCACGGCGCAGGCGCCCCGGGAAGCTGCACGCTGACAAAGGGCTATGACTACCGCCACCTGCGCCGATGGCTCGCCTCCCGAGGCATCCGGCATCGCCTCGCCCGCAAAGGCATCGAGTCATCCCGGCACCTGGGCCGACACCGCTGGGTCGTAGAACGGACCATGTCCTGGCTGTCCGGCTGCCGACGCCTGCACCGCCGCTACGAACGCAAGCCGGAACACTTCCTCGCCTTCACCGCCATCGCCGCAACCCTCATATGCCACCGCAGACTGACCAAGCGAAATGCTGTCTAAGCACGTCCTCATATTCGGCGAGCACCTCGACCTCCGTGACGTGCTTGATCAGCCCGCCCAGACACAGCTCGCTGGCGGTGGTCCGCTGCCGGGCCTGCTCGACGGTCGAGTACATACGTGTAGACCATGGGCACGCCCGTCGCGGCCTGCGCGATACGCAGGCAGAAGCCGATACCCGCCTTGGCGTACTGGTCGACCTTCACGATGCGATCGGTGGTCTGGCCGCCGCGGATGCAGCCGAGTTCGTCGGCGCCGTACTCCATCAGGCGGCAGAAGGATTACTCCGGAGCCCCATGGGCCGCCGGCCCCAGTGCTTACCGCCATAGGCGCATTCTGTCTCACGACACTGACAGTGCACCGAAATTGCCTTTGGCACCGGGAGTTGAAACAGTTTCTCAACCAACCTTCTTGCCGACCTCACGGTAGAGATGTTGCCCCTGTCCGGGGAAATCGCCGACGGGCCGCGCGGCGATGACAAACGAGCGGCCGGCGTCGTCCAGCGTGTGGTGGGTGACCTTTCCCGAGCGGCTCTTGAGGGTCACTTCGATGGTGAAGCGGTACTCGACGTCGGCGGGGCCTGTCGCGGAGACGCCGAAGAAGAGTGCGTCCGTGGCCGGGCCACGGGCGGATTCCTGGTAGTACGTCACGGGCTCTCCGGTGAAGACCGGCAGATCGGAGGAAGCGGAGGGATCGGAGTCGCCCTGGGCGGCCCGGTCGATCAGGACGGTTGCTCCTTCCCTCGACGTGTTCATCTGCAGGTTCCAGTCGTCGGGATAACAGCCGTAGCCCATCGGCTCGGCGTCGAGGCGTCTCGGCCTCTCCACGTGGAGCGAGATGTCCGTGACGGTTTCGGCGTCCATGTCCGGGGACTTGTCGGCGAATAGCACGGCGTACGTGGCGTGGGCTGCCGGACGGGCGCCGACGGCCATGAGGGAACGTTCCAGGCGTTCACAGACGGCCCCCGGGACGTCCAGGTCGGCGGTGATCCGCGCGAGGCCACGAACCTTCCGGTTCGTCACCGCCCACATTTCCTGATCGCTGCCGGAGAACAGTCGTGTCCCGCTCACAGAGAGACCGTTCGTGACACGGGCGTCAGCGCCTGCGCCACCGTCGCCGCGCGCGAGGGCGAGGTCCGGCGCTCCGTATCTCTGCGCGTCGTCGTCGGCGGGCGTCCCGATCCTGGCCACGGGGGAGGCGATGGTGAAAGGCCGCCCGGCGTCGTCGATCCGTACGGTGCGTGCCGCGCCGCCCTCCAGCACCTCCAGTTGGATCCACCACTCGCAGGAGCAGCCCAGGGTCCGGGCGTCCACGATTCCCCCGGTGGTGCCGCCCGGACGCACATAGCGGCTCAGCCGCACGTCCCGTGGGGCGTCGAGGCTCAACTCCCCCCATTCGTCCAGGTTCTGGCCGACCGTCCGGTCGACGGCCCCCACACACTCCACGTCCTGCCCCTGAGGCGCGGGGACGGTCCGTCCCTTGACGATGCGCAGTGAACGCACCACTACGGGGGAGTCGTCGGGCGCGGACAAGGTGAACGCCGCGCTGGCCGTGCCCCGCGGGACGGCGGACCGGGCGGTGGCCCAGCCGTACAGGGCAGCGCAGCGCCCTGTGCCGAGCGCCCGCGCGGGTGCGGCCGTGCTCGAGGGGACGGTGGCGGACCACGTACTGGACCACGCGTTCCCCATGATCGCCTTGCCTGCCGCCTTGCTGCGCGCCCTCGTGGTGCGGGACTGGGCGGAAGGGGCGACGGCGGAGGGGGCGACGGAATCCGGCGCGGGGCTCCGAGATGTCGTGTCGCGCGAGTCCTGCGTCGCCAGGACGGTCACCGCTCCCGCCAGCAGGGCGGTGGTGAGAAGGAATGCGAGCAGAAAGGTCCGACGGGTCGTCATCGGTTCTTCTTCCAGCCGGTCGCCGCGCTGTCGCAGTGGTACTTGGCCCGGGCGTCGCCCTCGGCTGGTGCCAGCACGAAGGGCTTGCCGGATTGGTCGACGACGATGCGGCCCTTGTCCGTGCCTTGCTGGTAGTCGACGTCGAGCACGTAGGACGCGGTGGTCTTGCCAGCCACGACCAGGATGTCGAAGATCGCGGGCTCGTCCTGCTTCGCCAACTGCACCTGCTGCGTCGGGTACTGGCCGACGAGGGCCTTCCCGTCGTACTCCTGGGCGGCTCCGGTCGGGCTGCCGAGGTCGATGCGTACGCGCGTGATGTCGATCCCTCCCTGCGGTCCGCCGCAGGAGAGCAACGAGCCTTCCGACACCGGCTCTTCGGCGGTGACGCGGGCCCGTACGCCGGTGATGGAGACGGGCACCTTCGTGAAGTTCATCAGGGTCAGCCGGATCCGCTCCATGCCGGCGTAGACCCCGCCGCCTTCGACCAGCCCGTCGAGGGCCGCGTCGCCGTCCGGGTAGTTCCGTTCCAGCTTCTCGGTGTCGACGGGGCCCTTCAGCCTGACCGCCTTGTAGTCCCGGGTCAGATCCCACCAGACCTCCGACTCGGCGTGCACCCCCCTGCCGGCGGGCACCGGCGAACGGCTGCTGCTCCACACGTCGAAGTACGTCGTGACGAAACCGGCGAGCACGGTGCTCAGGACGATGCCGAGCGCGGCGGCGAAGACCGTCTTCACGCGGCTCCGGGTGGTGGGAGCCGGTTCATCGGGGGCGGGGGCGGAGGCGGTGCTGGTGGTTGAGCTGTTGCCGCTGGAGGGGGGTTCGTCGGTGGGTGCAGCCGGAGGTGTGGGATCGGTCGGAGGTGTGGGAGCAGCGGGATCAGTCGTTGCCGCGGGATCAGGATCAGCCGACGGGGCGGGGGCGGGAACGGTGGCCGTGGGCTCAGTGGTCGTCGGCTCGGTGTCCGGGGTGCTGTCGGGCGCCGGAAAGTCACCCGGGCTCATGGCTTCTCTGTCAGGGATGGCAGGCACACGGTTCTCCGTCCGCGATCACGGGAAGATCGAGCCGTACGGTGTGGAGTTCCCTGATTTTGACACGCGCACGGCAGCGCTACGAGGGGTTTCATCCTCCCGGTCGCCGATCTCTCGCGCCGCGGTGTCGGCGTCATGGGGGCCTGTCCGGTGCGGACCCGTCGCCGAGGTCACCCGGAAGACAAACAACCCCCGGGCCGAGGGCCTGGGGGCTCAAAGTGGAGCGGGTGACGAGAATCGAACTCGCGCTCTCAGCTTGGGAAGCGATGGCGCTTGGGCGGGCTCCATGGATTTGGCCAGCACAGATACCTGGACCTTGGGTGGTCGTGTGGGCCGGGTTGCGCCGCTCGCGAATCTCCATGACAGCCAGGCCCTGATCCCGCTGGTCCGCGGCATCCCGCCCATCCGCTCCCGCCGCGGTCCACGACGTCGGCGACCCGGCAAGCTGCACGGCGACAAGGGTTACGACTACCTCTACCTGCGGCGGTGGCTTGCTTCCCGCGGTATCCGGCACCGCCTCGCCCGCAGGGGCATCGAGTCATCCCGGCATCTGGGCCGACATCGCTGGGTCGTGGAGCGGACCATGTCCTGGCTGTCCGGTTGCCGCCGCCTTCACCGCCGCTACGAGCGAAAGCCAGAGCACTTCCTCGCCTTCACCGCAACCCTCATATACCACCGCAGACTGACCAACTGCGCACGAGGCCCCCGGGCCGTTCGGAAGGTGCCGTACGGCTTGAACGACGGGCCTCGGCTGCAGGCACTCCGCACCGGCCACGGGGTGATGGTCGCCTACATGCACCTCCGCCCGAGCGGAAGTGAGCCGCCGGCCGGGACGGTGACACGCTCCAGCCCCCGCCGAAGAGGCGCCCGCCTACGGCGCGACCATCTGACCCTTGCCTAACAGGCATACCCCACAAGGATCGACCTCCAGCACCCAGCCCCGCTTGCCCTTCGTCGAGTAGAACCGAAAGGGAGTCCGTCACCCGTGGGAGTCCTCTGGGACTTTTCTGGGACATCCGACTTCATCAACTGGCACGAGCATGAAACAACTGAAAGACCATTCGCGCAGGTCAACGACCGAAAGCCCCTCATCGTGGCAGGTCACCGCATGACTGGTCTCTTCCGGGACATCTGCCCGGTAGGGCTCAAAATGTCTGTGCTTAGCCTCGCTCGCCCTCGGTGCCCCATCGACCTCCACATGTGCCTTCCCACCACTCCGCCTCAGGGCTCAACTCGTCGCGACCTGACCCTGCCGACCTTGGAGCATCCAGGCGATGACGTCGAACACACGCAGGACGCCGATGTCCTCACCGATGCCCGCTTTGCCGCGGAGATGGATCAACTGATCATGGAAGGCACCGTTGTCCACCCGCAGGGCCGCAGACAGCGCCGCCCAGAACGAGTGGTCCACCTTCGGTCGCTTGAATAGTTGCTTGATGCGGATGTCGTAGATGGGGATGAGGTGCGGCCGCTTGCGGGCCAGCAATTTGCCTGCCACAACCGGGCCGCTACCGTCGGGTTTCCCTGGGTAGTGCTTGGTGCCGGCTAGGCGTTCCCACAACTCCCACACAGGTCCGCCCTCCTCCATGAGCACATCGCTTCCACAATTCTCCAGGCGCGCGTCACGAGGGATTAGCGACAGCAGGCGCGCCCAGAGCCCGTCGGGGTCGGTCAGCAAGTTGATCGCCCCGTGCGGCTCCAGGGAGACGTTGAGCATGGTGATGGCTAACAGGTCGTAGCTGTCGAAGCGGTCTGCGACATGCTCGGCGTCGCCACCCCCGCCCAGGCGCTCGAAGTGCGCGCCGGAATAGAACAGGTCACCGCTTGACCGTCGTCGGGTGAAGTACTCGACCAGCAGACTCACGGCGTTCTCGTCGTCCCAGTAGATCTCCGGGATCTGCAATCCGATCACTAGAGGCCCCCAACTCCCTAGCGCACAGTGATACGTCGGCGGACTGTACAGCAGTGAGATCAGACGGTGGCCTGGGAGGAATGCGCCCCCGACACGCGTGCCTGCGCTACACCGTTTTGAGGTGTGGGATGGCTTCTTGCACCGACCCTACCCACGCGGCGGCGATAGCCAGCCACGAGTAGGCTCGCATGCGGATGGCCCTTGCCGGCCAAGTGCAGTGTGAGCAGCGGGGTTTGGATACCTATGACCGCATCCTCGGCGTCATCGACGGTGTGCTTTCCACCGGTGAGAGAGTCGCCTGACGGCCAGCAAGCAGACCACGAAGGGCCGGGCCCCTGCGACTCACTCACTTCGGCACCTCCGGCAGCGCCGGCACCGTCGAGATGGACTGGATGGTGGACTCCCACTCTCCGGTCCGCGTGTTCTTGAACCGAAGATGCAGCACCTCGAACTCGTCCGGCACCCAGTCGAACTCGCCGACCTCGTCCTGGTCGAAGATCTGGTGCTCCGCGAACAGCTTGGCGAGCTCGATGTCCGTGGACGCCTGCATGATGAACTTGCCAACCTTAACGACGTGCATCACCGGACTACTCTGCGCCTCCGCCACCCGGACGCTCTGCCAAAACAACTCGTACCTCCTGGCGGACTTGGTCATACCAACCCACTCATCGCGCCTGATCTCGCTCACTTCGACCCCTCCCGCTTGCTCGTCGTCACCGGCGTCCAGCTCTGCACATACTCCACCTTCGGCGCCTTCACGACCGCCAGGCGATTGGCCTCCTGCGCGGACTCCGCTTCCGCCTCCACGCGCCGCACCGTGTGACCATGCAGAGCCACCGCGTGTCTCTCGAAGTCTTCTGCGGCCCATCGCCGCCTCTCAAAGCGGTGCCATCACTACGAACCTTCGAAGAAAGGTCTGAACCATGCCCGGACCAGCCGTCCGCAGCTTGTGGCGATCAGAGCTGTTTTCGCTGGTCAAACTCCCATCTGAGCCGTGTACCACCAGCAGACGAAGAACCTGCTGGGCGCTCTGCCGATGTGGCTGAGCATGCTGTTTGACACCAGAGATCTCCGGCGCCCCTGCCTCGCGGACTTCCCCATTAGGCCAGCTGACCAGCAACGCAACACACCTGACACCCCATCAGAACGAGCGTCAAATGAGCGCCACGGGCGCCATTTCAGCGTCAAGATATCGCCCGTAACGCCCACACCGCACATAATGCGCACGGGGAAAACCGCAGGTCAGGCGCCCTTCCCCGCCTTCTCCAGCACCACAACGCACTCCACATGATGCGTCATCGAGAAGACATGACGGTTGCCCCTACTCGCAAACATGCAGACCAAAGTGCATTTGAGGGAGTTCTTCGCGCTTTCCGGAGGGCTCCGTGCGTCACAGATGCGTCACAACGACCCTAGTACGACGGCACCCCGTCTCCCAGACAGCCTCACTGCCCGCGGCATCGACGACGAGAATGCCGAACACGTACCCGGGCATGCAAGAGCCAACTCAGTGGCCCTTTGCTCCCAGAGGGCGAAGGAACCGGCTGGGCTCACCGTTCCACGAAATGGTGAGTGCGTCCCGCGCTCTGGTTGCAGCAACGAACAGCAGGGAGCGAGCCCGCTGCAGTTCGCGCCGGTGGCGCAGTCGGTCGGTCCGTTCCCAGGTGTCCACCGCCGAGCGCGGAACCAAGCCCTCCGAAATGCCGGCGATGATCATGCAGCGATACTCAAGGCCCTTGAAGCGGTACATGGTGCCCACGTGCACCCCCTCGGCTCCTCGCGCCCCGTCAGCAGTGATCTTCGTGGCCATGATTCCGCGGCGGCCGAGCCGCGCCACCACCTCGTCGGCCTTCTCGTTCGTCGGCACACATACCGCGACGGATTCGCGCGGGACGTCGCACCACGCCTGCACTTGCTCCGACACAAGGTCGAGTTCCTTGTCCCAGCTGTCCGCGCTCCGCAGGGACGGGCGTCCGCCGTGCAACACCGAGCGGTATCCGACGAGATCATCGGTGCTGCCGTCGAGGTCGTCGTAGTCGGTGCCCTCAAGGATGCCGATGGCGGTCCCCAGGATCTCGCGTGTGGTGCGATAGCTGAGTGTCAGTTTCGCCGACCGGCCCCGGATGTTGATGCCCAGACTGCCCAGGGTCACCTGGTTGTCATAGATCCTCTGATGCGTGTCACCGACGAGGAAGAGGTCGTTGGCCTCCCGGGGCACCATGGCCCGCAACATCTTCCAGTGCGCGGCACCGAGATCCTGGGCTTCGTCCACGACGATGTGCCGGTATCGGTAGCGCAGCCAGGCGCCGGTCCCCGACTCCGCATGGATGTTGCCCGGCCCGCCACGCTCCTCCTCCTGACGGCGGCGTTCCTCGATCTTGTGCCGGCGGGCCATCTCCAGCTGGGCAGCGCGTTCGGCGACTTGCCGGTGCGTCTCCAGGCCTTTGACGTCGAGTCGTTGTGTGAAGCGCTCGGCGAGCTGCCAGATCTCGGCCCGGTCGGGACGGGTCACGCTGCGGCCCCGCCCCGCACGCCGGGCCCGGAAGTAGTCGGCACGCGAGGCCACGGCCTGGCCGAGGATGACCTGGTTCCACTCATCGCTGAGGAATTCGGCGTCCCAGCGGCTTTCGCCGGACTCCACGAGAAGTTGGCGCCATTCGCGCAGCGCCTGGGTGTCATCGATCCTGCGTTTGGCGTTCCCCGGGTCGGCCTCGCTGACCACACGGGTCGCCAGCTGGTCGACATGCAGGATGTCGACGCGGGCGAGCGTCTGTGGTCCGCCGAGCGAGAGGAGGCGGGAGCGCAGGTCGGCGGCGAGATTCTTGTTGAAGGTGGTGAAGAGAACCGGCTTGTTGTGGCCGGGGGGCAGCTGGTCCACAAGGTGTTTCACCCGGTGCAGGGCGACGATCGTCTTCCCCGTTCCGGGGCCGCCACCCACGCGGGCCGGCCCGGAATACGTGCGTCCCACCAGCCTTTCCTGGGTGGGGTGGAGGAAGACCTTCCACCGGCCGAAGTCGCCCTCCTCAATGATGCTCCGCAGTGACTCGTCATCGGTGATCACCACGGCCTGCGAGCGGTCGGCCGCCGCTTGCCAGTCCTCGCCACGGGCGCTCTCGGGTGCTTCCTCGGCCGTGACTGCGACCGGTGCGGTGACCTCCTCCATGACCTGCTGGTACGGAACTCCGTCGCGCAGGCGCAGCAGCACCTCCCCGGTGTGCCGAGGGGCGTACTCGGCGAGGCCGAGCAGCTCGTCGTCCGTGGTGAGCTTGAGGACGATCGGGATCAGAGGTTCGGCCACGCCCAGGGCGGCCAGTTGCTTCGCGGTGTATTCGGCGAACAGCGGGACGTCGGGGGCGGCTTCCGGAACGGAGGTTCCGGCATCCGGCACAGTGCCTGCTTCCGGGCCCAGAACGCCGTCCTCCACCACCTGGAGATCCACGTATTCGATCGCGCCGGTGATGTGGTTGATGCCGTACGCGAGCCGGTCGAGGTTGCGGTGGACGTGTCCGCGGTGTTTGACCGAGACCAGCAGCCAGTCGTTGCCATCCAGCCGCAGCAGCAGGGCCCGGTACTCGCGGTTGACCCGCGCCGACCACAGCCGCTCGTGTCCCTTGAGCGGCTTGAGGTCAAAACTCGGCAATTCGGGATTCTTGCGGAACTCGTGCTGGAATTTGTAGACCGCCCCGACGATCGCCCGGTCCAGCTTGACGATTTCCTTGTCCGCCTTGTCGAGTAGGCGGAGGGTCGCGCCCGCGGTCGGCGCGCCGGTGCTGGTCATCGGTCCTGCTCCTCGTCGTGGTTCGCGGCCGGGTGGCCGTCTGCTGCGGCGGGCCGGGTCAAAGCGGCCGCCAGTTCGCGGGCGTCCCACTCCACGGCGGTCCGTACGGTCCACCCTGCTGCCGCGTAGGCGCGGTCGCGGTCCTGCGCTTCGGCTACCGCGGCTTCGTCCTCTTGCGCAGGGGCGAGAACGACACCGATGCGGTGGGTGGGCCACGCCAGTTCGGCGGGCCATGCGGCGTCGCCGAGCTCGAATCCGGCTTCGGGAGCGGGCACTGCGAACCTCACGAGCGCGTCGACGAGTTCGGCGAGGCCGGGCTCCTCCACGAGGTAGCCGACGACCTCGTCCCAGGCAGGGTCACGCACGGCGGCCGTCGCGGCGGCCGAGGGCGGTGCCGAGTCAGCGGACGACGGCGCATCCGCCGCCGGTTCCACCGGCTCGGCAGCTTCGGTGGCCGGCGCTCCCGCATCGGGCTGCTGCGGCTGTCGCCGGGACTCCAGCCAGCCGGCCCCGCCCGTCACGGCCAGCTCCAGCGGGTCGAAACCCGGCAGTTGGCCGGCCGCCAGCTGAACGCCGTCGCCCTCGCCCTCGTTGAGGAACTGGAGCAGGTTGGTCCAGTACAGCCAGGCCTGCCACCGCCTGCGGTGGGCGTTCTCATCGCGGCCCACGGCTTCGGGGCTGTCGTCGAGCACGGTCAGCGCGGTCCACACCGCGCCCGCCTGCCCCTTGCGGAGATCGAGGGCTACCGTCAGGGGGCATCCACTGCGGTCATGGGTGGCCATGACCTGGACGGCACCCTGACCGCCCGAGAGGCGCTTGCCTGCCAGTGCCTCGGCGATACGGTGGCCGGTCTCGGGCCCGTCCGCGAGGGCCCGGCTGGTGGCGGAGACCGCGGCGAATCCCGCCAGTGCGCTCTGGGTGCGCCGCCGCCACACCGCGTCGTTCGGGGTGGTCAGGTAGCCGATCAGGGTGTCGACCGGATTCGTCCACACGAAGCGATGCAGGTCACGCGGGTCGTCGCCGTGCAGTCGCCGGTGGATGTCGGAGGCGGTCTTCTGGGCCGTGTTCTGGTACGGCACCCATACGGGATCGGCGGGAGGCTTCGCATCGCCGGTCCAGGCGCGCACATCGTCCCAGGTCAGCTGGAAAACCTGCCAGCCGTGCCCGGCGCGCAGCCGGGTGCGTTTGCCGGCGTCGGACGCGATGCGGTTGTGGTCGGGACTCGCGTGGTAGCGGTAGCCGTCGAGGTAGACGGCGACGCGCTTGCGGTCGTCGTCCAGGCTGCGGAAGACCACGTCGGGCACGGTGAAGCCGAGGTCGGCCTGCGTCTCCATGCGCCAGCCGGTGACCGTGCCGTCGGGCGCGGTGAACCGCAGCGTCGTATCGCGCTCGCCGTCGGGCGTCTGCGCGCTGCGCACGCTCACCTCGTCGACGCCTTCGGCCCAGGCGAGGAGCCCCCGTCGGAACAGTGCTTCCAGCTCGCTCTCGACCTGCTGGACGAGGCTGATGTCCGCGGTCGTCCCGGCTTCCTCGATGCTCCAGGCATCGCCGGTACGGCCGAGGAGTTCACCGAGCATGTCGAGGGCGTGTTCCCGCGAGACCAGTTCGTACTCGCTGTCGCCGACGTGCCGCAGCAGGCAGCGGTGGCAGGCGGGGCGCTTCTCGCCGACGCACGGGCACCGCTCGATGACGTGGCGGGCCCGGGTCAGCACGTCGTGCAGGCCGTCGGGCCCCGCGAGCCGGTGGAGATAGCCGGTGCCGCCGGGCAGGGAGTCGTACAGCACGAGGAAGTGCCTGCGGATGTCGCTGCCGGGCTCGGGCATGGAGTCGGTGACCACGGCCAGGTGGTCGGGGTCCCCTCCGTAGCTCTGGGCGATGCCCGCGAGGAGCAGCGCTTTGAAGGAGGCGAGGCGCTCCTCGGTGTGCGCGGTGACCGCGGGGATGAGGATGCGCAGCGCCTCGCTGCGCAGCTCGTGGGCGAGCAGCAGTTTCACGCCCTGCTGAGCCGCCTTCGTCTCGCCGAGCCCGTCACGTAGCCGGGGGCACCACGGGCGGTGGTACTTCGTCGCCCGGGAAGCGCCGAAGGCGGCCTGCTGTCCGGCGGGCGCGGCGGCGGGACCGCCGTCGGGGTCGGCGAATCCGCAGGAGTCGCAGACCCAGAAGGGGTTGAGCCGCACCTGGCGGCCCGCGAAGGCGCCTTCCGCCCCCGTGTCCACGCGGGAGGCACCGACGTTGAGGTGCCGGATGACGGCCTGGCGGGTGAACTCCCAGCCGAACGTGGCCTTTGTGTGCTTCCAGCCCGCCTCGATGTGCTCCTGCGGAAAGTCCACGGCCGGGACGACGGTGTAGTGGCGCCGCTCCCGCTCGTCGGTGTCGTCGCGTACGCGGATGTCGTCCCGCTGGTCGCGGGCCATCACGCGGTGGGGCACCAGCACTTTGTGCAGGCAGCCGACATCGCCGATGGCCGGGGACAGGCAGCGCGGGCAGGCGGTGGAGTCCTGCCGTGCCTGCTGGGTGCGGACGTGCCCGCAGTCGGGGCAGACGCGCCACCACAGCCACGCCGGGCGGTTCGGACTGCCGATGTCGAGCCCGGTGATGCGGTGCTTGTACCCCTGTACGTAGTAGTGGTTGCCGGGTGCGAAGTCGACCAGGGCCAGACGCGCCGACCGCTCGTACCGCAGGACCTTGCTGTGGTGCTCGGGCTGCCCGTCCTTGCCCTCCTCCCGCCAGGTGAGGGTGGCTTCGAGTTCGGTCATCGAGTCGACGAGGCTGTAGTTGGGCAGCAGTCCGAGGTCGACGAGCGCGGCGTGCGCGGTGGTCCGGCTGATCTCGCCCGCGTGCCGGGACACGGCTCGCCGCTCGGCCCGCAGCTCTCTGCCCTGCCGCTCGTGTTCCGGGTCGCCGGCCACCAGCGCCTTCAGCGCGTCGTCGATCGACGTGATCCGGTGCTGCATCTCGCCGCGCCGGTCCTCCCACTGGGCGCGGGCCCCGCCCAGGGCATCGGCCAGATCCCCGGTCGCGTACGTCCGCAGCTCCTCGGCCGTCCGCGGGCTGACGCCCGTGCCCTTCGCCTCGTCGTACGGCGGAAACAGCAGCAGGAAAGCATCGACGAGGCGGGGGCCCGCGGCAAGCGCGGCCTCCTGGAACTCGGACAGCCACGCCGAAGGGCCGAACAGGTCGGTGGCCAGGCGGGGCATCGGGCCGAGCGCATCCCCGCCACTGTCCAGTGCGGGCAGGCGTCCGGCGCCGGCCAGGTCGAGGAGGTGCGCGAGGTACTGGCGGCGCAGGATCTCGCTCGCGGAGAGGAAGCAGCCGGGCGGCTGGATGTCTCCGGCGATCATCTGCCGGGGGTCGTCCAGGTAGTAGCGGTCCCGGGGGCCACGGTCGACCATGGTCAGCAGATAGGCGTTGCCGGTGGCACGGCCCGCCCGGCCCACCCGCTGCACGTAGTTGGCGGGTCCCTTGGGCAGCGAGGCGAGGACCACGGCCGACAGGTCACCGATGTCGATGCCGAGTTCCAGCGTGGGGGTGCAGGACAGGACCTGCGGGTTGGCGTAGTGGGCCTGGACGCCCGCACGGAACGCCTTCTCCACGGCTTCGCGCTTGGGGCGGCTGAGGGTGCCGGTGTGCTCCGCGGTGTTGATGGTGAAGACGCCGGCCTCGCGGTACATCCGCCGGTAGAAGTCCTGGGTGAAGTCCCTGCGCCGCACCCCGCTCTCCAGGTCCTGGCCGGTGCGCAGCAGGCCGCCGCAGCGGTAGCGGGGGCACGGCTGTCCGTGCCACTGGTCGGCGAGGGCGGGGTGGACGGTCTGTTCCCAGGAGCAGACCGGGCAGTGCGCGGAGGCGTCGGCCACCTGGTCGTCGGCCAGCTTGCGCACCTGTACGTGGCCGGGCTGGAGGCCGTAGACGCGGGTCACCCCGTCCTTGGCGGTGCGGGCGGAGAGCACGCCCGCGTCGACGAGCGCGGGCAGCAGCCGCACCAGGAAGGCGTTGGCGGCGTCGGGGCGCAGTCCCAGGCTCCGCCGGGTCCAGTCCTGATACCAGCCGAGGCGTCCGGTGACCACGTCGAAGTCGTCGCTGCCCTGCTTGGGGCTGCCGAGCAGGAACGCCGGGGCGGACACGCCGGGCGGGAACGCGGGCATCCCGGTCTTGCGCCCGCCCCAGACGAGCCAGCGCCGCACCCCCGCCTGGTCCAGCCAGGCATCGAGCCAGGCGTGCCGGACGGCGCCGCGCGTGCGCAGCCGTTCGAGGAGGCCGCGCACGTACCCGGTCCAGCGGTCCGGTCCGGGCAGGGAGCCATCCGGCAGCGCGATGTCCCCGGGGGTGGTGTGCAGGAGTTCACGGACGATCTCGGCGACCGCGTCCGGGTCCTGGAGCGGGACGTCCGCGGCGACGGTGCGGGTCAGTTCCAGGGTGCGGCCCTGCCGGGACCTCAGCCCGAACTCCAGGACCGCCGCGAAGGCGAGGCGCTGGGCGATGAGTTCCCAGGTGGCGCGAGAGCCGTGGCTGCGCCCGGACAGCAGGGTGTCGACGCCGCGTACGACATGCAGGTCGGGCGGGATCACCGCGGCCTGCACGGCCTTGCTGTCCACGACATCCGCGATGAGGTCGGCCGCCAGGTCGCTGAGCGCGACCGGCTCGTCCTCGTCGATGCGGCTGGCGAGCAGGGAGCGCAGCGAGAAGGTGTACGAGCGGTTGGCGACGTATCCGGCGCGGTGGGCGGCGTCCTGCACGGAGTCGTTGAAGAGGAGGGTCTTGTCCTCTTTCAGGTTCTTGTCGAGCTCACCGCCCGTGAACAGCTGGGTGATGGAGGCGGCGGCGAGCGCGGCGAGGCCGGTACCGAGGTAGCGGATGGCGTTGAAGGTGCGGCAGGCCGGGCACTGGTCGCCGCGTGCCGCCCGGTCGTCGCCGAGGTCGGCCCAGACGAATGCGGCGTCGTGCAACGGCTTCGCCACGTGGGGGCCTTGACCGTCGTGCGGCGGGTCGAAGTCACTCTCGCCGGACAGCGGCCGCACCCGCCCGGTCAGCCCGTCGAGCACCATCACGGTCGGCCCGCTGCGCTGCTTCTCGGCCACGAAGGCCGCTTCGTACGCCTGCTGCGGGGTCGCCGCGATCATGTTGCGGACGCGGCTCTTGTCGCGGCCGACGGACGCCCGGCGGATCTTCGTGGCGTTCATGTCGAGCTCCGCCGGGTCCGCCTCCGGGGAGAGCGCCGCCCAGCCGGAGCGGCCGCACTCACGGCAGAAGACGGCCGGCAGGAACACCTGCGCGGGCGGCGGCGCGCTGTCTCCCGCGGGGGCGGCCGGGCCCGGATCACCTTCCGGGGCAGGGGAGTTGGCCGCACTGCGCCCTGTCGTACGGGTGGCCAGCCTGCCGCCCGTGGCGACCCGTTCATCGTCCCAGCGGAACTCGGCCCGCGCCGCGCTGATGCCGCGCAGCACCCGGGAGACGGAGCGCACCCAGTGGTGCACCTCGATGGACAGCAGCGGGCGGGTGGGGTGCTCGGGGTCGCGGGCCGTCGAGAGCAGGGCGACGTAGCGGGCGAGGGCCTGGGCGGCGACGGCCGGGTGCTGCTGGACGGCCATGCCCCAGTGGTAGGCGTAGCGCGGCAGGACGTCCATGATCTCGTTCACCGTGCGCGGGCGGCCGTCGAGGATCTCCAGCACGGCGGCGGTCATCCGGTGCCGGCGCAGCTGCCTGCCGAGCTGTACGGCGTCCAGGCCGCTCCGGCCGGTGAAGGCGGCGGCAAGCTGGTCCAGCGCTCCCGGGTCACGGGTGGGGTCACCGACGCCCGCCACCTCGTGGGGGGCGGGGAAGGGCATCCTGAAGTCGCTTTCGCCCGCGAACTCCTGGGCGCTGCGCCGGTCCTCCCCCACGACGGCGTCCGGCGGGAAGGGCACGCCGAACACCTGCTCGGCCACCTCCAGCATCGACCCGCCCGCGGTGCCCGGTGCGCCCTCGCCCAGGGTGGCCGAGGTGGCGACGGGGCAGACCGGGCCGAGCGGCCGTCCCGGCTCGTTCAGGTCCGCGACGGCGCCGAGCCGGCGCAGCAGCATGGCCACGTCGGTGCCCTGGGCGCCGTCGTACGTGTGGAACTCGTCCAGGACGACGTAGGCGAGCGCGGAGCCGCCCGGCTCCTGCCACAGCCGCTGGTCCTCGGGCCGCTGGAGCATCAGGTCCAGCATCTTGTAGTTGGTGATGAGGATGTCGGGCCGGGTCCGGCGGATCTCGTCCCGGTCGACCGCGACACGCGGATTGGCCTGCTTGAACTCCTTGGACGCCTTGTCGCCGATGTAGAGCGCGGCCCGTACGCCCGCGTCCCTGAGCCGGGCGTCCCGGGGGTTGTCGAGGTAGGTGTTGATGCGGTGCGCCTGATCGGTGGCGAGCGCGTTCATCGGATAGAGGAGGACGGCCTTGACGCCCTCCCGTCCGGCCTCGCGCTCCCGTCGGCAGTGGTCGAGGAGCGGCACGAGGAACGACTCGGTCTTGCCGGATCCGGTGCCGGTGGTCACCAGCGTGGGCCGGGCCGGGCCGTGCAGCGTCGAGAGACGTTCCCAGGCCCGCTCCTGGTGGCGGTGGGGATGGAACCCTCGCGGCCACCAGGTGAGGTGCCGCTGCCAGTCGTCGTTCTCGGCCGGGCGGAAGGGGGTGCGGATGCGCAGGTACGGGCCGCGGAAGATGCCGTCGTCGGCATCGCCGAGGAACTGTTCCAGGGCGCTGCGGGTGCTCTCGTCCGCCAGTGCGTACGTCGTCGACAGGTACTGGCTCAGGCTGTCGCGCACCTGCTCGGCGGCGAGGGTCGGTCGCACGCGCGGTCCTCCTGGTTCTCCGTACTGCTAGGTGCCCGGTCGCGGGCACGTCCCTACCGTAATCGCGCCGCGCCCGCATCCGGCCCGGCCGGACGTCTTCACGCTGGGGCGACGCCGTGGCCCACCCCGGCTCAGACGCCGAGTTTGCGTCCTACGTAAGCGATGCGCAGGGTGCTCCGGTCGTGCAGGAGCCGGAAGTGCATCCGCCCCGGCGTCGGAAGGAACTCGCAGTGCCAGTCGAACAGCTGCCGGCTGCCGTCTTCGTCGGTGAACCAGCACAGCCGTCTGCGTGACTCGAACTCGGTGCGCACGTCGGACCTCCATTGGGGCCCGATCGGCCGGGCCCGCGGGTCCCACCCGGCCACTGCCTCCTGCAGTTCCACGAGGCGGTCGCGCACGGGCCGCACCCAGACCTCGGGCAGCTCCCGCAGGTCCTGTTCCACCCGGGGCAGGAATTCGAGACGGGGGAAGAATTCCGCCCGTCGCTCCCACAGGTCGCCGCCTCGGCGCACGGCCTCAAGGCCGCCCCTGCGGACCGCTTCGACCGACTCCCGCAGCCAGGCGCCGTGCACCTCACAGTGCCCGATCCCGGACATGTGCCGCACCTGGACCTCATCGGTCTCCGAGTGGTACGTCCCCTCGGCGGCCTCCGCGCCCTCCACCAACTGCGCGCGCTCCAGGGTCACTTGACCGTCGCCCCAACAGGACTCGACCGCTAAGGAGACTCCCAGCCCGTCCATGAGGTGGGCCGCGCCCAGCCCTTCCGCCGGCCTGTCCCGGTGCCGGTAATCGACGTCGTAGAAATCCTGGCCCTCGGGGAAGACGACGCGATGCGGCCACTTGCTCTGCATCTGGAGGAGCCGCCGCCACATGTCGCGGTGCCGGGGATTGCCGTGCCACTTGCCGATCGGGTGCCCGTCCGCTATCTGGAGCCCGGTGATCGGGTCCTTGCTCACCAGGACGGTGCCCGCCCGGTCGGCCCTGAGCACCGCGAGCACGGCCCGGGCCAGCTCCGTCATGGCCCGCTCCGCGCGCGCCGGATCGCAAGTCGTGTTGCAGGAGATCTCATTCAGGAACAGCAGCGGCACGTTTCCCCCCTCCGTGATGTCGTACGCGCCCGTCGACCGGCCCCCGGCCGGTGCTCAGGTCAGCAGCTCGTCGAGCGTGTTCTCCACCTCGTCGAAGAAGCCCTCCGGCCACTGGTCGAGCATGCCGTCACCGTCGATACGGGGACTGGCCACCTCGCTGCCCGTGACACCGCCCCGGAAGTAGTGGAGTACGGCACGGTCCGGGGGCAGCACGCCCCGCTTGACGGCGAGCCGCACCCCGTTGAGGACGTGGTCGCTGTGCGTCTCGATCACGAGCTGCGCCCCGTGCGCGGCCGCCGCCGAGACGAGGGCCGCCATCCGGGACTGGCCGCGCGGGTGCAGATGCGCCTCGGGGTTCTCCAGGAGGGCCAGCGATCCGGGGCGCGCCGTCAGACAGGCCACGACGATCGGCAGGGCGTAGGTGAGGCCGAAGCCGACGTTCGTGGGGCGTCGCCGGGTGCCGCGCGGGCCGTCGAAGCCGTACGACAGGCGCACCGAGTCGGTGCCTTCGATGGCGGCGGCCTGGAGGTCCACGCCCGGGCACAGCTCCCCCATCCACGCCGCTGCCTGATCCAGCAGCCGCGCCGACGCGGCGCGCGAGTGACGCAGCGGCCCCTCGGGGACCTCCTCCCTGGCGTGGTGGCGCAGGAAGTTGACGGTGTGTTCGCCGCGCACGCCGAGGAAGCCGCGCCCGATGGCCGCGTGGTGGTCGCGCGGGTAGAACTCGGCGGGTGAGATGCGGTCGGCGTGCAGGTACTGGAAACCGGCGGTGAAGTATCCGGGGACGACGGCGGCGGCGCCGGCCGGGGGCGTCGCCCCTTCGCTGGTCAGCGGGATGTCGACACCGGTCAGCGGCAGCAGGTTCTGTTCGGCCTCGTAGGCCACGGTCCAGGAGTAGCGGTACGCGCTTTCGCTCACCGCGAGCGTGATCTCCGGCTCGTCACCGGTGAAGTCCTCGTGCAGGACGTCGCGGCCGGTGCCGAGGGAGACCAGCTCACCGTTGAGGAGGAAGCCGCTGTCGGTGGCGGCGACGGCGCCGGAACCCGCCTCGTGCACCAGCTCCCGTACGTCGTCCAGGTCACCGGCCGTGTACGACTGCTGGAGCAGCCCGAGCGCCTGGAGGACACTGCTCTTGCCGGAGGAGTTGAGACCGGTCAGCAGGGTGAGGGGCCCGAGCTCCAGGTCCACGTGCTGGAACGCCTTGAAGTTCGTTAACGTCAGCCGGTCGATCACTGCCCCGCTACCCCCTGGAAGAGCTCCGCCATCGCGCCGAACCTCTTGCGCACCTTCTTCGTGTCGCCGGTGGCGACGGAGATGGCACGGTCGAAGTCCCAGTCCTTCATCAACCCGAAGAACCCTTCGAGCACCCTGTCACGCGACGCTACCAGCGTCTCACGCTCGCGATCACCCAGAGCGGCAAGATTGACCGCGACGGCCTCGAACAGGGCTTTGTTGATGGGCGACTTGCCCTTTCCCCCCCGCCATTTCCGGAACGCGTGAGCACCGAAGACACCCGACGCGCACCGCATCGCCTTGCGGAACTCCAGCGCCAGCACCTCCCGTTGCGCTGCGCTCAGCCGGTTGACGTAGTGCATGGAGGTGATGAGGAACTGGTCGAAGTCCCGCTGCGCGTGCTGCGACGGGTCGCTCAGCCGGAACGCCAGGAAGCGCAGCACCATCTCCCGGTCGGCCATCCGCTCATTGGACACGCTGTGCCCCGTGGCCTCCCCGAAGGCCGGGTCCTCGGCGAGGTCGGCGAGGTAGCCGCGCACCGGCCCCTCGACCAGGGCGTGCCGGATCTCCTGCGGCGTGAGCGGCAGTCCTCCGGTGTTGATCCGCGAGAAGACGTTGAACTTCACGGCCTCCGGCGTGCCCTGCTGAATGATGTGCACCACCAGCTGGGTCTCGCGCAGCCTGATCCGCAGCCGCCCGGTCAGTCCCTCGTAGCCCTTGCCGTGGAAGTCGCGCAGATAGTCGAGCCCGCGCAGCGTCAGCGGCGGCATGTCCACCGCTTCCGGTGCCATGAACCGGGCGATGGCCGTGAGCCGCTGGATGCCGTCGACCACGGCCCAGTCGTCGTTCTCGTCCTGCGCCATGTGGAAGGACGAGATGGGGATGCGCAGCAGCAGCGATTCGATGAGGCGGCTCTGCTGTACGTCGGTCCAGATGCCGGCCCGGCGCTGGAAGTCGGGCGCGAGGTCGATCATGCCCTCCCGCAGGCGCGACAGGAGCAGGTCGACGGTGGTCGTCTGGGTCTCGATCTTGATGCTCTCGGGCCGGAACGGTGCGGAGATCTCGTCGGACTCGCTCGTGCGCGCACCGGCCTCCGCACCCTCCTCGTCGGCGGGCTGCTCCAGTTCCACCCCGGTCGGGAGCCCGTCCCCCCCGACCTCGACCGGGCCGTGCAAGGAGGGGAAGAGTCCGGGCTGCAGCAGCTCGGTGTCCTCCGACGGGAACTGGTAGCGCCGGAATCCGACGTCCCGCCCGCGCCCGGTCGCCTGTCCGCTGCCACTGTCCTCAAGCCCTGCCATGACTCCCCGTCGCCTCCGCCGGCCGCCGCTGATGACCTTTGGTCCATGGTCGGCAGCCAGCCTATAGACGGCGAGCGGGCCCGTCAGCGCGGCAGGTCCAGTTCGGCCCGGACCGTCTTGCCGACGGCCGGGCGGCCGAGGACCGCCCACCGGTCGGCCAGCGCCTCGACGATCAGCAGCCCCCGGCCGCCGTCCGCCGTGGCGGCCGGGGCGGTGATGCCGTCCGGCCCGTCGGGCCGGCGCTCGCCGCGCGGGTCCGACACGTCGATCCGGAGGGTGCCCGCGTCACAGCTGAGCCGCACCTCGAAGTCCCGGCCGGGAACGCGCCCGTGGGTGACGGCGTTGGCGGCGAGCTCGGCCACGAGCAGCGCGGCGATGTCCGAGGCATCGGACCCGTACGGGATCCCCCAGTCATTCAGCCGGTGCTGGGCGAGGTGGCGGGCGAGGCGAGCGCCGCGCGGGGTGGAACTGAAACGCTGGGTGAACACACGTACGGTCACCGGGTCTTGGTGGACGGAACTTGGCGTCATGGCCCCAAAACTGGCCGCCGGCGAACCCCGCACACCAGGTCAGGGACTCGCACTCTGCGTGAGAGTACGAGTGCGGAGGGTGGAAAGGGATGGCAACTGGCCGTAACCATGGCCGGGTTGGCAGCGGTATGCCGGGGAGGAGTGGGGTTTCCCCTGCTCGAACGGAGCTAAGAGCTTGAGGAAAGGGGAAGTCCTCGCATGACGGACGGTACGGGCGGGTCACCGGGCAGCGGCGAGCCGGAGGTGTCGGACAGCCTCAAGACCTTCGGCGAGGTCTTCAAGGCCTTCCGCAAACGGGCGGGCCTGACCCAGGAGGAGTTCGCCGAACTGGTCCCGTACTCGGTCCAGACCGTCGCCAAGATCGAGCAGGGCCGCCGCTTTCCGCAGCCGGACTTCGTCGAGCGGGCGGAAGAGATCCTGGACGCGTTCGGGGCGCTGCGGGGTGCGGCACGGCATCTGTCGCGGCAGCCGGGGCTGGCGAGTTGGTTCCGGCAGTGGGCGAGGCTTGAGGCGGAGGCGGTCACTCTGTGGACCTACGAGTGCCGTGTCATCCCGGGCCTGTTGCAGACGGAGGCGTATGCGCGGGCGGTGACTGTCAGCGTGCCTCCGGTCAAGGATGAGGAACAGGTCGACCAGCAGGTACTGGCCCGCCTGGAACGTCAGAGGCTCTTTCAGCGACGGCCGCCGATCACCTTCAGCTTCATCATTGAGCAGGCGCTGATCGAGCGTTGTACCGGCGGACCGGACACGACACGGGAGCTGATCGACCATCTTCTGGAGCGTGCGGGACAGTTCAACGTGGAGCTACAGATCATGCCGCTACGGCAGCCGGATCATGCGGGGTTCGATGGGCCGTTGCGTCTGCTGGAGACACCGGAAAACAAGTGGCTCGCCTACGCCGAAGGCCAGCGCGGCGGCCTACTGATCTCCGACTCCAAGGAGGTCAGCATCATGCTCCAGCGCTATGCGAGACTGCGCTCACAGGCCCTCACCCCTGAGGACTCCAAGGGCCTGCTGAAGCGAATGCGAGGAGCGCTATGAACACGTCCGAACTGGCCTGGTTCAAGAGCAGCTACAGCGGCTCCGACGGCGACGACTGCGTCGAGGTGGCCCTGTCCTGGCGGAAGTCCACCTACAGCAGCGGCAGCGAAGGGGACTGTGTCGAGGTGGCGACCTGCCCCACCACCGTTCATGTACGGGACTCGAAGCTGCGGCAGAGCCCCCAGTTGGCCGTGGCCCCCGAAATATGGCAGCGCTTCGTCTCGTACGCGGCCCAAGGCTGACGCCGCTGCTTGCCTGAGCGCCCCGCACGGACCCCAATCCCGTGCCGGGGCGCTCCACTTACACCTGAGCTTCCTGCGCCTTCCGCAGCCGCTCCGCGAAGACGGCGTGCGCGGCACGCATTTCCTGCTCCCGGTTGGCCTTGTAGAAGGGGGCTGTGTAGCCCTCCGGGGGGTCGGGGCGCTCGCCCTTGTTGTAGGCGAGGAGCTGCTCGTAGTGCTCCTTGGTCTGGCCAAAGCCGTAGGTGTGGCGGACCCCAGCGATCCTCCGTTCTCGCCCGTCGAACCAGGTGACTTCATCGAAGTCCTGCATGATCGGAAAGCGCGACTTGTACATGGCTGCCAATGCGTCGGCGCTGACTCCCAGCCATACCGCCACGAGGGCGTCGATCTCCACGAGTGCGGCCCGGCGGGCTCGTTCGGTGCGCAGCGGAGTCTCGCGGCTCCAGTGGGGAGTGACAGCGTGCAGAGGGGAAAGCCCGATCCAGTCGTGGGCCCATGACTCATAGCCAGGCCAAGTCGGGTCGTACAACTCTTCCCAGAGTTCTGCGTAGGCGCTTGTCAAACAGTTGAGGCGCAGAGTGCGCAGGAGCAAGGCCGATGCAAGCGGGTGCTTGGCCATCTCCGGAACCGGCAGGCGCTTGGCAGGAGCCACGTCCAAGTGCCGGATACGCGTGGTACGCAACAGATAGTCGAGGGGAATGCCCGACCAAAAGCCAGCAGCGAGCGCCGTGCTCCGGTTGTCGACGACATGAGCACTGCGGACGGCGTGGATGTGTGCGGTACCCAACGGCACGAGTGCCGCATAGAAGCTGCGCTCGGTATCGGGAGCGATGAACTCTCGCCACGCCACCCGGTAGAACTCCGTATACGGCCGCCGCAACCGCCGCACCAACTCCCCGTCCACCCCCTCCGCCGTAACCTCGTCCGGCGCAACTTCCCGGGCCTCGGCCACAGCAGCCCGCGCCCGTGCGACCTCGCGCTCCGACGCCCGCAGCTGGTCCAGCGTCCGGTGATCACTCCACACGTCCTGGGCAGCGCGATAGACAGCGGGCTTAGCCACGTACACGTACTCGGACTCGGGCACCGCGTCATCCGCGAGCGTCAGGGGGTTGAGTCCAAGGACCTCACCACCGCCCTGGCTCGGCTGCTTGAACATCGGGTTGGCCAAGCCGAGTTGGGGACCCTTGAGGATCACCTCGGACCAGTCGGCCGGCTGGTGAACGGTGCGGGTCACATCAGCCACGTTGTAGTCGATGAGGTCGGCGGCTTTGGCGCCGCTCTCGTGGTAGCCACTGCTGATCTGCGGCTCATAGTCCGCGAGCCGCAGCGAGTAGTCCGCCAGCGCCTCGATCGCCTGCGCCTCGGCCGTACTCACCAGAGAGAGCAACCGGCCTTGCCGCACGGGCTGCCCCTCGTCGCCGGTCAGACGCTGCCATCGCTCCAGCGTCTCCTCGTCCACCCGGACAATCCGCTTGCGGTGCGGGCGCTCGTCCCAACTACCTGCGTACCGAATGCCCGGGTCAGACGCAGTGCCGTCATCGTGTGCCGACAGGCGTAGCGCGTCCACGGAAACCAGCCACGACAGGTGGTCGAAACCGATTTCACCTTCTTGGCCATAGATGTGCACCCCGAAGTGACTGGCATGTCCCACAGGCGGCGGGAAGAATCTGTTGCCCTGGTTCACGAAGTCGCCATGGATGCGAAGGCGGGTGTATGCGGCTTCACGCAATGGCCCTTCGCTGTCACCGCTGAAATGCGATCCGGGATGGACGAGCCCCACCGCCCCCTCCCCCGCCATGTGCTCCCACGTCCGGCACATGAACGCCCGGTACAGGTCCGGCTGCGTCCCCCGCAGCAACGGGTACAGCAGGCCGGAGCCGAGCATCGCTCCCGTGCCGCTGTGTGCCGCCAGCTCGTTCAGCAGGTAGCGGCGCACGGGCTCCGCCGTCATCAACTCGTCAAGACGCCGCGTTCGTTCGGTCTTTGTCGGCTTCTCGGTGAGCATGAACCACGGCTCGTGCTCAGCGAGCAGCGGGTTCTCCTCCCACCGCGGCCTGACCCAAGGCGGATTCCCCACCTGAAGGTCGAACCCACCCCCCGCCCCCCGGAACACATGCGCAAAATGCAGCTCCCAGTGGAAGAACCCGTGCCCGTCCTCCGTCTTGATGTCGCGCTCCGTCGTGCCCGCGATCTCCTCGACCGTGTGCAGCCACGGGAAGCGCTCGTTCAGCTTGAACGGGCTGTCCATGCCCAGCACGCCGTCCAGGCTGCGCTCGTACGTCTCCAGGAGCGGTAGTGCCTCGTCCACCGGCAGGTCGTCCAGGCCGTCCAGGAAAGAGCCGGCGTCCGCGTCCTTCGTGCCGAGCGTCAGCTCCAGGAAGTCCAGCCAGTCGGCCAGCGTCTTCAGCGGGATGACCGAGCGCCGCGTGTCCTCGGCGATCTCGGCCTGCCGACCCGTCGCCCTGCGCCCCTTGATCTTGAGGCGCTTGATCTCCAGGCCCTTGTCGCTCTCGGCGTCGGCATCCAACTCGCCCTGTTCGCCGTCGGGGTCGTCGAAGAGCCCGGCGGCCCGCCAGACGACATCACCCGGCGCGGGTCCGCTCGCAGCGGCGGCCTCCGGTTCCGGTGCCACCGGGGCGGGGCCCGCCTCGAACACCCCGCCGTCCGCCGCGTACTTCGCCTCCGTGCCGTCCAGCAGCCCCACCCTGTCCAGCGGCCAGAACCACAGCGCGCACCACGCGTCCATGACCGTCTTCAGCCGCCAGTACGGCGTGCCGGCCGCCGTCAGGTCGTCCAGGACGCGCTGCTTGTCGGTGGCCTCCGGCGCCGGCTCCAGCCAGTCCGCGCCCCAGACGTCGATCCGGCGCGAGACCTTCCGCTCGGACAGTTCCAGACGCTTGGCGACCAGGCTCCACAAGAACTCGGCCCGGCGGGCCACCGCCTGGAGCCGGCCCAGCTCGGTCTTGGCCGCCGCCCTGGCCCACTTCTCGTAGCGCTTCTGCCGCTTCTCCTTCGGCTCGTCGCCCTTCTCCTCGAACGGCTTGGGCCCCTTGGGCGTCTTCTGCACCCCCCTACGCCACTGGCCGAGCGCCTTCGCCTGCTCCTCCGCCAGCTTCTTCGCCTCGGGCTCCCCGGCGACCGCACCCCAGCCGAGCGCGGGGAGGAGGAAGTGGTGGACGGCGCCTTGCGGCAATCCGCCGTCCCGGAAGGGGAGTTCGGTGGGCGGCAGCGGGGACTTCTTCGACAACCACTGGCCGTGCGGCAGGGCGTCCGCCCCGTACACCTTGCGGCCCGCGCCGATGAGGGAGTTGCCGCGCCGCAGGTGCAGGCCGAACCAGGGTGCGCGCATGCCGGGGTGCATGGAGTTCAGCCAGAGGGAGACCTCGGCCAGCTCCACGGCGGTGGCGTTCAGGTCCACGCCGTACGCGTTGTGCAGGGCGATGTACGCCTTGGCCTTCTGGAGTTCGACGGGCCGCAGCTCAGGATCGATGCGGCGGTCCAGCTCCCTTTCCCTGCGCCGCAGATACTCGGCCGCCACCTGGTCGATGGCCTCGTTGAGGAACGCGCCCGAGCCGAGCGCGGGCTCGCAGATCTTCCAGCCGAGGAGCTCCTCGGCGGACGTCTGGGTGCCGTCCTGGTCGAGGCGGTGCTTCAGCGCCAGCTCGACGGTGACCTCGGTGAGGGATTTCGGGGTGTAGTACGAGGCCGAGGTCTGGCGGTCGCGGCCCGCCAGGCGGTAGACGAAGGAGCCCCTGGGGTGGACGACGCGCAGCGGGCGGCCGGTCTCCTCGTGGGGGCGCTCGACGAACACCTCGTCCGGGTAGTCCTGGACGCGGGTGGCGGGGATCATCCAGCTGCCGCCGGACGCGTCGCCGCCCTTGGCGACCTCGTAGAGGTCCTCGTGGGCGATGAAGCCGGTGTAGGACATCAACCCCTCGTAGACCGCGCCGAGTTGGTTGATGCCGAGCTGTGCGTACGAGATGAAGCCGCCGCGTTCGCGGCCCTTGCCCTTGGTGAGCATCAGGCGGCGCAGCACCTTGTGCAGGGTCTCGTTGCGCAGGCGGGTGTCCAGGAACTCGGGCCCGTCCGAGCCGTCCTCGTAGGCCGGGTGCTCTATCCGGTCGGCCGAGATGAGGCGCACCGCGTCGCCCTCGAACAGCTCGGAGCGCAACGGCTCGAAGCGCAGGCCGACGTCGGCGCTGCGGGCGGCGGCCTTGCGGGCACGGTCGGCCTCGCGGATCCGCTCCGTGTACGCGTCCCGGGTGAGCGCCCCGGAGGCGAAGAGCTCGGCGGCCTCCCGCTCGGCCTCGGTGGCCGCGCGGTCGGCGGCCTGGGCCGCCAGGTCCTCGGGCTCGCTGCCGAACTCCCGGTGGCCCTGCTGCACCTGCTGGAAGAGCAGGTCGAGGGACTCGTACAGATGGAAACCGCGCCGGGACCGCTCGCCCACCAGGTCGCGGACGACGAGGTCGCCGAGGCGCTGGAGGCCGTACCCCCGGGCGTACTCGGGATCGTCGGCCGGCAGGATGCCGAGCGACGGCTGGGCCTCGGCGTACAGCAGGAACAGGATGCGGTAGAGGTAGCGCAGCGACTCGCGGCCGAGTTCCTTGGCGAGGCGGGCCGGTTCGTCGATCTGCTCCGGGGGGACGCCCTGGTCCCGCAGGCGGGCCAGGACCTCGTTGGAGATCCACTCGACGGACAGCCGCAGGCCCTCCCGCAGTTCGGTGGAGACGCCGACGGCGTGCTTGCCGGACTTGTCGACGAAGCCGGCCAGCGGTGCGGTGCCGCCCTCCTCGGGGATGCGCAGCGAGTCCGCACCGAACAGCGCGGCGACCGTGTCGAGTTCACCGCCGTTGCGGACGTCGCGCCGGTTGAGTGCGGCGTCCAGGCCGACGGCGAGGTAGCGGCCCTCGTGCCAGGCGAGGCGGTCCGCGAGGACGACGACGCCGCCGGCCAGCATCAGGACGTAGCGGTAAGGCTCGTCGCACTCGAAGAGGAAGTCGGCCAGGGCCTTCGCGTCGGTCAGACGGGCCGATGCCTCCAGGGTCACCGGGTGCAGCAGGCGGCCCGCGCCGTCCGGGTCGAGGGCCGCGTCCGGCTCGTCGGTCCAGCCGCAGGCGACCGCGATCAGGCCGGGCTCGGTGTGCAGGGCCTGAACCGGGTGGTCGTGGCCCGAGCGGTGGACGGTGACGGTCTGCTCGTGGGCGTCGTCGAAGCCGAGCGCGCGCAGGGTGGTCAGGTGCAGCTCGGTGAGGCGCTTGGCCCAGTCGGCGGGGACCGGCGCGTCCGGTACGGCGAGGGCCTCGGCGTCCCGGGCGAAGTCGGGGCGCCAGGAGAAGTAGGGGCCGTGGAGGGCCCGCAGACCCTCGCGGGGAGTGCGGGCGCGCGGCTCGACGGTCGCCGGGTCCCGCCCTTCGCGCTTGGCCTCGGCGACGGCGGCGGAGTGGGCGCGCCGCTCCCGCTCCTCGGTCTCGGCCCACCGGGCGAGTAGGCCGTCCTTGGCCTTGAGGTCCTTGGGCAGGACTTCGGCGAGGTAGTGCGCCGAGAGGTAGTCGCCGTGGTTGACCAGCGAGTCGTACGTCACGTCAGTTCTCCGCCGGGTCGAAGGCGTGGTCGGGGGTGCCGCAGTCGTTGTCCGGGGTCTCGTCCTCGGCTCCGTCCGGGGCGGGCCGGTCCAGGACGGCGAGCACGCGCAGCAGGGGAAGGCCGGTGGTGTGCAACTGGTCGAGGAGGGCGGCCTGATCGCCGGCGGTCTTCTCGACCTGCCGCTTGCGCCGGGCACTCTCGCCGGACAGCGAGTCGAGGGACCCCTGACGCCAGTCGGACAGACGCTTGCGGTATTCGCCGAGCGGGCCGCTGATCTGGTGCGCCCAGTCGTCCTTGGACTTCTCCAGGTGCTCGCGGGCCCGCGCCACCGCGGCGGGCACCAGCGACTGGAGGTGTCCGAGGTCGCGCGGCTCGCCGGTACGGGCGAGATCCGGCCCGACCTTCGCCGCGCGCAGGGCGTCGGTCATCTCCCCCACCGGGGCGCCCGGGTCGGCGCTGACGGCCATCCACCGTACGACCGTGGGGCGGCCGAGCGCGTTGGAGCAGATGCCCTGGATCAGGAAAGTGGGGTGCTCCACATGCGGGGAGGTGATCACCGGCGCCTCCTGCCGACCGAACTGCACCAGCACCTTGTCGGTGAGCCACTCCACCACCGGATGGATGTCGCTCAGGTACGAGACGGTGGGCCAGATGGTGTCCGTGGCCTCGCGGGCCTCGGTCAGCTTGTCCTGGGCGAGACCCCGGTCGAAGGAGAGGATCATGCGCTCGGCCACGCCCTGCTCCTTCAGGTAGGAGGGCGGCAGGGCCTTGAGGCGGCGCAGCAGGTCGGGAGCCTTCTCCGGGGAGAGGGAGAGATACGGGCGCTGCTTGGCGTCCTTGCTGCGGGACAGGCCGATGACGTCGTCGGCACGGTCCTCGTAGAGCTCGGCGAGTGCCGTGTCGACGAAGGCCGCCGTGTCGCCGTCGAAGAGCGAGGGCACGTCCGCGCGGTCCGGCAGCTCCTCCTCGGTGATGGTGTCGACCTGACCGAAGAGACCCGCCAGGTCGGCGTCGTCGGCTGCGGACGCGGACGCGAGGAACTCCTCGACCGTGCCGCCCTCCACCAACTCCCTGATGAGGCGCCGTTCTTCCTCGTCCGCACGGTAGTAGCCGGTCTCCGCCTCCGCCGTGCCGCTCAGCTTGTGGGCCTCCTCCTCGCGGACCAGGAGTTTCTCGGCGACGGTCCGGTCATCCTTGGCGCCCGGCCGGCCGGAGGTGAGGATCAGTGCCCGGAACTGCGGCTCCCGACGCTGCCCGTACCGGTCGATGCGTCCGTTGCGCTGCTCGATGCGGATCAGGGACCACGGGATGTCGTAGTGGATCAGATGGTGGCACTGGCGGTGCAGGTTGACGCCTTCGGAGGCGACGTCACCGGCGAACAGCAGGCGCACCGGAGCGCCGGCGAGGCTGAACTCCTCGCGGATGATGCGCTGTTGCTCCTCGACGATCCCGCCGTGCATGATCCGTACGGCCTTGTGAGCGCCGTTCTTGTCCGTGGTGAAGCCGAGGCGTTCGGGAACCTTTGCGGCCAGCCATTTGAGGGTCTCGACCCGCTCGGAGAAGATCACTGCGCGGGTGTCGCTGTGCGGGCCGACGCCGATCTGCGCCAACTGCTCGACGAGGGAGTCCAGTTTGGTGGAGTCGCCCGGTGCACTGCCGTCCCCCATCGAGTCGACGAGGGTGCGCAGCCGGGCCAGGGCGGCCTGCTCACCGTCGATCGCCGGGTCCGGCCGCTTTCCCTCGTCCACCGCATCCTGCACCCGTTTGGCGAGGGCCTTGACGCGGCTGTCGACCAGCTTCTTGAGAGCCACATGGGAGGAGAGGAACGTCTTGAGGACGTTGTAGGAGAAGAGCGGGTCGGTGCTCACCGAGACCCGCTCCTGGTCCGCCGTGCCGAACTCGGTGCTGCCGGACGGCGTGGGCAGCCAGTGCTCGCCGATCTCCGCGAAGATCCGCTCCTCGGCCTCGTTGGCCGGGCAGTGCAGCGACCGGGTGGGGCCGCGGTCCGCCCATTCGGCGCCGATGCCGTTGCGGACCTCCGGGCTGATTTTGGTACGCCTGATGAAGAGGTGCCCGAGGTCGCCGGCCGGGTCGTAATGATCACGGTCCACGATGGCGGCGGGGTCGAGCAGCGACACCAGGTCGGCGAAGGAGCGCTTGTCGCCGTTGTGCGGGGTGGCGCTGGCCAGGAGCAGCGCGTCGGTCTGCGGGGTGAGCGTCTCGGCGAGGGCGCGGCGCTGGCTGCCCTGGTTGATGAGGTTGTGGGACTCGTCGATGACGACCGCGTCCCACTGGATGCGCTCCAGGTGGTGCCGGTACTGGCCGATGTTCTTGAGCGTGTCGACGGAGATGATGACGCGCTTGTAGTGGGTGAACGGATTGCGGCCCGCGGGGATCTCGCGCTGAATGCGCTGAATGCCCAGCGAGTCGAGCCGCACCAGCGGAATCGAGAACCGCGTCCACAGCTCGTGCTGGAACTGCTCCAGGACGCTCTGCGGCGTCACGACGAGAATCCGCTCACCTCTGCCCCGGCGGATCAACTCGGCGAGGGTGAGGCCGATTTCGAGGGTCTTGCCGAGGCCGACGACATCGGCGATCAGGATGCGCGGGCGGAGGTTGCGCATCGAGAGCGCGAGCTCCGCGGGACGCTGCTGATAAGGGAGCGGGTCGAGGAGAAAGCGGTCGGCCAGGGCGAGGCCGCGCTCGGTCTGCGGCAGCGGCGTCTTGCGCAGGACCGCTTCGAGGAAGAGCCGGCCGCGCCGGAAGTAGGAGGAGGTGTCGGGCACCAGAAGCGTCTTCTCCGGCTCCAGGAGCTCGACCGTGTCGATGCCGGTGAAGAACACGGCCTCCTCGTCCCGGACGAACTCCGAGACACCGATGGCTTCGATCCGGTCGCCGTCGTGATCGGTCCTGCGCGCGGTCCTGACCAGCCACTCCTCGTCGCGGACGAGGATCTGGGCTCCGGGCGGAAACCTCGTCTGCCCCTGCTCTGCCACCCGTGGTCACTCCGTTGTTCGTGCCGGAAATGCGGCGTGTTCAGTACCGTTCCAAGTCTTTCACGGGGTGTGCGGAGGCCGAGCCGGAATCCCGGAAGCCGGGGGCACGCCGCAGTGCGGGGCGGGCGGCTCCTCAGAAACGCGCGTCGCTCGCGTACGCGGCCCGCAGCGCCTCGGCGATCCGCAGCGGCGCGGAGAGCCGGACGCTCTGCCGGGCGGGATCGCTCGCCCCGGGCTTCTCAGGGGCGGGCGGAGCGGCGTCGTCGGAGGGGGCGTCGGCATCGGGCGCGCCCTCCTCGTGCGACGGCACGTCTCCCCACCGCGGCGGAGCCTCGTCGTCCTCGCGTACGGCGACGTCCAGCACCGTCGGGGTGTAACCGGGCCGGCTCCCGGGGAGCTCCGCGGGCTCGGGCGGAAGCACGATCTCGGGCAGGGCGGCCTCAGGGGTCAGCGCCGCGAGCCGGCGCTTGGCCTGTGCGGCGGTGAGCCCCTGGCCTGCCATGACGTGAACGAGCTGCTCGGTGGCCCGGGGCAGCGTCGGCCGGTCGGCAGGGTCGAGGGCGAGCATCGCCGAGATCAGCGGTTCCAGCTGGGGTGGCAGACCGCTCAGGTCCGGCGGGACGGTCGGGTCTTCGATCCGGCGCGCGATCGCCTGCCAGCCGGCGCCGGTGTAGGGGTAGTGGCCGGTGGCCGCGTACAGCAGGACCGCGCCGAGAGCGTAGACGTCCGCGGGCCGGTCGAGACGGCGCTCACCCTGGGTCTGCTCCGGCGGCATGCACAGCACGGAACCCACCACCACGCCGGTGGCCGTCAGCGTGGAGCGCCGTTCGGCCAGCACCGCGAGGCCGAAGTCGATCACCTTGGGGCCGGTCGCAGCGAGAAGAATGTTCTGCGGCTTGAGGTCACGGTGCAGCAGCCCCGCCTCGTGCACGGTCCCGAGCCCCTCGGCCAGAAGCGCCCCGAGACTGGCCACCTCCACGAGCGGCAGCGGCCCGTGCCCGGTGACGTGGGCCATGAGGTCCGGCCCGTGCACGAACTCCACGGCGAGCCAGGGGCGTTCCGCACGGGCGTCCGCAGCGACGAAGGACGCGATGAACGGCCCGTACACCGTCCTGAGGCTGTCCACTTCGAGCAGGAACCGGGCCCTGCTGTCCTCGTCGAGCACCGACGGCTTGATCACCTTCACCGCGACCAGCTGGCCTGCCGGTGACTCGCCGAGGTAGACCTGCCCCATACCGCCGGCACCGAGACGGCACACGAGCGTGTACACGCCGATGGTCCGCGGGTCGTCGTCCCTCAATGGCTCCACGGTGTGCGGGCCTTCCCTGTTCGGTGGTGGTGTCGGTCGCCTGCGCATCGGTCCCGGTGCCCGGTGGGGGCCTGGCCATCCCGGGCGCGCATCCGGAGTGTATCGACGGCCCCTCGTGTGTCAGACCGCTCCGCTCTCGTCCCAGCGGTCCCTGAACCAGCCCAGCGTCTGCCGGAGGATCTCCCGGTTCTGCTCGTCCTCCAGTACCGAGAGCCGGAAGCCGGGGCGCAGTTCCAGCTTGCCCTGCGGTAGGGAGACACCCTCCAATGCGTTCATCCTGTGCAGCAGTTCGGCGCGCAGCGAGAGCTCCGTGAAAGGCTCGCGCTTCGCCAGATGCTGGAAGACGACCTCAGCGGTGCCCCCTCGCCCGCAGCCCGGGTAAAGGACCAGGGGCCAGATGCCCCGGCCCGGGGCGCCCGCACTCCCCAGCATCAGGAACGCGCTGGTCATGGTCTTGCCTGCACCATGTCCTGTCCAGCCCCCGAGCCGCTCCCAACCGGCGATCAGCTCGCGCACGGCTGCCACGGTGGCAGGGGCGTCGTCCGCCGCGAGCTGGCGGAAGAACCGCGCGGCGCGCGTCTCCACACCCGGCTGCTCCGTGCCCTCCCGTGCCGTCTCCCCCACGCCGGCATCCTCGTCCTCCTCTTCCGCACCGGCGACGAGGAGGGCGAGGTCGCCGCTGGTGAGGCGCTGGGCCGGATCGGCGGCTCCCGTGGGGGTGAAGTGGATGCCATCGGCGCGCAGCAGGGCGCGTACGTCCCCGCGGTCCTGCCCGGTCCACTGGAACCCGTCCGCCACCTTGCCGTCGGCGTTGAGCACCCGGTAGGCGTTGACCACTCCGTCGGTCTTGGCAAGGTAATTGCCCACGGCTTGGGCACCGGACCCGGCATACGCGGCCAGATCTCCGTACGACGTCCAGGTGCCGTGCGGAAGCGCGGCGAGCACCTGATGGGCAAGGCTCCAGTCACGGCTGCGCTCCGCGCGCCCCACACCGCGCAGCGGGGCGGGCCACAGCCGGGTCGCCCGGTCGGCGAGATCGTCGGCGCGGGCCAGGATCTCCGCGGGGCCCCAGCGCTCGGTGACGGCGATGCGCCGGTTCATCTCCAGGTGGCTGCCGTGCAGCAACCCCTGCTTGCGCGCGAAGGGATGGTTCGAGAGTTCCGCGTTCACTCCGGTCAGCGTCAGGTTCCCGAGGGTGTGCTGCAGGCGGGAGTGCAGGTCCTCCGGGCTTTCTTCCCCGACCGTGTCCGCCTTCAGCATCTCCATCCACTCGTCGCCGGGCGACTGCGGCATCACGTGCTCGATGGTCAGCTGCGCCGCGTCGAAGTCCACCGGCTCGGGATGCTCATAGCTCTCCTCCAGCCGCTGGAGGACGATCTTGCGCTGGTTCGGACGGCCGTACTGATAGAAGGGCGCGGACCGGATCTTCTCGCGCAGCTCCTCGTCACCCGGCCACTGGCGGTTGTCGGCGGAGAACAGCTGACGCAGGCCGTCGGCCACCGGCACATCGCGCGGGAGCTGGGCGGGCACGGCCTGAAAGATCCGGTTCAGATTGTTCGTGGCCACTCGGCAAACGGTCCTGCGTACCAGGAAACTCTCGACGTACGACAGTGCGCGCGCGGTCTCGTCGTCGTCCAGCTCGCCGCGTGCCCGCCGGTCGAGCAGCAGCATCAGCGCAGGGTAGGTCACCACGGCCTGCCAGTCGTGCAGCCTGCGCAGGTGGCCGCGGACCGCCGGAGCGCTCTCCTCCTCCGGGTGGATGATCTTCCGGAAGTGTGCGCTGCGGCGGTGCAGCTCCTTGATGTAGTCCTCGATCTCCGCCTCGGTCCGCGGCGCTCCCGTCTCCCCGTTCTCGAAGTGCTTCTGCTGGGCGGCGTACAGGTCCTGACGGCGGACCCGGTCGTCTCCGTCGAGCACCAACTGCAGCCACATCAGCTGTTCGAGCTCGTCATTGGTGAGGCTCGCCTGCAAAGGCAGCCAGTACGTCTCGTAGATCCGCTCACCGTGGGTCGGCAGGCGCATGAACAAGTAGTTGCGCAGCAGATCCGCCTGGCTGAGCTTCAGTCCGGTGTTGTTGAGGGACTCGAAGATGCGATGCACGTTGTCACCGCGCTCGGCGCTCACCACGACCAGCGTGAGGCGCGAGGTGATCGCCTGCTCGATGCGCAGGATGTCCCAGGCGCTCGCCGCGTCCTGGGCCTCGACCAGTTTGCGGCGGAAGAACCGGTAGGCGGAGGCGACCCGGTCTCCCGCGGTCTGTTCGGCGGGGAGGCTGCGGAGATGGGCGGCGAACTGGGGCCGGTCCGCCTGCGTGGGCAGCAGCCGGAAGTACTCGTCGCCGTGCTTGCGCTTGTTGATGAGGTAGTCCTCATCGATGCGCTCGGCCTCGTCCGGCTTCCCTTCGGCGATGTGGTCGCGGATCGCCACCAGCGCGAGGGACAGTGTGGTCAACCGCTGCTGGCCGTCGACGACGAGCCAGCGGGGGAACGTCGCCTCGTTCTGCGGGGAGGGCGCGAGCACGACGGAGCCAAGGAAGTGCGTGCTCGCCGACGCACCGGAATCCAGGAGCTCGGCCTGTTCGAGGATGTCGCTCCACAGCTGAGCGAGCTGTTTCTCCGACCAGGAGTACGTGCGCTGGTAGAGCGGCACCTGGAACTGCTGGGTCCGGCCCTGCATCAGGTCGGCGAAGACGGTCTCTTTGGCCTGCACGCAAGCTCTCCCTAGGAGGTAGGGCGGTCCGGGAGGGACCGGATATGACGGGTCGGTACGGGAGGAGGAGCCAGTTCCGCTTCATCTGAGGTCGGACAGCAGATCGTTCAGTACCGCTTCCTCCTCCACCCGCACACCTGCGTCCGCCAGCGCGCCCGGGAGATCCGGGTCCCACGGGGCGTCGGACCGCGCCCCGGTGAGGAGGGGGCCGGAGGGCAGCGTGCGCACCGCGGCGCGGTAGTCGGCGGTGGTGTACCGCCAGGAGCTCCAGGGGACGCGACTCAGCAGGGCGGCGGCGATGCGCAGGCCTCCCCAGTCGAAGTCCCCGTGGTAGCGCAGGCTGGAGCCGTGGGTGTGGAGATGGCGCAGGAGCGCGACGGCGGCGGCGGACGGCTGCCCTTGAAGGCAGACCAAGGGTGCGCAATCCGCGCCGTACGAGTCGGCGGCCGCCGCGAGCACGGCCGGGTTCTCGCAGATCCGGACCGTCGGCGGTGCCGAGCGAGGCGGGTACCGGGTCAGCTGCCGCAGGGTCAGTACGGCGGGCTCGCCCGCGTCGGCCATCCAGTCCAAAGCGGGAGTGCCCGGCAGATTCAGGGTGAGCACGGTCGAGGAGAGCGCGTCACGCAGCAGTCCCGCCGAAGCCCACGCCTCGCGTCGCCACTGCGCGCCGCTTCCGTCCGGAAAGCCGGTCAGCGCACGGACACCGGAGAGGGTGAGGGTGGAGAGCGGGGTTCCGTCATCCAGCGCATGTGCGCTGCCGAGGAGTTGGGAGGAGAAAGCCGGCAGCGACACCGGCGGCTGCGCCGGCAGGGCACGCAGGGCGGTGGCGGCGCGGCCGAGCAGGTCGGCCGCCGCGGTGGGGGTGCCGGCGAGGCGTCTTACCAGCCCGTCGCTCCGGAGCCGCCCGGCCCAGCTCTGGAGCGCGGGGACCTCGTCCGCCAGAGCGTCGAGGGGGGCGTACGCCTGCTGCCAGGCCCGCTGTTCCTCGGCGCGGGCCGGCCCGAGGAGCTCGACCGGTCCGGTGAGCGCGACCACAGCGGCGGCCAGCCCCTCGGGGCTGATACCGGAGCGGCGCAGGAGGCCGTCCACCGCGTCGAGCCGCACGGACACGGACCGTCCCGTGCCCGGGACACGTCCCAACAGCCTCTCAGCAGCCGCTCGTTGATCCGCGTCCGGCGCGCTCAGCGAGACCGGGCCGGTGAGCGGCTGCCCACGCTCCAGGCGTCGGCGTGCACGGTCGACCAGCCAGTCGAGGCCGGGATCGCCCAGCAGCCTGCGTAGTCGTACTCCGTCGACCGTCGCGGCCGCTGCGGGAGTCAGTTCCACAGCGGCTCCGTCTCCCCGGCCGCTTCGGCTCTGGGGGCGGGAAGCGGATGGTCGCGACGCACCGGTTCCGGACCACGCGCCCGCCGCGAGCCGTCCCATTCCCACCGGGTGACGAGCACCGCCGCGACCTCGTCGATCCGCGACAGCTGGGCGATGGCGATGCCGGGCACCTGGGGGTAGCAGGCCCACTCCCGTTCGCTGGTCATCACGACGTCGAGATCGAAGGCGTGCAGCAGTCCCAGGCACTTGGCGCGCGAGTCGTCGTCCACCCCCGCGAACGCCTCGTCGAGGGTGACCAGGCGCGGCGCATACGGGCTGCCCGCGCTCGCGTAGTGGGAGGACGCTGCGGCGCACAGCGGAACGGAGACGGCAAGCACCCGCTCGCCGCCCGACGCAGGCCCCGTGGCCGGGGTCCAACGGCCCTGCTGGTGCCGCTCGACCCCGAACTCGTGCCAGGTGCGGTAGTCGAGTGCGGCGGTGAGATGGTCCAGCCAACTGCCGGCGGCGTCATCGGTGTGCTGACGTGCGATCTGCTCCTGAAGAAATTCGCCCACGGCCGCACGGTCCTCGGCGCTCCAGATGTCGGCCGACCGGCGCAACCGGTCCCTGGCCTGAGCGAGCCCCGGGGGAGCCTTGCGGGATGCGCGCCACACCAGCCTCAGCCGCATGCCGGTGGAGGTCGGGCGTTCCTCCAGCTCGACGTTCATGTCCCGTACCTGCCGTTCGGCCACAGCGATCAGGTCCTGGAGAGTCCCCGCGACCTCGGTGACCAGATGGGTCTCCAGGATCTCCCGTTCCCGTGCGGACAGAATGCGGGCGAGTTCACCGACCTCGACCGCCAGCGCCTCGGCCAGTTCCGGTACGGCCCGTTCGCGACCCTGGTAGACGATGTCGACGACCATGCCGTCCTCCACCATCCGGGCGGAGGCGCTGTGCCCGTGCCGGGACAGCGTGTCCTGGAGGGTCTTGAGTTCCTCGCTCAGCCTGCGCTGCACCCGCTCCCACGCACCGTCGGAGTCGTCGGTGGCGGACAGGCCCGAGTCGATGGCGCGGGCCAGCGCGATGGCGGGGGTGGCCGCCCACACGCCGCCCTCCACGGCGGGCACCTGGAGGTCAGGAAGAGCCACGGCCATCAACCCGGTCTCCGTGAACCGGTGGAGCCCGGCGATGGCCTCCGTACGCGCCTCAGCAGCCTCCTTGAGCCCTTCGCGCAACTGCTCGATACGGCCTTCGGCCCTGGCGACCGCCCGGTCGGCCTCGGCATGGCGTGTGCGGCAGGCCTGTTGCTCGCTCTCACAGGTGAGCAACGCCTGCGCGGTCTGTGCCAGCATGCGCTGGAGTTCGGCGACGGCGGCGCCGACCGTCGAGCGCAGGGTGGTGAAGCGTTCGTCGGCGGCTGCCGCCTCACTCTCCGCCTCCTTCGCGCGTTCCGTGAGCTCCGCGGCTCGCTCGGCGGACTGACCGGCCTCGGCACGGTCGTCCTCGACCTGACGGGCGGCCTCGCCTCGTTCACGCAAGGCGGGCCAGAAGGCGGCCAGCACCGCGGTAAGGGAACCGAGCGCGTCACGCACGAGGGCGAGCCCGTCCTGATCGGCGGGCAGGCCCAGGTCCTCGGCGGTCCGGGCCAGGTCGGCCGCGGCCGACTCGCTCCGCTCCGCCGCCTCCCTCAGGGCGGCGGCCCGCTCCTCGCGCCGTGCGCTGATGCGGTGCAGAGACTCGGCGGCGGTCGTCACCCGCGCGTGTGCCCTGGTGAGGGCGCCTTCGTCGGGTACGTCCGCCACCTCGTCGTCCAGGACGCGGTGGCGGGCGGCCACGGCGGTAGCCAGCTCGGCGACGGTCACCAACTCCGCCTGAAGCAGGGCGAGTTCGGCACGGAGGGCTTCGATGCGGGACCGCCGGGCGGCCTCCCGCGCGCCCTCACCGATGTACTCGGCGGCCGTCTTGGCCCACCGGCCGGTCAGCGCACCGACCCGGAAGCGCCCGTCCACCGCTGCCCAGGTTCCGGCGTCACCGTCCGGCTCGCCGGCCACCGCACCTCCCCGGCCGACGCCGATGGCGGCGAGCAGGCGGGCCACCGTGCCCTCGCCCACGGCCGCGGCCCCGGCGTCCCCGTGGTCCACGGCGGGGCGCAGCAGTCCCGCGAGTGAGGCTCCCCGCACCGGACCCGTGGCGGGGGCGAGCAGCGCCTCATGGCTGTCGGCGGCGAGAACTGCGCCGTCGGGGAGTACCCAGGCGTCCAGCAACCCGGACGCTTCCAAGGCCGCCTCAAGACCTGCTCGTTCCCCCTCGGGGAGCTCGTCCTGGAAGTCCACCAGCCGCCACAGGGGGGCACCCGTCAGGCGCTCCCGCAGACCGGGGGTACGCGTGCGCGGCGGCTGCGGCGGACGCCGCCCGCCGGCCTCCAGGGCGGCCAACTCCTCGTTCAGCCGGGCGGTGTGCTCGGTGAGTTCGGCCCGGCGCCGGGCGGCCTCGGCGGCCTGCTCGGCAAGGCGCGCGGCCGCGGCCCGCTGGGCGCGCGCGGCCTCGGTCCGCGCCGGGTAGGGGCCGTCGAGACAGCCCACCCACTCCTGGAGTTCGTCCAGCAGTCCGGCCTCATCCGGATAGGCGAGTTCGGTCCAGCCCCGGGTACGGCTGCGGACCTCTTCAAGCAGTGCCCGGCCGGCGTGCGCCACGTCCTCCTCGGCACGGCCCAGCTCGGCTGCGGCCGCGGCCCGGTCGGCATCGGCCTCGTCCAGCCGGACGTCCTGCTTGCGCCGTTCCTCCGAGGCACGGGCAGCGACCTGAGCAAGGCCTTCCACATGCGTGAGAGCACGTCGACCCCGCTCCACGGACTGTTCGGCACTGCCGCGCAGTTCGCTCGCGGTGAGCCCGTCGTCCCCGGGCAGCGCGACCCGTGCGGCGGCGGCCGCCTCGCCTGCCTGCCGATAGGTGTCCTCGGCGTGCCGCTCGGCCGCACGCAGACGGTTCTCGGCACCGCCGAGCCGCTCCAGGGCCTTGTGATGCAGTCGTACCGCCTGGTCCCGGTCGCTGCGCGCACGCTCCGCGGCGTGCGCCGTACGGTCCGCATCGTGGTGCGCCTGGTCGAGATCCTTGGCGCTGCGCATCTCGGGGCCTTCGCGCAGGGCGGCGTCCTGGGCCCGCAGCCGGTGGTGCTGTTCCTCCAGCGTGCCGGTCAACTCCGCCGCGGTCCGCCGCTCCTCCTCGGCCCTGGCCTGCTGGGCCTGCGCCTCGGCGAGGTCCCGTTGACGGTGCTCGTATCGGGAGTGCTCGACGCGGGGCAGGCGGGCACGACGGCGGGTGGCGATGCGCGCGTAGCGCCGGTAGTGATCCAGGAAGTCGGCGGCGGCGCGCTCGGCGGCCGAGGCGGCTGCCAGTTCGGCCTTCTCCTCGTCCAGCGAGCGGAACGCCTCCGCCACGTCGGCGATGACGGCCTGGTCCACCGGCGGCAGGGCCTCGGTGAGCGCGCGGGAGAGGGCTGCCTCGTTGGGGCGCTTGGACAACTGGGGCTGGCGCAGTTGGACGAGCAGGTCGACCAGCGCGCCATAGCGCTGCTCACCGAGCCCGAAGAGCGCCTCGTCCACAGCCCTGCGGTAGGTCCTGGCCTGGTCGTACACCATGCCGTGACCGCCGACGGCTTCGACCAGACGGTCCCGCGAGAGAGCCGTGCCCGTGGCGTCGACCAGGCTGAGGAACCCCTCTGCGGGGGTGGCGGGGCCGTGGTGGACGCGCTGTCCGGTGACCGCGTACCAGTGCCGGACGATACCGCGTCCGCTCACCGCCTTCAGTCCGCACAGCAGCGTACGGAAATGAGCCTGTCCGCTGGTCGGGTCGAGTCTGCCGAACTCGATCCAGGTGTAGCCGAGCCGCTCGGAGTGCGGGTGCTCACCGCCGAGCAGGAGGTTCCACTCCATCCGCTTTCCGGGGTCGCCGTCGGGTTCGACCCGTCGCGGGCTCAGGTCGCCGTCGAGCAGGAAGGGCAACGTGAGCGCGAGCACCTTGGACTTGCCGGTGCCGTTGTTGCCGCGCAGCAGCAGACGTCCGTCACGGAAGTGGAATTCCTCCACGTCGTAGTGGAAGAGGTCGACGAGCCCGATCCGCAGAGGCTGCCAGCGGGTGCGGAGCGGGTCGGGGAGTGCGGGGGTCACGCCTGAGCGGCCTTTCGTTGTGCCGGCATGCGTACGGAGCCGGGTTCGCGTACGACTGGTTCGCCGACCGCATAGCGGGCCAGAGCGGGGCGGGGCTCGGCCCCGTCGGCGGTACGGGAGACCAGACCGAGGGCGGCGAGCCGGGCGACGGCCTGCTCGACGAGCTCAGCCTCCAGGCCCGGTTCCCGCGCCGACTTGGCCCAGAATCCGCCGTGCTCGGCGGCGAGTTCCCGTACCCGCTGGGCAAGCTGGTCAGCGGTGACCGGTCCGCCCGCCCTGGCCAGGTACTCGGCAAGCAGCAGGGTGATGTGACCGTGGGTGCCCTGCTCGGGCATCCGGACGTCGGTGAGGTCGTCCTCGGGGTCGACCATGGCGATGCCCTCGGCCCGGATCTCGGGAACCAGACCGGTCAGGTCGGCCACGCGGGCGGTGAGGAAGCCTCGCTGCCGGGTGAGATAGCTGAGTTCGGCGTCACTCAGCTCGTCGTAGTAGAGCACCGGATCGTCCAGGAGTCTGCGGGTGAGCGTCTGCCGCACGGCGCGAAACCGCAGCTCATCGCTGTCGAGGGCGGTTTCCGCAACGAGCTGCGCCAGCCGGTCGGCGGTGGTTTCGCCCTGCACGGTGGAGGGCCCGCGACGCGTGGCGAGCAGCCCTGCCAGCACCCGCCGTTCGACGTCGTACAGCACGTCGCCGGCTCCGTTCACATACGCCTCCTCGTCCCCGGCGACCCGGCGCAGGACGCCGAGACCGAGCAGGAGCCGTACGACTGCGGCGAGGTCGAGGCGCTCGTCCCGGCGGTCCAGGGTGAACTGGATACCTGCCGCGACGAGCCGGGGATCGGTGGCGTCGAGGACGACCTGGTCCGCGAGACGGCCGAGAGCGATCTGCGACTCGCCGCGCTCCAGGGCAGCCAGGGCCAGGCAGAGCAGGACGTAGCGGCGGCGGGTGAAGGGAGCGGCAGCACGGGTCGCCTCGCGGGCGGGGCGCGTGGCGTCGCCGAGGACACCGGGGATCTTGCCCAACCTGGCTGTCCCGGCGTCCACGTGGAGGGTCCACCCGGTGTTGCGGTCGAACCACTCACGGAGTTCCGAGGCATGCCGTCGCACGAGCCGGAATTCCTCCGCGTGCCGGCCGTAGGAGAGGAGGAGAGGCTGTTTCAGGAGGGCGCGGGCGGCCTTGCGGAACTCGGCGGCGTGCTGACCGTCGAGCACCTCGGCCAGTGGCGTGGTCATCGGTCGCTCGCTCCGTGCGTCGGGCCGTCGGTCAGGTCGACAATCTCGATGAGGTGGTCGGGCCCGCGGAAGGTGCCGGACGGCGTACGGATCTCCGCCGCCGGTCCCTCGGTCAGTGCGCTGAGCCGGATCTCCATGGAGCCGTCGTTGCTGGTGGCCACGGTGTGCCGCATGCCGGGCCGCCACGTGGCCAGTGCGTCGCCGAGCAGTTGGAGGAAAAGCCCGAAGGACGCCGGGTCGAGCTCGCCGAGCTCGGACAGTCGGACCGTCCCGTCCGTGACGAGTCGGGCCCGGGCCGCCGCGGTCTCGGCAGCCTGCTTGGCCGCCACTTCGGCGAGGTGGCGACGCCGCTCCTGACGGTCCTCGACCTTGCGGGGTTTGCCCCGCCGCTCGTAACGTCCGGTGCGCCGCAGCTGAGGGCTGATCCGCAGCGGAGGTGCCGCGGCCCAGGAGGTGGTGGGGGGTACGGGCGCGGCCACCCGCGCGGCCAGGGAGTCCGCGTCGATCGTGAGATGCCGGGCAGGGTAGAGCCCGAACGCCGCCCGCCACAGCCGGTGCCGCGACGCGTCGTCGGAGGTCTCGGCGAACCAGCGCGCGAGCGCACGGAAGTCGGCGGACCGGTCGGACCGCCCGGCCCGGCGCTCCCCCAGCACCCGGACGACGGCCAGCATCTGCGGGATCGCCCCCAGAGCCCGGCCACGCAGCAGTCTGGCCTGCGACTCCCGCCCGTTCCGGGTGAGGAACCACGCCGCGAGACCGTCCCAGCGTCCGGCCCAGTGCGCGTACGCCTCCTGCGTGGCATGTTCCGCCTCCTCGGGCGCGGCGTCGGCTGCTTCCCGCCCGGCCGCAGCCCTGAGCAGGACCTCGATCCGGCCCGATTCCTCCAGCTCCAGGATCAGCTGAGCGATGCGCCCGCCCAGAGTGATCAGGTCCTGGATGAAGCGCTCCAGATACTGGATGAGGCGGTCTTTGTAGGCGAGGAAGACCGCTTCCTCCACCTCGTGCAGGTCGATGGTGCGCTGCAACGAGCCCATGAACGCACGCGCGTTGTCGGCGAGAGCGGCGAACCTGCTCGCGAGCGCGTCGAGTGCGAGATGCGTCTTGCCGGGATCCGGCTGATCGTCGGCGGTGAGCACGAGGAGCGCCCGCAGCTGCGTGACGATGTCGTGCAGGGCGATGGCCTGGAGGGCGCCGCGCCGTCCGAGCGCCTCGTCGTAGCCGGCGAGGGCCTCCTCGGCTGCTTCCCCGGCCTGCGTGAGCTGGTAGATGAACCGTTTGCGGTAGAAGTCCTCGACGGCGGTGACCCGGCCCGTGTCGGGGTCGGCCCGTAGATTCCCCCACTCGACCAGCTTGTCCAGCGCCTTGACGACCCCGTCGAGCTCACCGGGCCGGACCTCCCCGGGCAGCGCGGCATGCACATCCTCGGGACGCAGGTGCACGGCGAAGTGTTCCTTGGCCACGACGAACGCCCGCATCACCTGGCGGTAGAGGGCGGTGTTCTGCACGGTGAGGTGGGCGAAGGGGCTGAACCTGTCCGGTTCACCGGCCAGAGCGGCGGTGGTGGCAGTCATCGGCAGCCATTTTGTCGTGGCGGGGAACACTCCTGGGCAGGGACCACGGTACTTGGCTGATTAACGCCGGTAGGTGCGGCACCCGAACCCCACCGTGCCGTATATGTGCGGCGAGCAGCGCCACGGGCGGATCGTCTCATACCTACCGCGCCCCACTGCGGGTGGACGTCAGCGTCCACTGGCCCAATCGCACCTGTGGATGCGATCGGACCGGTCTGTTGGGGCTGCAGAACGTGCGTCAGTTGATCGCTGGTGGCGCGGCGCATTGATCTTGCGAGGGTTACACGGCTTTGAGCGGAGTGCAGTCGTAGGTCCAGCGGAACGGGCGGGCTTCGTCGTCATAGCCAAGGGTGAAGTCGGTGATCTGGTCGATCAGGTCCTGGCGGGACGTGAACTCGGCGCGCCGGAGCCGGCGGCGGGTCAGGATCGAGAAGAAGATCTCGACCTGGTTCAGCCATGAGGCGTGCTTCGGTGTGTGGTGGTGCCTGACTCGCCTCGCCGACGACTCGCTCGCCGACAACTGACGCATCAGCAGCCTGCAGGGATTTATCGGGTCTGATGCAGCATCGGGTGACAGGTTCGGCCACGCAGATTGGAGGGCCGATGTGATCATGACGGTCTCGAATCCGACGGGTGTGAGCCGGCCGAGTGCAGCTTGTCTGCGGCGCCGGTTGTAGGTCCTCTCGATCCAGGACACGATCGCGATCCGCAGTTCTTCACGGGTGGCCCAGGTCCGGCGGTCGAGGACGTTCTTCTGCAGCAGGCTGAAGAAAGACTCCATGGCCGCGTTGTCGCCGGCCCCCCGACTCTCCCAATCGATCCGGCCATCCGGTGGTGGTCGAGGACTCAGACGAACTTCCCGGACCGGAACTGTGATCCGCGATCGCTGTGCAGGATGCACCCGTCGACGTGTTCACGCCGGGCCACGGCGTTGTCCAGGGCGGCTACGGCGAGGCAAGACTTCATCCGCGCATCGATGGAGTAGCCCACGACCCTTTTGCTGAAGACATCTCTGATCGCGCAGAGGTACAGCTTGCCTTGGCCGGTGGCGTGTTCGGTGATGTCGGCGAACCACAGCCGGTTCGGGCCGGTCGCGGTGAAGTTACGGCTCACGAGATCGTCGTGCACCGGCGAGCCGGCCTTCTTGCCCCGGCCACGCTTCTTCCCGAAGACACTCCACCAGCGGTTTTCCCGGCAGATCCGCCACGCGGTGTGCTCGGCCATGCCGACCCCGGGCACCACACGCTTCATCGGCCAGGAAACGGTAGCCGAACTCTGGGGCGTCGCGGTGGGCGTCGAACAGTGCGTTCGCGCGATATGCCTCCGCCAGCACGGCGTCGGCAACCGGCTTGCCCAGCCAGCGGTAGTAGGGCTGTCTGACGAGCTTGAGCACCCGGCACGTCACCGTGACGGGCACCCCGTCCACGGCCAGCTCTTTCACGAGCAGGTAGATCCTTTTCCCGGCAGATGCGCCTGCGACAGATAGGGCGGCCCGGCGTAGGACCTCGTTCTCCTGCTCCAGCAGCTTGATCCGCCGACGTGTTTCCCGCAGTTCCGCGCTCTCCTGGCTGGGCACCCCGGGCTTGGTCCCGTCGTCGATATCCGCCCGGCGCATCCATTTCCACAACGTCATCGGATGGACCCCGAAGTCGGTGGCCACCTGCTCCACCGTCACACCCAGGGCCGCGGTTCCTCGCGACCCACATGACGCCCTGGCGGAACTCTTCCGGATATGGCTTGGGCACAGCGATAACCTCCACCCGCCCTACAGGGCGAGCCAGTTCAGATGTCACCTGATCATGCATCAGGTTCGCAGCGTTTCCGCTCCAGCTCGAAGTCGGCGGCCAAGCCATGGCGTCCGTACGCATGTGGCGCCGTCAGCGTCGGTAGGGTCCTCTCGTGACGTACATAGTGACCCTCACCCCGGGCCAGGTCGCCGAGAACGAAGACGACTGGCTCGTCTCGGAGCGCTTCACGAAAGGACTGCCCACAGGGCTCGACACGTCAGACACCGGTACCCGGTTGGCGTTCCTGGTCTGCGATAACCGGGCGCGTTCCGCGAACAACGGCCGCAATGGGCTCGCCGAACACGGCCGCTTCATCATCTGGATGGGGTCGGTCCAGCGTGTCAACATCGTGGGCCCGGTCGACAGAAGCATCACCATCGAACCCATGCGCAGATGTCCGAAGCCGGTGCCCCTAGACGGTCCCGACGGGATCCTCGCCTCCCTGCCCTCGACACACCGGGATCACGTGGAGCGGGCTCTCTCCGGAAGCGCGGGCCACTGCGGCATGACGACCTGGCAGGCTTTACGGGAAGCACTACTGAGACGCCACCCCGAGTTGGCCCGGTACATCGACTGGATACTCGCCCTTCTCAACCCGATCGTCTTCAACACCGATGACGCGGCGGACTGTGCGTGGCAGGAACAAAGGGACGCGGCTCAATCCCTCACTCGCGTGGCCGACTTCCCGCACTCCGCGCTGTCAGCCTGGGGCCGCCCCGCGTCGCGGGACGAGCCATATCTGGCCGGACTGATTCCGGACCCGGTGGAGAACAGCCTGATCGACCATGACGTGCGGGCCGGGCTGGGTGGCAGCGAAGCGCCCCGATTCGATGACTGGCGGCAACGCAGTGACGTGCGATGCGACATCCACGTACTGGAAGACTCCACAGGACGCCGTCTCGAAGTCGTCAACGTCAATGCCACCCTGGTCGAAACGCGACTGGGAACGGACATGATCTACTACCACCACCCCACGCACAGCTTCGTCCTCGTCCAGTACAAGCGCCTGAAAAGTCGGCATAAGGAATACCGGGTAGACAAGCAGCTCTTGGACCAGATGGACCGCTTGGAGCAGGTTTCACAGCTCAGTTCAAAGCCTGCCCGATCCCACGAGTGGCGCCTCTCCCCAGACGCGTGCTTCCTGAAGTTCGCACACTGGCGGAACGGGGCAGCTTCCAGCACCGAGCTGGCCCACGGCATGTACATCCCCCTCTCTTACGCCCGAGTCCTCCTAGAGGACGACTGCACGCTCGGCCCCAGGGGTGGACGCATCTTCAGCTACGAGAGGGCAGTCAACTACCTCGTCGGTGCGGAGTTCGCGGAGCTGGTGAAGCTCGGCCGAGTCGGAACCGTGGGCACCAGCGTCGAGCAGTTGAGGGACTTCGGGCTGCAACGCGCCCGCGAGGGGTACAGCGTCATGCTGGGGTTTGAAACGAGCGACGAGACGCCTCGCGAACGTGCCGTACGCACCCGCAGTCGCAGCGCGAAGAAGAGGCCGAAGGTGAACTCCTACTCCCCACCCACCTCACAGCAGAAGTGAACGATCGCGATCTACGAGCGTGCCAGCCGAGGGGGTACGTCGACACTCCATAGGCGTGCTCGTGCAGGCTGCGTGCGGAACTCTGCGGTCTTGATCGGTTGATGGGATGCGCCCGAGCGGCTTTGCCAGTTTCTCCGCAGTTGACTGCGCCAGCCGCGATCAGGTGGAGCTCAACGTGAGGCACCAGCCGCATGATGGCGCGCCAGGGTTGCCCCCCTCACGGGACATCCGTCAACAGATGTGCTGGATCTTCCGCCGCAGCATCCCCTGGTTACTACGCCGAATCCCCCAGCCATGCGGGAGGTACTCCGTGAGCTCGCGACGGTCGATGCCCGCGCCTCCGCGTGGCCATTCGACGCTGACGCCGCTTGGTACTCCATCAGGACCAGCCGACCAACCAGAGCCGTGATCCGGGCTTCAGCTCGCTCGCAAACGCCTTCGCCCCTGTCCGTGCAGGACAGAGGCGAAGGGGCGTTCATGCCGCGATGGTGAGCGGGGCTTCCATTCACTCCCAGGCTCCGAGGTCGGCCTTGTACGCGTCCCTTGCAGGTGCGCGTAGCGCTGGGTGGTCTGGATGCTCTCGTGGCCCAGGAGGCGCTGGACCTCGTAGAGCGAAACTCCCTTCTGGACCAGCCACGGGGCACAGGTGTGGCGCACGAAGTGCGGCGGGGAGTGCGCGACGAGCTGCTGCTCGCCGTCGCCGTAGTAGGCACCGTTGACAACTGGCCACCAGGTCTGCCGTCACCAGATGCCGTCATCGAGGAGGCGGCCGGCGCGGCGCTTGGCGAGGGTGGTGAACACCACGACATCGCGGTCGAGCCGGTAGATGTGGCGTTCGAGGACCTCCAGGACGTGGGACGGGAGCGGGATCTCCCGGCGGCTCTGGAACTCTTCGGGTACTCCTTGATGCCGCTCTTGGGGCTGACCTCCACCACGAACAGGCGCGAGCGGCGCTGGTCGGTGCGGTGGCGGCGCAGGCAAGAGAGTTTGCCCCAGCGCAGGCCGGTGTAGAAGCCAAGCGAACGATGCGACCTTGGCCTCCGGCAGCGTTGCCACGACCAGGGTGACTACGCCCAGCCTGTGAGCAGCACGGGCACCAACAGCCGAAAGAACATACGGGCAGGTCAGCGACCCACGACCACCTATCACTACAGGTCAAGGCCCCGCTGGCCTCTAGCAGCTCCACGCAGAGCGTTGCCTGTTCTCGCCCCTCATCGACGCTCGCCACCTTGATGGGGCCCGAGCTGCCCGAAGCCCTTGGCCGCCTTCTCCAGCACCACGACGCACTCCACATGATGCGTCATCGAGAAGAGGTAGACCCAATTCCGACAACGACACATACTGCACCTCGCCGGGGCATTTGGATCGAAGCTCAAGCGGCGAGTCTCAACCCACGCAGGCAACGCGGTCGAGGAAGGTCGATAAGGTCCACACCCGTAATTTCCGGCACAGGCAGGAGTCGGCCACCCCTTCCACCTTTGGAGACCCGCAGATCACGCGCTGCGAACACAGTGACCTCCGGCCTCACCGCGGGGATTCCGATACACCCGAATCGGCGCCGCCGCCTCTCATGCAGAGCACGGACGCATTGAACGCACTCAGACTGCAAGCCGTTCACTGCATGCGCCTTTGTGACGCGACTCCAGCACACCTGCTTTGGCGTCCCGCTTTCAAACACGTCCAGGACACCAGATGATCCTCAAGACAGACATTGACGGAGGTCGACTCCGAAATTCGACCTCACACAGCCTCTACCCCAGGCGATCCGCTCCTGATCCACGCCACGCAACGGAGTGATATGACGCCCCATCAGTAGCAACTGACGCTGCATCATCGAACTCAGCGTCGAGTCAGCATGCACCCTGCCAGAGGTGGCGACAGGCGGCGACACATGCACATACCTCATTCCGCTCCGCACCACCTCTGACCTGCATAGCTGCTGGTCAACCCGCCCCTCCCGCAACCTTGCCCAAAACCCGCTGCCAATGGCAACGAACTGGTCTCCGACTCCCTGGTCTGGCGCTACGACCCCAAGGCCAGCCCGGACGGCCTGGAAGGCGAGGAGGGCACCTTCTCCATCTGTTCCTTCTGGTACGTCGAGGCCCTCACACGTGCCGGGCGCCTGAACGAAGCCCGCCTGGCCTTCGAGAAGATGCTCACCTACGCCAACCACCTCGGCCTGTACGCGGAAGAGATCAGCCACACCGGAGAGCAACAGGGCAATTTCCCCCAGGCTTTCACCCACCTTGCCCTGATCAGCGCCGCCTTCAATCGCGACCGCGCCTTGGGGTGATCTGCCACGCTCCGCATCTTTTCCATTACGTTCAGCTCAACGAACCCCCGCCTTCCTCGACTCGTTCGGCACCCCGAACGCGGTCCGCAGCTACGGGATCGGGGTCGGCAAGGCCGCGGAGCGGATCGGCGAAGGTCGCCCGCTGGCGTCGGTCGCGGAAGACGAGATCGGCGAGGCTCTGGGGCACCGCGGCGGTCAACACCTGGACAGCCGGGTGGCGGTACTGTCCTGGTCGGCGGGTGCGCCGAGTCTCAGCGGCTTCAGCCGGCTCGGTCTGCCGGGGCCGTATTGCCTCCACAAACGCACGTGATCACGGTTGCCGCTTCCATGTGGGCAGGCACTCCGGAAGCCCCCGGACCTGCACGAACCGGTCAGTGATCAAGAACTACAGCCGCCCTGAGAGATGGTTTCCGTAACAGCGCATTTGCGGTCGTCGGAAGACGGGGTGACCATTTTTTTAGGGGTAACGGCCGGCAAAGCTTGATGCCATCGGCATGTGTACCGCGGCCTTCGGGCCGTGACGCTCATCGGGAGTAAGCGTCACCGCGAATCCACCGCCGTGGCGAAGAAGATCGAACATGCGGGTGCTCAGCCGGTGGCGTCGGCGGGGCGACGGGTGGGTTTGTCCAGCTGGGCGGCGATCGGAAGGAGTCTGCCCATGCGAATCGCCGTGGACCTAAATCGATGTCAGGGATATGCACAATGCGTGTATTTGGCACACGAGGTCTTCAGATTGACTGGCCAGGAGGCGCTCACCTACGAGCCGAATCCCGATGACGAGCGGCGCCTGCAGGTTGAGCGAGCCGCTGCGGCGTGTCCGGTGCAGGCGATCGTGATCGACCGCTTGGACGGCGCGAAGGGGAGCGCGACGTCATGACCGTGCCGGCAACGGTCGCAGAGCTGGTGCGCCAGTTCAGAGCCAACGGCCGGATTGTCATCGTCGGTGCGTCCCTGGCCGGACTGCGGGCCGCCGAGGCCCTGCGTGAGGAGGGCTTCACCGGGTCTTTGACCATTATCGGGGACGAGCCGTACGAGCCCTACGACCGTCCCCCGCTGTCCAAGCAGGTGCTCAAAGGCTGGGTGCCGGCCGACCACACCAAGCTGCCCCGCCTGCGAGAAGTGAATGCGCAGTGGCGGCTCGGGGTGACGGCCACCGGGTTGGACCGGATCGCCAAGCAGGTCCACCTGGGCAACGGCGAGCAGATCCCGTACGACCGGTTGCTGATCGCCACGGGCACCCGGGCGCGACAGTGGCCGAACCCGGAAGAGGCCGCCCTGGACGGGGTCTACTCGCTGCGCTCGCGTGATGATGCCGCACAGCTGCAAAAGGCGCTGGCCGCGCCGCCGTCGCGGGTCGTGGTCATCGGCGCCGGGTTCATCGGCTCCGAGGTGACCTCCGTCTGCCGGGAACTCGATCTCCCGGTGACCGTCGTGGAACGGGGCTCGGCGCCGCTGGTCGGCGCGCTCGGCGGGGTGATCGGTGAGATCGCCGCGGAGATCCAGCGCGACCACGGCGTGGACCTGCGCTGCGGGCTGGGCGTGTCGTCACTGGAGGGCGACTCCGGCGGACATGTGCGGCGTGCTCATCTCTCGGACGGAACCACCGTCGACGCCGACGTGGTGGTGGCTTCGCTGGGGTCGATCCGCAACGTGGAATGGCTGGAGGGCGCCGGGCTGGCGTCCGGTTTCTGGGGTGTCGGTTGCGACGCCGGCGGTCGCGCCTTCGACATCAACGGCGTGGTCACCGACAGCATTTACGTGGCTGGGGACGTGGCGCGCTCGCCCCACGTGCTGTACGAGTACCAGTTCCTCGCGATGGAGCACTGGGACAATGCCGTTCTTGGCGCCGAGGCCGCGGCCCACAACATGGTGAACCTCGAGCCCCACTATCGCCCGCATCTGTTGCTGCCCGGCTTCTGGTCCGGTCAGTTCGGCGTCAACATCAAGTCCGTCGGCGTGCCGCCGTTCGGCGACGAGATCGTCTTCACGCAGGGGTCCGTCAAGGAGCGCCACTTCGCTGCCGCCTACGGTCGCCGGGGCCGCATCGTCGCCGCCGTCACGTTCGATCACGGTAAGTGGCTGGAGTACTACGGGAAGCTGATCGAGCAATCGGGTCCGTTCCCGCCTCCGCCGCCGGGCTGGGACCAGCCCACCGGCATGAAGCCGATCCCGGCCGAGTTCCCGCAACCCGGCGTCCCGACGGCGATCCCCGACGTCGTCCTGACCGGCCACGACCCGAGCGAGCGGGGGGCCGAGTTCCGGTCTCGCCCTCGTTGACGCGCCCGCCGGATGGGCGTGCAAGCGGACAGCACCGACAGAAAGAAGGAGGGGAGCCTCGTGGTCGAGGAAACGCCCTGGCAGCAGGCCCTCCGCTATGCCAACCGCGCCAATCCGTACCCGTTCTACGAGGAACTCCGCAGGACACCGGTGGCGCGGCAGCCGGACGGCACCTACGTCGTCAGCACCTACCAAGAGATCGTCGCGCTGCTGCACGACCCCCGGGTCAGTTCGGATGTCAGGAAGCTCCCCGGCCCGGCCTCGGCCCCGGCCGAGGGCTCGGCGGAGGCCGAGCCGATCACGGAGACGGTCATCTTGGAGCCGAACATCATCACCCAGGATCCACCCGAGCACGATCGAGATCGCCGGATGATGATGCCGCATTTCGTCGGCCCACCCCATTCCCCTCACCTGATCTCCGACCTGGAACCCGAGATCCGCCGCATCGTGGACGGCCTCCTGGACACCATGCAGGGCAAGACCCGGATCGATGCCGTCGACGAGTTCGCCTACCCCCTGCCGGTGACCGTGATCTGCAAGGTCCTGGGCGTGCCACTGGAAGACGAGCCACGCTTCCACGGCTGGATCGAGACGGCCCTGGACGCTTTGGATTTCGGCCCCGAGGCTGCCTCCGAGGAGATACAGAGCCGACTGGCAGGGGGGCGCCAGGCCGTGAAGGAGTTCGGGGAGTTCGCAGCTGAGCTGCTCGACCGGTACGCCCAGCAGCCGGGCCCGGGCATGCTCTCGGCGATGGTGAACGAGGACGGCCCGGAGGGACGGATGTCCAAGGGCGTGCTCGTGAGCAATGCCTTGCTCCTGATCTTCGCCGGGCACGAAACCACGGTCAATCTCATCGCCCACAGCGTGCTCACCTTGCTGCGGCACCCCGACGCGCTCGAGAAGCTGCGCCGCCGGCCCGAGCTGATCGTGCCCGGGGTCGAGGAGTTGCTGCGCTTCGAGTCGTCGGTCCAGTTCTGGCACACCCGCTCCGCCGTGGAAGACATCGACATCGCAGGCACCACCATCCCGAAGGGCGCGCCGATCTTCCTGGCCTACGGCTCGGCGAACCGCGACCCGAAGCGGTTCGCCAACCCCGACGAGCTTGACCTCGAACGCCGGGACAACCAGCACCTCGGGTTCAGCCAGGGCATCCACTTCTGCTTCGGCGCTCCGCTCGCGCGGCTCGAGGTCCAGGTCGCGGTCGGCGAGTTCATCCGCCGGGTGGAAAACCCCCGGCTCGTAGAAGACCCACCGCCGTACCGCCACAACCAGATATTCCGCGGCCCGCGCCACGTCCTGGTCGACATCGACGGGATCCGCGACTGACTCGGCATGCGTAAAGGATCGCTATGCGGGCTTTTCAACTGGTCGGATGGCAGCAACCGCCCGAGCTGCGCGAGGTGCCGGTGCCCGAGCCAGGGCCGGGCCAAGTCCTGGTGAAGGTCGCGGGTGCCGGTGCATGCCACTCAGATCTGCACATCATGGAGGCACCCGGACCATCACCCGGGTTCGCCACGGAACTGCCCTTCACACTCGGCCATGAGAATGCGGGATGGGTGGAAAGGCCGGGACCGGGTGTCACCGGGTTCGCGCCCGGAGACCCTGTCATGGTCTATGGCCCCTGGGGCTGTGGGACGTGCGCCAACTGCCGGGAGGGCCGGGAGAACTACTGCCAGAAGGCCAGTGGTCAGGGCGGGGGCCTGGGAGGCGGTCACGACGGCGGAATGGCTGAGTACCTGCTGGTCCCGGCGGCGCGATTCCTGATCCCGCTGGGCACCCTCGACCCCCGCCAGGCCGCCCCGCTCAGCGACGCGGGGCTGACCAGCTATCACGCCGTCAAGCGATCGGTGCACCTGCTGGGGCCGGGCTCGACCGCTGTGGTGATCGGGGCGGGCGGTCTGGGCCAGATGGCCATCCAGATAGTGCGAGCGCTCAGCGCGGCGACCACCGTCGTCGCCGTGGACACCGATGCCGGAAAGCTCGAAACCGCCAAGCGCATGGGCGCGGACGAGGTGCTGCTCTCGGGCGGGGAGGCGGTCACGCGCATCAAGGACGTGACGGGGCAGCAGGGCGCTCAGCTCGTGCTGGACATGGTCGGCATAGACCCGACTCTGCGGATGGCTGCTCAGGTGGCAAGGGCACTTGGCCACCTGACCATCGTCGGTCTCGGCGGCGGAGCCCTGCCCGTCAACTTCGCGAGCCCGCCGCACGAGTGCTCGGTCGCCTCGCCCTACTGGGGCTCCCTTCCCGAACTGATGGAAGCGATCACCCTCGCCCAGCAGCAAAAGATCAAGATGCTGCTCGAGCACTTCCCCTTGGAACGCGCCAACGAGGCATACCAGCTCCTGCACGACGGCAAGATCCAAGGACGCGCCGTCATCACCCCCCACCCATGAGTACTGTCACCAAGGCGACCGGGCTGGTGCCGGAAGCCGTAGCTGCCGGAGGAAACGCCATGGAGGCTGTGGCCGGTGCGATCGCCGGACCGGGCCGGTGGCGGACGGCGCAGTCAGCAGCGGGCGTGGTAACGGCGGCCGTGCCGGCGCCTGTGACTGTGACGGGCGCGGGGCTGATGAACGCGGCCTGTCGGCGCTTGCCATGACCGAGAACGCGTTCCGACCGGTGGCTGCCGCGCTGCGGCCGTATCTGATCGTGAATCCCCGCTCGGGAGGAGGGAAGGCGAGCCGGTTCCACATCGCGGAAAAGGCCCGTGCGTTGGGGGCTCAGGTTCTCCTGCTCGATCCTTCCCAACCCCAGGACCTCGCAACTGTCGCCCGACGTGCGGTGGATGACGGTGCGGATCTGCTGGGGGTGGCCGCCGGAGACGGCACGCAGGCACTTGTCGCCGGCGTGGCTGCGAAGAGCGGTCTTCCTTTCGTGGTCATTCCGGCCGGCACCCGCAACCACTTCGCGATGGACCTCGGCCTGGACCGTGACGACCCGTCGGCCGCGCTGGAGGCCCTCACCGACGGCGTCGAACTGTGCGTGGATCTCGGGTTCGCAGGCGAGCGGGTGTTCGTCAACAACGTGTCGTTCGGTGCCTATGCCGCCCTGGTACAGGACCCGGCCTATCGGGACGACAAGATCGGCACGACGGTGCGGATCCTCCCGGAATTCCTGGCCCGCCACGAGGGCCCGGAGCTGGTGGTACGCGCCGGGCTGCTCACTGTCGACCGGCCTGATGCCGTGCTGGTGAGCAACAACCCCTACCGGGCCGATGACCCGGCCGGGCTTGGCAGGCGTGCGCAATTGGACTCCGGGCTCCTGGGGGTACTGGCCGCCAGGGCGGAGACGCCCGCCGAGACCGGCGCCCGGCTGCGAGATGGGCAGACGCACGGCCTGACCAATCTGGCCACCTCTGAAGAGGTCGTCGTCGATGCCGGCATCCCCTTCATCCCCGTCGGGCTGGACGGTGAAGCCGTCACCCTGCCAACTCCCGTGCGGTGCCAGATCATTCCCGGGACGCTACGGGTACGGGTTCCCCGCCATCGTCCGGGCGTCGCGCCCACCGGGCGGCCGCCGGGCAGGGGCGCCATCCGCCGGTTGGCCTCGGCTGTCGGGCGAGCTGTTCACGGCCATCATGCCGGCTGACGGAAGCCGAACCGGGCAGAGCGCGGACTTCCGCCGACCGGATCGAAACCGCACACCGCTATCTGGCCACACTGCTCGGTGGCCTGCGAGCCACACCACCGAACGCGTGAGATGTCTCCCGTGTCACCGCCCCGGGTGATCCCGGCGCACTGCGTCGGCGCCGGGTACTTCCGATCGCCTGCGGTCTGCTCCGGCCTGCCCATCAACGTCCGGAAGGCTTGCAGGCTGCGCTCAAGGGAGCACAGATCGACTCCCATTGATCGCCAGGGGGCGAGACGTGGCAGGCAGGATCCTCGAACCCTCCTCAACTCGAAGGACCGGAGCGTCTCTGCGAACGAGGCGTTCAGGGACCGGCAGGCGCACCGGCAGACCGTGCTCGCCTGCCTCGCGGAGCACTCACGGGGCTCGCAAAACGATCGCGGCCGCCCGTGCCTGCCTACGCTGAGTACACCCCAGCGCCCTTCCGGAAACGTTGCACTCCGGGGAATCAATATCTATTCCGGCGACGTGAGAGTTTAGCGGGCCATACGGGCAGAGTTTTTCCTGCAACGAACAGCATGGAATTTTGCAGCGCACACCGGCCGTTCCAGCGTGCTACTGTCGGTGTCAGTTGCAGTTGTGGTTCCCAAAACTTCAAGTGCCCCCATTCGGCTCCTGCCGGTGAGAGCGCTTTTGTATTTCCGGTCATTTTCCGGGCGGGGTAATCATCGCGGCGACACGGCGTCCGCGCAGTGCGGATTCCGCTGTACTGCCCCAAAGGAGATATGACATGGCTGCTGGTACCGTGAAGTGGTTCAACGCGGAAAAGGGCTTCGGCTTCATCGAGCAGGACGGTGGCGGCGCTGACGTGTTCGCCCACTACTCGAACATCGCCGCCCAGGGCTTCCGTGAGCTGCTCGAAGGCCAGAAGGTGAACTTCGACATCGCGCAGGGCCAGAAGGGCCCGACGGCCGAGAACATCGTTCCGGCCTGACGCTGACGCACACTTTGTAGCTGGGGCCCGCATCCTTCGGGGTGCGGGCCCCAGCTGCACGCATTTCCCGCAGCGGTTTCACCTGCGGGACGACTCGGAGGAATCCGCAGTCTCACCACGCGCGGACCCTCCTTCAGGGATGCAGGCGCATCCTGAAGAGCTACACCGCAGTCGACGCCCGGATTTTACGCCCCCGCCGCGTCTCCCATTTCAGCACCCGCGCCCGCGCAGATTTCCGCCGGCCGGACCTGCTTTCTTTTACCATCGGTCCATACTTGTAATTCCCCGTGCCGCTCATTGCTGGCGGGAATTCCTTGATATGCGCCGCATCGAGGAAGGTTCCGCATGAACCGCACACGCACAATCGACCGCTCCGCCCGCACCCGTAATGGCAGTGCCGACGCCGGAAAGGGCGGCAGCCGCTTCGGCTCGCCGGCACCGCGCCGTTCCGGCGGGACGGCCCGTTCCGGCGGTTACGGCCGCCGGCCCGCCGCAGTGCAGGGTGAGTTCGCGCTCCCCAAGACGATCACCCCTGCGCTGCCTGCCGTGGAGGGCTTTGCCGGTCTCGGCATGCCTGAGCAACTACTGGCCGAACTCGGCAAGCAGGGCGTGACCGCGCCGTTCCCGATCCAGGGCGCGACGCTGCCGAACTCTCTGGCGGGCCGTGACGTCCTGGGCCGCGGGCGCACCGGTTCCGGCAAGACCCTTGCCTTCGGCCTCGCCCTGCTCGCCCGCACCGCCGGACAGCGTGCTGAGTCCCGCCAGCCGCTGGGGCTGATCCTCGTACCGACGCGTGAGCTGGCGCAGCAGGTGTCCGACGCGCTCACTCCGTACGCCCGCTCAGTCAAGCTGCGGATGGCCACGGTGGTGGGCGGGATGTCGATCGGCAAGCAGGCCGGCGCGCTGCGAGGCGGGGCCGAGGTCGCCGTCGCGACCCCGGGCCGGCTCAAGGACCTCATCGACCGTGGCGACTGCCGGCTGAACCAGGTGGGCATCACGGTGCTGGACGAGGCTGACCAGATGGCTGACATGGGTTTCATGCCGCAGGTCACTGCGTTGCTCGACCAGGTGCGTCCGGAGGGGCAGCGGATGCTGTTCTCCGCCACCTTGGACCGTAACGTCGACCTGCTGGTGCGGCGTTATCTGACCGACCCCGTCGTGCATTCGGTCGACCCGTCGGCCGGTGCGGTCACGACGATGGAGCACCACGTCCTGCACGTCCACGGCGCCGACAAGCACGCCGCCACGACCGAGATCGCCGCCCGCGACGGCCGCGTGATCATGTTCCTGGACACCAAGCACGCCGTCGACCGGCTGACCCAGGACCTGCTCAACAGCGGGGTCCGGGCCGCCGCGCTGCACGGCGGCAAGTCGCAGCCGCAGCGCACCCGCACCCTGACGCAGTTCAAGTCCGGTCATGTGACGGTGCTGGTGGCCACCAACGTCGCCGCCCGCGGCATCCACGTCGACAACCTCGACCTCGTCGTCAACGTCGACCCGCCCACCGACCACAAGGACTACCTCCACCGCGGCGGCCGTACCGCCCGCGCCGGCGAGTCCGGCAGCGTCGTCACGCTCGTCACACCGAACCAGCGCCGAGGCATGGTCCGCCTCATGTCGGACGCCGGTATCCGGCCGCAGACCACCCAGATCCGCTCGGGCGAAGAGGCCCTGAGCCGGATCACCGGCGCCCAGGCCCCGTCCGGCATCCCGGTCGTCATTACCGCTCCGGTGGTCGAACGTCCCAAGCGCAGTGCCTCCTCCCGAGGCCGGCGCCGCCCCTCTTCGGCGACCCGGCGCGAGCCCGTACGCCAGTCCGTCTTCGATGCGGTGGCCTAGAACCTTCGTGATCAGGAAGCTGACCCATCTCTGCAGGAGGCACCTTTTGTCGCTGGTTCAGATGCAGCCCCGCCCGGCAAGCGCCAACCCCGTGCACAGGACGGTGGTTGAGGTCATGGACGCGGCCGGACCGCAGGTCTGTGACGACATGAGCGTCGAGGTGGCGCTGGCCGTCATGGCCGCCGCCCGCACGGGTCGACTGGTCGTCTGCGACCAGGACGGCCAGTGCACCGGCCTGGTCACCCGAACTGACCTCACCGCCGTCCGCGGCAGCTCCGCTTACACGGACCGCGTCCGGCTGCGCGACATCCTCGGCGACCACGGATCGTTCACCTCACCCGTGACCACTGCGGCCGAAGCCGAGCCCGTGATGCGCTCCCGTCGGCTCGGTGCCCCGCCGGTGGTCGGCGAGCAAGGCAGCGTCCTGGGCATCCTCGCCCCCTCCCGCTGAACCGTCTCCCCCTGGTCGGGCTGTTCTCCCCTTCTCGCTGTGAGGTCACATGCGCTGCATCATCGCCCGCTTCCCCTTCGAGCTCACCAAGAGCGGCGTGCTGGAATCGATGAAGGGCGTCAAGCCCGAACCGGGCACCGGCGAAACGGTGGCCATCGGCCGCCGCCACTACCCCGTCAAGCAAGTCGGCCAGGTCATCACCCGCCAGGACCGCCGTGACTTCAGCGCCGCCGAAGTCCTCCGGGCCATGACTCGGCTCGGCTTCGCCTGCCGCCCCCTCCCCAAGGCCGCACCCGTACGCATCCTCAGCCCGCTCCAGCAAGCCTCCGCGATGCTCGGCACCCCCGTCTCCGTCTGACCGAGGGAACAAGGCACGAGCCCACACCGCGTACAGCGGGTTCTCCTCGCAGTGGTTGCTCAGCGGTCGGAATAGCTGAAGTCGCCCACGGTCCAGGCGCTGACGTCCTCGATCGCGACGCGGTACATCCCGCCCGTCTCCGGGATCCCGACCGTGCCCTGCAGGATCCGGGCGACATGGAAGTGCAGGTGCGTAGGCGGCCCGTTCGTCGCGGGGGTGTCGAAGACGGCGGAGAACTCGCCCAAGCGGTCCGAATCCGTCAGTACCTCCGACACCCTCTGCCGCCACACTGCTTCGGGAGCCAGCCGACCGGTGAGGACAGCACCACCGGTGACCACGGTCAGGGACATCTGATTGCTCTGCCGGGACTCCACCAGGGCGGCGACGTCAACCAGCAGCTCGTCAGGCTTCGACATGAGGCAGATTATATTTACCGGCCCTCCGGCTGCTTGAGCGGTGGAGCTACCGGGCAAGACGGGCGCTTAGAGCTCGTAACACGATCTTGCTGAATCGCCCTGGTTGGCCGTGACCGGTGTGAGGATTCGGCCGTTCGTGATGGTGTGACTACTCGGCCGTGGATCGTGGATGACGACTTGTGGGCGCTGATCGAGCCGCTGCTGCCGCCCTGGCCGGAGCGGTCGCCGGGGCCGAGGCCGGTGTCGGACCGACTCTGCCTCCAGGGCATCCTGTTCGTCCTCTACAACGACATAGCCTGGCAACTCCTGCCGTTGGAGCTGGGGTTCGGCTCGGGTCAGACGTGCTGGCGGCGTCTGGACCGGTGGCAGAAGGCCGGCGTCTTCGACCGGCTGCACCGGATCCTGCTCGCGGAGCTAAACGCGGCCGGCGAACTCGACTGGTCCCGGGCGTGTGTGGATGGTTCACACATCCGGGCGAAAAAGGGGGTGCCGACACCGGTCCGTCGCCGGTCGACCGGCGCAAGACAGGCAGCAAACATCACCTGATCTGCGACGGGCGCGGCACCCCGCTCAAAGTCATCACTACTGCGGCCAACGTCAATGACGTCACCCAGATCCTCGCCCTGGTCGACGGCATCCCGCCCGTCGCGGGCCGCCCCGGCCGGCCCCGCCGCAGGCCCGAAGCCCTGCTCGGCGACAAGGGCTACGACTCCAACGTCCATCGTGACGAACTGCGTCACCGGCGGATCCTGCCCATCATCTCCCGCAAGGGATCACCGAACATCAAGGGCATGAGCGAGCTCCGCTACGTCGTCGAGCAGACCTTCGCCCTGCTCCACCACTTCAAACGCCTCACTGTCCGATGGGAGCGTCGCACTGAACTCCACTACGCCTTCGTCTCCCTCGCCTGCAGCCTCATCTGCTGGAGACGTCTCAAGAAAGCCCGCTCATGATCGTGTTACGAGCTCTTATGGTCTTGCCGCCGGAGGCCCGGCGGGTGACCGCGGTGGCGCGGGTGAGGCGGTTGACCATGGGCCAGAGAGAGGCAGCGGGCCGAAGAAGCGGATCCTCGTCGAGGCACTGATGCGGCAGCAGGAGCGCCAGTCCGCGAATCGCGGCACCAGCGCCGGCGTGCACCGCTTTCACGAGCTGCTCGCCATCGGGCCAGGATCGTCAAGGCCGGCGCAGGCCCTGGTGCCACGCCCGTCACCGGCCGGCCCGTCGGGGTGATACGGCCGGAAGCATGAATGCCCAGTGGTGGCCGGTACCTGCCGACAGTAGCCGTGGCGCCGTCGGCGGCGCCCCGGGAATCCCGACGGGCTGCGCGGCTGTGGGTCACTCCGGGCGCCGGACCTGAGCTTCGAGGCTGCCGCGACCATCCATGGACCAGTCGAGGCGAGTTACCTCATCTTCGAGCGTCTAGAAATCTATACCCGCTGGAGTAGACATTGAGTGGTGGTCTGGTTATGGTTTCTCACGTAGCCGAGATCGAGCAAGGCCCGGCAGAGATGAACTGCCGGACAGCAGTACACGTAGTTCGCAGGACGGTGCGGTGGTGGAGTTCCGAAGCCAGGGTTGTCGCAGGACGGTGACGGGGCTGACGACCGGACCGGGTGGCCCGCAGTGATCAGGGGCCGCCGTGAGCAGTACCGCAGCTGAGGCAGTGCCAGTTCAGCAGTTGCGGTTGTCGGTACCAGCAGCGCAGTAGTCAGTGGTTCCTCGGTAAAGGCGTCGGCTGCGGGCGCGCGCACCGGGAAGTTCGGCAGTGGGGTTCCAAGCCAGAGCAGATGCAGGACGGGCGACGGGGCTGGCTGCCGAAGAGTGGCGCTACGCGAGGCCACCAGTAGTTCGCAGTACCAGCAGTACGCAGTACCCGTTTGGTAAGTGATTGGTTCAGAGGGAAGAACGGAGGAGTTGAGCGCCATCAGGATCGCCCGGGCGGAAGGCTTGAGCCCGGGTACCGCAGGACATCGATAGGTAGGTGGTCTCCGGTCACGCATCCGCGATCCCCGCATTGCCCGCCCTCTCCCGGATGGGCCTGCGGAACAAGTAGGCCGGCGCAGGACCAGGGTCGGCAGATGGTGTAGCAGTTCCTTCGGGGCCCTGGTGCCAATGGCACCAGGGCCCCTCCACGCGTTCCACAGAGAGGTGCAATGACAGCAGACGATTCCTTCGGCCGTCTCGACGACGACGATTACCCCGCCTACACCATGGGCCGAGCTGCCGAGATGCTCGGCACCGCCCCCGCCTTCCTGCGGGCCCTCGGTGAGGCCAAGCTGATCACACCGTTGCGTTCCGAGGGCGGCCACCGCCGCTACTCCCGCTACCAGCTGCGCATCGCGGCCCGCGCCCGGGAACTCGTCGACCAAGGCACCCCCATCGAGGCCGCCTGCCGCATCGTCATCCTCGAAGACCAACTCGAAGAAGCCCAGCGCATCAACGCCGAACACCTCCGCACCGTCGGACCACCCAACCCCCCGACTGCGGCATGAGACGAGCGTGCCCGCCGGTATCGGCGGGCACCGCACGCACAGTCCCGGTGTGCGGCATGATCGTTCCTGTGGTGACGTGGTGTGCGGGCGTGTAGCGTCTGCGTAGCTGTCGTGGTTCGGAGTTCCCCTTTGCCCACGCCTTGGTGTGGGCGTTTTGCTGTGCTCTGCCGCAGGAACCAGGGCGATCACCTCTGCCTTCCACATGGAGTGGGAGGCGTTCATCGACTGGAAGGCATGACTATGGCTACGGGAACCGTGAAGTGGTTCAACGCGGAGAAGGGCTTCGGCTTCATCGCCCAGGACGGCGGCGGCCCGGATGTCTTCGCGCACTACTCCGCAATCAACTCCTCGGGCTTCCGTGAGCTCCAAGAGGGCCAGGCCGTGACGTTCGACGTCACCCAGGGCCAGAAGGGCCCTCAGGCGGAGAACATCAACCCCGCCTGACCTCATCAGCCGTGCCTGCGGCGACGCGACGGAGCAGACACGGAAGACAGACACGCAACACACATCCAGGGCCGCGCAGCGCACACCGTGCGACCCTCGGCCTTTCTCCGGCGGCTTAAGAGACGAGGCCGAGTTTGCCGGGTGTGGTGAGAGTACGGGCCCGCACGCGGCTCGGATGCAGGCGAGTCAGGCGAGGCGGGCGCTGTCGTGGGTCTAGGGGCCGCACGGTCTGGGAATCCAGGACGACGGCGGTGGGGCCCTCTTGCCGCTTCCTGCTGTCGCGCACCTGGCAGCGCAACCCGCCCGGCCACATCCCCCGCCGGACTCATCCGCCTCCCCGCCCGGGGGAGGCGACTGGTGGCAACTGAATACTGAAAGACCACCACGACGAGTCCTCCCGCACAGTTCGGTGAGCGAGCACTACGACAGCAGGTGAGCCGCAGGCCGTCGGCCTCGGTGAAGCACGACTGGGCGCCGAGGTGCGGCCGTTCCTTGCGGACGATCAGCCGCATCCCCTTCGGCCAGCCCGTCAGGCAGTCTTCGTCGAGCTCGGCGACCCAGGCGCCGTCGCGAATCTCACTGCCGGGTTCGATGGCGGGCGTCCAGGCGGAGGGCGGGACCGTCAGCACGTCCTGGTGAAGCTGCTCGGTGATGGTCATGCCGAGCGAGTACGACAGCCACCGGCCCTGCTTCGCGAGCCATTCGACGAATGCGTGGGTGCCTCCGCCGAAATCCGTGCGGATCAGCGTCTGCCGCCCACGCCGTACCTTTTGGGCAGCTGGGCCAGGGCGAGTTTCGCGGCTTCGATGTGATCGGCGGCGGTGTTGGACCCGGCGTTGCCCGGCCGCAGCAGCCCGGCCACCGGCTCCCCGGGCCCGCTGCGGCCATGGTCGACGAAGCCCATCAGCGGGTGATGGCCGAAGCTCTTGTTCCAGGTCGCAGCCGCGTCCTGCTGGTCGGAGTGCGCAAACACAAGCACCCCGTCCAGGTCCACGACCACCTGCCCCTCCGTGTCCGGAGCGGTATCTGCGGCCAATTTCCAGACGTGTTCGCGGACTTCGGAACGGGCGGTGCAGATCACGGTCAGAGCCTTCGGCCCGGCCTTGGCGAGGGTGTCGATGAGCCGGGAGACGGTCGGGTCAGAGGCCACCGGACCGAACAGGACCGGCTCGGCCCGCAGCATGCCCACATCCGCCAGGCAGCAGCGCCCAGCGCGACCGCGAGCACCACATCCAGCAGGATCTTCCCCGGATCATGCACCGCCCGAGGACGCCGCCACGGTGCGAGACCTGCCGATATCGCCCCGCCCAGGCCGGTCTTGCGGACGGTCTCGACCAGCGCTCGCGCCTGCTCGTGGGTCAGACGGCCGCAGGGGCGCCGAGCATGGCGGAGGCCTGTTGGAACGAGTTGAGGAAGCGCGTGGGCGCGGCGGGGAAGGTCGTGGCAGGTGAAGCCGAGCTGGCTCATGGCCCGGAGGACTTCACCGGCTTTGACCTACGGTAGACCGGTGGCCCGCCTGGTCATGTGACTACAAGGAAGACCGCTGTGTAGTGCGCGGTGAAGGCGGCGATGGTGAGAGTGTGGAAGACCTCGTGGAAGCCGAACCAGCGCGGTGAGGGGTCGGGGCGCTTGAGTCCGTAGACGACGGCGCCCGCGGTGTAGAGCAGGCCGCCGGTGATGATGAGTACGACGACCGGGGTACCGCCGGTGCGCGCGAAGTCGGGCAGGTAGAAGACGGCCGCCCAGCCCAGTGCGATGTAGCACAAGGTGTAGAGCCAGCGCGGTGCCCTGATCCACCAGACGCGGAAGGCGATGCCGGCCGCGGCCCCTGCCCACACCAGGGACAGCAGCCCCAGCTGCTGTCCCGCGGACAGCAACAGCATTGCCAAAGGCGTGTACGTGCCGGCGATTATCAAGAAGATGTTCGCGTGGTCCAACCGCCGCAGAACTGCCTCACCTCGCGGACCCCACGTCCCGCGGTGGTAGACCCCACTCGTCCCGAACAGCAACAACGCCGACACCGCGAACACCGAACATGCCGCCACTGCCGCAGCCGAGCGCGAGAGGGCGATCAGGACGATGCCGCCGGCCAGCGAGAGCGGGAACATGCCGGCGTGCAGCCAGCCGCGCATCCTCGGCTTCAGCGCAGCTGCCGCCTGCTCCACGCCGCCTTCCAAGCTGACGGTTGTCTGTCCGGAAGTCAGCCGGCTCGTTGTGCCAGCAGGCGGGTCAACCGCGGGGGTGCGGAGGGTGTCGGGCGTGGTGCCGGAGCGGTGCTGGGGCTCCCGTTCGTGTGCCGACGGCTGGGCGTCTTCAGCGATCATGTCCTCATATTATGAAATCAGCGGAAGAGTGCGGTATCGGCGCGTCGCCGCGGACTGCGGGTCAGATGCCTGCTGTGTGCTGGGACGCGGTGCGGAGGTGTTCGGCGTTGATGCGCTGGGCTTCTTCGAGTTGGTCTTCGAGGATGACGATGCGGCAGGCGGCCTCGATGGGGGTGCCTTGGTCGACGAGTTCCCGGGCGCGGGCCGCGATGCGCAGCTGGTAGCGGGAGTAGCGGCGGTGGCCGCCCTCGGAACGCAACGGTGTGATCAGCTTGGCCTCACCGAGGGCCCGCAGGAAGGCGGGGGCGGTGCCGAGCATCTCGGCAGCTCGGCCCATGGTGTAGGCGGGGTAATCGTCGTCGTCGAGACGGCCGAAGGAATCGTCTGCTGTCATTGCACCTCTCTGTGGAACGCGTGGAGGGGCCCTGGTGCCATTGGCACCAGGGCCCCGAAGGAACTGCTACACCATCTGCCGACCCTGGTCCTGCGCCGGCCTACTTGTTCCGCAGGCCCATCCGGGAGAGGGCGGGCAATGCGGGGATCGCGGATGCGTGACCGGAGACCACCTACCTATCGATGTCCTGCGGTACCCGGGCTCAAGCCTTCCGCCCGGGCGATCCTGATGGCGCTCAACTCCTCCGTTCTTCCCTCTTGATCAACTACTTACCAACGGGGACTGCGTACTGCTTGTACTACTGGTGATGCGAACTGCTGGTGACCTGATTAAGCGCCACTCGTCGGCAGCCAGCCCCGTCGCCCGTCCTGCACCTGCTCTGGCTTAGAACCCCACTGCCGAACTTCCCGGTGCGCGCGTCCGCAGCCGACGCCTTCACCGAGGTGCTGCTCACTGACTTCACTGCTGGGTACTGCGAACTGCACCTACCGAACTGCGGTACTGCTCACGGCAGCCCCTGATCACTGCGGGCCACCCAGTCCGGTCGTCAGTCCCGTCGCCGTCCTGCAACAACCCTGGCTTCGGAACTCCACCACCGAACCGTCCTGCGAACTGCAACTGCGGTACTGCTGCCCGGCAGTTCGTCTCTGCCGGGCCCTGTTGATCTCGGCTACGAGAGAAACCATAACCACGCCACCGACCAATGTCTACTCCAGCCGACATAGATTTCCGCGTGTTCGACGGTGAGGTAATCGGGCCCAGCCGGGTTAAGGGGGCCCTGGGCGGGCACGAGGGACGGATAGGCAGGACCGGGCATTGACGAGCCAGAGGCCAGGGTGAACCTGATGGACACGATGTGCGTCCACGCCACGACCATCCGCTCCGCGACCGCCGTCGCCGATGCGCGCGACACCACCCGAGCCTTCCTCGAAGCCCTCCGACAGCCGGCCATCGACTCAGAAGCAGCAGACACCGCTGTCCTGGTCGTCTCCGAACTCGTCACCAACGCCCTACGACACGGCGGCGGCACCTACACCCTCTGCCTGGCCGCCCACCCCGACACCATCGAGGTGGCCGTCGACGACCCCAGCTCGCAGGCGCCACGCATGCGAACCCCCGACCTGAACGACGGCACCGGAGGCTTCGGCTGGCCCATGGTCAACGGGCCTTGACCCGGGATCTTGGACACGGGCTATGCGGCTTGGGTCAGGGTAGTTGATGTTGTGTCGAGTGCTGTCTCGTAGGCGATGGGACTGCGTTGTCCGAGACGGGAATGACGGCGTCGCGTGTTGTAGCGGTTGAGCCAGCGGAACGCGTCGAGTCGGGCCTCGCGTTCGCTGGGCCAGTGTTTTCGGCCCTGAAGCGTCTCGCGTTTGAACGTCGCGTTGAAGGACTCCGCGAGCGCGTTGTCCGCGCTGGAGCCGATCGCGCTCATGGACTGGCGGACGCCGGCCTCGCGGCAGGCGTCGGCGAAGGCCCGGCTGGTGTACTGGGCTCCGTGATCGGTGTGCAGAACCGCCCCGGCGAGGCTGCCGCGGGTCCGTTCGGCGGCGGACAGGGCGTTGGTGACGAGGTCGGTGCGCATATGGTCCGCGATCGCTCAGCCGGCCAGGCGGCGCGAGGCGAGGTCGATGACGGTGGCCAGGTACAGGAACTTCCCGCCGTCCAGCGGGAGATAGGTGATGTCGCCGACGTACTTCGTGTTCGACTCGCTTGCCGTGAAGTCGCGGCCGATGAGGTCCGGGGCCTTCGCCTCGGCCGGGTCCGCAACAGTGGTGCGATGTCTGCGGCGCAGGCGCACTCCCGCCAGGCCGGCACCCCGCATCACCCGCGCGATCCGCTTGTGGTTGACGCGCTCGCCCGCCTCGCGGAGCTCGGCCGTGATCCTGGGGACGCCGTAGGTCCCGTCAGACTTGCGGTGCGCGACCCGTATCCGGGCGGCGAGGCGGGCGTCGGCCGCCTGCCGGGCGGCCCGGTCGGTGGCCGTCGCACGCCAGTAGTAGAAGCTGGATCGGGCGACGCCGAGGATGGTGCACAGCCGCTTCACGCCGTAGCGGCGCTGGTGGTCGGCGACGAACTGGAAGCGGTTCACCGGCGCGTCGCCGAGTAGCCGGAGGGGATTTCACCCTCCGGCCCTCACAGAACGGAGCGTGACGATCTCTCGTCACTCCGCTCTTGTCGTCCTGATCGTCAGACCAGTACGGCACTCACGGTCGGAGTGACGCGCCAGTGTGCGAACATGCGGGGGTATCGCCGGGCGATCTCCTGCATTTTCGCCAGCGCCTTCCGCTTGGCCGCGAGCCGTTTGTACTTCTTGCGGATCCAGCGCACCAGGTAGGAGTTGATGCGTGTCACGAAAGAGGTCAACTCCCAGGGCCTGAAACGGCCGTAGTAGTTGATCCAGCCCGCCACGACAGGGTTGATCCTTCGGGCGAGCTCTTGGAAGGTCAGATCGGTGCGGGTGTGCAGATGCCAGCTCCGCACTTCCCGGCCCATCTTCTTGAGAGCGTCCTTGCTCACCGCCGGGTCAAACGCCAGGAACTGGTTCCCGTGCCGACTCCGGTTTCTCCTGGCGCGGAAGGTGTATCCCAGGAACGTGAACGCCGTGTGCTCGTAGGAGCCTTGGCGATTCCCATCCCGGCAGTACACGATCCGGGTCTTGGCCGGGTGCAGACGCAGCCCGACCTCGGCCATCCTGTCCGTGAGCGCGGCCAGCACATGGCGAGCCTGGCGCTCGGTGACGCAGTGCAGCACCGCATCATCCGCGTAGCGTTCGAACCAGACGGACGGGAACTCCCGGGCCATCCAGGTGTCGAACGCGTAGTGCAGGAACAGGTTCGCCATGACGGGAGACACGGGAGCCCCTTGTGGGGTTCCGCGCTCCCGTTCCAGCAGAGAGCCGTCGGGCATCTGGAGCGGGGCAGCGAGCCACCTCCGCACATACAAGTTCACCCAAACGGCGTCGGTATGCGATTCCACTGCCTTGACCAGCAGGTCCCAGGGAACGCTGTCGAAGAACTTGGCGATGTCGAACTCCACCACCCAGTCCCGTTTCCAACAGCGTTCCCGGCACTTCTCCACCGCATCCAAGGCGGACCGTCCGGGCCGGTATCCGAAGCTGTCTGGATGGAAAATTGGCTCCACCCTCCGCATGAGATGCCGGGCCACGACGGTCTGGGCCACGCGATCGGCGACGGCGGGAATGCCGAGCATTCTTTCACCGCCTCCCTGTGGCTTGGGAATCGCCACCGCGCGCACCGGAGGCGGGAAGTACGAGCCTGACGACATTCTGTTCCAGATCTTGTAGAGGTTGTTCCTCAGATCCTTCTCGAAGTCGTCGACGCTCTGCCCGTCCACTCCCGGCGCTCCCCTATTCGCTCTGACTTCCTCCCATGCCTCCTTGACTTCCCACTTTGAGATCTCAAACGGCTTGGTCTGCGATTTCAACTGGTCCACCGAACTCCTCCCGGACACCGTCCGGTTGATGCGATCAACACAGTCACGAACGACCCGGCCCCTTCGCTCCACCCCCATTACAGGGGCTTCACCACTACTACGAGCCGGTCCGCCGGCACGCCCCGCATCGGTACTCAGCCCCTCGCAGTGTCCGCTGCTTGAGGCGCTCCCTCTCGCCGCCGCTGCACGGCGGGCAGTATCGGGGCTTGCCTTCTCCTGTTCCATGCGGAAGCCGCAGACCGGGCTCACGTCGCCTGCATGCCGGACACCACCTGGCCAATAGACGGGCTCCCGCCAGGCTCATCCCGGAGTTCAGGGAACACCCCGGTTTTGATGTCGTCTGTTTTCGTTTCGACACGTCAGCAGCGATTCACTTGCGTTCGTCTTCCCGGTCCCCACCTGACGCCTCTTTCGGCGCCTTTTCCTCATCGCTCACCACGACAGTCTTCGGCTACAATAATTCCTCAGCATCGCGCACGGCAGGTCGGTACACTCACGCACACCCCAGAACCCACAGCCAAATATTTGGAATGCATGTTGGGTGAGACGCGTCTCTCCAGCACGGCCAACTGGTCGGCACAGAGGGTCCCCACTGCTTTGCAGTGGGGACCCTCCTGAACGACTGGCGATCTCACACTCACATTCGAAGCACTCTCGATTAGAGCCCTGGCTCCTTTCGTACATGTTTCGTGAGCGACTCAATGAATCCCGCGAAAGTTAGCTGCGGGTCGGGCTGGCCGATGGGGCGTTCGGGATCTTTGGGGGCCAACACAAAACAGGCGGCATCGTAGAGTTCATCCTCGACGAGCCTGCGGCAGAGCACTTGATAGCGGTCAGCGTAGGAAGGTCGCCTCTCAAACGCCTCATCTACTTTGAAGCTCGGCTTGAAGTCTCGCTTCGCGCTCTGCGTGGATCCTTCTGCGTCCTCCAACAGGAAGACATATCCAAGCCAGGGCCGGGCATCACCCAGAAGGCCCTGGGAGATGGCGCGCTGAGTATCTACAGCGCTACCGATTGCTTCTTCAGTTCGGTTATTGAAGTTGTTCCCGAACGATGGCCCAGACTGCGACTTGAACTCGATAGCCGCAACCAGCTGGGTTCCATTCTTGACGATGAGATCCCATTGCTTGGTTGGCCGGTAATAGCCCGGCAACTCAGCCTTCTTGCCCAGAGAAATCGAGCTGGCCGGGTAGCCAAGGACGTCCACGAAGTGTTCCACGATCAATTGCGTCAGGGCATCGAGGTGGGCACCACCTGTGACGGCGCCCCGGAGCCCTGCATCCTGCTTCCCCTCGGCGATCTGCCTCGCCGTCTGCTGCTCTCGCGTCTCCCAGTACTTCCGGACTGCGAGTTCGAACTTTCCGTCCATGGCCCCACCACGATCGGCGTGCAGCCAGCGGGTAGGCCGCACGAAACCGGCACAGCTCTCGACGCTGCGGGCCTCGAACACCGAAGCCAGCGATCAGGCTAGTGGACCATGCCGTTTCGGCGCATGAAATGGCTGTAACACAACCCCAGGCCCGCCTCAGTTCAGGTCCTGTTGGCACAGTACTTTGCGAGATAGCCATCAAGGGATGCCATAAAGCTACCAAAATCAATACCAGCACTCGGGTCAGGCTGCTTGACCACGGCGCCAGGATCGGTACCCGAGAGGAGGAAACACGCTCCATCGTAGAGCTTATTCTCCAACAAGCGTTCACAAAGCAGGCGATATCGGTCCTCATAGGACGGGTGAGTCCCATAAGCGGGATCCGTCGGGAGAGCAGCGCTCACTTGCTGCCGAGCGGGCCGCGTCGACTGAAGCGCCTCTTCCAGGATGAAAAAATACCCGATCCAGGGCCTATGGGCATCGCCCCTATCCCTCCCGAGCAGCCCTTTCTTGTGGGCGAGGCGCAAGTCGGTAGCACTCCCGATGGCCTCTTCGTTTCGATTATTCGCGTTATTGCTGATCTTCTCCACAGACTGAGATTTCATCTCAATGGCAAAAACAAGGCGGTCGTCATCCAATGCAACGAGGTCCCAGTTCTTGCGTGGCCGGTAGACTCCAGGAAGTGTGGCGGCCTCGCCTCTCAAGAAGGTAATGGGAGTGCCCTTGCAAGCCTCGATCGCGGATTTGATCACGAGGTCTTCGACCGCAGCCATGTGCTTCCCGCTTTGAGTGCCTTGCGAACGGGCCGCCCACATCGTGTGGACGGCCCGGTTCAAGGCGTCGTTGTCCCAGTTCGGTTGGGCGCTCATCGGTCCCCCATGTAGGCGTCAGTCCGGGATGCGCTCGATCCCGTAGACGCGGAGGGCCGCCTCCGTGGCAGCTTGCACATCACGGTGATCAAACGCGTGTGCCAACGCTAGAGCATCGGTCTGACAAATGACCTCGGGGTGAGGAACCCGGATGCGCCTCAGGTACTGGGCCTGGAAGCGGAGTGTGCCGCCCCGCATCCTCACGGCGTACGCCTCAACGAAGGTCTGGGCCACGCGAGACAAGAGGAGTCCCCCTAGAACCTTGATGTCCCATGTGTCGGACACAACGTAATAGAGGTTGTGATGGGGATAGTAGCCACCTTCATCCAGTACAGGATGAATAGTCAGCTTCATGTCCGGCAGCAGCAGCTTCGGCCGACCGGTCAGGCTCGCATCGATCTTGTCGATCGTCTTGTACCAACGGTCAGGCTGCTTCTTCGCGACGTAACGGCCTTCGAGAGCTGTCCGATGCGTCTCGAAGTAAGCCTTCAGTCTGGGGTACTTGCCGAGGTCTACCAGTTCACCATCCTCATCCCACGGGTTGACCATGTGGGTGCCGTGCCACTCCAGGTGCCCGCTCTTGGCATCCTTCACCATCGCCATGGGGAGGAGTCGGTCCCTCTCCACGAGGGTCTCGTCCTCGGTGAGGAAGACAGCATCAGATCCTGTGGCAACGCCGATCCCGACCTTCGTCAAGGTCTCTTCAAGCACAGGGAACCGGTCGTTCAGGTCCTCAAGCAAGGCAAGGCGTGCGGGGCTTCCAGCCGGCCACGAGTCTGCTGCCGAGAACCAGTGAGGCAGTCGGGCCGCCTTGAAGCTGCTTGTATTCGCAGCAGTGCGATCCTCGTCGCCGATCCAGCTCATCAGCCGACGGGCTTCGTCCGCTCCGAAGGACTTCGTGGTATCAACCGCAACCGACTCGCCCTGTGGACGATTACGCAGGATCGTGATCGCCGGGTAGGCCGACACCTGCTCTTCGAAAGCATCGACGTCGTGCATGGTTGCAACGAAATCCATGCTGAAGCGGTCGGCGACCAACTTGCGCAGCTCACGGCCATACTGGTTGCGCATCCAGCGATCCGCACAGATGAATCCGAGTACCCCACCGGACGTGAGGGACCCGAGTCCTCTTTCGAAGAATCCGACGTAGATATCGGAGCGGCCAACCATGGAAGGATGATCCTCCCGGTAAAGCCGCATCCGCTGGTCTGGAACATCTTCCAAACGAATATAGGGAGGATTTCCGACAACGAAGTCGGCCTTCCCCGTGTCGTCAAGAAGGTAGTCCCCATGCCGAATCCACTGACTGACGATGGTGTGAACCGTCTCGCGATCCCAGCCATCCGCAATAAGGACGTCCGCCACCGCCTCGCGGCTTTCCTTCACGTTGCGACTCAGAAGGTCGAGAGCACGGACCCCCTCAACGGGGAGGTCCCGTTCAAGCTTTCGACACACCGTGCTCAGGCGCTCAACGATGCCAAGAAGGAACGCGCCAGAACCACAGGCGGGATCGACGATGGTCATTCGATCAAGATCTCGATCGGTGGTGTAACCGACCAGGTCGAGGATCATGTCGACGACCCAACGGCGAGTGTAGACCTCGCCGTTGGCCACGGCCTCGGCAGGGATGGCCTCGGCGTGGACAGTGGCGCTAGGTGAGCTGGTGAGAGACACACCCCTGAGGCTATCGCCTACGTCGGCCGAGCCCGCTGCGAGGTGGGCATCACCAAGCACGCCTGCCGGAAAGTCCACTCCGTCCTTCGAACACGCAGCTTGAGGAATATGAACTGCAGTAGAGGCAACATGCGCCATAAACGAGATCCTTTTCTGGGGGCATGCGGTTTTCACGATGAGGAAACTGTGACATGCCTCGCGAGGATGTTTCCAGTCTTACGCGTCTGCCTCCAGCGAACTTGAATTTCGCCACAACTCCGACTTCGAAATATATGACATTGGGCTCTATAGAGAGCAAATAACTCGGGCCTCGAACGGTGATGTGGACGCGCTGACGGCAAGTCCACGGATTCCTCGCCACCGGGGCAATCCTGCTGGAATGCCCCGCAGAATTGACCTGTCCCTGAACAGGGTCAAGCGCAACGCCGCCATGCGGAGTCCGACCGCGCGGTGCGTACCCCGACCTTGCCCTTGCCGGAATCCTCATCCGTGCAGGTCATGCGGCATGTCGGTACTCGTGGAGGATGCCACCGAGGCGTTCGCGTCTTCGTATGTTGAGGCTGGCGATCTGGTCCGGAGCGGCGATCGGCGTGGGTAATGGATTCAGCGGACGGGCATTCGCGATGCCCTGGTGCGGCCGATGAGCGTTGTAGAACTGCTCGAACTCGCGCAGCGCGTGGAGCAGGTGCCGCTGGTTCCAGATCAAGGTACGGTCCAGCAGTTCACGCCGGCAGGTCTGCACCCACCGCTCCATGAGCGAGTTCATTCTCGGCATCCGAACACCGCTGAGTACGACCTCGATCCCCACATCGGCAAGGATGGCATCGAACAGGGCGGGGAACTTTCCGTCCCGGTCCCGGATCAGGAACCGCGCCCGGCAGCCTGCGTCTCAAGGTCCATGACCAGGTTCTTGGCGGCCTGCGACACCATGAGGCGGTCGGGTGCGCGGTCGCCCCCAGGATCCGAACGCGTCGGCTGGAGCACTCGATCACCGCCAACACGTACAGTCGGGCCCCGGACAAGGTGACCGTTTCCAGGAAGTCACAGGCCAGCAGGGCATCAGCGTGCAGGCCCACTCGGGTGCCGGGTCAATCCCGGCCTCTCTCAAAATCTCCCAGACGGTGGACGCGGCGACCTTCACGCCCAGGACGAGAAGTTCACCGTGCACCCTCCTGTAGCCCCAACTGGGATTCCCCCTCACCAAACGCAACACCAGGTCCCGGACAGAGCGCACCGTGCGCGGCCTTCCCCGACGCTTGGGCCGGGAGACAGCCGCGTGGCGGCGTGCGACCAGGCTGCGGTGCCAGCGCAATACCGTGTCGGGACGGACCACCAGGCGCATCCCCCGCAGCACGTCCCGTGGCAGCCGGTTCAGCAGAGCAGGGAGGACGCCGACCGCCCGGCCCCAGAGACCTACAGCCCCTCCTTCGTAAACCACAACGAACCTGGCTTGACCGGCTGGAACCTCCGCCTGGCCCGTGAACGCCACCGCACCGGCCCCGGCCACCGCCCTTCCCCTTGTACGGCAGCAACGAGCTCTCCGAGGCGGATGGCGTCCAGCACCGAAGTGTCAGACGCCGTGATCGCCGATAAGTAGGGGAGTAAGCGGCCGGGTTCTTCCTGGTTGCGTTCAGGGGCGTCCAGGCCCCACCCGCATTCTCCGAAGGCTCTTCAGCACAGGTGGAGCCGCGACAGCAACGAACACGGACGGGCTGTTGTATGTGCGGAAGGGCCGCCTCAGCGGACGGTGGGGATCGGCGCGGCCTCACCATGCGGAAAGTCGAGGGTGGCCCACTTGCCGCCGGCGACCAGGGCGGCGAAGCGGTGCAAGCGCCCGTCGGCATCGATCCAGTAGCGGGTGCGGCGTTCGGCGGATCCGGTGGCGGTGCCCGGTGCGGGCGGGGCGGTGTCGCCGGAGTCGGGGGGCTTGGGGCCGGCGATGACGGTGACGGGGGTGCTGTTCAGTCGTTCGCTGCGCAGCCAGCTTGCCCCTCCCTGGCGCAGCAGTTGGGCGTTCTCGGGGCGGTCCGTGCCCAGGGAGAGGGCTAGCAGCAGCACGGCGTCGATGGGGTTGGCGCGGGGATCCAGGGGGCGGTGCTGCCAGCCGGAGCGTGGTGGCGTGGCGGGCAGTTGGGCGTTGCTGTTGGGGTGGACGGAGGCGGTGCGGAGGTCCCACCGCACGAGGATGTTCTGCGGCTGTCCGGGGACAAGTACCTGGGCGTAGCCGGTGTGTGTGGTCCAGTCGACGCGGCCGGTGAGTCTCAGGGTGCGTCCGGCGGCGGGGACGGTGGCGTGGATCTGGCCGCGTACGCGCTGGTAGTTGAGGAATCGTACGGTGGACATCAGCTCGGCCTCGGATGTGGTGAGCGGGCGAGGCCCCGCTGCCGCCCGCTTGCCCCGGCCGTCGTCTCCGCCGCATCCGGTCAGGACCAGAGCGAGTCCGGCCGCGCCCGCGGCGAGCAGGGCACGGCGGCGCATCACGAGCCGCTCCGGCTGTGGGCGGCGAGCAGATCGCGGCCCGGCAGCGGGACGCGGTCCGCGTCGACGGAGCCGGGCAGGCCGGTGGCAGGGCGTACGGGGGCGGTGGCGCCGCCGGGCATCTGCGGCTGGTCCGGGGGCTCGGGCACCGTACGGAAGGGGATCCCAGCAGGTGCGGCAGGCTGCGTGGGCGGTGGAGCGGACGTCATCACCGGGCCGTCGGTGTCGGCGGAGCACTGCGGCTGGGCGGCCAGGGTCTTGGGGGCCGTGGTGGACAGGGCGTTGTCCGTGAGGCAGTTGCCCTTGCCGGGGGCGCGGTCGCTGGCCGCGTACACGGCGTCGACTCCGTTGCGGCTGAAGGTGTTCGAGCTGATCGCGTTGCCGGTGGGCGGGACGTCTTCGGCGGACATGAGGACGAGTCCGGCGCGCGGGTTCCCCTCGATCCGGTTGTTGTGCACGGTGTTGCGCTGGCCGCCCGCGAGTCCGATGCCGATGCCGAAGCCCCCGTCGGCCTGCTGGGGTGACTTCGGCTCGGCGTTGTCGGCGACGAGATTGCCCGCCACAACGGCACTGTGCTGGGGGACGTATGCCTCCAGATAGTCGGAGTTGACCGTCATTCCGACACGGTTGTGTGTGAGGCGGTTGCGCAGTACCCACATCTTCTCGCTGGCGTTGGTGCCCTCGTAGCCGACGGCGTTGTACTCGGCGACGTTGTCGCTCACCACGACGTTGCACGGCTTGCACTGGCCGACGTACAGGCCCGAATCGGCGCCGCCGGAGGTGTGGTTGTGGTCCAGCCGTCCACTCTGAGCGTTGAAGGCGTAGATGCCGTAGAGGCCGTTGCGGGCGGAGGTCACATAGCTGACCCGGAAGCCTTGCAGCGGCGGGAACTTCTCCAGGTCCAGGTGCTCATAGCCGTTGCTGCCGCGGGCCAGGCCCTGCCCGTCCTGGGACGCCATGCCGGTCACCAGCACGCCGTTGAGCAGGTGGTCGCGGACGGTGAGGTTCTCCACCGCCACGCCGGAGCCGGTCACGACGACGCCGTTGTGCCGCCTGCCCTGCCCGTCGATGATCACGCGGTTGCGGTCGGTGCCGCGCAGCACGACGCGGTCGACGGGGATCCGTGCGGTCTCGTGGTAGACGCCGGGCGAGACCAGGACCAGGTCGCCGGGCCGGGCGCGTCCGACGGCCGTGCTGATCGTGGGGGCGTCCTGCGGCACCCGGATGGTCTGCGGCGTACGGGCCTTGGCTGCGTCGTCCTCCTCGTCGGACGGTGCACAGCCCACCGCCGCGAGAAGCATGCCGATCAGGCAGATGAACAGGGCGATACGGCCTCGGAACACGGTTCACCTTCAACGGTTTCTGAGATGGCAGTGAGGGAGGTTTGCTGACAACTACTCCTCAACACTGACAAGATGGAGTAATGGATCAGTTACGTGGCGTACCGCGTAGGGGGCTGCTCGTGGGGGGTGCGCTGGCCGTGGCATCCTCCCTGGCGGCCTGCCGGGCCCAGGGCCCGCACCCTGAACGGAAGTCCGCCGACGACGCCCCTCACCCACTGTCGTCTGTGAGTTCAACAGGACGCACACAAGCGGGAGTTGACAGACCCGGCGCGCCACAGGAACACCTCGGTCTCGTGGTGCTCGACCTCGCCCCGGCACAAGAGGGCGACGAAGTGGCCAAGGTGATCGCAGACCTGGGCCGGTCCGTGCAGCGGGTGGCCAGGGGCAGTCATCCCCGTATGGCCGGGCTGGCCCCGGGCGATACGACCGTGACGGTCGGCATCGGGCCCCGCCTCGTCTCCGGCGCGGGGCGCGAACTGCCCGGCGCCGCCCGGCTGCCTGCCTTCGCCCGCGAGAAGATCCCCGAGGCGGCCCGCGACGGCGACGTTCTGCTGCAGATCTGCGGCTCCGACCCCCTGGTGGTCAGCTGCGCGGAGGCGGCCTGCACCGCGGCGCTGACCGACGCGGGGGCGCACGTGCGCTGGTCGCAGCAGGGATTTAGGCCCCCGGCGGGACCGCACGCCGGGCGCAACCTCCTCGGCTTTCCCGACGGCATCATCGTGCCCAAGGGGCCGGAGCAGATGCGGCGTGAGGTGTGGCTCGACGGCCCGGGGCCGGTGGCCGGTGGCACGATCGCCGTGGTGCGCCGGCTGCGCATCGCCACCGACCGCTTCCTGGCCCAGCCCGTGCACCGTCAGGAGGAGATCATCGGCCGGCGGCGCTCCGACGGGGCGCCGCTGAGCGGAGGCGGCCCCGAGGCCGAGGTGGACCTGGGCGCCAAGACTCCCGACGGCCGCTATCGGGTACCGCCCATGGCACACGCCCGCCGCGCCAACCCGCTCACCTCCGGCAGCGGACTGATGCTGCGCCGCGGCTACAGCTACCGCAACGGGCCGGACGACGCAGGTCTGGTCTTCATCAGCTTCCAACGCGAACTCCGTACGTTCGTCGCCACCCTGCAGCGGCTCGACGAGGGCGATGACTTGATGGCGTTCACCACGGCCACGGCCTCTGGCACCTTCCTGGTCCTGCCAGGTTTCGATACCGAACGCACCTTGGGGGCGGGCCTGTTGGCCGGGTGAGACGTCGGCGGTGCGCCCCCTGGAGGGAGGGCGCACCGCTGCGGAACGGGTGCTCTTGCTCAGCGGGCGTAGTACATACCCGCGTCGAGGTTGTGCTTGACCGAACCCCAGTCACCGACCTGGAACACCTGGGTCTCCGCGGTGGTGTCGGAGTTCCTGTTGAACTCCACCTTGGAGTCGATCGTCGAGTTCCCGCCGGGGTCGTCCTCGTACGGGTTGGTCCAACGCAGCCTGCTGATCTGCGGGTTGGGCCGTCCGATGGGCACATTGGTCAGGTCCGCGGTGCTCTTGTCGAACCGCAGCTTGTACGTGCCGTGCTCGGTCAGCGCGGGCACGTTGAGCGAGCTGAAGTAGTACTCGCCCTTGGCGTTGGTAGTGGTCGTGGCGAGTGTGTTGCCGTTCTCGTCCAGGAGGGTGACGGTGACGCCGGGGAACCCGGCCCATTCGTCGGGGTTCTGGGTGCCGGGCTGCGGGTCGTACCAGACGCGGTTGCCGATCTGGATCGGCGGCTCGTCGCACAGGTACTCCAGGTCGCCCAAGCCGTTGGCCTTGGCGAAGTTGCCGCTGTCCAGAGCAGTGAGGTACTGGATGCCATAGCCCTGTTGGTCGGCGGCGCCGCTGGTGCGGTCGTGCCAGTTCACCCCTCCGGAATTGATCGCGTGCGCGGGGTCCATGTACGTACTGGCGATCTTGCCGTCGTGGAGGGAGAGGGCCAGCGCACCCTGTGCCCGTTCGCCGTGGCCGGACCAGTTGTCGCCGTGGTAGAACTCGTCGGCGCCGTCGCCCTGGTTGGTCGGGCAGCCGCCGGTGCCCTCCCAGACGAACGTGCCCGCGGCGGTGCGGCACACCTTGGTGATGTCACCCGCCGAAGCAGTGGTGTCCAGGGTGGGGTGCGCCGGGTTGGGGTTGATCATCTGGTAGCCGCCCAGGTCGCCCTGACGGTCGCGGAAGCCCAGTGCCAGGTCGCCGTTGGCCTCGACGGCGATGTCGCTGAGCATCGGCTGCGGGCGGGCGGGGGTGCCGTTGACGGACGCCGGGTACTGGTTCGGGTCGTCCAACGTCCAGGGCGTCCACTTGGCGGAGATGCCCGGGGTCAGGTCACCACGCGCCTTGTCCAGCTGCTCGTCCAGCACCGGCGCGGTGGAGAACGTCTGACTGCCGGGGTCGTACGTCCACACCACAGCCCGCAGGTCACCGGCGTTCTGGGTGGACTGCGCGGAGCACACCCCGCCGACGTACACCACACCGTCGCGCACCCCGAGGCCCATCGGCCGCCAGTCGGCGGGGCCGTTGCAGCCCGGGTTGGGGATGGCGATGCTCGACTGCGGCGCGTTCGGGGGCGGGGCCGACTGGGTCGCATCGAAGGTGTAGAGCTTGCGGTCGTACATGTTGACGACGTACAGCTCGTCACCCTTCTCGGAGAGATCGATGTCTCCGAGCCCCTCCTTGCCGACGGCCTTGATGAAGTCGCCGTCATAGCGGGCGGTGCTGGTGTTGTGCGGGGTGCTGCCGGCATTCAGGGCGGCGAAGGTGGTGGTGGCACCGCCACCGCGCGGCGTTACATAGATCGCACCCTGCTCGTTCGGCCCCTGCCCATAGGTGGTGGCGCGCTTGGCATAGGCGCCCTGGAAGATGCGCCGTTGCTTCTTGTCGTACGCCAGGCCGTAGGTCGCGCCGGTGTCGCCCTTAGTGTTGAGGGCGGTGGGCTGGGGCGCACCGGCGTTGCTGTTGCCCCGCCAGTTGTTCTTGAAGGTCACCAGGCCGCGCGAGGTATCGGGCTTGAGCATGTCCTGCTGGCAAGAGGTCGTCAGGTCCGCATTGACCTGGCAGTAGTCCGCCGTGTTCCACACCCCGAACCGCACCGTGTGCGACTGCTCGGCCACGTTGACGTAGGTGACCGCGGAGGAGAGGTCCCTGCCGCCGAAGGCAGGCTGCAGATAGTCCGGAAGGCTGCTGGTCACCAGCTCCAGCCGGAACTCTCCGTCGGTCCCCGCGGTGGGCACATCGACGGTGCCGTCCGGGTTGGTGGTGACGATGAAGCTGTTGTCATCGGCATCGGTGACCCGGACCTGGATCCCGGCCACCCCTAGTTCACGGGCCGCCGTGTACCTGCCGTCGGCGTCCACGTCGCGGATGACGCTGACCGTCAGCGTGCCGGGCGCGGCGAACGCTGGCGTCGGCATCATCGAGGTCAGCAGGGTCAGCGCGGCTCCCAGGCCGAATCCGGCCCGCAACGCGCCTTTCGTCGTTCTTCTCAAAAGAATCCCCTGTCGCGAATGGTGGATGGGGCGACTTCGCTGCGGAATTCCACACGCCGCCATGTACATATGGCGGTATGTGACGAGTGGCCCGAGCACGAAGTCTTCCCATTTCCCGGGACAAGCGGCCGCTCATGAATTCGAGCGGAAGCGCCCCGTCGCGCGGGAACTGCACGCAGGGAAGACTCCGACCGGTCAGAAAAAGCCAGGGCGCCGTATTCTGCGCAACGGCCGATCGACCTGCTCAGCATGGCCGTGACCGTGATACGCACGAGCCCCGCGCCGTCCATAAATCAACGGACGAGGCTCTTACGGTATGTTGACCGCAGCGAAATAGGCTTCGCCGGTAACCCCGTGATTACGCCCTGTTCCTGGCATGGCAACAGATTGGCGGGGGCGCCGGAGCAGCGCAGCCCGCCGTTGCGTATCCGGCCATTTCAGATCGCCCCGGCGAAGGCCCGGCCGTGCGAACTCGAACCACCTCGACGAGCAGAACGACGTTCCCGGAAACCTGCTTCGTGGCCTGAAGTGTGACCTTGACACCATCGACGCCGGCAGCACGGCGGCCCCTGGCACACGCGGCGATGCCTCTACCACGCCGGAACGCGCCGCACGGGCCTCCCGAGGTGCCCGTGCGCGCCCCTCCCGATCCAGCCATGGACTCACTTCGGGTTACCATCAGAATTCCGACCGTAACCAGCCGAGGCACTCCTTCCTCCAAGTGGCTCAATTCCCTACCAAGCACGCTCACTACACCAACGCGCCCTTGCAGCCGTTCCAGGACGCATCCCCTGCCTCTCCAGACAACGTGAGGCACCAGGCGTGGGTGTCGTCCCACTCGGAATGCCGGGTGAACGCCAGGCGTTCCGCCTCGGCCGCTGCCTGGATGAACCGCTCCAGCAGCGCCAGCCCTTCCGCACGTCGCCTTTCTGACAACTCGATCTGCTGCGGTTGCCGGGGTCGGGGCCTGCGTTCGCAGGACCCGGCAGGAATCACCCAGGAATCCTGGGGCCTCACGGTGCACGCGACGCCGTCTTGGGTTCCGAGTGGGAACGAAACAGGCCGACGCCTCAGCCGTGCAGGTCACTTGGGAAAACCCGGGATGCCGACCTCACGGCCATGATGGATTCCTCGACCTTCGCCGAGGTGCCCAGCACCCTGCAGGCTCCATCGACGGGAAGCCCTCCCCTTCCCATGCCCCGGCTGGACAGTGCGCCGTGGTACCGACGACGTTGACGACTTCTGGCGCCCTGGGCCACAGAGGCATTTGTCCGCCTCGCACCACAAGCTCGCGCTGGAGATGCTCGACGAACTCGCCGCCGTCGGCCCGCAGCTGGCTGTCGTGGTGGCAGATGCCGGTTACGGCGCGAACGCGGACTTGCGAGGTAGCCTTCACGACCGCGGTCTTGCCTACGCCTTGCCGGCCAAGGCCGAGATGACGACTCACCCCGAAAGCGCCGAACCTCGTCAGCCGACCTATGGTTCATGGCACAGGACGAACTTACCCAAGAGCCCCGTCGCCCCTCGACGCTCCTCGTCCTCCTGCACCTGCCCGAGATGTGCGTGAGCGTAACTAGTGGCTCTACTCAGATGGTTGACCGGTAATTGATCCGCAACACTCTGCATGACGTGACAGCACCGCGTTGCCCCTGTGAGGACTTACCCTGACCGCGTGATCAATGGTGGGCACGTCATCATCTACAGCCGTGATGCGGAAGCGGACCGGGCCTTCTTCAGGGATGTGCTGGAGTATCCGCATGTTGACGTGGGAGGCGGCTGGCTAATCTTCAAGCTTCCGCCGGCCGAGGTCGCCGTGCATCCCACGAACGGCCCGGAGACACAGGAACTCTATCTGATGTGCGACGACGTGGACGCAACCGTGACGAACCTGGCTGCAAAGGGCGTCGAGTTCACGCAACCAGTCACTGATGTGCGCTGGGGACGGCTGACCAGGTTCCGTCTGCCGGGTGGCGGCGAGGTGGGCTTGTACGAGCCCCGCCATGAGCGGGCCACCGACCTCTGAGACATCCCGGCACCGGGGATTTCTGGATGCTTGCCCCGGTAGCTGATCCTCCGCCTGTTGCCCGGCAGGCTGTCTCCAAGATCTGCGCTTGGAGGTGCTCGTGGGGCGTCGTCCGGGAGTGTTCGTCCGGCCGGTGAGCATGGACGAAGGGCGGCGGCTGCAGCGCATCAGCCGCACTGCGAAGGTCCCGGTCAGGCAGTGGCGGGCAATCGTGGGGATGATGTCCGCTCAGGGCCAGGCAGTGCGGGACATCGTCTCGTTGATGCAGGTCAGCGAGGACTGCGTGCGCGATGTCAGCGACCCCGTCGTCGGAGCGCTGATCCGCTACCTCGTCGGAGACACCTGCGCCGACTGGCTCGACGTACCCCGCACCGCCTGGGACACCGCCATCAAAGACGCACCTGCACTGCTCGGCATGCTCGAAAAGACCGAGGACCACTCACTCCCGGGGGCATGGGCCCTGGACCGCCTCGGCCACTTCACCACCCTGCTCGAACTCAGCTCTCTCACCCGCGGCCGGATCATGCACTACGCCATCCCCGAACATCTCAAGAAGGACTTCGGCGTCACCTCCGCCACCCCCCGCACCAACCGCTGGACACCGCCCGCCCCGAGCGTCACCAGGTAAGACCCACCGCGCGTCACCTCCGGAGGCGGGCCGGCCGCGCCTAGAACCGGTGCCAGGACTATTCCGGGACCGGTCCTCGCCGGATACCGCGACACCTGCCTGGCGGAAGTCGTCCAGGGCAGCCACTGTTGTGTGCGGGGCAACCCCGACCGAGTAGTCGAGGCGTACACGTGCGCGAAACCCTGCCGCGACGGCATCCAGGGCGGTCGCACGCACACAGTGGTCCGTCGCGACGCCCACCACATCGACGTCCTCGACCCCACGGATGCGCAGCCAGTCCGCGAGGGAGGTTCCCTCCGCGTCCGCGCCTTCGAAGCCGCTCTTGGAGGCACTGTGAGCGCCCTTGAAGAAAACGGCGTGCACCTTGCCGTCCGTGACGACAGGCGCGAAATGGGGATGGAATTCAGCGCCTTCATTCCCTGCCACGCAGTGGACGGGGAAGCTGTCCTGGAAGTCCGGAGTCTCGGAGAAATGGCTGCCCGGATTGACGTGATGATCCCGGGTGGCCACAACGAACCGGTAGTCACGCCCCGCACTCTGCTCGATCAGTTCCGCGATCGCCGAGGCGATCCGCGCGCCTCCCGCGACGGGAACGCTGCCTCCTTCGCAGAAGTCGTTCTGCACATCCACGACGATCAAGCCACGGCTCATCACGAACACCTTTCAGAACTGTGGAACACGGAAGGGTCCACTTCGGAAACCTGAACCGGCCCAAGATGCGGGCACCGCTCGCCCTAGTACTGCAACGACACTCCGTGATGTTGTCTGCGTCTGTAGTGACTGGTGCGGGCGCGGGCCTGGCTTCTTCTTCGCCATAGGGACCAGGCGATTACGTGCTGGATCCCATAATGGATGGGAGAGGAGACGCGGTTGAAGAGCCGTCGGGCTTCGTTCATGGTCACGGGTATGAGGGATTGGCCGATGGCGGTGTCCGGATCCCCTTTTTTGCCTCTGCCCGCAGGATGGCGAGGAAGGCAAGGGCGGCCGTGGAGAGGGTTATGTGGCGGTACCACGCGGTGTAGCCGCGGACCTGGTAGTGGTCAAGTCCCGTCTCGTTCTTCGAGGTCTGGAAACATTCCTCGACCATCCACCGCGATCCCGCGATCCGCACCAGGTCCTCCAGGGAGGTCCCGGCGGGGCAGAAGCAGATGTAGTAGGCGATGTCCGTGGAATCGGTGAGGCTGCGTCGTGCCAGCAGCCAGTGATCCCAGCCCTGGCGCCTCCAGGGCCGGATCGCCGCCGCGGCCCAGTCGTAGATCCTCGGCCCATGAGCACCGTCGCCGCAGCTCAGAGGCTTCCACGCATCGTCGGGAAGCTGGCTGACCAGCTCGTGGGCGCGCGCCTGGCCAAAGAATTCCATGGTGATGACCATCTGCGATTTCGGGACCGCGAGGACATGAGGGATGTCGTGTTCTTCCAGCCACAGCCGGATTCGCCCCGTCTGGCCGTAGAGTTCGTCGGCGGTCACCCAGCCGAACGGGATCCCGGAGTCCAGGGCGCGTTTCAGCATGCGCAGGCCCAGGTCCGGTTTGGTGGCGAACTCGACATCGTTCCCGACGCCAGCTGCCCGGCAGCGCTCACGGTCCGAAGTCCAGTCCTTCGGGAGATACAGCTCGCGGTCGATCAAGGCACGGCCCTGGTCAGAGCCGTAGGCCAGGAAGACCGCGACCTGGGAATTCTCGATCCGGCCGGCCGTCCCGGAATACTGCCGGGCCACGCCCGCCGACCGGACGCCCTTCTTCAGGAATCCCGTCTCGTCGAGAATGAGAACTCCCCGCTCGGGATCTCCGATATGTTCCACGACCGCGTCGCGGACATCGTCACGCAGCGCGTCGACGTCCCACAGGTAGTGGTTCAGCAGACGTTGCATCCCCTGGGGGCCATCGTCACCAGTGGCCTCGGCCAGGGTCCAGCCGTTCTTCCGTTCCGTCTCGCTGAGCAGTCCCCGCAGGTAGGACACCATCCGACGCCGGGACTCCACCCGCCCGAATCGGCCTGCGAACCGCGCCACGAAGTCTTCGAACGCGCCTGACCAACCGTCAGTTATCTCTTCCCGCACACGGCGATCAACGAGATCACGCGCACCACGTCACGGAGTGTCGTTGCAGTACTAGGGCGTGTGTCTCTTTGGTCAGCCGTCGGCGGGTCCAGATGAGTATGGCGGCGAGGGGGATGGGCCGATCTCGTCGCCCTGGTCGGCGCCCTTGCTGCCGCCGGGGCTCAGGGCCTCGGCGTAGTCGACTGACACCCGATTCCTGACGGGTGGCCAGGTTGGGCGGGGTCCTACGTACAACAGGCACGGACGTCCGTGATCATGGGGCTCTCTACGCTCTGTGGTCCTGGGAAGCCCGTGCCTGCCGACGTATCATCTCTGATCTCTCCTGCCTTTGACCAGCTCGACCCCCGTCCGAAAGCCGCCCGCAGCGAGATCCCCGACCTACTGGAACGTCTCGCGCAGATCCCCGACCCGCGTGATCCCCGCGGCGTGCGGCATCCACTCGTCACGATCCTGGCCCAGACCGCCTGCGCGGTCCTTGCCGGCGCGAGGTCGCTGCTGGCCGTCGGCGAGTGGGCGGCCGACAGCACACCCGAACTCCTCGAGCGGCTGGGCATCCGCGTCGATCCGCTGTTCCCGAAACATTCCTGGCCTGCGGAGTCGACAATCCGCAGGCTGCTGGCCAGGGTCGACGCGAACGCTCTGGACCGGGCGGTCGGAGCCTGGCTAGCCGACCGGCAGACCACGAATGGCAGGTTGCGGGCACTGGCCGTCGACGGGAAGTCGCTGCGGAGAGCCGCCCGCGCCAGGGACCGGAAGATCCACCTCCCGGCCGCCTGTGACCACGCCGGCGGCCTGGTCCTCGCGCAACTCGACGTCGGCGAGAAGACGAACGAGATCACCTGTTTCCAACCCCTGCTGAACACGCTCGATGGCCTGGCCGGCACCGTTGCGACCAGCGATGCGATGCACACTCAGGACGACCACGCCGCTTACCTGTTGAGGCGGAAGGCCCACTACATCGTGATCGCGAAGAGCAACAGGAAGAATCTCCCCAAGCAGCTCAAGCCCCTTCTCTGGCACCGAATCCCGCTCCAGAACAGGACCCGCGCAACCGGTCACGGACGCCATGAGATCCGCCGCCTGAAGGTTTGCGCGGTTAACACCCGCTTCCTCCCCGGCGCCCGGCAGGCCGTCCAGATCGTCCGCCGCAGAGTCAGCCGCAAGACCGGAAAGACCAGCCTCAAGACCGTCTACGCGGTCACCAGCCTCACCGCTGAACAGGCCGGCCCCGCCCGCCTGGCACTTGATTCGCGGGCACTGGACGGTCGAGGCCCTGCACCACGTCCGGGACGTCACCTTCACCGAGGACACCTCGCAACCGCGGACCGGGAACGCACCCCAAGTGACGGCAACCTTGCAGGAACCTCGCGATCGGAGCCCTCCGCCTGGCCGGCACCCGCAACATAGCCGCCGGCCTCTGCCGGGCAGCCCGGGACCAGACCCGCACCCTTCCCCTTCTCGACCTCACGTGATCAAAAAGGACGAGGCTCAACTACGCCGAAGCCCTGCTCTGCGGACAGCCAGCCCCACCAGGAAAGGACCGCCCCACCGGGAACGGTGTGGGCAGCCCTTGAGGGTGTCAATTCGGCCAGAAGGCAGAAGCTGTCACGGATTTTCGCGTGAGCGCATGTAGCGCCGACCGAAGTGGAGTATTCCTGCTGCTCCGGCGACTGCGCCGACGACGCACAACACGGTCGCCCATGCGGCCAATTCCTGTGTCATCCACAGCAAACTGACCACGACCAGCGCGACGGCGAACAGAGTTCGCTCTCCATCCCCCGGTCCACGGCGTGCCATGAGTTCCTCAGTCCCTGGTAGCGGTGCAGCTGTACTTGACGCCCTTCATGGTGATAGTACGCCATCCGGCCATGGTGCCGACAGAGGCCGAATTCGTCGGGGCGACGTCCGTCCCGCCACCGCCGCCACCGCCTTCTTTGCGGCAGTAGTAGCCGAGTGCGTCGAGCTTCTTCAGGGCACTCATGGCCTGGTACTTCTTGTACGACGCGAGCATGGCGGCCCGCTTCTGCGCAGGCGTCGCCTGCTTCGCCTTCGTGTAAGCGTAACACCCGATGCTGGCGCCGATTCCGACCCACGAGGCGCCCTTGGCGAGGGCCTTCGTCAGGCCGGCCGCGCCGCTGCCGATACCGATGACGGCACAGATCTCGTCCGCACCCGCCTGCACTTGGGGATCCGCCGCGGCGGTCGACCGCGCGGATATCGCATTCCCCTCACCGGACGATTCGCCGGGTGACGAAGCCGCCTGTGCCGTACCGCCCGCCACCCCGGTCAAGGCGCAGGCAATCATCACGGATATTGCTTTGTTACGCATATTCACGAAATCATTCCCCCAACTTCCTGGAACTGCCTGGTCATTGCAGTCCTTGTGATCATCGCGCCCGGGACTCTACCAGCGACCGCTCATGGCACGCTACTGATCTTTAACTGGTGTTGTCGGTCAGGTGGTTCGAGGGTGAGGCCGGTGCCGGCGAGGCACCCGTCGCTGACGTTGAGCCAGGGCTTCGGCGTAGTCGATTGACGTCCGGTTTGTGGTCACGTGAGTCCGAGTAGGGCGAGCGGCCGTCGTGGGTGCGGGAGAGGCCCAGTGCCTGCTGGCCCAGGTCAACCGCCACCGCAAACTCCCCGGTTACGGCCCGCAGCCAGGCCAGTTCCTCCAGAGCGGCGAGTTCGCCGATCCGGGAGCCGAAGGTGCGGGAGACGTCCAGCGCCTGCTGGATCAGGTCAACCGCGGCCGCGTAGTCCCCAGTTATGGCCCGTGTCCGGCCCAGGGCCCACAGAGCGTAGGCTTCGCCGTCGCGGTGGCCGAGGGTGCGGGAGAGGCCCAGTGCCTGCTGGATCAGGTCAACCGCGGCTGCATAGTCCCCATTCTCGTACCGTAGCCAGCCCAGGCTCCACAGGGTGGCTACTCTGCCGTGGCGGTCGCCGATGGTGCGGTAGAGGTCCAATGCCTGCTGGCCCAGTTCAGCTGCCGCCGTACAGTCCCCCCTCAAATACCGCAGCAAGCTCAAGGCCCACAGAGCGCCTGCTTCGCCGTGACGGTCATGAGTGTGGCGTGCGGCGGTGGCGGCGCTCTGGTGGAGGGCGGTGGCCTCGTCCCAGGGGCCTTGCAGGCGCAGGAAAGACGCCAGTGCGGCGGTGAGGCGGATGGCGTGAGAGTGATGTGCGGTGGCGGTGGTGTGGTGGATGCAGGCGATGAGGTTGGCGCGTTCGGTGTGCATCCACGCGAGCGCCTGCCGATGGGTGGGCAGGTCAGGTGCGGCGGCCGGGGCAGCACCGACGGTCCGGGGAGTGGGACCGGGGGCGTTGGCGAAGTGGCGGTCGGCGCTCTGGGTGGTGTGCTGGTAGTACTCCAGCAGGCGGCCGATGCCGGCGTCGCAGCCGCCTGCCGGGTCCTGTTCGGCGAGGGTGCGGGCGTAGGTACGGATGAGGTCGTGCAGGCGGTAGCGGCCGGTTGAGGGCGAGTCGATGAGGTGGTTCTCGTAGAGGGCTTCCAGCTCGCGGCGGGCCTGGGACAGGGGGATGCCCGCGAGGGCGGCGGCGGCGTAGGCGTCGGTATCGGTGCCCGGGTGCAGGCCCAGGCAGCGGAAGATGCGCCGCTGCTCCGGTGGCAGGCCGTGGTAGGAGGTGTCGAAGGCGGCGGCCACGGCACGGTTGCTGGTTGCGAGTTCGCCCAGCCGATCGCGGGTGGCGGCGAACTCGGCCAGATGCCAATGAGGATGGTGTGCGAGACGGCCGGCAAGCAGGGCGGTGGCCAGCGGCAGGTAGCCGCACAGCTCCACGAGGGTGGCGACGGCCTCGGTCTCGGCCTTGGTGGTGTGGGGGCGGTAGGCCAGGCGCGTGAACAGGCGGGCCGAGTCCTCGGGCGGGAGGGTGTCCAGCGGCAGGGGGATGGCGCCAACCCGCCCACCAGCAGTTCAACCAGCTCAGCCCCGAGCCCGGCCCCACCACGAACAGATTTCCTGACAGTCAGTCAGAAAAGTCAGCATTGAGTCAGCATCCACCCAGCCAGAGGTGCCGACAGGCGGAGACACATGCACACGCCCCAATCCACTCCATACAAGCCCTGACCTGCATAGATACTGGTCAGCCCGCTGCAGTCGCCCATCCACCCCGATCCCCGCACCAGTGCAGGTACAAGAGGTGCGGGCCAAGTTCAAGTACGCCGGAAAGCGGTCCGAGGCCGTACAGCAGCGCATATCCGATCGGCTGGCCGAGCGGAACGCGCCGGGCGATGCCGCCGCCCGCGTCCACCAGCAACGTCGTCTCGCAGCCGCTCGCGAGGGGCACACCCGGACGCCGTGAGGTGCCCGCACCCCGTGCTGAGGGCAGGCGGCCTGGGGCGCGGCACATGGTGCGGCCGGGCAGTCGCCATCCGGGGCAACCGCCCGACTTCACCGCCTGGCAGCCCACCCGCCAAGGGCTCCTGGGTGCTCCCCGGCGACTCCTGCACTCCGGCAACGACCGGCGTTCACCGGCACCGCCTCAGTCGGGCAGCCGTTCCCCGCGCTCGCGCTCGCCCGTCGCGTCCGCGCTGTCGGTGGCCACGGCTCCGGGCGACCCGGCGACCACGGTGGTCTCCTCCCGGCGCCCAGCCGTCGGCGTCGACGATTGTGCGATGAAGGCGCCGACCAGCACCACGACGCCGCCGAAGATCTGCGGAGGGGAGAGATGTTCGCCCAGCAACACCCAGGCCAGGACCGTCGCGATCACCGCTTCCAGGCAGGCCACGACACCGGCGACCTGGGGCGACAGACGACGGATCGCCACCACACCGGTGAGATAGGCAAGGACGGTCGCGACCAGCACGATCCAGGCGAGCAGTAGCGCAGCGGGGACGTCGGTGCCGTTCATCGAGGTCGTCCCGCCGAGCACCGACCAGTCCATCCCCCAGGGGCGGGCGATCACGGTGAGGACGAGGGTGCCGATCAGCAGCCCGTACGCGACGACGCCGAGCGGGTCGACGGTGTCCTCGCCATCGGTTCCGTGGTCCGAAAGGACGAAGTAGCCGACCTGGCAGCAGGCTGCGCCCAGGGCGAGAGCGAGTCCCAGCGCATCGATGCTGAGCCCGGACCACACCTCGACAACGCAGGCCAGGCCACCGACGGCGAGGACCACACCGATCGCGGCGGCGCGGGTGACCGGCCGCTTCTGGACGAAGCGGACCCAGCCGAGCACCAGGGCGGGCGCAAGATACTCGATGAGGAGCGCGACACCGACGGGGATGCGGGAGAGCGCGGCGAAGTAGCACGCCTGGACACCCGCGACGGCGAGCAGCCCGAATCCGGCGAGCAGCGCGGGCCTGCGCCGCACCAGGGAGCGGTGGCGCCAGGCCACGGGAAGCATCACCAGGGTGGCGCCCGCGACACGGAGCCAGGTGACGTGGAGGGGTTCCAGTCCCGCCTCGATCAGGGGTTTGGCGGCGACGCCGGAGCCGCCGAAGGCGACGGCGGAAAGCAGCGCGAGGGCCAGGCTCATCCCTCGGCCCGCGGTGGCCGTGGGCCCTCCCGCCCCGGGGGCGGGAGGGGACGCGGACGATCCCCCGGCGCCGTGAGTACCCCGACCCGGCCGGGCGTTCGTAGCGGCAGGGCTCCCCGAAGACGCGTGCATCGGGTCATCATGACAGGCGCCATGGGCGGAGTCACCCCTTACCGGCTCCTCTCGTCTCCCGACCACGGAGCAGCCGTCAGCTGGCCATCACCCCAGGTCGGCGGTGTCCCCATCCAGGCGGGCCGCGAGTCGCGCGGTGTCGACGGAGGCGCGGCGCAGCACCTCGACGGCACGGGACTCGGGATCATCCACCAAGGCGGCCAGCAGATCCAGGCAACCCGCACGGAGGGCGTAGCGGGCGTGCGCGCGGTCGAGGGCACCGTCCATGGCTGCGGCCGCGGCGGGCGACCATCCCGGTACGCCCCCCTCGGCCACCATGGGCACCGCGCCGGAATCCTCGACGGTGCCGTGCCACTGGAGCCCGTATCCGATGCTGCGCTGGACGAGGTAGCCGAGGAGCCGGGCGATCTGGGGCGGCCCGCCGTCGAAGGCATCCCGTACGGCCGGGTCCCACTCCAGCAGACCGTGCAGGAGGTGTGCGGTGTCGACCTGACGATCACCGTCCCGCGTGGCCCGTCGGCGGGCAGCGGATATCACCGACGCCAGCTCAACGGTGAGCTGCGCGTCCATATCCACCCGCGCGGGGACCTCCCCGCCGCTGTACGCAGTACGGTTTTGCACGCTTACCACCCCACCAGCCACGAAAGGCCCGGGCATCCCCGGTGGGGAGCATTTACACATCCCACCATGGTTGGGGAGAAGCCCGTCACTTCTCCTCCTTACGGAGGAGAAGTGGGCGCCGTGAGGGCGACATATCCGGCGGCCCCCCTCCTGTGCCGGGAAGCCCGGCCGCTGCTCTCCGACGTCCTCCCGTGACGGACCTACGAGGGAGCACTGCCCAGTGCAGCATCCCACCGTGGCGCGCCTCGACGCTCGACCGGCGGGCGGCCACGCCGCTGTGGCTCTCGGAGGCGCCGGTGTGGCCCGGCTGATCGCTGGCATTGACGGGCCATCAGTATTGAAGGTTGTCGTCGGTGCGGATACCTTCCGCGGACCCGTCAGGCATGTCGTCACCTAAAGGGGTGGTCGTATGGCCGCAGTCACCGCGCAGGTCCGCATCGAGGCTCCAGCCGGGCAGATCTGAGAGCGGCTCACCGACTTCGAGGGCTACGGCCGGTGGAACGCCACGCACACCGACTTCCCTCAAGGCGGGCCGGATCCTCTGGAGACGGGCGCGGAGTACGAGGAAAGCATGAAGCTGATGGGCTTCCCGGCCGAGGTCCGCTGGACGGTACGGGAACTGCGGCCGGAGCGGCTGCTGGACATCCGAGGCAAGGGCCCGATGGGCGTGACGCTGGTAATGCGGTACGCGCTGGAGCCGGACGGCGGGGCGACGACGGTACGCATCGACGGGGAGTTCACCGGCGCCGCGGTGTCCTTGATGGCCGGAAAGCTCAAGGACTCCGCGAGCTCGGCGCTGCAGACGTCGCTGAGCGAACTCGCCGCGGGCGGATATCCGCACGCCGGGGCGGGGGGCCGTGCACCCCCGGCCCTCAGTCCTCCTCAGCGAGGATCAGATAAAGCTCCTTCCGCGCCTTGTTGACCACCGCCATCGCCTTTTCCCGCTGCTCAGGGGTGCCGGTAGCCCATACCTGCCGGAAGGCGTCGACGAGACCGCCGCCGGCCTTGCGGATCTCGTTCATGGCCTCCCAGTCGACGCCACGCCCGGCCTCCTCCCAGGGGGCTTCGGGGCCGCCGTCGGCCTCCGTGCGCCCCTCCTCCGTCAAGGAGAAGAGCTTCTTGCCCCCCTCGGAGGCGCTGGCGATCAGACCCTCGTCCTCCAGGAGTTGGAGGGTCGGGTAGACCGAGCCGGGGCTGGGCTTCCAGGCGCCGCCGCTGCGCTCGGCGATCTCCTGGATCATTTCGTAGCCGTGCATCGGACGGTCCTTGAGCAGCGCGAGGATCGAGGCGCGCACGTCGCCGCGCCGGGCGCGGCCACGCGGCCCGCCACGCCCCCGGCCACCGCCGAACTGCGGTCCACCGAAGGGGGGCCCGAAGGGCCCGAAGGCGCGGCGACCTTCGAACCGGTCACCGAAGCCACCGAATCCGCCCGGTTCACCCGGGCCGCGGGCCCCGGGACCACCGTGTCGGCCGGCACTCCAGGGGCCGCGACCGAATCCGGTTTCCTGTCCGTGTCCGTGGGATCGCATGAGCTGTCCTTTCGTCAGTCGGTGGCCCAGCGGCCAACCGGTCGCCGGCCAACCACTTCATTGACCGATCGCGATGCGTCAACGATATATCGGTATCGTTCTTTCGGCAAGAGCGGGCACGCCTCGATGCCGCCCGCAGACGTGCCAATTTCTCGGGATTGGCCCTGAACTGTGGCGGAGCGGGTGGCCTAGGGTCCTCGGCATGAGGATTCGTATCGTCGATGCGTTCAGCACACGCCCGTTCACCGGCAACCCGGCGGGAGTTGTCCTTCTGGACTCGGATGACTTCCCTTCCAGGTACTGGATGCAGGACGTCGCCCGAGAGGCGAACCAATCGGAGACCGCGTTCGCCCATCCCCTGCCTCCCGGTGGCGAGGCGGACTGGGCGCTGAAGTGGTTCACTCCGACCACCGAGGTCACCATGTGTGGACACGCCACGCTCGCCACCGCGCATGTCCTGCACACCACCGGGGCGGCCACCGGAACGGTCCGCTTCGCCACCCGCAGCGGTGTCCTGACCACGACCGCGAACGACGACGCCACGTTCACCATGGACTTCCCGACTGCCCCGCTCACCCCTGTGAAGGTTCCGCTGTCGGTCGTCCGCGGGCTGGGCGGCGTCCCGATCCGCGGCGCGTACGAGACGGGTCCCCAGGTCGGCGACCTGCTGGTCGAGCTGGCTGATGAAGAGTCCGTGGACTGCCTGTCGCCGAACTTCGCGGCGCTGGCCGGGCACGACGGCAGGGGTGTGATCGCCACCGCGCGCGCCGACACAACCGACTGCAGTTACGACGTCCGGGCCCGCTGCTTCTTCCCCCATGTCGGTATCAACGAGGACCCGGTGACGGGCAGCGCCCACACCGCGCTCGCGCCGTTCTGGGCCGCCCGGATCGGCCGGGACACCCTCACCAGCCTGCAAGGGGGTGCTCGCACCGGCCTCATCCACACCCAGCTGCACGGCGACCGCACCCTGCTGATCGGCTCCGCCGTCACCGTGATCGACGGGGAACTCCTCGCCACGCCCTGAACACCGTATGGATGCGGTGCCCCGGGCCTCGGAACCTTTCCGGGGCACCGCACTGCGCTGCTTCCGGTCGTGTCCGAGCCTTCTTCAGGCCGCCTCCTCTGCCATTTCCCGGCACTCGCGAGCGTTCTCGGCAACCAGCGGCGGGATGGCGGTGTTTCTCTTCGTGAAAGATCTGGTCGGCGCCTGAGGCGGCGGCCGGCGCGAGGATCTGACGGGGGAAAGAGGTTCCGGCGATGTCGCACCACAGGCCGCCGAGCTGTTCAGGGACCGGACGAACGGAGCTGCCGGGGAGGGAACCACCCAACGGGCCGAAGTCCGATGCGGGGAGCGGCACGCTTCTAGCCTCCGCACCGAACACCACCGGCCTGCATGAACCGGGGCCGGTCGCGCCCGGGCCGGGCCACTCGGGAAGACGCCGCGGCCGGCCTGGTGCGTGCCGGAGTCCGGTGGCACGGCCCTCGGGCATCCGCCCCGGCAGGAAACCGAGGGGCGCGGTTGCACCGACGGTGGACGACGTCGGCACGGCTCCGGCGTCCGACCCCTGGTACGCGGCGCGGGGCCACAGACCAATCGGCGTGGTCTCAGCGGGAGTCGAGGGCGTGGAGCACTTCCCGGGCCGCGCGACGACCGGACTCGACGGCCCCTTCGAAGTAACCGTTTCCGTGCACGGCGGTCTCCGTGCCCGCCCAGTGGAGCGCCCCCTCCGGCAGACGCAGAGCATTGCCGAAGGCCGTCCATCCACCGGGGGTGAAGTGCCCGGAGAAACAGCCCCGGGTCCACTCCTCCGCGAGCCAGTCGAACTCGATGAACTCCTGCGGTTCCGCCGCCCGCTCGGTGAACAGTTCGCCGAGGCGGCGGGTGATGCTCTCCCGGCGCTCCCCGGGCGGACGGGCCCGCATGTGGGCTGCGTCGTCGCCGTAGGCGAACGCGGTCAGCACCGCCCTCGGGGCCTCTGGCGGCGTGTTGTCGACGGTTTCCGTGAGCACGCCCGTTGCCGACGTCGACACCCCCGACAGCCCCTCGTCCCGCCAGAAGGGCTCGGGGTACACGGCATGGACCTTCAGCGCGGTACCGGCCGTCATACGCTGGAAGACACCTGCCCTCGGGGCGCTCAGCGGCGGGTCGTAGCGGAGGCTCCCGGCGAGTACGGGCGGCAGCGTGATCACGGCCCGCGCCGCGCGGTACTCCCCCGGTGTCGTGGTGACGCGGACCCCGGTGTGGTCGTGGGCGATGCCGACGACCGGCTCGGACAGCCGGACGGAGCCGTCGGGCAGATCGGCGGCCATCCGCTCGGCGATCTCCTGTGCTCCGCCGACGATACGGGTCTCCTGCGCCCCGCCCCGGAAGCCGAGCAGCGCCTCGGTCCCTCCGCCGCTGGCCAGGTAGAAGAGCGTTTCGAGCAGGGAGGTCTCCGAAGGGCTTCCGGCGAGGAGTCCGCCGGAGATGACCCGGCCGACGTAGCGCTTCGCGGCATCCGGGGCACCGGTCCCATCGAGCCAGGTGGCGAAGGTCTGCCGGTCCCAGGCCACCGCGTCGGCAGCGGTCCACGGGCTCTTCACGGGGACATGCCCGCACAGCGTGTCGAGTTCCCGGAGGAGCGCGGTCACCTCGTCGGGGAGCGCGGTCCGGTGCTCCCCGTCGTAGTCGATCACCGAGGAGCCGTACTGCGGGGTCGGGTAGGTGGCGATGCCGTAGTGGCGGACCAATTCGCTGATCCGGAGCTGGCCGGAGGAGATCCACTGTCCGCCCAGGTCAAGTTGGGTGCCGTCGGGCAGAAAGCGGGTGAAGGCCCGCCCGCCGACCCGGCCGCGGGCTTCCAGTACGAGAATGTCGCAGCCCGCCCGGTGGAGTTCCTGCGCGGCGCTGAGGCCCGCGAATCCTGCGCCGACAACCACCGCGTCGCGCTCACTCACTCCGGTCACCGCTTCCCTGTCTCATTCCGCCCGGCCTGCGCCGTACGGGCCGTCGGCACCTTCAGGATCATGGTCGGACGGCGGGCTCACGGGGCGCGCCACACCGCTCATGGCCCGGTTCACCCGGTATGGGCAACCACCCCCGCAGGGCCACCACCGCGGAAACTCACCGCTGTCGGCCCACCTCCGCACCCCGGTCCTTTCGGGGCCGGCCCTGCAACACCCGACGTGCACCACACGCTCCGGGCCACCGGACCATCCCCCTCGAACAAGCCACACACCAGACCGAACGGCTCACCCCCGCCGCATCCATCCGGCGCACCCCGCGCCCTGCGCCTACAACGTCGGCAACCAGTCCACCCGGCCCGCGAGCAGCGCGTACCCCAGGAAGGCCACGATGTCGATCAGGGCATGCGCGGCGATCAGCGGGCCTACGCGGCCCCACCGCCGGTAAAGGAGGACGAAGATCACGCCCATCACCATGTTGCCGACGAAGCCACCGATGCCCTGGTAGAGGTGGTACGAGCCGCGCAGCACGGCGCTGGCGGCGAGTGCGGCCATCGGCGTCCAGCCCAACTGCCCCAGGCGGCGCAGCAGGTAGCCGACGACGATGACTTCCTCCAGGACGGCGTTCTGCACGGCGGAGGCGATCAGTACGGGGAACTTCCACCACACGTCCGGCAGCGCCTCGGGCACCACCGTGAGGTTGAAGCCCGCCGCCCGCGCACCCAGGTAGAGCAGCAGCCCGCTGCCGCCGATCACCGCGGCGAGCGCCGTACCGCGCCCCAGGTCGAACCCGGGACGGCGTCGGTCGCATCCCAGCGCACGGAGCCCTCCCACGCGCTCCCGCAGCAACAGATGCGCCACCAGGGCGACCGGCACCAGCGCCGTCGTGATCCCGAAGAGCTGCCAGGCGAGGTCCAGCCACGGACGGCCGGGCGCATGGGAGCCGTTCAACGTCGCCACCTGCTCCTTGAGGCCGTCGGAGCGGGTCACCGCGCCGAGGAAACTGATCAGCGCGGACACACCGCTGGCCCCCAGCGAGAGGGCCAGCACCAGAAGCGTCTCGTTCCGCAGCATCTTCCGGGACAGGGACTCCCCCGGCCGCCCATCACCGGGTACGTCGGCCTCACCACGGACATCCACATCCGACCCCACAGATTTCTCCACTTTCACCGCTTTCTCCGCTCGCGCCCCTGCCTGCGCATCCATCACTTCCACCACTTCCGCGATACCGCCACCCGTGCCATGCCTGCCCGGTTAGGGTCGCCGCACCAGGTACGAAGATCGCGCGACAGGCCGGGGCAAGCGCCGTCCCACGTGGTGTGCCCTGCCTCCGCCGAGTCCCGATCGAGCTCCGTGACGCAGGAGAGGCGCTACCGCGATGGGACGTCACAGCTTGCCCGACAGCTCCGAACCGGACGGCGCGGGGCCCCGGCCCGGCACGCGCCGCCGCACCGTCGTGCTGGCCACGGCGCTGGTCCTCGCTCTCGCGGCGGGCACGGTGGTGGTGCTGCGCGCCGATCTGCTGCCGTTCGGCAAACCGTGTGGCGGCGACTCCGTCCGGCTCGATGTCGTCGCCTCGCCCGACATCGCCCCCGCCCTCGACGACGTGGCGGACCAGGCACGGCGCGATGAGACACGTACCGACGGGAAGTGCCTGGACGTCAAGGTGACGGCGCGCTCCGGAGCGGAGGTAGCCGACTCACTCGCGCAGCGCCCGGCACACAACGAATTCCAGGTGTGGATACCGGACTCCACCCTCTGGGAGGACCGCGTGGAAGCGGCCAGCGGCACGCCGTTGACCACCAGCGGAACGATCGCGGCCTCCCCCCTCGCGCTGGGTGCCGTGCCCGCCGCCGCCGAGAAGCTGGGCTGGCCGGAGAAGACGTACGGCTGGGCCGCGATGGCGAAGGCTGCCGACGACGGCACTCTGCCGCTCGGGGTGGCCGATCCCGCGCGCAGCGCCACCGGACTCCTCGCACTCTCGCGCATCGACGCCGCCTACCGGAAGGAGAAGACGGGCGAGGACGCCGACACGGCACAGGGCCGGACGGCCGCCGCCGCCAAGGTGCTCCACCGGTGGCTCGCCGACGGCGACGAAGAACTCGCCGCGACGCTGCCGCGTGACGCCTCCGACGCCGAGACGGCCGATCCGCACCGCAATCAGACGGTCCTCCTCTCAGAACAGGCCGCGTTCGCGCACAACCGCGCCGCCGCCGGGCCCGGGCTGGAGCTCTTCTACCCCGCGGACGGCACCGCCCAGCTCGACTACCCGTACACCCTCGTGGACGAGAACCAGCTCGACGCCGATCAGTCGCGCGCCGCCAGCCGCTTCATGACCCTGCTGGCCACGCCCGAGGGTCAGCAGGTGCTACGCACCCACGGCTTCCGGGCGGGCCACGGCAGGGCCGATGAGAAGGTGACCCGTGCGGCGGGCGGACGCGCGCCCCAGCCGTACACCCAGGACGCCGCCCCGCTGCCGTCCGCCAAGGAGATCCGGGCGCTGCTCGGCATGTGGACGGTCACCGTGCAGAACGCCCGGCTCACCACGGTGGTCGACGCCTCGTCGTCGATGGGGCTCGCGGTGCCCGGCAGCGGCGGCCGGTCACGAATGACGCTGGCCAGGGATTCGCTACTCCGGGCGCTGACGACGTTCACGCCGGACGACGAGATAGGGCTGTGGAAGTTCGCCACGGTGCTCGACGGTTCCCGCGACTACCTGGAGGTGTCCCCCACCACCCGGCTCGGCGGCCGGGACTCCGGCGGCTCCACCCACCGTGACGGCCTCGCGGCCGCCCTGCAGATGCTCGCGCCCGTCCCCGGTGGCGGCACGGGGCTGTACGACACCACGCTCGCCGCGTACCGCGAGGCCCGGTCGTCGTATGCGGAGGGGAAGTTCAACGCGGTCGTGGTGGTCACCGACGGCGCGGACGACGACGCCGACAGCATCGGCCTGGACGGCCTGGTGGAGCAGGTGAAGAAACTGACTGACCCGGGGCAGCCGATACCGCTGATCGCCCTCGCGCTCGGCCCGGAGGCCGACCGGTCGGCACTGGACCGCATGGTCGCCCCGACCGGCGGCTCCGCCCACGAGGTCGAGGACCCGTCACAGATCGACAAGGTGATCCGGCAGGCCATCGTCGCCGCGGGCAGCGAGGAGCAGGGGTAGCACGAGCGACCGGAGCGCACCGGACCTGCCCCGACGGCGGGCGGCCCCCGGCCTCGTCTCCGGGGCGAGCCGCCGACGGCCCGTCCCCCAAAGGGCGACCACCCAGCTCAAGGCCCCGGGGCAAGCCGCTTCCCGCCTCCCCGGACCAGCCGCCTCCGGCCCCCTGGGCGACTCCATCCCGAACGCACCGGGCAAACGCCTCCCAGGCAAACCGCCCCCGAAGCGCACCCACCGGACAGGCACCTCGGGAAGCCCTCAGACGCCCCGTCCCCGAAGCCGGCCCCCAGGCCCGACGCCCCACCCGGTCAGCCCCCCAAGACTCCCCGCCTCATCCCCCGTCCGCCCTCTCCCCGCTCCCCCACCCGTTCGCTTCCGCGCGGCGCGGCGGCGGTACGGTACGGCGGACCGCGGGCCAGGCGACGGGCCAGGTGTGCACCGGCTCGCCGGACCGCATCAGTTCGCCGTAGCGGCTGGTCATCGCAGCCAGTGCGGCCCCGCGGTCCAGGCCCTGTTCCCGCGCATGGTGGTAGGCGGCGGTCTGCCAGGAGGCGCCGTTGGTACGGCGGACGCAGCGTTCCTCGATGATGCCGAGGTAGCGGTCCCGGTCGGCCGGTTCGACGCCCCAGGCGTCCAGCCCGGCGGCGGCCAGCGGCAGCAGCTCCTGTTGGACCAGCCGCGTCACCGGCATCTCCGCGACCCCGCCCCGCCCCGGACGCGGCCAGCGCAGCGTGGCGTCGATGCCATGGCGGCAGGCGGCGGCGAAGTTCTCCGCGGCGGCAGCGAACGGCAGCCGGGTCCACACCGGACGCGGCTCCTCGGCGAGCGCCCGCACCAGCCCGTAATAGAAGGCGGTGTTGGCAAGGACGTCGGCGACGGTGGGACCGGCCGGCAGCACACGGTTCTCGACCCGCAGATGCGGTATGCCGTCGGCGACCGCGTACACCGGACGGTTCCACCGGTAGACGGTGCCGTTGTGCAGCACCAGCTCCGCCAGGTCGGGCACGCCGCCCGCGTCGAGGACGCGCAGCGGGTGCTGTGTTCCGCAGAGCGGCAGCAGCGGCGGGAAATACCGCACGTTCTCCTCGAAGAGGTCGTATGCCGAATCGATCCAGCGCTCCCCGAACCAGGTGCGCGGGCGCACCCCCTGCGCCTGGAGTTCCGGTGGCCGGGTGTCGGTGGACTGTTGGAAGACCGGCGGCCTCGATTCGCGCCACAGCTCACGGCCGAAGAAGAACGGCGAGTTGGCACCGACGGCCACCTGGACGGCGGCGAGAGCCTGGGCCGCGTTCCACACCGCGGCGAACCGGCCGGGCGTCACCTGGAGATGCAGCTGTACGGAGGTGCACGCGGCCTCCGGGGCTATCGACGGCGATCGGGCAATGAGCCGCTCGACGCCCTGGATATCGAGCGCGAAGTCCTCGCCGCGCGCCGACCGCATTTCGTCGTTGAGCAGGAAATAGCGGTCATTCTCGGAGAGGCTTGCGGCGGTGAGATCGGTGGTGTCCAGGGTCGGCAGAATACCGATCATCACGATCCGGGCGGCCACTTCGCGGGCTTTGCGGTCGGCATAGGCGAGCGCGGTGCGGAGTTCCTCGGCGAGCTGCTCGAAGACCTGCCCGTGCAGCCGGTGCGGGGTGATGTTCACTTCGAGATTGCAGCGGGCGAGTTCGGTCTGGAAATCCTGGCTCGCAATACGCTCCAACACCTGGGAGTTCATCATCCGGGGAAGTCCGTCGGCCCCGGCGAGATTGAGTTCGATCTCCAGGCCCACCAGATTCTTCGGCCGGTCGAACCGTCTTTCCCCCAGCAGCCTCGCCAACCCCTCAAGACACTCCTGAAGCTTTCTTCGATAACGCTCCCGGTCCGCCAGGCCGATGCCGTCCGCGGCGACCTTCTCCCCCATCGAAGGGTCCTTCCTCCAGTGGACGGCCCGCAGCCACGGGCCGTCCGGGGCCGTCCCCGGCACCACCGGGGCACGCATCACGGTCGATGATGCCCCGGTGATCTGATCCATAACGCCTCAAGGGCGTTCGGCTGTCGATAGGCTCGAAGTGGCGGAGAGCCTGGCACGTACCGTTGGCATATTGCGACGACAACCGCCGCCGACAATTCTCCCGGATATCCACCGGGAGTATTCGGCCTACCGCCTGACGGGAGAATATGGAGGCGATCCTCCCGCCCTCCACACAAAGAAGGAGGAAACGCCTCTTTAATGGGTCCGGATTACCTCTTGCCAGAAATCATGGGAGCGATTACGGGAAACACCGCGGGAACATACGTCGTATAAACTCCGTTCACGAGGCGGAGACTTGGGCCCCGTGTCGCGTTGCGCGCCCCTGCGCGGAGATACGCGCCCGGCTCCGACCCCGCACGCTGACAACGCCGTCCGCGTCTGCCGTGCCTCACCGTGTCTCCCAAGTGAGAGGCGACCACCATGCCGCTGCACGTACCCGCTGCCCCCGCACCCGCCCTGCGCAGCGTCCTCACCGCTCTCGGCTCGCCCACCGCCGTCCGCGAGGCCCGCCCCGCCGCACTCCGCGCGCATCAGGGCCCGCTCAGCGCCGACCACCCGCTCCCGGTCCACGTCCTGGACGGCATCGGCCGCACCGGCACCCCGCCCCGCACCCGTCTGGCCGGGTGGCGCTTCCTGGTGCTCGGCGGCGAGCGGCCGGTCGCCGCGGCCGAGGCGCGGCTGACGGCGGACGGCTGGGCGTTCGCCCACTTCTGCGGCGGCCCGTACGTCACGGCGACCGAACAGGCCCTTCACCAAGCCGAATCGCTCAGCGCCGCGTACCAGCCGCGGCTACTGTCCGTACCGGAGCTGTACATGCTGACGCTGTGGCTGCACCACGACACCGCCTCAGACGGCACCTCGGGACTGCCGGCCGCGGGCGATCTCCTGGTGCCGCTGGCCCCCGCGCCGCCCGGGATCGCCGCGCACCTCCCGCAGCGGGTGGCCGACCTCCTGCCCCGGCTCAGCGACCGGCTCGCCCCGCCGCCGCTCCTCGGCTCCACCGCCTGAGCGCGTCCGGAAACGACCGGCGGACGGACACCGACCGCCGGACCGGCACCCTCCACACGGCGTACGCACCACACGGCCGAGCGCCCCGCGAGCCCCCGAGGCCGCGGGGCGCCCGGCTGTGCGACCCACGTGCAACCGTCCACCGCCCCTCCCTCAACCCCCCTGGCACGGTGCGCATTTGGGAGCAACCGCCCGCACGGGTGACACGTCCGTATCGAGTGCGTACCACTGCTGCGAAATACCTGCGGAAATCCGTCCGCGGGGCAACACTGAGTCCAACCGAAGGAAACGGGGGAAGCGGCCATGACCACTTCACGCTCATCGAGCCGCACGACGACGTTCACCCATCCGCAGCGAAAGACAACGCCCATGTGTCAGCACCAGCCGCCCTGCCCGTCAGCCGACTCCACCGACCGGGAAGCCGCGCATCCCGTGGCGCACCACCCGGAGCAGGGCTGGAGCCTGTTGTGCAACGGCGTCCTCCTCTTCGAGGACACCGGTGAGCTTCTGCCGGACGGTCAGGTCATCGCCCCGCACCGTCCGGACGGCACGAACCGGGTCGCCACCACCGTCTGACCCGTCGCACGTCAAAGGGCCCCCGGCGCGATCGCCGAGGGCCCTCATCGCTGCGCGGACGTCAGCCGTCGTACTCCGTCAGCGGCGGGCAGGAACAGACGAGGTTACGGTCGCCGAAGGCACCGTCGATGCGGCGGACCGGCGGCCAGTACTTCTCCGCCGCCACGACACCTGCCGGGAAGACGGCCTCCTCGCGGGTGTACGGGTGCGACCACTCACCGCGGAGCGCGCCCGCGGTGTGCGGGGCGTTGCGCAGCGGGTTGTCGTCCTTGTCCCATTCGCCGGTGCCGACCTTCTCGATCTCCGCGCGGATGGCAATCATCGTGTCGCAGAAGCGGTCCAGCTCGGTGAGGTCCTCGCTCTCGGTCGGCTCGATCATCAGCGTGCCGGCCACCGGGAACGACATCGTCGGGGCGTGGAAGCCGTAGTCGATGAGGCGCTTGGCGACGTCGTCGATGCTCACGCCCGTGGCCTTGGTCAGCGGCCGGACGTCGATGATGCACTCGTGCGCGACCAGCCCGCCGGGACCGGTGTAGAGCACCGGGAAGTGCGGCTCCAGGCGCTTGGCGATGTAATTCGCGGAGAGCACCGCTACCTGCGTGGCGCGCTTGAGGCCCTCGCCACCCATGAGGCGGACGTACGCCCAGGAGATCGGCAGAATTCCGGCCGAACCCCAGGGCGCGGCGGAGATCGGGCCGACGCCGGTCTCCGGGCCCGCGGTGGGCTGCAGCGGGTGGTTGGGCAGGTACGGCGCGAGGTGGGCGCGGACGCCGACCGGGCCGACGCCGGGGCCACCGCCGCCGTGCGGGATGCAGAAGGTCTTGTGGAGGTTCAGGTGCGAGACGTCGCCACCGAACTTCCCGGGCTCGGCGAGGCCGACCAGCGCGTTGAGGTTGGCGCCGTCCACGTAGACCTGGCCGCCCGCGTCGTGCACCGCCGCGCAGATCTCGCTGATGTGCTCCTCGAACACACCGTGCGTCGACGGGTACGTGACCATCAGGACGGCCAGCTCGTCGCGGTGCTTGTCGATCTTGGCGTGCAGGTCCTCGGTGTCGACCTCGCCGTCCTCGCCGGTCTTGACGACGACGACCTTCATCCCGGCCATCACGGCGCTCGCGGCGTTGGTGCCGTGCGCCGACGACGGGATGAGGCAGACGGTGCGCTGCTCGTCGCCGTTGGCGCGGTGGTACGCACGCACCGCCAGCAGACCGGCCAGCTCGCCCTGGGATCCGGCGTTCGGCTGGAGGGAGACCTTGTCGTAGCCGGTGACGGCGGCCAGCCGCTCCTCCAGCTCCTGGATCAGCGTGAGGTAGCCCTGCGCCTGCTCGGCGGGGGCGAAGGGGTGCAGCTGCCCGAACTCCGGCCAGGTGACCGGCTCCATCTCCGTCGTCGCGTTCAGCTTCATCGTGCAGGAGCCGAGCGGGATCATGCCGCGGTCGAGCGCGTAGTCCTTGTCGGACAGGCGGCGCAGGTAGCGCAGCATCGCGGTCTCGGAACGGTGCTGGTGGAAGACGGGGTGGGTGAGGTAGCCGTCGGTGCGCAGCAGGCCCTCGGGCAGCGCATCGGCGGCCACCGCGTCCAGCTGCTCGACATCGCCGGAGACGCCGAAGGCGCGCCAGACGGCGGCGAGCTGCGCCCGGCCGGTGGTCTCGTCGCAGGCGATGCCGACGTGGTCCGCGTCGACCTGGCGGAGGTTGACACCGGCGTCCCGGGCCGCGGCGACGACGTCGACGGCCCGTCCCGGTACCCGGGCGGTCAGGGTGTCGAAGTACGCGCCGTGCAGCAGCTCCACGCCACCGGCCTTCAGGCCCTCGGCGAGGACCGTGGCGTAGCGGTGGGTACGGCAGGCGATGGCGGCCAGCCCGTCCGGGCCGTGGTAGACCGCATACATTCCGGCCATGACAGCGAGCAGCACCTGCGCGGTGCAGATGTTGCTGGTGGCCTTCTCACGGCGGATGTGCTGCTCACGGGTCTGCAGGGCGAGGCGGTACGCCTTGGCGCCGTCGGCGTCGACCGAGACACCGACCAGGCGGCCGGGCAGGCTCCGGGCGAACTTCTCGCGTACGGCCATGAATCCGGCGTGCGGGCCGCCGAAGCCCATCGGGACGCCGAAGCGCTGGGTGGTGCCCACCGCGATGTCGGCGCCCAACTCGCCCGGCGAGGTGAGGAGGGTCAGGGCCAGCAGGTCGGCGGCGACGGTGACGACGGCGCCCAGCTCCTGAGCCTGCGCGATGACCGCGCGGGGGTCGCGGACCGCGCCGGACGCCCCGGGGTACTGCAGCAGCACACCGAAAACGCCGCGCTCGGCGATCTCCGCCGGGATGCCGTCAACGAGGTCGGCGACGACGACCTCGACGCCGGTGGGTTCGGCGCGCGTCTTGATGACGGCGATGGTCTGCGGCAGGCAGTCGGCGTCGACGAGGAAGACGCCCTGCTTGACCTTGCCGACCCGCCGGGAGAGCGCCATGGCCTCGGCGGCCGCGGTGCCCTCGTCGAGGAGCGACGCGCCCGAGGTGGGCAGGCCGGTGAGGTCGGCGACCATCGTCTGGAAGTTCAGCAGCGCCTCCAGCCGACCCTGCGAAATCTCCGGCTGGTACGGGGTGTACGCCGTGTACCAGGCGGGGTTCTCCATGACGTTGCGCAGGATCACCGGCGGCGTGAACGTGCCGTGGTAGCCGAGGCCGATCATGGACGACAGGACCTGGTTGCGCTGGGCGAGGGCGCGCAGCTCGGCGAGGACGTCCGCCTCCGAACGGCCCTGCGGGAGCCCCAGCGCCTGGGCACTCTTGATCACATCGGGCACGGCGGCCGCGGTCAGCTCGTCCAGCGAACCGAATCCGACCTGCGCGAGCATCTTCGCCTGCGCCTCATGATCCGGACCGATGTGCCGGTGCGCGAAGGGCGTACCGCGCTCCAGCTCGGTCAGGGGGATGCGATTGGTGGTCATCTGCGGGGCCTCCTGGTCTCAACGACCTACGAGGGGCACACGGCGCTGGTGCCCGGACGGCCTCCCCCTCTGTCATCTCAACCTGAGAGCTTCACCGGCCCACCGCTGCGGCCCGGCTTTCACCGTCGGTGAGGAGGGGTTCCGGCGCTGCGTCGTCCGTGGCCCGCCCTGCTTTCCAGAGTGACCTCGTCCGAGCGGTACGTGTGCCTGAGAGTTTCCGGGGAGGATTTGCTCCTTCGGCGTCCGCGCCGCGAACGACGTGGACTCTCCCGCACGGGATCAGCGGCCATTTGCCAGCCTACCAGCGCGTCATCTGGGGGATCCTTCGAGTGGCCGACATACGAAATGTGCCGTTTGGTAGGTGTCACAAGGCAGTTGCGACCAGTTGGAGGGGCCGTGCAAACCGATATCGACCCGCGGAGCCTGATCGGCCGCAAGGCATACGACCGCCAGGGCGCCAAGATCGGCACCGTGGACGAGGTCTACCTCGACGACGCGACCGGCGAACCCGAATGGGCGGCAGTGCGCACCGGTCTTTTCAGCCGCGATGCCTTCGTCCCCCTGGAGCCGAGCCGCCTGGTCGACGACGCCCTGCACATCCCCTACGACCGCAAGCTGATCAAGGACGCCCCCGACTTCGGCGTCGGCCGCCACCTCTCCCCCGAGCAGGAACTCCAGCTCTACCACCACTACCGGCTGGACATCACCTCCCCGGGGGACGTCGACCGTCCCCCTGCCGACAAGAACTTCGGCAACGTCGCGGGGTCGGACGGCTGACGGCCGTCCCAGATACACAGCCCGACGTTCTGCGCCCGGCCGATGGGTTACGAGCCGCGGCAGGCACCTCCCGAGGAGGAGATCGTCGACGGGCCGGGGGAAGCCGCCCCACGTACGGGCTCGCCATCGGGTGACGCCCCTGCCCGGTCAGGCTCCGGGCAATCCGGCTCCTGGTGACCCGGCTCCGCCCGGCCCGACTCCAGGGGGCCCGATTCCGGGTCGTCCGACTCCGGACCGCCGGATATCGGGCGACCGGATATCCCGCTCGGCCCGCTCTCTCCGCCCATGACCGGCGCTGCCTCACCCCCTACGGGACCCGCCATCGGCGCGCCACCCACCAGCGGCAACGGCTCCCCGGGCCGTAGCGCCGGATCGTCCACGGCGAAGGTCCGGACCCGCCCCGGCGCCGACCACGGCTGCTCGAAGCGCACCGTCACTCGCCCCACCCCGCTGCCCTGCACCCATCCGGCGCCGTACTCGTCATGGACGACGTCCAGCCCGGGATGCCAGCGCCGCGGCCGCGCCTCCTCCGGCTCCGCCCCGCCCCGCTCCTCGTCCCCCGCGGCCGCCCCCAGGGCCAGCTGAGCCGCTTCGACGGCCTCCCGCTCCGTGGCCAGCTGGGCGAACAGATCCTCCTGCGTGAAGTCGGCCAGCCCGCTCACCCCCACCCCCAGCAGCCGCACCCCGCCCGTGGTGTCCACCAGGCCCAGCAGGCGGATCACCGCCTCCCGCACCACCGCCGGGTCATCGGTGGGCCCGCGCAGCGTCTCCGACCGCGTCAGGGTCGAGAAGTCGTAGTTCCGTACCTTGATCACGACCGTGCGGCCGGAGCGACCGGCGGCTCGCAGCCGCTGCACGCACCGCTCCGCCAGCCGCACCAGCTCGTTGCGCACCCGGGTGCGGTCGGTGAGGTCGACCTCGAAGGTGTCCTCCACCGACACCGACTTCGCGTCCCGCTCGGCGACGACCGGCCGGTCGTCCCGGCCCAGCGCCATCGCGTACAGCCCCGCCCCGTGCGCCCTCCCCAGCAGCCGCACCAGCTCCGCCTCCCCCGCCTCGGCGGTCTCCGCGACGGTCGTGATCCCCGCCCGGCGCAGTGCCTCGGCCGTCGCCGGTCCGACACCCGGCAGGGTGCGGACGGTCATCGGTCCCAGCAGCTCCCGCTCGGTGCCCGGCTCGATGATCCGCAGACCGTCCGGCTTGGCCGCCTCCGATGCGATCTTGGCGAGCATCTTGGCCCCGGCCAGCCCCACCGAGCCCGTCAGCCCCGTGACAGCCCTGATGTCGCGCCGCAGCTGCTCGCCGACCGCGCGGGCGGCGGCGGAGTCGGCCGCGACGCCGCCCGCCTCCAGGTCGACGAACGCCTCGTCCAGACTCAACGGCTCGACCAGCGGCGACAGCCCGTGCAGCAGCTCCATGACGCTGTCGCTGACCTGCCGGTAGACGGAGAAGCGCGGACTGAGATAGGCGGCGTTGGGGCACAGCCTGCGTGCCTGAGCTGTCGGCATCGCCGACCGGACCCCGAAGACCCGTGCCTCGTACGACGCGGTCGAGACGACGCCGCGCGGCCCAATCCCGCCCACGACCACCGGCTTACCGCGCAGGCTGGGCTTGGCCGCCTGCTCGGCGGCCGCGAAGAACGCATCCATGTCGAGATGCAGAATCGTCGGCACACGTCTCACACGACCGATGCTGCCGCATACCACTGACAATCGGCCCCGAGCAGGGCCGGAACGTCCGGCGAAGGCCGCCCGGAGGCGGCCGGGGCTCAGCCCGCGCGGTTGCGCCGCCGGGCCAGCTCGTCGTGCGGGTTCTGCCCGACCAGGGTCTCGCCCGTGTCCACCCGCTCACCGTGCAGCTGGGACAACGTGCTCTCCACGTCCCGCCACACCACGCCGATGGCGATGCCGAAGACGCCCTGACCGCCCTGGAGGAGATCGACCACCTGATCCGGGGAGGTGCATTCATAGACCGTCGCGCCGTCGCTCATCAGCGTCATCCGCGTCAGATCGGCCAGGCCCCGGGAGCGCAGGTGCTGCACGGCGGTGCGGATGTTCTGGAGCGACACGCCCGTGTCCAGCAGCCGCTTGACGATCTTCAGAACGACGACGTCCCGGAAGCTGTAGAGCCGCTGGGTCCCCGAGCCGTACGCCGGGCGGACGCTCGGCTCCACCAGGCCGGTACGCGCCCAGTAGTCGAGCTGCCGGTAAGTGATGCCCGCGGCCGCACACGCGGTCGGTCCTCGGTAACCGATGACCGCCGTTCCACGCTCCGCCGACACCGCGGCGGCCTGTACCGGGGCACGGTCCGCCACCATGCCCGAAGGGAGCGGCAACGCCCCCTCCGCCGTACCGTCACCGGTGATTGCCACGCCGCCCTCCGTCCTCCACGTCCCGGACGGGACCTGCCATATCGACGGTATGCAGTCACTCGGGGTGCGTCAACGATCGCCGCGCTCGCCGCGCCGAGTGATAATCACCCCACGAGTGGTTTCTCGTACCCCGAGACGGGGAAGGCGTAGCTGGTTGGCCGAAAACGTCAGCTGATGGCCGGTTCCTTGCGGCGCCCACTAGAGCGCCGCCACCGGCCGCTGTCACTGGCTGTTGGTGCCGAAGTCCTCGGGTGAGATCTGGTCGAGGAACTCGCGGAACTTCTCCACCTCGTCCTCCTGCTCGTCCGGAATGGCGATGCCCGCGTCGTCCAGCACACCATCGGTGCCGAAGATCGGCGTACCGGTGCGCAGCGCCAGCGCTATCGCGTCGGACGGTCGTGCACTGACCTCCACCCCGCTGGCGAAGACCAGCTCGGCGTAGAACACCCCCTCACGCAGATCCGTGATGCGGACCTGCGTCAGCTCCTGGCCCACCGCTTCCAGCACATCCTTGAAAAGGTCGTGCGTCAGCGGCCTGGCAGGGACCATGCCCTGCTGGGCGAAGGCGATGGCGGTGGCCTCCCCCGGCCCGATCCAAATGGGCAGGTAACGATCGCCTCCCACCTCCCGCAGGAGCACGATCGGTTGGCTGGAAGGCATTTCCACCCGGACACCCACGACGTCGAGCTCGTTCACACAGCAACCCTAGGACGTGCCCGGCAGGTTTGGGTAGTCGGGCAGGTATTTGCTCACCGGAGATGGGCCTGCAGCGCGCTCTCGACGAGCGCGGCGTGCAGCCGCACGGAGAGGGTGGCCAGCTCCCTGGCCGTCGCCTCCGCATGCGCCCTGGTCTGCGGATTACGGTGCCGCCGCAGCGGCGCCACGACCTGTTCCACCAGGCCGGCCTCGCGCTCGGCGGCCGCCTTCACGGCCCGCAGATGACGCGGTTCGAGCCCGAAACCGCCGAGATCCGCGACGAGCCGGGCGATACCGACGGCCTCGCCGCCGTAGCTGCCCTCCGCATCGGCGGTGAGCAGGCCGTACGCCTCCCACTCGGCCAGCTCGGCCTCGTCCACCTCGGCGGCGGCGAGCAGCTCGGCACGGCCGATCCGGGCCGTCGCGGGCCGCTCCTCGCCCAACTCGGGGACGCCCTCCACCAGGTCCCTGGAGGGCGCCGGGGCGGGCAGCGGCACCTCCTCGCCGCGCTCCTGGGCATCGAGGTGCTCACGGATGACCTTCAGCGGGAGGTAGTGGTCCCGCTGCATCCGCAGCACGCTCGCGAGGCGCTGGACATCGGCGGTGGTGAATTTGCGGTACCCGGACGGCGTACGCGTCGGCTCGACGAGTCCCTCGGCCTCCAAGAAACGGATCTTGGAGATCGTGACCTCGGGGAACTCCTCGCGCAGCAGGCCGAGCACCGCGCCGATACTCACCGGCTTGCCGTCCGAGGAGGTGGTGCCGGACCAACCGGCACCACCTGTCGGTGTATGGCGCATATGCCTTCCCTGGCCGGTCAGATCCCCGCGCCCCGCTGGCTCGGGTAGAAGACCAGGCGGTACTTGCCGATCTGCACCTCGTCACCGCCGGCCAGAGCGACGGAGTCGATCCGCTCGCGGTTGACGTAGGTGCCGTTGAGGCTGCCGACGTCGGCGACAGTGAAGACACCGTCCTGACCGCGGCGGAACTCCACATGGCTGCGGGAGACCGTCACATCGTCGAGGAAGATGTCGCTCTGCGGATGCCGGCCCGCCGTCGTCAGCTCGCCGTCCAGCAGGAAGCGGCTGCCGGAGTTGGGCCCCCGGCGGACGATCAGCAGCGCGGATCCCAGCGGCAGCGCGTCGACCGCCGCCTGCGCCTCGGGCGACAGCGACGGGCTCAGGTTCTGCCCCGTGCTCTCCCCGTCGTACGCCTCGATACCGGAGATCGAGATCGTCGACGTCGTCTCGGACGGGCGCTCGGGCTGTGCGCCCGCACGCAACGGCGCGCCGCACTGCGAACAGAACTTGCCCACCTCGGCGTTCCGGTGACCACACCTCGGGCAGGTCGAGCCCGCCGCCCCTTCCGCGCCCGGCGCCGCAGAGCCCTGGGCACCTATGCGACCGGCACCGCACGGGTCACCAGCACCCGCCCCGGGACCACCCGCGACCTCATCGCGGAAGAGCGGACGGTCCGCTCCGGCGCCGCCCTCCTCGGGCTGACGCGGGGCGCGGTGCCGCGCCGTGCCGCTGTCGCCCTCCTGGCGTGCACTCTTGCCGAACAGCTTTCCAAACAACTTCACGGGCGATTCCCCTTGTACGAAACAGACCCGCCCGTGGGGCAGGACGAACCCTCGATGCACACACCGGCCGATCCGGACATCCTGTGAACGTCCGCGGCCTCCAGACAGTTTCCCTCACACGCCCCATACACGGTGCGTCGACCCCCCGCTACCTCATGCCCTTCCCGGGCCATCCCCATACGCGTCTCTCTCACTGCGATGACGACCGAGCGTAGTCAGGCCGCTTCGCCTCTCGCAAGGCGTCCACGATGATCTTCTGCTCACCCGTGACACCCACCGTGGCCTGCTCCTTTTCCAGAGTCTGCACCACACCACCGGGGATGTTGAGCGCCGGCTCCAGATCCTGCGGCTTCCCGATGACCTTGAAACGGTACGGCTGCGTGACCCTCTTGCCGTCGATCTCCACTCCGCCGCGGACATCCGAGAGGTAACTGTTCGCAACAATACGGACGTCGTCCACCTGAATCGCCTCGGCACCCGCGGCACGCAGCTCCTGGATCGTGTCGAGCAGCTTGTCCGCCTCCACGGAGTGCGTCGGGTCGTTGATGGTCAGGTTGATGCCGGGCCCCTGGGCCGCGACGGTCCCGGCCAGCACGCCCAGCTGCTGTTCCTTCTCCACGGTCTGCTTACGCGCCTCCTCGGCCTGGTCCGAGCTGTTCTCCAGCTCGGTCTTCTGCCCCTCCAGGCGCCGCTGTTCATCCGTCAACCGCTGCGAGCGGTTATCCAGTTCGTCCAGGATGCGTACCAGATCCTCCTGGCGCGCACCGCGTAGCGCGCTGCTGTCACTCGTGGAACGTACCTGAATCGCCAGTCCCAGGCCGAGAATGAACAGCAGCACCGCGACGATCAGTTGAGCACGGGTCAGCCGCGGCGGCCACAGACCGGCGCGCAGCCGCTGGCGACCGGTCATCGGCGGTTCCCCGCCGTCGCCGCCCTCCACCGCCCCGTCCGGCCGCCCACCCGCGCTGCTCCCGCCGCCCGAGGCACCCCCGGACGCGGCGCTTCCGTCCGCCGGATCGCGAGGACCGGCCTCACCGTCCCGACCGGCGTGTCCCGCACCGGCGTCCGGCCGCAGTCGGCTCTCGGGCGGCATCGGCCGCCGGTCCGCCGGCCGCCGCTCGGGCCGGTCCGCCGCCCGGCCCGCGACTTCCGCCTCCGGAAGCTCACGGCGTACAGGTGCCGCACCGTCATCGGGAAGCTCACGGCGCGCCGGAGCCCCGGCCTGCGGACGGCGCACGGGAGCCTCGGTCCGCGGACGGCGCGCGACCTCCCCACCGGGCTTCGACTCCGGAGCCGCGTCCCCCTCGGGGCGCGGCGTCCCGTCAGCGGCCGAACGTTCCGGCTCGGGTGTCTCGTCGTTCGCCATCCGCCTCACGCCCTGAAGATGTGCCGGCGGATCGCGGCGGCGTTGGAGAAGATCCGGATGCCGAGCACCACGACCACGCCCGTGGAGAGCTGGGCGCCGACGCCGAGCTTGTCCCCGAGGAACACGATCAGGGCGGCGACCACGACGTTCGACAGGAACGACACGACGAAGACCTTGTCGTCGAAGATGCCGTCCAGCATCGCGCGCAGGCCGCCGAACACGGCGTCCAGCGCGGCCACCACAGCAATCGGCAGGTAGGGCTCGACCACCGTCGGCACCACGGGCCGGACAACGAGCCCGACCACGACCCCCACGATGAGCCCCAATACGGCGATCACGATGTGCCCTTCCCTATATCGGCGCCGTCCGCCTTCGTGGCGCCGGTCTGCGGCTGTGCTGTGCGTACGATCACACTGGGCGCGGGCGGCAGGGTGACCTCACTCTCCACAGAAATCCTGGTGCGCACGCCGTAGTTCTCCTGCAACACGTGCAGATACCGGCCGTCGACGCTGTCCTGGAACGCGGTGCTGAGCCGCTGCCCGTCCCCCACCGCCAGCACCGTGTACGGCGGTACCAGCGGTTTGTTGTCGACCAGTATGGCGTCTCCCGCGGCTCTGATCGCCGAGAGGGACGTCAACCGCTGCCCGTTGACGGAGATCGCCTCCGCTCCGGACTGCCAGAGGCCGTTCACCACACGCTGCATGTCCCGGTCGCGTACCCGCCCGGTGTCGGAGAAGCCATTGCTCTCCCGGGGGCCGCCGCCGTTCCCGGACTCCGCGTCCTTGGCGTCGTCGATCACGAGCTTCACGCCGCGGCCGGTGACCTGCGTCGAACCGGCCAGCAGCGCCAGCAGCTCGGCCTTGTCCCCACCGTGGCGGCGCAGGGCCTGGCGCTGCATGGCGTCGACGGAGTCGCGCAGGGTGTCGACCCGGTGCTGCTGCGCGTCGGCCTCGTCGGAGCCCTTCTGGATACGGTTGATCAGCTCTTCGCGCTCTTTCGCGAGCGTCGGCGCGGATATCCTCGCCTGCGCGGCTCCCACCGTCACCACCACCGCGGCGAGCACCAGTCCGGCGGCGAGCCCCAACTTCGCCCGCAGCGTGCGCGGAAGGCCGCCGACACCCGCGGCGGCCTTCCGTTCGGCGGCCTCCGCGTATCCGTCGTCGAGGCTGTGATCCATCACATTGGTCAGCAGCGACATGGACGCGTCGGGGCGCGCGGCCGGTCTCCTGGTGGTGCTCCGATCGGGGCGCTGCTGCGACATGCCGCACATCGTCGCACGTCGCCCGCGCGGCCTCCCAATGGCCCCACCGGCGCGCCGGATCGCGGCACGCCGGCGGGGCGCAGGTCAGCGGCCCGCGCCGTCAACCACCGTTGACCATTCGTCCAACAGCCGGTCCGCGGAGGCTTCGTCGGGGCCCTCCGCCCACAGATGCGTGAGCGCCTCCGCGGGGTCGGGCAGAACGAGCGCCCACCGGCCGTCCGCCTCCACCACCCGCACGCCGTCGGTGGTGTCCACTGACCGGCCTCCGGCGGCCTCGACGACGTTCCGCATGACCAGGCCCTTGACGGCCCAGGGCGTCGCGACGTCCCGGCGCCGTACGTGCGCCCGCGGGATGCGCGCGTCGATCTGGCTGAGCGTGATCTGCGACCGCGCGATCAGCCCGAGCAGCCGCACGAACGCGGCGGAGCCGTCGAAGACGCTGCTGAACTCCGGGATGATGAAGCCGCCTCGGCCGTCGCCGCCGAAGACCGTGCCGTCCTCCCGCCCGACCCGCGTCAGATCGTCGGGCGACGTGGTCGTCCATTCGACCTGTGTGCCGTGGTACGCGGCGACCTGCTCGGCGATGCGGGTCGTCGTCACGGGCAGCGCCACCCGGCCACTGCGGCGCTCCGCGGCAATCAGATCGAGCATCACCAGCAGCGCACGGTCGTCCTCGATGATCCGGCCCTGCTCGTCCACCAGCGACAGGCGCTCGCCGACCGGGTCGAAGCGCACCCCGAACGCCGCCCGCGCCGACGCGACGATCTCGCCAAGGCGGACGAGTCCCTTGCGCCGGGCCTCGCCCGTCTCGGTCGGCCGCGCCTCGTTCAGGCCGGGATTGATCGTGAGGGCGTCCACGCCGAGGCGGCCCAACAGGCTCGGCAGAACCAGCCCTGCGCTGCCGTTGGACGCGTCGACGACGACCTTCAGCCCGGATTCCGCGAGACCTTCGGTGTCAACGGCCCGCAGCAGCGATCCGGTGTACGAATCGAAAACGCTGGACGGGAACCGCAGATCACCGATTTCGCCGGGAAAGGCGCGGCGGTATTCCTGACGGGCGTAGACGCGGTCGAGTTTCCGCTGCCCGGCCTGGGAAAGGTCGGCGCCACGTGCGTCGAAGAACATGATGTCGACGGAGTCGGGAACGCCGGGTGTCGTACGGACCATGATGCCGCCGGCACTGCCCCGTGCGGTCTGCTGGCGAGCGACCGGCAGCGGCACGTTCTCCAGGTCCCGTACGTCTATGGCGCTGGCCTGGAGCGCAGAGATCACGGCGCGTTTGAGCGCGCGGGCGCCTCGGGAATGGTCGCGTGCCGTGGTGACCGTGGCGCCTTTCTTGAGCGTGGTCGCATAGGCTCCGGCGAGCCGTACGGCCAGCTCCGGCGTGATTTCCACGTTGAGGATCCCGGAGACCCCCCGGGCGCCGAACAGATGCGCCTGCCCCTTCGACTCCCAGATCACCGACGTGTTGACGAAGGCACCGGCCTCGATCGTCTTGAACGGGTAGACCCGCACATTGCCCTGGACGATCGATTCCTCGCCGACGAGGCATTCGTCGCCGATGACCGCACCGTCCTCGATCCGGGCGGCGCTCATGATGTCGGTGTTCTTCCCGACGACACAGCCGCGGAGGTTGGTCCGGGGCCCGATGAAGACGTTGTCGTGCACGACGGCCTTATGGAGGAACGCGCCGCTCTTCACCACGACATTGGAGCCGATGACCGTGTGTTCGCGGATCTCCACATCCGCTTCGACCTTGGCGTAGTCCCCGATGTACAGCGGACCACGCAGTATGGCGTCGGGATGGACATCGGCACCTTCGGCCACCCATACGCCGGGCGAGATCTCGAAGCCGTCGATTTCGACGTCGACCTTGCCGTCCAGGACGTCGGCCTGAGCTTTCACATAGCTTTCGTGGGTGCCGACGTCCTCCCAGTAGCCCTCCGCAACATAGCCGTAGATCGGCTTGCCTTCCTTCATCAGCTGGGGGAAGACGTCGCCGGACCAGTCGACGGAGACATCGGGCTGGACGTAGTCGAAGACCTCGGGCTCCATGACGTAGATACCCGTGTTGACAGTGTCCGAGAAGACCTGGCCCCAGGTGGGCTTTTCCAGGAAGCGTTCGACCTTGCCCGCCTCGTCGACGATGGTGATGCCGAATTCGAGGGGGTTGGGAACCCTCGTCAGACAGACGGTGACGAGGGCGCCCTTCTCCTTGTGGAAGCGGATGAGGTCGGTGAGGTCGAAGTCGGTGAGGGCGTCACCGGAAATCACGAGGAACGCATCGTCCCGCAGGGCCTCTTCGGCGTTCTTCACGCTGCCCGCGGTGCCGAGGGGTTTTTCCTCATTGGCATAGGTCAGTTCCATGCCCAGCTCTTCGCCATCTCCGAAGTAGTTCCGGACGAGTGAGGCGAGGAATTGCACGGTTACCACGGTCTCGGTGAGACCGTGCCGCTTCAGCAGCCGCAGTACATGCTCCATGATCGGCCTATTGGCCACGGGGAGCAGGGGTTTGGGCATGCTGGACGTCATGGGGCGAAGGCGTGTGCCTTCGCCACCGGCCATCACAACGGCCTTCATGTCGGAAGCGTCCTCCTCTAGAGACGACGGTCTTGCCGACTTCACCCGTCTGGATCGCCCACTGTTCTCACGTACGGGCGCCAGAGTGGCACTGGTATTGCCTGTTCGGCGAGCTCAGTCGGCTGTGGCGTCCGCCCTGATGATCCTGCGGACCTGAACCACGTAGAGGATTCCTGCCCACCAGTAGAGCGCCGTACCCCATCCGGCGAAAGCCCATCCGAAAACAGCAGCGAGGGTATGAAGCCAGCCACTTCCCTCACTGAGAAGGAGCAACGGGAAGGCGTACATGAGGTTGAACGTTGCGGCCTTGCCGAGGAAGTTCACCTGGGGCGGACCGTATCCGTGCCGACCGAGGAATCCGACGGCGATCAGCAGCATGAGTTCCCGCGCCACCAACGCCGCGGTGAGCCACAGTGGCAGGATCTCCCGCCAGGTGAGTCCCACGAGAGTGGAAAGGATGTACAGGCGGTCCGCGGCCGGGTCGAGGAGGCGTCCCAGGCTGCTGATCTGGTTCCAGCGGCGGGCAAGTTTGCCGTCGAGATAGTCGCTGACTCCGCTCAGGGCCAGCACGAGCAGCGCCCAACTATCGGCCTTGGGGCCGCCGAATTCCGGCCACAGAATCAACCACAGGAACACCGGCACGCCGACCAGGCGCGCCATGCTCAGAATGTTCGGGATGGTGAGGACGCGATCCGTCTGGACCCGCGTCTCCTGGACCTCCACGCGGGGGCCTCCTGTGGGAAATGTGCCGACAATGCCCCCTGACCCTACCTGCCGCCCCGAGCGGTTCGCTCCTGGGGTCTGCAAGGTCGCCCATGAAACGCAAAAATGCTCCGGTTCCCGGAAACCACTAACTGGTTTCCGGGGACCGGAGCTCAAAAATTGTTCGGCGGCGTCCTACTCTCCCACAGAGTCCCCTCTGCAGTACCATCGGCGCTGAAAGGCTTAGCTTCCGGGTTCGGAATGTAACCGGGCGTTTCCCTAACGCAATGACCACCGAAACACTATGAAGTTGACCAACCCGGCATCAACACAGGTCGTTACTTCAGAACCTACACAGTGGACGCGAGCAACTGAGGACAAGCCCTCGGCCTATTAGTACCAGTCAACTCCACCGGTTGCCCGGCTTCCATATCTGGCCTATCAACCCAGTCGTCTACTGGGAGCCTTAACCTCTCAAGGAGGTGGGAGTACTCATCTCGAAGCAGGCTTCCCGCTTAGATGCTTTCAGCGGTTATCCTTTCCGAACGTAGCCAACCAGCCATGCCCTTGGCAGGACAACTGGCACACCAGAGGTTCGTCCGTCCCGGTCCTCTCGTACTAGGGACAGCCCTTCTCAATACTCCTACGCGCACAGCGGATAGGGACCGAACTGTCTCACGACGTTCTAAACCCAGCTCGCGTACCGCTTTAATGGGCGAACAGCCCAACCCTTGGGACCGACTCCAGCCCCAGGATGCGACGAGCCGACATCGAGGTGCCAAACCATCCCGTCGATATGGACTCTTGGGGAAGATCAGCCTGTTATCCCCGGGGTACCTTTTATCCGTTGAGCGACGGCGCTTCCACAAGCCACCGCCGGATCACTAGTCCCTACTTTCGTACCTGCTCGACCCGTCAGTCTCACAGTCAAGCTCCCTTGTGCACTTACACTCAACACCTGATTGCCAACCAGGCTGAGGGAACCTTTGGGCGCCTCCGTTACTCTTTAGGAGGCAACCGCCCCAGTTAAACTACCCACCAGACACTGTCCCTGATCCGGATCACGGACCCAGGTTAGACATCCAGCACGACCAGAGTGGTATTTCAACAACGACTCCACAACCACTGGCGTGATCGCTTCACAGTCTCCCACCTATCCTACACAAGCCGAACCGAACACCAATATCAAGCTATAGTAAAGGTCCCGGGGTCTTTCCGTCCTGCTGCGCGAAACGAGCATCTTTACTCGTAGTGCAATTTCACCGGGCCTATGGTTGAGACAGTCGAGAAGTCGTTACGCCATTCGTGCAGGTCGGAACTTACCCGACAAGGAATTTCGCTACCTTAGGATGGTTATAGTTACCACCGCCGTTTACTGGCGCTTAAGTTCTCAGCTTCGCCATGACGAATCATGACTAACCGGTCCCCTTAACGTTCCAGCACCGGGCAGGCGTCAGTCCGTATACATCGCCTTACGGCTTCGCACGGACCTGTGTTTTTAGTAAACAGTCGCTTCTCGCTGGTCTCTGCGGCCACCACCAGCTCACCGAGTAAATCGGATCACCAGCAATGGCCCCCCTTCTCCCGAAGTTACGGGGGCATTTTGCCGAGTTCCTTAACCATAGTTCACCCGAACGCCTCGGTATTCTCTACCTGACCACCTGAGTCGGTTTAGGGTACGGGCCGCCATGAAACTCGCTAGAGGCTTTTCTCGACAGCATAGGATCATCCACTTCGCCACAATCGGCTCGGCATCAGGTCTCACCCTTAACGTGTGACGGATTTGCCTACCACACGGGCTACACCCTTACCCCGGGACAACCACCGCCCGGGCTGGACTACCTTCCTGCGTCACCCCATCACTCACCTACTACCACCTTGGATCAGCGGCTCCACCACTCCCCTCAACTCCGAAGAGATCAGGGCGGCTTCACGGCCTTAGCATCAGAGGGCTCGATGTTTGACGCTTCACAACGGGTACCGGAATATCAACCGGTTGTCCATCGACTACGCCTGTCGGCCTCGCCTTAGGTCCCGACTTACCCTGGG
>NZ_CP109397.1:605000-1395000 GCF_045040405.1 Streptomyces sp. NBC_01525
GTTCGTGACCGAAGAGGGCGGTCCCACCAGCCACAGCGCGATTCTGGCGCGGGCGCTGGGGGTGCCCGCGGTGGTCGCGCTGCCGGGCGCGGGTGAACTGGCCGAGGGGACCGTCGTCGCGGTCGACGGGAGCACCGGCGAGCTCTTCGTCGAGCCGAGCGAGGCGAAGCGGGAGGAGCTGGAGACGGACGCCGCGGCGCGGAAGGCGGCGCTGGCCGCGTCGACCGGGCCCGGTGCCACCTCCGACGGTCACAAGGTGCCGCTGCTGGCGAACGTCGGCGGGCCCGCGGACGTACCTGCGGCGGTGGAGGCCGGTGCGGAGGGCGTGGGGCTCTTCCGTACGGAGTTCCTCTTCCTGGACGACAGCAAGCAGGCGCCGTCCGAGGAGAAGCAGGTCGAGGCGTACCGGACGGTGCTGGAGGCGTTTCCGGAGGGCCGGGTCGTGGTGCGGGTGCTGGACGCCGGTGCCGACAAGCCGCTGGACTTCCTGACGCCCGCCGATGAGCCGAACCCGGCGCTGGGGGTGCGGGGGCTGCGTACCCTGCTCGACCATCCGGAGGTGTTGCGGACGCAGCTGACCGCGCTGGCGAAGGCCGCCGAGGGGCTGCCCGTCTACCTGGAGGTCATGGCGCCGATGGTGGCGGACCGTACGGACGCGAAGGCGTTCGCGGACGCGTGCCGGGACGCCGGGCTGCAGGCGAAGTTCGGGGCGATGGTGGAGATTCCGTCGGCGGCGCTGCGGGCGCGGTCGATTCTGCAGGAGGTGGAGTTCCTTTCGCTGGGGACCAACGACCTCGCGCAGTACACCTTCGCGGCGGACCGTCAGGTGGGCGCGGTGTCGCGGTTGCAGGATCCGTGGCAGCCGGCGCTGCTGGATCTGGTGGCGCTCTCGGCGGAGTCCGCGAAGGCCGAGGGCAAGAGCTGTGGGGTGTGTGGTGAGGCGGCGTCCGATCCGCTGCTGGCCTGTGTGCTGACCGGGCTCGGGGTGACGTCGCTGTCGATGGGTGCGGCCTCCCTTCCGTATGTGCGGGCGTCGCTGGCCAAGCACACGCTGGCGCAGTGTGAGCGTGCTGCTGCGGCGGCGCGGGCGGCGGACACCGCCGAGGAGGCGCGGATCGCCGCGCAGGTGGTGCTCTCCGGGGAGTGATTCCCGGCGGCGCGCTGCCGCTCGTGTCGTACCGGATGGCCGTCCCGCCCCTGTGGCGGGGCGGCCGTCCGGCGTATCGGGGTACCGCTGCGGGATGTCAGCAGCGGTGGGTCTCCGGTGGGCGGGTGAGGGGGAAGCCTGCAGTGTGGTCGACCTGGTGCTCGGGCGGGATGGGCTCGCCGGTCTCGGCGTCGGTGCAGTAGGCGGTGAAGACCTGGGCGGCGGTGAGCGGCTCCGGCCAGCCGTCGCGCAGTGTCCAGCCGCGGACGGTGTCGTGTGGCGTCGCGGTGCCGTCGTCCGGCTGCGGTTGCGGGCGGGTGCTGCGGGAGACGATGCCGCCCGGTGTGCGGTGGGCGATTCCGGCGGCCAGGACCGTACAGAAGGTCAGGGACTCGGATTCCGAGAGGTGGTGGCGGCCCTCCTCGGAGGTGATGCGGAGGGCTGCCAGGAGGGGTGGGGCCCCGGCGGGGATGCTGCAGACGAGGTGGTGGGTGCCGTCGCCGAGGCCGTCGAGCAGTTCCTTGAGTGCCTGGGTGGCAAGGGCGAAGGCGGTGTGGGAGAGGTCCTCGTCGCAGTCCGGGCAGGTGCCGGCCTCGGCGAGCCGGGTGGCCGCCCTGTCCCAGGCGATCTGCCGCCCGGTCTCCTCGACCAGCAGTGGCAGGAGTTCGGCCAGGGGTTCACCGGCGTACGGCACGGTGGCGCCGGTGCAGGCGAGTTCGGCGGTGTAGCGGGCGCGGCTGTCCGTGGTGTCCGGGTCGAGACCGAGCTCCTGGCAGTACTCGGCGTAGGCGTCGGGGTCGAAGAGGGTGAGGGTGGTGCGCACGCCTTTGGCGGTGCGGGTGCGGAGGTGGTCCTCCAGGTGGCGGAGGTAGCGGGTGTGGTCGTCGAACGGGAAGGTGCGGTAGCGGCGCATGGTCGCGAAGTCGTGTGGGTCGGCCAACACGGCGGCGGTGCCGGGGATTTCGCGGCGCAGCTGTTCCCGGGTGCGGCGGGTGGTGCGGAACGTGGATGTCATGACGCCCCCTCGGTGAGTTGGTCGTCCGCGGCGGCGGAGTGCCGCCGCGGACTTCACTTGTCACTGAGAGTAATCTTGGGGTCTGACAACGGCGGGTGGAGCGGTCCGGCCGTTACTGTGCGCGGTCGTCGTTCCGGGTGCGGCGGTCGGCGGCGATGCGCTCGTAGAAACCGAGGAGTTCGAGGTTGTCGACGGAGCCGGGGTTGACGGCCTTGTCGAGGGGGGTGCCCTGGAGGAGGCGTTTGACGGGGACCTCGATGCGCTTGCCGGTGAGGGTGTGGGGGATGCCGGGGGCCTCGATGATGTCGTCGGGGACGTGGCGGGGGGAGAGTTCGGTGCGCAGGGTCCGCTTGATGCGGTCGCGGAGGGCGTCGTCGAGGGCGGCGCCCGGGGCGAGGTGGACGAAGAGGGGCATCCAGTAGCCGCCGTCGGGGAGTTCGAGGCCGATGACGAGGGATTCGCGGATCTCGGGGAGGCGTTCGACGGCTTCGTAGATGTCGGAGGAGCCCATGCGGACGCCCTGGCGGTTGAGGGTGGAGTCGGAGCGGCCGTGGATGATGACGCCGCCCCGGGAGGTGCGGGTGATCCAGTCGCCGTGGCGCCAGACGCCGGGATAGGTGTCGAAGTAACTGTCGTGGTAGCGGCTGCCGTCGGGGTCGTTCCAGAAGCGGACCGGCATGGAGGGCATCGGGTTGGTGACGACGAGCTCGCCGACCTCGTCGATGACCGGGCGGCCCTGGGGGTCCCATGCCTGGAGGTCGGTGCCGAGGCTGGGGGCCTGGAGTTCGCCGATGTGGACGGGGAGGGTGGGGACGGCCCCGGCGAAGCAGCTGCAGACGTCGGTGCCGCCGCTGACGGAGGCGATCCAGAGGTCGCCGTCGCTCTCCCGGAAGGTGTCGTGGAGCCAGCGGAAGCCGTCGGGGGGCAGCGGTGAGCCGGTGGTGGCGACGCAGCCGACGGTGGAGAGGTCGAGGCCGCGGGCGGGGTGGATGCCGGCCTTGCGGCAGGCCATGACGTAGGCGGCGGAGGTGCCGAAGAGGGTGGCGCGGGTGGCTTCGGCGATCCGCCACTGGGCGGCGATGTCGGGGTGGCCGGGGCTGCCGTCGTAGAGCACGATCGTGGTGCCGGTGAGGAGGCCACCGACGAGGAAGTTCCACATCATCCAGCCGGTGGAGGTGTACCAGAAGAAGCGGTCGCCGGGGCCGAGGTCGCAGTGGAGGCCGAGCTGCTTGAGGTGTTCGAGGAGGATGCCGCCCTGGGACTGGACGATGGCCTTGGGCAGGCCGGTGGTGCCGGAGGAGTACAGGACCCAGAGCGGGTGGTCGAAGGGGACCTGCTCGTAGGCCGGTTCGGCTTCGTTGGTGGTCAGGTCCGACCAGGTGAGGGCGGATTCGGGGGCGTCGGTGCCGAGCAGGGGGATGTGGACGACGGCGCGGAGGGTGGGGAGTTCGGCGCGGAGTTCGGCGACGGTGGCGCGGCGGTCGTGTTCCTTGCCGCCGTAGCGGTAGCCGTCGACGGTGAACAGGACGACGGGTTCGACCTGCTGGAAGCGGTCGAGGACGCTGCGGGCGCCGAAGTCGGGGGCGCAGGAGGTCCAGACGGCGCCGACGGCGGCGGTGGCGAGGAGGGCGACGACGGCCTGCGGGATGTTGGGGAGGTAGCCGCTGATCCGGTCGCCGGGGCGGACGCCGAGGTCGCGCAGGGCGGCGGCGAGCGAGGCGACCTGGTCGCGGAGGTCGGCCCAGCTGACGGGGGCGACCTCCTGGCGCTCGTCGGTGTACAGCAGGGCGGGGGTGGCGGCGCGGTCCGGGTCGTCGGCGGTGCGCAGGGCGTGCTCGGCGTAGTTGAGGGTGGCGCCGGGGAACCATCGGGCGCCGGGCATGCTCCGGTCGGCGAGCACGGTGTCGTACGGGGTGGCGAAGCGGACGTCGAACCAGGCGGCGACCGCCTGCCAGAAGGCGGGGAGGTCGTCGGTGGACCAGCGGTGCAGGTCGGCGTAGCTGCGCTGCGGGTCGCCGGGGGTGGCGGCGGGTGCGCCGTGGTGGGTCGCGGCCCATGCCTGGAAGCGGGTGACCTGTGCGCCGTCGATGCGGTCCGGGCCGGGCTGCCAGAGGGGCGTCGGCTGCTGGGCGGGGGGCGGTGCGGTGGTCATGTCGAGGCTCCCGGACGGTACGCGTGGTGGGCGTCGGCTGCGCCCGGCGCGGGTGCGGGGGTGGCGCGGCCTTCCTGGACGATGCCATGTGATCGTCCTGTGCACCAGGGTTGACCTGTGGGGCAGTGGTCACCCGGGGGTGCGGAGCGGGTCGGTGGTACGGACGTGACCTGGGGTGCGGTCCGGTCGCGGGCGCGTCCGGTGGCCCCGGGGTGTGGGGGGTTCGGCCGTCGGGCGGCGCCCGGTGGACACTCAGGTGAACGGAAGTTGAACGCCCTTCGGGGTGATCGCCGGGAATGACAGTCTGAGCAGCATGAACGGGCGTGATCTGGTGCGGTCGGTGCGGACCGTCGGTGCGGCGCAGGGGCTGCGGTCGGTGCGGGCCGCGTGGCGGCGACGGAGGGCGGACGCGGTGGCGCTGCCCCGGGGCGGGCGGGAGCGGGCGCGGGTCCCCGGGGAGGCCGAGGGAGCCGAGCCGCAGCCGGGCGGTGGGGTGATCCGGTTCGCGCGGTCGTCGCTGCGGGTGCGGGTGGCGGCGGGCGGTGCGGTGTTCTGCGGCTGGGACGGGGCGGCGCCGGAGCCGTCGTACGCGCTGGCCGGGTGTCCGCAGGCGGATGCGCGGGCGGTGCTGGAGCCGGACACCGAGGGCGGCTGGCGGGTGGTGTCGGAGCGGGTGACGGTGGTGGTGTCGCGGCACGGCGCGGTGGAGGTGCGGACGCCGGGCGGGGTGCTGCTGCGGCGGGAGCTGCCGCCGCGGTGGTGGGACCGTACGGATCCGGGCGGCGGTGCGGCACCGGGTGCGGATGCGGCCGGTCCGGAAGGCGGCGGGGCGGACGCGGACCCGGCGGGCCCCGGGGACGGCGGGGCCGGTACGGAGGGCCGTTCACGGTGGGTGCAGCGGTCGGAGGTGGCGGCGGACGCACGGTTCTTCGGGCTGGGGGGCCGGGCGGCGGGGCCGCGGCTGCGGGACGGGTCGTACCGGCTGTGGAACACCGCGCCCGGGGGGCCGGGCGGCACCGCGGAGGACCGGCTGACGATGCCGGTGCAGCTGGTGGTGGCGGACGCCGGGACGCATCTGGTGTTCCACGACAACTCCTGGGACGGCTGGGTGACGTTGCGGGAGGGCCGGGAGGGCGCGGGGTCGGGGCACGACCGCCGGGGGGCGTGCGCGCTGCGGATGGACGGCGGGCCGCTGCGGTACTGGGTGCTGGTGGGGACACCGGCCCGGGTGCTGATGGGCTGGACGGCGCTGACCGGCGCGCCGCTGCCGCCGCCGCGCTGGGCGTTCGGCCCGCAGCACGCGCTACGGGGTGGCGCCCCTCGGGTGCGGCGGGCGGTGGCCGCCCATAGGGAGCACGGGCTGCCGCTGGCCGCCGTCCATCTGGAGCTGGGGCCCGGGGCGCGGCGGGAGCGCGCCGGTGAGCTGCCGGAGGGTACGGAACTACCGGATCTGACGCGGGAGTTGCGGGGCGAGGGGGTGCGGGCCGTGGCGGTCGAGGGCCCGGCGGTGCGGGTGCGCGCGGGGGCACGGGAGTACGACGGCGGGGTGGCCGCCGGGGCGTTCGTGCGCGGTGCGCGGGGCCGGGAGGTGCGCGGGGTGGCGGGGCCGGGCGAGTCGGTGTTCCCGGACTTCACGGATCCGGCGGCGCGCGCCTGGTGGGGCGGGCGGTCCGCGGAGCGGTGGGCGCAGGGGTTCGCCGGGGCGGGGCACGATCTGGCGGCTCTGGTGCCGTTCGCGGCGTGCGGGGAGGTGGCGCTGGAGCGGTCGGCGCGCCATGCGCTGGAGGGGCGCGGCGGTGACCACCGTGAGGCGCACAACGTGTACGCGCTCCAGATGGCGCGCGCCGGGCACGAGGGCGTGGGGGCGGCGGGCCCCGGGGAGCGGCCGTTCGCCTTCTCCCGTTCGGGGTGGGCGGGGCTCCAGCGGTACGGCGGGGTGTGGTCGGCGGACGCTGTGGCGGACTGGCCGGGGCTGCGGGCGTCGCTGGCGCTGGTGCTGGGCCTGGGGCTGTGCGGGGTGCCGTACAGCGGGCCGGAGGTGGGGGGCAGGGGCGCGGCGGGGGCGGAGCTGTATCTGCGGTGGTGTCAGCTGGCGGCGTATCTGCCGCTGTTCCGCACCCGGGGCGACGCGGGGCCGTGGGGGTTCGGGGCGGAGGTGCTGGCGCATGTGCGGGCGGCGCTGGCGGAGCGGGAGCGGCTGGTGCCGTACTTGGCGACCCTGGGGCAGCTGGCGCGGCTGACCGGCGCGCCCTATGTGCGGCCGGTGTGGTGGCGCACGCCGCACGACCGGGCGCTGCGGGACTGCGAGGACGCGTTCCTGCTGGGTGACGCGCTGTTGGTGGCGCCGGTGCTGGAGCCGGGCGCGCGGACGCGGGTGGTGCGCCTGCCGCGCGGGCGGTGGTACGACACGGCGACGGGGCGGGCGTACGACGGCCCCGGGCCGGTGCGGCTGGCGGCACCGTTGTCGCGGATACCGGTGCTGGCACGGGCCGGGGCGGTGCTCCCGGTGACGGGCGCGGACGGCGCCACGGAGCTGGAGGTCTGGGCGCCGGTCACGGGGCGCAGCGGCGGCGGGCTGGTCGTACCGGATGCCGAGGGCGAGCACCCGGAGGTGGCCCGGTTCGTGACCTGGCTGGAGCGGGGCCGGGTGGTGGTGGAGCGTCAGGACGGCGGCACGGTCGGGTACTGCGTACGGGTGCGGGGGGCGGGGGCGGCGGAGGGGTGAGGCAGGCCGGGGACGGCGCCGGGCCCCGGAGGTGCGGCGTCCGCCTCGTGCCCCGGGTGGGCCGCCGTGTCCGGGAAGAGGCCGGTCACCAGGGCCGATGCTCCCGGTCCGCCGGTGCCGATCACGGTAAGGGGTTCCCCTCGCCACCCCGGCACTGGTAGACGGTGCCCATGCCAAGAATGCGAGAGGTGCGTGATGCAGAGGTGTCCGGAAGAGCCGAGGCACGGGGCAGGGCGTCCGGGGCGCGGAGGCGGCTGCGACGGCTGGTCCGGGGGCTCACCGTGGCGCTGGCCGCCGCGTTGACGGTGACCGCGGTCCCGGCGGGTGCGGTGGCCTCCCCCGTGGAGGACGGGGCGCACGGTGGAGAGCCGCACGCCCCCGAGGAGTTCGTCGCGCTACGGACGGTGGACCCGACGATCATCCAGGAGATGCGGTACTTCACGCCGCACGACTTCATGGGCGTACGGGTCACCGGATACCGCGAGCCGACCTGTCTGGTGACCCGGGACACCGCCGACGGGCTGCACCGGGCGCAGCAGGCGTTCCTCCGGCGCGGCTACTCCCTGAAGGTGTACGACTGCTACCGGCCGCAGCGCGCCGTGAACCACTTCATGGACTGGGCCAAGGACCTCGACGACCAGCGGATGAAGGGCGAGTTCTACCCCCGCATCGACAAGTCGACGCTCTTCCGGGACGGGTACATCGCGGAGAAGTCGGGGCACAGCCGGGGCAGCACGGTCGATCTGACGCTGGTGAAGCTGCCCGCGCTCCCCACCCGGCCGTATGTGCCCGGTGAGCCGCTGTCGCCGTGCTACGGCCCCAAGGAGTCGCGGTTCCCCGACAACTCCCTGGACATGGGCACCGGCTTCGACTGCTTCGACACGCTGGCGCACACCCTCGACCCGCGCGTCAAGGGCAAGCAGCGGGCGAACCGGCTGCTGTTGAAGCAGGGCATGGAGCAGGCCGGTTTCACCAACTATCCCTCCGAGTGGTGGCACTACACGCTGACCCCGGAGACGTTCCCCGACACCTCTTTCGACTTCCCGGTGTCGTGGCGTTCGGTCACCGGGCGGCGCTGAACCACCGGGCGGAAACGGCCCGGAGCAGGTGCTGACACCGTCCGGGCGCGCGGCTACCGTGCGGGCATGACGGACACCACGGAACGCACGACCGCCCCGGAGCGGGACGCACTCCCCGATCCGGCGCGGTCGTTCGCGTCGTACGAGGAGTTCTGGCCGTACTACGTCGCGATGCATGCGAAGGCCGCGACCCGGTGGGTGCACCTCACGGGGACGCTCACCGGGCTCGCGGTCACCGCCTACGGGGCACTGCGGCGGCGGCCCCGGCTGCTGCTCGGGCTGCCGGTCATCGGCTACGGCACCGCCTGGCCCGCGCACTTCCTCATCGAGCGGAACAACCCGGCGACGTTCGGGCATCCGGCGTGGTCGCTGCGCGGCGATGCGCGGATGATCCGCATGATGCTCGCCGGGCGGGACGCGGAGCTGGGCCGCATCGCCGCCGACTGGCTCGCCGGGCACGGCCGCTGACGCCCCGCCGGTGCGTGCGCGGCGCCCCGCCGCGCGGTCACGGCTTCCCACGCTCCGGAATCCTGCGTGAACAGCGCGTGAACCGGGCACGGTCGGCGCCCCGGGGGCGGCATGCTGCTGCCGTGCCTGCCTGGAGGGACCGGCTCCGATTCGCGTACCGACCCGTCGTGAACCTGGCGACCGGCACGGTCGTCGCGCTGGAGATGCTCGCCCGCCCCGAATGCGGTGACGTACTGGCCGCCGCGCGCCACTCCCCCGGTCTGCACGCCGAACTCGCCACCCTCGCCGTGCGCGCCGCGGACCGGCAGGAGGTGCTGCTGCCCCTGCACCTCAACGTGTGCCACGACGGTCGCGGCGGAGCCGGGGCTGACCGCGCTGTGCAAGGCCGTGCACGACGCGGGCCGCAGGCCGTGGGAGATCACCCTGGACATCGGCGGGCCGTTCTCCGGCGTACCGCATCCGGCGCGGGGCGAGGGGGTGGCGCTGCTGCGGGAGGAGGGGTACCGCGTCTGCGTCGCCCGCCGACCGGGCACGGGCAGGCGGCGGCCACGCTGGCCCCGCTGAAGAAGGCGCCGAAGGCGCTGACCGGCGCGAGCTGGGTGGTGGGCCGCCCGGACTCGGAGGCCACCGAGACGCGGCGCGGCCGTCCGGCTCCCGTCCCCGGCGGCTGAGGCCGGACCGGCGGCCGCCGGACGGCGGGGTACGAGCCAGGGGGCCGGAGGCCGACGCGCCCGCAGGCTCAGGACAGGGCAGGTTCCCGCTGCTCGGTGCTGATCCGCATGGCGTGCTGGACGACGGTGATCAGCACGTCCCGGACGGACTCCCTGCTCCGCGCGTCGCAGAGCAGCACCGGCACCGCGTCGTCGAGGTCCAGCGCCTCGCGGACCGTCTCCGGCGGGAACTGCTCCGCGTCGTCGAAGCAGTTGACGGCGACGGTGAACGGCAGCCCGCGGCGTTCGAAGTAGTCGACGGCCGCGAAGGAGTCGGCGAGCCGCCGGGTGTCGGCGAGCACCACCGCGCCGAGCGCGCCGAGCGCCAGCTCGTCCCAGAGGAACCAGAAGCGGTCCTGCCCGGGCGTGCCGAAGAGGTAGAGGACCAAGGCGTCGTTGACGGTGATGCGGCCGAAGTCCATCGCGACGGTGGTGGTGGTCTTGCCCTCCACGCCGTCGAGGTCGTCGACCGGGCGGCCCGCCTCCGTGAGCCGCTCCTCGGTGCGCAGCGGTTTGATCTCGCTGACCGCGCCGACCAGCGTCGTCTTGCCCACGCCGAAACCGCCCGCGACGAGGATCTTCAGGGTCGTCGGATCGACGGCTGACGACCGGCGGCGACGCTCAGAACGCCCGAGGACCATGGGTTGTTTCTCCCGAATGTGCCGATGGTGCCGCAGAGACCCACGGCGCCGTGCCGTGGCGGCCGGTGAGCGGCCTGCGGATGCTGAGGAACGGTACAACGTACGCCCGGCCTCGCCCACTTGTGCGGTGGGCCCGTCCGGCCCGGGCGGGCGGGACGTCCGTAAGTGTCCCGAAAGGCGCGTGCGGCGCCGGGCGGCGGACGGCCGGAAACCGGCGCCCGCCGCCCCTGGGGTCAGGAATGGCGGCCCAGGTGCTCGACGAGGAGCGCGGTGACCTGGTCAGGCACCTCCTCGGGCAGCCAGTGGCTGGCGCCGTCCAGGGCCTCGAAGCGGTAGGGCCCGTCCACCCACTCGGCGGTCAGCTCGGCGGCGGTGCGGCCCAGGGCGATGTCCTCGGTGCCCCAGACGTAGAGGGCGGGCACGGTGATACGGGCGGCGGGCAGCGCGAAGGTCTCCGCAGGCGCGCGGTACCAGTTGAGGGAGGCGGTCAGCGCGCCCGGCTCGGAGAGCCGCCGGATGTTGGCGTCGACGAGGGCGTCCGGCACATGGCCGCCGAACGCCTGCCGCATCAGGGCGGCGCCGTCGGCGAGCAGGCTCTCCTCGGCGGTGCCCGGGGTGCGGAAGAGGCCCACGTACTCGGACCGGGCCTGCTGGTCGGCGTCCTCGGTCACCGCGCGCCGCAGCGCACCGGGGTGCGGGGTTGCCAGCGAGGTCACCGAACGCAGGCGGTCGGGGTGGGCGCCGGCCAGCACCCAGGCGAGCAGCCCGCCCCAGTCGTGGCCGACGACGTGGAAGCGGTCCGCGCCCTGGGAGTCGGCGAACGCCAGGGCGTCGGCGACGAGTTCGGTGACCGCGTAGGAGGCGACATCGCCGGGGCGGGCGCCGGGGGCGTAGCCGCGCTGGTCGACGGCGAGGGCGCGGTAACCGGCGGCGGCGAGGCGGGGGAGCACCTCGGACCAGGAGTCGGCGAACTCGGGCCAGCCGTGCAGCAGCAGCACGAGCTCGCCGTCGGCCGGACCGGCGGCGAGGGCGCCGTGGGTGTGCGGGCCGACCTGGATCTTCAGGTGTTCGAGGGGGTACGGCGACGTGTCCGCGGTCATGTCGGCTCTCTTCTCGTAGGACCCCGACCGGGGTGATGGTGCCTCAAAAAGACGGTAACAACGGCCTGTTGACGGGAGGGTGCCGGGCCCCGGCCGGGCACGGGACGGCCGGGCCGCGGCCGCTCACAGGGCGCGCAGGCCGTCGATGACCTCGCGCAGCACCTGTTCGTCGGGCAGCTCGGCGGGCGGCACCGGGCGGGTGAGGTGGACCAGCCCGGCGTCCAGCAGATCGCCGATGAGCACCCGCACCACGCCGACCGGCAGATCGAGGTCGGCGGCGAGTTCGGCGACCGACTGCGGCGCCGCACGGCACCACTCGACGATGTCGAGCTGCTCGGGCGAGAGCGTGTGGTCACCGTCCGCCGCGTCGTACCGGCTCTCCGTGATCACCAGGGCGATCAGGTCGAGCCGGTCCTCGGCCCCCGTGCGGGTCCGCCCGCGCGTCATCGCGTACGGGCGGACGACGGGGCCCGCCTCGTCGTCGTACCAGCGCGCCGCTCCGTCGTGGCGGGCGCCCGGATCGGACTGTTCGGTCATGTCCTCACCGCTGTCACCCGCCGGTGGGCGCACCACCGCGCGCCGCGGTACCCAGGTGCGTACCCACCCGCTTGACGAGGAGTGTCATCTCGTAGGCGATCAGGCCGACGTCGGACTCGGCGTCGGCGAGGACGGCGAGGCAGCTGCCGTCGCCCGCCGCGCTGACGAAGAGGAACGCGTCGTCCAGCTCGACGAGGGTCTGGCGGACCCGGCCCGCGTCGAAGTGGCGGCCGACGCCCTTGGCCAGGCTGTGGAAGCCGGAGGCGACGGCGGCGAGGTGTTCGCCGTCCTCGCGGGTGAGGTCCTTGGAGGCGCCGGTGGCGAGGCCGTCGCTGGAGAGGATGAGGGCCTTGCGGATGCTGCCGACCCGCTCGACGAGTTCGTCGAGGAGCCAGTTCAGCTCGCCGGAGCCCTGCGCGATGGCCGATGCGGTGGTGGCTGCTGCCTGCGGTGCGGTCATGGACCGTCCCCTCCCGGAGTGGTTCTGGATGCTGTCGTGCCCCCGTCGTCCCCGTCGCGGCCGGTGTCCTCCCGGGCCGCGGGCTCGTCGGGCGCGGGGTCCTCGCCCGTGTCGCGGCGACCGCGCCGCCAGCCGCTCTGGAGCGCGGCCATCCGGCTGCGGACCTCCTCGGCGTCCCGGTCGTCATCGGCCGCGCCGGGCCGCTCGTCACCGGCCCGGCGGTCCGGGTCGTTCTTGAGCTGCGGGGCGAGGCTGGCCTGCCGCACCCGGCGGGGCAGCCCGCCGACCGTGCTTCCGGGGGCCGCGGGGCGGTCCGCCGGACCGTCGCCCCCCGGTGCCGCCGGGGGGTTCCCGTCGGCCGGGCGGGGGTGGCCGGACGGCTCCTGGCCGGAGTCGCCGGGCCCGCCCGTGTGGGCGCGCGCCTCGCCGTCGTCGACGGTGCGGCCGTGGTCCGAGACGAGCACCGGCGGATGCGGGCGGCGGCGCGGCAGCGGGGCCGGGCCGTCGTCGGGCGTGCGGTGCTCGGCGGGGGCCAGCCGGGGGCGCGGGACGAGGGCGGGCGACGGGGTGGGGCCGGTGGGCGTGGCGGTGCGTCGGCCGCGGGTCCGGGCGCGGAAGACGCCGTCCTCGTCGTCGAGCGGATGCGGGGCGTCGGCGGCTGACTCCTGCCGCCCCTGGCCCACGGCGCGCGGTCCGTGGGCGCGGGCCTCGGCCAGCGCGGCCGGTTCGCCGGTGACCGGCTCCAGCCGGGGCAGGTCCGGGCCGTTCAGGAAGACGCCGCCGGTGTCCTCGCCCTCCTCGGTCTCGGTCAGCAGCGCGCCGGGGAGGAAGACCACCGCGGTGGTCCCGCCGTACGGCGAGTGCTGGAGGGAGACGCGGACGCCCTGGCGCTGGGCGAGGCGGCTGACGACGAACAGGCCCAGCCGGTCGGTGTCGGAGAGCGCGAACTCGGCGGTCTCGGCGAGCCGGAGATTGGCGTCGAGGAGCTGATCGGCGGGCATGCCGAGGCCGCGGTCGTGGATCTCCAGGGTGAAGCCGTTGGCGACCCGCTCGCCGACGACCTGGACCGCGGTGTGCGGCGGGGAGAACACCGTGGCGTTCTCCAGGAGTTCGGCGATGAGGTGGGTGAGGTCGGAGACGGCGGGGCCCTCCACGGCGAGCCGGGGCAGCCGTCGCACCTCGATGCGTTCGTAGTCCTCGACCTCGGCGACGGCGGCGCGCACCACGTCCATCAGCCGGATCGGCTTGCGCCACTGCCGGGAGGGGGCCGCGCCGGAGAGGATCACCAGGCCCTCGGCGTGCCGCCGCATACGGGTGGTGAGGTGGTCGAGGCGGAAGAGGTCGGCGAGCTCGTCGGTGTCCTCGGTGCGGCGCTCCATGGTGTCCAGCAGGGTGAGCTGACGGTGGAGCAGCACCTGGCTGCGGCGGGCGAGGTTGACGAAGACCTCGGAGACGCCGCGGCGCATATCGGCCTGTTTCACGGCGGCCTCGACGGCGGCCCGCTGGAGGGTGTGGAGGGCCTGGCCGACCTGGCCGGTCTCGTCCTGGCCGAACTCCCGCCGCGGCACCTCGGCCTCGATGTCGACCTGCTCGCCCGCGGCGAGCCGCCGCATCACGGCGGGCAGCCGGACGCCGGACACCTCGTGGGCGGTCCGGCGCAGTGCGGTGAGGTCCTTGACGTGCCGACGGCCGATGCGGACGGAGACGATCAGGGAGACCAGCAGGGCGACGAAGCCGAGGACACCGGCGATGGCCGCCTTCGCGACGACGGCCAGGGCGACCGGCCGCACCCGCTCGCGGTAGTGCTCCCCGGACTCCTGGCCCATCCGCTGGAGATCGTCGAGGACGGTGGAGGCGAGGATGTCCCAGCGCTCGGCGTTGACCGCCTCGGGGGCCTCGTCCGCGCCCGCGGCCACCACGGCGTCCTCCACGGCCTCCAGTTCGCGGGTCTTGGCGGAGTGCCAGTAGTCCTCGTAGGCGGCGCGGTCGCGGGCCGGCATGAGGGGCAGGCCGGTGCGCATCAGGACGCGGCGTTCGGCGATCTCGTCGGAGACGGTCCGCAGATCGATCTTGGTCATCCGGCCGGAGGCGAGCGCGGCGGAGAGCAGCGCGTCCTCGCGGGCGAACGCTTCCCGGGCACGGCCGAGGGTGACCAGCGCGCGGCCCTGCTTCTCCAGGTCGACGTCGTCCAGCACGTGCAACGCGACGACCAGGTCGTACTGCGAGTCGATCATCCCCGCGTACGCCTCGAACGCCTCGTCGCGCGAGATGGTGTTGTCCTCGACCTGACGGCGCAGGGACGGGAGGGGCGTAAGTGCCTTGACCGCGTTGTCCAGGGAGGCGGCAGTTCCGCGGCCGAGGTCGTCGCGGACGGCCGGGACCTCGGCCGCGGCGCGGAGCCGGGCGAGGGATTCATCGGTGGCCCGCGCCTGCCCCTGGAGTTGGGGCAGGGCGTCGGCGTCCCGCCGGTCGGCGAGGTACATCAGGCTCTGCCGCCGCTCCCGCTGGAGATCCTCGACGAGGTTCCTGGAGGGGTGGCCGAGCTTCTGGACGACCCGGCCGACCGTGAGCAGTTGATCTGCCTCACGCCCGGTGACGTACGTCGCGAACGCCCACATGGCCGTCAGGGACACCAGCGGTACGAGCAGCAACGCCACGATCTTCCGGCGGATCGACTTCCCGCGAAAGCGCATGGCCTCCCCCCAGTCAGCCCCGGTGGCCGGGGGTGGTGTTCCGTCAACAAACGGCGCGAGCCTACTACTGCCCGGCGGCCAACCCGAAGACCCGGCCGGAGCTTGGGGAAAGTCCCGGCGGGGATCGCCCGGCCTTGTCCGGCGATTCCCGGACAAGGCGCCCGCGGGTCGGCGGGGCACCGGGCGGCGCCTCCGGCCATCACCCCATGGTGTGGCCGGAATTGCCCCACCCCGGGTCACCCTCGCGTGGCGGCGTGGGTGACGATGGCGGCGGCGCCGGGCATCCGGGCGGCATGCGGCCGCCCCGGAGGGCGCCCCGCGTGCGCAGGGCGGAGCCCGGGCAGCGGTCCGTACGGGGAGGGTGAGGCGTTGAGTGACACCGACAGGCGCCCGTTGTGGCAGGAAGAGCCCGCGGCCCGGCGGCGGATGGCCGATCCGGTGCGGACGGCGGCGGTACGGGCGGTGATCATCGTGGCGCTCACCCTGATCCAGGCCGTGATCGCGTTCCTCGGGACGCTGGCCGGATCGTGGCTGGCGTTCCCGGCGGTGATCAGCACGGTCGCCAGCACGGTGGTGGCGACCTGGGCGGTGCTCGACGTCTGGGTGACGCGTCAGGTCTGGGTGCAGCGGTACGGCGTGCAGTCGCAGCCGAGCAGTACGGCGCGGCAGTTGCGGCGCGAGCGGCGGCGGGCGCGGCGGGAGGAGCGGCGCGCGGCGCGGGAGGAGCGACGGGCCGGGGGCGCCGCCGCGTAACGGGCGACGCCCCGGGTCCGTCCGCCGGTTCAGGCGACCGCATCCTCCCGCACCGCGGGCCGGACATGGAGGACGCCGTCGATGACGGCGACCTCGTGGGTGCGGACCGGGCGGCGGGCCGGCAGACAGGTCGCGGCGCCGGTGCGCAGGTCGAACAGGGCGGCGTGCAGCGGGCATTCGACGAGGCAGCCCTCGACGTACCCCTCGGAGAGCGAGGCGTCCTGGTGGCTGCAGAGGTCGTCGACGGCGTAGAAGCCGCCGTCCTCGGCGTGGAAGACGGCGATGGCGGGTGTGTGGTCGTCGACGGTGATCCGGACGGCTTCACCCTCGGGAAGATCGTCGATGCGGCAGACGGGAATCATCTGGCCCCCCTCGCGCTGATCGGTATCATGGCGTTGTGAATAACGCATCGCAGAGCGCGATGCGCAACAGAATCCAGGCCGTGGGGCGGGCCGTCAAGGGCCTTCGGGCCGTTTCTCCCGGCCCCGGCTCGCCAGGGATCCCCGGGCCCCCACGCGCCTCACGGGCTCCCTCCGACGCGCCCCCAGGGGCCAACGGGCGGTGACACGAAGTCCCATGTCGAACACGAGCGATACCGCAGCGGAGCGGCCCGACGAGCGGCGCGGCGGGGCGGGTTCCGTCCAGTCCGTGGACCGCGCGGTGAGCGTGCTGGAGCTGCTCGCCCGCCTCGGCGAGGCGGGGGTGACCGAGCTGTCCGAGGAACTGGGCGTCCACAAGTCCACCGCGTTCCGGATCCTGGGCGTGCTGGAGAACCGCGGGCTGGTCGAGCAGGAGAAGGAGCGCGGCAAGTACTTCCTCGGCGCGGGGGTGCTGCGGCTGGCGGGCGCCGCCGCCATCCGGCTGGACATCTCGCAGGAGGGCCAGCCGGTGTGCCGGGCGCTGGCGAACGGGACCGGGGAAACCGCCAACATCGCGGTGCTGGACGGCGATGCGGCGGTCAACATCATGCAGGCGCGCGGCGCCGCAGCGGTCACCGCCTACAACTGGCTGGGCCGCCGCACCCCGCTGCACGCCACCGCGAGCGGCAAGGTGCTGCTGGCGCATCTGCCGCGCGAGCGCCGGGAGCGGCTGGCGGGGCGGAAGCTGGCGCGGTTCACGGAGCACACGCTGACCTCCGCCGGTGATCTGCGCGCGCAGCTGACCGGCGCGTTCGAGGGCGGGTTCGCCTGTTCCACCGAGGAGTTGGAGATCGGGCTGAACGCGGTGGCGGCGCCGGTGCGGGCGCACGACGGTGCGGTGATCGGCGCGATCGGCGTCTCCGGACCCGCGTACCGGATGCGGCGCGCCCTCCTGCCGGAGCTGGCGCAGCGCGCGGTCGAGGCGGCGGCGGACCTCTCCCGGCGGATGGGGTACGCGGGCTGAGGGGGCGTCGGGCGACGGGGACGGGCGGTCCGGAACGGTCCACCGGCCGGGCGGAACGGCCCGTTGAGGGCGTGCCCGGCGGGTCGTACGGGCGCCCGGCGGGGCCATGCGAGGCATGCGGTTCGCCCCGGGGAGGCGGGTCTCCGAGACGCGCCCGGTGGGCACCGCGGGGCCGGTCCGGGCAGTCGTCGAGGAGCCGGTCCGGCAGTTGCCGCGAGGCCCTTCCAGGTGGCGCAAGAGGACCCTTGACGGATCGGGGACGGACTTCCAGCATGTCTCCTATCGCGCAACTCGGCGCGCGATAGGCAACATCGGGGCGTGGGCGGTCCGCCGTCCACCGCTCCCCCCACCCCTGCGCAGCGCACCACCCACCCCTCACAGGCATCCGTGCCGACTCTCGCGTGCACCCGCCCCTGCCCGCACGGCAGGCGCTGTTTAGGAGTGAGCCATGCCGCACGAAGTCCGCGCCGCCGTCGCCGTCGCCCCGGGCGCGCCCGTCGAGGTGTTGCCGATCCTCGTGCCCGATCCCGGCCCCGGCGAGGTCCTGGTCTCCGTCCAGGCGTGCGGGGTCTGCCACACCGACCTGCACCACCGCGAGGGCGCGGTCGGCGACGCCTTCCCCTACCTGCTCGGCCACGAGGCGGCCGGGGTCGTCGAGGCGGCCGGACCGGACGTCACCGACCTCGCCCCCGGCGACTTCGTCGTCCTCGCCTGGCGGGCGCCCTGCGGCCGCTGCCGCTCCTGCCGCCGCGGCCGCCCGTGGTACTGCTTCGACTCCCGTCACGCCGCCCAGCCGATGACGTTGCGCGACGGCACCCCGCTCGCCCCGGCCCTCGGCATCGGGGCGTTCGCCGAGAAGACCCTGGTCGCCGCCGGGCAGGCGGTGAAGGTCGATCCCGCGGCCCGGCCGGAGGCGGCGGGGCTGATCGGCTGCGGGGTGATGGCCGGGTACGGCGCGGCCGTGCACACCGGGGGCGTCGGCAGCGGCGACACCGTCGCGGTCATCGGCTGCGGCGGCGTCGGCAACGCCGCCATCGCCGGAGCCTCCCGGGCCGGGGCGCGCCGCGTCATCGCCGTCGACATCGACGACCGGAAGCTGGACGCCGCCGAACGCTTCGGCGCCACCGACACCGTCAACTCCCGCGGTACGGACCCCGTCGAGGCGGTCCGCGCGCTCACCTCCGGGTTCGGCGCCGATGTCGTCATCGACGCGGTCGGCCGCCCGGAGACCTACCTGCAGGCGTTCTCCATGCGCGATCTGGCCGGGACGCTGGTCCAGGTCGGCGTGCCGGAGCCGGACATGCGCGTCGAACTGCCGCTGGCCGACCTCTTCGGACGCGGCGGCGCCCTCAAGGCGTCGTGGTACGGCGACTGTCTGCCCAGCCGCGACTTCCCCGTCCTGATCGACCTCCACCTCAGCGGCAAGCTCGACCTGGAGCGCTTCGTCACCGAGACCATCGGCCTGACCGGCATCGAGCCCGCCTTCGCCAAGATGCGGCGCGGCGAGGTGCTGCGGTCGGTCGTGGTGCTGTGAGGGAGGCCGGGGCCCGTACGGGACGGCGGGGTGGGAGGCGCCGGTGCCGGGCCTCCCACCCCGGGGCTCAGTCGCCCGGCGCCGGCTCCGGGGGCTCCTCCGGGCGCTTGTACATCCGGGTCGCCGTGATCTGGCCGTGGACCGCCTCGCCGGACGGGTCCGGCTGCGGCAGGCCGGGGCGCAGATGCTCCTCGACGCTGATGTACTTCAGGCCCGCCCGCAGGTCCGCGTCGTTGCGCAACCGGATGACCAGCGGGAACTCCGCCAGCGCGGTGGTGTCGAAGAGGCCGGTGGTGTAGAGCAGCTGGACGCCGAGCGCGTCCGCGACGGCCCGCTGAAGCTCCAGCAGATACGTGGCGTTGGCGCGGCCGATGGGGTTGTCGAGGAAGAGCGTGCCCGCGTGGCGCTGCTTGTCGCGGCCGCGGTCGTTGCTGCGCAGCGCGGCCATCGTGCAGTACAGCGCGATGGCGGCGGTCAGCAACTGGCCGCCGGAGAAGACGTCGCCCATCTGGCCGACCGACACCCGCTCGGCGCGGAGCACCGCGTCGGGCTTGAGGATCTCCACGGCCACGCCGCGCGGCGCCAGCGCGGCGGCCACCCCGCGCAGCAGCAGGGACATGCCGTCGCGCCGCAGATCGCTGTTCTTGCGGACGGCGGCGCGGGTCGCCTCGTCGATGACCTCGCCCAGCCGCTCGGCGAGCGTGGCCTGGTCCGGGTCCTCGAAGCGGATGCGCAGGAACTCCTGGCCCGACCACTCTCCCAGTCCCTCCGGCAGCCGGGAGAGCCGCTGGGCGGAGCGGAGCGTGGTCAGCGAGGAATCCACCAGACCGCGGAGCCGGTCGACGATGGAGTCGCGGTTGCGCTCCAGCTGGTCCAGCTCGTCGGTGAGCACCCGCAGCCGGGGCGCGAACGCCTCCGCCCACTTCGTCGCGTGCTCCGGCAGCGTCGCCACGGGCAGCTCCCGGATCTGCTGCCGCGCCGGGGTGCGGACCTGCTCGAAGCGGGTGGCGTTGGCGTGCCGGACGAGGACGTCGCCGGCATCGCGGACGGTGCTGTCGGCGGCGGAGAGGTCCTGGGCGCAGCCGCGCAGCGAGCGGCGGGACTCGGCCGCGGCACGGCGGCCCTCCTCCAGCCGTCCGGCGTACGGCTGGACGGGCTCGTCCGCGCTGTCGTCGGCGGGCTGCGCCTCCCGCAGCAGATCACGCAGGAGCGCCGCGGTCTCCTCGAAGCCCCCGGCCGCCTCCTCGGCGGCGCGGTGGCCGCGCAGCAGCTCGTCGTGGTGGGCGCGGGCGGACTCCAACGCCTCGGTGGCGGTGGCCAGTTCCCCGGCGGCGGTGCGCAGCAGCTCCTTGGCGCGCTCCGCGTCGGCGGGCACCTGCTCCTCGGGGAGGTCGGTGTGGGCCGTGCCCTCCTCGGGCGCCAGCCGCTCCGCCTCGCCGCGCAACCGGCCCAGCTGCTCGCTGGCGGCCGAGGCGCGGGTCTCCAACATCGTCACCAGCGCCTCGGCGCGCCCGGCGGCGGCCAGCCGGGACGGGCCGTCGGCGGCGTCCGGGCTCTCCAGCAACGCCCCGGCGCGGGTGCGGACCTTGTTGGTCAGGCGGTTCAGCTCGCCGAGCGCGGCGGACTCGTCGCCCTCGGCGCGGGCCTGTTCGGCGCGGAGGTCGGCGCCGACGCCGACCTTCTCGTACAGCTGTGAGGCGGCGCGGTACGCCTCGCGCAGCGCGGGCAGCGAGGTGGGTGCGCCCTCCTGGGCGGGGCCGAGGCCGTCGGGGACACCGGCGATCTCGGCACGTTCGGCGCGCAGCGCGCGGGCGGTGCGGTGGGCGTCGTCGGCGGCGCGCTGGGCGGCCCGGCGGTCCTCGTCGGCGGCGCGGGCGCGGTCCACGCACTCCTCGGCGCGGGCCTCGAACTCGGCAGCCTCGTCGGCGAGTTCCCGCATCCGCGACTGCCATCCGGCGCGCTCGCGCAGCCGGTGGGCGAGGCCCGCGAGCAGGTCGGCGGAGCGGCGGGCGCGCTGGGCGGTCTCCTGCCGCTCGTCGCGGACGGCGGTGGCCTCGGCGGCCGTCTCATCGGCCTCGGTGCGGGCGGCGCGGGCCTCAGCCAGCTCGGCGGCCGCCTCCGCCGCCGCCGTGCGGGTCCGCTCGACGGCTTCGGCCAGCTCGGCGAGGTGACCTTCCGGGCAACCGGCGCGCCAGGAGGTGAGGCGGGCGGCGAGCGCGCGGTCGTCGGCGAGGCGGGCGGCGAGCGCGCGGATCTCGTCGTCCCGCTCGACGGCGCGGGCGCGCAGGGCCCGGCGCTCCTCGTCGGCGGCGGATTCGTCGTGCATCGCCGGGTTCGGCGGGACGAGGAAGACGCCGGAGTCCGCGGCGGGGGTGTCCGCGGCGGGCGCGAGCAGGGCCTCGGAGGTGCCGACGGCGACGGCGGAGCGGGGCAGCAGCGCGGCGGTGGCGAGGATCTCCCGGGCCCGGGCGTGGGTGTCCGGGTCGGTGATGATCACGCCGTCGACCAGTTCGGGCCGGGCGGCGAGCACCCGGGCGTGGTCGGCGGGGTCGACGGACTGGGCGAGGTAGCGCCAGCCGGGCAGCGCGGGGACGCCGTGTTCGCCGAGGTATTCGACGGCGGCCAGGACGTCGGGGCCCGGGGGCAGCAGCCCGCCGTCGCCGAGGGCGCCGAGGATGCGGGCGTCGTCGGCGGCGGCGGTGCGCAGGTCGAAGAGGTGGCGCTCGGCGGAGGCGACGCCGTCGTCCAACAGCTCGCGCAGGGCGTCGGCGTTGCGGTCCAGCTCCTCGGCGGTCAGCGGACCGGCCGGGTCGGACGGGGGCGCGGCGCCGTCGGCGGCCGGGACGCCCGTGACGGTGGGGGTCTGCGGCAGGCCGAGGAGGTCGGCGAGGCGCTGTTCGGCGCCGAGGGCGGCGGCGGTGGCGCGCTCGGCCTCCCAGGCGCGGGCGGCGGCGGTGGCGGCGTCCTCGGCGCGGGCGGCGGCCAGTTCGGCGGCGGAGTGCCGGGTGGTGGCGCGGCGGGCGTGATCGGTGGCGGTGCGGGCGGCCTCGCGGGCGGTGTCCCAGGCGGCGACGGCGTCCTTCTCGGCGTCGGCGGCGGCGAGGGCCGCGCGGGCCGGGTCGACGTCCGGGGCGCTGTCGTCGAGCCACCCGGCGCGGACCGCCTCGGCGGTCTCCTCGGCGACCTCGGTGAGCCGCTGCCCGAGGTGGTCGGCCTCGCTGCGGGCGCGCTGGGCGCGGGTGGCGGCGGCGGTGGCGTCGCGGTGGGCGCTCTCCCCCACCTCCTGGAGGGCGGCGGAGCGCTCCTCCTCCTCGCCCGCGAGGCGTTCCCCGGCCTCGGCGGCGGTGTGCAGGGCGCGGACGAGGTCGGCGGCGGCGGTGGCGCGGGCGGCCAGGGCCGGTGCGGCGTCGCGTTCGGCCTCGCGGATGGCGACGGCGACGCGGGCGGAGCGGTCGGCGGCGGCGCGGTGGCGCAGCACCGTCTCGGCGGCCTGCCAGGCGCTGTACAGGGTGCGGGCGTCGTTCAGTTCGCGGCGCTGGGCGGCGGCGCCCTTCTCGGCGGCGGCCAGCGCCAGCGAGGCGTGGCGGTAGGCGAGCTCGGCGGAGACCAGGGCGCGGCGGTCGCGGGTGTGTTCGGCGTCGGCGGTGCGGTGGGCCGCGGCGGCGACCTGTTCGGCCAGCTCGGCGGCGCGGCCGTGCTCCTCGGTGGAGCGGGCGTGCAGCTGCCGGGCGAGGGCACGGGTGCGGCGCTCGGCGCCGAGGTGCACCTGGCGGGCCTGCTCGCGGCGTTCGGCGGCGTCGGCGATGGTGGTGAGCAGGTCGAGGGAGCCGGCGGTGAACTCCCGCTCGGCGGTCAGCTCGGCGCGGCGGCCGAGCTTGTGGGCGAAACCGTGGACGAGGTCGGCGAGGCCGTCGGTGTCGCGGGTGTCGGTAACGGCACGGAGCAGCAGGTCGGTGAAGTCGGAGTCGTTCTTCACCGCGAAGAGACCGGCGGCCTCACCTTCGTCGGCGTTCATCTCCCGCTGGTAGCGGAAGAGTTCGGGGTCCAGGCCGAGGTCGCCGAGGTGCTCGTTCCAGCGTTCGTGGATCTCCTCCCAGACGACGTCGAGGTGGGGGTAGTTCTTGCCCGCCTCGGTCAGGACGTCGCGGAAGCCCTTCATGGTGCGACGGCGGCCACGGGCGCCCGAGGCGCCTTCGCCGTCCTCGGTGCGCGGCCGGACGACGGTCGCCTCGGCGACGGGCAGCGCGTCCAGGCTCATCCCGGGTCCGGGGCGGAAGCTGTACCACGCCTCGGCGAACTTCCGCGGGTCGTTGGAGACCTGACGGCCGCGCCATTCGCTGACCTTGCCGACGACGACGGACTCGCCGGTGACGGTGTGCTGCCACTCCAGGGCGACGTGGCCGCAGTCGTCGGCGAGCAGGAACTTGCGCAGCACGCCGGAGCTGGCGCCGCCGAGGGTGTTGCGGTGGCCCGGCAGCATCACCGAGAAGATCAGCTTGAGGAGGACGGACTTGCCGCCACCGTTCTCCAGGAAGAGGACGCCCGCGGGGGCGGGGCGACGCGGCGGGCCGGTCGGTTCGTCCTCGAAGAAGTCCGCCTGGGCCGGCGCGGGCTGCGGTACGGGGGCGCCGACGCCGCGCAGGTCCAGCACGGTGTCGGCGTAGCGTGCGCCGGCCGGTCCGATGGAGTAGAGGCGGACCCGGGACAGCTCGTACATGGCGGACTTTCGTTGTCGGGGTGGGCGGGAGTGGGCGTCGGACGGCGGGCGGTCAGGGGCTGTGGAACGGGAGTCCGGCGTCGGCCACCAGGTCGAGGGCGTCGGTGTCCTCGCCGGGCAGCAGGGAGGCGGTGCCGTCGGCGACGGGGACGACGCCCAACTCCAGCAGTTCGCTCATCGCGGCGCCCCCGGCCATGTCGCGGACCTGGAGTTGGTAGCGGGCGGTGGTGCGGTAGGTGCCCCCGGCGTCGTCGCCGGTGCGCTGGAGGAAGCCGGAGTCGACGAGGAAGGTGACGGCCTTGGCGATGATGCCGGTGGTGGAACCGGCCAGCCGCCGGGCGTCCTTGGTGGCGCCGGTGGCGCTGCGGCGGGCGTAGACGCGCCAGGCGGCCTCCAGGCCGGGGGCGCCGGTGGCCGGGTCGGTGTTCTCGCCGTCCTCGGCGGCGCGCTCCTCCAGGCGGCGGCACGCCTGGCGGACGAAGGCGTCGACGCCGTTGACGGTGAGGCGGCCGATGTAGCCGTCGTCGGCGAGGTCCTCGGGGCGGGGGAAGGCGAGGGCGGCGACGGCGAGGTGGGCCAGACCGTGCAGGAAGCGGTCGGCCGAATCGGCGGAGGCGCGGCGGGCGTAGTCGCCCATGCGGACCGCGAAGACGGAGTCCTCGGCGGCGGTGACGGCCATCCCGGCGCGGGTGGAGACCTCCAGGACGACGAGGCCGAGCCCGGCGGCGACGGCGTCGGCGAGCCGGGCGAAGGCGGGGTCGTCGCGGTGGCGGCGCAGCAGTTCGGCGTATTCGGCGTCGCGGGCCGGCAGCAGCTTGGGCTGGAGGCCGAAGGCGACGAGCCGGGCCGCGTCGGCCGCGTCGGCGGGGGTGACCGGCGCCGCGGCGGGCTCGGCCCCGGCGGTGGCCCCCCGCCCGGGAGGCGCGGGCACCGGCTCCGGCTGCGGCACCTCGTCGGCGGCGTACTCGGTCACGGGCGGGGCTCCTTGTGGGGGACGGACGGGGGAGGCAGGGGTGCGGCGGGCGGGAGCCGGCGGCCCCGGGCGGGCCGGGACATCAGGCCACCTCCGAGCGGTCGGCGGCCATGCCCGCGGCGTCCAGGAGGGCGGTGCCGACGATGAGGTCGGCGCCGCCGAACTCGGGGTCGGTCAGCTCGGTGCCGTCGTCGACGGCGAAGAGCAGCTGGGCCTCGCCCTGGCGGTAGGCGGTGCCGACCGGGGGGCTGGCGGCGTGCACCGCGAGGAGGGCGACGAGGTAGGCGAGGTCCGGGTCGCCGGTGCGGCGGGCGTCGGCGAGCAGACCGGAGAGGCGGCGGGGTGCGTCGGACGGCAGGTCCAGCAGGGCCATGGCGGCGTCCAGCTGCGCCTCGCTGAAACGGCTGTCGTCGGGGGTGGCGACGAGATCGGGCTCGGGCATCTCGGCGCCGAGGTGGTCCCGCTCGGCGGGCGGGGTGAGCAGAGTGTCGACGAGGTCGGTGACGCGGACGGCGGCCGGGGTGCGCAGGCCGGTGCCGTGGGCGAAGAAGGCGTCCGTGACGCGGCGGGCCTGCTCGGTGGGGAGCGGCAGCAGCGGCGCGACGAGCTGACCGTAGAGGTCGAGCCCGGAGCGGGCGGTCGGGGCGGCGAACGCCTGGCGGTCCTGCTCGGCGCGGAAGAGCGGTCCGGCCTCCAGCAGGCGGGACTGGAGCTGGGTGTGGCGCCGGATGCAGTCCTTGACGATGTCGACCAGCTCGGCGGCGCGCCGCTTGTGCTCGGGCTCCTCGGTCTCGTCGCGGGCCTTGCGGATGTTGGTGAGGATCGCGTTCTCGTGGCGGTAGCGGTCGGCCACGTGGTCGAGCGCTTCGGCGATCATGTCGGGGACGGTCTGCAGCCAGTCGACGGCGCGGACGTTGCGCCGGGTGGCGTCGAGGGTGCGGCGCAGCGTCTCGGCGTACTGGACGGTGCGGTAGCGGGCCTGCTCGGCGGCGAGCTGGGCGTCGGCGAGGCGGCCGCGGCTGATCAGCACCTCCAGCTTGACCTCGGCGGCGATCTGGGCGCTGGTGACGTCGGTGTCGAGGGCGCCGACGAGGACGTTGACCGCTTCGTCGGTGGTGCGCAGGAAGACCGCGCCGCCGGTGCCGGGGACCTCTTCGATGAGCTTGAAGTCGTAGTCGCGGCGGACATAGGTGCCGGTGGTGTCGAACGTGCCGTAGACGGCGCGGAATCCGCGGTCCACGCTGCCGACGTTGAGGAGATTTTCCAGCACCCAGCGGGCGACGCGCTCGTGTTCGGCGGCGGGGCGCCCGGGGGCCTGGGCGGCGATGCGGGGCAGTACCCGGGCCACTATCTCCTCGTGGTCGGCGCCGGTGTCGAAGTCCATGTGGAGCGTGACCAGGTCGATGACGGCGAGCGCCACCTCCGCCATGGCGTACCCGCCGTACTCGCCCGCGAGGTTGGCCTTGCGCGCGTCGAGGTCGTGCAGCGGCGCGGTGCACGCGAGGGCGCGCAGGCGGCGGGCCAGGCCCTCGTCGGCGGCGGGGCCCGGCGCGGGCCGGTGGGTCCCGGCCGGCTGGGGCGCTGTGGCCCCCGGAGCTGGAAAAGTCACGTTGCACAGAGTAAGCGCTCGCACTGACAACGGACGAAGCGGCGCTGCCCCGGCCCGCACCTGGGGCACGTTCCGGCCGGTCAGCAAGCGTACGCGGGCCGCCCGGGGGCGGTGACGGCGCGTACCCGGTCGGCCTCGGCGGAGCGGACGCCCGGCCCGCCGGGGCCGCGGCGGGGTCAGTGGGTGGCGCCGCCCGGCAGCCGCAGGTCCTTGCGGGTGGTGGCGGCGGTCGCGGCGATCTCGCGCAGGGCGCGGGCGACGGTGTCCACCGGCAGGGACGGCTGCGCCCGGCCGGTGACCTGCTCGGGCGCGTAGGGGACGTGGACGAAGCCGCCGCGCAGGGCGGGCAGTTCGGTGGCGATGAGATGGGCGAGGGCGTAGAAGACGTGGTTGCAGACGAAGGTCCCGGCGGTGTGCGAGACCGAGGCGGGCAGGCCCGCGGCGCGGACGGCGGCCACGCACGCCTTGACCGGCAGGGTGGAGAAGTAGGCGGCGGGGCCGCCTACGACGACGGATTCGTCGATCGGGGCGGCGCCCGCGTTGTCGGGGATGCGGGCGTCGTCGAGGTTGACGGCGACGCGTTCGACGGTGATGTCGGGGCGGCCGCCCGCCTGGCCGACGCAGATCACCACGTCGGGCCGGTGCGCGGCGACCGCGGCGCGCAGCCGGCGGGCGGCCTCGCCGAAGACGCAGGGGAGTTCGGCGGTGCGCAGGTCGAGTCCGGCGGGCGGCTGCGCGGCGGCGGCGCGGACCGCCTGCCAGGACGGGTTGGTCTTCTCGCCGTCGAACGGTTCGAAGCCGGTCAGCAGTACCCGGGTCATGCGGTCTCCTCGGTGGTGGCGGCCTGGGTCAGAAGGCGAAGAGCGCCATGATCACGATGTTGCAGACGAGCAGGACGCCCGCGGTGGGCAGCTGCGCCTTGATCGGCCCGTACTGGTCCTTCAGCTCCAGGAGGGCGGCCGGGACGATGTTGAAGTTGGCGGCCATCGGGGTCACCAGGGTGCCGCAGAATCCGGCGAGCATGCCGAGGGCCAGGACGGCGGGCGCGTTGCCGTGGAAGTGCTCGACGAGGACGGGCCAGCCGACGGCGGCGGTCATCACGGGGAACGCGGCGAAGGCGTTGCCCATGATCAGGGTGAACAGGAACATGCCGACGCAGTAGACGACGACGGCGACGTAGAGGGAGTTGTCGGGCAGGACCGCAGTGGTGATCTTCCCGACCTGGGTGCCGACGCCGGAGACCTGGAAGATGGCGCCGAGCGTGGCGAGCATCTGCGGCAGCAGCATCGCCCAGCCCATGGACTCCAGCATCGAGCGGCCGGAGGCGACGGGCACCGAGAGCCGCTTCTCGCGCAGCATGACCATGGCGACGACGAGCGCGACGACGGCGCCGATGCCCAGGCCGAGGATGGTCTCGCTGCCCTCCTGGAGGACGGGTCGGCCGCCGATGCGCAGGCGGGCGACGCCGACGGCGCAGACCAGCGCGACGACGGGGATGGTGAGCGCCGGGACGAAGAGGCGGCTGCCGAACCGGGCGGCGTGGGCGGTGCGTTCGGCGGGGGTGGTGGTGCGCGGGGTGCCGCGTCCGGTGAAACCGCATCCGGCCAGGACGACCATGACCAGGACGGCGGCGCCCAGGGGCTCGGCGGGCGCCCGGTGGCCCACGACCCAGCTGCTGTAGATGAATCCGGCGCCGATCAGCCCCCAGAAGGCGGCGGTGCCCAGCCGTTTGGCGTTGCTGCGGTCGGTGAGCATCTGCCCGGCCATCACCAGGAAGCTGAGGCCGACCAGCCAGTAGAACCACTCTGCCTTGATCATTCGGTGGCCTCCGCTGCGGTGGCGTTCCCGGCGGCGCCGGTGGGGTGGGTGGGCTCGGCGGGGCGGGCGCCCCCGGCGTTGGCGGCGCGCAGTTCGCGCTCCAGGTGGCGGTCGAGGCGGAGCATCCGCCAGCCGTGGACGACGAAGGCGCACACGGCGGTGGGGATGGCCCACAGCGCGAGGTGGAGCGGTTCGAGGTGGGTGCCGTAGGTGGTGTTGACGAAGCCGGTGATCAGCAGGATCGAGCCGACGGCGAGGAAGACGTCCTCGCCGAAGAACCGGCCGACGTTGTCCGCGGCGGCGGCGCACGCGCGGATGCGTTCGCGGGCGGCGTCGGTGAGCGTGCCGTGGCGGCGTTCGGCGGCGCCCTCGGCCATCGGGGCGGCCAGCGGGCGGACGGTCTGGGCGTGGCCGAAGACGTCGGTGAGGCCCAGGGCGGCGCCGATCTGCCGCATGCCCAGGTAGAGGGCGAGGAACCGCCCGGTGGTGAGCTTGGCGAAGCGGGCGATCAGGTTGCGGGCCTGTTCCTGAAGGCCGTAGCGCTCCAGCAGGCCGATGACCGGGAGGGTGATGGCGAAGATCGTCACCGACCTGCTGTCGGCGAAGCCCTTGCCGAAGGCGGCCAGCACCTCCTGGGGGGAGAGTCCGCCGAGGAGTCCGGCGACGATGCCTGCGGCGCCGACGACCAGCAGGGGGTGGCGTTTCGTGGCGAAGCCGATGACGACCACGAGCACGCCGAGGAGCACGATCATGGGCCCGCCTTCCGCGTACAGGACCCCACGCGGATCGTGAGGATCGATGAATGGATTGCAGCGGAGGCTAAGCGATTGTTCAACGATCCGACAAGGGGTCTACGGCCGGGAACTTTCCGGCGACGCGCCATCGGTCCCGCGCCCGGCCCGGCGCCGCCGTGGCCCGGCACCGGACGCACCCCGCCCCGGCGCCGCCACCCGCCGCCGCGCCGCTACCCCTCGGCGATCAGCCGCGCGTACGCCCCGGAGAGCTGGGCGAGCGAGTCCTCCAGATACGAGCGGAGCAGCTGCTCGGCCGCGGCGGCGTCGCCGTCCTCCAGCGCCTCGACGATCTGCCGGTTGCGGGTGAGGTACGGCGCGTGGAAGCGGCGCGGGTCGTCCATGACGTGGAAGACCAGGCGGAGTTCGGCGAGCACGCCGCGCATCAGCTCGTCGGTGCGAGGGCTGCCCGCCAGCGCCGCGACGCCTTGGTGGAAGCGGATGTTGGCGGTGGACAGCTTCTGCCAGGCGCGCTCGCGCACCGCCGTCTCGCCGGAGCGCACCGCCGCCTCGATCGCCCCGATCGTCGCCCGCGTCCCCTCGTCGTACGGCCCTTGGCCCAGACCGCGGACGGCCGCGCACTCGACGAGCAGGCGGACCCGGTAGATGTCGGCCAGGTCCTCGACGGTCACGACGCGGACGAAGACGCCGCGGTTGAGGCGGTGCACCAGCAGCCGTTCGTGGGTGAGCAGCCGGAACGCCTCGCGCAGGGTGTTGCGGGAGACGCCGAGGGCGCCGCCGATGCTCTCCTCGGAGAGCCGGGCGCCGGGCGGGAAGTAGCCCTCGGCGATGCGGTCGCGGAGGATGTCCGCGACCCGCTCGGCGGTCCCGGCGCGGCCGAGCAGCGCCCGGTCGCCCGCCAGCCCCTCGACGTCGACCGGCCGCCGCCGCTCCGCCTTCGCCGCTCCGCCGGCCATCGGCCCACCCCGCTTCCGCCGTGGCGCCGGTCCGTGCCGGGCACCGTCTCGATCGTTCTCCCGTCGGAAGTCAATCCCAGAAGCCGGATCGGAACAACACACCTCTTGTCGGATCGTTCAACGATCGCTACCTTGGGCGCCGACGCCGGTCGGCCCGTGCGCCCACGGCCCCGGGCCCCACCGGACCCGCCCCGGGCGCCCGCTCCCCGCAGCCGCCGCGCCCCCTGCCACCGAGCCCTGGAGCGGACACCCATGAGCGACCTCGCCGTCCAACCCGCCGTCATCGACCTCAACGCCGACCTCGGCGAGGGCTTCGGACGCTGGCGGCTCACCGACGACGACGCCCTGCTGTCCGTCGTGACCAGCGCCAACGTCGCCTGCGGCTTCCACGCCGGGGACCCCGGCACGATGCGCCGGGTCTGCGAGCGCGCCGCCGCCGGTGACGTCGTCATCGGCGCCCAGGTCTCCTACCGCGATCTGGCCGGTTTCGGCCGCCGCGCCATGGACGTCCCCGCGGACGAGCTGGCCGACGAAATCTCGTACCAGATCGGCGCGCTGGAGGTCTTCGCCCGCGCCGCCGGGGCCCGCGTCGGCTACGTCAAACCGCACGGCGCGCTCTACAACCGCTGCGTCCACGACGCCGAACAGGCCGCCGCGGTCGTCGCCGGGATCCGCGCCGCGGGCGAGTCGCTGCCGGTTCTGGGCCTGCCCGGCTCCCGGCTGCACGAAGCAGCGCGCGAGGCCCAACTACCCGTCGTCGACGAGGCGTTCGCCGACCGCGCCTACACCGCCGGGGGCACCCTCGTCCCGCGGAGCGAGCCGGGCGCGGTCATCCAGGACCCCGAGGAGGTCGTCCGGCGCGCGCTCTCCATCGCCCGCGACGCCACCGTCCGCTCCCACGACGGACAGCCGGTCACGGTCCGCGCCCGGTCGCTGTGCCTGCACGGCGACACCCCCGGCGCCGCCGCGCTCGCCCGCCGGGTGAAGGCCGAACTCGGCTCCGCCGGCGTGGTGGTGCGGAGCTTCGTATGAGAGCGCTGCCCGTCGGCGCGCACGGGCTCCTCCTCGAACTGGACACCGCCGACGAGGTCGGCGCGCTCCACGCGGAGCTGCTGCGGCGCGCCACAGCCGGAACCCTGCCGCCCGTCACCGAGATCGTGCCCGCCGCCCGCACCGTCTTCCTCGACAGCCTCGACGACCCCCGCGGCTTCGCCGCCGACCTGGAGACCTGGGACCTCCCGCAGCTCACCGCCGCCGACCGGCCGGGCGTGGAGATCCCGGTGGTCTACGACGGCCCGGACCTCGCCGATGTGGCCGCGCTGTGGGGCACCACCCCCGACGAGGTGGTGCGCCGCCACGCCGCCACCACCTTCCATGTGGCGTTCTGCGGGTTCGCCCCCGGCTTCGGCTATCTCACCGGGCTGCCCGAGGAGTGGCACGTGCCGCGCCGGGCCACCCCGCGCACCCGCGTTCCGGTCGGCGCGGTCGCGCTCGCCGGGCCGTACACCGGCGTCTATCCGCGCTCCTCCCCCGGCGGCTGGCAGCTGATCGGCCGGACCGACGCGGTGCTGTGGGACCCGCGGCGGGAGAACGCCGCCCTGCTCACGCCCGGCACCCGGGTGCACTTCGTGCCCCGGGACAGGGCCCGCGACACGGAGACCGTCCGATGACCGATCACGCCTGCCTCGTGGTGCGGGCCGGTGCCCTCACCACCGTCCAGGACCTCGGCCGCCCCGGCCACGCACACCTGGGCGTACCGCTCTCCGGCGCCCTCGACGCCCCGGCGCACCGCCTCGCCAACCGCCTCGTCGGCAACCCGGAGCCGACGGCCACCCTGGAGACCACGCTCACCGGGTGCGCCGTACGGATGCGCCGCGCCACCACCGTCGCGGTGACCGGCGCGCCCTGCCCGGTGACCGTCGACGGGCGGCCCGCGCCCTGGGGCGCCCCGGTCCGCGTCCCGGCCGGTGCCGTCCTCGACGCCGGGCCCGCCGCCCGGGGGCTGCGCTCGTACCTGGCGTTCGGCGGCGGCGTCGCGACCGAGCCGGTGCTCGGCAGCCGCGCCACCGATCTGCTCTCCGGCCTGGGCGGCGATCCGCTCACCGACGGCGCGGTGCTGCCGCTCGGCGCCGCACCCCCGGCCCCGGCCTGGGCGGACGCGGTCCCGCACCCGGGTCCGCCCACCGAACTGCTGCTGCCCTACCGTCCCGGGCCCCGCGACGACTGGTTCACCGCGCACGGACACCGCACCCTGGCCACCGGGCGCTTCCGCGTCTCGGCGGCGAGCAACCGCATCGGGCTGCGCACCGAGGGCCCTCCCCTGGAACGCGCGAAGGACGGCGAACTCCCCAGTGAAGGCATGCCGTTGGGCGCCCTCCAGGTGCCGCCGGACGGGCTGCCGGTCCTCTTCCTGCACGACCATCCGACGACCGGCGGCTACCCGGTGATCGGCGTGGTCCCCGCCCGCCATCTGGCTGCCGCCGCGCAGGCCGTACCGGGCACCCCGATCCGTTTCCTGCCGCTGCGCGGGGCGTGAGGGCGGGCGGTCCGACCGGCGTTCCCCGTGCGGTCCGACCGGCGTGCGCCCCGGGCGGGCCGCCTCACGCTCACGCCCCGGCCGGACCGCCCGATCCGCCCGGTCCGTCCGGCGCGCCGTACCCGCCCCCGCCCGGCGTCCGCACCACCAGGACGTCGTCCGGGCCCACCTCGGCGGTGTCGCGGCCGCGCAGCTCCTCGGTGGTGCCGTCGGCGCGCAGCAGGACGTTCTCGCCGAGCGCCCCCGGGGCGCCGCCCGCCATGCCGTACGGCGGGACCCGGCGGTGGCCGGTGAGGAGGGCGACGGTCATCGGTTCGAGGAACCGCAGCCGCCGCTCGACGCCGTCGCCGCCATGGTGGGCCCCGGCGCCGCCGCTGCCGGACCGTACCGCGAAGGCGTCGACCCGCACCGGATAGCGCCACTCCAGCACCTCGGGGTCGGTGAGCCGGGAGTTGGTCATATGGGTCTGTACGGCGTCGGTGCCGTCGAAGTCCGGGCCCGCGCCGGAGCCGGAGGCGACCGTCTCGTAGTACTGCACCCTGTCATTGCCGAAGGTCAGGTTGTTCATCGTGCCCGAGCCCTCCGCCTGGACGCCCAGCGCGGCGTAGAGAGCACCCGTGACGGCCTGGGAGGTCTCAACGTTCCCGGCGACCGTCGCCGCCGGGTGGGACGGGGCCAGCATGCAGCCGTCCGGTACGCGCACCTCGACCGGTTTCAGGCAGCCGCTGTTGAGCGGGATGTCGTCGGCGACCAAGGTGCGGAAGACGTAGAGCACCGCGGCCATCACCACCGAGCGCGGGGCGTTGTCGTTGCCCGGCTGCTGCGGTGAGGTGCCGGTGAAGTCCAGCACCGCGGTGCGGGCGGCCCGGTCGACGGTCAGCGCCACCTTGATGTGCGCGCCGCTGTCGGTGACGTAGTCGCAGTCGCCGTCGGTGAGGCGGGGGATGATCCGGCGGACCGACTCCTCGGCGTTGTCCTGGACATGACCCATGTAGGCGCGGACCACGTCCAGGCCGAACTGCCCGGTCATCCGGCGGAGTTCGGTGATGCCCTTCTCGTTGGCGGCGATCTGGGCGCGCAGATCGGCGAGGTTGGCGTCCGGCGCCCGCGAGGGGTACGGGCCGGACGTCAGCAGCGCGCGGGTCTCGTCCTCGCGCAGTTGCCCGTCGCGGACCAGCAGCCAGTTGTCGAAGAGGACGCCCTCCTCGTCGACGGTACGGCTGAACGCGGGCATCGAACCGGGCGTGATCCCGCCGATCTCCGCGTGGTGGCCGCGCGAGGCCACCAGGAAGAGCAGTTCGCCTCCGGCGTCGTCGAAGACCGGCGTGACGACGGTGACGTCCGGCAGATGGGTGCCGCCGTGGTACGGGTCGTTGACCGCGTAGACATCGCCCGGCCGCATGGTGGCGCCGCGCCGCCGCAGCACCTCCTTGATCGACTCGCCCATCGAGCCCAGATGTACGGGGATGTGCGGGGCGTTGGCGATGAGGTTGCCGTCCGCGTCGAAGAGCGCGCAGGAGAAGTCGAGGCGTTCCTTGATGTTGACGGAGTGCGCGGTGTGTTCCAGCCGGACGCCCATCTGCTCGGCGATGGCCATGAAGAGGCTGTTGAACACCTCCAGCATCACCGGATCCGCCGCGGTACCGACGGCCGCCCGCTCCGGACGGGGCTCCGCGCGGCGCAGCACCAGATGCCCGGCGTCGCCGACCGTCGCCCGCCAGCCCGGGTCGACGACCGTGGTCGCGTCCTCCTCGGTGACGAGCGCGGGCCCGGTGACGGTGTCCCCCGGCCGCAGCCCGGTGCGCGCGTGGAGCGGGGTGTCGCGCCAGGCGCCGCCCGTGTACATCCGGACGGTGGCGGCGGGCCGCATCTCGCCCGTACGGGGGCCGAGCGGCTCGGCGCCGGAGCCCGCACCGCCCGCGGCGCCCGTCGCCTCGACCGTCACCGCCTCGGCGACCAGCGGTTTGTCCATGGTGAAGGCGTAGCGGGCGCGGTGCAGGCGGGTGAAGGCGGCGGCCATCTCGTCGGTGGTGGCAAGCGGGACGCCGAGCGTGGCGTCGGTCCCGGCGTAGCGGATCAGCACCCGGGCGCGAGTGGTGACGCTCTCTGCGGGCACGCCCTCGTCGACGAGTTCACGGCGGGCGAGCGCGGCCAGTTCGTCGCAGACGGCACGGACCTGGTCGGCGGCCGCCGCGCCGTCCAGCTCCGTCTCGACAGCGCGTTCCCGCATCGCGGTGGCGTCCGCGACGCCGATGCCGTACGCGGAGAGCACCCCGGCGAGCGGCGGGATCAGCACCGTGTCGATACCGAGGGCGTCGGCGACGGCGCAGGCGTGCTGGCCACCGGCGCCGCCGAAGCTGGTCAGCGCGTAGCGGGTGAGGTCGTGGCCGCGCTGCACGGAGATCTTCTTGACGGCGTTGGCCATGTTGAGGACGGCGATGTCGAGGAAACCGGCGGCGACCTCCTCCGGCCCGCGGTCGTCGCCGGTCTCCCGGGCGGCCCGCGCGGCCAGGTCGGCGAAGCGGGTGCGGACCACGTCCGCGTCGAGCGGCCGGTCGCCGCGCGGGCCGAAGACCGCCGGGAAGTGGCCGGGCTGGATCCGGCCGAGCATGACGTTGGCGTCGGTGACGGTGAGCGGGCCGCCACGGCGGTAGCAGGCGGGCCCGGGGTCGGCGCCCGCGGAGCCGGGGCCGACGCGGTAGCGGCGCCCGTCGAAGTGGAGGACGGAGCCGCCGCCGGCGGCGACGGTGTGGATGTTCATCATCGGCGCGCGCATCCGCACCCCGGCCACCTCGCTGCCGAGGACCCGCTCGAACTCGCCCGCGTAGTGCGACACATCGGTGGAGGTGCCGCCCATGTCGAAGCCGATGACGCGGTCGTGGCCGGGCCCCGCCTCGGCGGCGGAGCGGACCATGCCGACGACGCCACCGGCCGGACCGGACAGCACCGCGTCCTTCCCCCGGAAGTGTGCGGCCCGCCGCAGCCCGCCGTTGGACTGCATGAACATCAGCCGGACGCCCGGGAGTTGCGCGGCCACCTCGTCGACGTAGCGGCGCAGCACCGGCGAGAGATACGCGTCGACGACGGTGGTGTCGCCGCGCGGCACCAGCTTCATCAGCGGGCTGACCTCGTGCGAGCAGCTGATCTGCGCGAACCCGGCGTCGGCGGCGAGCGCGGCGACGGCCTTCTCGTGGGCGGTGTGGCGGTAGCCGTGCAGCAGGACGACGGCGGCGGCGCGCAGCCCGTCGGCGCGGGCCCGGGCCAGCTCACCGCGGAGCGCCGCGGTGTCCAGCGGCCGCACCACCCAGCCGTGCGCGTCCAGCCGCTCGGGCACCTCGATCACCCGGTCGTACAGCGGCTCGGGCAGCACGATGTGCCGGTCGAAGATCCTGGGGCGGTTCTGGTAGGCGATGCGCAGGGCGTCGCGGAACCCCTCCGTGATGAGGAGGACGACCGGCTCGCCGGTGCGCTCCAGGAGGGCGTTGGTGGCGACGGTGGTGCCCATCTTGACGACGGCGACCCGCTCGGCGGGCACCGGCTCCCCCGGCGCGAGGCCCAGCATCCGCCGGATGCCCTCGACGGCCGCGTCGCGGTACCGCTCGGGGTGGTGCGAGAGCAGTTTCGCGGTAACCAGACGGCCGTCCGGCCGCCGGCCGATGACGTCCGTGAAGGTGCCCCCGCGATCGATCCAGAACTCCCAGCGTCCGGTCATCCGGCCATTGTGGCAGCGGACGCGGGGCGCGCCAGAGGGCGTCGTGGGCGCGGCACCCGGGCCCGGCCACGGGTGCGGGGCCGGATGTGCCGGGGCCGGTGGGTGCCGGGGCCTTTTGCCGGTCCGGGCACGGCCACCCGGACCGGCGTCGGGGTGCTGCCCGGCCTCGGGGGGCGGCTTCCGCCGGTCCCCGCCCGGGCCGGCCGTCCGCTCAGACCGCGGAGGCGTCCGGCCCGAACCGGCTGCGGACGGCGGTCTGCACCTCGGCCTCCTCGGCCGGATCGGCGGCGAGTCTGCGGAGCTGTTCGACGACCCGGTCGTCGCCGGTCGCGGCGTGCCGGGCGGCCAGCTCCCGGGTGGTCTCCTCGCAGTCCCAGAGACATTCCACGGCGAACCCGGCGGCGAACCCGGGATCGGTCACCGCGAGCGCGGCGGCGGTCCGCCCACGCAGCTCGGAGGAGGCGGTCTCGCGGTAGACGTGGCGCAGCACCGGCGCCGCGCAGCCGACGCCGAGCCGCCCGACGCCGTCGACCAGCTCCCACAGCGCGTCCGCGTCGGGGCCGCCGACGCGGACCGTACGGCGCAGCGCGGCGAGCACCACCCCGGCGTCGCGGGCGTCGCCGCGGCGGGCGAGGACGGCGGCGGCCGCGGCACCCAGCTCGTCGCCGCGGCGGGCCCAGCCGCGGGCGCGGCCGAGGACGGCGTCAGTGGACCGCATCCGGGCGAAGGCGGCGAGCGCGGCGGCGGTGGGCACCTCGCCCGCGGCGGGGTCACCGGCGGTCGCCTCGATGAGGTCGAGGGCATCGGGGTCGCCGCGTTCGGCGAGGTGGTGCAGGACGGCGGCGCGGGCCGCGTCCGGGCCGACCCGGGCGGCGCCCAGCAGTACGGGACGGTCCTCGGGCCCGGCGACGGCGCCCAGGCAGCGGGCGGCGGCGAGATACCGCTGCTCCACCGCGCCCGGCGCGCCTTCCTCGGCCCAGCGCAGCACATCGGCGACGCTCCAGCCGGGCCGCGGGCCGCGCGGGCGCAGCTGACGCTGCCAGCGGTCGAAGGAACCCTGCTCCCCGGCGGCGGCCAGGCGCTCCGCGTAACGCGGGTCCTCGGCCCACAGCCGCCAGGGGCGGGGTTCGAAGGCGTCACGGACGGCGGCGGCCAGCGCGGCGTCGCCCTCGGCGGTGGCGGGGAAGCGGGCGAGCACGGCGGGCGCGAGGGCGGCCAGGCCCGCGTCGTCGTCGCGCAGCGCCAGCTCGTCCAGGGCCCACCGCCAGTTGCTGCCGATCGCGGCGTAACCGCGCAGCAGCAGGCGGGCGGCGTCCCGGCCGTAGGCGGCGAGGTGGCCGAGGACGGAGAGGGCGAGGCCGGTGCGCTCCTCGGCGGTGTCGACGCCGTCGTCCAGTTGGAAGAGGTGCCGTTCGATCGCGTCGAGTCCACCGTCGAGTTGCATGTAGAGGCGCGCGTAGTACAGGGAGCGGTTCTCCACCTGCCAGTCGCGGCGGGCATCGCGCAGCACACAGTCGTCGAGCGCCGCGAGGGCCGCGGCCCGCGGCGCCGCGAGGGCGTGCAGGGTCCCGTCGCCGCGGCCTCGCTGGAGGAGGCCGAGCAGGGTGCCACTGGGCGCTATGTCTGGATCGAACATGAGGTCAGCATCCGGTGCGGGGGACTGGCTGGCAACGGGATTTCCGCCGACCGGCATTCTTGCCGGTGACCGCGGACCGTATGCGTCGTTCCCAGCATGGATCGGTGGGCACGGCAGCGCGACGGCGGGCGCAGCCTAGCTTGGAATCTGTCATTCCGCCGATTCGGCCGGTGACGCCCCACGGAGGCCGGGGGCATATGCCGACCGCAACGCCGTATCGGGTCATGCCAAATCCCTTACGGACCGTCGCAGCCTGTGCAAGAGTCGTCACCCGGCCCTCATACCAGCCCCCGGGCGCGCTCTGTCGGCCAGGGCAGGACCGCCGTGGCCGGCGCCGCCATATCTCGGAGAATCGATGCCGTCCCCCCTCTTCGCGGACCACCCGTCCGCCCAGCCGCCCGCGCGCGACACGGTCGAGGCCCTGATCACCCAGGCCCGTCGGCTGCGCGGTGGCCTCGACGCCGTACGCGAGTCGGCGGCGACCGACGATGCGACCATCGATCCGCAGCTGCGCTGGCAGCGCGCGCTGTGCGACCTCGCCGTCCACCACCTCGACGACGTCGGCGGCCATCTCGACCAGCTCAGAGAGGGCCTGCCCTCGGAGGAGACCGACGGCGCCGCGTACGCCGGGCCGCTCGCGCCGCCCGCCGAGGAGGAGCCGCCGCGCGGTTCGCTGCTGAGCCGGGTGGGCAGCGCGGAGTGGAACCTCCTCACCGACGAGGTCAGCTGGTCCGGGGAGCTGTTCACCATCCTCGGCCGGGAGCCGTCCGACGGCCCGCTGACCCTCGACGAGCTGCCGTCCCTGGTCTTCGCCGAGGACCAGCAGCATCTGGCCACGATGGTCACCGACTGCCTGGTGGACGGCCGCCCCATCGACGGCGAGTTCCGCGTCGTACGCCCCGACGCCCGGGTGCGGACGGTGCACATGACCGGCGAGCCGGTGCTCGACGCGGACGGCTCGACGGCGTGCATGTGGGCGGTGCTGCGGGACGTCAGCGAGCTGCGGCGCAGCGAGCGGGCGGTGCGCGAGAGCCGCGATTCGCTGCAGCGCAGGCGACATGCGGCGCGGACGGAGCACCGGCTCGCGGTCGAGCTGCAGGAGGCGGTGTTGCCGCCGTGGCGCGGTCCGCTCCGCTTCCCGCAGGGCGGCCCGGTCGCCCTCGATCTGGCCGGGCACTACCTCCCCGCCGCCACCAGCGCCCTGATCGGCGGCGACTGGTTCGACGCCCTCCCACTCCTGGACACCACCACGCTGTTGAGCGTCGGCGATCTGACGGGGCACGGCGCCAGCGCGACGTCCGGGATGGCGATGGTGCTGGGCGCGCTGCGCGGGATGGCGGTGGCCGGTCACCGCCCGGGGCCGCTGATGGGCTTCCTCAACCAGCTGCTGGACTCCGCCGCGCAGCCCGCGCTGGGCAGCGCCGTCTGCTGCCGGTTCGACCCGGCCACCCGGGAGCTGGAGTGGGCCCAGGCCGGGCACCCCGCGCCGCTGCTGTTCCGCGGCGGCACGGGGCGCGCGCTGGACCCGCCGGAGGGCGTCCTCCTCGGGGCGACCGCGAACGCCGCGTACGGTCAGCGCACCGAGCGGCTGGCCCCCGGCGATCTGCTGGTGCTGCACACCGACGGTCTGCTGCCCCGCCGTACACACGGCCCGGACGCGGCCCACGAGGCGGCCGAGCGGTTGCTCGGCCTGGCGCCGCGCTTCACGGCGGCGCGTGACGCCCAGGAGTGCGTCCGGCTCGCCGTCGAGGAGTTCGACGGCGCCGTCCGCGAGGACGATGCGTGTCTGCTGATCGCGCGGGTCAGCTGAGACGACGGTGAACGGCCGGCCCGGAGGGCGGGCGTACGGTGACCGGATCCGGCGGCCCGGTCACGCCGCCCCCCGGCCGTCGGTCTGCTCCGGTGCTCCGGCCCGGTGGCGCCGACGTCGTTGTCGTACGGCATCGGCTCAGACCGAGAAGGTGATGCCGAGCCGGGTGTCGAGCGCCGTCGCCGGGGCGGGCACCTTCGCCTTGCCGCGCGGCTTCGGCATCACCTGGTCGATCTCCGCGCGCAACTCCTTGATCCGGTCGTTGCCGGAGTACTGCCCGGTGAGGCGGTACATCTCGCGCAGCCGGTCCCAGGTGCGGTGCGAGGAGTTCTCGGCGATGGCGGCCAGCGCCAACCGGGCGTAGCGGTCTGCCTGTTCGGGGTCGTCGCCGATGAAGCAGGCCGACGCCATCGAGAGGTAGTCGAAGATCTGCGACCGGCGGCGGCTGCTCTCCCGTAGCCGGAGAGCCTGTTTGGCGTGGCTCTGCGCGAGACCGGCGGCCGACGGGTCGTGTTCGGCAAGGGTGCGGTAGGCCAACGCCTCCATGCCGTGCAGATCGGCCTCGTCGAACATCTGCATCCAACCGGGCGGCGGCACATCGCCCTTGTCGGAGACGAACAGCTCCTCGGCCTCGCCCAGGGTGCGGCGGACGGCGTTGCCGTTGCCCTTGGCCGCGTGGGCCCATGCCTCGATGGTGCGCAGCATGGCGCGGGTGCGGGGCAGCGCCTGTTCGCCGGAGCCGGAGGAGGCCAGCTGCATCAGGTCGAGCGCGTCGTCCGGGCGGCCCAGGTGGACCATCTGGCGGGCGGCGCGGGACAGCGCCTCACCGGCGCGCGGCCGGTCGCCGCCCTCCCGCGCGGCGTGCGCGGCGATGACGAAGTACTTCTGCGCCGTGGGCTCCAGCCCGACGTCGTGGGACATCCACCCGGCCAGCACGGCGAGGTTGGCCGCCACCCCCCAGAGCCTGCGCTGGAGGTGGTCGGGGTGACGGTAGGCAAGCATGCCGCCGACCTCGTTGAGCTGGCCGACCACGGCCTTGCGCTGGAGCCCGCCGCCGCGGGCGGCGTCCCAGGCGCGGAAGACCTCCACGGAGCGTTCCAGCGCGTCGATCTCCTGGGAGCCGACGGGCGCCGCCTCGTAGCGGTCGAGGCCGATCTGGTCGTAGCGGTGCGACGATTCGAAGCCGGAGACGGTGAGCGGATCGGGGTGTGCCGCGGCACCGGAGCGCGGTGCCGGGTCGGTGTGCAGCCAGTTGTCCATGGCGCCGGTCAGCGCGGAGCCTGCGGCGAGCGCCGCGCCCGCGCCCACCAGACCGCGTCGGTTGAGCATGAGGTCCATTCCCGTGAATTCCGTGAGGACCGCGGCGGTCCGCTCGGGAGCCCACGGCAGCCCGTCGTCGGACTGCCGCCTCCCCGTACGGCCGCTCCGGGCGAACCCGAGGTCCTCGGTGGTTACGACACGGCCGAGGCGCTCGGTGAACAGCGAGGCCAGCACCTTCGGCACCGGATCTCTGGGGGTCTCCCCCATGTCGATCCAGCGCCGCACCCGCGAGGTGTCGGTCGCCAACTGCGGATGGCCCATGGCCGCCGCCTGCCGGTTGACCAGTCTCGCCAGTTCGCCCTTGGACCATCCGGCCAGTCCGAAAAGGTCCGCGAGACGGGTGTTCGGCTCCCTGCCCACGTCAAGCCCCCAGGTTCCTCGACTGCGTTGACACTAACCGCCGTTGACATGGGCTGCGAGCATTCGCCAGGGGTTCGCCAGGGTGCGCCACATGGTCTGCCACCCGCGCCGGTGTGTTGTGTAGACGTGTCGCCCCCGGCCCGGTGGCGGGACCGCATTCCCCAGGGTGCGAGCCCTGCTCCAGGGGCACGCCGAACCGGCCTTCTGCACGAGGTCCGTCCGGCGGGCTCCCGCCACCGGGCCGGGAGCGCACCACTCGTCGGCGCACGAAGGGATCCGTCTCACCCATGTACGCAGCATCGTCCGCCGTGACCTCCCCCACCCGGACGTACCGTCACCAGCCCGCGGGCGGCCGGCCGTACCCCGATCCGGCCGCCGGCGCGGGGACGGTGCCCGGGCTTGCGGGCGGCCGGGTCCGGCAGGCGGGCGTGGTCGCCCAGCCGCTGAGCGGGCGGCTCGATCTGTCCGGCCCCCAGGGCGCCCCGCTGCGCGCCGCCGTCGCCTCCGTGCACCGCATCTGTCCGGAGTTCCATCCGGTCCAGGTGCTGCGGCGCGGCGGCCGGTCCGTCCTCCTGGTGGGCACGACGGGACGGACCACGGCGGTCGCGAAGTGTTTACTGGACCGCTCCCCCGCCTGGGTCGAGCGGTTCCGGCAGGAAATAGTGGCGTACCGGGCGTTCGTCCGGCACCGTCCCCCGGTGCGGGTACCGCGGCTGGTGGCCGCCGACCCCGACAACTGCACGCTGGTGGTGGAGCGGATGCCGGGCCGCGTCGCCGCCCTCCAGCGCCACCCCTCCGAGGCTCCGGCGCGCGGGGACGTGCGGGCGGCGCTCGGCGCGATCTGCCGGATCAATCTCTGGCGGCCGCCGCCCGGGCTCTTCGACGCGCCGCTGGACTACGGCCGCCGGATCGCGCGCTACCACGAACTGGGGCTGCTGACCGACCGGGACCTGGGTGACCTGCGGAAGCTGCTGCGCGGCATCCCGCACGTCCAGGGCCAGTTCTCGCACGGCGACGCGCTGCTGAACAACGTCCTGCTGTCGCCGATGGGCCCGGTGCTGCTCGACTGGGACAGCGCCGGGTGGTACCTGCCGGGCTACGACCTGGCGACGCTGTGGGCGCAGCTCGGTGAGGCTCCGGCGGCGCGCCGTCAGATCAGTCAGCTGGCCCAGGCGGCGGGCCCGGCGGCGCGGGACGCGTTCCTGGTCAATCTGATGCTGGTACTGACGCGGGAGATCCAGCGGTACGAGAGCGCGGTGCAGCGCACGATGCGGGAGCCGGTGCCGGAGGGCACTCCGGCCGGGGGCGTGCCCGGCGCCCTGTCCGCGGGCGAGGAACAGCGGCTGTTGCTGCGACGGCTGCACGACGACGCCCAGATGGCCCGGCGGGCGGTACGGGCGGCGGTCGGCACCCGCTGACGACCGGCCCTGGGGGCGGCGCATCCGGAAGGACGGATGCGCCGCCCCTTCGTCGTGCCGGGGCACGGGCGCGATGCCGGGGCCAGGGCGCGCCGCCCCGTGGCGCACGGCCGCGCTCCCGGTTCCGTGGCCGCCCGGCGAAGTGGTCCGCGGCCGCCACTGGTCCATTCCACTGACGCCCCGCAGGCCGCGGGCCGATCCCGGGAAGACTGCCTCCGTACCGCGCTGACATGCGAAATCCCGCTGTGGTGAGGTGATTGACGGATCGTTGGGCAGTCGATACCTCTAGGCCGGTCGGGTCTCATGAGACGAGTCCCGTCCCGTTCGGACGTCTGCGCATCACCCGTCACAACGCCCCGGCCGGGGCCGGTCCCAGGAGGTTGCCTTGCGAAGACTGCGAAGAATCCGGAGAGCCGAACCGGAGGGCGGACGACGCACCTCCCGCCCGGCCGTCCGCACCGCGACGGCCCTCGCCGCCGGGGCACTGCTGCTCCCACTGGTGTCGGCCACCGGTCCGGCCGGGGCCGCCGAGCCCGCACCGGACACCCTCCAGCGGGCCTTCACCGAGGCCGCCGCCCGCTACCACGTACCGCGCAGTGTGCTGCTGGGCGTCTCCTACCTGGAGTCCCGCTGGGATGCGCACGGCGGTGCGCCCAGCGTCGACGGCGGGTACGGCCCGATGCATCTGACGGACGCCCGGGCGGCGGTGGCCCGGCCGGCGGCGCGCCGCAGCGAGGCGGACGACGACCCGCGGGGCGACACCGCGCGGCCGGTCGCGGCCGGACGCCGGGTCACCGCGCCGCAGCCGCTGCCCGCCGAGCTGCCCGCGCGGCTGCGGACGCTGCCCCGGGCGGCCGAGCTGACCGGCATTCCGGCGGCGAAGCTGCGCACCGATCCGGCGGCGAACGTCCTCGGCGGCGCGGCGCTGCTCGCCGCGGAGCAGCGCACGCTGGGGCTGCCGCGCGACGCCGGTCCGGCCGGCTGGTACGCCGCGGTGGCGCGGTACGCCGGGGCGGGCGACACGTCCGGCGGGCGGGTCTTCGCCGACGAGGTCTTCGACACGCTGCGGCGCGGTCAGGCGCGGACGACGGACGCGGGGCAGCGGGTGGCGCTGGCGGCGCGTCCGGCGCTGCGCCCCGACGCCGGACAGGCGAAACGTATCGCCCCGGCGGTCCTGCAGGCGGCCGATCCGGCGGCGCGGCCCGAGTGCCCGGCGACGGTGGCGTGCGAGTCGGTCCCGGCGCCGTACGAGAAGTTCGGGAACGACGACTACGGCAACCACGACAAGGCGGACCGGCCCAAGGACCTCAAGGTCGACACGATCGTCATCCATGACACCGAGGGGTCGTGGGAGACGTCGCTGAAGCTGGTCCAGGACCCGACGTATGTGTCGTGGCACTACACGGTCCGCTCGTCCGACGGGCTGATCGCCCAGCACGTGCCGACGAAGGACGTCGCCTGGCAGGCCGGGAACTGGTACATCAACTCCCATTCGATCGGCATCGAACACGAAGGGTTCCTGGCGGCGCCCGACGCCTGGTACACGGAGGCGATGTACCGCAGCTCGGCGCGGCTGGTGACCTATCTGAGCCGGAAGTACGGGGTGCCGCTGGACCGGCAGCACATCCTGGGCCACGACAACGTGCCGGGCACGACGACGTCGACGATCCCGGGGATGCACACCGACCCCGGTCCGTACTGGGACTGGGCGCACTACTTCACGCTGCTGGGCAAGCCGTTCGCGGCGGGGCGGCGGGCGGCGGGCGATCTCGTCACGATCCGGCCGGACTACGCGACGAACACGCCGCCGTACACGGGCTGTGAGAAGGCGGGCGCGCCCTGTGCCGCGCACGGGTCGGAGGCGGTGCGGCTGCGCGTCGCGCCGAAGGCGGACGCGGCGCTGGTCAAGGACGTGGGGCTGCGGCCGGACGGCAGTGCGTCGACGATCGACGTCAACGATCTGGGGGCGCGGGCCAGCACCGGCCAGCACTTCGCGTTCGCCGGGCAGCAGGGCGACTGGACGGCGATCTGGTACCTCGGGCAGCGGGCGTGGTTCGAGAACCCGGCGAAGCGGCCCACGGCCTTCCGGACAGCGGGCGCGACGGTGACGCCGAAGGCGGGCCGGGCGACGATCCCGGTCTACGGGCGGGCGTACCCGGAGAAGGCGGCGTATCCGGCGGGTGTCCCGGTGCAGGAGGTGTCGCCGCTGCCGTACCAGCTGCACGCCGGGGAGCGGTACGCGGTCGGCGGGAGCGTGCGCGGGGACTACTTCTCCGCGTCCGGCTTCGACACGGCCACGCACGCCGTCGTACGGGGCGAGGACCGCTACTACGAGATCCAGGTCGGGCACCGGATCGGGTATGTGCGGGCTGCGGACGTCGACGTCCGGCGGGGCGCGGCGTAACCGGCTGCCGCAGGGGCCGGGGAGTGGTGACGCTTCCCGGCCCTCGGCTCGTCAGTGCTGCTGGAAGAGTTCGGCCGGGAGCGGCTTGAGGAGGGCGTAGAGATCGTCCGTGATCGGGCGGTCCCAGCTGGCGATGGTGACCAGCACGCCGTCGCTGCGGTCGAACTGGGCGCAGGAGACGCGGCTTTCGGAGCACTTGATGCGCTTGACGATGAGGAGGTTGTCGTCGTGCATGACGGGGGTGTCCTCGCTCTCGACGACCTCGACCGGCTCGTCGTTGCCGAGCGCCGCCAGCAGCTGGGCGACCTCGAAGGGCACCTCGCCGTCGGCCAGCTCGCGGGCCGGGGAGCCCTCCGGGAGGTTCCCGATGACCATCGCGGGGCCGCGGCCGCCGAACAGGTCGTAGCGGAGGAAGACGCCCTGGCAGGTGCCGTCGGGGGCGGGCAGCAGCCCGGCTCCGAGATTGCCCGGCCAGTCCCCGGGATCCATGGCGAGGACGTCGAAGTCAGGCCCGGCGGGCGTGGCTGCGCTGCGGCGGCGGAGGAAGGACATGCCGCCATCGTACGTGCCCGGACGGCGGTCGGCGGACCCGACGGCGGGGGCCGGCGGACGGGCGCGGGGGACGGGTCGGGGCCCGGCGCGGGGCCTGGGCTGTGGTGTGGGGGCCATGGGCGGCGGGTGGTGGTGGCGGCGCCGGGTGCGACGGTTCGCACCGGCTCGTGCGGCCGTCCGGGGCCCCGGTGCGTACGGCTCGACGGCGACGGGTGGTGGACGGGACTGCTCCGGCCGTGAGGGCGGGCGGGGCCGGGAATGGCCCGTCGGCAGTCGGGCCCGGCCGGGATGCGGCGGGCGGCGTCCGGGGCGGGCGGGGCGCGGGCGGGCCGCCGGGTGCGGCCATGGCCCGCGGGTGCGCGTGGGCGCCGCCCCGGCCCGCCTCACTCCGGCCGGTCGGCCCCCACCAGCCACATCGAGAAGAACTGTGCGCCGCCGCCGTAGGCGTGGCCCAGGGCGCGGCGGGCGCCGTCGATCTGGTGGTCCCCGGCCCGGCCGCGTACCTGGAGGGCGGCCTCGGCGAAGCGGAGCATGCCGGAGGCGCCGATGGGGTTGGTGGACAGGACGCCGCCCGACGGGTTGACGGGCAGGTCGCCGTCGAGGGCGGTGACGCCGGACTCGGTGAGTTTCCACCCCTCCCCCTCGGCGGCGAAGCCGAGGTTCTCCAGCCACATCGGCTCGTACCAGGAGAACGGTACGTACATCTCGACGGCGTCGATCTCGCGGCGCGGGTCGGTGATGCCCGCCTGGCGGTAGACGTCGGCAGCGCAGTCCCGTCCGGCGCGCGGGGAGACGAAGTCCTTCCCGGCGAAAAGGGTGGGCTCGCTGCGCATGGCGCCGCCGTGGAGCCACGCCGGGGGGTGCGGGGAACGGGCGGCGCCGGTGCGGTCGGTGAGGACCATCGCGCAGGCGCCGTCGGAGGAGGGGCAGGTCTCGGAGTAGCGGATGGGGTCCCACAGCATCGGCGAGGACTGCACCTTCTCCAGGGTGAGGTCCGCCTCGTGGAGGTGGGCGTAGGGGTTCTTCAGGGCGTTGCGGCGGTCCTTGTAGGCGACGAGGGAGCCGATGGTGTCGGGGGCCTTGCTGCGGCGCATGTAGGCGCGGACGTGCGGGGCGAAGAAGCCGCCCGCCCCGGCCAGCAGCGGCTGCTGGAAGGGGATGGGCAGGGACAGGCCCCACATCGCGTTCGACTCGGACTGTTTCTCGAAGGCGAGGGTGAGGACGGTGCGGTGGACGCGGGCGGCGACGAGGTTGGCGGCGACCAGCGCGGTGGAGCCGCCGACGGAGCCCGCGGTGTGCACCCGGAGCAGGGGTTTGCCGACGGCGCCCAGCGCGTCGGCGAGGAACAGTTCCGGCATCATGACGCCCTCGAAGAAGTCGGGGGCCTTGCCGAGGACGACGGCGTCGATGTCGCGCCAGTCGAGGGCGGCGTCGTCGAGGGCGCGGCGGGCGGCCTCCCGGACGAGTCCGGCGAGCGAGACGTCGCGGCGGGCGGCGACGTGCGCGGTCTGGCCGATGCCGACGACGGCCACGGGCTCCTTGCTCATGACTCCCCCTCCAGGACGGCGACGAGGTTCTGTTGCAGGCACGGGCCCGAGGTGGCGTGGGCGAGGGCGCGGCCGCTCTCGCCGCGCTGGATGCGGGCGGCGGCCTCGCCGATGCGGATCAGGCCGGTGGCCATGGCGGGGTTGGCGGCGAGCGCGCCGCCGGACGGGTTGACGGTGACGCCGTCCCCGAGCCGCAGGGCGCGGCGCAGCACGATCTCCTGGGAGGTGAACGGGGCGTGCAGTTCGGCGAGGTCGACGGGGCGGTCGAAGGCTCCGGCGCGGTCGGCGGCGAGGCGGGTGGAGGGCGAGGCGGTGAGGTCGCGGACGCCGAGGGAGTGGGCCTCCACGCGGTGGTCGATGCCGCGGATCCAGGCGGGCCGGCCGCAGAGCGCGCGGGCACGGTCCCCGGCGGCGAGGATCACGGCGGCGGCGCCGTCGCCGACGGGCGCGCAGTCGCCGCGGCGCAGCGGGGCGACGACATGATCACCCTGCGGGCGGGGGCCGCGCAGTTGGGCGTGCGGGTTGTCCGCGGCGGCGGCGCGGGACCGGGTGGCGACGGCGGCCAGCTCGTCCTCGCAGGTCAGGCCCGCGTCGAGGAGGGCCTGGGCCTGGAGCGCGGCGAGGGCGACGGAGTCGGGCCACAGCGGGGCGAGGTAGTACGGGTCGAGCTGGCGGGTGAGGACCGCGCGCAGATCGCCCGGGGAGGACTTTCCGTAGGCGTAGACGAGGGCGGTGTCGGCCTCGCCGGTGAGGAGGGCGACCCATGCCTCGTACAGCGCCCAGGCGCCGTCCGTCTCGACATGGGATTCGGAGATCGGCGGCCAGGCGCCGACGGCGTCGAGGGCCATGGTGAAGGAGAAGGCGCGTCCGGCGAGGTAGTCGGAGGAGCCGGAGCAGGTGAAGCCGATGTCGCGGGCCTTGAGGCCGGTCCGGTCCAGGACGTCGTGGAGGACGGGCATCACCATCTCGGCCTCGGAGACCTCGTGGCTGTCGGCCACATGATCGCTCTGGGCGAAGGCGACGACAGCGATGTCGCGGGGCAGGGCCGGCATCAGATCAGCTCCTTGTAGCTGTCGTAGTCGGCGTCGGGTTCGCCGGTGGGCCGGTAGTGGTCGGGGTAGCGGCTGCCGTCGCGCCAGACCGGTTCGACGCGCAGTCCCATGCGGACCTGGTCGTACGGGATGCCGCCGATGCGGGCGTGGAGGGGCAGTCCGGCGCCGTCGAGGGCGATGTGGGCGTAGACGTAGGGGACTTCGATGTCGAGGTTGCGGGCCTTGATGTTGACGATGCAGAAGGTGGTGACGGTGCCGCGGGGGCCGACCTCGGCCTGTTCGGCGGTGGCGATGCCGCAGGTGGGGCAGGCGCCACGGGGCGGAACGTAGATCTTGCGGCAGGACGGGCAGCGTTCGCCGAGGGTGCGGCGTTCGCCGAGGGCCCGCAGGTAGCGGGACTGGGCGCGGCCGGGCGCGTAGGTGTAGTCGAGCCGGGCGGGGGCGGTGATGCCGATGACGGGGTCGTCGAACTCGCCGCTGTGGGCGGCCGGTTCGGCGGGTTCCGGGGCGGGCCCGTCGTCCGGGGTGAAGCAGGCGATGTCGGTGACGGCGCCGGTGCGCTCGGCGGCCCAGCGGATACGGACCCGCATGCCGGTGCGGACGGCGTCGGGGCCGGAGACGTCCAGGGCGTGCAGCAGGGCGGTGTCGGCGCCGTCGAGGCGGACGAGGACCCAGGCGAAGGGGGTGGCGAGCGGCTGGCCGCGGCGCGGGGACGGGTTCCAGGCCCAGGTGGTGACGGTGCCGGTGGGGGCGACCTCGACGAGCTCGCGCAGCTCGGCGCCGGTGTCCGGGTCGTACTCGGTGGGCGGGACGACGGTGCGGCCGTCGGTGGCCTTGATGCCGAGGACGGTGCGTTCGCGCAGCCCGGTCAGGAAGGCGCCGCGGACGGGGCCGAGTGACCGGGTGAAGGGGAACTCCACGACGAGGGGTGCGGTGAGGGCCTCCTCCGGCTCGGCGGGGGGCGCGGTGGGCTCGGGCGTGACCTCTGGCATGCGGGCTCCTTGGGTGGGCGCGTGGCCGGGGGCGCGCAGGGTGCGGCGTGCGCCCCCGGCGGTGGGACGCGCGCCGGGCGCGAGGTGTGGGCCGGGGCGCGGTCAGGCGCGCCGGAAGACGGGCGGGCGTTTCTCGGCGAAGGCCCGGGCGCCCTCCTTGGCATCGGCAGTGTCGAACACCGGCCAGCCCCGGGCGAGTTCGGCGGCGAGGCCGTCCGCCTCGGACAGGTCGGCTGTCTCGTACACGGACGCTTTGACCGCCTCCACGGCGAGCGGCCCGCAGGCGTTGATCCGCTCGGCGATCTCCAGGGCCTTCGCCAGCGCCCCGCCGTCGGGGACGACATGGCCGATCAGGCCGATCCGGGCGGCCTCGGATGCCGGGTACGGGCGGCCGGTGAGCAGCATCTCCAGGGCGTGGGTGCGGGGGATCTGGCGCGGCAGGCGGACGGTGGAGCCGCCGATCGGGAAGAGTCCCCGGGCGACCTCGAAGAGGCCGAAGACGGCGCTCTCCCCCGCGACGCGGATGTCGGTTCCCTGGAGGATTTCGGTGCCCCCGGCGACGCAGTGGCCCTCGACGGCGGCGATCACCGGTTTGCGGGGGCGGTGGTGGCGCAGCATCGCCTTCCAGTGCAGGTCGGGGTCATCACGCAGCCGCTGGCGGTAGTGGTCGCCGGCCATGCCGTCACCGGCGAGGGCCTTGAGGTCCATGCCCGCGCAGAAGGTGCCGCCGGCGCCGGTGAGCACGACCGAGCGGACCGTGTCGTCCTCGTCGGCGGCGCGCCAGCCGTCGTGGAGGCCGACCAGCATCGGCAGCGACAGGGCGTTCTTCGCCTCCGGCCGGTTGAGGGTGAGCACCAGGGTCGCCCCCTCGCGGTGCACGGTGAGATGTTCCGTCCCGCCCATGTCCGTCCTCCCGTCTGTGGACGCAGAACAGGGTGCAGGAGCGGTACGGCGACTTCAAGAGTTTTCTGACACTCAGTCAGTTTTCTTCGCCGTGGCCCTTCCCTGCTGCCGTGGCCGACGCTCTAATGGCCGCCGAGCCGCCGTCCGGCACGGTCTGGAGGAGACGTGGAGTACAACCTGGCCGACCTCTTCGAATCGATCGTCGACGCGGTCCCCGACCGCGAGGCGCTGGTGTACGTCGACCACCCGGGCAGCGGCGCCGAACGGCGGCTGACCTACGCGGAGCTGGACCGCGCCGCCAACCGCCTCGCCCACCACCTCACCGCGCAGGGCGTCGCCCCCGGCGACCACGTCGGACTCCACCTCTACAACGGCGTCGAATACCTCCAGGCCCTCTACGCCTGCCTGAAGATCCGCGCCACCCCCGTCAACGTCAACTACCGCTACGTGGAAGATGAGTTGGCCTATCTCTACCGGGACGCCGACCTGGTGGCGCTGGTCTTCGACGGGGAGTTCACCACCCGGGTGGCCACCGCCGCCCCGCACGCGCCCGCGCTGCGCCATCTCGTACGGGTCGGGCCGGCGCCCGAGGGCGCGCCGGAGCCGGAGCCGGTGCCGGTGGCACTCGCGGACGCGGAGGCCGCGGGGTCCCCCGGGCGCGGGTTCGCGCCGCGCTCCGCCGACGACCGGTTCATCATCTACACCGGCGGCACCACCGGGATGCCCAAGGGCGTGGTCTGGCGCCATGAGGACCTGTTCTTCTCCGGGATGGGTGGCGGCGCCCCTACGGGTGAGCCGGTGCGGCGGCCGGAGGAGGTCGCGGAGCGGGTGGCGGCCGGGGGCGACGGCATCGTCTTCTTCCCGACGCCGCCACTGATGCACGGCACCTCCACGCTGACCGCGTTCATCGCCTTCCACTTCGGCCAGAAGGTCGTCCTGCACCGCAAGTTCGCACCCGAGGAGGTGCTACGCACCGTGGCGCGGGAGAAGGTCACCAGCGTCTCGCTGGTCGGCGACGCGATGCTGCGGCCGCTGACCGATGCGCTCGCCGGTCCGCTGCGCGGCACCGACTGCTCCTCGCTGTTCAGCGTCTCCAGCTCCGGCGCGGTGCTGTCGGAGACGGTCCGCGCGCAGTTCACCGCGCTGGTGCCGCAGGCGATGCTGCTCAACAACTTCGGCTCGTCGGAGTCCGGCTTCAACGGCACGGCGACCGACGACTCCGGGCCCGAGCGCGGGTTCCGGGTGCGGGTCAATCCCCGTACGGCGGTGGTCGATCCGGCGACGCGGCGGCCGGTCGCCCCGGGCGAGGTGGGCCGGATCGCGCTGCGCGGCCACGTACCGCTGGGCTATTACCACGACCCGGTCAAGAGCGCCGAGACGTTCTTCGAGGCGGACGGCGACCGCTGGGTGCTGCTCGGCGACATGGCCACCGTCGACGCGGACGGCGTGGTCACGGTCCTGGGCCGCGGTTCGCAGTGCATCAACTCCGGCGGCGAGAAGATCTACCCGGAGGAGGTCGAACAGGCCCTCAAGGCCCATCCGGACGTCTACGACGCGCTGGTCGCGGGCGTACCCGACCCGCGCTGGGGCAGCCGCGTCGCGGCCGTCGTCCAACTCCGCCCGGGCGCGGCCCCCCTGGACACCGAGGCGGTACGCGCCCACTGCCGCTCCCGCCTGGCCGGGTACAAGGTACCCCGCACGGTGGTCGTGGCCGAGCGCATCCAGCGGTCGCCCAGCGGCAAGGCGGATTACCGGTGGGCGAAGGCGGTGGTGGGGGGCGGGGGCGAGGGGTGAGGGGCGCGCGGGCGCCGTCGCCCGTCAGCCACCGCACACCGACCGCACCGCGCGTCCCAACGCCCTGGTGTGCAGGGCGTCCAGCCGCTCCTCGTGCCGTACCCGGTCGGCGGCCACCCCCAGGACCACCGGACAGTACGGCGCGGAGCGGGCGTGCGGGGAGGCGGCGACGGCGCGGACCAGGGCGTCGTTGACGCGGTTGATCTCGGTGCGGACCTTCGCCAGGTCGGGCCGCTCCCGCGGCGCCCGCGCCGGGTCCGCCTCCCAGGCGCGGTACAGGCCGCGCTGCACGGTCTTGCTGGCCTCGATCTGGTCGCGGAAGATCCGCCGGGTGACCTCCGGGTCGGCGCCGAGCCGCCGGGCCTGCGCGGCAGCAGCGTCCAGCACCTCCCGCTCCCGTGCCGGGTCGTCGATCGGCGCGCCGGTCCCCCATTTGGCCGCCGCCACCAGGTCACCCAGGGCGGCCCGCTCGGCCGACAGTGCGGCGAGCGGCCGGAGTTGACGGTACGGGGAGTGGACGAACGCACCCGCCGCGGGCGGCGCGCCCGGGGCCGGAGCGGCGTGCGGCAGGTTGGCGTGCGCCCCCGCCGTGGTGGTGGCGGCTTGTGCTCCGCCCGTCCCCGCGAGCAGCAGCACCGCGCTCGCGGCGGCGGGCAGGAGGCGGCGTATCGAGGGGATCAGCTGCACCTTTCGGCCTTTCTCGTATCGGGCTTCCGGAACCGCTCCGTGCCGGGACCGGCGGTCGTACGTGGCCCGGCCGGATGAGCCTACGGGGCCGACGGGGCGGCCGGACGCGGTTTTGTCCGGCCGGTTCCGGGAGGTGGCCGGTGGTCGTCCGGGCATCCCGGCTGCCACGATGAGCGGCCATCGAGGAAAGGCGGGAGCGGCCATGACCACCTGGGACGCGGAATCTTTCGACCGGTTCGAGCGGGAGGGCTGGGCCGGGCGTGGCGATGCGTATCGCGAGGGATTCGCCCGGCTCACCACCCGGTTCGTCGCGCCGTTGCTGGACGCCGCGGGCGTCGGGCCCGGCACCCGGCTGCTGGACGTGGGCTGCGGTCCCGGCCCGGTGTCGGCCGCGGCGCTGCGGCGCGGCGCGGAGGTGACGGCGGTGGACGCCTCCCCGGAGATGGCCGCGCTCGCGGCGGCCGCGCACCCCGGGCTCGACGTCCACGTCGCCCTCCTCGACGCGCTGCCGTTCGCCGACGGGGAGTTCACCGCCGTGACCGGCAACTTCGTCATCAACCACCTGGGGGACCCGGCCGCGGGTCTGACGGAGGTGCGCCGGGTGCTGGCGCCGGGCGGGCGGGCCGCGCTGACCTGCTGGGACCAGGAGGCGATGCGGGCGCTGGCGCTGTTCGGGGAGGCGCTGGCGGAGTCCGGGGTGCCCCGGCCCGCCGAGGCGCCCGAGGACGCGCCGTTCCTGGCCGGGTACGACGTCACCGAACGGCCCGCGGCCTTCTGCCGGTTGCTGGACGCGGCCGGTTTCGCGGACGCCGATGTCGAGACGCTGCGGCTGCTGCACCGCGTCGACCCCGGCCAGTGGTGGCACGACGTCGCCGCCGGTACCCCGATGACCGGCACCGTCCTGAGCCATCTCGACGCCGCCTCCCGCGCGGCGGTACGCCGGATCTACGACCGTAAGGTGGCCGCCCACGCGGTGGGCGACGGCTTCGTGGCCCTGCCCGCGGTGGCCCTGCTGGGCACGGCGACTCGGGGGGCGTGACGCGGGACGTGCCGGGCCGGGTGCGGGCGGCGGATCGCTTCGGGCGGCCCCGCCGACCGGCCCCGGTCTCCGGCTCCCCCGGCACCCCCGGCTCCCCCGGCACCCCACCGGGTCAGCTCATCGTCGGATCCCCCTGGATCAGCGCGAACGGGGCGCCCCACGGGTCCTGGAGCCCGGCGATGCGGCCGACGCGCGGTACGTCCATGGGCCGGATCTGCACGCGGGCGCCCAGCTCCGTGGCCATCTCGAAGGTGGCGTCGCAGTCGGTGACGCCGAAGTACGGATGCCATTCGGAGCCCGAACCGGCGTCCAGATGCTCCTTCTGGAGCTGCATGATGCCGCCCTGGCCGGTGTCCTCGCCCTTGCCGCCGCCGGGCGAGGAGACGATGCCGTAGACCGGGCCGCCGCCCATCGGCATGTCCTGGTAGCTCCAGGAGAAGACCGTGCGGTAGAACTCCCGGGCCGCGGCGTCGTCGGTGGTGTACAGCTCCGTCCAGCACAGGGTGCCGGGCTCCGTGACGGCCTGGAGGCCGGGGTTCTCCCGGGGCTGCCAAACGCCGAAGTCGGCGCCGGTCGGGTCGGTGAACGCCGCCATGCGCCCGGCGGTGAAGACGTCGCCCGGCTCCATCCGTACCGCTCCCCCGGCCGCGACGACGGCACGGGCGGTGGCGTCCGCGTCAGCGGTGTGGAAGTAGACGGTCCAGGACGGGGTGGCGCCCTCCTCGGTCAGCGGGCCGATCGCGCCGACGGTGCGGCCGTCGAGCTGGAAGAAGCCGTAGCCCCCGGCCTCGGGCCCCGCGGACCGGAACGTCCAGCCGAAGACGGCGGAGTAGAACGCGACGGCGGCGTCGGTGTCGGTGGCGCCGAGGTCGATCCAGTTGGGCGTGCCCGGTACGTAGTCGGTGGTCAGCATGGGTCCTCCGAGGTCCTTCGCCTTGCGCGGACGAATGGCTGTGCGGTGCCGTGACGGTGCTGCGGTCGGCGCGCCGTGACGCGGTGGACGGCGCACGGCAACCGTGGCCGACGCCCCGCCGAGCGATGACGCTCCATCACCGTCCGTGGTGTCCCCGGCCGGTTCCCAGCATGGCAGGGGGCACTGACAGTCGCCCTCCGTACACGCGGTGGCCCGCGATCTCTGCCGGTCAGCGGGCGGCGAAGCGGGCGCGCAGCTCCCGTTTGAGGATCTTGCCGCTGGCGTTGCGCGGCAACGCGTCGACGAAGAGGACGCGCTTGGGCACCTTGAACCCGGCGAGCCGGGCCCGTGCCGCGTCGATCAGCTCCCGCTCCCCGACCGGTTCGCCGGCCGGTCCGTCCGCGCCGTCCGGTGCGGGCGTGCGGACGACGACGGCGGTGACCGCCTCGATCCACCGCTCGTCGGGCAGGCCGATCACCGCGACCTCCGCCACCTGCGGATGCGCGTAGAGGGCGTCCTCGACCTGACGGGAGGCGACCAGCACCCCGCCGGAGTTGATGACGTCCTTGACCCGGTCGACGACGGTGAAGTAGCCGTCGGCGTCGCGTACCGCCAGGTCACCGGAGTGGAACCAGCCGTCGCGGAACGCCTCGGCGGTCTCCTGCGGCTTGTCCCAGTAGCCGCTGCACAGCTGCGGGGAGCGGTAGACGATCTCGCCGCGTTCGCCGTCGGGCACCTCGCGGCCGTCCTCGTCGACCAGCTTCGCCTCGACGAAGAGCACCGGGCGGCCGCAGGAATCCATCCGTCCGGCGTGGTCCCCGGGCCCGAGGACGGTGGCGAGCGGGCCGATCTCGCTCTGCCCGAAGCAGTTGTAGAAGGCGAGACCGGGCAGGCGGGCCCGGAGGTGCTCCAGGACCGGTACGGGCATGATCGACGCGCCGTAGTACGCCTTGCGCAGTCCGCGGAGGTCGCGGACGGCGAAGTCCGGGTGCCGGGCCAGGCCGATCCACACCGTGGGCGGCGCGAACAGGCTGTCCACCCGGCCGGTCTCCACCAGCGAGAAGAGCTGCCCGGCGTCGGGCCCGTCCACGAGGGTGTTCTCGGCGCCGACCGCCAGATAGGGCATCAGGAAGACGTGTATCTGCGCCGCGTGGTAGAGCGGCAGCGCGTGCAGCGGCCGGTCGGTCTCCTTGAGGTCGAGGGCGACGACGGCGCTGGTGTACGCGTGCACCAGGGCGCGGTGCGTCATCATCGCGCCCTTGGGGAGCGCGGTGGTCCCGGAGGTGTAGAGGAGCTGGACGAGCGCGTCGCCGTCGTCCCCGGGGGCGTCGTGGTCCGTCTCCCCCGTGTCGGTGTCCGGGGCGTCCCGGGGTGGCTCCGCGATACGGGCGAGCAGTCCGTCCGGGGCGTCCCGCAGCGGCAGGGCGGGCAGGTCCGCCGGGAGCCGCGTGGCGAACGCGGGGTCGGTGAGGACGAGGGAGCTGCCGGACTGGTCGAGGACGTAGCGCAGGTCCTCGCCGGTGAGGGCGTGGTTGACGGGGACATGCACCAGCCCCGCGCGGGAGCAGGCCAGGAAGCCGATCAGGTAGGCGTCGGAGTTGCGTCCGTAGGCGGCGACCCGGTCGCCGGGGGCGAGGCCGAGCCCGCGCAGCACCCGCGCCGCCGCGGTCACCGCCTCGTCCAGTGCCCGGTAGGTCCAGGCGCGGTCGGCGTACCGCACCGCCGCCCGCCCGGGCACCCGGCGCGCGCTGCGCCGCAGGACTCCGTCGACCGTGTTGCTCCGCGCTGCCGTCATGGCGCGATCCTCGGCGCCGCCCCGGCCCGGGTCAAGGCACCGGGCAGGGGCGTTCGGCCCCGGCGCGCACCCCCTCGGCGCGCGCCGGTCGGCTTCCTAGGCTGGGCCCGTCGCCTCCCGCCCCTCCCAGTACGGCGCCCGCAGCCGTCGCTTGTAGAGCTTGCCGTTGGGGTCGCGGGGCATGGCGGGGACGAAGTCGACGGACTTGGGGAGCTTGTATCCGGCCAGCCGTCCGGTGCAGAACTCCAGGACGGCGGCGGCGAGTTCGGGGCCGGGGGCGTGGCCGTCGGCCGGTTCGACGACGGCCTTGACCTCCTCGCCCCAGTCGTCGTGCGGAATGCCGAAGGCGGCGGCGTCGGCGACGGCGGGGTGGGCGAGAAGGACGGATTCGATCTCGGCGGGGTAGATGTTGACGCCGCCGGAGATGATCATGTCGATCTTGCGGTCGCGGAGGAAGAGAGAGCCGTCCTCGTCGAGATAGCCCAGGTCACCGACGGTGAAGAAGTCGCCGACGCGGTTCTGCCGGGTCTTGGCGTCGTCCTTGTGGTAGCGGAAGCCGCCGGTGCGCATCTTCAGGTAGACGGTGCCCAGTTCGCCCGGGGGCAGGCGGTTGCCGTCGTCGTCGAGGACGGCGAGTTCGCTGATCGGCCACGCCTTGCCGACGGTGCCGGGCTTCTTGAGCCAGTCGTCGGCGGTGGCGAACGCGCCGCCGCCCTCGCTCGCCGCGTAGTACTCCTCGACGCAGCCGCCCCACCAGTCGATCATGGCGCGTTTGACGTGGTCGGGGCAGGGCGCCGCCCCGTGGATGGCGTGCCGCATCGACGTCACGTCGTACCCGGCGCGGACCTCCTCGGGGAGGGCCAGCAGCCGGTGGAACTGGGTGGGGACCATATGGGTGTGGGTGGCGTGGTGGGCCTCGATCAGCCGCAGCATCTCCTGGGGCGACCAGCGGTCCATAAGGACCAGCCGGTGGCCGATGTGCAGGGAGGCACCGGCGAACTGGAGGACGGCCGTGTGGTATAGCGGCGAGCAGACCAGGTGGACGTTGTCGTCGAACGGCCGGATGCCGAAGATGCCGAGGAAGCCGCCGAGATGGGTCTCCTCGGGCGGGGTGCCGGGCAGCGGGCGGCGGATGCCGCGGGGGCGGCCGGTCGTGCCGGAGGTGTAGTTCATGACCCAGCCCAGGGTGCGGTCGGCGGGCGGGGTGTCCGGCTGTCCGTCGAGGAGGTCGGCGTAGGGGCGGAAGCCCTCGGCGGCGCCGACGGCGTAGCGCCGCCCGGCGGGCAGCCCGGCTTCGTCGGCGGCGGCGCGGGCGGCGTCGGCGAACCGTTCGTGGGCGAGCAGCACCTTCGCGCCGGAGTCCGCGACGATCCAGGCGATCTCGGGCCCCACCAGGTGGTGGTTGACGGGCACGAAGTAGAAACCGGCCTGGGACGCGGCGAGGTACGCGGTCAGGAACTCGACGCCGTTGGGCAGGACGGCCGCGAAGGCGTCGCCGCGGGTCAGTCCGGCGGCGCGCAGCCCGTGGACGAGGCGGTTGCCCGCGGCGTGCAGGCGGCCCGCGGTCCACTCCTCGCCGTCGGGGGCGATCAGAACGGTGCGGTCCGGGTCGGCGGTGGCCTGGGCCCAGAAGCCGGTGGGCGGTGCGGAGTGGTCCGTCATCGTGCTGCCTCCTCGGCGGGCGCGGCGGTCAGGCGCGGCCCGCGATGCGGTTGATGCGGTCGACGGCCTTCTCGAAGCCGCGGGTGAGATCGTCGAAGACGGCCTGCACGCTGCGCTCGCTGTTCATCCGGCCGACGATCTGGCCGACGGGCGTGCCCAGCAGCGGTTCGACCTCGTGGCGCTGGATACGGGAGTTGGCCTCGGCGACCAGCAGCCCCTGGAGGGGCATCGGCAGGGTGCCGGGGCCGTCCGCGGCGTCCCAGGCGTCGGTCCAGGCGGTACGCAGCTGACGGGCGGGTTTGCCGGTCAGGGCGCGGGAGCGGACGGTGTCGCCGGGACCGGCGGCGAGGAGCTTGGCGGTCAGGCGCCGCGAGTGGAGTTCGGCCTCCTCGGTGGTCAGCCAGAGCGAGCCGAGCCAGACGCCCTGGGCGCCGAGGGCGAGCCCGGCGGCGATCTGTTCGCCGGTGCCGATGCCCCCGGCGGCGAGCACCGGCAGCGGATCGACGGCGGCGACGACCTCGGGGGTGAGCACCATCGTGGCGATCTCACCGGTGTGACCGCCGGCCTCGTAGCCCTGAGCGACGACGATGTCGATCCCGGCGTCGCGGTGGTGACGGGCGTGGCGGGGGCTCCCGGCCAGCGCGGCGACGCGGATGCCACGGTCGTGGGCGCGGGCGACGACATCGGGCGGCGGCGAGCCGAGGGCGTTGGCGAGGAGCTTGATCGGGTGGTCGAAGGCCACATCGAGCTGGCCGCGGGCGACCTCCTCCATCCAGCCGGTGATCCGCCAGCCGGACACCTCGCCCTCCGGGAGCGGCGGTACGTCGTGCTCGGCGAGAATCCGTGCGGCGTAGCGGCGGTGGCCCTCCGGGATCATCGCCTCGACCTCGGCCTCGGTGACACCTTCGACCTTGCGGGCGGGCATGACGACGTCGAGCCCGTACGGCAGGCCCTCGGTGTGCGCCTCCATCCAGTCCAGGTCGCGGGCGAGTTCATCGGGCGCGGTGTAGCGGACCGCGCCGAGGACGCCGAAGCCACCGGCGCGGGTGATCGCGGCGGCGACCGCGGGGAACGGCGTGAACCCGAAGACGGCGTGCTCGACGCCCAGCGTGGTGCTCAGCTCGGTCTGCATGGGCGCAGGATGCCGTAGGGGGCGGCAGGAGGGAAGAGGTTTTCTGACGCAGCGTCAGTCCGAGCCGTACCGGCGGCCACCGGGCCCCGGCGCGCCGGTGCGCCGGGGTCCTCGGGCGTCAGAGATCGAACACGAAGTACACCTCGGGGCTCGACCCGGGAACCTTGATGGCCGTCGGGGTGGGGTGGTTCGCGGTCATGGTGGCCGTCTTCATCCCCTTCTGATCGGAGCTCTGGAGCAGCGGGCCGGAGCTGAACAGGTGCAGCTGGCCGGCCTTGCTCGTGGTCCGGGTGAGCAGCGTCCAGACCTGCTGCTCGTGGGCGGGCTCGGCCCGCAGCACCTTCAGGCTCTTCCCGAGCTTCTTGGTCTTGGGGGCCGTCTCGTCGATCGGCTGCTTCGACTGGTCGACAACGAGCGTGGCGGGGCCCAGCGTCTCCACGGCACCGGCCTGCGCCGGTGCGAGGTCGAGGCCGCTCTGGATGGAGCTGTTGGTGTTCTCGTCGCCGAGCCGGAGGTTGGCCGGGGAGTTGTTGAGGGCCTTGATCAGGTCGTTGGCCAGCTTGTCGGCCTGGGCCGCCTGGGCGGCCGAGCCCGAACCCGCCTTCGGGAAGAGCTTCTTCAGCGCGTTCAGCGCCGTCTCCGCGGCCTTGAACTCGGTCTTGCAGACCGCCGCCAACTGCGTCGCCGTCGGCAGGCCCTGCTGGTGCACCAGGAGGTTTCCGCCCTTCGGGTAGACCGCGTCAACCACTCCGTAGAGATAACCGACCGCGTCCTCACCGTTCAGGCACTTGTTGACGGCCTCCATCACACCGGCAGTGATGGTCTCGTACGAAACGGTGTGGCACCGGGCCTGCCCGGGCCCCACCGGCATAGCGTTCTGCAGGCCGGTGCTGAAATCGTGGCGACCGGCCTTGACCAGTGCGCCGCCCTTCGCCGCCGTCTTCCGCTGCACCGGCGCCCCCGCCCGCTCCACCGGCCCGGAGGCGGTGGCCCGCTCCTCCGTCGGTGCGGCCGCCGGTCCCGACAGGACCCGGTGGGCGTTCTCCTCCGCGGCGCGTTCGAAGCGGTCGCCGGGGTCGCTGACGCTCAGGCCCTGGCCGTTGTCGGTTCCGGCGACCGGACCCTGGCGCTGCTGGATGACGTGGGTGAGTTCGTGGGCGAGGGTGTGCCGGTCGCCGCCGCCGTCGCCGATGACGATGTGGTTGCCGGAGGTGAAGGCGCGGGCGCCGACCTCGGCGGCGGAGCTGCGGGCCGCGGGGTCGGTGTGGAGGCGGACGTCGGAGAAGTCGGCGCCGAGCCGGGCCTCCATGTCCGTGCGGGTGTCCTCGTCCAGGGGCCGACCGGGGGTGCGCAGCACCTCGTGGACGGCGGAGCGCTGCACCGCGGGGTGCCCGCAGCCGGGGCCGTGACGGTGCTCCTCCTGGGCCCAGGGGTGGCCGTCCGCGCGGAGCATCTGCACGACGGCGGCGTTCCCCGCGGTGCGTTGGAGGGCCGCCAGCGCCTGGGGCGGCGCACCGGCGGCGTGCGACGGCGGCTCGGAGGCGCGGGAGACGGGGGGACGGGCGACGGAGCGGGTGGGAGGGGCGGTGGGTGCGGGCCGGTCGGCCGCGTCGCGGGCGCGCATGGAATCCCTCTACGGAACGAATCGGGTGGGCTTCCTGGATAGCCGACGGCGCGCCGGGGCGCCATGGCCATGAGGGCAGCACCGCCGACCGGACAGGCAACGCCCGACGGGCCGGACGGGCAGCGCCCCGCCCCGGCCATGCGCCGGGCCCGGCGACTGAATCCCCGTCAGCTTGCGGCGGGGTGTCTTGACCGGCCCCGGGTGCGGTCCTAACCTCCGGCCGATCCCGCCCCGCTTCGTCCCTCGTGAGGTGCCCTGTGCGTATTCCTCCGATTTCCCGTCCCGGCCGTGCCGTCGTCGGACTGACCGCCGCGGCCGTCTGCGCGACCGGCCTGCCGGCGGCCACCGCCCCGGCGTCCGCGGACCCGGCGCCCGCCGCCCGGCAGAGCGCGGAGCGGTACCCCGATCTGACGCCGACCCCGCCGATGGGCTGGAACAACTGGTCGTACTACATGTGCGACGTCAACGAGAAGGTGATCCTCGACAACGCCCGGGCGCTGGTCCGCACCGGGCTGGCGGCGAAGGGGTACGACACCGTCACCGTCGACGACTGCTGGACGCGGAAACAGCGCGGTCCGCAGGGCGAGCTGGTGACCGATCGGACGAAGTTTCCGCACGGTATGGCGTACGTCGGGCGGGAACTGCACCGGATGGGCCTGAAGTTCGGCATCTACGGCGACGCCGGGACGCTGACCTGCGAGAAGTACCCGGGCAGCCTCGGCCACTTCCAGCAGGACGCCGACCTGTTCGCGAGCTGGAAGGTCGACTACCTGAAGTTCGACGGCTGTAACGTACCGACGGCGCCGGGCCGCACCAAGGAGGAGACCTACCGCGACGTCTACGGGCAGATGAGCCGGGCGCTGCGCGCCACCGGCCGTCCCATCGCCTTCTCGGTGTCCGCCCCGGCGTACTTCCAGTACGAGGGCGATGCGCTCTGGCACCGGGTCATCGGCTGGTCCGGGGAGGTCGGCAACCTCTGGCGGGAGGGGCGGGACATCGCGGTGGAGAAGCACACCCCGGCCGCGAAGTGGTCCTCGATCCGCTACAACTTTGACTACAACGCCCAGTTGGCGGCGTTGCAGCGCCCCGGCCGGTGGAACGACCCGGACTTTCTGCTGGCCGGCGACTCGGGGCTGACCGAGACGGAGATCCACAGCCAGATGGCGCTGTGGGCGGTGATGGCCGCACCGCTGATCTCCAGCACCGATCTGACCCACCTCTCCCCCGCCGCGCTGCGGGTCCTCGGCAACAAGGAGATCATCGCCGTCGACCAGGACCCGCTGGGCGTCCAGGGCAAGCTGGTGCGGCACGACGAGGACGCGGCGGTGCTGTCGAAGCCGCTGCGCGGCGGCGACCGGGCCGTGGCGCTGTTCAACTCCGGTGACACGCCCCGCACGGTGTCCACCACGGCGGCCGTCGCCGGACTGCCCGCCGCGCGCTCCTACCGCGTACGCGACCTCACCACCGGCCGCACCACCCGCACCACCGGCCCCCTCACCGCCACCACGCTGGCGCCGCACGCGACGGCGCTGTACCGGGTGAGCGCGGAGTAGCGGGCACGGCGTCGGCGGGCGGGGCCGTGGCCCATCCGCCGGTGCCGCTACGCCTCGTCGGGCCGCGGCTCCACCCTCGGTACGGGCGTCCGCCGCGGTGCCGGGCGCCCGAGCGGCAGGTGCCACAGCAGCACCGCGGTGAGCAGCGAGAGGGCCGCGACGGCCCCGCAGAGCGCGGCGAACGCCTCGGTGTAGCCCTTCTCCTGCGGCGCGCCCGCGGCCCGCGCACGGGCGTGGACCGCCAGGAACGGCAGCATCAGCACGGCCATGCCCAGGGCGTTGCCCAGCCGCTGCACCGCGCTGAGCAGGCCGGAGGCGCCGCCGATGTGCCGGTCGGCGACGGTGCCCAGCACCGCGTTGAGGCTCGGGGTGACGAAGAATCCCTCGCCCACGCCGAGGATCACCAGCGCGGGGAGCAGATTGCCGGGGGCGCCTCGGGGGGCCGCCAGGCAGAGCAGCAGCGCCAGGCAGCCGCCGGTGGTGTGCAGCAGCGCCCCGGTCAGCAGCACCGCGCGGGCGCCGAACCGGCGGCCGAGCCGTCCGGTGGCGTACGAGGCGACCGCGACGGACAGGGCCAGCGGCGCGAAGAAGAGGCCCGCGCGCAGCGGGGAGGCGCCGAGGCCGTCCTGCAGCAGCAGGGTGTAGCCGAGGTAGAGCGGTGGCATGGTGGCGGCGAACAGCAGGATCAGCGCCGAACCACCGGCGAAGGCGCGGTCGCCGAAGAGCCCGGTGTGCAGCAGCGGAGCGTCGTCACGCCGGGTGCGGCGCACCTGGGTGGCCACGAACGCCGCCAGTGCGACCACGGCAAGGGCCAGCAGCCCCACCCGCCGGACGGGCGGGCCGATCCGCTCCCCCTCGATCAGCAGCATCAGCAGCGCGCCCAGCCCGACGGCGCCCAGCGCGGATCCGGCCCAGTCGATCCGGTCGGCGTCCGGCGCCCGCGATTCGGGTACCGCGTACGGGGTGAGCAGGAGCGCGGCGATGCCGATCGGCACATTGATCAGGAACACCGGACGCCAGCCGAGACCCAGCAGATCGGCCTGGGTCACCGCCCCGCCCAGGACCTGTCCCAGCACGCTCGCCAGCGCCTGCACCGCGCCCATGAGTCCGAAGGCACGGGCGCGTTGTCCGGGGTCCGGGCACGCCACCCGGATGATCGCCAGGACCTGCGGGGTGAGCAGGGCCGCGGCGCAGCCCTGCACCAGCCGGGCCACGATCAGCTCCGTCGGGGTACGGGCCAGCCCGCAGGCGACGAGGCGAGGGTGAACCCGGCCAGGCCCACGGCGAACATCCGCCGCCGCCCGTACACATCGCCCAGCCGTCCGCCGGTGATCAGCCCGATCGCGTAGGCCAGGGTGTACCCGGCGATGACGAACTCCGTGGCGGCGGCGTCCGCGTGCAGATCGGCCTGGAGGGCGGGCGCCGCGACGTTGACGATGAAGGTGTCCATCATGGCGATGAACGCCCCGGTCAGCACGGTGGCGAGGCCCAGCCGGAGACGTGGTGCGGCGGCCCGTTCCGGGGCCGCTGCGAGTTGACGGCCGGTCATCGCGGATCGTCCTCCGTGTCTCGGGGTGCCGAGCCGGGGTGGACCACCGCGGGCCCGGCGGACGTCGGTCGTCAGACGGTGGCCACCAGGAAGTCCTCGCCGCTGGACGGGCGGAGGCCGTCGGGCCGGCCGGCGAAGTAGCGGGCGGCGAGTTCGGTTCCGGCCACATGGCGGACGTCGCGGAAACCGGCCTCGCGGGCTGCCGCCAGCATCTGCCGCGGGGTGAAGAAGCTGCGGAACGGCGTTCCGGAGGCCCGGGCCTGCGGTGTGGTGGCCTCCAGCGCCGGGCGGTCGGCGGCGTCGAGGAGTTCGGCGGGCAGCAGGAACGTCATGGCGAGCGTCGAGCCCGGGGCGAGACCGGCGAGGCGGCGCAAGGTCGCCGCGACGGCCTCCTCGGTGAGGTACATGGTGACGCCGGTGCAGGCGACGACGGCGGGCCGGGCGGGGTCGAAACCCGCGTCGACCAGCCGCGCCCACCAGTCGTCGCCCGCTTCGAAATCGACCGGCACCAGCCGCAGCCGCTCCGGGACGCCGTGGCCGAGGGCGGTGAGGCGGCGGCGCTTCCACGCCTGGGTGCCCGGCTGGTCGATCTCGAAGATCCGCAGCCGGTCGGCGGTCTCGGGGCGGCGCTGGGCGAAGGTGTCAAGACCGGCGCCGAGGATGACGTACTGGCCGACGCCGCAGGCGAGTTCGTCGGTGACGAGGTCCTCGACGAACCGGGCGCGGGAGACGACGGCGGCGCGGAAGCCGCTCGTGGCGCGCGGGTCCATGTCCCCGCGCCGCTGCCACCCCTCCCCCGGGTCCGCCAGCCGCAGCCCGGTCTCGTCGTCGAGGACCGGGGGCGCCGCGTCCACCCGCACGTGCAGCGCCCGCCAGAGGGCGACCCGTACGGCGGTGCTGTCCGGGGTCTCGTTCGGTTCGTCGGCCACGGCGTCCGCTCCTCGTCTGTGCCGCCTCCCGGCCCCGGCCCAGCGGCCTGCCGGTGGCGGCGCTCGGGGCCGCCACCGGCGAGGCTATCGCCGCCCCCCGCCCGCCGGAAGGCACCGAGCGCCGGGGGCGACCGGACGTTTCCTGCAGCCGGGCGGACGGCCGGTCCGCCCGCGGATTCCGGCTGCCCCGCGTTCCCGTTCCCGCGCCACGTCACCGGGCCGCCACCTTCACCTCACGGCCCTACCGCGGCCGGTCCGCCGTGACGACGTAATAGTCCAGGATCCCTTCCTGATAGGCGCGCAGGAAGTTGCGCGGCCAGGTGTCCGGGGTCCACCAGTGGGCGAGCCAGCGGTCCCACCCGGGCCAGACGTGCGGGCCGATCGATGTGGCGGACACGTGCGTGAGCCCGGCGGTGGTGAACGCGTCCGTGAGGGCGGTCACCGGCCGGGCGATGTCCAGCCCGCTGTCGAAGGTCTCCAGCAGCCGGGCGAGGTGTCCGGGGCGGTCCGGCGCGTCGTCCACGGTGAAGAAGCTGGCGACCGCCGCCCGGCCGCCGGGCCGCAGCACCCGCGCGGTCTGTGCGGCGAAGGCCCCGAGATCCGGGAAGTGCTGGGCGGCTTCCACGCTGATCACCACGTCGAACTCGCCGTCCTCGAACGGCATCCGCTCGGCGGCCCCCTGCACGAACCGCAGCCGTTCCGGCTCGTCCCGCAGCAGCTCCGCATGGGCCGCGCGCGCCCGGCTCAGCTGCTGCGGATGGATGTCCATGCCGGTGACGGCGGCGGAACCGTACTCCCGCAGCATCACCGCGCACCCCATGCCGAGGCCGCAGCCCACTTCAAGCACCTTCGCGCCCGGCCGTGGCCCGGCGGCGCCCAGAACATGCCGGTACAGGTCCTCCTGACTGCGGATCCGCTCCGCCTCGCCGAGCGGGCGGTCCAGGTCGACGGCGCGCCAGTACCCGAAGTTGATGAATCCGCCGCCGAAGATCGGCTGCCCGCCCAGATCGCCCGGACCGTAGGTCTCCCGCACCGCCGACCGCATGGCGGGCCCCGTCCCCTCAGCACCGTCCGTCACCTGTGCCACACCTCCTGGAAGCCGTACGCGGTTCCGTCCGCGGGAACCGCTCGACCGGGACAACGCGGGGCGGGGCGCAGGGTGACGGCCGGGGCAGTCACGCCCGCCTGTGACCACAGCTCAAGTCCGGCAACGGGCTTCCCGACGGTGACACGTTGACCCGAGCGACAAGGGCGTGCACGGCGTGGTGGCCTCGTGGCTCGCCTTTCCTCGTCGCTCTGCTCATGCCCCGGCACCGGCAAGTGCGGCCCCAACCGGACCCACTCGGCATTCGTCAGATCACCCGCCCCGTCCCGGACACAACGAGCCGGTAACCCACAGGGGCACAGATCCGCCAGACAGTGCCTATGCCCCTACGGGCACCTGTGCAACTTGATTGCTGGTTTTGGCCATTGATCTTGCCATGCGCATGGCGCATATCTGCCCTGGATAAGAAACGCCGAGCACCATGGCGTCCGTAAGGCAACAGTTGAGTGAATCGGGGGTTCCTACAGGTGAGAGGCACTCGTACCAACGAGGTTCGAATATCGGACTTCATCGCGAACGGCTTCCTTGTACTACCCGGGTTCATACCCGAAGGCCTCGTCGACCGGCTCATGCCGGAGGTGGACAAGTGGATGGAGACAGGCTGGCGTCAGAAGTCCATCGACGCCTGCACGCTTCCGGGAGCCGAGCCGCCGCAGGTGGTCGAAATGGATCTGGAGGCACACGGTGAGCTCGCGGCGTTCCCGCCGCTGATGGACCTGCTCGCACACCCCGATCTGCTGGGCGAGTCCTTCGTCTTCCACCACTTGCACAGCGACCGGCGACCGGCCGGTGGAGCCGGCAAGCCCTGGCACCACGACTACGAACAACGGCCCCAGCGGGACCGCCGCTTCCCCATGATCCATGCGTTGCACTACTTAGGCGGACTCAAGCCAGGGTCAGGTGGCCTGGTAGTGCTGCCGGGCTCGCACCGGGAGGTGGCCGAGAAGGGCACCCACAGCCATCTGGGCACGGGGGTCCTGCCGGGCGAAGTGGTCATCGACGACCTGCCGCCCGGATCCACCGTCATACTCCACTCAGCGCTCTTTCATGCGCGCCGGGCCGCGCCCGCGGTGCCTGCGGGTGCAGGACCGCGCTACCTGATCGATGGCTCCTACTGCCGCACGGGCACGCTGTGGCCGCCGGTCAAACCGTACTGGCGGCAGGTGCTGGCCGTGGCGCGCTCGCGCGGTCTGGATGCGGGGCGTCCGCAGCTGTTCGCCGAACGGCACTTCAGCGAGTACGCAGCGGCGGAGAGGCACAGCAGATGAGAGTGAGGGAAGCGGTGCAGTTCGAGGCGGTCTTCCGCCACTTCACCCTGGAACACCCCTTCGACGCCTCCGACCAGGCCAACACCAACGATGAGGCCGAGGGACACCTCCGCAACGCGCAACGGGAGCTGGGCGGCCGATGGCACCAGGTCCTGCTGGAGGGCCCGGAGGTGCGGAAGGTGGTGCTCCCCTGGCACCTCGGGGAGGACGGTGAGGTCGAGCTGATCCCCGACACCGGGCTGACCGTGGCCTCGGCCGCGGACCGGCTCGCGGAGCTGGGCACCTCGTACGCGCACTCCAATCCGCTGTGCTCCTTCAAGCTCACCCGGCAGCACACGGGCCGGCGCCGCCCGCTGTTCCTGAGCACCCGGCCCGTTTCGGGACCCGACTATGCGTGCATGACGATCCGCCAGGGGCTGATCCATCTGGACGGGCTGCACCGCATGCTCGGCTGGGCCCAGGCCGGGCACCTGGTGCCCGGCAACTGGTTCCCCGCCTACGTGGCCGGGCTAACCCCGGCCGACGTACGGCATGGAACTGGGCATGACCAGGACGGACTGGATGTTCACCCCGAGCGGCAGAGCAGCCATGGTCCGCACCATGTCGACGACATGCCGCACGTCCATGGTGGGTTCGACCCGCCGTGACCCATCAGCCTGCAGGACGGCCGGCTGCGGGCGGTCCTCCGGAGTGACGTTGCCGATGTCGATCTGGCCGCAGGAAATGTCGTAACGGCGACCGTCCAGGGACAGCGAACGCGTCATCCCGGCGACCGCATGCTTGGCCGCAGTGAACGCGACGGAGTCCGGCCGGGGCGCCTGCGCGGACGGCGCACCGTTGTTGATGATCCGCCCCCCGCGCGGCGTCTGCTGCTTCATCACCCTGAAGGCGGCGCGGGAACACAGAAAGGTCCCGGTGGCGATGGAGTCCATCACGCGGTGCCAGTCCTCGACACTCACGTCCTCGGTCGGGGTGTAGGGCATGACGTCGGCAGCGTTGTTGAACAGCACGTCCAATCGCCCGAACTGCTCCACGACGGAGGCGAACAGGTCGTCCACCGCGGTGGCCTCGGTGATGTCGGCGGGGAACGGGAGCGCGCGGTCATGGTCGGCGGCGGACGCGAGGGCCGCGGTCTCCTCCAGCGGTTCCTTGCGCCGGCCCACCAGGGCCACCGTCCAGCCATCCGCCAGCAGACCGAGGGCACACGCCCGCCCGATCCCGCTGCCCGCTCCGGTGACAACCGCCGTCTTCCCTGCCACTCCCCACCCGTCCTCTCGATCAGCACACCCTTTCGTACGAAGGGTCCTCCGAACGTGCCCAAGCACCCCTCTCCCAAACAGGAGTTTCCTATGACTGGCCAGATAGCGGCGCTGGGCGGGACCGACGGCAGCCGAGCCTGGTTCGACCGGGCCCAGGCTTCACTGGCCGGCGGCATCAGCTCCTCGTCCCGGCTGACCTCGACCGGCCCGCACCCGTACCCGCTCTACATGGCCAGCGGCTCCGGGACACGCATCCGGGATGTCGACGGCAACGAGTACATCGACTACCTCATTTCCTACGGCAGCGCGGTCCTGGGGCATGCCGCCCCGCAACTCACCGACGCGCTCACCGCTGTCCTGCACACCGGCACGATGTTCGGCACCTGCAACACCGCCGAAGTGGAACTCGCCGAGCTGATCTGCGAGATGGTGCCCTGCGCGGAGCTCGTCCGGTTCGCCAACTCGGGCAGCGAGGCGGTACAGGGGGCCGTACGTGCCGCCCGCGGCTACACCGGGCGCTCCAAGATCCTCAAATTCGAGGGCCACTATCACGGCTGGTCCGACACCCTGGCCATCTCCAACCGCCCCGGCACCGCGGAGGCCGGCCCCTACGACGCCCCGCACCCTGTGCCCCATTCCCCCGGCATCCCGGCCGGGGTCGTCGACGACGTGATCGTCTGCCCGTGGAACGATCCCGCGGCCCTCCGCGCCGTCCTGGACGCCCACCGCGGGGAATTCGCGGCGGTCATCTGCGAGCCGATCGTTGCCAACAACGCCTGCACCATGCCCGAACCGGGCTACCTCGACCTGCTGCGGGAGGAATGCACGGCACGCGGGATCGTGCTCATCTTCGACGAGGTCTGCACCGGCTTCCGCACCGGACCCGGAGGCGCCCAGTCGCTGTTCCACGTGGTCCCGGACCTCGCCGTCTTCTCCAAGGCCCTGGGCGGCGGCATGCCGATCGCCGCGTTCGCGGGGCAGCGGCACGTGATGGAACCCCTGGCACGAGGGCACGTCAAGCACGGCGGCACCTACAACGCCTCGCCTCTGTGCGCCACTTCCGCCCTGGTCACCCTGCAACAGCTGAACCGGCCGGAGGTCGCCAAGCGCATCGAGGACAGCGGACAGCGGCTCATGGAGACGATCCGGCGCGCCGCCCACGACCACCGCGTCCCCTGCTCGGTGCAGGGCGTCGGCGCCATGTTCCAGACCGTCTTCACCACCGACGGCACCCCCACCCGCCAGTACCGCGACCTGCTCCACACCGACCAGGCCCGCTACCACGCCTTCCGCCACGAACTCCTCAAACGCGGAATCCACACCAACGCCTACGGCATGGCCTGCTGGTTCATCGCCGCCACGGTTACCGAGGACGAACTGGACGCGACGTGCGAGGCGGTGACGGAAGCCTTCGACGCCCTGTAACCCACTCCCCGGAGAAACGAGAGGGCCGGTGGTACGGCCGGAGCACCCGGCAGCGCATATCCGCCGCCTGCCCCGGCGTCCGGCCGGCCGGGGATCGAGAAGGCGAGCTCCCCGCGCAGTCCGGTGTCGTCGCCGTCACCGAGACCCCGAGTCGGACGGCACCGGCAGCGGGTCGGCCGCACGACTTCGGTGTGCGGCCGGCCCGTCATGGAGTCGGTGGACGGAGCGGCTCGCTCACCTCCGTTGTTTGCGGTTTCATGACGGCCCGGTATCCCGCGGCGGCAGTGGCCAGGCCGACGGCCCAGGCAAGGTCCGTTCCGCCCAGTGCGCGGGCGGCGGGCCCGGTGAAGGCCGATGTGTGCATGAACGGAATCTCGGCGAGGAAGCTGCCGGCGTAGACGAGGAGCGCGGGTACCTTGAACCGCCCGTACACCCCTCCGTCGGGCGCGAAGAAGGACCCCACGTCGTACTCACCGCGCCGGATCAGGTAGAAGTCGATGAGGTTGATGGCGGTCCACGGAACCAGCACGTACTGCAGGATGGCCAAGAAGTCGGTGTAGGAGGCCAAGAAGGTTTTCTGGAAGGCCAGGGCCATGGTCAGGCCGACGGCGAGCGGGGCGGAGACCAGAAGCACCCGTACGGTACGCCCGGGCAGCCAGCGGTGCCGGAACGTCTGTACGGCGGTGACCAGGCAGAGGGCGGTGCCGTAGAGGTTCATGGCGTTGATGTGGATGACGACCGCGGCGAAACCCACCAGGACGACGGCCGACAGGGTGCTGCCGAGGACCGCCCCGAGCCCGCGGATGGTGTCGTCGGACACTGCCAGGCCCATGACCACGCCGAGCAGCATCGGCAGGGCGCTGCCCAGGACGCAGCCCCAGTACGTGAACCACAGGGTGGCGCGCCGGGCGGCGGTGTCGGTGGGCATGTATCGGGTGTAGTCGGAGACGTAGGGCGCGAAGGTGAGCTGAAGCAGTACGCCGATCCCGGCCATACCGGCGAAGCCGGAAAGGGTGAAGCCGCCGTGCTCACCGGCACGTTCCAGGATGTGGGGCGTGCTGAGGAGCTGGACGGCACACACGGCCAGTAGAGCCGCCGAGACAAGGGTGCCCCAGCGTCCTACCCGGTGAATGAGGTCGTAGCCGACGGCGGCGATGACCAGACCGGCAGCGGCGCACAGGATCAGCCACAGCGAGGTGGGCAGCTCCGGGACGATCTGGTGCAGCGCCTGTCCGGCGATGACGAGGTTGGAGGCGAACCACCCCGCATACATGAACATGGCGAGCACCGTCACCAGGAGGGATCCCCAGCTACCGAACTGCCCTCGGCTCTGGATGAGCTGGGGAACACCGAGGCGCGGCCCCTGAGCTGCGTGCAGAGCCATGAGGAAACCGCCGATGAGGTTGCCGACGAGCACCGCGGCCATGCCGGACCACAGGCCCAGGCCGTAGACGGCGGGGGCGATGGTGCCGGAAACGATGGTCAGCGGGCTGATGTTGGCAGCGAACCAGACGGCGAACAGGTCGCGCGGCCGTCCGTAGCGTTCGTCTTCGGGTACGACGGCGATGGTGCGCTGCTCGATGAAGCGGCGGGCACCGGCTGCGGCAGTGAGCCGACGCGAGGGTGTCTGAGGTGCACCTTTGGCGTCCGTGGTCATGACCGCCTCCAGGACGCGTCGTCCAGCAGTTTCCGGGCCGGCGGTCCGCTGCCGAGATCCACCGCTCCCGGATCGAGTGGCGGGATGCCGGCGAGCGGCGCCTCGGCGAGATCGCCCGCTCGCATGTCGTGGCTGAAGGCGCGCACCGTCCGGCCGGCCGACGCCGCCTTGCCGGTGGCTCGCGTGGCGCGTCCGGACACGGAGCGCAGAACGGTGCCGGCTCCGTCTCCGGAGTTGGAGGGAAGGGCGCCCCCGGCCGTGACGGCCCCGCTCCGTTCGACGAGCGCCGGTTTGATGGCACTGCCGCCCATGCCGAGTTCGAGGGTCACTTCGTCGTCGTTCACGGAGTCTCCTGTCCGAGCGAGCGAAGCCCTGAGAGAGATAACACTAAGTAGCATTCTAGAGGCGATGCGTAGCATTTGTGTACTGTCCGTCGTGATGCCCACCGTCAAGCGCAGGCGGCGCAGCACGTTGTCGCACTCCCGACTCAGCGGCGAGGCCTGCGCCTTGCGGGAGTTGACCCTGTTCAGGGGAGTTCAGGTGGGTGCTCGTTGCCCGGTCCGTCGTAGACCGTCGAGGCGAGGAGCAGGCCCCGCGCAGGGGACGGATCATCAACAACTGCGCTCCTTGCGCTCAGGCCCCGCCGGACTCCGCCGTGTTCACCGAGCATGGACGTGCGGCACGTCGTTGATACGGCGCGGACCATGCCGCGCTGCCCCTCGGGGAGGAGAACATCCCGTCAGCCCTGTTCATGCCCAGCGCCCGACCGTACGTCGGCCGGGGCCGGCCCGGCCACGTAGGCAGGGAACCAGTTTCCGGGCGCCAGGTGCCCGGCCCGGGCCCAGGCGAGCATGCGGTGCAGCCCGTCCAGATGAATCAGCCCCTCGCGGGCAACCAAGCCCTCGTAGTCGATTCCCGAGACGGGCCGGGTGCTCAGGAACAGCGGCCCGCCAGAGGCCGCGCTCTGCCTGGCGAGTTTGAACGCGCACAACGGGTTGGAGAGCGCGTAGGAGGTTCCCCACATCGCAAGTCGCTCCGCTGCGTCGGCCACCGTGAGCCCGCTCTTGGGAATGAGCTCCGCTCCGCCCTCCTCACCCAGGTGCCAGGGGAGCACCACACCGCGCACTTCCGGACCTTCCAGCAGGACGTGGTGCCAACGGCCACCCAACTCCCGATGCGCGTTGCGGAGGTGCCCCTCGGCCTCATCGTTGGTGTTGGCCTGATCAGAGGCGTCGAAGGGGTGTGCCTCGGCGAAGTGATCGATGACTGTGCCGAACCGGACCGCTTCCAGAATTCTCATCTGCTGTGCCTCTCCATCCCTTCATGGTCCCTGAAGTGCCAGGACGCCCCGCATCCAGACCGCGCGAGCGCGCCCTCAGCACCTGCCGCCAACAGGGCTTGACCGACGGCCACCGCATGCCCGTACGGCAGCACGAGTCATCGATCATGTAATGAGGTCCCGTGTTCCTCTGCGGCACGGGCGCAGTCCGGATGCGCGCTCGCCGGTACGGGTGGCATCCGCCATGTCTCCCGACAACCAGGGGCGGAAGCCTCGTGAGGAACGGTCGCCGAGCGGCGCCGCGGTATGGCAAAGAGCTCCCCACAGATCATGCCCTGACCGGCTGAAGCGACCATCCCACACGGAACGACCGAACCGTCAGAACGTAAGGGCGGTGTCCTGGAGATGGGCAGAGCAGGACTTGCACGCGGCACGGCGGAGGGAGCCTGGGTAGGGGACCGAGATACGGCAGGAGAACCGGCCGGCGGGGCGATGCCACGTTCGACGGCGATCCGTGCTGCGATCTCTCCGGGGTCGGCCGGGGCAGGGGCGCGCCGCAGGAGACCGTGTTCTGTGGCGAGCGTCGCCGTGACGGCGAGCCGTCATGCCGTCCATCTTGGTGACCTTGGCCAGGTGGGCGAAGGCTCTTGATTCCAGGCCGCGCACCTGGGCGTATCCGTAGGGGGTGACGGTGGGGCAGCTAAAATCTGTGGTCGCACCCGCCTCACCGCCGCACCCGAGGCATCCCCAGCCCGATCCAGGTGATGATCTCGCGCTGGATCTCGTTGTTGCCGCCGCCGAAGGTGAAGATGACGGCGGAGCGGTAGCCGCGTTCCAGGTCGCCGTGGAGGGCGGCGCCGGTGGAGCCCTCCTTGAGGGGGCCCGCGGCGGCGACGATCTCCATGAGCCAGGCGTAGGCGTCGCGGCGGGCCTCGGAGCCGTGGACCTTGACGGCGGAGGCGTCCTGCGGGGTGAGGGCGTCGCGTTCCAGGGCGTCGACCATCTGCCAGTTGAGGAGCTTCATGGCGTCGAGCGTGGTGTGGGTGCGGGCCAGGCGGTTGCGGACCCAGCCGAGGTCGATGACGCGGCGGCCGTCGGTGAGGCGGGTGGCGGCGGCCCAGCGCTGGACGTCGTGGAGGGCGCGGATGGCCATGGTGCCGTGGGCGGCGAGGGTGACGCGTTCGTGGTTGAGCTGGTTGGTGATGATCCGCCAGCCCTCGTTCTCCCGGCCGACGCGGCGGGAGGCGGGCACGGTGAGGTGGTCGTAGTGGCTGGCGGTGGTGTCGTGCGAGGCGAGGGTGTTGATGAGGGTGCAGGAGTAGCCGGGGTCGTCGGTCGGGACGAGGAGCAGGGTGATGCCCTTGTGGGGCGGGGTGCCGTCGGTGGCGCTGCGGGTGCGGACGGCGAGCCAGACCCAGTCGGCGGTGTCGCCGTTGGTGGTCCAGATCTTCTGGCCGTCGACCACGTAGTGGCCGCCGTCCTCGTCGCCGACGCGGACGGCGCGGGTGCGGAGCGCGGCGAGGTCGGTTCCGGCGTCCGGTTCGCTGTAGCCGATGGCGAAGTCGATCTCGCCGGAGAGGATGCGGGGCAGGAAGTACGCCTTCTGCTCGTCGGTGCCGAACCGCATGAGGGTGGGGCCGACGGTGTTGAGCGCCATCAGCGGCAGCGGGACGCCCGCCTGGGCCGCCTCGTCGAAGAAGAGGAACTGTTCCATCGGCGTCATGCCCCGGCCGCCGTACTCCTTGGGCCAGCCGACGCCGAGCCAGCCGTCCGCGCCGAGGCGCCGCACGGTGTCGCGGTAGAAGCGTTTGCGGGCGGCAGGGTCGGCGTCCTGGGCGTAGGTGTTCTCCGGCACCAGCGCGGCGAAGTAGCCGCGCAGTTCGGCGCGCAACCGCTGCTGTGCGGGGGTGTATGCGAGGTGCACGGCCCCTCCCCTTCATCCCGTACGTTCCGTGTCCGTGTGGTCAGGCCCTCAACAGAGCCCGGACCGACGGATTCTGACGCCCCGTCGGATACCGGGCCAGGGCACAGTAGAACGCGTTCCAGAAATACGGAAGGGACCGCGCATCCCGGCTCAGGGTGTGTGCGGCGCCGGTACCGGGTCGGGGGCCGGACCGGGCGTGGGGCCCGGGGTCGGCGGGGCCGGGTGCGGCGGGATGGGGTCGGGCTCGGGGGCCGGTACGGGGCCGGGCACGGGATCAGGTCCCGGTGCGGGTACCGGTCCCGGCCCGGGGCCGGGCATCGGTCCGGGCGGTCCGGGGCCCGGGCCGGGGGTGGGCGGCACGGGGTCGGGGTGGGTCGGCCCGGGTCGCCCGGGCGGCTGCGGGACGGTCATGGTGACTCCTCCTCGCGGCTCGGCCCGTCGTCTCACGATGGCACCTGCTCACCGCTGATGCTCCGCACACCCGCCGGGCCGTCTCACGGACGCGCGGCCCTCCCTTTCACCGTGCGCCGTCCCGGGAAGCGCCGCGACCGGGCGGAAACGGGGCGCGCCCGGCAGGTTCGGGGGAAACCATGCCGGGCGCGCGTTCGAGAGGGCGGGTCAGCCGCCCAGCAGACCGTTGGTGTCGAGGACCTGGCGGATGGCACGGCCGGAGGCCAGCTCCTCCAGGGCGTCGTTGATGCCGGTCAGCGGCAGCGTGCCGGTGTGCATCAGCTCAACCGGCATCAGACCGGCGCGCCACAGGTCGAGGAAGCGCGGGATGTCGCGGCTGGGGACCGCGTCACCCATGTACGAGCCGAGCAGCGACTTGCCCTCACCGGCGAAGGCCAGCGCCGGTACCTCCAGCGTACGGCCGGGGGCGGGCAGTCCCACCGAGACGACCTTGCCGCCGCGGCCGACCACGTCCAGGCAGGCGGCCATCACCGCGGGCGACCCGACCGCCTCGACGGCGATCTCCGCGCCGCCCGAGGTCAGCTCGCGGATCGCGGCCGGGGCCTCGTCGGGGGCGTACGCGTGCGAGGCACCGAGGCGCAGCGCCAGCTCGCGCTTCTCGGCCACCGGGTCGACGGCGACGACCGGGTACGCCCCGGCGGCGCGGGCGCCGAGCACCGCGGAGAGGCCGACGCCGCCGAGCCCGTAGACGACGGCGGACTGGCCCGGGCGGAGCGCCGCGGTGTTGATGACCGCGCCGGCGCCGGTGAGGACCGCGCAGCCGAACATCGAGGCGACGGCGAACGGCACGTCGCGCGGGATCGGGACGAGGGATTCCTGCGCGACGACGGCATGTTCGGCGAAGGCGGAGACGCCCAGCTGGTGGTGGACCCGCTCGCCCGCCGCGTCGGTCAGCAGGGACGGGCCGTGCAGCAGCCCGCCGGAGCCGTTGGCCGTCGCGGCGGCGGCGCAGAGCGCGGGGCGGCCCTGGGCGCAGTCGGCGCAGGAGCCGCAGCTCGGCACGAAGACCAGCGCGACATGGTCGCCCGGCGTGACCCGGCGGACACCGGGGCCGGTCTGCACGACAACGCCGACGGCCTCGTGGCCGAGCGCCATGGGCAGCGGGCGGACCCGGTCGCCGTTGACGACGGAGAGGTCGGAGTGGCACAGCGAGGCCGCGGCTATCTTGACCAGGACCTCGCCCTCGCGGGGCGCCCCCAGCTCCAGCTCCTCGACGGCGACCGGGGCGGTGGTGGCGTACGGACGGTCGGTGGAGACGGTCCGCAGGACGGCGGCGCGGGTCTTCACGCGGCCACCTCCACGCGCGGCGCGCAGCGCAGCACCTCGCGGCTCTCCAGCAGCGGGACGACCTTGCCGAGGACGATGTCGCGGAAGTGGCCGGAGGCGCAGTGCGCGGTGAAGTCGGCCTCGGAGCGGTACTCCTCGTACAGCGCGAGGTCGCGGGGGTCCTCGGTGCCCTGGTGGACCCGGTAGCCGAGGCAGCCCTCCTCGGCACGGGAGGCGGTGGCCATGGCGTCGAGGAGCGGCAGAACGGTGTCCTGGGCGTCCGGCAGGGTGCGGTAGCGGGCGATGACCACGTAAGTCATGGGGTTACTCCTGGGGTGCGGCGGGCCTCTTGAGGGCGGACGGCGGGACCGGCGGGAGCTGGTCACGGCGCAGATGCCAGAGGCGGGGATCGGAGGTGGCGGCGGCGGCCGCGCCCTGGGCCAGCGCCAGGGCGACGTCCCCCGGGGACTCCACGAAGCCCGCGGCGATCGACGGGGACATCGCACGGCGGGACTGCGCGCTCATCCGGCCGATGATCGGGGCGGGCATGACCTCGACGAGGTCGGGCGCGCCGCGGGAGACGGCGTCCAGGGAGCGGCGCAGGTTGGAACGGTCGGTGACGAAGACCTTCATGACGGTCAGCAGGCCGAGCGGCCGGCCCTTCTCTATGAGGGAGAGCCGGGTGCTCACCACGCCGTGCGCGCCGAGGTCCTTGAGGAACTCCAGCGCGCCCCGGTCCTGGGCCAGTCCGGGGCTGGAGTCGACGTTGACGAACACGGCCTTCCCGGCCCGGCCCAGCGCCGGGACGACCTGGGGCAGCTGCCCCACGGCGAACGACGCGAGGATGCACATTTTGGCCGGTGCGGTCAGGAACTGCCGCAGCGGCTGGCTGCCGACAACCGACGCGACGACCGGGACCTCGGCGAGGACCGAGGTGAGCCGGGGGTCGAGCGGGGCGCCGGACCGGGAAGAGGGGGCCATGGCGGAGCCTTCCGGTGAAGGGACCTTCCGGTGGAGCGGGAAGGGGGGAGCCGCCGGGCGCCCCGGCGGGCCGGTGGACCGGGCCCGCCGGGGCGTTCCGGGTCAGCTCAGCGGGGACGTCCCGAAGCGGCTGGGGAGGCCCAGTTTGCCAGGGTTGAGGATCCCCTCCGGGTCCAGGGCGTTCTTCACGGCGACGAACGTCGCGAAGCCGGCGCCGAGCGATTCCTCCAGGTAGGGGCCGCGCAGCAGTCCGCAGCCGTGGTGGTGGCTGAGCGCCGCGCGGTGCTTGATGAGGACGGCGTTGGCGGCGTCCCACACCGCGCGGTACCAGTCGCGGCGCGCCTCGGGCGCGACGTCGCCGCGGAGCGAGAAGTAGACGCAGGCGCCGTCGGTGTACGCGTGGGACTGGTGCGCGGAGGCCGCGAGGGTGCCCTCGACGGACTGGATGGCGGCGACCACCTCGTCGTAGATGACCGGCAGATCGGTCCAGGAGGCGGCCATCTCCAGAGTGTCTGCGACGAAGCCCGGGCCGGGGGTGAAGCCGTCCGCGGACTTGCCGACCAGCATCCGCTCGTCCAGCCAGCGCGCGAAGACCGCGTCGCTGTCCAGCTCGGGGCCGTACGCGGCGCAGACGTCGGCGGCCACGGCGATCGAGGCGTCGACGATCGTGGGGTCGCCCTCGTCGGCGATGAGCAGGAGGTTGGTCTCGGGGTGGCCGAAGTGGGTGCCCGACTCCAGGGTGTCGTACAGGCGCAGGACGGCCGGGGTGGCGCCGCGCTGCATGATCTTGCGGCAGGCGTCCAGGCCCTCGGCGAAGGTGGCGAAGCCGAAGGCGACGGCCTTGGCGTAGGTGGGCAGCGGGTGGACGCGCAGCCGGGCGCCGACGATGACGCCGAGGGTGCCCTCGGAGCCGATGAAGAGCTGGCGCAGGTCCGGGCCGACGGCGGCGCGGGTGTAGTCGCCGTAGGTGGCGCGGGTGCCGTCGGCGTGGATCACGTCGAGGCCGACGACCATGTCCTCGATCTTGCCGTAGCGGGTGGAGAGCTGACCGGCGCCGCGGCAGGCGATCCAGCCGCCGACGGTGGAGACGGCGAACGCGGACGGCCAGTGGCCGGTGGTGACGCCGTACTCCTCCTGGAGCTGCTTCTCGAAGAGGTCGCCGAACATGCCCGCCTGGACATCGACGACGTTCGACTCGGCGTCGAAGCCGGTGATGGCGTCGAGGCCGCAGACGTCCAGGACGACGCCGCCGAAGACGGGCAGCGCCGCGCCGGTAACGTTGGAGCGCCCGGCGGACGGCGTGACGGGGATGCCGGCCTCGTGGCAGATGCGCAGGACGGCGGCGATCTGGTCGGCGTCGGCGGCCTCGACGATCACGGCGTCGGGGGTCGCCGGGCGGCCCTCGGTCTCGCCGATCATCGAACCGGCCCACCAGTCGCGGGTGCGGGTGACGACCTCGTCGCGGGTGGTGTGCACCGCGCGGGCGGCGCCGCGCAGCGCCTCGATCACGGCCTCCGGGACCTCGACCGGGTCGCCCTGGAGCGCGGCCGGGCCGTCGCCGACCGGCCGGTCCTTGGCCCATTTGGCGAAGCTGGGGGCGCCGACCGTGTAGTTGCCGCGGTTGAAGGGGTGGGTGATGGTCTGACGGCTGATCATGCTGCTGCTCCTTCGAGGAGGACGGTCTTTTCGTGGCGGACGGAGTCGAGGTACGCGGCGACCGAGCGGTCCACCTCGTCCTGGGTGAGGCCGAGTTCCTGCCCGAGCAGGGCGCCGACGACGGGTGCCGCGGCGGCGGAGGCGTCGCGGGCGAAGAGCCGGGCGCGGGTGCGGCGGGAGAGGACGTCGTCGACGGAGCGGGCCAGTTCGGCGCGGGCCGCGTAGACGACCTCGGCCTTGGTGTACGGCAGCCCGGCGACGACGGGTTCGGCGAGCGCGGGGTCGTCCTGGATGAGGTCGCCGACGAAGCGGGCCTCGGTGCCGTAGCGCTCGCCGAGGTGGGCGGCGAGGCCGCCGGACGCGGCGACCGCCTCGGCGTCGTAGCCCGCGCCACCGAGCAGCGGGAGCTTGGCGGTGCGGCTGGGGGCCTTGCGGCCGAGGACGGTCATCACCTTGTCGATGACCAGCTCGCCCATGTGGCGGCTGGTGGTGAGCTTGCCGCCGGTGACGGTGACCATGCCGCCGGTGCCGAGGGTGATGTGGTGGTCGCGGCGCATGTCGAGGGTGGCGCCCTCCTTGCCGCCGACGAGCGGACGCAGGCCGCCGATGGAGCCGACGACGTCATCGGGGGTGAGCTTGCCCTCGAAGGCGGTGTTGGCGCCCTCCAGCAGGAACTCCATCTCCTGCCGGGTGCAGTGCACATCGTCGGGCGAGCCCTGGTAGTCCTCGTCGGTGGTGCCGAGGACGACGCTGTTGCCCCAGCGGGTGCAGGTGGCGCGGCGGGCGCGGCCGGGGATCGGCACGGTGACGGTGCAGTTGATGCGGACCTTGTCCCACGGCACGACGATGTGGACGCCCTTGGCGGGGCGGACCTGCGGCGCGTGGTGCTCGTCGGCCATCGCGTCGACCTGGTCGGCCCAGACGCCGGTGGCGTTGACGACGGCGCGGGCGCGGACGTCGAACGCGTCGCCGTCGGCGGTGACGCGGGCGCCGGACGCCTTGCCGCCCTGCATGAGCAGCGCGGTGGCCGCGGCGCCGTTGAGGATCGTCGCGCCGAGCGCGGCGGCGGTCCGCACGAGAGTGAGGACGAGGCGGGCGTCATCGGTGCGGGCGTCGAAGTACACCAAGCCGCCCTTGAGGTTGTCCGCGCGCAGCGTCGGGGCCTGCGCCAGGACCTCGGGGACCGTCAGCCGCTGGTGGAGCTTGCCGATGCGCCAGCCGCCGACCAGGTCATACGTCCACAGCAGGCCCTCGAAGCCCTTGGCGAGGCGGGCATCGAAGACCCCCTCCTTCTCCAGGATCGGGAAGAGGAACGGCAGCCGGTGCACCAGGTGCGGGGCGTTCTTGCGGAAGCGGTGGCGCTCCAGGAGGGAGTGGCGGACGAGGTTGACGTTGCCCTGCTCGATGTAGCGCAGTCCGCCGTGGATCATCTTCGAGGACTTCGAGGAGGTGCCGGAGGCGAAGTCGTCCTTCTCGATCAGCGCCGCGCGCAGCCCGCGCGAGGCCGCGTCGAGCACGGCGTACGCCCCGGTGACGCCGCCGCCGATGACGAGGACGTCGTAGGTCTCGTCGGCGAGGTCGCGCTTGATGGCCGCGCGGTCGAGCAGCAGGGCCGTGCGGCGGGTCGCCGCGGCACTGCGCCGCGGCTTCCGGGCGGGCATGGTGATCACAACATCAACTCCTGGTGTTCCTTGGCGACGGCCCGGGGGTCGGCCGGCCCGTCCGGGTGACGGCGCGCGGGCCGTCAGTGGGGGGTGTGCGGGGGCAGGGCACTTTCGTGCAGGTGGGCGGCGAGCAGGTCGTACCAGTCGGCGCGGCGGCGGTCGCGTTCGGCGGGGTCGAGGGAGGGCGTGAAGATCCGGCCCTGCGGCTGGGCCTCGACGATCTCGTCGAGCGAGGACCACAGCCCCTGGGCGACGCCCGCGAGGTAGGCGGTGCCGCGCAGGCTGGCGGTGGCGGAGTCGGCGGCGCGCTCCAGCGGCAGTCCGGTCAGGTCGGCCTGGATCTGCATCAGCGGGTCGCTGCCGGAGACGCCGCCGCCGACCCGCAGGCGGGTGAAGGGTGCGCCCATGGTGTCGGCGACGCCGTCGATGAGGTCGCAGACGGAGTGGGCGATGCCCTCCAGGACGGCGCGGGCCAGGTCGGCGCGGGTGGTGGCGAGGGTGAGTCCGGTGAGCGCCGCGGTGGCCTCCGGGTGCCACACGGGCGTACGGACCCCGGCGAGCGCCGGGACGAAGCGCGGGGTGCGGCCGGGCCGGGACGGCACCCGCCCGGCCTCCTCCCCCAGCTCCTTCGGGGAGGCGAAGAGGCCGAGGTCGTCGCAGAGCCAGCGCAGCGCGGACCCGGCGGTGGAGGTGTACGCCTCCAGGCTGAAGTGGCTGGTGTCGCCCTGCCGCCGGCCCGGTTGGGCGAGCACCCCGGAGATGTCGGGCCGGGGCAGGGCGGGTTCGGTGCCGGTCGCGGCGTCGACGAAGGCGCCGGTGCCGTACATGCACATGCCCTGGCCTGCGGCGAGGCCGCCGAGGGCGATGAGGGCTGCGTGCTGGTCGCCCATCGAGGCGGCGAGCGGGACGGCGATGCCGAGGGCCGCCGGGTCGGTGGTGCCGAACCCGGCGTCGTCGGAGCGGAGTTCCGGCAGCAGGTCGAGGGGGAAGCCGAGGTGGCCGATCCACTCCTCGTCCCAGGCGTGGGCGCCGAGCAGGTAGCCGCCGCTGGACGCCGCATTGGTGGGCGTGGTGGCGTGGACGGCGCCGCCGGTCAGCTGCCAGATCAGCCAGGTGTCGACGGTGCCGAAGCGGAGGCGTCCGGCGCGGTGGGCGGCGGCGACCTCCGGGTGGGCGGCGATCTGCCGGGCGGCCCACAGGAAGGGCGCGCGGGCGCCGACCGGCCGTCCCTGCCGGGCCAGCAGACGGGCGTCCCACTCGGCCTCGTAGCCGGTCAGTTCCTGTGCGTACCGCCGGTCCTGCCACACCACGGCGGGCAGCAGCGGTTCGCCGGTGGCGCCGTCCCACAGCATCGCGGTGGCCCGCTGGGTGGAGAGGGCGACCGCGGTGATCTCGATGCCGTCCTCGTGGGCGCGGGCGACGGCGCGCCGCGCCACGTCGAGGGTGGCGGTCCAGATCTCCGCCGGGTCCTGCTCGACGGCCAGGTCGTCCGGGTGGCTGACCGCGATCGAGCGGTAGAACACCTGGTGGGCGGCGCCGGAGTCGAGGACGACTCCGGCCCGGGTGCCCGTGGTGCCTTCGTCGATGGCCAGCACACCGCGCCGACAGGCGGCGCCGGTGAACGTCTGCGTCATAGCGGCCCTTTCACTTACGAGCGTGCGGTACGGGGGCGAGCGGGGCGGGACCATCGTGTGCCGGGGCGGGGACCGGTCCCGGTCAGCGCGCGGGGGTGGCGGGTGCGGGTTCCGGTGCGGCGGCCAGGTCGTGGGCGGCGGCCTCGTCGGGCGAGATCCCGGCCTTGGTGGGGTCCCACTTGATCAGCAGGCAGGTGATCAGGCCGAGCAGCGGCACGACGGAGAGCACCAGGAAGGTCCCGGCAAGACCGAGCGCGTCCTTGATCTGCGGGAAGACGTACAGCCCGACGACGCTGCCGAAGCTGCCGACCATGCCGGTCACGCCGGTGCCCAGGGCCCGTACGTCGCTGCTGTACGAGAGGGCGGCGATGGACTTGCCGTTGGCGCCGGGGCCCGCCGCATGGCAGAGGATGAACACCACGGGCAGCAGGAACGCGACGGCCAGCGGGACCTTCCCGAAGGTCAGGCCCATCACGACGAGGGCGACGAAGACCCCGGCGAACCCGGCGGCGGAGCTGAGCCGCAGGCCCAGGCGGCGCCCGGCGTAGGCGGAGAGGAGTCCGCCGATGATGCCGAAGGCGTTGAAGACCATGGAGCCGACGGTGGCCTTCTCGAAGCTCTCCCCGAAGATCGACAGGCTGATGACCGGGAGGTACCAGCCGACCGCGAAGTACTGCATCGACTGCCCGAGGGAGATCGCCGAGGAGAGGACGGTGCGCGGCAGATAGGCGCCCTTGAAGAGGACTCCGGCCTGGCGGAAGCCGGGGGCCGGGGCCTCGGTGGCGGCGCGGGTGGCTTCGTCGGGGCGTCCGGCGACGGCCTTGATGCCGTAGAGCTTGTCGAGGTTGGCGACGGCGTCGTCCAGGCGTCCCTTGCCCGCCAGCCAGGCCGGGCTCTCCTTCAGCATCGCCCACTGGCCGATCAGCAGGACGACGGCGACGACGGCGGCGGAGCCGACGGACCAGCGCCAGATGTCCGCGCCGGCGTCCAGGTGGAAGAAGAGCAGCGCGAGGGCGAGGTTGCTGGTGGTGGCGACGTACCAGACGGCCTGCCAGAGGTTGAGCCGGCCGCCCTGCTTGGCGGGCGTGTACTCGGCGAGCAGCGCCATCGCCACCGCGAAGTCGATGCCGTACGCGACGCCGACGAGGACGCGGCCGAGCCAGACGACGGTGAAGTCCCCGGCGAACGCGGCGAGCAGGGCACCGGCGATGGCGAAGACCTTGGCGAGCAGCAGCGGGGGGACCCGGCCGAAGCGGGTGGCGAGCCAGCCGCCGGCGGGGTTGAAGAGGATGGCCAGCGCCGGGGCGGTGGCGGTGAGGACCGAGACCTGGGTGCTCGACAGGTGCATCTGGGTCGTCATCGGGCCCAGACCGGCGCTGAGCGCGGCGTTGGAGTACGCGTCGAGGAAGAGCCCGCCGAAGACGAGGAACCAGACGACCTGCGCGCGGCCGGTGATCTTTCCCAGGCCATCGATGAGGCCGACGACGTCGGCGACGCCGTTGACGCTCGGACGTTGTGCCATGAATCCGCCTCTGAAGGAAGGACCCATCGGTGGCGGGGAAAGAAGAAAGACAGGCATGACGAAACCACCGACAGGTGGTCTATGTCTGTGCCTGTCCAAAAATCTGCGGAAAGCGCCGCAGCACGTTTACTGCAAAGTACGAACTACGAGCGAGGTTAAGAACGGATCAGAAAGCCGTCAAGGGTTTCGCCGGGGTTACCTGAATGTGACGGGCGGGATGCGTGGGGTGTCCGGGGCGGCCCCGGCCTGGCGCGTTGCGCCCCCCGGATGCGGAGCCCGCCGTGCCGGATGTGCCGATCTCTCCTAGCCTGTGCGGCATGACCCAGGAAGCGGGCACGCAGGACCGGGGAAGCGGGACGGCCGAGGAGTCCGCGCGCGCGACGGCGCTGCTGGCGGCCCAGGGACAGGCGGCCGCGCTCTTCGCGGAGATCGGCAGCCGCGGGCTGGTCGCCCCCGGGCGCGGCGAGCGCGAGGTGAGCGACGCGGTACGGGACCTGGCCCACGAGATGTTCGGTGTCCGGCGGTACTGGCACAAGCGGATCGTCCGTTCCGGACCCAACACCCTCCAGCCCTACCGGCAGAACCCGCCGGACCGGATCATCGCCGAGGACGACATCGTCTTCTGCGACTTCGGCCCGCTCTTCGAGGAGTGGGAGGCGGATTTCGGCCGGACCTTCGTCCTCGGCGACGACCCCGTCAAGCACCGGCTGCGGGACGATCTGCCGGTGCTCTTCGAGGCGGGCCGCCGCCACTTCGCCGCGCGTCCGGACATCACCGGTGAGGAGTTGTACGCCGAGGTGGTGCGGCTGGCCGAGGCGGCGGGCTGGGGGTTCGGCGGGCCGCACTCGGGCCATCTGCTGGGCGAGTTCCCGCACGAGAAGGTGGACGGCGCCGAGACCGACTCGTACATCGCGCCGGGCAGCGCCCGCCCGATGCGGCGCACCGACGGGCAGGGGCGGCGCTGCCACTGGATCCTGGAGATCCATCTCGTCGACCGGGAGCGGGGGTTCGGCGGCTTCCACGAGGAGCTGCTCGACCTCGGGCACGACGTCCCGGCCTGATCTCGGGCCCCGGTCAGGGGTGCTGGCTGCTGACCGCGACGACCTCGCCCGTCATGTACGAGGCGTAGTCGCTGGCGAGGAAGACCATGACGTTGGCGACCTCCCAGGGCTCGGCGGCGCGGCCGAACGCCTCACGGGCGCTCAGTTCGGCGAGCAACTCCTCCCCGGCGACCTTGGCGAGGTGCGGGTGCATCGCGAGGCTGGGGGCGACGGCGTTGACGCGGATGCCGTGGGCGGCGACGTCGAGGGCGCTGCACCGGGTCAGCGCCATCACCCCGGCCTTGGCGGCGGCGTAGTGGGCCTGGCCGCGCTGGGCCCGCCAGCCGACGACCGAGGCGTTGTTGACGATCACGCCGTGACCGGCCGGGATCATATGGCGCAGCGCGGCGCGGGTGGCCTTGAAGGTGCTGGTCAGGGTGGTGGCGAGGACGGCGTCCCACTGGGCGTCGGTCATCTCGGCGACGGAGGCGGTGCCGCCGAGCCCGGCATTGTTGATCAGTACGTCGAGGGCGCCGCACTCACGCACCGCGGTGTCCATGAGCCGGTCGAGCTGCCCGCCGTCGGTGACGTCGCAGGGCACGGCCAGCGGGCGGGTGCCGGTGTGGGCGGCGAGGCGGTCGGCGGCCTCGCTGAGGCGGCGGGCGTGGCGGTCGCTGATGACGAGCCGGGCGCCCTCCTCGGCACACCGCCGGGCGGCGGCGAAGCCGATACCGGTACCAGCAGCCGCGGTGACGACGACGGTCCGGCCGTCGAGCAAGTGGTGGGAGCGGGGCCGGTCGGTCTCGGGCTGAGGGGCGGGCGCCCCGGTGATCTCGGGCACGGTCACACGGCTCCCTCGTCGGGTGCGGCGGGGTGCGATGCCCCGCCGGGCGGGTCTTCCAGGCGCCGCAGGACCTCGTCGGCCTGCGTCATGATCCGGTCGATCAGCTCCCGGCAGGTCGGCAGGTCGTCGATGAGGCCGACGACCTGGCCGGTGGCGAGGACGCCGAGGTCGGGGCGGCCGTCGAGGAGTCCGGTGCGGTAGAGCAGCGGGGCGTTGGCCGCCATGACGACCTGGCTCCACGTCAGGCCGTGGCGGCGGCGCAGCGCCAGGCCCTCGCGGACGAGGTCGGGCCAGGGGGTGCCGGAGAGCTTCCGGAAGGCGGCGGCGTTACGGGCGGCGCGCAACAGCCGCCCGGCGCCGGAGGTCTTCTCCAGGCGGGCGACCGGCCCGGTGCGCAGCACGCGCTGCGGGACGCCGTCGACCTCCCGGGTCAGGACGGTGTCGTGGACGCCCTTGTCGAGGTAAACCTGTTTGACGGCGGGGGCGACGGGCGAGTCGCGGGTGAGCAGGAAACGGGTGCCCATGGCGATGCCGTCGGCCCCGTAGGCGAGGGCGGCGACCAGGCCGCGGCCGTCGCAGTAGCCGCCGGCGGCGATGACCGGCAGGTCCACGGCGTCGCGGACCTGCGGCAGCAGCAGGCCGGTGGGGACGGCGCCGGTGTGGCCGCCGCCCTCGCCGCCCTGGACGATCACCGCGTCGGCGCCCCAGGCGGCGACCTTCTCGGCGTGGCGGCGGGCGCCGATGGAGGGGACGACGAGCAGCCCGCCGTCCTTGCAGCGGGCGATGAGGTCGCGGCGGGGCGCGAGGGCGAACGAGGCGACCTTCACGCCGCCGCGGATCAGCAGGTCGATGCGGGCCTCGGCGTCGGGCTGGTCGGCGCGGAGGTTGACGCCGAAGGGCCGGTCGGTGGCGGCGCGGACCGCGTCGACGGCGCGGCGCAGCCCGTCGAGGTCGAGCAGCCCGGCGGAGAGGATGCCCAGTCCCCCGGCGTTGGCGGTGGCCGCGGTGAGGGTGGCGTCGGAGACGTGGCCCATGCCGGTCTGGACGATCGGGTGGGCGACGCCGAACAGGCCGCAGATCCGGGTGCGCAGCGCCGGGTGCGGGGTCATGCCGCGATCTCCTTGTCGCGCAGGCCCGCCGGGTCGATGACCTCGCGGATCAGGCGGAGTTCGGCGGCGGTGGGCAGACGCGTGGCGGGGATGTCGCCCTCGATGACGAGGGGGCAGCCCGTGCGGGCGACGACGTCCTCAGCGCTGACGCCGGGGTGGACGGAGACCAGCCGGAGCGTGCCGGTCGTGGGCGCGAAGTCCAGGACGGCGAGGTCGGTGACGACGCGGCGCAGATCATGGTGGCGGGCGGCGCGCCCCACGGCCGCCGCCGCGGCGGTGCCGACGCCGCAGACCATGTCGACCCGGGGCACGAAGACCCGGGTGGAGTGGCGCGGGACCCAGTAACTCACCGGGTGGCAGAGGGTGTTACCGGGGGCGCCGCGGACGCCGACGAGCTGCACTTCGGGTGCGTCGTACGGGCCGATGGCGGAGATGTTGACGTTGCCGTGGGCGTCGATCTGGGTGGGCATCATCATGGCGTGCCGCCGCCCGCTCCAGACCAGGTCGAAAATCGTGCGGAAGGGCGCATGGCCCTCGACGGGCCCGTCGGGCGCGGCGCCGAGCGGCCAGGTCCCCTGGACCAGCCGGGCCTCGCCGTCGGTGAGCAGCAGGTCGGGGGCGAAGGTGGCGCGGGCCAGCCTGACGCCGAGGGTGGGGGCGGTACCGAAGGCGCTGGCCAGGATCTCGCCGCTGCCGCGGAACGCCTCGGCGCAGGCGACGGCGCAGATCTCGGCCCGGGTCGCGTCGCTCATACCGGCTGCCCCTCTCCGTGGTGGCCCAGCGCGCGGTGGTGACCGTCGCCGGTGAGATAGCGGTGGTGGAACGCCTCCCAGGCAGCAGGCGACCGGGCGGCGTCGGCGTACTCCTTCTGGTACGCCTCGTCGCGCGGGTAGTCGGGTGCGCAGGAGGTGAAGTGCGCGCCGCCGGGCGCCTCGACGACGCCCTCGACGGCGAGGCGGCGGACGACGAGGGTGGCCGGGTGGGCGTCCTCGGTGAGGCGGGCGGTGGGGACGATCCGTTCGCAGGAGACGAAGGCGTGCTCGGCGGCGCCGCAGAAGAGGTCGTCGAAGTACGGATCGGGGCCCAGGCACTGGGCGTTGCCCGCCGTGTCGGCGCGGTGGAGGTGGACCAGCGCGGCGTCCAGCGGCAACGCCGGCATGGCGAGCAGTTCCTCACCGCCGCCGTAGGGGTCGGCGACGGTCCGCAGTTCAGGGTTGACGGTCAGGACGTCCGAGCCGAGTCCGGCGCGGGTGGGCAGGAACGGCAGCCGCAGCGACGCGGCGTACAGACCCCACTGGAGCATCCCCTCGTCGTACTCCGCGACCTCGATACGGCCGCTCTGCCGGGCGGCGCGGAAGTGCGGATCGAGGGGGATGGAGTCGAGCGAGACGAAGCCGAAGACGAGCTTGCGGATCTTCCCGGCGGCGCAGAGGAGGCCGACGTCGGGGCCACCGTAGGAGACGACGGTCAGATCGCGCAGATCGGAGCGGAGGATCTCGCGGACCAGGGCGAGCGGTTTGCGGCGCGAGCCCCAGCCGCCGATGCCGAGGGTCATACCGGAGCGGAGCCGGGCGACCACCTCCGGCGCGGTCATCGTCTTGTCGGCCATACGCAGCTCCTGACGGTGTGTGCCGTGGGCGGGCTCGTGCCGGGCGGCTCCATGCCGCATGCACCTAGCAAACGTTTGGTAGAGAGATTACGGTGGCCGCGCGGCCAGGTGTCAAGGGCCCGCGGTGCCCGGCCGGGCACCGTGACACGGACGGAGAGGGGCGGGCCATGGGCGGCGATCCGCGGGACTTCACCGGCCGGGCGGTGGCCGTCACCGGCGGCACCAAGGGCATCGGACGGGCCCTCGCGGAGGCATTTCTGACGGCCGGTGCGGAGGTCACGGTCTGCGGGCGCACCGCGCCGTCCGCACCGCCGCGCGCGGGCGGGCGCACCGCGCACGTGATGTGCGCCGATGTCCGCGACCCGGCCGCGGCCCGGGAGTTCGTCGACGCCGCGGCCCGCCGCTCGGGGCGGCTCGACGTCCTCGTCAACAACGCCGGTGGCTCACCGGACGCCGACGCGGCCACCGTCTCCCCGCGCTTCGTCGAGAAGGTGGTGGCGCTCAATCTGCTCGCGCCGTTCTACGCGTCCCAGGCCGCGCACCGCCATATGCACGGCCAGGACGGCGGCGGCTGCATCCTCAACATCGGCAGCGTCTCGGCGCACCATCCGCAGCCCGGCACCGCCGCCTACTCCGCCGCCAAGGCCGGTCTGCTGATGCTCACCCGGGCGCTGGCCCTGGAGTGGGGGCCGGCAGTCCGGGTCAACCACCTCAGCGCCGGGCCGGTCCGGACCGCTCCCCCAGGGACGGAGCGCGAGGCGGCCCTCGCCGGGATCGTCCCGCTGGGCCGCCTGGCGCTCCCCTCCGACCTCGCCGACGCCTGCCTCTACCTGGCGGGCGCGGCGGCCGGGTACATCAACGGCGCGGATCTGGCCGTCCACGGCGGCGGCGAACCGCCCGCCCGCCATCTGACCGGACGACCGGGGCCCGCAAGCTGACGGTTGCTCACGCCCCGTACACCGGCAGCGGCGGCCGGGCCGTCGCCAGCAGGGCACGTGCCGCGGCACCGGCCTCGGCGGGGGTGCGGCGGGCGCCGGTGTCGCCGCTCGGGCCGGGGTGCCAGCCCTCCATGACCGTGATGCGTCCGGCCTCGGCCTCGAAGACGCGGCCGGTCACGCCCGCCGAGTCGGCGGAGCCGAGCCAGACCACGAGCGGGGAGACGTTCTCCGGGGCCATCGCGTCGAACTCCCCCGGCGCCGGGGCCGCCATCGTCTCGGCGAAGGCGTGCTCCGTCATCCGGGTGCGGGCGGCGGGGGCGAGGGCGTTGACCTGGACGCCGTAGCGTGCGAGTTCGGCGGCGGCGACGAGCGTCAGCCCGACGATCCCGGCCTTGGCGGCCGCGTAGTTTCCCTGCCCGACGCTGCCCAACAGACCAGCTCCGGAGCTGGTGTTGACGATCCGGGCGTGCGGGGTACGGCCTGCCTTGGCCTCCGCCCGCCAGTGCGCGGCGGCGTGCCGGAGCGTCAGGAAGTGCCCCTTGAGATGGACCCGTACGACGGCGTCCCAGTCGTCCTCGCCGAGGTTGACGAGCATCCGGTCGCGCAGGAATCCGGCATTGTTGACGAGGGTGTCGAGGCGGCCGAAGGACTCCAGGGCGGTGGCGACGAGGGACGCGGCGCCCTCGGGTGTGGCGATGTCGCCGTCGTGCGCCACCGCCTCACCACCGAGGGCCCGGATCTCCTCGGCGACCCGCCGGGCGGGTCCGGTGACCGCGCCGGTGCCGTCGAGCCCGACGCCGAGGTCGTTGACGACGACCCGCGCCCCCTCGGCGGCGAAGGCGAGCGCGTGCGCGCGGCCCAGTCCGCGTCCGGCTCCGGTGATCGCGACGACGCGCTGCGCGCACAGTCCGGCCATGGCGTTCCCTCCGTCCACTGATGACGACGGGCGCCGACCCCTCCGCCGCCGTCCGTCGAGCTGCTAGCGTACCTAACAAACGTTAGATGGAAAGGTGGTCGAACGCCTCATGGGTGTCTCCGTCTCCCGTCCCGAAGAGGGCGTCCGCGTCGTCACCGTCGATGTCCCGCCGGTCAACGCCCTTCCCGTACAGGGCTGGTACGACCTCGCCGACGCGGTGCGCACCGCGGGCGCCGACCCCGGGGCGCGCTGTGTGGTGCTGGCCGCCGAGGGGCGCGGCTTCAACGCAGGGGTCGACCTCAAGGAGATGCAGCGCACGCCCGGCCACACCGCACTGCTCGGCGCCAACCGCGGCTGCTACGCGGCGTTCGCCGCGGTCTACGACTGCGAGGTACCGGTCGTCGCCGCGATCCAGGGGTTCTGTCTGGGCGGTGGGGTCGGGCTGGCCGGGAACGCCGATGCGATCGTGGCGAGCGACGATGCGGTGTTCGGCCTGCCGGAGCTGGACCGCGGGGCGCTCGGCGCCGCGACCCATCTCGCCCGGCTGGTCCCGGCGCACCTGATGCGGACGCTGTACTACACCTCCCGGACCGTCACCGCCGAGGAGTTGCGGGCGCACGGCTCGGTGTGGCGGGTGGCGCCCCGGGCGGAGCTGCGGGCGGCGGCGCTGGAGCTGGCGCGGGAGATCGCCGCGAAGGACGGGGCGCTGCTGCGGCTGGCGAAGGCCGCGCTCAACGGCATCGACCCCGTCGACGTCCGCCGCAGCTACCGCTTCGAGCAGGGCTTCACCTTCGAGGCCAACCTCAGCGGCGTCGCCGACCGCCACCGGGAGGCGTTCGTCGCGTCGCGGGAGACGAGGGGCTGAGCGTCGCGGGAGCGGTACGGGCGTGGTCCCAGCGGGCGTCGGGCCGTGTGCCGCCCGGGTGAGGCGGTGCGGGCGTCGGGCCCGCCCGCCCCGGACACCCCCAACCCCTCACAGCCGTTCGATGATCGTCACATTGGCCTGGCCGCCGCCCTCGCACATGGTCTGGAGGCCGAACCGGCCGCCGGTGCGCTCCAGTTCGTGCAGGAGCGTGGTCATCAGCTTCGCGCCGGTGGCGCCGAGGGGGTGGCCCAGGGCGATGGCGCCGCCATTGACGTTGACCTTCGCCGGATCGGCGCCGGTCTCCCGCAACCAGGCGAGCACCACGGAGGCGAACGCCTCGTTGATCTCCACCAGATCGATGTCATCCATCGTCAGCCCGGCCCTGCGCAGCGCGTACGCGGTGGCCGGGATCGGCGCGGAGAGCATCCGGATCGGATCCTCGCCGCGCACCGACAGGTGGTGAACGCGGGCGCGCGGCGTCAGCCCGTGGTCGCGGACGGCGCGCTCGGAGGCGAGGAGGAGGGCGGCGGCGCCGTCGGAGATCTGGGAGGCGAGGGCGGCGGTGAGCCGGCCGCCCTCGGTCAGCGGTGCCAGCGCCGCCATCTTCGCGAGGCTGGTGTCGCGGCGCGGCCCCTCGTCGGCGGTGACGGCGCCGTACGGCACGGTCTCGCGGGCGAAGCGGCCCTCGTCGAGGGCGCGGGCGGCCCGCCGGTGCGAGCGGAGCGCGAACTCCTCCATCTCCTCGCGGCCGATGTCCCACTGCGCGGCGATGAGTTCGGCGCCGTGGAACTGGTCGACGGGCCGGTTCCCGTACCGCTCGCGCCAGCCCGTCGATCCGGCGTAGGGACCCTCCGTGAATCCCAGCGGTTCGGCCGCCCGGCGGCCGGCGAAGGCGATCGGGATCTGCGACATGCTCTGGACGCCGCCCGCGACGACCAGGTCCTGGGTGCCGGAGAGCACGCCCTGAGCGGCGAAGTGGACGGCCTGCTGGGAAGAGCCGCACTGCCGGTCGACGGTCACGCCCGGCACCTCCTCGGGCAGTCCGGCCGCCAGCCAGCAGGTGCGGGCGATGTCCGCCGCCTGCGGTCCGACGGTGTCCACACAGCCGAACACGACGTCCTCCACCGCGGCCGGGTCCACGCCCGAGCGCGCCATCAGGGCCGTCAGCACCTGCGCCCCGAGGTCCGCCGGGTGGACGGCGGACAGCCCGCCGCCGCGTCGGCCGACGGGAGTGCGGACCGCTTCGACGAGATACGCCTCGGGCATCGGGGGCTCCTCAGGGAAGATGCGTCAGGGGGTGCGCTCCCCGAGGGCGATGCCGTCGAGCACCATCGAGAGGTACTGCCGGGCGATCTCGTCGGGGCTGTGCAGTCCGCCCGGCCGGTACCACGACGCGGCGACCCAGACGGTGTCGCGGACGAAGCGGTAGGTGAGGCGGATGTCCAGGTCGGCGCGGAAGACGCCGTCGGCGACGCCGCGCTCCAGGGTGCCCAGCCACGCCTTCTCGAACTTTTGCTGCGAGTCGGCGAGATAGGTGAACCGGGGCTGGACGGAGAGGTGGCGGGACTCCTTCTGGTAGATGGCGACCGCCGAGTGGTGCCGGTCGATCTCCCGGAACGACTCGGTGACCAGCGCCTCGATGGTCTCCCGGGGGCCGAGCCCGGCGGCCAGGACGGCGTCGTAGCCCGCCCACAGCTCATTGAGGAAGGTGGAGAGGATCTCGTCGAGCATCGACTCCTTGGAGTCGAAGTGGTAGTAGAGGCTCCCCGCCAGCATCCCGGCCGCGTCGGCGATCTTGCGGACGGTGGTGGCGTTGTACCCCTGCGCGGCGAACACGTCGGCGGCCACGCCGAGCAGTTCCCGGCGCCGCGCGGGCGAGGGGGTCATCGTCTTCTTCTTGCCGCTGTCGGGCGCGTTGCTTTTCGGCACACCGCCATTGTCGTCCCCCGCCCGCGCGGCGCCGGGACCGGGCCGGGCCCGGAGGCGTACGGAGCGGAGCGGACGGTCCGGCGCGGGGCGGCCCGCGGCCCCGTGAGCGGATCCGGGCGCCGCGCGGCACCCGTCACGGCCGGGCCTCCCGGGGCAGTCCCAGCACCCGCTCGGCGATGATGTTCCGCTGGATCTCGTTGGAGCCGCCGTAGAGCGTGTCGGCGCGGGAGAAGAGGAACAGCCGCTGCCACTCGTCGAGGTCGTACGGCGCCCCGGCGGCCAGCGTGCCGCCCGCGCCGCGGATCTCCATGGCGAGTTCGCCCAGTTCGCGGTGGAAGGTCGCCCAGTAGATCTTGCCGATGGACGCCTCCGGGCCCGGCGCCCCGGCGGCGGCGCCCTCCAGCATCCGCAGGGCGTTGCCGCGGATGGTCTCCAGGCCGATCCAGGAGCGGGTGAGCCGGTCGCGGATCAGCGGGTCGCGGGCCGCGCCGGTGCGGACCGCGAGGGCGGCCAGCGCCTCCCATTCGCGGCGGAAGCCGACCTGCTGCCCGAGGGTGGAGACACCGCGTTCGAACCCGAGGGTGGCCATCGCCACCGCCCAGCCGCCGCCCTCCTCGCCGACGAGGTTCCCGGCGTCGGTGCGGGCGCCGTCGAACAGCACCTCGTTGAACTCCGCGGTGCCGGTGAGCTGGGTGATCGGCCGGATCTCGACGCCGTCCCGGTCCAGCGGCACCAGGAGGTAGGACAGGCCCCGGTGGCGGGTGGACCCCGGCTCCGTACGGGCCAGGACGAAGCACCACCGGGACTCGCGGGCCAGCGAGGTCCAGATCTTGCGGCCGGTGAGCACCCATGCGTCGCCGTCCCGCTCGGCGCGGGTGCGGACCGCGGCGAGGTCGGATCCGGCGTCGGGTTCGCTGTAGCCCTGGCACCACAGTGCGTCGACGGCGGCGATGGCCGGGAGGAAGCGGGCGCGCTGTTCCGGTGTGCCGAACGCCATCAGGGTCGGGCCGACCAGCTGTTCGCCGATGTGGCCCACGCGCGCGGGCGCGCCGGACTCCGCGTACTCCTCGTGGAAGGCGACCTGCTCCTCCAGGGTGGCGCCGCGGCCGCCGTACTCCTCGGGCCAGCCGACGCAGGTCCACCCGGCGGCGGCCATATGGCGCTCCCAGGCGAGCCGTTCGGCGAACGCCTCGTGCTCCCGGCCCGGCCCGCCGAGGCCGCGCAGCTCCGCGAACGCGCCGGTGAGCTGCGCGTCCAGCCAGGTCCGCGCCCGTGTCCGGAACTCCTCCACCGCGCTCATCTGCCGGCTCCCCCACGGATCTCGACGGCCACCGGCCGGTACGTTAACCTACCAAACACTTGTTAGGGAAGGAGGGCGGATGTCCACTGCCCCGACGGAGCCTGTCCGCTACGAAACCCGGGGCCCGGTGGCCCTGATCACCATGGACCGCCCCGCCTACCGCAATGCCCAGAACTCCGCGATGACGTACGCGCTGGACCGGGCCTTCTACCGTGCCGCCGCCGACGACGCGGTCGGCGCGGTCGTCCTCGCCGGGGCGGGCGCGCACTTCTCGGCCGGCCACGACATCGGCACCCCGGAACGCGACGCCCACCTCCCGTTCAACCGCGCGGCCGGACTGTGGTGGGACCACTCGGACAAGCAGGGCGCCGAGAGCCGCTACGCCCGCGAGTCCGAGATCTACCTCGGCATGTGCCGACGGTGGCGGGAGCTGCCCAAACCGGTGCTCGCCTGCGTCCAGGGCGCCTGCGTGGCGGGCGGGCTGATGCTGGCCTGGATCTGCGACCTGATCATCGCCGCCGAGGACGCGTTCTTCGTCGACCCGGTGGTCCGGATGGGCATCCCCGGCGTCGAATACTTCGCCCATCCCTGGGTGATGCCGCCGCGTATCGCCAAGGAATTCCTCTACACCGGCGACCGGATGAGCGCCGCCCGCGCCTACGAGCTGGGCATGGTCAACCGCGTCGTCCCCCGCAACCAACTCCTCGACCACACCGTGGAGTTGGCGACCCGGATCGCCGGTCAGCCGCGGATGGGGCTGGCGCTGACCAAGCGGGCGGTCAACCAGGCCGAGGACCTCCAGGGCCTGCACACCGGCCTGGACTCCGTCTTCGGCCTGCACCACCTCGCGCACGCGCACAACGCGGAGACCTCACGGGATGCGCTCGGCGGCATGGACATCCGCGCCATGAAGGAGGCCGGATCCTGATGGATCTCGATCTCACCGCGGCCCAGTGCACGTTCCGCGACGAGGCCCGCGCCTGGCTCGCCCGCCATGTCCCCACGACGCCGCTGCCGTCCCTGGAGACGGCCGGGGGCTTCGCCGCCCACCGTGCCTGGGAGCGGACGCTGGGCGCCGGCCGCTGGTCGGCGGTGTCCTGGCCCGAGCGGTACGGCGGCCGGGGCGTCGGCATCGTCGCATGGCTGCTCTTCGAGGAGGAGTACCACGCGGCGGGCGCCCCCGGCCGGGTCGCGCAGAACGGCGTCAACCTCCTCGCCCCCACCCTGCTGGAGCACGGCACCGACGCCCAGCGCGCCCGGATCCTGCCGCCGATGGCGCGCGGCGAGGTGATCTGGGCGCAGGCGTGGTCGGAGCCGGAGGCCGGATCGGACCTGGCCGCGCTGCGCTCGACGGCGACCCGCACCGACGGCGGCTGGCTGCTCGACGGGCAGAAGACCTGGTCGTCCCGGGCCGCCTTCGCCGACCGCGCCTTCGGCCTCTTCCGCAGCGACCGCGGCGCCCGCCCGCACCACGGCCTGACGTATCTGATGTTCCCGCTGGACGCGCCCGGGGTGACGGTCCGGCCGATCGGCCGCCTCGACGGCAAACCCGCCTTCGCCGAACTCTTCCTGGACGGCGTCTTCGTCCCCGACGAGGACGTCATCGGCGCCCCCGGCGACGGCTGGCGCGTCGCGATGTCCACCGCCGGGAACGAACGCGGGCTGACGCTGCGCAGCCCCGGCCGGTTCACCGCCGCCGCACACCGGCTGGCCGCCCTGTGGCACGAGCGCGGCACCCCGGAGGACACGGCGCTGCGCGACCGGGTCGCCGACGCGGTCATCGGCGCCGAGGCGTACCGCCTGTTCACCCACGCGGCCGCCGCCCGGCTCGCCGCCGGGGAGCCGATCGGCGCGGAGTCCAGCCTGAACAAGGTCTTCTGGTCGGAGCTGGATCTCGCGCTGCACGAGACCGCGCTCGATCTGCTCGGCCCGTACGGCGCACTCGCCGACGACGCCGACGAGGCGCCCGCGCACGGCCGTTGGGCGGAGGGATACGTCTTCGCGCTCGCCGGTCCGCTCTACGCGGGCACCAACGAGATCCAGCGCGACATCATCGCCGAGCGGCTGCTCGGCCTGCCGAAGGGACGACGCTGATGCGGTTCCTCCTCGACCGCGAGCAGCGGGAGTTCGCCCGGACGCTGGACACGATGCTCGGCGCGGCGGACACCCCCGCGGCGGTACGGGCCTGGGCGGCCGGCGATCCGGGGCCCGGCCGCGCCCTGTGGGGGAAGCTCGCCGCCGTTGGGGTGTTCGCTCTCGCTGTCCCCGAACGCGACGGCGGCCTGGGCCCGCACCCTGTTGAACTGGCCGCTGTCTTCGTGGAGTTGGGGCGTCATGCGGTGCCGGGCCCGCTCGTCGAGACGGTCGCGGCGGCGACGCTGCTGGCCGCCTTGGACGCCCCCGCGGGCGGGCCGGGCCGGGCCGTTTCCCGCCCCGGCGGCGACGCGGCCGGCCTCCTCCCCCGTATCGCGGCCGGGCACTCCCTCGTCTCCCTCTGCCTCCTCACCCCGGCCCAGCCGTACGCGCTGGACGCCGACGCGGCCGACGCGGTGCTGGTCGTCGAGGGGGACGCGCTGCGACGGGCGGAGTCCGCGGGCCCGGTGCAGCGCTCCGCCGATCCGGCGCGGCGGCTGGCCCGGCCGGGCCCGGGGCCCGTCCTCGCGCGCGGGCCACGGGTGCGGGCGGCGGCGGACCGGGCGGCCGATGTGGCGGCGCTGGCGACCGCCGCCCAGGCGCTGGGGCTGGGCCGCGCACTGCTCGACGCGACCGTCGGGTACGTCCGCGACCGGAGGCAGTTCGGCGTGCCCGTCGGCTCGTTCCAGGCGGTCAAGCACCGGCTGGCCGACACGCTGCTGGGCCTGGAGTTCGCCGAGCCGCTGGTGTACGCGGCGGCGCTCGCCCTGGCGCGGGGCGCGGCGGACGACCGCAGCGTCCCGGCGGCGAAGGTCGCGGCCGGTGAGGCGGCGTACGCGGCGGCCCGCACCGCGCTCCAGCTGCACGGCGCCCTCGGCTACACCGAGGAGCCCGACCTGTCCCTGTGGATCCGCAAGGCACGCGCGCTGCGCGACGCCTGGGGCACCCCCGCGGCGCACCGCGCCCGCGTCCTGGCCCCGTGACGACCGGTCCGGTACGGGAACCGGCACCGCGGCATCAGCGAAGGAGTGGACGGTGCGACTGACGGCGGAACAACGGGAGTTGGGCTCCGCGGTACGCGCGGTGCTCGCCCGGCACGGCAGGGCGGACGCCTGGCGGCCGCTGACCGAACAGATCGGCGTCGCGGGGCTCGGCGTCCCCGAGGCGTACGGCGGCTCCGGCGGCGGCGCCCGCGAACTCCATGTGGTGCTGACGGAGCTGGGCCGGACGCTGAGCCCCCTGCCGTTCCTCGGCTCGGCGGTCCTGACCACGCAGGCCGTCCTCGCCACCCGGGACGAACGGGCCCGCGCCCGCCTGCTGCCCGGCCTGGCGTCCGGGGCGGTGGTGGGCGCCCTGGCCTGGGCGGAGGACGGATCGTGGGACCCGGTGCGGATCCGGACCGGGGCGGTCGCCGGGCCGGACGGGCGCTGGCGGCTCACCGGCGTCAAGGAACACGTCCTGGACGGCGCCGATGCCGGGCTGCTGCTCGTGGCGGCGCGGACGGCGCACGGCGTCGCGCTCTTCGAGGTCCCCGCCGGCGACCCGCGGGCCCGGCGCGAGGCCCTGGTCCCGGTCGACTCCACACGGGCGCAGGCCCGGATGGTCCTCGACGGGGCCGAGGGGCGGCTGCTCGGCACCGACGGCGACGGCACCCGGGTGCTGGCCCGCGTCCTGGACCTGGCCGCCACCGCCCTCGCCGCCGAACAGACCGGCGCCGCCGCACACTGCCTGAAACGCACCGTCGCCTACACCGGTACGCGGCGCCAGTTCGGCCGCCCGATCGGCTCCTTCCAGGCGATCAAACACCGGCTGGCCGACGCCTACGTCCAGGTCGAGGCCGCCCGCACCGCCGCCCTGGCCGCCGCCTGCGCCGCCGACGACCGCTCCCCCGCCCTGCCCCGCCTGGCCGCCGCCGCCAAGTCCGCCTGCTCGGAGGCGTTCACGGCCGTGGCCGGCGAAATGCTCCAGCTCCACGGCGGCATCGCCCTCACGTGGGAACACGAGGCCCACCACTACTTCAAACGCGCCTACACCTCCGCCCAGCTCTTCGGGTCGGCGGCCTGGCACCGGGGGCGGCTGGCGAGGGAGCTGGGGCTGGCGGGGTGAGGGGCGCGGGCGGCAGGCGCCGGTCTCGGCGTCCTGGCGCGCGGACGAGCCGTCAACGCCCTTACGAATGCGCCGTATTGGGCTTCCGTCTCCAAAAGCACCTCCGCCCGTCACCTCGCGTCCTCGCAATCCATCGCCCCGCTACTCTCGCCCCGAGGGGGCCGGCTTCGGCAGAAACCCTCACGGCACACCACCAACGAAAGGTGCGTTTCATGCGCAAGTTCAGGCGTGTTCTCGTCTCCGCGGCCGTCGTCACGGTGGCGGCGACGGCACCGGTCGCCGTCGGCGCGGCCTCGGCGAGCGCGGCGCAGCCCGCCGCCACGGTCTCCGCCCCCGCCGCGAAGCTCTCCTGCGACGCGCAGCAGCTGCGGGACAAGGCGAACGAGTACCGGCGCCTGTCCGACGAGGCCGAGGCCCGCTCGCGGGAGGAAGCGGCCCGCGGCAACACACAGCAGGCCGCCGCGTACAAGGAGAAGGCGCAGGCTTACCACCAGGAGGCGGAGCGCTACCTCGCCGAGGCCGCGCGCTGCAACGGCTGACGGGCGGGAACGCCCGCGGGTCCGTCGCCACCGGCGGGCCGCAGCGGCGGTCCGGGGACCTCCCCGGGCCGCCGCTGCCGTGTGCGGGCCGGGCGGCGGATCACGCCGGCGGAGCCGGCCGCCGTGGCAGGGGGCCGACGCGGATGATGCGGCGCTACGAAGGGGCCACCCCGCAGGTGCTGCGCGACGGCGGGCGCCAACGGCAGTGAGCGGAACGTTCAAGACCGGCGGCGCCGGGGCCGATGAGGCTGGTGGGACAAGGGCACGGCCGGGCCGTGCCACACCGTTCGCCACCACCGCAGGAGGCCGACGTGGTCAGCAAGCCCGACATCACGCTCCAGGGGAAGGCCGCCTTCATCGGCGGCGCGTCGCGCAATCTCGGCGGGCTGATCGCCGGCACGCTCGGCGCGGAGGGCGCCCTGGTCGCGGTCAACTCCAAGGCGGCGTTCTTCGTGATGAAGGAGGCCGCCCGGCGAATCGAGGACGGCGGGAAGATCGTCACGATCGTCACCTCGCTGCTGGCCGCCTACACCGGGCTGTACTCCTCGTACGCGGGGAGCAAGGCGCCCGTGGAGCACTTCGCGCGGGCCCTGTCGAAGGAGCTGTTCGGGCGGAACATCTCGGTCAACAACATCGCGCCGGGGCCGATGGACACCCCGTTCTTCTATCCGGCGGAGGACGACGACTCCGTCGCGTTCCACAAGGCGTCCGCGATGAACGGCGACCTCACCAGGATCGAGGACATCGCACCGTGGGTGCGGATGCTGCTGACCGACGGCTGGTGGGCCAACGGTCGGACGCTCTTCCTGAACGGGGGCTACACGACCCGCTGAGACCGGCGGGACGGGCCGTCGCCGCCGCTTCCGGACCGTCCGGGCGACGGAATCCCCGCGTCGCCCCACCGATCGGGCCCGGCTCTTCGATACTGGACGGTGTCGTCCGCCGTCCGGCCGGACCTCGTACGGGGCCGCCGGGACCCACCGCAGGAGGAACCGTTGAAGATGCTCATCAACGTCGCCGAGACCGTCGTGGCCGACGCGCTGCGCGGTATGGCGGCGGCCCATCCCGAGCTGGTCGTGGACGTCGAGAACCGGTTGGTGGTGCGGCGGGACGCGCCGGTGGCCGGGAAGGTCGCGCTGGTCTCCGGCGGCGGCAGCGGGCACGAACCGCTGCACGGCGGGTTCGTCGGACCGGGCATGCTGGACGCGGCGTGTCCCGGGGAGGTGTTCACCTCCCCGGTGCCCGACCAGATGGTGCGGGCGGCCGCCGCCGTGGACAGCGGCGCGGGCGTGCTGTTCATCGTGAAGAACTACACCGGCGACGTGCTGAACTTCCGGATGGCGACGGAACTGGCCGAGGACGAGGGCGTCACGGTCGCCAGTGTGCTGGTCGACGACGACGTGGCGGTGACCGACTCGACGTTCACCGCGGGCCGCCGCGGCACCGGCGCCACCCTCTTCGTGGAGAAGATCGCCGGGGCGGCGGCCGAGGAGGGCGCGCCGCTGGAGCGGGTCGAGGCAATCGCCCGGCGGGTCGTCGGGGCGTCCCGCAGCTTCGGGGTGGCGCTCGCCGCCTGCACCACCCCGGCCAAGGGCAGCCCGACCTTCGATCTGCCGTCCGGGCAGCTGGAGTTGGGGGTCGGCATCCACGGCGAGCCGGGGCGGGAGCGGCGCGCGATGATGACGTCCCGGGAGATCGCCGAGGTCGCGGTGGACGCCGTCCTGGACGATCTGCAACCGGAGTTGCCGGTGCTGGTGCTGGTCAACGGCGCGGGGGCGACGCCGCTGCTGGAGCTGTACGGCTTCGCGGCCGAGGTGCACCGGCGGCTCGCCGACCGTGAGGTGGCGGTGGCCCGTACCCTCGTCGGCGACTATGTGACCTCGCTGGACATGGCGGGCGCTTCGGTGACGCTCTGCCAGGTGGACGAGGAGCTGTTGCGGCTGTGGGACGCGCCGGTGCAGACCGCGGGGCTGCGATGGGGCCGCTGAGCCGCGTCACCGTCCCGCGCCCGGGCGCCGCCCGGGTGCCCGTACCGTTCGCACCGCCCGCAGCGCTACGAGCAGAGGAGAGTCACGTGCCCGAAACGGCCCTGGATGCCGCGTTCTTCGTCCGGTGGATGACGGAGGTCGCCGCCGCCGTCGACCGGGAGGCCCGTCACCTCACCGACCTGGACTCCGCGATCGGCGACGCCGACCACGGCAGCAACCTCCAGCGCGGCTTCACCGCCGTGCGCACCCTCCTGGAGAAGGAGCCCCCGGCGATGCCCGGCGCCGCCCTCATGGCCGCGGGGCGGACGCTGGTCTCCACGGTCGGCGGTGCGTCCGGTCCGCTGTACGGCACGCTGCTGCGGCGGACCGGCAAAACGCTCGGCGACGCGGAACGGGTCGACCTGGAGCAGCTGCGGGACGGGCTGCGCGCCGGGGTGGACGCGGTCGGGCAGCTCGGCGGATCGGCGCCGGGCGACAAGACGATGCTGGACGCGCTGGACCCGGCGGTCACGGCGCTGGCGGACGGCTTCGCGTCGGCGGCCGAGGCCGCCGGGCAGGGCGCGCGGGCGACCGTACCGCTCCAGGCCCGTAAGGGGCGCGCCAGCTATCTCGGGGAGCGCAGCATCGGGCACGAGGATCCCGGGGCGGCGTCGTCGGCGCTGCTGTTCGCGGCGCTCGCGGAGGTGGCGCGGTGACGGGGCGGGCGGCGGTGGCAGGCACGGTCGGCATCGTGCTGGTATCGCACAGCGGGCCGGTGGCGGAGTCGGTGGCGGCGCTCGCCACCGGGCTGGCGGGCGCCGGGGCGGGCGCGCCGGTGGCCCCGGCGGGCGGCACACCGGACGGCGGTCTTGGCACCAGCGCGGAGCTGATCGCCGAGGCGGCGCGCTCGGTGGACGGCGGGGCGGGCGTCGCGCTCCTCGTCGATCTGGGCAGCGCGGTGCTGACGGTGAAGGCCATGCTGGCGGAGGGCGATGAACTGCCCGAGGGGGCGCGGCTGGTGGACGCGCCGTTCCTGGAGGGCGCGGTGGCCGCCGTGGTCACCGCGTCGACCGGCGCCGACCTGGTGGCGGTGTCGGCCGCGGCCGGGGAGGCGTACGGGTACCGGAAGGAGTGAGGGCGCCATCGGCGGAGGGCCGGGGTCGGACACGAGCAGGACGCGCCCCGCGACCTACGGCTTGCGAGCGATCGCCGCGTAGCAGGCGGCCTCGGCGTCGGTGACGTGGGTGGCGTCCTCGGGGCGGTCGGGGCGCCACTGGTGGGAGAGGGTGATGCCGGGGTCCAGCAGTTCCCAGCCGTCGAAGAAGCGGGCGAACTCCGTACGGGAGCGGAACTGCAGCTCCGTCCCGGCGTCGGCGTAGATCTCGATGATCCCCCGCATCGCCTCGGGCGCGAAGTCGGGCGTGGCGTGGGTCATGGCGAGGGTGGAGCCGCTGGGCACCGCGTCCTTGAGGGTGTCGACGATGGCGTGCGCGCGGCCCCGGCCGTCGTCGGTGACGAAGTGCATCAGGGCGTTCAGGCTCAGGCCCACCGGCCGGGTGAGGTCCAGGGCTTCGAGGAGTGGGGGGGCCGCCATGATGCCGCCCGGGTCGTGGGCATCGGCCTGGACGTAGGCGGTGCGGCCCTCGGGGGTGCTCTGGAGCAGTGCGGCGGCGTGGGCGAGGACGATCGGGTCGTTGTCGGTGTAGACGACGCGGGCGTCGGGCGCCACGGACTGGGCGATCTCGTGGAGGTTGGGCGAGGTGGGGATGCCGGTGCCTATGTCGAGGAACTGGCGGATGCCCGCTTCGGCGAGGAAGCGGGTGGCGCGGTGCATGAACTCGCGGTTGATACGGGCGGCGACCAGCGCCGCGGGGAAGACGCCGAGGACGCTTCCGGCCGCCATCCGGTCGGCCAGGAAGTTGGTCTTCCCGCCGAGGAAGTAGTCGTAGATACGGGCCGAATGGGCCCGGTCCAACCGCAGGTCCACCCCTGATGCGGTGTGGTCGCTCATCGTGTGCAGCCTCCCCTGTCCGGTGAGCCGCCGCACCGGCGACCATGATCGATTGTGACACCGGGGCTCGCCCCGTCACGGCCCGCGCGGACCGCACCGTGGCACCTGGACGGCCGGGGCGCACGGCGGGGTGGACGGCGTGCGCGGGGCGCGCGCGGATGCCCGGCGCCCGCACCCCGGTCGCGCGCGGTCATATGAATACCCGGCGGCGGATTTCTTCGCCCCCATGCCACAAATGGGTGCACTTTCCTGTTGATTGGAAGGGAGGACAACCGTCCTCCCGCCGCTCCCCCGCCATCTGACGCGCCGGGGACGGCGGTGCACGGCGAACGGAACGAGGACGGCTCGTGAGCGCATACCGGCACCGGCTCCCGCCCGTATCCGCGGGGGCGCACGCCCATCCGGCGGCGGCGCGGCGGAAGGCCACCAGGGCCCGGCGGCCCCCGGCCGCCGCCCGCACCGAACTGCCCGCGCGCTCCCCTTTCCCCACCGGCGTACGCGGGGCGTGCCAGCGCGCCCGGCAGCGACATACCCGGCGCGCAGGCGAGGGGCGTACATGAGCCGGTACGCCGGGCCGCGCGTCTTCGGGACCACGGACACGGATGAGGGCACCGAGACGGACCGTCACCTGTCCCTCTCCTTCGAGGCGTTCCACGCCACCCATGCGCGGAAGTGGCTCAAGTACGCCTATCTGCACACCGGGGGACGCGACGCCGCCGTCGAGGTGACCCGCGGCGCCTTCCGCCGGCTGGCCGCCGTGTGGCCGCACGCGCTGCGGCAGGCGTCGGTGGAGGCATTCGCCTGGGCGCTTCTCAAGGAGTGCGTCGTGGAGTGGCTGTACGACCACCGGCAGCCCACCGCGCTCACCGAGACCGCGGCCTTCGCGGTGGTCACCAAGGCGCTGCTGCGGGAATTCCAGGCGCAGTTCGCGTTACTGGAGAGCCAGTTGGGGCTGTACGCGGCCATCGCCCGGCTGCCGGAGCGGCAGTGCGACGTGATCGTGCTGCGGCATGTGATCGGGTACGGCGACGCGCAGATCGCGGCGCTGCTGGGCGTCGACGAGGCCACCGTCCGCTCGCACGCCAGCCGGGGCAGGCGCAGGCTCGCCGCGGCGCTCGGAATGGATCAGGGAAACGCAAGGGGGAACCGGCCATGACCTTCACGCACGGGACCGGTCGGCGTGACACCGTCGAGGCGCTGCTCGACGCCGCCGCGGCGGTCGCCGACATCGATGACCTGGAGAGTTTCGGGGAGTTGGACGACCGCGGCGTCCTCGACGGCTTCGGGCTGCTGGACGGCGACGGCCCGGGGGCGGGTGCGGCGCCCGGCGTGCCCCCGGCGGTCCGGCCCGAGCGGGGCGCGCCCAGTGCGTATCCCAGTGCGCGGGACGAGGCGACGCACGAGCTGGAGCTGGCGTGTGCGCTGGTGGTGAACGCCGCAGCGGCGGCGGCCAGTCTGGAGCGGCTGGTCGATGAGCACCGCATCGACCCGGAGGGCGCGCTGGTCTTCGCGTGTCTGCTGCACATCACGGGGCGGAGCGAGGCGGCGCACTTCTGGTGGCACTTCGGTGCCGGGGCGGGCAGCCGGACCGCGGCGTACTGCCTCTATCTGGCGCACCGCCGCAACGGCGACTTCCGGGACGCGGCGTACTGGCGGGAGCAGGCGGCGCACTCCCCCGACGAGGAGCGGCGGCAGATCCCGGCGTTCGACACCCGTCAGCTGCTGCCGGACGCCGCCCGCCACAACCTTCTCGTGCAGTGGCACAGCGGGCTCGCGCCGACGCTGCCGCCCGCGCTGGAGGGCGTGATCAACCGGCTGACGGTGGACGGCGACGACGAGGATTTCGGGGAGATCCCGCGGCCCTCGCCGACGCTGGTACGAGATCTGGGCGGACCCTGCTGACCGGCCGCTCCCGGGTCCCGGGCGGGCCCGGGTTCCGGGAGCGGTCGGGCCCGGGAGCGGTCGGGCCCGGGAGCGGTCGGGCCCGGGAGCGGTCGGGCCCGGGAGCGGTGCCGTCACAGGAAGGTGACGCCCTGGGCGAGCGGGAGCGCGTCGGAGTAGTTGACGGTGTTGGTGGCGCGGCGCATGTAGCCGCGCCAGGCGTCGGAGCCCGATTCGCGGCCGCCGCCGGTCTCCTTCTCCCCGCCGAACGCGCCGCCGACCTCGGCGCCCGAGGTACCGATGTTGACGTTGGTGATGCCGCAGTCGGAGCCGTCGGCGGCGAGGAAGCGTTCGGCCTCCCGCTGGTCGCGGGTGAAGATGCTCGCCGAAAGACCCTGCGGGACCGCGTTGTTGAGGGCGATGGCCTCGTCCAGGGTGCGGTAGGTCAGCGCGTAGAGGATCGGGGCGAAGGTTTCGGTGCGGACGACGGTGGTCTGCCGGTCCATGCGGACCAGCGCCGGGCGGACGTACGCGGCGTCCGGTGCCTCGCCGGTCAGGCACGCCTCGCCCCCGGCGAGGACGGTGCCGCCGTCGCGGCGCGCGGCGGCCAGCGCCTCGTCCATGGCGTCGCGGGCGGCGCGGTGGACGAGCGGTCCGACGAGGGTGGCGTCGGCGAACGGGTCGCCGACGGTGAGGCCGCGGTAGGCGTCGGCGATGCGCGGCAGCAGGCAGTCGGCGACGTCCTCGTGGACGAGGAGGCGGCGCAGGCTGGTGCAGCGCTGGCCCGCGGTCCCGGCGGCGGCGAAGACGATGCCGCGGACGGCGAGATCGAGATCGGCGGAGGGGGCGACGACGGCGGCGTTGTTGCCGCCCAGCTCCAGCAGGGTCCGGCCGAAGCGGGCGGCGACGCGGGGCGCGACGGCGCGGCCCATCCGTACCGAGCCGGTCGCGCTGACCAGCGCCACCCGGGCGTCATCGGCGAGGAGCGCGCCGAGGTCGGGGCCGCCGAGCAGCAGATGGTGCAGGCCGTCCGGCGCGCCGGTGCCGGCGGCCGCCCGCGCCAGCAGGGCGGTGCAGGCGAGGGCGGTGAGCGGGGTGAGTTCGGACGGATTCCAGACGACGGGGTCGCCGCAGACGAGGGCGAGCGCGACGTTCCAGGACCATACGGCGACGGGGAAGTTGAAGGCGGTGATGACGCCGGTGACGCCGAGCGGGTGCCAGGTCTCGCCAAGGCGGTGGCCGGGGCGTTCACCGGCGATGGTGCGGCCGCACAGCTGGCGGGAGAGGCCCACGGCGAAGTCGCAGATGTCGGTCATCTCGCGGACCTCGCCCAGCGCCTCCGAGCGGATCTTGCCCGCCTCGATGGTCACCAGGTCGGCGAGGTCGTCCTGGTGGACGTCGATCAGCGCGCCGAGCCGTTTGACGAACGCGCCGCGGCGGGGCGCGGGGACGGTCCGCCAGGCGTGGAAGGCGCGGTGGGCGTCGGCGAGCGCGGCGTCCGCCTCGTCGGCTCCGGTGGCCGGCAGCGTCCCGAGGATGCCGCCGGTCAGCGGCGTACGGGCAGTGAGCGCGGCGCCGGGCGGGGTGGCAGCGGGATCGAGGGCGAGGGTGGCGCCGCAGCGGGCGAGGGCGGCGGCCGCCCGGTCGCGACGCGGCCGCCGCTGCGCTCGGGTACACGCCCGGCGCGGTGTCGCAGCACATCGCCGCGCTGGAGCGGGCCACCGGCGCGGAGTTGGTGCGGCGGGCGGGCCGCCGGGTGGAGCTGACCGACGCCGGACGCACCCTCGCGGTGCACGCCGAACGGATCCTCGCGGCGCAGGCGGAGGCGCTGGCGGCGGTGGAGCGCGGGCGGGGCGAGGTCGGCGGGCGGCTGGTGCTGGGGGTGTTCGGCAGCGCGGCGGCGGTGCTGTTGCCACCGGCGCTGCACCGGCTGCGGTCGCGCCATCCGGCGGTACGGGTGGTGAGCCGCGAGGTGGACGTGGACCAGGCGTACGCGGAGGTGTGCGCGGGGCGGGTCGATCTGGCGCTGGGGCTGGACTATCCGGACGCTCCGCTGCCGCGCGACGGAAAGGTGGAGCTGGTGCGGCTGCGGACCGAGCGGTTCGCGCTGGCGGTCCCGGCCGGGTGCCCGCCCCGTCAGGCGGCGCGCTGCGGCTGGCCCGGGCGGCGGAACTGGCATGGATCCTTCCCGCGCCCGCGTCGTACTACGGGCGGGCGGTGCGCACCGCGTGCCGCCGCGCCGGGTTCGAGCCGCGGGTGGCGCACGAGGTCACCGACACGGCGACGTCACTGGCGATGGTCGCGGCGGGGCTGGGCGTGGCACCGGTGACGGATCTGATGCTGCGGCTGCGGTCGGAGGGCGTCACCGTGGTGCCGCTGACGGACGCGCTGGAACGGCATCTCGTGGTGGCGGTGGACGCGGTGGCCCGGCGGCGTCCACCGGTCGCGGCGCTGATCAGGGCGTTGGGGGAGGGGGCGGTGCCGGAGGGCGCGGTGGGGTTCCAGGAGGCGGGCGGGCCGGGCGCCGCGGCGGCGCTCCCGGACGCGGGCGGGTCGGGCGACGCGCCCCAGGCCCCTGGCGCGGACCGTACGGGCGGCCCGGCGGATCCCCCGGCCCCGGACGGCCCGGACGCCCCTGGCGCGGGCTCCACGGACGGCGCGCCGCCTTCCCCGGCCCCGGGAGCACCGCAGGAGATCCCAGGGCCCGGTGCCGAAGGCCGTGCGGACAGGCCGACGAGTACCGCGACCAGCGACGGCTACGAACGCGCCGCAGGCCCCCGAGCCGCCGCCACCCGCCCCCGTACCGGCGCGTAATGCGCCCCGATCGCCGCCGCGAAGGCGCTCGCATCGCCGGAGCGGGCCGCGTCGACGATCGCGCGGTGGGCGGCGAGGGTCTGCCGTTCGTCGTCGAGGGTGACCATGTCCAGCTGCGGGCCGACGGTCGCGTAACTGTCCCAGAACGCCTGGGTGAGCTGGCTGATGAGGTCGTTGCCGAGAGGGGCGACGAGGAGGGTGTGGAAGGCGCGGTCGGCGGCGGTGAAGCCGTCGCCGCCCGCGGGGTGGCGGGCCATCTCCGTGACCAGGTCGTCCAGCGCGTCGAGCTGAGCGGGGGTCAGGGCGGCGACGATGCCATCGGCGTTGCCGCGTTCGAAGAGTTCCCGGACGTCGACGAGGTCGGCGTAGGCGCGGAAGTCGTCGTCGGGGCTGAGCAGTCCGCGGAAGGTGACGCTCTCGGCGAGCGCGGAAAGGCCAAGGCCGCCGACGTAGGTGCCGTGCCCGTGGCGGACCTCGACGATGTCGAGCGCGGCGAGGGACTTGACCGCCTCGCGGACGCTGGAGCGGCTGGCGCCGAGGGTGGCGCACAGTGCGGACTCGGTGGGGAGGAGGTCGCCGGGGCGCATGCGGTTGTCGAGCATATGGCGCTTGATCTCGTCCGCGACCTCCTGGCGGAGCGACGACCGTCCGCGGCGCGCCTGCGCCACCTCAGCACCCGGCACCTGATGCCCCTCTCCCCGTTACGGCCGGGCGCAGCGTATCAATCGGACATGACACGGCCGGGTGCCGTCCGGCGGGCGCGAAGCGGGGCCCGCGGTCAGGCGGGGGCCGGGCCGCCGGTGTGCGGTTCCCGGTCCGTGGCGTCGGGCGTCTGCGGGTCGTCCGGCTCCGGGGGCCAGACGGGGCGGCTGGCGTACGGGACGGCCGTCAGGGCGTGGCCGACGGTCGGGAAGCAGGAGAAGACGCCGAGCGACTGGGTGCCCACCAGCAGGCGCAGCATCCGCACGCCCAGGGAGGCGAGGAGGAGGCGGCCCTCCAGGCGGCGGCAGAGCCATTCCAGGGCGAGCAGGCAGCTCAGGCCTCGGGAGTCGCAGAACCGCAGCGCGGTCAGATCGAGCACGAGGAAGCGGTGTCCGGCCGAGACGACGGACCGGGCCTCGGCGAGAAATGCCTGCTCGGTGCGGAGATCCAGCTCCCCCGTGACACGCAGCACGGCGCACTCGTCCGCCTGGACGAGTGCCGTGACCGCCAGCGACCGCATATCCGCACTCATGCCGTCCAGCGTAAGCGGCCCGGCGGTGGGCCTCGCCGCCGCGGCCGGGAGCGCGCTCGGGGCGTGCCCCCGGCGGGCGGGCCGGTGTGCGGCGGTGCGGGCGGGTGCTCCGCCGCCGCTCAGGGCCGTTCCAGGGGCGTGCCGAACCCCTCGCACGAGTGATCATCCGGGGCCCTGGATGATCTTTTACGGTCATTCGGGAGCGATTCGGTCAGCCGGTCCGGCCGGAATTCGCCGGGGTCCGCGCGCCCGCAGATGTCCGCGGACCGCCCGGAGCGGCCAAACGGGCAGCCATCGAATCACAAGGCCGTCACGGAGCGGAAAAGTGCGGGCAGAAGCAGGCAACTTTTCTCTCCCTGCGGGCAGCGAGACGCCCAGGATCGGTTGCTATAAACCTCGGGCGGGCAGAAACGGGCAGGTCCATGACCGAACGGATCGGCGCGCGCCCCCTGATCCGTGCCCGAGCGGGCCGACCGTACAGCGCAGGAGAGAGCCATGAGGGCCGAGGAACGCCAGCACCGGATCCTCGTGCTCGCCCGGCAGACCGGCCGGGTGGAGGTCGCCGACGCCGCCGAGGAGTTCGCCGTCGCCCGGGAGACCGTACGGCGGGACCTGAGCGAGCTGGAGCGGCGCGGCCTGGTGCGGCGCACGCACGGCGCCGCCTACCCGGTCGAGAGCGCGGGCTTCGAGACGACGCTGGCGCGCCGGGAGACCCAGCAGGTCCCCGAGAAGCGCCGGATCGCGGCGGCCGCGGCGCAGCTGCTCGGCGAGGCGGAGACGGTCTTCGTCGACGAGGGGTACACCCCGGAGCTGGTCGCCGGGCTGCTCCCGGCCGACCGGCCGCTGACCGTGATCACCCCGTCGCTGCGCACCGCGTCCCTGGTGTCGGCCAACGAGTCCACGACCGTGCTGCTGGCCGGTGGCCGGGTCCGTGGCGGGACGCAGGCGACCGTCGGCTCCTGGGCGCGGGACATGCTCGCCCGGTTCGTCATCGACCTGGCGTTCCTCGGCGCCAACGGCATCTCCCGCGAACGCGGACTGACCACGCCCGATCCGGCGGTCGCCGAGGTCAAGGAGCAGGCCGTGCGGTCCTCGCGGCGGCGGGTGCTGGTGGGGGTGCACAGCAAGTTCGGGGCGAGCAGCTTCTGCCGGTTCGCGGAGATCGGGGACGTGCACACCGTCGTCACCGACGCCGGACTGTCCGCGCCGGAGGCCCACCGCTACTCCCTCCTGGGGCCGCAGGTGCTCCGGGTCTGACCCGGGCGGGCCGCGCCCGGCACCGCCGCCTCCGTCCGCCGCCGCGGCCGTCGGCCGCCCCTCGCCCCGTGCGGGCCGTCGCGTCCCCGGGCGCGGCGGCCCGGACACGTCCAGAAAGGTACGAGCCGTGAGAGCACGCTCCCCCGGAAACCGCCGGGCCCGCACGGCGGCACCGGCCGCCCTCGCCCTGGCCCTGGCGCTGACCACCACCGGCTGCTACCGCGGCGCCGGTGACACCGGCAACGACGGCAGCGACACGATCAACGTCCTGATGGTCAACAACCCGCAGATGGTCGACCTCCAGCGGCTGACCGCCCGGCACTTCACCGCGAAGACCGGCATCAAGGTGCACTTCACGCTGCTGCCGGAGGACGATCTGCGCGACAAGATGAGCCAGGACTTCTCCAGCCAGGCCGGACAGTACGACGTCGCCAGCCTCAGCAACTACGAGACGCCGATCTACGCCCGCAACGGCTGGCTGACCCCGCTGGGCGAACGCGCCGCGAAGGACCCGGAGTTCGACCAGCGGGACATCCTGGCGCCGGTCCGCTCCTCGCTGACCGCGGCGGACGGGAAGATCTACGCCGAGCCGTTCTACGGCGAGTCATCGTTCCTGATGTACCGCAAGGACGTCCTCGCCGACGCGGGCCTGACCATGCCCGACCGTCCGACATGGCGTCAGGTCGCCGCGCTGGCCGCGAAGCTGGACGGCGCCCGTAAGGGAATGAAGGGCATCTGCCTGCGCGGCCAGCCCGGTTGGGGCCAGTTGGCCGCGCCGCTGACCACCGTCGTCAACACCTTCGGCGGCACCTGGTTCGACAAGGACTGGAAACCGGGCGTCGACTCCCCCGAGTTCACCCGGGCCACGCAGTTCTACGTCGATCTGGTCCGTGAGCACGGCGAGGCGGGCGCCCCGCAGGCGGGTTACACCGAGTGCCTCAACGACATGCAGCAGGGCAAGGTCGCCATGTGGTACGACGCGACGGCGGGCGCCGGGTCGCTGGAGAGCGACGGCTCCAAGGTTGCCGGGAAGATCGGCTACGTGCCGGCGCCGGTCGAGAAGACGAAGAGCGCGGGCTGGCTCTACACCTGGGCCTGGGGCGTGCAGAAGGCGAGCCGCCATCAAGGCGCCGCCTGGAAGTTCGTCTCCTGGGCGTCCGGCAAGGGCTACGAGCGGCTGGTCGGCAAGGAGTGGGGCTGGTCGCGGGCGCCGGGCGGCAAACGCGCCTCGCTCTACCGCGACCCCGAGTACCGCAAGGAGTCGGGCGCCTTCGCCGCCGCGACGGAGGAGGCGATCCGCACCGCGCGGCCCGACGACCCGGGGGTGCAGCCGCGTCCGGCGCCCGGTATCCAGTTCGTCGGCATACCCGAGTTCTCCGACCTGGGCACCAAGGTGTCCCAGGAGATCAGCGCGGCCCTCGCGGGCAAGCAGAGCGTGGCCGCGGCCCTCGCCGAGAGCCGGCGGCTCGCCCAGGAGGTGTCCGATGCCTACACCGACCGCTGAGACCGTGCGGAGTGGCGCCGCGTCCGGTGGCGCCGTGCCCGTGCGGGGCGCGGCCGCCCGGCGGGCGAAGGAGTGGGCGCGGCGCGCGCCGCTGCTGCCCGCGCTGGTGTTCCTGATCATCGTGACCCAACTGCCGTTCGTGGCCACGGTGGTGCTCTCCTTCACCCGCTGGAACGCGCTCGCCCCCGACCGCCGCGGCTTCGCCGCCCTCGACAACTACGCCGCGGTCTTCACCGACCCGGCGCTGCGCGCCTCGGTCGCCACGACGGTGCTGCTGACGGTGACGGTGGTCCTGGTCAGCCTGGTGCTGGGGCTGGGGCTGGCGCTGCTGCTGGACCGGAAGTTCTTCGGCCGGGGCCTCGTGCGCACGCTGCTGATCACGCCGTTCCTCGTCGTCCCGGTGGCCGCCGCGCTGCTGTGGAAGCACGCGCTGTACAACGCGTCGTACGGGCTGCTCAACGGCGCATTGACCGCGGTGTGGCGGCTGTTCGGCAGTGACGGCGCACCGCAGCCGGACTGGATGACGTCGTCGCCGCTGGCCGCCGTCGAGACGGCGCTGATCTGGCAGTGGACGCCGTTCATGATGCTGATCCTGCTGGCCGGGCTCCAGTCCCGTCCGGCCGACGCGATCGAGGCGGCGCGGATGGACGGCGCCGGGACGTTCGCGATCTTCCGGTATCTGACGCTGCCGCATCTGCGCCGCTACCTGGAGCTGGCGGCGCTGCTGGGCACGGTGTACGTGGTGCAGAACTTCGACGCGGTGTTCACGATCACCTCGGGCGGCCTGGGCACCGCCACTCTCCCGTACACCCTCTACCAGACCTTCTACCAGGCCCATGACTACGGCCGGGCGTCCGCGCAGGGGGTGGTGGTCGTGCTGTGCTCGCTGCTGGTGGCGACCTTCGCGCTGCGCACCGTGTCGTCCCTGCTCCGCGAGGAGATCACCCGATGACCCCGACCACCGCGCCCGCCTCCCTGCGGCGCCGCCGCCGCGCCAACGGCCTGCTGGGGCTGGTGGCCTGGCTCTGCGGGATCGCGTTCTTCCTGCCGGTCGCCTGGATGGTGCTGACGTCGCTCCACAGCGAGCAGGACGCGGCGACCAACCCGCCCTCGCTCACCGCCCCGCTGACGCTCCACGGCTACCGCGAGTTCTTCGGCGCGGGCGGCGGCGGGCTCAGCCCCTGGCCGCCGCTGGTCAATTCGCTCACCGCGTCGGTCCTCTCCACGCTGCTGGTGCTGCTGCTCGCCGTCCCGGCGGCGTACGCGCTGTCGATCCGGCCGGTGCGCAAGTGGAGCGACGTCCTGTTCTTCTTCCTGTCGACGAAGATGCTGCCGCTGGTGGCCGGGCTGCTGCCGGTCTACCTCGTCGCGCAGAACACCGGGCTGCTGGACGACATCTGGCTGCTGGTCGTCCTCTACACCTCGATGAACCTGCCGATCGCGGTGTGGATGATGCGGTCGTTCCTCGCGGAGGTGCCGGTCGAGATGCTGGAGGCGGCGTCGCTGGACGGCGCGGGTCTGGCCACCACGCTGCTGCGCATCGTCGGCCCGGTCGCGCTGCCCGGTATCGCCGCCACCGCGCTGATCTCCTTCCTCTTCAGCTGGAACGAACTGCTCTTCGCGCGGGTGCTGACCGGCGTGGTGGCGGGCACCTCGCCGGTGTTCCTGACCGGCTTCGTCACCAGCCAGGGCCTCTTCCTGGCCAAGGTCTGCGCGGCGGCCACGGTGATCTCGCTGCCGGTGCTGGCCGCCGGTTTCGCCGCCCAGGACAAACTGGTGCAGGGGCTGTCCCTGGGGGCGGTGAAGTAACGACGGCGTCCCCCGCGCGCCGGGCGGTCAGGTGCGCGGGGACAGGCCCGTGGCGTGGGCGATGAGCAGGGCGACGTCGTCGTGGTCCTGCGGATGGCGCAGCGCGGCCAGCAGGTGGTCGCACAGCTCCTCCAGGTCGTCGTGCGGGGCGGCGAGCAGGTCGACGAGGCAGCCCAGGCGGCGGTCGATCGGGGTGTCGCGGGTCTCCACCAGTCCGTCGGTGTAGAGCACCAGGCGGTCGCCGGGGTGCAGCGGGACGGCGGTCTGCTCGAAGGGGACGCCGCCGACGCCGAGCGGTGCGCCGGTCGGCAGGTGGACGAGGGCGGGGCGCGGCCCGGGGCGGACGACGACGGGCGGCAGATGCCCGGCGCTCGCCATCCGGCACTCCCCGGCGTGCGGGTCGTAGACGGCGTAGATGCAGGTGGCGAAGGCGGGATCGAGTCCGGCGGCGGCGTGGTCGAGGTGGCGCAGCACCTCAGCGGGCTCCAGATCGAGGTCGGCCAGGGCGCGGGTGGTGGTGCGCAACTGCCCCATGGTGGCCGCGGCGTTGATGCCGCTGCCCATGACGTCGCCGACGACCAGGGCGGTCTTGTCACCGGCCACCGCGAGGGCGTCGAACCAGTCGCCGCCGATCTCCACGGCGGCGCGGGCCGGCTGGTAGCGGTGGGCGATGGCCATCCCGGCGGGCTGCGCGGGCGCCTCGCTCATCAGATGGCGCTGGAGGGTCAGCGCGGTGCGGCGTTCGCTCTGGTACGAGCGGGCGTTGTCGATGCAGACGGCGGCGCGGGCGGCGAGTTCGACGGCGAGCACCACATCGTCCTCGTCGAACGGCGCGTCGTGACGGACGCGGTAGAGCGACACCGCGCCGAGGACCTCGCCGCGGGCGATCAGCGGGACCCCGAGGTAGGAGCGGAGCCCGGCGCGCGCCAGGGCCGCGGCGCCGTCCTCGTCGGCGGCGATCCGCGGCAGGTCGGCGGGGCGTACCCGGGCGAGGAGCACCGGGCGGCCGGTGGTCACGCACTGGGTGATGACGCGCTCGGCGTCGTAGGCGGCGAGCTGCCCGGCCGGGTCGACGGCCTGCTCGGCCTCGGTGGGCCGGGCGCTGGCGACGGCGAGCGCCCGGAAGCGCACGGGGCCGTCCGGGACGGGCGGGAGGGGGCTGCGGCCCTCCAGGACGCTGTCGAGGACGTCGACGGCGGCGAGGTCGGCCAGCTCCGGTACGACGACGTCGGCGAGTTCGCGGGCGGTGCGGTCCACGTCGAGGGTGGTGCCGACGGTGGCGGAGGCGTCGGCGATGACGGCGAGGCGGCGGCGGGCGCGGGCCGCCTCGGTGGCGGCTCGGTGGTGGTCGGTGACGTCCAGCACCGAGGAGGCCACGCCCAGCACCTGGCCGCCGGGGCCCTCCAGCCGGTAGTGGGAGACCGACCAGGCGTGCTCGGTGCCGGGGTCGTCGGGCGGGCAGCCGACGGTGACCTGGTCGAGGCGCGGGGTGCCAGTGGCGAGGACCTTGCGCATGCTGGTCATCAGCATGTCGGTGTCCAGGAAGCTGAGGCAGGCGTCGGGGCGCAGCCCGAGCTGGGCACCCGCGGGCTGGCCGTTGAGGCGTTCCAGCGCCGCGTTGACCATGACGTACCGCAGGTCGGTGTCGAGGACGGCGAGGCCGATCGGGGACTGGGCGACGAGCCGGACGGAGAGCGCCAGGTCGCGTTCGACGCGGCGCAGCAGCTGACGGTCGCAGGCCATGCCGAGGGCGTAGACGCGGCCCTCGGTGTCGGTGAGCCGCATGTTGCGGAATTCGACGGGGCGGGTGGTGCCGTCCTTGTGCCGGACCGGGAAGGAGCCCGCCCAGGTGGCACCGTCGTCCATGACCTGGGAGAACAGCTGGAGGACCAGTTCGGTGTGCTCGGGCGGTACCAGCAGCTGGGCGGCCGGGCGGCCCAGCGCCTCCGCGGCGCTCCAGCCGAACAGGGCCTCGGCCTGGGGGCTCCACAGCGCGATCCGGCCACGCGCGTCGAGCACGACCGCGGCCACGCCCAGCGCGTCGAGAAGGCCGCCCGCGTCCCCCGGTGCCGCCCCGGCGGGGCCCATGCCGCCGGGGAACGCGTCGGTCGCCCCCATCCAGGCACTCCTTCCGCCGGGCGCGGGCGGCGCCCGGGGCACCGTCCGTTTTCCGCCGTGCTGCGCTGCGCACCATCATCCCTCGCGGACGCCGAGTCGGCCATGGCCGGGCGATGGGGCGGCGGCACGACGGAGGTCCGGGGCGCCGCGCGGGTCGTCCGGCGGGCGCTGCGGGGCCGGTGCGGGGCCGGTGCAGGGCCGGTGCAGGGCCGGTGCAGGGCCGGTGCAGGGCCGGTGCCGCAAACGTCCGAATCCCGACCCTCCGATTGGAGGTGGGATTCAGGAGCCACTACGCTCTTTTTAGTTGCCTCTAGCAACTAATTCTTGCCTTGCGCCGCCCGTCCGTGCGCTCCGTCGCCGGCCCCAGGAGGATCCCCCCATGCCCGCAGCCGCCCCGCCGTTCCGTACGCTCGTGGAGGAGAACCTCGACGTCCTCGCCGCCCACCCGGACCGCGAGATACTGATCCACCAGGGCCGCCGGATCACCGGCGGCGAGCTGCGCGACCTCGTCCACCGCCTCGCCCGCGCCCTGCGCATCCGGGGCGTGTCCCGCGGCGACACCATCACCCTGCTCAGCGGCAACATCCCCGAGGTCATCGCCGCCCGTTACGCCGCGGGCCTCCTCGGCTGCCGCGTCAACCACCTCTACAACAAGCTCTCCGTCGCCGCGCAGGCCGCGATCGTGCGCGATGTGGAGACCCGGGCACTGATCGTCGACCCGCGGCAGGCCGAACGCGCCGCCGAGCTGGCGGAGTTGGCGCCGGGTCCGGACGTGCTGATGCTCGGCCCCGCCAAGACCGGCAGCGATCTGCTGGAGCTGGCGGCCGCGCAGAGCGCCGAGCCGGTGGCGAGCGACGCCCGCCCCGACGACATCTGCCTCATCCGCCACACCGGCGGTACCACGGGCCACCCGAAGGGCATCTGCAGCACCTTCGCCCAGGGGCGGTGGAGCCGCGGCAGGATGTTCGGCGACATCACGCCCCGCCAACTCGTCTGCACCACCCTCGCGCACGCCGCGGGCCTCCTGGCCGACGGCGTCCTGCACACCGGCGGCACCGTCGTCCTGCACGACGACTTCGACCCGGCCGAGGTCCTCGCCACCATCGAGCGCGAGCGGATCACCCACCTCTTCGCCCTGCCGCCGCTGCTGTACGAGCTGATCGACCACCCCGCCGCGGCGACCACCGACACCGGCAGCCTGCGGTATCTGACGTACGGCGGCTGCCAGGCGTCGCCCGCCCGCCTCGCGGACGCCGTCGAGCGGTTCGGCCCGGTGCTGATGCAGGTCTACGGCCAGAACGAGGCCGGCGGCATCAGCATCCTCACCCCCGAGGACCACGATCCGGCGCGCCCCGAGCGGCTCCGCTCGGCCGGAAAGATCATCCCCGGCGTCGAGGTCGCCGTCCGCGACGAGGCCGGGAGAGACCTCCCGGCGGGCGAGACCGGCGAACTGTGCGCGCGGTCCGACATGACCATGCAGGGCTACTGGAAGCAGCCGGAGCTGACCGCCGAGGTCATGCGGGACGGCTGGGTGCGCACCGGCGACATCGGCTTCGTCGACGCCGAGGGCTACGTCACCATCGTCGACCGCATCAAGGACATGATCGTCGTGGTCGGCGGCCATGTGTACACCACCGAGCTGGAGGACCTGCTCAACACCCACCCGCAAATCCGCCAGAGCGCGGTCTTCGGCGTCCGCGACAGCGACCGGATGGAGCGGGTGCACGCCGCCGTCGTCCGGGCGCCCGGCGGCGACGTCGACGAGGCGCAGCTGCGCGCCCTGGTAGGCGACACCCGCGGCGCGATGTACGAACCGGCCCGCATCACCTTCCTGGACGCGCTGCCGCTGACCGACGCGGGCAAGCCCGACAAGAAGCTGCTGAGGGCGGCGGCCGAGGAGGAGGCGGGGCGCTGACCTCGCCGGGGGAATCGGTCACGCGATCGGCTGAGCGCGGGGTGCGTCCACGTTTCGCGTGCGGTGGGTCGGGGTGATCTGTGAATCGATCACATCCACCGCACTCTCGCGAGGAGTCTCCATGCGCATGCGCGCCGTCCTCTCAGCCACCGCTCTCGCCGCCACCCTCATCCTGGGCGGCGCCGGTTCCGCCATGGCCGGTGGCGGGGAGGACCACCACTCCACCCACTCCAGCGGCGACGCCAGGTTCGGCGCCTGCGGCCTCAGGGCCGCCATCATCAACGGCAACCCGATCTTCGACGAGGGCTGCTTCCGCGGCAGCCTGGCCTGGAAGGACGAGTGGAAGTAACCCGGCCTCCCGTCCCCTGAGCGGGACCGGCACGACACCGGCCGCCACCCCCGTGGGTGGCGGCCGGCTCCCGTGTGCGGCGGCGGGCGCCACCCCGGTGGGCGACACGCTGGGCCGAAGGGGCCACCTCCGCATAGGACATTGCGGGCAATAATCCGTCGTCATGATCCTCTCGACATCGTCAGGGACGGGGTGACATGGCCCCTGGACGCCGTACGCCGCAGCCGCGGCGGGGCCGGAGCGCCGCCCGCGGCAACGCCGTCAACGACCGCCTGCTCCGCATCCTGCTGCGCCGCCGCAAGCACGCGCTGAGCGCCGCGGACATCACTGTCGCCGACCGCCCCCAGGTCCGCCGTGCGGTCTCCGCCGCCGCGCTCGGCAACACGATGGAATGGTTCGACTTCGGCGTCTACGCCTATCTCGCCGGGACGCTGGGAAAGGTGTTCTTCCCCGCCAGCTCCCCCGGTGCGCAGGTGGTCTCCGCGTTCGCCACCTTCGCCGCCGCCTTCCTCGTCCGGCCGCTGGGCGGGCTGGTCTTCGGGCCGCTCGGCGACCGCATCGGCCGTAAACGCGTCCTCGCCGCGACCATGATCATGATGGCGATCAGCACCTTCGCGGTGGGTTTCCTGCCCACCTACGCGGCCATCGGCTTCGCCGCGCCGCTCCTGCTGCTGGTCTGCCGCCTCGTCCAGGGGTTCTCCACGGGCGGCGAGTACGCGGGCGCCACGACGTACATCGCCGAGTACGCGCCCGACAGGCGGCGCGGCTTCCTCGGCAGCTGGCTCGACTTCGGCACCTTCGTCGGCTACTCGCTCGGCTCCGGGCTGGTCACCGTGCTCACCGCGGTCCTCGGCGACGACGGGATGACCGGCTGGGGCTGGCGGCTGCCGTTCCTGGTGGCCGGGCCGCTCGGGCTGATCGGCCTGTACATGCGGCTGCACCTGGAGGAAACGCCCGCGTTCGAGCGGGAGGCGGAGGCGGCGCGCGAGGAGGCCGAGAAGATCCGCAGCGAGGGCGGCGAGGACCCCGTCGAGGTGGCCCGGCAGTCCGGCCACGGCCGTCTGAAGGAGATCTTCACCCGCCACTGGCAGGCGGTTCTCATCTGCATGGGGCTGGTGCTGCTCTACAACGTCACCAACTACATGGTCACGTCGTACCTGCCGACCTTCATGAGCGAGACGCTGCATCAGGACGCTCTCACCGCGCAGCTGCTGGTGCTCGGCACGATGATCGTGGTGGTCCTGACGATCACCACCGTGGGCCGCACCTCGGACCGCTGGGGCCGACGCCCCGTCTTCATGGCGGGCAGCATCGCCCTGATCCTGCTGGCGGCGCCCGCGGTGCTGCTGATCCGCGCCGGGGGCATCCTGCTGCCCGCCTTCGGCTGTCTGATCCTGGGCCTGCTGCTGGTCTGCTTCGCCGGGACCTCGGCCGCCACGCTGCCCGCACTGTTCCCGACCCGGCTGCGGTACGGCGCCCTGTCGATCGCCTTCAACATCTCCGTGTCGCTCTTCGGCGGGACGACCCCGCTGTTCGCCTCGGCCCTGGTCCAGGCGACCGGCGACACGATGGTCCCGGCGTACTACCTGATGGTGGCGGGCCTCATCGGCCTGGTGGCGACGTTCTTCCTGCACGAGACGGCGGGCAAGCCGCTGCGCGGCTCCGGCCCGATGGTCGAGACGACGGAACAGGCCCGCCAGCTCGTCGCCCGCAGCCGCACCCAGGCCGGGCGCCGCGCCCGCGACCTCTGGATCCGGCTGCGCCACCCCTGGGCGCACTGACCGCACGGCGGTGCCCCGCCGTCCGGTAGTGGGGCACGGGTGCGGGGGTACGGGCACCGGTCCCGGTACGGCGATCCCGGCCCGGCGGCCCGGGTCGGGGACCGTCGCGGTTTCAGGAATCGCCGGACTTCAGGAATCGCCGCGTTTCTTCAGGGAGTCCTTCATCCCCTTGGCCTTCTCCTTGGCGCCGCCCATCGTCTTCTTGACGTCGCCCTTGGCCTGGTCCGTACGGCCCTCGGCGGCCATCCGGTCATTGCCCGTGGCCTTCCCGGCGGCCTCCTTGGCCTTGCCCTTCGTCTTGTCCATGGCGCCCTTGTCACGCATGTCTCCCATAGCGCACACCCCTTGTCCGGATAGCGGGAACACGATGTCACCACCGTCCCGCAGGTGCGGGCGCACCGCACCCGGAGACCGCCGGGGCCGGTTCAGTGCGCCGTCCAGCCCCCGTCCAGCGACAGCGACGCTCCGGTGACGAACGCCGCCCCCGGCGAGCAGAGGTACGCCACCATCTCGGCGACCTCCGCCGGTTCCACCAGCCGTTTCATCGCGGACCGCACCAGCAGCACCTCCTTGAGCACCCGCTCCTCGGGGATACCGTGCGCCTCGGCCTGGTCGGCGATCTGCCCCTCGACGAGCGGGGTGCGGACATAGCCGGGGTTGATGCAGTTGGAGGTGACGCCGTGCGGGGCGCCCTCCAGCGCCGCGGTCTTCGACAGACCCTCCAGCCCGTGCTTGGCCGCGACGTACGCGGACTTGTACGGCGAGGCGCGCAGGCCGTGGACGGAGGAGATGTTGACGATGCGGCCCCACCCGGCCTCGTACATGTGCGGCAGCGCGCCGCGCAGCAGCCGGAACGGCGCCTCCAGCATGATCGTCAGCACATCGTGGAACGCCTCGGGCGGGAACTCCTCGATGGGGCGGACGAGTTGGATACCGGCGTTGTTGACGAGGACGTCGCACCCGGCCGCGGACCGTTCGGCCGCGTCGAGGTCGGTCAGATCGAGGGTGCGGGGTTCGACGGCGCCGGGCAGGCCGCCGGGGACGCCGTCGACGAGGCGGGCCAGGCCGCTCTCGTCACGGTCGACGGCGCGCACGGTCGCACCGGCGGCGGCGAGCCGCAGTGTGCAGGCGCGTCCGATGCCGCCGGCGGCGCCGGTGACCAGCGCCGTCCGGCCGCCGAGGTCGAGGGATACCTGTCCGGGTGTACCCATCATGGTCATGGCGGCACCCTACGGGGCGGGCCCTCGGGCCCCGTAGGGTTCGCGCCGCCCCTGCCGTCCCCGGTGACGCTCACCCGGACGGCCGCCCCGGATCGCCGTACCGCGCCGGGGCTCCTACCGTCCGAAGGTGCAGTACGCCACCGACGCCAGGGGGTCCGACCATGCGCCGACTGCTCGCCGTGCCGACCGTGCTGCTCGCCCTCGCCGCCGCTGCATGCTCCGGCGGCGAGCGGTCCGCGGACACCGCGGCGGCATCCCGCACCCGCGCGCCGGGCCGGACGCCGTCGCCGTCCGGCAGCGCGCCGACCGTCCCGGGGCAGCCGGTGGAGTGCGGCGAGATCCGCGACGCGCTCGGCGCCGCGCACGACGTGGCCCTCTACGCGGACCCGGGCGCCGACGGCACGGTGGGCTGCGGCGAGGCCCATGACGTGATGGCCGATTTCTTCCGTCACGCCCCGCAGGACGGCGGGAACACCGCCGGTTCTCTCACCGTCCGCGGCTGGCTCTGCCGCTACGAGGGCGGCCCGACCGGCACCTGGGTCAGCAGCTGCCGCAAGGACCGCCTGGAGATGCACGCCGAGGAGCCCGACGGCCCGCCCTCCGACAGCCCCGGCTCGTCCCCGCCCGACTCCCCCGACGAGTCCCGTCTCCCGCCACTGCCGGACGAGTCGAGCACGCCGGTGGATGATCCGTCGACCGAGGAGTTGTGAGCGGGGGCCCTGCCCGTTCTCCCCTACCCGGCGTTCCCGAAGGGCATCGAACGGGGCATCACCGCTGCCCCCGTCCCCACCCGTCCGTACCTGGTCCCGGGTGCCGCGGCCACGTAAGGTCCGGGCCGCCTTGTGTCGCACCACCGGATCGGAGTCTTCGTGCACGCTTGGGAACAGCCCCGGCCCGCTGCCGCACGGGCGCAGGCCCCTGCGCAGCAGCGAGTGGTGCGACGGCCTACGGGCGACAGGGCGTCGGACGTGGCCTTCCTGCAACGGACGGCGGGGAACGCCGCGGTGGCACGGATGCTCGGGCGCGGCACGACGGTGCAGCGGGCCGAGGGGGCGAAGGACGGCGGATCCCAGGGGTTCGAGAAGGTCTCCGCGGGCGGGCATCTCGCGCTCCGCGGCCGCCAGGAGGCGTACGCGTCGGAGGAGATGTTCGCCGAGGCCAACGCCCGGCTGGCGGGGCTGGACCGGGTGGCGATCACGCTGCGGCGCGGGACGCCCGTGGAAGTCGCCGGGCAGAAGCTCTACCGCGTGCTGCCCGTGTTCAAGACCGCGGCCCACGCGGACGCGGTCGGGTCGGCGGAGCACGAGCCGGTGCACGGGGACGACGACGCGCAGCGCGACCGGAAACGCGCCGCCCACCAGCGGTTCCTGGGGCGGCGGCCACCGGAGTTCGAGCAGCTCAACGCCCTCGCGCTGCGCGTCAACAAGCTGCTCGACAGCCGGAAGGGGCCCGACAACAGGTCCGTCAACGGCGCGCGCGAGGAGGCCATGACGCTGGCCCTCAAGACGGTGGGCGGCGGCTGGATGGGCGAAAACCTCCCGCACCCGGAGCGGTTCGGGCGTGAGGGGCTGGAGGATGTGAAGACCTTCCTGCCGAAGCTGGCCGCCGCGTACGCCGAGCGCATCGCCGCCGCAACGGACCAGGAGGCGCGGGTCGACGAGTTGCTGATCACGCTGCCCAACGACTGCCAGGCCGCGGCCCAGCGACTCATCGGCCGCCCCGAGAACGGCCTCGGCCACCGCCGCGAGCGGCCGGAGGTGGGCGAGAACCACTACATCGACCTCAACGGCGCGGCGCCGGACGGATGGCAGAACCACTTCGCCGCCGTCATCATGCGCGACGGCCCCCACTCCCTCACCTACGAGGCCGCCGCCAACCGCGATGCCGTGCTCCAACAGGGCAAGTCCCTCGGCTATTTCGCCCTGTACGGCGCCGCACGTGCCGAGGACTCCTTCGACACGGTCGTCGGCGCCCAGAACCAGGAGTACGCGGCGGCGTCCACCGCCCGCGCTTGACCGCCGGAAAGCGTGGTGTTCCCACGGCGGGCGGTTCACCGGAAGGTCTTGGCTCCTGGCGCTTCCGCCGCTCCGCCGCCTCGCGCAACGACGGCTTCGCCGACTGGTATCCGCCCGACGGACGCCGCGCCCCCTCTGGACGGGCCGCGGTAGCGGCGCCCGATCGGGGGACCGGACGCCGCTACCGCTCACCTTCAGGCCGGTGAGGTGACCGTCCGGCCAAGATGCCGGGCGAAGAACCGGACCGCGCTGTCGGCCTCGAACCTGGGCCATTCAAAGTGCTTGCCCGCGTTGGCGTGCAACGTCTTCTCCTTCGAGGCGAAGGCGTCGAACAGCGAGAGGCTGGCCTCGCGCGGGATGCGCTCGTTGTCCCACTGCATGCCGAACTCGATCGGGACGGTGATCTGCTTCGCCTTCTCGACCAGGGCATCGGGCCACATCAGGCCGAAGACCGCGGCCGTGATCCTGGGCTCGACCGCCACCAGCGGCACCCCGATCGCGGTGCCCATGCCGATGCCGACGTAGCCCACCGGCCCATCGGTGCCGATCTCCGGAAGTTCCTGAAGGGCGCCCAGGGTCGCCTGCCACTCGGGCACGGCGAGCTCCGCCAGGCGGGCGTGGTAACGGACGACGATCGGCCTTTCCGGCTCGCCCGCCGCCTGCGCCTTGCGCAGCGCGGCGATCTCCTGCTCGTCGTACGCGGTGCGCGGCCGGTCGCCGTGACCGGGCGCGTCGATGACGGCGACATGGAAGCCGCAGCCGTTCACGAGGAGGTGTGCCCGGCCCACCATCGCCAGATGCTTCTTGTGGGTGCCGCCGCCGTGGCCCATCAGGACCAGGGGCGCGCGATCGGCGCCGGAGGCCGGCGACCAGAGAACTCCGGGGACGCCGCCCACGGTGAAGTCGCGCTCGGCCATGCCGTTCGACGACGACTCGGCGGTGAATTGCAGAGAATGCATAGGTGTTGCCTTTCGGGAGTGCCTTGTTGTCGAGGCGCTCCCGGCGACACCTATGTCAATCGCCGGCCGTGACGGAAAGGGGGAGCACCCACGTCGATACAGCTTTCATGGGTCTCACCTCCTCGGGCGGCGTCACGGTCAACGGCAAGCTGCAAGCCCGAGCATCATCCCGTCCAACCTTTTCCCCGCCGCCTGATCACGACTCCGGACAGGCCCCAAGGCACCGTCATTCGAAGAACTTGAGGCTGAATCCCTTATCGGTGTTCGGGCCGGGAACGTTGGCACGCTTGCAGGTGGTGTTGCCCCACCAGACGAACGATCCGGTGTACCGGTAGCGGTGGGACCACGAGTACGGCATTCCCTCGGGGACCGCATGGAACATCGAGGGAAGCTTCTTGCCCGCCGGCGGGCTCGCGTTGCTGTCGCCCGCCCAGCCCGACCAGCCGAACCAGCGCTTTCCCGCAAAAGTGAACAGGGTTCCGTCGATGGCCCATTTGTCGTCCGGCAAGGCCAGTTTCCTCTCGACGGCGTATCCGCCGTCCGCACGGTGGAGCTGATGACGTACATCCGGTGGGCGGAACTGCGACCGGCCGTGAAGGAGATGTGGTACCGGCCTTTGCCCGCACGATTTCCGGGCCCATACGTCCGGCAGGCCGTTCGGGTTCGACCAGATCTTCTTGGCGGGCGCCGAGGCGAGTCCGTCCGTCGACGACGCCTGTCGTACGACGATGCCCCCGGCGAGGCTTCCGTTCTGGTGGTCGTCGCAACACCCCAGCTCAAAGGGTGCGATGGACTTCGAGATCCGGAAGAACCGGGGGCCAGGGGGCGGTGGTCGTCTGCTGCGTGAGCGGGAGGTATATCTCCAGCTCATGCAGCAGGGCAGCACCCATCAAGGGGCCAGCCGGATCGTCGGCATCGGCCCGCGGACCGGTAAGCGCTGGCGCAACGGCTGGCACTCTCCGCCGCGAGGACGCGGAACGCCTTCCGCGACGTGATCACCGACTCCGGCTCCGGGGCGCCGATGTCGTCCAGGTGCGCGATCCACCGGAGCTCATCCGCGATCAGATCCGACCACGGCCGCGCCGCGACCGGCCGGATCCGTCCCGGCACGGCGGCGGGCCCCCGCCTACTGCGGCGGCAGCCGGACGAGCCCGGCACCGCACGGCACTCCGCGAGATGGCCACGGCGCTGTCCGACCGGGCGCTGCACGCCTTCACCGGCGGCGCTCCGAGCACCCCGCGGGCGCTGCGCGCGCGGTACCGGCGGCTGGCCGCGGGCTCTCCCGACCCGGCGTCTCCTGGCTGAACCGGGTGATCCGGCTCCGCGACGAGGACCGGCTGACCGGCACGGCCCAGGCGACGGTCGCCCCGCCGGAACCGGCCGCGTCGCCGAGATCGCCTGGGTGGTGGGCACCCCGTGGCAGCGGCGAGGCATCGCCACCGAGGCGGCACAGGGACTCGTCGACTGGGTGGGGCGGCAGCCGGTGCGGGACGTCATCGCCCACCTCCACCCCGGGCACCGGGCATCCGCCGCCGTCGCCACCGCGGCGGGGCTCACCCCCACCGACGACCGGCACGAGGGCGAGATCCGGTGGTGCCTGGCCATCGGACGGTAGCCTCACCGAACCCGGCTGCGCCCCCGTTCCGGCGGGCCGGCCATCGCGGCGATGCCGGAATCCGGTAGCGGCGTCAACCGGATTCCCGCCCCGCCTACGCGAAGTCGTACACGGCGAAGTCGGTCACCCGGACGTATCCGAGGCGCCGGTAGAGGGCGTTGCTGGTGGCGTTGGCCGGGTCCGTGAAGAGGACGACGTCCGTGGCGCCCGCGGCCAGCGCGGCGCGGCTCACCTCGACCGTCACGGCGCCCGCGTAGCCGCGTCCCCGCACGTGGGACGGGGTGTGGACGGGGTCCACCCGGACCATGCCGCCGATCATCGCCGTCGAGCCCGCCAGGGAGACCGGGGTGCCGTCCGGCGTCTCCCAGAACGTGAAGCGTTTGTCGGCGAAGCGCGAGGCGGCCCAGGAGGCGGCGTCGATGGCCGGGGTCTCGCCGACGGCGGTGACGAACGCATCGCACCAGCGCAGGAGTGCGTCATGGTCCCGGGCTCCCAGGACGCGGCCCCGGCCCTCCGGGCGTGGCGCCGGCGGGGTGAGCGTGCCGAGCCGGTAGAGGTGGAGTCGCTGGCGGAGGGTCGGCGTCGCGCCGGTGTGCCGCTGCCAGGCGTCGGCGAACGCGGCGGCGGTGCGGTGGTGCGCGCTGACGTACGGGAGCGCGCACCCGAGGTCGGCGAGGTGGGCGGCGAGGGCGTCGGCGTCCTCGGGGGCGAGGGCGGTGGGGCTCAGGCCGCGGGACGGGAGCCGGTGGAAGGTGGCGCGGACCTCGCCCGCCCGCACCAGTCGGCCGAACACGCAGGATCCCGAACCGTACGCGTCCGGCCCGCGCGTCCGCAGCCGCTCGGTCACCGTCAGCGGCATGGTGTGCAGGGCGGGGCGCGAGCGCAGAAAGTCTCCGGCGCGGGCGAGGAAGCCGTCGACATCGTGGGTGAGGTGCCATCCGTCCGGGCGCATCCCGCATGGTCCCTCGGCGATACGCGACCGGGGAAGCCCTACGTCAACGGGGCGCCCCTTGCCGCGAATTGACGCGGACCGCCCTGGTGTCACAGCAGCCGACCCCCGCGCCATGCGGGGCGTACCTGCACGACGTCGCGGCTCTTCCGGGAGACGCTTCCCGGGCCGCGATGGTCACCGCGCTCATGGATGGCCTGCGGCTTCCGGCGGGCGAGTTGGCCGGATTGCGGGAGTCGGCAGGCCGACCGCGAGCGAACACCTCGGACGGCTGGTGGACGGCGGCCTCCTGGCCACCGAACGGTGCGGACGGCATACCTGTTACCGCATCGCCGATCCGGCGGCGGGGGCCCTCTCCGCCGCCGGGTCGGACCGGACCGTCGAGAGTCCGCGACGCCTCACCCGGCCGCCGCTCGAACTCCTCCGCAGAGATCCCGGCCGCATCGGGCTGGTCCGCCCGCCGCCCGCCGCCCAGCGCCCGACGCCCCCTACGACAACACCGACACCCCGCCCTTCCCCTCGAACCACGCCTCCCCGTCCTCCGCCGCCCGGCGGATGCGGGTCAGCGCGAACTCCTCCAGCTCCGGGAGCGCGTCCAGGGCGAACCACGCCACGTCCAGCGACTCGTCGTCGTTGACACGCGCCTCGCCGTCGACCGCCCGGCAGCGCAGCGTGATGTCCATGAACTGGCAGACATCACCGTTCGGATACGTCAGCGGCCGCAGCGCCTCGACAAGGACGACGCGTTCGGGGACGACGCGGACCGCCGTCTCCTCGAAGACCTCGCGGACCGCGACTTCGGCCGGTTGCTCGCCGGGCTCGGCGATGCCGCCGATCACCGACCAGCCACCGGTGTCCGCACGGCGGCCCAGCAGCACCCGGCCGTCGTCGTCGAAGACCACGGCGGTCACCCCGGGCAGCCACAGCAGCTGATGGCCGAGGGTGGAGCGCAGGTCACGGATGAAGTCGGGGGTTGCCATGTCTGCACTGTAAAGGAACGGGCCACCGCCCCTAAGGAGTGACCGTACGAGCCGGGATGCGGCCACGGATGCAGCGGGCGGCGCCCTCGGCGTCGTCGACGGTGACCGTGAAGGTCCGGCCGTCGCGGAGGGTGAGGACCACCGCCTCGCCGCGGCGGACCACGATGGCCATGCCCTGCTCGGGACGCCAGCGGTAGCCCCAGCCACCCCAGTGCCGCGGCGTGACCCAGGGGGCCGTCTCGACGTCAACGACACCCGAGAGCGGGATACGGCGGCGCGGCACCCCGATGTGCCCGCAGCGCACCTCCACGGACTCCCGGTCCACCCGGACCTCGACATGGACGAAGGCGAGCGTGCCGAAAAGGACCAGCAGACCGGCCGCCACGCAGCCGACCACGGCCATCACCAGCGGCACCACCGAGGACGTCCACCGGCTGTCGACGGCCAGCTGGACGCCCAGCGCCAGGCAGGCCACGCCGATCGCGGCCAGCAGCCACTGGATGCGGTTGGTGGCACTGCCGTGCCACACCTCGGGGATCTGCGCGTGCGCGCCGGGCAGGTGGGCGTCGTCGCCGGAGCCGGAGGGGTGGGGGTGCGCGTCGGGGGCGGCTGCCCCGTCGTGGGGGTGGTCCCTCATGCCACGCAGCGTACGCGCCTTCCCGTCCGGGAGCAGCGTGTCGCCCGCCACGTCAGCGGGTCCCGACGGCGGCTCCCCGGAGCGGTACGGTCAGCGGCGCCCGGCCGCCGCGGCGGCGCCGGGGGCCAGCAGCCGGCCCTCGGCGTACGCCAGGGCGAGGGACGGCAGCGCGCCGGGGCGGCCACTCTCGATCATGTACAGGCCGCCGGTCGGCGCGGCGTCCGGCGCGGGCTCGGCGCCGATCCGCCGCAGCGCCTGGGCGGCGACCGCGTCGGCCGAGCCGTACAGCACGAGGGCGGGCGCGCCGGGCTGCTGGAGGGCGTCGCGGATGGCGTCGGCGACCAGCTCGTAGTGGGTGCAGCCGAGGACAACGGCACGGATGTCACGCGGGGTACGGGCGGCGGCCGCCGCGACCGCGTCGGCAATGGCACGCTCGTCGGCCGCCTCGACGGCGTCGGCGAGACCGGGGCAGGGCACACCGGTGACGTCCACGCCCGCGGCGAACCGCTCGATCAGCCCGCGCTGGTACGGGCTGCCGGTGGTGGCCGGGGTCGCCCAGATGGCGACCGAGCCGCCGGAGGCCGCGGCGGGCTTGACCGCCGGGACGGTGCCGATGACCGGGATACCGGGCTCCAGCTCGGCGCGGAGCGCGGGGAGGGCGTGCACGGAGGCGGTGTTGCAGGCGACGATCAGCGCGTCCGGGCGGTGCGCGGCGGCGGCGCGGACGCAGGCCAGCGCGTGCGCGGTGACGTCGTCGGGGGTACGCGGACCCCAGGGCATGCCGTCGGGGTCGGTGGAGAGGACGAGATCGGCGTCCGGCCGGAGCCGTCGCACCGCGGCGGCCGCGGGAAGCAGGCCGGTACCGGAGTCCATCAGCGCGATCTTCACCCGGGCACCCTACTCGTCGGGTGCCCGACTTGTCATACCGGACCGGGTGCTCCGGCGGGCGCGCCGCCGCCCCGCCGGGCGCCCGGAGCACCCCGCCACCGCACCCGCCGTACGGCAGACTGCGGCGCGTGGGAGCGATGGAGTGGATCGGTGCCGGGTCGCTGGCGGCCTGGGTGTGGTTGCTGCTGGGGCAGGGCTTCTTCTGGCGGACGGACGTCCGGCTGCCCCCGCGCACGGAGCCGGAGCGGTGGCCGTCGGTGGCCGTGGTGGTGCCGGCCCGCGACGAGGCGGCGGTGCTGCCGGTCAGCCTGCCGTCGCTGCTGGCGCAGAAGTACCCGGGCCGTGCCGAGATCTTCCTCGTCGACGACGGCAGCACGGACGGCACCGGCGCGCTGGCCCGCGCGCTCGCCGCCGAGCGGGACGGGCTGCCCCTGACCGTCGCCTCCCCGGGTGCGGTGGAGCCCGGGTGGACCGGCAAGCTCTGGGCCGTACGCCATGGGATCGCGCTGGCGCGGGAGCGGACGGACGCGGAGTATCTGCTGCTGACGGACGCCGACATCGCCCACGAGCCGGACAGTCTGCGGGAGTTGGTGGCCGCGGCGCGGTCGGCGCGGCTGGACCTGGTGTCGCAGATGGCACGGCTGCGAGTGGCCACGTTCTGGGAGCGGCTGATCGTCCCGGCGTTCGTGTACTTCTTCGCGCAGCTCTACCCGTTCCGGTGGGTGAACCGGCCGGGCGCCCGGACCGCGGCGGCAGCCGGTGGCTGCGTCCTGCTGCGCGCGCACGCGGCCGAACGGGCGGGCGTCCCGGAGTCCATCCGGCACGCGGTGATCGACGATGTGACCCTGGCCCGGGCGGTCAAGGCGTCCGGCGGGCGGATCTGGCTGGGGCTGGCGGAGCGGGTGGACAGCGTGCGGCCGTACCCGCGGCTGGCCGAGCTGTGGCAGATGGTCGCCCGCAGCGCCTACGCCCAGCTGCGCCACCAGCCGCTACTGCTGCTCGGAACGGTGCTGGGGCTCGCGCTGGTGTATCTGGCGCCGCCCGCGACGCTGCTGGCGGGCGCGGTGGCGGGCAGCCCCGTGGCGGCGGTGTGCGGGGGCGCGGCATGGGTGGTGATGTGCGGGACGTTCCTGCCGATGGTGCGGTACTACCGGCAGCCGTGGTGGACGGCGCCGCTGCTGCCGTTCACCGCGCTGCTGTACCTGCTGATGACGGTGGACTCGGCGGTACGGCACCACCGGGGCCGCGGGGCGGCGTGGAAGGGCCGGACGTACGGCGCGCCGTGAGGGCCACGCCGCCGGTCACTTCTTGGCGGGCGACCAGGTCAGGCCCCAGCCGTAGGCGTGGTCGACGGTGCGCTGCGGGCTGACGCCGGGCTCCGGGACGAGGTAGCGGGCCTCGCGGTGGACGACGAGTTCGCTGCCGGTGTGGGTGATCAGGGCGAGGGCGCAGACCGTCGAGGGCACGGTGCAGGCGTCGAGGGTGAACTCCACCGGCGCGCCGTGCTGCGGCTGGAGTGTGACGGAGGCGTGCAGCCCCTCGAAGCTGCGGGCACCGGCGTAGACGGTGACGAAGAGCAGGATGCGGCGGATATGGCTCTGGTGGTCGAGGTTGATGGTGAGGTTCTCGCCGGTCGCGACGGCGCCGGTGCGGTCGTCGCCGTCGAGCTGGAGGTAGGGCGGGGCGTGCAGCGCGCCGAAGCTGTTGCCGAGCGGGTGGACCACTCCGACGCTGCCGTCGGTGAGTTCGTAGAGGGCGCACAGATCGAGATCGAGGTCGCCGCCCGGCGGCAGCAGCGCGCCGCGCGCCCCGAGCGCCTCCATGGCCTTGCGGCCGAGCTTCTTGCCGAACCGCTTGGCCGCCCCGGCGCCGGTCCAGTTGAGGTTGACCCGCATCGCGCCGCCGGTGCCGCCCTGCTTGGTGAGCGATACGGACGGCGCCTCCTTCGTCAGGGTGACCTTGGTGAGGCTGACGGGGGCGGCGGGCGCGGGAGGCGCCATCGGCGGGGGCGGGCCGACCGGAGCGGCGGGCGCGGGCGCCGCGCCCGGGTACGGACCGCCCGGCGCGGGGCCCGCGGGCGCCGGGGCCGCGGGGGTTGCCGTCGGGGCCGTCGCCTCCGGCTCCGCCTCGACGCTGACGCCGAAGTCGGTGGCGAGTCCCGCGAGCCCGGTGGCGTACCCCTGGCCCACGGCGCGGAACTTCCACCCGCCCTGGCGGCGGTACAGCTCGCCGAGGACGTAGGCGGTCTCGGCGGTGGCGTCGGCGCTGTCGAAGCGGGCCAGTTCGGCGCCGCCCGCCGCGTCCAGCACCCGGATGTACAGGCCCGGTACCTGTCCGAAGGTGCCGCCGTCGGCGGAGGCCGCGAGCACCACGGTGTCCACCGCGCCGTCGACGGCCGTGAGGTCGACGACGAGGGTGTCGGTCCGCGCGGCACCGGAGCCGGTCCTGCCCTCGTACCGGACGGCGCCCGAGGCGTGGACCGGCTGGTTGCAGAAGACGAAATCGCCGTCGTCGCGCACCCGTCCGGAGACCAGGAGGAGGGCGGAGGCGTCCACGTCCGGCGCCCCGGGTGCGGCCCACCAGCCCAGCTCGACCCGCACGGCCCCCGCCGCCACCGGAACGTTCCCGCCCTTGAGCATCGCCATCTCGGCACCCTTCTCGCGCTTCCCGCATCCCACAGACCCCACAGGACGCTCCCACCCCGCCGAACGTCCCGTCAGCCACAGCCGTTCCCCACCTACTTGGCCGGAACGGGTGTGAACGTCCCCTGTTCACTTGCGAGAAGCGAGGTCTTTACGCATTTTCTACGGGTGATCTCGACCGATTTTCGCTATTTCATCCCCATTACGGGCGGGAGGTCACCACCGCCCCGTGAAACAACCCGCATTCCAGGCTCCCCAATCGGCACATCGTGGGCTTAACTTAAGAGGTATGACCTCCCCCCGCTCTACCTACGGCGGCGGCTACTACGCTTCGCCGTCCTTCCCGGACACCCCCATCTACGACAGTCTCGTCGCCGAGCGCGGGACGCCGCAGATCGCCCCGATCCGGGTCAACCCGGCGCCGTACGACACCGGCTCGTCGTACCTTCCGGCGCTCCCGGCGGCGCTCCCCGCCGCCCCTTCGCATCCGTCGCCCGGGCAGGGCCACCCCGGTGCCGCGGCCCCGGTCGCCCCGCTCCAGCACACGCCGGCGCCGTACATCCCGCAGCAGGCGGTCACCCGCGGCTATCCGGCCGCCCCGCAGCCGCCGCGCCCGCCCATGGGCACCGGCTACGAGGCGATGCGCCCGGCCGCCCCTGTGGCACCCGCCCCGCAGCGCGGCCCGGCGCCGTACGACGACCCGTACGGCCGCTCGTACCAGCCCCGGGGCTACTGACCGGGAGCGGGGGCAGGGGACCGGCCTCCCGGGTCGGTTGTCGGTGGTGGCTGGCAGGATGGGGACATGCCCGAGCCAGCACTGCGTGACATTCGTCTGTACCCGGTCAAGTCCCTTGCGGGGGCCGGTCCCGCCGAAGCGGTCGTGGAACCCTGGGGGCTCGCCGGGGACCGGCGCTGGATGCTGGTCGATGCCGAGCGCCGGTTGGTGACCCAGCGGCCGCACCCGAAACTGGCGCTGGCCGCCGCCGAGGGTCTGCCGGGCGGCGGGGTGCGGCTCACCGCGCCCGGGATGGAGCCGCTGACCGTCGAGGTGCCCGAGCCCGGCAGGACGGTCACGGTCGGGATCTGGCGGGACGAGGTCGAAGCGGTACCGGCCGGCTCCACCGCGTCCGCGTGGTTCAGCCGGTATCTGGAGACGCCGGTGGAGCTGGTGCACCTCGACGCACCGGCCGAGCGGCGGCCCATCGATCCGCGGTACTCCCGGCCGGGCGACACCGTCTCCTTCGCCGACGGCTATCCGCTGCTGCTCACCACCACCGCGTCCCTGGACGCCCTCAACTCCCTCATCGCCCAAGGCGATCACGCCGACGAGGGCCCGCTGCCGATGAACCGCTTCCGTCCCAACGCGGTCGTCGACGGCACCACCCCGTGGGCCGAGGACACCTGGCGCACGGTGCGGATCGGCGCCGTGGTCTTCGACGTCGCGAAGCCCAGCAGCCGGTGCGTCGTCACCACCACCGACCAGCGCACAGCCGAGCGGGGCAAGGAGCCGCTGCGCACCCTGGCGCGCCACCACCGCATCTCCGAACGCCCGGTCTTCGGCCAGAACCTCATCCCGCGGAACACCGGCACGATCCGTGTCGGCGACCCCTTCGCGATACTCGGCTGACGCCCCGGGCCGGGCGGCGCGCGGGCGTCTCGCCGTACAGGCGCCCACCGGGGCGTACAGCCGACGGTCTCGCGGCGCTCCGGGGCGGAGGTCAGGAGGCGGTGCGCGCCCGCGCATACCACGGCCCCCGGCGCCCGGGCGGGCCGCGGGGATGAGCCGGGACGCCGGTCGTCGTGGGCGGAAGTCGCGCACAAGCGGTGCCGGATGGGGTATTCAAGGAGTCGGAGAGGGGATCCGGTGAAGCGAGTGAAGCCCGGTCTGCGTGCGCGGTGGCGCAATCCGCTGCGCCGCCGTACCGACCGCATCGAGTCCCTGCTGACTGTGCTCACCGTGCTGCTGATCGGCCTGGGAGCGCCGGTGGCGGGGGCGAAGGCGGGCGGCGCGGTGCACGACGCGTTGCTGGCGACGGTGCGCGCCCAGGCCGCCCACCGCCATCTGGTGTGGGCCACCGTCGACCGTCTGGCCACCCGCGCTCCGATGGACCCCGACCCGGAGACGTCCTCGCGGCACGACTCCCATCTACGGGTCATCGCCCGGTGGACGGCGTGGGACGGCAGCCCGCGCACGGGACGGATAGGCGCGCCCCGGCCCGTCGAGCCGGGCGACCGCTTCCGGATCTGGACCGACGACCGTGGTCTGGTCATCCCCCGCCCCATGGACGAGTCCACCGCCGCCACCCACGCGACGCTGGCGGGCCTCGGGGTCGCCGCCTGCGCCGGGGGGCTGGTCGAGGGCGCCCGTCGGCTGGCCGTACGGCAGCAGATGGTGCGCCGTTACCGCCGCTGGGACGAGGCATGGGCGCGCGCGGGTCAGACCTGGGGCCGCGCGGACGCCGGAAACTGACCGCGTTCCGGGCACCCGCGGCGCACGGCTCGGACGCCTGCGCCGGGCCTGTGCGTCCGTGCGTCCCCACGTCCGGCCGACGCTGTCCGACCACGTCAACCACCGCCCCCCGGGCGCGCTACGGTGGTGCAGCCAGCCACTCGGCTGGGGCCCGGGCACCCGTATGCGGACATCAGCGGACGGAACCTGCCGGGCCGTCAACAGCCGCACGAGGTGGGGGCACGACAGCACCATGGCACAGGGCTCGGTCCAGGTGACGCACTCCGGAACATCCCGCTGGCGACGCCGCACGGGCGAGTACAGCTCGCTCTCCGCAGCGCTGGAGGCCGCGGGGGACGGTGATGTGCTGACCGTGCCGGCGGGAACGTACCGCGAGAATCTGGTGTTGCAGCGCGCGGTGACGCTGCGCGGTCCGGACGGGGCACGCGGCTCGGTGCGGATCGTCCCGGCCGACGGCGTCGCGCTGACGATACGGGCGTCCGCGATCATCCACGATCTGCACCTGGAGGCGACGGATTCGGCGTCGCCCGCCGTGCTGGTGGAGGACTGCGCGCCGGAGCTGGTGGGGCTGCGGGTGGTGACCCGTTCCGCCGCCGGTGTCGAGGTGCGCGGTGGGGCCCGGCCGACGGTGCGGCGCTGCACGGTCGACAACTCCGGGGGCGTCGGCATCAGCGTGCTGGACGGCGCGGGCGGCGTCTTCGAGGAGTGCGAGGTGGTGGCCGCGGGGCAGGCCGGGGTCGCGGTGCGCGGCGGCGCGCACCCGCGGCTGGAGAACTGCCGGATACACCACGCCTCCGGCGCCGGTCTGTCGCTGCACGGCGAGGGCAGCGGCGTGGAGGCGGTGGGCACCGAGATCTACGAGATCAAGGGCACCGGTGTGCAGGTGGCGTCGCGTGCGACCGGGCATCTGACGGACTGCACCGTGCACCGCACCTCGGCCGACGGTGTCACCCTCGACACCGACGCGGTGCTCACCCTCGCCGACTGCGCCATCCATGACATCCCGGAGAACGCCGTCGATCTGCGCTCCCGGTCGGTCCTCACCCTGACCCGCTCCACGGTGCGGCACTTCGGGCGCAACGGCCTGTCGGTGTGGGACCCGGGCACCCGCGTGGACGCCAACCAGTGCGAGATCCACGACAGTACGGGCGACTACCCCGCGGTGTGGGTGAGCGACGGCGCGACGGCCGTGCTGGACGCCACGCGGGTGCACGATGTGCCCGACGCGCTGTTCGTCCTCGACCGCGGCTCGCGCGCCGATGTCGTCGACTGCGATCTGTCGCAGGTGCGCAACACCGCGGTGTCGGTCAGCGACGGCGCGACGGTGCAGCTGGACGACTGCCGGATCCGGGAGGCTGCGACGGGCGCGTGGTTCCGGGACCACGGCAGCGGCGGCACCCTCGCCAACTGCGTCATCGAGGGTGCGCAGACCGGCGTCATCGTCACCAAGGGCGCCGACCCCACCGTCGAGGGCTGCACGGTCGGTTCGCCCACCGAGGCCGGTTTCTACGTCTCCGCCGAGGGGCGCGGTACGTTCCAGGGCTGCCGGGTCACCGGCAGCTCCGGCTTCGGCTTCCACATCATCGACGGCTGCCGGACGACGCTGACCCGCTGCCGTACGGAGCGGTGCGCGCGCGGTGGCTACGAGTTCGCCGACGGGGCGTCCGGGGACGGCACCGGCGGGCCGACCGTCACGGACTGCACCAGCGACGAGAGCCGGACCGCGGCACCCACGCCGTCCTCCGGGTCGGCACCGGCGGTGCAGCAGGCGACGCAGACCACCGGGCTGCTGAGCGGCGTTCCGGCGCAGGGCACCGCGCGCCCGGAGGCGACGCCCGCGGAGAGCGAGCCCGAGGCGGCGCGGCGCCCGTCGGAGGAGGTGCTCGGCGAACTCGACACCCTGGTGGGTCTGGAGAGCGTCAAGCACGAGGTCCGCAGCCTGATCAACATGATCGAGGTGGGGCGCAGGCGGCAGCGGGCGGGCCTGAAGGCCGCCTCCGCCCGCCGCCACCTGGTGTTCACCGGCTCCCCCGGTACGGGCAAGACGACTGTCGCCCGGCTGTACGGCGAGATCCTGGCCTCCTTGGGGGTGCTGGAACGCGGGCATCTGGTCGAGGTGTCGCGGGTGGATCTGGTGGGCGAGCACATCGGCTCGACCGCGATCCGCACCCAGGAGGCGTTCGACCGGGCGCGCGGCGGGGTGCTGTTCATCGACGAGGCGTACGCCCTCTCCCCCGAGGATTCGGGTCGTGATTTCGGGCGGGAGGCCATCGACACGTTGGTGAAGCTGATGGAGGACCACCGGGAAGCAGTCGTGGTGATCGTCGCCGGTTACACCGCCGAGATGGAACGCTTCCTGGCCGTCAACCCCGGTGTGGCATCGCGCTTCTCACGGACCATCACCTTCGGTGACTACGGGGCGGAGGAGCTGCTGAGGATCGTCGAGCAGCAGGGCGAGGAGCACGAGTACCAGCTCGGCGAGGGGGCCGACGAGGCGCTGCTGAAGTACTTCACCGCGCTGCCGAAGGGCCCGTCGTTCGGCAACGGCCGTACGGCGCGGCAGACGTTCGAGGCGATGGTCGAGCGGCACGCGGGCCGGGTCGCGCGACTCACCGACCCGAGCACCGACGACCTCACCCTGCTCTACCCCGAGGATCTTCCCGAACTGCCCTGAGACGTACGGGGGGTGTCGCCCGCCTCCGGGGTGCCGGACCGCTCCGGCGCTCCCGAGACGGGCGTCGTGGCACGCTGTCCCGGCACGGCCGTGCCGAGGCGGGCGAGGAGTTCGCCGCGGACCCGCTCGAAGACGGGGTCGGCCTGGTAATCGCCGTGGCCGAGGATCTGGGCGGGCAGCGGATGCTGGAGGGTGCGGCCCAGGGTCAGCGGGTCGCGCAGCGGTCCCTCGTCGATCCGTCGGCCTTCCTCGCTGGTCAGGCGGATCGGGCCGCCGATGGGGTCGGTGAACCGCCAGAGATTGCGCCAGTCGTCCATCTCGCGGTGCAGCCCGGTCAGGAACGGCGGGCCGAAGAACGCGGGGAACCAACGGCCGTACAGGCGCTCCAGCGGGGATCCGTAGGTGAGCAGGGCGACGCGGCTGCGGGTGACGAGGTCGAGCTGCCAGACGGCCGCCGCGGCGAGCACGCTGCCCTGCGAGTGGCCCGAGATCACCAACCGTCCATCGTACCGCTCGGTCCAGGTCGCCATCCGCCAGGTGAGGTCGGGGACGGCGCGCTCGGCGTAGCAGGGGGGCGCGAAGGGATGGGCGGCGCGCGGCCAGAAGGTGCCGACGTCCCAGAGGATGCCGATGGTGCGCCGGGCGGAGCGGTCACGGTAGGCACGTCGTCCGGTGGCGAGCAGGAGTATCACCCCGGCGCCCATCAGCCAGGAGCCGAGAGCGGACGCGGTCTCGGCGGCGGCGTGCACGGCGGGCGGGGCACCTTCGGTGGCGGGGCCGGGCGCACGGCCGGTGCACCAGGCGCCGAGGACCGCACCGGCACCCAGGAGGAGGGTGACGGCGGCGGTGGCGGCGGCCAGGACGGGCGCGGAGTCGGTGAGTCCGGCGCGGGCGATGGTCCCGGCGATCTTCCCGGTGAGCCAGGCGTCGGGCTTCTGCCGGTCGTCGTAGAGACCGGGGACATCGGCGGCGACGCGGCGGCTGACGGTGCGCACCCGCAGCGCGGCGAGCAGGGCGACGGCGACCACGACGAGCAGCAGGACGGGGATGACCGACGCCTGCCAGGAGAGCAGCACCGGCGGCCCGGCCATGACTGTTCCACTGTCGCCCGGGGTGGCGTCGCCGTCGATCCAGTCGGCGAACCGCTGGGCCACTCCCCCGGACAGGACGCCGCCGACCGCGCAGGCCAGCAGGGCGACGGCGGGGCCGCCCATGCCGTTCAGTGCGGCGCGGGCGTCGTCGCGGGAGATGCGGTGCAGGACCCGGGCGGTGAGCACCAGGGCGAGGACCAGGACGCCCTGGAGAACGGTGAGGGCACCGAAGGCGGCGACGCCGGGCAGCGCGCCCGAGGTGACGGCCATGGGGCGCTGCCAGGCGGCGTGCACGGCGGTCAGGGCGAAGGCGCCGAGTGCGGCGTAGGGCAGGGCCCGGACCACGGCGCGGTCCCGGGTGTCGTCGGGCGCCGCCTCACTGCGGGCGGTGCGTCCCAGAACGACGAGGGTGGTCGCGGCGAGCAGGGCGAGCAGGACGGCGAGGGCGTCGCCGGTGGCGGTGAGCGCGGCTCCGGCGCCGCCCCGGGCGTCGGTGGTGCGGACGGCGCAGAGCACGGCGGCGGCGACGGTCAGCACGCCCGCGGTGGTGTGGACGGTGCGCAGCCGGGCCACGACGCGGCGGCCGTACCAGAAGCCGTCGAGGCTGAGGGCGGTGCGTTCGTCGGGCGGGGTGTTGCGGGAGGTGCCGGGGCGACGGGGCGGCGGGGACGCCGACTCGTAGGCGCTCCAGGTGCGGTGCGAGAGCCAGGTCAGGAAGGCGATGACGAGGAGCGGCAGGGCGGCGGCGAGGACCAGGCGGCGGCCGGGCAGGCTCCACCAGCCGCCTTGGGCCGGGCTGACGAAGCCCATCCAGGACTTGCCCGCGACGCAGGAGGCCGTCCCGGCGCACTGCCAGGCGGTGAGGTCGAGGGCAACCTCGCAGGCGGCGGCTGCCAGCAGGACGGTCAGGCTGAGCGCGAGGACGCGGACGAGCATGTCGTAGGCGCGCTGGGCGGGATGGCCGGGCGGGCCCGCCGGGCGCATCCAGTGGGCGAGGTTGGCGACCATGAAGGGCAGCAGGATGAGCCAGAGGGCGCGGGCGCCGTTGCCGGAGGTGAGGTTGGACCAGCAGTACGCCTCGCGGACCGGGGCGTCGCGGTAGTCCTCGGGGCGCTCCTCCGCGTCGGCGTCCTCGCTGCGGCGGTAGCAGGCCGCGGTGTCGTCGCCGGTGATCAGCGTGGTGCGTGGCTCGCCGAGCATGTCCTGTGGTGTGGTGCCTCCGACGCCGTGCACCAGCAGCTCCAGGGCGAGCTGTGGTGGCCGGTCGCCGGTGGTCTCCTTGGCGGTGTGTGCGCGCGGCGGATGCGCGTGTGGTGTCGTGTCCGCGGTCTCCACTATGTCCCCCGTAAATCCGAGCGGCGCCGACGGCGCCGGGTCCTCACACAAGGATCACCTTTCCCCGCCGCGGAGTTGCATTCCCCTCCCGAAAGCGTGCCCTTCGTCCGATAAATACCCCTGTGGCCCTGGGGAGGCCCGATTCGGGCGTCGTGATCGCCTGCCGCGTACGCCTGAAACGCCTCGCTCGGCGCCTCCACGACCACTCCGCGGAGCGACTGGTTCACCCGTCCGCCGCAGGCGCCGCGACACAGGGCACCTCTAAGGTCGGCCCATGCTTCTGTGGCTCAACGGCCCTTTCGGGGGCGGCAAAACGCAAACGGCGTTCGAGATCAGGCGGCGGCTGCCCGGCAGCGTGGTCTGCGATCCGGAGGAGGTGGGGTTCGGCCTGCACCGGATGACCCCGCCGGGCGCACGCGGCGACTTCCAGGACCTCCGTGCCTGGCGGCAGGGGGTGTACGAAGTCCTCGGCCTGGCGCTCCCGCCATCCGGGCCCGGTGATCGCCCCGATGACGATCGTCGAACCGGCGTACTTCGAGGAGACGGTGGGCCGGTTGCGGGAACGCGGCCACGACGTACGGCACTTCGCACTGCTGGCGGAGCGCGAGACGGTGCTGCGGCGCCTAAGGGAGAGGGGCGCGGGGCAGGTCCTGCGCTTCGTGACCGGCAAGGAGAGGCAGCTGCTGCGGGAGAGCTTCGCGGTGCGGAAGCTCGATCTGTGTCTGGAGCGGCTGCGGGGGCCGGAGTTCGCCGAGCACGTATGGACCGACCGGATCACGGTCCCGGAGGTCGCCGACCGCGTCGCCGCGTCGGCGGACCTGACCCTCAGCCCGAATACCGACGGCCCGGTACGGGGCGGGCTCCGCCGGGTGTGGACGGGGCTGCGGCACATCCGGCTGTACTGACGGGGTACGGGCCGGGCAGGCGGGGAGGGCAGGCCCCGCGGTCCGCGTCCGTCGCGCCGCTCGGGGCGTTGGCAAGCGCGTCCCGCGGCGTTGTCAGTGGCTCGTGCGAGGATGAGGAAAACGATCGGGACGGGCGGCGGAGCGCAGGTGACGCGCCGGTGAGCTGGGCGGAAGGGACGGGCCGGGGTGAGTGACAATCAGAATCTGCTGGCCGAGCAGCGGCGGGCCCTGATCCTCGAAGAGGTCAGGCGGCGCGGCGGCGCGCGGGTCAACGAACTCACCCGCAGACTCAGCGTCTCGGACATGACCGTCCGCCGCGATCTGGACGCGCTGGCCCGGCAGGGCATGCTGGAGAAGGTGCACGGCGGCGCGGTTCCGGTCGGCGAGCCGAGTGCACACGAGCCGGGTTTCGAGGCGAAGTCGGCGCTGGAGCTGAGCGCCAAGGAGGACATCGCGGTGGTGGCGGCGCAGATGGCCGCCCCGGGCAGCGCCATCGCCCTGGCGGGCGGCACCACCGCCTATGCGCTGGCCCAGCAGTTGGTGGACGTACCGGATCTGACGGTGGTCACCAACTCCGTTCGGGTCGCCGATGTCTTCTACACCGCGCAGCGGGCGACGGCGAGCGGCGGCGCGGGGCCACGGGCCGGTGCAGCGACGGTGGTGCTGACGGGCGGGGTGCGCACCCCGTCGGACACGCTGGTCGGGCCGGTCGCCGATGCCGCGATCCGCTCCCTCCACTTCGATGTGCTCTTCCTCGGGGTGCACGGCATATCGGTGGAGGCAGGGCTGTCCACCCCGAATCTCGCGGAGGCGGAGACCAACCGGCACTTCATGCGCTCGGCGCGGCGGGTCGTGGTGGTCGCCGACCACACCAAGTGGGGCACGGTGGCACTGAGTTCGTTCGCGACACTGGAAGAGGTCGATGTACTGGTGACCGACAGTGGCCTCTCCCCCGAGGCACGGGAACGCTTCGCCGAACTGCCGCCGGAGCTGGTGGTGGCGGGCGAGCCATGGCAGGACTCCGAGGGGTAGGAGGCGCGACGTCCGGTTGACGTCCGGCCGAACGCTGACAGGGGCCACGCGTTCCGCGTAGGCAGGAGTACGGGTATCCGGGCACGCGGCACCGCAGACATCTGCGGGCGGGCACTCTAGGATCCGCGGCGCCGGTCCACCCGAGGGCCGGGGCTTCGTGGGCGCCCGTGGCGTCCGCGAAGCCGTACCGCTCCACCCGTTGGGGGTTGCTCCATGCGTCGGCTCCGCCCCGTAGAACTGGACTTCGCCCGGTCCGCGCCGCTGCGGCTGGCCTTCTCCGCCCGGCTCGGTGCGCCGCCCGCAACGGTGTACGCGGCGCTGGCGGAGGACATCGAAGGCTGGGCGCGCTGGTTCACCGGGGTCGCGCGGGCCGTGCCGATGGACGGGGGCGCGGGCCGGGACGTACGGCTGACGGGCGGCACCCGTTTCCTCGAAACCGTGCTGACCGCACAACCCGAGGCGCTGTACGCCTACCGTGTGGACCGCACCAACGCCCCGGGGATCCGAGCCCTGTTGGAGGAGTGGCGGCTCACCCCGGACGGCGGCGGCACCCGGCTGCGGTGGACGTTCGCGGCCGACGGTCCGGGGCCGCTGCACCTCGCCCTGCTGCTGGCACGGCCGGGCCTGGGCCGGGCCTTCCGAGTGTCGGCGCGGGCGCTCGACCGCCGACTGGCCATGGCGAACAGCGACAGCTGACCCCGGCCGGACCGGAACCGGATGCGTGCTCACTCGGGCCAGAGACCCGTGCTCAGGAAGGTGTCGAGGGCACGGGCGTACGGCGCGATGTCCAGGCCCTGGGCGGCCAGCCAGTCGTCCGAGTAGTACTTGTCGAGGTAGCGGTCGCCCGGGTCGCAGAGCAGGGTGACGACGGAGCCGGTCCGCCCGGCGGCGTGCATCTCGCCGACGATCCTCAGGGCGCTCCACAGCCCGGTACCGGTCGAGCCGCCCGCCTTGCGGCCGATGGCCGATTCCAGGGCGCGTACGGCGGCGATGCTGGCGGCGTCGGGGACCTTCATCATCCGGTCGATCGCGCCGGGCACGAAGCTCGGTTCCATCCGGGGGCGGCCGACACCTTCGATCCGGGAAGGGGTCGCGCAGCGCGTTCCGGCATCGCCGGTGAGCCAGCCGTCCAAGAAACAGGAGTTCTCCGGGTCGGGGACGCAGATGCGGGTGTCGTACTGCATGTAGTGGACGTAGCGGGCGATGGTCGCGGAGGTGCCGCCGGTGCCCGCGGTCGCGACGATCCAGGCCGGTTCCGGATAGCGTTCCAGGCGCAGCTGCTCGTAGATCGACTCGGCGATGTTGTTGTTGCCGCGCCAGTCCGTCGCCCGTTCGGCGTAGGTGAACTGGTCCATGTAGTGGCCGCCGGACTCCGCCGCGAGCTGCGCGGAAACCTCGTAGACGGTGCGCGGGTCCTGGACGAGGTGGCAGGTGCCGCCGTGGAATTCGATCAGCCGGGTCTTCTCGCGGCTGGTGGTCGCGGGCATCACCGCGATGAACGGCACCCCGATCAGCGACGCAAAGTACGCCTCGGAGACGGCGGTGGAGCCGCTGGAGGCTTCGATGACGGGCTTGCCCGGCCGGATCCAGCCGTTGCACAGCCCGTAGAGGAAGAGGGAGCGGGCGAGGCGGTGCTTGAGGCTGCCGGTGGGGTGGGTCGACTCGTCCTTGAGGTAGAGGTCGATGCCCCACTCCTCGGGGAGCGGGAAGCGCAGCAGATGGGTGTCGGCGGTGCGGTTGGCGTCCGCCTGGACCTTGCGGACGGCTTCCTTCAGCCAGCTGCGGTAGTCCGGATCGGTGCGGTCGACGTCGACGGTCGGCATCGGGGCATGGACGGCCGCCTGCGGTGCACCGTCGGCGCCGGCGCGGTGCGGGGTGTGCGGCTGCTGTGCGGTGCTCACCGGAGCGCTCCTCAAGGGTTGTGAGCCCGTACGAAGAGGCGGGCCGAATTCGACTATAACCACCTCGCGTACGCTTCTCACCTGCATAAACGTACCTTTGGGAGGCCCCAAGGAGAGCCTGGGCGACAGGTGTCCGCACGGACCGGCTCCGGGGGCACTGGTGCACGACGCGAAGGCCGTGCACACTGCCCCCATAGGGGGCGGTGAGGGGCACCTGCCCATGGCGAGGAGGTGGCCGGCATGGCCGAGCCCGAATTCAACGCGACCGGCGTGCACATCGAACGATCACTGCGGTCCCTGACCCGGGCCGGGCAGGTCGTGATCCGGGACGGCAGGCTCGCGCTGCTGACGAGTTACGGCAAGGTGATCGACAGCGCGCCGCTCCGTGCGGTCCAGGTGCACAAGCCCCTCTTCGCCGCCCGCGACCGGGCCCTGGCCCGCCTGAACGGCAACCGCTATTCCCTGACCCTGGGCGCACCCGATCGCTTCCTCGACGCGGTACAGGCGGCCCACGCACCGCGGACCTGAACACCGCGAGCGACCGGCTCGCCCGTTACGGCTCCGCTCCCGGCCGGGCCGTTCACCTGGCCTGTCTTGGGTGGGCCCGAACCTTCAGGTGTCCGCTGCGCCGTTCGGGGCAACGGCCGGGGCACGGTCGCCGTCGGCATGTACGGGACAGCGGGCACCGACCCGTAAGGGGCGCGCGGGGCTCTCCGTACGCCGGGGCGTGTGCGGACGGCGGCCGCGCGGCAGGGCTGCGGTTGCGGGCGCGCCGCTCCGGACCGACCCTGGATCTGTATCACTGAGGGTTCACCGGCGATGACGCTGCGGTGTGCGTCGCCGGGTTCGGTCTTCGCCCCGCCCCGCGGGACGCCCGGCCTCATCAGGGAGTCGCGTCGTGATCAGGCAGCCCAGCAGACACTGCACGGTGGAGCTCCAGGCCCTCCCGGCCCGTATCGGGCAGGTGCGCCGCGTCATCTCGGCCCAACTGCGGTACTGGCACCTCGATCCGCTCGTGGATCCGGCCGCGCTCGGCCTCACCGAACTCCTCGCGAATGTGCACCGGCACGCCCGCCCCAGCAAGCAGTGCACCGTCCAACTCTGCGTACTCATCGACCAGTTGACCGTCGCCGTGCACGATCACGATCCGCGACTCCCCCAGCTACGGGCCGCCGACACCTGGGAGACCTGCGGCCGTGGCCTGGCCCTGATCGCCGCGCTCAGCGAGAGCTGGGGCGTGCGTCCGGACGGCGCCGGGAAGATCGTGTGGTTCACGCTGCCCGCACTCCCCCTCGCACCGCAGGAGCCGGTACCAGGTCCACCGCACCGGATCGGCACCCTTCTGGAACACACCTGGACGGCAGCCGGCCCACGCACCCGGATACGGGGTGCGGGGGTCGGCTGAACGGTTTCCGGCCTGGGGACGGGACTTCAGGCCCCCGGAGTCGGGCGGGGCAGCACGTACCACCACTTCGACGGCAAGGCCGCCCTGGCACTGGCCGCCGTCGAGCGGAGCGCCGAGGAGTTGCGGGCGTCGGCCGACGCCTGCCTTTCGGGACCTGGTAGGGCCTACGATTCTGCTGGGCGGTGACACCACGACGGCCGGCGCCCGGTCAGCGGCGGGCCCGGTATCCGCATCTGCTGCGGCGGCAACGTCCCTGGCCGGCGGAGGTGTGGGGGCCGGAACTGGTGATGCGGATGCTGACCGTGCATCCGGCCCGCGCGTTCGCCGCCGTCCGGCCATCGGAGGACGGCGGGCGCCGGACCGCCGAGGGCTGAGCACGGCCGGGAGGGGGCGCGGAACGCGGTCGGCGGTCGGGCGTGCCAGGGGCTCAGCGGGGGAAGGTGACGGCGATGCCCATGTGCGGCCGCTTGCCCCGGCGGAGCAGGGCGCCTCCGGTGTCGAGGATGCGGAAGCGCAGTCCGTACTTGCTGGCCATCGCGCGTCGCACCCGGGCCAGGCCCTCGGACTCCTCCATGAGGCGGGCGGTGCCTTCGAGGGTGTCCGCGCCCTCGGTGAGGTTGCCCCGCACATCGCACGGGGTGACCGTCACCCGGTCGTCGCGGCGCAGCCGTTTGACCTTTCCGCTGTCGCTCCGCGTCCACACCAGCAGCTCGTCGCCTTGGGCGACGGCCCACACCGGGGTCGCCACCGGGGCGCCACTGCGCCGGTACGTGACGAGGCTGACGTAAGGGCTGCGGGCCAGGGCTTCGGCAATCATGACGGCAGCCTACGGGCGGGCGACGGTGAAGCGGCGGCGGGCCCCCGGGTGGCGGCCAGGCGGCGACGGGCCGCGTGACGGGAACGCGTCCGCCCTGGTATGTCCCCGCGCGGTCCGGAACGTCGCCCCGCGGAATCGGCGGGCCCGCGCCCGCGCGGCGGCTCCGGCGATCCGACCGGCCCGCTTCGTTCGGCAGGCGCGAGTGGTCCGTCCGACCCGGCTGATTCAACTGGTTCGTTCGCTCGTTCTCCATGTCACACAACGTAACCGGGGCCACTGACAACGCCGCGGACCGGTCGCCGCCAACCGCCGCTCCGAAGAAGGCGGTTGACATGCGCGCGGGCCCTCTCACCTGCTCACATGCCAGGCGCGGCGGCCTCGGCCGACACCGCGCGACTCCCCCACCGCGCCGGTCCGGCGGGAGTGGCCGTGACCGCCTACGCCCTCCGCTCCCCCTGCACGACCAGCGGGTCGTCCAGCACCGGCTGCCAGGCGAGTTCCGCCGCGCCGACGAGGCTGTTGTGGTCGAGGCCGCAGGGCAGGATCGGTACGCCGCCGCTGCGGCCCCAGAGGCTGCGGTCGGCGACGACGGCGCGGAGCCTTTCCGGGTCGGTCTCCAGAAGGGTGCGGTGCAGCCCGCCGAGGATGATGCGGTCCGGGTTGAGGATGTTCACCAGTCCGGCAAGGCCCAGGCCGAGGCGGTCGATGAGCAGGTCGGCCGCGGCGCGTACGGCGGGGTCGTCGTACGCGGTGCGCAGCAGGTCGGCGGCCTGGTGGAGCAGCGAGCCCTCGGGGCCCGGGGTGCGTCCGGCCGCGTTCAGGAAGGCCAAGGGGTCGGCCTCGACGTCCAGGCAGCCCCGGCTGCCGCAGTGGCAGGGGGCGCCCTCGGGGTGCACCGTGAGGTGGCCCACCTCCAGGGCGAGCCCCGAACTGCCGCTGTGCAGGCGCCCGTCGAGGACCAGGGCGCCGCCGACGCCCCGGTGCCCGGAGGCGACGCACAGCAGGTCGCGGGCGCCTCGTCCGGCGCCGTGCCGGTGTTCGGCGAGGGCCATGAGGTTGACGTCGTTGCCGCTGAAACCGATCGCCTCGGTGACGCCCGGGATCGCGGCGTCGGCGAGCGCGCGCTGGAAGAGTTCCCGTACGGGGGCACCGGCGGGCCAGGCGAGGTGGAGCGGGTTCAACGCCTCGCCGTCCGGTTCGGCGACGGCCGACGGGACGGCGAGGCCCGCCCCCAGGCAGCGGCGGCCGGTCTCCCGCAGCAGCCCGGCGCCCGCGCCGACCGCCTCGGCGAGGACATGGGCCGGGTCGGCGGGGATGGTGCCGCTGCCGGTGGTGGTGGCCACGATGCGCCCGCCGAGCCCCACCAGGGCGACGCGGAAGCCGTCGGCGTGGATCTGCGCGGCGAGCACCACCGGGCCGCGTTCGTTGACGAACAGGCGGTGGGACGGCCTCCCTTGGGAACCGGCGGAGGCGGTCGGCCGGGAGTCGACGGTGATCAGGCCGAGGGCTTCCAGCTCCGCCGCGACGGCTCCGGCGGTCGCGCGGGTCACGCCGAGTTCCGAGGTGAGGACCGCGCGGGTGGGGGCGCGTCCGGTGTGTACGAGCTCCAGTGCGGGTCCGAGGGAGGCACGGCCCCGCTCCAGCCTGGTTGTCCGAGTCTGGGTCACGTTCCCATTCTGGCTTTGTATCGTGTCGGAACAAAAAGCGGTGGGGATTCCTGCGGCGAATCCCGTGGCGCTCTCTCCTCGCATGCGCGCGACTCCCGGGGGCCGCGCCGTCGAAGACGCCAGTGGAGTGGGTGATGCTACCGGGGTCGACCGGACGGACCCGTCAACGCTCGTCAGGTCTCGTCAAGGACCTGCCAGGCTCGTCAACGCACCGCCTCCGGGGGGCCGGTGACGCCTGCGAACCAGGACATCACACGTACGGATACGGGTGGGCGGAGGCGGGCACCGAGATTAGTTGTGGGCGAGGGATCGCGGGCGGGTGAGCAGGGGCGTCGGGCTTCGTTGTCAGTGGTGGCTGGCAGACTCGGGGGCATGGAGATCACCGAATTCGTCGAAGCACTGCGGCTGGACGGCGCGCTGCTGGCCGCCGCCGCGGAGGAGGCCGGGCCCGACGCCCCGATTCCGGCGTGTCCGGAGTGGCGGATGCGCGATCTGGTCGCCCACGTGGGCCGGGTGCACCACTGGGCCGCGCGGTATGTGACCGAGGGGCTGGAGCAACCCTCGACGCCGGACGCCGCTCCCGATCTCGCCGATCAGGAGCTGGTGCCGTGGCTGCGGGAGGGCCATCACCGCTTGGTGGTGGCGCTGCACGAGGCACCGCCTTCCCTCGCCGCATGGGCCTTCCTGCCCGCCCCGTCGCCGCTCGCCTTCTGGGCCCGGCGGCAGGCGCACGAGACGGCCATCCACCGTGCCGACGCCCAACAGGCCCTCGGCGCCACGCTCACACCGCTGCCGCCCGCCTTCGCCGCCGACGGCATCGACGAGATACTGACCGGGATCCACAGCCAGAAGCGCAGCCGGGTGCGCACCACGAAGCCGAAGACCCTGCGGGTACGGGCGACGGATGCGGCCGACGCGGAGTGGACGGTCCACCTGTCCGAGGCACCGGCGCGCACCCTGCGGACCTCCGGGAAGCCCGGCGGCGCGGGGGCGGACGACCCCGCCGACCTGAGCATCGAGGGGCCTGCCGAAGCGCTCTATCTCACCCTGTGGAACCGCGCCCCGTGGAACGGCCTGACGGTGAAGGGCGACGAGGCGCTTGTGCGGCTCTGGGAGGAGCATGGTGGCATCTGACGGAGGGGCAGCGGGGGCGAGGGGCGGCGCTCGTCGGCCGTGGTGACGTGTGGGTCCAGCGTCGGACTGTCGCCCCCGCCCCCCTGACAGCGGCACCCGAGGGGCCACCGGCCGTCGTACGCACCGCCATGGGGTGAGAGTCAGCGGCCGCCATCACCCGACCCCACCCTCCGGGAGGGAACCGGCCGCGCCCCCACACGCCGCGTGCGAGGAGCAGCGCCGCCCGGGGCACACCGGTAGCCGTACGAGCCGAGCCGAGTACGGATCGTCGGGCCAGGCACCACACAGCCGGGCCGGAAGGCCGAGCCTCCGGATCAAGCAGAGCCGACCGGGTCGGCGCTGAGCCCCACCCCTCCCGCAAGCCGCCGGACCGTATACGCGAAAAAGGCATCGCGGTCCTCGACAACCCGGTTGAACTGGCCGAACAGCTCGAAGCTGATCAGACCGAAGAGTTGGGCCCAGGTCGCGACCAGGGCTGCCACAACGGGGGCGGGCAGGTCGATGTCCAGCTCCGCCATGAGGGTGCGCGCCTCGTCCGCGAGCGCATCGGGCAGCGGACCGGGGGGCTCGCGGAGCGCGCCGGCGGCATGGGCGTCGCAGACCACGGCGGTCAGTGCGCGGGCGACCCGTCCGGCGGGCGCCGCCGTCGTCCGCGGGGCGTGGTAGCCGGGGACGGGGGTGCCGTAGATCAGGGCGTACTCGTGCGGATGGGCCAGCGCCCAGGCGCGGACACCGCCGCAGACGGCGACCCAACGCTCGACGCATACGGCCGCATCCGGCCCGCCCACCGCGACCGGCCCACCCGGCCCACCCGGCCCACCCGATCCGCTCGGCCCCGATCCACCCACCCCGGGATCCGCTGCTTCCGCCGCCGCACCGATCGCGTGGTACGCGTCGAGGACCAGGGCGGTGAGCAGGTCATCGCGGCTGGGGAAGTAGCGGTAGAGCGCGGAGGAGGCCATTCCCAGGGCGCGGGCCACGGCGCGTAGGGAGAGCTTGGCGGCGCCCTCGGCCGCGAGTTGCGTGCGGGCCTCGTCCTTGATGGCCGCAGTGATTTCGCTGCGGGCCCGTTCCCTGGCCCCTCGGATCGCCGTCATGGCAGGGAGTCTGCCATCCATCGGATCACCGCACCACAAAGCGGTCGGTGAAACAAAACGAGAGCAGCGCTCTTGCCTACTCGCGCCTCGTTCGTGCACACTGCCCTCAAGCGAGAGCAGTGCTCACACTTTGGTGATCGAGCCCGTTCTTCGCACCACCGCAGTGCAGAAATCAGTCCTGAGCGCCCCGGAGGGCCAGATGTCCCGCTACCTCAAGCCCGGCCGTACGACCGCCCGCTTCAACGCCGCCGTCGGCTGGCTGGCCCGCCGCGGTATCAGCCTCGCCGGTGCGGCGGACCTCTCCGTCCGGGGCCGCAAGAGCGGCGCCTGGCGGCGGGTCCCCGTCAACCCGATGACGTACGACGGTGCGCGCTATCTCGTCTCCGCGCGCGGGGAGTCCGACTGGGTGCGCAACATGCGCGCGGCCGGTGGCGGACAGCTGCGGGTCGGCCGCCGCACCCGTGCGTTCATCGCCGTGGAGCTTCCGCCGAGCGAGACCCCGGAGCTGCTGCGGGCCTATCTGCGGCGCTGGGGCTGGGAGGTCAAGTCGTACTTCGGCGAGATCACCGCCGACTCCCCCGACGAGGCGCTGCACGCCGCGGCCCCGCGTCACCCCGTCTTCCGCATCACGGAGGCGTGAACCGGCCCGCCGGCCGGCAGGGGCGAGGCGCTGTCACGCCGGTACGGAACCCGGCAGGACAGCGGGCCGATATGACGGGGGACGGGCCACGGCCGAGAAGTACCCGCACACCCCTGAAGCCCGTAACCGCCCCCAGGCCCTCCCCACTTATCCAGCCGACACCCCGCCGGAAGACCCCCTACTCTTCTCGCTCGTGACCGAAACTTCCTCGTACCTCGAAACAACGGCGGGCGCCTACGACGCCGTTGCCGTTCTCTACGCCGACCTCGTCCGCGATTCGCTGGACGGGCTTCCGCTGGACCGTGCCGTACTCGCCGCGTTCGCCGAGCTCGCCCCTGGTGGCGGGCCCGTCGCCGAGCTGGGGTGCGGCCCCGGGTACCTGACCGCGCACCTGCGGGGCCTGGGGCTGGACGTCTTCGGCATCGATCTGTCGCCGGTGATGATCGGTCTGGCCCGCGAGGCATACCCGGACCTGCGGTTCGAGGTCGGCTCCATGGACGCCCTGGACCTCGCTGACGGCACCCTGCACGGCATCGTGTCCTGGTACTCGGTCATTCACACCCCGCCCCGGCACCTGCCCTCGTACTTCTCCGAGTTCCGGCGGGTGCTCGCGCCCGACGGCCACCTTCTGCTCGGCTTCTTCGAGTCGGAAGGCGGGCCGATCACGACGTTCGACCACAAGGTGACGACCGCCTACCGGTGGCCGATCGACGACCTCGCGGAGCTGGCCGGGAAAGCCGGGTTCACCGAAGTGGGACGGATGCTGCGGGAGCCGGGCGAGGGGGAACGGTTCCGCCGGGGCCATCTGCTGCTGCGCAAAGGCTGATCGGCTGCCGGTCAGCACTCAGCGCGGGCCCCACACCCCCGGGCTCACCCCTCCTTGGCTTGCCGCCGGTCCATGACGTCCAGCGCGCGACGGGCCAGCGGATGGCTGCGGACCAGTTCGCCGAGGGTGGTCGTGCCACGGGTGATGTCGGCGAAGGCGTTCCAGGCGGGGCGGAAGCCGGTGAGGACGGCGTGCAGCAGGCCGGGGCGGCGCGCGAAGACGGCGTGCATACGGCGGCCGACGCTCATCTCGACGCCGAGACCTGCCTTGATGGCGAAGGCGTAGTTGAGAGCCTGGCGGCGGGCGTCCACGGCGTCGTGCGCCTCGGCGACGCGGGCCGCCCACTCGCCCGCCAGCCGCCCCGAGCGCAGCGCGAAGGAGATACCCTCCCGCGTCCACGGCTCCAGCAGGCCCGCGGCGTCCCCGGCGACGAGGACGCGACCGCGGGAGAGCGGCGAGTCGTCGGTGCGGCACCGCGTCAGATGGCCGGACGAGACGGCCGGTTCGAAGCCCGCCAGGCCGAGCCGGGCGATGAAGTCCTCCAGGTACCGCTTGGTCGCGGCGCCCTCGCCGCGGGCGGAGATCACGCCGACGGTGAGGGTGTCGCCCTTGGGGAAGACCCAGCCGTAACTGCCGGGCAGCGGGCCCCAGTCGATCAGGACGCGGCCCTTCCAGTCCTCGGCGACGGTCGGCGGCACCGGGATCTCGGCCTCCAGACCGAGGTCGACCTGGTCGAGCTTGACGCCGACATGTGCGCCTATCCGGCCCGCGCTGCCGTCCGCGCCGACCACCGCGCGGGCGAGGATGACCTCGCCGCCGCTGAGCACCACGGCGACCGTCCGGCGGTCGGGCACCGTCGCGCCGTGCTGCTCGACCCGGGAGACCGCCACGCCGGTACGGATCTCGGCGCCCGCGTCCTTGGCCGCCTTGACCAGGCCCTCGTCGAACTCGGGGCGGTTGATCAGCCCGAACAGCATGCTCTTGGAGCGGCGGGTGCGGGTCAGCCGGCCGTTGAGCGAGAAGGTCACCGCGTGCACCCGGTCGCGCAGCGGCAGCGTGAAACCGGGCGGCAGGGAGTCGCGGGAGGGACCGATGATGCCGCCGCCGCAGGTCTTGTAGCGGGGCAGTTCCGCCTTCTCCAGGAGCAGCACCCGGCGCCCCGCGCACGCCGCCGCGTGTGCCGCCGAGGCGCCCGCGGGACCGGCGCCCACCACCACGACGTCCCACACCTGCTCGTTGTCCTGGGCTGCCTGCTCGCTGCTCACCGGTGTTTCTACTCCCGTTCGAATCCGTGCTGCGCCTACCGTCCGCATCCTACGGGCCGCGCTCGGCTCGAACGTCTGTGGGAAGATCGGAGGGATTCACACCCGTACCTCCGGACCCGCGGCACCCCGCCGGACGGACCGCGGGTCCGGAGGCACACCCCGCGCCCACAAGGAGCGTCCATGTCTGACAGCCCGCTGGCCCGTACCGTCGCCGCGTTGCAGTCCCGCGCCCGTACCGAACTGGCCGAGCTGGTGGCCTTCCGGTCGGTCGCGGATCCGGAGCAGTTCCCGAAGAGCGAGTGCGAGGCGGCAGCCGGCTGGATCGTCGACGCGCTGCGGGCCGACGGCTTCCAGGACGTGGCGCTGCTCGACACCCCGGACGGTACGCAGTCGGTCTACGGCTTCCTGCCCGGCCCCCAGGGCGCGCCGACGGTGCTGCTGTACGCGCACTACGACGTGCAGCCGCCGCTGGACGAAGCCGCCTGGGACTCCCCGCCGTTCACCCTGACCGAGCGGGACGGCCGCTGGTACGGCCGGGGCGCGGCGGACTGCAAGGGCGGCGTGATCCTGCATCTGACGGCGCTGCGGGCGCTGCGGGAGCACGGCGGGGTGCCGGTGAACGTCAAGGTGATCGTGGAGGGTTCGGAGGAGCAGGGCACCGGTGGCCTGGAGCGGTACGCCGAGGCGCACCCGGAGCTGCTGACCGCGGACGCCCTCGTCATCGGGGACGCCGGGAACTTCCGCGTCGGGCTGCCGACGGCGACCGCGACGCTGCGCGGGATGACGCTGGTGCGGGTCTCCGTCGACACCCTGGCGGGCAATCTGCACTCCGGTCAGTTCGGCGGCGCCGCGCCCGACGCGCTGGCGGCGCTGGTCCGCATCCTGGACTCGCTGCGCGCCGAGGACGGTTCCACGACGGTGGACGGCCTCGCCGCGGACGCCACCTGGGAAGGGCTCCAGTACCCGGAGGAGGAGTTCCGCAAGGACGCGAAGGTGCTCGACGGCGTCGGGCTGATCGGCGGCGGCACGATCGCCGACCGGATCTGGGCCCGGCCCGCCGTGACCGTCCTCGGCATCGACTGCCCGCCGGTCGTCGGCGCCACCCCGTCCGTCCAGGCGGGCGCCCGGGCGCTGATCAGCCTGCGGGTGCCGCCGGGCACCGACGCCGCCGAGGCGACGCGGCTGCTGACCATCCATCTGGAGAACGCCGCGCCCTGGGGCGCGCGGGTCGCCGTCGAACAGGTCGGCCAGGGCCAGGCGTTCCGCGCCGACACCGACAGCCCGGCGTACGCGTCGATGGCGTCGGCACTCCGCGAGGCGTACGACGGCCAGGAGATGCAGATCGCCGGAATGGGCGGCTCCATCCCGCTGTGCAACACCCTGGCGTCGCTCTACCCGGAGACGGAGATCCTGCTGATCGGCCTGAGCGAGCCCGACGCGCAGATCCACGCCGTGAACGAAAGCGTCTCCCCGGAGGAGCTGGAGCGGCTGTCGCTCGCCGAGGCGCTGTTCCTCCAGCGGTACGCGGCCGAGCGCGGCTGACCGGCCGGATCGACGGTGTACGTCACCGGGCGTCCGCGAACGGCGCGGGCGCCCGGGGTGGCGTGATCGGGCCCAGGGCCCGGGGCGACGCGGTGGCGTGTCCGAGCCGGGCCGCCCGTTCCGGGCACGCCCCGCCCAACGGACCGGCGCACGCCGCCCCGTCGCGCGCCGGTCACCTCACGCCCGGCGCGCCCCCGCCCGACGGTCCCGCACCCTCTAGCCGCCCGCCGGAACACCCCGCTCCAGCAGCATCGGGCAGCCGCGTTCGCGGGCCCGTAGCGCCCAGCGCAACCGGCGGAAGCGGACCGGCGGCAGCAGGTGTTCCGCCTCGGACTCGGTGACGAAGCGCCATTCGCGCAGCTCCGCGCCGGGGAGCCGTAGCCCGCGGGTCTGCTCGTCGGTGAGGCGGCCGCCGTCGAAGAGCAGCCGCAGACCGCCGAACCCGGGCGGTTCGGGCGCCTCCCAGTCCAGGACGAGCAGGCGCGGGGTGCGCGGCAGCCGGAGCGCCAACTCCTCCACGACCTCGCGGAGTCCGGCCTGGGTGGGCGGTTCGCCGTGCTCGACGATGCCGCCGGGGAACTCCCAGCCCGGTTTGTAGGTGGGGTCGACGAGGAGGACGCGGTCGGCGTCGTCGAAGAGCAGCACCCCGGCGGCGAGGGTTTCGGCGGTGGGTTCCGGTGTCTGCACGATGCCGCAGTCGGCCGTGCCGGAGCGCACCGCCTCGGCTATCTCCTCCGCGGCCCGCCGGGGCGTCAGCCGCCCGGTGTCCACCACGTACGCGTCGTCCTTGAGCCAGCTCAGCGCCTCGGCGTACGAGGTGAGGGCGTCCAGCCCCCAGCGGCGGACCTGCGCCGCGCTCGCCCAGTCGGCGGCGGTCTCCTCGCGGTGCGCGATCCGCTCCCGCAGGATCGTTTCCTCCGCATCCAGCAGAAAATGCCGGACCGGAATGCGGCGCGCGGCGAGCGCGCCGAAGATTTCGTCGCGGTATTCCTGGCGCAACAACGTCATCGGGGTCACCAAGGGGCCGGGGACCTCGGTCAGCAGCGCCGCCGCGGTGTCCACGACCAACCGGCGCCAGGCGGGCAGGTCCTGGAGGTCGTCGATTTCCTCCAGGCGCTTGGCGGGCAGCATCATCCGCAGGCCCTGACCGAGGAGTTCGGGGTCGTAGAGCGTGCTCCCGGGAAGCAGGTCGAGCAATTCCTGCGCCGCTGTGGTCTTGCCCGCACCGAACGTGCCGTTCAGCCAGACGATCACGGTGTCCCCTCTTCTCTGGAACCAGGTGAGTTGCCCGCACCAGCCTGCCACGGAAAACGCTCGAATCCACGGGCCGCGCGCACAGCCGGGGACGGTGCGCAGCGCGCGGCGGCGCCGTGGACGCGGGGCGCTGCGCGGTCCCCGTGCACGCGCCGGTCGCGAAATGCGCCACGGTGGGGACACCACCTCGTATCCCGCCCCGCGAAGCCCTCGGCAACCAAGCGCTCCCCAGCGCCTACCGGACCGAAACCCCCGCCCGCGCACGGGCGCGAGGAACGCCGACATCCGCATATGACGGCGGCGCATCGCCCAGGAATCGCACACATCGGTGTCACCGAGCGGCCCATTCCCTGCCATAAGTCCGGTAGGGGAAGGTGCCGCCCATGAATGTCGCGCCGCCGGACCCGGCTCGACGTCACCAAAACCCGCCCCGCACATCGCACACGAACGCACGCATCCGCGCAGACGCGAGGGGATACGAACCGTTCCCGGACCCCAACCGGCGGCAGCATCACGGCCGTTCAGAGCCGATCCGCCGCACGACGTACCTCTTCCAACAGAGTTCAACAGGCTCTACCGTCACCTCTCACGAGCGACCGGTCCATCCCCATCCATCCCCCGAGGACGGAGACCTGATCATGCGTCAGCTCCTGCGTTCCCCCGCCACCCGCCGACGGCGCACCGCGGCCCTCGGCACGCTGTCCGCCGCGCTGCTCTGCGTCGTAGCGACAGCCGCCCCAGCGTCCGCCGCCCGGACGCCCGCCGCACCTGCCACCGGCAAGGCCGCGGACGGACTCGCCGCCACTCCCCCGATGGGATTCAACAACTGGAATTCCACGCACTGCGGCCTGGGATTCAACGAGAAAATGGTCAAGGAGATCGCCGATCTCTTCATCGACAAAGGACTCAAGGACGCCGGATACACCTACGTCAATCTCGACGACTGCTGGGCGATGCCCACCCGCGATCCGAAGGGACAACTCGTCCCCGACCCGGTCCGTTTTCCGCACGGCATCAAAGCGGTCGCCGACTACGTCCACGCCAAGGGGCTGAAGTTCGGCATCTACACCAGTGCGGGCACCAGGACCTGCAGCGACATCGGATTTCCCGGGGCGCTGGGCCATGAGGAATCCGACGCCCGGCAGTTCGCCGACTGGGGCGTGGACTATCTCAAGTACGACAACTGCAACAACCAAGGCGTGGACGCCCGGCAGCGCTACACCGCCATGCGCGACGCACTGCGCGCCACCGGCCGCCCGATCACGTACAGCATCTGCGAATGGGGCGAGAACAAACCCTGGGAATGGGCCGCGGGCCTCGGGCAGTCGTGGCGTACCACCGGTGACATCAGCGACAGCTGGTCGAGCATGCTGGACATTCTGAAAAAGAATCTGCCGCTCGCCCCGTACGCCGGTCCCGGTCACTGGAACGACCCGGACATGCTGGAGGTCGGCAACGGCGGTATGACGGACACCGAGTACCGCAGCCACTTCACCCTCTGGGCGATGATGGCCGCGCCCCTGCTCATCGGTACCGATCTGCGCACCGCGTCCCCGCAGACGTACGACATCCTCCGCAACGAGGACGTCATCGCGCTCGACCAGGACCCACTGGGCCGCCAGGCGACCGTGCTGGACAGCGCCGACGGACGGTGGACGCTGGTCAAGGAGCTGGCCGGCGGGGACCGGGCGGTCGCACTGTTCAACGAGAGCGACGGCGAGCAGCGGATCACCACCAGCGCGACCGCCGCCGGACTGCCCGAGGCGCCCGGCTACCGGCTGCGGGACCTGTGGCAGCACACCGAACGGCACACCAGTGGCGAGATCACGGTGACGGTGCCCGCGCACGCCACCGTCGTCTACCGGGTGACCCCCGAGAAGGGCGCCTGAGTCCGGACGCCTTCGTGCCGGGCGGTCGCCCCGCCCGGCACGGCGGCGTTCAGCAGACCGGCAGCCCCGGCATCGGCTGATCGTTGGCGCCGCCCTTGAGGTAGACGACGCTGATAAAGACGCCGGTGTTACCGCTGTCGTCGTCCGTCTTGGCCCACCAGACGTTGGTCCACCGGCCGGAGGTCTCCCGGCGGCCCAGATTCGCCTGGCAGTAGAAGTAGTTGGTACCGCCGTTCACCACACCGGCCTTCTGACCGGACGCGGTGTACGAATCGGCGGTGCGCCACACCACGCAGTTGGTCTTCCCCGCGTCCCCGGGGGTGCACGAGGTCTCCGGCGGCGGGGTGCTGCCGCCACCGGTGGGGTCACCGGACCCGTTTCCGCCCTCCGCACCGCCGCCGTGGCCGCCGTCGCCGGTGCTCGGTTCGTCCGCGGGGGAGGAGGTGTCGTCGGACGGCTCCTCCGTCCGCGACGGTTCGCCGCCCGGGCTCTCCCCGGCGTTGCCCGCGCCACCGTCCGTGGCCGTGTTCTTGTCGCCGCCCTTGTCGCTGCTCTTGGCGTCCGGGGAGATCGGCGCCCCGGGCTCGGTGGCGCGGCCGGCATCGCCGTCGGCCGGCGCCGACGCCCCGCCCCGCGCGGAGGGCTCGCCCTTGTCGCCGACCATCAGATACGTCACCCCGCCACCGGTCGCGAGCACCACCAGCACGGCGGCGACGGCGAGCGCGATCCGCCCGCCGCGGCGCGGGCGCGGCAGCGGCGCGGTGTCCCGTGCGGAGCGGGACGCCGCCACCGCGCCGACCACCGCCGTCGGCTGATCGTGGACCGGCTCCGGCCCGCCCGACGGCGCCTGCGAGGACGAGCCCGCCGCCCCCGGCCCGGAGAGCCAACCGGTGGGCGCACCCGAACCGTTGCCGCCGGTGGCCGCCGCCCCGAACGGCCGCGGCGGCGGGGGCGGGCCCACCGGCTTGATGTCCGTGGCCGTCGGCAGATGCGGTGCGCCGGGCACCGGCATGGCCCCCGGATCGCCCCCGTCGGCGACCGCCTGCAGCATCTCCCGGGCGCGCGCCGCGTCCGGCCGGTCCGCCGGGTTCTTCGCCATCAGCGCGTGCAGCACCGGCGTCAGCGGCCCGGCTCGCTGAGGCTCCGGCAGCGGTTCGGTGACGATCGCCGTCAGCGTGGAGTACACCGACGTACGGCGAAACGGCGCGGTACCGCCCTCGACCGCCGCGTACAGCGTCATGCCCAGCGACCAGATGTCGGACGCGGGGCTCGGGCCCATGCCCTGGGCGCGCTCGGGCGGGAGGTAGTCGAGCGAGCCGACCAGTTCGCCGCTGCGGGTGATGTTGGTCTCGGCGCCGTCGCCGGGCGCCTCGATGCTGGCGATGCCGAAGTCGGTGAGGACCACCCGGCCGCTGCTGTCCAGCAGGACGTTGCCGGGCTTCACATCGCGGTGCAGCACCCCGGCGCGGTGCGCGGCGTCCAGCGCGTCCATCACCCGGGCGCCGATCGCGGCCATCTCGCGCGGTTCGATGCCACCGCGGCGCCCGACCGCGTCGTCCAGCGACGGCCCGTCCACCAGCTCCATGACGATGACGGGGCGTCCGCCCTCGTCGATGACGTCGTGGACGGTGATCACGCCGGAGTGCCGGATCCGGGCCGCGGCGCGGGCCTCGCGCTGCATACGGGTGCGCAGATCGGCCAGCTCCGGCGCCGAGGCGTCGGTGTAGGCGCGCAGCACCTTGACGGCGACCTCGCGGCCCAGCACCTCGTCCACGGCGCGGCAGACCACGCCCATGCCGCCGCGGCCGATCCGGCCGGTGACGCGGTAGCGGCCGCCGAGCAGACGGCCCGCCAGATCGTCCTCGGCGCGGGCGCCGGACCCGCCCGCCGCCTGCTTCCCGGCGTCCGGGCCCGGCAGCCCACCCGTCACGTCGTCCGGCCCGGCGGAACCGTCCCCGCCCATGCCGTTGCCCTCGTCCGCCCCGCGCTGTCCGCGCTCCCCCGAAGCCACGTCGCCGTTCCTCCCGCTGCCCGACGTCGCCGTCGGCCGTTTCGCTGCCCGCCTCTTCCGACGTGCACCAGCGTAAGGCGCCGGACGAGTGCCCGGGACGCCTCCGGGGCGTCGAATCGTCCGCCGGGAAGACGGGGTTCGCGGCGTCCGGTACGTACGTCCGCACACGGAAGGACGTCCCGACACCGGGTGTACCGGGACAAGCCCGGCAACACGGCCGGGCACACGAACCCGACGGGCCGTCAGAACGTGGCGGCGAAGGCGTCGAGGCGGAACTGTTGTGCGGCGGCCGCGGCGGCGCCCACCAGACCGGCGTCCGTGCCCGTCTCGGCGGGGACGACGGTCAGCCCGGACACGAAGGAGAGCGTCGCGTACTCCCGCAGCGCCCGGCGCAGCGGCGCGAACAGCACCTCACCGGCGCTCGCCACCCCGCCGCCGACGACGGCGAGTTCGATCTCCACGAGCGCCGCGGTGGCGGCGATCCCGGCGGCCAGCGCCTGGGCGGCCCGTTCGAAGGAATGCCGGGCGACCGGGTCCCCGGCGCGCGCCGCGGCCGCCACCGCCGCCGCGCCGTCCTCGCTGCCGGGCCCCGGCCGCCAGCCGTTCTCCCGTGCGCGGCGGACGATGTTCGGGCCGCTGGCGATCCGCTCCACACAGCCGCGGGCGCCGCACGGACAGCGGTCCCCGTCGAGGTCGACGCTGATGTGACCGATGTGCCCGGCGTTGCCGGTGGGCCCGGGGTGCGGGCGGCCGCCCAGGATCAGGCCGCCGCCGACGCCCGTGGAGACCACCATGCACAGCGCGTTGGCCCGGCCGCGCGCCGCGCCCTGCCAGTGCTCGGCCGCCGCCATCGCCACCCCGTCGCCCATCAGCACGACGGGAAGGTCACCGGTGAGCGCGCGGACGCCCGCGACCAGCGGGAAGCCGCGCCAGCCGGGGATGTTGACGGGGCTGACCGTCCCGGCCGCCGCGTCCACCGGCCCGGCGCTGCCGATGCCGACCGCGCCCACCCGCGCCCACTGCGGCGCCGCGGTCAACTCGCCGACCACCGCGGCCACCGCGCGCATCACCGTGGCCGCGTCCCGGTCGGCGGGGGTGGGCCGGGCGGTGCGTACGAGGAGCCTGCCGTGCCCGTCCACCAGGGCTCCGGCGATCTTGGTACCGCCGATGTCCAGGGCTGCGCTGAGGTCCTTCTGCATCGGTGTCGCTTCTCCTGGTGGACGGGGGGACCAACGGCGCCGGTCCGGTGACGGAGAGGTCAGTCTCACCCCAGGTGACAACGTTGTCCAGCGGCTATGCTCGGCGGAACACCGCCAGCCGCAGCCGAGGGGGACCCCGCACGTGACCGACACCGCCCGGGGCAGCTCCCGCCGCTACGGCACCCGTCCCACCATGAAGGACGTCGCGGCGCGCGCCGGGGTCGGACTGAAAACCGTCTCCCGGGTGGTCAACGGCGAGCCGGGCGTCACCCCGGACACCGAGCGCCGCGTCCAGGAAGCCATCACCGCCCTCGGCTTCCGGCGCAACGACTCGGCCCGGATCCTGCGCAAGGGCCGCACCGCCAGCATCGGCCTGGTCCTGGAGGACCTCGCCGACCCCTTCTACGGTCCGCTCAGCCGTGCCGTGGAGGAGGTCGCGCGGCACCACGGCGCGCTGCTGATCAACGGCTCCAGCGCCGAGGACCCGGCCCGGGAGCAGGAGTTGGCCCTGGCGCTGTGCGCGCGGCGGGTCGACGGGCTGGTGGTGATCCCGGCGGGCGACGACCACCGCTATCTCGCGCCGGAGATCGCCGCGGGCGTCGCCACCGTCTTCGTGGACCGTCCGGCCGGGCGGATCGAGGCGGACACCGTCCTGTCGGACAGCTTCGGCGGCTCGCGGGACGCGGTCGCCCATCTCCTCGCGCACGGCCACCGCCGGATCGGCTTCATCGGCGATCAGCCGCGTATCCACACCGCGAAGGAGCGGCTGCGCGGCTACCGCACCGCGATGGCCGCCGCCGGGCTGCCGGTGGACGACGCGTGGGTCTCGCTCGGCACCACCGAACCGGAGCGGGTGCACACCGCGGCGCGCGCGATGCTGGACGCGCCGGAGCCGGTGACCGCGCTGTTCGCCGGGAACAACCGCGTCACGGTCACCCTCGTACGGGTCCTGCGGCAGTGCACCGCGCCGGTGGCGTTGGTGGGCTTCGACGACTTCGAGCTGGCGGATCTGGTGAGCCCGGCGGTCACCGTCGTCGCGCAGGACGCGGCCCGGATGGGGCGGACCGCTGCCGGGCTCCTCTTCCGCCGCCTGGAGGGCGCCGACGAGCCGCCGCGCCGGGAGGAGATCCCGACCCGGCTGATCGCCCGCGGCTCGGGCGAGATACGGCCCGCACACGACTGACGTGCGATAACTCCCTTGCAGTGAAGGGATGTTGGGGGCTCAGGGGCTCACCCGGACGCCCCGGTGCGGTCCATCCGCACGTCGTAGCCGGTCGCCGGGTCGACGACGCGTCCGGCGGCCCACCAGTTCTCCCCCGCAGTCTCGACGACGCAGAGGAAGAGGTCTTCCTCCGGGACGCCCGCCGTGTCGCGGAGGCGGTCGCGGACGGCGGCGAAGAGCGCCTCCTTCACCTCGGGCGGCCGGGAGTTGAAGAACATCTGCACCACCAGGGTCCGGTCGCCGCGCGGGATGCCGAAGGCGACCGGCTCCGTCTGGATGTTCTCCGGCCGGAACTCGTGGAGGTGGTGGAAACGGTCGCCCTCCGGTATCCCCAGCACGTCCACCATGGCGCGGTGCACGGACAGCGAGACGTCGCGGCGGAAGGCGGGGGTGGTGCCCTCGCGGAGAAAGATGTTGACCAGGGGCATGGTGGAGGTTCCCGTCCGGGTGGGTGACAAAGGGCAGGGGCGACCGGGGCAGGGTGTGCGCCGGGGCCGTACGGGGGCGGCGTCCGGCGCCGGGCCGCCCGTTCGTGCCGTCACGCTACGGGCCTCAACTCCCTTGCCACCAGCGCATGATGCGCATGCTGACTATGCTCACCGCGCATGGATGAGCGCACGGGTGAGGGCATGGACGTGACGCTGGCCGGGCTGCGGGTGCTGCGGGAGGTCGCCGAGCGGGGCAGTTTCACCGCCGCGGCGGGGGCGCTCGGCTTCTCGCAGTCGGCGGTGTCCCGGCAGGTGGCCGCGGTGGAACGGGCCGCCGGGGCGCGGCTCTTCGACCGCCGCCGCGGCGGGGTGCGGCCGACCGCCGCCGGACGGGCACTGCTGCGCCACGCCGTCGTCGCCCTGGACGCCGTGGACGCGGCCGGGCGGGAGCTACGGGGCACGGCGGCGGGCGAGGGCGAGGTGCGGCTCGGGTTCTTCTCGTCCGCCGGGCCGGTGCTGGTGGCCCGGGCGCTGGCGACGCTCCGTCAGGACCGGCCGCGGGTACGGGCCGTGACCCGGGAGGCGGGCACCCCGGCGCTGGTGCGCGCGCTGCGCAGCGGGCGGCTCGATCTCGCGCTGCTCTCCTCCCGGCCGCCGCACCGCTCCCCCGACACGGACGCGCCCGCGCTACGGGCCGAGCCGTTGCTGGAGGTGCGGCTGCGGGTGGCGGTCGCGGTGCACGGGCGGTTCGCCGGGCGCACCACGGTCACCGCGGAGGAGATCGCCGGGGAGCCGTGGATCGCCGGACCGTCGGGGGCGGACGGCGCGCTGTTCGGGGTGTGGCCCGGGCTGCCGGGACGGCCCCGGGCCCACCACAGCGCGCGGGACTGGCTGACCAAGCTCCATCTCGTGGCCGCGGGCGCGGGGGTGACGACGGTTCCGGAGGCGCTGCACCCGGCGTTGCCGCCGGGGGTGCGGCTGGTGCCGGTCGAGGGCGTCGCCGAGGAGGTGCGGCGGGTCACCGTCGTACGGCTGCCGGGGCCGGTGGCGGAGCCGGTCGCGGCGGTGGTGGCGGCCCTGCGGCAGGTGGCCGCCGAGGTGGCGGGCTGAGCGGGACGGGCCGCCGCTCCCCGGTGGCGGCGGCCCGGTGGCTCATGACCAGGGCCTGTCGTCACACTCCCGTTGCCGCCCGGAGGCGGGAGTGTGACGACAGGCCCTGGCGGACCGGGCGCCCCGCGAGAGCGTCCAGTTCGGTGCGGGTCAGTCCGGTGAGCCGGGCGACCTCGGCGGTGTCGAGGGCGCCGCAGTCCAGACCGCGCAGGAGGGAGGAGCTGAGCGCCTTGGCGGTGGCGGGTTCGTCCATGACCGTGCCGCCGGCCTTGCCGACGTAGGCGGCGAGCCGGGCCGCGGCCTGCTCCAGGCCCTCGCGGTAGAAGGCATAGACCGCGGCGTAGCGGGTCGGGAGGTGGCCCGGGTGCATGTCCCAGCCCTGGTAGTAGGCGCGGGCGAGGGAGCGGCGGACGAGACCGTGGTGCAGGCGCCAGGCGGCGTGGACCTGTTCGGTGGTGCCCACGGGCAGGACGTTGGTCGAGCCGTCGGAGAGGCGGACGCCCGTCCCGGCGGCGGCGACCTGCATGACGGCCTTGGCGTGGTCGGCGACCGGGTGGTCCAGGGACTGGTGGGCGGCGCTGACACCGCAGGAGGCGCTGTAGTCGAAGGTGCCGTAGTGGAGCGAGGTGGCGCGGCCCTCGGCGGCCTCGATCATGCGGGCGACGGTGGCGCGGCCGTCGGCCCCGAGGATGGACTGGGTGGTCTCGATCTGGATCTCGAAGCCGATCCGGCCGCTCGCCGGCCCGTGCGCCTTCTCGAACTCCTCCAGCAGGCGGACCATCGCGGTGACCTGCTCGGCGTAGGTCACCTTGGGCAGCGTGAGGACCAGGCCCTCGGGCAGGCCACCGGCGTTCATCAGGCCGGTGAGGAAGATGTCGAGCGTGCGGATGCCGCGGTCGCGGACGGCGGCCTCCATGCACTTCATGCGGATGCCCATGCAGGGCGCGGCGGTGCCGTCGCGGTACGCGGCGGCGACGAGGGCAGCGGCGCGGGCGGCGGCCGCGTCCTCCTCGGCGTCGGGCCGGGGCCCGTAGCCGTCCTCGAAGTCGATACGGAGGTCCTCGACCGGCTCGCGCGACAGTTTGTCGCGGACGCGGTCGTGGACGGGCCCGGCGAGGTCGTCGGGGATGCCGAGGACGCGGGCGAGCGCACCGGCGTCCGGCGCGTGCGCGTCGAGGGCGGCCAGCGCCTCGTCGCCCCAGGTCCGCAGGGTGGTGGCGGTGAAGGCGTCGGCGGGGACGTAGACGGTGTGAACCGGCTGGCGGGTGCCGGGGTCGCCCGGGTACCGGCGGGCGAGGTCCGCGTCGACGTCGGCGAGGGAGGCCCCGATGTCCTCGCGTACGGTGTCCGCAAGGCTGGTCGCCACGGTCTCCTGCTGCCCCATTCGACATCCTCCCGATGGTTACGCGCGATACGCGAGCAACTTCCGTGTAACGGAATCAACAATCCGCATAGCGAAGCTAACCTTGGCGGGTGGCAAGGTCAACACCTCTTTGCGCCCACCACGGGCCGTCGCCACGGCCGGGCGGCGCAACGGCCGGGACGCCCCGGTGCGGTGGCCCGGCCCGGCGACCCATGGCCCCGCAAAGTGCCTGGCACCGCGCGGCGCGCCCCGGCAGACTCACCGCATGACGACTTGGATCGCACCCTTTGTGGAACGCCGCCCGATGCCCGCCGCCGTCGGCGAGCGCGAGATGCTGCAGGGCTGGCTCGACTGGCACCGCGACACCCTGCTGACCAAATGCGCGGGCCTGACCGGCGAACAGCTGACGCTGCGCAGCGCGGCGCCCTCCACCCTCAGCCTCCTCGGGCTGGTACGCCACCTCACCGATGTCGAACGCGCCTGGTTGCGGCAGCGGTTCGCCCGCGAACTGATCCCCTCGCTCCACATCACGGACGAGAACCTCGACGCCGACCACGACGACGGCACTCCCGAGAGCGCCGAGGCCGATCTCGCCGCGTTCCGCGCGGAGACCGTGGCGTGCGATGCGGCGGTGGCGGACCGCGGCCTCGACGAGACGTTCGCCGCACCGCGCGGCCGGGAGCTCAGTCTGCGCTGGATATACGCCCATCTCATCGAGGAGTACGCCCGGCACAACGGCCACGCGGATCTGCTGCGGGAGCGGATCGACGGCGTCACCGGCGACTGACCGCTCATGGTGAAGGCCCCGTACGCGCGCGTACGGGGCCTTCACCATGAGCGCGGGCCGGCCGGCCCGAAGTGACTCAGCCCTTGCGGATCTTGACCTCTTCGGTCAGGGCCGGGACGACGTGGAAGAGGTCGCCGACGACGCCGTAGTCGACCAGCTCGAAGATCGGGGCCTCGGCGTCCTTGTTGATGGCGACGATCGTCTTGGAGGTCTGCATACCGGCGCGGTGCTGGATCGCACCGGAGATACCGGCGGCGATGTACAGCTGCGGCGAGACCGACTTACCGGTCTGGCCGACCTGGTTGGTGTGCGGGTACCAACCGGCGTCCACCGCGGCACGCGAGGCACCGACGGCGGCACCGAGCGAGTCGGCCAGCGCCTCGATGACCGGGAAGTTCTCGGCGCCGTTGACGCCGCGGCCACCGGAGACCACGATCGCGGCCTCGGTCAGCTCCGGGCGGCCGGTCGACTCCCGCGGGGTGCGCGAGACGATCTTGGTGCCCTTGGAGGAGTCGGCGACGGTCACATCGAGCTGCTCGACCGTACCTGCGGCCGGAGCGGCCTCGGGCGCGGCGGAGTTGGGCTTGACGGTGATGACCGGGGTGCCGGTGGTGACGCGCGACTTGGTGGTGAAGGACGCCGCGAAGACGGACTGCGTGGCGACCGGGCCCTCGTCACCGGCCTCCAGGTCGACGACGTCGGTGATGATGCCGGAGCCGATACGCACCGCGAGACGCGCACCGATCTCCTTGCCCTCGGCGGAGGACGGCAGCAGCACGGCGGCCGGGGACACCGCCTCGTAGGCGGCCTGGAGCGCGTCGACCTTGGGGGCGACGAGGTACTCGGTGAACTCGGGGGCGTCGGCGGCGAGCACCTTCACCGCGCCGTGCTCGGCGAGGGTGACGGCGGCGGTGTCCGCACCGGCGCCGAGGTGCACGGCCACCGGCTCGCCGATGCGGCGAGCCAGGGTGAGCAGTTCGAGGGTGGGCTTGCGGACGGCACCGTCCACGTGGTCGACGTAGACAAGAACTTCAGCCATGGGGTGACTCTCCTGCGGGAAGAATGAGGGCGGTTGCAAGGGCGGCCGGGGTGCGCGGGCGCGAACCCCCGGCCGGTGGGCCTCAGATGAACTTCTGGCCCGCGAGGAACTCGGCGAGCTGCTTGCCGCCCTCGCCCTCGTCCGTGACGATCGTGCCGGCCGTACGGGCCGGGCGCTCCACGGCGGCGTCGACCGCGGTCCAGGCACCCTCCAGGCCGACCTCGTCCGCGTCGATGTCGAGGTCGTCCAGCTCCCAGGACTCCACCGGCTTCTTCTTGGCGGCCATGATGCCCTTGAAGGAGGGGTAGCGCGCCTCGCCGGACTGGTCGGTCACGGACACGACGGCCGGGAGCGACGCCTCCAGCTGCTCGCTGGCGGTGTCGCCGTCACGGCGGCCGGTCACCTTGCCGCCGTCGACGGCGACCTCGGAGAGCTGGGTGACCTGCGGGACGTTCAGCCGCTCGGCAAGCAGGGCGGGCAGCACGCCCATGGTGCCGTCGGTGGAGGCCATACCGCAGACGACCAGGTCGTAACCGGCCTTCTCGATGGCCTTGGCGAGCACGAGGGAGGTGCCCAGCGCGTCGGTGCCGTGCAGGTCGTCGTCCTCGACGTGGATGCCCTTGTCCGCGCCCATCGACAGCGCCTTGCGCAGCGCGTCGTTGGCGTCCTCGGGGCCAACGGTGAGGACGGTGACCTCGGCGTCGTCGGCCGCCTCCTTGATCTGCAGGGCCTGCTCGACGGCGTATTCGTCCAGCTCCGAGAGGAGGCCGTCCACGTCGTCGCGGTCGACGGTCAGGTCCTCGGCGAAGTGCCGGTCGCCGGTGGCGTCGGGCACGTACTTCACACAGACAACGATCCTCAAGCTCACGCCGGCTCTCCTACCTGCTTCGTCTCTTCAGAACTGCCTTGTGCTGGCAGCATAGGCGCCTGTGGGGGCGGCTCCGGGTCGGTTCGGGCTCCCCGCGCCGACCCCGATATTACTCACCAGTACATACAGTGTCGTCCCCGGAATCAAGGCCGCTGGACTGTGACCTACCCAACGGCCCCGACCCGGGGATGACGAAGCGTTACGGGAACCCGTCAGTCGCGCAGCGCGTTGAAGCGCCCCTGGTGGTACAGGAGCGGACGGCCCGGTCCCGCCGGGTCGCCGAGGAGCGGCTGGGCGAGGACGATGCGGTGATCACCGGCCGGGATACGGGCGACGACCCGGCACACCAACCAGGCGAGGACGCCGTCGAGCAGCGGTACACCCTCGGGGCCGGTGCGCCAGGAGGTGCCGGGGCCGAAGCGGTCGGCGCCGCTGCGGGCGAAGGTGGCGGCCAGCTCCTGCTGGTGCTCGCCGAGTATGTGCACGCCCAGGTGGTCCGTCCCGGCGAGCACGGGCCAGGAGGAGGCGGTGGTGGCGACGCCGAAGGAGAGCAGCGGCGGTTCGGCGGCGACGGAGGTCAGGGAGGTCGCCGTGAAACCGACGGGGCGCTCGCCCCGCGCGGTGATCACCGCGACGCCCGCGGCGTGCTGCCGGAAGACGGAGCGCAGGAGTTCGGGGGAGGCGGTGCGGGGCGCGCCGAGATCGGGCGATGCCGTCATGGAATTGTCCTTCTGCTGAGGTGTACGAGCCGTGGCAGGGCCGCCGGCCGCCGTGGCGGGACCGGCGGCGGTGATGTCGTCGCTGCTCACACGCCCGGACAGCGCGCGCTGGCGGTCCGCAGCAGATCCACGTGGGCGCGTCCGTACAGAAGGGTTCCTGGCCGCATCACGTCAGCGTGACGAGGTACGGGGCGGAGCGTCAAGAGGCGCCCGGCATCTGGGAGATCCCTCACGGACCGCCTCGCCGAGCGCCGCGATGACATCGGCCTTACGGGGTTGACCGGCGGCGCGGCGCACGATGACGCCCTGGGCATCGAGCACGAGGACGGTCGGCGTGCCCTCGATCCGCAGCCGCCGGACGAGTCCGAGACGGGATTCGGCGTCGATCTCGGTGTGGGTGACGCCGTCGACCATGGCGGCGACCTCGGCGAGGGTGCGGCGGGTGGCGCGGCAGGGCTGGCAGAAGGCGCTGGAGAACTGCACCAGCGTGGCCCGCTCCCCCAGCGGCGCCCCCAGGCTCTCCGCGCCGAGCCGTACGCCGTCGTCCTGCTGGGACACCGTCGGCCTCCTGGGTGTGGGGTGGTGCGGGCAGTCGTCCTGCGCTACAGCGCGCGCGGCGCCGGATTGATTCCCGCGGGCGCGTCCGCGTTCCAGGTGGGGGCGCGAGGCGCGAACGGTACGCCCGGGGCGCGCGGTCCGCGACGGGAGTGGGGCATACGTGATGAGAATCTCCCGCCCCGGGTGGCCCCTGTGGTAGCCGCGACGCCTGTGATCGGGCACGATCTCCCGAAAGCCGCTTCTTACGGCTGCGTAGGTTTCCGCCGGGAGAACCCTCCCCGGGCACAGAAAAGGGGTCCCCCGACATGGCCGAACTGGTCTATCCGCCGGTGATCGGTGCCGCACGCACCCTCTTCAAATCACTCGACCTGAAATTCGACATTGCGGGGGCGGAGCACATTCCGCGGCGCGGCGGCGCGGTGCTGGTGAGCAATCACATCGGGTACCTCGACTTCGTCTTCGCGGGTCTCGCGGCCCGTCCGGCGAAGCGTCTGGTGCGGTTCATGGCCAAGGAGTCGGTGTTCCGGCACAAGGTGTCCGGGCCGCTGATGCGGGCGATGAAGCACATTCCGGTGGACCGTGCGCAGGGCGTGCACGCGTACCGGCACGCACTGTCGGCGCTGCGGTCGGGCGAGGTGATCGGCGTCTTCCCGGAGGCGACGATCTCGGAGTCGTTCACGCTGAAGGGCTTCAAGTCGGGCGCGGTGCGGCTGGCGCAGGAGGCGGGTGTGCCGCTGCTGCCGGTGGCACTGTGGGGCACCCAGCGGCTGTGGACCAAGGGCCACAAGCGGGACCTGGGGCGCAACCACTTCCCGATCACGATCCGGATCGGCGAGCCGATGGAGGCGGACCCGGACGAGCAGGCGGAGAAGATCACCGACCGGCTGCGCTCCCGCGTCCAGGACCTGCTGGAGGCGGCGCAGCGCGCCTACCCCGTGCGCCCCAAGGGGCCGGACGACACCTGGTGGATCCCGGCCCACCTGGGTGGCACGGCCCCGGCGGCGCCCGGTTCGCCCGCCTGACGACGGCGCCCGGGGGCCGTGCGGTCCCCGGGCCTTTCCCCCGCCGCCTCAGAAGTCGGTGGGGAGCGTCCGCCACAGCTGGGGCCGGTCGGCCGCCTCGCGCAGGCACCGGAGTACGGCGGGCAGCGGTTCGGCGTACAGCACCGGTGAGTCCGCCTCGCCCCGCTCCGGGCGGACGGGCCAGGCGAGCTGTTCCCGGTCGGTGCGGAACTGCGCGTCCACGCCCGGTTTGTTGCCACGCGGGTCCTGCCGCGTCCAGTCGCCGCCGGGCAGCCGGAGCGCGATCAGCCCGTGCAGGGTGTCGAGCTTCTGGTAGCAGAGCGCGGCGGGGATGCCCTCGGCGCGCAACAGGGCGGCCAGGGCGTGGGACTTGGCGAAGCAGATGCCGGTACGCCGCGCAAGGACGTCGGAGGCGCGCCAGGTGACGCGCGGATCGTCGGCGTCCTGGGAGTGCGGGATGGTGTCGCGGACGAACTCGAAGGCGGCCTTGGCGTATGTGTATGCGTCGGTGGCCTCGGCGCGCAGCAGTGTCGCGGTGGCCCGGACCAGCGGATGATCGTGGTCGATGGCCTCGCTCACCGCCAAGTAGGCCGCGAGTTCCGGGGTTTCCTGGATCAGCTCCATGCGTCGGGAGCGTAACGATGCGCCCGACCGGAGGTCAATGACTTTCCGGTCGGGCGCATAGCTATTCAGACAGGGCAGTGCCGTCAGGCGGCGCCGATCTCCTCGCGGAGGGCGGCGAGGAAGCCGTCGACGTCCTCCTCGGTGGTGTCGAAGGCGCACATCCACCGCACCACACCGGCCGCCTCGTCCCAGAAGTAGAAGCGGTAGCGCTTCTGGAGGCGTTCGCTGACGGCGTGCGGCAGGCGGGCGAAGACCGCGTTGGCCTGCACGGGGTAGAGGATCTCCACCCCGGCGACCTCCCGCACCCCGGCCGCCAGGCGCTGCGCCATGGTGTTGGCGTGCCGGGCGTTGCGCAGCCACAGGTCCTTGGCGAGCAGCGCCTCCAACTGCACGGAGACGAAGCGCATCTTGGACGCCAGCTGCATCGACAGCTTCCGCAGATGCTTCATCCCGCGCACCACATCGGGGTTGAGGACGACGACCGCCTCCCCGAAGACGGCGCCGTTCTTCGTACCGCCCAGGGAGAGCAGGTCCACCCCCACCGCATTGGTGAACGTCCGCATCGGCACGTCCAGTGACGCCGCGGCGTTGGCTATCCGCGAACCGTCGAGGTGCACCACCATGTTGCGCTCATGGGCGTGCTCGCAGATCGCCCGGATCTCGTCCGGGGTGTAGAGCGTGCCCAGTTCGGTGCTCTGGGTGATCGAGACGACCTGCGGCATGGCGCGGTGCTCGTCGTCCCAGCCGTACGCCTCGCGGTCGATCAGCTCCGGGGTGAGCTTGCCGTCCTCGGTCGGCACGGTCAGCAGCTTCAGACCGCCGACCCGCTCCGGGGCGCCGCATTCGTCGACGTTGATGTGCGCCGACTCGGCGGCGATCACCGCGCCCCAGCGGTCGGTGACCGACTGGAGTGCGACGACGTTGGCGCCGGTGCCGTTGAAGACGGGGAACGCCTCGGCCCGCTGCCCGAAGTGGCTGCGGATCACCCGCTGGAGGTGAGCGGTGTACTCGTCCTCGCCGTAGGCGATCTGATGACCGCCGTTGGCGAGGGCGAGGGCGGCGAGCACTTCCGGGTGCGCGCCCGCGTAGTTGTCGCTGGCGAAGCCGCGTACCTGGGTGTCGTGGTGCTGCCGGGCGTCGGTCTTGCCGCCGCTCACGGCTCGGGGGTCAGCCACAGACGCTTTCCATTCACTTCCCGGGCGGGCCGGCCCCAGACCCCGGCGATGGCCTCGGCCAGCTCCGCGACGTCGGTGAAGCCCGCGAACTTGGCGTTCGGTCGCTCGGCGCGCATCTGTTCGTTGACGAGCGCCTTGACGACCAGGATCGCAGCCGCGGCCCGCGGGCCCTCCTCGCCCCCCGCCTTGCGGAACGCGTCGGCCAGCGCCAGCGTCCACGCCTCGGCCGCCGCCTTGGACGCGGCATACGCGGCGTTCCCGGCCGTGGGCTTGCTCGCCCCGGCGGCGCTGATCAGCAGGAACCGGCCGTTCCCGGAGCGCTGGAGCCCTTCGTGGAAGGCGAGGGAGGTGTGCTGGACGGTACGGACGAGGAGGTTGTGCAGCAGGTCCCAGTCGCGCAGGTCGGTCTCGGCGAAGGTCTTCGAGCCGCGCCAGCCGCCGACGAGGTGGACCAGCCCGTCGATCCGGCCGAACTCCTTCTCCGTACGGCCCGCCCACTCCCGGGTCTGCTCCGGGTCGAGCAGATCGACCGTGTCGCCGATGACCTTGGCACCGCCGTGGGCGTAGCGGGCGGCGTCGACCGCTTCGGCCAGCCGCTCGGCATCCGCGTCACAGCCGACGACGGTGGCGCCCGCCTCGGCCAACCGCAGCAGGGTGGCCCGCCCGGCGGGCCCGGCGGCGCCCGCCACCGCGATGACAGCGCCCTCCAGCGGCCCCTGGCCGCCCGTCGAAGTACTCATCTCCGTCGCCTCCTCATCCTTCTGGACACCTGACTGACCTGCGGTTTCGGTGGTGGCGCGGCCGGTGGTCACGCCGCCGCCGGCATCTCGCGGCCGGCCGTGATGCCCTTGGTGGAAGCGATCACCGTACGCAGCTTCTTGGCAAGGGCCTCGTAGAACATGCTGAGCGGGAACTCGTCGGGCAGCACGTCGTCCACGAGCTTGCGCGGCGGCTGGTCGAGGTCGAGGGCGTCGGGGCCCTTCGCCCAGACCGATCCCGGGTGCGGGGCGAGGTATGTCGAGACGAGGTCGTAGGCGGCGAACCAGTGGACCAGCTTGGGCCGGTCGATGCCGTCGCGGTAGAGCTTCTCGATCTCACCGCAGAGCTGGTTGGTGACCTTCGGCGCCCGCTCCCAGTCGATGTGGAGAGTGTTGTCCGTCCAGCGTACGACGGAGTGCTGGTGGAGGTAGGCGAAGAGCAGCTGGCCGCCGAGGCCGTCGTAGTTGCGGTTGCGGTCGCCGGTGACCGGGAAGCGGAACATCCGGTCGAAGATCACCGCGTACTGCACGTCGCGGGCCTGCGGGTACCCCTCGGCCTCCAGCTTCACGGCCTCGCGGAAGGCGGTGAGGTCGCAGCGCAGCTCTTCGAGGCCGTACATCCAGAACGGCTGGCGCTGCTTGATCATGAACGGGTCGAACGGCAGGTCGCCGTGGCTGTGGGTGCGGTCGTGGACCATGTCCCACAGGACGAACGCCTGCTGGCAGCGGTCCTGGTCGGCGAGGAGGGCGCGGATGTCGTCGGGCAGGTCGATGCCGAGCGTGTCGACGGCCGCCTCGCTGACGCGGCGGAAGCGCGCGGCCTCGCGGTCGCAGAAGATGCCGCCCCAGCTGAACCGTTCGGGGGCCTCGCGCACGGCGATGGTCTCCGGGAAGAGGACCGCGGAGTTGGTGTCGTACCCGGCGGTGAAGTCCTCGAAGGTGATGCCGCAGAAGAGCGGGTTGTCGTAGCGGGTGCGCTCCAGCTCGGCGAGCCATTCGGGCCAGACCATGCGCAGGACGACGGCCTCGAAGTTGCGGTCCGGGTTGCCGTTCTGCGTGTACATCGGGAAGAGCACGAGGTGCTGGAGGCCGTCGGCGCGCTGCTGCGCGGGCTGGAAGGCCAGCAGCGAGTCGAGGAAGTCCGGCGCACCGAAACCGTCGTCCGCCCAGCGGCGCAGGTCGGTGGCGAGCGCGTCGTGGTACGCCGCGTTGTGCGGCAGCAGCGGGGCCAGCTCGCCGAGGACGGTGATGATCCGGTCGACCTCGTGGCGAACCGTTTCCGCAGTGGGGGCGCCGTCGGCGGTCAGGTCGATCGAGCCGTCCTTGGACTGCCACGGCCGGATGGTCTCGACTGCGTCCTTCAGGGCGGGCCAGGCCGGGTGCGCGGTCACCGGCTCCGTGGTCGCGGTGCCCGCCCGAGCACCCACAGGCGAAAGGATTTCCGTCATGACTGCCCTCCGGCGGTAGATCGTCTGGTGCACCCACCGTAACCAGCCAAGGTTCTTTCGCTCAAGAGGAGCCGTCGAAAATTATTCTGTCGGCACCCCCATATCACGAGGATTTTTCCTGTCGGTGCGGGGTGGAGCCACACGTTCTCACCGTATCCGCCGCCCTCCACCCCGCGACGGGGGCCGTCGTCAGCCCGGTGGGGACGCGCCCACGCGCGGGTGAGCGGGTTCGCGGACGGCCGGGGCGGACAGATACCCCTGAGCGGGTGCTCCGGGCCGGCGGGCCGAGGGCGCCCGTCCGGTACGGGGCACGACGAACGGCCCAACGGGCGGCCCGACGGGAGGGTCGCACGGGCGCGCCGAGGGGCGTGCGGTGGCTGGTCCGCGCCGCTTCCGGGGCCCGGTGGAGCCGTTAGGCTGTGCGCCATTTCGTACGGCTTTGTGCCCGAGGTCGTGGTGTGCGGAGCGCCGGGGCGGTGCGGGCCGTCGCCGGGGCCGGGCGTCCGGGGCGTTCCGGGGTACGGGGCCATGGCACCGCCGCACGGCGAGTGGCGACATCAGAGCAGTACCGAGCCGACAGAAGCGAGGCAGCCTTGTCCTTTCTCACCATCGGGCACCGCGGAATGATGGGCGTGGAGCCGGAGAACACGCTCCGGTCGTTCGTCCGAGCCGAGCGCGAAGGGCTCGACATCGTCGAGCTGGATCTGCATCTGAGCAAGGACGGCGCGCTCGTGGTGATGCACGACGCGGACGTGTCCCGGACCACCGACGGCAGCGGGCCGATCGCCGAACACACCCTCGCGGAGCTGCGCGAGCTGGACGCCGGGCGGGGTGAGCGGATCCCGGTGTTCGAGGAGGTCGTGGACGCGGTCCGGGCGCCGCTGCAGGCCGAGATCAAGGATGTGGCGGCGGCGCGGGCGCTCGCCGAGGTGCTGCGGGCCCGCGATCTGACCGGCCGGGTCGAGGTGATCTCCTTCCACGACGAGGCGCTGGCCGCCATCCGGACCCTGGTCCCGGGCACCCGCACCGCGCTGGTCGCCAGCCGGTACGGCACCGATGTGGTGGACCGGGCGCTGGCGGTGGGCGCGCCGATGCTCTCGCTCAACATCCGCCGTCTGACCCTGGAGTTGGTGGAACGGGCCCACGCCGAGGGGCTGCGGGTGGTGGCGTGGACCGTCAACACCCACGACCAGCTGCGGCTGGCCCGCGGCCTGGGGCTGGACGGCGTGGTGACCGACCAGCCGGAGATCCGCCGGGCGGTGCGGTTCACGGCTTGAGAGACGGGCCACCCTGGGACGAGTTCGCCGCGGCAGTCGCGGGCGGGGCTCGTGCCCGGGCTGGAGCCCGAGTTCGGGGCCGGGGCGGGGCGCGCGTCCGTGAGGAGGCGTCAGCCCCGTCCTTCCTTCCCCCCGTACGAAACCCGCAGTTTATAGGGGTGCAATCTCGTTCCGGCATCCGGACGATTTCCGCGGTGATCTCGACAAATGGCCTCCGGCCCTGCCACTCTCCCGCCATGCGCCTCGCCTACCGCCCCGCCCTGTTCGCCGTGTGTGCCGCCGTGTTGGGGTGCGCCGCAGTCGGCTGTGCGCCGCAGGACGCGTCGTCCGAGGGTGCGGCCGGGGCGGGCAAGGCGAGTTGTGCGCGCGGCAAGCTGGACACGGTGACGGCCGGGAAGGTGACCGTCGGCACCGACAAGCCCGCGTACGCCCCGTGGTTCCAGGACGACGACCCGGCGAACGGCAAGGGCTTCGAGTCGGCCGTCGCCTACGCGGTCGCCGACCGGCTCGGCTACCCGCGGTCCGCGGTCACCTGGCAGACCGTGCCGTTCAACAACGCGTTCGCGCCGGGTGAGAAGAAGTTCGACTTCGACATCAACCAGACCTCGATCAGCGCCCCGCGCAAGCAGGCCGTCGCCTTCTCCTCCGGCTACTACGCCGTACGGCAGGCGGTCGTGGCACTCAAGGGCTCGAAGGCGGCGAAGGCCAAGAGCATCGCCGACCTCAAGGGCGTACGGCTCGGCGCCCAGGTCGGTACCACCAGCCTCGACGTCATCAACGACACGATCCGCCCCCACCAGCGGCCCGCCGTCTACCAGAAGAACGACTTCGCCAAGTCCGCGCTGAAGAACCATCAGGTCGACGCGATCCTCATCGATCTGCCGACGGCGTTCTTCATCACCTCCACGGAGGTGAAGGATGCGAAGGTCGTCGGGCAGTTCGCGGACACCGGCGCAGACGGCGAGCAGTTCGGCCTGGTGCTCGACAAGCAGAGCCGGATCACCGGGTGCGTCCGGGCGGCCGTCGACGCGCTACGGAAGGACGGCACGCTCGCCGCCCTGGAGAAGAAGTGGCTGGCCGACACCGCCCATGCGCCGGTGCTCAAATGAGGCTCGCCAAGGGCCCGTCGGGCACCTCCCCCGTGGTCACCGAGGACGACGGCTACGTCCCGTCCGCGCGGCGGCTGGCGCGGGAACGGTACCGGCGTACCCGGGCCCGCCGCGCCACCACCGTCGCCACGGTGAGCACGCTGGTGACCGGCGCCGTGCTGTACGTCGTGATCACCGGGTCGCCCGGCTGGCAGCGCACCCGCGAGACCTTCTTCAGCGCCGCGTACGCGCGCATGGCGCTGCCCAAGGTGCTGGAGGGACTGCTGCTCAACCTGGAACTGCTGGTGGTGTGCGGCGCCGCGGTGCTGGTGTGCGGGATGGCACTGGCGGTGGCGCGGACGTTGCGCGGTCCGGTGTTCTTCCCGCTGCGGGCGCTGGCCACCGCATACACCGACTTCTTCCGCGGACTGCCGCTGATCATCTGCCTGTTGATGGTGGTCTTCGGCGTCCCGGCGCTGCGACTCCAGGGCGTCACCACCGATCCGGTGCTGCTCGGCGGGACGGCGCTGGTCCTGACGTACTCGGCGTATGTGGCGGAGGTCTTCCGGGCCGGGATCGAATCGGTGCACCCCTCGCAGCGGGCCGCGGCGCGGTCGCTGGGGCTGTCGAGTGGGCAGGCGCTGCGGTTCGTGGTGCTGCCGCAGGCGGTGCGGCGAGTGGTGCCGCCGCTGCTGAACGATCTGGTCTCGCTCCAGAAGGACACCGGTCTGGTGTCGATCGCCGGGGCGGTCGACGCGGTGTACGCGGCGCAGATCATCGCGGGCAAGTACTTCAACTACACGCCGTACGTGGTCGCCGGGCTGGTCTTCGTCGCCCTGACGATCCCGATGACGCGCCTGACGGACTGGGTGACCGCCCGGATGGACCGGCGCCGCGCCCAGGGAGGGATCGTATGAGCGAAGCGGCCGCGCGGCCGGTGGAGCCGGAGCCGGCGGCGGGCGATGCCGCGCCGGTGCTGCGGCTGGAGGCCGTCCGCAAGACGTACGGGCGGGGCACGGTCGTGCTGCGGGATGTCGATCTGGAGGTCGCGCCGCACACCGTCACGGCGCTGATCGGGGCGTCCGGTTCCGGCAAGTCGACGCTGCTGCGGTGCGCGAATCTGCTGGAGGAGATCGACGACGGGGCAATCTTCCTGGACGGCGAGGAGATCACCGATCCGCGCGCCGACGCGGACGCGGTGCGCCGCCGCATCGGTGTGGTCTTCCAGGCGTACAACCTCTTCCCGCACATGACGGTGCTGGACAACATCACGCTGGCGCCGCGCCGGGTCCACGGGGTGGCGCGGGACGAGGCGGAGGCGCGGGCGCACGCGCTGCTGGAGCGGCTGGGGCTCGGCGGGCGGGCGGACGCCTATCCGGACCGGCTCAGCGGCGGGCAGCAGCAGCGCGTCGCCCTCGTCCGGGCGCTGGCCTGCCGCCCCCGGCTGCTGCTGCTCGACGAGATCACCGCGGCGCTCGACCCGGAGCTGGTGGGCGAGGTGCTGGGCGTGGTGCGCGAGCTGAAGGAGGAGGGCATGACGATGGTGCTCGCCACCCATGAGATGGGGTTCGCCCGGGACGTCGCCGACCAGGTGTGTTTCCTGGACGCCGGGGTGATCCGGGAGCGTGGCACCCCCGAGGAGCTGTTCGGGGCGCCGCGGGAGGCCCGGACCCGGCAGTTCCTGGAGCGGGTTGTGGGAGCGGGGCGTTGGTAGAACCACGGGGGGCGGGGCGTTGGTAGCGGGCGGCGACCCGCGGGGCGTCGGTAGCGAACGGGCCGACCCGCGGGGCGCCGCCCGCCGCTTTCCGGCGCGGCTCGTCCTCGGGTCGGCCCGTTCGCCCGGTGGGCTCAGCCGAGGGGCTTGACCAGCAGTTCGAAGGCGAGATCGTCGCGCTGCGGGACGCCGAACCGCTCGTCGCCGTAGGGGAACGGGCTCCGCTCGCCGGTGCGGCGGTAGCCGCGCCGCTCGTACCAGGCGATCAGCTCAGGGCGCTGCCGGATGACGGTCATCCGCATTTCCGCGGCGCCCCACTCGGCGTGGGCGGCGCGCTCCGCCTCGGCGATGATCACCTTGCCGAGGCCGCCGCCCTGGAGCGTGGGGCGGACCGCGAACATGCCGAAGTAGGCGTGGTCACCGCGGTGTTCGAGCTGGCAGCAGGCGACCGGCTCACCGTCGCGCTCGGCCACCAGCAGCCGGCTTTCCTTCTGGTGCACCACGGCGGCGACGCCCTCGGGGTCCGTGCGCTGCCCCTTCAGCAGATCCGCCTCGGTGGTCCAGCCCGCCCGGCTCGCGTCGCCCCGGTAGGCCGACTCGATCAGCGCGACGAGCGCGGGTATGTCGGCGTCGGTGGCGGTACGGAAGACGAGTTCACCGGTGGGCATGGTGCGTGGGTTCCTCTCGGGCGGGCGGTGGGCGTGCGGCGGCCGGGCCGGGCACACCGCGAGGCTAGCAAGGCGACACGCCGGTTGATCAGGGCCTTTCGTCCCGATGCCGGGCCGGACACGTGTCCCTGGACTCCCCCGCCGCCGGAACCCGCGCGCGGCGCCCGGCCGCGCGCCCCCGGGCGCGTAGGGTCCGGCGCATGGTGCAGGTACTGAGCAGCAGGGTGCTGGTGCGGCCCGCGGACCCCGAGCGGTCGCGGGCCTTCTACGGCGAGGCGCTGGGGCTGGAGATCTACCGGGAGTTCGGCACGGGCCCCGAGCGGGGCACGGTGTACTTCCTGGGCGGTGGCTTCCTGGAGGTGTCCGGCCGGTCGGACGGGGCGCCCGGGCCGACGCTTCAGCTGTGGCTCCAGGTGGCGGACGTGGCCGCGGCACACGACGCGCTGGCGGCGCGCGGTGTGGAGATCCTGCGGCCGCCGGTCCGGGAACCGTGGGGCCTGATCGAGATGTGGATCGCCGATCCGGACGGCCATCGCCTCGTCCTCGTCGAGGTGCCCGCCGACCATCCCCTGCGCTACCGGCCCTGACCTGCGGCTCCGGGGACCGGGCCCGAATCCGGGCCACCGGGTGGCGCCGCCGTACCGGGCCTCCCCGGGGCGGCCGGTCCTGCGCTCCCCGCCTGCCCCCGTGCGCTCCCTTGCGCCCCCCGTGACCTGGGCATTCTGCGGTCGTACGGATCGGTGTCCGGCCGGGCTGCGGGGTGTCCGCCGCCGTCCCGGACCAGGGTGGGGAGGTCGGAGTGCACGGGCCGTCGCTGACGAGTTGGCTGCTGGTGGTGGTGTGCGCCGCGGCGGGCGGGTACTGCCTGTCGCGGGCGCGCCACGGCACGGCGGCGCAGCGGTCCCAGGCGCGCGGTCAGGCGCTGATGGGGCTGGCGATGGCGGTGATGGCGCTGCCCGCCACGGTGTTCGCGCCAGCGCCGTGGCTGCCGTGGGTGTACGCCGCGGTCTTCACCGCCGCGGCGCTACGGGCCCTGTGGCTCCGGCACGCGCACCACACCGTCGACTCGCTGGCGATGGTCTACATGGCACTGGCGATGACCCCGCTCCTGGCGGCGGACCCGGCGATGAGCGGCATGGCGCCGATGACGATGCCGGGCGGGCACGGTGGCGCGATGGCCGGCCATGCGGGGCACGTCGGCATGGGTGGCCCGTCTCTGGTGACGGGTGCCTTGTTGGTCTACTACGCGGGGGTGGTGCTCCTCGCCGGGAGCCGGTTGATGCCGGGGGCGGGCGAGCGGGGGGCGGTGTCGGCGGATGTGAGGGTGATGCCTTCGGGCGAGCCGGTCGCGGTGCCGGCGGTTGCGGGCGCGGGCCCGGTCGACGACGTGCCGCTCCCGGGGGGCGCCGCAGTCGGCCTCCCGGAGGGCTCCCCGGCCGGTCCGCCGGAGGGTGCCACGGCCCGGCTCCCGGAGGGTGCTGCCGCGGCCCGTTCCGCCGTCGCGGATCCGGTCCTCCGGCGCGCCGAGGCATTCGGGGCCTGTCGGCTGGCGATGAGCCTCGGGATGTTCGTGATGCTGCTGTCGGTCTGATGTCGGTCCGGCCCGCGAAGGCCGCCCGGGGCGGCGTCCGGGGGCGGTATGCGTCACCCCTCCGGCGAGGTGGCATACGTCACTTCCGGAACGCGGCCGTACCTCCCGGAAGTGGGGCGCTCATAGGCTGGCGGCATGATGGTCCCCCTCACGCTGATGATCCTCGGCGTGCTGGCCGCGTCCACGGCGCCGCGGCTGATGGCCCGTTCGGACTGGCCCGACCGGGAACCGGTGCTCGCCCTGTGGGTCTGGCAGTGCGTGGTCGCCGGTGTGTTGCTCTGCTGCGGGCTGGCGATGGCGCTGAGCGCGGCCGCCGCCTGGGAAGCCGTCCGGGGCCCGGTGTTCGGCTTCGCGCCGCGGGTCGTCGTCGAGGCGTACGCGCTCAACGCCTACGGGCCGTGGGCCGGTTCGCTGGCGGCGCTGCTGGCCGGGGGCGCGGTGTGGACGGCGGTGGCGCTGACCCGTGAGGTGCGCGCCGCACGGGCCCGCCGTCGGCAGCGCCGTGCGGATCTGCTGCGCCGGGTGCCGCTGCTGCCGGGTGAGGAACGCTCCGGCGACCGCCTCGTCGTCCTGGAGAGCGACCGCCCCGAGGCGTGGTGGCTACAGCGCAGCGCGCCCCAACTCGTCGTCACCACGGCCGCGTTGCGGAGGCTGAAGGATCATCAGCTCGATGCGCTGCTCGCCCACGAGCAGGGCCACGCCCGGGCCCGGCACGATCTGCTGCTGCACTGCGCCTCGGCGCTCGCGGCCGGATTTCCGCAGGTCCCGGTGTTCGCCGCGTTCCGGGATCAGGTGCACCGGCTGGTCGAACTGGCCGCGGACGATGTGGCGTCGCGCCGCTTCGGGCGGCTGACGACCGCACTGGCGCTGGTCGGGATGAACGAGGACCGCGGGATCTTCGGGCCGTGCCCCGAGCAGTTGGGGCAGGTGCCGCAGCGGGTGGACCGGCTGCTGGCGCCGGGCGTCCGCTTCTCGCCCGCCCGCCGGCTGCGGGTCACCGCGTACGCCGCGCTGCTCCCGGCCGTACCGCTGCTGATCACGTTCGTCCCGGGGCTGCGCGCCCTGACGTGACCGGGCGGCAGGCGCCACCGTGACTTACCCGGAGGAGAGGTGACGGGGCGTGGCCCGCCATCCGCGTCGGGCGGAGTCCGGGGAACAGCGGTGCGGGTGCGGGCGTCGGGTGTGGGGCATGGCGCCGGGGCGCCTCGTCCGCGAAGATCGGCGCATGGCCTCGTCAGAACGGCGCGCGACGCCGGCACCGCGCCCCCTCGGCGCCCCTTCCCGGTACCCGTCCGTGCGCGCGCCGCTGGCCGTGCTCGTCGGTTGTGCCGTGCCCGCCGTCGTCCTGACCGTGCTGGTCACGGCGGGCTGGGCGCCGCTCATCGGACTCGACCGGACCGTCGCGGACACCCTGCACACCGCGGCCGTCGGCGCGCCCGGCTGGACCCACGTCAACCGGATCCTCACCGACTGGGTGTGGGACCCCTGGACGATGCGGGCCGTGCTGGCGGTGGCGGTCGGACTGCTCGTCCGCCGCGGTGCGTGGCTGCTCGGCGTCTGGGTGGCCGCCACGTCGCTGCTGGGCACCGGCCTCCAGCAGGGGCTGAAGGCAGCGGTGGACCGGGACCGTCCGGTGTGGCCCGACCCCGTCGACTCCGCGCACTACCAGGCGTTCCCGTCCGGGCACGCGCTGTCGGTCACGGTCGCGGCCGGGCTGCTCCTCTGGCTGCTGCGGCGGCACGCGCCCCGCCCGGCCCTGTGGCGGGCGGCCGTCGCGGTGGCGGCGGTGTCGATGGCCGGTGTCGGCTTCACCCGGGTGTTCCTGGGCGTGCACTGGCTGTCGGACGTCGTCGGCGGCTGGCTGCTCGGCGCCACGGTGGTCGCGGCGTCGGTGACGGCTTACGGGGTGTACGAACGGTGGGGCGGGGCCGGGCGGCGCGGGTGAGCGGCCCCGGGCTCTGGGGCGGGGCGGGTGCGCGAGGTGCGTGGCCGCGAGCGCCGTACCGGAGTCCCGTGCCGCCGGCCACCGCTCCCGTCTCCCCCGGTCGTCGGGTGGCCGCGGCGGCGGCCGACGGACGATGGCGTGCGGACGTGACCGGGATCACGACGTACGCGCGCGACCAGGGTCATGGCGTACGGCGAGCGGGCCCCTGACCATGGCCGCATGACCATGCTCAAAGGGGTGTTGTTCGACTTCTCCGGGACGTTGCTGCGGATCGAACCGGCGGAGAGTTGGCTGCGCGGCGCGCTGGCGGCGACCGGGACCGTCATGGACGACGGCGCGCTCCGCGACACGGCCGCGGCGCTGGAGCGGGCCGGGGCGCTGCCCGGTGGCGCCGTGCCCGAGGTGCTCCCGCCGGAGCTGGCCGGAATCTGGGCGGAGCGGAACCGCGAACCCCGCCATCACCGCGAGGTCTACACCGCGCTGGCCCGTCGGGTGCCGCTGCCCTCCCCCGCGCTGCCGGAGGCGCTGTACGCGCGCCATATGCGCCCCGAGGCGTGGCGGCCGTACCCCGACGCGGTCGAGGTGCTGGCCGAACTGCGCGGGCGCGGGCTGCGGTTGGGGCTGCTCAGCAACATCGGCTGGGATCTGCGGCCGGTACTGCGCGCGCACGGTCTGGCGCCGTATCTGGACTGCACCGTCCTGTCGTTCGAGCACCGGATGCAGAAGCCGGACCCGCGGCTCTTCGCCGGCGCCTGCCGGGAGTTGGGGCTCCCACCGGGCGAGGTGCTGATGGTCGGCGACGACCGTCGGGCGGACGGCGGCGCGACGGCCGTGGGCTGCCGCTACCTGCCGGTCGCACCGCTGCCGGTGGACCAACGCCCGGACGAGCTGCGGGCGGTGCTGGACCTGCTGGGCTGAGTGAGCGGGCCCCGGTTCAGGCGGGCGGGCGGTGCGCATCACGGGCGGGCGCCCGGCGGACGGGCACCAGGGCCTGGCCCGGGGCCCGGCCACCCGACGCCCCGCGCGGCCGGCGCCCCGCCTCACGCAGCGACCCGATCCGAGCCCAAGGCCGGGCCACCCGGCACCCCACCGGCCCGCCCCGGGCCCCTCACCGCCCCCTCCCCCACCCCCGCAGCACCGCGAAGTCATCCCCCGCCAATCCCACCGCCGCGTCGATGCACCGCAGCAGAACCTGCCCCACATGGTGTCCGGCGATCCAGCTCCGGTCCGGTTCGCCGATCTCGTCGTCGACCCAGGCGAACGGGCGGCTGTCGGCGACGGCGACCAGGCGGCGGGTCTTCCAGTGCACGCCGTCGAGGGCTCGGTGCGGGGGCCGGGGCCAGTCCACGTACGGGAGGGCGGGGAGGCCCAGGACGGGGGCGATCCAGGTGTTGGCCTCGGGGCCCCAGGTGCTGGCCCACACGAGGCGGTAGCCGAGCGCCAGCAGCAGCGGGCCGTGCCGGGGGTCGAGGCGTACCGGCAGCGGCGGATGCGGCTCCTCCCAGCCCGTGGGGCGCATCGGCAGGGTGGTGTATCCGGCCGGGGCCCGTCCGGCGGGGGCCCGCCACGGGTTGAGCGGGCCGTCGACGTCGAGGAAGAGGATCGGACGCGGGTCGGCCACCCGTCCGATGCTCCTCCCCCGGCCGCGCGGACGCGAGCGCTCCACGTATCCGTCCGCCGTGGCCTCGTCCGTCCGCCGTCACCTCGTCGCCGGGACGCGGAACGCGACGAGGTCGCAATTCCCCGCCGGTTCATCGAATCTTCGTAAAGTTCAGGCAAAGAGTAACGTCGAACACATCTCCGGGATCATGGTCGCTATTCTCCGGGAATTACTTTTCCACTCCAGGAGCGAAGTCACTACCACACCTCTCACCGCCAACCTCCGGGCAGCCCATTCGCGCCACGTCCACAATTCGCCAGATGGCCGATTTCAACCCATGAGGCCACGGCCACTGCCACCCCTTTTGCACCGCCAACACCTGCGGAAACGCGATCGGTTCACTGCTTTTCCGCACTCTTCATCGACAATTGCGTCACAGCTGGATCGCGCACGCAACCATCCCCGTCTTCCCGTCCATCTGAGACCACATCAAGAGACGCCCGATGCGGAAATACCTCCGCGCCGGCGCGGCGATCGGCACGGGAGGACACCATTGCGCGGCTCATTCAGGACGGCCGTGGAGGAACCTGCACAGCGCATTCCCGTCGTGGTGCACGCACCGGATCCCATTTCCCGGGAAGGGACCATCAGTCAGCTGCGTGGCCATGCCGTGATCGACCTCGTCGACGAGGCGACCGCCCAGCAGTCGGGCGGCGTCGCGGTGCTGCTCACCGAGTCCCTCGACGAAACCATGCTCGGCTGGCTGCGGAGGCTGGTGCGCAGCGACGGCATGCACGCCGTCCTCGTCGTGAGCCTGATCCGCGAAGCGGAGCTGCTGGACATCATCGAATGCGGGGTCGGCGCCATCGTCTGGCGCCGCGAGGCCACCGGCAACCGCCTCCTCCAGGCGGTCATCGCCGCCTCCCGGGGCGACGGCGACCTCCCCGCCGATCTGCTCGGACGGCTGCTCAGCCAGGTCGGCTCGCTCCGCCCGGGCACCCTCGGCATCCCCGGTGTCCGCCCCTCGGGGCTCTCCCAACGCGAGGTCGACGCGCTGCGGCTGGTCGCGGAGGGCATGGACACCAATGAGATCGCCCGGAAGCTGGCGTACTCCGAACGCACCGTCAAGAACATCATGCAGGGGCTGACGACCCGTCTGAACCTGCGCAACCGCGCGCACGCCGTGGCCTATGCGCTGCGCGAGGGCTACATCTCGTGAGGGCCGTACGCGGCCGACTGGAGCGACACTGAATGATCCACGAAGTGGACGAGGTCATCGAGGGACTGCTGACCGGCGGGGTGCTCGCCGGCACCGGCATCGAGATCGCCTTCGACGCGCCGACCCGCACCTGGGCGTCCCGGCGCAACTCCCCCACCCTCAACGCCTACCTGTACGACATCCGCGAGGACACCGCACGGCGTGAGGGCGGCACCGTGCCGGTGCGCGACGAGCAGGGCGCCGTGGTGCGCAGGCGCCGTCCGCCACGCTGGTTCCGGCTGTCGTACCTGGTCACCGCCTGGACGAAGCGGCCGCAGGACGAACACCGGCTGCTCTCCGCGGCCCTCGCCTCACTGCTCCCCCACGAACTGCTGGCGCCCGCGCAACTGCCGGGGGCGCTGGGGGCGCTCGGGCTGAGCGTGCCGCTCGTCGTCGGCGCCACGCCGGGCGACGCCCGCTCGCGCGCCGAACTCTTCTCCGCGCTCGGCGGTGAACTCAAGCCCTCCGTCGACCTGATACTGACCGTGCCGTTCCCGGGCTTCCCGGAGTACGACGCGGGGCCGCCGGTCACCGAGGGCGCGGTGGTCTCCGCCCGGGAGCTGGACGGCCCCCTCGCGGACGCGCCCCGCGCCCACCAGGAACGGCACCTCAAGGATGTGGCACGGCCCGCGTCCGCCGCCGACACCGCGGAGGCGCCCGGTGAGCGGTGAGGCGCCCGCCCCCGGCCCCGCCACCGACCCGGCGCAGCCGCTGGCCGACCGGCTGGCCGCGCTGCGCGAGCGGGTCGCCGCGCTGGTCGCCCGGCGTGGCGCGGACGACCCGACGGCCGGCGATCCGCTGCGCGGCCTGTACCTCTCCGACGACGCCGTACGCCACCGGCTGCGCGGCGAGGCCGAGGCCGGGGGCCCGCCGCCCGAGGGGTGGGCGGATCCGGAGCCGCCGGACGGTGCCTCGGAGCCCGGCGACCGGCTGGGCCTGCTCGCCCGGCGGCTGGGACTGACCCCGCTGGACACCACCGTCCTGCTCATCGCCCTCGCCCCCGACCTCGACCGGGGCTTCGAGCCGCTGTACGGCTATCTCAACGACGACGTCAGCCGACGCCGTGCCACCACGGGGCTCGCCCTCGACCTGTGCGGGCTGCTCGCCCCGGACGGCGCGGGCGCCGCGGCGCGGGCCCGTTTCCATCCGTCGGCGCCGCTGTCCGCGTACGGGCTGCTGTCCGTCGAGGAGACCGACCGCCCGTTCCTCGGCCGGTCGCTCCGCGTCCCGGACCGCGTCGCCGCCCATCTCCTGGGCGACGGCACCCCCGACGCCGCGCTCGCCGGGTATGTCACGGAGCTGCCCGGCGACCCGGCGGACGAGCCGACCGCACCGGACGACCGGCTCGGTGCGCTGCTCGCGGCGGGCCCGGCCACCGTCTATCTGCGCGAGCACCGCGACGGCGACGGGCTGGCCCGCGCCGCGGCCGCGCTGCGCGCCGCGGGCCGTGCGGCGCTGCACTTCACGCCGCCGGCCGCGCCGCGGCGGCCCGACGGCGGGACGGCCGAGGCGGCGCCGGACGAGCGGGGCCCGGTGGCGGCCCTGCTGCGCGAGGCCCGGCTGCGCGACTGCGCGGTGGTCGTCGCCCCGCTGCCGGACGAACCGGGCGCGCTGATACGGGAGTTGGCGGTGCCGGATGTGCCGGTGCTGCTGTGCGGGACGCGGCCGTACGACCCGCTGTGGTGCGCCCGCGATCCGCTGGTCCTTCAGGTGCCGCGGAGCCGGGCGGGCGCGGTGGACACCTGGGAGGCGGCGCTCGGCGCGGACGCCGCGGCGGCGGACCTCGACCTGGCGGCGGCGGTCGCCCCGTACCGTCTCGACGGGGAACGGATCCGGCGGGCCGCCCGCTCCGCGCGGGCCCTGGCGGCGCTGGAGGGCACCGCGCTGACCTCCGCACATCTGCGGCACGCCGCCCGGCAGCAGTCGGCGTCCGGTCTGGAGCGGCACGCCCGGCGGATCCGCCCGGACGTCGGCTGGGCCGATCTGGTGCTGCCGGACGGGCCGCTCGGACAGCTGCGGGAGCTGGCGTTGCGCGCCCGCCACCGCGACCGGGTCCTCGGCGACTGGCGGCTCAGCGCCGGCGGCGGGCGGGGCCGGGGCGTACTGGCGCTGTTCGCCGGGGACTCCGGGACCGGCAAGACGCTGTCGGCGGAGGTGGTCGCCGCCGACCTCGGCCTCGACCTCTACGTCGTCCAACTCTCCTCCGTCGTCGACAAGTTCGTCGGCGAGACCGAGAAGAACCTGGAGCGGATCTTCACCGAGGCGGACCGCACGGACGCGGTGCTGCTCTTCGACGAGGCCGACGCCGTCTTCGGCAAGCGGTCCGAGGTGAAGGACGCGCACGACCGGTACGCCAACATGGAGAGCGCCTATCTGCTCCAGCGACTGGAGGCGTTCGACGGCATCGCCGTGCTGACCACCAATCTGCGGGCCAACATCGACGACGCGTTCACCCGGCGCCTCGACCTGGTCGTCGACTTCCCGTTCCCCGATGCCGGGCAGCGGCTGGCGCTGTGGCGGCACAGCCTGGCGCATGTGCCGTGCGCGGAGGGGATCGATCCGGGGCCGTGCGCCCGGGAGTTCGAGCTGTCGGGCGGTTCGATCCGCAGCGCGGTGGTCACCGCCGCGTACGCCGCCGCCGGCCGCGGCGGGCCGGTGACCGGGGCGGATCTGCTCACCGGCGCCCGCCGCGAGTACCGCAAGGGCGGACGGCTGGTGCTGGACGACACCGGCTGGTGACGTGGCCGGCCACCGGCCACGTGGAAGGGTCCGCCGTCCCGGGGACGGCGGGCCCTTCCCCCATGCATCGGGCGTGCCCGCTCACGGCTTGACGATGGACCAGCCCTGGTCGTCGTCGGTGGTGCAGTCGAAGAGGGTGAGCGGCAGCCGGTCGGCCATGTCCTCGTTGCGGCTGTGGTAGCCCTCGACGTCCAGGCAGAGGCCGGCGCTGTTGTAGTTGTGGATCCAGTACATGCCGCTGGCCGGGATCTTCTCCACCCACCAGCCCTGGTTGCCGTCCCGCTGGCCGCGGCAGCCGGACTCGATGATGTGCGTGCCCTTCCCCTGCGGGTCACGGCTCGGCAGGTCCAGGCAGTAGCCGTCCCGCACGTTCTTGACCTGGAACAGGTCGCGCCCGCCGGGGCCCGCGCCCTTGCCCTGCTGCAGCACCTCGAAGGTCCAGACCTGGTTGTCCTCGGACGGATTCTCGTTGCAGGCGTACTGCCAGACCGGGCCGCCCGCGCTGCCCCGGTCGTTGCCGGGCAGGTCGACGCACTTCTGCGTGGTGCCGTTGCGCAGCAGGACGTTGTGGAGATGCGCGTTCGGGTCCGGCTTCGGCTTGTTCCCGCCGCCCCCGCCGCCGCCGTCGTTCTTCGGTCCCTGCGTGGTCTGCTGCGGTGACGGCTGCTGGGCGGGCGCCGACGGCTGGATCGTGTGCGCCGTCTGGCCGGGCGCCTTGTCCGTCGCCTTGGTGCTGACGTCCGGCTTGTACGTCAGCCAGATCATCACGAACGCGATGGCCAGCCCCAACAGCAGGCTGAACAGCACCCCGAGCCAGCGCGGCAGCAGCCCCGGCTGGACGTACGTACCGCGCACCGGCAGCGGTTCGGCGCCGGAGCGCTGTACCGACAGCGTGTAGGGCCGGGACTGCTTGGCGCCCGCCCAGATGATCTGCCGCGGCTTGAGGGTGGTCTTCAGGAACGCCGCCCGCCCCGGCTCGATCTGCACATTCGCCGGGTTGATGTCGTACGACAGCTGATCGCTGTTGTCGTGGCCGCTGACGGACGCGGTGAGCTTGACGTTGCCGAGGTTGTCGATGGCGAGCCTGGGACGGCCGCGGAACCGGCCGGTGACGTTCGTCGGGACGAGTTCGGCGCGGACCTCGCTGAACGGGGTGACGGTGACGTTGCCCTCGGGGACGGTGGTGGCCTCGGGGAACTCCGTCGGAATGATCTGCACACCGTACGGGTGGGGGCCCGCGGCGGCGTCGGGGGTGCGGGGCGGAGCGAACGTCAGCTCCACCGTGCCCGTGGTGCCCGGGTAGAGCCGGAGGGTCCCGGGCTCGACGGTCGTCCAAGGTGCCAGATCGCCCACCGGGACGCAGCGGTATTCGTCGACGACGTCGCCGGTGTTGCGCAGCCGTAGCCGCACGGTGGTGCTGCCGCCCGGGTCCACAGTGGTCGAGGCGGGTTCGAGAGAGGTCCACAAGCTCATACGGCGACCGTATGGCGAGGCCGGGGGGCGTGTCGCAGGACTGGGGGCAGGGTCGACTGCCCCTAGGGACGCAACCGGCTGCCCTCGGGGCCTGCACGGGCTGCACCCGGGCCCCCGGGGCACTCCGGAACCCGGCCCACCGCAGGTCAACGGGGGCCTCACGCGGCGTCCGGCGACCCGATGCCCGGGCCCCGGCTGCCCGTTGGGGCATCGGCGCTGCCCCCGCTACGGCCCCGACGGACCTTCCGGACGCCAGGGGGCGGCGACAACAGTGGCGTACTCCACCGTCATACGGTTGTCGTACCCCGAGGAGAACCAGCGCATGCCGTCGTATCTGTCGCCCGGCGTCTACGTCGAGGAGGTCGCCAGTGGCTCCCGCCCGATCGAGGGGGTCGGCACGTCCGTGGCGGCCTTCGTGGGCCTGGCGCCCACGGGGCCGCTGAACCAGCCGACACTGGTGACCAACTGGTCCCAGTACGTGGCCGCCTTCGGCGAGTTCACCGACGGCTACTACCTCGCCCACTCCGTCTACGGGTTCTTCAACAACGGCGGTTCGGCCGCCTACGTGGTGCGGGTCGGCGGCGCCGGCGCGGACGCCGCGCAGGAGAACGCGGCACCGGCCGCGGTCCCGGCCGCCGCCGCGCCCGCCGAGCTGACGCCGGGTGAGCCCGCCGCCCTGGGCACCTTCGCGGTCCGGGCGCTGACGTCCGGCACCGGCGGCGGCGCGCTCAGCGTCGAGGTCGCCGACCCGGAGGGCGAGGGCCCGGCCGAGCGGTTCCGGCTGCTGGTCAAGGACGGCGACAAGGTCGCCGAGACCTTCGACGTCAGCGCCAAGAAGGGCAACCGCAGCTACGTCGTCACGCAGGTCAAGGAACGCTCCAAGCTGATCACCGTCCTGGAGGCGGCGCCCGCGGCCCAGTTGGCGCGCCCCGACAACCAGACGGTGGAGCTGGCCCGGCCCGTCCGGACGCCCGCGGCCCCGGCGCCCGCCGTGCCGGGTGCGGCCCCGGCCGTCCACCCCGGCCCCGCCGAGTACCTCGGTGACTCCGCCGACCGCACCGGTTTCGGTGGCCTGGAGGCGGTCGACGAGATCTCGATGGTCGCCGTCCCCGACCTGATGGCCGCCTACCAGCGGGGCGCCATCGGCCTGGAGGAGGTCAAGGCCGTCCAGCTCGGTCTGATCGCCCACTGCGAGCTGATGGGTGACCGCGTCGCCGTCATCGACCCGCCGCCCGGCCTCAACGCCCGGGACATCCGGGTGTGGCGCCAGGACACGGCGGGCTACGACTCGAAGTACGCCGCGGTGTACTACCCGTGGGTCAAGGTCTTCGACCCGGCGTCCGGCCAGACGAAGATGATCCCGCCGAGCGGTCACGTCTCCGGTATCTGGGCGCGCAACGACTTCGAGCGGGGTGTGCACAAGGCCCCGGCCAACGAGGTGGTGCGCGGCGCCGTCGACCTGGAGACCCAGATCACCCGCGGTGAGCAGGACCTGCTCAACCCGGTCGGCGTCAACTGCATCCGGGCGTTCCCCGGCCGCGGTATCCGCGTGTGGGGTGCCCGCACCCTCTCCTCCGACCCGGCCTGGCGCTACATCAACATCCGCCGGTACTTCAACTACCTGGAGGAGTCGATCCTGATCGGCACCCAGTGGGTGGTGTTCGAGCCCAACGACGAGGCGCTGTGGGCCCGGATCCGGCGGAACGTGTCCGCGTTCCTCGTCAACGAATGGCGCAACGGCGCCCTGTTCGGCTCCCGCCCGGAGGACGCCTTCTACGTGAAGTGCGACGCCGAGACCAACACCCCGGAGTCGGTCGACCTCGGCCGGGTCATCTGCGAGATCGGTATCGCGCCGGTCAAGCCCGCCGAGTTCGTGATCTTCCGGCTGGCGCAGTTCTCCAGCGGCAGCGGCGAGCTGGAGGAGTAGTGCCGCCGGGGGTGGGGCGCGGCCCCGAGCCGTGCCCCCCCCCGCCCCGCCCGTACCTGTCCCGTCCCGTTCCCGGGGGTCCGGCATCCGCGCCGGTAGCCCCCGTCCCCGCACAGAGAGCGACCCATGAGTCTGCAGCCCGGTGATTCCCTCACCTCACACAATTTCGGCCTCCAGATCGACGGCGTGATGGTCGAGTACCTCCAGGAGGTCAGCGGCCTGAGCATCGAGCAGGACGTGATCGAGTACCAGCAGGTCTCCAGCCAGGGCAAGCCCGTCACGAAGAAGCTGCCGGGCGTGAAGAAGGCCGGTACCTGCACCGTCGTGCGCGGTATGACGCAGTCCGCGGCGTTCAACCAGTGGATCACCCAGTCCGTCAACGGCCAGATGTCGACGGCGCGGAAGAACGCCACGATCATGGTGATGGACTACATGAACACCCCGGTGAAGCGCTACAACATGCGCAACGCCTGGTGCAGCAAGGTCGACACCTCCACCGTCAAGGCCGGTGAGGCGTCCGCGCTGACCGAGACCGTGACCATCACCTTCGAAGAACTGGTCATCGAATAATGCGCCGTACGGCCTCCCGGCCCGCGGCCGTCCCCGACCCGGTCGCCGCGCCCGCGGCCCCGGGCGGGGCCCCCGCAGCGCCCGCCCGGCCCGCGGCGCCCGCGCCCGCCGCCGAACAGGCGCCGCTGCGCACCGAGTTCGCGTTCGAGCTGCCGCGCGGCTACGTCGACGACGCGGGCGTGGTGCACCGCACCGGCTCGATGCGGCTGGCGACGGCCCGCGATGAGCTGGTGCCGCTGCGGGACATCAGGGTCCAGGAGAACCCGGCGTATCTGTCGGTGGTGCTGCTGGGCCGCGTCATCACCCGGCTCGGCACGCTGCATCAGGTGCACGACGGCATCGTGGAGAACATGTTCGCCTCCGACCTGGCGTTCCTGCAGGACTTCTACCGGCAGGTCAACGCGGAGGGCCACACCCGGGCCGGGGTGACCTGCCCGCACTGCGAGCAGCCGTTCGAGGTGGAGCTGGGCGGGAGCCGCCTGGGGGAATCGTGACGTACGCGGCCGACCGTATCCACGCGGAGATCGCGTACGTCGCCTATCACTTCCACTGGAGCCTGGAGGACATCCTGGACCTCGAACACGGTGACCGCCGCCGGTACGCCGACGAGATCGCCACCCTGGTCAACCGCGCGGCGGCGGTGGGCTGATGGGACTCCTCGACAGACTGCGCGGCCGTCGTCCGGACGCGACGGACGGCGGTGCGGCCGTACCCGCCACCGGGCCCGCCGCGGCGGAAGCCACCCCGGTGGACGCGACCGTGGACGCCGGGCACCGTGCCACGGCCGGCTGGTCGGCGCTGCCGCCGATCCAGCGTGCCTTCGCCGACCGGGCGGACACCGTCGCCGACCGCGGGTTCGGCGCGTCGCTGACGACATGGCAGAACCCGTCCTTCACCGGCACCCTCACCCATGCGGTGCTCGACAGCGGGCCCGGGGGGCGGATCACGCAGTTGTCCGCGGCGCCGGGGCGTGGTGCGGGTGAACCGGAGCCCGGCATACCGGAGTTGCCCGTTGCGGGGCCGCGTCCGGTGACCGGCGATGCGCCGTCCCATGGCGCGGAGCCGGACGACGGTCCGGGCGCGCCGGTCGTGGTGGCGCGGGCGACCGGTCCGGAGGTTCGGCCGCTGGCGTCGGCCGCCGCCGCCCGTCCGGCGACGTTGACGTCGGCGCCTCGTGGGCAGGCGGGGGGCTCCGGCGGTGCGGTGCGTGCGGCGGTGCAGCGGCGGGAGTTGCCGGTGGCGCGGCCTGGTGCGGCTACTGCCCCGGCGCCGCGGCCCGCGCCCGCCACGCCGGTGACCGGCGCGGGAGCCGGGCCTCGCTCCGGTACGGGTTCCGGCCCGGCCGCCGGTTCCGGCCCTGGGCCCGGCCCGATCGCCGGGTCCGGTGCGGGGCATGGCGGCTCCCCGGCAGGTGGGGCGGACCTTCCGTCGCCGCCTGCCGCCGGTGCCGCTTCCCCGTCCGGTGTCGGCGCCGCATTGCCGTCCGCCGACGGTGCCGCTTCGGTGTCCGATGCCGCGGTGCCGCCGGTGGCCGTGCAGCGGTCGCCGCGGGCCGACGGGACGATGCCTGATGCGGCGACCGGTGCGGTGCCGCCCTTGGCTTCCCCTGCCCCTGCCCCTGACCGGGCCACGAACTCCCCTGCTACGACGGGTAGTTCGCGTACTTCGGATGCCATGTACCGGCGCGGGAACTCCCCGGATACGGCGCGCCCCGGCGGCCATCGGCCGGGTGGCGCCCCGGGTCCCGGGCTCGCCCGTCCGCTTCCCGTGGTGCAGAAGGCCACGGGTGCCCCGGTCACGCCTCCCGGCACCGGGGAGCCGCGTCCTGCCCGTGCCGCTGGGGCCGTCGGCGCGCCCTCGCGACCTGGAACGACCGGCGCGAGCGGTGCGCCCCGTACGAATGGCACGACCGGTACGCCGGACGGTGCGCCGCGTACCGGTGCGTCCGCGCGTACGGGCACGCCGCCGTCCGGCTCGTCGTCGGCGCCCGGCCCTGGCTCGGGCATCGCACCGGGGGCGCCCTCCGCCTCGCGTACGCCCTCTTCGCCGGTTTCCGGCCCGTCGTCGGCTCCGGATGCCGGTGTGCCGAAGGGCCTCGGGGCGCCGAAGAGTTCCGTCGCCCCGCAGGGCACCGGTGCGTCCGGTGCCGTCACCGTGTCGCGTGCCACGGCTACGCCCGACTCGGCACGTACGACGGGGACTCCGGCCGCTACGGGAACGCCGCGTCCGGCGGACGGATCCGGTGCGGGCACGGCGTCCCGCGCACCCGGCAGCCCGGCGGCACCGTCCACCAACCCGTCGGCGTCCTCACCCTCGGCCGCCCCGGCTGCGGCTGCGGGTCCTGGCGCCGCTTCCGGCCGTACGGGTCCCGGCGCGTCCCCGGCCCCCGCCGGACCGGCTTCCTCCGGTCCCGGCGCCCGCCCGGTGCAGCGCAGCGCCAAGGGCGGCACCGCGCACAGGGGGCTGGGCACGCCGCGTGCCGCGCAGTCGCCGTCCGCCTCCGGCGCGCCCGCTCCGGCGACGCCGTCCGGCACACCGGTGCAGAAGGGGCCGACCCGGCTCAACCCGCCTACGGGGGCGGTGCCTTCGGCTGCCTCGGCGTCGTCGGTCGCCCCGGCGCCGTCCACGTCCGCGCCGAGCGCGCCGTCCGCGTCCGCGCCGTCCGCCTCGTCCTCCGTGGCCGCCGCGCCGTCCACGGTTCCGGCGGCCCAGTCGGCCCCGGCCACCCGGGCGGCCTCGAACCCGGCGGCGCGTCCTGCCGCGCCGGTGCCCCCGGCCGCCCCGACCCCGTCGGCCTCCTCGGCCCCGTCGGCGACGCCCCGCACCGCCCCGGCCAACTCCCCCTCGCCGTCCGCTTCGTCGGGCGCATCGGCCGTCCCGGCACCGTCCACCGCTGCCCCGGCCCCGAGCCTCCCCGTCTCCCGCCGTAGCGCACCGCCCGCCTCCGGGTCCGAGGAACCGGCCCGGCGCCGCCCCCTGCTGGGCGCCCCGTTGGTCACCCCGCCGCAGGCCGAGCCGTCGCGCCCCGGTCCGGCGACCGGCGCCCCCGTCGCGCCGCACCACCCCGCCGGGCCCTCGGGCTCCTCGGCCAACCAGGGCAGCGGCCCCGCACCCGTACAGCGCGCCGTCCCCGTACGCCGGTCCGAGACGACGCAGCCGTCCACTACGGGCCCCGCAGGCGCCGGGCAGCGGACGGGCGACGCACCGCAGCTCCCGCTGCCCACACCGATCGCCCGCACGGTGCCCCACGCCACACCGCCGGAGGCCAACCCCCGCACCGTCCAGCCCGTAGCCGCCAAGTCCGTGGCACCGGGGCCCGTGGCACCGAAGCCCACCCCCTCGGAACCGGTCACGCCCCTGGTGCGGCCGAACACCCCGCCCGCCTCCGGCCCGTCCACCGCGCCGCTGCGTCCGGCGGCAGCCCTGCCGCTGGCCTCCTCGCGCCCGTTGACCTCGGCCATGGCGCCCACCGCCCCGGCCACCGGCCCCGTTCAGCGCCGCACCGCCCCGTCGGCCGCACCGCTGCGCCCCGCCCCGGCTCCGGGCGCGCCCTCCGTCCCGCTCCCGCACCCGCCGACGGGCCCGGCGCGGCAGCCGGGCGGCCCGGCCACGCAGCGCACGCCCGCTGCCCCGCTCCCGCAGAGCGCGCCCGGCGCCCCCGTACCGCTGCGGCAGCTCCCGAACAGCCCGGCACCACACGCCCCATCCGTCACCACAGCGCTCAACGGCCCCTCGGCCCCACGCGCCGCCGCACCGCGATCCGGACCCGCCCGACAGGCCGTCCCCCTCCGCGCGGCCCCGGCGCCGGACGGTCCCCACGACGCGCCCCGGCGCCCGCCGGTCCCGCTCCCGACCACGCCCGGTGCCCAGCAGCCCGCCGTCCAGCGAAAGGCCGCACCGCTGACACCCCGTCCGACGGGCGTGCCCGCCGGGCCCCCGGCCCCGGTGCCGCAAGCACAGGCGCAGGCACAGACGCAGAGCGCCGCCGCACCGGCCCTGCCGAACCTCCCGCCCCTCGCCATCGTCCAACGCACCCCGGAGCAGGGCGAGTCGGAGCGGCGGCCCCTGCTGGAGAAGAACACCCCCGGCACGCAGGACACCGCCCCCGTCCCGTCCCTCGTCATCGGAAGGAACAACCCGGCGCCGGAGCGGAATCAGCCCCGTGAGCAGCCCCCCAAGCGCACATCCGCCCGCAACCGCCACACCCCGAAGGAAAGTTCCGGAAAGCGGTCCGCCGGTCGGGAGGGCGCCGAGTTCGATGCCCGGACCCTGACCGACGGGCAGGTCGATGAGCTGGTGCACCGGCTGACCGGGCTGCTGATCCCCCGGCTGAAGGCCGAGTTCCGGCACGACCGGGAGCGCATCGGCAGACTCCGCGACCCGCGCCGCTGACGCGGCGCACCCCCGCTTTGCCCTTACGTCCGTACCAGAAAGGCCGCCGCGATGCCCAGCGATCTCGATCCGGGATCCACCATCTTCTTCACCCTGACCATCGACGGCGAGAGTCTGGGGTACTTCAACGGCTGTGAAGGGCTCGCCTCCGAGGTGGAGGTCGAGCACCACCAGGAGGGCGGCAACAACGGCTTCGTCTGGCAGCTGCCCTCCCGCGTCACCTTCTCCAGCATCCGGCTGACCCGGCCGCTGACCCCGGACACCTCGAAGGTCGCGGCCTGGATCTCGTCGGTGACCACCGGGGTGCGTCGCCCCACCGCGCAGATCGCGGCGCTGCGGGCGGACGGGTCGATCGTCGCCCGCTGGGGTCTCATCGACGTGCTGCCGGTCCGCTGGCAGGGGCCGTCCCTCGACCCGGCGAGCCCGGGCGTGGCCACCGAGGTCCTGGAGATCACCCATCACGGCTTCACGGATGCGGGGGGTGCGTGATGGCACCGGGTTCCGGCGGCAAGGGTGCGGGCAAGAGCCTGGTCCGCGCCTCGCTCGCGATTCATGAACCGCCGGTCGGCGAGAGCACCACGCCCGGTGCGCTGAAGCGTACGTTCGGCTTCGACTTCAACCCCTCGCAGCTGGCGCTCAGCCAGCGCTCCGACTGGAAGGTGACGCCGGCGCCCGCCATACGCGACGGCTCGCTCCCCGAGTTCATCGGCGCGTACGCCCGGGAGCTGAGCCTGGAGATCTTCCTGGACTGCTCGGACAAGCCGGACAGCAACGAGGTCCTGAAAAAGGTCGAGGCGCTGCTCGACTGCTGTGAGGTGACGGCCGCGAGCATCGCCGCGAAGCAGCCGTCGACGCCGTGGGTGGTGTTCCAGTGGGGCGGGTTCTCCACCGCGCACTTCACCGCGTACGTGGCCTCCGTCGACGTCTCGTACACGCTGTTCGGCACCACCGGAATGCCGATCCGGGCCACCTGTCAGGTGCGGCTGGGCGAGATCCCCACCGACACCAAGGGGCAGAACCCGACCTCCGGGGCGCTGACCGCGCGGCGGGTGCACCGGCTGGTGGCCGGGGACTCGCTGCCGTCGCTGGCCTGGCGGGAGTACGGCGACGCCGGGGCGTGGCGGGCCATCGCCACGGCCAACGGCATCGACGACCCGTCCCGGCTGTCGCCCGGTACCGAACTGATGCTGCCCGCGGTCGAGGAGGTGACCGGATCATGACCAAGCTCGCCTATTCCAGCGTCATCCACGTCAAGATCGGTGGGTCCCCCCTGCCGAGGAAGCTGCTGCCGTATCTGTCGGACGCCTGGGTGGACCTCGGCTCCGGAGTGCCCGGCGCCTTCCAGCTGACCTTCCGCGACCCGCACCGCAAGCTGCTGGGCGCCGCCGGGATCAAGATCGGCACCAAGATCGTGCTGGCGCCCGTCGCCGACGGCAAGGGCGCCCAGGACCCGCTGCTCACGGGCGAGGTCACCACCCTGGAGACGGAGTACGACGGCACCGGCACCTTCACCCTCGTCCGCGGCTACGACCTCGGTCACCGGATGCTGCGCCAGCGCCGGGTCGCGGGCTACACGCGGATGACGGCGGCGGCCATCGCCCGGAAGCTGGTCGCCAAGAGCGGCATCTCCCTCGGCCGGATCGAGTCCACGAAGGGGACGTACGACTTCCTCACGCAGGACAACGTCACCGACTGGGACTTCCTCTCCCGGCTCGCGGACGAGAACGAGAAGGTGATGTTCCTCGACCCGCGCGGGCGCTTCCAGTTCGTCACCCCCGACCGGGCGTCGGGCGCCCCGCCGGAGAGCACCCCGGGCGACAAGAGCCCGTACGTCCTCCAGGCGGGCGTCGACATCCTGCGCTGCCGCTCCGCCGTCGCCGCCGCCGACCAGGTGCCGCGGGCGGAGGCGCGCGGCTGGGACGTGCAGAGCAAGAAGGCGCTGCGGGAGCGGTCGACCGCGAAGGACAACCCCGGCTTCTCCATCGGCACCACACCGGGCAAGGCCGCCGCGGCGTTCCCGACCTCCCCCCTCGTCGAGACCGGCACGCCCTACGACCAGCAGGCGCAGGTCAAGCGGGCGGCGGACGCGCTGGCCGACGACGTCACGGCGTCCTTCGCGGAGCTGGAGGTCACCGTGCGCGGCGCGCCGAAGCTGCGGCCGGACACCCCGGTGACGCTCACCGACGTCGGCGAGCCCTTCGAGGGCAAGTACACGGCGACGGGCGTACGGCACGTCTTCGCCTCCGGGCGGCACTACGAGACGTGGGTGACCGTCACCGGGCGCCAGTGGCGGTCGCTGTTCGGCGTGGCGTCCGGCGGCGCCGCGGTCTCCTCGCGGCTGCCGTCCGTCGCCAACGCGATCGTCACGGATGTGAAGGACCCGCTGAAGCAGGGCCGGGTCAAGCTGCGGTTCCCGTGGCTGGACGACACGTACGTCAGCGACTGGACGCGCACCGTGCAGCTGGGCGGAGTGGACGGCGGCAGCATCGTGCCGCTGGACGTCAAGGACGAGGTGCTGGTGGCGTTCGACCGCGGGGCGCTGGACCATCCGTACGTCATCGGCGGGCTGTACAACGGCAAGGACAAACCGGAGAACGGCGATGTGCCGCTGCACGACCGGCTCAGCGGGAAGGCGAGCCGCCACACCCTCGCCGACCGGGAGAACAACCGCGTCGATCTGCTCAGCCAGAAGAGCGGGCGGCGCAAACGCGGGGTGCGGCTGCGGACCGGGGACGACCGGCTGACCGTCGAACTCGACCGCACCAAGACGCAGATCACCGTCGACAGTTCCGGGAGCGTGAGCATCAAGGGCAACACGACGGTGTCCGTGGAGGCCAAGGGCGATCTGTCCCTGCGGGCCGGCGGGGCGATGAACATGTTCGCGGGCGGGGCGATGAGCCTCACGGCGGGCGGGGCGATGTCGGTCAAGGGCGGCCTCGATCTGGCCCTCCAGGCCGGTGCCATGTTCAACCTGTCCGCGGGCGCCGCGGGCACGATCGACGCCGGGGCGATGCTGCACATGGCCGGCGGGGCCGATGTGAACCTGATCGCCGGTGCGGCCATGCAGATCCTGGCGACCGGCAATGTGGCGGTCGTGGCCGCGGAGGTCGCGTTCGCGGGCTATGTCACCGTCGACGGGGTCCCGGTGATCTGATGCCTGAACAGTTTGTCGGGTCCGGTTGGTCGTTCCCGCTCCGCATCAGTCCGACCGGGGGGATCGCCCTGGTCAGCGGGGAGCGGGAGGTGGAGGAGGCCATCCATCTGGTGCTGGCGACGGCGCCCGGTGAGCGGCCGATGCGGCCGGAGTTCGGCTGCGCCATCCACGACATGGTCTTCGCGCCGGTCAACGAGGCCACCGCCGGCCGCATCCAGCACGAGGTGCACACCAGCCTCGACCGGTGGGAGCCGCGCATCGAGGTGCACGACGTGGAGGTGTCCGCCGGCGACGAGCCGGGCGTCCTCTTCATCGATGTGCGCTACACGATCCGCGGCACCAACAACCCCCGCAACCTCGTCTTCCCCTTCTACGTCATTCCCGCCCACGACGGCCCCGACTCCGGCGGCCCGTCCACCGAAAGCGACCGCTGATGGCCCTGCCTTCCCCGAACCTCGACGACCGGCGCTTCCAGCAGTTCGTCGACGACGCCAAGCGCTACATCCAGCAGCGCGCCCCGGAGTGGACCGACCACAACGTGTCCGACCCCGGGGTGACGCTCGTGGAGACCGTCGCGCACATGGCCGACCAGATCGTCTACCGGCTCAACCGCGTCCCGGAGAAGAACCACCTCGCCTTCCTCGACCTCGTCGGCATCACGCTCTTCCCGCCGTCGGCGGCGCGGACGGATGTGACGTTCTGGCTGTCCGCCGCGCAGGACGAGCCGGTGCAGGTGCCGCTGGGCACCGAGACCGCGACGGTGCGGGCGGACAGCGAGGAGGCGGTGGTCTTCGCCACCGAGCGGGACCTGACGGTGGTGCCGTGCACGCTCGCGCATCTCGCGGTGCAGAACGAGGGGCAGCCGGTCACCGACCGGACCGCCGACCTCGAAGAGGGCGAGGACCTGCTCTGCTTCGCCGAGGCGCCGCGGCCGGGCGACTGCATGCTGCTGGGGCTGAGCGCCGCGGTGCCGCACTGCGCGGTGGCGCTGCGGCTCGACAGCAGGGTCGACGGTGTCGGTGTCGACCCGCGGCAGCCGCCGCTGGTGTGGGAGGCGTGGACCGCCGACGGGTGGGCGGCGTGCGAGGTCGACCAGGACACCACCGGTGGTCTCAACCGGCCCGGTGACGTCGTGCTGCACGTGCCCGGCGGCCATGTGCTGTCCCGGTCGGGGCGGAACGAGGCGGGCTGGATCCGCTGCCGCGTCACCGAGGCGGCGTCCGGCCAGCCCTTCTACACCACGTCGCCCACGGTGCGGTCGGCGGAGGCGTTCACGGTGGGCGGCACCGTCCCGGCCGTGCACGCCGAAACGGTGTACGACGAGACGCTCGGCGAGTCCGGCGGGCTGCCCGGCCAGCGGCTGCGGCTGGCCCGTACGCCCGTCGTCGGCGATGCCCCGCCGCTCCACCTCCAGGTCGCCGAGTACGACGGCTGGACGGACTGGGAGGTGGTGCCGCACTTCGCGGGGTCCGGGCCCGACGACCGGCATGTAACGCTGGACGCCACCACCGGGGAGATCGCGTTCGGCCCGTCGGTGCGCGAGCCCGACGGGACGCTGCGCCGCTACGGCGCGATGCCGCCGAAGGGCTCCGTGATCCGCGCCCGCCGCTACCGCACCGGCGGCGGCCGCACCGGCAACGTCGCCCGGGGCTCGGTGCGCGCGCTGCGGGACTCCGTGCCGTACGTCGCCGAGGTGATCAACCGGGAGGCGGCACGCGGCGGGGTGGACGGCGAGACCGTCGAGGAGGCGCGGGCCCGCGCCCCGATCACGCTGCGGGCGCAGGACCGTGCGGTGACGCTGCGGGACTACGAGGAGCTGGCCCGGCGGGCGGCGCCGGAGACGGCCCGGATCACCTGCCTGGCGGGCGCCGAGGAGGAGCACGGGGCGTACGCGGTGCGGGTGCTGGTGGTGCCACAGGCGGTGCCGGACCCGGGCGGGCGGCTGCGGTTCGAGCAACTGGTGCCCGCGGACTCGCTGTTGGAGCGGGTGACGCGGTATCTGGACGAGCGGCGGCTGATCGGCACCCGGCTCGCGGTGGGCCCGCCGTTCTACCAGGGCGTCACGGTCGTGTCGACGCTGCACGCGTTCCGGGGCGTGGACGTGGACCGGGTGCGGCGGGAGGCGCACGACGCGCTCTACCGGCACCTCGATCCGCTGACCGGCGGCGCGGACGGCACCGGCTGGCCGTTCGGCCGTCCGGTGCAGGCCGGTGAGGTGTTCGCGGTGCTCCAGCGGGTGCCGGGGGTCGAGCTGGTGGACGAGGTGCTGCTGCACCCGGCCGACCCGCTGACCGGCAGGCGCGGCGACCAGTCGGACCGTATCGATCTCGATCCGTCGTCGCTGGTGTTCTCCTTCGACCACCGGGTCCGGGTCATCGGGGACGCGTCGTGAGGGGGTCGGTGGACGGGCTGGCGTCGTCGGCGCCGCTGGGCCCGACGCTCCCGGCGATCTTCGCGGACGATGCGCTGGCGCAGGACTTCGTGGCGGGTCTGGACGAGGTGCTGGCGCCGCTCCTCAACGTCCTGGACTGCCTGGATTCGTACTTCCGGCCGTCGCTGGCGCCGGTCGACTTCACCCGCTGGCTGGGCTGGTGGGTGGGGGCCGACACCGACGGGATCGACGACGGTGATGCCGCCGGGGAGGCGCGGCTGCGGGCCGCGGTGGCCGCGGCGGCCCATCTGCACCGGGTGCGCGGTACCCGCCGCGGGCTGGCGGAGACGGTGCGGCTGGCGTTCGGTGTCGAACCGGAGATCACCGAGAGCGGCGGGGCGGCGTGGAGCGCCCGCCCGCGCGGCCCGGCCCCCGGCGAGCGCCGCCCCCGGCTGCACGTCGCGCTCCGGCTGCCGGCGCCGACCGCCGCGGACCTCCACCGGCTGGACGCCCTCGTGGCTGCCGCCCGCCCCGCCCATATGCCGTACACCGTCGAGGTGTTGACGGCGGAAAGGACCTGACCGACATGAGCAACAGCCCGTCCCCCGGAGCCTCCGGCGAGGACGCGCGCCCTGCGGCCTGCGAACAGTGCGGTACGCCGCACGAGGCAGGACAGCCGTTCTGCGACACCTGCGGCGCCGTCCTGCGCTGGACGCCCGGCGGCACCACCCGCCCGGCACCGCACGCCGCCGCGGGCCGGTCGACGGCCGGTCCGGACGCGGACACCGCCGATCTGCCGCCCGCCACGGGCCGCCCGGCCGCGTCGGACCGTATGTCCGACACCGCGGGCACCGGGCGGGAGCGGACGGCGGGGACCGCCGGGACCGGTGGCACGGCGGGGTCCGGCGCCACGGGTGACACCGCGGGTTCCGGCGCCGGTGCGGCGGAGGGCCCCGGTCCGCTGCCCGCGCCCGCGTCGGGCACCGCGTCCACCTCGTCCGGCTCCGCGCCGTCGGCCGGTGCCACCGATCCGGCCGAGGACGAGCGGGCCCGTGCCCGGGCGTTGCTCGTGCCGGTCGACGATCCGCAGGGGGAGCAGGAGCGGCCGTCCGTGGCGCCCGTGCTGCCGGGGCAGCCGGTCGCGGCGCGGCCGCAGGTCCGGGCGCCGGGCGAGTACCGGACCGTGGACGGGGTGGCCTGCCCCTGGTGCGGTACCCCCAACCGGCCGGACCGGCACTTCTGCTGCCGCTGTGCGATGCGGATGGCGTCGTCCCCCGAGGGTCCGGCGCGACTGCCGTGGTGGCGGCGGCTGTTCGACCGCCGCAACCGGGAGCAGCCGTGGGCCGGAGACCGGCCGCGGCTGCGCTGGCAGATCGGGCGCGTCCTGCGGTGGCTGGCCATCGCCGCGGTGCTCACCCTCGTCGTGATCGGGCTGTTCCAGACCGATACGGCGATCCAGGCGATCCGTGACCACTTCGCCAAGCGGGCGCTGGTGAGCCCGGAGTCGACCACCGCGTCCGCCTCGTTCGCGAAGCACGGGCCGGACCAGGCGTTCGACCCGTTCAGCAACACCTGGTGGGGGCCCGGGGTTTCGCCGGGGACGGGGAACTGGCTGGAGGCGCGGTTCTCGGATCCGGTGCGGCTGCTGGACATCGGCATCACGCCCGGTGAGTCGTCCCACGCCGAGGCCCTCACCAAGTCGGCGCAGCCGCACCGGATCTCGGCGCAGATCACCATGGACAACGGGCACGTCGAGAACCGCGTCCTCAACCTCGACCAGGGCAGCGGTTTCCAGCACCAGTCGTTCCGGTACGGCGATGTGGTCAAGGTGCGGCTCACCGTGGACTCGGCGTACGGGACGGGCCCGGACAAGCAGGTGGCCATCGCCGCGGTCGAGTTCTTCGGCCCGTCGCACAGCCAGGGGTGACGGCGGCGCGCGGGGTCCGTCCGGGAGCGGGCGGGGCCCCGTGCGGCGCCCCGCCGGACCCGCCCTGCGCCGGGCCCGTGCGCGTCGCCCCCACCTTCTCTACAGTGCTGTAGATTTTGCGTTTCCGCAGCCGGGCGGGCGCGCCCGCGGCACGCCCGTCGTCCGGTGGGCACCGCCCGGTTCACCGTCACGACAGAGGAATCTGATGTCCGTAAACCTGAGCAAGGGCCAGAAGATCAGCCTGAGCAAGTCCGACGGCGGCGCGCTCACCCTCGTGCGGATGGGCCTGGGCTGGCAGGCCGCGGGCCGCAAGGGGTTCTGGGCCAAGCTCACCGCCAAGGAGATCGATCTGGATGCCTCGGCGGTGCTCTTCGCCGGGCAGCAGCCCGTCGATGTCGTCTTCTTCCAGCATCTGGTCAGTGACGACGGTTCGGTGCGGCACACCGGCGACAACCGCGTGGGCGGCGCCGGTGAGGGCGGTGACGACGAGTCGATCCTGGTGGACCTGGGGAAGGTGCCCGGCAACGTCGACCAGATCGTCTTCACCGTCAACTCCTTCACCGGGCAGACGTTCCAGGAGGTGCAGAACGCCTTCTGCCGTCTGGTCGACGAGACCACCGGTCAGGAGCTGGCCCGCTACACCCTCGACGGCGGCGGCGCGCACACCGCGCAGGTCATGGCCAAGGTGTACCGCTCGGACCAGGGCTGGCAGATGGCCGCCCTCGGCTCCCCCGCGAACGGCCGCACCTTCCAGGACCTGATGCCGTCCATCGCCTCGCATCTGTGACGCGTGCGCCGCACCCGGTACGCCGGGTGCGGCGCCGTCACGTCCCCCAGGGCCTGTCGTCAAAGTCCCGTCGTCCACCCGGAGGGCGGGACCGGGAGTGTGACGACAGGTCCTAGAACGCCCCGGCGAGCGCCGCGCCCAGGAAGGCGGCGCCGAGCCCCGCGACGAGCTGCGCGACGACATTGGCCACCGCGAGGAACCGCGCGCCGTCCTCGGCCAGCCGCAGCGTCTCGTACGAGAACGTCGAGTACGTCGACAGCGCCCCGCACAGCCCCGTGCCCAAGGTCAGCTGCACCTGGGAGGAGACCGCGCCGGTGATCAGGCCGAGGATCACGCACGCCGAGACGTTGACGATGAACGTGCCCCAGGGGAACACCGAGTCGTGGCGGGCCTGGACGGCGCGGTCGGTGAGGTAGCGCAGCGGGGCGCCGACCGCGGCTCCGGCGATGACGAGCAGCCAGTTCACCGGCGTACCTCGTTCCGCGCGTACCGGAGGGTTTCGCAGACGTCCAGGGTGACCAGGCCGTCGCCCACCACCTCGTCCAGCTGCGGCAGGAAGCCTCGGATGCGTTCCTCGGTGTCGATGAGGACGACGGCGACCGGCAGGTCCTCGCTCAGCGACAGCAGGCGGCTGGTGTGGATGACGGACGAGGAGCCGAAGCCCTCGATGCCGTGGAAGACGGAGGCACCGGCGAGCCCGGCGGCGCGGGCGCGGTGGACGATCTCGGCGAAGACCGGCTTGTGGTGCCAGGTGTCGTGCTCCCCGACGTAGACGGTCGCCCGCAGCGCGGAACCGGTGATCCTCACTTCTGCCTCCCTACGACGAGGCGGCGGGTGACCGTCGCCGCGAGGGTCACGGACACCAGCGCCGCCACGAGGGTCAGCGCCAGATAGGCGAGCCCGGTGCGGGCCCGGCCGTCGGCCACCAGGCGCTGGATCTCCACGGCGTAGGTGGAGAACGTGGTGAAGCCGCCGAGCACGCCGGTGCCGAAGAAGGGCCGCACCAGGCGGTGGGCGGCCCAGACCTCGGTGATCAGCACCATGAAGACGCCGATGACGGCGCAGCCGAGGCTGTTGACCGCGAGCGTGGTCCAGGGGAAGCCGCCACGCGGGGTGGGCCACAGCAGCGAGGCGCCGTAGCGGGCGCAGGCGCCGAGGACGCCGCCGAGGGCGACCATGCCGACGACGGCGCCCTGGCCGCTCAGCGGGGTACGGCGCCGCGCGGGCGGGCGGGCGCCGATCTCGGGATCCACGGGTTCGTCACACACCGGTTCCTGGGCCTTCACCATGCGTCTCTCCTACTCGCGGCACACCGTCGCGGGGCGCACATCGTCGCAAGTAGGGACCGTTGGCGGCGTACGTGCCGCAGTGGGGTACGGCGGGCCCCACCGCCGCGCAGCGCCCGGAGGCGCTGCGTGGCTCCACGGTACCTCCGGGCCGCCGGGCACCTGTACCGGGGATGGCCGAAAACGACCCCTGGTGGCGGGAGCGGTATCCGCAGCGCGTACGGGACGTTCCGTACGGGTGAACGCCGGTGGGTCCGGCGCGGACGGGCGGGGGCGACGCGGGTGTCCGGTGCGGGAGGGCGGACCGCGGCGGACCGGGCGGACTGCTTCCCGTACCAGGTCAACGGCGTTTCCGGGCCTCGCTTCCGGTGCCGCAGGGCCCGCGCGACGGATTCCACAGGCGGCGGAAGACGCGCGGATCCGGCGCGCCGCGGCGGGGCGGGCGAGGGCCGCCACCCGTCCGCACCGGAGCCCGCAGCCCGCTTGCGGCACCGTCCCCGCCGCCCACGGGAGACTCCCGCCGACCCCGCGGCCTCACGGGCGACGGCACCACTGATTCCGTTTTTCCATCACAAACACAGCACCAATACCTCCTCATCACCCCCGTCACGCAACGGATTCCGTCGTCCAGTGAATTTCATATGAAACCTTGACGCGCCCCTGGGACGGGGGTTTCATTCGGTCACCGAAACGGCGACCGCGCCCCTGTCGCGCTTCCTGGGTCGCACCGCTTCGTGGCACCACCTCTTCGGCACGCTCCTCAGCCGCTCGCACGATGGGACACGGATGACCACTACGCCCTCCCCACCCGTTGCCTCCGCGACCCCCGCGGCGGATCCGCATCCGGCACCGACGGCCAGGGCGGACACGGACGCCGCGACCGGCGGAGCCCCCAAGCTCAACCGCTCGATCGGCGTGGTGGGCGGCACCCTGCTCACCCTCTCCTGCCTGACCCCGGCCTCCTCGCTCTTCGTGATCGTGCCGGACTCCTTCGCGACGCTGGGCACCGGCGCCGCGCTCACCATCGCCATCGCCGCCGTGCTCTGTATCGGCGTCGCGTTCACCTACTCCGAGCTGGGCACGCTGATCCCCAGCTCCGGCGGCGAGTACGCCATGGTCGGCACGTTGATGGGGCGGCTGGCCGGGTGGCTGGTCTTCGTCCTGTCGCTGATCGTCGTCATGATCGTGCCGCCGATCATCGCGCTGGGCACCGCCGACTATCTGGCGCCGCTGACCCCGCTCGATCCGCAGTGGACCGCCGCCGGGGTGATGCTCCTCGCCACCGCCATGGGCCTGCTCGATCTGCGGGCCAACGCCTGGATCACCGGTATCTTCCTGGTCCTGGAGGTGGTGGCCGCCGGGGTCGTCGCCTTCCTCGGCTTCAGCCACACCAGCCGTTCCGCGTCCGTCCTGGTCCACCCGGTGATCGCCACGCCCGACGGGCACAGCACCGCGCTGACCGCGGGCCTGGTGGTGACCGGCCTGGCCACCGCGCTCTTCATCCTCCAGGGCTTCTCGACGGCGGTGTACCTCGCCGAGGAGATGGAGAACCCGCGGCGCAACGTCTCCCGTACGGTCCTGTGGACGCTGGGCATCGGCGCGGCGGTCGTCCTCGTACCGGTCGTCGCGATCACGCTGGGCGCGCCGGACCTGGCGACGCTGACCTCCGGTGATGTCGCGGGCATGGTGGAGTCCTGGAGCAATTCGGCGGTCGGTACGTTCGTCAGCCTCTGCATCGCGCTGGCGATCATCAACGCGGCGATCGTGATGGTGATCCAGAACTCCCGGGTGGTCTTCGCCTCGGCGCGCGACGCGGCCTGGCCGAGCGGCGTCAGCCGGGCCCTGTCCCACCTCGGGCAGCGCTTCGGCTCCCCCTGGGCGGCGACGCTGGCGGTGGGCGTCCCCGGGGCGGCCCTGTGCTTCGTCAATCTGGACACGCTGAGCGAGGTCACCGGCGTCGCCGTCGCGGCGATGTACGTGTTCGTGGCGCTGGGCGCGCTGGTCTCCCGGCGGGGCGCGCACCGGCACCGCGCGGCCTGGCGGATGCCGCTGTGGCCGGCGATCCCGGCGCTGCTCGTACTGGTCCTGGTGTGGGTGCTGTGCCAGCAGAGCGTCGAGAGCCTGGCGATCACCGGCGCGATCGTCGCGGCGGCGGCCCTGTACTGGGCCTGCTACCTGCGGCCGCGCCAGGACACCCACTGGGTGATCTCGGTACCGGAAGACGGGGCCGAGGAAGGGGCCTGACCGGGTACGCCGCCGGGCACCGGCGGACCGCCTGGTGCCGGAGCCCGGACGGTCCGCCGGTGCCGAGGCCCGCGGCCGGTCCCGGTGCCTGGGCCCGGGCGGTCCGCCGGTGCCCAGGCGTGCGGCCCCGGCCCTCACCGCCCCGGACGCCCCGCCCGCCCCGCACCACCCGGGCCGCGGCTCACGGCCGTTCGCCCTGGGCCACCTCGATATGGGCGTGCAGGGTGTCGGCGGCGCTCAGTTCCGCCGCGCCCGTGGTGACCAGGCAGAGCAGCAGCCCGGCGGCGACGGCGCGGCGCAGCCGGGGCGCCGGACGGGCGCCCATCTCACGGCCGAGCAGCGCCGCCACCCGGCGGGGCACCGGCCCGGCGGTGGCCGCCAGGACGGTACGGGGCCGGGGCGCGGGGCCGCCCGCGAGCGCCGCCCGGCCCACCGCGCGAGCGGCCAGCGTCCGGTCGCCGACGGCGTCCGCGGCGGCCTCGTCGGCGATCCGCTCCAGCGCGTACCCGAGGGGCGCGCGGAGGCCGCGCAGCGCCGGATGGCAGCGGGCGGCGAGGTCCACGGCGGCGAGCAGCAGATGGTGACGGCCGCGCAGATGGGCGCGTTCATGGGCGAAGAGGGCCGTGCGTTCGCCCGGTTCCAGGGCGCGCAGCATCGCGGTGGTCACCACGATCCGGCCGGGGCGGCCGGGCAGTGCGAAGGCGTCCGGCCGCGCATCGGGCACCACCGCCAGCTCACCGTGGACCGCCCCGGCCTGTGCGCGGGCGTCCCGCAGGTCCGCGCGGTGGCCTAGGAGGCGCACCGTCACCGCGGCGGCGCTCGCGCCCAGCAGACCGGCGGCCGCCACCGAGACGCCGACGGTCACGGCGGGCGGCCCGTCGGTGAGCGGGGTGAGCAGTTCGCCGGCGGCGGCCACCCACGGCAGATACGACGCGCCGGGGATCACCAGCAGCGCCAGCGCCGCCGCCGCGCAGCCGGCGAGCCCCACCGCGACGCAGACCAGCAGCGCGGCGGCGCGGCGCGGCGCGAGGGCGTCGGCCAGCCGCCGGGCCGCCGGGACGGCGAGGAACGGCGCGAGCAGCGGGACCCACACCAGGGACATCACGGGCGGCCTCCGGCGGGGCCCTCGTCGAGCAGGGAGCGCAGCAACCGTTCGTCCGCGTCGGAGAGCTGGGAGACGAACCGGGCGAGCACGGCCCCGTGGTCCTCGTCCTTCGCCAGCTCCGAGTGCATCCGGCGGGCGGTCAGCCCGGGGGCGTCCTGGGCGGGCGCGTAGGCGTAGCCGCGGCCGGAGCGGGCGCGGACGACGGTGCCCTTGTCGTGGAGGCGGGTGAGGATCGTGGTGACCGTGGTGCGCGCCAGCGACCCGCCGAGCGCCTGCTGGACCTGACCGGGGGTGAGCGGACCGTCCATCGCCCACAACACGGCGAGCACACCGGATTCCAGCTCACCGGCGGGCCGCCGCTCCTTGTCCGCACCGTTCATCGCACCGTCTCCGCACCGTTCATGGCGCCCAGCCTCCCATATCGTCGTCTACAGTGACGTAGTCGGTCTACAGCGATGTAGACGTCCGTGCCGTCCGGTCCGGGCCTCCCTCCGGGGCGGACGGCACACCGGAGAGGCCCCGCGCACGGCGCCCGCCCGCGCGCCCCCTTCCGCTCACAAGGAGCTGCCGTGACCCTTCCGCTCGCCTCCGGTGGAGCCTCCCTCGACGGGGGGCTCTACCTCTGGGTGACCGATCTCGCCGCACACACCCCGGCGCCGTGGAACACCGTGGTGTCGGTGTGGACGGATTTCGGTCTCGCCGCGTTCGCCCTGTGCCTGGCCGTCGCCTGGTGGCGGGCGCGCGCCGACGGGGACGCGGTCCGGATGGCGCGGGTACTGGCCGTGCCGGTGGTGATCGTCGCCGCGTACGTCGTCAACGACCTGGTCAAGGCGGTCTTCGACGAGCGGCGGCCGTGCCAGGTGCTGCACACCGTCACCGTCCAGGCGTGCCCGCCGCCGGGCGACTGGTCGTTCCCCAGCAACCATGCCGCCATCGCCGGGGCCGCCGCCGTGGCGCTGCTCCTGGTGGACCGGCGCATCGGCGCGCTCGCGGCGGTGCTGGCGCTGCTGATGGCCGCGTCCCGGGTGTGGGTGGGCGCGCACTATCCGCACGATGTCGCGGTCGGGCTCGTGGTCGGCGCGGCCGTCGCCTGCGCGGTGACCGTCCCGGCGGGCCGCGCCGCGCACCTGGTGGAGCGGTTGCGGACCACGCGGCTGCGGCCGTTGGTGGCGGCAGCCTGACGAGGTAGGGCGGGCGGCCCCGGCGCTTCCGCACCCTGCCGTAGGCCGTCTCCGAACGGACCTGCCTGGCGCGGACGCAGCCACGGGCCACGCCGAGGCCGGGCGCCTACCGGGGCACGAGCGGCCGTGGGCCACCCGCCTCACCCGTAGGCCGATACCCTCCCGGCCCGACGCACGCCCGCACCCACCCTCACTCCCTCGCCGCCAAGGCCCGCCCCCGCGCGGCCGTGACCAGCTCGACGGCCTGTTCCCGGGTGCGGCCCGGCACCGCGTTCCAGTCGCCGATCAGGGCCTGCCAGCCGCGGTGCCGCAGTTCGCCGAGGATGTGGGCGGCGGCGCGTTCGGCGGCGTCCTCGGAGCCGACGCCGAGCGCCACCGCGCCGAGGAGCGCCCCGCAGACGCACCGGCGGCCGCGGCGGTCCCGCAGCCGGTGGGGGCGCTGCTGCCAGCCCCAGGTCCGGAGGATCTCGGCGGTGACGGCGAGTTGGGTGCTGGGCCAGTGGGAGAGGCCGGGGCGGCGGCGGTGTGCCCAGTCGGGCAGCGCGCGGGCGAACCGGCCGGGCAGCCGCACCTCGACATCCGGGCGGGTGCCGTGGCGGGGCACCGCGCGCAGCGCCTCCGCGACCAGTTCGTCGACGGTGGCGCCGACCAGCCGCCGGGCCACCGGATCGGCGGGCGCGGTGCGCGCCCAGCCCGCGGCGATGCCGTCCCAGGCGACCCGTTCCGCGGGGTCCGGGCGTACGGGTTCCGGGGCGGCGCCCGGGCCCGTCCCGGAGTCCACCAGACGGGCGGCGGCCCGGTCGAGGGCGGTGACGGTCAGCTCCGGGACGGGCATGAGGTCCCCTTCGCGGTGCGGCGGGATGGTGCGCCGCGATCACCGCGGCCCACCAGAGACTTTATGTCCCTATTTGCGGCTTTTCTTCTTAGCGTCGTGCCGCACCCGGAAGGTCTTCGTATCGCGCCCGGGGCGGCTCAGCCACGCCCGCCCGCGGCCGGGGGTCAGGCCCGGAAGCTCTTCGGGCGCGGCGGGGCGCAGGTGCGGAAAACGCAGGTGGGGTACGTCATGAACGGTGCGACGACGGAGGCGCCACAGAACGACGCCTGCCCTCGATGGGATACCAAACGCGAGATCCGCCCGCGCGCCCAGCGGATGAGGTCGATGTCACGGCCGCCCGGCGTCCACCGGCGGGGCGCCGCCGCCCGGACGCCGGACCGACTCGTCCGCGCCGCTTGGCCGAAGAGCGCCGGTCAGCGCCGTATCACCCCTGCGGACCAGGCATACTTCAGTCATTGCGCAATCCGGGAACCATGGGATCGCGGGAAACCGAAGGACGCCGTGCGGTACGGCAGTTGTGGAGGGAAGAGATGACGGTGGCCCTGACCAAGGGCGGCAATGTGTCGCTCAGCAAACAGGCCCCCGGCCTGACCACCGTGCGGGTGGGGCTGGGCTGGCGGACCGAAGCCACCGGAGGGACCGGCTGCGATCTGGACGCGAGCGCGCTGCTGTGCGACGACTCCGGAAAGGTGCTGTCCGAGGCGCACTTCGTCTTCTTCAACAACCTCCGCAGCCCCGAGGGCGCGGTGACCCTCTCTCCGGACGCCCCGGCCGACGGCAGCGGCGACGACGCGCGGATCGACATCGACCTCGGCGCCGTGCCCGCCGCCGTCACCAAGATCGCCTTCCCGGTCTCGCTCTACGAGGCGGAGGACCGCCACCAGAGCTTCGCGCAGGTCACCGCCGCCCACATCCGGGTGACCGCCGGGGACGGCGGCGCCGACCTCGCCCGCTACGACCTGCACGGCGCGGGCGGCGCCGAGACCGCCATGGTCTTCGGCGAGCTGTACCGCCACGGCGCGGAATGGAAGTTCCGCGCCATCGGCCAGGGTTACGCCTCCGGGCTCGCCGGTATCGCCCAGGACTACGGCGTCGACGTGCTGCGCCCGGAACCGGCCGCCCCGGCACCGCCCGCGCCCGCGATGCCTCCGGCGCCCCCGCTCCCCCCGGAGCCCGCCGCCTTCGCCCCGGCCGGTCACGCCACCGTCCCGGCCCCCGCACCCCACCCCGCACCGATCGGAGACACCGACATGACCTGCTTCTTCGACCCCTCGCACGGCCCCGGCACGACGCCGATCATGTGGTCGCCGCAGTGGGGCGTCCCGCGTCAGATCACCTCGTGCCCCGGCTGCGCCCAGCGTGTCCAGACCACCCCGCCGCCGTACTACACCGCACCGCAGCAGGGCTACCCCCAGCCCGGCTACCCGCAGCAGCCCCCGCAGTCGGGCTACCCGCAGGCGGCGCCCGCACAGCCGGGGTACGCACAGCCGGGGTACGCGCAGCCCGAACAGCCGCAGCAGGGCCGCCGGTTCGGCACCGGCGCGCTCATCGGCGCCGGTGCGGCCGGTCTGGTCGGCGGCGCGCTGCTCAACGAGGCGTTCGACGACGACGAGCCCGACGTGATCGTCAACAACTACTACGAGGACTGAGCCCGCCGCGCGACGGAACGGCCACGCCGACGGCGGTCGCGTACCGCCCCGAAGTGCGTGGCCGTCACCCCGTCCTGACGCGGCGTCGGCGCCCGGCCCTCACCCCCCGGCCGGGCACCGGTCCGATTCCGTGCGCCCGCCCGCGCCCCCGCCCGTGACCTCGGCGGACCGGCGGCGGGCGCCCACGTAGGATCCGCATGTCAAGGTCAAGGATCTGCCGGACGGACGGTGGACGTGCGGCGATCGGGGTGTCATCGATGAGGCTCTGCTTCCTGGTGGAGGAGCAGTACCGCCATGACGGGATGCCCCGGGAGGTGATCGCCCAACTCGGCGCCTGGGGACACACGGTGGACGTCATCCGGCCCGGCCGCGCCCTGCTGCCGCTGACCTCCGCCCTCACCGCCGGCGATCACGACGCATGGGTCCTCAAGACCGTCTCCGGCGGCCCCGGCCTCACCCTGCTGGAGGCCGCCGCCCACACCGGCCTGACGACGGTCAACGACGTCCGGGCCATCCGCGGCGTCCGCGACAAGGCGCTCGCCGCGGTCATCGCCCGCACCCACGGCCTGCCCGTCCCGGTGACGTACGCGGCCGCCCGCGCCGAGGAGTTCGCGCGGATACCCGAGGCGGAGTTCCCGCTCGTCGTCAAGCCCGCCGACGGCAGCTCCGGCCGCGCCGTCCGGCTGGTCCGCGACCCGGGCGAGCTGACCGCCCCCGGCCCGGACCACGAACCCCTCACCGGACTGCTGATCGCCCAGCCCTACGTCCCCAACTCCGGTACCGACCTCAAGGTCTACAGCGTCGCCGGGGAGCTGTACGCCACCGAACGCCGCTCCCCGCTCCACCCCGGGCACGCGGTCCGCGAGCGGCACGTCCCGCTCTCCGCCGAGGTCGCCCGCATCACCGCCGAGACGGGCGCCGCCTTCGGCCTCGACCTCTACGGTGTCGACGTCCTGCACGGGCCCGACGGCCCGGTGGTCGTCGACATCAATGACTTCCCCAGCTTCCGTCAGGTCCCGGACGCCGTCGCCCGGGTGTCCGCCGCCGTCCTCCGCCTCGCCCGGCGCGACCCCGGCGCCCTGACGTCCCCGCCGCTTCCGGTCCCGGTCGCCGTTCCGGCGCAGCCCGCGGCCCGCTGACGGCGGGTCCGGCCGCGGAGGGTCCGTACCGCCGCCGCGGTCTGCGGAATTGCGAAAGTTCGCAATTGATTAGATGCTGTGTTCGCTACATTTGCTGTGTCCACAGGGAGCCGCGGGCACAGCCTTCGATTCCGCCGCCCCGTGGGGCGCCACCGGGAAGGCCCAGGGTCGTGTCCGTTCCGCTGTTCCAGGCCGATCCGCTGTTCCAGGCCGGGGCCGCGCCCGCCCGGCCCCGCCGCCCCGTCCGGACACCGCGGCCGCGGCCCCGGGAGGAGCGATGACCGCGGGGCTCGAATCGCTGCGGCAGCGGCACGTGCTGACCCTGCCCACCGTCCCGGCCGCGGTCCGGGTGGCGCGGGAGACCGCCGAGCAGGTCCTCGCGGAGTGGCACATCGGCCCGCACCACCCGTCCGTCGGCCCGGCGCTGCTGATCCTCGCCGAGCTCGTCACCAACGGCGTCCGGCACGCCGCGCCGCTCTCCCCGCAGCTCACCGTCGTCTACGCGGCCCGCCGGGACGGTCTCACCCTCGCGGTCCACGACCGGCACCCCTATCTGCCGACGCTGTACGGCGCGACGGTCGGCAGCGGCGACGGCGGGCTGGCCACCGTCATGGAACTCACCCTCGGTCTGGGCGGCACCGCCGGGGTGCTGCCGGACGCGGACGGCCGCGGCAAGACCGTCCGGGTCTGCCTGCCGCTGTGAACCGGGCGGCGCCGCGGGGCGTCGTACGCCCGGCCCGGGCCCGCCTCCGGTGACCCGCGGGGTTGATAATCTTGGCGATCGCCGAGGTCACCACCGTCGGCCTCCGGTGGCTTCGGATCCCGCGCACGTCGGCCGCCCGTCACCGCGCGGGAGGAGGAGAGCCGATGTCGTCGACGAGCGGACGGACGCGGTACGCCGCGGACGGCCCGGCCGGGCCGTCCCGCCGCGCCGGGGAGGTGGGGGCGCGATGAGTACGCCGCTGTACCAGCTCAAGGCCGAGTTCTTCAAGACACTGGGGCATCCGGCGCGCATCCGTGTCCTGGAGCTGCTGAGCCGGCGGGAGCACGCGGTGGCGGAGCTGCTGCCCGAGGTCGGCCTGGAACCGGCGCATCTGTCGCAGCAGCTCGCGGTCCTGCGGCGGGCGAATCTGGTCACCACCCGCAAAGAGGGTTCGACCGTCCACTACTCCCTGGCCAACCCGCAGGTCGCGGAGCTGCTCAAGGTCGCGCGGACGATCCTGACGGGCGTCCTCGCCGGACAGGCCGAGCTCCTCGCCGACCTGCGGGCGACCACGGACGGGGCACCGAAGCCGTAACGGGGCCGGTCGGAGGGTGCGGACGAGGCGGCGCGCACCGGGTGCCACAATGCCTCCATGAGCACCAACGTATTTTTCGACATCGCCATTGACGGCCAGGCCGCGGGCCGCATCGTCTTCAAGCTGTACGACGACGTCGTGCCGAAGACCGCCGCCAACTTCCGTGAGCTGGCCACCGGCCAGCACGGCTTCGGCTACGCCGGTTCCGGCTTCCACCGCGTCATCCCGGAGTTCATGCTCCAGGGTGGCGACTTCACCAACCACAACGGCACGGGCGGCAAGAGCATCTACGGCGAGAAGTTCGCCGATGAGAACTTCCAGCTCAAGCACGACCGGCCGTTCCTGCTGTCGATGGCCAACGCCGGCCGGAACACCAACGGCTCGCAGTTCTTCATCACCACCGTCGTCACCTCCTGGCTCGACGGCAAGCACGTCGTCTTCGGCGAGGTCGTCGAGGGCCAGGACCTGGTGACCCGCATCGAGTCCCTCGGCTCGCAGAGCGGCGCCCCCCGCTCCAAGGTCACCATCGACAACTCCGGCGTCGTCGCCTAGCCACACCCGCACCACCGATGGGGCCCACGCGCCCCGCGGCCGAGCGCGCCCCCGGCACCACGCCGGGCGGCGCGCTCGGCCGTTTCCGGGGCGCGGAACACGTCGGTCTGCGGCCGGATCGCGCCGCGGGCGTCCGCGTCACCCGTCCTTGCGGGTGCGTTCGTTGAAGCGGTCGGCGGCACGTTCGTTGAGGGTGCCGAGGACGGCGCGCAGCCGTGGCGCGGGCGGCTGGTCATCCGCCGCGACCTCGGCGCCGGTCACCGTCGCCGGGGCGTCGCCCCGGGGCAGCGCGCGGGCCACGGCGGCCATCAGGCGGCCGGTGGTCACCGGGGCGACGCCGCCCGCCACGGCGCCGAGCCGGGCGGCCGGGGTGAGGACGATGCGCGGGCGGCGCCGCCGCATCCCGGCGACGATCCGGTCGGCGGCCCGTTCGGCGCCCATGGACAGCAGCGGCAGCCCGGCCAGCGCCGAGAACCATGCGTACTCCCGCCGCCGGTCGCCGCCGAAGTACGCCTGGAGATGCGAGCCGGTCCGCATCAGCCCCGGGTGGACGGCGGTGACGGTGACGCCGTGCGCCGCCTCCTCGGCGCGCAGCCCCGCCGCGAGGGCGCCGACGGCGGACTTGGCGCACGAGTACGGCACCAGATGCGGTACGGGCACCAGCGCGCCCACCGACCCGATCAGCCCGAGGCGGCCTCCGACGGGGCTGCGCCGCAGGTGGGGCAGGGCGGCGAGGGAGGTGTGCAGCGCGCCGGTGAACACGGAGTCCAGCGCCTCCCGGAAGCCGTCGGGGCCGAGCGCCACGGCCGGGCCGACCTGGATGATGCCCGCGTTGGCGACGACGATGTCGATACCGCCCTCGTCGGCGGCGATCTCCGCGAACCGGTCACGTACCGCCGCCCCGTCGCGTACGTCGCAGACCACCCCGCGCACCGGGCCCCGGGCGCTCCGCCCGGCGAGGCGGACCGCCCGGTCGAGTTCTGCGGCGTCCCGGGCGAGCAGCACCACCCGGCAGCCGTGCTGCGCGAACCGGCGGCCGAGGAGAAGGCCCAGCCCCCGGGAGCCGCCGGTGACGACGGCGGTGAGACCGCCGATGTCCGGCGCGGCGGTCAGCGCGTCGCGGGCTCTGGTCATGGCTCACCTTCCGGCCCGGGGATACCGCCGCACACACCGGGCGGCTCACGGCCGCGCACCGGCGGCGGGCGGGGTCAGGAGCGGAGATTTCCGCGTCAACGGTACGACGGTGGGGGTCCCGGCGCGCGGTGGGCGGATACGTGCGGTGGCGAGGCCGGGTTCCCGGCCCGTTCACGGGAGCGGCCCCCACAGGATGGCGGCCACGCCGGGGGCAGGACAGCATGTCCCGTGGCGTCCCGCCGGCCCCGGCGTCGTACCACGGGCGCGGGGCCCGGCGCCCGCGATGGCGTCCGCCGCCCGTCCGCTTTCCTGTCCGTCGGTCCCGACCGTGAGGTGTGCTCCATGTCGAAGCCTCCGCTGCCCGAAGCAGCGACCGCCATGCTGGCGAAGGCCAACCCCGCCGTCATCACGACCCTGCGGCCGGACGGCCAGCCCGTCTCCACGGCCACCTGGTACCTCTGGGACGACGGCCGCGTCATGGTCAACATGGACGAGGGCCGCCGACGGCTGGCGCATGTCCGCGACGACCCCCGGGTGACGCTCACCGTCCTCGACGAGGGCAACTGGTACACCCATCTCAGCCTCATCGGCCGCGTCGCCCAGCTGCACCCGGACGAGAATCTGACGGACATCGACCGGCTGGCCCACCACTACCTCGGCACCCCGTACCCCCGGCGGGACCGGGCCCGCGTCACCGCCTGGATCGAGATCGACCGCTGGCACGGCTGGGGGAACCTGAAGGACAGCTCACAGGCCGGTTGACCCGGCCGGGGCCGCACCCTCCGGCGGGCGCGGCCCGGGACGGCGCGGGCTCCGGACGGCGCGGCCGCCACCCGTCAGCGGCGGGCCCACGCCCCGTCGGCCGCGGTCAGGGGGCGCCCTCCGCCGCCTCCCGGCCCCTCAGGGCCCGGTCGTCCACCTCGTAGGTGAGGCGGTTCACCACCTCCACCACGCCGTCGACGCTCTCGCACAGCCGCACCGCCACGACCATCAGACTCCGGCGCGCCAGGGTGCCGCTGAGCGTCACCGTGCCGTCGGAGACCCCCACGGTGACGGCGGACGGCGGGACGTTCAGCGTGCGGGTCAGCACGTCCTCCAGAATCTCCTCCTGGATCGCCCGGTCGCGCCGCAGGAAGAGCTGGACGAGGTCGCCGCGGCTGAGCACGCCGATGAGCAGCCCGTCCTCGTCGACCACCGGCAGCCGCTTGACGCCCTTCTCGTCCATCAGCCGCGCCGCGCGGATCGCGCTCCACCGCGGGCGGGCCACGACGGCGGGGCTGGTCATGAGCGAGGCGGCGGTGTTCGACGGGCTCCGGTCGATGTGCCGCCGCAGCAGATCGGCCTCGGAGACGACGCCGAGCGTCCGTCCCGCCTCGTCCACCACCGGCACGGCGCTGATGTCGTACTCGTCGAGCAGCCGCGCGATCTCCCCGAACGCGGTGCCGGTTTGCACGGCGACGGCGCCGGGCGTCATCAGATCGGCGACACTGCGGTGCCTCATCGTGTTTTCGTCCCTCCCGATATCCACCCCAACGGGTATCTGCGGTCCATTGTCGCGCGTCCCCCGGGGCTGCCGGCCGGCGCCTCCGGAACGGGCCCGCCACCGGCCCGGACGGCGGCCGCCTCAGCCTCTGGCCGAGACGAAGGCCACCAGGGCGATCAGTGCGGCGCAGACGCTCAGGTTGACCGCCTTGTGCTCCCAGAACACCGCGACGAACTCGCGGAGGGTGGCGCTCGGCCAGAAGTACTTCGCGGTCGGCGATCCGAGCACCTGGCCCTCGACACCGGCCTGGCGGGCCGTCATGGCGGCGCGGAAGGCGTGGAAGTTGTTGGTGACGACGACACAGCGGTAGCCGCTCTTCCCGGCGGTCATGATCTCGTGGCTGAAGCGCAGGTTCTCGTCGGTGGTCCGGGAGCGGTTCTCCTCCTGGACGTGGCCGGCCGGGGCGCCCTGGTCGACGAGCCAGCGCCCCATCGCCTCGGCCTCGGGCAGCTTCTCGTCCGGGCCCTGGCCACCGGAGGTGAGGAGGACCGGCACCGGGCCGCCGCGGGCGATCTGCGCGTCGTGGATCTCCAGGCCCTTGCGCAGCCGGGAGGCGAGCAGCGGCGGCACCCGCTCGCCGCCGATCAGCCCGGAGCCCAGCACGACCACGTAGTCGACGTCGCCGCGCACCGCGATCCGCCCGTAGAGGAAGGCGTAGGCGAGGAAGCAGAGGAAGAGGAAGGAGACGTAGGCGGAGAGGAGGAGCACGGCGATGCCGACGGGGAAGGCCGGCGAGCCCTGCAGGTGTCCCAGCGACACCAGCAGGACGAGCAGGCCGAAGACGGCCACACCCAGCAGCCCGGAGAGGAGGTTGGCCGGGCGGAGCCCTTCCTTGCGGGCCATGGTGATGCCGTTGGCGATCAGGAAGCCGCCGAGCACCACCACGCCGACGGCGGGGACGAGGAAGACCAGCAGGTAGACCGCGATGGCCGCGCCGGGGGGCAGGTGGCTCGCCTTGCCGAGGAGCCAGCCGGACAGGCTGAGGAGCGTCAGCCCGAGCAGGACCGCGTTACGGAAGCGGCGGCGGTCCTTGCGCACGCCGAGGCAGAGGAGCGCGAAGAGGAGAAGGGTCATGATCATGGCCGAAGTATGCAGGGGCGAAACGTCCTCCGGCCGCCCGGTGCGGTGAGGGGGCCGATCCGCGACGGGGCAGGTCAGGAGGGTGCCAAGGGCCGCCGCGGGGCGCGGGGCGCGGCAGTCGAAGAGGTCCGGGCGGGCCGGCCCCCGGGGCCGTCCGGCCCTAGCCGGACACCGGTCGCGGCGCGAGCGTGGCAGCAGGCCACCCCGGAGCCGGAAGGCGGTGGGGACGATGGAACTTCCCGTGGTGGTGGGCGTCGACGGTTCCGACGCGAGCCTCACGGCCGTGGACTGGGCCGTCGACGAAGCCGTACGGCACGGCCTTCCGCTACGCCTCGTCCACGCCTCACTGTGGGAACGGTACGAGGGCGTGGAGCCGGACCCGGCCGCCGACCGGCCCTCGGAGCAGGTGCTCGCCGAGACGATCGTCGCCGATGCGGCCGAACGCGCCGGGCGCCGCGCGCCCGGCCTGGCCGTCACGGCGGACGTGGCCGCCGCGGACGCGGCGGGCGCGCTGCTCCACGCGGGGCAGGAGGCCACGGTCCTGGTCGTCGGATCCCACGGGCGGGGCGCGGTGGCCGGTCTGCTGCTCGGCTCCGTCAGCCTCGTCGTCGCCGCCCGCGCCCACTGCCCGGTCGTCGTCGTACGAGGGGACCCCCACGCCCTGGAGGGACGCCACGGGCGGGTCCTGCTGGGCGTCGGCGACCACGACGTGGGCTCACCGGCCGTGCGGTTCGCGTTCCACGAGGCGGCGGTCCGCGACGCGGAACTCGATGTCGTCCGCGCCTGGCGGCGGCCGCTCCACGAACCGGCCGACCACCCGCTGCTGGCCGGTGAGCCCGGCGCGTACCACGCGCAGCGCGCCGCGGAACTGCTCGACGAGGCCCTGGCGGCCGCGGTCCGCGACCACCCCGGGGTACGGCTGCGCAAAAGCACCGTCGAAGGGACCGCGCGCCGGACGATGACCGCGCGGTCGGCCGCCGCCGATCTGCTGGTTCTCGGGGCGCGGCGCAGCGGCGGCGTCTTCGGGCGGGAGTTCGGCGGGGTCGTCCACCGGGCGCTGCACCACGCGGCGTGCCCGGTGGCCGTCGTCCCGCAACGGCGCCCGGCCGCCGCCGAGGAAGAGCCGTGAGGACCGCCGACCGCGTCCCGGGGACGGGCCCGGGCGGCCGGGCGGTGGCGGGGAGCGGGACATGAACGACGTCCTGGTCGGCGTCGACCCCCATGAGCTGTCGGTCCCGGCCCTGGTGTGGGCCGCCGACGAGGCCGCGCACCGCACGGTGCGACTGCGGCTGGTCACCGTCGCGCCGCCGCTCAAGTACGGCGCGTTCGCCCGCCGGAGCGCCCTGCTGATCCGTGCGCAGTCGGCCCTGGCGACGGCGGAGGACCTGGTTCGGGAGCTGCACGCCGGGCTGTGGACCGCGACGGAGTTCGTCGACGGGGCGCCGGTCGTGGTGCTGCGGGAGCGGACGGCGGGCGCCGCGCTCGCCGTGATGGGGTCGCGGCGCCTCGGCCGGGTCGCCGAAGTCCTCGGCGAGGCGTCGGTGGCGGTCCCGCTGGCCGCGGGCGCCCACTGCCCGGTCGTGGTGGTCCGCAATCCCGAGCGCCCGGCCGTCCATCCGCCGCTGGTCGTCGTCGGCGTGGACGGCGGCCCGGACTGCCGGGCGGCCATCGGCTTCGCGGTGGCCGAGGCGGCCCTGCACGAGGCCCGGCTCCGGGCGGTCTGGGTGTGGCCCGGACCGCTCCCCTCCCACGAGGACGCCGCCGAGGCCCTGGCCGACCGCCGCCGCTCACTGGCCGAGGCGGTCGCGGGCTGGGCCGAGCGCTACCCGGAGGTCCCCATCGAACAGCAGGTCGTACGCGGCCGTCCGGTCGAGGAGCTGAGCCGGGTCTCGTATGCCGCCGTCGCGGTGGTCGTCGGCCGCGGGAGCCACGGCGGGCGGTGCGGGGGGCGGCTCGGGTCCACGGTTCATGGGGTGTTGCACCGTGCGGCCTGTCCGGTGGTGGTGGTTCCTCCCCCGGAGGCGTGAGCCTGTGAGCCTCATGGGCCCGGCCCGGTGGTCAGCTCGCACCGGACGTCCACCACGCCTTCCACGGCGCGGGTCAGGCGGGCGGCGAGGGGGACGATCGCGCTGTCGGTGACCTCGCCGGAGAGGGTCACGACCCCGGCGTCGACGGCGACGCCGATCCGGTGGTGCGCGCGCGGGAACAGGCGCTCGACGACGTCGCGGCGCACCTCGGCCGCGAGGTCCCGGTCCGGGCGGAGGAACACCTTGAGCAGGTCGGCCCGGCTGACGATGCCCCGGAGGGCCCCGTGCTCGTCGACGACCGGCAGCCGCTTGACCTGGTGGGTGGCCATCAGGCGGGCGGCCTGGGGCAGGGACGCCCCGGCGCCGACGGTGACGGCGGGCGCGGCCATGAGGTCCTCGGCCCGGCGGGAGCCCGCCTTCGCGGTGGCGTCGAGGCGCCGCATCTGCTCGACCAGCCCGGGGCGGTGGTCGTGGAACTCCTCCTTCGCCAGCAGATCGGCCTCGGACACCACGCCGACGACCCGGCCCTCTTCCTCCACGACGGGCACGGCGGTCACCTTCCAGCGGGCCATCGCCGCGACGATCTCCTTGAAATCGGCGCCGCGGCGGACGGCGACGACCTGCCGCGTCATCACGTCGGAGACGGTGAACGGTTGGGGGGTCATGGGCTTTCCTCACCGTGCGAAGGGGCGGGGCCGCCGAGGGGAAGCGGAGCGGTGAGGCGGCGGGACCCTGCCCGGCCGGCCGTCTCCCGGCAGGGCGACGGGCGGGGCCGACTCCACCGGGCCCGGCCTCCGCGGCACGCTCCCGGTGTGCTCCCACCGTCTCCCTCCAAGCTCGTCCGCGCATGCCGGGTCCGGTAGGGCCGCGCAGGTCACCTCGCGGGGCCCGAACGCCCCGTGCCGAGGGGCGGCCGCTCCCGGTTGCGGCGGCGTGGGTTCGCGGAACCCTGGAAGGGACCACGGCCGACCGGGATCGGGGCACCGACCAGGGTCCGGGCGAGGGCGGGCGACGGGCGGACGCCAACCGCCCGGCCCTCGGCGCGGCGCGCCCCCACGGCCGGCTGCGCGCCCCCGCGACCGGCTCGTACACCGTGCGTGAGGAGGCTCCAGGTGAACTCCCCCGGCACGGGAGGCGGTCGGGCACCCGTCCCCGTGCGCGCCCTCGTCCTGGACACCGACGGCGTCCTCCTCGACTCGGCCCGGCTGCACGCCGCGGCGTGGAAGACCGCCCTGGACGCCTGCCTCCGGGCCGTGGCCGACGACGCACAGCCGCCCTTCGACCGCGACGCCGACTACCGCCGGTTCGTCGACGGGACATCGCGCTACGACGGCGCGGCCGCCTTCCTCGCCGCCCGGGGCGTCGAGCTTCCTCCGGGCACCCGGGGCGACCCGCCCGGGTTCGGCACGGTGTGGGCGGTCGCCGCGGCCAAAGAGCAGGCGTTCGTCGGGCTGGTCCGGACCGAGGGGGTCACGGCGTTCCCGGACGCCGGACCGGCCCTGCGGGACCTGCGCGCCGACGGGGTGCCGTGTGCCGCGGTGTCGGCCTCCCGGCACGCCCGGGACCTGCTCGGGGCCACGGCGCTCGACCGGCTCCTCACCGTGGTCGTGGACGGCGCGGACGCCGCCCGGCTCGGTCTCGCCGGGAAGCCCGACCCGGCGCTCTTCCTGCACGCCGCCGGCCTCCTCGGCGCCCGCCCGGCGAAGACCGCGGTGGTCGAGGACGCGCTCGCCGGAGTGCGGGCGGCGCGGCGGGGCGGCTTCGGTCTCGTCGTCGGCATCGACCGGTCCGCGGACCGCTCCGCATCCGCCGCGCTGCGCGAGGCGGGCGCCGATGAGACGGTCACCGCGCTGACGGCGCTGGTCCGGAGCGTACGGAGGGAGCGCGGATGACAGGCCCCGATTGGCGGTACGACCGCTACGACCCCGCGCGTGAGCCGCTGGTCGAGGCGCTCTGCACGCTCGGCAACGGCCGGTTCGCCACCCGCGGCTCCGCCCCCGAGTGCCCGGCCGGGGCCACCCACTATCCGGGCACCTATCTGGCGGGCTGCTACGACCGGCGCACCTCGGACATCGCGGGCGAGCGGATCGAGAACGAGGACCTGGTCAACCTGCCGAACTGGACGTTGCTGCGCTACCGCTGCCTGCCCGTCGACGCCCCGCCCGGCCCGTGGCTGACGCCCGGTTCCGCGCGTCACTGCACCGTCCGCCTCGACCCGCGGACCGGCGTCCTCACCCGGTACCTGTTCTTCGAGGACGCCCAGGGACGCGGGCTGCGCGTCTGCCATCTGCGGCTCGTCCACATGGGAGACCCGGACCTGGCGGCCCAGCGCACACTGTTCCGCGCCTACGGCTGGCGCGGTGCCGTCGAGGTCGAGTCCGTACTCGACGGTGCCGTCACCAACAGTGGCGTGGCGCGCTACCGGCACCTCGAAGGGCGTCATCTCACGGAACATCAGGCAGGGTTCCGGCCTGATGGCGTCGCCTGGCTCGCCTGCCGTACGGCCGACCCGGGGATCCGAATCGCGTTGGCCGTCCGCACCAAAACCGTCCCGGAGCGCCCCGCCCGGGAGACCGTCACGGACACCGGGACCGTCCAGACGTACCGGCTGCCCGTGAGGCCCCGCCGCACGGCGACGGTGGTGAAGACCCTGGCGTTGCGCTCCTCGCTGGACCGGCCCATCGCCGACCCCGTCGCCGCCGCCTGTGACGAGGCCGCCGGGGCACCGGGGCTGCCGCGGCTGCTCGCCACCCACGAGGCGGCCTGGGCGCGTCTGTGGGAGCAGGGTGAACTGGCGGTGCCGGGGGAAGCGGGCCGGATCCTGCGGCTGCACCTGTTCCATCTGCTCCAGACCCTCTCGCCGCACACCGCCGACCTCGACACGGGCGTCCCCGCGCGTGGGCTGCACGGCGAGGCGTACCGGGGGCACATCTTCTGGGACGAGCTCTTCGTCCTGCCCTATCTCGGCCTCCACTTCCCGGAGGTGGCGCGGTCCCTGCTGATGTACCGGTACCGGCGGCTCCCGGCCGCGCGGGCGGCGGCGCGCCGCGAGGGCCGCCGGGGCGCCAGATACCCGTGGCAGAGCGCGAGTTCGGGCCGGGAGGAGACGCAGACGCTGCACCTCAACCCGCGCTCCGGGCGCTGGCTGCCCGACCATTCGCATCTCCAGGGCCATGTGGGTTCGGCCATCGCCCACAACGTCTGGCGGTACGCGGAGACCACCGGCGACCGCGGGTTCCTGTACTCCGCCGGGGCGGAGATGCTGCTGGAGATCGCCCGCTACTGGTCGGGGGCGGCCACCTTCGACCCGGCGCTCGGCCGCTACCGGCTCACCGGCGTCGTCGGGCCGGACGAGTACCACGACGCCTACCCGGACGCCGCCGCCCCGGGCATCGACGACAACGCCTACACCAACGCGACCGCCGCCTGGGTGCTCGCCCGCGGCCTCGATCTGCTCGGTGAACTGCCCGCCGCCCGGCGCGCGGAACTGTCAGGGTCCCTGCACCTGGACGACGAGGAACTGTCCCGCTGGGACGAACTCTCCCGCCGTCTGTATCTCCCCTTCCACCAGGGCGTGATCAGCCAGTTCGCGGGCTACGGGGACCTGGCCGAGCTGGACTGGGCGCGCTACCGGGACCGTTACGGCGACATCCGCCGGCTGGACCGGATCCTGGAGGCCGAGGGCGACACCGTCAACCGCTACCAGGCGTCGAAACAGGCCGACGCCCTGATGCTCGGCCATCTCTTCCGGCCGTCGGAGCTGTCCGCGCTGTTCGCCCGGCTCGGGTACCGGCTGGACGACGCGGTGTGGCGCGCAACCGTCGACCACTACCTGCGGCGCAGCAGCCACGGCTCGACGCTCAGCAGCCTCGTCCACGGCTGGCTGCTCACCCGCGGGACGGGGCCGGATGCCTGGGAGTACTGCCGGGAGGCGCTGCTCGGCGACATCGCCGATCTGCAAGGCGGGACGACGGGCGAGGGCATTCACCTCGGTGCCATGGCGGGCACGGTCGATCTGGTCGAGCGCGGGCTCACCGGTCTGGAGGCGGGCTCGGAGGGGCTGCGGGTGGCGCCGGTGGCGCTGCGGGAGATCCCCCGGTTCGCCTTCACCTGCTGCGTCGGCGGTCACCGGGGGGTGCGGCTACGGGTGCTGCCGGGGCGGCTGGCCGTCCGGGTACCGGCCTCGTCCCGGGACCCGCTGCCCGTCGTCCTCCCCGGTGACCGGCGGCGCACCGTCGCGCCGGGTGAGGAGCGCTGGTTCCGGCTGTGAGAGCGGCCCGGGCGAGATCGACAGGAAGGCCGCGCGGGCTCGGACTACGGTGAAGGTGGGCCGCGCGCATACGGAGGTGGCGATGGGGCCTGGGGACCCGCAGCGGACGAGCAGGATCCCGCGGCTACGGCTCGACGACCTGCTGGACGAACTGCGGGTACGCATCGACGAGGTCCGCGGCACCCGGGACCGGCTCGACGGACTCCTCGACGCGGTCATCGCCGTCGGGGAGGAGTTGCAGCTGCCCGAGGTGCTGCGCGGCATCGTGGAGGCGGCGGTGACCCTGGTGGACGCCCGGTACGGCGCGCTCGGCGTCATCGGCGACGACCGGAAGCTCGCGGAGTTCGTCACGGTCGGCATCGACGACGACCTGCGGGCCCGCATCGGGGACCTGCCCTTGGGCCACGGGCTGCTCGGCGAACTGATCCGCAATCCGCGGCCACTGCGCCTGCCCGAACTCTCCGGGCACCCCGCCTCGTACGGCATCCCGCCGCACCATCCGCGGATGCGCTCGTTCCTCGGGGTGCCCATCCGCGTCCGCGACGAGGTCTTCGGCAATCTGTACCTCACCGAGAAACGCGGCGGGTCCGGCTTCGACGAGGAGGACGAGGCCGTGGTGACGACGCTCGCCGTCGCCGCCGGTTTCGCGATCGACAACGCCCGCCTCTACGAACAGGGCAGACTCCGGCAGCGGTGGCTGGCCGCCGGTTCCGATCTGACCCGCGCCCTGCTGTCCGGGGCGGAGGAGGCCGAGGTCTTCGACGGCATGCTGGAACAGGCCGTGGGCATCGCGGACGCCGACACCGGAGTCTTCTACCTCGTCGGGCCCGGCGGCGAGGTGCGCGGTTCGCTGGCCCGGGGCGAGCGGGCGGCGGGCCACCGGGACGTGACGTTCACCGGCGGCGAGGGGACGCTGCTGGCGGCCGCGCTCTGCCGCGACGGTCTGGTCACGGTGGCGGACGCGGAGCGCGACGAGCGGGTCACGGCGCAGCCGGACCGCTGGCCGGGCTCCGGTCCGGCGGTGGCCGTCGCGGTCGGGACGAAGGAGCGGCTGAGCGGGGTGCTGATGCTCGCCCGGCGGCGCGGGCGCCCGCCCTTCACCCGCGCCGAGGTCACCCCGCTCCCGGGCTTCGCCGAGCAGGCGGCGCTCGCCCTCGAACTGGCCGGCCGGCGCCGCGACGCGGAGCAGGTGAGCCTGTGGGAGGACCGCGACCGGATCGCCCGCGACCTGCACGACCTGGCGATCCAGCGGCTCTTCGCGACCGGGATGACGCTGCAGAGCGCCCGCCGGTTCGTGGAGCATCCGGAGGCGGCGGACCGGCTGGCCCGGGCGATCGATGATCTGGACGCCACCATCAAGATCATCCGCTCGACCATCTTCGGCCTCCGGGAACACGACCGCCCCGACGCCGCCCCCAAGCTCCGCAACCGGGTGGTCAAGGCGGTGGACGCGGCCGTGCCGGCCCTCGGGTTCGCGCCCGCCCTGCGGATGGAGGGCCTGCTCGACACGGACGTACCGCCCGGGGTCGCCGAGGAGGTCATCGCGGTCCTCGGCGAAGCGCTCAGCAATGTGGCCCGCCACGCGCGGGCGAGCCGGGCGGAGGTGTCCGTCGTGGTCGGCGGCGGTGTGCTGACGGTGACCGTGGGCGACGACGGCACCGGCATCCCGCCGGACGTCGCCCGCAGCGGCCTGCGCAACCTCGCCGAACGGGCCGACCGCCTGGGCGGCTCCCTCACCGTCCGCGCCCGGCCCGCGCCCACCGGTGGCACGGCGCTCACCTGGCGCGTTCCGCTGGCGCCCGAGTACAGGTGAGGACGACTGAAGACGACTGAGGGCGACTCAAGGTGGCGCTATCCGTGGCCGGGGCAGTGGCCGTGGGCGGGGTCGTGCCCGCGGACTGGTGAGGGCTCCCCCGTTGGGGAGTGCAGCGGGTGGCGCCCCGGGGACTGCGCGGGGCCGTGCCCGTGGGACTGCGCGTTCCCGTGGGGCTGTGCGTGCTCATGGGCCTGGGTGGCGAGGACCGCGGCCTGGACGCGGCGTTCGACGCCCAGTTTGCCCAGCAGCCGGGAGATGTGGTTCTTGACCGTCTTCTCCGACAGATGGAGCCGGGTGGCGATCTGCCGGTTGGTGAGCCCTTCACCGATCAGCTCCAGTACGGCCCGCTCCCGCTCCGACAACACGGCCAGCCGCTCCTCCTCCGGCGCCGTCGCCGCTCCGGGGCCCCGTAGCGAGCGCATCAGCCGCGCGGTGGTGGCCGGGTCCAGCATCGACTGCCCGGTGGCCACGGTCCGTACCGCCGCGACGAGATCGGCGCCCTGGATCTGCTTGAGCACATAGCCCGCGGCCCCTGCCATGATCGCGTCGAGCAGGGCGTCCTCGTCGTCGAACGAGGTCAGCATCAGGCACGCCAGCCCGGGCATCCGCGAGCGCAGCTCCCGGCAAACGGTGATCCCGTCGCCGTCGGGGAGGCGGACGTCCAGCACGGCGACATCCGGCCGCAGCGCGGGCCCCCGGGCCAGCGCCTGGTCCGCGGTCGCCGCCTCCCCGGCCACCTCCAGGCCGGGCTCGTCATCGATGAGATCGCGCAGCCCCCGGCGGACGACCTCATGGTCGTCCACGAGGAAGACGCGGATGGCCGTATCGGCGGTCGGCGTATCGGACATGGCGCCCCCTGCGAACGGTGCGGACCTACCCGTATTGTCCGCCATCTCCCGTTCCGGGATCGGATCGGAACCGGCGTCGGGGTGAGCCCTTCGGCGGTACGCGGTGTGGGGCCGTCGTACCGCGGGTGGGGGCCGACCGGCCCATGCGCGGTACGGGCGGCCCGGCGGACGCTGGGCGAGTGGGCAGGAACCCTTCCTGAACGAAGGCGTCCGCCCCGCACACAGCAGACGCCGGGCGAGTGGGCAGGAACCCTCCCTGAACAAAACCACCCACCCCACACACAGCAGACGCCGGCCCGGCGAACAGGAACCCTCCCTGAACGAAACCACCCACCCCACACACGGAAGCCGCGAGGGGAAGCGCACCGCACCCTGCCCCGGGCCGACACCCGCCGGTACCCGCCGGTACGCGCAAAGGAGGCGCACCATGACCGATCAGGAACGCGCTCCCAACCCGGTTCCGCCCCCGACGGGCAGCGATCTCGGGCGGCGGGTGAAGTTCCGCCGTCAGCACCTCGGGCTGACCCGGGAGGAGGTCGCGGCCCGCGCGGCGGCCTCGCCCGGATACCTCCGCCATGTGGAGGAGGAACCCGCGCAGCCAGGCGCCGCCTTCCTGCTGCGGCTCGCCGATGCGCTGGACACCACGATGGCGGAGCTGGTAGGCGGGACCGTCGAGTTTCCCCCGGGGCTCGCCGGGGCCGCGGCCCGCCCCGAGGTACTGGTGCTCGACACCGCCACCTGCTGGGCACACCTCTCGACGCACGGCGTCGGCCGACTCGCGGTCACCGTCGACGACGCCCCGGCGATCTTCCCGGTGAACTACACCGTCGCCGACGGGAAGATCGCCTTCCGCACCGCCGCGGAGTCCGGACCGGCCGCAGCCGCCGGACACCGGGCCGCGCTGGAGGTCGACCACCTCGACAACGCGTTCGGCGAGGGCTGGAGCGTCCTGGTCGTGGGCCCGGCCCGGATGGTCACCGACACCGCCGAGGCCCACCGGCTGACGGCGGCCGCCCGCTCCGGCCCCTGGGTGGGCGCCCGCCCGCTCTGGATGGTCCTCGACCCGGAGCGCATCACCGGCCGCCGGATCCGCGCCACGGGGTTCCTTGCGCCCGCCACCTCCTGACGGCAGGCGACAGGCCACGGGCGTAGGGCGGCGGCCACGGGTGCGAGGCGGCGGACGGCTGGCGCAGGGAGCCAGGTGGCGGTACGGGCATGCGCCCCGGCCCCCGCCTGTACCGCTCGCCCCCTCACGCCATCGCCCTCACGCCGTCGCCCTCCCCTCACGCCCTCGCCTTGGCCGTCACCTCCTCAGCAACCGACACCACACCGTCGATCCCGGCGCACATCCGCGTGAGGACGGGGATCAGCAGCGCATCGTCCACCGAGCCGTGCAGGGTGACCTGTCCCTCTGCGACCTCGGCGGTGACGCCCGCCGCGCCGAGGCGGGCGAGGCGCCCGACGACCTCCCGGGAGATCTCCTCCTGGATCGCCTGGTCCCGCCGGAGGAAGACCCGTAGCAGGTCGCTGCGGCTGACGACGCCCAGCAGCCGGTCCGTCTCGTCGACCACGGGCAGCCGCTTGACGTTCTGCACCTGCATCAGCCGCGCGGCCTCCACGACCGTCCACTCCGGGTGTGCGCACACCGCGGGGGCGGACATGAACTCTCCGGCGGTGCGGCCCTCGGCCCGTTCCCGTTCCCATGCCTCCAGGTGCGGCAGCGGTGTCCGGCCCGTCAGATCGGAACGGTCGGCCACCTTCCGCAGCAGATCGGCCTCCGAGACCATCCCGGCGGGACGGCCGAGGCCGTCGAGGACGGGGACCGCGCTCACCGCGTTGTCGGCCAGGATCCGCGCGATCTCCTTGAAGGGCGTCTCCAGCCGCACGCTCACGACCTTCCGCGTCATGAGTTCACCCACCGTGCGGTGCTCCATGACCGGCTCCTTTCCTCCGTGGCGCCCGGCGCGGCCCGCTGACCGGCGACCCACGTCGCTCCACCTCTTCAGCATGGCCGGGCAGGCGCCGCCGCGGCATGAGCCGGTCGGCCCTCCGACCGGGACCGAGGCAGGGACCAGCGGCCCTGGTACGGGCGGGCCGCACCGGCGACCCTGGAGGAAACCGGCCGTTCGCCGTCCGCTCCGTCCGGGAGGTGCCGGTGTCCGCTCCCACTCTCGACGACACGCTGGTCAGGGCCCTCGTCGCCGACGCCGTCACCGCGCCGTCCCAGCACAACGCCCAGCCCTGGCGGTTCCGCTACGCCCGGGCCGACCGCACGCTGACCCTCGACGCCGACCCCGACCACGCCCTGCCGCAGGCCGACCCCACCGGCCGCGGCCTCCACCTGGGCTGCGGGGCCGCGCTGTTGAACCTGCGGGTCTCCGCGGCCCACGCCGGGCTGCATGCGGCGCCCGCGCTCCTGCCCGACCCGCGACGGCCCGCCGCCCTCGCCGCCGTACGCCTCGACGCCTCCGGCGAACCCGTCGACCCGGACCTCGTCGGCCTCCACGAGGCGATCCGCGCCCGGCACACCAGCCGTCTGCCGTACACCGACCGGGAGATCCCGCCGCCGGTCCGCACCGCGCTCCTCGCGGCCGCCGCGGTCGAGGGGGCGTGCCTGACCTTCCTGACCGGCCCGCACCGCGAGACCGTCCTCGACCTGATCACCCAGGCCGAGGGCTACAACCGGCTGGACGAGGCCCGCGACGCCGAACAGCGCCGTTGGACCCACGAGACCACGGCCGCGTCACCGGCCGACGACGGCATCCCCGACTACGCCTTCGGCCCCCGCTCGCCGGACGCGACGGCGCCCGTCCGGGACTTCGCCGGGCGGCGCGCCCAGCCCGGCCGCGCCTACGCCACGTTCGAGCGGCATCCCCAGCTCGCGACGTTGAGCACGCCCGGCGACGCCCCGGCCGACTGGCTGCGCGGAGGGCAGGCGCTGCAACGCGTCCTGCTGCGGGCCACCCGCCAGGGACTCGTCAGCTCCTTCGCGACCCAGCCCGTCGAATGGCCGGACCTGCGCTGGATCCTGCGCGATCCGGTGTCCGGCGCGGGCCACGTCCAGATGATCCTGCGCCTGGGCTACGGCCCAGAGGGCCCCGCGACGCCGCGGCGCCCCGTGGACCAGGTGCTGACGATCACGCCCTGACCCGGCAGCGTCGGGCGCAGGCGCCACGGAGGGAACCGTCCGCCCCGTCCGAGGAGGAGCCATGGAACCGGAAGTGATCACCGTCGGGCTGGACGGTACCCGCGAGAGCCTGGCGGCGGCGCGGTGGGCAGCCGGTGAGGCCGACCGGCGGCACGCCGTGCTGCGCCTGTTGCACGCCTGGATCCTGCTGGCCCAGGGCCCCGAAACGCCCCCGCAACGCGACCGGAACGCCGGCGCCCGGCGCGTCGTCGAGCAGGCCCTGGACGAGGTACGCGCCGACCACCGGGAACTGCGGGTCATCGAGGACCTGGTGGCCGCCGAGGCCGTACCGGCGCTGCTGCGTGCGGCCGAGGAGTCGCGGCTGCTCGCCCTCGGCTCCCGGGCCCTCACGGCATGGGAGAGCTACGTTCTCGGCGACATCAGCCTGGAGGTGGTCGGCCGGGCCGAGCGCCCCGTCGTCCTGGTCCGGGAGGGCTGGTCCGGGCGGCAGCCGCTCCCCGGAGCAGGGGCGGAAGGCGAGGAGATACCGTCGCCCGCGCCGCACGTCGTCGTCGGAATGAGCCTGAAGGGGCCCTGTGACGCCCTGCTCTCCTTCGCCTTCGACGCCGCCGCGCGCCGGGGCCTGCCGCTGCGGGCCGTGCACGGGCGGGCCCTGCCGGTCACCGCCTACGCGCCCTGGGGCGTCGACCCCGAGGCCGCCGGGGAGATCGTCAAGGAGGGCGAGGACGCGCTGCGGGAGGCGGTACGGCCCTGGCGGGAGCGCTACCCGGGGGTGGAGCTGGGGCTGACGGTGCGGCCGGAGAGCCCCACCCGGGCCCTGGTACGCAGCGTGCCCGGGGCCGTCCTGCTGGCGGTCGGCCGCCGACGACACCGCGCCCTCGCCCCGCGCGTGGGGCCCGTCGCGCACGCCGCGATGCACCATGCGCCCTGCCCGGTGGCGGTGGTCCCCGAGGAGGGGTCGGCGGCGTGAGGGGCGCTGCCCGCCGGGTCGTCGGCGGGCGGTCCCGCGGCGCCGGGGCGAAGCTGGGGGAAGGGCGTGCACGCTCACGCCGTACCTGCGCGAGCGCTTCCGGGGGTTCGACTTCGGCGGCATCCGCCAGCGCACGCCCGACCGGACCTTCGACCGGCGCCTCACCGTCGACGTGGGCGGTCGCAAGGTGCAGCTGCTCACTCTCGGGCCCGCCCACACCGAGGCCGACACGGTGGTGCACGTTCCGACGCGGGGGTGCTCTTCGCGGGCGACCTGTTGTTCATCGGGTGCACGCCGATCGTGTGGAGTGGCCCCCTCGCCGGCTGGATCGACGCCTGCGACACGGTGATCGGGCTGGGAGCGCCGACCGTGGTGCCGGGCCACGGCCCGGTGACGGACGCCGACGGGATCCGCGCGGTCCGGGACTACTTCCGCCATGTCGTCGAGCAGGCCGACACCGCGTACGCCGAGGGACGCGGCTTCCAGGAGGCGGCGTTCGGCGTCGATCTGGCCGGGTACGCCGACCGGCTGGACGCCGAACGGGTCGTGGTCAACATCTACCGGCGCTACCGCGAGATCCACCCCGACCAGCCCGTGGCCGACAGGCTCACCCTGTTCGGCCTGATGGCCGAATGGGACCGACGACGGCAGTCGTGAGCCCGACGGCCCGGCCGGTTGCGGCGCCTCAGTTGCCGCTCTCGTTCCCCGGCGCGTCCGGCTTCTCGGTCAGCAGCCGCGTACGGAACAGATCGAGGACCTCGTCGAGGGCGGTGCGGGTCGGCTGACCCGGTTCGTCGATCAGATGCTCCGTCACGACGGAGTGCGGCGCGGCGATGGCCTCGGGGTTGCCGTCCGCGTCGTCCAGTTCGACGGCGATGAACGCGTCCCCCAACTCGCGGCGCAGCGCGGCGAACCGCTCCCCCGGCACGAAGCGGTCCCCACGGAACCGCATGCCGAGCACGCGCAGATCGCCGCGCGCGCAGCGGTCCTTGACGACGGCGAGCTCCGCCGGGGATATGTCGATGGTGTGGCGGCGCGAGGCGGTGACCGGCAGCGGCAGCGAGGGCTGGGAGAGGACGGGGGCGAGCAGCCGCTCGTCGGTGGCCATCGCGAGCGCGAAACCACCGGTGGCACACATGCCTATCGCCCCCACACCGGGGCCGCCGCACCGCTCGTGCTCCTGGGCGGCCAGCGCCCGCAGCCAGCCGACGACCGGGGAGCTGCGGCCGGTGGCGAACAGCGTGAACTCCCGGCTCACACAGAGCTTCAGGAAGGTCGACCCCACGTACGCACGGGCCCCCCACCGGCCGTGCGCCGACGGGTGGGGATCGCGTCCGGGGGTGCCGAACAGGACGGGCAGGACGGCGGTGCAGCCGATGGCGGCCACCCGCTCCGCGAACTCCAGAACCTTGGGGGTGATGCCCGGCATCTCGGACATCACGACGACGGCGGGTCCGGTGCCGCGGCGCAGCACCTTCCGGGTGACGCCGTCGTGCGTGAAGGTGGTGCGCTCGAATCCCGCGAGCCCGTGATCCGCCATGGTCGTTTGCCCATCCGATTCCGTCGCCGATACCGCGTATGAGGAACCGCGCCCCGAGGGACGCGTGCCCCCGACGGTGCCAGCGGCCACCCGCCCGTGTCCCCGTTTCCCCGGTTTTCCCGCGCCTGCGACGCACGCCACGTGGCCGCGCCCTCCGGCGTACGGGGCCCGACACGCGCGCCGGGCGCCGCCCCGGGCCCGGCGGGCCGGGAGACGATGCCCGGCAGGGTCCGGCAGCGGCGCCGGGAACTGCCGGGAAGGCGAACGATGGGCACAGGGCGAAACGGCGGGCGCGGACGGGCCGGGGCCCGGGGCGGCGGGGCGGTGGAGCAGCCGAACCTCGTCGCCCCGGCGGATGTCCCCTCGCTGTCCGCGCGGTTCTGGGTGCTGGTGGTGGCCACGGGCGTGCTGGCGGGGCTCGCGGGCGCCGCCCTGATGACGCTGCTGTACGCGGTGGCCCACCTCACGTACTCCTACCGGTCGGGGAGTTTCCTGGCCGCGGTCGAACGGGCGGGCGCGGACCGCCGGGTGGTGGCCCTGGCCGTTGCCGGGGTGGTGGCTGGGGCCGGCTGGTGGCTGTTGCGGCGGTGGACGGGGCCCGGCGGTTCGGAGGTGAGCACGGCGCTGTGGCGGGACGAGGGGCGGCTGCCGCTGCGGCGCAGTCTGGGTACCGCGGTGCTGTCCATGGTGATCGTGGGCATGGGCGCGTCGCTGGGCCGGGAGGCCGCGCCGCGGCTGGCCGGTGCGGTGCTCGCGTCCCGGCTGTCCGACTGGGCCCGCCTCGGCACCGCGCACCGCAGACTGCTGGCCGCCTGCGGCGCCGGGGCGGGCATGGCGTGTGTGTACAACGTGCCGCTGGGCGGGGCGCTGCTCACCCTGGAGGTGATGCTCGGCGGCCTGTCGCTGCGGCTGGCACTGCCCGCGCTGACCGCCTCGTGCCTGGCCACCGCGGTCTCCTGGACCGTGCTCCCGACCGGGCCGACCTACCGGCTGCCCGAGGTGCCGCTGTCCGCGTCGCTGCTCGTGTTCGCCCTGGTGATCGGCCCGTTCGCCGGGCTGGTCGCGGTCGGCTGGGTGCGGCTGATCCGCATCGCGCACGGGCACCGGCCGACGGGGTGGGGGCTGCTGGTCGCGCCACCGCTGGTGTTCACCGCGGTCGGCGCGCTGGCCGTGCCGTACCCCCAGCTCCTCGGCAACGGCAAGGACATCGTCCAGCTCACCTTCGGCGCGCAGTTCGGCGTCGCCACGCTGGTGGCGCTGTTCCTCCTCAAACCGCTCGCCACCGCGGGCAGCCTGGGCAGCGGCGCCAGCGGCGGGCTCTTCACGCCGACCCTCGCCACCGGTGCGCTGCTCGGTTCCCTCGCCGGGCAGGGCTGGGCGCTCGCCTGGCCGGGCCCGGCCGCGGGCTTCGCGATCATCGGCGCCGCCGCGGTCCTCGCCGCCGCCATGCAGGCACCCGTCGCCGCCGTCGTCCTGGCCCTGGAACTCACCCGCACCCTCGACGCGCTGATGGTCCCCCTGCTCTTCGCGGTCACCGGCGCCGTGCTCCTCTCCCGCCGGCTCGACACGCCTTCGCTGTACTCGGTACGGCTGCCTGCCCAGTGATCCGGGGCGTACGGCGTCGGGCCCGCCGCCGGCCTCGGCCGCGCCGTCGCTCGCCGGACGGCCGTGACGGAGCGCCCCGCCGCCCGGCGTGGCGTGACGGCACCACCGACGCCACCCGGTAGGACACTTCCCCATGGACGACCACACCGGGCAGAAGCCGCAGCGGGGCGAGCGGAGCGGCTGGTACAGCGCCGGAGTGGGCGGCGTCGGTGCGGCGAGTTTCTTCAGCGACTCCGGGCACGAGATCGCGACCGCGGTGCTGCCCGGCTTCCTCACGTCCACCCTGCACGCGTCCCCGGGCGCGCTCGGTGTGGTCGAGGGCGTCAGCGACGCGCTGACGGGGATCGCCAAACTGGCGGGCGGCCCGCTGGCCAACTCCCCGGCGCGCCGGGCCCGGATCGCCACCGGCGGCTACCTCGGCACGGCCCTGGCCACCGGCGCCCTCGGCCTCGCCACCTCCGTATGGCAGGTGGGCGTGGCGCGCGCCACGGCGTGGGCCTCGCGAGGGATCCGGTCACCGGCCCGGGACGCGCTCCTGGCCTCCCTCGCCCCGCGCCACGCCTACGGGCGCGCCTTCGGCCTGGAGCGGGCCGGGGACAACCTCGGCGCCGTCGTCGGCCCCCTCCTCGCGGCGCTGCTGGTCTCCCTCGTCGGCATCCGCACCACGCTCTACTGCGCGGCCCTGCCGGGGCTGCTCGCGGCGGTGGCCATCACCTTCGCCGGTCGCGAGGCCCGCCGCACCCTCGCGGAACCGTTCGCCCGGCGTCGTATCCGGCTCCGCCTGGGCGCACTGCGGCGCGCCGGGATGGCCCGTGCGCTGCTGCCCGTCGCGATGTTCGAGGTCGGCAACATCGCCGTCACCCTCCTCATCCTGCGCGCCACCCAACTCCTGCACCACGGCGCCCGCGACCTCGCCGCCGCCACCTCGCTGGCCGTCCTGATCTACGCGGCGCACAACGCCCTCGCCGCCGCCGTGGCCTATCTCGGCGGCCACTGGATCGACCGGGCGGGCCCCCGCGCCGCCTTCGCCACCGGCGGTGTCCTCTATCTGGCGGCGTACGGCATGTTCGCCGTCCCCTGGCACGGCTGGCCACCGCTGCTTGCCGCCTTCGTGCTGGCGGGCAGCGGCATCGGGCTGGTCGAGACCGCCGAGTCGACCCTGGTCGCGGGGATGCTCCCGGACGCCCTGCGCGGCAGCGGCTTCGGCCTGCTCGGCCTCGTCCAGTCCCTCGGCGACTTCGCCTCCTCGGCCGCCGTCGGCCTCCTCTGGACGGCCTTCGGCCCGGCGGTGGGCTTCGGCTACGCGGCGGCGTGGACCGGTGCGTCCGCCCTGGCGGTGTGGGCGACCGGACGAGGACGGCGGTGACCTCGACGGACGGGGCGTCCCGATGACCGGGGCGCGGGTCCGTCGCAGTCACCGCCGCGGGTACCTGGTCAGCAGCGCTCAGGCGGCGGGCGGTTGGCCGCCGTCCAGCCGGGCCAGCAGCCGCTCGGCGAGCGGGCGGGCCGACGCCGGGTTCTGGCCGGTGAGCAGCCCGCGGTCCTCCACGAGGTGCTCGGCCCAGGGCTCCGGTCCGGACGAGAAGTGGGCGCCCTGACGGACCAACGACTGCTGCGAGGTCCACGGCAGGACGTCGAGCAGGGCCACGTCCTTCTCCTCGGCGTCGGTGAACGACGTCATCCGGTAGCCGGTGAAGAGCCAGTTCCCCTGCGCGTCGGTACAGGACAGCAGCGCGGCGGGGCCGTGGCAGACCGCCGCGACCGGGCGCCCCGCCCGATGGGCGTCGGCCAGGATGCGTCCGCAGTGCGGGTCGCACCAGAGGTCGATCATCGGGGCGTAGCCGCCGGGAACGAAGACGGCGTCGAAGGCTTCGCCACGGATCTCCTGCAACGACACGGGGTCGGCCAGCCGTTCCCGGTGTCCCTCCACGGCGTCGCGGAGCGCCTGACACCCGTCCGGTGAGAGGCCGGTGCCCTCCGGGGTGAAGCCCGCCGGGTCCGCCTCGGCGGGCCGTCCGTCGGGGGTCGCCGTGGTGACGTGCACCCCGGCCTTGTCGAAGACCGCCAGCGGTTCGGTGACCTCCTCGGGCCAGAAGCCGACGGTCCGGGTCCTGCCATCCGTCAGCGGCATCCGGGTGGCGGCGGACAGCATCACGAGAATGCGAAGCATGAGTCTTCCTCTCTTGCGGGGCCCGGGGCCCGAAGGCCCCGGGCGGTGCGGGCGGTCAGGACCCGTCGAACGGACCGGTGTCCTCGGCGTACAGGCCGAGGGCCTGGAGGAGGGGGGACTCGTCGGCGGAGAACAGCACGGCTTCGCCGGTGCCGCTGAGGTTGGTGTGGTGGTGCCGTGCCCAGGACGGCACGCAGAAGGTGTCGCCCGCCGACCACTCGAAGTCGGTGCCCTCGATGGTGGTCGTACCGGTGCCCTCCGCGACGACGTACACCACGGCGCCCGTACGGCGGTGCGTTCGCGTCCGCTCCCCGGCCCGCAGGAGCTGGAGACGGCAGCCGGTGGTCGGGGTGACCGGGCCGCCCGTCGCCGGGTTGGCGTACTCCAGCACCACTCCATCGTGGGGGTCGTGGTGACCGGCCCGGGCCGCGTTCTCCAGAGCTTCCCGGCACTTCTCCCACGGGTAGGCGTACAGCGGGGAGCCCTCGTGCCGACGCCGGGTGTCGGGCAGCAGCAGGCCGCCCCAGATGGCGTGGGTGTCACGGCGCGGGGTCGTCGGCAGGTGGGTGCCGTCGGGGTGGAGCTCGAAGAAGTTGGCGCCGAGTGTGTTGACCAGCGGGTCGTTGGTGAGGTCCTGCCAGATGACCAGGCCCTCGTCGGCGTCGTTGCCGTGCTCGTGCCAGCGTCGGCTCGGGGTGATGACGACGTCCCCGGTACCGACGTCGATACGGTCCCCGTCGACGGCCGTCCAGCCGCCGTGCCCCTCGTGGACGAAGCGGACGGCCGACGCCGCGTGCCGGTGGCAGGTCATCGACTCCTGCGGTTTGAGGGCCTGCAGACCCGAGTAGAGGTGCCCGCAGGCCGCCTCGTACTCCCGGTGTCCGGGGTTGAGATGGGTGAGGACCCGGAGCGCGGCCGCGTCGCCCTTGACGAACTCGGCGGCCTCCTGCACGAACGGCCGCAGGTTCGCATACCGCCACATGCAGGGCAGGGACTTGGGGGCCGGGGTCCACGGCAGATCGTCGTTGACGGCCGACCAGCGGCCCACGGCGTAGAAGGCGCCGAGGCGTTCCGTGAAGGTGTCGGGGTCCGCGGTCGCGGGCGGCGAGGTCGTCACAGGTGGCCGCCTTCCTGCCGCGCCGCGGCGGTGAGTTCGTCCCAGAGGGCGTCGATGTCCTCGGCGCGGGTGTGGATGTTGCCGATCGAGACGCGGATGACATAGCCGTCGTCGGTGACGGTGTGGGAGACGTACGAGCGGTGCCCGGCGTTGACGCGGTGGTGGATGCGGCGGTTGAGGTCGTCGGTCGCCGTGCGGTCGAGGCCGTCCGGCGCGTACCGCAGGCAGACCAGCGGGAACGGCGTGTGCGCGTTGGTGACCTGCCAGTGCGGGGCGGCCGCGGCGACGGAACGCAGCCGGTCAGCGAGGGTCGTGGACGCGGTGAGGCGGGCGGCGATCCCGTCGGTGCCGAACGTCTTGAGGATCCACCACAGCTTCAGCGCGCGGAACTGCCGCCCCAGTTGCAGGGAGTAGTTCATGAAGTCGACGCTGCCGTCCTCATGACGCGTCGTCAGGTACTCGGGGACCAGCCGGAAGGTGTTGGTCAGCACGTCGCGGTGGCGGGACAGCAGGGCGCTGGCCTCCATCGGGCAGAGCAGCACCTTGTGCGGATTGGCCACCAGCGAGTCGGCCACCGCCAGGTCGGGCAGGTGCGGCCGGACGGGCCCGGCCAGCCGCCAGAACCCGCCGTACGCCGCGTCGACGTGCAGCCAGACGCCGTGCCGCGTGCAGAGTTCGGCAATGTCGTCGAGCGGGTCGATGCCGCCGGTGGAGGTGGTGCCGACGTTGGCGACGACGGCGAGCGGGCGGTAGCCGTTCGTCACGTCCTCGCGCAGGCGGGCGTCGAGGTCGGCCGGGTCCATGCTGCCGTCGGGCCGGGCGGGCAGGCGCACCACGTTGTCCAGCCCGATGCCCAGGGTGAGGGCCGCCTTGTCGATGCTGCTGTGGGTCTGGTCGGAGGCGTACACCCGCAGGACCGGCCCGCCCGCGAGGCCGGTGCGGCGGACGTCGAGACCGGTGAGGTGTTCGCGGGCCGCCGCGAGGGCGTACAGGGTGGCCAGGGAGGCGCCGTCGACGAGTACGGCGTCGCCGTCGGCCGGATAGGCCAGCATCTCGCAGAGCCAGCGCAGCACGGTGGACTCCACCGCGGCGGCCGCCGGTGCCGCGTCCCACAGCATCACATTGACGTTCAGGGCGGCCGCGGCGGTCTCGGCGAGGATGGCCGGGCCGCTGGAACTGTTGGAGAAGTAGGCGTGGAAGCGGGGGTGGTTCCACTGCGTGAGGTGCGGCCGCACATCCCGCCACGTCTGGTCCAGTACGGCGGCGAAGTCCTGCGGGTCCCTCGGCAGCGGCTCGTCGAACAGCTGGTGGATGTCCTTCGCCGACCGGTCGGTGGTCACCGGCTGCGTCCGTAAGGAGGCGAAGTGCTCGCTGAGCCGCTTCAACAGCAGACGCCCGTTGCTCTCCAGCTCCTCCGGCGTCCAGTCCCCGACCGCGGCCGGGGGCGGACCGGCGGGCGGCGCGGAGGGCGCGGTGAGGTGGTCAGTGGTGGTCATGGTCGACCTCCACGGGCAGCTCCACGGCGTAGCGGACCTCGCGGGGGCGGGTGCAGTACTCGGCTATCAGCGGTTTGACCAGGGCCTCTTCGGACTTCAGCAGATCGGCGTGGTCCTCCGCGCTGCGCCAGGGATAGACCCAGGTGACAACGCGCGGGTCGTCCCGGTCCTGGAGGAAGGTGGCGTGGCCGTTCCAGCCCGGGTGGTGGTGGGCGTTGTCGCCCAGCGCGTCGTCGATGAGCTGCATGGTGCGGGTGGCCTGCGCCGCGGCCTCGTCGGTCAGGTACCAGGTTTCCACGATGGTGAAGGACATGGCCCTCTCCTTTACTTTCCGCTGGTGGCGAAGTATTCCTGCAGCAGGGATGTGCCGCCGGGAACGAATTTCTCGCAGATGAGCTTGTGGTTTGCGCGGTTACGCGACTGCTCCCGCCACAGTTCACGGGCCGCCTCGTTCACGTCGTCCGGCGCCCGGCCGCCGCGTGCGGCCTTTTTCAGCGGGGTGCGGACGGATTTCAGCAGATCGAGCATCCGCTCGTGATCGGCGTTGAACTTACCGGAGAATCCGGGGCTGACCCACGGCGGCTCCATCGCAGGTCGCAGCAGGCCGTGGTAGGCGTCGGCGGGGAAGTCCGACGCGTACTGCATCGACGCCGTGGAGGCGCGGTAGAGGCGGGTGAGGGTGTCCAGCAGCCGTCGGCAGGTGGGCCATTCCTCGCTGTCGAGCGCGGCGCTTAACGCGAGGAGATGGGAGTTCATCATCGTTAAGTGGAGGTGGAAGATGTGATGGCCGAGTTTCCACCTGCGGATGGCTATTTCCTGGTCGCTGGTCAGTTTCATGCCGACATCCTTTGATCTCGGTACCCGGGGCCGGGCACCACTGAATTGCGGAGGTCACGGTGAACTTTCGAGCGGGCCGCGCCGGGGAAATTCGTCACCGGCCGGCGGTGAGGGCCAGGGCATGCTGGAGGAGGAGATTCATCCCGTCCAGCAGATCGGCTCGTTCCGCCTCGCCCAGGCTGGAGTCCCGCAGGTCGTCGGCGACCTTACGGGTGACCGCGAGGGCCTGCTGCGCCCAGGCGGCATCGGAGACGTCGTCGTAGTGGATACGGAAGAAGGCGTCGTACTCGTCCGGGCCGCTGAGCTTCCCGGGAGCCGTGCCGTCACGGGGCAGGCTCACCGGGGCGATGAGGCCGTGGTCGTCGGCCGATAAGTGTTCCATCTCGTTTCCCTTTCCGGGGCGGGCACGCGTGGCCCGCGCCGCTACGCGCGGGGGCGCACCACAGGCTTCATTCGAGGGGGTTACCGGCCCATGCCGTCGCGGTCGCTACGCGGGACGCGCCGCGGGCTTCGTCCGGGGTGTGCGGTTACTGGTCCACACCGCCGCGATCACCAGGGCACAGCCGCCCAACTGGGTCGGCGTGGGCGTCTCGTGGAGGATGAGGAGGGCGAACGCGATCGCCATGACCGGCTGGAGGAGCAGCAGCGCCGCCGCGGTGTTGGGCGGGAGCAGCGGTCCTCCCTTGCTGATCAGCAGCCAGGCCGCGACCTGGCCGAGGAGCGCCAGCGCCACGATCCAGCCCCACGAGGCGGCCGGGACCGCCAGCGGCAGCCCGGTCGTGAGCAGGCTGATGGCACCGGAACTGACGGTGGCCGCGGCCGTCGAGACGCAGACCGGGGTCACCACATGCCGGGACGAACGCTGGCCGCAGCGGCGGATCAGGTACAGATACACCGCATAGGCGCTGCCCGCACCGATGCCCAGGAGCGCCCCCCGTACGGGGTGCACGGCCTGCGCGCCGGAGTCGACGACGCCGCCCGCCAGGGCGATGCCCACCAGCATCAACGGACAGGCCAGCAGGAAGCGGCGCGTCACCCGCGTGCCGTCCCAGACCCGTGCCAGCAGCGGGAAGACGATCACCTGCACATTGATGAGCACGGTGGACACCGCGGCGCCGATGTCCAGGATGCTGAGGGTCCACATCACGTAGTCGGCGCCGAGGAACACGCCCGCGAGGATCGCGTTCCGGTGCAGCGCGGCGGGCATGCCGCCGCGCCGACGGGTCTCGTACACGAACATCGGTACGAGGACGAGCAGCGCGATGGCGCAGCGCAGGAAGGCCGCGGTGCCCGCGTTGACGTCGGCGAGTTTGACGAAAACCGCCGACATCGACAGGCAGGCCGCCCCTCCGATGATCAGAGCGGCTGCCTTCGGCTGGGTGCCCGACGTCTCCGGGGCACGCGCGGGGGCGGGGGTTCGGGGCTTCGGTGCGGCTTCCACGTCAGGCAGCCTTCCACCCTCGACGCGACACCACTACTTACTGTTTGTTCGCTGTATTCATTAGCCTTCGCACATGGTGAGTTGGGAGCGAATGCGCGTCTTCGACGCGGTGGCGCGACTGGGGTCGGTCCGCGCGGCAGCCGAGGCCCTGCACGTGACGGGGCCCGCCGTCTCGCAACATCTGCGCCGTCTGGAACGCGAGGTCGGCTGCGCCCTCGTCGAACGCGATGGCCGGGGCATCCGCCTCACCCACGCCGGGAGGGTCCTGGCCGCGTCCGCCAACCGGATGGCCGAGACGGCGGCGCAGGCCGACGCGGACCTCGCGGCGATCAGCGGCCTGGTCGCGGGGCCGTTACGGGTGGGCGCGGTCGCCTCGGCGTTACGTTCACTGCTTCCGCAAACCCTGCTGGCCCTCACGGACGCCCATCCGCGTCTGGAGCCCGAGGTCCAGGACGGCGAGGCGTCGGACCTGCTGCCGGATCTGGAAGCCGGCTGGCTGGACGCGGTGGTGATGGAGAGCTGGACCCACGCCCCGGCCCGCGTCCCCCCGGGCGTGCTCACCCACCCCCTGGTACGCGAGAACGCGCTGCTGGCCGTCCACGACCGCCACCCGCTCGCCCATCTGACGGAAGTCCCCCTCAACAGCCTGCACGGCCTCGTCTGGGCAAGCTGCCCCGCCGGCAGCGACACCCACCAGGCCCTCGTCGAACTGCTACGCCGCCAAGCGGTCACCGACGTCCAGGTCCGCTACTGCGTGGCCGACTACAGCACCCAGCTCCAACTGGTGGCCGCCGGCCTCACCGCCGCCCTGGTCCCCCGCATGGCCGTCCCCGCCCACCACCCGGGCGTACGCCTCATTCCCTGCCGCCCGGCCGTCACCCGCACCATCTGCGTGGCGACCGCGCCCCGGTCGCAGACCCCTGCCGTACAGGCATTCATCGCGGGGATGGCGCGTGCGGCGCATGGGATGGGGCCGGGGGTGCCTGGTCCGGCCGAGCAGGGGGGTGGCGTGGGCGAGGGGGTGGTTCGGAGGTATCGGTCGCATGAGTAGCGGTCGCAGCAGGGAGGGTGCTGATGTGACGTTCCACGAGAGAGCGCACCTCCCCACACCGCAGTCAGGTCGACAGGGCCGTCCAGGGGTCGACCGGGACCACTCGGGTGCTGCGGCCCTGTTCGTCGAGGATGCGGCCGTAGACCTTGGTCATCTGCAGGACGAGCCTGCGGTCCACCACCCTGGCGTCGGGGTGCTCGCGGGCGATCTTGATCAGCAGTTCGTCCAGGTGGTTCAGGGAGCGCAAGCCCACGATCAGGCCCAGGTTCGCCGGGCTGGTCACGGCCGCGCAGTGCCGGGTCTCCGGCCAACTGCCGAGCGCATTACCGATGCGCTGCACCTCGACGTCGGGCACAGTCAGCCACAGCAGCGCCATGGTGGGCCAGCCGGCGAGCGGCCGGGCGACGTCGCAGCGGAACGTGATGTCGCCGTGCCGACGGAGCCGCTCCAGGCGGCGCTTGACCGCCGGCGGAGTGGTGTTGAGCTCGTCGGCCAGGCTCGCGTAGCGGCGCCGGCCGTCGTGCCCGAGCGCCAGGAACAGGGCTCGGTCGGCGGCGCCGAACGGCCGGATCTTGCGTGGCAGCGGGCCGATCGCCTCGCGGACCTGGTCGGCCTGACTGCGGTTCATCACCCCAAGGCGCCAGATGATGCCGCCGAAGGTGCTGCCGAACACGTGGCTGCGGACCTTGGTGACCTGCTCCGGTAGCGGCAGCGTCTTGAGGAGCACGGTCGAGATCGCCGCCAGGGACGGCGCCATGATGAGGGCGAAGACCTCGTACTCGCCGGTGGTCACGCCGACCGTGATCACGTGCGGTAGTTCGGCGAGCCGCTCGGCGACCTGCGTGGCGGTGCCCGGCGCGCAGGAGAATTCGACGATCGCGCCCTTCGACAAGCTGTTGCCCAGTGCCACGGTGATCCAGGCGGCGCCGTCGTCGGTGAGCCGCTGCCAGCGGCGGGCCAGCGTGATCGGCGCCAGCTCCAGCACCTCGGCCAACGTGGTCCAGCTGGCCCGCGGGTTGATCTGCAGGGCGTCCACCAACGCGAGATCGACTTCCTCCAGCACCAGTGGCCCCCTCGTACGTGACAGTCGAATGGCCATGCCGTCGTTTTCCCACATTCTAGCCGGGCCTGATGGAGATATTCATCATTCTGCGGCTCATGCGGCGAAGCTTCTCCATGCTGCTCCGCATGATGAGCAGTGAGCAGCAGATCGACCTGGTCCTGGCGGGCGCGCGGGTGATCGATCCGGAAACGGGTCTCGACGAGGTGCGCAACGTCGCTGTCAGCGGTGGTCGGATCGCGGCGGTGACATCGGATCGACTGGCCGGGGACGTGGTCGTCGACGTGTCGAACCGCGTGCTGACACCGGGTTTCATCGACCTTCACAGCCACGCTCAGACGGTCACCGGGCTTCGGCTGCAGGCCCTCGACGGCGTCACGACGGCGCTGGAGCTCGAAGCGGGCGCACTGCCGGTCCGAGCGGCCTACGCCGAGGCGGCCGCGGAAGGGCGGCCGATCAACTTCGGCTACTCCGCGGGGTGGGCGCTGGCGCGGATGCGCCTGCTCGACGGCGTGGCCCTGGATGCGTCGGCGTTCGACATGTTCTCCAAGTACCAGGGCGCACCGAACTGGCGCCACCCCGTGGGCGCCCGCGACATGGCGCGGGTGCTGGACCTGCTTGAGGAGCAGATCCACGACGGAGCGCTCGGCATCGGGATGCTGGTCGGGTACGCGCCCGACTCGGGCCGCGGCGAGTATTACGCGGTCGCCTCGCTGGCCGCGAGGCTCGGCGTGCCGACGTTCACCCACACCCGCTTCATGTCCACCGAGGAGCCCGGGACCTCGTTGGAGGGCGCGCTGGAGGTGATCGCGGCGGCGGCCGGCACCGGCGCGCACATGCACATGTGCCACATCAACAGCTCCTCCAACCGGATGATCGACGACGTCGCGGCGGCGGTGGACCGGGCCCGGGGATACGGCCTGCGCATCACCACCGAGGCATATCCGTACGGCTCGGCGTCGACCGTGATCGGGGCGGCGTTCCTCGCACCCGAGCTGCTGCACCGGCTCGGCATGATGCCGAAGAACATCCTCTGCCTGTCCACGGGGGAACGTGTCGCGGACGCGGCGCGGCTGGCGCAGCTGCGCCAGGAGGATCCCGGCGCGCTGATCCAGTTCGACTGGCTCGACGAGTCGAACCCTGCGGACCTGGAAACGTTGCAGCACTCGTTGCTGTTCGCCGACACCGCGATCGCCTCGGATGCCGTTCCGCTGGTGGGACGAACCGGCGAAACCTGGCCGATCGCCGACGACGTCTTCACCCACCCGCGCAGCGTCGGCTGCTACGCGCGCACCTTCGGCTGGCTGGTCCGCGAGCTGGGTGTACTGCCGCTGGCCGAAGCGGTCCGGCGCTGCACCCTGTTGCCGGCGCAGATCTTGGAAGCGGCCGCGCCCGCGATGAAGCGCAAGGGCCGCATCCAGGTCGGGGCCGACGCCGACATCGTGGTCTTCGACCCCGACGCGATCGCCAGCGGGGCCACCGCCACCCGAGTACGCCCCTCCACCGGCATCGACCACGTGCTCGTGGGCGGCACCTTCGTGGTCCGCGACGAGCACATCCAACTCGACCACCTGCCCGGAGAACCGATCTTCGGTCGCCACCGCACCTGAAGGAGCAAACATGGCCACAACAAATGCCGCAGCGGCGCGGGATGCGCTGTACCGGCGGGTGGGCCGGCGGATCCTGCCGCTGCTCATCCTCTGCTACACCTTCGCCTTCCTGGACCGGGTCAACATCGGGTTCGCCAAGCTGGCCATGCAGCAGGACATCGGGATCAGCGAGTCGGTCTACGGGCTGGCCGCCGGGATCTTCTTCCTCGGCTACGTGATCTTCGAGGTGCCCAGCAACCTGCTGCTGGCCAAGATCGGCACCCGCAGAACGCTCTGCCGCATCCTGCTCCTCTGGGGGCTCACCGCGGCGGCGATGATGTTCGTCAGCGACCCGACGAGCTTCTACGTGCTGCGCTTCCTGCTCGGCGTGTTCGAGGCCGGTTTCGCTCCCGGCATCATCTTCTACCTCACCTACTGGTACCCGCCGGCGCGGATGGCGGCCCCGCTGGGGCTGCTTCTGCTGCCCGGCCCGATCGGCTCGATGATCGGCGGTCCGGTGTCCTCGTGGCTGATCACGCACTTCGAGGGAGTCGCCGGACTGCACGGCTGGCAGTGGATGTTCCTGCTGGAAGGCCTGCCGTGCCTGGTGCTCGCGCTGGCCGTCTGGACGAAGCTGGCCGACACGCCGGAGCAGGCGACCTGGCTCAGCGCGGAGGAGAAGGAACTGCTGCGCCGCGATCTCGTGGTGGACGGCGACAAGGGCAAGCACGACTTCCGGAAGGTGCTGCGCGATCCCCGCGTCTACGCCCTGGCCCTCGGCCTCTTCTGCCTGATCAGCGGCCTGTACGCGGTGAGCTTCTGGCTGCCGACCATCCTCAAGGAGAACGGGCTCACCGACATCGGCTCGATCGGCCTCTACTCGGCGCTTCCGTACGCGTTCGCGATCGTACTGATGGTGGTGCTGGGACGGCGCTCGGACCGCACCGGTGAGCGCCGCCTGCACAGTTCGATCACCGCGCTGATCAGCGCCGTCGCGCTCGCGGTCGCCGCGTTCACCGCGAGCAGCTTCGCGGTCTCGCTCATCGCCATCATCGTCGCGACGGCCTGCATGTGGGCGTCCTACTCGGTGTTCTGGGCGTTGCCCTCGACCTACCTGAGGGGCACGGCAGCGGCCGGCGGGATCGCCCTGATCAACAGCATCGGCCTGCTCGGCGGCTTCATCAGCCCGACCCTGATCGGTTTCGTCAAGGACGCCACCGGCAGCACGGAGGTGGGCCTGCTCTCGGTGGTGGCCCTGCTGCTGGTCGGCAGCCTCACGATCTACGCCAACCGGCTGCCGACCGACGCCCAGCGATCAGTCAGCTCATCCTGATCACACTGCCGCGTCATAGAGCGTGAAACCTACGGCCCCGAAGTCAGGAGAACCCATGGATCACGACACGCCACTTGGCGGGTGCCGGCCCCGAAGGGTGCCGGAGCTCCGCCTCAACCTGCGCGCGCTGGATCACAATGTCCAGCTCATGGCGGCCTGGTGCCGCGATCAGGACGTCGAGCTGGCTCCGCACATCAAGACCACCATGACGCGCCCCATCGTCGAACGGCAGATGGCCGCGGGAGCGTGGGGCGTCACGGTTGCCACCGTGACACAGGCCGACAGCGCCCTGGAGTGGGGGGTACGGCGTGTGATCATCGCCAATCAGGTAATCCACCGCGCCGACCTCGCCCTCATCCGGCGGCGGCTCGACGAGATGCCGGGGCTGGAGGTCTACTGCTTCGTCGACTCCCTCAGCGGGGTCGGCCTCGCCCGGTCGGCCATGGACGGTGCACCCCATTCCCTGCGTGTCCTCATCGATATCGGAGCGGACGGATGCCGGACGGGTGTGCGGGAGCCTGCCGCGGCGGTTGACCTGGCCACGGCTGTCCAGGCGTCACCCGGACTCCTTCTTGCCGGTGTTGCGGGCTATGAGGGTGTGCGGCCCAACCTTCGGGACGCCGCCACACTCACGGATGTCGACGAGCACTGCCGGAAGGCGCTCGCGGTGTTCCACCACCTCACTCCGCTGTTCGAGACCGCGCATCCGGTCTTCAGCATGGGCGGCTCCGCCTTTCCCGACCGAGTCGTCCACGTCCTTGCGGAAGCCACGCAGCACCGGGGTGATCTGCCGATGGTGCCCGTTCTTCGGTCGGGCTGCTACGTCACCCACGACCATGGCACATACGAACACGTCTCGCCCCTGCCGGGCCTGAGCGCGGCGTTGACGGTCCGGGCGGTTGTGCTCTCCACGCCGGAACCGGGGCATGCCGTCGTCGGTGCCGGGAAACGTGAACTGCCCTACGACGCGGGCCTGCCGGTGCTCGTCAGCGCGCACGACGCGCAAGGGCTGCCGCGACCGGCCACCACGGCGACCGCGACCCAGATCTACGACCACCACCTGGTCCTCACAGAGGCATACGGTCTGCACGTAGGCGACGAGGTCGACCTCGGGATCTCCCACCCCTGCTCCGCCTTCGACCGCTGGCCCGACATCACCGTGGTCGACGACCAAGGCCGCGCACGTGAGGTGTGGCACCCGCAATTCCACGGATCACAGTGACAGACCTGGCCCCGGCGTCCCAAGAAGGTCACCGGCTACTGCCGCCATGGCAAGCATGATCATCAAGAAAGGTACGGACATGAGCATCATCGAGAAGAAGATCGAGGCAATGGGGCTGACCCTGCCCGTGGTCGCCGCACCACTCGCCGCATACGTACCGGCCGTCCAGTCCGGCCCGTACGTCCACACCGCCGGGCAACTCCCCCTGATCGACGGCACGCTACCCCTCACCGGCAAGGTCGGTGCCGAAGTCACTCCCGAGCAGGCCAAGGACCTGGCCCACACCTGCACGCTGAACGCCCTCGCGGCCGTGAAATCGGTCGCGGGCGATCTGGACCGCATCAAGCGTGTCGTCAAGGTCGTGGGATTCGTGGCCTCCGCACCGGACTTCACCGGCCAACCCGGCGTCATCAACGGTGCCAGCGAACTGCTCGGCAACCTCCTCGGCGACAAAGGCAGCCACGCCCGCAGCGCTGTCGGCGTCGCAGTCCTCCCGCTGGACGCCCCCGTCGAGATCGAACTCCAGGTCGAACTCGCAGACTGAGACCGCTCGCCGGTGCATGGTCATCGCCGAACAACCCGACCGGGACTTGCCGGCATGGCGCAGCCAAGCTTGCATCTGGGGGTACTGCGGCGCCGGCGATGAGGGTGCACCGCGCTCCGCGCCGACCCTCTGCTCAGCGTCGTGCGGCGGCGGCTTCCTCGTCGCCGTCGGCCGGGCGGGGCGGGTCGGCGAGGCCGAGTTGCAGATGCTCGATGTGGTAAACGGCCTGATCCAGCAGCGCGGCGACGTGGTTGTCGTACAGCGCGTACACGATCGAACGGCCCTGGCGGGTGCCCGTGACCAGGCCGAGGTTGCGGAGCAGGCGGAGCTGGTGGGAGCAGGCGGACTGCTCCATGCCGACCTCGGCGGCCAGCTCCGTGGCGGGCAGCGGGCCCTCCCGCAGCCGGGCGAGGATCAGCAGCCGGGAGGGGGTGGCCAGCGCCTGCAGGGTGGTGGCCACCCGGGCGGCATGGGCTGCGTCCAGGCGTGTGCGCGGGACGCTGTCGGCAGGCGGTGCGGCTCCATGACCCATGCGCTCCATACTACGGGCCCCGCCCATGAATAAATGAATGTCTCTTCATGTATTCCTGCTACGGTGGCAGGGTCCCGCTCTCCCCTGCGTGAAGGGCCCCGTGCCGATGTCTTCCACCCTCACCCGCCCGGCGGCCTCGGGCACGGATGCCCGCGAGGCAGTGGCGCCCCGGCGGCGCACCCGGATCTTCGCCCTGCCCGAGGCCCGCTGGGCAGCCGCCGCTCTGGTGCTGTTCCTGATCGCACTACCGCTGTATCTGACCGGCGCGCCGGGGTGGACGTGGGGCCCGCTGTTCGCCCTCACGTACGCCACCGGCGGCTGGGAGCCCGGCTGGGCGGGGTTGCAGGCTCTGCGGGAGAAGACGCTGGACGTGGACCTGCTGATGGTGGTGGCTGCGATCGGCGCTGCCGCGATCGGACAGGTTCTGGACGGGGCGCTGTTGATCGTCATCTTCGCCACGTCCGGCGCGCTGGAGGCGGTCGCCACCGCGCGCACCGCCGACTCCGTACGTGGTCTGCTCGACCTCGCGCCCTCGACGGCGACCCGCCTGGCCGACGACGGCACCGAGGAGACGGTCCCCGCGCAGCAGCTGCGGGTGGAGGACGTCGTCCTGGTGCGGCCCGGTGAGCGGGTCGGCGCCGACGGCCGCGTCCTGGACGGGGCGAGCGAGGTGGACCAGGCCACCATCACCGGCGAGCCGCTGCCCGTGGCCAAGCAGGAGGGCGACGAGGTGTTCGCCGGCACCCTCAACGGCACCGGCGCCCTGCGGGTGAAGGTCGCGCGCGACCCGTCGGATTCGGTGATCGCCCGGATCGTGGCCATGGTCGAGGAAGCCTCCGGGACCAAGGCGCCCACCCAGCTGTTCATCGAGAAGGTCGAACAGCGGTACAGCCTCGGCATGGTGGCCGCCACGCTCGCGCTGTTCACGGTGCCGTTGCTGTTCGGCGCGGCACTGCAGCCGACGCTGCTGCGAGCCATGACCTTCATGATCGTCGCCTCCCCGTGTGCGGTGGTGCTGGCCACGATGCCGCCGCTGCTGTCAGCGATCGCCAACGCCGGACGGCACGGCGTCCTGGTCAAGTCGGCTGTGGTGATGGAACAACTCGGTCAGATCGACGCGGTGGCGCTGGACAAGACCGGCACCCTGACCGAGGGCATCCCGTACGTCACCGACCTCCGCCCGCTGGCCGGCTCCGGCGTGAGCGAGGAGGAGCTGCTGCGGCTCGCGGCGGCGGCCGAGCACCCCAGCGAACACCCGCTGGCCCGCGCCGTCGTCGACGCCGCCCGCGCCCGCGACCTGGACCTCCCCGTGGCGGAGGACTTCGCCTCCGCTCCCGGCACCGGGGTGACGGCCACCGTCGGCGGCCACCGCGTGGCGGTCGGCAGCCCCGCCCGGCTACTGAACGGGCGTACGGACCATCCGGCCGCCGCGGCCGCCGCGGCCGCCGCCCGGCTGGAGGACGAGGGCCGTACCGCCGTCCTGGTCGAGGTCGACGGCGCCCCTCTCGGGGTGCTGGGCATCGCCGACCGGCTGCGCGAGGAGGCCGCCGCCACCGTCGCCGCCCTCACCGATCTGACCGGGGCCGCGCCGGCGCTGGTCACCGGCGACAACCCGCGCGCCGCCGCCCGCCTGGCACACGAGGTCGGCATCACCGACGTCCGCGCGGGCCTCCTCCCGCAGGACAAGGTCGCCGCGGTCAGGGAGCTGGAGCAGGCCGGGCGCAAGGTGCTCGTGGTCGGCGACGGCGTCAACGACGCCCCCGCCCTGGCCGCCGCCCACACCGGCATCGCCATGGGCCGGGCCGGATCCGACCTCGCTCTGGAGACCGCCGACGCCGTCGTCGTCCGCGACGAACTCGCCACCGTCCCCACCGTCGTCGCCCTCTCCCGCCGGGCCCGCCGCCTGGTCGCGCAGAACCTCGTCATCGCCGCGGTGTTCATCACCGCCCTGGTCATCTGGGATCTGGTAGGAACCCTGCCACTCCCCCTCGGCGTGGCCGGGCACGAGGGCTCCACCGTGATCGTCGGCCTCAACGGCCTGCGCCTGCTGGCCGATGGCGCCTGGCGCCGCGCCCGCACCGGCAACGGCCGGTGAGCCCACTCATACGGCGACCGAATCGGGGCAGCCTCACCGAAGCACCACGTCAGAAGCAAGCTCCCGTTCCTCAGCACGACCCATGACGCGCGGCGTTGGTAGTTCCTGGCAGAATTAGCGCTCCACTTCCGCATGGATGCTGAGGGCACTTTATTCTGCCGTTCTGAAGCTCGCTTTCGCTCGCTCCACCACTTGCCTGGTTTCCCCCTCCTGGCCGACCGGCCCAAAGGCGACGATCGCGTACAGATTACCGTCCGTCTCCGCTTCGAACCGGCAGTCGACAGCGAACTGTTCACCCAGCTCTTCGTCGGAGTAGGTGAACTCCCGCCGAGCAATACCACCAACTACTCCACGAAACGGTTCATCGTATCCGCCCTTGGTTATCCTGTCGGAATCCGAAGCCGCTTTTATCGATTCGGAGGGAGTGGCTTCCGCCACCGTGAAAATGATCAGTCGGCTCGCCCTGCTGTCCTCCGATTCGTAACTGACCACGTCCGGTTCTCGGGACTCGTCGAAGCGATTCCAGTTTCGTGGAACCTCGAAAAAGGTGCCGTTAGGACCCTCGATTTCCTGGGTTTCGAACCCTTCCGAGGGCATGTCATCTGTGTCGAAAGGGGGGAGAGATTCCGTTGCCTTCGGCGTCGGGGGACTACTCTTCGTCGCGGCGGGCCGGACTTGTACGCCGCCGGATTCACGGGGCAGCACGGCCCACAGCCCGACCGCGGCTCCCCAGCAGAGCACGACTGCCACCACCCCCGCCATTCTTGCCGCCCTGGGCCAACTGCGTGGGCCGGGTGGCCAGTCGGCCGTCCAGCGGCCACGGGGTTCCGGCCCCGGGGCCGGAGCCAGGACCGGGGGCAGGGCGTCGTCGTCCACCCAACGCTGACTCTCCGCGTCGTATCTCACACCGTGTTCCTCAGCCCAGCATTCGCCCGATGGCCTGGACCACCGGTAGGGCCGAAGCCAGCCCCGAAACCGCTGTCGTTCCCACTTCCAGGTAAGCGCGGAGCCTCTCCAGGCGACCAGGGGACGGGCTTCCCGACTGTGCGATATCAGCGGTGATGGACGCGATTTCGGAGCGGACTCCGGCCGTCTCCTCCGTGGGCGTCAGCAGTTGCAGATGCTCACGCAGGGCCGTCATGGCCGCCACCAGTTCACGTGTGGCCTCGTCGGTGGCGGAATTGCCGGGCGCCGCCTGGTGCACGGCCTTGCCGTGCGCACCCGTCGCGATGGCTCCCCCGGTCATCGTCCCGATGTGCACGTCCCCGCTGCTGGGGGCCGGTTCATTCCGGGCGTGGTCCGACTGTTCGTCCTGGTTCACCGTGCGCCCCTCCCGTCGTTGGCGGTGCCCGCGTCGGTGTTGCGTGCCCGGCCCCTCTCACCGGTGGCGACCGCGCCCCCGGAGACCTGGCCGAGTGCCGTTCCGCCCCTCATGTATCCGATGAAGAGCCCGCCTTCTCCCACGTTGACGATCTGCTGCTCGAAACGGTCCGTCCGGTATCCGCTCTGCTCCAGGGCGTCCCGGACCCCCGAAGCGATCCGGTCCTGAACCGTCTTGACGTACCGGCTCACGTCCATCTCCTGGAAGAGGGAGGACACCGGCGCGCTCCCCATCTCCCGTACGGATTTGACGGGTGCGCCCGGTATCGCGTGCTCCGGCTCCGAAAGCCAGGTCCGGAACACCATGAGGAGGGTGCGCAGGGCTGAGATCCCAGTGGCCGTGGACACACTCGGGGCGGCGAAGAAGGACCTGACGACCTCGCTCGGCCAGTCCCGTGCGGCCATGGATGTGCTCGGTCCGAGAAGGAGCGCCCGCAAAACGGTGCGCGGCACGTCCCGCACCCGCCCGGAACGAGCGGCGACCGCGTCGACCTCCGCGAAATCCTCCCTGATCGGGCCGAGCACATGCGGTGCGACCTCCAGAACGAGCATCCGCCCCTGCGTGTGCACCCGCACGAAGATGGTGACCACGATCTGCTCGTCCCATGCGCCGATCCTGATCCGCAGGAAGTGACGGCGGGCCTCCGCCGCCTCGTTCACCGAAGCGCCGATGTGCTGCCGCATCTGCTCGCGTCCGAAGACGGCGTCACTGCTCCGGGCGGCGCCGGGAGGCAGGTAGACGAATTCCTCGATCTCCAGGTCCTTGAGCCTGTCCCTGCCGGTCCGGGCCACCGAATCGCGGAGCGATTCGAGGCGCGGCGTAATGAGATCGATAACGTTCCGCGGCGTGAGGGGTGGTTCGCCGTCCGTGCCCTGCGCCGGAATCGTCGCCTCGCCCCTCCGGTCGGCGCCCTCTTCGCCCATGCGTTGCAGCTCCAGAGCCAGCGACCAGGGCTGGTGCGGCGTACCCGCACCGATGAAGGGGAGCTGAGGGTGGTAGACCGCCCCCGGTGCGTACTGTTCACGCTCGATGAACCGCTGTAGCCGGCGGTACCGCCCGGAATTCGGCAGTCGGACTCCACGGCCACCCTGGTTCCGGCGACGGAACGTCTCCCTGCCGAGCTCGGCGCGCAGGATCCGGGTCACCCGCGCCCGGTGCGCCCACACGACACACGCGATCAGCAGCGGGCACACCACGGCAACGGTATCGCCTGGCCAAAGCAGGGCGGCTACCCAGTAAAGGGCGTTGAGTGTCCAGAACACGAGCGTGAGGAGGATGCCGCTCACCCTGCGCGGGACGCTCAGCTTCCGGAGGCCCAAAAACAGCGGCGCGCCCATGTAACTGGTGAGCGGGAGGCCGGAGACGTAGCGGGCCAGCAACATGCCCAGGCACACCAGCGCGTACCAGCAGGCCCACGGGCTTACGTGGTTCAGTGCGCTGTTCAGCATCGGCCAACCGAGGTTTCTCAGGAAGGGAGGGGCCGACGCTCTGTCCGCGGCGAAGAAGACGGACCAAGCCGCCAGCAACGCTACTGCCGCCATGGCCTCCTGGCGCCGAGCGCGCAACGCATGACCGAGAACGGACAGGACGTCAACCCCCAGGGAGGGGGCGACGGTTCGTTCCTCGTGAGCGACGAGTTCGTCGACGACCTGCCGACGGAAGTCGGGGCTCAGATAGCTTCCGGCGCAGAGTAGCCTCGTGGCCTCGCTGCCGGCGTGGCGTGGCGATGATTCGTCCATGAATACCCCGTCGTTGTCCCCACATGACATCCGCCCGGTTAGGGAATCCCGACCGTATCGGAACCACCCGGGCGATTCAAACAAGAATGCCCCTCACCCTCGAAAGAAATATCATCCTGGCCGCTTTCAAGCCATGATCGAATTTGACCCCAGGGGCCCCTTCACGGAATATCCATCACCCGCGCCACCGCCGGACAACGAATGGCCCACATCCAGCACATGACGCCAAAAGTGAATTTCTCCGGGTCGATATGATGCATGGCTAATTCAAGGAGAGCGATGCCTCCACTTTCAGAGCCCAGCCGGAGCCTCCGGTATCCCTTCGAGGATCCTTCCGATTTCCACACCGGAAGTAGGTGTTGCCGAATCCTGTTATCCATCGAATTCACGTTCATCGGGGGCGGTAGCCGTCAGCGCTGCTTCGCCTCGGCGGAACAGCGAGCGGGACACGGCGGCCGACAGCGTGCCGGTGGCTCCGGTGGTTTCCGCGTCGGCGGGCCCCGGCCTCGTCCCGGACTGCCCGCGAGACCTGTACGCGGAACTGGACGGCGCTCTCACAGCGTGGGGCCGCAGGGGCCGGCCCGGCGGTGTGGTCCACTGCACGCCGAGGGGCTGCGGGCCGTCTGCGCTACTCGCCGAAGGCGTGTCCGAGTGCTTCGTTGAGTAGCTCCCGCAGGGCTGAGGAGGTCCGTGCGACGGCGGTGGCAAGCAGTGCCGGGCCGCCGGCCAGCGGTGCGAGGACCGCGCAGCCGTCCTTGGTTCCTTTGCGGAGCAGGACGGGGGCACGCTGGAGGTCCAGCTCCGGGTCCACGACGAGGAGTTGGCCGACGGCGCGGTGTCCGTCCAGGACTGCGGGGCCGTCCCATCCGGGCTCGGGGTCCCCGTAGGCGGTGTGCTGGTCGAGCAGCAGGCGGCCGGCGCGGTGGACCCGGATGCGGCTGACGAGGTGGCCCGGCTTCTCGTTGGCTCTGCCCAGGATTTGCTCCTCGCGCAGCACCAGTTGCGAGGTCGCGGCGAGGTTGACCGTGCAGGTCTGATGCAGATTGCTGTCGGCGGCGCTGATCAGCGGCTTCGGCAGCCAGCGTAGGCAGGCGTGCTCCCCCACGCTCAGCCGTACGTCGTAGGTGGCCGGCGCGGTGGTGGGACCGCGGAGGGCGAGCGTGGCGGCGGCTGTGGTGACATCCAGTTCGGCCCGGTCTTCGGCGGTGATGTCGAGGGCGAGCCGGTCGCCGCCGAGCGGGGCGCTCATCGCGCCGATGACGCCCACCGTGGCGGCCCGGCCGCCTGTGCGCATGCGCCGTAGGTGGAACGGGCCGTCGCTGCGCAGTTCCGGCAGGGTGGTGACGCGCCCGTTGTACGCGGCGCGGATGCGGGCGGTAGCACGCACGCCGTCCGGGTGTCCGCAGGTCTCCTCGGTGCCGGTGGAGGGGTTGGCGGGGTCGAACGCGGCCTTGGGCCGGTCGAGTTGGGTGCCAGCGCTCATGCCGCCGCCTTCGCGCGCCACCGGGTGAGGTGCCCTGTTACCCAGTCGGCGATCTCACGGATGCCGTCGTCGGAGGTGAGGCTGGTGAAGACGACGGGAAGGTCGCCGCGTTGCCGTTCGGCGTCGGCGGCCATGGTGGCGAGGTCGGCGCCGACGTGCGGGGCGAGGTCGGTCTTGTTGACGACGAGGAGGTCGGAGGTGGTGATGCCGGGACCTCCCTTGCGGGGGATGTCGTCACCGCTGGAGACATCGATGACGAAGATCTGCACGTCGACGAGGCCCTTGGAGAAGGTGGCGGTGAGGTTGTCGCCACCGGACTCGACGAGCACGAGGTCGAGGGGGTGGAGGGTCTCGTCGAAGCGTTCGACGGCCTCCAGGTTGGCGGAGATGTCGTCCCGGATCGCGGTGTGCGGGCATGCGCCGGTCTCCACCGCCGTGATCCGCTCGGGGGACAGCACGGCCTCGCGCAGCAGGAACTCGGCGTCCTCGCGGGTGTAGATGTCGTTGGTGACGACGGCGAGGGAGAATTCGTCGCGCAGGGTGCGGCAGAGCGCGGCGACACTGGCGGTCTTGCCGGAGCCGACGGGACCGCCCAGGCCGACGCGGAAGGCACGGAGACCACGGTCCGCGCGCAGCGGCTCGGGGCTGTAGGCGTGGCGATGGGGCATGGTCACGGGGTGATCGAGGTGCATGGAAACTCCAGACGGGCAGGGTGGGTTCAGGAGGCGAAGAGCCGCATGGTCCAGGCGGCGTGCTGCTCTCCGGTGATGTCCAGCAGCGGGGAGGACGCCGATGGCAGGACGTCAAGGCCCTCGGTCGTCACGCGGGCCGCCGCGTCGGCGGCGGCCGCGGCGACGGTGTCGGTCTCCGCGCTGAGGCGTGCCAGCAGCCGCGAGGCGTCGAGCGGGTTGAGGCTGAGCAGGCGCACCGCTGCGGTGGCCGGGCCGCCGGTGCTCTCGTACGCTGCGGCACAGGCTGCGTCCTTCGGGGTGAGCCCGGCGGCTCGGACGGCGAGGCCCTGGACGATGGGCTGATGGGCACCCTGGGGGCGCTCGGCGGCCAAGCGGTCGAGTTCGGCGGACGGGAAAGTGGCGCGTGCCGCGCGCATCATCTGCCGCCCGAGCCTGCGGGCCACGGCGCGCAGCGCGGGGACCGGGGTGCGTGCGTCGGCGGCATCGTCCAGCAGCAGCGGGTCGCATCCGGCGGCGGCCGCGGCAGCCAGACCGGCCGTGGTCAGACCCGTGGTGTGAAGGCGCCCCCGGCAGAAGGCTTCGAGGCTGTAGATGTCGTGTACGGCTTTGTGGGCGACTGCGGCCTCGACGCCGCCGGAGTGGGCGTGCCCGCCGGCGGGGAAGCGGCCGTCGGCCAGCAGGAGCAGTGCGGCACGGCTCATGGGCGAGCGGCTGCCTTTCGCAGGGTTGGATGGTGCCGTGGTCCAGACGGGCGCAGGTCCTGCCTGGGCCACGGCCGCGGTGACGGCGTCATCGGCGGGGCAAGGTCCGGTCAGAAGAGGAAGTACCTCTGTGCCATGGGGACTTCACTCACGTAGGCGCGCGGTACGGTCGCTCCGTTGATTTCCGTGCGGGCGTCCCCTGTGGTCGCACCGCCGATGGTGACCTCGAAACTGTTGTGATCGACGTCGAGGCTCTCCGGCACCATGTCGTTCAGCTTCATGTCGGCCTTGGTGACCTCTCGGATGCCCGTCGAGATGTCCATGAACTTCTTGACGAGGCCAAGCCCCCCGGTCTTCACCTCCGTGACGTTCCCGCTGCTGTCCCGGACGGTGACGACTCGCGAGTTCAACTTGTCGGCCACGCCCGGGGCCACGAAGTTGTACGAGTTGCGCTGTGGGGAGCGGCCGGTGGAGCCCCAGACCGCCCGCGGCAGGAAAGGCTGCGGCGTCGTGATCGACGCGTTGGCGTCGCCCACCTGCGCGTACGCGAGCTGCCCGCCCTTGAGGACCATGTGCATCTTGACGCCGAAGAACTTAGGCTCCCAGAGCACCAGGTCGGCGAGCTTCCCGGTCTCCACCGAACCGACGTGACCGTCGATGCCGTGCGTGATCGCCGGGTTGATCGTGTACTTGGCAACGTATCGGCGCGCCCGGTAGTTGTCGTTCGGGATCAGCTTCTCTGCATGGTGCGAGTGGCCGTTGTCATCAGCGATCGGGCGGACCTTCGCGTTGTCGAGGTCCTCCTTCAAAGGGCCATAGCGCGATTTCATGACGTGCGCGGTCTGCCAGGTACGCATGACCATCTCGCCGATGCGTCCCATCGCCTGGGCGTCGGAGGACATCATCGAAATGGCGCCCATGTCGTGGAGGAGGTCCTCCGCGGCCATGGTGGACGGCCGGATGCGGGAGTCGGCGAAAGCCATGTCCGCCGGGATGTCCGGGTTGAGGTGGTGGCAGACCACCATCATGTCGATGTGCTCCGCCACGGTGTTCACCGTCAGGGGGCGGGTCGGGTTGGTCGAGGCGGGCAGGACGTTCGTCTCTTTGACCAGCTCGATCATGTCCGGGGCGTGACCACCGCCGGCGCCCTCGACGTGGAAGATGTGGACCGAACGCTTCTTACCGTCCTTCGTGAAGGCGTCGCGGGTGCTGTCCAGGAAACCGGACTCGTTCAGCGAGTCGGCATGCAGGGCAAGTTGGACCCGGCGGCTCTCGCACACCTCCAGTGCCGCGTCGATCACGGCGGGCGTGGCTCCCCAGTCCTCGTGGACCTTGAAGCCGATGACGCCGGCGTCGACCTGTTCGTTGAGGGCGTCCGGGTTCACCGTGCTGCCCTTGCCGAGCAGGCCGATGTTGACCGGGTAGGCGTCCAGGCTCTCGAAGACCCGGGTGATGTGCCACTCGCCCGGGGTCACCGTGGTGGCGGTGCTGCCCTCGGCGGGGCCGGTGCCGCCGCCGATGAGCGTGGTCACACCCGAGGTGAGGGCCTCGTGGATCTGCTCCGGGCAGATGAAATGGACGTGGGTATCCACGCCACCCGCGGTGAGGATCCGCCCGTTGCCGGAGATGACCTCGGTGCTCGGACCGACCACGAAGTTCGCCGGCTGCACCGGCAGCGTGTCGCTCGGGGCCGTACGGTCCGGCATCTCGAACTCGTTGGGCGGGATCGGGTCCATCGTCTCGGGGTTGTACGCCTTGCCGATGGCGGCGATCTCACCATCGCGGAGCCCGACGTCTGCCTTGACCACACCCCACCAGTCGAGGATCAGCGCACCGGTGATGACCGTGTCCACAGGCTTATGTTTGCCTTGGGCATCCCCGTTTCTGGGGATGTGGGACATGCCCATCGACGTGCGGATCACCTTTCCGCCGCCGAAGATCATCTCGTTGCCGCTGTGCTTCGGACCGCCGCTCCAGTCGGCCTCGATCTCGACGGTCAGGGCGGTGTCGGCCAGGCGGACGCGGTCCTTGGTGGTGGGACCGTACCGAGCGGCGTAATCGGCCCGCTTCAGCACATTGCTCGACGCCGAGTTCTCCGGTGAGCTCGCCGGCCTGCTGCTCGACGGGGTGCTTGAGTTGGTGCTCACCGGTGCGTCACCTCGCGCAGCCCCTTGACCTGTCGGTCGCCCTGGATCTCCACCAGCTCGACGCAGCACTCGTCGCCCGGCTCGAAGCGCACGGATGTACCCGCGGCGATGTTCAGCCGCCGCAGCCACGCCGCCTCGCAGTCCTTGAGATCCTGGAGCGCCTCCGACTCCGGACCGGAAGGAACCTCGACCTTGAGGACCTTCAGCCCCGGGTTGACCTCGGCGAAGTGGTAGTGGGAACCGACCTGGATGGGACGGTCCGACACGTTCTTCACCCTGATCCTCGTCCTGCCCGCACCCGGCAGCATGGTGGCGTCTTCCTGTAGGTCCGCATTGAACTCAATCGCCTTGTACCAAGACGCCGCCTCCTGTTCTCGGCACTTGTCACAGCACGAGGGCGAGCCGTTGCCACTGCCGCCATCGCAGCCGACCGGGCAGTCCGGCTTGCGCGGTGGCTCGGGGTGCTCGACCTTGCCCGGGTGGACCTCGGGTTCCGCTGTGGCCTCCGGGAAGGGGTCGTGAAGGGTGACCAGCTTGGTGCCGTCCGGGAACGTGGCCTCCACCTGCACGCTCTTGATCATTTCCGGAACGCCGTCCATCACCTCGTCCCGACTGAACAACTGCCGACCCGAGTCCATGATGTCGCTGACCGTCTTGCCGGCGCGCGCCTGCTCGAAGACGTGCACCGTCAGCAGGGCCATCACCTCGGGATAGTTGAGGAGCAGCCCACTGTCACGGCGCCGCTGCGCCACGTCGGCCGCCACATGGATCAGCAGGCGCTCCTGCTCATGCGGAGTCAAATGCACGATGAGCCGTTTCTCTTGAGCGGACAGTGCATGCGGCCGGACATGCCAAAGAGAACGAAAGACGTCCCCGGACGACGCCAGGCGCTCCTTGATCATCAGGGGGGAGAAGTCATCGAGAAGGCCACGGCACAGATCGCGTACACGATCAGGTGAATGCGAGCCGGAGAGTGCGCAGTCGCTGCCCCCGCCCTATATAGGGGTCCAGAAGCAAAACCGCAGCAGATGCCGCTGATCCGGGCGAGTCAGCAGGTCGAGACGAGGCTGCAGCCGGAGGCAGCTCGGTCAATCTCTTTCGGGGCATGGATGACGAACCGGTGGTACACCAACGGCCAGCGGTCCATCGCTTCGTGACGTCGGTGAGAGCGCCGACCAGTCGGCGACGGCCTCCGCAGGGGTGAATCACTTGGCGTCTTCCCCGGGGCACCTCACCCACAGGACGGGCGGGCGCGCTGCCGCCAGGTGGTGACGACGACCTTCCGGGACCACCTCCCGGAGGAGCTGTCGGTCCACCTGGCGGCATGACCGCTACACGATCCCGAGGTCTCGCAGGACACGGTGCTGAGTTGGTGCTGAGTTCACGGGGAAGTAGAGGTAACACACCCCGCCCGAACCACTCTTGACCTGGCCCTTTGCGTCGTACCGCTTGGTCCGCAGCCAGATGTTCTCGAACTCCCGGCGAGGGTAAACCCGCCGCACGGCCTGGTCATCCGGAGAAGCCGGGTCGTTGGCGATGACGTCGCCGTCGAGGGTGAAGCCGATGACGGTCATGAGGTGGCCGGCGGTGCCGTAGCCCGCGCCGTCGAGTTCGGTGGCGAGGAAGGACTGGGAGGTGATGACGGGGATACCGGCGGCGATGAGGTGTTCGGCGTCGGTGAGGGAGGAGAGGCGGGTCACCACGGACTGGAGGCCGGGGTAGGTGGCGGCGTAGGCGGCGTTGAAGGGCCAGTTGCCGCAGCCCTGGTATTGGCTGTCGTAGGTGCGGCGGGCGGCGAGGCAGACCTGGGGGTCGGCGTACGAGGGGTCGACCCAGGCGAGGTCCCCGGGGGCGGGGCGGTGCCCCCAGTACTCGGTGATCATCTGGGAGGAGGTGGGGCTGCACCACGCCTCGCCGCCGTTGTCGTACTCGGGGTACTGCCCCTTGTGGATCTCCTGGGAGTAGCGCGGGACGGGGAGTTCGCGGCCGGCGGCCGGGCCGGGGGCGGAGGCCGGGACCTCGAAGCGGGCGGGGATGTCCGAGCCCATCGCGCCGAGCCGGTGGACGGTGGGTGTGGCGGTGGTGCCCGGGGTGCGGTGCAGGGTGACGCGCAGCGCGTACGCGGTGAAGCGGGTGCCGCCCGCCGCGTCGTCGAGCGCGAGGGTGTCGGTGGAGACGCTGCTGCGGCCGTCCTTCTGGTCGTCGACGGAGGTGCGGCGGATGTCCGCGTCGCCGTCGCCGGAGGTCCAGCGGCCCATGACGTACCAGGGCGTGTGGCCGCCGTCGGAGTAGGCGGCGCGGGCCTCGACGGTGATCCAGGTGCCGGGCGGGGTGTGGGCGTTCCAGGAGGCGACGAGTTCGGAGGCCGGGACGGCGAGGGTGTGGCGGGGGCCGGTCCAGGTGGCGTACTCCCAGGCGGCGGTGCGGCCGGTGTGCGGGTCGCGGTAGTCGGCGGTTCCGGCGGGGGTCAGCAGGCAGATCCCGGCGCGGGCGGACGGCGCCGGGCCGGTCCCGGCGTGGGTGCCGCGCGCCCAGTCGGCGGCAGTGGTCCAGGCGTGGTAGTCCACGGTTCTCCTCGGGCGGGCCGCCCGCGGCGCGGGCCCGGAGCCCGTGGGGCGCGGCGTGGCGGCCGCGACGGGGGCCGCGGCGGCCGCGGCCGCGGCGAGTGCGGCGGCGAGGACGGTGCGGCGGGGCGCGGAACGTGTCATCGGGATTCCCCCAGTCGGGTGCGGCGTACGGGACGCGGACGGTGCAGGCAGCGGGCGGAACACGGTCGGGTGGCCCCGGGCGGGACGACGGCACCGGGCACCACGGACGGACGGGACGCCGGGCCGTGCGGCCGCGGCGCCCGTTGGGCGGCAGGGATCAACTATCGCCGGTGCCGCCATATTTCGGCCAGCGGTCGGACGCGCGTCGTCGAGCCGATGTGAGCGGTGGGCACCGGATACGTACGCTGGCGCGATGAACGACGCCCTGGCCCCGCTCGCCGCCCGCCTCGCCGCGCTCCCACCGTCCTGCGGCCCGGTGCGGCTGATCGGGGTCGACGGGCACGCAGGGTCGGGGAAGAGCACCTTCGCCCGGCGGCTGGCCGCGGCGCTCGGCGGCGCACCGGTCATCCGCACCGACGACCTGGCCTGCCATGCGTGGCTGTTCGGCTGGGCGGAGCGGTTCCGGGATCAGGTGCTGGCGCCGCTGTCCCGGGGCGAGCGGGCGCAGTACGAGATGTACGACTGGGTGCGCCGGGAGTACGGCGAGGTGCGGGAGGTGGCGCCGGAGCCGGTGGTGCTGGTGGAGGGCGTGGGCGTCGGGCGCCGGGCGCTGCGTCCGCAGCTGGCCTGTCTGTTGTGGATGGAGCTGGCGGACGAGCCGTCCTGGGAGCGGGGGCGGCTACGGGACGGGGCGGGGCTCACGGAGTTCTGGGATGGCTGGATTCCGGCGGAGCGCACGCACTTCGCGGCGGATCCGTCGCGTCCGTACGCCGATCTTCTGGTGCGGCAGGGAGCGGTGGGGTACGAGGTGTCCGAGGGTCCCCGTTCCGCAACCTGAAGGAACGTCACCTTCACCCTGTGTCACCGGAGTTGGAGGGGTGCGGGCGCCGGGTGGCGAGGACCCGCCGACTGCCCAACTCGGCTTGACCTGGGGGGCGTACAGGACTTACGTTCTCATTGTGCGGCTCACAGAGCCGCCCGCAGACGCGAAGCCCCCGGTTGTTCCCCCGTGATCGGGGGCTTCGTTCTGCCCTGACATCCCTTTTCGCCGCTCTCGGCCCCCTCTTCCCCTCACCGTGGGTCACCGCCCCGTTCGCGCCGTGTGCGCCCCCTTCTGCCCCCTTCCGCGCATCCCCTGTCGCCCCCTACGGCCTGCGGCGACACCCCGGGTACCATGCCAGTCGGTGCCACGACAGGGGCGTGCGAGGGGCCGGTGACGACTGCGGGGGCGGCGGCAACTCCCGTACGGCGTACGGCGCTTCGGGCGGTGGCGTGGCAGCCGGTCGGCGGGACACCGGGGCACGTTCTGTGGGGGATGCGATGGACTTGGGTACACCGGGCGCGCCGCCCGCCCCGGCCGAACTCGCCTGGCTGCGCGCGGTCGACGCCTACACCGTCGGCGCGTACCCGCAGGCCGAGGAGGAGTTCCGGGCCGCGGTACGGATGGATCCGACGATGGCCGACGCCTGGCTCGGGCTCCACGCGCTGCGCGCCGACACCTCGACCGCCCTGCTGCGGATGCACCGCCACCGCGACCGCTTCGGCGAACAGCGCACCCGCCACGGACGCCCCCTCAACTCCTGGTACTGGTTGGGATGGTGGGTGCAGCCGGTGCTGGAGAGCCGCCGCGATCTGCTGCTCGCGCACGCCTCCCACTGGCTCGACGGCCGCCACGTCGCGGAGCTGGACCAGGCGCTGGCGGGCTGCCCGCCGGTCGACGCCGACCCGCAGGTCCGTTTTCTGCACGCCTGCCGCGCCTACCTCGTCAAGGACTGGGAACAGCTCGTACGCCACACCGAACCGCTGCTGGACGACCCGGTGCTGGGCATCGAGGCCGGGTTGTTCGGGGGGATGGCGCGGGTGCGGCTGGAGATGTACGGGCAGGCCGCGCCGCTGCTGTCGGCCGCGCTGATGCGGTGCCGCAGCGAACAGCCGCAGCGCAAGGAGCTGCGGTACTGGCTCGCCCGCGCCCACGAGGGCACCGGCCGCAGCGCCGCCGCCCTCCCCCTCTACCGCGCGGTGCACCGCGTCGACCGGCAGTTCATGGACACCGCGGCGCGGCTGGCCACCATCACCCAGGCCGATGGGCTGGAGGAGGGCGGCGACCTCGCGACCGTGTCCGCCGCGGGTCAGGAGGCCGGGCGCGACCCCGATCCGCTCGCGCCGCTCGACGCCGTCGACGGGTGGGAGGCGCCGGCCGGTGAGGCGGGTTTCCCGGAGGCGGCGGGCGCGGTGCCCGACGCGGCGTCCCCTGCGCGGCACAAGGCGGCGGTGCCCGGGCAGCGGGCCGCCGGGCGGGTGGCCGGGCCCGCCGATCCCGTCCTGCTGGAGCGGGCGCTGACGGAGCTGGAGCGGATGGTCGGCATGGAGCCGGTCAAGCGGCAGGTGCGGGCGCTCTCCGCGCAGCTGCGGATGGCCGGGCTGCGGGCCGGTCAGGGCCTGCCGGTGCAGCCGCCCAAGCGGCACTTCGTCTTCTCCGGCCCGTCCGGCACCGGGAAGACAACGGTGGCGCGCATCCTCGGCCGGGTCTTCTACGCCCTGGGACTGCTCGGCGGCGACCATCTGGTGGAGGCCCAACGCGCCGATCTGGTCGGCGAGTTCCTCGGCCAGACCGCCGTCAAGGCCAACGATCTGATCGACTCGGCGCTCGGCGGCGTCCTCTTCGTCGACGAGGCGTACAGCCTCTCCAACACCGGCTACAGCAAGGGCGACGCGTACGGCGACGAGGCACTGCAGGTGCTGCTCAAGCGTGCCGAGGACAACCGCGACCGGCTCGTCGTCATCCTGGCGGGCTACCCGGAGGGCATGGACCGGCTGCTGGCCGCCAACCCGGGGCTGTCGTCGCGGTTCACCAGCCGGGTCGACTTCCCCAGCTACCGGCCGGGCGAGCTGACCGCGATCGGCGAGGTGCTGGCCGAGGAGAACGGCGACCGCTGGGACGACGAGGCCCGCGACGAGCTGCGCAGCATCAGCGGTCACGTCGTCGACCAGGGCTGGATCGACGAACTGGGCAACGGCCGCTTCCTGCGCACCCTGTACGAGAAGAGCTGCGCCTACCGCGATCTGCGGCTCTCCACCTGGCGCGGCACCCCGGGCCGCGACGACCTCGCCACGCTCCGGCTGCCCGATCTGATCCAGGCGTACGGCGAGGTGCGTTCAGGGCGCGGCCCGGACACGGCGGGGCCCGCCCCGCTCTGAACCGCGCGGTGCGCGGCGGCGGGACGGGCCCCTGGGCCTCAGCCGGTCAGCCGGTCAGCGCGCGGTCCCCGTCGGGGCGTCCGGCGCCCCCGGCCACCTCGGCGCCGGTGCCGTCCGGTGCGGGAGCCGGGACGGGCGCGACCGCGTCGCGGGCGCCGTGCGAGAGCGACTCCGTGCGGTGCGCCGGGTCGTGCACCTCTCCGACCAGCATCTCCAGGACGTCCTCCAGCGCGACGAGGCCGAGCACCCGGCCGGTCGGGCCCGCGACCGCGGCGAGATGGGAGGCGGCCCGGCGCATCGCGGTCAGCGCATCGTCCAGGGGGAGTTCGGCGCGGAGCGTCGTCATCGGGTGCCAGACGCGCTGCGGCACCGCGCGGTCCCGCTCCTCCAGGTCGAGGACGTCCTTGACGTGCAGATAGCCCATGTACGCACCGCCCGGCGCGCAGACCGGGAAGCGGGAGTAGCCGGTGGCGACGGTCAGCTCCTCCACCTGGCGCGGGGTGACCGTCGCGTCGATGGTGACCAGCCGGGCCGGGCCGAGCAGGACGTCGGTGACGGGGCGGCTGCCCAGCTCCAGCGCGTCGGCCAGCCGCTCCTGTTCGGCCGGGGCGAGCAGCCCGGCCTGTCCGGCGTCCTCGACGAGGTGGGTGAGCTGCTCGCTGGTGAAGACCGCCTCGACCTCGTCCTTGGGCTCGACGCCGAAGAGCCGCAGCACTCCCCTGGCGCAGGCGCCGAGCAGCGCGGTGACCGGGCGGCAGAGCCGGGCGAAGGCGACGAGGCCCGGGCTGAACCACAGCGCGGTCCTCTCGGGCGCCGCCATCGCGAGGTTCTTCGGCACCATCTCGCCGATGACGAGGTGGAGGAAGACCACCACGGCCAGGGCGATGGCGTAGCCGAGCGGGTGGATCAGCGGGGCGGGCAGACGGACCGCGGCGAAGAGCGGTTCCAGCAGCCGGGCGACGGTCGGCTCGGCGACGGCGCCCAGCGTCAGGGAGCAGACGGTGATGCCGAACTGCGCGGCGGCCATCATCTGCGGGAGGTTCTCCAGCCCGTGCAGCACCTGACGGGCCCGCTTGGAGCCCTCGGTGGCCAGCGGCTCGATCTGGCTGCGGCGTACGGAGACGAGGGCGAACTCGGCGCCGACGAAGAAGCCGTTGGCGAGGACGAGGAGGACGGCGAGGAGAAGTTGCGCGAAGGTCACCGGGCGGCCTCCGCCCCGGCGCCGACGGTCTCCCGGGCGACGCCCGCGGGAGCCGTGCGGACGATCCTTATCCGCTCGGCGCGGTGGTGCGCGACCAGCCGCACCCGCAGCCGCCAGCCGTCGAGTTCGGCGGTGTCACCGGGGGCCGGAATCCGGCCGAGTATGTGGGCGACCAGCCCGGCGACGGTCTCGTACGGGCCGTCGGGGGCCGTCAGGCCGATCCGCCGCAGCGTGTCGACGCGGCAGCCGCCGTCGGCGTCCCAGGCGGGGCGGCCGTCCTCGGCGGGCGCCTGGCCCAGCTCGGGCAGGTCCACCCGGTCGTGCTCGTCGCGGACCTCGCCGACCAGTTCCTCGATGATGTCCTCCAGGGTGACGACACCGGCGGTGCCGCCGTACTCGTCGACGACGACGGCTATCGGCGCCTCGCTGCGCAGCCGCTCCAGCAGCGGGGCGACGGGCAGCGTCGCGGGCACCTGGAGCGGCGGCACGGCGATCCGCGCAGCGGGCGTGCGCAGCCGGTCGGGCGCCGGGACGGCCAGCGCGTCCTTGAGGTGCACCATGCCGACGACCTCGTCGAGGCGGGCACGGTAGACGGGGAAGCGGGACAGACCGGTGGCGCGGGTGAGGTTGACGACGTCCTCGGCGGTCGCGGACGCCTGGAGGGCGCTGACCCGCACCCGGGGCGTCATGACGTTCTCCGCCGTCAGATCGCCGAGCGCGAGGGTGCGGACGAAGAGGTCGGCGGTGTCCTGCTCGATGGCTCCGGCCTGCGCGGAGTGCCGGGCGAGGGAGACCAGTTCGCCGGGGGTACGGGCGGAGGCCAGTTCATCGGTGGGCTCCACGCCGAGGGCCCGGACGAGGCGGTTGGCGACAGTGTTCAGCAGGGTGATCACCGGGCGGAAGAAGCGCGAGAAGGCGTTCTGCGGACCGGCGACGAAGCGGGCCACCTGGAGCGGCTTGGAGACCGCCCAGTTCTTCGGCACCAGTTCGCCGACGACCATCTGCACGGCGGAGGCGACGAGCATGCCCGTCACCACGGAGATGCCGGACACGGCGCCGCGGGGCAGCCCGGTCGCGGTCAGCGGCCCGTCGAGGACGGCGGCGAGCGCCGGTTCGGCGAGCATGCCGACGACCAGGGAGGTGATGGTGATGCCCAGTTGGGTGCCGGAGAGCTGGAAGGACAGCTCGCGCAGGGCGGCGACGACGGTGGCGGCGCGGCGGTCGCCGTCGGCGGCGGCCCGTTCCGCGTCGGCCTTCTCGACGGTGACGAGCCCGAACTCGGCGGCCACGAAGAAGCCGTTGGCCAGGATGAGGACGAGCGCTGTGGTGAGCAACAGGAGGGGGCCGGTCATGCCGCCGCCTCCGTCGTATCCGGGGGGTCGGAGGGGGCGGCGCAGGTACTACAGGACGATCCGTCCATTGCCGGAGGGAGTCACTCCTCAGGTCGCAGTGGCCCCGGGCAAGGGGCGGGCGCGGAAGGGCGCCGTGGACAACAGGGTAAACAGCGGGGCGCCGGTTGCGGCAGGGCCACCGGGCGGTCGCCCGGACGGCGGGTCAGGCCGTGGCGGGGCGGCCGGTGCCGTGGAGTTCGGCGAGGTCGCGCAGCGCGCGGGCGTCGCGGATGGCCTGCTGGCGGGCGATGCCGGGCTGGATGCCCATCGCGGGGAGGCTGGTGCCGTCGGCGAGGTCGAGGTGGACCCAGGCGTCACCGGCCCGGAGGTTGACGCGCAGCACCTGGGCCCAGGCCAGTTCGCGGCGGGTGGTGAGGTTGACGACGGTGACGCCCTCCTGCCGGGCGACCACCTTGGGGCGGGCGAGCAGCAGGAGGACGGCGAGCACCAGCAGACCGACGAAGACAAAGCTGATCCGCTCCCCGCCGGTCAGCTTGGGCAGCGCCAGCGCGATGGCGGTGAGGGCCGCGAACTGGACGAGTCCGACGAGGTACAGGACGACCCGGGTGCGGGTCGGCCGGAAGGTCACCGGCAGGCTGGGCAGGGGCGCGGACACGTCGTGGGTCTTCCGTCGGGGGTGGTGGGGGCGGTGCGGCGGGGCCGTCAGAGGCGGCAGGCGTGGATGCCGGTGGTGAGGATGGCGCGGGCGCCGAGGTCGTACAGCTCGTCCATGATGCGCTGGGCGTCCTTGGACGGGACCATCGAGCGGACCGCGACCCAGCCCTCGTGGTGCAGCGGGGAGACGGTCGGCGATTCCAGGCCCGGGGTGAGGGAGACGGCCTTCTCGACGTGCTCGACGCGGATGTCGTAGTCCATCATCACGTAGCGGCGGGCGACGAGGACGCCCTGCATCCGGCGGAGGAACTGACGGACCTTCGGGTCGTCGGCGGGGGCGCCGGTGCGGCGGATGACGACCGCCTCGGAGGTGAGGATCGGCTCGCCGATGATCTCCAGCCCGGCGTTGCGCAGCGTGGTGCCGGTCTCGACGACGTCGGCGATGATCTGGGCGACGCCGAGCTGGATGGCGGTCTCGACGGCGCCGTCGAGGTGGACGACGTCGGCGTCGACGCCGTTGTCGGCGAGGTGCTTCTTGACGAGTCCGGAGAAGGAGGTGGCGACGGTCATGCCGCCGAACTCCTTGACGTCGGTGGCGGTGCCCGGACGGGTCGCGTACCGGAAGGTGGAACCGGCGAAGCCGAGCTGGAGGATCTCCTCGGCCTGCGAGCCGGAGTCCAGCAGCAGGTCGCGGCCGGTGATGCCGATGTCGAGCTTGCCGGAGCCGACGTAGACGGCGATGTCGCGGGGGCGCAGGAAGAAGAACTCGACCTCGTTCTGCGCGTCGACGAGGACCAGTTCCCGGCGGTCCTTGCGCTGGCGGTACCCGGCCTCATGGAGCATCGCCGACGCAGGCTCGGACAGTGAACCCTTGTTGGGGACAGCGATGCGCAGCATGAGGTGCTCTTCTTCCTTCGGTGGGTGAGGTGTGACGGGGCGAGCGAGGCTCAGAGGTGGGCGTAGACGTCGTCGAGGGAGATGCCCTTGGCGATCATCATGACCTGGAGGTGGTAGAGGAGCTGGGAGATCTCCTCGGCGGCGGCGGCGTCGGATTCGTGCTCCGCGGCCATCCACACCTCGGCGGCCTCTTCGACGACCTTCTTGCCGATCGTATGGACACCGGCCTGCACCAGCTCGGCGGTACGGGAGGTGGTGGGGTCGCCGGTGGCGGCCTTCTGCTGGAGCTCGGCGAAGAGCTCCTCGAACGTCTTCTTGGACATGGTGCTCCTACCCTAGCGGGCAATGTCACTGTGGCGCGCAGCGCCTCGGGTGAAGGGTGGTGGCGGGCGACGGGCGGGGGCGCAGCGCCTCGGGTGAAGGGTGGCGGGCCCGGCGCCACGGCCGCCGCCGCGCCAGGCCCGTCCCGTCCCGTCAGCGCCAGGGTTCCGACACGGTCCGGAGCGTGGCGGCGGTGGCAACGGCCGCGGTGACCGCTTCGTGGCCCTTGTCCTCGGTGGAGCCGTCGAGACCGGCGCGGTCCAGGGCCTGCTGCTCGGTGTCGCAGGTCAGTACGCCGAAGCCGATGGGAACGCCGGTGTCGACGGCGACCTGGGTCAGGCCCTGGGTGACGCCCTGGCAGACGTAGTCGAAGTGCGGGGTGCCGCCGCGGATGACGACGCCGAGCGCGACGACCGCGTCGTAACCGCGTCCGGCGAGGACCTTCGCGACGACGGGCAGTTCGAAGGTGCCGGGGACCCGCAGCAGGGTCGGCTCGTCGATGCCCAGGTCGGTCAGGGCGCGCAGGGCGCCGCTCACCAGGCCGTCCATCACCTGCGCATGCCACTGCGCGGCGATCACGGCGACCCGCAGGTCCCGGCAGTTCTTCACGGTCAGTTCGGGTGCGCCCTTGCCGCTCACGGTTCTCCTCGGAGGGTGATGGTGGTGTCGTCGGGACGGTCGGGAGGTGTGTTACCGCTGCTCGTGGTGGTCGAGCCAGGGCAGGTCGTGGCCCATGCGGTCGCGCTTGGTACGCAGATAACGGAGGTTGTGCTCCCCGGCCTGGACCGGCATCGGCTCGCGTCCGGAGACGGTGAGGCCGTGGCGCGCCAGGGCCGTGGTCTTGTCGGGGTTGTTGGTCAGCAGGCGGACCGAGCGGATGCCGAGGTCCTGGAGCATCTGGGCTCCGGCGGCGTAGTCGCGGGAGTCGGCGGGCAGGCCCAGTTCGAGGTTGGCGTCGAGGGTGTCGCGGCCGCGCTCCTGGAGTTCGTAGGCGCGCAGCTTGGAGAGCAGGCCGATGCCGCGTCCCTCGTGGCCGCGGAGGTAGATGACCACACCGCGCCCGGCCGCGCTGATCCGCTCCAGCGACGCCTGGAGCTGCGGGCCGCAGTCGCAGCGCAGCGAGTGGAAGACATCGCCGGTCAGGCACTCGGAGTGGACGCGGACGAGGACGTCCTCGCCGTCGCCGAGCTCGCCGGCGACCAGCGCGATGTGCTCGACGCCGTCGACGGTGGAGCGGTAGCCGTACGCGGTGAACTCACCGTGCGCGGTGGGCAGCCGGGTGGTGGCCTCGCGGCGGACGGTGGGGGTGGAGCGACGGCGGTAGGCGATCAGGTCCTCGATGGAGATGATCGCCAGGCCGTGCTTACGGGCGAACGGCACCAGCTCGGGCAGGCGCAGCATGGTGCCGTCCTCCCCGGCGATCTCCACGATCGCGGCGGCCGGGCGGAGTCCGGCGAGGCGGGCGAGGTCGACCCCGGCCTCGGTGTGGCCGCCGCGGACGAGGACGCCGCCGGGGCGGGCGCGCAGCGGGAAGATGTGGCCGGGGCGGACGAAGTCGCCGGGCGCCGAGTCGCCGGAGGCGAGCAGCCGCAGCGTGGTGGCGCGGTCGGCGGCGGAGATGCCGGTGGTCACGCCGTGCGCGTCGGTGGCGTCGACGGAGACGGTGAACGCGGTCCGCATCGACTCGGTGTTGTGCTCGACCATCTGCGGCAGCGCGAGGCGGTCGAGTTCGGTGCCCTCCATGGGGGCGCAGATCAGGCCGCGGCACTCGCTCATCATGAACGCGACGATCTCGGGGGTGGCCTTCTCCGCGGCGAGGACGAGATCGCCCTCGTTCTCGCGGTCCTCGTCGTCGACGACCACGACGGGGCGTCCGGCGGCGATGTCGGCGATCGCCCGCTCGACGGGGTCGAGGGCCAGGCCCGCGGCGTCGTCGGCGGACCCGGGCTCGTACCAGCTCTGCAGTGCGGTCATGCCGCGGCTCCTTCCAGGACGGTGGCGGCGCCGGTGCGCGAGCGCATCCACCAGTCGCGCAGGCCCCACATGACGAGCGCGAAGTAGACGACGTAGACAAGGCCGGAGAAGGCGAGGCCGCTGCCGAAGGCGAGCGGGACGCCCACCAGGTCGACGAGGAGCCAGGCGAACCAGAACTCGACGAGCCCTCGGGCCTGGGCGACCATCGCGGCGAGCGTGCCGACGAAGATGTACGCATCCGGCCAGGGGTTCCAGGACAGCTGCGGGACGAGGGTGAAGAGGCCACCGACGGCGGCGGTTCCGGCGGCGGTCCCGGCGAGCAGCAGTCCGCGCTCGCGCCAGCTGGCGAAGCGGACGGCGAGGGAGCCGTCCTGCGCCTGCCGGCGGCCGCGGCGCCAGGACCGCCAGCCCCACAGCGCGACAACGATGACCAGCAGCTGCTTGCCGACGCCGCCGCTGAGGTGGGCGGAGGCGTAGGCGGCGACGAGGACGACGCCGGAGAGGAACTGCGCGGGCCAGGTCCAGATGGAGCGGCGCCAGCCGAGGGCGAGGGCGGCGAGGCCGATGGTGTTGCCGATCATGTCGGACCAGATGACGTGCTGTCCGAAGAGCGTGAACGCCTCGCCGTTGAGCCAGGTCACCGCGGTCACCGGACGGCTCCCTCGGACGCGGTGCCGGTGGCGCCGCCCGGGCCGAGCAGCCGCTCGACGTACTTGGCGAGGACGTCGACCTCCAGGTTCACCGGGTCGCCGACCTGTTTGATGCCGAGGGTGGTGAGGGCGAGGGTGGTGGGGATGAGGCTGATGGTGAAGTGGTCGTCGGTGGCGTCGACGACGGTGAGGCTGACGCCGTCGACGGTGATCGAGCCCTTCTCGACGACGTAGCGGGCCAGCTGCTGCGGCAGCGCGATCGTGACGATCTCCCAGTGTTCGCCGGGGACGCGCTCGGTGATCGTGCCGGTGCCGTCGACGTGGCCCTGGACGAGGTGGCCGCCGAGGCGTCCGCCGAGCGCCATCGGGCGCTCCAGGTTGACCCGCGAGCCGACGGTCAGCGCGCCGAGGCTGGAGCGGTGCAGCGTCTCGGCCATCACATCCGCGGTGAACTCGCCGTCCGCGGTGTCCACGACCGTCAGACAGACGCCGTTGACGGCGATCGAGTCGCCGTGCCCGGCGCCATCGGTGACGACGGGGCCGCGCAGCCGGAAGCGAGCGGAGCGACCGGGGGCACCCTCAGTGCCAGCTGGGGGCGAGTCGCCGAGGATCTCGACGGCGGTGACCTCACCCAGTTCTTCGACGATTCCGGTGAACACGTCAGATCTCCTCGTGCGGGGTGTGGCGGACGGGGGTGGCGGTGATCCGCAGATCGGGGCCGAGGCGCGCGGTCTCGGTCACATCGAGTCGCAACGCGTCGGCGAGAGTGGTGATTCCGGCGTCGCCGACGGCGGCGGGCCCGGCGCCGAGCAGGACCGGCGCGAGGTAGGCGACGACCTTGTCGACGGCGCCCGCGGCGAGGAATGCCCCGGCGAGCGTCGGCCCGCCCTCCAGGAGGACGGAGCGGACATCGCGGGCGTACAGCTCGTGGAGCAGGGCGGTGATGCGCAGGCCGCGGCCGGTGGCGGCGCGCGGGAGCCGCACCAGAGGCGCGAGCCCTTCGAGGTGGGCGGCGTCGGTGTCCTCGGCGACGGCGATCAGGGTGGGCGCGGTGCCGTCCAGGACGCGGGCGCCGGGCTTGACGGCCGAGGCGCCGGAGTCGACGACGACCCGCAGCGGCTGGGTGACCTCGTCGTCGGTGAGTCCGGTGACGCGGGCGCCGAGCTGCGGGTCGTCGGCGCGGGCGGTGCCGGAGCCGACGACGACGGCGTCGGCCTGGGCGCGCAGCCGGTGGACGTCGGCGCGGGATTCGGCCGAGGAGATCCAGCGGCTGGTGCCGTCGGCGGCGGCGATCCGGCCGTCGAGAGTGGCCGCGTACTTCCACAGGACGAAGGGGCGGCGGCGCAGGACGGAGGTGAGCCAGGCTTCGTTGACGGCGGCGGCCTCGTCGGCGAGGAGTCCGCCCTCGACGTCGACACCGGCGTCCGCGAGGGTGGCGGCGCCGCCGGTCGCGGTGGGGTTGGGGTCGGAGACGGCGTAGACGACGCGGGACACCCCGGCGTCGATGAGGGCGCGGGCGCAGGGTCCGGTGCGGCCGGAGTGGTTGCAGGGCTCCAACGTGACGAGTGCGGTGCCGCCACGGGCCCGCTCGCCCGCCTCCTCCAGTGCGTGGACCTCGGCGTGCGGGCCACCGGCGCGCCGGTGCCAGCCTTCGCCGACGGTGCGGCCCTCGGCGTCGAGGATGACGCAGCCGACGACGGGATTGGGGCTGGTGTGCCCGAGCCCGCGGGCGGCGAGTGCGATGGCGCGGCGCATCGCCGCGGTCTCGGCGGGGGCTTGAGTGGCCACCGGGTCCTCCTGCCTCTTCGGGCACGGACTCCGGGGCTGCCTGGACGACAGAAGCGGAAACAAGCCACGGCGTACGCGCCGCGAAAAGGGGAGCCCGCCCGGCAAACGCACCGGACGCACCACCTGCGGCGGTCACCGAAGCTCGCCCGCCGCGCACTGCCTCCCATCCGGACTTTCACCGTCGGTGCAGGAATTTCACCTGCTCAACCGGCCGCTGGCTGCGGACGGGTCGCGGACTGTTACCGCCGGTTCGGAATTACACCGACCCCGGAGTGCGCTGCTGCTTGTTTCAGTACACGACCAGTTTGCCACGGTTGATCGTCGGCCATGCGGGCGAACCCTGTGGGGTGCCTCACAAGCTTCCGCGACCACCGGTTTCCGGCGCGTGCGAGATCTGGAATGGATCTCACACCTACGGCGGACCCTCCGTCGGTACGGCGCTCCTCACCCTTACGACCTCAAGGAATGATCCGCGATGGCGACTCTTCTGGTGACCGGCGGTACGGGCACGCTCGGACGGGCCGTCGTCGGCCGGCTGCTCGACGACGGCCACGACGTCCGCTCGCTGAGCCGACGGCTCCCCGCCGGACCGCCCGCCCCGGGGCTGCACCCGTACGCGGTGGACCTGCGCGACGGCACCGGGCTGGAAGAGGCGGTGGCGGGCGTGGACACGGTGGTGCACTGCGCGTCCACCCCCTCGGGTGGCGACGAGGAGGCGGCGGGCCACCTCCTGGACGCGGCGCGGGTCGCCGGGGTGAAGCACCTCGTCTACATCTCGATCGTCGGCGTGGGAGGCATCCCGCTCGGCTACTACCGCACCAAGCGGGCGGTGGAACGGATGGTCGAACACTCCGGCATCGGCTGGACGATCCTGCGGACGACGCAATTCCACGACCTGCTGCTCCGGGTGGTGAAGACGGGCGCCCGCTCACCGCTGCTGCCGTACCCGACGGGGTTGCGCTTCCAGCCGATCGAGGTACGCGAGGTGGCCGCGCGCATGGCCGAGTTGGCCCTCGGCGCCCCCGCCGGCCGGGTCCCGGACATGGGCGGCCCGCAGGTCCTCGACGTCCGGGACCTGATCCGCCTCACCCTCCGCTACGGCGGCCGCCGCCGCCTGACGGTCCCCCTCTGGCTCCCCGGCCGCACGATGGCGGGCTTCCGCGCGGGCGAGCATCTGGCCCCGGGGCATGCGGTCGGGGAGCGGACGTATGAGGAGTTCCTGAAGGAGAGGGCGGGGTGGCGGGGGTGAGGGGTGTCGGGGGCGCGGCGGCGGGGGCCTGCTCTCCGAGGTCTCCGCGCACTGGGTGGCCATGTCGGGTGTCGTGATCGTCCTCCGGTTCTGGTGCGGCCTCGCTCCCGCCGGGCCCGGCGGCTCCGGCCGTAGGGGGTGGGCCGCTGGGGCTCTGACCTGCTGTGCCGGTCCCATCGGTCAGTGAGGTGGTTCGGTGGGGCCCGGGAACAGGTCGTTCTGGGCCGCGTCCATCGCCGTGAGGACGGCGCCGCGCAGTACGCCGCGGCCGCCCACCGTTCCGGCCCGCACCTCGGTGGCGAGCGGGGAGATACGGGCGAGCTGCGCGGCGACCCGCTCGGCGAATTCCGGGCCCCCGGCCCGTCCGACCTCGCCACCCAGCACCACGCAGCCGGGGTCGAGGACAGCGCTGACCGCGGCCACTCCAAGGGCGACCCGGGCGGCGAGCTCGTCGAGGAAGGCGGCACCGTCGTGCCGTCCGAGGGCGGCTCGCACCAGGGCCTCGGCGGGTGGGTCGGGGTCGGGGTCGGGGTCGTGAACCCGGTTGAGGGCGGCTTCGGGGGCGAGGTCCGTGAAGTCAGGGCGGGCTTCCCCGGGGGCGCCGCCCTCGGGCCCCGGGGGCTCGGGGGCAGGGGTCGGGAGCCCGGTGGCGGGAGTCGGCGTCCCGGCGCCGGACGTTCGGGCCGATCCTGGCCCGGGCCGGGCGAACCCGTACTCCGTCGCCAGGCGGGTGACCGCTGCCGAACCGGCGAGGGAGTGGAAGCCGCCGATGCAGCCGTGTGGTGACGGCAGTCCGCTGGCGCCGGGGACGGGGAGGAAGCCGATCTCGCCGGTGCCTCCGGAGGCGCCGCGGCGGAGTCTGCCGTCGAGAACCACGGCGGCGCCCGTGCCGTGGCCCAGCCACAGCAGCACGAAGGTGTCCCGGTCCCGGGCCGCGCCGTCGCGGGCCTCGGCCACCGCGGCGAGGTTGACCTCGTTCTCCAGCAGCACCGGCGGCCCGGACCGTTCGAGCGCGGTCACCACCGCACGGTGCCAGCCGGGGATCCAGTCCGTCCCGCCGATGCGGCCGCTCTCCGGGTCGATCAGGCCGGGGGCGCCGATGGCGATGGTGTGCGGCGCGGCGGCGCCGGCGGCGGCCAGCGCCTCGTCCACCGCGCGGCGCGTGGCCCGGACGGCGTGCCACGGTGGTGTGCGGTCCGCGATGGGCACGGTGCGTTCGGCGCGGATGCGGCCGAGCAGGTCCGCCACGGCGACGGTGACGCCGTGGCCGCGCAGATCGAGGGCGACGAGATGGGCGCGGTCGGCGACGATGCCGTACAGCCGGGCGTTGGGGCCGCGCCGCTGGGCGCCGCTCTCCCCGACGACGGTGATCAGACCGGCCGCCTGAAGCCGTTCGACGAGGTCGGCGACCGTCGGGCGGGACAGCCCGGTCAGGTCCTTGATCCGGCCCGCCGTCAACGGCCCCTCGTCCTGGAGGAGTTGCAGGGCGAGGCGGTCGTTGATCCGTCGTGCGGTGGTGGGTGAGGCGGTACGGCCGGCGGCCTCGCTGTGCGGTGCGTGCATGGCGGGGATCCTCCCAGACACCGCCACCTCGCCGAACGGCCTGTGGACAACTGGGAGTTGTCCGGCAGTCGCTCTTGCGGTCCGTCGCACGGGCGGGTGCGGAGTGTCCGCCGCGGGTGCGGTCCCGGCGACCCGCGGGCGCCTTCGCCGGTGCCCCTGTATCCGCTCCACGGTCAACGCTCGCGGCACTCTTATTAATAGGCAGGGTTCCTGATAGTTTGCGCGCCATGGTCGGCAACGGTGCCCGTAACGACGCCTCTCCCCCGGCCGCGGCACTGCGCCGCGCCCGCTGGGCCATCGCCCTGGTCTTCCTCGTGCACGGCGCGGTGACCGGCAGCTTCGCCACCCGGGTCCCCTGGATCCAGGAGCACACCGGTATCGGCGCGGGGCATCTCGGCGTCGCGCTGGCCTTCCCCGCGATCGGCGCCTCGCTGGCGATGCCGCTCGCCGGACGGATCAGCCACCGCTTCGGCACCCGCACGGCGCTGCGCGGCCTGCTCGCCCTGTGGACCCTGTCGCTGATCCTCCCGGCCCTCTCCCCCGGTCTGTACGCGCTCTGCCCGGCGCTGCTGTTGTACGGCGCGAGCGCGGGCACGTCGGATGTGGCGATGAACGCGCTGGGTGTGGAGACGGAGGACCGGCTCGGGCGGCCGATCATGTCGGGGCTGCACGGCATGTGGAGCGTCGGCGCGCTGCTCGGCTCGGCGGCGGGCACGGTGGCCGCACACGCCGGTACGGACGCCCGGCTGCACCTGGGCGGCACCGCCCTCGTCCTGACCGCCGCGGGCGCGTGGGCGTGCGGCGGGGTGCTGGATCCGCGCGGCACGGCGGACGGGCCCGCGCCGCCCCGCTTCGCGCGTCCGCCGAAGTCTGCGCTGGTCATCGGGGCCGTCGGGTTCTGCGCGGTGTTCGCCGAGGGCGCCAGCCTGGACTGGTCCGCGGTCTACCTACGGGACGTCCTGGGGACGGGCGCGGGCCCGGCGGCCGCCTCCACCACGGCGTTCGCCTGCACGATGGCCGCGGCGCGGCTGGCGGGCGACCGGGTGGTGGCCCGCTTCGGTGCGGTGCGGACCGTACGGTGCGGGGGCATCCTCGCGACGGCGGGCGGTCTGCTCGTGGTGGCCGCCCGCCATCCGGTGGCGGCGATGGCGGGCTTCGCGCTGGTCGGGCTGGGGATCGCGGTGGTGGTGCCGCTGGCCTTCGCGGCCGCGGGCCGCAGCGGGCCCGCCCCCAGCCAGGCCATCGCCGGTGTCGCGACGATCACCTACGCGTCGGGCCTGATCGCGCCGTCCACCATCGGCGGCATCGCTCAGGCAACCTCCCTGACGATTTCGTTCGCGCTGGTGACGGCCTTGGCCGCGGGCCTGATCGTGGGTGCCCGGGTCTTGCGCCTCCCGAAGCACGCGGTATCGGCAGCCGCAGCGGGAGGCCGGTCCGGAGCGGAAGTCCCGGCCGCGGCGGAAGCTCCGGCGCCGCCTCAGCCATAGCGGTGGGCCCGGGCCCACCGGAGACCGGACCCGGTCCACAAGCCCGGCCCGTCGAAGGATCCGGCCGGGCGCGAGCTCCGGCACCGGGCACCGCGGCTCCGAGACTCGGGGGCTCCGAGACTCAGGGGCTCAGGGGCTCGGAGCGAACCGGGGCCGGGGGCAAGCCCGGCCGGATCGGTCGAGGTCGGGATCAGGGCCCGGCCGCCAGCCCCCAACCGGTCAGGCCGCCTCGCCCTCCGCCATGGCCTCATCCGCCGCAGGCCGGAGCAGTTCCGTGGCGAGGGTGCGGGCGCGGTCCGACCACGGGGCGGGGCGGAGGGCCTGCGGGTCGACGCGGACGATCACGCGGTGGCCCTGGGCGTAGGTCTCGGTGCCGTCGGCGGAACAGATGCGGAAGCCGTAGGTCATGCCGGTCCGGCCGAGGCGTTCGATCCAGAGGTGGGCGGCGTAGCCACCGGGGCGGGTGATCGGGCGCTCGTAGGAGACCTTCATCTCCTTGATCACGTTGCACATGTCGCTCGCGGCCGCCCAGTCGCCCTCGAAGGTGAAGCCGTGGCGGTGCCAGTGGTCGGCCCAGGCGCGTTCGGCCAGGACCGGGTAGCGGGAGTTGTGCAGCATGCCCAGGGCGTCGAGGTCGTCGAAGTGGACGGTGACGGGGACCAGTTGCCCGAACGGGACGGGGCGGGCGGGCTGGAGGGGTTCGACGCTCACGGGTGATGCTCCTGGGTGGTGCTGTGCAAATTGGCAGGAAACCATCGTAAGCGGCTGCTTACGGTGCCTGGTCCGGCGGGGACGTCCGCCCCCCGGAGGCAGGTAGCCGCGCGCGCCACGGTGCCCGGGAACACTGGGCTGGAGCGCCTTGCCGGTCCGCGGCGCCGAGACGTGGCCTCGGCTCGTACGACCGTTCCCGTTCCCACCTCTCTGCACCAAGGGGGTGGCGAGATCTGGCCTCTCCCGGAAGGCTCGGGCCGGGGCCCTGGACGAGGCGGGCCCGGGGCCGGGCGCCGTCCGCCGCATCCGTGCCGTGCGCGGTCCCGTGCCGTACGCACGCCGGGCGGGCCGCTCGCCGCGTCGGTCGGCACGACCGTTCCTCACCTCGATCCGCCCGCCCCGTAGCCGCCACCGTGACGCCCAAACCGATCATCGCCAGGCCGCCCGCGCCGCCGACCAGTGACAGGCGGCGGTCCGAGCGGGTGAGCCAGGTGCGGGCCGCGGAGGCGCACAGACCCCACAGGGTGTCCGTGACCAGCGCGATGGTGACCGGGATGAGGCCCAGCACCATCATCTGGACGGGGACGTGCGCCGTCGCGTGGTGGACGAACTGCGGGAGCACGGCGGCGAAGAAGACGATGCCTTTCGGGTTGGTGACGCCGACGAACGCGCCGTCCAGGACCGTGCGCAACTGAGTTGTCGGGCCGAACCTCCCGATCATTGCCCCCGCCGGACCACCGGGTACCCCCTCGTACGCGTACACCGGGCCCCGTACAGGCGCGGCGCCCCCGGGGAGAACCGGACGCGAGGGGAACGCGTCCCTCCGTGTACCGCCGTGCGGGCCCCGTGCCGGAAGCCCGGACGGCGGCGGTCCGGGGCGGCCGCTCGCCCGGCGGAACCGCTCGCCCACCGGCAGGAGAGGTCACGGTGCACGAACCTGACGCGCCCCCACCCCGTACATCCACCGTCCACGACGGCCCCGGGGAGCTGCGCCGGTTTCCCGACACGCGTCCGGCCGACTGGCTGGTGGAGCGGCTGCACGACGGGGACCTGCGGCCCGGCGATGTGGAGCTGCGGTTCCGGCCGCTCGGGCCGTTCGACCGCAGCGGTCTGGACGTCGTGATCGAGGTGCGGTCGAAGTGGTTCGAGAGCCGGGCCGCCAACCGTCAGGAGCGGGCGGACCAGCTGTACGAGGGCGTCACGGCCTCGACGGGGCTCCGCGAGGTCGGCGTCCATCTCTCACTCCCGGTCGCGGCGTGGTCCCAGGGGGAATGACGGGTGCGCCTGGCGGGTTCAGGGAGGCTTCCTGAAAGCTGACCGTCCTGAATCGGGCCGACATGCCCGCCCGGTTTCAGGAAGCCTTCCTGAAACCGGGCCATCCCGAGCCAGACCGATGCGCCCGCCCGGTTCAGGAACCCTTCCTGAAAGCCGCGCGCCTCTCGAACCGGCCCGGTACGCCCAGCCGCTTCAGGAACCCTCCCTGAAAGTCGCCCCGCCCGAACCACCCCGCCCCCCGATACGCCCGCCCGCTTCAGGAACCCTCCCTGAAAGCTGACCTCCCCGACCCGGCCGGGGTGCGCCACTCGTATGCCGCGCCCCGCCCCCCTTCGCGGATGCGGGGCCAAGGCACGTCAGTACCATGAACCTGTGGCACGCATCGTGCTTGTGGAGGACGACGAGACCATCGGTGACCGCCTCGCCAGGACACTGCGGGGTCTGGGGCACGACAGCACCTGGTGTCCCGACGCGGCCTCCGCGCGGGCCCGGGCGGCCCGTGGACCGGCCGATCTGGTGCTGCTGGACCTGGGACTGCCGGACGCCGACGGTTTCGAGCTCTGCCGGGAGCTGCGCGAGCGCCTGCCGGGCGCGGTCCTCGTGGTGCTGAGCGCCCGTACCGGCGAGATGGACGTCATCCAGGCGCTGGAGTCGGGCGCGGACGACTACCTCACCAAACCGTTCCGCCTGGCCGAGTTGCAGGCGCGGCTCGCCGCGCATCTGCGGCGCGCCGGGCCCGACGGTTCGGCCGGGGCGGCCCGGCCCCTGCGCCACGGGAAGCTGGAGATCGACCGGGCGGCCCGGCGATGTCTCACCCCGGAGGGCGAGACGGAGCTGCGGCCCAAGGAGTTCGACCTGCTGGTCCGGCTCGTCGCGTCCAGCGGGCAGGCCGTGAGCCGGGAGGAGCTGATGAGCGACGTGTGGGACGAGAACTGGTTCGGCCCCACCAAGACGCTCGACGTCCATGTCGCCGCGCTCCGCCGCAAGCTCGGCGGGATGATCCGGATCACGACGCTGCGGCACTACGGCTACCGCCTCGAACCCCCGACGGGCTGACCGTGCGCCGCCGCATCCTCCAGGCGAGTGTCATCGCGGTGGTCTGCGCGATCCTGCTGTTCTCGGTGCCGCTGGGGGTGGCGATCCTGCGGCTGTACCAGCAGGACGAGGTGCAGCACCTGCAGCAGGTGGCCGCCCGGGTGGCGGTGAACGTCCCGGCCGATGTACGGGGACACTGGGACCCGCTGGAGCTGCCGCCGCTGCGGCCCGGTACGCACGTCGGTGTCTACGACTCCGATGCCCATCTCGTCCGGGCGTCCGGCCCGCTGCGTACCGCCGGGCCGCCCAACGGCGATCTGCCGGTGCACAAGGCCCTGGAGGGCTCGGTCTCCTCGCACCGCGTCGGGAGCCGGCTGGTCGCCGCGGTCCCCGTGGGCACCTCGGAGCGGGTACGGGCCGTGGTGCGGGTCAGCTCCCCGGCCGACGGTCCGCTGCGCCGGGCGGCCGTGACCTGGGCCGGGATGCTGGCGCTCGCGGCGGTGGCGGTCGGCGTCGCCGTCGCGCTGTCGTTCCGCTCCAGCCGCAGCCTGGCCCGGCCGCTGGAGGAGCTGGCGACGACGGCCGGGCGCCTGGAGGACGGCGATCTGACCGCGCGCGCCACCGTCACCGGGCTGCCCGAGGCGGACGATGTGGCCCGGGCGCTCAACCGCGCCGCGCAGCGCGTGGCGGAGCTGCTGCGCCGGGAGCGGTCGTTCAGCGCCGACGCCTCCCACCAGCTGCGGACCGCGCTGACCCGGGTCCAGCTGGAGCTGGAGTCCGTACCGGCCGATGCGCCGCCCGCGGTGGCGCGGGCGGCGACGGACGCCGCGCTGGCCGCGCTGAGCGATATGGAGGCGACGCTCGGCGCGCTGCTGGACCTGGCGCGGGACGTGCCCGAGCGGGTGTCGCTCGACGTGGGTGCGCTGCTGGCCGACGCGGAGCGGCGCTGGCGGGACGAGCTGACGGCTGCGGACCGCCCGCTGCGGGTGACGGCCGAGGAAGATCTGCCGGAGGCGGTCGGTTCGGCGCGCGCCGGGCGGCAGGTGCTCGACGTCCTGCTGGCCAACGCGGTGGCGCACGGTACGGGCGCGGTGACGGTGACCGCGCGGGACGCCTCCGGGGTCGTCGCGGTGGACGTGGCGGACGAGGGCCCCGGCCTGCCCGAGGGGCTGGACGTGTTCGCCCGGCGCCAGGAGAACGACTCGGGCACCGGCCACGGCATCGGCCTCGCCCTCGCCCACTCCCTGGTCGAGGCGGAGGGCGGCCGCCTGATGGTCACCCGGCGGAGCCCGTACGCCCGTTTCACGTGGCTGATCGCCCGTGGGGGTGCGGACACCGGGGAGTGAACGGGGCGGCTCCCGGGGAGTGCGCACGGCGGGGCGCGCCGCCGTGCGCACTCCGTGCGGCGCGCCGCCGGGCCTCGCCTGTGGCGCGCCGCCGGGCCTCCCTCTGGGGCGCGTCTCGCCCGTACGCCGACGGCCCCCGCCCCGCCCCCCGTTCTCGCGAACGTCACACCCCACTCGACCGGGCGGGTGTCGCACATCACCCCTCCGATCTGCACTGATCGCCCCATATGCCCCTTATCGTCGGCATGGCCGGTCGCGTACGTCCGTCCGTACGTCCGTCCGTACATCCCTCCGTACCTTCCTCCGTCCGCACCGCCGGCATCCGCCGTCTCCCGGCATGTTCCGGGCAGGCGTCTTCCCCGGGCAACCCCGTCCGCAGGGCCGGTCCGGCCGGTGCGGCCGCCGGTTCCTGGCTCCCGCACGGATCGCGGTGGCGCCCGGCTTCTCAGCGAACAGGACTCATCCATGCCCCGCTCCCGTCCCACCCGTCGCGCCCGGGCCGCCGCCGTGGCCGTCGGCGTACTGCTCACCGCGCTCGGCGCCGCCGCCCCGGCCCTCGCCGTCACCGGGACCTACCCGTCCGGCGGCGGGCGGCACGGTTCCGCCGCCGTGGGCGGCGAGCGGGTCGTGTGCACCTCCGGTACGCCGGGCCTCGCGCCCACGCTGTCCCGGGACATCGCCGATGCGTTCCAGGGGCGCAAGGACACCCCGGCACTGGCCCTCTACGACGCGTCCACGCAGACCAGCTGCCGGTTCCGGGCCGATGCCGCCTACGACTCGGCGAGCGTGGTGAAGGTGACCGTGCTCGGCGCACTGCTGCGGCAGGCCCAGGAGGCGCACCGGCCGCTCACGGACCGGGAGGGGCAGCTGGCCACCGCGATGATCACCCGGTCGGACAACGCCGCCACCAGCAAGCTGTGGCGGCAGGTCGGACCCGACGGCATCCGGCACTTCCTCACCCTGGCCGGGATGACACACACCGTGCCGGGCGACGGACCGTCCTGGGGCCTGACCCAGATCACCGCCGACGACCAGCTCACCCTGATGCGCCTGCTGACCCACGACAACGAGGTCCTCGGGCCCGGCGCCCGTTCCTACGCCCTCAGGCTGATGGGGCACGTCGCCCCCGACCAGCGGTGGGGCGCCCCCGCCGGACACCCGGCCGACGCCACCGCGCAGGTCAAGAACGGCTGGCTGCCGCGTACCACCGACGGCTGGCGGGTGCACAGCGTCGCCGCCTTCACGGGCGGCGGCCACGACTACGGTCTGGCCGTCCTCTCCCGTGGGAACCCCACCATGGACTACGGCATCGCCACCATCGAGGCGGCGTCCCGCGTCATCCACCGCGACCTCGGCGCCGCCACCACCTGACCACCCCGGCCGCCCGCTCCCGGTACGCGCAGGCCGCGACGGCCGCCGGTCCGTCGACCCACACCGCGAGCGGCAGGTCCACCACCCACCACGGGCCGTTCCGTACCGGCCACGGGCCCGCGCCGATGCGCACCTCGGCGGGCCCGGAGGCGAAACCGACGCCGACGCCCTTGAGGTACGCCTCCTTACGGGTCCAGCAGCGGGCGCACGCAGCGGGACGGTCCGCCGCGGGCAGGGCCGCCAGCTCGGCACGCTCGCCGGGGTGCAGCAGCCGGGCGACCTCCTCGGCGCCGGACGCGGACGGCACCGCCTCCGCATCGACTCCCACCGGCACGTCCCCGAAGGCGAGGAGGACGGGCCCGCCGCCCCGGGAGAGCGAGAAGTGCAGCGGCGCGTCCGCCACCAGGGGCCTGCCGTGCGGGGCGCCGCAGTGCGGACACCGCTCCCGTACGAAGGTCATCGAGGCGGGGTCGCGCCCCAGGTACGCGCCGAGCAGCTCGTGGAGCAGCAGGTGGGCGGCGGTGTAGCGGGTCCGGGCCCGGGCCGGACGGAGCGCGGCGGCGCGGCGGCGTTCGTCGGCGGCGAGGACCGCGTGGGCCGTGTCCGGGCCGCGGGCGCGGAGATATCCGGCGGCGTCCGGCAGCAGCCACACCTCCGGGGTGCCCGGGCGCGGCGCGGTACCGGGAAGCGGGTCGCGGCCGACGACGCGGACCGCCGGGGTCCGGTTCATCCGGCCGCCTCCCGGCCGCCGCTGGGGTGCGCGGGTGCCAGGGGCCGGGTGGCCGGGGACCGTCGGCCTCCGCTGGCTGCCGGGACACCCGGCAGCGGCTCCGCGCCGCCATGGGCCCGGGCGGGCGCCCGGCCCACCACGGTCCGCCGGCCGATCCGGCCGGACGCGCCCGCCGCCACGGGGACCGGCAACGCGGACATCACCGTGCCGGGCCGGTCGTGGAAGGACGACCTGACGTGCACGGTCACCCCGTACCGGGCCGCGTACTCCACGCTGCGCAGCGCCAGCACCTCGGCGCCGTCGGCGGCCAGCCGCCGCATCGCCGCGTACGTGACATGGCGCAGCAGCCGGGCCGACGGGTCGGTGCGCGGGTCGGCGGTGTAGACGCCGTCGACGTCGGTGCAGATCTCGCAGACGTCGGCCTTGAGGGCCGCGGCGAGGGCGATGGCCGTGGTGTCGGAGCCGCCGCGGCCCAGCGTGGTGACCTCGCCGGTCTCGCGGCAGCGCCCCTGGAATCCGGCGACGAACGGGATCTCCCCGCGGTCGAGCGCCAGCCGCACCCGGCGCGGTTCGACCGCGACGATGCGGGCGTCACCGTGGATGGTGGTCGTCAGGACACCGGCCTGCGGGCCGGTGAACGAGCGGGCCGGGATGCCGAGCGCGGCGGTGGCCATCGCGGTCAGCGCGTTCGCGATCTGCTCGCCCGCCGTCAACACCATGTCGAGTTCGCGGGGGACGGGGTCGGGGCTCACCTCGCCCGCCAGGTGGAGCAGTTCCTCGGTGGTGGCGCCCATGGCGGAGACCACCACGACGACGTCGTGGCCCGCGTCGTGCGCCGCGACGACGCGGGCGGCGACGTGGCGGATCCGCTCCGGGCTCCCCACCGAGGTCCCGCCGTACTTCTGGACGATGAGCGCCATGGTGGCTCCTTCCAGGGCGGTTCAGAATGCCGCGCCCGCGCGGGGGCGGCAGGCGACGGTGACGGCGTCGCGGACGATCGCGCACGCGGTGTCCACGACCTCGGCGGTGACGTTGAGCGGTGGCAGCAGACGGACGACGGCGTCGTCGCGGCCGCCGAGTTCGACGATCAGGCCGTGCCGCAGCGCGAGGGCCTGGACGGCGGCCGCGGCCTCGGTCGCGGGCCGTCCGTCGGCCGGGTCGGCCAGTTCGATGCCGCGGATCAGGCCGCGGCCGCGGACGTCGCGGACCCAGGGGTGGTCGGCGAGCGGCGCCAGCCGGTCCGCGCACTGACGGCCCCGCGCCCGGACGTTGCCGAGCACGTCGTCGCGCCGCATGATCCGGACCGTCTCCACGCCCGCGGCGAACGCCGGCTGGTCGCCGCGGAAGGTGCCGATGTGCGCGCCCGGCTCCCAGACGTCGAGCGCGGCGTCATAGAGGATCAGGGCGACCGGCAGGCCGACGCCGCTGAGGGCCTTCGACGCCACGATGACGTCGGGTTCGATGCCGTACTGCTCGAACGCGAACCAGGTGCCGGTACGGCCGCAGCCGGTCTGCACCTCGTCGGCGATCAGCGGGATCCCCAGGGCGCGGGTCAGCTCCCGTACCCGGCGGACGAACGCGGTGCGGGCCGGGACGCTGCCGCCCTCGCCCTGGACCAGTTCGATCAGGACAGCCGCGGGCAGCGGAACGCCGCTGGTGCTGTCGGTCAGGGCGCGCTCCAGCTGGTCGGCGCAGCGCCGGGAGCAGCCGTCGGGGCCCGGGCCCTCCGGGCAGCGGCCGGGGCCGCAGTACGGGAAGAAGTGGACGCCGGACATGCCCCCGCGCACGGCGTCCTTCCGGGCCACCGGGCCGCTGAGTGCCGTCGTGGCGTAGGTGGTGCCGTGGAAGGCGCCCTGGAAGGCGACGACGTCGGACCGGCCGGTGGCGATCTGGCAGAGTTTGACGGCCGCCTCGACGGCGTTGGCGCCGGTCGGACCGCAGAAGTGCAGCTTCGTACGGTGGCGCAGCCCGGGCGCCAGCATGGACAGCTGGGCCTGGGTGAAGGCGTCCTTGACGGGCGTGGGGAAGTCCAGGCCGTGGGTGAGGACGCCGAGTTGCCGGGCGGCGGCGCGCAGGAGTTCGGGGTGGTTGTGGCCGAGCGGGAGCACCCCGGCGCCGTCGAGGAAGTCGATGAAGACGTTGCCGTCGACGTCCCGTACGTAGGGGCCGTCGCCGTCGGCGAGCGCGATCGGCAGATGGCGCGGGTAGACGCGGGCCGCGGACTCCCAGCGCTCCTGGCGGGCGAGGAGTTCGGCGGAGCGCGGGCCGGGGAGGTCACCGGCGACGTGCGGGCCGGTCACCGCGCCGGACGGCGAGAACGTGATCAAGGGGGGCGTGGCGAGGGTGCTCATGGACGTGCTCCACGGGGAGTGCGGGGCGGATCGGCGGGCCGGACGCCGGGGCGGAGGGTGGCCGGGATGCCCCGCCACCGGGTCTCCTCGGGCAGCGCCTCGCCCTTCATCACCAGCGACAGGGCGTCCAGGGACGCGCCCCGGGCGACGCAGGCGTCGTAGAGGACGACGGAGCGGATGCCCACGGACGCGCCGCGGTCGACGGTGACCCGGGACATCTTCATCACCCGGTCCTCGAAGAGGTGGGTCTGCAGGGAGGTGAACTGGCCGACGGACGCGTCGTCCGCCACATTCACCAGGTCGAATTCGGTGAGGAAGGTGGTGGACAGCCACACCCGGCGGCCCATCCGGGCGCCGAAGAGGCGCAGCAGCAGCGGCGCCCAGGGCGTGCCGAGCAGGAAGTTCACCGCGGTCGGCACGACCAGGTTCTCGTAGAGGCCGGTGACCAGTTCGGTGCGGCGTACCCACATGCTCCACAGCGGCTCGACGCGAGGCCGGTACCCGCCGACGACCAGCCATTTGACGGCCACCGCGGCGAGGACGCCGGACAGCGAGGTGGCCATCAGCACCACGGGCATGACGAGGAAGAGCACCACCGGCGGGAGGGCCGCGGCGAGGGCGAGGGAGACGTAGTACCCGCCGAGGACGGAGAGGAGGCCGAGGGCCGGCGGCAGCGTCACCCGGAAGTACTCGACGGCGAGGCGGGCGAGCACCCGGCCGCGGGTCGGGGCGTAGGTCAGCCGCTCGGGGAAGCCGGGGCTGGCCTCGCGGCGCGGCAGGAAGATCGCGGGCGAGCCCAGCCAGGTCGTCTCGGGGGCGATCGGTTCGGCGGGGGCCACGGAGTGGACGCCGAGGAGGCTGTTGTCGCCCATCCGGCCCGAGCCGGGCAGCAGGGCGCCGTTGCCGACGAAACTGCGGCGGCCCACCCGCGCGGGGGCCAGCGCGAGGTGCCCGCGGTGGAAGACGGCCGGGCCCACCACGCTGACGTCGGCGACGAAGCTCTCCGGACCGACCCGGAGCATGTCGGGGTCGACGAAGGTGACCGTGGCGACCTCCGCCCGGTGCCCGGTGCGGGCCCCGAGACCGCGCAGGAACGGGATGACGTAGAGGGTGGAGTACAGCGCCTGGGTGAAGGTCAGGCTCATCATCATCATGCCGTCGCCCAGCCACTTACGGAGCCCGAAGCCGCTGCGCTCGGGGTGGACGCCGGGGCGGGCGACGGGCATGACGGCCCGCTTGACGGCGAGGACGGCGGCGCAGCTGGTGAGGACCATCAGCGGCGCGGCCCCCGCGGCGGCGAGGCAGCCCCAACCGACGCCGTCGCCATGGGCCGTGGCGATGACGAACCAGCCGCCGCACTCGATGATCAGCAGCGGCAGGAACAGCAGGAACACCGCGCCGAGCGCGAACCCGGCCACCACCGGGAGGGGCCAGCGGCGGTCGTCCGGGCGGGCGCCGAGGTCCGCCAGCAGGGGCGGCGGGGCGGCCTGGCGGGTGGCCGGGGAACCCGACCGGTGTTCCCCGGCCGGGATCTCGGTGTCCTCGGGCACGAGGGACTGCTCCCCCACCGTGGCGCCGTCGCCGAGGACCGCGCCGGGCAGCACCACGCTGTTGGTGCCGATGCCGCATCCGGCGCCGATCCGGACGGGGGCGAGCCGCAGCCACCCGCCCTCGACGGTGTGCACCTCGACACGGGCGCCGTAGCCGAGGGTGGTGCCCGCGCCGATCGTCACCAGCGACGGCGGCGCGATGACGGTCCCCAGATGGCAGTGGCGGCCGATGCGGGCGCCGAGCAGCCGCAGCATCGGCGGCAGCAGCGGCGACCCGGTCAGCAGGATCAGCGGCGAGAGGACGAGCAGCTTGTGGGCCAGCCAGAACCGTAGATAGACCACGCCCCACAGCGGATACCGGCCCGGCCGGACGCCCGCCATCAGCAGACGACTGAGGGCCATCGGCACCACCAGCAGGCTCAGCACCAGCCACCCGGCTTCCATGGCGATCAGGGTGTCCAGCGGCAGCCCCGCGACGGTGTCCAGGGCGCTGCCCGCCAGGGGCGCGCGGACCGGCAGGTCCCAGATGTCGCAGAGCCGGTACAGCGCGACGAGCGCGGCGAGCGCGGGCAGCAGCAGCCAGACGTAGAGCCCGGCCGCCTGCGCGAGGCCGCAGGCCAGCACCCGGAGGGTGGAGTGGCGCAGCGGGGCGGGGGGCGGCGGGGCGCCCGGTGCCTGGGGTTCCTCGGGTGCGGTGGCCGTCGCGGTGGCGTACGCCGCGAGGTCGCGCACGGTGGGGTGGGCGTAGAGGTCGCCCATGGCGAGGCCGCGCAGGTCCGGGTCCTGCCGCATCCGGGAGATCAGTCGGGCGGCGGTCATGGAGTGGCCGCCCAGATCGCCGAAGAAGTCGTCGTCGGTGGAGATCGCGCCGCCGCCCAGGGCGTCCTGCCAGAGCGCGGCCATCCGGCGTTCCAGGGGTGTGCGGGGCGCGGTGGGCGGCCGGGCGCGGCGGCCCAGCGGCGGGGAGACGGGCGGCGGGAGGGCGGCGCGGTCGACCTTGTCGGCGGTGAGCAGCGGGAACGCGGACAGCACCTCGACGAAGGTGGGGATCATGTACGCGGGCAGCTTGCGGCGGAGCGCCCCGTGCAGCCGCTCGCGCAGCGCGTCGTCGTCCTCGGTGCCCGCCGGGGGCCTCCGGGTGACATAACCCGTCAGGTCCTGGGCGGTGCCGTCGCGGGCGCGCGGGACGACCACGGCGTTCTCGACGGCGGCGTCCTCCCGCAGCACCTCCTCGATCTCGCCCAGTTCGACGCGGTAGCCGCGGATCTTGACCTGGTTGTCGATCCGGCCCAGGTACGCGATCTCCCCGGACGGGGTGACGCGGCCGCGGTCGCCGGTGCGGTAGATGCGCGGTGCCTCGGCGCGGTCGCGGGTCACCGGGTTGGTCCGGAAGCGGTCCGCGGTGAGGTCGGCGCGGCGGACGTAGCCGAGGGCGACGCCCGGCCCGCCGATGCAGATCTCACCGCTCTCGCCGCGCGCGACGGGCCGCAGCGCCTCGTCGAGGAGGTAGACGCGGTAGCCGGGCAACGGGGTGCCGATGGTGACCGGCCGGTCCGGGGTGAGTTCGGCGCAGGTGGCCGTCACCGTCGTCTCCGTGGGGCCGTACGCGTTGAGGATGCGGCGGCCGGGCCGCGACCAGCTGCGGACGAGTCCGGGCGGGCAGGCTTCCCCGCTGACGAGGAGGGTGCGCAGCGCCGGGAGCTGCGGGTCGAGGGTGGTGAGCAGCGTGGGGACGCAGCAGAGCACGGTGATCGCGCGCTCGGTGAGGAAGGCAGTGAGTTCCGGTCCGGCGCGGCGGGCCTCCTCCGGTCCGGCGACGAGGGTGGCCCCGGCCATCCAGGCGGGCCAGATCTCCTCCAGCGCGAAGTCGAAGGCGAGGGAGAGGCCCTGGTGGACGCGGTCGTGGTCGGTGACGCCGTAGAGCGGGGCGGCGGCGCGCAGGAAGGCGACGATGTTCGCCCGGGAGACGGCGACGCCCTTGGGGCGGCCGGTGGTGCCGGAGGTGTAGATGACGTAGCACTCGTCGGACGGGTCCTCGGGGGTCTCGGGCCGGGTGTCCGGGGCGCGGGCGAGGGTGTCGGCGGCGCGGTCCAGTGCCAGCACGGGGCAGGGCAGCTCCCGGGTGCGGTCGTCCAGCGACGCGGTGGTGACCAGGTCGTGCAGTCCGCAGTCGGTGGCGATGAAGGCCAGGCGGTCGGCGGGGAACGACACATCGAGCGGGACGTAGGAGGCGCCGCTCTTGAGGACGGCGAGCAGCGTGACGTAGGTGGCCGGGGAGCGTTCCAGCAGGATGCCGACGCGGCGGCCGGGTCCGGCGCCGCGGTCGCGCAGCAGGTGGGCGAGGCGGTTGGCGCGCCGGTCGAGTTCGCGGTAGGTCAGGCTGTCGGCGCCGCATTCGACGGCGAGGTGCGAGGGGTCGCGGTCGCAGGAGAGGGCGAAGAAGTCGGCCGGTCCGCCGGCGTCGGGCGGTGCCGGGCCGCCGGCGTCCGGTGGTGCGGTTCCCCCGGTCCGTGCCGGGATGCGGTGCGGTGTGCCCGTCGCGGAAGAGGCGCCGTGCGCGGTGGACACCGACATGAGGTTCCCTTTTCCTCGGAGACGACTTCCGGGCACACCGGGCCCCGCCCGCGGACCCGCCCACCGGGCCCGGGGCCCCGGACCCGGTCCGGAATCCCTTGACGCTGCCGATGCTACGGAGCGGCGGGCCAGGGCCCGGTGCGGTGCGGGTTAGGGCGGCGTAAACATCTGAACGGTTCTGGATGTGGGGCTCCGGCTGTACGGCGCGGGCGGGCTCGCGCGGGGCGGGACGCAGGCCGGGACGGGACCGGGCGAGGCGGGACGCGGGCCCGGACGGGAAAGCCGCGGGCCCGGACGCACATGCGGGCGGGGCGGACACCGGGCTCCCGCCCGTGCCCGCCCCGCCCGTCGGGTGGCGCCGCCGCCTCAGTCGTCCTTCCCCGTCGACCCGTCGTACTCCGTGGTCCCCGCGTCGAGGAGCGGCGCGCCGCGCCGGCCCGCCGTGCGGGAGAGCCAGCGCAGACTGTGGTAGCCGGTGAGGACGATGAGCGTGCCCAGGGCGATGCCGCCCAGCTCGAAGTTGTCGCTGATCTTCAGGGAGACGCCGCCGATGGCGATGACGATGCCCGCCGCCGCCGGGATGAGGTTCAGCGGCACCGTGAAGTCGACCTTGTTACGGATCCAGATCTGCGCGCCGAGCAGGCCGATCATGCCGTAGAGGATGACGGTGATACCGCCGAGGACGCCGCCGGGGATCGCCGCGACCACGGCGCCGAACTTCGGGCACAGGCCGAAGAGCAGGGCGAACACCGCCGCCGCCGTGTACGCGGCGGTCGAGTAGACGCGGGTCGCGGCCATCACGCCGATGTTCTCCGCGTAGGTGGTGGTGGCCGGGCCGCCGACCGCCGTGGAGAGGACGGTGGCCGTGCCGTCGGCGACGATCGCCATGCCCATCTTGTCGTCCAGCGAATCGCCGGTCATCTCCCCGACCGCCTTGACGTGCCCGGCATTCTCGGCGACCAGCGCCACCAGGACGGGCAGCGCGACGAGGATCGCGGACGCGGAGAAGTTCGGGGCGTGGAAGGTCGGCAGGCCGATCCAGTCGGCCTTGGCGACGCCGGAGAAGTCGATGCGCCAGTGGTCGGTGATCTTGCCGGAGCCGCCGGCGGAGTGAATCTGCCCGGCGGTGCGGTCCAGGACCCAGGACAGCGCATAGCCGAAGAGCAGCCCGAGGAAGATCGCGATCCGCGACCAGAACCCGCGGAGCACGACCAGCGCGAGACCGGTGAAGAGCATCGTCGCTAGCGCCGTCCACTGGTCCTGCGGCCAGTACGTCGAGGCGGTGACGGGCGCGAGGTTGAAGCCGATGAGCATGACGACCGCGCCGGTCACCGGCGGCGGCAGCACCGCGTGGATGACGCGGGCGCCCAGGATGTGGATGGCGATACCGCACCCGGCCAGGCACGCGCCGACCACCAGCATCGCGCCGGTGAGGGTGCCCGCGTCACCGCCCTGGCCCGCGATGACCGCGGAGACGCCGACGAAGGAGAGGGAGGAGCCGAGGTAGCTGGGGATCCGGCCGCGCGTCATGAGCATGAAGAGCATGGTGGCCACGCCGGACGCCATGAGGGCGAGACCCGGGTCCAGCCCCATGAGCACCGGCGCGACGAAGCACGCCCCGATCATCGACACGACGTGCTGCGCGCCGAGCCCGATCGTCCGCCCCCAGGTGAGGCGCTCCCCGGGTTTGACCACCTCCCCCGGCTCCAGGTGACGCCCGTCTCCGTGCAGCTTCCACCCGAAACCAGCCATGATCACTCTCCACATCTGCGCCGCCCTGCACGTCACAGAGCCGAGGTGATTCATAGTCGAACGATCGCTTCTGGACAAACTGACCGCAGGAAGAGCCCGGGTGTCCCCCGGCCGGTACGGCGCGCCGCGGACGGCCCGGAACGCTCCCGGACCGCTCGTGGCGGATCAGTGACCGAACCGCTTCACGGCCTCGTAGTACGTCCACGCCAGCGCGGAGCAGGACTTCTTCTTGGCACCGGTGTAGCGCGTGCACACCCGGCGGAGGTCCGCGTGGAGCATGGTGTCGAGCCGGGGCTTGTTCGCGGCGAAGGTTCCGGCCGCCTTGTGGTTGCGGTAGCCGAAGTCGTGGTGGGCGCAGGACATCCGGAACGGGAAGCCGAACGGGTTGTCGGGCGAGGAGGAGCAGTAGTCGGTGGACCAGTCGAAGCCGTACGCGGACCACTTCGCCCGGTGCACGCGGGCGGTCGCCCACTGTGTGTAGCTCGTCGGTCCGGTCTGCGTCCAGCGCGTCAGTACCTGCGGTTTGTCGGCCGGTACGGCCTGTGCGGGGGCCGCCGCGACGAGCGTCGCGGACAGGGCCAGAAGCGGGGCGGTCAGGGCGGCGGTGCGCCGTCGGAACATGCCAACCTCCGGTGTCCGGCGCCGCGTTGGCGCGGGATGCAGCCACGCGCGCCGGAAGTATGCGGTTCTCAAGGGCCGTTACCCTCCCCGCCGCAGCGGCTGCGGTCACAAGAGGGCGCGCCGGTAATTACCCCGTTCCGGTCAAAGCCACACAGGATTGCACATAGTTCCCCCGGACGGTGCCACGCTGAGCCGATGACGACCACTCAGCAACGCGCCACGGCCGTCCCGTCCGCGCGCGGGACCCGCGGTCCGGCGGCCGTCCGGTCCCGGCTGCGGGCCGCGGCGGGCGCACTGCCGGACGGTGACGGCGTGGCCGTCTTCACCCGCGCCTGCCTTGCGGCGACGCGACAGACGGACGCGGCGGGCCACGCGGGGCTGTTCCCGGGGGTGGCGGGCGCGGGCGAGTTGGAGCTGCGGCTGGCGCGGCGGTACGCGGCGGCGGTGGACGCGGCGGCCGTCGGGCTGCCGGTACCGGCCTGCTGGCGGCCGCTGTTCCAGCTACGGCACCATCCGGGCGTGCGGCCGCTGCAGTTCGCGCTGGCCGGGCTCAATGCGCAGGTCGGGCACGATCTGGTGCTCGCGGTGGTCGACGCCTGCCAGGCGCTGGGGTGCGAACCGGCCCGGCTGGAGAGCGACTTCGACCGGCTGGGCGCGGCACTGACCGGTCTGGAGGAGCACATCCGCGAGCATCTCGCGCCCGGTCCCGAGACGCTGGACGTCACCGATCCGCTGGCGCATCTGGCCGGGGTGTGGAGTCTGGAGCGGGCACGGGAGGGGGCGTGGGCCGCGGCGCGGATGCTGTGGGGCGCGCGGCGGGCGCCGGAGTTCGCGCGGGAATGCGCCGAGCGGCTGGACGCGGGCACCGGTCTGGTGGGCCGCTGTCTGCTGACGCCACCGCCGGGACCGCTGGGCAGACGGTCCGGGCGGGGCGGATCAGGGTGGGTTCCTGAGAGTGTGACGACGCCGCTGACACTCGCGGGCGAGGTCGTCAGTCCTCCGGGAGTTCCACCGGCGCGATGGCGTCGTAGACGTCGCCGGGGCCGGGGTTGGTGGCGTCGGTGGCACCGCCGAAGTGGTGCATGACGCCCCACACCGCGTTCAGCGCGGTCTGCACGGCGCCCTCGGCCCAGCCCGCCGTCCAGGAGATGTCGTCGCCCGCGAGGAAGAGTCCCCGCTTGTCCTCGGGCAGGCGGTCCTGCATGAAGTGGGTGAACAGGCGCCGCTGGTAGCGGTAGTGGCCGGGCAGGTTGGCCTTGAACGCGCCCATGAAGTAGGGCTCGTTCTCCCAGGAGACGGTGACCGGGTTGCCGATGATGTGCTTGCGGATGTCGACCTTCGGATAGATCTCGGCCAGCGACTTCAGCATGACCTCCATCCGCTCGTGGGCGTCCAGCGGCAGCCACTTCAGGCTGTCGTCGCACCAGGTGTACGAGAGGCAGATGACGGCGGGCTCGTCCGGGCCGTTGTCGAGGAGGTAGGTGCCGCGGGTCATCCGGTCGGTGAGCGTCATCGACATGACGTCCCGGCCCGTCTCCTCGTCCTTGTCCCGCCAGAACGGCCGGTCCACGGGGACGAACAGCTTGGACGACTCCATGTAGTGGGTGCGCTCCACCGCCGTCCAGTGGTCTATGGGCAGCAGCGCGTCGTCGCAGTCGATCTTCGACAGCAGCATCCAGGACTGCGCGGTGAAGACCGCCGCCTCGTACGTGCGGATGTCGCCGGTGGCGTCGGTGACGGTGATGCGGTTCCCGGCGGTGCGGTGCAGCCGGGTCACGGCCGGGCGGGGCGCGCCGCCGTGCAGCGAGGCGAGGGAGGTGCCCGGCGCCCAGTGGAGGATCTTGCCCGGCTCGCGCTCCCACAGGCGCAGCGGGAGCTGCTGGCTGCCGCCGACGATGCCGCGGTGGTGGTCGTCGGCCTCGGTGTAGACGACCCGCAGGATCTCCAGGATGGAGTTGGGAAAGTCGGTGTCCCAGCCGCCGGTGCCGAAGCCGACCTGGCCGAAGATCTCCCGGTGGCGGAAGGACCGGAACGCCTCGGAGTCGCAGAGGAAGCCGTAGAACGTCTGGTTGTCGAGCTTCTCGACGAGGCGGGACCAGATCTCCCGGATCCGCGGCACGTCCCGCTCGCGGAGGGCGCGGTTCATGCCGGAGAAGTCGGCGCCCTCCTCCAGGCAGGCGTTCCAGGCATCCATGACCCGGTGGTAGACCTCGGGCAGGTCCTCGACGGTACGGGCGTAGTGCGACTCGCCCTTGAGGTCGACGACGGTGGAGGGGGTGTCCGGCGCCAGCGGGTTGGGGAACGGCGTGGTCGTCAGGCCCGCCAGGTCGATGTAGTGCTGGAGCGCGGTGGACGACGGCGGGAAGCGCATCGCGCCCATCTCGGCGGTCAGCGAGGAGTCGCAGCCCTCGAAGCCGACGGTCCGCAGCCGTCCGCCGATCTCGTCCGCCTCGTAGACGACGGGCTTGAGGCCCATCTTCATCAGCTCGTAGGCGGTGACGATGCCGGAGAGACCGCCGCCGATGACGGCGACCTCCTTGCCGTGCTCGGTCGCCGGGACCTGGCCGAGGCCCGCCGGGTGCGCGAGGAAGTCGTCGTACGCGTACGGGAAGTCCGGGCCGAACATGGTGATCGGCGGCTGGGCGTCCGCGTGGTGGGCGGCGGTGGGCACCGTGGACGTCATCGGGTACGGCTCCTTGCAGGGCGGGGCGGAACGGGGTGCGGAGGGACGGGCGCGGGCGCCCGGTGAGGGTGGGGCGGCGTCAGCCGAGGGCGCCGTAGAGCCCGGGGCGCCGGTCGGCGAGGTAGGGGTTGCCGTCCCGGGACGCCCGCAGGAAGGCGGGGTCCACCTCGGCGGTGACCAGCTGTTCACCGCGTCCGGCGCGGGCACGGACGATGCCGTCGGGCCCGGCCAGAGCGCTCAGACCGACGAACTCGAACGCGCCCTCGGGGCCGGTGCGGTTGACGTACGCGACATACAGCTGGCTCTCGAAGGCGCGCACCGGGATGACGGATTCGGCGACGAACTGGAAGGGGTGCATCTGGGCGGTGGGCACCAGCAGCAGATCGGTACCGGCCAGCGCGTGTCCCCGGACGTTTTCCGGGAACTCCACGTCGTAGCAGATCAGCAGGCCGATCCGGAGGCCGTCCAGCTCCGCCTGGACGACCGGTTCGGTGCCCGGCGTGAAGTGCGCACGCTCGAAGTCGCCGAAGAGGTGGGTCTTGCGGTAGGTGGCGAGCCGGGTGCCGTCGGGGCCGGTGAGCTGCACGGAGTTGTAGACCTCGGGGCCCTCGGGGGCGCGCTCCGGGTAGCCGTGCGCGAGGGCGATGCGGTGTTCCGCGGCGATCTCGCAGACCCGGCGGGCGGCGGGCCCGTCGGCGGTCTCGGCGAGGCGGCGGACGTCGTCGCCGATGGCGTAGCCGGTGAGGAACAGCTCGGAGGTGACCAGCAGTCCGGCGCCGGAGGCGGCCGCGTCACGGGCGGCCGCATCGAGGAGCGCCAGGTTGTGCGCCGGGTCGCCGGGCCTGCCCGAACTCTGGAACAGGGCGGTGCGCAGCGACGACATGGGACCCCTCGGCGGACGGTTCGTGGTGGGACGCAATGACCGTACGGGCCCGCGCTGACCTGCGACAAGGCGCCTCCGTTGCGTCCCGGCGAGCGATTTGTTGCGCGTATCGGGGGCGTGGCGGCGATTCGTTGCGGGGACGGTTTCAGGGGGTTCGCGGGGCCCGGCGGGGACTGCGGGGAGGGGCGCGCGGAGGGATGGCGGGCGCCGGGCCTTCCGCGACGGGCGCCGCCGGGGACCCGGGCCGCTTGAGGGGCGCCGGGCCACGCGGAAGGACGTCACGTGCCGGGCCCGGCGGCCGGGCCGAAGTGGCGCTCCCCGGGCGGCGTACCCCGGATCCGCGCGGCGCGCCGGGCGGCACCCCCAGGCCGGTGCGCGCCGGGCCGCCTGCTCAGCCCGGTGACCCCGAACTGAAGCGTCGCAGCAGCGGCGAGAGGACGAGGACGGACTTGGTGCGTTCCACGAACGGTTCGCCCGCGATGCGTTCCAGAACCCGTTCGAAGTGGCGCATATCGGCGGCGAAGACCTGGACGAGGGCGTCCGCCTCACCGGTGACGGTGGAGGCGGACGCCACTTCCGGGTAGCGCGACAGGCCGCGGTGGATCGCCTCGGGCGAGGTGTTGCGGCTGCAGTACAGCTCGATGTAGCCCTCGGTCTCCCAGCCCAGCGCCGCCGGGTCGACGCGCACCGTGAAGCCGGTGATGGCCCCCTCGGCGCGCAGCCGGTCCACCCGGCGTTTGACGGCCGGGGCGGAGAGCCCGACCTGCTGGCCGATGTCGGCGTAGCTGCGCCGGGCGTCCTCGGCGAGGGCGTGGACGATGCGTTCGTCGAGGTCGTTCAGTCGCACTGCGGGTGGATCACTTCTCTGACGGGGCCAGCCGGGAGCGGCGCATGCCGTACCCGAAGTAGACCACAAGGCCGACGGCCATCCAGATTCCGAAAACCGCCCAGGTCACCGGGGACAGGCTGCCCATCATGTAGACGCACAGGACGAAGCCGATCGCCGGGAAGAGCGGCGAGAGGGGGGTGCGGAACGAGCGGTGCATATCGGGGCGGGTCCGGCGCAGCACGATCACCGCGATGTTGACGAGGGCGAAGGCGAAGAGCGTACCGATGCTGGTGGCGTCCGCGAGCTGGCCGAGCGGCACGGCGGCGGCGAGCACCCCGCAGAACAGCGCGACGATGACGGTGTTGGCGCGCGGCGCGCCGGACTTCGGGTGCACCTTGGAGAACACCCGGGGCATCAGCCCGTCGCGGGACATCGCGAAGAGGATGCGGGTCTGGCCGTAGAGCACGGTCAGCACGACGCTGGCGATGGCGACGACGGCGCCAGCGGCCAGCAGCACGGCCCAGATGTCCTGGCCGGTGACCTCCTTGAGGATCCCGGCGAGCGCCGCCTCCGACCCCTTGAACCGCTGCCAGGGCAGTGCGCCCACCGCGACGGCGGCGACCAGGCAGTACAGCGTGGTGACGATGAGCAGCGACAGCATGATCGCGCGCGGCAGGTCGCGCTGCGGGTTGCGGGCCTCCTCACCTGCGGTGGAGGCGGCATCGAAGCCGATGTAGGAGAAGAAGAGGGTGGCTCCGGCGGCGCTGACTCCCGCCATGCCCATCGGCATGAAGTTCTGGTAGTTGCCGGACTTCACGCCCTGGAGCGCGACCCCGCAGAAGAGCAGCAGCGCGACGATCTTGACGGAGACCATGATCGTGTTGGCGCGGGCGCTCTCCTTGGCGCCGCCCAGCAGGAAGACCATGGCGAGCATCACGACGAGCAGCGCCGGGAGGTTGAAGATGCCGCCGCTGCCGGGCGGCTGGGAGAGCGCGGCGGGGATGGTGACGCCGATCGTCCCGGACAGCAGCTCGTTGAGGTACTGCCCCCAGCCCACCGCGACCGCCGCGACGGAGACGCCGTACTCCAGGATCAGACACCAGCCGCAGACCCAGGCGACCAGCTCGCCGAGGGTGGCGTAGGCGTACGAGTAGGACGAGCCGGAGACCGGGATGGTCCCGGCCAGCTCCGCGTAGGAGAGCGCCGAGAAGAGAGCGGTGATGCCCGCGATGACGAAGGAGAGGATCACGGCCGGTCCGGCGTCGGGCACCGCCTCGCCGAGGACGACGAAGATGCCGGTGCCGAGGGTGGCACCGATGCTGATCATCGTCAGCTGCCACATGCCCATCGAGCGGCGCAGGGAGCCGCCCTCGCCCCGGCCGCCCTCGGCGATGAGCCGTTCGACGGGCTTGCGCCGCATCAACCGGGTGCCGAGGCCCCCCGCGAACGGGGGCCGGGGGCCGCTGCCCCCGGGGGGCGGGGCTGCGCCGTGCTCCAACACTGGGGTGGCTCCTTCATCGCTGCCGGTCGGGGAACGGGGGACGGTGACCGGCGGCGGTCGGTGTGCGGGCAGGCGGAACGCACCCGCAGCAGGAGACCGCCGAGCAGGCGGTCCCCGCCACTCCACGTACAGCGCTTGACCTTACGGCCCGGCCCTGACCTGCCGTAATGCAGGTTCCTTGCGCAACCACGGCGGAACGTTGCGCGCCGTGGCGGGCCCCGGTGGTTCGTTGCGCGCCCACCACCCGATCGTACGGGTGCCCCACACCGCCCCGCGCTCCGGCGGGAGCTGCGGGAACGCCGCAGGGGCCGCGCACCGAAGCGTTTCGGCGGGCGGCCCCTGCGGGTCGTACGGGATCAGCTCCAGCTGTCGTGGAGCGGCTTGCCCTCGGCGTAACCGGCGGCGCTCTGCACACCGACCACGGCCTTCTCGGCGAACTCGGCGAGCGAGGCGGCGCCCGCGTAGGTGCAGGAACTACGGACGCCCGCGATGATCGAGTCGATGAGGTCCTCGACGCCGGGGCGCGCCGGGTCGACGAACATCCGCGAGGTGGAGATGCCCTCCTCGAAGAGCGCCTTACGGGCCCGGTCGTACGCCGACTCCTCGCTGGTGCGGTTGCGCACCGCGCGGGCCGAGGCCATGCCGAAGCTCTCCTTGTACGGACGGCCGTCGGCGGTGTGCTGGAGGTCGCCGGGCGACTCCAGGGTCCCGGCGAACCACGAGCCGACCATGACGTTGGAGGCACCGGCGGCCAGCGCCATCGCCACATCGCGCGGGTGGCGCACACCGCCGTCGGCCCAGACGTGCTTGCCGTACTTCTTCGCCTCGGCGGCGCACTCCAGCACCGCGGAGAACTGCGGGCGGCCCACGCCGGTCATCATCCGGGTGGTGCACATCGCGCCCGGTCCGACGCCGACCTTGATGATGTCCGCCCCGGCCTCGACCAGATCGCGGACGCCCGCGGCGGCGACGATGTTCCCCGCCACGATCGGGACCTGGGGGTCCAGCGCCCGGACCGCCTTGACCGCGCTGATCATGGACTCCTGGTGGCCGTGCGCGGTGTCCACGACGAGGGTGTCCACCCCGGCGTCGAGCAGCGCCTTCGCCTTACCGGCCACATCGCCGTTGATGCCGACGGCGGCGGCGATCCGCAGCCGCCCCTCGTCGTCGGTGGCGGGGGTGTAGAGGGTGGCGCGGAGCGCGCCCTTGCGGGTGAGGATGCCGACCACCATGCCGTCCTCGTCGACCGCGGGCGCCAGCTTGCGGTTGGCGGCGTCCAGGCGGTTGAACGCCTCGCGCGGGTCGATGTCGGCGTCCAGGACCAGCAGATCCCTCGACATGACCTCGGCGACCTGCGTGAAGCGGTCGACCCCGGCGAGGTCGTGCTCGGTCACCACGCCGAGCGGGCGGCCGCCCTCGACGACGATGCCCGCGCCGTGTGCCCGCTTGGGCAGCAGCGCCAGCGCGTCGGCGACGGTCGCGACGGGCGACAGCACGATCGGGGTGTCCAGGACGAGGTGGCGGCGCTTTATCCAGGTGACGACGTCGGTGACGACCTCGATCGGGATGTCCTGCGGGATGACGACGAGGCCGCCGCGGCGGGCCACGGTCTCGGCCATCCGGCGGCCGGCGATGGCGGTCATGTTGGCGACCACCAGCGGGATCGTGGTGCCGCTGCCGTCCGGCGAGGCGAGGTCCACGCCCTGCCGGGAGCCGACGGCCGACCGGCCGGGCACCATGAACACATCGTCGTACGTCAGGTCGTACGGCACCGAAGAACACTCTTCGAGGGCGCCGTTCTTCGGGTTCAGGAATCGCATACCGCCAGGATACGGGCCGCCACCTGCGGTGATGCGATCATCCGACGAGTCGCCGGGCCGGGCTGTGCGAAGCGACGAACGGCGGCCCGGGTCAGTCGGCGGCGGGCCGGGCCGGGCCCCGCGCGAGGATCACGGCGAGGCCGGTGTCGGTGTCGCGCCAGTAGGCCACCGCGTCGGCGATGACGTTCTCGACGACATGCCAGTCCTCGGGCGCGGCCGCGGCGAACTGCTGCCAGCCGGTGATCACCAGCAGCCGTCCGCGGGCGGCCGGGCACCACGACAGATCGGTCAGGCAGTCGGCGAGCGCGTCCCAGTTGTGCCCGAACCAGTCGGGAAAGCTCAGCGCACGGGCGCAGCGGTCGAGGAAGGCCGCCTTGTCCCGGACGGCGGAAAGATCGAGGTCGGCGCCCTGCCAACCGGCGGCGGTGGCCGCGGCGAGCGCATCGGCCGCCGGGCGCCCGGCGGGCCAGGACAGCACGCCGGGCGGTGTGCTCCCGCCGAGGACCGCCGCCAGCGGCCGGGGCACGGGGGTGGTCATCGCAGCACCGCCCGGAAGGTCCGGTAGTGGTCGGCGGTGTAGTAGGTCTCGTGGTGGTCACCGTGGATCAGACGGCGGGCACCGCGGTCCCGGACACCCGGGGTGGGGACGGTGAACTCGTGGTAGTAGCCGCGGGCCTGCCCCGGCAGCCGCTTCTCGTAGTTGCCGAAGACGGTCCCGTCCTTGCGGTACGGGTACGGGCCTCCGGCATCGATCAGCCGCAGCGTCTCGCGCGCCTCCCGCGGCAGCTCCCGCTCCGAAACCGTCGCCATCCCGTGCGCCCAGCCGGGCGCACCGGCCGGACGGGAGGCGGAGGCGGCGGTGCGGGTGGCGGACGGGCCCGGGGAGGCGGCGGAGCCGTGGCCCGGACCGCATCCGGTGAGGACCAGCAGCAGCCCGGAGAGCAGCGCCGCGAGGGCGGTGGCGGCCGGGCGGAGAGAGAAGCGGATCTTCATGGCGCCGATGCTGTCACAGCGGGCGCCGGGCCGCCGTGCCGGTTCCGCCGCTGCGGTGCGGGGTGCGGCGGGACGGGTGGTCCGGGCGAGTGCGCGCCGGTGCGCGCCGGTCCAGGCCCGGCCCGGTGCGCAAGGCCGCCGGGCCGCGCGGCTACGGCCCGGTGCGCGGGACCCGACCGGGCCCGGCCCCCGGCACGGTGCGGGGCCCGCTACCGCGGCCCCGCGCGGCCCTCAGGCCCCGTCCGGATCCGTGCGCTCCAGCGCCGGGCGCGGGCCCGGGCCCGTCTCCAGCAGCAGGTGGTCGGCGGCGGCGGTGTCCGTGACCAGACTGGTGACCAGGCCGGAGCGGAGGACCGCGCCGATCGCGGCGGCCTTGCGGCGGCCGCCCGCGATGGCGACGACCTCGGGGATGCGGCGCAGCCGGTCCGCCTCGACGGTGATGCACCGCTCGCCCAGATCCCGGCCGATGCGGCGGCCCTCGGCGTCGAAGAGGTGCGCGGACATCTCGGCGGCGGCGCCCAGCGAGGCGTAGTGCGCGCGCTCGTCGTCGCTCAGCATGTCGTAGACGGTGGAGACGCCGGGCTCCCAGGAGCCGATGGAGACGCAGGCGACGGTGACCTTGTCGAAGTAGTCGAAGGCGCGGGCGATGCCGGTCTGGCCGCGCAGCGCGGCGGCGGTCGCCGGGTCCGGCAGCAGCATCGGCGCGTAGATCGGGTGCGCCTCGCCGCCGGAGACGTCGGCGGCCCGGCGGACGGCCTCGACGGAGCCGCGGTCGGCGGTCCCCGCGTCGTAGACCCCGGTGAGCTGGACGACGGTGCACGGCGGGAGGCGGTGCAGCGCCGCCGCCATGTGGATGGTGGAGCGGCCCCAGGCGAGGCCGAGTACATCGCCCTCGGTGACCAGCTCGCCGAGGAGGTCGGCGGCGACCTCGCCGAGGTTCTCCGGGTCGGCGGCCTCCTCGGAGGCGTCGGCCGGGGACTCGACGACGACGGCGTGCCGCAGGCCGTAGCGGGCGCGCAGCGCGTCGGAGCGTTCGGCGTCCAGCTCGGACGGCACCCGGATCTCGATCCGTACGAGATCACGTTCCAGCGCCGTCTCCAGCACCCGGGCGACCTTGAAGCGGCTGACGCCGAACTCCTCGGCGATCTGGATTTTGGACTTGCTCTCCAGATAGAAACGGCGGGCCATGGCCGCGGCCTGCACCAGCTCGGCGGGGCCCATACCGGACTGCGGGCGGCTGGCTACCACGAAAATCTCCCCTGTGCGCATCTGATCGAGTCTCTGCTCATCCTTGCAGAAACCCGGGGCGGACGGGGACCGCCACCACCCCGGGGCCGTGAACGGCCGATGGCGGCGCGGACAACCGGGGGCGGGGCGAGGGTGAAAGGAGCGGCGGCAGGCCGGAGTTCGCCCCGCCGCCCGGGATCAGTGGGCGCAGCCCCAGCCCGCCGGGGTCGCGGCCGCGGCCTGCTCCCGCAGCTCACGGACGGCCTTGGCAGGGTCGTCGGCACCGTAGACGGCCGATCCGGCGACGAAGACGTCGGCGCCGGCCTCGGCGCACCGTTCGATGGTGGACGCCGACACCCCGCCGTCCACCTGGAGCCACATCTGGAGCCCGTGCCGGGAGATCAGCTCACGGGTGCGGCGGATCTTCGGCAGCATGATGTCGAGGAACGCCTGCCCGCCGAAGCCGGGCTCCACGGTCATGATCAGCACCATGTCCAGCTCGGGCAGCAGGTCCTCGTACGGCTCGATCGGCGTGGCCGGCTTGAGGGCCATGGACGCCCGCGCGCCCTGCGCCCGGATCTCCCGCGCCAGCCGTACAGGGGCCGCCGCCGCCTCCGCGTGGAACGTCACCGAGCCCGCGCCCGCCTCGACGTACTGCGGTGCCCACCGGTCCGGGTCCTCGATCATCAGATGGAGGTCGAGCGGGGTGTCCGTCGCCTTGCTCAGCGACTCGACGACCGGCACTCCGAGCGTGAGATTGGGCACGAAGTGGTTGTCCATCACGTCGACATGGAGCCAGTCGGCGCCCTCGACGGCACGCGCCTCCTCGGCGAGCCGGGAGAAGTCCGCGGACAGGATGCTGGGGTTGATCAAGGCCATGTGACCAGTATGGCGTGCCCGTCCCGGGGCGTTCGCGGGGTGGCCCCGGGGGCCGCCCGGGAAGGGCCGCGGGCGTGGGGCGCGCCCCCGGAAGCCGAGCCCGCTTCCCGCTCTCCCCCGCGGACACCGGCCGGAGTATCGACATTGCGTCGGGTTAGCATATGAGCACCGCCTAGCTCGATCGAGAGATAAGCCTGTGACTGTCAACGACGACTCGTTCACCAACTGGAAGAACCGCGAGGAGATCGCGGAGTCGATGATCCCGATCATCGGGAAGCTGCACCGTGAGCGGGACGTGACCGTCCTGCTGCACAGCCGCTCCTTGGTGAACAAGTCGGTGGTCAGCATCCTCAAGACCCACCGCTTCGCCCGGCAGATCGCCGGTGAGGAGCTGTCGGTCACCGACACCCTGCCGTTCCTCCAGGCGCTCACCACGCTCGACCTCGGCCCCTCGCAGATCGACCTCGGCATGCTCGCCGCGACGTACAAGGCCGACGAACGCGGCCTGAGCGTCGAGGAGTTCACCGCCGAGGCCGTCGCCGGCGCCACCGGCGCCAACAAGATCGAGTGCCGCCAGGGCCGGGACGTCGTCCTGTACGGCTTCGGCCGCATCGGCCGCCTCGTCGCCCGGCTGCTCATCGAGAAGGCCGGTTCCGGCAACGGTCTGCGGCTGCGCGCCATCGTCGTGCGCGGCGGCGGCGCCGACGACCTGGTCAAGCGCGCCTCGCTGCTGCGGCGCGACTCCATCCACGGTCAGTTCCAGGGCACGATCACCGTTGACGAGGCGAACAGCACCATCGTCGCCAACGGCAACGAGATCAAGGTGATCTACGCGAACGACCCGTCCGAGATCGACTACACCGCGTACGGCATCAAGGACGCCATCCTCATCGACAACACCGGCAAGTGGCGCGACCGCGAGGGGCTGTCGAACCACCTGCGCCCCGGTGTCGACAAGGTCGTCCTGACCGCCCCGGGCAAGGGCGACGTCCCGAACATCGTCCACGGCGTCAACCACGACATGATCAAGCCGGACGAGCAGATCCTGTCCTGCGCCTCCTGCACCACCAACGCGATCGTCCCGCCGCTGAAGGCGATGGAGGACGAGTACGGCGTCGTGCGCGGCCACGTCGAGACCGTCCACTCGTTCACCAACGACCAGAACCTGCTGGACAACTACCACAAGTCGGAGCGGCGCGGCCGTTCGGCGCCGCTCAACATGGTGATCACGGAGACGGGCGCCGCCTCCGCCGTCGCCAAGGCGCTGCCCGACCTGAAGGCGAAGATCACCGGCAGCTCGATCCGGGTGCCCGTGCCGGACGTCTCCATCGCGATCCTCAACCTCCAGTTGGCCCGCGAGACCACCCGCGAGGAGGTCCTCGACCACCTCCGCGAGGTGTCGCTGACCTCCCCGCTGAAGCGTCAGATCGACTTCACCAGCGCCCCCGACGCCGTCTCCAACGACTTCATCGGCTCGCGCCACGCCTCGATCGTCGACGCCGGTGCCACCAAGGTCGAGGGTGACAACGCGATCCTCTACCTCTGGTACGACAACGAGTTCGGCTACTCCTGCCAGGTCATCCGCGTCGTGCAGTACGTCTCCGGCGTGGAGTACCCGACGTACCCGGCCCCGGCGGTCTGAGCACGCGGCACCCGCGAACGGCGAAGCGGCCGGCGGCTGCCGTGGGCGGTACCCGAACCCGTAGGGGTCCGGGTACCGCCCACGGCAGCCGCCGGCCGCGGGCGTTTTCCGGGCGGCGCCCCGCTCAGGCGGTACGCCGCAGCAGCGCCAGGTACATCGCGTCCGTGCCGTGCAGATGCGGCCACAGCTGGACGTCGGGGCCCTCGCCCAGCGCCGGGACCCCGGACATCAGCGGGCGGGCGTCGATCCACTCGGCGTCGGCGGGGACGCCGCCGCGGCCCTTGAGGACGTCGTCGACGACGGCGCGGGTCTCGGCGAGGTGCGGGGAGCAGGTCGCGTAGCCGACGACGCCGCCGATCCGGACGGCGGCCAGCGCCTGACGGAGCAGTTCCCGCTGGAGCGGCGCGAAGCCGTCCAGGTCCTCCGGGCGGCGGCGCCAGCGGGCCTCGGGGCGGCGGCGCAGCGCACCCAGACCGGTGCACGGCACGTCGACCAGCACCCGGTCGAAGGAGCCGGGCCGCCACGCGGGGCGGGTGCCGTCGGCGGCGATCACCGCGTACGGGCCCGGGTTGCCGTCCAGGGCGCGGGCCACCAGACCGGCGCGGTGCGGCTGCTTCTCGGAGGCGAGCAACGCCGCCCCGCGCTCCGCCGCCAGCGCCGCCAGCAGCGCGGCCTTGCCGCCGGGGCCCGCGCAGCCGTCCAGCCAGCGCCGGTCATCGCCCTCGACGGGCGCGTTGGCCAGGGCCAGCGCGACCAACTGACTGCCCTCGTCCTGCACCCCGGCGCGGCCCTCGCGCACCGCGTCCAGCGCCCCCGGCTCGCCGCCCTCGGCCAGCCGGACCGCGTACGGCGACCAGCGGCCGGGCAGCCCACGGTCCTCGCCCACGGCGGTCAGCAGCTCCTCGGCGGTGGACCGGCCGGGGCGGGCGACCAGCGTCACCTCGGGCCGTTCGTTGTCGGCCTCCAGCAGGTCCTCGATGCCCGCGCGGCCGCCGCCGAGCGCGTCCCACAGGGCGGAGACGATCCAGCGGGGGTGGGCGTGGACCAGACCGAGGTGTTCCTCGGCGTTCTCGTCGTAGGCGGGGGCGATCCGCTCCAGCCAGGTGTCCATGTCGTGCGCCGCGACCTTGCGCAGCACCGCGTTGACGAACTTCGCGCGGCCGTCGCCGAGCACCACCCGGGCCAGTTCGACGCTGGCGCTGACCGCCGCGTGCGTGGGGATACGGGTGCCGAGCAGCTGGTGGGCGCCGAGGGTGAGGACGTCAAGGACCGGCGGGTCGACCTCGCGCAGCGGGCGGTCCACGCACTGCGCGACGATCGCGTCGTAGGTGCCCTGGCGGCGCAGCGTGCCGTAGACCAGCTCCGTGGCGAGCGCCGCGTCCCGGCTGTCGAAGTCCGGCGTCTCGCGCGCCTTGCGCAGCAGCGGCGGCAGAACGAGGTTGGCGTAGGCGTCCCGCTCGTCGACGGCCCGCAGCGCCTCGAACGCGAGGATCCGGACCGGGTCCTTCTGCGGACGGCGGTAGGGCTTGCTGGGACGGCGACGCGGCTGCTGGCTCACGAAAGGTGCTCCGGATACGGGAAGGAAGAGGCGAGCGGAAAAGGGTGTGTGACCAGCGTACGCGCGGTGTGGGGAGCCCGGGCGGCGGCGGCCGGCGGCCGGCGGCGGGCCACCGGCCGCCGCCCCCTGGGCCGTGCTACTCCCCGATCACTTCGCCCGCCTCGATGCGGACGCCGCGCGCCCAGTCGGCGCCCTTCATCGGCTTCTTGCCCTGCGGCTGGACCCACAGCAGCTCGACGGCGTGGCTGCCGGTGCCGACGTACACGGCCTTCTTGGTGACGGCGAGTTCGCCGGGGGCGAGGTGCAGACCGGCGTCCGGGCCGGCGGACACGGTGGCCATCAGCTTCAGGCGCTCGCCCCGGAACAGCGTCCAGGCGCCGGGGGACGGCGCACAGCCGCGCACCACCCGCTCCACCCGCAGCGCGGGCGCCGACCAGTCCACCCTGGCGTCCTCGACCTCGATCTTCGGGGCGAGCGAGACGCCCTCGGCGGGCTGCGGGACCGCGTGCAGGGTGCCGTCCTGGATGCCGTCCATCGTCGCGGCGAGCAGCCCGGAACCGGCGAAGGCGAGCCGGGTCAGCAGGTCACCGGCGGTGTCCGTGGGGCGGATCTCCTCGGTGAGCACCCCGAAGACCGGGCCGGAGTCCAGACCTCGCTCGATCTGGAAGGTGGAGGCGCCGGTGACCTCGTCCCCGGCGAGCACCGCATGCTGCACGGGAGCGGCGCCCCGCCAGGCCGGGAGCAGCGAGAAGTGGAGGTTGACCCAGCCCTTGGCGGGGACGTCGAGCGCCGACTGCGGCAGCAGCGCGCCGTAGGCGACGACCGGGCAGCAGTCGGGGGCGATCTCCCGCAGCCGGGCGAGGAACTCGGCGTCGCCGGGCTTCGCGGGCTTGAGCACCTCGATGCCCGCCTCCTCGGCCCGCTCGGCGACCGGGCTCGCGACCAGCCGCCGGCCCCGGCCGGCCGGGGCGTCCGGCCGGGTCACCACGGCCACCACCTCATGCTGGTCCGAGGCGATCAGGGCATCCAGTGCAGGTACGGCGACCTCGGGGGTACCGGCGAAGACGAGCCTCATGGGTGGCGCACTACCTCTCACACGCTGCGGAACGGCGCACCAGTCTACGGCCGGGCGCCCCGTCCGCCGGGTGCGCGGGGCCCGGACCGGCGCCGGGCGTCCCCGTACCCGCGTCGCCCGGCGGCGAACCGGTGCCGCGCGCGTCCGGCCGGGGGCGTGCGGGGCACGCCCCCGGCCGGGCTGACGAGCCGTTACGCCCCCACACCGTGACCAGAGGCGCCGCTGCCGCGTTGGTCAAACAGCATTGACCATCCCCCGGGTCGCAGGTGCGGCCCACCGTCGTCATTTTCCCTTTCCACGCCGGTTCGAGAGGCTTTCACATGGCCGACCACGCAACCCACGACGCCCAGGCGCGCGCCAGCCTGCATCTCCTGGTACGCGACATCGAGCGGGTACGCCGACAGGTGGACGCGTTGCGCACCCTGACCGCCCAGCTCGGCAACGTCTACCGGCCGCGCCGCACCGGCCCCTCCGCCGGATTCGTCGTCTACGGGCGCGCGCCTGCCCCCACGGTCCGCCTCGCCCAGGAGCTGCGCGACAGCGTCGAAACGCTCGTCACGGCCGCCGTCGACTTCGACCGTTCGCTGGGCTTCTCCTGGGACGCGGTGGGCTCCGCACTCGGCGTCACCAAGCAGGCGGTGCACCGCCGTTACGGCGGCCGCCGGGCCGCCCAGCACACCGCCGAGGGCGCCGACGCCACACACCACTCCCCCGAGGCGACCACCTCCCGCGCGGTGGCCGTCGCGGCGGGCCCGTCCGGTACGCCGTCGGTGCCCGCGGCCCGCCAGATGCCGGCGCAGCCCGCCCCCGGCCCCCGCGAGGAGCCCCGGACCGGCGCGTTCCCCGCACCGCGCAACGGCTGACGCCGCGCTCTTCCGGCCGACGGGCGCCGGGTGCGGCTCCGGAGCGCCACGCGCCCGCGGGCCGGGGCCGCGGCGGACCGGGAACGACGACCGGGGCCGGGCCGCCGGGCCGCGGTCACCCCAGGTCGGGCGGGTCGATCCGGACCCGGACCGCCTCCCCCTCCCTCTTGACCAAACGGGCCGCGTGGGCCGCCTTCAGGGCCGCCGCCAGCGCCGCGCCCTGACCGGGCCGGACGCGGACCAGCGCCCGCTCCCAGCTCTCGCCCGGCGGCGGATCACCGGGACGGCGCGGCCGCCCGGGGTCGGCGACCGGGAGCGGCACCGGGCCCAACACCTCGGCGCCCGGCGGGAGTTCGGCGGACCCCAGCAGCGCGGCGACGTCATCGGAGCGGCCGGCGACCGCCGCCATCCGGGAGACCGGCGGGAAGCCCAGCTCGGCCCGCTCCGCCAGCTCGCGGACGGCGTGGCCCACCGGATCCCAGCGCACCAGCGCCTGGACCGGCCGCAGCGTCGGCTCCGCGATCACCGCGACCGTGCCGCCCGCCTCCTGGCCGCGGACCAGCGAGGCCGCCGTCAGCCAGCGGCGCAGCGCCTCCTCCCCGGCCCGCAGATCGGGGCGGCCGAGCAGCGCCCAGCCGTCCAGCAGCAGCCCGGCGGCGTACCCGGGGCCCTCCGCGACCGGCTCGGCACCCGGGGTGGACACCACCAGCGCGGGGGCGTCCGGCACCGTCGCCAGCACATGGTCGCGGCCCGAGGTGCGCACCGGTACGGCGGGGAACGCCCGGCCCAGCTCCTCGGCCGTCCGCCGGGCCCCCACCACCTGGGCGCGCAGCCGGGCGCCGCCGCACTCCGCGCAGTGCCAGTCCGCCTCCGCCCGTGCGCACCAGGCGCACACCAGGTCGTCGGCGCGCGGGGACTCCAGCGGGCCCGCGCAGGCGCGGCACCGGGCCGGGGTCCGGCAGCGGGCGCAGGCCAGCCGGGGGGCGTAGCCGCGCCGGGGGACCTGGACGAGGACCGGGCCGTGCTTGAGCCCCTCGCGGACCACCTGCCAGGCCATCGTCGGCAGCCGGGCCGCGCGGGCCGCCTCGTCGCGCGCCTCGTCGCCGTCGCCGACCGTACGGATGCGGGGGGCGGCGGCGCGCACCCGCTCACGGTCGGCGGCCAGCGGGCGCGCCCAGCCCGTCTCGACGAGCTGCGCCGCCTCGACCGTGCAGCTCACCCCGCCGAGCAGGAACCCGGCCCGCTCCCCCACCGCGCGCTGGATCAGCACCTCGCGGGCGTGCGGCTGCGGGGCGTGCGGGTCGCTGAGCGCGGCGTCGCCGTCGTCCCACAGGGCGACCAGGCCGAGGCGGTCGACCGGCGCGAACATCGCGGCGCGGGTGCCGATCACGGCGCGCACGGAGCCGCGGCTGACCGCGAGCCAGCGGCGGTAGCGCTCCTCCGGCCCGGCATCGGCGGTCAGCAGGACGTGACGGCCGGAGCCGACGAGGGCGGTGAGCGCGGCGTCGACCCGGGCGGCGGCCCGGCCGTCGGGCACCACGATCAGCGCACCGCGGCCCGAGGCGAGCGCGGCGCCGGCGGCGCGGGCCAGCTCGTCGGGCCAGGTGGCGCCGGGCAGCGCCGTCCACACCGCGCGCGGCGCGTCCCCCCGCGCCAGCGCGGCGAGGAAGCCGGGCCCGGCCCCGTACCGCTGCCAACCACCGGGCTCGGGCGAGGCGTTGGGCGGCAGCGGGGGCGGGGACTCCTTGGCCTCGGCGCGGGCGCGGCGGGGCGGGACGGCGAGCTGGACGACGTCGGCGAGGCTGCCTGCGTAGCGGTCGGCGACGGCGCGGCACAGGGCGAGCAGCCCGGGGGTGAGCACCGGCTCCGGGGAGAGGACCTGGGCGAGCGGGGCGAGGACGCCGCGGAAGTCGCTCTCCGCGACGCGGTCGACGATGAAGCCGCTGACCAGCTTGCCGCCCTCGCGTCGCCCGCCCTTCTCGCCCGCCCCGAAGCGGACGCGCACCCGCACGCCGGGGCGGGCCTCTGCGTCCATGGCGGCGGGGACGACGTAGTCGAAGTAGCGGTCGAGGTGGACGAGGCCCTTGTCCACAAGGACGCGGGCGACGGGCAGCTCGGCGGCGGGCTCGGCGCCGCGCCAGGTCCGCGGCTTGGCGCGGGTCGCCTTGGTTTCCCGCACGCTCGCCCGGATGAGGGCCAACTGCTCGCCCGCATCCGCCCCGGCCTCCTGGCGCCCGTCGTCCCTGCTCACGGCATCCAGTCTTAGCAGACGGCACCGACAACGGCGGGTGCGCGAGCCCCGCACCCCGGGGCCGGGCGGCGGGCCGGGGCGCCGCCGGTTCCGCGCCCCTGCCGCGGCCTCGCGCGCGGGCCCCCGCCCGGGCGGGCGCGACACCGGTTCACACACAGGAGCGAATTCGAGTCGTTCCCCCGGCGCCGGAAACGCGAGCTGGCCACCCCCCGCGCGCCGAAATGACCAGGCCGGGAGCGTGCGGCACCTCCGCGAAGTCGGCCGGAAACGACGCAACGCACCCGCGGGGGGTCTTACCGCACAGACAGCCGCTTCATACTGCCGAAATACTGCTGCAATAGTCGGCCCGGCTTGTAAGGAGGTAACTCCCTCAGCACCACCGACACAAACGGAAGACTCTCTTCCCCTTCTTTTCACCGGGAGATCTGGCCCAATAGCGAGGCGGAGCGCTAAAGTCACCGGCGGGCATTCGACGCCACTGACTCACCACCGCCCGACCGCCCCCGTTTTCCCGTACGCATTCCCACCCCCACTTCCCCGTACCGGCATGACGCCGACCGATCACACCGCGCGGTCCCCTGTCCGCCGCGGTCCCGCTTTCACCGATCGCCGAAAGGGAAATGAATGCTGTCGACCACCACGCCCAGACCGGAGCGGGAACAGCGTTTCGTCGAGATACTCCAGCGGCTCGTCGACAAGTCGGTTGACGACTACTACAACCCGTACCGCGAGTTCGACTGGCCCGAGACGCTGCCGTCCGAGATGATGTGGATGAGTGAGGATCTCACCTCCACGTACGGCACGGAAATCGTGAAAGAACTCACCGAGGCGCAGCGGCAGCAACTCTCGCGCTGGGAGAGCATCAATTTCTACAGCCTGAACGTCGAAGGCATTCGGGAACTCCTAGTGGAGGTGGTGCGCCGCATCCACACCCGCGGGTTTGAGATTCCGTCGGACTTCTTCCACCACTTCGTCGGCGAAGAGAACGAACACATGTGGTTCTTCGCCGAATTCTGCCTGCGCTACGGCGGGAAGATTTACTCCGGGCCGAAACTGAACTCCATCGCCCATGAGGACCCCCGGGTCGAGAACCTTCTGGTGTTCTGCCGGGTGCTCCTCTTCGAGGAAATCGTCGACCACTACAACATGCGCATGGCGGGCGACGCCTCGCTCCACGACACCATCCGCCAGGTCAACCGCGTGCACCACGAGGACGAGTCCCGGCACATCGCCTTCGGCCGGGAGCTGGTCTCGCTGCTCCACGCCGACCTCGTCGGGGACCTCACCCCCGGGCAGCGCGAGGAGATCGAGCAGTACCTCAAGCGGTACATCGCCTTCAGCCTGCGGGCCTTCTACAACCCGCAGATCTACCGCGACGCCGGAATTCCCGACCCGCTCGGATTCCGGGAACGGCTGCTCGCCGAGCCCTCGCGCCGGGAGGCCGAGCGCCGCGCCGTGCGCAAGCCGCTGGCATTCATGTGCCGGACCGGCATCTTCGCCGACGACGTCCTGCCCGGCATCTGAGCGGGCGGGAGGCCGATTCGTGGAACCCAACGGTCTGCTGTTCCTGCGCGCCGACGAAGCCGCCGCGCTCCACCGCCTGGACCGCACCTTCGCCGAATGGGGCACCGCCCGCGGCGCCGAGCCCGTCGTCGGACCGGCCCTGCTCCCCGTCGCCGGTCTGGCCAAGCTCGACTACTACCAGAACTTCCCGCACCAGGCGCTGACCGTCAGCGGCCTGGACCTGGAGCGGCGCCCGCAGGGCGAGGCGGCGACGGCGACCACCGCCTTCCCGCCCGACCAGCTCCAAGGCGCCGAGGTCGCCCCGCCGCCCGCCACCTGCTACGCCGTCTACCTCGGCCTGGAGGGCACGGCGCTGGAGCGGGACACCCTGGTCACCCTCGTCGGACGGTGCTTCCGCCGCGAGGAGCACTACAAGGGGCTGCGCCGCCTGCTCGGCTTCCATATGCGCGAGATCGTCGCGCTGGGCAGCCAGGAGTTCGTCGAGGACCATCTGGAACGCTCCTCGCAGCGCATCCTCGCGTTCGCCGAGGCGCTGGGCCTGGAGATGCGCAAGGAGCCCGCGTCCGACCCGTTCTTCGACGGCGAGGGTCCGCGCGCCAAGCTCCAGATGCTGTCGCCGGTGAAGTACGAGTTCCTCGTCGGCGACCTCGCCATCGGGTCCGTGAACAAGCACCGCAACTTCTTCGGCGAGCGCTGCGACATCCGCATCGCCGGCACCGGCCGCCCGGTGTTCACCAGCTGTGTCGCCTTCGGCCTGGAGCGCTGGCTCGCCGTGCTGCACGAGCGGCACGGCGACTGGGCGGCCGTCGCCACGGCCCTCGACAAGGCCGCCGTGGCCTGATCCGCCGCGCGGGCAGCCGCCCGCCGCGTCTGCCCGTACCTCCCCGCCCCACCCTCTCGAAGGAGTCCGCCATGCAGTCCGCCACCGACCAGATCAAACAGTGGATCCTCGACCGGCACGCCGAAGTCAGCGACATCGAGCCGGACTTCGACCTGCTGGAGAGCCGTCTGATCGACTCCCTCGCGTTCGTCGAGTTCATGGTGCTGGTCTCCCGCCTCAGCGGTGAGGACATCGACATGGAGAGCATCGACATCGACGACTTCCGCACCCTGCGCCGCATCGAGGCGCGCTACTTCGGGGCGGGGGTGCGATGACGGGCCCGCAGATACCCGCCGCCACCGATGTGGTGCTCCGCGCCGAACGCGACACCCTCGTGCCGCGGTTGCGCACCCTGCCCGAGGCCGATCTGAAGCGGCCCACGGTCTGCTCCGCCTGGACGGTCCGCGACATCGTCGCGCACTGCGGCGCCGCACTCACCGGCCTCGCCGCGGGCCCCGCGTACCGCGCCAGCCACGAGCAGAACCAACGGGACGTCGAGGAGCGCCGCTCCTGGCCGCTCAAGCAGGTCATCGACGAGTTCGACCAGGGCCTCGCGGACGCGGGCCCGGCGATCCGGGCGGCGGGCGGCGCCAAGGACCTGGCGGCGCTCGGCACCTGGATCCACGGCGGCGACGTCCGCGAGGCGATCGGCCTGGACGATCCGTACCACAGCCGTGGCCACCAGGCGGCCCTCACGCTGCTCAGCCGCTGTGAACGCGTGGTGCGCACCCCCCTGGTGGAGATCCAGCTGCCCACCCGGCGGCTCACCCTGGGCTCCGCCCTGCCCGGACGGCCCACGGCCCGGCTGACCGCGGACGTCCCGGACGTGCTGCGGCTCTACACCGGGCGCCCGGTGGCTCCGGACCGCTACCAGCTGTCCGGCGCCACGCCCGAAGAACTCGTCAGCGCGGAATGGTGAGGCGGCCGTGAGCATCCGGTACTTGGAGGACTTTCCCGTCGGTGAGGTCTACGACCTCGGCGAGGTGAAGGTGACACAGGAAGAGGTGCTGTCCTTCGGGCGCGCCTATGACCCGCAGGTGTTCCACACCGACCCCGAGCGCGCCCGCGAGTCGCACTTCGGCGGTCTCGTCGCCAGCGGCTGGCTGACCGCCTCGCTCTTCATGCGCCGCTACGTCGAGGAGATCCTCGCCGACTCGGCCGGTGACGGCTCACCGGGCGTGGACGAGATGCGCTTCCACCGGCCGGTGCGCCCCGGCGATGTGCTGCGGGCGCGCCTGACGGTGCTGGGCGTGGCTCCCGTACTGCACAGCAAGCAATCCGGAATACTGCGCCCGCGGTGCGAACTCCTCGACGAGGAGGGCACGGTGGTCTTCAGCATGGTGCTGCACAGCATCTTCCGCCGCAGACCCGCCGGGCAGGACACATGAACCGGACCTCCGGCACCGGCGGACACCCCGCGCCGGTCAGCCGTCGCCCCGAGAGGAGTAACCGCTCATGACGAGCGCGGAAATGCAGATGGAGCCGGTGTCCCGGACGGCACAGTGGACGGCCGCCGCGCGCGCCCTGGAGTCCGAGCGCCCGGACCGTATCTTCGACGACCCGCTGGCCCGCGCCGTCGCCGGGGACACCGGCTTCGCGCTGCTGGAGCGGTACCGCGGCTCCGCCGTCGCCCCCTTCGTCCTGGTCCGCACCCGCTACCTCGACGACGCCCTCGTCCGCGCCGTCCGCGACCGCGGGCTGCGTCAGGTGGTCTCCGTCGCCGCCGGGATGGACATGCGCGCCGCCCGGCTGACCTGGCCCGACGGCGTCACGCTCTACGAACTCGACCGCCCGGCGCTGCTCGACGCCAAGGCCGAACTTCTCGCCCGGCACCGCGTCGACACCGTCGGCGGGCCGCGCCGCCACGCCGTCGCGGTCGACCTCGCCGAGCAGTGGCAGGACGATCTGCACGCCGCCGGGTTCGACCCGGAGCAGCCCACCCTGTGGGTGGCCGAGGGGCTGTTCTTCTTCCTCCCCGAGGACGTCGTACGGCGGCTGCTGGGCACGCTGCGGGAGCTGTCCGCGCCCGGCTCCGTGCTCCTCGGCGACATGACGAGCCGCACCACCCTCACCAACCCGCTCGCCCGCGGCTTCCTCAAGATCCTGGCCGAGGACGGCAACCCCTGGCTCTTCGGCACCGACTCCCCCGAGGAGTTCCTGCCCGACTGCGGCTGGTCCGTGACGGACCTCAAGCAACCGGGCGAGGACGGCGCCGACTTCGGGCGCTGGCCGCACCCGGTGCCGCCCCGCACCATGACCGGCGTGCCCCGGTCGTTCCTCTTCACCGCCGAGGTGCTCGCGGCGTGAGCGGTACGGATTCCCCGGACGGCGCGCTGCGGGTGCTGGCCGTCGCCGCCCACCCCGACGACACGGACTTCACCGCCGGCGGCACCATCGCGTCCTGGACGGGCGCGGGCGCCGAGGTGACGTATCTGGTCCTGACGGACGGTTCGGGTGGCGGCGAGGACCCGACCGTGCCGCGCGCCGATCTCGCGGCGCGGCGGGAGCGGGAGCAGCGCGACGCCGCCGCCGTCCTCGGGGTCAAGGACGTACGGTTCCTCGGCCACCAGGACGGGATGCTGCGGCCCGATGTGGCGCTGCGGCGGCAGATCGTCCGGGTGATCCGGCAGACCCGGCCGCACCGCGCGGTGATCCAGAGCCCGGAGATCAACTGGGCGTTCCTGCCCGATCTCCACCCCGATCACCGCGCGGCCGGGGAGGCGTCGCTGGCGGCGCTCTACCCGGACGCGCGCAATCCGCGGGCCTTCCCCGAGCTGCTGCTGGAGGAGGGCCTGGCCCCCTGGAGCGTCCCGGAGATCTGGGTGACGACCGGGCCGCGCCCGGACACCCGGGTCGATGTGTCGGAGACGTTCGAGCAGAAGCTCACCGCGCTGCGCGCCCATGTCTCGCAGACCGCCCACCGCGACCGGCTCCGCGAGGACGTGCGCGCCAAGCTGGCCGGGCAGGCGGCCCTCGGCGGGCTCGCCCCCGGCCGCCTCGCCGAGGCGTTCCAGGTCATCCGGACCGACGCGGCCGCCCCCGCGGCCCCCTCACACCCCTGAAAGAGGAGCGTTCTTGCCACTGTCCAAATTCCTGGGTGCCGTCCTGGTGATGGTCATCTGGGGAGTGAACTTCGCCATCATCGACATCGGGCTGCGCTCGTTCGACCCCTACCTCCTGGCGTCGCTCCGCTTCCTGCTCGCGGCCGTCCCCGCGGTCTTCTTCTTCAAGCGGCCGAACGTACCGTGGCGTTATCTCCTGCTGTACGGGCTGTTCTTCGGCATCGGCCAGTTCGGGCTGCTCTTCGCCGGGATGGACCTGGGCTTCTCGGCGGGCCTGGCCTCGGTCGTCATGCAGCTCCAGGCGTTCTGGACGATCGGCCTGGCGGCGGGGCTGATGGGCGAACGCGTCAGCCCCCGCTTCCTGGTGGGGTTCGTGGTGGCGGGCGTCGGCATGGGTCTGGTCGCCGCGGTCACCGACGGTTCGGTCACCGCGGCCGGTACGGTCATGGTCGTCGGTGCGTCGCTGTCCTGGGCCGTCGCCAACCTGATCATCAAGAAGGCCCAGCCGGAGAACGCGCTGGCGTTCACGGTCTGGGCGAGCCTGGTGCCGCCGGTCCCGATGTTCCTGCTGTCGCTGGGCCTCGGCGGCTGGGGCACCGTCGAGCACTCCTTCACCACCATGGGCTGGACCGGCCTCGGCTCGCTGCTCTACATGGTCTACCCGACGATCCTCTTCGGCTTCGCGCTCTGGGGCCATCTGCTGCGCACCTACCGCACCTCCCGGGTCGCGCCGCTGACGCTGCTGGTGCCGATCTTCGGCATGGCGTCGTCGATGCTGCTCCTCGGTGAGCCCCTGGGTGTCATGAAGGCCACGGCCATCACACTGGTGATCCTCGGGCTGGTCCTCAACCAGTTCGATGTGATCGGCAAGGTGCGCGCCCGGTGGGCCCTGCGGCACCCCGGGCCCGTGCCGAGCGAAGTCCCCGGCGGCGAGAAGCCCGCCGATGCCACGAAAGCGAGTTGACACCGATGCACATCCGGCTGCTGCACGACGACGCCATGGCGCCCCGCCAGTTCGCCGTCGTTCTGGAAGCGGGCGACGAGGTGGTGCCCGCACTGGAGAAGTTCGCCGCCGAACAGCAGGTGACCGCGGGCTCCCTCACCGGAATCGGCGCCTTCGGCTCCGCCGCGCTGTCCCTCTTCGACCCGGTCGCCAAGGCCCATGTCCCGATCCCGGTGACCGAACACACCGAGGTGCTGGGCCTGACCGGCAACATCGCGCTCAAGGACGGGAGGCCGCACGTCCACGCCCATGTCGTGCTGGGCCGCCGCGACGGCACGACGGTCGGCGGCCACCTCCAACAGGCCGTCGCCCACCCGGCCCTGGAGGTGTTCGTCACCGCGTACCCCACCGCGCTCACCCGGCGGCTCGACACCACGCTGGGCCTGCCCGTCATCGCACCCGACACGGCCGGATAGCACGGCCCCAGGAGGAGCCCGCTCATGCGCCTGGCGGTCATAGGCGGCGGCGCCGCGGCGGTCAGCCTGCTCGACAGCATGCTGCGCCACGCCGGGAACGACGCCGCGTTCGACATCACGGTCCACGAAGGGGCGCGGCAGCTGGCCACCGGCCGCGCCTACCGCCCCGACCTGGACTGCGCACTGGTCAACCGCGAGGCCGGATTCATGTCGGTGCGGAGCGCCGAGCGCGATCACTTCCTGCGCTGGCTGCACCGCCAACCCCGGTACACGGCAACGCCGTTGGCGACCCTGCCGCCCGACGCGTACGTTCCGCGGCGGGTCTACGGCGAGTATCTGGTGGACCACTGGGAGGCGTGTCTGCAGGGCGCCCGGCGGCGGGGCTGGACGGTGACGGTGGTCCCGGAGTTCGCCACCGTCGCCAAGGCGTCCGCCGGGGAGGTCATGATCCGCGGCGCCGCCTCCCTCACCCACGCCGACCGGGTGGTGCTCTGCCCGGGCAGCGGGCCACCGGCCGACCCCTACGGGCTGGCCGGTGCCCCCGGCTTCCACCCCGACCCGTATCCGCTCACCGCGGTACTGCCCCGGATCGCCGAGGACGCGCACGTCATGGTCCTCGGCACCGGGCTGTCCGGGGTGGACGTCGCGCTGGGGTTGCTGCACCGGGGGCACCGCGGCCGGATCACGATGACGTCGCGGCACGGTCTGCTGCCCGGTGTCCGCGCCCGGCACCGCCCGTTCACCCTCACGCATCTGACGCCGGAGGCGATAGCCCGTCATCTGGAACGCTCCGGCTCCCTCGGGCTGCGCGACACCTTCGCGCTGCTCGGGGCCGAACTGGCCGCGGCGGGCACGGACCTCGCCGACGAGACCGCGCCCCGCCCGGCGCACGACCGGCTCCGCTCCGAACTGGCCCGGCTGGACGGCAACCCGTACCAGACGATCGCCACGACGGCGCTGCGCGACGTCCGCGAGAGCGTGTGGACGGCGTGGGGTGACCACGAGAAGCGGGTGTTCCTGCGGCGCTTCCACCCGCTCGCCAAACCGCTGTACAACCCGATGCCGCCGCCGACCGCCCGGCGGCTGCTGGCGGCGATGGACAGCGGCCAGCTGACGGTACGCGCCGGAACGGCCGGGGTCCGGGCCCGGGCGGGCGGCGGCTTCGAGGTGGTGCACGAGGGGCGGGCCGGACGCGCCGACGTCGTGGTGGACGCCACCCGCACCGGGCTGGCCACCACCGGCCCGCGGTCCGCGCCGCTGCTGCGCTCCTTGGCGGACGCGGGTCTGGTGGTCGGCAATCCGCACGGCGGGCTGCTGATCGACCCGGCGACGAACGCGCTGCGCCCGGACCGGGGACAGGCCCCGGGACGGCTGTACGCGCTCGGCGACCTCACCTCCGGCGACCTCTTCTACGCCGGCTCCATGTACATGATCAACGTCCGGGCGGAGCTGATCGCACACGAGCTGGTCGCCGCCGCGACCTGAGAGGCGGCGCAGTCGCCGAACGGCCCCGCACCGGGAACATCCGGTGCGGGGCCGTTCGGCGTCCGGGGGCGTCCGCGACGCCCCCGGACGAGAGGTCCTAGAGACCCGCCGCCTTGCGGAGCGCGTCGACGCGGTCGGTGCGCTCCCAGGTGAAGTCGGCGTCCCCGCGGCCGAAGTGGCCGTACGCGGCGGTCTCCGCGTAGATCGGGCGGAGCAGGTCGAGGTCCCGGATGATCGCGGCCGGGCGGAGGTCGAAGACCTCGCCGATGGCCTGCTCGATCTTGTCGGGGTCGACGGTGGCGGTGCCGAAGGTCTCGACGAAGAGACCGACCGGCTCGGCCTTGCCGATGGCGTACGCCACCTGGACCTCGCAGCGGGCCGCGAGACCGGCCGCGACGACGTTCTTGGCGACCCAGCGCATGGCGTACGCGGCGGAGCGGTCGACCTTCGACGGGTCCTTGCCGGAGAACGCGCCGCCACCGTGCCGGGCCATGCCGCCGTAGGTGTCGATGATGATCTTGCGGCCGGTCAGACCGGCGTCGCCCATCGGGCCGCCGATCTCGAAGCGGCCGGTCGGGTTCACCAGCAGGCGGTAGCCGTCGGTGTCCAGCTTGATGCCGTCCTCGACCAGCTCCTTGAGGACGTGCTCGACGACGAACTCGCGGATGTCGGGCGCGAGCAGCGAGTCGAGGTCGATGTCGCTGGCGTGCTGCGAGGAGACCACGACGGTGTCGAGGCGGACGGCCTTGTGACCGTCGTACTCGATGGTGACCTGGGTCTTCCCGTCGGGGCGGAGGTAGGGGATGGTGCCGTTCTTGCGGACCTCGGACAGGCGCCGGGAGAGCCGGTGCGCGAGGAAGATCGGCAGCGGCAGCAGCTCCGGCGTCTCGTCGCACGCGTAGCCGAACATCAGGCCCTGGTCGCCCGCGCCCTGCTTGTCCAGCTCGTCCTCATCGCCCTCGACACGGTTCTCGTACGCCGTGTCGACACCCTGCGCGATGTCCGGGGACTGCGCGCCGATGGAGACCGAGACGCCGCAGGAGGCGCCGTCGAAGCCCTTCTTCGACGAGTCGTAGCCGATGTCGAGGATCTTGTTACGCACAAGGCTGGGGATGTCGGCGTACGCCTTCGTCGTCACCTCGCCGGCCACATGAACCAGGCCGGTGGTGATCAACGTCTCGACGGCGACCCGGGAGGTGGGGTCCTCCTTGAGGAGGGCGTCGAGGATCGTGTCGCTGATCTGGTCAGCGATCTTGTCGGGGTGGCCCTCGGTGACGGACTCCGAGGTGAAGAGGCGGCGGGACACATCGCTCCCTGGGGTTGCAGCGGCTGCTGGCTGATCATTTGTTGGAGGGGCTCGAGAGCTGCGCTCGGCCCGATCCGCTGGCCAGTTTATCGGTCATGTGCGAGGTTCGGACACTCAGTCTCGATTTATGGATCCGTCGCGGCCTGGCACACCACGGCCCACAGAGGGACGATCAGCCGTGCGGCCCCGCTGGTCAAGGGGACCCGCCGCTGTGGCGCGGGCCCCCGGGGCGGGTGCGGCGGCCGTCTCAGGAGCCGTCGGGGGCGCCCGCGAACCGGCCCGCGACGAGGTCCCACACCATGTCGGCCAGCGCTTCCTTCGGTCCGTGCGGCACCGGTGTCTCGGAACCGTCCGTGGCGAGGATCACGGCTTCGTTCTCCGCCGAACCGAAGGTCTTGTGCTCCCCCACCTCGTTGACAACCAGCAGGTCACAGCCCTTGCGGGCGAGTTTGGCGCGGCCGTTGGCGAGGACGTCGTCGGTCTCGGCGGCGAACCCGACAACGATCTGCCCGGGCTTCGGCCGGTCGGCGGACAGCTCGGCGAGGATGTCCGGATTGCGGACCAGCGTGACCGGTTCCGGCTCCTGCCCGTCCTCCTTCTTGATCTTGCCGGTGGCGTAGGCGGCTGGCCGGAAATCGGCCACTGCCGCGGCCATTACCACCGCATCGGCGTCCTCCGCCGCCGCCAGCGCCGCCTCCCGGAGCTGCACGGCGGTGCCGACACGGACGACGTCCACGCCCGCCGGGTCCGGCAGCTCGGTGTTGCCCGCGACGAGGGTGACCCGCGCACCACGCGCGGCAGCCGTCGCCGCGAGCGCGTAGCCCTGCCGCCCCGAGGAGCGGTTGCCCAGATAGCGGACCGGGTCCAGCGGCTCGCGGGTGCCGCCCGCGGTGACGACGACATGCCGCCCGGCCAGATCCGCGGTGAGGGCGCGCGGGCCGCGGGCCAGCACCCGGCGGCACAGCTCGAAGATCTCGACGGGGTCGGGGAAGCGGCCCTTGCCGGTGTCGACGCCGGTGAGGCGGCCGACCGCCGGCTCGATGACGAGCGCGCCGCGGCGGCGCAGCGTGGCGACGTTCTCCCGGGTCGCGGGGTTCTCCCACATCTCGGTGTGCATCGCGGGCGCGAAGACCACCGGGCAGCGCGCGGTGAGCAGGGTGTTGGTCAGCAGGTCGTCGGCGATGCCGTGGGCCGCCTTGGCCAGCATGTCGGCGGTGGCGGGCGCCACCACGACGAGGTCGGCCTCCTGCCCGATACGGACGTGCGGAACCTCGTGGACGGACTCCCAGACCTCGGTGGTGGCCGGGTTGCCGGACAGCGCCGACCAGGTGGCCTCGCCGACGAAGTGCAGGCTGGCGGCGGTCGGCACGACCCGGACGTCGTGCCCCGACTCGGTCAGCCGCCGCAGCAGCTCACAGGCTTTGTACGCGGCGATGCCACCGCTGACCCCCAGCACGACCTTGGGCGTCGTCACACGCTCCTGCTTGTCCATCGCTTCGCTGCTCCCCGAGCCAGTTCCGGATCGCCCCGTGGCGGCGGCCGGATGCCGTACGCCCGCGGCGGGTGTGCCCCTATGACACACCAAGGGCCCGGCAGTCGCGCTGCCGGGCCCTCGGTGGTGATGCGGTGCTTACTGCGCGGGGCCCTCGATGGCCTCGGAGGTCAGCAGGCCCGCGTTGATCTCGCGGAGCGCGATCGACAGGGGCTTCTCGTGGACGTGGGTGTCGACGAGCGGGCCGACGTATTCGAGCAGGCCCTCGCCGAGCTGCGAGTAGTACGCGTTGATCTGGCGCGCACGCTTCGCCGCGTAGATCACGAGGCTGTACTTCGAGTCGGTGGCCTCAAGGAGCTCATCAATCGGCGGGTTGATGATGCCCTCGGGCGCGGTGATGGAAGAGGACACTCTCTGCCTTCCGAAGGGGTGTGAAGCCGGTGGTGAAGCAAAAACTCTGGCGGGGGCCGGGGAGATCCGCGGTGTCAGCCTGCGGTCTTTCCGTCCCCATTACGCCGCAGCATCAAGGCTAGCAGCTCACGGCTGACGCCCTCGACGGAGGTGTTGACGAGCGTCTTATCGAATTCCTTCTCCGCGGCGAGCTCGATACGCGCGGCCTCCAGGCGGCGTTCGATCACGTCGGGAGCCTCGGTGCCGCGGCCGGTGAGGCGGCGGACCAGCTCGTCCCAGCTCGGCGGGGCGAGGAAGACGAGCTGTGCCTCCGCCATCGATTCGCGCACCTGGCGGGCGCCCTGGAGATCGATTTCCAGCAGGACGGGCTCGCCCGACTCCAGCCGGTCGAGCACCGCGCGGCGCGGGGTGCCGTAGCGATTACCCGCGAATTCCGCCCATTCCAGGAGTTCACCGTTGGCGATCATCTTGTCGAATTCCTCGTCGTCGACGAAGAAGTACTGAACGCCGTGCTGTTCTCCGGGACGGGGCTTACGGGTCGTCGCCGAAACCGAGAGCCAGACCTCGGGGTGCACCTTGCGCAGATGGGCGACGACCGTGCTCTTGCCGACCCCCGAGGGGCCGGAGAGCACGGTCAGTCGCGGACGAGCGTCCGGGGGCACGGGGGTCGTCCCCCGGGATGTTGCAGCCATGCAGCGATTATTCCAGCTTCCGGGCTGTGCCGGAAAACTCAGGAAGCCGAGCTGCTGAACTCCCGCTCCAGGGCGGCGATCTGGTTGGATCCCAGACCGCGCACCCGGCGACTCTCGGAGATGCCCAGGCGCTCCATGAGCTGCTTGGCGCGGACCTTGCCCACGCCGGGCAGCGACTCGAGGAGCGCGGAGACCTTCATCTTGCCGATGACCTCGTTGCCCTGGCCCGCCTCGATGACCTCGTGGAGGGTGACGCCGGAGTTTTTGAGCCGATTCTTGACCTCTGCGCGCTCCCGGCGAGCCGCGGCGGCCTTCTCAAGCGCAGCTGCGCGCTGTTCAGGGGTAAGGGGCGGAAGAGCCACGCCTACGTCACCTCGGATGTAGAACTGTCGGATACGGACCGGTGTGGAACCTAGTCGCCCCGCACGGGCGGAGCAACGAGCAACGCTCTTACGTGCGGTGCTCTCGTCGGAGACTAGCGGCCGACGGCGCCCGAGTCAGCGAGAACAGACGAAAAGTCCTGGTCAGACTCTGCTGACCAGGACAAATCGGGACTAAACCTACTGCCGGGCCTCCTGCTGATCGATTGCCGCCCGCACCTCGTCGGCACACCGGGCCGCCGCGTCCCGCAGCGCACCGGTGTCCGGACCGTGCCGCAGCACCCCCCGGCTGACGCTCGGCAGCACGTTGCGGACCGCGTCCCCGAAGACGGTGGGCAGGTCGGCGGGGGTCGCACCCTGGGCGCCGATGCCGGGGGCCAGCAGCGGGCCGTTGATCGCCAGATCGAAGGCGGAGAGATCGCCGAGGGTCGCGCCGACCACCGCGCCGTACGAGCCCAGCCCCTCGGCCGCGGCGTTCTCCGCGGCGAGGTGGCCCAGCACGGTGGCCGCGACGGTCCGGCCGTCCTCGCGCATCGCCCGCTGGAACTCCGCGCCCTCCGGGTTGGAGGTCAGCGCCAGCGCGAAGACGCCGCAGCCCTGGGCGGCGGCCAGGTCCAGGGCCGGGCGCAGCGAGCCGTAGCCGAGGTACGGGCTGACCGTGACCGCGTCCGAGAAGAGCGGCGAGGCCGGGTCGAGGTAGGTGGCGGCGTAGGCGGCCATGGTGGAACCGATGTCGCCGCGCTTGGCGTCCATCAGGACGAGCGCGCCGCGTTCGCGCGCCTCGACGACGGCGGTCTCCAGGACGGCGAGGCCGCGGGAGCCGAAGCGCTCGAAGAACGCGGACTGCGGCTTGAGGACGGCGACCCGGTCGGCGAGCGCCTCGACGACGGTACGGGTGAACCGCGCCAGCCCGGCGACGTCGTCGTTCAGGCCCCAGTCGGCGAGGAGGGAGGCGTGCGGGTCGATGCCGACGCAGAGCGGGCCGCGCTCGTCCATGGCGCGGCGCAGGCGCGCGCCGAAGGGTGCCGGGGCGGTTTCCTGGATCATCATGCGGTCACCTGCTGGTGCTCGGCGCCGACCGCGTCGGCGAGGGTGGCGTACGGGCTGTTGCGCAGCCGGGCGGCGAGGCCCTTGTGGAGCGCGCGGCACCAGAAGGGACCCTCATAGATGAAGGCGCTGTAGCCCTGGATCAGGGTGGCACCGGCGAGGATGCGCTGCCAGGCGTCCTCGGCGGTGGTGATGCCGCCGACGCCGACGAGGGTGATCCGGTCGCCGACGCGGGCGTAGAGGCGGCGCAGCACCTCCAGGGAGCGGTCCTTGACGGGCTCGCCGGACAGCCCGCCGGCCTCGTTGATCAGCGCCGGGTCGGACGTCAGGCCCAGGTCACGGGCGATGGTGGTGTTGGTGGCGATGATGCCGTCCAGGCCGAGTTCGAGGGCGAGGTCGGCGACGGCGTCGATGTCCGCGTCGGTGAGGTCCGGGGCGATCTTGACCAGCAGCGGGACGCGGCGGTCGGTGACCGTACGGTCGGCGGCCTCGCGGACGGCGGTCAGCAGCGGGCGGAGGTGGTCGACCGCCTGGAGGTTGCGCAGTCCCGGGGTGTTCGGGGACGAGACGTTGACGACGAGGTAGTCGGCGTGGGCGGCGAGGCGTTCGGTGGAGGTGACGTAGTCGCCGACCGCCTCCTCCTCGGGGACCACCTTGGTCTTGCCGATGTTGACGCCGAGGGTGGTGCGGAACACCGGGGTGCGGGCGGCGAGGCGGTCCGCGACGGCGGCGGAACCGTCGTTGTTGAAGCCCATGCGGTTGATCAGCGCACGGTCCGGGACGAGCCGGAAGAGGCGCTTCTTGGGGTTGCCGGGCTGCGGCTGGGCGGTGACGGTGCCGATCTCGACATGGTCGAAGCCGAGCATCGCCATGCCGTCGATGGCGGTGGCGTTCTTGTCGAAACCGGCGGCGAGGCCGAACGGCCCGTGCATCCGGCGGCCGAGCGCCTCGGTGCGCAGCTCCTTGAAGCGGGGCGCGAGCGCCGCCGCGACGAAGGTCCGCAGGACGGGTGTGCGGGCGGCCAGCCGAATCCAGCCGAAGGCCAGGTGGTGGGCCTTCTCGGGGTCCATCCGCTGGAAGATCAGGTGGAAGAACGTCTTGTACATGGTGGTGTCCTCGTGGGGCTCCGGAGCGGCGGTACTCATGACGAGGGGGACACCGCGCGCGGTGTCCCCCTCGTGGGCCTGTCGTCAGTCGCGGGCGGCGGTCAGATGCTCCGCGTGCTCCTGGAGGGAGCGGACCCCGACGTCGCCGCGGGACATCGCCTCGATGCCCTGGACGGCGGCGGCGAGCGCCTGGACGGTGGTCAGGCAGGGGACGCCCCGGGAGACCGCCGCGGTGCGGATGTCGTAGCCGTCGAGACGGCCGCCGGTCCCGTAGGGGGTGTTGACGATGAGGTCGACGCCGCCGTCGTGGATCAGCTGGACGATCGTCTTCTCACCGTTCGGGCCCTCGCCCTCGGAGTGCTTGCGGACCACGGTGGCGCTGATGCCGTTGCGGCGCAGCACCTCGGCGGTGCCGGAGGTGGCAAGCAGTTCGAAGCCGTGGGCGACGAGCTCCCGGGCGGGGAAGATCATCGACCGCTTGTCCCGGTTGGCGACGGAGACGAACGCCCGGCCCTTGGTGGGCAGCGCGCCGTACGCACCGGACTGGGACTTGGCGTAGGCGGTGCCGAAGACCGAGTCGATGCCCATGACCTCGCCGGTGGAGCGCATCTCCGGGCCGAGGATGGTGTCCACGCCGCGCCCGGAGGCGTCCCGGAAGCGGGACCAGGGCATGACGGCTTCCTTGACGGAGATCGGCGAGTCGAGCGGCAGCGTGCCGCCGTCGCCGGTCTTCGGCAGCATGCCCTCGGCCCGCAGCTCGGCGACGGTGGCGCCGAGGGAGATCCGGGCGGCGGCCTTCGCCAGCGGCACCGCGGTGGCCTTCGAGGTGAACGGCACGGTGCGGGAGGCACGGGGGTTGGCCTCCAGGACGTAGAGGATGTCCCCGGCCATCGCGAACTGGATGTTGATCAGTCCGCGCACCCCGACGCCCTTGGCGATGGCCTCGGTGGAGGCGCGCAGCCGCTTGATGTCATGGCCGCCGAGGGTGATGGGCGGCAGGGCGCAGGCGGAGTCGCCGGAGTGGATACCGGCCTCCTCGATGTGCTCCATGACGCCGCCGAGGTACAGCTCGGTGCCGTCGTAGAGGGCGTCGACGTCGATCTCGATGGCGTCGTCCAGGAACCGGTCGATGAGAACCGGGTGCCGGTCGATGAGACCGGCGTGGCGGGTCAGGTACTCGCCCAGCGACGGCTCGTCGTAGACGATCTCCATGCCGCGGCCGCCCAGCACGTAGGAGGGGCGGACCATGACCGGATAGCCGATCTCCGTGGCGATGGCCTTGGCCTCGTCGAAGGAGAACGCGGTGCCGTACTTGGGGGCGGGCAGCCCCGCCTCGGAGAGGACCCGGCCGAACGCGCCGCGCTCCTCCGCCAGGTCGATGGCCTCCGGGGAGGTGCCGACGATCGGTACGCCGTTGTCCTTGAGCGCCTGCGCCAGGCCCAGCGGCGTCTGGCCGCCGAGCTGCACGATGACACCGGCGACCGGTCCGGCCTGCTGCTCGGCGTGGACGATCTCCAGCACGTCCTCCAGCGTCAGCGGCTCGAAGTAGAGCCGGTCGGAGGTGTCGTAGTCGGTGGAGACGGTCTCCGGGTTGCAGTTGACCATCACGGTCTCGTAGCCCGCGTCGCTGAGCGCGAAGGAGGCATGGACGCAGGAGTAGTCGAACTCGATGCCCTGGCCGATGCGGTTGGGGCCGGAGCCCAGGATGATCACCGCGGGCTTCTCGCGCGGGGCGACCTCGCTCTCCTCGTCGTAGGAGGAGTAGAAGTACGGCGTCTTCGCGGCGAACTCGGCGGCGCAGGTGTCGACCGTCTTGTAGACCGGGCGGATGCCGAGGGCGTGGCGGACCTCGCGGACGACGTCCTCGCGCAGATCGCGGATCCCGGCGATCTGGGCGTCGGAGAAGCCGTGCCGCTTCGCCTCGGCCAGTATTCCGGCGTCCAGCTGGTCGGCTTCGGCGATCTCGTCCGCGACCTCCTTGAGGAGGAAGAGCTGGTCGACGAACCACGGGTCGATCTTCGTGGCGTCGAAGACCTCCTGCGGCGTGGCGCCCGCGCGGATCGCCTGCATGACGGTGTTGATCCGGCCGTCGGTGGGGACCTGCGCCTTGACCAGCAGCTCGCCCTTGTCACCGGGCTCACCGGTGAAGGTGAACTGGCTGCCCTTCTTCTCCAGCGACCGCAGCGCCTTCTGCAGCGCCTCGGTGAAGTTGCGGCCCAGCGCCATCGCCTCGCCCACCGACTTCATGGTGGTGGTGAGGGTGGCGTCCGCGGCGGGGAACTTCTCGAACGCGAAGCGGGGGACCTTGACGACGACGTAGTCGAGCGTGGGCTCGAAGGACGCCGGGGTCTCCTCGGTGATGTCGTTGGGGATCTCGTCCAGCGTGTAGCCGACGGCCAGCCGCGCGGCGATCTTCGCGATGGGGAAGCCGGTGGCCTTCGAGGCCAGGGCCGAGGAGCGCGAGACGCGCGGGTTCATCTCGATGACGATGACCCGGCCGTCCTCGGGGTTGACCGCGAACTGGATGTTGCAGCCGCCGGTGTCCACGCCGACCTCGCGGATCACGGCGATGCCGATGTCCCGCAGGATCTGGTACTCGCGGTCGGTCAGCGTCATCGCCGGGGCGACGGTGATCGAGTCGCCGGTGTGCACGCCCATCGGGTCGAAGTTCTCGATGGAGCAGACGACCACGACATTGTCGTTCCGGTCGCGCATCAGCTCCAGCTCGTACTCCTTCCAGCCGAGGATGGACTCCTCCAGGAGCACCTCGGTGGTCGGGGAGAGCGTGAGGCCCTGACCGGCGATGCGGCGCAGCTCCTCCTCGTTGTGCGCGAAGCCGGAGCCGGCGCCGCCCATGGTGAAGGAGGGACGGACGACGACGGGGTAGCCGCCCAGCTCGTCGACGCCCTTGAGGACGTCGTCCATGGAGTGGCAGATGTACGAGCGGGCCGACTCGCCGTGACCGATCTTGCGGTTGACGGCCTCGACGACGCCCTTGAAGAGGTCGCGGTCCTCGCCCTTGTTGATCGCCTCGACGTTGGCGCCGATCAGCTCGACGTCGTACCTGTCGAGCGTCCCGGCCTCGTGGAGGGAGATCGCCGTGTTGAGGGCCGTCTGGCCGCCGAGGGTCGGCAGCAGCGCGTCCGGGCGCTCCTTCGCGATGATCTTCTCGACGAAATCCGGGGTGATCGGCTCGACGTAGGTGGCGTCGGCGATCTCCGGGTCCGTCATGATCGTGGCGGGGTTGGAGTTGACGAGGATGACGCGCAGGCCCTCGGACTTGAGGACCCGGCACGCCTGGGTGCCGGAGTAGTCGAACTCGGCGGCCTGACCGATCACGATCGGGCCGGAGCCGATGACCAGGACGGACTGGATATCGGTGCGCTTAGGCACGCTGGCCCTCCATGAGCTGGACGAAGCGGTCGAACAGGTACGCCGCGTCGTGCGGGCCCGCGGCGGCTTCGGGGTGGTACTGGACGGAGAACGCCGGCTGGTCGAGGAGGTGCAGGCCCTCCACGACGTTGTCGTTCAGGCAGACGTGGGTGACCTCGGCGCGTCCGTAGGGCGTGTCGGAGACCTTGTCGAGCGGCGCGTCGACGGCGAAGCCGTGGTTGTGCGCGGTGACCTCGACCTTGCCCGTCGTACGGTCCTGGACGGGCTGGTTGATGCCACGGTGGCCGTACTTCAGCTTGAAGGTGCCGAAGCCGAGGGCGCGGCCGAGGATCTGGTTGCCGAAGCAGATGCCGAACAGCGGCGTCTTCCGCTGCAGGACCTCCTGCATGACCGCGACGGGGCCGTCGGCGGTGGCCGGGTCGCCCGGGCCGTTGGAGAAGAACACGCCGTCGGGGCCTACGGCGTAGACGTCCTCGGCGGTGGCGGTGGCGGGCAGGACGTGCACCTCGATGCCGCGCTCGGCCATCCGCTGCGGGGTCATGCCCTTGATGCCGAGGTCGACGGCGGCGACCGTGAAGCGCTTCTCCCCTATCGCCGGGACGACGTACGTCTCCTTGGTGGCGACCTGGGCGCTGAGGTCGGCGCCCGCCATCTCGGGGACCTGACGGACCTTGGCGAGCATGGTGCCCTCGTAGGGCAGCGCGTCGCCGGAGAAGATGCCGACCCGCATCGCACCGCGTTCACGCAGGTGACGGGTGAGAGCGCGGGTGTCGATGCCGCTGATGCCGACAACGCCCTGCGCGACCAGCTGCTCGTCCAGGGAGCGCTTGGCGCGCCAGTTGGACGGGGTACGGGCGGGGTCGCGGACGACGTAGCCCGCCACCCAGATGCGCTGCGACTCGTCGTCCTCGTCATTCACGCCGGTGTTGCCGACGTGCGGGGCGGTCATGACGACGACCTGGCGGTGGTACGAGGGATCGGTCAGCGTCTCCTGGTAGCCGGTCATGCCGGTGGAGAACACCGCTTCGCCGAAGGTCTCCCCCACGGCCCCGTAGGCGCGCCCACGGAAGCTGCGGCCGTCCTCCAGGACGAGAACGGCGGGGATTTTGGTCCCCCTGGTGGAGGTCGTCATCGTGCGCCTTCCGTTTCGGTGTGCTCGGTGGTGCTGGTGGTGTGTGGGGGGCTGAGGCGGTTGACCGCTTCGACCCAGGCGGGGTGGTCGGCGGCCCGGTCGGAGCGGAAACCGGAATCGATCTCCGTGCCGCCGTGCGTCCAGGTGACGATCAGCAGACCGCCCTCGGGGAGGACCTTCCCGGCGATGCCCTTGTCGAGGCGGGCGCCGCGCAGGGCGTCCGCCGGGACGAAGAAGTCGGTGGCGCCGGGCCGGACGACGTCCAGCCCCCGGTCGGTCAAGGTCAGCTCGACCCGGCTGCGGGTGCCGAGGTCCCGCGCGACGATCCGGTCGAGCCACTGCCCGGCGGTGGTCGAGCCGTGGTAGCGACCGGTGGCCGTGAGGAGGGCCTCGCCCAGCTCATCGGGGCTGGTCGGAAGTGTAGGCAGGCCATTCTGGAGCGTGCCGCGCCACTTCCAGCCCTGGCGCATCAGCCAGTAGAGGAGCGCGATGAACAGCAGGAGTCCGACGACCCAGCCGATCCGCGCGGCCCAGTCGGTGACCTCGGCGGACTTCTGTGCCGCTGCGGAGGTGAGGAGGTAAGGAGTCACGCCAGCTTCCCGTCGACGACCGTTGCCCGGCCCCGCAGGAAGGTGTGGGTGACGCGCCCCGGCAGCTCACGGCCCTCGTAGGGGGTGTTGCGGCTGCGGGAGGCGAAGCCCGCGGGGTCCACCACTCCACGGTAAGCGGAATCGTGCAGCGTGAGGTTGGCGGGCTCGCCGGCCGAGACGGGGCGGCCGTGGCTCTCCAGGCGGCCGATGCGCGCCGGGCGGAACGACATCCGGTCGGCGACGCCCGCCCAGTCCAGCAGCCCGTTGTCGACCATCGTGTGCTGGACGACGGAGAGCGCGGTCTCCAGGCCGACCATGCCCATGGCGGCCGCGGACCACTCGCAGTCCTTGTCCTCGTGCGGGTGCGGGGCGTGGTCGGTGGCGACGCAGTCGATGGTGCCGTCGGCCAGCGCCTCGCGCAGCGCCAGCACATCGGCCTCGGTGCGCAGCGGCGGGTTGACCTTGTAGACCGGGTCGTAGCTGCGGACCAGCTCGTCGGTGAGGAGGAGGTGGTGCGGGGTGACCTCGGCGGTGACGTTCCAGCCCTTGGACTTGGCCCAGCGGACGATCTCGACGGAACCGGCGGTGGAGAGGTGGCAGATGTGGACGCGGGAGCCGACGTGCGCGGCGAGCAGCACATCGCGGGCGATGATCGACTCCTCTGCGACGGCCGGCCAGCCACCCAGGCCCAGCTCGGCGGAGACCCGGCCCTCGTTCATCTGGGCGCCCTCGGTGAGCCGGGGCTCCTGGGCGTGCTGGGCGACGACACCGTCGAACGCCTTCACGTACTCCAGGGCACGGCGCATGATGACCGCGTCGTCGACGCACTTGCCGTCGTCGGAGAAGACCCGCACCCCGGCGCGGGACTCGTGCATCGCGCCCAGCTCGGCGAGCTTCTTGCCCTCCAGGCCGACGGTGACGGCGCCGACCGGCTGGACGTCGCAGTAGCCGGACTCCTGGCCGAGGCGCCAGACCTGCTCGACGACGCCCGCGGTGTCGGCGACGGGGAAGGTGTTGGCCATGGCGTGGACGGCGGTGAAGCCACCGGCGGCGGCCGCCTTGGTGCCGGTCAGCACGGTCTCGGAGTCCTCGCGGCCCGGCTCGCGCAGATGGGTGTGGAGGTCGACGAGGCCCGGCAGCAGGATCTGGCCGTCGGCCTCGATGACGCGGGCGCCCTCGACGCTGAGGTCCGTGCCGACCTCGGCGATGGTCTCGCCGTCGATCAGCACGTCCTGCGGCTCGCCACCGAGGACCTTCGCCCCGCGGATCAGGGTCTTGCTCATGGTTACTTGCTCTCCTCGGTGCGGGCGGGGGTGGTGAGGGCGGGTTCGTTGCCGCCCAGGAGCAGGTAGAGGACGGCCATCCGGATGCTGACACCGTTGGTGACCTGCTCCACGGCGGTGCAGCGCGGCGAGTCGGCGACCTCTGCGGTGATCTCCATGCCGCGGTTCATCGGGCCGGGGTGCATCACGATGGCGTCCTGCGGCATCCGGGCCATGCGCTCGCCGTCCAGCCCGTAGCGGCGGGCGTACTCGCGCTCGGTCGGGAAGAAGGCGGCGTTCATCCGCTCGCGCTGCACACGGAGCATCATCACGGCGTCGGAGGTCGCGAGGACGGCGTCGAGGTCGTACGAGACCTCGCAGGGCCAGCTTTCCACGCCGATCGGCACCAGGGTGGGCGGCGCGACGAGGGTGACCTCGGCGCCGAGCGTGGTGAGCAGATGGACGTTGGAGCGGGCGACGCGGCTGTGCAGGATGTCGCCGACGATCGTGATGCGGCAGCCGGCGAGGTCCTTGCCGAGCCCGGCGTCCACGCCGACGAGGCGGCGGCGCATGGTGAACGCGTCCAGCAGCGCCTGGGTGGGGTGCTCGTGGGTGCCGTCACCGGCGTTGACGACGGAGCCGCCGATCCAGCCGGAGGTGGCCAGGCGGTGCGGGGCGCCGGAGTCGTGGTGGCGGATGACGACGGCGTCGGCGCCCATCGCCTCCAGGGTGAGGGCGGTGTCCTTGAGGGATTCGCCCTTGGAGACCGACGAGCCCTTGGCGGAGAAGTTGATGACGTCCGCGGAGAGGCGCTTGGCCGCGGCTTCGAAGGAGATCCGCGTCCGGGTCGAGTCCTCGAAGAAGAGGTTGACGACGGTGCGGCCGCGCAGGGTGGGAAGTTTCTTGATCGGCCGGTCGGCGACCCGGGCCATCTCCTCGGCGGTGTCGAGGATCAGGACGGCGTCGTCGCGCGTGAGGTCGGCGGCCGAGATGAGGTCACGCTTCATCCGGTTTCTCCGTGGGTGAGAAAGGCGTACGGGTATGTCCGTCGGGAGGGCAGGCAGCGGTACGGCCCCGGGCATGCCGGGTCCGTGGGGCGGCTGCGCTAGCGCTCGCCGGTCCGGGTGGGCCGCCCGGTCGCCGCGGCGTCGTCGGCGGGCCGCGTGCCGAGCAGCACGGCGTCGCGGCCGTCCTCCTCGGTGAGCTGGACCTTGACGGTCTCCCGCAGCGACGTGGGGAGGTTCTTGCCGACGTAGTCGGCGCGGATCGGCAGCTCGCGGTGGCCGCGGTCGACGAGAACGGCGAGCTGGACGGCGCGGGGCCGGCCGATGTCGTTCAGGGCGTCCAGGGCGGCGCGGATGGTGCGGCCGGAGAAGAGCACGTCGTCGACGAGGAGGACGACGCGGCCCTCGATGCCGTCACCGGGGATCTCGGTGCGGGCGAGCGCACGGGCGGGGCCCAGGCGCAGGTCGTCGCGGTACATGGTGATGTCGAGCGAGCCGACCGGGATGGTGCGGCCGGTGATCTCCTCCAGCTTGGCGGCGAGCCGCCGGGCGAGGAAGACACCGCGGGTCGGGATGCCCAGGAGCACCACGTCGTCGGCGCCCTTGGCGCGCTCGACGATCTCGTGGGCGATACGGGTCAGCATCCGCGCGACGTCCGGGCCTTCGAGCACCGGGCGCGCGGGCACCTGCGGGTCGACGTCGGATGCGTGGTCGGATACGCGTACGTCGGAACTGCTTGCGTCCATGTGAAACGGACCTCCTTCTCCGCCTCACGGGACGGACCTTAAAGGACGTCGGATGTACCGCCGTACAGGCTAGCAGGGCCGCGCAGGAACGCCCGTGCGACCCCAGGAGGCCCCCGCGGACTCCCCCGGCTTGACGAACGAGGATTACGCTGCGTAACCTCACAGTGAGTTACCAGCCGCGCGGCCGTGCCGCATATCGATTCGATTCAGGTGTCTGGGGAGCTTTATGTCCAGCGAATACGCCAAACAGCTCGGGGCCAAGCTCCGCGCCATCCGCACCCAGCAGGGCCTCTCGCTCCACGGTGTCGAGGAGAAGTCGCAGGGCCGCTGGAAGGCCGTGGTCGTCGGCTCGTACGAGCGCGGTGACCGTGCCGTGACGGTGCAGCGCCTCGCCGAGCTGGCGGACTTCTACGGCGTGCCGGTGCAGGAGCTGCTGCCCGGCACCACGCCCGGCGGCGCCGCCGAGCCCCCGCCGAAGCTGGTGCTGGACCTGGAGCGCCTCGCCCACGTCCCGCAGGAGAAGGCCGGTCCGCTGCAGCGCTACGCCGCCACGATCCAGAGCCAGCGCGGCGACTACAACGGCAAGGTCCTCTCGATCCGCCAGGACGACCTGCGCACCCTCGCGGTGATCTACGACCAGTCCCCCTCGGTGCTGACCGAGCAGCTGATCAGCTGGGGTGTGCTGGACGCCGACGCGCGCCGCGCGGTCGCCCACGACGACCTCTGAGCCGTCCCGCAGCAGTAAACCGACGAACCCGCCGTCCCGGAGTACCGGGGCGGCGGTTCGTCGTTCGTACGGGCGAGAGCGTGACCAGGCGGCCAGGGCCGGCCCCTCACGGGCTCTCACCGTCCCCCGGCAGCGCGAAGGGCCCGGAGCGCCTGTGCTGCGCGCTCCGGGCCCTTTCACGGGTGCCACCGGGTGAGCCCCGGGTGTGCTGCTATCGCGTCTCGCGCCGCAGGGTCGGCTTCAGGTCCTTCAGCCGGGCCAGCAGCCCGTTGACGAAGGCCGGGGAGTCGTCCGTGGAGAACTCCTTGGCCAGCTGCACCGCTTCGTCGATCGCCACCGCGTCGGGCGTCGCGTCCACCCAGATCAGCTCGTACGCGGCGAGCCGGAGGATGTTGCGGTCGACGACCGGCATCCGGTCCAGCGGCCAGTCGACGGAGTAGGTGTCGAGCAGTTCGTCGATGCGGGCGATGTGGTCCGCATACCCCTCGACAAGCTCCAGGGTGAACTCGTTGACCGGCGGCTGCCTCGGGTCGGTCCGGGCGTGCCGCATCCAGTCCGCGAGCACGGACTGCACGTCGGCCCCGCGCTGATCGGCCTCGAAGAGGATCTGGAAGGCGCGCTTACGGGCCTTGTTACGGGCGGCCACGGTTAGCTGTTCACCCGGCCGAGGTACTCACCGGAGCGGGTGTCGACCTTGATCTTCTCGCCCTCGGTGATGAAGAGCGGGACCTGGATCTCGTAGCCGGTCTCCAGGGTGGCGGGCTTGGAGCCGCCGGTGGAGCGGTCGCCCTGGACGCCGGGCTCGGTGTGCTGGATGACCAGCTCGACGGCGGCCGGCAGCTCGACGTAGAGCACCGAGCCCTCGTGCTGCGCGACGACGGCCTCGAAGCCCTCAAGGAGGAAGTTCGCGGCGTCACCGACGGCCTTGCGGTCGACCATGAGCTGGTCGTAGGTGTCCATGTCCATGAAGACGAAGTACTCGCCGTCCATGTACGAGAACTGCATGCCGCGCTTGTCGACGGTGGCCGTCTCGACCTTGACGCCGGCGTTGAAGGTCTTGTCCACGACCTTGCCGGAGAGCACGTTCTTGAGCTTGGTGCGGACGAAGGCCGGGCCCTTACCGGGCTTGACGTGCTGGAACTCGACGACGGACCAGAGCTGGCCCCCTTCGAGCTTGAGCACCAGGCCGTTCTTGAGGTCGTTCGTGGAAGCCACGGTTGCGGAATCTCCTGGACTGCAGGTGGTGGGTACCGAGAAACCGCCCGTAGCGAGCCCGGTGGCTCACAGGGCGAGCAGCTCCTTGGTAGTGATCGTGAGTAGCTCGGGTCCGCCGTCCGCCTCGGGGCGGACGACGAGGGTGTCGTCGATCCGGACACCCCCACGGCCCGGGATGTGGACCCCTGGCTCGACGGTGACCGGCACGCAAGCGTCCAGTTTACCCATGGCCGCAGGCGACAGCTGAGGGTCCTCATCGATTTCGAGCCCCACGCCGTGTCCGGTCCACGGTCCGAGCCGTTCCCCGTGCCCGGCGGATTCCAGCAGATGACGGGTCACCCGGTCCACTTCACGGCACTCCACACCCGGCGCCAGGGCCTCCCGACCGGCCCGCTGGGCTGCGAAAACCAGGTCGTACAGCTCGATCTGCCAGTCCGCGGGGGTGGTGCCGATGACGAAGGTCCGGCCGATCTCGCAGCGGTAGCCGCGGTAGTTCGCGCCGAGGCCGACGCTGAGGAAGTCCCCTTCCTCGACCCGGCGGTCGGTGGGCAGATGCCCCGGACGGCCGGAGTGCGGGCCGGTCGCCACCGAGGTCGCGAACGCCGGGCCGTCCGCGCCGTGGTCGACGAGGCGGCGCTCCAGCTCCAGGGCGAGATGCCGCTCGGTGCGGCCGACCAGGATCGACTCCAGGAGTTCGCCGAGCGCCTGATCGGTGATCTCCGCGGCGATGCGCAGACAGGAGATCTCGTCGTCGTCCTTGATCAGCCGCTGCGCCTCGACGGCACAGGCCACATCGGCCAGGCGCAGCCGCGGCACGACCCGGCCGAGCGCCCGGTGCCGGGCGACGGTCAGATGGTGTTCCTCGACGGCGAGGGTGGTGGCCCCGGCCTGCGCCGCCAGATCGGCGCCGGCCACCACGGGATCGCCGTCGCGGGCGGGCAGCACGGTGACGCGGATGTCGTCGGCGGGGCGCCCCTCGGACGGGTCGCCGGTCAGCGGGGCGCCGCAGAGCAGCACGTCCGCGGCCGGGCCCAGCAGGAGTGCGGCGCCGGCGGGCGCGGAACCGGTGAGATAGCGGACGTTGGCGGGGCGCGAGATCAGGGCGGCGGTGCTTCCGGTCGCCGCGCAGCGGTCCCGCAGCCGCGTGCGCCGGGCCGCGTACAGCTCGGACATATCCCGAGCTTACGGGCGAATCACCCCGCGGGCCGGTCGAGAGCGGCCGGGCGGGGTACCCGGCCCGGACCCGCCACCTCCGCCCACCGGCCGGTCACCAGCTGGGCGGCGAGGCGAGGCTGCGGGCGAGGACGTCGTCGAGCATCCGCGCGGTGGTCGCGACGTCGTGCTGGGAGTTGTCGATGATCGGCAGGCCGGAGCCGTACCAGCCCGCCATCCGGCCGTGTATCCGGGCCACTTCCTCGTCGGAGAGGCGACGGTTGCCGCTGCGGCGGGCGTTGCGCTCCAGAACGATCTCCAGGCCGGGCAGCAGCACGATCGGCAGCAGCCCCGGGCCCACATGGCGCTTCCAGCCGCCGAGGCCGACGACCGGGCGGTCGGGGAAGACGGCGTCGTCGAGGATGCAGGAGACGCCGTTGGCGAGGAAGTTGCGGGCGGCGAAGCCGCAGGTGCGGCGGGCGAGACGATACTGCGCCTCGGAGTGGTCGTTCCACCCCTGCTGCGGGTCGGCGAAGCCGGAGCGCACCCATTCGCGGACGTCGTCGAGGCTGATGTGCGCGGTGGGCACCCGGCGGCAGTCGGCCCAGTGGCGGGCCACGCTCGTCTTGCCCGCCCCGGCCGGGCCTATGAGCAGCACGGCGACGGCGGTGTGCGCGGCGTCGGGGGCGGCGGTCCCGGCCGGGGGGCTGGGCAGCGCGACGGGGGCGCCGGGCGGCAGCTGGATGTGGCCGGTGGACCCGGCGGTGCCCGTGGTGTCCACGACGGGCGGCGCGGACTGCGGCGCCGGGGCGCTCCACCCCGGCTGTGCGGCGCCCGGCTGCCCGGCCCCGGGGGGCGCGGCGCCCGGATGCCCGGCGCCCGGATGTCCGGCCCCGGGAGGTACGGCGCCCGGATGCGGGCCGCTCGGCGGCACGGACGGGGACGGCGGCGGGCCCGGCGGCACGGACGGCGACGGCGGCGGGCCCGGCGGCACGGGGTGACCGGGGCCGGGGGTCCAGCTCAGGGTCGCCCCCTGCTCCTGCGTCTGGTGGCGGGGCGGCAGCGGAGCCCCCACTGCGTACTGCATCCGGTGGTCTCCGTCTCGTGGGATCGACTGGGTGCGGTGCGCGGATGCCGGGCGGCCGTCCGGCACACCGGGCGCCCGCCGGGCGGGCCGGTGCGGCGCCGAGGCCGCGGGTCCGTGCGGTACTGCTGACGAACGGTACCGCCCCCGGCGCTCACGGTGTGAACGGCCGGGGGCGGCGGAAGGCGCCTCGCCAGGGCGTGTCCGGAAAATCTCGCCAGGCGGGATTTTCCGGACACGCCCTGGTCCCGGGCCGGGTCCGCGACGGCGTGGACCCGGCCCGGGCGGCGGTCAGTCGGCCAGTTCCTCGGCCACCGCGCGCAGCGCCAGGCGGTAGGAGCCGATGCCGAAACCGGCGACCGTACCGCTGGCCACCGCCGCGATGACCGAGTTGTGGCGGAACTCCTCGCGGGCGTACGGGTTCGAGATGTGCACCTCGACCAGCGGAGCGGTGCGCTGCGCCGCCGCGTCCCGCAGGGCGTACGAGTAGTGCGTGAACGCGCCGGGGTTGATGACCACCGGGATCGCGCCGTCCGCGGCCTCGTGCAGCCAGCGGACCATCTCGCCCTCGTCGTTGGTCTCCCGCACCTCGGCGTCCAGCCCCAGCTCCTTGCCGAGCCGGGCGCACTCCTCGACCAGGCCCGCGTAGGAGGTGGCACCGTAGACGTCCGGCTCGCGGGAGCCCAGGCGGCCGAGGTTGGGACCGTTGAGGACCAGCACCCGGCGGCTCATGCCCATCCCTCGCTTCGCTCGGCCTGGCATTCGCCAGGGGCGCACCTCTTGATGGTTCTCTCGCTTCGCTCGTTCACTCGGCGATCTCCGCGTGCGCGGCGAGCAGCATGGCCGGGTCCGGGCCCTCCAGGACGGTGGGGCGGGCCAGACCGTCCAGGACGATGAAGCGCAGCCGGTCGCCGCGGGACTTCTTGTCGACCTTCATGGTCTCCAGCAGCTTGGGCCACTGGTCGCCGCGGTAGGTCAGCGGCAGGCCGACGGCGCCGAGGACCGCGCGGTGCCGGTCGGCGGTCGCGTCGTCCAACCGCCCGGCGATCCGGCCGAGTTCGGCGGCGAAGACCATGCCGACGGAGACGGCCGCGCCGTGGCGCCAGTTGTACCGCTCGTTCTTCTCGATGGCGTGCGCCAGGGTGTGACCGTAGTTGAGGATCTCCCGCAGCCCGGACTCCTTGAGGTCCGCGGAGACCACCTCGGCCTTGACCCGGATCGCCCGCTCGATCAGCTCCTGGGTGTGCGGCCCGTCGGGACGCTTGGCGGCCTCCGGGTCGGCCTCGATCAGGTCGAGGATGCCCGGGTCCGCGATGAACCCGGCCTTGATGACCTCGGCGAGCCCGGAGACGTAGTCGTGCACCGGCAGCGAGTCGAGCGCCGCGAGGTCGCAGAGCACCCCGGCCGGCGGGTGGAACGCGCCGACGAGGTTCTTGCCCTCGGCGGTGTTGATGCCGGTCTTGCCGCCGACCGCCGCGTCGACCATGCCCAGGACGGTGGTCGGCACGGCGATCCAGCGCACCCCGCGCAGCCAGGTGGCCGCGACGAAGCCCGCCAGGTCCGTGGTGGCGCCGCCGCCGACGCCGACGATGACGTCGCTGCGGGTGAAGCCGGTCTGGCCGAGCGCCTTCCAGCAGTACGCGGCGACCTCGACGGTCTTGGACTCCTCGGCGTTCGGCAGCTGGATCGCGATGGCCTCGAAGCCCTGGCCCGCCAGGTCCTCGCGCAGCGCCTCACCGGTGGCGGCCAGCGCCTCCGGGTGCAGCACGGCGACGCGCTTGACCCCGGCGCCGATCAGACCGGGCAGCTCCTCAAGCAGCTGCCGCCCGACGAGCACGTCATACGGATCGCTGCCCGCCGTACCGCCGACGTGGATACGGGTGGCCTGCTCCGTCATGCCTCTTCCTTCCTGCGGGCGGCGCGCGGGTCCTCGCCCGCGGCCCGCCCCGGCTCCAGTGCGTCGAGGACCGCCTCGGCGACGTCCTCGGGGGTGCGGCCGCCGGTGCTGACCACGGCGGACGCGACCTCGGTGTACAGGGGGCGGCGGGCCGCCATCAGCTCGCGCCAGCGCTGCCGCGGGTTGACCGCGAGCAGCGGCCGCGGGGCGTCCAGGCCGACCCGCTTGACCGCGTCGGCCAGCGCGACGTCCAGGAAGACGACCGGCAGCCCACGCAGCAGCGCACGCGTCGAATCGTCCATGATCGCGCCGCCGCCGAGGGAGAGCACCCCGGCGTGCTCGGCGACGGCGGCGCGGACCGCCTGCCGCTCCAGCTCGCGGAAGTGCGGTTCGCCCTCGTCGATGAAGATCTCCGCGATCGGCTTCCCGGCCACCTTGACGATGTCGGCGTCGGTGTCGCGGTAGCCGACCCCGAGCCGTTCGGCGAGGAGCGCGCCCACGGTCGACTTGCCCGCGCCGGGCGGGCCGACGAGGACGGCGCGCGGCGTCACTTGATCGCCAGGTTGTCGAGGTAACCGCGGACGTTGCGGCGGGTCTCCGGCACGCTGTCGCCGCCGAACTTCTCGACCACCGCGTCTGCCAGGACCAGCGCCACCATCGCCTCGGCGACGATACCGGCGGCCGGGACGGCGCAGACGTCCGAGCGCTGGTGGTGCGCCTTGGTGGCCTCGCCGGTGGTGACATCGACCGTCGCCAGCGCCCGCGGGACCGTCGCGATGGGCTTCATCGCGGCCCGCACCCGCAGCAGTTCGCCGGTGGTCAGACCGCCCTCGGTGCCGCCGGAGCGGCCGGAGGAGCGGCGGATGCCGTCCGGGGTGGCGACGATCTCGTCGTGCGCCTTGGAGCCCGGCACCCGCGCCAGGTCGAAGCCGTCGCCGACCTCGACGCCCTTGATCGCCTGGATGCCCATGAGCGCCCCGGCCAGCCGGGCGTCCAGCCGCCGGTCCCAGTGGACGTGCGAGCCGAGGCCGACGGGCACGCCGTACGCCAGGACCTCGACGACGCCACCGAGGGTGTCGCCGTCCTTGTGGGCCTGGTCGATCTCCGCGACCATCGCCTTGCTCGCGTCCGCGTCCAGGCAGCGCACCGGGTCCGCGTCCAGCTTCTCGACGTCGGCGGGGGTGGGGACGGTGCCGTACGGGGCCTTCGCGGCGGCCAGTTCGACGACGTGCGAGACGATCTCGATCCCGGCGGCCTCCTTGAGGAAGGAGCGGGCCACCGCGCCGAGCGCGACCCGGGCGGCGGTCTCCCGCGCCGAAGCGCGCTCCAGGATCGGGCGGGCCTCGTCGAAGCCGTACTTCTGCATCCCGGCAAGGTCGGCGTGGCCGGGGCGCGGCCGGGTCAGCGGGGCGTTGCGGGCCAGCTCGGCCAGCTCCGCCTCGTCCACCGGGTCGGCGGCCATGACCTGCTCCCACTTGGGCCACTCGGTGTTGCCGACCATGACGGCGACGGGCGAGCCGAGCGAGAGGCCGTGGCGGACGCCGCCGAGGAAGGTGACCTCGTCCCGTTCGAACTTCATCCGGGCACCGCGGCCATAGCCGAGCCGACGCCTGGCCAGCGCGTCCGCCACCAGATCGGTGGTGATCGGGACGCCGGCCGGGAGGCCCTCCAACGTCGCCACCAGTGCGGGGCCGTGCGACTCCCCCGCCGTCAGCCAGCGCAACCTGCTCAACGGTGCTCCTTTTGTCCTGCTCCTGCGCCTACGTCTACTCCCCCGATCCTCCCACGTCGCGGCGGGCGGACCGCGCCGCGTCCAGGGAGCGGACCGGGCGGGCGCGGCCGGTCAGCGGGCGGCGAGGGCCCGCTCGCCCGCCGCGCGCATCGCGGCCAGCGGAGCGGGGGCCCGCCCGGTCATCGACTCGACCTGGAGGACCGCCTGGTGCACCAGCAGATCGAGGCCGCCGACGACCGCGCCGCCGCGGGCCGACCAGGCGGCCGCCAGCGCGGTGGGCCAGGGCTCGTACAGCACGTCGAAGAGGGTGCCGGGCGCCTCGGGGACGGCGGTGGCGAGGGCGTCGGTGGTGCCTGCCGGGGTGGTGGCGACGACCAGCGGCGCGTGGAACGCCTCGGCGGCGGCATCCCAGGGCGCGGTGGCGACCGCGACGCCCAGGCGTTCGCCCCAGCCGCGCATCTCGGCGGCGCGCGGGGCGCTGCGGACGTACGCGGTGACCTCGCCGGTGCAGATCTGCGCGAGCGCGGCGAGCGCCGAGGAGGCGGTGGCGCCGGCGCCGAGGACGGCGGCCCGCTCGACCCGGGTCACCCCGCGTTCGCGCAGCGCCGCGACCATGCCGGGGATGTCGGTGTTGTCGCCGGTGCGGCGCCCGTCGTCGGTGAGGACGACCGTGTTGACGGCCTCGACGCAAGCGGCGGTGGCGCTGATCTCGTCCAGCAGCGGGATGACCGCGCGCTTGAGCGGCATGGTCAGCGAGAGCCCGGCCCAGCTCGCGTCCAGCTTCTCCATGAAGACGGGCAGCGACGCCTCGTCGATGTCGAAGCGGCCGTACTCCCAGTCGTCCAGGCCCAGTTCGCGGTAGGCGGCGCGGTGCAGGACCGGCGAGAGGGAGTGGGCGATCGGCGATCCCAGAACCGCCGCCTGCTTGCTGTCCGACACTGCCCTGCCCTCAGCCATTCTGCTTCTGTGCCTGTTGCCGCTCGTTGAACTGCTGCACGAGCTTGTTGTGGTCCGTGAGATTCGTGGTGAAGTCGGTCTTCTTTCCGTCGACGGAGATGAAGAAGAGCCACTTCTGGGAGTTGTCCGGATCGACCGCCGCCTTCAGCGCATCGGCGCCCGGATTACCGATCGGTCCCGGCGGGAGACCTTGGTAGACGTAGGTGTTGTAGGGATCGTCGTAACGCCTGATCTCGTCGATCCCAATATTGATCTTGCTCTGGTTCTTCACGTAGTTGTACGTCGAGTCGAATTCGATCTTGTGGTTGGTGGCCACGTTACCCGGATCGAGCCGGTTGTAGATGACCGCGGCCATCTTGCGGAAGTCCTCGTGGGTTATGCCCTCCGCCTGCGTCAGGCTGGCGACGCTCAGCAACTGGAGCGGGGAATCGAGGTGGTACTTCTTCGCATTCGCCGCCAGGTCGTAGCGCGCGTACTCCTGATCGGCCCGTGCCACCATTTGTTTCAGCACGTCGGTGGGGGTGGCCTGGCCGCCCACGTTGTACGTCGAGGGGTAGAGGAATCCTTCCAGCGGATCCTTGATCTCCGTGGAGCCCTTGGCCCAGGCCGGCAGTCCGAGGGTTTTGAGATTCTTCTCGGCCGCAGCCTTCGTGGTGCCGGACTTCACCCGGAGTTTCTTGTCTATGAGGTCGTACACCGCACCGGCCCGCAGCCCCTCCTGAACCGTCAGGCCGTTACGGCTCTTCGGGTCCATCATCAGGTCCACGGCGGACGCCGCCGACATGTGGAGGCGCATCGAATAACTGCCGGGCTGGAGCCCCGAACCCTTCGGGTTCTCCTTCGCCGCGGCAGTGAAGGCGTCGACGCTCTTGACGACGCCTTCCTTTTTGAGGATCTGCCCCATTTGCTGGATCGGTGCGCCGTCCGGAATCTCGACCTGGAGCGCGCCGGAGCCCTCGCCCGCGAAGTCCGGGGGGCTGGCGATATGGCTTTCGTAGAACCGGTAGCCGACGTATCCGGCCCCGCCGACACCGGCGGCGATCACCACGGCGATGAGAAAGCGGGCGCAGCCGCCCCGGCGCTTGGTCTTCTTGCCGCGGCCCTCGTGGCCGGAGCGGACGTCGGCCGCGCGCTCGTCCTCGTCGTCCGCGTCCGGCCGGTCGTCCGCCGGATCGTCGGCGAAGAACGCGTGGTCGGGGTCGGGCTCCCGCCCGCCGTCCGGCCGCCAGTCGTCCTCCGGCTCGTCCGTACGGGGCGCCGCCTGCGGGACCGGGCCCTGGTCGTGCGGCGGATACGGCTGCTGCGGCCGCTCACCGTACGCCGGGTCGTGCGGGTACTGCGGGTCGTACGGGTACTGCTGCTCCTGCGGGTACCCCGGCTGCCCGGCGTACCCCTGGTCCTGCGGGTACCCCCGATCCTGCGGATACCGCTGGTCATGGGGGTACTGCTGCTCGTACGACCCCTGGTCGTACGGCTGACCCGGGTTCTGGACGTACCCCTGCGGCGCCTGCGGAGACGGGTAGCCGGCGGGGGCGGCGTACGGATCGACATAGGGGCCGGTCAGCGGGTCGTGCGGCTGCTGGGTGCCGTACGGGTCGTACGGCGCACCGCCGGGTGCGGCGCCGTCCCAGCCGCCGTCGTACCGCGGAGGGGCCGGGGCGGCGCCCCGGCCGCCCCACGGGGAGTGCTGCGCGTGCCCCCCGTAGGACCCCTGATCTCCATAGAGCGGGTCCTCGGGATGCCACGGTTCGGAGCGGTAGCCCCGGCCATACTCGGTCATCGATCCCCTTGAGCCGAGAGGCGGGCGCGCTCCTGTCCGGCGCGCGGATGCTGTACCGACCCGCCTCTACCTGCGCGGCTTGTCGAAACCGCTTCGCATCGCGGAACGTTACCGTACTGCCATCAGATGACCACTCGGATGCATTCTCCCGGAGCCCGGCCCGAGGTCCGTTCCGTCTCCAGCGCGCTCTGCAGGATCACCACCGCGGCCGCCTGATCGACGACCGAGCGGCCCTTCTTGCTGCGCACCCCGGAGGCCCGCAGCCCTTGTGCGGCGGTCACCGTCGACATCCGCTCGTCTACCAGCCGTACCTCGATCGGGGCGATGTTTCCGGCCAGTACCTGGGCGAACGCCCGGACCTTGGCCGCGGCGGGCCCCTCTCCCCCATTCAGGGAACGCGGGAGCCCGACGACGACCTCCAGCGGCTCGTACTCCTCGACGATCGCCTTGAGACGGCGGTGCGCCGCCGGGACGTCCCGTCCGGGGACCGTCTCGACCGGGGTGGCGAGGACCCCGTCGGGGTCGCACGAGGCGACCCCGATGCGGGCGTCCCCGACGTCCACGGCGATGCGCCGACCGCGTCGAATCTCACTCACCTGCTCAGGCCACCTCGGCAACGAGCCGCTCGACGGCTTCCAGCGCCTCGGGCACGGCCGCGGCGTTCTGGCCACCGCCCTGGGCGATGTCCGGCTTGCCGCCACCGCCGCCACCGAGGGTCTTGGCGGCCGTACGGACCAGGTCACCGGCCTTGACGCCGCGCTCGCGGGCGGCCTCGTTGGTGGCGATGACCGTGACCGGGCGGCCGTTGGCGACCGAGAACAGCGCCACGACGGCGGCGCGGTCGCCGGGGATCCGGCCCCGGACGTCCAGGACGAGCTTGCGCAGATCGTCGGCGGAGGTGCCGTCGGGGACCTGGGCGGCGGCGAGCGCCACCCCACGGACGTCCTTGGTGTCCGCGGCGAGACCGGCGGCGGCCTGGAGGACCTTCTCCGCGCGGTACTTCTCGATCTCCTTCTCGGCGTCCTTCAGCTTGGCGAGAACGCCGGAGATCTTGTCGGGCAGCTCGTCGGGACGGCCCTTGACCAGCTCCGTCAGCTGCGAGACGACCGTGTGCTCCCGGGCGAGGAACTTGTAGGCGTCGACGCCGACGAGGGCCTCGACCCGGCGGACGCCGGAGCCGATCGACGACTCGCCCAGCAGCTTCACCAGGCCCAGCTGGGCGGTGTTGTGGACGTGCGTACCGCCGCACAGCTCCTTGGAGAAGTCGCCGATGGTGACGACGCGCACGCGGTCGCCGTACTTCTCGCCGAACTCCGCGATGGCGCCCTGCTTCTTGGCGTCCTCCATGCTCATGACCTCGGCGTGCACGTCCAGCTCACGCGAGAGCACTTCGTTGATCTTCTGCTCGACGTCGGTGAGGACGGCGCCGGGCACCGCGGCCGGGGACCCGAAGTCGAAGCGGAAGCGGCCCGGGGAGTTCTCCGAACCGGCCTGGGCGGCGGTCGGGCCGAGCGCGTCGCGCAGCGCCTGGTGGGTGAGGTGGGTGGCGCTGTGGGCGCGGGCGATGGCCCGGCGGCGGGTCACATCGATCGCGACGTACGCAGCGGAGCCGACCACGACCTCGCCGACCTGGACGACGCCCTTGTGGACGGTGACGCCGGGGACCGGCTTCTGGACGTCGCGGACCTCGACGACGGCGCCGGAGTCCAGCTTGATCCGGCCGGTGTCGGCGAGCTGACCGCCGCCCTCGGCGTAGAAGGGGGTGCGGTCCAGGACGATCTCGACCTCGTCACCCTCGTGGGCGGCGGGCGCCGAGACGCCGTTGACCAGGAGACCGACGACGGTGGACTCACCCTCGGTGGCGCGGTAGCCGGTGAACTCGGTGGCGCCGGAGGCGTCGGCGACGGCGCGGTAGGCGGAGAGGTCGGCGTGGCCGTGCTTCTTGGCCTGGGCGTCGGCCTTGGCGCGCTCCCGCTGCTCCTTCATCAGGCGGCGGAAGCCGTCCTCGTCCACGGAAAGGCCCTGCTCGGCGGCCATTTCCAGGGTGAGGTCGATCGGGAAGCCCCAGGTGTCGTGGAGCAGGAACGCCTTGTCGCCGGGGAGGACCGTGCCACCGGTGGCCTTGGTGTCGGTGACGGCGGTGTCAAGGATGTTGGTGCCGGCCTTCAGCGTCTTGAGGAAGGCGGCCTCCTCGGCGAGGGCGACGGTCTCGATGCGGCGGCGGTCCTCCAGCAGCTCCGGGTACTGCTGGCCCATCGTCTTGATGACGGTGTCCAGCAGCTCGGCGACGACCGGGCCGGTGGCGCCGAGCAGCCGCATGTTGCGGATGGCGCGGCGCATGATGCGGCGCAGCACGTAGCCGCGGCCCTCGTTGCCCGGGGTGACGCCGTCGCCGATGAGCATCGTGGAGGTGCGCATGTGGTCGGCGACGACGCGGAGCGAGACATCGGTGTCGGTGGTGGCGCCGTAGCGGACGCCGGTCAGCTCGGTGGCCTTGTCGATGACGACGCGCAGGGTGTCGGTCTCGTACATGTTGCGGACGCCCTGGAGGATCATCGCCAGGCGTTCCAGGCCGAGGCCGGTGTCGATGTTCTTGCTGGGCAGCTCGCCGAGGATCTCGAAGTCCTCCTTGCCGATGCCCGCGCCCCGCTCGTACTGCATGAAGACGAGGTTCCAGATCTCGACGTACCGCTCGTCGTTGACGGCCGGGCCGCCCTCGACGCCGAACTCCGGGCCGCGGTCGTAGTTGATCTCGGAGCACGGTCCACAGGGGCCGGGGACGCCCATGGACCAGTAGTTCTCCTTCTTGCCCAGGCGCTGGATGCGCTCCTTGGGCACGCCGACGACCTCGTGCCAGATGCGCTCGGCCTCGTCGTCGTCGAGGTAGACGGTGATCCAGAGCTTCTCCGGGTCGAGACCGTAGCCGCCGTCCTCCTGGGAGCCGGTCAGCAGCTCCCAGGCGTGCTTGATGGCGCCTTCCTTGAAGTAGTCGCCGAAGGAGAAGTTGCCGCACATCTGGAAGAACGTGCCGTGCCGGGTGGTCTTGCCGACCTCTTCGATGTCGGGCGTGCGCACACACTTCTGCACGCTGGTGGCGCGCGGCCACGGCGGCTTGACCTCGCCGAGGAAGTACGGCTTGAAGGGCACCATGCCCGCGGGGACCAGCAGCAGCGTCGGGTCGTCCGCGATGAGCGACGCCGACGGCACGGCGGTGTGCCCGCGCTCCTCGAAGAAGCGCAGCCAGCGGCGGCGGATTTCAGCCGACTCCATCAGTGGTCCTCATTTCCAGTCGGTCCGGCGATCCCGGACGGTCCGGTCGCCCTCGTGGTGGGGTGGGGCGTATCGAGCACCGCGCGGGTGCGCGATGCGGGCAGTTCGCGGACGTCACCGGGCGCGGTCAGACCCAGCGCTTCGTGCAACTGTTCCTCACGGTCCGCCATTCCCGTGCGGACGTCCAGCGCGAAGCGGCGCAGCCGGTGGCCGGTCTCGACGGCCTTGTCCGCGGCCTGCGCGGCGAGGCTGTCGGGCTGCAGCCGCCGCAGCTTGCGGTGGACCTTGGTGGTGGCCCAGACGCCGGCGGCGGCGCCGGTGGTGAACCAGAATGCGCGGCGGAACATCGCGGTGATCAGTCCTTGGAGCGACGGTTGCGGCGCCCGCCGCGGCGGGCGCCGGGAAGGGTACGGCCGACGACGACGGTGCGCTCGGGCTCCGGTGCGCCCTTCTTCCCGATCGCGCGGCGTACGCCGTAGCCGAAGGCGGCGACCTTGACCAGCGGTCCGCCGAAGGCGGAGGAGACGGTCGAGGAGAGCGCGGAGGCGTTGGCGGTGACCTCCTGCACGTCGGAGGCGATGGCGTCGACGCGGGCGAGCTGGGTGTGCGCCGAGCGGACCGTCGCGGACGCGTCGGCGAGCAGCGGAACGGCCTGGTCCGAGACCTCGGCCACCATCTTCGTCGTCGCCTTGAGCGTCTGCGCGAGCCTCACCAGTACGAGGGCGAGGAACGACACGAGGATCGCCCAGAAGACGGCGACCAGGATCCCCGCCACCTCTCCACCGGTCACGCTGGCACCACTCTCCGACACTCTCCGACGGGGCATCCGCGCTGTCCCGCTCCGGTCCCGTCCTGCTCGAACGGCACCCTTGACCCTATCGCGCCGTGACGGCGCGTCCGACCGGATTTACGGTCGGCGGGCAGGGCCGGAGGGAAGGCGGCCGGCCGATTGTACGGTCGGGCGGCGCCCGCCCCGCGCGCGGTCCGGGCGGCGGCGCACCGGCCCCCGTCTCCGGGAACGGCAGCGGCCCGCCGCACCGTCCCCGCGAGCGGCGGGGAGGGGCGGCGGGCCGGAAGGTGCCGGTGGCTACGCCTGGATCAGCGGGCGTAGTACTCGACGACGAGCTGCTCGTCGCAGATCACCGGGATCTCCTTGCGGTTGGGGTCCCGGTCGAGGCGGAACGCCAGCGCCTGGAGGTTGACCTCCAGGTAGCGGGGGATCTCGCCGTCGGGGGCGTAGCCGCCCTCGCGCGCCACCTGGAAGGGGTGCTTCTCGCGGCTGCGCTCGCGGACCATCACGACGTCGCCGGGACGGACGCGGAAGGAGGGCTTGTCGACCTTGCGGTCGTTCACGGCGATGTGGCCGTGGACGACCATCTGGCGCGCCTGGTAGATCGTGCGGGCGATGCCCGAACGCAGGACGAGCGCGTCCAGACGGCGCTCAAGCTCGATGATGAGGGCTTCGCCCGTCTTGCCTTCGACCTTCCGAGCGCGGTCGTAGGCACGCGCCATCTGGCGCTCGCTGATGTCGTACTGCGCACGCAGACGCTGCTTCTCGAGCAGCCGGACCTTGTAGTCACTGCTCTGCTTGCGGCCACGGCCGTGCTCGCCGGGCGGGTAGGGGCGGGCCTCGAAGTACTTGACGGCCTTCGGCGTCAGGGCGATGCCGAGCGCGCGGGACTTCTTGACCTTGGGACGCGACTGGTTCACGTGGAACGGACCTCCGTGTAAATTAGGTGAGGCTTACCTTAGCGCGAGGAGAACGCATGTTTCGACCTGGGATCCCCCTGCCCGATGCCACTCAGGGCACCGAGGCGGGTCAGCCGCGTCCCGTGGAAGACGCCCGGCGCCCGTCGGCCGCCGAGCGCGTACGCACCCTCGTCGAGTCCAATGCTATGGGGTCGCTGAGCATTCCCGGAGTCGAGGACCCCGACCCGAGCGGGCTCTCGGCACCGGTCTGCCGGACCGTGACACCCCAGGGAGACGTGCTGTTGCTGGCTCCCCGCGACTCCGCGGCCGCCCGGGCCGCCGCATACGCCCAGGACGACGACCTGGCAGCCGTGATGGAGATCACCGATGTCGCGCCCGTTTCCGTGCCCCATCGCGTCCGCGGCCGCGCCTGGGTGGCGGGCTGGCTCACCCCCGTACGCAACGACGACCGGGCCCACTGCGCGGCGCTGCTCGCCGAGCGGCACCCCGTCGGCGGACTCCTCGGGATCGGCGAGGCCGTCCAGCCGCAGCCCGCGCCCGGTATCCCCGGGCGGGCCGCCTGGCTGATGCTCCGCCTGGAGGTCGGCGAATGCGCGGTGGACGACCTGTGGGGCGCCGAGACCGCCGAGCCCGAGGAGTTCGCCGCCGCCGCGCCCGATCCGCTCGTCGCCCACGAGGCCGAGCTGCTCCAGCATCTGCACTCCGCCCACGGCCCGCAGGTCCGCGGGTTGTGCGGGCTGCTCGGGGACCGGAGCGCCACCGTGTGCGGCGCCCGCGACGAGGCCACGCCGGTCGCTCTGGACCGCTTCGGGCTGCGGGTGCGCTTCACCGGCGACGGACGGCCGCCGTTCGATGCGCGCTTCGACTTCCCCGAGCCCGTCCGCGACGTGGCCGAACTGCGGCGCGCGATGCATGCGCTCTTCGAGGCCGCGGAGGGGTGACGGCGGGGGCTCCGGGTACCGGGGCTCGTCGCGGCACCACCAGCTGTACGAGGCCCGCGCGGGCCTCGCCCACCGGGCCCGCGCGTCCTTCGCGTACCGGCGTACGGGCCCGACGGACGGCTCGCGCCCGGCCTCAGCCGTCCGTCCCGCCGCCCCGCAGCCGCGCCCGGACCCGGTCGGCGACGTCGGCGTAACGGGCCTCGGCGCCGTGCCGGGTCGGGGTGTAGTACCGCTTGCCGTGCACCGCGTCCGGGGCGTACTGCTGGGCCGCGATCCCGCCGGGCAGATCATGCGGGTACTGATAGCCCTGGCCGTGGCCCAGCTTCTCGGCGCCCTTGTAGTGGCTGTCGCGCAAATACGGCGGGACGGGTCCGGCCTGGCCCGCGCGGACGTCGGCGAGCGCCGCATCTATCGCCATGTACGCGGCGTTGGACTTGGGGGCCAGGGCGAGCGCGATGGTGGCCTGGCTCAGCGTGATCCGGGCCTCCGGGAAGCCGATCATGGCGACGGCCTGGGCCGCGGCGACCGCGGTCTGCAGCGCGGAAGGATCGGCCAGCCCGATGTCCTCACTCGCCGAGATCATCAGCCGCCGCGCGATGAACCGGGGGTCCTCCCCCGCCTCGATCATGCGCGCCAGATAGTGCAGCGCGGCGTCGACGTCGGAGCCCCGGATGGACTTGATCAGCGCACTGGCGACGTCGTAGTGCTGATCGCCGTCCCGGTCGTACTTCACCGCGGCGCGGTCGACGGACTCCTCCAGGGTCTGCAGGCTGATCTCCTGCTCGCCCTTGGCCAGCGCCGAGCCCGCGCCCGCCTCCAGCGCCGTCAGCGCGCGCCGGGCGTCCCCACCGGCGATCCGCAGCAGATGCGCCTCGGTGTCCTCGGGCAGCGTCACCGCACCGTCCAGACCACGCTCCGCGGTGAGCGCCCGGCGCAGCAGCCCCCGCAGGTCGTCGTCGGTGAGCGGCTCCAGGGTGAGCAGCAATGAGCGGGAGAGCAACGGGGAGATCACCGAGAAGTACGGGTTCTCGGTGGTGGCGGCGATCAGGGTGACCCAGCGGTTCTCCACCGCGGGCAGCAGGGAGTCCTGCTGGGCCTTGCTGAAGCGGTGGATCTCATCGAGGAAGAGGACGGTCTCCTTGCCGAAGCCGCCCGAGGCGCGGCGCGCGCCGTCGATGACCGCCCGCACTTCCTTGACGCCCGCGGTGATCGCCGACAGCTCCACGAAACGCTTGTGGGTCGCCTGACTGACGACGTACGCAAGGGTGGTCTTGCCGATGCCGGGCGGGCCCCACAGGAAGACCGACGAGGGTCCGGCCGGGCCGCCGCTGCCCTCTCCCACCAGCCGCCGCAGCGGTGACCCCGGCTTGAGCAGATGCTGCTGCCCCACGACCTCGTCGAGGGTGCGCGGACGCATCCGTACGGCGAGCGGGGACCCGGCGGGGTCCTTCTCCTGACGGTCTTCGGCGGCGGCGGTGAACAGGTCGGGCTCCACGCTCACGACCTTATGTCACCCCACTGACAACGCCGCCCGGCCGCCGGCCCGTGCGAGGCCGACGGCCGGGCGGACCCGGGCGCGGGGGCGTCAGAGCAGCGACGACCAGTACGACCACCAGCGGGTGAGGATCAGCAGCGCGATGGAGCCGTACCAGAGCACCGGGACGACCCAGTGGAACTCCAGCACCGCGTCGCGCAGTCCGGCGGGCGCCGGGATGATGCGGTGCTTGATGTTGTGGACGGTGGTGTACCAGAACATCAGGAGCGTGGCGCACCAGGTGAGCGTGCACCACAGGCACAGGGCGTTGATCTCGTACAGCGACTGCGTCATCAGCCACATGCAGAACACCGTGCCCAGCAGGGTGCCGATGTTGAGGCCGATCCAGTAGAAGCGGCGGTAGCGGGCGCCCGCCAGGAGGCCGACGCCGATCGCGACGACCACGGGGAAGGCGATCATCCCGGCCATCGGGTTCGGGAATCCGAAGACCTCGGCCTGACCGCTCTGCATCACGCTGCCGCAGGAGATGATCGGGTTGAAGCTGCACGCGGGCTTGAAGTTGGGATCCTTCAGCAGCTCGATCTTGTCGATCGTGATGACCCACGAGGCCAGGATGCCCAGCGCACCGGTGATCACCAGCAGCCAGGAGAATCCGCGGCCCGCGCCGATGGTGCCGCGGTCACCGTCGCGGTCGTCCTCGGTGGACACGTCGTCAAGCGCTGTCGTCGTCATATCGCGGTTCCGTCGATCCCTTGTGGGGTGGGGTGGACAAGCGGGCCCGCGGGCAGCGGCCGCGCCCACATTCTGCCCCACCCGCCGTGCGTGCCACCGTTCGAAGGACATAAAGAGGAACGTCTCCGGTGCCGGGCCGACCGGTCCGTGCGGGCCCCGGCACCGCCCGCACCACCGCCGTGAACAGCGCCGTCGCCGCTTTCCGCGCCGCGCCTTCCCTCCGCGGGCGCCGCACGAACCAACCGGGAGGGTGAACGGCCGGGCGCCGCCTTGACGCGGGCGCCCGTCCCAGGGAGCAGGACGGGGGCCGGGAACGAGCCGCCCGAAGGCGCCCGCCCCGGCCCCCGTCGGCCGTCTCGTCCCGGGTGGTCAGCCCAGTGTGCGCCGGACCTCGTCGACCACCGCGTCCAGCGGTACGGCGGTCTGCTCGCCGCTCTCCAGGTTCTTCAGCTGGACGACGCCCTCGGCCAGATCACGCTCGCCGGCGACCAGCGCGAGCCGGGCGCCGGAGCGGTTGGCCGACTTCATGGCGTTCTTCAGGCCCTTGCCGCCGAACGCGAAGTCGGTCGCGATCCCGGCCTTGCGCAACACGGTGACCTGGGCGAACAGCACCCGGCGGGCCTCCTCGCCAAGCGGGACGGCGTAGACCGCGGTGGCCGCCGGGATGTCGAGCGTGACGCCCTCCGCCTCCAGGGCCAGCACCGTACGGTCGACGCCGAGCGCCCAGCCGACGGACGGCAGCGCCGGGCCGCCGATCATCTCGGACAGGCCGTCGTACCGGCCGCCGCCGCCCACCGCGGACTGCGAGCCGAGGCCGTCGTGGACGAACTCGAAGGTGGTGCGGGTGTAGTAGTCCAGCCCGCGCACCAGGTTGGCGTCGTTCTCGAAGGCGACGCCCGCCGCGGTCAGCAGCTCGCGGACCTGCTCGTGGTACGCCTTGCACGCCTCGCAGAGGTAGTCGCCGAGCGCCGGGGCGCCGGTCAGCTGCTTGCGGACGGACTCCCGCTTGTCGTCGAGGACCCGCAGCGGGTTGATGTCGACGCGGCGCCGGGTGTCGTCGTCCAGGTCGAGGCCGCGCAGGAAGTCCTGGAGGGCGGCGCGGTAGACCGGGCGGCACTCCTTGTCGCCGAGCGAGTTGAGCAGGATGCGGAAGTTCCGCAGCCCCAGCGAGCGGTACGCCTGGTCGGCGAGGATGATCAGCTCGGCGTCGAGCGCCGGGTCCTCCGCGCCGATGGCCTCCGCGCCGACCTGCGAGAAGTGACGGTAGCGGCCCTTCTGCGGACGCTCGTAGCGGTAGTACGAACCGGAGTACCAGAGCTTGACGGGGAGGTTGCCGCCCTTGTGGAGGTTGGCCTCCAGGGCCGCGCGCAGCACGGAGGCGGTGCCCTCGGGGCGCAGCGCCAGCCGGTCGCCACCCTTGGTCTCGAAGGCGTACATCTCCTTGGTCACGATGTCGGTGGACTCACCGACGCCGCGGGCGAACAGCTCGACGTTCTCGAAGCCGGGCGTCTCGATGTAGCCGTAGCCGGAGTTGCGCAGCGGCGCGGAGATCGCCTCACGGACCGTGAGATAGGTCGCGGAATGGGGGGGAAGCAGGTCGTACGTGCCCTTGGGGGCCTGAAAGGTGCTCACGGAAGGTCTCGTCACATTCCTCGTCGCGGAGGGGCGGTGGTGCCCTCTCCGAGGCCGGCGGCCAGCTCCCGCAGATAGGGGTTGCCGGCGCGCTCGCGGCCGATGGTGGTCTGGGGGCCGTGGCCGGACAGGACGACGGTCGAGTCCTCCAGCGGCAGGCACACGCGTGCCAGCGACCGCAGGATCTCGGCGTGGTCGCCGCCCGGCAGATCGGTGCGTCCGATGGAGCCGGCGAACAGCAGGTCGCCCGAGAAGAAGACCGGCGGGATGTCGGCCTGCTCGGGCATCCGGAAGGTCACCGACCCCTTGGTATGGCCCGGTGCGTGCGCGACGGAGAACTCCATCCCGGCCAGCTGAAGGGTGCCGCCGTCCGTCAGCTCCTTGACGTCGTCCGGCTCCCCCACCGTCAGCTCGCCCATGAGCGGGGCACCGATGGCGCGGCCGAGGGCCTTCTCCGGGTCGCTCATCATGTAGCGGTCCTCGGGGTGGATCCAGGCGGGTACGTCGTGCGCACCGCACACCGGGACGACCGAGGCGACGTGGTCGATGTGACCGTGGGTGAGGACGACCGCGACGGGCTTGAGGCGGTGCTTGGCGACCGCCTCCTCGACGCCCTGTGCGGCGCGGTGGCCCGGGTCGATGATCACGCACTCCTCGCCGGCGGCGGGGGCGACCAGATAGCAGTTGGTCCCCCAGGCCCCGGCGGGGAACCCGGCAATCAGCACGTTCGTCCTTAAAGGTCGTGGGGTCGGGCGCCTCGCGCAGGCGGCCGCTCCCGGAACAACTCGGCAGCTCCAGAGCCTACCGGCGCACCTGTGGCGGCGGCGAACCCGTATACGGTACGGCCACGGCCCACGACCTGGGGCTCCGAGACCTTCGCCCCCAGCTGAGGGCTGTCCCGTCATCCCTGGCGGGACAGCCCTTGGTCACCCGAGCGACCGAGCGCGGCACGTAGTGCAGGACAGGAGACGACCGGTGGTCAGCAGCGATCAGCGACGGCGGCAGCTCGCCAGGGAGAAGTACGCGCGCCAGCAGCAGCGCCGCGCCGAGGCCCGGCACAAGGCCAAACGCCGCAACGTCATCATCGCGGGCGTACTGGCCGTGGTCGTCGCCGCAGGCGCCGCCGCGTACGCCACCGCCGGGCTGGCCGGCGGCGGCCACGACGACGCGGCGGCCGCCGCCCCCACGAAGCCGGCCGACCCGTGCGCCCGCCCCGAGAAGGGCGCGCCGTCGAGGAAGACGTGGAAGAAGGAGCCGGAGATGTCCGTGGACACCTCCGCGACGTACACCGCGAAACTGCGGACCACCTGCGGCGAGATCGATCTGCGGCTGGACGCCGCGAAGGCGCCGCACACGGTGAACTCCTTCGCCTTCCTCGCGAAGCAGGGCTACTTCGACCACAGCCGCTGCCACCGGCTCGTGGACTCCGGCATCTACGTCCTGCAGTGCGGCGACCCGACGGGCACCGGCCGCGGCACCCCCGGCTACACGATCCCGGACGAGAATCTGAAGGACCCGCGGCTGAAGGGCGACGTCTACCCGGCGGGCACGGTCGCGATGGCCAACCGCTACGACGGCAAGAACGACAAGACCCGCAACACCGGCGGCAGCCAGTTCTTCCTCGTCTACCAGGACAGCAAACTGCCGCCCAACTACACACCGTTCGGGCGGATCACCGGCGGCACCGACGTGCTGAAGAAGATCACCGACGCCGGTTCCTCGCCCGATCCGGAGAGCGGCGACACCGCGCCCAACGCCACCGTCGTCATCAACCGGGCGACGGTCACCACCTCCTAGAAGAGCTGCGGGCCGAGGGAATTCGGTCGTGCTGGATGCGGACAGCCGGCCGCCGGGTCGCCTAGATTGGCGTATGTGGAGGGTGCCTGCCCCGACGGCCGGCCCCTCTCCCGCAAGACAGCCCGTCGGACCGGCCGGGGCGCAGCCCCGGCGGACAGAAACTGTGGACGATGCCGGGGGGCCGCACGCCCTCGTCGGTGTCATGTGGAGGAGGCGCTGTGAGCAGCGACCCATGGGGCCGCGTCGATGAGACGGGGACCGTGTACGTGCGTACCGCCGATGGCGAGCAGGTCGTCGGATCGTGGCAGGCGGGAACCCCCGAGGAGGCTCTCGCCTACTTCGAGCGCAAGTACGAGGGCCTGGTCGTCGAGATCGGCCTCCTGGAGCGCCGGGTCAAGACCACCGACCTGTCGGCGAAGGACGCGACGGCCGCGATCGACCATCTGCGCCAGCAGGTCGACGAGCACCACGCGGTGGGTGACCTGGAAACGCTGAGGAAGCGGCTCGACGCGCTGGTCGCCACCGTCGACGCGCGGCGCGAGGAGCGCAAGGCACAGAAGGCGAAGCAGAGCGACGAGGCTCGCCAGGCGAAGGAGAAGCTGGTCGCCGAGGCCGAGGAGCTGGCCGTCAGCGAGCAGTGGCGGGCGGCGGGCGAGCGGCTGCGCGCCCTGGTGGACACCTGGAAGGGCCTGCCGCGCCTGGACCGCAAGACGGACGACGAGCTGTGGCACCGCTTCTCGCATGCCCGCTCGGCGTTCTCCAAGCGGCGCAAGGCGCACTTCGCGTCGCTGGACGCGCAGCGCGAGGAGGCCCGCAAGGTCAAGGAGAAGCTGGTCGCCGAGGCGCAGGCGCTGTCGAACTCGACGGACTGGGGGGCGACCGCCGCCCGGTACCGCGAGCTGATGACGGACTGGAAGGCCGCGGGCCGCGCCCAGCGCGAGCACGAGGACGAGCTGTGGAACCGCTTCCGCGGGGCGCAGGACGTCTTCTTCCAGGCGCGCGGTGAGGTGTTCGCCGAGCGGGACGCCGAGCAGCAGGAGAACCTGACCCGCAAGGAGGAGCTGGCCGCCGAGGCGGAGAAGCTGCTGCCGGTCACCGACCTCAAAGCGGCGCGGGCCGCGTTCCGCTCGGTCAACGAGCGGTGGGAGGCCATCGGGCACGTCCCCCGGGACGCCCGCCCGAAGATCGAAGGCCGGATGCACGCCGTCGAACGCGCCATCCAGGGCGCCGAGGAGGCCGAGTGGCGGCGGACGAACCCGGAGGCGCGGGCCCGGGCCGCGGGCCTGACCGGTCAGCTGCAGGACGCCGTCGACAAGCTGGAGAAGCAGATCGAGACCGCGCGCGCGGCCGGTAACACCGCCAAGGCCGACAAGCTCGGCCGGGAGCTGGCGGGCCGCAAGGCGCTGCTCGACCAGGCACTGAAGGGCCTGGAGGAGTTCGGCGGCTGAGCCCCGACCACGGAAAACCCCCGCTCGGACCTTCGGGACCGGGCGGGGGTTTGACGTGTCAGGGCCGGGCCGCGCCCCGTGAGGCGCGGCCCGATGCATCGCTCAGGGCCGTCGCGCCGACGTCACCCGGTACACGTCGTAGACGCCCTCCACGCCGCGGACCGCCTTCAGGACGTGGCCCAGATGCTTGGGGTCGCCCATCTCGAAGGTGAAGCGGGAGGTGGCGACGCGGTCGCGGGAGGTCTGCACGGCCGCGGAGAGGATGTTGACGTGCTGGTCGGACAGGACCCGAGTGACGTCCGACAGCAGCCGGGAGCGGTCCAGCGCCTCCACCTGGATGGCGACGAGGAAGACGGAGGACTGGGTGGGCGCCCACTCGACCTCCAGGATCCGTTCCGGCTCGCGGGAGAGGGAGTCGACGTTGACGCAGTCGGCGCGGTGAACCGATACGCCACTGCCGCGCGTGACGAACCCGATGATCGGGTCGCCCGGCACCGGGGTACAGCAGCGCGCCAGCTTCACCCAGACGTCGTCGACGCCCTTGACCACCACACCGGGGTCAGCGCTGGAACGCCGCTTGGAGCGCCGGATCGGGGTGGACTCGGCGATGTCCTCGGTCGCCTCGTCCTGCCCGCCGAGCGCCTGCACCAGCTTCTGGACGACGCCCTGGGCGGCGACATGGCCTTCGCCGATCGCCGCGTACAGCGACGAGATGTCCGGGTAGCGCATCTCGTGCGCAAGGGTGACCAGGGAGTCGCCGGTCAGGATGCGCTGGATCGGGAGGTTCTGCTTGCGCATGGCGCGGGCGATGGCGTCCTTGCCCTGCTCGATCGCCTCGTCACGGCGCTCCTTGGAGAACCACGCGCGGATCTTGTTGCGGGCGCGCGGTGACTTGACGAAGCCCAGCCAGTCCCGCGACGGCCCCGCACCGGTTGCCTTGGAGGTGAAGACCTCCACCAGATCGCCGTTGTCCAGCGTCGACTCGAGCGGCACGAGCCGCCCGTTGACGCGGGCCCCTATCGTGCGGTGGCCGACCTCGGTGTGGACGGCGTACGCGAAGTCGACGGGTGTGGCACCGGCAGGCAGCGCTATCACGTCGCCCTTCGGGGTGAAGACGAAGACCTCGTTGCGGGAGAGGTCGAAGCGGAGCGATTCCAGGAACTCGCCCGGGTCCTCGGTCTCCTTCTGCCAGTCGAGCAGCTGCCGCAGCCAGGCCATGTCGTTGACGGTGTCGCCCTTGCCCCCCGCGCCCTTGGGGACGTCGGTGCGCACCTTGGAGGCACCGGCGACGGCCTCCTGCTTGTACTTCCAGTGCGCGGCGATGCCGTACTCGGCGCGGCGGTGCATGTCGAAGGTGCGGATCTGGAGCTCGACGGGCTTGCCCGCCGGGCCGATGACCGTCGTGTGCAGCGACTGGTACATGTTGAACTTCGGCATCGCGATGTAGTCCTTGAACCGGCCGGGGACCGGATTCCATCGCGCGTGGACGGTGCCGAGCGCCGCGTAGCAGTCGCGGACGGTGTCCACGAGGACGCGGATGCCCACCAGGTCGTAGATCTCCGCGAAGTCCCGGCCGCGGACGATCATCTTCTGGTAGACGCTGTAGTAGTGCTTGGGGCGGCCGGTGACGGTGGCCTTGATGCGGGCGGCGCGCAGATCCGCCTGGACCTCGTCGGTCACTATGGCCAGGTATTCGTCGCGCTTGGGGGCCCGCTCGGCGACGAGGCGGACGATCTCGTCGTACATCTTGGGGTAGAGGATCGCGAAGGCGAGGTCCTCCAGCTCCCACTTGATGGTGTTCATGCCCAGCCGGTGCGCCAGCGGGGCGTAGATCTCCAGCGTCTCGCGGGCCTTCTTCTCCTGCTTCTCCCGCTTGAGGTAGCGCATGGTGCGCATGTTGTGCAGGCGGTCGGCGAGCTTGATGACGAGGACGCGCGGGTCCTTGGCCATCGCGACGACCATCTTGCGGACGGTCTCGGCCTGCGCCGCCTCGCCGAACTTCACGCGGTCGAGCTTGGTGACGCCGTCGACGAGCAGCGCGACCTGGTCGCCGAAGTCGCGGCGCAGGGTGTCGAGGCCGTACTCGGTGTCCTCGACGGTGTCGTGCAGCAGCCCGGCCATGAGGGTGGCCGGATCCATGCCCAGCTCGGCGAGGATCGTGGTCACCGCGAGCGGGTGGGTGATGTACGGGTCGCCGCTCTTGCGCTTCTGGCCTCGGTGCCAGCGCTCGGCGACCTGGTAGGCCCGCTCGATCTGCCGGAGCGTGGCCGCCTCGATCTTGGGGTCGTTGCTCCGTACGACCCGCAGCAGCGGCTCCAGGACCGGGTTGTACGGGCTGGAGCGCTGCACGCCGAGCCGGGCGAGGCGGGCGCGGACGCGGCTGGAGGAGCCGGAGCGTCCGGCGGCCGCGGGCGGCGCCGGTTTGGCGACCGAGGTCGGCGACGGCCGGTCGGGCCGGACGGCCGGGGGCTTCGGCGTGGCCGGTTCGGGGCCTTGCGGCCGGGCGGCGGACCCGTCGGACGGCTGCGGCCCGGGGGCGTCCGGCCGTGCTCCGCCACCGGCGGGGGACGTACCGGGCCGGGGCGCGGCTGCGTCGCGGGGGGCGTCCCCGCGTTCGGGCTGCGCGCCCGCGGGGCCCGCGGCCCGCGGCTTCGGCTCGTTCCCCGGCGCGTCGGGGGATCCCGCCGGACGCGGCCGGGGGGAGAGCGGCTGGGCCTCGTCTGGCAAGAGCACTCCTCAAGCGGTTCCGGACCACAAGGCCACGATCGCGCCACGACCGGGCCGGGATGCCATCGTATCGGCCTCACCGCCGGTCCTCTCCTGCGACCGTGACCGCGGGCATGACAGCGGCGCCGGGGCACCCGGGGATGTGCTCCCCGAACGCCCCGGCGCCGTGGTGGTGCCGGACCGGACTCAGACCGTGACCAGGGCCTCCAGCGGAGCGCCCTTCAACCCGGACTCCAGCCGTTTGCGGCCCTCCAGGAAACCCAGCTCCAGCAGGACCGCCAGGCCCGCGACCTCGGCACCCGCGCGCCGCACCAGCTGGAGCGACGCGTCGGCGGTGCCGCCGGTGGCGAGCACGTCGTCGATGACCAGGACCCGGTCGCCCGGCTCCAGTGCATCGGCGTGGATCTCGATCTCGGCCCTGCCGTACTCCAGGTCGTACGTCTGGCCGAGGGTGGCGCCGGGCAGCTTCCCGGCCTTGCGGACCGGGACGAAGCCGACACCGGCGCGGATGGCGGCGGGGGCGGCCAGTATGAAGCCGCGCGCCTCCAGACCGGCGATCTTGTCCGCGCGGTGGCGTACGCACAGCTCGGCGAGGGCGTCGGTCAGCGCCCCGAACGCGGCCGCGTCCGCCAGCAGCGGGGTGATGTCCTTGAACACCACGCCCGGCTGCGGATAGTCGGGCACATCCGTGATCCGGCTGAGCAGCAGCTCACGCAGGGCCGCCGGGGCGGTCATCGGCGCTTGCCCGACGGGCGACCGCGACCGCGGTTACGGGCGGCGGGCTGTGTACGGGGGGCGACGAGACCGGCCGCGGCCGTCTCGTCGCCGTCCCGCCCGGGGTCGGCCGAGGCGCCGCCGTCCTGGGCGTCCGGGTGCTCCGCCTCCTTGGCGGCGGCCGCGGCACGCTTGGCCTTGACCCGCTTGGCCAGCGCCTTCATCTGCGGCTCGCTGTTCTTCAGGTCGGCGACCAGCGGGGTCGCGATGAAGATCGAGGAGTACGCACCGGCGGCGAGGCCGACGAAGAGGGCCAGCGAGATGTCGTTGAGCATCCCGGCCCCCAGCACACCGCCTCCGACGAAGAGCAGACCGGCGACCGGCAGCAGCGCGACAACCGTGGTGTTGATGGAGCGGACCAGCGTGCCGTTGATGGAGCGGTTGGCGACCTCGCTGTAGGTGAAGCGGGTCTGCTTGGTGATGTCCTTGGACGCTTCCTTGAGGCTGTCGAAGACGACGACCGTGTCGTAGAGGGAGTATCCGAGGATCGTGAGCAGACCGATCACCGTGCCCGGGGTGACCTCGAAGCCGACCAGGGCGTAGACGCCGACGGTGATCGTCAGGTCGTGGATCAGCGCGATCAGGGCGGCGAGCGCCATCCGCCACTCGAAGGCAATGGCGAGATAGATGACCACGAGGACCATGAAGATCCCCAGGCCCAGCCATGCCTTGTTGGCGATCTCCTCGCCCCAGCTCGGGCCGACGAGCTGGGTGTTGATCTCCTTGACCGGGACCTTCAGGTCCTGGGCCAGCTTCTCCTGGACCGGGACGGCCTGCTTGGTGTCCAGACCGCTGATCTGGATGCGCAGAGCGCCGCCGCCGAGCTTCTGCACCACGGCTTGGTGGCCGCCGGAGGCGGATTCGGCCAGGTGCTGGGCCTCGGAGGAGGAGACGGCGGTCTTCGGCGTGGTGAGGACCGCGCCGCCGGAGAACTCGATGCCCATGTTCAGGCCGCGCACCGCCAGGCCGACGAGGGCCGTGATGGTGATGAGGATCGAGATGCCGTACCAGATCTTCCGCTTACCGATGAAGTCGTAGCCGACCTCACCGCGGTAGAGCCGGGCGCCGAGGTTGCCGAGCTTGGACATCTCACGCCTCCTTCGTCTGGGTGGGGGCGGCGGTGCTACGGCGGCGCAGCGGGGGCCTGGCGCCCAGACGCTGCGGGTCGAGGCCGGACCAGGGGTGGCCGTTGGCGAAGAACTTGCGGCGGGCCAGCAGCGTCATCAGCGGCTTGGTGAAGAAGAACACCACGACCACGTCGAGGAGCGTGGTCAGACCGAGGGTGAACGCGAAGCCCTGGACCTTGCCGACGGTGACGATGAAGAGCACCGCGGCGGCCAGGAACGACACGAAGTCGGAGACCAGGATCGTACGGCGGGCGCGCGGCCAGCCGCGTTCGACGGCCGGTCGCAGGGAACGGCCCTCACGGATCTCGTCCCGGATGCGTTCGAAGTAGACGATGAACGAGTCGGCGGTGATACCGATGGCGACGATGGCGCCGCAGACCGCCGGGAGGTTCAGCGCGAACCCGATGGTGGGGCCGAGCAGCGTCATGATCGTGTACGTCAGGACCGCCGAGACCGCGAGGCTGGCCAGGGCGACCAGCGCCAGGCCGCGGTAGTAGGCGACGAGGTAGACGATGACCAGGGCGAGCCCGATCGCACCGGCGATCAGACCGGCGTGCAGCTGCTCACCGCCGAGCGCCGCGGTGACCGTCGTCTCGTCAGCGATCTTGAAGGAGAGCGGCAGGGCGCCGTACGACAGCATGTTGCCGAGGTCCTCGGCCGTCTGCTGGGTGAAGCCGCCCGAGATGGTGGCGCTGCCGCCGTTGAGCCGCTGGCTGACGCGCGGGTCGGAGACGACCGCGCCGTCCAGGACGATCGCGAACTGGTTCTGCGGCTGGGCCTTGGCGGCCAGCCGGCCGGTGATGTCCGCGAACTTCTTGCCGCCATCGGAGGTGAAGTCCATCTGGACGATCCAGCCCTGGCCGGTCTGGCTGTCGAAGACGGCCTTGGCGTCCTTGACGTCGGTGCCCTCGACGCCGACCGGGCCGAGCACGTACTTCTGCGAGCCGTCGTCCTTGCAGGCCACGATGGGGTCGCCGGGCTTGGCGCCGGCCGCCTTCTCACCGGCGAGTGCGCGGCTCTGCTTGGTGGAGCAGTCCAGGGCGGCGAGCTGCTTCTGGAGCGCCGCCGGGATGCCCGCCTCGCCCTGGGCGGGCGGCGTCGCGGGCGTCTGGGGCTTCTGCGTGGCGGAGCCGCCGGGCGTGGGGTCCTTCTTCAGGGCGTCCGTGACGGCGCGGCCCTGGGTGGTGGCGCTCGCGGTGGGCTTGGGAGCGTCGCCCTGCTTGCCGTCCGTGGCCTTGCCGCCGGGGGTCGCGTCCTTGCCGCTGGTGTCCTTGCCACCCGTCTTGCCGCCCGCGGAGGGGGTGCCGGACGGCTGCTCGGGGGTCCTGCCGCCCGCGGTGGTGGTGAGCACCGGGCGGAAGCCGAGCTGGGCGGTGGTGCCGACCTGCTGGCGGGACTGCTTCGCGTCCGACCCCTTGGGGATGTTCACGATGATGTGGTCGGTGCCCTGGGTCTGGACCTCGGACTCGGTCACGCCCAGACCGTTGACGCGCCGCTCCATGATGCCCGCGGCGGTCTTCATGTTGGTCTCGTTGATCGCGTTGGGCTTGCCCGGCTGGTTCTGGGCCTGGAGCGTGAAGCTGGTGCCGCCCGCCAGGTCGATTCCCAGCCGGGGCGTCAGCGTGCCGGAGTAGAACATGCCTCCGACCAGCGCCACCATGGCGATCAGGATGAGGACCAGGGTGCGCCCCGGCTTGCCCTGGCCGGCCGGCGTCCTGCGGCCCTTCTTCGGTGCTGCCACCTTCTCGTTTCTCCCTGTCCAACCGCTCGGCTGGGGGTGTCTGCCGAGCGGCCACGAAGTGTTGTGGGGACGTGCCCCCGCCGGAGCCTAGACGGTCACGGAACCGCGGCGCCCGCAGCGGGGCGCGTCGCGGTTCCGTGGGACGGGGCTACTTCGCGTCGGCGTCGCCGGACTTCTTCGCTTCGGCGTCACCGGACTTCTTCTCCTCGGCGGACGCGTCCTTCTCGGACGTGGCGGCCGGGGCCTCGTCGGCGGGCTTCTCGTCGGCCTCGGGCTCGTCGGCGGCCGCGGCGTCACCCTTGCCCAGGTCGATCTTGTCGGACTTCTCACCCGAACCGGTGGTGGCGTCATCGCCGGTCAGCGAGGAGATGTCGTCGGGCACGACCGGGTCGGCGCCGTCGATGATGCGGTTGTACTCCTCGTCGGCAAGGACCGCGCCGATGGCGTTCTTCGCGAACACGGCGTGCACGCCGGGGGCGACCTCAAGGAGGACCGTCTCGTCGTGGATCTCCTTGACGGTCGCGTACATGCCCCCGATCGTCCGGACACCGGTGCCCGGCTGCATTTCGTTGCGCATCTGCGCGGCCGCCTGCTGCTTCTTCTTGGCGGACCGGGTCATCAGGAACATGGCCCCGATGAGGACGATGAAGGGGAGGAGAGTCACGGTACTCACGGGACAGAAATCCTTCGCACGACCGCTGAGCCGCGGTCTCGTATAGCGGGGGTGGGAAACGCCGGCCCCTACCGGGACGGCATCGGCGGAGTCTAAGTCAGTCCGCACCAGTGGAACAACGCCCAGCATCGCACCGCAGTTCCTGACCCGGCGATTCTCCGCGCCGTCACGCCCCGAACAGGCCCTGCTGTCCCGTTGCGCCCGGTTGCTGCTGGGGCGGGACCAGGCCGAGGTGGGCCCAGGCCGCGGGGGTCGCGATCCGGCCACGGGGCGTACGGGCCAGCAGGCCCTCGCGGACCAGGAACGGTTCGGCGACCTCCTCGACGGTCTCGCGCTCCTCCCCCACCGCGACCGCGAGGGTGGACAGGCCGACCGGGCCGCCACCGAAGAGCTTCAGCAGGGCGGTGAGCACAGCGCGGTCGAGGCGGTCCAGGCCGCGGGCGTCGACCTCGTAGACGTCGAGGGCGCGCGAGGCGGTGTCGCGGGTGATCACGCCGTCCGCCTTGACCTGGGCGTAGTCGCGGACGCGGCGCAGCAGGCGGTTGGCGATACGGGGCGTGCCGCGGGAGCGGCCGGCGATCTCGGCGGCGCCCTCGGCGTCGATCTCGACGTCGAGGAGCCCGGCGGAGCGGTGGATGACGCGCTCCAGCTCCAACGGGGCGTAGAACTCCATGTGGCCGGTGAAGCCGAAGCGGTCGCGGAGCGGGGGCGGCAGCAGACCGGCCCGGGTGGTGGCGCCGACCAGGGTGAACGGCGGGAGTTCGAGGGGGATGGCGGTGGCTCCGGGGCCCTTGCCGACGATGACGTCGACGCGGAAGTCCTCCATCGCCATGTAGAGCATCTCCTCGGCGGGGCGCGACATCCGGTGGATCTCGTCGAGGAAGAGGACCTCGCCCTCCTGGAGGGAGGAGAGGATCGCCGCGAGGTCACCGGCGTGCTGGATGGCGGGGCCGGAGGTGATGCGGATCGGGGCGCCCATCTCGGCGGCGATGATCATCGAGAGGGTGGTCTTGCCGAGGCCGGGGGCGCCGGAGAGCAGGACGTGGTCGGCGGTGGCGCCGCGGGCGCGGGCGGCGCGCAGCACCAGGTCGAGCTGTTCGCGCACCCGCTCCTGGCCGACGAACTCCCCGAGGTCCTTGGGGCGCAGCGCGGCCTCGACCGCGGTGTCCTCGCCGTCGGCGGCGGCACCGACCAACCGGTCGGCGGCCAGGGCCGGGTCGGTTGCGGCGGACGGTGCGGTGTCGTCCCAGTTCACTGCGGATTGCCTCGCGGGGTCGGGGCGGCGGGGCCGCCGGGGGTGCGTGGGGTCGGGCGTGCGGTCCGGCGGGCGCCGGGCCGGGCGCCTCAGCGGGTGCGGTTGAGGGTCTGCAGCGCCGCCTTGAGGAGCTGCGGGATCTGCGGGGAGCCGCCCCCGGCGACGGCGGCCTCGGCCTGCGGGGTGACGGCGGCGACCGCCTCGTCGGCCTCGCGGGTGGCGTAGCCGAGGCCGATCAGGGCGGCGTGCAGCTGATCGCTCCAGCCCGCGGTGACCGGGGCGGGGGCGCCGCCGGTGCCGAGCGGCGCGCCGAGGCGGTCCTTCAGCTCCAGCAGCAGCTTCTGGGCGCCCTTCTTGCCGATGCCGGGCACGGCGGTGAGCGCCTTCTCGTCGCCGGTGGCCACCGCGCGGCGCAGGGCGTCGGGGGAATGCACGGCGAGCATGGCCTGGGCGAGGCGCGGGCCGACGCCGCTGGCGGTCTGCAGCAGCTCGAAGGTGGCCCGCTCGTCGTCGTCGGCGAAGCCGTAGAGGGTCAGGGAGTCCTCGCGGACGACGAGGGAGGTGGCGAGCCGGGCGGGCTTGCCGATGCGCAGGCCGGAGAGGGTGTCCGGGGTGCACTGGACGGCCATGCCGACGCCGCCGACCTCGACGACGGCGGTGTCCGGTCCGAGGGCCGCGACCGGCCCGGAGACGAAGGCGATCATCGGATGCCCTTCTGGGGAGCCGCCCGGCGGACGCCGGGGGTACGGACGGAAGGCGCGGCGCGGCGGGCCGCGGCGTGCGCCTGCTGGAGGCGGCCCGCCGCGGGGGCGCGCCAGATGTGGCATATGGCCAGCGCGAGGGCGTCGGCGGCGTCGGCCGGTTTGGGCGGGGCGTCGAGCCGCAGCAGCCGCGTCACCATGGCGCCGACCTGCTCCTTCCCGGCCCGGCCCGAGCCGGTGACCGCGGCCTTGACCTCGCTGGGGGTGTGCAGGGCGACCGGGAGTCCACGGCGGGCGGCGCAGAGCATGGCGACCGCGCTGGCCTGGGCGGTGCCCATGACCGTACGGACGTTGTGCTGGCTGAACACCCGCTCCACGGCGACGTATTGGGGGCGGTGTTCGTCCAGCCACTGCTCGATGCCGCGCTCGACGAGGACGAGGCGGTCGGCGATGTCGGCGTCGGCCGGGGTGCGGATCACGCCGACGCCCGCCATGGTCAGCGGGCGGCCGACGGCGCCGTCCACGACGCCGACGCCGCACCTGGTGAGCCCGGGGTCCACGCCCAGTACGCGCACGATGCCCTCTCCTCGGTCGGCCGGTCAGGCCGGGCGCGAGAGCGCCGGCCTGTTCGTGCAGGCTATCGGCTGCCACTGACAACGCGTCGGGTCAGGGCCGCGGCGCCGCCGCGCGCGGGCCCGCCCGGTGCCGGGCAGCCGAAGCGGCCCGCCGGTTCGTACCGGCGGGCCGCTGTCGGTCGTACGGGAGGAACTCCCCGTCAGGCGTCGATCTTGGCCATCGTCTCGTCGGAGACGTCGAAGTTGGCGAAGACGTTCTGCACGTCGTCGCTGTCCTCCAGCGCGTCGACCAGCTTGAAGATCTTGCGCGCGCCCTCCTCGTCCAGTTCGACCTGCATGGTCGGGACGAAGTTGGCGTCGGCCGAGTCGTAGTCGATACCGGCCTCCTGGAGGGCGGTGCGGACCGCCACCAGGTCGGTCGCCTCGCTGAGGACCTCGAAGGACTCACCGAGGTCGTTGACCTCCTCGGCGCCCGCGTCCAGGACCGCGCCCAGGACGTCGTCCTCGGTCAGTTCGCCCTTGGGGACGATCACGACGCCCTTGCGGTTGAAGAGGTACGACACCGAGCCCGGGTCGGCCATCGAGCCGCCGTTGCGGGTCATCGCGACGCGGACGTCGGAGGCGGCGCGGTTGCGGTTGTCGGTGAGGCACTCGATGAGCACCGCGACACCGTTCGGGCCGTAACCCTCGTACATGATCGTCTCGTAGTCGGCGCCACCGGCTTCGAGACCCGCGCCGCGCTTGAGCGCGGAGTCGATGTTCTTGTTGGGAACCGACTGCTTCTTCGCCTTCTGGATGGCGTCGAAGAGCGTCGGGTTACCTTCCGGGTCGGCGCCGCCGGTCCGGGCCGCAACCTCGATGTTCTTGATCAGCTTCGCGAAGAGCTTGCCGCGCTTGGCATCGATCACGGCCTTCTTGTGCTTCGTCGTAGCCCATTTAGAGTGGCCGGACATCCGCCTGTCTCCTTCGCGTAACCCATTGAGAAACCAACGCGTGCGATCCTACCGGGAGCGCCTCAAGCCGCCGTACGCACCATGTCGACGAAAAAGGCGTGCACACGGTGGTCGCCGGTCAGCTCCGGGTGGAACGACGTGGCGAGGACGTTACCTTGCCGGACGGCCACCGTGTGCCCGTCGTACCTCGCGAGGACCTCGGCGGCGGCGCCGGTGGACTCGACCCAGGGCGCGCGGATGAAGATGCCGTGGACCGGCCCGCCGGGGATGCCCGTCATGTCGACGGCCGCCTCGAAGGACTCGTTCTGCCGTCCGAAGGCGTTACGGCGCACGATCATGTCGACGCCGCCGAGCGTCTCCTGGTCCGCGCGGGCGTCCAGGAGCTTGTCGGCGACCATGATCATTCCGGCGCAGGTGCCGTAGACCGGGCGGCCGGAGCGGACGAAGTCGCGCAGCGGCTCCAGCATCCCGAAGACGACGGCGAGCTTGGACATCGTGGTGGACTCGCCGCCCGGGATGACGAGCCCGTCGAGGTCGTCCAGCTCCTCGGGGCGGCGCACCGGCCGGGCCAGGGCGTCCGCCGCGGCGAGCGCCACCAGGTGCTCGCGGACGTCGCCCTGGAGGGCCAGGACTCCGATGGTGGGGGTGGTCATGTACGTGCTCACCAGCCGCGGTTGGCGTACCGCTCGGCCTCGGGGAGGGTGTCGCAGTTGATGCCGACCATGGCCTCGCCCAGGTTGCGGGAGACGTCCGCGACGACCTTCGGGTCGTCGTAGAAGGTGGTGGCCTTCACGATCGCGGCGGCGCGCTTGGCGGGGTCGCCGGACTTGAAGATGCCGGAGCCGACGAAGACGCCCTCGGCGCCGAGCTGGCGCATCAGCGCGGCGTCGGCGGGGGTGGCGACGCCACCGGCGGAGAACAGCACGACGGGCAGCTTGCCCAGCTCGGCGACCTCCTTGACCAGCTCGAACGGGGCGCGCAGCTCCTTGGCGGCGGCGTACAGCTCGTTGTTGTCGCAGCCGCGCAGCTTGGCGATCTCGCCCTTGATCTGGCGGAGGTGACGGACCGCCTCGACGACGTTGCCGGTGCCGGCCTCGCCCTTGGAACGGATCATGGCCGCACCCTCGGCGATGCGGCGCAGGGCCTCGCCGAGGTTGGTGGCGCCGCAGACGAAGGGGGTGGTGAAGGCCCACTTGTCGGAGTGGTTGACCTCGTCGGCGGGGGTGAGGACCTCGGACTCGTCGATGTAGTCGACGCCGAGGGCCTGGAGGACCTGGGCCTCGACGAAGTGGCCGATGCGGGACTTGGCCATGACGGGGATGGAGACGGCGTCGATGATGCCGTCGATCATGTCCGGGTCGGACATCCGGGCGACGCCGCCGTCCTTGCGGATGTCGGCGGGCACCCGCTCCAGCGCCATGACGGCGACGGCGCCGGCGTCCTCGGCGATCTTCGCCTCTTCGGGCGTGACGACGTCCATGATCACGCCGCCCTTGAGCTGCTCGGCCATGCCGCGCTTGACGCGGGCGGTTCCGGTCTCGGGGTGCTGGGGCGTGGTGGGCGTGCTGGACACGGTTGACCTCACTCAGTGCGGGTGGTTGCGCTTCTTCACCCACACAACCGTTGGTGAGGGGGCCACGAAAAGGGCCAATTGGTGGCCGGTGGCTCGTGCCGCCCCGGGCAACCGCCGCGCGTCAGGCGGCCGTGTGCGGGGCCCCGAGGACGGCGGGCGGCTCGTCGTCCATCTCGAAGGCGAGGGGGAACGGCGCATGCCCGGCGAGGCGGAAGTACCGCACGAGCCGGTGGCGGCGCACCGCGCGGGCGGCCCGTACCGCGTCGTTGTGGAAGCGGCGGGCCATGGGGACGCGGCGGACGGCGGCGGTCAGCTCCGCGAGGGTCTGTTCGCCGCCGGGCGCCGCGCCGACCGCGTCCACCTGCTCGCGCTCGCCGAGGGTGGCGCGGAGCGCCTGCGTCAGCTCGCTCTCGGCGACCTCGCGGCCGTCCTCCGGTGCCTGCCGGGCGGCGTGCGCCGCCTGGTAGAGGACGATCGAGGCGGCGGGGTCGAGGACACCGGAGGTGCCGATCTCCTGGGCGACCGAGGCACGCCGCAGCAGTTGCGCGTCGAGGGCGGCGCGCGCCGCGTCGATACGGGCGTGCAGCCGGTCGAGGCGGCCCGCGGTCCAGCTCAGGTAGATGCCGATGAGGACGACGACAGCCGCGATCCAGATGAAGGTGGTCACGCGGCGTCACCCTACCGGCCCGGACGGCGTGCCCCGGGGGGCACCGGCGGCCCCGGGGGTCACCCGCCGTAATCCTGGGCGGTCCGCCCGGCGGGTTCGTCGGCGGCGACGGACCGGCCGGGCTCCGCGCCCTCGGTGACCGTCTCGTACACCGCGAGGATGTCGGCGCCGACCGTGGACCAGTCGAACCGCCGGACGTGCCGGGAGCCGCGTTCGCGGAGTTCGGCCAGGCGCGCGGGGTCGCGCAGCAGGCGGACTGCGGCGGCGGCGAGGGCGTCCGCGTCCTCGTTGGCGAAGAGCTCCCCGGCCTCGCCCTGGTCGAGGACCTGGGCGAACGCGTCGAGATCGCTGGCGAGGACGGCCGCCCCGGCCGACATCGCCTCGACGAGGATGATGCCGAAGGACTCGCCGCCGGTGTTCGGGGCGACGTACAGGTCGACGCTGCGCAGCAGCCGGGCCTTGTCCTCGTCGCTGACCATGCCGAGGAATTCGACGTGGCGGCGGAGCTCGGGCGCCAGCGCGGCGACCGCCTCCTCCTCGTCGCCGCGCCCGGCGACCAGCAGCCGGGCGTCGGGGACCTCCGCGAGGATCGCGGGCAGCGCGCGCATCAGGACGGGCAGGCCCTTGCGGGGTTCGTCGATCCGGCCGATGAAGCCGATGGTGGCGCCGGGCCGCGCGCCGCCCTCGTCCCCGGCGCCCTCCGCCTGCGACTGCCAGGCGGCCTTGGGCTCGGCGCGGGCGAAGAAGTCGACGTCCACGCCGTTGGGGATGACCACCGCGTCGCCGCCGAGGTGCTCGACGAGGGTGCGGCGGGCGTACTCGCTGACCGCGATGCGCGCGCTGATCTTCTCCAGCGCGGGCTGCAGGATCGGGTACGCGGCGATCATCGCCCGGGAGCGCGGGTTGGAGGTGTGGAACGTCGCCACGATCGGGCCCCGCGCCGCCCAGCAGGAGAGCAGGCCGAGGGAGGGCGAGGCCGGTTCGTGGATGTGGATGACGTCGAAGGCGCCGTGCTGGAGCCAGCGGCGGACGCGGGCGGCGGAGAGGAAGCCGAAGTTCAGCCGGGCGACCGAGCCGTTGTACGGCACCGGCACGGCGCGGCCCGCGGAGACGACGTACGGCGGCAGCGGCGTCCCGTCGTCGGCGGGGGCGAGCACGGAGACGTGGTGGCCGCGGGAGAGGAGGTGTTCGGCGAGGTCGCGGATGTGGAACTGGACGCCGCCGGGGACGTCCCAGGCGTAGGGGCAGACGATGCCGATTCTCACGGCGTCTCCGTTCCGCGGGCCGCGTCGCGCGGCTCCAGGTCGTCGAGCCAGAGGCGTTGCAGCATGTGCCAGTCCTCGGGGTGGTCGGCGATGCCGGAGGCGAAGGCATCGGCGAGCGCCTGGGTCATGACGGTGGCCTTCTCGGCGCGGGTGCCCTCCGCGGGGACCTCGATCTCGGAGTGGATCCGGCCGCGCATGACCGGCGTGCGGTCGTACCAGAGGGTGACGGGCAGCAGCATCGCGCCGGTGCGGGCGGCGAGCAGCGCGGGCCCGGCGGGCATCTTCGCGGCGTGACCGAAGAAGTCGACCTCGATGCCGGAGCTGGAGAGGTCGCGGTCGGCGACGAGACAGACCAGGCCACCGTCGCGCAGCCGCCGGGCGAGGGTGCCGAAGGCGGCGCCACCGGTGTGCGGCAACACCTCCATGCCCAGGCCCTCGCGGTAGGCGACGAAGCGGTCGTAGAGGGATTCGGGCTTGAGGCGTTCGGCGACGGTGGTGAAGGGGACGCCGAGCGCGGTGGTGACCCAGACGCCCGCCAGGTCGTAGTTGCCCATGTGCGGCAGGGCGAGGACGACGCCGCGGTCGCTCGCCAGGCCGTCCCTGAGGCGCTGGATGTCCTGCGCGGCGAAGCCCGCCGTTATGCGGTCGGTACTCCAGGCGGGCAGCCGGAAGGACTCCATCCAGTAGCGCATGTACGAGCGCATCCCGGCGCGGGACAGCTCGGTCAGCCGCTGCGGGGTGGCGTCCGGGACGACGCGGGCGAGGTTGGCCTCCAGGCGCAGCACGCCCTTGCCGCGGCGGCGCCAGGCGGCGTCGGCGATCGTGCGGCCGAGGCGCACCGCCGCGCCTTCCGGCAGCTTCTTGACGGTGCTCCAGCCCAGCCCGTACAGGGCGTCGGCGAGCTTGTCGGTGTCGATGCGGCTCATACGCCGTTCCCCCCGTGCACGACGGCATCCGCCTCGGCGGATTCCCGGCGGACCGTCACCACCCGCTGGGCGAGGGTGACGGCGCTGCCGATGCCGACGATCCACAGGGCGATCGGCAGCAGGACCTGCACACCGGGCACCCCGAAGGCGTGCAGCCCGGACAGGCCGCAGGCGACGAGGGTGATGACCAGCCGCTCGGCGCGTTCGACCAGACCGTTGACGTTCACCGGCAGCCCGATGGCCTCGCCGCGCGCCTTGGTGTACGAGACGACCTGGCCGCTGGCGAGGCAGAAGATCGCCATCGCGCAGAGCATCAGGCTGTCGCCGCCGCCGGCGTACCAGAGGGCGAGGCCGCCGAAGATCGCGGAGTCGGCGACCCGGTCGAGGGTGGAGTCCAGGAAGGCGCCCCAGCGGCTGGAGCGTCCCAGCTGCCGCGCCATGTTGCCGTCGACCAGGTCGGAGAAGACGAAGAGGGTGATGACGACGGTGCCCCAGAAGAATTCACCGCGGGGGTAGAAGACCAGAGCACCGGCGACCACGCCCCCCGTACCGACGAGGGTGACCGCGTCCGGGCTGACGCCGAGGCGGATGAGCAGGGCGGCGAACGGCGTGAGAACACGCGTGAAGAACGCACGCGCGTACTTGTTCAGCATGGCCTTCCCGGAGGTCGATACGGGCCGTGCGGTCAAGGGGCCACCGGCTGGCCCATCGTAGCCAGGCGCTCCCCGGGCACCGCGCACCCACCGCGCCGCCCGGAGACGACCGGCGACCTGCGGGGACCGCCACTCCCCCGCCGCCCCCTGTGGACGGGCCCCCACCGCGGTGGAAAGCTCGAATCACCGCAAAGGTGATGACCTGGAGGCGAGGGCATGAACGAGAAGCCGGGTGCCGGGGCGGCCGACGGTCCCGCCGCCGTCCGCAATGTGGCGCTGGTCGGCCACAGCGGCGCGGGCAAGACCACCCTCGTGGAGACGCTGGCCCTGGCCGCCGGGGCCACCGGCCGCGCCGGGCGGGTCGAGGACGGCGACACCCTCTCCGACCAGGACCCGATCGAGCAGCGCAGACAGCGCTCGGTCCAGCTGTCACTGGTCCCCCTGGAGTGGCGCGGCTGCCGGATCAATCTGCTGGACACCCCCGGGTACGCCGACTTCGTCGGGGAACTGCGGGCCGGGCTGCGGGCGGCGGACGCGGCCCTCTTCGTCGTCTCCGCCGCGGAGGACGTGGCCGGGGCGACCCGCACGGTGTGGGAGGAGTGCGCGGCGGTCGGCATGCCGCGGGCGCTGGTCCTCACCCACCTCGACGCCGCCCGCGCCGATGTCACCACCGTCCTGCGCGGCTGCGGCGAAGCCCTCGGCGACGGTGACCCGGACGCCGTACTCCCCCTGTATCTCCCGCTGTACGGCGCGGCGGGCGCGGACGGCCACGCACCGGTGACGGGCCTGCTCGGACTGTTGACGCGGCGGGTGGCGGAATACGCATCGGGCGAACGCACCGAGCGGGACCCGGACGCCACGGAACTGCCGCTGCTGGACGAGGCGCGCGGCCGCCTGATCGAGGGGATCATCGCGGAGAGCGAGGACGAGACGCTGATGGACCGCTATCTCGGCGGTGAGGATCTGGACGTCGCGTCGCTCGTCACCGACCTGGAGACGGCGGTCGCCCGCGGCACCTTCCACCCGGTGCTCGCCGCGGCCCCCACCACCGGCTCCGCCCGGCAGGGCCTGGGCACCGTGGAGCTGCTGGACCTCCTCGTACGGGGCTTCCCGGCGCCGGGCGAGCGGACGGCCCCGGAGGTCACCGCACCCGACGGCGCGCCCCGCTCCCCGCTGGTCTGCGATCCGGCCGGGCCGCTGGCGGCGGAGGTCGTCAAGACCACCTCCGATCCGTACGTCGGGCGGCTGTCGCTGGTGCGGGTGTTCTCCGGCACGCTGCGGCCGGACGAGGCGGTGCACGTCTCGGGGCACGGTCTGGAGGACCGCGGCCACGCCGACCACGATGTGCAGGAGCGGGTCGGGGCGCTGTCCGTGCCGTCCGGGAAGCAGCAGCGGCCGCTGGCGCAGGCGGTGGCCGGGGAGTTGGCGTGCGTGGCGAAGCTCGGCCGCGCGGAGACCGGCGACACGCTCTCGTCGTGCGGGGACCCGTTGCTGATGGCGCCGTGGACGATGCCCGATCCGCAGCTGCCGGTCGCGATCGAGGCGCACGGCAAGGCGGACGAGGACAAGCTCTCGCACGGGCTGGCGCGGCTGGTCGCGGAGGATCCGACGATGCGTCTGGAGCAGCATCCGCACACCGGCCAGGTGGTGTTGTGGTGCCTGGGCGAGGCGCACACGGAGGTCGCGCTGGAGCGGCTGCGCACCCGTTACGGCGTCCGGGTCGACACCGTTCCGTACCGCGTACCGCTGCGGGAGACGTTCGGCGGTGCGGCGGCCGGGCGGGGGCGGCAGGTCAAACAGTCCGGCGGGCACGGCCAGTTCGCGATCTGCGAGATCGAGGTGGAGCCGCTGCCCGCGGGCTCCGGCGTCGAGTTCGTGGACACGGTGGTGGGCGGCGCGGTGCCCCGGCAGTTCATCACGTCGGTGGAGAAGGGGGTACGCGCCCAGGCGGCGCAGGGGGTGGCGGCCGGGTATCCGCTCGTCGACGTCCGGGTCACGCTGCGGGACGGCAAGGCGCACACGGTGGACTCGTCGGACGCGGCGTTCCAGGCGGCCGGGGCGCTGGCGCTGCGGGACGCGGCCGGACAGGTGCGGATCGAGCTGCTCGAACCGGTCGCGGAGGTCGCGGTGTTGATTCCGGACGAGTTCGTCGGGCCGGTGATGAGCGATCTGTCCGGGCGGCGCGGCCGGGTGGTCGGCACCGAGCAGGAGGAGGTGGGCGACCGCACCTGGGTACGGGCCGAGGTGCCGGAGGCGGAGATCGCCCGGTACGCCGTCGATCTGCGGTCGCTCGCGCACGGCACGGGCCGCTTCACCCGGACCTATCTGCGGCACGAACCGATGCCGCAACAGCTGGCGGCGGCAGTGCGGCGGGGCCCGGAAATCGGCGCATAGTCAACGATTGACCGACCGCCTGACCGGTCAACTCCCTTGGGTCCGGCACCGCCTGTACGCTGAGCGAACGGCTCCGCAGGTGTGCCAGGAGCGGTGGACGAGTAAAGAGCCGCGGCAGTGATGGTGCGGCGTTGGGGGCGGGCAGTGGCAGCAGACGGCTTCGACTTCAGTCCCGGGGCGCAGGTGCCGCTCCTGGGAGGCGCGGGACAGACCGCGGCGACCCAGGCGTTGGCCTCCGCCGCCTATCGGGACAGTCCACTGGCCGATATCTCCAAGGCCGATTCGGACTCCGGCGCCTCCGAGATCAAGAAGCCCAAGCTCTCGCTGTTCGAGCCCAATCTCGGCGAGGCGTTCTCCCGGGCGATCCAGACGCGGATGCTCGGCGGCGGCCGCAAGGCGCTCATCCAGTCCTTCGGCACCGAGCCGCAGGTCATCGTCGAGCACTGCCTGGCGGCCACCCGTATCCGCAAGCAACGGGACGCCAAGCTGACGGTCATCATGCTGCTGTGCGGGGTGGCGTTCCTGCCCGGTGTGCTGCTGTGGCTGGGCGGCTTCCAGGCGAAGAAGTACCTCGCCAAGGACGGCAAGACGTCCGTCGGCGGCTCGGCCCTCCTCGCCCTGCTCGCGCTGGCCGGGGTGGTCCTCCTGATCAAGCTGCCGACGACGGACTTCTGGCCGCTGTACGCACGCGCCATGGTCATCGTCCCGGTGATCGGCTGGTGGTTCGCCAAGCAGATCTGTGAGCGGACGGCCGTACTGCTGCGTGAGGCGTGGCAGGGGCTGCTGGACGGCGGCGGGGTCGGCGCGAAGATCCCCGAGGCGGTGCCGGGCGATCCCGGTGAGATAGCGGCCGAAACCCTGCGGCACAATCTCGCCAAACTCTCCGCCGAGCAGCGCAGCAACGTCGTCTTCTACGCCGGTCCGCGCGGGATACTCGGCATGGGGACGCGCTGGGGCAGCTGGCATCTGGCCGAGGAGCTGAAGCCGGCGAAGGAGGGCACGGAGATCCATCCGTTCCGCAGCTGGGACGTGATCCGGGCGATCCACGACCGGCTGCGGATGCTGGAGCGCAGCTCGCTGCACACCGGCGGATTCCAGCAGGCGCCGCAGGTCAACCACTGGATCGTCTCGCCGGTCGGGGAGAAGGCCAAGGAGGTCAGCCGCCCGGACGGCACGGACACCGACGCCTTCCAGATCCGCGGCCACGAGGTCGAGCGGATCTGCAACGAGCAGCAGTTCGGCAGCGGCAACCGCCACTACCTGGGCGTGCAGTTCGTGCTCTGGGACGGCCAGTTGGTGCTGACGCTGCTGATCACCGTCACGGTGCTGCACGAGACGCTGCGCATCGAGGTCACCGGTCACGCCCTCGGCCCGGTCAACTCCCTGTTCACCGGCAAGCCGTCCCCCAAGACCAAAGAGGTCGCCAAGGTCATCAAGTTCTGGGAGACGCGCAAGCAGACGCTGCCGCTGATCGACACGTCCGAGGTCGTCCGCCTCGCCGCCCGCGCCCCGCTGACATGGTTCCCGCCGCTGCTGGACTTCCTCGGCGGCAAGCTGGCGCTGCCCGAGCCGTTCGGGCTGCGGCACGTCTGGGCGGACAAGCCCTGGCGGCACCGCTTCATGGCCGATGACGCGCTGCGTGCGGCGACGCCCGTGCTGCGGGCGGTCCATACGGCGGCGGTGGGCGTGCTCAAGGGGAACGGCGTGGACACCGAGCGCTTCGAGGGCCGTTCGATGGTGCTCAGCGGTCTGGTCCAAGGCGTCGAGCCGCGGAAGGCCGACGAGTACAGCGCCTGACCCGCGGCGGCCGTCCGCTCCCCCGCTTCCGACTCCCGTACGGGCCCGCCCGTACGGGAGTCGGCCGTTGTGCGGGCTCAGCGGAAGATGCCGGTGTGGCCCAGGGAGTAGCGGCCGGGCTGCGGATAGACCGCGAGGCCGTGCGGGCCGTGCCCGACGGGGATCTTCGCCAGGGTCTTCCCCGTACGGGTGTCGAGTGCGTAGACCTCGGAGTTGTAGCGGCCGGAGAGCCAAAGGACCTTGCCGTCGGCGGAGACGCCGCCCATGTCGGGGCTGCCGCCGCCACGGATGTGCCACTTGCCGGTGAGACGGCCGGTGGCGAAGTCCAGCAGCGAGATGGTGCCCTCGCCGCGGTTGGAGATGTACATCTGCTTCGAGTCGCGGCTGACGTAAAGGCCGTGGGCTCCCTTGCCGGTGCGGAGCAGCTTCGGCCGGGTGAAGTGGTCGCCGTCGAGGACCCACACCCCGTCGGACGTCATATCGGCGATGTACCAGGTCTTCCCGTCCGGGGAGAGCTTGACGTCCTGCGGCATCGCGCCGTGCTGCGGCAACTTCTGCTGGCCGGTCACCGCCATCTTCGCGGTGTCGACCTTGAGCAGTTCGCCGGAGAACTCGCAGGAGACGATGAAGTACCGGCCGTCGGCGGAGAAGTCGGCGTGGTTGACCCCGGCGCAGGTCACCGGCACGGTCTTGCGGACCTCCATGGTGTGCGGGTCGCGGAAGACCAGCTGTCTGTCCATCGACGCCATCACGATCGCGTACTTGCCGTCGGGCGTGAAGTAGAGGTTGTACGGGTCGTGCACCGCGACGGTCCTGCCCGCCTTGCCGGTGCGCGGGTCGACCGGTGTGAGGCTGTTGCCGCGGTCGTTGTTGACCCACAGCGTCTTCAGGTCCCAGGACGGTACGACGTGCTGCGGCTGCACGCCCACCGGCATGGTCCGCACGACCTTGTAGGTCCGCGGATCGATGACGCTGACCGTGTTGGAGATGGTGTTGGGGACGTACACCATCGACGGATAGTCCTTGACCTGCGGGACGAGCTTGCCCGGCCGGTCCGCGGCGTAGATGTCGTGCGGGTCGACCAGCGGCGGCATCCCGGGCAGACCGGGGCGGGCGGCCGCCGCCGGGGACGGGCTCGCGGGGCGCGGGGTGTGCCCGGCGCGGGCGGCGGTGTCGTCCGCGCCACATCCGGCGGCGAGCAGCGCGCACGCGGCGGCCAGCAGGGCCGCCTTCCCCGGGGTGCGGCGGAGTGCGGGGGTCCGGTCAGCCATCAGGTCACCAGCTCCGTAGTCGTCACCGCGCGCAGACCGCGCCGGTGCAGGCCGTCGAGGATCGGGGGCAGCGCGGCAACGGTGCCGGGGTGCCCCAGGTGGAGGCTGACGACCGAGCCGGGCCGGGCACCGTCCAGCACCGTGCGCTGGACGGCGGGCGCGCCGGGGTCGTCGGCGTCGAGGGAGTCGAGGTCGTACGAGAGGACGTGCGGGTATCCGGCCCGACGGGCCAGGCGGATCACCTGGTCGGTGGCGTACTGCGTCCGCGAGGGGCGGAACCAGCTGCCGATGGTGCCGGTGAGGGCCCGCAGCCGGTCGGCGCAGCCGGTGATCTCGGCGTACGCCTCGTCCTCGGGCAGGGCGCAGATGGTGCGGTGGTGGAGGGTGTGGTTGCCCAGTTCGTGGCCGCCGTCGAGGACGCGGCGGGCCATCGCGGGCTGTTCGTCGAGCCAGGTGCCGACCGCCAGCACGGTGACGCGGGCACCGGCCCGCTCGGCCTCACGGAGCAGCGCGGTGGCGGTCTTCGGGTCGCCCTGGCCGTGGAAGGTCAGCGCGACCGCGTCGCCCCGCCGGGGGCCGTGCGCGATCTGCGCGGGCAGGCCCGGCGCGCGGGTGGGCGGCCGGGCGGCGTGCGCCGGGCGGGGCGAGGCCGGGCGCGGGGTGGCCGGGGCGGTGGCGCGGGCGGCCGCGGGGGCCGCGCCGCTCCGGGTGCAGGCGGTGGCGGCCGCCCCGGCGGCGATCGCGGCGGCAGCGCGTAGCACGGAACGGCGGTCCGGTGAAGTCACCACTCCATTACAGAGCGGCACGGACCGGATGGCGGTCTTTTGTTCGGCCCTTCGGAGGAGCGGCGCGCGCCCCGGGGGCGCGCACGGACCCCGGGGACGCGCACGGGCCCCCGGGGCGGCGGTGTCGCTATGCGGGCCAGGCGTCCGCGAGCATCCGCCGGGTGTCGGCGAGCAGCTGCGGCAGGACCTTGGTGTGGCCGACCACCGGCATGAAGTTGGTGTCGCCGCCCCAGCGCGGGACGACGTGCTGGTGGAGGTGGGCGGCGATGCCCGCACCGGCCACCGTGCCCTGGTTCATGCCGATGTTGAAGCCGTGCGCCCCGGACGCGGTGCGCAGCGCGGTCATCGCGTGCTTGGTCAGCTCCGCCAGCTCCGCGGTCTCCGCGCCGTCCAGCTCGGTGTAGTCCGCGACGTGCCGGAACGGCACCACCATCAGATGCCCGCCGTTGTACGGGTAGAGGTTCAGCACCGCGTAGACGTGCTCACCGCGGGCGATCACCAGACCGTCCTCGTCGGACTTGGCGGGGATCGCGCAGAACGGACAGCCGTCGTCGGCCCCCGGGCCGCTCGGCTTGTTCTCCCCCTGGATGTACGCCATCCGGTGGGGCGTCCACAGGCGCTGGAAGGCGTCCTGTGTCCCGACTCCGATCTGCTGCTCCGGCTCGCTCGTCATACCGGCCAGCATATGGCGTCCGCCGTCCGCGGCGTGTCGCCGGGGCGCACCGCACCGCGCGCTCCCCGATGCCGGGCCGATGGACCGGAACGACCGTCCGGCGGCGCTTCCGGCAGGAGGGCGAGGAATGAGGCGGGGCCGGGCCCGGGGCGTACGGGAAACGGCCGGGCCCCGGCGAGCGGTCGCTCACCGGGGCCCGGCGACGGGTCAGCGCTGACTCACACCTGGATCCGGCGCTCCACCGCGTCCACGATCTCGGCGATCGCCTGGGCGCGCGGGATGCCGTTCTTCTGCGAGCCGTCGCGGTAGCGGAAGGAGACCGCGCCGTTGGCGACGTCCTCGTCACCGGCGATGACCATGAAGGGCACCTTGCTCTTCTGGGCGTTGCGGATCTTCTTCTGCATCCGGTCCGACGACGCGTCGACGTCGATCCGCAGCCCCTGGGCGCGCGCCTCGGCGGCGAACTCCTGGAGGTACGGGACGTGGCTGTCGCCGATCGGGATGCCGGTGGCCTGGACGGGGGCGAGCCACACGGGGAAGGCGCCCGCGTAGTGCTCCAGAAGCACGCCGAAGAACCGCTCGATCGAACCGAACAGCGCGCGGTGGATCATGACGGGCTGCTGCTTGGAACCGTCCGCCGCGGTGTACTCCAGGTGGAACCGCTTGGGCTGGTTGAAGTCCACCTGGATCGTCGACATCTGCCAGGACCGGCCGATGGCGTCCTTCGCCTGCACGGAGATCTTCGGGCCGTAGTACGCGGCGCCGCCCGGGTCGGGAACGAGCGGCAGGCCCTGCTTCTCGGCGGCCAGGCGCAGCGCCTCGGTGGCCTCGGCCCAGTCCTCGTCGGTGCCGATGAACTTGTCGGAGTCGTCGCGGGTGGACAGCTCCAGCTCGAACTCGGTCAGGCCGTAGTCGCGCAGCAGGTCCAACACGAAGGTCAGGAGCGTGTCCAGCTCCTCGGGCATCTGGTCCTTGGTGCAGTAGATGTGCGAGTCGTCCTGGGTGAAGCCGCGGGAGCGGGTCAGGCCGTGCACGACGCCCGACTTCTCGTAGCGGTACACCGTGCCGAACTCGAAGAGGCGCAGGGGCAGTTCACGGTAGGAACGGCCGCGCGACTTGAAGATCAGGTTGTGCATCGGGCAGTTCATCGCCTTGAGGCGGTAGTTCTGCTCGTCGAACTCGATGGCCGGGAACATGCCCTCCGCGTAGTGCGGCAGGTGCCCCGAGATCTCGAAGAGCTTCTCCTTCGAGAGGTGCGGGGTGTTCACGAACTCGTAGCCGGAGACCTCGTGGCGCTTGCGGGAGTAGGTCTCCATCTCCTTGCGGATGACGCCGCCCTTGGGATGGAACACCGCGAGGCCCGGGCCCAGCTCCTCCGGGAAGGAGAAGAGGTCCAGCTCGGCGCCGAGCTTGCGGTGGTCGCGCTTCTCGGCCTCGGCCAGGAACTCCAGGTGGGCCTTGAGCTCGTCCTTGGTCGGCCAGGCGGTGCCGTAGATCCGCTGGAGCTGCTTGTTCTTCTCGCTGCCGCGCCAGTAGGCGGCGGCCGAGCGCATCAGCTTGAAGGCCGGGATGACGCGGGTGCTGGGCAGGTGCGGGCCGCGGCAGAGGTCCTTCCAGCACAGCTCGCCGGTCTTGGCGTCGAGGTTGTCGTAGATGGTCAGCTCGCCGCCGCCCACCTCGGCGTCGGCGCCCTCGGCGGCCTCGGCGGCGTTGCCCTTGAGGCCGATCAGCTCCAGCTTGTACGGCTCGTCGGCCAGCTCGACGCGGGCGTCCTCGTCGGTGGTGACCCGGCGCGCGAACTTCTGCCCACGCTTCTGGATCTCCTGCATCTTCTTCTCGATGCGCTTGAGGTCGTCCGGATGGAACGGGGTCTCGACGTCGAAGTCGTAGTAGAAGCCGTCCTTGATGGGCGGGCCGATGCCGAGCTTGGCCTGCGGGAACAGCTCCTGCACGGCCTGGGCCATGACGTGTGCGGTGGAGTGCCGCAGGATGTTCAGGCCGTCCTCGGAGGTGATCTCGACGGGCTCGACGGTCTCGCCGTCGGCCACCTCGTACGCCAGGTCCTTCAGCTCCCCGGCCACCCGCGCGGCGACGACGGCGCGCTCGCCCTGGAAGAGGTCGGCGGCCGTAGTGCCCGTGGTCACCACGCGTTCTTCCCGCTCGGAATCGCGTTGGACGGTCACACGGACGTCTGACACCGGTCTCTCCTGTCATGTCTGCTGCGCGTCAGCGATTGCTGCGCAGGGAAATCGTACCGATCCCGCGGACCGGACCGCGAAACGGTTTACCGGGGCCCGGCTTCCCCGGGGCGGGCGGGCCCGGCGGGCCGCCTTGGGGGCGACTGTTCTCCGGGGTACCCCAGGGGCGACGGTTCCTCCGGGCGCCCTACGGCCCGGTGGTTCGCCCGAGCGCCCTTGGGGACGACGATTCCCCGGGGCGCCCTGTGACCCGGCGGTTCCGCCGAGCGCCCCTGGGGCGACGGATTCACGACGGCTCCTCCGCCTCCGCCTCCCCCGTAGGCAGCGGTACGACGCCCCGCGCCCCGGTGAGGCGCCGGAAGCCGCCGCGGCTCTCCAGGCGGCCGCTGATCCGGACCGGCAGGTTCATCAGATGGGCCTGGCCCGCGACACGGTAGTCGTCGTCGCCGAGCGCGATCCGTACCTGCTCGACGTCCGCCCCGGAGATCACCCGCAGCCGCACCACTCCCCCGCCGGGCCGCTCCCGGTGCAGCCGCACCACCGCGCCGGTCACCCGTACCGGGAGCGACGGTTCGCCGCGTACGTAGCGCTGGGCGGCGTCCGCCAGCGCCGGGAGGTCGCCCGGGGTGAACTCCACGGGCCCGGGGCGGACTGGGCAGCCGGGCGGCGGGCCCGCGCCGGGCGACCAGTCCACCGTGATCCGGATGCCGCCGCCCTCGTGGACCAGCGCGATCAGCGCCTGCACCAGCTCATGGCAGACGCCGAACGCCACCGCCGCGTCGAACGCCTCGACGCCCCCGGTGTCGCGCCGGTGATCGGTGGCGTCGCGGGCGGCGCGCAGCGCCCGGTGCAGGGTGATCACCGGGCCCCGGCCGACCGACACCGGGAGGAACGCGGCGAGCCGACGGCCCTCCGGCGCCGGCCCGAGCAGCGCCTCCCCCAGGAAGCGTTCCGTGTGGCCGCGGTAGCGGGACCCGTAGTACCCGGCGCGGCCGCAGCTGCCCAGCGCCGCGGCGGACAGCATCGCGCGCGCCGCACCGCGCAGCTGCTCCTGCGCCACCCAGCGCGCCACCACCGACCCGCTCCCCGGCGCCAGCCGCTCCCAGCGCACCTCGTCGCTGAGCGCCGCCATCCCCAGCAGCACCTCCCGGGCGTACGGTGCCGGGCTGACGCTGAGGGTGGCCAGCGCCTCGGCGAGCAGATCGGCGCACTCGGGGAAGCGCTGATCCTGCGGCACCAGCAGCCCGGCGCCGCCGCCCGGCGGGGTCCAGCGCGCGTACCGCCCGCCCGGGCCGCCCGTCCGGTGCCAGCCGTGCCGGGCCAGCAGCGCGCCGAGGATCGCGGGGTCGATGGCCGCCGGGTCGGGCAACGGGATACCGGCGCCCGGCAGCTGCGGGCCCGGCGCGGCGGGGTCGTCGGTCTGCCGGTGCATCACGGTCTCCCTCCCGGCCCGGTCCGCGCCGGAACACAGGGCGCGGTGGTCGAAGAGCCGCGGCCGGTGACCGGGGGCCGGCCGGGTCGTCCAGTGGCAGCGGTACGGGGCAGCCGGTCCGCCGGGGTGAGCGGCGGGGCGGGTGCGGTGCGCGGGGACGGCGGCCCCGGGCCGGGCGCGGCCGTGCCGGGTGCCGGCGGGTCTCGCGGGAGTGCTTCGGTACGACGGGAGTCCGCGGCCGGACGTGCACCACACCCCGTCCTCTTGGTTTGTCTCCCCGTCAAGAGGACCGCAAACAAAAGCGGTTCGGCGACACCACGAGGCGGGTATCACCTGCTCGGGCCGTGGGCCGCCCCGTCGTTCCCGGCGACTCGTCGGCCGGGAGCGGCCGGTCGGCGCCGGGGCGCCCGCGCCGTGATGTCGGAGTGCGAGGAGTGGCGATGGTGCCGTGCTGGTACGACGGTCCGTTGGCGGCGTTCGGCGTCGGGACGACCGGAGACGATTCCGAGACCGACCGCATCGTCGCGGCGGCGCTGGCGGTCCAGGAGACCCCGGGCGCCTCCCCGGCGCTCACCCGCTGGCTGATCAGCCCCGGTGTGGAAATGCCCGAGGCGGCGACGGCGGCGCACGGCCTGACCGCCGGGCATCTCGCGCGCCGCGGCCGCTGGCCGGCGCCCGCGGTCGACGAGATCGCGCGGGCCCTGAGCTCACAGGCGGCGTCCGGCCGCCCGGTGGCCGTGCTGGACGCCCCGTTCACCCTGACGCTCCTGAACCACGAGGCGACGCGCCACCGCGCCACCTCCCTGACCGGCTATCTCGGCAGCCACCCGCTGCACGTCCTCGACCCGCTGGTCCTCGACACCCACCTGGACCGCTACCGCAAGGGCGCCCGCACCCTCCCCGACCTCTGCGCGCACTACGACGTCAAGCCGTCCGACAGCGGGCACGGCACCGGGCGCACCGCCGACGACGTGCTCACCGTCCTGGAGCTGGTCCGCGCACTGGGCCGACGCTTCGCCGCCCGCCTCGCCCGGCTGCGGCCGGACGAACTCCACACCCTCCAGACGAGGTGGTACGAGGCCCAGGTACACGACCGGCAAACGTGGTTCCCGCGCGGCGGCGCGGCCGACGGGCAGTGGCCGATGCGGCCCACGGCCCCGGAAAGGTGAGGTGGATTCCGCACCGTCCGGAAATGCGCGGGCAGTTCGGGAATTGCCGCCACAACGAAAAGGTCCGGGCCGTCAATTGACGGCCCGGACCTCGATCCCGGTGGGCGATACTGGGTTCGAACCAGTGACCTCTTCGGTGTGAACGAAGCGCTCTCCCACTGAGCTAATCGCCCGGGTGTCGGCGGGGTTTCCCTCGCGAACGACCTGAACAATACAGTCCGCCGCGGCTTTCCATCAAATTCCTCCCGGCGGCCCGTACGGCACCCCCCGCGCCGGTCACGGGGCGCGACCGCCGGGCGCCGTCAGCGGGCCAGCCAGACCGCCAGACCGCGCCGCCCGGAGCGCATCATCAGCGCGTGGTTGAGCACGAACAGTGGCCGCCCGGGCAGCGCCAGCCGTCGCAGCAGCGGCTTGCGCACCTCCACCTCCTGCTCGAAGAGGACGCGTGTCCCGCCGCCGCGCGCCGCGACCGTCCAGCGCACCCACCCCTCCAGATCGCCGCGGAGCGTCACCTCCAGCACCCCGGCGCGCGGGTCCCGCGCCGCTTCACCGGCGACGACGTCCAGGTCGTACGGGAGGAACGAGCGGAAGCGCGCGGTCCCGCCGGACTCGCCGGCGCGGTCGACGGCGCGCACCTGGGGCCACCACAGCGGATAGCTCTCGACGCGTTCGAGGACGGCGTAGACGACCGCGGGCGGGGTGTCGGGCAGCAGCCACACGCTGCGGAAGCGGTAGCGGTGGAGTGCGCGCGACCAGGAGGGCATGGGTTCAGTGTGCCGCCCCGGGGACGGCGGAGCCCAACAACCGCGAAGGTCCGGAGGCTTGAAGCCTCCGGACCTTCGGCCGGGGTGGGCGATACTGGGTTCGAACCAGTGACCTCTTCGGTGTGAACGAAGCGCTCTCCCACTGAGCTAATCGCCCGGCGCACGGCACACAGTACCCCACGCCGAAGGGGCTCCGTGACCAGCCGGGCGGCCACCGGCGCAGGTCACCGCCGCCGCCCCCGCCTCATCGGACGCAGCACCGCGACATCGCGAGGCCGGCGACGAAGACCCGACGGCCTGCCGGCTCCGGCACAGGGAGGGCGGGAGCGGCGGACGCGGCACGGCGCCCGCGAGCCGAGCCGGACTCCGACGGACGTCGCGCCACTCCGCCGACGCCCCCCTCACTCTCCGTATTCATGCCATCAACATGCCGGACTGTCCCGCTCTCCCGGAATAACCGTGGGGGACGATCTTTCAATCCGCCGTCAGAGGTACCTGAAGCCACCCAAAACGCTCAGAGGGGTTTACAACGGCACCGTAGGTGGCATGTCGATTTCGCCGACGTGCGAATCCCCGAGCGCACACTGAGCGAAAGGCCCTGGCGCTTATGAACACCACGGTCAGCTGCGAGCTGCACCTGCGCCTCGTTGTGTCGAGCGAGTCCTCACTGCCTGTACCGGCGGGCCTGCGGTATGACACGGCCGATCCTTACGCCGTGCATGCCACCTTCCACACCGGAGCCGAGGAGACCGTCGAGTGGGTTTTCGCCCGCGATCTCCTCGCCGAGGGCCTCCACCGGCCCACCGGCACCGGCGACGTCCGCGTCTGGCCGTCCCGGAGCCACGGACAGGGCGTGGTCTGCATCGCCCTGAGTTCCCCGGAAGGCGAGGCCCTCCTGGAGGCCCCCGCACGGGCCCTCGAATCGTTCCTCAAAAGGACCGACGCCGCGGTACCTCCCGGTACCGAGCATCGGCACTTCGACCTCGACACGGAGCTCTCCCACATCCTCGCGGAGAGCTGAGACGCACCACAGCCACCCACCGCAACCAACCCGCACACGTCCGCGGCGTCCGACTCGGGGAGACGCCGCGGGACCGACAAGTTCATATGGCACACTCCGGCGCCGTCGCCGCGGACCCACCGCGGCGACGGCGCCGTGGCGTGGGCGACGCGCTAGAGTCGGCGACCATTCCGCAAGGACTCGGGGGCGGCGAACGGGCCGCCCCAACCGGCCTGGGAGCGAAACCGTGATGATCACGCATGACACCCGGTGCGCCCTGGACGCGGTCGTCGACCTGCTGAACACCGCCCCGGAGGGGGAGGCCCCCGGCAGTCCGGACGCCCTGACCGATCCGGCCGCGCTGCGGGAGTTCACCGCGCGGCACGCCATCAGCGGGGTCGGCGCCCTCGACGACGCCGATCTGGCCGCCGTACGCGCCCTGCGCACCCGCTTCGCGGAGGTTTTCGCCGCCCCCGACGACCGCAACGCCGCCGAGCTGCTGAACACGCTGATCGCCTCCGCGGGCACCACCCCGCAGCTGACGGACCACGACGGCTACGACTGGCACGTCCACTACTTCGCGCCGGGCGCCTCGGTCGCCCACCATCTGGCGGCCGACTGCGGCATGGCGCTGGCGTTCCTGGTCGTGGCGGGTGAGCGGGAGCGGCTGCGGCGCTGCGAGGCGCCGGGCTGCCGCCACACGTTCGTCGATCTCTCCCGGAACCGCTCCCGGCGCTACTGCTCCAGCCGGACCTGCGGTAACCGGCTGCATGTCGCCGCCTACCGGGCACGGCAGCGGGAGGCCGCGGACTGAGCCGCACCGGCCACGTCCCGGCCCTCACTGGAGGTACAGGTCGTGGACGGCGCCCAGCAGCAGCAGCAAGCCGATGAAGGCGAGGAAGAGCATCAGGGGCGGCTGGGACAGCGCGAAAAGACATCCGCGCGGTTCGGGGGCCGGGGCTTCATCCCGGGCCAGGGCGCACTCATCGTTCATTTCGCGACGATCATGGCGCAGCCGATCGGTCGCGAATGCCCAATTAGCCCCTCAGTGGCGGGAGTTCATCAGATCCCGTGTTTTTTGAGGATCGCTTCGATGTCCGAGAAGTCATCCTTGGGGGCGGCCGCTCCGCCCTTGGCCACGGCCGCGGGACCGGAGGCCGTACGCCCCGATCCGAGGGACGGCGCGGAGGCACCCGGGGCCACCGCGTCACCACGGGCGGCCGCGGCGGCCCGGCGCTCCTTGCGGCCGCCGATCCCGCCCCGGCGTCGCTCCACGGCGCGGCCGATCACGAACAGCACGGCCGAGAGCGCCAGCAGGCCGAACCCGGCCCAGACCGTCGGCTTGAGGACGAGCCCGGTGATCCAGTCGATGATGCCGGTCATCGCCAGGCCGATCGGGATGAGGGCGAACGCCGCGATGCGCGTCGCGGCGAGGAAACGCTTGCGGTAGGCCGTCAGTGCGGCGACGGCCAGGCCCGCCGCCGACACCGCGGCGCATACGGTCGACGTCAGCATCGGGTCCTCCTGCCCTAGGTGGGAGGGAGCGCACCCTGCGTCCCCTTCCTCCATCCTGCCCTGCCCGGCGTCTTTGCGGCCATGCCCGGCCGCGGTGGTCAGGGAGATCTCCGGGTCGACTTCTCCCGAGGTCCAGGTGCCCCTGCCGCCCGGCGGGCTGGAAGACTGGCCCCATGAACGACTCCCCCGCCGCCGGCACCCCTTCCCCCGAGCCTGTCGTCCTGGACGTCTGGTGTGAGCTGCAGTGCCCTGACTGCCACACCGCCCAGGACGATCTGCGTGCCCTGCGCGAGCGCTACGGTGACCGGCTGGACATCCGGCTGCGGCACTTCCCGCTGGAGAAGCACAAGTACGCCTACGCGGCGGCGCAGGCGGCCGAGGAGGCCGCCGAGCAAGGCAAGGGCCAGGAATTCATCGAGGCGGTGCTGGCCCGCACCGAGGAGCTGGGCCGCTCCGGTGAACGGCTGCTGCTGGAGGTCGCGGACGCCGTGGGGCTGGACTCCGACGAGCTGGACACCGCGCTGATCGACGGCCGCCATCTGCTGATCGTCGACGCCGACCAGGCCGAGGGCAAGGCGATCGGCGTGCGTGGCACCCCCACGTACGTCATCGGCGGGGAACTGCTGGACGGCAGCGCGAACCAGGAGGGGCTGCGCGCCCGGATCGAGGAGATCGCGGACCGGCTGCTCACCTAGCGTTCTGAGTCGGGAATTCTGTTCAGATGTATAGGCTTGGTCTGTGGTGCGTACTGGGCGGCCGAAGGCCGAGTTGATCCTGTCGGATGAGGAACGGGCTGCGCTGGAGGGGTGGGTGCGGCGCCGTTCCACGCCGCAGGCGTGGGCTCTGCGCTGCCGCATCATCCTGGCCTGCGCGGAGGGGATGTCGAATAAGGATGTGGCGGTTCGGCTCGGCTCGACTGCGCATGTCCTGGCCCAACCTCGTGGAGCGGTGGTTCGCCGAGCTGACGAACAAACAGATACGGCGAGGCGTCCACAAGACCGTCCAAGCCCTGGAGAACGACATCCGGACCTGGATCGCCGCTTGGAACACCGACCCCAAGCCCTACGTCTGGACCAAGACCGCGGACGAGATCCTCGAACACCTCGCCTCATATCTGAACAGAATTCCCGACTCAGAACACTAGGACGGGTCCGCAAAGTCCCGCCCGGCTTGCGACGCCCTCCGGGCGGACGACGGGACTTCATGGACGCCCCCGAGGGCTGAGCCGCGTCACAGGATCGGCTTGGCCAGCAGAAGCGTGGTGGGGCGGTAGCCCAGGGCCGCGCAGAGACCGCGTGCGGCGGCATCGTCCGTGCGGACGGTCAGGCCGAGGAGAGGCGCCCCGGCGGCCAGGCACTCCCGCTCCGCAATGCCCAGCAGGGCCCGGCCGTGGCCGTGGCCGCGATGCTCCGGGGCGACGAGGACGTCAAGGACACGGCCGCCGGGCAGGTCCGGCGGTCGCCGATCGACCCAGACATGGCCGACACCGGTGCCGCGGACGGCGAGGAGCCGCACCGCGTGGTGCGGGGTACCGGCGCCGCCCGGGAGCAGTGCGCGGTGTTCGGCCTCCGCCGCCCGAGCGGCTTCCTGCGAGGTCAGGCCAGGTGCGGCGAGGAGGCGGGCGCGGTCCGCGAGGGCGGTGGCGCGCCAGGCCGGGTACCCGGCGTCGGTCAGCGGACGGTCCTCGGCGCCGGGCGGCAGCGGCGGGGCCCCGACGATCACCTTGGCGAGACCGCGGGCGCGTTCGGTGTACCCCAGGGCCGCCGCGAGGCGCAGCGCCGCCTCCCCGCCGACGGGGACGGTCAGCGCGATGCGGCGGCAGCCCCAGCCGCGCAGGATTTCCTCGGCGGCCAGGGCGGCGACGGTGGCCCGGCCACGGCGGCGGTCGGCGGCGTCGACCGTCAGCTCCTCGATCCGGCCGGTGGCGGGCCCGGTGAGCGGGTCGGTGGTGAGCCGGACGCCGCCCACCCGGCGGCTGTTGACGCAGATGTCGTAGCGGCGGGCGCGGTGGCCCTCGCCGTCTCGGTCCTCCGGTCCCGCGGGACGCAGCGTGGTGGTCACGGGGGCCTTCTACCCGCCGCCGCGGCCCTTCACCTCACCGCGGGTCGGAGTCGGCGGCGGCGCCCGCGTCGAAGGCGCACATCGCGGCGCGCGTCACCGGGCCCGGCACGTCGCCGAGTTCACGGTCGTCGATCCGCGTCACCGCCTGGACGTCGCGGAGCGTGGACGTCAGGAAGATCTCCTCGGCGCTCTCCAGGACGTCCAGCGGCAGATCGGTCTCCTTGGCACCGGCCCAGGCGACGGTGAGGGCGCGGGTGATCCCGGCCAGGCAGCCGGAGGCCGGCGGCGGGGTGTGCAGTTCGCCGTCGAGGACGACGAAGACGTTGGAGCCGGTGCCCTCGCACAGCGCGCCGACGGTGTTGCCGAACAGCGCCTCGGAGGCGCCGCGTTCCCGGGCGCGGGCGAGTGCGACGACGTTCTCGCCGTACGAGGTGGTCTTCAGCCCGGTGAGCGCGCCGCGCTCGTTCCGGGCCCAGGGGACGGTGACCGCGGCGGTGGTGTCGGGGCGGCGGGTCGCCTCGCCGAGAGCGATGACCAGGGTCGCGGGGGCGTCGCCGCGGTCGGAGCCGAGGGGCGATTCGCCGCCGGTGTAGGTGATCCGCAGCCGTCCGAGCGGCATCGGGTGGGCGTCGAGGACGGCGGTGCAGCCGCGGCGTACCTCGTCCAGGTCCGGTTCGGGCAGCCCGAGACCGCGCGCGGAGTGGGCCAGCCGCTCCAGATGGCGGGTGAGGGCGAAGGCGCGGCCGCCCTCGGCCTTGACGGTCTCGAAGACGCCGTCGCCGACCGTCAGGCCGTGGTCGAAGACGGACACCCGGGCGGTGCCGGCCTCCCGCAGTTCCCCGTTCAGCCAGATCCTCATCGCCCAGTCCTTCCGTTCACGTCGTGCTCGCCCGACGCTACCGCGAGCAGTCGGCGCGCCTTCAGCTCGGTCTCCGCCCACTCGCGCTCCGGATCGGAGTCCCAGATGATCCCCGCGCCCGCGCCGAACCGCAGGTCAGGCCCGTCCGCCGCGGCGCGGTCGATCCAGAAGGTACGGATGCCGACGGCCAGCTCACCGGTGCCGCGGTCGGCGTCGACCCAGCCGATGCCGCCGCAGTACGGCCCGCGGGGCGCCGTCTCCAGCTCGTCGATGATCCGCAGCGCGCTCCCCTTGGGGGCGCCGGTGACCGAACCGGGCGGGAAGGTGGCGGTGAGGAGATCGGCCCAGGCGCTCTTGGCGTGGGGCTGGGCGATCTCGCCGCGGACGGTGGAGACGAGGTGGACGAGGCCGGGGTGTTCCTCGACGGCGCAGAGCGCGGGGACGGTGACGCTGCCGGTGGCGCAGACCCGGCCGAGGTCGTTGCGGACCAGGTCGACGATCATCACGTTCTCCGCGCGGTCCTTGTCCGTCAGATCGGCGGCGATGCGCCCGGTCCCCTTGATGGGGCCGGAGTCGACGGTGCGCCCGTCACGGCGCAGATACAGCTCGGGCGAGGCGGTGGCGACCTCGACGCCGTGCGCCGGGAGCCGGATCGTGCCCGCGTACGGCGCGGGGTTGCCGAGGGCCAGTACGGCGGTGAGCGCGTCGATGTCGCTGCGGTCCGGGTCGGGCAGCGGCGCGCTCAGCACCCGGCAGAGGTTCACCTGATAGACGTCCCCCGTCCCTATGTACGCGCGTATGCGGCGCACCCCATCCATGTACGCGGCGCGGTCCAGGGAGCTGCGCCAGTCGCCGGGGGCGGGGCCGTGCCAGGCGCGGGGGTCGGGGGCGTCGGCCGGGGTGGCGGGCCGGACGTCGGCGAAGCGGGCGCAGATCACCTCCCCCTCGAATCCGGCCACCACCGCCCACCAGCCTGTGGAGTCCAGGGCTGCGGGGTCGGTGGTGACGTCGCGAAGATCGGTGGCGATGAGGCCGCCGAAGCGGGCCACAGGAGGGAGGTCGTGCACGTCAGCGAGTCTAGATCTCGGGCCCGTCCGGCGCCGTGGGCGAGCCAGAAGCGCAGCACCTGCACAAACGCGTTTTTGTACTGGCCCAGGAATCCGCTAGAGTTCAACACGTCGCCGGGAAGCACAGCGCCCCGGAGGCCCGGTAACTTCCCGGACATGGTCCAGGAGAGTCACCTGCGGACGTAGCTCAGTTGGTAGAGCACCACCTTGCCAAGGTGGATGTCGCGAGTTCGAGTCTCGTCGTCCGCTCGATGTGGGGGATCATCCCGAACCCCTACGCTCCAGGTGGAGTGGCCGAGAGGCGAGGCAACGGCCTGCAAAGCCGTCTACACGGGTTCAAATCCCGTCTCCACCTCCAAGGACGATTAGCTCAGCGGGAGAGCGCTTCCCTGACACGGAAGAGGTCACTGGTTCAATCCCAGTATCGTCCACTGCCCGGTAAGATTTACGGGCCCCGCGCGATTAGCTCAGCGGGAGAGCGCTTCCCTGACACGGAAGAGGTCACTGGTTCAATCCCAGTATCGCGCACGCAGTACCCATGGAGGGCTCAGGTTCCCCGTGGTCCCGAGGACGATTAGCTCAGCGGGAGAGCGCTTCCCTGACACGGAAGAGGTCACTGGTTCAATCCCAGTATCGTCCACATCGCAGGCCGAAGGGCCGGAGCAGCGAAGGTTGCTCCGGCCCTTCGGCGTTTTGGGGCACTTCGGGGTCCGTTCATCCGCCGTACGAGGGCGGGGAGTTGGCGGATGGGTTCCGTGGAGGGTGCGGTCGTGCGGGAGAAACCCGGTGGCCGGGCATCTCCCCAGATGCCCGGCCACGCGTGCCGTCCGTGACACCCCCGTCCCCACGGGGCTGGGCCACGCCTCCCCCGTCCCGGGCCGCTCTCCCGGGACCGGGGCGCCGTTCAGCGCCCCAGCAGCACGGCCACGGACGACGCCTGAGTCATGACGGCTTCCCAGCCGCCGAAGACCACACCGAGCAGGGCCGCGAGCGGCAGCGCCATGGCGACCGCGACCAGCGGATGGCGGGTGCCCGAAGGGCGGCGGACGCCGGGCGCAACGACGCGTTCGCGCCACCGCGCCCGGAGCGCCGTGCGCCCTTGCGGGTCCGTCATCCCGGCTCCTGTCGTGTGGTGGCGGCGGGCGTGAAACCTCGGGGGACGAGTACGGCGCCCGCCGCTCGGGCTCCACACTAGGCATCCGGCCGGATCCGGGCGTCAGCCCGTCGTACCGGTGCACGGCCTCCAGGAGGAGGAGGGCGGGCCGGGGCGCGTACTCCGCTGGTTGCAGAACGGGCCCGGGGGCCCTGAGACGTAGGCCGCTGCGGGGCGGCGGGGAGGGCGAGTTGTCCGGGCCGGGGCGGCCGAGTGCATCCCGGTCGTGTGCGGACAGATACCCCAACGGGTGACTTCTCTCACTCCCCGAGCGGTGCGTGCCGCCCGGCGGGGCCCGGGTGCGGCCCCGATTCCGCCCGGTCCGCCACGACTTGGCCGTGGGGGCGCCGCTCACGGCCATACGCTCGGACCACCGTGCGGAGGTGCCGTGGCGGGTCAATGTGCCTGCTGGTGAGGGGGATTGGGCCCCAGGAGCGGGCAAGGGCGGACGGCTGGCCGGAAATCGCCCCGGGGGGAGGGCCCGTTATCGGCCACGCGCGGTGCCCGCTGCGGGCTCCTGCGCGGCCTCTCAGCGCGCCGGGCCGTCAATCCGTAAGCTGTGCCACGTCAGACGGTTGGCAGCGGAGTGGGTCTTGCCCACCGCAGGTAGGGGACGGACATGGCGATGATGCGGCTCCGGCGCGAGGACCCGCGTGTCGTCGGGACGTTCCGGCTGCACCGGCGGCTCGGTGCGGGCGGGATGGGCGTCGTCTACCTCGGCTCGGACAAGCGCGGGCAGCGGGTGGCGCTGAAGGTGATCCGCCCGGATCTCGCGGAGGACCAGGAGTTCCGTTCGCGGTTCGCGCGGGAGGTGTCGGCGGCCCGGCGGATCCGCGGGGGCTGCACGGCGCGGCTGGTCGCCGCCGATCTCGACGCGGACCGCCCGTGGTTCGCCACCCAGTACGTACCGGGCCCGTCGCTGCACGACAAGGTGAACGAGGAGGGGCCGCTCGATCCCGCGCAGGTCGCCTCGATCGGGGCGGCGCTGTCCGAGGGGCTGCTGGCCGTCCACGACGCGGGAGTGGTCCACCGCGACCTCAAGCCGTCCAACATCCTGCTGTCCCCCAAGGGACCGCGGATCATCGACTTCGGCATCGCCTGGGCGACCGGCGCCAGCACCCTCACGCATGTCGGGACCGCCGTCGGCTCCCCCGGTTTCCTCGCGCCCGAGCAGGTGCGGGGCGCCGCGGTGGCCCCGGCGACGGACATCTTCGCGCTGGGCGCCACCCTCGCGTACGCCTGCACCGCCGACTCCCCCTTCGGGCAGGGTAGTTCGGAGGTGATGCTCTACCGCGTGGTGCACGAGGAGGCGCAGCTCGCCGGGGTGCCGGACGCGCTGGCGCCACTGCTCGCGGCCTGTCTGGCGAAGGATCCGGCCGACCGGCCCAGCACGCTGTCGCTGTCGCTGCGGCTGAAAGAGATCGCCGCCCGTGAGGCGCACGGCCTGTCGGGCGCCCCGCAGGACGGTGCGCTCGGCGGCGCGGCGGCCGGTCCCGTCCGGGCCGACCGGCGACCCGGCGAGCGGCCCACCGGGCGGCGCGCCGACGCCTACGCGCGTCAACGCACCGAGCGGGGCACGACCGGGACGCCCGCGCCGCGCCCGACAACGCGAGGCGGGGACGCGCGGCGCCGGGCCCGCCTCGTCGCCGGGCCGTCGGCAGACCGGTGGGCGGCCCGCGGGGCGGATTCCCGCCGCCCGTCCCGGCGGGGGCCGCAAGACCCCGCGTACCTCGCAGCGTCCGACCTCGGGCGGCCGTCGGCCGGGGCCCGACCGGCGGCTGATGCGGCAGCGGATCCTGGTGTTCGTCACGGTGACGCTGCTGGTGGCACTGGGTATCGCGGCGGCGCAGGGCTGCCAGGGGCCGACCCGCGGGCTGGGCGGTGAACGGTCCGTACCGGCCGGGCACAGCGCCTTGGAGGCACCGCAGGGGCAGTCCGCCGACGGCGGCGATGCCGGCCGGCCGGCCGGCGGTGTGGAGAGCTGAGCCGCGCCCCGCTGAACCACCGCCGTACGCCCGGGGCCAGGCTCCGGGCGTACGGCCGACGGTTTTTTCAGGCGGTGGGGCGGCCCCTCGTGACGGCGTGGAAAGCGACGGCCGCGGCGACGCCGACGTTGAGGGAGTCCACGGTTCAGGGCCCGGTCGTGCGCCGAGCCCGCACTGCCATGGCGGCCAGATCGTAGAGCTCGTCCAGGTCGTATGCGGCGCGCTGCGGGCTGCCGTAGCGGGTGATCTTCCCCCGGCTCGCCCATTTGCGGATGGTCGCCGGGGAGACCCCCAAGGCCAGAGCGGCCAGTTCGGTCGGCACCGTGCGCCGCCCCCCGCCGGCGGCGCTCATCCCTGCTTCCCCGAAACCGCCGGGCGCCGGCGGAGGGCCAGTAGCAGCCAGTCCTCAGGAGGCGGGGCATGGCCGCTGTCGCACACCACCTCCGAAGGCGCCGCGCCGGGGCCCGCGTCCGTGATCACCGCGTACAGCTGTCCGGTGCAGTGGGGGTGGGAACAGCCACCCAGCGGCATCCTGCGCGCCACCGGCGCGAGCCCGTGCAGCGAGCGGCAGGCATCGAGCAGCGCGGCGATCTCGTAGTCGAAATCGGGGGCTGCCGGATGTTCCGCCAGCCAGGGAACATGACTGTCGAGGAAACCGGCCAGCCCCATGACGCTGCAGTCCCCGGGGGCGGGGAGGTGTCGTTCCTCGACGACCAGGCGCGCCCAGGAGGCCAGCAGCTCGATGATCTCCGACCGTAGCGTCAGCACGGAGTCGTCGAGGGCGATACCGACCGCCCTGCTGCCGCTGACCCGCTCCCGTAACCAGCCCTTGGGCCGCGTCAGTTCCTCGTCGCTTTCCCGATACGCCTCCACGACATCGCACAGATCGGCGCGGAGGCGGTCGTAGCAGGGGCAGCACAGCCGCGAAGGCCCCCTTCCCCCGCCCTGTGCGCCGCCGGCCCTTCGCGACTTGACGCACTGAGGAGATGTGCACTTCCGCGCGACGCGCATGCGGCCCAGATCAATGCCGTGGCTGTCGAGCGCCGAAGGGCGTTGTTTGAGTTGAGACACAACAATCCCTTTCATTCCATTTCACGTGGAGAGGAGATCGCTTGGTGTGTACGCGTGACCACACGCCTTCACCGGGTCGCTCGCGAGAAGCCAAGCACCAAGCCCAACGAGAATTCAATGAGAATTGAAATCTAGCCGCCCTGTCGCGCCCAACGTTATCCCCCATATTTCACTGACGCTTTACCTTGAAGAATTCGCCGACGCAAGTCCGGGATGCGCCAGTATCACCAGGCAGAATTTGCAATCACATCCTGTGAAACGACGACGCAGCCCGTCAACAGCGGGCCAGGTGACCTGAGTCACGGCTTGGTGATGTTTGCCGAGATTCGCGAGGTGGCACTACCCAGACCGCCCTGCGGCCAACCCCTCATGGAAGCACTCGGTCGAGGAGTGAGCGAAAACCGACCCGGCAGTCACATATCTTGACTGGGCCCAACCCCACGTAACGTTGCTGACCTGGGGAAAGAACAAACGTTGACAGCGGGCGAGCGCACTGTCACACTTCTCTGGCGGCATACGCATGCCAGTTTCCAGGAGCTGCTCCCCTTCGTGGCAGAAGCTCGCGGCGGCCGCCCTCTCTCCTGCGGCCCATCACAGGTTATTCGCTCCCGTGATGCATGCCGGGAACGCAAACGCTCTCACCGAATTCACCGCAGCATTTCGCGCGCCCCCACGTGAGCAGCATTTTCCCCACTTCCCTGCCCGACCATGAAGGTCCGGCACTGTGCTCCGCCTTGGCCCGATTCCTCTCCCCGACATGTTTTAGGGGTGCCATGAACGCCACGCCACCCAGCGCTCGTTCCGCTGCGCGTCGCTGCGCACAAGCCGTCAACGCACTGCACTCCCTTCCCTACTTCACGACCGATCTCGCGGACCGGCTGGCCCCGTTCGGTGTCACCGATCAGTCCAGCGTCTACATGGCCGGGCGCGCGTCGCCGCTCGGCGCCGTCGACGCCCCGGTGGTGACCGCGCTCTTCCACGCGTTCGCCCCCGGCTTCGTCGCGGAACGCGTACCCGCGATCTGGCGGCACGTATCGCCCGAACACGCCATTGCCGCACGTGAGGCAGCTGCCGGAGCGGCGCTGGAACGGCTTCTCGGCACCGATGTCATCCGGTCGGCCGCGATGGCGGAAGCGGCGGAACTCGCCGGCGTGGCCGCCGCGGGATGCCCGCTTCCCGGACGCCCTCTCCACGCGGCCAATGCCGCTCTCGACCGGCCCGAGGAACCTCATATCGCGCTGTGGCACGCCGCGACCATGCTGCGCGAGTACCGCGGGGACGGCCATGTCGCGATCCTCGGCCACGCGGAACTCACCGGAGTCGAAGCGCTCGTCATCGACTGCGCGAGTGAGCACGGCATGCCCAAGGAGATCGTCAGGCCCATGCGCGGGTGGACCGAAACCGATTGGGCGGCCGCGCAGGAAAGGCTGCGGGAACGCGGTCTGGTGAGCCGCGAAGGAACGCTGACCGCACGCGGTGCCGCACTGCGGGACGAAGTCGAGCGCGAGACCGGACGACTCGACCGCCGGCCTTATGAACTCCTGGGTGCTTCCGGCGTCGGAAAGCTGGCCGAACGCGTCCACGGATGGGTCCGCACGGCAGCCGAATCCCACGCTTTTCCTCCGCCCTTGCGGACTTTTTTCGCGCCCGACACGCGTCAATGGAACCGTCTCTGAACGGCCGACCGCCTCGCAAACCCTGCGCTGCCACTCGTACCGAAGCCTGAGGACCGACCAGAGGAAGGACCACCCATGGACTTGTCCGCACCGGCGGTGCCGCCGATCGCTCTCTTTTCTCCCGAGTACTACCAGAACCCGCACCCCACGCTGACCTGGCTTCAGGAGAACTCACCGGTACATGAATTCACGTTCCCCATCGGTGACGTCCGCACATGGATGGTGACACGTTTCGACGACGTCAAAACCGTACTGGCCGACCCCCGGTGCAGTACGGAAAGCATCACCTGGGGCAATGACGAGTTCCGTGCCGCGGGTCTGGTGATTGCCGAGGGCACCATTCTGGAGCGGGGCATCACCGTGGTGGACCCGCCCGCACACACCCGGTTGCGCCGACTGGCGATGAGCGCCTTCACCACCCGCCGGGTGGAACAGTGGCGCCAGACCGTGCACGACGTCGTCGACCGGACCCTTGAGGACTGTGCGCGACGGAAGAACTTCGATGTCATGGACGACTACGCGGGCGAGGTGTCCGCCGGAGTGCTCGGGGTGATCCTCGGCTTCCGCATCGAACGGCACCGGGAACTGGTCACCGCCCTCAACGAGGCGTTCCCGTCCGACCCGGCGCTGATAGACCGGGCTCCCGCGGCCTTCGGCAGGATCTGCGAGTACGCCGCCGAACTCGTCGCGGAGAAGCGTCACGACCCCTCCGACGACCTGACCTCCGCGCTGATCCAGACCAGCGACGAGGGCGAGCGGCTGTCCGCGGACGAGCTGACCGGGCTGGTGGCGGCCATGATCATGGGTGGCAGCGACACCGTCCGCGGATTCATCGGCAACGCGGCCCTCGCGCTCCTCGACCACCCCGACCAGAGCAAGCTGCTCCTGGAGAACCCGGAGCTGGCGGACGGCGCCGTCGAGGAACTGCTGCGCTACGAAGGGGCGTTGAGCACGGCGCTGTTCCGCATCACGACGGAGGAGATCGACCTCACGGGTACCCGGCTGCCCGCCGGAGCACCGATCATCGCCGCACTGCTGGCGGCCAACCGGGATCCGCGCCGGTTCGACGACCCCGAGCGTCTCGACATCACCCGCAGCGGACCGCGGCACGTCGGGTTCGGGCACGGGCTGCACAACTGCATCGGCGCGGCGCTGGCCCGGCTTGAGGGCACGATCGCGATTCCCGCCCTGTTCCAGCGCTTTCCGCAGCTCTCCCTGGCGATGCCACGGGACGAGCTGCGGTACATCGACAACTGGGCGATCCGTCGGCTGACCGCCCTGCCGGTCGCCCGGTCGGGGATGTCCGGGGCCTGACGCGATGCGAGCAACCGCGCGGGTCGACCGGACGCTCTGCCGTGGCACGGGGCTGTGCGAGGTGATGGATTCCCGTCTGTTCTCGCTGAGCGACGACGGCACCGCCCTCGCCCGGCCCCTCGGACCGGGCCACGACCCGGAAGCCCTTCTCGAACAGCTCCAGGACATCGCGGACTGCTGCCCCACCGGAGCCATCACCATCACCACGACCGACGAAGAGTGAGGAGGAGCAGAAACAGATGCACACGGACTCCACCACCGCCACGGGCCTCCGGACGGACACGGACATCATCGTCATCGGGGCCGGGCCCGCAGGGCTGATGCTCGCCGCCGAACTGAGGCTGGCCGGCGCCCGGGTCATCGTCCTGGAGAAGGAGAACACCCCCACCGAGGAATCCCGTGGCATGGGATTCACCGCCCGCACGCTGGAGGTGTTCGACCAACGCGGGCTGCTGCCGAGGCTCGGGGAACTCCACCGGTCGCCCGGCGGCCACTTCGGCAGCGTGCCGATCAACTTCGCCGTCGGCGACGGCTCTCACGCCAGCGTCACGGGAATCTCGCAGGCACGGACCGTGGCCATGCTCGGCGAGTGGGCCGAGGAACTCGGAGCCGATGTGCGGTACGGGCACCGGCTGACCGGATTCGCCGGCACCGACGAGTCCGTCGAGGCGTACGCGCAGGGGCCCGCCGGTGAGCTGCGGTTGTCGGCGTCGTATCTGGTGGGCTGCGACGGCAGCCGCAGCGTGGTGCGCACCTCGGGCGGGTTCGCCTTCCCCGGCACCGACGCGACGGCGGAACTGCTGCTGGCCGACGTGAAGGACCTGGAACTCCCCGCTCTGTGGTCGGGTGAGCGGCGCCCGGGCGGCATGCTGCTGGCCGCGCCGCTGGGTGAGGGCGTCATGCGCGTCGTCGTCTCGGAGCACGGCCGCACGCCACGATCCCGCACCGAGCCGCCGCTGTTCTCCGAAGTGGCCGACGCCTGGAAGCGGGTCAGCGGGGACGACATCTCCGGCGCCACTCCGGTCTGGGTCAGCTCGTTCGGGGACGCCGCACGGCAGGCGAGCGAGTACCGCAGGGGCCGGGTGCTCCTGGCCGGGGATGCCGCGCACATCCACCTCCCGGCCAGTGGCCAGGGCATGAATGTCAGCATCCAGGACGCCGTGAACCTCGGCTGGAAGCTCGGCGCCGTGGTGACCGGCCGCTCGGCCCCCGCGCTCCTCGACACCTACCACGCGGAACGGCATCCGGTCGGCGCCGAGTTGCTGCGGAACACCCGGGCCCAAGCAGTGCTGTTCCTCGGCGGCAGCGAGATGCAGCCGCTGCGTGACGTACTCACCACGGTGTTCCGTACCGAGGGCGCCGCCCACCACCTGGCCGGTCTGGTCAGCGGGCTGGACATCCGCTACGACGTCGGGCCGGGTGCCCACCCGCTGATCGGGCGGCGGATGCCGAAGACGGAACTGCTCCTGGACGACGGCCGCACGACCACCACCACCGAGCTCCTGCACCCCGCGCGGGGGCTGCTACTGACCCTGGGCACGGGCCCGGAACCACGCCGTGTCGCCCGGGGCTGGGCCGACCGGGTGGACGTGGTCCTCTCGCGGCTCCGTCACATGCCCCGGACACCTTCCGACCCGCCGTCCCCGCTCTCCGAACCCCAGGCCGTCCTGGTGCGACCGGACGGATACGTGGCATGGGTGAGCGATGACAACGGCGGGGACGACGGCCTCTCCGAGGCCCTGCGCCGCCACTTCGGCGATCCCCTCGACTGACCACCCGCCCCACCCACCACGACAAGCCCCCAGGGGGACAACGTGACCGAATCCACCACCAGGTCGCCGTCGGCCATGCCGGACCTCGCACACCCCGACGCACACGCGGTCTTCATGACCTACCGGTACGTGGCCGACGCCGACCAGGGGCGGGCCCTGCTCGACGAGATCGCGGATGCCTGGGAGAAGGCCGAACGGCCCAAGGAGATCCTTGCCTTCTTCTGCTACCTGAGCACCGACGGCACCACCGTGATGACCTACGCGCAGTGCACGGACAGCGCGGTCTACCGGCCCTTTGCCGGTGGCCTGCCCGCCGCCTCGGCCCGCGTCGAACCGATCGAGTTCCGCCTGCACCGCAGCGTGGTGCTCAGTCCCACGGCGGGCCCGCCGAACGCCTTGGTCACCGCCCTCTTCGACGTGGACGGCGCGGAGCGGCAACAGCGCATCGTCGCGTCGGTCGCCGAGAACCTGGAACGGGCGCCCGCGGACGAGTACACGGGCCTGATCGCCTCGCACTTCCATCTCAGCGTCGACGGCACCCGCGTGATCAACTTCGCGGAGTGGACGAGCGACGAGGCCCATGTCGTCTTCCTCGACGGAGCCACGCGCCACAGCTCCCTGCGGATCACCAACGACATGCCGGGAGTCCGTCCCATCGGATACCGGCGCTACCACCTGCACCGGAGCATCGGCTCCTGACCGGCCGCGGAGGTATCAGGTTCATGCTGCGCAAGGTGCTCATCGCCAACCGTGGCGAAATCGCTGTCCGCGTAGCCCGTGCATGCCGGGACGCCGGAATCGGGAGCGTGGCGGCCTACGCCGACCCCGACCGGGATGCCCTGCACGTCCGCGCGGCCGACGAGGCATACGCCCTGGGCGGTGACACCCCCGACCCCGTCTCCGGCGCCGACGAGGTCGTCGCCTTCGCCAAGGAAAACGGCCTGCCGATCGCCATCAAGGCAGCCTTCGGCGGCGGCGAATGCTTCGTCGAGCGCTACCTCGACCGCCCCGCCACGTCGAAACAGGTGCCTGACCGACAAACACGGCAACGTCGTCGTCTCCACCCGCGACCCTCACCTCCCCCATGCAGGGCACCATCGTCAAAGTCGCCGTCGAAGAAGGCCAGACCGTCGCCGAAGGCGAACTCGTCGTCGTCCTCGAAGCCATGAAGAGGGAACAACCCCTCAACGCCCACCGCGCCGGCACCATCAAGGGCCTCACCGCCGAAGTCGGCGCCGCCCTCACCTCCGGCGCCCTCATCTGCGAAATCAAGGACTGACGTCCCTTCACACCACGGTTCCCGGGGGCCACCACCGCCTGCGCGAACCGTCCCTTTGCTGCGCGCCGACGCGCAGCCCCGCCACTGCCCGAGGAGTGACATGGACGCCGATGTGATTGTCGTGGGCGCCGGCCCCGCCGGGATGATGCTCGCCGGAGAGTTACGGCTCGCCGGGGTCGACGTCATCGTCCTGGAACGTCTGGAGAAACGTACCGGCGAATCCCGGGGCCTGGGATTCACCGCACGCACCATGGAGATTTTCGACCAGCGCGGACTGCTCTCCCGGTTCGGGGAGATCGAGATCAGCAACGAGGGCCACTTCGGCGGTCTCCCGGTTGATTTCGGCGTGCTGGACGGCGCCCATCAGGCCGCCAAAACCGTGCCGCAGTCCCACACCGAGACCGTACTGGAGGAGTGGGTCACCGAACTGGGCGGTGACATCCGGCGCGGCCAGCGGGCCCTCTCCGTCAAGGACAACGGCAGCGCGGTCGAGGTCGAAGTCGACGGACCGGACGGGGCACACCGGCTGACCGCCCCGTACCTGGTCGGATGCGACGGCGGACGCAGCATGGTCCGCAAGGCGGTCGGTTTCGGCTTCCCCGGCACACCGGCGACGATGGAGATGTTCCTCGCCGATGTGAAGGGGCTCGACCTCCAGCCGCGCATGATCGGCGAGACCCTGCCCGGCGGCATGGTCATGGTCGGCCCGCTGCCCGGCGGAATCACCCGGCTGATCGTCTGCGAGCGGGGAACGCCCCCGCAGCGGCGGGACGTACCGCCCGAGTACGACGAGGTGGCATCGGCCTGGAAGCGGCTCACCGGGGACGACATCTCGCACGGGGAGCCGGTGTGGGTGAGTTCCTTCGGTGACGCCACCCGCCAGGTGACCCGGTACCGGCAGGGGCGGGTCTTCCTGGCGGGCGACTCCGCGCACATCCACCTCCCGGCCGGTGGCCAGGGCATGAACACCAGCATCCAGGACGCGGTGAACCTGGGCTGGAAGCTGGCCGCCGTGGTGCGCGGCCGGGCACCCGAGGCGCTGCTGGACACGTACCACGACGAGCGACACCCGGTGGGCAAGCGGCTGCTGATGAACACGCAGGCCCAGGGGCTGCTGTTCCTCAGCGGTGCCGAGGTGCAGCCACTGCGGGACGTCATGACCGAGCTCATCGCCCACGACGTGGTCAGCCGCCATCTGGCCGGCATGGTCAGCGGCCTGGAGATCCACTACCCCCTCGGCTCCGGCCCCCACCCGCTGCTCGGCCGGCGCATGCCGCACCTGGCGCTGACCGGCAGCTCCGGCGCGGGCAGCAGTACCGAGGCGCTGCACGCGGGCCGCGGCGTACTGCTCGACCTGGCCGACAACGCGGAGCTGCGCCGCAGGGCTACGGGCTGGACCGACCGCGTGGACATCGTGACGGCGGAGCCCGAGGGCGACGTGCCGGACCCGCTGGCGCACACCACCGCCGTCCTGGTCCGCCCCGACGGCTATGTGGCCTGGGCCGCCCCCGGCAGCCACGGCGACCTGCCGATGGCCCTGACCCACTGGTTCGGCCCCGCCCGCTAGGCCGTGTCGCCGCACTCCCGTCCGCGCCAGGACTCCGCGGACACGCCCTCACCCCCTCGTCAGCACCTCCCCCAGGCCCCTCCGGCCGGGGGCATCTGAAGCGACCGAAGGAGAGAGCCATGCACAGCACTTTGATCGTGGCCAGGATGGAGCCCGGTTCAGGCACCGACGTGGCGCGCCTGTTCGGCGCGTTCGACGAGACGGAGATGCCCCACCGCATGGGGACACGGCGCCGTCAGCTGTTCTCGTACCGAAGTCTCTACTTCCACCTGCAGGACTTCGACACGGACAACGGCGGTCAGCTCATCGAAGAAGCGAAGACGGACCCGCGGTTCATCGGGATCAGCGAGGACCTGAAGCCCTTCATCGAGGCGTACGACCCGGCGACCTGGCGTTCCCCCGCCGACGCGATGGCGCGGCGCTTCTACCACTGGGAGGCGTCCTCATGACGCGGCGCCGGGTGGTGATCACGGGCATCGGGGTCGTGGCGCCGGGAGGCATCGGCGTCAAGAACTTCTGGTCCCTGCTGAGCGACGGCCGGACGGCGACGCGTGGCATCACCTTCTTCGACCCCGCGCAGTTCCGCTCCCGGGTCGCGGCCGAAATCGACTTCGACGCGGAGGCGCACGGGCTGAGCCCGCAGGAGATCCGGCGGATGGACCGGGCCGCGCAGCTCGCCGTCGTGGCCGCCCGCGAGGCGGTGGAGGACAGCGGCCTCGCATTCGGCGATCTCGACCCGTACCGCATCGGGACCACCATCGGCAGCGCGGTCGGCGCGACCACCGGCCTCGACCAGGAGTACCGGGTGGTGAGCGACAGCGGCCGGCTGGAGCTGGTCGACCACACCTACGCGGTGCCGCACCTGTACAACTACCTCGTCCCCAGCTCCTTCGCCGCCGAGGTGGCCTGGGCGGTGGGCGCGGAGGGTCCGAGCACGGTGGTGTCCACCGGCTGCACCTCGGGGCTGGATTCGGTCGGCCACGCCGTGGAGCTGATCCGCGAGGGTTCCGCCGACGTCATGATCGCCGGTGCGTCGGACGCGCCGATCTCGCCGATCACGATGGCGTGCTTCGATGCGATCAAGGCGACCACACCGCGCAACGACGACCCTGAGCACGCCTCACGGCCGTTCGACGGCACCCGCAACGGCTTCGTCCTCGGGGAGGGCTCCGCGGTGTTCGTCCTGGAGGAGCTGGCGGGCGCGCGGCGGCGCGGCGCGCACACCTACGCGGAGATCGCCGGTTACGCCTCCCGCTGCAACGCCTTCCACATGACGGGGCTGCGCCCCGACGGCGCGGAGATGGCCGAGGCCATCGATGTCGCGCTGGCCGAGGCGCGGATGAACGGCGACGAGATCGACTACATCAACGCGCACGGGTCCGGCACCAAGCAGAACGACCGGCACGAGACGGCGGCGTTCAAGAAGAGCCTCGGCGACCACGCGTACCGGACCCCGGTCAGCTCCATCAAGTCGATGGTCGGGCACTCCCTGGGCGCCATCGGCTCGATCGAGATCGCCGCGTCCGTCCTCGCCATGGAGCACCACGTCGTGCCGCCCACGGCGAATCTGCACACCCCGGACCCCCAATGCGACCTGGACTACGTACCGCTCACCGCCCGGGAGTGGGCGACGGACGCGGTACTGACGGTGGGCAGCGGCTTCGGCGGCTTTCAGAGCGCCATGGTGCTGACCCGGCCAAAGAGGAGTGTGTGATGACGCGCTCGGTGGTGGTCACCGGCCTGGGAGTCGTCTCCCCCAACGGGCTCGGCGCGAAGGAGTTCTGGACGGCCACGCTGGCCGGACAGAGCGGCATCGGGCCCGTCACCCGCTTCGATGCGTCCCCGTACCCGGTCCGGCTGGCCGGTGAGGTCCCCGGGTTCACGGCCCGTGAGCATGTGCCGAGCCGGCTGATTCCGCAGACCGACCGGATGACCCAGCTGGCCCTCACCGCGACCGACTGGGCGCTGGCCGACGCCGGGGTCGAGCCCGAGGAGCTCCCCGAGTTCGACATGGGCGTCGTCACGGCCAGTTCCTCCGGCGGATTCGAGTTCGGCCAGGACGAACTGCGGAAACTGTGGAGCCAGGGCAGCCAGTACGTCAGCGCGTACCAGTCCTTCGCCTGGTTCTACGCCGTCAACAGCGGACAGATCTCCATCCGCAACGGCATGAAGGGGCCCAGCGGGGTCGTCGTGAGCGACCAGGCGGGCGGCCTCGACGCGCTCGCGCACGCCCGCCGCCAGATCCGCAAGGGCACCCGGCTCATCGTCTCCGGGGGCGTCGACGCGTCGATCTGCCCCTGGGGCTGGGTGGCCCAGTTGGCCGGCGGGCGGCTGAGCACCAGCGACGACCCGGAACGCGCTTTCCTGCCCTTCGATGCCGGGGCCCGAGGCCATGTGCCGGGCGAGGGCGGTGCGATCGTGATCCTGGAGGCGGCCGAGGCGGCCCGACAGCGGGGCGCCCGGATCTACGGCGAGATGGCGGGCTACGGCGCCACCTTCGATCCCGCACCCGGCAGCGGCCGCGAACCGGGGCTGCGCAGGGCCATCGAGCTGGCACTGGCCGATGCCGGGGCCGATCCCGCCGATGTCGACGTGGTCTTCGCGGACGCGGCGGCCGTACCGGAGCTGGACCGCAGCGAGGCGGCCGCGATCGCTGCGGTCTTCGGCCCCCGGGGCGTCCCGGTCACCGCGCCCAAGACCATGACCGGCCGGCTCTACTCGGGCGCCGCCCCGCTGGACGTCGCCGCCGCCCTGTTCTCCATCGAGGACGGGCTGATCCCGCCGACCACCCATGTCACGGCGCGGCCGGACCACCGGCTCGATTTGGTGACCGGCGCCCCCCGCACCGCCCGCGTACGCACCGCGCTGGTCCTGGCCCGTGGCTACGGCGGCTTCAACTCCGCGGTCCTGGTCCGGGCCTGAACCAGCCCGAAATTTCCCACTGAAGCGAAGGAAAACACCATGAGCAAGCAGTTCACCCTCGACGATCTCAAGCGCATTCTCCTGGAGGGCGCCGGCGCCGACGAAAGCGTGGATCTGGACGCCGACATCCTCGACCTCGGCCTTGAGGAGCTGGGCTACGAGTCGCTGGCGCTGCTGGAGACCGCCAGCCGGATCGAGCGCGAGTACGGCATCAGCCTCGACGAGGTCGAGCTGACCCACACCCTGACGCCCCGGGAGCTCATCGACGCCGTCAACACGTGCCTCACCCCGTCGGCCGCGGCCTGACCACGGAACACCGCACGTCCACGCAGCGACAGAAGCACACGGCAACAGAAGGAGAGAGCATGTCGGAGCAGCACGCCAGGGTCGCCCTCGTCTCCGGTGCGACCAGCGGCATCGGCCTGTCCGTGGCCCGTCTGCTGGCCCGTCAGGGCCACCGGGTGTTCATCGGCGCCCGCAGCGGCGACAACGTCGCCACCACCGTCAAGGAGCTGCGCGGGGAGGACCTGGACGTCGACGGCACCACCCTCGACGTCCGTTCCGCGGACGACGTACGGACCTTCGTCCAGGCCGCGGTCGACCGTTTCGGCACGGTCGACGTACTGGTCAACAACGCGGGCCGCAGCGGCGGCGGGGTCACCGCCGACATCGGGTACGAGCTGTGGCAGGACGTGATCGACACCAATCTCCACAGCGTCTTCCGGATGAGCCACGAGGTCCTCAACACGGGCGGGATGCGCCACAAGGACCGCGGACGCATCATCAACATCGCCTCGACGGCGGGAAAGCAGGGCGTGGTGCTCGGCGCCCCCTACTCGGCCTCCAAACACGGTGTCGTCGGCTTCACCAAGGCGCTGGGCAACGAGCTCGCGCCGACCGGCATCACCGTCAACGCGGTGTGCCCCGGATATGTCGAGACGCCCATGGCCCAGCGGGTGCGCCAGGGATACGCGGCCGCCTACGGCACCACCGAGGACGCCATCATGGAGAAGTTCTCCGCGAAGATCCCGCTCGGCCGCTACTCCACCCCGGACGAGGTCGCCGGGCTGGTCGGTTATCTGGCCTCCGACGTCGCGGCCTCCATCACCGCACAGGCGCTCAACGTCTGCGGTGGCCTCGGCAACTTCTGAGCGCCCTTTCCCCCTCCCGGAAACGAAGAGGAGAACAGCATGGCTCACCCAGAACTTCGCGAGGTCGAGCACGGGATCACCGTCGAGGCCCCCGCCGCCGCCGTCTACCGGCTGATCGCCGAGGTGGAGAACTGGCCGCGGATCTTCCCCCCCACCCTCCATGTCGACCACGTCGAGCGCGGCGCGGACGAGGAGCGCATACGGATCTGGGCCACCGCGGGCGGTGAGGCGAAGAGCTGGACCTCGCGCCGGACCCTGGACGCCGAGAAGCTGCGGATCACTTTCCGTCAGGAGGTCTCCGCCCCGCCGGTCGCCGCGATGGGCGGCGCCTGGATCATCGAACCGCTCTCCGGGACCGCCTCCCGGATCCGGCTGCTGCACGACTACCGGGCGATCGACGACGACCCGAAGGGGCTGAAGTGGATCGACGAGGCCGTCGACCGCAATTCGCGCTCCGAGCTGGCCGCGCTGAAGACCAACATCGAACTGGCCCACGCCACCGAGGAACTGACCTTCTCCTTCGAGGACAGCGTGCGGATCGAGGGGTCCGCCAAGGACGCCTTCGACTTCATCAACGAGGCCGGGCGGTGGGCGGAGCGGCTGCCGCACGTGGCGTCCGTCCGCTTCACCGAGGACACCCCCGGGCTCCAGGTCCTGGAGATGGACACCCGGGCGAAGGACGGCTCGGTGCACACCACGAAGTCCTACCGGGTGGCCTTCCCGCACCAGAAGATCGTGTACAAGCAGATCACCCTGCCCGCGCTGATGACCCTGCACACCGGCTGCTGGACCTTCACGGAGGACGAGGGCGGTGTCACCGCCTCCTCGCAGCACACCGTGGTCCTCAACACGGCCAACATCGCCCGGGTCCTGGGCTCCGGGGCAAGCGTCGCGGACGCCCGGGAATACGTACGCGGCGCGCTGAGCACCAACAGCCGCGCCACCCTGGGCCACGCCAAGCACTACGCCGAGAGCACGCGCTGACCGTGGCCGACGTGGACAACGACGTCATCGTCGTCGGCGCGGGCCCCGTCGGACTGATGCTCGCCGGGGAGCTGCGGCTCGGCGGGGCGGATGTGGTGGTGCTGGAGCGCCGGGCCGAACCGACCACCGAGTCACGGGCCTCGACCCTCCATGCCCGCACCATGGAGATCTTCGACAGCCGCGCGCTCCTGGACCGCTTCGGAGAGCTGCCGGGCGATGTCATGGGGCACTTCGGCGGCATCCCCCTGGACCTGACCCTGCCCGGCCCGTACCCCGGCCAGTGGAAGGCGCCCCAGGTACGCACCGAGGCGGTCCTCCAGGAGTGGGCGCTGTCCCTGGGCGCCCGGCTGCGGCGCGGTCATGAACTGACCGGTCTGCGGGTCCACCCGGATCACGTCGAGGCGGAGGTGTCGGGCCCCGGCGGTCCGGTCCGGGTCAGAGCCCGGTACCTCGTCGGCTGCGACGGCGAACACAGCACCGTACGCCGCCTGACCGGCGCCGCGTTCCCCGGGCGGGAGGCGGAGCGGGAGCTGATCCGGGCGGATGTCGACGGCATCGAGATCCCGGCGCGGCGCTTCCAGCGTCTGGAGCGGGGGCTGGCCATCGCGGCCCGCAATCCGCAGGGCGTCACCCGGGTGATGGTGCACGAGTTCGGCAGCGCCGCCGGGCAGCGCACCGGCGATCCCGGGTTCGCCGACATCTGTGACACCTGGCGGCGCGTCACCGGGGAGGACCTCGCACACGGCACCCCACTGTGGGTGAACTCCTTCCACGACGCCGCCCGTCAGCTGACCGGCTACCGCCACGGCCGGGTGCTGTTCGCCGGCGACGCCGCCCACCAGCAGATGCCCATCGGTGGCCAGGCCCTCAACCTGGGCCTCCAGGACGCCGTCAACCTGGGCTGGAAGCTGGCCCTCCGGGTCACCGGGCGGACGCCCGACACGCTGCTCGACACGTACCACACCGAGCGGCACGCGGTCGGCGCACGGGTCCTGGGCAACATCGGGGCCCAGGCGACGCTGCTGCTCGGCGGCCCGGAGGTGGAGCCGCTGCGGGCCGTCATCGGCGAGCTCGTCCGGTACGAGCCCGTCCGCCGCCGCCTGGCCGGGATGATCTCCGGCCTGGACATCCGCCACGACGTCGGCGCGGGCGCGCATCCGCTGCTGGGTGCCCGCCTGATCCACAGGTATCCGCCGCGCCCCGGGCGCGGCGTCCTGATCGATCTCTACGGCGACGAGGAGCACCACGCGCGGCTGCGCCGGGCCGCAGCGCCCTGGGCGGACCGCGTGGACACGGTGGCGGGCACGCCGGAGCCCGGCGGTGAACTGCCCGCGGCCGACGCCGTGCTGGTGCGCCCCGACGGTCACGTCGTCTGGATCGCCTCGGCGGGCCCCGCCGGTCCGGAACCACTGGTCACGGCCCTACGGCGCTGGTTCGGCGAGCCTGCCTCGCCGGACACCGTACGCACCACCGTCCCGGGCGGGGCCCACAGCGCCCTGCCGACAACAGTCGATCGGAGAGACCACATGAGCAGGCTCGCAGGTAAGACGGCGCTCGTCACCGGATCCAGCCGGGGCATCGGCCGGGCTGTCGCGGTACGGCTGGCACGGGAGGGAGCCCTCGTCGCCGTGCACTGCGCCACCGGCCGTGAGGCGGCCGAGGAGGTCGTCGCCTCGATCGAGAAGGACGGCGGACGGGCCTTCGCGGTCCAAGCCGAACTGGGCGTGCCCGGCGACGTCCACCAGCTGTTCCTGGGGGTGGACGAGGGGCTCAAGGAGCGCACCGGTTCGGCCTCGCTGGACATCCTGGTCAACAACGCCGGGGTGATGGGCGGGGTCTCGCCCGAGGACACGACGCCCGAGACGTTCGACCGGCTGTTCGCGATCAATGCCCGGGCGCCGTTCTTCATCATCCAGCGGGCTCTCGCCGGCCTCGCCCCCGGCGGCCGGGTGATCAACATCTCCTCCGGGCTGACCCGCTTCGCCAACCCCGAGGAGATCGCCTATGCGATGACCAAGGGCGCCATCGAGCAGCTGTCGATGCACTTCGCCAAATACCTGGCCCCGCGCGGCATCACCGTCAACAGCGTCGCCCCCGGCATCACCCGCAACGGCAACCCCGTCTTCGACATCCCCGAGGCCGTCGAGCAGATGGCACAGCTGTCGGCGTTCGGCCGGGTCGGCGAGCCGCAGGATGTCGCCGATGTGGTGGCCTTCCTCGCCACCGACGATGCCCGCTGGATCACCGGCGCCTTCATCGACGCGACCGGCGGCACGCTGCTGGGGTGACGGGCCACCGATGCTGTGCCGCCCTCCCCGCCCCGTCCTCCCCACCGAACCGGAAGCAGGATGATGGAGTCCTCGCCCCCAACGAACGCGCCCGCCCGGCCGGCCGCCCGACCGGCCGGGCACTGGAGTCCCCGGATGTGGGGACTGCTGCTGGTGCTGGCCGGCAACATGCTCATCGACGCCCTGGAAGTGTCCGCGGTGATCGTGGCGCTGCCGTCGATCGGCCGGGAGCTGCACCTGTCGCTGGCCGTATCGCAGTGGCTGGTCAGCGGTTTCGCCCTCGGCTTCGGCGGTTTGATGCTGTTCGGTGGCCGCGTCGTGGAGCTGCTGGGCCGACGCCGGGTGTACCTGGCCGCGATGGCCGGCTTCGCCGTGGCCTCGGTCGTCGGCGGACTGACCAGCGACCCCTCGGTGCTGATCGCCACCCGGTTCGTCAAGGGGTTCTGCGCCGCCCTCACCGCACCGACCGGGCTCGCCATCATTGCCTCCGCCTTCCGTGCGGGCCGTGACCGCGACCGTGCCGTGTCGGTGTACGCCCTCTTCGGGGCCTGCGGGTTCACCACCGGGCTCCTGCTGTCCGGCTTCCTGACCGGGATCAGCTGGCGCTGGACCCTGCTCTTCCCGGCTCCGGTGGTCCTCGTACTCGCCGTGTTCGGCCTGCGTCTCATCCCCGGTGCGCCGCCCGCGAACACCACCCGGCACTTCGACATCGCGGGCGCGGGCACCTTCGTGGGCGCCGTGCTGGCCCTGGTGTACGGGATCGGCGAAGTCCCGGCGCACGGCTGGCTCGGCCTCCGCACGCTGGGTGCCTTCGTCGTGGCCGCGCTCCTTGCGGCGGCCTTTTACGGCGTCGAACGGGCCTCGCCCCGGCCGCTGTTCGGCGCCGCTGTCCTGCGCAGCGGCCCGCTCGTCCGCTCGATGCTCGGCGCCGCCGCTCTCAACGGCTCGTACCTCGGGCTGCTGCTGGTGGCCACCGTGCGGTTGCAGGACGGCCAGGGCTGGTCGCCGCTGCGGACCGCGCTCGCCTTTCTCCCGGCGAGCGCCCCTCTGGCGGCGACCGCGCTGTTCTCCGGACGCCTCGTCAACCGCTTCGGCACCGCCGGCCCGATCGCCGTGGGCGCGCTCGGACCGCTCGCCGGTTATCTGCTCTATCTGAGTGCTCCGGCGCGGGCACCGTACGCCACCGGTGTCCTGCCGACGATGCTGTTGGTCGGCGCGGGCTTCGTCCTGGGATTCGCCGCCTTGAACATGCAGGCCACCCAGGGCATCGCGGCGAGCGCCCGGGGCCAGGCGGTCGCGCTCTACCAGACCGCCGTCCAGTTGTCGGCGGTCCTGGTCGTCGCGCTGACCGCCGCGCTCGTCGCCGGCGGCTCCGATGACACCCCGGCCCTGTGGCTCATCACGGCCGTCGGCGCCGCGGGAGTGGCCGCAGGGCTCTGCAGCCTGCCGCGCGCGGCGCGCCCGTCGTGATCCCGCGGCGCCGGACACCGCGCCGCCCCCGCCTTCAGGAAGTGAGGACAGACATGCCCGCTGCTGATACGACACCGGCCCCCCGCGTGGACTGGACCCTGCGCGAACGTGTGGCCGAGCTGAGCCTGATCAAGCACGAGGCCCGGCACGGAACCGACCCGGCCGCCACCGAACGCCAGCACGGCAAGGGCAAGCTGACCGCCCGAGAGCGGATCGAGCTGCTGCTCGACGAGGGTTCGTTCAACGAGGTGGAGCCGCTGCGCCGGCACCGGGCGACCGGGTTCGGCCTGGAGGCGAAGAAGCCTTACACCGATGGTGTGATCACGGGCTGGGGCACGGTCCACGGCCGGACGGTCTTCGTCTACGCGCACGACTTCCGGATCTTCGGCGGCGCCCTCGGTGAGGCGCACGCCACCAAGATCCACAAGATCATGGACATGGCCATCCAGGCGGGCGCGCCGCTGGTCTCGCTGAACGACGGCGCGGGCGCCCGCATCCAGGAGGGCGTCTCCGCACTCGCGGGATACGGCGGCATCTTCCAGCGCAACACCAAGGCGTCCGGCGTCATCCCGCAGATCTCCGTGATGCTCGGCCCCTGCGCGGGCGGCGCCGCCTACAGCCCGGCGCTCACCGACTTCGTCTTCATGGTCCGCGACACCTCGCAGATGTTCATCACCGGCCCGGACGTCGTCCAGGCGGTGACCGGCGAGAAGATCACCCAGAACGGCCTGGGCGGCGCCGATGTGCACGCCGAGACCTCCGGCGTGTGCCACGGCGCGTACGACGACGAGGAGAGCTGCCTGGAGGACGTGCGCTTTCTGCTCTCCCTGCTGCCGTCCCACAACCGCGAACTGCCGCCGTCCGTACCGTCCCAGGACCCTCCGGACCGCGGCAACGAGCCGCTGCTCGACCTGATCCCCGGGGAGCCCGGCCGCAGCTACGACATCCGTGCCGTCATCGAGGAGATCGTCGACAGCGGCGAGTACTTCGAGGTCCACGCCGCGTGGGCGGCCAACGTCGTCTGCGCGCTGGCCCGGCTCGGCGGCGAGGTCGTCGGCGTCGTCGCCAACCAGCCGGCCTCCTACGCGGGCGTGCTGGACATCCAGGCCAGCGAGAAGGCCGCCCGCTTCGTGCAGTTCTGCGACGCCTTCAACATCCCGCTGGTCACCCTGGTCGACGTGCCCGGCTTCCTGCCCGGTATCGACCAGGAGCACGAGGGCATCATCCGGCGCGGCGCCAAGCTGCTGTACGCCTACTGCAACGCCACCGTGCCGCGGGTCTCGCTGGTCCTGCGCAAGGCGTACGGCGGGGCCTACATCGTGATGGACTCCCGCTCCATCGGGGCCGATCTGGCCTTCGCCTGGCCGGGAAACGAGATCGCGGTGATGGGCGCCGAAGGCGCCGCCAATGTCATCTTCCGCCGGGAGATCAGCAACGCCGACGAGCCCGAAACGGTCCGCAGCCAGAAGATCGAGGAGTACCGGACCCAGCTGATGCACCCGTACTACGCGGCGGAGCGCGGCCTGGTCGACGACATCATCGACCCCGTCGAGACCCGCCGGGTCCTGATCGCCTCCCTCGCCATGCTGCGCGACAAACACGCCGACCTGCCCTCCCGCAAGCACGGCAATCCCCCGCAGTGACGGAGAGAGACATGACCACGACCGACACCGGTTCCCTCCTCCGCGTGACCAAGGGGAACGCCACCCCCGAGGAGCTGGCGGCGCTCGTCGTGGTGCTGCTCGCCCGGACCCGCGCCACAGCCCGGCCCCGCAACGAGATCCGCCGCCACCATCCCCACTGGCGCCGCCTGGAACGGGCTCTGGGACACCGGGGTCCGCGCAGCTGGCGCAGCGAGACGCGCCCCGCCGCGCGACACACCGGCTGAGGAACGGGCTTGACTTGAACCCCACTTCAAGTCTGATCGTTTGACCATTCCGCGAAACGGGGCCTGCCCCCACGCACAAGGAGACCCATGTCCACCACGCCACTGCGCCTTGCCCTGATCAACAGCAGCGTCCGGGAGGGCCGTTTCGGTCCGGCCGTCGCCAACTGGATCACCTCGCTCGCCAAGGAGCGCGACGACCTTCAGGTCGATCTGATCGACCTCGCCGACCACACGCTGCCGTACGAGCTGTCCGCCAACCCCGGCGAGGAGGTGGCCCGGACCCTGTTGAAGGTGTCGCCGCGGCTGGCCGACGCGGACGTCTTCATCGTGGTGACCCCGGAGTACAACCACAGCTTCCCCGCCTCGCTCAAGAGCCTGATCGACTGGCACCGCACGGAGTGGGGCGCCAAGCCGGTCGGCTTCGTCTCCTACGGCGGTCTGGCCGGCGGTCTGCGCTCGGTGGAGCAACTGCGCACCGTTTTCGCCGAGTTGCACGCGGTGACCGTCCGGGACGTGGTCAGCTTCCACAACTGCTGGGGGCAGTTCGACGAGACCGGCGCGCTGAAGGACCCGGCCGCCGCGACCGCCGCCGCCGCGACCCTCTTCGACCAGCTCGTCTGGTGGGGCCTCGCCCTGCGCGAGGCCCGCGAGAGGCGGCCGTACAGCAGCTGACCTGGGGCGCCGGGCCCACAGCACGTGTGCGGCCCGCCCCCGGGTCCTGTCTTCACGCTCCCGCATGCCTCGCGGCAGGAGTGTGACGACAGGGCCTAGAACTGGAGCCCTCCGGCGCCCGGCCCCACTTCCCCGAGAACGTCACAGGGGTTCACGAGGGCACACTTCTCCAGCGAGAGGCAGCCGCAGCCGATGCAGTCGGTGAGCTTGCTCTGCAGACGCAGCAACAGGTTGATGCGGCGGGCGAGTTCGGAGCGCCACCGCTCGGAGACCTGGACCCAGTCCTCCTCGGTGGGGGTGCGGCCCTCAGGGAGGAGGCACAGGGCCTCCCGGATGTCGGCGAGGGGGATCCCGACGCGCTGCGAGGCGCGTATGAAGGCGACACGGCGGAGTGTGTCGCGGGCGTAGCGCCGCTGATTACCGCTGGTGCGGCGGCTGTGTATCAGCCCCTCGCGGTCGTAATAGCGCAACGTGGAGGCGGGCACACCGCTACGGTCCGACACCTCTCCGACCGTCAGCTCCTTCGCCAACGCCGCCGAGTTCGACATGCCCTCATCCTAAGGGGTGCCGTCCTCCTGGCCCGGCCCGTCAGCACCCCCGGCAGCACCCCACGTGATCACCGACCGCCGCGCCGAACCCCTCCGCTCCGACGCCCTTTCCGGCCTCGCCCTCCCCCGCTCGCCGCCGAGGACGAGGAACCGGACCACGACACACCCCACCCACCGCGGCCCGGACCGAGCCGCCCCTGGAAGCCGAGGCCCGTATGACCGGCCCCCCGACACCCGCCCCGCCCGCACCCGACGACGCGACCACCGGCCCGGCGGCGCTCCCCGCGGACCCGGACGTCCGCCGGATCACGCTGGACGGCGCGGGTATCCCCCTGTCCGCGCTGCTGGCCGAACCGCGCCACGCCCCGCCGCGCGCGGTGGTCGTCGCCGTGCACGGCGGCGGAATGCGGGCGGGGTACTTCCACGGCCGGGCACACCCCACCCTGTCCCTGCTCGACCTCGGCGCGCGGCTGGGCTACACCGTGCTGGCCCTCGACCGCCCCGGCTACGGGGCCTCCGCCGGGCGGCTGCCGCTCGGCCAGGGCCTGGCCGAGCAGTCCGCCACGCTCGCCGCCGCGCTCACGGCCTTCGCCGACGGGCACCGGACGGGGACGGGCTTCTTCGCCGTCGCCCATTCCTACGGCGGCAAGCTCGCCCTGCGCGCGGCCGCCGAGGGGGCGTTCGGCCCGGACCTCATCGGCGTGGACGTGTCCGGTATCGGCCATCGCCCCGCGGTGGACTTCAGCAGGCTGTCCGCCTCCGACGGCCGCCCGAACGGTTCGCTGCACTGGGGACCGCTCAGCCTGTATCCGCCGGGCACGTTCCGGCTGGCCGGGACGCTGGTCACCCCGATGCCCGAACGCGAAGTGCGGGAGATGGCCCACTGGCCCGAACAGTTCGCGGGCATCGCCACACGGATCCGTGTCCCGGTGCGTTTCACCTTCGCCGAGCACGAGCGCTGGTGGCGGCACGACGGGCAGACCGTGGCCGCCATGACCGCGCTGTTCACCGGCGCGACGGTCACCGTCGACCGGCAACTCGCGGCGGGGCACAACATCAGCCTGGGCTGGGCCGCCAGGTCGTACCACCTGCGCGCCCTGGGGTTCCTGGAGGAATGCGTCACCGCACGACGGGCACGCCTTCGATGAGACGACCGGCCGGGCGGGCCGACCGCTCAGTCCGCGGCCGCCACCAGGCGGGCGAGCAGCTGGTGGAACTGGTCACGCTCCTCCTCACTGAAGGACGCGAACATCGCCTCGTCCGCCCGGGCCACCGCCTCGTCCATCCGGCGGTACAGCCGGCGCCCCTGCGGGGTGCACCGCACGAGGTTGCGGCGCCGGTTGGCCGGGTCGGGCTCGCGCGTGACGGCGCGCGCCTCCTCCAGGTCGCCCAGCAGCGCGACCAGGTTCCCGGCGTCCAGTTCGAGCGCCCGGCCCAGCTCCGCCTGGGTGCACTCGCCCAGTTCGGTCAGCCCGGCCATGACCCGGTAGTGCTGCATGCGCAGACCCGTCCGGTCCAGGTGCGCGCAGAGCAGGCGTTTCGCCTGATGGGCGGCGTTGGACAAGAGCCAGACATCCAGCTGCGCCAAGCGTCCCGACATTTTCATGAGGCGATCCTACGCCTCCTATATTGCACCGACCAACATAAAACTCTATCGTTGAGCCAACCAATATTGGAGCGACCAATATTGCAGCCCTCTTTCCCCGTTGCGCGACACCGGACCAGAACCCTGACACGGGCCACGAAGGCGAAGGTCGTCACATGACTGCACACCCCTTACGCATGGGCGTCATCGGCTGCGCCGCGATCGCCGCGCGCCGCATGCTGCCCGCACTCGTGGCCCATCCCGCCACGGAAGTGGCCGCGATCGCCAGCAGGCAGGAGGCCAAGGCCCGCTCGTTCACCGACCGCTTCGGCGGCGAACCGGTCGAGGGGTACGACCGACTGCTCGAACGCCCCGACATCGACGCGGTGTACGTGCCACTGCCCGCACTCCTGCACGCCGAGTGGATCGAGCGGGCCCTCCAGGCCGGCAAGCACGTCCTGTCGGAGAAACCGCTGGCCACGACCCGGAAGGACGCCGAGGAACTCCTCACGCTCGCCGCGGCACGTGATCTGGTGCTGCTGGAGAGCTTCATGTTCCTGACGCACAGCCAGCACGCCTTCGTCCAGCGGAAGGTGGCCGAGGGGGCCATCGGCGACCTGCGTCACCTCACCGCCGAATTCGCCTTCCCGGCCAAGGCCGCGGACGACATCCGCTACCGGCCGGACGTGGGCGGCGGCGCGCTGACCGACATCGGCGTCTACCCGATCCGTACGGCCCTGATGTACCTCGGCGACGAGCTCGACGTGCTCGGCGCATGGCTCCACGTCGACGAGGACCGCGGGGTGGACCTGGGCGGATCGGCGTTGCTCGGCTCGCCCGACGGGGTCGCCGCGCACCTCACCTTCGGCATGGAGCACTCCTACCGCTCCCAGTACGCGCTGTGGGGCAGCCACGGAAGGATCTCCGTCCGCTGGGCCTACACACCGCCGCCGACGCACTCCCCCCTCATCCGCATCGAGCAGCAGGACCGCGTCGAGGACATCACCCTGCCGCCCGAGGACCAGTTCGCCAACGTCGTCGCCGCCTTCGTGGCCCGGATACGACAGGGCACCCCGTCCGGTCTGGAGGGCGAGTCCGTCCTCGCCCAGGCCGCCCTGGTCGACGACGTCCGCGCCCGGGCCCTGGCGGTCCCGCGCAGCGGTGGCGCGCGCTCGCTTCTCCCCTGAAACACCGCCGTCTCCCTTGGACGGCACCGCAACGAAACGAACGAGAAAGAGGTACTACGTCGTGGTCGCTCCACCCAAGGCAGGCCGGAGGGAATGGGCAGGACTCGCCATTCTGGCCTTGCCGACCCTGCTCGTCTCCATGGACCTGACGGTCCTGCACCTGACGGTCCCAGGACTCACCGAGGACCTGCACCCGAGCAGTACCCAGCTGCTGTGGATCGTGGACATCTACGGCTTCATGATCGCCGGCTGTCTCGTCACCGCCGGCTCCATCGGCGACCGCATCGGCCGGCGCCGTCTGATGCTGTACGGCGCCGCGGTCTTCGGCGTGGCCTCCGTACTGGCCGCGCTGTCCGACAGCGCGGGCATGCTGATCGTGACACGCGGGCTGCTGGGCGTCGCGGGAGCGACCTTGATGCCCTCCACGATGGCCCTCATCCGCACCATGTTCCATGACGACGTCCAGCGTTCGCGTGCCATCGGCATCTGGATGACCAGCTTCATGGCCGGAGCGGCACTCGGCCCGCTGGTCGGCGGGGCGCTGCTGAACTTCTTCTGGTGGGGCTCGGTCTTCCTCATGGGCGTACCGGTCATGCTGTTGCTGCTGGTGCTCGGCCCCAAGGTGCTGCCCGAGTACCGTGCCGATGCGGCGGGCCCCATGGACCTCGTCAGCGTGGTGCTGTCGCTGGTGGGCATGTTGTCCGTGGTCTACGGGGTCAAGCAGATCGCCGGACACGGGGTTACGCCGCTCTCCGTCGGCATCGCCGTCGCCGGCCTGCTCGTCGGCTGGGCCTTCCTCCACCGGCAGCGGAGCTCCGCCAACCCGCTGCTCGATCTGGGGCTGTTCGGCAACATCCGGTTCAACGTGGCCGTCGTCGCCCTGGTCGTGAACACCGGCGTCATGATGGGCCTCAACTTCTTCGCCGCCCAGTACCTCCAGCTCGTCCACGGCAGCTCCCCCCTGGAAGCGGGCCTGTGGACGCTGCCGATGACCATCGCGGGCATCCCCGTCGCCCTCCTGATCCCCTCCGTGGCCCGGAAGGTCCGTCCGGCCTACGTCATGGCGCTGGGACTGGTGGTGGCGGCGGTCGGCTTCGTCCTCATCACGCAGGTACAGGTGTCCCATCTGACCCTGCTGGTGATCGGCACCGTGGTGATGTTCGTCGGGCTGTCCGCCATGGGTGTGTTCGGCACCGACATGGCGGTCAGCGCCGCTCCGCCGGAGCGGGCCGGTGCGGCGTCCGCAGTCACCTCGACCGCCAACGAACTCGGCGGCGCCCTGGGGCTGGCCCTCCTCGGCAGTGTCGGAACCGCCGTCTACCGGTCGGGCATGACGGACGGCGATCTCGCCGGGATTCCCGCCCGTGCCGCGCAGGACGCCCATGAGTCTCTGGGCGGGGCGGTCGAGGCCGCGGGCCGGCTGTCGGCCCAGGCCGGCGCCGACCTGCTGAGGACCGCCCGAAGCGCGTTCCTCGACAGCCTCCACGCCGTCTCCCTCGTCTGCGCGGTCGCGGTGCTGGCGCTGGCCGTGGCGATCGCGGTCCTGCTCCGCAACACCGCCCGGCCCGGCGAGGACCAAGAGGCGTCGCCGCCTCAGGCCGCACCGGACGGCGTCGAGACCGCCTGAGGAATCCTGCCGTCGAACGGGCCGCGCGACCGGCGCCGCCTCCGCACACCGCTCGCCCGACCCATCGGGCACTGTGAAGGAGTTACCGCATGCGCATCATGTTCACCGTCTTACCCGTCACCTCCCACGTCATGGCGCTGGCCCCCCCGGCCACCGCCCTGCAGAGCGCGGGACACCAGGTACGGGTGGTGACGCACGATCACCCGGGAACCGTCGCCGCCATCACGGGAGCGGGCCTGACCGCGGTACCGCTCGACGGCAGGATCGACCTGGCCGCCGCGGTCCAGGAAACCTTCGCCAACGAGACGTTGGAGGGGATCGCCCGGACCACGGGGGTGGACCCCGACGACGACAACACCTGGCCCATGATCCGCAACTACGTCGTGGCCTCGTACGCGTTCTACTACCCGGCAACCACCGAATCCGCCGGGGTCACCGACGAGATGGTCCGCTTCGCCCAGGAGTGGCAGCCGGAACTCGTCATCTGGGACCCGCTGTTCTTCCCCTCGCCGATCGCCGCCCGGTCCTGCGGCGCCGCCCACGCGCGGCTGCTGTGGGGCCTGGACCGCTTCGGCTGGCTGCGCGATCAGTACACCCGGGGCCGGCGCGGCCGTGGCGCCTCCGAACCGGACCTGATGGCCGAGCTGATGCGGCCCCAGCTCAGCCGCTACGGCATCGAATTCGGCGAGGACCTGATCGTGGGTCAGTGGAGCATCGACCCCTGGCCCGAGGTCATGCGGCTGCCGCTGGACCTGGACCACCTCGCGATGCGCCCGGTGCCGTTCAACGGCGCCACGGCCGTCCCCGGCTGGCTGCGCGAGGTCCCCGAGCGGCCCCGCGTCTGTCTGACGCTGGGCACCAGCGGCCGGGACCTGTTCGGGGACAACGGCATCTCCATCAGCGAGGTGTTCGCGATGGCCGCCCAGCTGGACATCGAGATGGTCGCCACGCTCAACGAGGCGCAGTTGGCGGGCGCCGGCACCATCCCGGAGAACGTCCGCCTGACGGACTACACCCCGCTGAACCAGCTCCTGCCGACCTGTGACGCGGTCATCCACCTCGGCGGAACGGGGACCTGGGCGGCCGCCATCGTGCACGGCGTACCGCAGCTCCTGCTGCCCAAGACCGGTTCCGAGTACGTGGACTTCGCCCGCTACACCGCGGCCAAGGGCGCGGGTCTGGTCATCGAGGACGAGAAGCCCACCGTGGCAGCCCTGCGCGAGGGGCTGCTGCGGCTGCTCGGCGACCCCGCGTTCAAGGAGGCCACCACGGCACTGCACCAGGAGTTCACCCGGATCCCGAGCCCCGTCGAGATCATCCCGGAGCTGGAGAGCCGCACCCGCCGGCACCGGAGCCGGTGAACGGCTCCCGCACCGGGCACACCGCACCACCCGCACACGCACCCGAGAACAGAAGCAAGAGGAGAAAGCCGTGACCCCGCCCGCCTTCCCCACCGTCAACCGCCCGGACTCCGAACTGGTGCTGGTGACCCCCCTGTACGTGGGCACCGCCGATGTCCAGCAGGCGGTGGCCGATGCCCTCCTCGCCGAATGGGAGGCGACGAGCCGACCGGAGGGGCTGCTCTCGCAGACCTGCTACGTGAGCACCGAGGGCGAGAACGTGTGGACCTACGAACAGTGGACCGGCCTGGCGGCCTACCGCGCATCCGGCCGCATGTACCTGCAGCCCCCGACACTGCGCGGCCGCGGCGTGGACGGGGCGGACGTCGAACGCTGTGCCCCCATAGCGTTCAAGCGCTACCGGAGCACCGTCTTCGACACCGTCAGCACCCCCACCCGCATCGTCGCGCCGATGTTCGACGTCGACGGCCGTGCCACGCAACGCACCATCATCGACCGGCTGCTCGACGGCCCGCTCACCGAGGCGACACCGGGCCTGCTCTCGGCGCACTTCCACTACAGCCTGGACGGCAGCCGCGTGCTGAACTACGCGGAATTCACCGAGGACGAGGCCCACGTGGACTTCCTGGCCAGCCCCATCGCCCAGGCGACCACCAAGCTCACCCAAGACACTCCGGGAGTCCGGGGCATCGGCGGCAAGCGGTACCTGCTGCACGGCAGCGTCGGCGCACCGCCGGCCGCGAGCTGATCGCTCCCCGTTCTCCACCGGTCAACGCAAGGAGGATCCCGTGAAAGCCCTGGTGTTATCGGGTGGATCAGGCACCCGTCTGCGCCCCTTCAGCCACTCCATGCCCAAACAGCTCATCCCCATCGTCAACAAGCCGGTCCTTGAGCACGTGCTGGGAAACATCAGGGATCTGGGTGTCACCGAGGTCGGCATCGTCGTGGGCAGCTGGGCCGCGGAGATCGCCGAAGTCGTGGGGGACGGTTCGCGGCTGGGCATCCGCGTGACGTACCTACCCCAGGAACAGCCGCTCGGCCTGGCTCACTGTGTATCGCTCGCCCGCACCTTCCTGGGCGACGACGACTTCGTGATGTACCTCGGGGACAACATGCTCCCCGAGGGCATCGCCCAGGCCGCGGACGAGTTCCGGGCCCAGCGCCCGGCCGCGGCGGTCGTCGTCCACCAGGTGGCGGACCCGCGGGCGTTCGGTGTCGTGGAGCTGGAGCCGGACGGCACCGTCGCCCGGCTCGTCGAGAAGCCCCCGCACCCCCGCAGCAACCTCGCGTTGATCGGCGTCTACTTCTTCACCCCGGCCATCCACGAGGCCGTCCGGTCGATCAAGCCCAGTGCCCGCGGCGAACTGGAGATCACCGACGCGCTCCAGTGGCTGGTCGAGAACGGCTTCCGCATCAAGGCCGACGAGTATCGCGGCTACTGGAAGGACACCGGCCAGGCCGCGGACATCCTGGACTGCAACGAGAGGCTGCTGGCCGATCTGCGCCCGGGCAACCTGGGCAGCGTGGACGCCGCCAGCCAACTCGGCGACCGGGTACGCATCGAGGCGGGCGCCCGCATCATCCGCTCACGCATCGACAGCCCGGCCGTCATCGGAGCGGGCACCGTCATCGAGGACTGCCACATCGGGCCGAACACCTCCATCGGCTCCGGCTGCACGCTGCGGGCGACCCGGGTCCGGGACTCCATCGTGATGGACGGTGCCGAGATCGCCCACGGGCCCGGCCTGCGGAATTCGCTGATCGGCCGCAACGCCGTCATCGGCGCGGGCCTGGCCGGTGCCGCCTGCCACACCCTGGTCGTGGGCGACCACACCCGGATCAGGGTGGCCGCCTGATGCCCGCGCCGCGCGGCACACCGACGAGGCTGCTGGTCACCGGTGGCGCCGGGTTCATCGGCTCCCACTTCGTCCGCACCCTCCTGCACGGCGGTTACCCGGGCCACGAGTCGACCCGGGTGACCGTGCTCGACAAACTGACCTACGCGGGCAACCGCGACAACCTCCCCGCTCACCACCCCCGCCTGGAGTTCGTGGCGGGCGACGTCTGCGACGGCCCGCTGCTGCGCGAGCTGTTGCCCGGGCACGACGCGGTCGTCCATTTCGCGGCGGAGTCGCACGTCGACCGGTCCGTGGACTCGGGGGCCGCGTTCGTACGGACGAACGTGCAGGGCACACAGACCCTGCTGGAGGCCTGCGTCCGGGCGGAGGTGGGCAGGGTCGTCCACATCTCCACGGACGAGGTGTACGGCTCCCTCACGGAAGGCGCCTGGACCGAGGAGTGGCCACTGGCGCCCAACTCCCCCTACGCCGCCTCCAAGGCCGCGTCCGATCTGCTCGCCCGCGCCTACTGGCGTACGCACGGGCTGCATGTGTCGGTCACCCGCTGCTCGAACAATTACGGCCCCTACCAGCACCCCGAGAAGCTGATCCCGCTCTTCGTCACCAACCTGCTCGAAGGGCTGCCCGTTCCGCTGTACGGCGACGGACGCAACGTCCGCGAATGGCTGCACGTCGACGACCACTGCCGCGCGATCGCCCTCGTCCTGGACGGCGGCGGGCCCGGCGAGATCTACCACATCGGCGGCGGCGAGGAACGGACGAACCTGCACGTCACCGAGCGCCTGCTCGACCTGTGCGGTGCGGAGGCCGGCAGCGTCCGCCGGGTCGCCGACCGCAAGGGACACGATCTGCGCTACGCGCTCGACTCGACCAAGATCCGTGAACAGCTCGGCTACCGCCCCCGCATCTCCTTCGAGCAGGGCCTGGCCGACACCGTCGAGTGGTACCGCTCCCACCTGGCCTGGTGGAAGGCCGTGAAGTACGCGGCCGAGGACACCGGACAGCAGCACCGAGGGGACATCGCGTGAGGAACGCCCACAAGGAACTGATTCTCGACGAGACCGCGAAGTACCACATGGACGCCCGGGCGGAGGAGCCCTTCGTCCCGGGCGTCACCGAGATCTGGCCCTCGGGCGCGGTCCTGGACGAAACGGACCGGGCCGCGCTGGTCGAAGCCGCCCTGGAGATGCGGATAGCCGCCGGGCCCAGCTCGCGCAGGTTCGAATCCCGGTTCGCCCGCAAACTGGGGCACCGCAAGGCTCATCTCACCAATTCCGGCTCCTCCGCGAACCTTCTGGCCATGACCGCGTTCACCTCACATCTGCTGGAAGAGCGGCGGCTGCGCCCGCAGGACGAGGTGATCACGGTCGCGGCGGGCTTTCCCACCACCGTCAACCCGATCCTGCAGAACGGACTCGTCCCGGTCTTCGTCGACGTCGAGCTGGGCACCTACAACACGACGGCTGCCCGCGTCGCCGAGGCGATCGGGCCGCGCACCCGGGCCATCATGATCGCCCACGCCCTCGGCAACCCGTTCGAGGTCGCCGAGATCGCCCAACTCGCGGCGGATCACGATCTGTTCCTGATCGAGGACAACTGCGACGCGGTCGGTTCGACCTACGACGGAAAGCTGACCGGCACCTTCGGCGACCTCACGACCGTCAGCTTCTACCCGGCCCACCACCTGACGACGGGCGAGGGAGGCTGCGTACTGACCTCCAACCTGGCGCTCGCCCGGATCGTGGAGTCACTCCGTGACTGGGGCCGCGACTGCTGGTGCGAGCCCGGCGAGACCAACAAGTGCCTCAAGCGGTTCCAGTACCAGATGGGTACCCTGCCCGAAGGCTACGACCACAAATACATTTTTTCGCACGTCGGTTACAACCTGAAGGCGACCGATATCCAGGCCGCCCTGGGCCTGACCCAGCTGGACAAGCTCGACGCGTTCTGCGCAGCCCGGCGCCGCAACTGGCAGCGGCTGCGGGACGGCCTGGAGGGCACCCCGCACCTGTTGCTGCCCAGGGCGACCGAGCGCAGCGACCCGAGCTGGTTCGGGTTCGCGCTGACCGTGGATCCCGAGGCCCCCTTCAGCCGGGGCGCGTTGGTGGACTTTCTCGAATCCCGCAAGATCGGCACCCGGCGGCTCTTCGCCGGCAACCTGACACGGCATCCGGCCTATACCGACCAGCCGCACCGCGTCGTCGGCGACCTGACCAACAGCGACATCGTTACCGAGCAGACCTTCTGGATCGGGGTGTATCCGGCGCTGACCGAGGAGATGCTCGACTACGTCATCTCCTCGGTGACGGAGTTCGTGGAGAAGCACTCATGACCCCGCGGACCGCGTCCCTCACCGCGGCTCCCGCCGACCGTGACCGCGGACTGAGACCACGGCACGACGACGCTCTCCTCCCTCGCATCGCCCGGTCCGCGGCCACCCGCCAAGGTGCGGGGCCGCAGACCGCGGAAGTCCACACCTGGCTCGACGAGCGCCGCCGGTCCCACCGCTTCCACGTGGAGCGCATCCCCTTCGCCCAGCTGGACAACTGGTCGTTCGACGGGGACACCGGCAACCTCGTACACGACAGCGGCCGGTTCTTCACCGTCGAGGGACTGCGCGTCACCGTGGACGAGGGCCCCTACCGGGAATGGCACCAGCCCATCATCCGCCAGCCCGAAGTCGGCATCCTCGGCATCCTCGCCAAGGAGTTCGACGGGGTGCTCCACTTCCTGATGCAGGCCAAGATGGAGCCGGGCAACCCCAACCTGGTGCAGCTCTCCCCGACCGTCCAAGCCACCCGCAGCAACTACACCAAGGTGCACAAGGGCGCGGCCGTGAAGTACGTGGAGCACTTCACCCGCCCGGCCCCCCACAGGATCATCGCCGACGTTCTCCAGTCCGAGCACGGCTCCTGGTTCTTCCGCAAGAGCAACCGGAACATGATCGTGGAGACCACGGAGCCGGTCCCGCTCGACGACGACTTCTGCTGGCTGACCCTCGGCCAGATCGGTGAGCTGCTGCACTCCGACAATGTCGTCAACATGGACGCACGCACCGTGCTCTCCTGCGTTCCGTACCGCGACGACCAGCCCGGCGCCCTGCACTCGGACACCGAACTGCTGTCGTGGTTCACCGCCGAACGTTCCCGGCACGACGTACGCGCCGAGCCGCTGCCGCTGGCCGGGCTCCCCGGCTGGAACCGCGGCGAATCGAGCATCGACCACGCGGAAGGCCGCTACTTCAGCGTCGTGGCGGTCCGCGTACAGGCCGACAGCAGGGAGGTCACCGGCTGGACCCAGCCGCTGTTCGAGCCGCGCGCGAGGGGCGTCACGGCCTTCCTCGTCCGGCGGTTCGGCGACGTACCCCACGTCCTGGTCCAGGCACGCGTCGAAGGGGGCTTCCTCGACACCGTGGAACTCGGCCCCACGGTCCAGTGCACCCCCGCCGCCCACGCGCATCTGCCCGCCGAAGACCGGCCACCGTTCCTGGACGACGTGCTGAACGCGCGCGCCTCCTTCCCCTCGCGCATCAGCTACGAGGCCGTGCACTCGGAGGAGGGCGGCCGGTTCCGCAACGCGGAGAGCCGCCATCTCCTCGTCGAGGCCGACGAGGCAACGGCTCCCCTCGACCCACCCGCCGGATTCCGTTGGGTCACCCCGGGACAGCTCACCTCTCTGGTCCGGCACAACCACTATGTGAACGTCCAGGCCCGGACCCTGCTCGCCTGCCTCAACGCGACCGGCACGCGGGCCTGACAACGGAAGGCCACAAGGGTGAGGGTGAGCGTCCTGCGCTCACCCTCACCGGCTGCGCTCCTGACGGCGGACGTCGGCGTGCGGACGTTCCGGCCGCCTCCACCGGCATGGGCACCGTGGTTACAGCCTCGTCGCGTAGAAGGCCACGGCAGAGGCCGCGGCGACGTTGAGGGAATCCACTCCGGCGGCCATCGGGATCCGGACCCATTCGTCGGCCGCGCGGAGAGCCTCGATCGACAGGCCGTCACCTTCGGTGCCGAGCATGAGCGCCAGCTTCTCGTACCGGCGGGCGGCGAGTTCGTCCATCGTGATCGACTTCTCGTCGAGGCACAGGGAAGCCGTCACGAAGCCGTCCTGGCGGAAGAGCTCAATCTCCTCCGGCCAGGAGGTCAGCCGGGTCCAGGGAACGTGGAAGACCGCGCCCATCGACACCTTCACCGCCCGCCGGTACAGGGGGTCGGCGCAGCGTGGGGTGAGGAAGACGGCGTCCACGCCCAGAGCGGCTGCGTTGCGGAAGGCGGCACCCAGGTTCGCGTGATCGACGATGTCCTCGAAGATGGCGACGCGCCGGCCTGCACTCCGTTGCAGACCCACAGGCAACGTCGCGCCGATGTCGGTGTGGTCGTCGACCGCCTCCACGGCGGCGATGCGGCGGTCCGTGGCGAGCAGCGACGCGGGGTCCGGGAGCGGTTTGCGCTGCATGGAGGCGAGGGCGCCGCGGTGGACGTGGTAGCCGGTGACCCGCTCGGCGAGGTCGGGGGTGACCGCGTAGACCGGCGCCGGGACCTCGTCGATGACGTCGCGCATGACGTCGACCCACTTGGCCGAGAGCAGCATCGAGCGCATCTCGTAACCGGCGTGCCGGGCGCGGCGGATGACCTTCTCGCCCTCGGCGATGAACAGGCCCTCGGCGGGCTCCCGGCGGCGCCGCAGCTCGACGTCGGTGAGGCCGGTGTAGTCGCGCAGCCGCGGGTCGTCGGGGTCGTCGACGGTGATGATTTCTGCCACGGGGAGATAGTGCCTTGTCGGTGTCGGGGTGCCAATGCCGGGTGCGGGACGGCTACTTTCCGGGGGTGACGGCGACGACGTCACCGATGACGAGGACCGCCGGGGGCCGTACGCCCTCGGCGCGGACGGTCTCGCCGAGGGTGGCGAGGGTGGCGTCGACGCGGCGCTGGGCGGCCGTGGTGCCCTCCTGGACGACCGCGGCGGGGGTGTCGCCGGAGCGGCCGTGGGCCATGAGCGTGGCGGCGATGGCGGCGCTGTTGCCGACGCCCATCAGGACGACGAGGGTGCCGCGCAGCCGGGCGAGGGCCGCCCAGTCGACGAGGGAGCGCTCGTCGTCGGGGGCGACATGGCCGCTGACGACGGTGAACTCGTGGGCGACGCCGCGGTGGGTGACGGGGATACCGGCGGCGCCGGGTACCGAGATGGTGCTGGAGATGCCGGGGACGACGGTGCAGGGGATCCCGGCCTCGGTGAGCGCCTGGACCTCCTCCATGCCGCGGCCGAAGACGAAGGGGTCGCCGCCCTTGAGCCGGACCACGGCCTTACCGGCCCTGGCGTGGTCGATGAGGGCCTGGTTGATGGCCTCCTGTGCCATGAACCGGCCGTAAGGGATCTTCGCCGCGTCGATGATCTCGACGTGCGGGGGGAGTTCGGCGAGGAGGTCGCGGGGGCCGAGGCGGTCGGCGATGACGACGTCGGCCTCGGCGAGCAGGCGGCGGCCGCGCACGGTGATCAGGTCCGGGTCGCCCGGGCCGCCGCCGACGAGAGCGACGCCCTTGGTGCGGGCGCGGTGGTGGGGCGCGGCGAGGGAGCCGTCGCGCAGGCCCTCGACGACGGCGTCGCGGACGGCGGCGGAGCGGCGGGGGTCGCGGCCGGTGAGGACGGCGACGGTGACGCCTTCGCTGTGGCCGGTGGCCGGGGTCCAGGCGGTGGCGGCCTCGGCGTCGTCGGAGCGGACGGCCCAGACGCGGCGCTCCTCGGCCTCCTGGGAGGCGGCGGCGTTGGCTTCGGCGTCGTCGGTGGAGATCAGCGCGTACCAGGCGCCCGCGAGGTCGCCGGGGCGGTAGCGGCGGCGCTCCCAGCGGAGTTCGCCGGTGTCGGCCATCGCCTCGACGGAGGGGGTGGCGGACGGGGAGACGAGCAGGACGTCGGCCCCGGCGGCGAGGAGGGCGGGGAGCCGGCGCTGGGCGACCTGACCGGCGCCGAGGACGACGACGCGGCGGCCCGACAGGCGCAGGCCGACGGGGTAGGCGGCGTGTTCGGCGGCATGCTCGGCCATGGGTGCGGCTCCTTGTGCGGGTGGGGCGGCTCCGGAGGACGCAGCCGCTGCGGCGGTGGAACGGCTGGGAGGCATCCACGGGACGCCGCCGGGTCCGGCCCCGGCGCGGGTGGCGGCCCGGCTCCCAGCCTATAGGGGATGTGGTGCCGGTCTTCGGGGGCCTGTGACGCACGGTGTGACGTCGTGCGGCGGTGCCGCCCCGGCCCCGGCCCGAGGGGTGGCCTTGGGGGATACCGCGGCCCGCCCCCGAGAAAACAGGAAGGGTTCCTGAAGGCGCGGGCCCGGCGTCCCGTCGGCAGGCGGGGCGCCGGGCCCGTGGTCGGGTGGCCCGGGTCAGTCCTTCTCGGTCACGCCCGCGGTGTCGAAGGTGGCGACCTCGTGCATGGCGCGGGCGGCGCTCTGCACCAGCGGCAGGGCGAGCAGGGCGCCGGTGCCCTCGCCGAGTCGCAGATCGAGGTCGACCAGCGGACGCAGGCCGAGCTTGGTCAGGGCGGCGACATGGCCCGGTTCGGCGCTGCGGTGCCCGGCGATGCAGGCGGCCAGCGCCTCGGGGGCGATGGCGTGGGCGACGAGGGCGGCGGCTCCGGTGCTGACGCCGTCCAGGATCACCGGCGTCCGCAGGGACGCGCCGCCGAGGATCAGGCCGACGAGGGCGGCGTGCTCCAGACCGCCGACCGCGGCGAGGACGCCGATGGGGTCGGCCGGGTCGGGGCGGTGCAGCTCCAGTGCGCGGCGCACCACGTCGACCTTGTGGGCGTGCGTCTCGTCGTTGATACCGGTGCCCCGGCCGGTGATCTCGGCGGGGTCGGCGCCGGTGTAGACGCTGACGAGGGCCGCCGAAGCGGTGGTGTTGGCGATGCCCATCTCGCCGGTGAGCAGCGCCTTGTTACCGGCCGCGACGAGGTCCCGGGCGGTCTCGATACCCGCCTCGATCGCCTTGAGCACGTCCTCCTGGGACATGGCCGGCCCGGCCGTGAAGTCGTCCGTACCGGCGCGGACCTTACGGGGCAGCAGGCCCGGTGCGGCGGGGAGTTCGGCGGCGACACCGACGTCGACGACGCAGACCTCGGCGCCGACCTGGGTGGCGAAGGCGTTGCAGACCGCGCCGCCGCCCAGGAAGTTGGCGACCATCTGACCGGTGACCTCCTGGGGCCAGGGGGTCACGCCCTGGGCGTGCACGCCGTGGTCGCCCGCGAAGATCGCGACGGCGGCGGGCTCGGGGATCGGCGGCGGGCACTTGCGGGAGAGGCCGCACAGCTGCGCGGCGATGATCTCCAGCATGCCCAGCGCCCCGGCGGGCTTCGTCATCCGCTTCTGGCGCTCCCACGCCTCACCGAGCGCCTTGGCGTCGAGCGGGCGGATGCCGTGCAGGGTCTCCCGGAGCAGGTCGTGCGGGTCCTCGCCGGGCAGGGCGCGGCGGCCGTAGGTCTCCTCGTGGACGACCCAGGACAGCGGGCGCCGCTCGGCCCATCCGGCCTGCATCAGCTCCGGCTCCTCGGGGAACTCGTCGACGTAGCCGATGCAGAGGTAGGCGACGACCTCCAGGTGCTCGGGCAGGCCGAGTTCGGTGACCATCTGCCGCTCGTCGAAGAAGCTGACCCAGCCGACACCGAGGCCCTCGGCGCGGGCGGCGAGCCAGAGGTTCTCGACGGCGAGCGCGGAGGAGTACGGCGCCATCTGCGGCTGGGTGTGACGGCCGAGGGTGTGACGGCCGCCGCGGGTGGGGTCGGCGGTGACGACGATGTTCACCGGCGTGTCGAGGATGGCCTCGATCTTCAGCTCACGGAACTGCTTGGCCCGGCCCTTGGGCAGCGATGCGGCGTACGCCTTCCGCTGGCCGGTGGCGAGCTGGTGCATCCGCTCGCGGGTCTCCCCGGAGCGGATCACGACGAAGTCCCACGGCTGCGAGTGCCCGACGCTGGGCGCGGTGTGCGCCGCCTCCAGGACGCGCAGCAGCACGTCGTTGGGGATCGGGTCGGGGCGGAAGCCGTTACGGATGTCGCGGCGTTCGCGCATGACGCGGTGGACGGCGGCGCGGTCGGAGTCGTCGTAACCGGCGGCCGGGGGGCGGGTGGGGGCCACGGGGGTGTTCTCGGTCTGCTCGATGGCGGGAGTGGTTCCGTCCGGTTCGGCGGGCTCGGTGGCCTCGGCGGGCTCGGCGGCGGGCGCTTCGGGGGAAGCGGGCTCCGGGTGCGCCGGGCCTTCGGTGGTGGCGTCGGCCGGTGCGGTGGCCTCGGCGGGCTGCGGCTGTTCCGGAGTGACCGGGGCCGCCTCCGGGTGGGCTTCGCCCTGCGGGAGACCCTGGGGCGCTTCGGGGGCGCCGGGCCCGGTGCCGTCCTGCGGGTGCGGGACGGTTTCGGGGGCGGCCGGGGGCACGGTCTGCGGCCAGCCCGCGATGGGGGTACCGGCGGCCGGGGTGGCGGTGACCGGCAGCGGGGCGGGGACCGGGGCGCCGGGCACGGCCGGCGGGGTGGCCTGCGGGGCGGCGGGCGCCTCGGCTGCGGGCTCGGCCTGCGGGGCGGTTGCCTCGGGGGCGGCCTGCGGGGCGCCAGCGGGCTCGGCGTCGGCCGGGGGCTCGGTGGGCTGCGCCTGCTCGGCGGTGTCCGGGCTGTCGGGCTGCGGGGCGGGGGCCGACGCGGAGCTGTCGACCGGTGCCGACGGGGGCTGGGGCGCCTGCTGCTGGGGCTGCTCCTGGGCCACCTGGTCGTGGCCGGGCTGCTCCGCAGTGGGCTCGGCCTGCGGGGCGGCCTGCGGCGCGGCGGCCTCCGGGTGCGGCTCGGCGGGAGCGTCGGACGGCTGCTCGGCGGCTGCCTCGGGGGCGGCCGGGTCCGCTGCTGCCACGTCTGCGACGGGGGCGACCTGCGGGGCGGCGGCCTCGGGAGCCTCGGCCTCGGGGACCTGGGCCTCGGCTTCGGGAGCAGGGGCAGCCTGGGCGTCCGCGTCGGGAACGGGAAGCTGGGCGGCTGCCTCGGCGTCAGCTTCGGGAGCAGCGGCCTGGGCAACTGCCTCGGCACCGGCGGCGGGCGCGGGCTGTGCGGGCGCCACACCCTCGGCGGTCTCGGCAGCCTCGGCGACGGGGGCCTGCCCGGCCGCGGCCTGCGCCTGTGCCTCGGACCGTACGGCGTCGGGCCGGGGCTGCGGCTGCTCTTCGGGCTGCTCCGCGCCCGCCTCGGCGGGCTGGGCCACGGCTTCCTCGGTCACGACGTCTCCCGCCTCGGCATCGCGGGCCCCGGCGGGCACGTCCACCGCCACCTCGGGGGCCTCCTCCGTGCCCTCCGGCGCGGCAGGCTGCCCGGCGGCCCCCTGCGCGGCGGCGGCCGGAACGGCCCCGTCCGCGCCATCGGCACCGGAAGCCTCGGCACCGACCGGTGCATCGGCCTGAGGAACATCGGCGACGGGGGCAGCCGCGTTCGGGCCGTCCGCGCCGGGCACATCGGCGGCGCTCGCCCCGTCCACCTCGGCGGCCTGCTGCTCCGCCTCGGGGGTCTCCGCATCCGCCTCCGGCTGCGCCACGGCGACGTCGACGGCCTGGGCGACGTTCTCGGCAGCGGCAGCCTCAGGAGCAACGGCGTCCTGCGGGGCAACGGCATCGACCGAGGCTTCGGCCGGGGCGTCAGCCGGGGCCACACCCTCGGGCCCGGCAGCCTGCTGCGCCACGGACCCCTCCGCCTCGGCGCCCGCCTCCACGGCCTGACCGGACACCTCCGGGTGCACCTCGGCCGGAACGGCCTCCGGGGCCTGCGCGACGGGGACGGCGTCCGGGGCCTGCGCGGCGGGGACGGCCTCCGGGTTCTGGGCCGCAACCTGCACAGCCTCGGCAGGAAGCGGCCCGGCCGGGGGCTGCGGGGCCGGGGCGGCGCCCGGCTGCTGCGGCTCGGCCACCGGCGCCACCGGAACGGCAGCCACCTGCGCGGACGCCTCACCCCACGGCATCACCTGCGGCGGGATCTCACCGAGCTGAGGACCGGGCAGCTGCGCGGCATCAGGCGCGCCGTACGCAACCGGGGCGGCGGGCGCGGCCGAATCCTGCCCCTGCGGACCGGCCTCCGCACCGGGCGCCTGCGAACCGGCGTCCGCAGCGGGCACCTGCGGGCCGGGCTCGACACCGGGCGCCTGCGAGCCGGGCTCGGCAACGGGTGTCTGCGGGCCGGGCACCTCGCCCGGCACCTGCGGCCCCCCCTCGGCCTGCGGAACATCCGTTGCGGGAACATCCGCCGCCGGAACATCAAGGTATTCGGGATCGCCGGTGGGCGGCCCCGGCTGCCGTACCGGCATCGGCTGGGGCGGGGTCGCCGGGCCGCGGTCGGCCAGGGAGCGGACCACGCCGCCGGTGGCATCCGGCACGGGCGGGCCCATGTGCAGCGGGCGCCGGGCGGGCGCGGGCCGGTCCTGCGGGGCGGGGGCGGCGGGGCGGCCCCTGCGGTCCGGCTGCTCGGTCCAGGCGCCCTGGGCGGCCGGCATCAGCAGCAGATCGTCGTCATCGACCACGACACCGGACGGCTCGGGGTGGCCGTACGCGTCCGCCTGCGCGGTGCCCGGCTGTTCGGCAGCTCCGGGTGCGGCAGGGGAGGCGGTGGCCGGCTGCCCGGCCTGCCCGCCTGCGTGCTCCGGCTGTCCCTCGCCCGGGACCTGGCCGGTGTCGGTCATGCGTACCCCTCGCCCATTGATAGTGCTCCTTACCACCGCTCGTGCGCGCGCGTGGCCGAGGGCGCGCCCTCGGCCCGGTGACGGAACGAGCGGGCACGCCTCGCGGCACGTCCGCCCTCCGAGCGTCGTAGCCGGTTATCCGGATATCCAGCCAAAACCGTGACGTTTACCGGATATTGACGTACGAAGCCGAAAGCGGAACGGCGGCGCAACGATCCGCCAGCCTACCCCGCGTCGACGACGGTCCTGGTCACGGGTGAGGAACGCGATATCCGCTCAGCAGGAACACGACGGAGCGCTCCCGCTCGACCCAGGCCGAGGTGTCCAGATCGACCGATTGGAGCAGTGCGCACTCGACCTCGTAACCGCCGTCGGCCAGGGCGCGGCCGAGCGCTTCGGCCTCGTCGCGGGTCGAGGCGTGGGTGACGATCCGCTCCGGGCGGCGGGCCGCACAGGCGGCGATGACCGCCACTCCCCCGCCGCCGACGCGGATCACGTCCGGCTCCGGCAGGTCCTCCAGGATCTGCGGGGCGCGGCCGTGCACGACCTGGAGCTGGACGCCGTGGCGGCGGGCGACGGCGGTGGTGCGGCCGCAGGCGTCCGGGTCGGCGTCGACGGCGATGACGGCGGCGCCGAAGCGGGCCGCCTCCACCGCGGCGGCGCCGCTGCCGGAGCCGATGTCCCACACCAGATCGCCCAGGCGGGGCCCGAGCCGGGCGAGTTGGGCGGTGCGCAGCTGCACCGCCTCGCCCTCGCCGAACACCCCGCCGTACGCGCCGGACGGCAGCCCCCAGCCGCGCGGGCCGGCCGGGTGGCCGATGTCGTGGCCGGCGATCCAGCCGCTGGCACGGTCCCCGGCGTCGTCGGCGCGCCCGGCGGCGCCGACGACGATGACGACGTTGGGGTCGCGCCAGTCGTGGTCGGCGGCCTTGTCGGAGGTGAGGACGGTGACCCGTTCGCGGTCGGTGCCCAGCGCCTCGCAGATGACGAACGTACGGTGCACGCCGCCCAGCAGCAGGGCGAGTTCGGCGGGGCCCGCGCCGGGGGCGGTGAGGACCGCGACCTTGGGGTGCGCGCGGCAGACGTTGACGGCACGGCGCAGATCGCGGCCGTGGGCGACGACGATCTGGGCGTCGTCCCAGGGCATCCCGGCACGGGCGAACGCCGCGGCGACGGAGGAGACGGCCGGGACGACCTCGACCTCCAAGCCGTACAGGGGTGCGCGCAGGGTGCGGACGACGCCGAAGAAGCCGGGGTCGCCGTCGGCGAGGACGACGGCGGTGCCGCGGTGCTGGGCGATGCGGCGGGCGGCGAGCGCGACGCTGCCGAGGCGGATGCGTTCGGCGGCGGGCGGTACCTCGGGGAGGGCGAGATGGTGCGCCGCGCCGGCCACCAGGGTCGCGGCGCCCAGCGCGGAGCGGGCGGCGGCGGTGAGCGGCGAACCGTCCCAGCCGATGACCGTGACCCGGTCGGCCATGCTTCGTCAGTCTCCTGTCGCGGGTGAGGGGCGGGGCCGCGTCGCAGGTCGGTGCGGGCGCGGCACCGCGAGACTACTCCTGACGGGCCCGGACCACGGACCGGGTACGGCGGGCGCGCGCCGCCCGGCCGCGGTCCGCGCCCGGCCGCACCGGGGCCGGGGGGCGACCGGAACGGCCCCCGGTGCCCGTCAGTCCGTCAGTCCCTCAGTTCCACTCCGGGTAGGCGAAGCCGTTGGCGTCGACCCGCCGGCCGGGCACGTCCAGGTCCTCGGGCAGCAGGCTCCAGACGATGAGGTCGGTGCGGATGTCCGTCCAGCCGCCGTCCTCGGTGCGGGAGCGGGCGATGAAGGCGTTGCGCAGCACGCCCTCGCTGATGCAGCCGATCTTCTGGGCGACCTGCTGGGAGGCGGTGTTCCCGGCCGCGGTGCGCAGCTCCAGTCGCTCGAACTTCTGGTCCCCGAAGAGCCAGCGGGCGACGGCGAGGGCGGCCTCGGAGGCATAGCCCTCACCGCGGGCCCAGGGGGCGATGACGTAGGAGATCTCGGAGGAGCGCACCCGCCAGTTGGTGTTGCCGAGCTGGACGATGCCGACCAGGCGCTGGGTGAGGAACTCGGTGACGGCGAGGTCGATGCCGCGTCCGGAGGTGCGTTCGCCGGGTGCGTACCGGGTGACCCAGTTGCGGGCGCCGTCCTCGGTGTAGGGCTGCGGTATCGCGGTCCAGGCGGCGACCAGCTCGTCGTTCATCATCTCGGCGAGGGCGGGGACGTCGTCCTCGTCCAACGGGCGCAGCGTCAACCGGTCCGTGCTGATGGAGATATCCGGAAAGGTGGGGTTCATGCCGCTGCTCCAACGCTGTCGACCGTAGGGCTCCGGGGAGTTACGGGTCGTTTTCGATCACTTGTCGACCATCGTGAGTGCACCAGCATGCAGCATCCCGGCGCGGATGCGCCAAGCACGACGGCCCGTGCGCAGCGCGGGGCTGCGCACGGGCCGTCGGCGGCACCGGGTGCGGTCAGCTCTTGGGCTTGCCGAAGGAGGGCAGCGCGGAGCCGTCGGTGTAGGTCTTCTCGATGTACTTCTTCACCGCGTCGGTGTTGAGGAGCTTGGCGAGCTTCTTGACGCGCGGGTCGTCCTCGTTGCCCTTCTTGACGGCGAGGAAGTTGGCGTACGGGTTGCCCTGGACCGGCTCGATGGCGAGGGCGTCCTTGGACGGCTTGAGCTTGGCGGGGATGGCGTAGTTGCCGTTGATCGCCGCGGCGTCGTAGTCCGGGAGGGAGGAGGGCAGCGTCTCGGCCTTGGCCTCCTGGAACTTCAGGCCCTTGGTGTCCTTGATGTCGTTGAGGCCGGGGTTGTCGACCTTGGCGTCCTTGAGGGTGATCAGGCCCTTGGACGCGAGCAGCTTGAGGGCGCGGCCCTGGTTGCTGGGGTCGTTGGGGACGCCGATGACGCTGCCGGAGCCCAGCTCGGAGAGCTTGGTGTGCTTCTTGGAGTAGAGGCCCATCGGCTCCAGGTGGACGTTGACCACCGGGACGAGGTGGCCGTTCTCCTTCTTGTTGTACTCGTCGAGGTATTCCTTGTGCTGGAAGTAGTTGGCGTCCAGCTCCCCGTTCTCGGTGGCGGGGTCGACGAGCGTGTAGTCCTCGAAGGTACGGACGTTGAGCTTCAGCCCTTCCTTCGACGCCAGGTTCTTCTTGACGAAGTCGAGGATCTGGGCCTGGGGGACGGAGGTGGCACCGACGGTGAGCGGCGCGTTCGCGTCGTTCTTCTTGGTGGTCTCCGGGTCCGAGGGGGCGCTGCAGGCGCCGAGACCGAGGGTGAGGGCGGCGGCGGCCGCGACCGCCCCGGTGATCTTGATGACGTTACGCACGAAGAGTGCCTTTCTCATGGGTCCCGCGGGGCGCGCGGGACGTCGACCGTCCGGCAAAGGGTCCGGACCTGGGGTTCACAGAAGGTGTGCGTTGTCCCGCTGGATCTGCTCGCTCGCCTTGCGCGGACGGGGCAGGCGCAGCAGACCGCGGGGGGCGTCGGCGCGCGAGGAGCGGCGGGAGAGGGCGCGTACCGCGAGGTCGCCGATGAGCTGGACGGCGGTGACGATCACGATGATCAGGACCACCGTGACGATCATGAAGCGGGTGTCGAAGCGCTGCTGGCCGTAGGTGATGGCCGCGCTGCCCAGACCGCCCGCGCCGAGGGCGCCGGCCATCGCGGAGTAGCTGATGACGGTGATGACGGTGTTGGTCAGACCGGCCACGAGCGAGGGCATCGCCTGCGGCAGCAGGACCTTGAAGACGATGGTCCAGGTGCCGCCGCCCATCGACTGGGCGGCCTCGATCAGGCCGCCGTCCACCTCGCGTACCGCGGTCTCCACCAGGCGGGCGAAGAACGGGATGGCGCCGATGGCCAGCGGGACGACCGCGGCGCTGGGGCCGATGGAGGTGCCGATCACGAAGCGGGTGAACGGGATCAGGGCGATCATCAGGATGATGAAGGGCAGCGACCGCCCGATGTTCACCACGACGCTGATGATCTTGTTGACGGCGGCGTTGCGGAGCTGGCCGCCGCGCTCGGTGAGGACCAGCAGCACGCCGAGCGGCAGTCCGCCGATGACCGCCCAGACGGTCGCCCACCACACCATGAAGAAGGTGTCGAGGCACGCGTTGTACAGCAGCGGCTGCATGTCGTTCCAGCTCACTTGGCAGCGTCCTTCCGGAGCGTGGTGGCGGGCGCGGTGGCTCCGGCGGGTGCGGCATCCGCGACGTCTGCGGCCTCTGCGACATCGACTTGGAGTCCTTGTTCGCGGAGGAAGCCGATGGGCACGACGTTCTCCTCGAAGGGGCCTGGCAGTTCGATCCGCATCCGGCCGATCTGCTTGCCGCCGACGGTGTCCATCGCGGCGCCGAGGATCGAGATGTCGACGTTGTAGGTGCGTGACAGCTCGGAGATGACCGGGCGGGTGGCGGCGGCGCCGTGGAAGGTGATGTCGACGACGGTGCGGCCGTCCCCGGAGGGCTCGCCGCCCACGGGGAAGAGTTCGCGGGCGAGTTCGGAGCCGGGGGTGGCGAGGCGTTCGGAGACGGTGCCGGACTCGATGACGCGGCCGCCCTTCATCAGCGCGGCGGAGTCGCAGATCGTCTTGACGACGTCCATCTCGTGGGTGATGAGGACGATGGTCAGGCCGAGCTGCTGGTTGAGGTCGCGCAGCAGCTGGAGGATGGAGCGGGTGGTCTCCGGGTCGAGGGCGCTGGTGGCCTCGTCGGAGAGGAGCACCTTGGGGTCACCGGCGAGGGCGCGGGCGATGCCGACGCGCTGCTTCTGGCCGCCGGAGAGCTGGGCCGGGTACGCCTTGGCCTTGTCGGCGAGGCCCACCAGGTCGAGGAGTTCGAGCGCCTTGCGGGCGCGTTCGCGGCGATCGACCTTGAGGATTTCCAGCGGCAGTTCGACGTTGTCCTGGACGGTGCGCGAGGACAGCAGGTTGAAGTGCTGGAAGACCATCCCGATGTGGCTGCGGGCGGCGCGCAGCGCGGCGTTGGCCCGCTCCTTGCGTCCGGCCAGCGCGGTCAGATCGGTCCCGGCGACGGTGACCGTGCCGGAGGTGGGGCGCTCCAGGAGGTTGAGGCAGCGGATCAGGGTGGACTTGCCGGCGCCGCTCTGGCCGAGGACGCCGTAGACCTCACCCTCGCGGACGTGCAGGTCGACGCCGTCCAGCGCGGTGACTTCGCGGTCTCCTGAGCGGTAGACCTTGGTCAGGCCCGTTGTGGTGATCACAGGGAATTCCGTCACTGTCGAGTGCCCGGCGGCTCGCCCGCCGGACACGGGGCATTCTTTCGCGGCATGGGAAACCGGGGACCTGAAAGACGCCGAAGAGCGGGCTTCGGGTTCCGGTGACGCGGGGTGGCCGGTTCCGTGGGGACGGACACTTTCGGCTCATGGCAGCAGGTCTCGCTTCGGGGCGCGAGGCTCAGGCGGGGGCCCTCAGCGGTCACACATTCGACACATGCAACGAGCACCGGGCGTCGTCATCGCCTCGGTCGCAGGGGTGCGGCTGCTCGTCGTGGTCATGGCGGCAAGTAAACCAGACAAGCGTGCAAGTCGAGCCAGCGCGTCCGAATAGCGGACGGCGAATGTCGGAACGTGGACGGCTCCGCGACCCGCCCGCCCGCCGCATCCGCCATCCCCGGGCCGCGCGGCCTGCGCGAACGCCCGCGTACGGACCCGGGCGGGCACCCCGTGCGCCCCGCGCGGGCACGGGCCGTGTGGCCAACGCCACGGCGGGCGGGACGGGCCGGGGCCCGGGGGCGGCCCGGAAGGTGCGGGCGGCGCGGCCCGGAAGGGGAAGCCGCCGGCCCCGCCGCGCCGCTCCCCCGCCGCGCCGGGCCCGCGCGCGAGCGTCCGGTACGGGCCGATTAGCATCGCCTCATGCCCCACAACCCCACGGTGCGCCGCCGTGCCGCGCGGAGGTCCCGGTGATCGACGCCCTGACGATCGCGGTCGGTGCGACCGCTCTCGCCCTGGCCGCCTGGTGCGGTTTCGCCGCGTACCGCGACGAGCCCACGAAGGACTGGCACTTCATCGGCATGGCCGTCGTCTCCCTCCTCGGGATCGTCCAACTCGTCGTCGGCATCGTGCAGTTGGCGGGCGGACACTCTCCCGCCAAGGGCACCGCGCTCTTCCTCGCCTATCTGATCGGCGCGGCGGCGTGCGTACCGGGCACCGGCTTCATGTCGCTGTCGGAGCGCACCCGCTGGGGCTCGGCCACCGTCGCGGCGGGCGCCGTGGTGCTGGCGGTGCTGGAGGTCCGGCTGTTCGACATCTGGGGAGGCGGCAATGGATGACATCACCAAGACCGGCGCGCAGGACACCGCCGTCGCCGCGGACGGCCGCCGGTCGCTGGGCACCGGCCCCGGGCGGCTGCTCGTCACCCTCTACGGCATCTTCACCGTCGCCGCCGCGTCCCGCTCGCTGTACCAGCTGATCGCGCAGTTCCATGTGGCGCCGCTGGCCTACACGCTCTCCGCGGTCTCCGCGGTGGTCTACGGCTTCATCACCTTCTCGCTGGTGCGCGGCGGTGAGGGGGCCCGCCGGGCGGCGCTGGTCTGCTGTGCGCTGGAGCTGCTGGGCGTCCTCGGCGTCGGCAGCTGGACGCTGCTGGACCCGTCCGCCTTCCCCGACGCCACGGTCTGGTCGGACTACGGCATGGGCTATCTCTTCATCCCGGTCTTCCTGCCGGTCACCGGTCTGCTCTGGCTGCGGCGGTCGCGTACGGCGTGACGCCTCCGGGGCGCGGCCGTGCCGCGGGGCCTTGAGGGCGGCCCCGCGGCGCGAAGGCTCAGGCTCCGGTGGCGTACGCCTGTGCCGCCGCGGGCTTCTCCAGCGTGATGCGGCCCAGGCGGCGGCCGGTCTCCTCGGTGGGGACGGGGGCGTAGCCGTGGTTGCGGTAGAGGCGGAGACCGCCGTCGCCGCGGTGACCGGCGAGGAGGCGGTAGCGGGTGGCGGCGCGTTCGGCGCTCAGGCGCGCCTCGACGGCGGCCAGCAGCCGGCCGCCGAGACCGTGCCGTTGCAGCCGGGGGTGGACGATGAGCTTGCCGATGCGGGCGGTGCCGTCGGTGTCGACGGTGCCTCGGGCCGAGCCGACCACCTCGTCCCCGAGGCGGGCGACCACCACACAGCCGGTGGCGAGTTCCTCCCGCAGCCCGGCCAGGCTCTGGGTGAGCGGTTCGATGCCGTAGTCGTCGTACAGCGCCGCTTCGGGCTGGTAGCAGAGGTACTGGAGTTTGAGGATCTGCTCGGCGTCCTGGTCGGTCGCCGCAGAGATGGTCACGCTCGTGCCCATGCGCGTCTGCCTCCCCTTGTCGGTTCGCGGTGTCCGGGCGCCTTGAGGGTGGCGGCTCCCGGAACGATGGCCCTGACCGGCGGCGCCCGGCAGGCACCGCCGCTCCCGGCGTGGCCGTCGCCGGGCTCTCCAGGGCTCCCCGGAAAGCACCGGCGGCAATCGCGCCGCGAGGGCCTGTCGTCACACTCCCGTCCGCCTCACGGCGTCCGGGCGACAACGGGAGGGTGACGACAGGCCCTGGCATTCTGCGGGCCCGGCACCGCAACCGGAACGGACCGGCGCCCCGCTGTGACATTCCCGACGCCGCCCCACCCCGGGGCGACGGGGCGGGGCGGCGTCGGTCCGCGGACGCGCCGACCGGATCAGGCCGTGCGGAACTCCTCGGCCACCAGCAGCGCGGTGTCCGGGTTGTCGGAGAACATCCCGTCGAGGCCGGTCGCCAGGCACGCCCGGAAGTAGCCGCGGGCGTCGCCGTAGGCGTTGGGGTCGGTGCCGCGGCGGTAGTCGGTGGGCAGGAAGGTGTTCTCGTTGCGGCCGGTGTAGGGGTGCAGCACCAGACCGGCGGCGTGCGCGTCCTTGACCAGCGAGGTCGGCGCACCGGACTTCCCGGACGCGTCCCGGGGGATGATCTGGTCCAGCGCCGGGCCGATGCCCTGGGCGAAGCCCGCGATCCAGCGCAGCCCCGCGGGCTCGATGAGGTCGGCCACGGTCCGCGGGTCACCGGACTCGACGAAGTCCCACGGCCGGGTGTCGGGGGCGTCGAGCAGAACGATCTTGGGGCAGTCCACGAGCTTGCCCAGGCGCTGGATGCTGCTCGGCTCGAACGACTGGAGGAAGGTCGCGGAGGTGCGGCGGTGCCGCCCGTACGCGCGCAGCGCCTTCGCCAGCCGCTCCTCCAGGCCCAGGCCCAGCTTGCGGAAGTAGGTGGGGTGCTTGGTCTCGATGTGGAGCCAGACGCGGCGGCCACGGCGGCGGCCCTCACGGTCGGCCCAGCGCAGCACCTCGTCGAAGGTGGGCACCTCCCACACGCCGTCGTAGAGCGTGTTGTGCTGACGGGTCTGGGGGATGCGCTCCTTGGCGCGGAGGGTCTTCAGCTCGGCGAGCGTGAAGTCCTCGGTGAACCAGCCGGTGAGCTGCACGCCGTCGACGGTCTTGGTGGTCTTGCGGTCAGCGAACTCGGGGTGCGCGGAGACATCGGTGGTGGCCGTGATGTCGTTCTCGTGACGGCAGACGAGGTGGCCGTCCTTGGTGGGGACGAGGTCCTGCTCGATGACGTCGGCGCCCATGTCCAGGGCGAGTTGGTAGGAGCCGAGGGTGTGCTCCGGGCGGTAGCCGCTGGCGCCGCGGTGGCCGACGATCAGCGGGACGGGCAGCTCCCCGCCGACGCCGCCGTGGCCCGGACGGCCGCCCGCCGCCGTGCCGGTGCGGTCCGCCGCTCCGGCCTGTCCGGCGGCGCCGAGCACCACCGCGCCCGCGCCGAGGGCCGCGGCCCCCAGTATCCTGCGCCGTCCCGGCTGCTGCCCCTGGTGCATCCCCGCTCCTTGCTCTCCGGTTCGTGTGATCGGCCGCGCCGGACCGTGGCTACGGGCCGGGCGGCCGGTCGATCGTATGCTCGACCCGGGGCGTTCGGGGAGACGGGCGGCGGATTCCGGGAGAACAGGGCGCAGGTGGGGGCCAACTGCGCGTAGCGACCGGATGAACCCGGTGTGCGACCACGGGTGACCCGCGAGTATCGTCCTGAGCCTCGCGTTCCGTCATCCACCCGCCACCGCCGACCCGTCACGCCCGGAGGGCCCGTTGTCCCGCATTCTGCTGAAGGCGATTCTCGGATTCGTCATGCGTGTCCTGTACCGCCCCACGGTCGAGGGCGTCGAGCGCATCCCGCAGACCGGTCCGGTCATCCTGGCCGGCAATCACGTCACGTTCATCGACTCGCTGTTCCTGAGCCTGGTCGTCAAGCGGCCGGTGTACTTCATCGGCAAGGACTCCTACGTCACCGGCAAGGGCCTCAAGGGCCGGTTGATGGCGTGGTTCTTCCGCAGCTCCGGGATGATCCCGGTGGACCGCGACGGCGGGCGCGGCGGTGTCGCGGCGCTGATGACCGGCCGCCGGATCCTGGAGCAGGGCCACGCGTTCGGCATCTACCCGGAGGGCACCCGCTCCCCCGACGGCCGTCTCTACCGCGGTCGCACCGGCATCGCCCGGCTGACGCTGATGACCGGCGCGCCCGTCGTCCCGTTCGCGATGATCGGCACGGACAAGGTGCAGCCCGACGGCAAGGGCATGCCGCGCATCGCCAAGGTGACGGTCCGTTTCGGTGAGCCGCTGGGCTTCTCCCGCTACGACGGCATGGACCGCGACCGCTACGTCCTGCGGGCCGTCACCGACGAGGTGATGAGCGACGTGATGGAGCTGTCCGGCCAGGAGTACGTGGACATGTACGCCACCAAGGCGCGCGCCGCCTGACCGTACGCCGCGCGACGGGCCGCATCCCTTCGGGGGTGCGGCCCGTCGTCGTGTGCGCGCTCTCAGCAGGGGACGCGGAAGCCGCCGGCGGCGCGCCCGCCCTCGGTGCCGCTGGTGCGGGCGGTGCGCAGGGCCGCTTCGGGGCGGGGCACGGCGGTGCCGTCGTACTGGAGCAGGCGGGGGCGTTCGGTGACGGTGCCGGTGCGGGCGCCGGGTCCGGTGGCGTTCTTCACCCGGACCCGGTCGGTGGCCGCCGGGGTGAGCCTCTTCGCCTGCCGGACGAAGGCGACGAAGCTCTCGAAGTCGCGGGTGTGGCGCACGGGTTCGGTGAAGCCGAGGAAGGCGCTGAAGCCGTCCTGGTTGATGAGGGTGTACGAGGGCGCGGCGAGGCGGTAGGTGCGCTTCTCGTCGAGGGGCTCGCCGTCGATGAACACCTCGGCGGGGTCGATGCGTTTGCCGACCGGGCCGGTGGCGTCGAAGGTGTAGCGGACGTTGCCGGAGACGGCGAGCGGGGAGAAGCCGAGGCCGCCGCCCGCGGCCGGGGCCCACTGCTCCTCCAGGGCGTCGTGGAGTTGGCGCCCGGTGACGGTGACGGTCATGACCGGGTCGCCGAAGCCGACGGCGTTCCAAGCGGCGCCGAAGGTGACGGTGCCGCCGCTCTGGGCGTCGTGCACCAGGTCGGCGGCGATGACGGCCTGGCCCTGGCGGGGTGCTACGGCGATCAGGGCGAGGTCGGCGGGGGCGTTGGCCGGTCCGCCCGGGTCGGCCATCGGGTCGAGGGGCTGCCGTCCGGCCCACAGCGCCCAGTCGGCCACGAGTTTGCCCATGGTGCTCTCGCCGGTGGCCTTGCGGGTGCGGGTGAAGGAGGCGGTCTGGGTGGCGATCGGGGTGGCGGCGCGGCGGGTGCCGTATCCGGCCCAGTAGTCGGCGATCTCGCGGAGGACGGGATCGGGGGCGATGTCGCGGGTGTTGGGGTGGTTGGTCGTGGTGGTCAGCTCGCGGACGACCTCGCCGGTGGTGCGGTCGAGGCGGAGCGTGATCTCGTTGATCAGCTGGCCGTAGCAGCCCGCCTCGACGAACGGGCGGGGGGTGCCCGACGGGTCCGGCAGCATCATGGAGAAGGCGCAGTGCCAGTGGCCGGTGACGATGGCGTCGATGTCGGACGAGGCGCGCAGGGCGAGTTCGTAGGCGGGGCCCGAGGGGTTGGTGCCGCTGTTGAAGTCGGATCCGGCGACGGCGCCGTCGTGCATGCTCAGGACGATGGCGCGGACGCCTTGGGCCTTGAGCTCGGCGGCGCAGCGGTTGGCGGTCTCCAGCTCGTCGAGGGTGCACAGTCCGGGCTGGTAGGAGCCGGGGAACGCCTCGGTGCCGATGGCGGTGAGGTGGATGAAGCCGACCGGCAGGGTGCGGCCGCCGCCCGCGTCGACCCGCACGATGTTGTACGGCGGCAGCACGGTCTTCCCGGTGGCGGCGTCGGTGACGTTGGCGCTGTAGTAGGGGAAGTCGGCGCCCTTGAAGCGGGTGCCGGTGGAGTCCTTGAAGGCGTCGTCGCGGTCGACGACGGGGTAGGGCTTGCCGCCCGCCATGTGTGCGGTGAGGTACCGCACCGACTTGTCGAACTCGTGGTTCCCCGCGGACGCGAAGTCCAGGCCCATGGCGTTGAGCGCCTCGATGGTGGGCTCGTCGGCGAGGGAGGCGGCGTCGAACTCCCAGCCGGAGAAGAGGTCTCCGGGCGCGAAGAAGACCGAGTTGGTGTGCCCGGCGCGCAGCGCGTTCAGATGCGCGGCCATGGAGGCGACGCCGCCGACGGTGTACCTGCGGCCGCCCGCGCCGGTGATGACGGAGTTTCCGCCGGGCGCGCCCTGAAGGTAGCCGTGCAGGTCGGTGATGTTGAGGAGCTGGACGTCGACGTACTCGGTGGCGGTGGCCGCGTCGCGGGCGTGGCCGGTGGCGTAGGTGGGGGTGCCGAGGGCGCCGGTGGTGGCCAGCGCTCCGGCGGCGGTGAGGAAGGAACGTCGTCCGATCTCGCGCACTGCGTCACTCTCCTGAGAGGTCCCGGCCGGAAGGGAACGGTCGGAGAGTAAAGCGGGCGGGGCGGGCCGGCCGATCTCCGCGACGCGACGCGGACGTGAACGGGCGGCGGACATCGGCCCGTCGGCCACCGGTACGCCCGGCGCACCGGTGGTGATCATGGTTGCCGCCCGGCCACGCCCCGACGCCGACACGCCCCGCCGCACCCCACGTCCCCCATCCGCACCCAAACCGGCCGGACGGACAAGTACGGGGCGGGACGGTGCGCGGAGGGTGGGGCGTGCCGTGCGCACGAGGACGGGCCCGGCGCCAGGGTTGGCGCCGGGCCGGGAGGGGCGGGTGCGAGGTCCGGGAGGGAGCCGGTCCGGGAGGGAGCCGGTCCGGTTCCCGGCCGGCCCCGGCCCCGGCCTAAGCCGCCGTCCCCGTGTCCGGCTGCTCGTCGGCGGGGCGCTCCTCCGGGCTCTCGCCGAGCTTCTGACCGCGCAGCAGGAACCATGCGACGACCGAGGCGGTGAGCAGCACCCCGGCGCCGACGCCCGCCGCGATGTCCAGGCCGTCGACGAAAGCGTCCTGCGCGGAGTGCAGCAGCGCGGCCGACTGCTCCGGCGGCAGCATCCGGGCCGCCTCCACCGCACCGCCCAGGGATTCATGGGCCGCGGCGGACGCGTCGCCCGCCACGCCCGCCGGGTGGGGGAAGCCGCGGTAGATGCCGGTGACGATGGAGCCGAGCAGCGCGATGCCGAGCGCCGCGCCCAGTTCGTAGGCCGTCTCGGAGACCGCGGAGGCGGCGCCCGCCTCCTCCTTGGGGACGCTGGAGAGGATGACGTCGGCGGTGACGGTGAAGGCGAACCCGGCGCCGACGCCGACGACGAAGAGGATCGCGGTCAGGGCGAGGGTGCTGGTGTCGGCGTGCAGGGTGACGCATCCGGCCAGCGCGAGGCCGACGACGGCGAGGCCACCGGCCACCACGACGCGGACGGAGAGCCGCCGGGCGACGTACCCCGCGGCGAGGCCCGCGCCCACCGCGCCGACCGCCGCGGGCAGTTCGACGAGTCCGGCGTTGAGCGGCGGCCGGAGCTGCACCATCTGGAGGAACTGCGACAGGAAGAAGACCAGTCCGGACAGGCCGAGGATGGTCAGCAGATCGGCGAGGACCGCGCCGGAGAAGCCCCGGTGGTGGAAGAGCTTCATGTTCAGCAGCGGCGAGTCGAGGACGTACTGGCGGCGGACGAACACCACCAGCGCGGCGACGCCGACGACCGCGGCCACCGCGATGTCCCAGCGGAAGCCGTGCGCCGCCGCCTCCTTGATCGCGTAGACCACGGCGACGATGCCGACGAGGGAGAGCGCGACGCTGGGCAGGTCCCACGGGCCCGGCTCGGGGTTGCGCGACTCGGGGATCACCCGGGCGCCGACGACGACGAGGAGCGCCATCACCGGCAGATTGATCAGGAAGACCGAACCCCACCAGAAGTGGCCCAGCAGGAAGCCGCCGAGGACCGGGCCGACGGCGGTGCCCGCCGAGGCCATCGCGCCCCAGATGCCGACCGCGAGGCTGCGCTCCCTGGGGTCGTGGAAGAGGTTGCGGATCAGGGCGAGGGTGGCCGGCATCAGCGTCGCCCCGGCCACCCCGAGCAGCGCCCGCGCCGCGATCATCATCTCCGGGCTGGTCGCGTACGCGCACAGCGCCGACATCGCGCCGAACGCGACGGAGCCGAGGAGCAGCAGCCGCTTCCGGCCGATGCGGTCGCCGAGGCTGCCCATCGAGACCAGCAGACCCGCGATGACGAACGAGTAGATGTCGCCGATCCACAGCAGTTGGGTGCCGGACGGCTGGAGGTCCTCACTGAGGTACGGGGTGGCCAGGCCGAGCACCGTGGCGTCGACGCCGACCAGCAGCACCGCGAGCACGAGGACGGCGAGCGCCAGCCAGCGTCCCGGGCGGGGGTGGTCCTCGTGTGCGGAGCCGGGGCCCGCCGGTGCGCTCTCGGTCATTTCTCCATGCTCCGTCGTGCGCCGCCGAGCAGCAGCTCGGCGATCGAGTGGGTGACGTCGTTGCGGGCCACCCGGCCGTCGTGGACTGCCCAGGCTCCGGCGCCGATCAGGCCGTAGAGCGCCTCGGTCAGCCACGCCGCGCCGAGGTCGATGCGGAAGTCGCCCTCCTCCTGGCCGCGGCGGAACAGCGCGTGGATACGGGCGTCGAGGCGGTTCCAGCCCTCGTTGATCTCCGCGCCCTCGAAGAGCTGGTTCTCGGTGAAGAGGAAGGCGAGGACGCCGGCGACCGGTTCGGTCTCGGCGATGAGCCGCCGGAGCGCGGCCGGAGCGTCGCCTTCGCCGAGCCGGGCGGCGTCCATGGCGCGGGTGAGCTGTTCGATGCCCAGCTGCTCCAGCGCGCGGATGAGGGCGTCGCGCCCGGCGAAGTGCCGGTGCAGGGTGGCGCGGCCGATTCCGGCGGCGCGGGCGATCTCGTCCATGGAGGACGTGGGCCGCCGGGTGAGCAGCGCCGCGGCGGCGGTGAGTACATGGGAGCGATCCACAGCCATGAGACGCACTCTAACCGAATGAGACGATGGTGTCTCACTCAAGCGTTTAGGCTCTCACGCCCGTAGGGCCGCACGGAGCCACGCATACGCCGACGGCGGCCCCTCCGCACGGGAAGGGACGCCGTCGATGCGCGAGGGCTCGGGTCAGCGCTTGGCCGCGGCCCACTCCTGCTGGACGGCGAGGTCGGCCTTGACCTCGGCGAGCTGGACGGCGACGGCGGACGGCGCGGTGCCGCCGCGGCCACTGCGGGAGGCGAGCGCACCGGGGACGTTGAGGACGGTGCGGACCTCGGGGGTCAGATCGGCGGAGATCTTCGCGAACTGCTCGTCCGTCAGCTCGTCCAGCTCCTTGCCCTCGGCCTCGGCGACCTTCACGCACTCACCGGCGACCTCGTGCGCCACCCGGAACGGCACACCCTGCTTGACCAGCCACTCGGCGATGTCGGTGGCGAGCGAGAAGCCCGCCGGGGCCAGCTCCGCCATCCGCTCACGGTTGACGGTGAGCGTCGCCATCATGCCGGTGAACGCGGGCAGCAGGACCTCCAGCTGGTCGCAGGAGTCAAAGACCGGCTCCTTGTCCTCCTGGAGGTCGCGGTTGTACGCGAGGGGCAGCGCCTTCAGCGTCGCCATCAGGCCCGTCAGGTTGCCGATCAGACGGCCGGACTTGCCGCGCGCCAGCTCCGCGATGTCCGGGTTCTTCTTCTGCGGCATGATCGACGAGCCGGTGGAGAAGGCGTCGTGGAGGGTGACGAAGGAGAACTCCTTCGTGTTCCAGAGGATGATCTCCTCGGCGATCCGGGAGAGGTTGACGCCGATCATCGCGGTGATGAAGGCGAACTCCGCGACGAAGTCCCGCGAGGCGGTGCCGTCGATGGAGTTCCCGGCGCTGCCGCGCTCGAAGCCGAGGTCGGCGGCGACCGCCTCCGGGTCGAGCCCCAGCGAGGAGCCCGCCAGCGCGCCCGAGCCGTACGGCGAGACGGCGGTCCGCTCGTCCCACTGCCGCAGCCGCTCGGCGTCCCGGGACAGGGACTGGACGTGCGCCAGGACGTGGTGGGCGAAGAGCACCGGCTGGGCGTGCTGGAGGTGGGTGCGGCCCGGCATGGCGGCGTCCGGGTGCGCCTCGGCGAGGCCGACCAGCGCCTCCTGGAGGTCAGCGATCAGCCCGCCGACGATCCGGGCGTGGTCGCGCAGGTACATCCGGAAGAGCGTGGCGACCTGGTCGTTGCGGGAGCGTCCGGCCCGCAGCTTGCCGCCGAGGTCGGGGCCGAGCCGCTCCAGCAGGCCACGCTCCAGGGCGGTGTGCACGTCCTCGTCCGCGACGGTGCCGGTGAACGAGCCGTCGGCGACGTCCGCCTCCAGCCGGTCAAGACCGGCGATCATGCGCTCCAGCTCGTCGGCGGTGAGCAGACCGGCCTTGTGGAGCACACGGGCGTGGGCACGCGAACCGGCGATGTCGTAGGGGGCCAGCCGCCAGTCGAAGTGGACGGACGCGGACAGGAGGGCCAGCGCCTCTGCCGGGCCGTCGGCGAACCGCCCGCCCCAGAGCCGGACGTCACCGCTGTTGCTGCTCACTGCTGCTCCTCGGAGGTGGTGAGGTACCACCGCCTGCCCGCGCGGGGCGGGAGGCGGCCGTCGTACGAAGGTCAAGAAGGTAACGAGCCGGGCCGGGCGAGGTCGCGCGTCCGGCCGCGTCCGCGACGGGCCGCCGGAGCGGGCGGGCACGAGGCGCGCGGCCCCGGATCCCCCCTTGCGATCCCTACGCTGATGAGCATAAGTATGCAGTGGACTGCATGGTTCGTCAACGCGGGAGGGTGGGGCGGACGAGGCGTCGGGGATCGGCACGTCGAGGCGCGTCAGCCCGTGGCGCGCAGTTCCTCCAGCAGGATCTGCACATGGCCGTGCGGAAGATCCTTCGTGGCGGTCAGCAGCGTCAGCGGGCCGTCGTCGGCGAGCGCCCGCAGATGATGCAGCGCCTCGCCCGCCACCGCGTCCCGCGCCAGCTCCTCGCGGTAGCGGTCGGCGAACTCCGCGAACCGCTCGGGATCGTGCCCGTACCAGCGGCGCAGATCCGTCGAGGGCGCGACGGCCTTGCACCACTCGGTGAGCCGGGCGTCCTCCTTGGCGAGACCCCGCGGCCAGAGCCGGTCGACCAGCACCCGCGCGCCGTCGGACGGCTCCGGCGCCTCGTAGACCCGGCGGATGTGCGGGCCGCCGGCGGAAGATTTATGGGCCATACCTCATCGAAACACGCCCCGCGCCGGTCCGCCGGTGCGGGCGTCCGGCCCTGGTCGGGACGGGTCGCGCGCGGCGCCGAGGCCCGGCCGGAGGGCGCTTCGGGACCCCGCTTTTGGCCTCCGGGCACCGGACAGGGTATTTTTCTTCTGCACGCCCCGACCGGATCTCTTCCGGTCGGTCCATGCACCGGGACGTGGCGCAGCTTGGTAGCGCACTTGACTGGGGGTCAAGGGGTCGCAGGTTCAAATCCTGTCGTCCCGACGGTGTAGAAGCAGGTCAGAGGGGCCCTTCGGGGCCCCTCTTGATCGTTTTCCAGGGCCGGACCGCTGCGGGGCGTCGCGAGCCAGGCGGGACTTCGCGGAGACGACCTGCGACTTCCTGGTGCGTAAACGCCCAGCTCAGGACAGTGGAAGGTCCGCGATCATCACGGCGAACACCGGGGAGTCCGGGAACGGCTGATCCTCCCCGATCTTCCGGTACCCCCACGACTCGTACAGCGCCTCCACCTTCGGGTGGGTCACGTCCACCAGGAGTGCCGCCAGGCCTTCGTCCCGGGCGGCCATCAGCGCCCGGTGCAGCCGCTCCGCCGTGCCCGTCTTCCGCCGGCGCTCCCGCACCATCAACTCGGAGAAATGGAACGTGCGCGGCTTCTCCGGCGCAGGGGCCAGGCGCTTCCGCCACCATTCCCGGCCCTCCATGGCGGGCGCACCGAACGAGAAGCCCACCACCTCGTCGCCGTCGTAGGCGATCAGGCACGAGAAGCCAGGGTTCCCGCCCCAGTGATCCACGAACCAAGGGAACTTCTGCCGGAACTCGTCGTCCGCCATCCGGTCGGCGTGCACATCCGCGTGCACGTCGATCAAGGTCTGCCGGATTTCCGGCAGGTCGTCGTGGCCGTAGTGGCGTAGCTCCAGGGCTGAGGCCATCGGGCCTGGCTCCATTCCGATCGGTAACGGTCCTTCCACTCGCGCGCGGTACCGGAGTCCGGCGCGAGCGCGGTCAGGTCACGGTAGAAGTCCCCGAGGCGGGAGCGCATCCGGCCGGGCAGGGCGTTGCCGTGCATCAGCGCGAGCCCTCGGTCCGCCGTCGCGCACGCCTGGTCCACGCCCCGCTGGTGGAGCTGCGTCAGCTCCAGGCTGGCGGGTTTCCCCCGCGTACGGGGGCGGGGCGGTGGTCCGGCCGCTCGGGCCGGACCACCGCCCTCCGGGTCAGACCCGGGCCCCCGTGTCGTGGCGCGGCCGGTCGCCCGCCGGGCGGCGGGGGCGGGCGCCGCGCGGGCGGGCCGGGTGTGGCGGCGGGGCGCCGCTCGCCGTCTCCAGCTCGATGGCCAGCGGCATCGCCGTGAACATCGACGAGTACGTGCCGACGCCGATGCCGATGAGCAACGCCACCGCGAAGTCGGTCAGCGTGTCACCGGCCAGGAGGGCCAGCGCGGCGAGGATGAAGACCGCGCCGATGCCGGTGTTGACCGTCCGCGGCACGGTCTGCAGCAGCGCCCGGCCCGCGATCGTACGGAACGGCGCGGCGCGGTCGGCGGCCCACAGCTCGCGGACCCGGTCGAAGACCACTACCGAGTCGTTGACGGAGTAGCCGACCACGGTCAGCAGCGCCGCGAGGAAAACGCCGTCGACCGGTTTGCCGAGCCAGGCGAAGGCGCCGACCAGCACCAGCACGTCGTGGGCGAGCGCGGCGACCGCGGAGAGGGCGAAGGTCCAGCGGAACCGGGCCGCGAGATAGAGCATCTGCCCGGCCAGCGCCACGCCCAGGGCGATCAGCGCGCCCCGGCGCAGTTCGGTGCCGAGGCTCGGCCCGATCTGCTCGTCGCGCACCTTCTCCGCGCCGCCGCCCAGACCGGACACCACCTTGGTGACCCGGCTCCCGTCCGCGGCGGACAGCGGCTCGGTGCGGACGGTCAGCTCCCGGGTGCCCGAGGTGTGGACCACCGCGCGCGGGAAGCCCGCGTCGCCCAGGGCGGTACGGGCCCGCTCGGCGTCCACCGGGGCGGTGGTCGTGTACTCGATCATCCGGCCGCCGGTGAACTCCACGCCGAAGTCCAGGCCGCGCACCACGATGCCGGTGACGGCCAGGGCGAGCGCGACGGCGGTCAGCAGCGGCCAGCGGCGGCGGTGGCGCAGCGGGTCGGGGGCGCGCCGCTCCAGCCAGGTGCGGACCCGGCCGGGGCGGGCGAGGCCGGTGAGGCCGGGGCGGCGGGTCACCGCCCGCCGGGAGAGGGCGAGTTCGGCCAGGACGCGGGTGAGGAGCAGGGCGCTCACCATGGAGGCGAGGACGCCGATGCACAGGGTCACTGCGAAGCCGCGGACCGGGCCCGAGGCGAAGACGAACAGCAGGCCCGCGGCGAGCAGGGTGGTGAGGTTGGAGTCGGCGATGGCGCTGAAGGCGTGCCGGAATCCGGCGGTGAGCGCGGCGCGGGGGCTGCGGCGTGGTGCGCCGCGCCGGGTCCGGCCGCCCGCCGCGTACTCCTCGCGGGCCCGCTCGAAGACCAGCACATTGGCGTCGACGGCCATGCCGATGGCGAGGACGAACCCGGCGAGCCCGGGGAGGGTGAGGGTCGCGCCGACGGCGAGCAGCGCGGCGTAGGAGATCAGCGCGTAGCAGGCCAGCGCGGCGGCGGCGAGAGCGCCGAGGAGGCGGTAGACGACGGCGAGGAAGACCGCGGTCAGGGCCGTGCCGAGGAGCGCCGCGCGGGCGCTGGAGTCGAGGGCGGCGGCGCCGAGGGTCGGGCCGACGGTGCGCTGTTCGACGGTCTCGACGGGGACGGGCAGGGCGCCGCCGTTGATCAGGAGGGCGAGTTCCTTCGCGGATTCCTGGTCGAAGCCGCCGGTGATCTGCGTCGCGCCGCCGGTGATGCCGGTGCCGCAGGCGACGGAAGGGTCGACCTGCGGCGACGAGATGATCTTGTCGTCGAGGACGATGGCGGCGCGGCGGGCGGGGTCGCCCGGGGGCGCGCAGGCCGCCTCGGCGGTGAGCGCCGCCCAGGCGCGCTCCCCCGGGCCGCGCAGGTCGAGGCCGATGTGCCAGCCCGTACCGCGCTCCGCGTCGAACCGGGCCGTGGCGTTCTCCACCCCGGCGCCGGTGAGCGCGGGCGGTCCGAGCCGCAGCCGGGCACCGGATGCGTCGGGCAGGACGGGCCCGGGGGCGCCGGGGTCCTTGCGGGAGTCCTTCGGGGGGTTGCCGGAATCCGCAGGGACCCTGCCGGTTCCTTCCGCGTCCTTGCCGGGGGCCGAGGTGGCCTTGTCGGTCCCCCCGGTGTCCTTGCCGGTGGCCGGGCGGTCGGTGGGTGCGGCGGTGCCGAGGACGGGGTGGACGGTGAGTTGGGCGGTGCGGCCGAGGACGTCGGCGGCGTGGGCCGGGTCCTGGACGCCGGGGAGTTCGACGACGATGCGGTGGTCGCCGGAGCGGGTGAGGGACGGTTCGGCGACGCCGAGGGCGTCCACCCGGCGGCGCAGCACCTCCAGCGTGCGGTCGGTGGCGTCCCGGTCGGCTTGCGCCGACGGGGAGTCGCGGGTCTCCAGAACGAGCTGCGTACCGCCGCGCAGATCGAGACCGAGCCGGACGGGTTGGGTCACGGCGAGATAGGCGGACAGGGCGAGCACGGCGAACGCGAGCAGCGCGCGCACCCTGGTGGCGCGGGTCATGATGCCTCCAGCAGGCGTACCGCGTCCGGGCGTTGCCGGGCGCGGTGGAATGCGACAGGACGTCGGTCAGCTGCCGGAGGAGGGCGGGGCGCGGGCCGGAGGGAGCGCGGCGTACCCAGGGGCACCGCCGGAGGCGGCACGGATACGCGGCGGGCGCGGCCCGGTGTACGGCGGTACGGGAGGGACGGCGGCGGGCGGCGTGCCCGACACCGGGTGGTACGTCTGCTCGGGACCTGCGCCCGGTCCGGTCCGCAGCACGGGGGCCGGACAGCGGACGGCGGGGGCGGTCCGGAAGCCGCCGACGAAGGGGGCGGCGTGGGGGGCTTCGGAGTGCGGGGGTGAGGGCGGGGGTACGGGGCGGGCGCCCGGCTCGGAGGGGACGTCCGGGGCGGAGGGGACGTGCGGGGCGGAGGCGGCGTACGGGGCGGAGGCGGCGTGCGGCTCCGCCCCGGCGTCTGTGGCGGAGGTGGCGGGCGGCCCGGAGGCGGCGTCCGAGGTCGAGGCGACGCCCGGCGCGAGGGCGTTCCCCGGTGCGTACGCGGTGCTCGCCGGGCGGACGGCGCTCGCCGCATGCGCGGACGGCACCGCCCCCCGCTCCCCCGCCGGTGGCGGGAGCGCGCCGAGGAGCAGGGCGGTGAGCAGCAGGAGGGTGCGGAGCACGGGACCGCGCAGGTCACGGGCGGCCGGGCCGGGCCGCCGTACGCTCCACCGCGTCATGCCGTCCCTCCCCTCTCCCGTCCGCACCGTCCGCTCCGTTCCACCGCCACCGCCGCGGCTGCCGCTACGGCTCGATCAGGCCCACCCGGATCGCGTACCGGGTCAGTTCCAGGCGGTCGCGCATGCCGAGTTTGTGCAGCATGTTCGCGCGGTGGCGTTCGACCGTCTTGACGCTGATGACGAGGGTGGCGGCGATCTCCTTGGAGGAGTGGCCCTCGGCGACGAGTTTGAGGATCTCCTCCTCGCGGGCGGTGAGGATCTTCTCCGGCACACCGTCGCCCTGCCGGGCCCGGTCGAGGTAGTGGCGGATCAGGGCGGTGACCGCGCCCGGATAGAGGAAGGGTTCGCCGCGCATGGCGGAGCGGCAGGCTTCGACGAGGTCCCGGTCGGCGACGGATTTGAGGACGTAGCCGGACGCGCCCGCCTTGAGGGCTTCGAAGAAGTACTGCTCGTTGTCGTACATCGTCAGCATCAGCAGCCGCAGGCCGGGCAGGGCCGCGGAGAGTTCGCGGGCCGCCTGGAGGCCGGTCATCCGGGGCATGGCGACGTCCAGGACGGCCAGGTCGGGGCGGTGCTCGCGGGCCAGCGCGAGGGCTTCGGCGCCGTCCCCCGCCTCTGCGACGACCTCCAGGTCCGGCTCACCGTCCAGGATCAGCCGGACGCCGCGCCGCACGAGGGCGTGGTCGTCGGCGAGCAGGATGCGGACGGGGCCGGGCACGGTGCGGTCGATCATGCGGCTTTCCCCTCTTCCCGGGGCAGCGGAACGGTCAGCCGGACGCTGAGGCCCCCGGTGGGCCCGGGCCCGATGTCCAGGCCCGCCTCGATGAACAGGGCACGCTCACGCATCCCGCGGATCCCGGCGCCCTCGCGCGCCCGGCCCATGCCGCGGCCGTCGTCGCGGACCTCCAGCACCACCGCCCCGGGCACCCGGCGCAGGGTCAGGTCGACGGTGCGGGCGTCGGCGTGCCGGGCGGTGTTGGTCAGCGCCTCCTGGGCGACGCGGTAGACCACCAGCTCGGCGGCGGCGCCCAGGTCCGGCGGGCCGCTGTCGCAGCGGCAGCGCACCGTGAGCCCGGTGTGGGTGGCGTAGTCGGTGGCGAGGGCGGTGAGGGCGCTGGTCAGACCGAGGTCGTCGAGGACGCCGGGGCGCAGCCGACGGGCGATGCGGCGGACCTCGTCCAGGCTCTGGCGGGTGGTCTCCTGGGCGTGCTGGAGATCGGCGCGCAGGTCTTCCGGGGCGCGGTCGGCGGCACGCTTCAGCTCCAGGAGCACGGCGGTCATGCTCTGGCCCACCTCGTCGTGGAGCTCCCGGGCGATGCGGCGCCGCTCGGACTCCTGGGCGGAGAGGGCGCGGGCGGAGCTGGCGGCGCGTTCGGACTCCAGCCGGTCGAGCATCTCGTTGAAGGTGCGCAGCAGGACGGCGACGCCGCCACGGCCGTCGACCGGCAGCCGGTGGCCGGGGCGCAGCAGGTCCACGGTGACCATCCGCTGGGTGAGCCGGTCCAGCGGCGCCAGGCCGATGCGCAGCAGCGCAGCGTTGGCGACCAGCATGACGACGAGGCCGCCGACGAGCACCACCGCCTCGGTCAGCACCACCGGCACCGAAACGGTCACCGGCGCCCACAGCAGCAACGCGGTGGCCGCTCCCAGCACCACCGCATTGAGCCCGAAGATCCGCCAGAACAGCGACACCGCGCGCCACACCTCCTTGATCGGCTCACTCTCCCATCCGTCGCGACCTCGGGGGCGCCCGGGTCGGGCACCGGGCCCAGCCTGCCGGGGCGCGGCAGCGGCGTCGATCGGGTGCGCGGCCCATCCCTGACCAGGGGCTACAGCTCCGGCGCCCCCGGAGATGGGTGGCACCACCCATGTACGGGGCGGGCGGCGGCGGTCAGGGTGGAATCGGGAGCGACGGTGCCGCGTCCGCCGGGCGGTGCGCCGCCCCGGTATGCGGTCCGGGCCGCTCCCGGCCGGGCGGTGACCGCCGCCCGCCGTCCCGTCACCCGCCCGCCCCGGCACCGTCGCCGGAGCGTATCGGGGGCCGCGGTGGCCGCGTCCCGGCCCGGTCTCGGACCCGGGCCGGGGCACGCCCGCCGCGGCCCTCGTGGCGCAGCGAAAGGAACCGTCCACGATGTCGCCTGAAGCGGCCCGCGCCGAGACCCCCGCCGAACGGATCGGTGCCGACGACGCCCGTCGGCGCCTGGCGCACGAGCGTGACGCCCGGCTGGCGCAGCTCACGGCCATCGAGGGCGGTGCGCCGCCCGGCACCGACGCGCTGCTGACGTCGCAGACCGCCGCGATCCGCCGGGTCCTGGCGGAGATCGAGCAGGCCGAGGCGCGGCTGGACGCGGGCACCTACGGCACCTGCGCGCGGTGCGCCGAGCCGGTGCCCGCCGAACGGCTGGAGATCCTGCCGTACGCCCGGTGCTGCGTCGGCTGCCAGGAGCACACCGGCTGAGCCACCGGGTGTGATGAGGACCCGGGCGCACCGCCGCTGTGGAGGCGGGCGCCCGGGTCCTCGGTGCGTACGGCCGCCCGCGGGCGCGGCGCGCACGACGGCGCGGGCCCGGCCCTGACCTGTCGGTCGGAGCCGGGCCCGCGTCGTGGGGTGCCTCAGTGCGCCTTCTGCGCCAGCCGCAGCAGATGGTCGGCGAGCGCCTGACCGCCCGCCGGGTCGCGGCTGATCAGCATCAGCGTGTCGTCACCGGCGATGGTGCCGAGGATGTCGTGCAGTTCGGCCTGGTCGATGGCGGAGGCGAGGAACTGCGCGGCGCCCGGCGGGGTGCGCAGCACGACGAGGTTGGCGGACGCCTCGGCCGAGATCAGCAGCTCCCCGGAGAGGCGGCGCATCCGCTCCTCCTTGGCCGACTCCCCCAGCGGCGCCCGCGGGGTGCGGTCGCCGCCCTCGCTGGGTACCGCGTAGATCAGCTCGCCGCCGGTGTTGCGGATCTTCACCGCGCCCAGCTCGTCCAGATCGCGGGAGAGCGTCGCCTGGGTGACGGAGAGACCGTCGTCGGCGAGCAGCTTCGCGAGCTGGCTCTGCGAGCGGACCGCCTGCCGGTTGAGGATGTCCACGATCCGGCGGTGGCGGGCGGTACGGGTCTGCGGTACGGCCTGACCTCCACCAAGTGTTTCGTTGTCCTGCGCCTCGATCATCGCTTCGTCAGTCTCCGGCTCGTTGTTCCCCGTCGGCCGCTTCGCGGGCCGTGTCGAGGACGCCGGGCAGCTTGCGGAGGAACGTGTCCACGTCGTCGTCGGAGACGATCAGCGGCGGGGCGAGCCGGATGACGTCCGGCGCGACCGCGTTCACCAGCAGGCCCGCGTCCTGAGCCGCCTGCTGCGCCTGGGGCGCGAGGGGCTCCGTCAAGACGATACCCAGGAGGAGGCCCGCGCCACGGATCGAGGCGACGGCGGGGTGCGACAGCGCCTCGATCCCGGAGCGCAGCCGCTCCCCGGCCCGCTTGACGTGGGCGAGCAGGCCCTCGCGCTCGATGGTGTCCAGGACGGCGAGCGCCGCCGCGCAGACGACCGGGTTGCCGCTGAACGTCGAGCCGTGCGAGCCGGGCGTCAGCAGCTCGGCGGCCGGGCCGAACGCCAGCGTCGCGCCGATCGGCAGCCCGCCGCCCAGCCCCTTCGCCAGCGTGACGACGTCCGCCTCCACGCCCTCCTCCTGGGCGGCGAACCAGTGCCCGGTGCGGCCGATGCCGGTCTGGATCTCGTCGAGGACGAGGAGGGTGCCGGTGGCGGCGGTGATCTCCCGGGCGGCCCGGAGGTAGCCCGGCGGCGGGACGACCACGCCGTTCTCGCCCTGCACGGGCTCCAGGATCACGAACGCGGTGTCGGTGGTGACCGCCGCGCGCAGCGCCTCCGCATCGCCGTACGGGACGTGGTCGACGTCGCCGGGCAGCGGGGCGAACGGCTGCTGCTTGGCGGGCTGGCCGGTCAGGGCTAGGGCGCCCATGGTGCGGCCGTGGAAGCCGCCGGTGGTGGAGACCATGTGGGTGCGGCCGGTGCGGCGGCCGATCTTGAAAGCGGCCTCGTTGGCCTCGGCGCCGGAGTTGGAGAAGTAGACGCGCCCGGGGCGCCCGGCGAGGGCGAGCAGCCGCTCGGCGAGCGCGACGGTCGGCCCGGAGACGTAGAAGTTGGAGACATGGCCGAGCGTGGCGACCTGGTCGGTGACGGCGCGGACCACCGCGGGGTGGGCGTGGCCGAGGGCGTTGACCGCGATGCCGCCGAGGAAGTCGAGGTAGGCGGCGCCGTCGGCGTCCCACACCGTGGTGCCTTCGCCGCGGACCAGCGCTAGGCGCGGGGTGCCGAAGTTGTCCATCATGGCGCCCTGCCAGCGCCGCCGGTAATCCGTGTTGCCGGTCGCGTCACTCATGCCGCCCCCTCGTCCGTACCGTTCTCGGTGTCCTGGTCCGGCACGACCATCGTGCCGATGCCCTCGTCGGTGAAGATCTCCAGCAGGATCGCGTGCTGGACCCGCCCGTCGATGACCCGGGCGGTGTGCACGCCGTTGCGGACCGCGTGCAGGCAGCCCCGCATCTTGGGGACCATCCCGCTGGCCAGGTCCGGCAGCAGCGCCTCCAGTTCGATGGCGGTCAGCCGCGAGATGACCTCGTCGCTGTGCGGCCAGTCCTCGTACAGGCCCTCGACGTCGGTGAGGACCATCAGGGTCTCGGCGCCGAGGGCCGCGGCCAGTGCGGCGGCGGCGGTGTCGGCGTTGACGTTGAAGACGCCGTGATCGCCGTCGTCGCCGCTGGCCGCGATGGAGGAGATGACGGGGATGCGGCCGTCGTCCAGCAGCGCCAGGATGGCGCCGGTGTCGATGGCGGTGACCTCGCCGACCCGGCCGATGTCCACCCGCTCGCCGTCGATCGACGCGTAGTGCCGGGTCGCGGTCATCAGCTGGGCGTCCTCGCCGGTCATGCCGACGGCGAGCGGGCCGTGCCGGTTGAGGAGGCCGACCAGTTCGCGCTGCACCTGCCCGGCCAGCACCATCCGGACGACATCCATCGCCTCGGGCGTGGTGACCCGCAGGCCCGCCTTGAACTCCGACTCCAGGCCGAGGCGGTCCAGCTGGGCGCTGATCTGCGGGCCGCCGCCGTGCACGACGACCGGGCGGAGTCCGGCGTGGCGGAGGAAGACGACGTCCTGGGCGAAGGCGTTCTTCAGGTCCTCGTCGATCATGGCGTTGCCGCCGAACTTGATGACGACGGTCTTGCCGTGATGGCGGGTCAGCCAGGGCAGCGCCTCGATGAGGGTGCGGGCCTTGGGCAACGCGGTGTGTTTGCGGGTACTCATGCGACGGCCTCGCTGGCTGGGCTCGGGGCGGATGCGCGGGCGGCGGACGGCGGACGGTCCCTCACGACGAGTACGCGCTGTTCTCGTGGACGTAGTCGGCGGTGAGGTCGTTGGCCCAGATGACCGCGGAGTCGGCACCGGCGGCGAGGTCGGCGGTGATGCGCACCTCGCGGTAGCGCATGTCGACGAGGTCGCGGTCCTCCCCCACGGAGCCGTTCTTGCAGACCCAGACGCCGTTGATGGCGACGTTGAGCCGGTCGGGCTCGAAGGCGGCGGAGGTGGTGCCGATGGCGGAGAGGACCCGGCCCCAGTTGGGGTCCTCTCCGTGGATGGCGCACTTGAGGAGGTTGTTGCGGGCGATGGAGCGGCCGACCTCGACGGCGTCGTCCTCGCTCGCGGCGCCCACCACCTCGATACGGATGTCCTTGCTCGCGCCCTCGGCGTCGCCGATCAGCTGCCGGGCCAGGTCGTCGCAGACGGCGCGGACGGCCTCGGCGAACGCGGCGCTCTCCGGGACGGTGCCGGAGGCGCCGGACGCCAGCAGCAGCACCGTGTCGTTGGTGGACATGCAGCCGTCGGAGTCGACGCGGTCGAAGGTGGTGCGGGTCGCGGCGCGCAGCGCGGCGTCCAGCTCCGCGGCGGGGACGTCAGCGTCGGTGGTGAGGACGACAAGCATGGTGGCCAGGCCCGGCGCGAGCATTCCGGCGCCCTTGGCCATGCCGCCGACGGTCCAGCCCTCGCCGGTGACGACGGCGGTCTTGTGCACGCTGTCGGTGGTCTTGATGGCGATGGCGGCCTTCTCGCCGCCGTGCGGGGTGAGCTGGGCGACGGCCTTGTCGACGCCCTTGAGCAGCTTGTCCATCGGCAGCAGTTCGCCGATCAGGCCGGTGGAGCAGACGGCGACGGCGCCGGGGGCGTGGCCGCCGGTCTCGTCGCACCCCGCAGTGTTCAGCGAGGCGGCGACCTTCTCCGCGGTGGCGTGGGTGTCCTGGAAGCCCTGGGGGCCGGTGCAGGCGTTGGCGCCGCCGGAGTTGAGGACGACGGCGGAGACCTCGCCGCCCTTGAGGACCTGCTCGGACCAGAGGACCGGCGCGGCCTTGACACGGTTGGAGGTGAAGACGCCCGCGGCGGCCAGGCGCGGCCCATGGTTCACCACGATGGCGAGGTCCGGGTTGCCGTTCTCCTTGATCCCGGCGGCGATGCCCGACGCCGTGAATCCCTGTGCTGCCGTGACGCTCACTGCTTCTCCTCGATCATTTCTCCGGCCGCGCCCGTCGTGGACCCGGCGGTCACCCCGTACTGCCCGCCCGTGCTGCCCGTACGGCTCACGGGGCCACCCCGACGAGCGGCAGCCCGGTGGTCTCCGGGAGGCCGAGGGCGAGGTTCATGCTCTGCACCGCGCCGCCCGCGGTGCCCTTGGCGAGGTTGTCGATGGCGCAGATCGCGATGATCCGCCCGGCCGCCGGGTCCAGGGCCACCTGGATCTGCGCGGTGTTGGCGCCGTACACCGCGGCGGTCGCCGGCCACTGCCCCTCCGGCAGCAGCGTCACGAACGGCTCGTCCGCGAACGCCTTCTCGTACGCGTCCCGGACCGCCGCCGCGTCCACGCCGGGGCGCGCCTTGGCGGTGCAGGTGGCGAGGATGCCGCGGGGCATCGGCGCGAGCGTCGGCGTGAACGAGACCCCGACCCGCTCCCCCGCCACCGCGCTGAGGCTCTGGATCATCTCCGGCGTGTGCCGGTGACCGCCGCCGACACCGTACGGGCTCATCGAGCCCATCACCTCCGAGCCCAGCAGATGCGGCTTGGCGGACTTGCCCGCGCCGGAGGTGCCGGACGCCGCGACGATCACCGCCTCGGGCTCGGCGAGCCGCGCGGTGTACGCGGGGAAGAGCGCCAGCGAGACGGCGGTCGGGTAGCAGCCCGGCACCGCGATCCGCCTGGTGCCCTGGAGCGCGGCCCGCGCGCCGGGCAGCTCGGGCAGCCCGTAGGGCCAGGAACCGGCGTGCGGCGAACCGTAGAACGCCTCCCAGTCGGCGGCGTCCCGGAGCCGGAAGTCGGCACCGCAGTCGACGACCAGCACGTCCGGGCCCAGCTCCTCGGCGACGGCCGCGGACTGCCCGTGCGGCAGCGCGAGGAAGACGACGTCGTGCCCGGCCAGCACCTCGGCGGAGGTCGGCGCCACCTCGCGGTCGGCCAGCGGGAGCAGATGCGGCTGGAGGGAGCCCAGGCGCTGCCCGGCGTTGGAGTGCCCCGTCACCGCGCCGATCTCGACCTCCGGGTGCCCCAGAAGCATGCGCAGGACCTCACCTCCCGCGTACCCGCTCGCTCCGGCCACTGCTGCACGTACCGCCATGGGACCCTCCTCCTCGATGGCATGACTATACGGTCGATGGCAGGGTTATGCAATCCATTCGGGGGCGGGCGGGGTGGCCGCATGCGCGACCGAGGGTTTCAGCCGGCAGGCGAGCGCATTGATCGGCGGATCTTGAGGTGACCGAGCGTTCCGGTTGGCCGGCCGCACATGCGAGGCGTTTGCCGTACGTGCCCCGCCCCGGCTCTCCCCGACGCGCCGACGCCGCGAACTCGACGCCAGGAGTGGCCACTTCGCCCCATTCCCGGTTTGCCGGGGAGAGGATGGCCCGAGCAATATGCTGCCCACCGCAAGCAGGCAAGGGGGAGGTCATGGCCACAGGGCTTGAGGTGACGTTGCAGCCGGGGAGCAGTCGGTTCGACCCGGAGGATCAGCCGTGGCACGACCAGGTCGTGGCGTTGCACACGGCGCTGCGTGAAGAGGTGGGGGCGGTCGCGCGGCGCGGGGTGCCGGAGCCGGGCCGGAAGGGTGCCGTCGAGACAACGCTGCTCGCATGGGGATCGTCGGGTGCGCTGACCGCCGCCGTGGCATGTCCTTGTTCGGATCGCCCCCTGGGGTAACAGCACCCACACGGAACCATTCACGCTGGACGGGGTGTATCGGGGCACTGCCAGCAACAAAAAGCCGACGTCGCCATTGTTACTTTCCACCCCGACAAGGTCGGAGAAAATATCGGGACCATCGATTGGCCCGGCCTTAATTGCAAAGGCGATCTCAAACTCACCAGGGTCAATGGAACTCAAGGCATCATCAAGGAGACGATGACGAAAAAATCCAATCTCTGCTGGGCTTGGGCAGACCTCGATTTTGCCATCACAAAAGGGGATGTCCATCTTGAATGGCGCGACGTCAAAGTTCCCAGGACCGCAGTGCTACGGCCGTATAAATGACCCCGCTCACCGGGGCCTACCGCCCTGACACACCCGGCCCACGGGAGGAGGCGGGCCCCTGACGGCTATCAGGGGCCCGCCGTCAAGCGCTACAGCGGAATGCCCTGGTTGCGCTCCAGCAGTCGGTTCAGTTTCGGTCCGAACTCGTCGGCGATGCGCATGAATTCATGGTTGTCCTTGCAGAACCGCCGGCCGGCCTCGACGACTGCCAGGATCCGGCGGAGGGTGTCCTCGACCTGGCCGGCGGACAGCGACACCTCGCATGCCTCCACCCACTCGGTCCCCCGTCGTGCGATCACCGAGAAGGAGTGCGGAGAGGCGCCTCCGTGGCGCCGCGTGACATCCTCCAGCACGCCTATGGCCTCCCACGCACGGTCACGCAGGCCACCGTCGACAGGGCTCTCCGTTGACCGGCGCAGCCGGATCGCGCTCCACGCGGTGAGGACGAAGTGATCGGTCGCCCCTCCTTCACATCCCTGGGCGGTTTCCAGATGGTTCTCGGCGATGCCGAGATCACCCCGTTCGAGTTCGTACTCGCCGCGTTGCAACCAGTAGTGGAAGTTGTCCTGCAGCAGTTCGTGCACGGTGCTGTAGATCTCCCGGACCTGTGCGGGCCTGAGCCGGAGTGACACCATGAGGGAGTGGCTGAGCAGCCGGATCAGGATCCGGCGGTAGGGGTCGTCGTTGTCGCGGATGTCGGCCGCGTACTGCGCGTAGAACCTCAACAGGAATTCGATGATGACGGCCAGCCGGGTCGGGTCCTTCTTGAGAACCGTCTCGACCACGGTGTCCGCGATGGTGCGCTGCCGGCACCGTACGGTCCCGTCCGGGGCCAGGGTGAGAATGCGCCTGTCCACGAGCTGGTTGATCGCCCGGCTCACCGACGGTTCGGGGGCACTCCGCCCGGAGACTATTTGGAGCAGGTCCTCCAGCTCGATGCCACGCTTCTTGAAGACGATGGCGGATTCGAAGACGCACACGGTTGCGTAGACCGCGGCCTGCTCGGTAGCCAGTTGGTGGTACTCGCTTTCGACCTTGTCCTCGAAGCGTTTACCCGTGACCACCTGGATCATGGCCGCGAGCAGATTGCGGTCGCACAGCTCCCGCAGTTTGTCGATCTTCTCGGGACGGAGTTTCTGCCGCTTGAGAATCCCCGGCAGACCGTGCCGGTGCAGCACATCGACGATGTGCCCCAGGTCCTCGTCCTTCAACGGCTCGTCCGCCGACACCCGCTGGGACTGGAAGGTGACGTCCAGTTCGTCGGAACGGGTCGTCCGGATCGCCGCGACAATCAGCGCTTTACCGCCGTTGCTGAGATCCCTGAGCAGTGAGGCGCCCAGGCTTCCGAAGATGTCGACATCGTCCACGAAGAACGCGTCCGCCGACATGCTGAGGGCCTGGGCCTTCAGGTTCCGCAGCGGATCGGTGGCCTCCCGGTCGATCCATGCCACGGTTCGCCCTGCCTGATGGAGTGCGTACGCGTACTGCATCAGGGCGGTGGTCTTGCCGGAGCCGGCCCGGCCCTCCACCAGGACGATCCGGTGCCTTCCGTCCTCTGCGGGCCGCGCGCCGGCGCGGATGCGGTCGGTGATCGAGAGCTTCACGGCGAAGCCATCCTTGACATCGCCCCACGTCGGGTCCTGGCCCTTCAGGAACTCCACGCTGCCCGTCGGCGCGGTGTCGACGAGGGACGAGACGAGTTTGATTCCGGAGCTCCGTCGTGCACCGACCCGAATGTCGGCCAGTCGCTTCTTGCCCTGCTGGAGTATCTCCAGTCCCGGCCGCAGCTTCTGCACCGCGAACTCGTGCGGCGGGACCTGAATGTGCGTCAGGCCGGCCTGTCGTATCCGCGCACGGTCCGCGGGAGTCCCCGGTCCTGAGATGAGGAATCGGGGAAAGTGCTCCGCCCCGCTCTGCGGCTGCGTCAGGGCGAGCGCATTCCACAGCGACCGGCTGCTGGGAGAGGCGGCCATGAAGACCGTGGGATGGGTCAGCAGTTCCGCTTTCAGCTTGCGGAACCACAGAGCGCGCGGCGAGAAGCCGTCGTCCGCGGGAAGGGTGAAGTCCAGGGCGTCGGGAGCGGTGGGGTTGCCGTGCATGGCCACCGCCTCGACCGTGGCGTTACCGGCTGCGGGCTTTCGCACCAGGGCGTTGACGAACGTGTTGGTCTCCGCGGTCCGCGGGTCGCGTTCGAGGAGCGACGAGAAGACGTCGGTCGCCGTGAAGTCGTAGATGCGCCGCCAGGGGGCCTGCAGGATACGGAGTGCGGCTGTCGTGGACTCCTGGTCCGCACCGCACAGTTGGGCGACGTACCGGCCAACCGTCCGGGAGCCCAGTTCGGCGAGAGCGGTGTTCCAGATCTCGGAAGTGGCGGGTGCCGGGTCGGGCACCACGCCGTACACCTCCTGTGTCAGCTGCCGGGTGAGTTCGTCGGTGTCGATCAGGCTGCCGTCGCCGTGGACGCCCGAGACAGCTACCAGGATCACCCGGCCGGTGCCGATCTGCTGGTAGAACTCCTCCACCGCGGTCTGCTGGTCGTAGCTTTCCGGCTCGGTCCGACCGGCCGGCCCGAGGCGGTTCCCGGCGCGCCTGGGGCTCGGCAGGGGAACCGGCTGCTCAGCAGGTGGTGCCGCAAGGTCACGGACCTTCGGCGCCCCGGCAGCCGTGATCTCCACGCGCAGAAGCCTGTGCTGACGCGTCGTACCGCGAGGAGTGACCAGCCAACGCGCGGCCGAACCGGACCGGGTGGACTCCCCGTCGGAAGCGAGCAGCACCGTCTTCGGCAGCGCAGGGGTGAGTGACTCCGGGACGACGGCGGAGTGTCCCGCAACCATGAGCGTGAGGTCGTTCGTATCGGCCCACCGGAGATAATCGCCGCCGACCGCGCTGTCCAGTTGCCCCAGGGTGCAGGTGGCCAGGTCGGCGGTGCCGTCGGGTACCGCCATACGGAAGACGGTATTCGCGGCAACGATGCCGAGGGTGCCCGCGCTCGTTCCGATTGTCACGGATCCCTCGCCCGGCAGGACGCCCTGTCGCCACTGAGGAGAGTTCTCGAACTTTCCGGCCCACTCGACGAATTCGGCGAAGGGGATATCGCGAATGGCCTCAACGATGTCTTGCTCGTCACCCCGCCACAGCCCTCGCTCGGTATCGCCCCAGTAGCGGGTGAGTGCCTTGGTGAGCATTCCGCGGCCAGGTCCGAGCCGGCTGATGTCATGCCGTCCCGGCACGGTCGTCACCGGAGGGAACCGGTCTGCGCCGGCCTCCAGGCACTCCAGCATCACCGTTTCGAGGAAGTCCTTGGTTGCGGAACGTGTGACGGGTCGTGGCTCGCCGGCGCTGGAGCCCAGCACGAGGATGCCGTCTATCCGATCGCCCTTGGCGTGCACCGATTGCACCGTCTCAAGCGCGGATTCGTGGTGGACGAGTGGTGTGAAGCACAAGAGATGGAAGACCGCGCCCATGTCGGTGGTCATTCCCCTTCCCACGCAATTGCCCGGACAGCTGACTTGGGAATCACCAGCTCGGTTTCCTTGCCCGTCCCGCCACCGCATCCCCGGGAAGCGACCGTGATATTCACGAAGGGCGTGGCGAGCGAGGTTTTGTCGATCCGGCCGGTGATCCGCTCGTCCTTCATCGCGCACACCGTGCGGATGCTCTTGGCGTACGCGGGCGAGACGGCGACCGCACCGGAGACCTTCTCCTCCTTCGGGCCCCCGACGGCCGCGAGCCCGACCGTGAGCACGCTGACGGCCAACGCTCCCATGGCCACCCGGTTCGCATGCTTCTGTCGCCTGTCGACCTGAGCGGCTTCGTCGTCGGCCCTCTTCAGCACGGCGTTGAGCAGGTCCAGGCGATCACGCGCATGGCTCGGCCCGGCCAGGGCTCCGACCGGCTGCGCCACTGCACGCAGATAGAGGACGGCGGCGAACAGCCACAAGGCCACCGCTCCGACACCGGCCAACTGGGTACTCAACGGCCGGTCGGCGAGCTGGGTGAAGGTCAGCGCCGCCACGATGCCGCCCGCGAACAACGTGACGGTGGACTGGGCCGCCTGCGCCCTGGCTCGCGCTCCGCTGCCCGAGCGGACACGCTCGGCGTAGTACGCCTCGCTGGCCGGACCCAGCACGGCGTCCAGCATCCGTTCACGCTCAGCGGCCGTGCGGTCCTCGGAAGACGGTTGCGTTGCCATCAAGCCCCCGTTGCGCTCATCTGATGAGCATCCTAGAGGGTGACGAGGGTTCTGTTTCGACGGTGCGTGGAGATCCGGACGACACCCCCTGAAAACGGTGAGGGCGCGGGCTCGCTCCGAACGCCCCTCACGAAGAGACCGGGAGCGCTGGGCGGTTTCCTGCGGACGCGGGGCCCGGAAGTCTCTGCCCCGCCCTCACCCGACGGCCGCCCCGAACCACTCGGCCAGCCGGTCGCACAGCTCCCCCTGATCGTCGCCGACCCACGCCACATGGCCGTCCGGCCGCAGCAGCACCGCGGGTACGTCCGAGGCGGCGGTGTCGGGGACGCGGTCGACCCGGTCGGCCCAGCCCATCACCGTCAGCCTGCCGGTCCGGTCGAGGAGGAGGCCGCGACCGGTGTGCATCCGCTCGTAGAGACGGCCGCGGGGCAGCGGCACGTCCCGCAAACGGCGGCCGAGCAGCGGATGGCCGTCGCCCAGGTCGTAGCGGACGTCGACCGCGGTGATGAGGCCGGTGATGTGCCGGTTCACCTCGTCGATGTCCATCAGCCGGGAGAACAGTTCGCGCAGTGCGGCCGGGCCCGGGGCGGTGCCCAGCAGCGTCATCTGGGCGCGGGTGTGGGCCAGTACCTGGGCGCCCACCGGGTGGCGTTCGGCGTGATAGGTGTCGAGCAGGCCGTCCGGCGCCCGCCCGGCCACCTCGGCGGCCAGCTTCCAGCCGAGGTTGAACGCGTCCTGGATGCCGAGGTTGAGGCCCTGGCCGCCGGTCGGCGGATGGATGTGCGCGGCGTCACCGGCCAGCAGCACCCGGCCCGTCCGGTAGCGCTCCGCCTGCCGGGTGGCGTCGCCGAACCGGGACAGCCACCGCGGTGTGTGCACCCCGAAGTCGGTGCCCGCACAGGCCCGCAGCCGCTCCGTGAACTCCTCCAGGGTCGGCGCCGTACGGTCCTCAAACACCCCCTCGGCGGGCACGATGAAGCGGTACACGCCCGCCTTCCCGTCCACGTCGGGCATGACGCCGAACCGCAGTTGGGTGCGGCGGACCTCCGCGACGACGGCGGCGATCGTCGCCGGGTCCGCGGTCGCCTCCAGGTCGCCCAACAGCGTCTCGGTGGTGGCCGGTTCGCCGGGGAAGCCGATACCGGCGAGCTTGCGGACCGTGCTGCGGCCGCCGTCGCACCCGACGAGGTACCGCGCCCGCAGGCACGTACCGTCCGCCGTCTCGACGGTCACGCCGTCCGCGTCCTGGCGCAGCCCGACGACCTCGCAGCCACGCCGGATCTCGGCGCCGAGCTCGCGGGCCCGCGCGTCGAGCAGCCGCTCGGTGTCCGGCTGCCCGATGGCGAGCCCGTACGGATGGGCCGTGTCCAGCCCGTCCGGCCACGGCTTGATGAGGCCCCCGAACAGGCCCCCGGCCCGGAACTTCTCGCTGACCGCGAGGAACCGCTCCAGCAGTCCGCGCTGGTCCAGCATCTCCACGCTGCGCGCGTGCAGACCCCGCCCACGGGACTGCCCGGACGGCTCGGCCAGCTTCTCCAGCACGACGACGCCCACACCGTGCAGCCGCAACTCCGCGGCCAGCATCAGACCGGTCGGCCCGCCGCCGGCCACGATCACGTCAGTCGTCGCATCACTCATGGAATCACTCATCGAAAACCCCGTTCCACAGAATTGCCCCACGTCTTTCACGCCCGGCATGCGGCGCCCCGCTCGGAACGGCACCGCGTATCCCGCGAGCCACCGTTTCCGCTGGTCCCGACCGTGCGGCGGACATTCTGCGACACCATGGGGGCCTTGCGGCAAGGCCCCCGGTGCGCTATATGTTGAGAGTGGCAAGGAGCGGATATCCGTCCTTGCTTTTTCTTTTGGGCTTTTGGGCTTTGGGGCGGTGCCGTTTCGCCGGGCTCCGTCGCGCCGGAGTGCTTTTCTTTCCTTCGACGCGTACACCGTGCCCCGCTACCCGAGAATCCCCCGGTCATAAGCGTTCGCCACCGCCGCCGCGCGGTCCTTCGCGTCCAACTTGGCGTAGATGTGGGTGAGATGGGTCTTGACGGTGGCCTCGCTGATGAAGAGGACGCGGGCGATCTCGCGGTTGGAAGTGCCCTTGGCGACGAGGGTGAGGACCTCGCGTTCACGGGCGGAGAGGGTGGCGTCGGCGGCAGCCGGGGAGCGGACGGCCGTGACCAGGCGGGAGGCGACAGCGGGTGAGAGGACCGTGCGGCCGGCGGCCGCGGCACGGACGGCGGTGAACAGCTCGTCGCGCGGGGCGTCCTTGAGGAGGTAGCCGGTGGCGCCCGCCTCGATCGCCGGGAGGGTGTCGGAGTCCGTGTCGTACGTGGTGAGGACGAGGACCTTGGCGCGGGCGCCGCGGCGGGTGAGTTCCGCGATGGCCTCGACGCCGCTGCCCCGCGGCATGCGCAGGTCCATGAGGATGACGTCCGGGTCGAGGCGTTCGGCGAGCGCCACCGCCTCGATGCCGCCCGATGCCTCGCCGAGGACGGTGAAGCCGGGGGACGCGCTGAACATGCCGCGCAGTCCGTCGCGGACGACGGGGTGGTCGTCGACGAGGAGGAGGGTGATCGTCGGGTCGTCAGCCATGGCGCACCAACGGTACGCGAGCGGAGACGGCCGTCCCGCCGCCGGGCTCCGACTCGATGTCGACGGTCCCGGCGACGCGTTCGGCGCGCGCCCGCATCCCGCCGAGGCCGAAGCCGCCGGTGGCCGAACGCGGGGGCAGCGCCAGCGGGTCGAAGCCGCGGCCGTCGTCGCGGATGTCCAGGCTCACCTCGTCGCCCATATAGGAGAGGGTGACGCCGACGCGGGTGGCGGCGGCGTGGTGGGCGGCGTTGGCGAGCGCTTCCTGGGCGATGCGCAGCAAGGTGGCCTCCAGTTCGTCGTGGAGCGGTTCGACGGTGCCGGTGACGGTCAGTCCGGCGCGGGCGTCCGCCCGGTCCGACCAGTTCCGTACCAGTTTCTCCAGCGCCTCGGGGAGCGCGTCGTGCTCCAGATCGCCGGGGCCGAGGTCCTGGACGGAGCGGCGCGCCTCGCCCAGGGAGCGGCGGGCGAGCCCGGCGGCGCGCTCCACATGGGAGCGGGCGCGGTGCGGGTCGCGGGTGTCGGTGGCGGCCTGGAGCTGGGTGATGATGCCGGTCAGGCCCTGGGCGATGGTGTCGTGGATCTCGGCGGCCAGGCGGCTCCGTTCGTCGGCGACCCCGGCCTCGCGGGCCTGGACGAGGAGCTGGGCGTGGAGCCCGGCGTTCTCCTGAAGCGCCTGCTCCAGGCGGGCGTTGGTCCGCTCCAGCTCGGCGATGGCGGCCGCCTTGGCCGCCGCCCGCCGGGCGTCCCGGTCCGCGAGGTTCTTGAAGAGCAGGCCGAGGCCGCAGTGGAGGATGAACACCCCGCCGAAGAGGGTCCAGCCCGCCACGCCGGGGCCGGGGGGCAGCCCGCCGGACTGCGAGCCCGCCATCGTCACGGCGGTGAGGACCATACCGGCGTTCCGCAGCCGGGGCGGCAGCAGCGCCCCGCTGTCGAAGTACCCCATCACGGCGAAGATCGAGTAGAAGGGGTTCACCCAGGTCAGAGCGAAGGCGAGCGCGGTGCGGACGGCGTAGTACGCGAGGCCGGGCGCTGTCCCCGGGGCGGCGGTGCGGTGACTGTGGTGCCACCAGAGCTGGAGGGCGAGGGCGGCGGCGCCCCACGCGAGGTCCTGGCCGCGGTGGCCGTGCGTGGGGACGAACGGGTCCGACACCCTCGCGAGGAGGGCGCTGACCGCCAGCAGGGCGTAGGGGCCCCAGCGGTAGAACTGCTCCCCGCGCTCGTCGGGGCCGGGCGGCTCGCTCACGGTCGTCATGGCGATCAGGATGCACCGCGCCGTCCCCGGCCCCTCCTCCGGCCCGGGGACGGCGCCGCGCACCACGGCCCCGCCGCCGCTCACTCCCAACGGAACCGGCGGGCCGCCACGATCAGCAGCAGCACCGCCCACAGGCCGGTCACGCCCAGGTGCGACCAGCTCGGCCAGTGTCCGGCGGCCGCCTGGCCGAGCGCCTGCGAGGCGGCGCCGAGCGGCGACCACTCCACGAGGTGACGCAGCGTCTCCGGCATGGACTGGACCGGGATCCACACGCCCGCGGTGAACATCATCGGGAAGAAGACGACGGTGCCGAGGGTCTGCGCGGCCTTCACCGTCCGGGGGACCGCCGCCAGCGCGCAGCCCAGCGCGAACGCGGCGAACGCCGTGATCAGCAACGCCAGCACATACCCGGCGGGTTGGGCGGGGAGCGCCACGCCGAACGCGAGGCGGCCGACGGCGAGGGCGAGCAGCACGGAGCCGAGGACGACGACGGCGTGCAGCACCAGCGACGCCAGGAGCAGCGACGAGGGGCGGGCCGGGGTGGTGGACAGGCGGCGCAGGATGCCGCGTTCGCGGTAGCCGGTGAGCTGGGCCGGCATGGTCTGCACCCCGGCGACGCTCAGCGCGAGCAGCACGGCGACCGGCACGTACAGGTCGATGACGCGCAGCCCGCCGGGGGCCGCGCCCGGTTCGCGGAAGGCCGGGATGAGGCCGAGGATCGTCAGCAGCGCGCTCGGGAAGACCACCAGCCAGAAGAGCGCCCCGGGTTCCCGGCGGAAGAGCTTCGCCTCGGTCTTGAGTACGGCGGTGTGCGCCGTGGTCACGGTGGACATCTCAGCTCTCCCGGTCGATGAGGTCGGTGGCGCCGTGCCCCGCGGTCAGGTCGAGGAACGCGTCGTCGAGCGTGGCGTCGACGACGCGCAGCCGGCCGGCCGTGACGGAGTGCCGGGCGAGCAGCGAGAGGAGCGCGGTGACGGTGTCGTCGGCGCCGTGCAGGGTGATGCGGCCGTCCCTGTCGCGGCTGGTGGAGGTGACCGCGGGCAGCGCGGTGAGGTCCGCGGGGTCCAGCGGCCGGGAGGGGGTGAAGGAGATGACGGTGGCGGCGGAGGCGCCGCGGATCAGGCCCGCGGGGGTGTCGAGGGCGGCGATCCGGCCCCGGTCGATCACCGCGACGCGGTCGCAGAGCCGCTGCGCCTCCTCCATGAAATGGGTGACGAGGAGGACGGTGACGCCGCTGTCGCGGACCTCCTCGATGAGCCGCCAGGTATCGCGCCGCGACCGCGGGTCGAGGCCGGTCGTCAGCTCGTCGAGGACCACCACGCGGGGGTTGCCGATGAGGGCGAGCGCGATGAACAGGCGCTGTTTCTGGCCGCCGCTGAGCTTGCCGAAGCGGCGGCCGAGGAGGTCGGTGAGGCCGAGCCGGTCGGCGAGGTGGCCGCGGTCGGCGGGGTCGGGGTAGAAGGCGCTGTACAGCTCCAGGGCCTCGCCGACGGTGAGTTTCGGCTGGAGTTCGCTCTCCTGGAGCTGGGCGCCGAGGAGGCGGGTGACGCGGTCGTGGTCGGCGATGGGGTCGAGCCCGGCGACCCGTACGGTTCCGGCGTCGGGGACGCGCAGTCCCTCGACGCATTCGACGGTGGTGGTCTTACCGGCGCCGTTCGGGCCGAGAATGCCGAAGATCTCGCCCTCGTCGACGGTGAAGCTGATGCCGTCGACGACGGGGCGCCCCCCGTAGGCCCTGCGCAGGCCCTTCACTTCGATGATGGACATGACGCCAGCCTCGCCCGCCGGGCCCGCGCCGGACATCGGCCGACGCGCTCGACGCCGTATCAGCCGATCGGTTGATGGCGCGGCGATCGGCCGATGGCCGGGGTACGACCCCTGGGCGGAAACCGGGTGGCTTCGGGGCGGAGCGGCTGGGAGCATCGCCCCCGTGTCGCGAACGTTTGAGGATCTGGTGGCGGAGGCCGAGCGGGCTCCGATGGCGGGCTGGGACTTCTCCTGGCTGGCGGGGCGGGCGGCGGAGGACCGCCCGTCGTGGGGGTATCAGCGGCTGATGGGCGCGCGGATGGCGCGCGCGTCGGCGGCGCTGGATGTGCAGACCGGCGGCGGGGAGGTGCTGGCCGGGGTGGACCGGTTGCCGCCGGTGGTGGCCGCCACGGAGGCGTGGCCGCCGAACGTCGCCGCGGCGACGCGGCTGCTGCGGCCGCGCAGTGTGGTGGTGGTTGCCGATCCGGACGAGCCGCCGCTGCCGTTCGCCGACGCCTCCTTCGATCTGGTCGTCAGCCGCCATCCGGTGACGGTGTGGTGGCAGGAGATCGCCCGGGTGCTGGAGCCCGGCGGTACGTATCTGTCCCAACAGGTCGGTCCGGCCAGCGTCTTCGAGCTGGTGGAGTTCTTCCTGGGGCCGCAGCCGGAGGAGGTGCGGCGCAGCCGCCACCCCGACGACGCCCGGCGGGACGCGGAGGCGGCCGGTCTGGACGTCGTCGATCTGCGGCTGGAGTCCCTGCGGACGGAGTTCCGCGACATCGGCGCGGTGGTGTACTTCCTGCGGAAGGTGATCTGGATGGTCCCTGGCTTCACCGTGGACGGCTACCGCGACCGGCTGCGCGACCTGCACGAGAAGATCCTCGCGGAGGGGCCGTTCCCGGCGCGTACGACGCGGTTTCTGATCGAGGCGCGGAAGCCGGCGGGGTGAGCGGGGCGGGTCTCCGGGGCGGACTGCGTCCGTCGGCCCCGGGCCCGTCCGCCGGGACAAACTGCACCGGCTCGCCTGCCCGTTCGCCCGTCGGCCGGTTCTGCGTATGATCCCGGTCAAGCACAGGCCGGCCCCGTCGGGTGGGCGCTGTTCGACCTGCTCCAGGAGGCACCTTCGTGTCCGACCGTCGGCGGAAATTCTCCCTGCGGGCCACCACGGTGGGCTGCGTCCTGTTCGCCGGGGCGGTCCCGGTCCCGGCCGTCGCCGCCCCGCTCGCCGACTCCGCCGTACTGCCGCAGATCTCCACGGCGCTCGACGGCACGAAGTGCGTCAAGCACAGCTCCCGTACGGCGCGGGCGACGCCGTGGCCGCAGAAGCTGCTCGGCATCGAGAAGGCGCATCCGCTCAGTGAGGGCCGCGGGGTGACGGTCGGGGTGGTCGACGGCGGGCTCGACGCCTCCGTCCCGGCGCTGGCCGGGCGGGCGGCGGGCACCGGCAAGGACTGCTCCGGGCACGGCACGTTCCTCGCCGGGGTGGTCGCGGCCGCGCGTACCCCGGACATCGGCTTCGAGGGCGTCGCCCCGCAGGCCCGGATCGTCGGGGCGGCCGTCGAGGCGGAGGGGTACGGCGGGGACGCCGACCCCGACGCGGTGGCCGCGGGCATCCGCGCGACCATCGGCCACGGTGCGCGGGTGGTGCTGGTCGGGGTGGGTGCCGCGCGCTCCAGCGGGGCGCTGAAGTCGGCGCTCGCGTACGCACAGGACAAGGATGTCGTCGTGGTGGCGGGCGCCGGTACGGAGAGCCGCAGCCACGGGATCTCGTACCCGGCGGCCTATCCGCGGGTGGTCAGCGTGGCCGCCGTCAACGTGGCGGGCGCCCCGCTCGGCGGCGACGCCCGGCAGGCGGCGGCGACCGGCGGGGCGACGGTCCGCGTCGATCTGACGGCGCCCGGCGACCGGGTGCTGAGCGTGGGCCCCGGCGGCGGGCACTTCACGGGGAGCGGGGACCCGGTGGCGGCGGCGTTCGTCGCCGGGACCGCCGCGCTGGTACGCGCCCGCGATCCGCAGCTGTCGGCCGACGCGGTACGGGAGCGGCTGCGGGCCACCGCGGTGCGCGGCTCCGGGGCGGTGCCGGACGCGGTGACCGGGTACGGCATGGTCGACCCGGAGGGCGCGGTGGCCGCGCTGCGGCCGGGCGAGGGCACGGGCGCGCCCGGCAAGGGGTCGGTCGCCGCCGCCTACCAGGCGGACCAGCCGCCGCCGCAGGTCGCGTCCGGCCCGGTGTGGGCGATGGCGGGCGGGGTCGCCGCGGTGGCGGCGGTGGCGGCGCTGTTGGCGGTGGTGATCCCCCGTGGCCGGGCGCGCGGCTGGCGCGCGCCGTAGGAGCTGGATGCGACGAAGGCGCACCGGGCGGACGCCGCCCGGTGCGCCTTGTGCGTGCGCGTGTCTCAGCAGGGCTCCGGCAGTTGTGTGAGGTCGAGCGGCGGCAGCCCGGACAGTTCGGTCCGGGCTGCGGTCATGGCATCGGTGTACCGGGAGTCGCCGAGGAGGGCCGTCATGGCGTCGGCGATCTCCGCGCGCGGCGCCGTCAGGGGCAGGGCCCGGCCGAGTCCGTGCCGGGCGAACGCGGCGGTGTTGGCGGGCTGATCGGCGAGGACGCCCATGCCGAGGACGGGCGTCGCGCCCTGCACCGCGTCGAGCAGGGACGCCCGGCCGCCGTGCGTCACGAAGAGGTCGGCGCGGTGCAGCAGCGCGGGCTGCGGTACGTGCGCGACGACGGTGATACGGGGATCGTCGCTGGTCAGGTGTGTCGCGAGGCCGCCCGCGGAGACGATCGCGTCGCAGTCGAGCGCGGTGAGCGCGGCGATGATCTCCCGGTACACGGCCTCCACGGTGGTGCGCAGCCCCGGCATCGCGGTGGTGAGGGTGCCCAGGCTCGCGTAGACGAGGGGGCGGGCGGACGGGGCGCGGTCCAGCCGGGCGGGGAGGACGGTCCGGTGTGCCGCGACGGTGCGGCGGACCGGGTGCGCGGCGGGCGGGGGCGTCGCGTGGAACCACGGGACCGGGGCCGGGGTGAGCATCGGGGGCAGGGCGGGGGCGTCCTGCCCGTACTGCTTGTGGAGGGGGTTCAGGGCGGGCGCGATGTCGGTGTCCCAGAGGTCCCGCAGCAGCGGGCCGAGGCCGTTGTCCGCCACGAGCAGCGGCAGGCGCAGGATCCGCGCCGCGAGGTGGGCGCCCGGGTCGCTGCATTCGGCGATCACCAGATCGGGCCGGTCCCGGCGCCATGCGGTGAGCAGGGCGCGGGTCTTGGCCTCGGCGTGGCCGGGCCAGAGCCGTCCGAAGACATGGCGGTTGAAGGCCCAGTTCCCGTGCCGCCGCCAGATCTCGCTCGCCCTCTCCTGCACGCCGGGCTCGCAGGTCCATTCCGTGCCCGCCCGCCGGTACGCGATGCCGCGGCGCCGGGCCTCGCGGCGGAACATGAGGGGGGCGTGGAAGGTGACCTCGTGGCCCTGTTCCCGGGCCGGGCCGATGACGTAGTCGAGCGCGGAGAGATGCGACGGTATCGGCTCGGCGGTGACGGCGATGCGTAAGGTCATGGGGGCTCCGGGCTTCCTCGTGGGGCGTGGCGGTCCGGCCATCGTGCGCTGGAACGGGCGCCCGCGGGCCGCGGGTGTGGCGTGCGGGCGCAGTTCGTACACGGGGCCCCGGGGAAACGGAAGTGCCGGTCACACCAGTGGCGTGACCGGCACCTTCACGACGGACCTCAGTGCTCCTTCTCCTCCAGCAGCGCCGTCTGTACCTGGACGTTGCGGCGGCGGGCGATCCACTGTGCGCGGCCCGGCGGATACGTACGGGGGCGGACGTCGCCGAAGAGGACGCCTTCGCCGGGCGGGCAGGAGAGCAGCAGGCGGTTGGTGTTCGCCTCGATGAGACGCCGCATCAGCGGGTCGTTCATCGCGCGGCTGACGCCTCCGGCGGAGCGGGCGAGGATCAGGTGGAAACCGATCTCCGAGCCCTGGGTGAGGACGTCGATCAGCGGCTCGAACGGGGTCTGCGCGCCGATACCGGAGCCGCCGACGAGGTCGTAGTCGTCCGCGATGAGGAAGACCTGCGGGCCCTTCCACCAGTCGCGCTTGCGCAGCCGGTCCGGGGTGATGTCCGGGCCGGGGATGCGTGGCCGCATCGAGGCGGCGCAGTTGCGGACCATCTCGCGGACGGCGTCGAGGGAGACCGCGTAGTCGAGGCGGTACTCCTCGGGCACCGCGTCGTACAGCTCGCGCCGCAGGTCGACGAAGGCGAACTTGGCCTCGGTGCTGGTGTGGGTGCGGACGATGGAGTCGGCGACGAGCCGCAGCAGGTTGGTCTTGCCGCTCTCGGTGTCGCCGATGACGACGAGGTGCGGGTCGGCGTCGAAGTCCTGCCGGAAGGCGGCGAGTTCGTTCTCCTCCAGGCCCAGCGGGATGTCCCGGCCGACCGGCGCGGGCAGTTCGGCGGCGTGGACCGTGGGCGGGAGCATCCGCACGGCGGGGGCGCCGGGGCGGTCGCCCCAGGCGGCGCGGACCGCGGCGACCATTTCCTGGGTGCCCTCGGTGAGGGTGGCGGCGTTGCCGTCGCCGTCGGTGCGGGGCAGTGCGGTCAGGAAGTGGTAGGTGTCCTCGGTCAGACCGCGGCCGGGGATGCGGGGGACCTCCTTGGCCTTGCGCATGTTGACGACGGAGTCCACCGGGTCGCCGAGCCGCAGCTCGAAGCGGCTGCCGATCTGGTCGCGCAGGGCGGGCTGGATGTCGGCCCAGCGGGGCGAGGAGATCAGCAGGTGGATGCCGTAGTTGAGGCCGCGGGCGCCGAGTTGGGCGATGTTCTGGCTCAGGTCGAAGAAGTCGTTGCGCAGCGTGGACCAGCCGTCGACGACGAGGAAGACGTCGCCCCAGGGGTCGTCGGGGAACTCCCCGGCGGCGCGGCGCCTGCGATAGTCGGCGATGCCGTCGATGGTGGACTCGGCGAACTGCTCCTCGCGGCGGGTCAGCAGGGTCTCCAGCTCGCCCACGGTGCGGTGGACGCGCTCGGTGTGGACGCGGCTGCTGATGGTGCCCATGTGCGGCAGGTCGGACAGGGTGCCGAAGTTGCCGCCGCCGAAGTCGAGGCAGTGGAACTGCACCTCGCGCGGGGTGTGGGTGAGGGCGAGGGCGGTGATGACGGTGCGCAGCAGGGTGCTCTTGCCGGTCTGCGGTCCGCCGGCGACGCCGAGGTGGCCGCCGGTGGTGGAGAGGTCGGCGATGAGCGGGTCGCGCCGCTGGTCGAAGGGGCGGTCGATGACGCCGACCGGCACCCGCAGCGGTCCGGCCTGCTTGCGCTCGGGGTCGTAGAGGCGGGCCAGGTCGTCCGGCTGGGCGGGCAGCATCTCGTCGAGGGTCGGCGGAACGTCCAGCGGGGGCAGCCAGATGCGGTGGGCGGGCGGGCCGCCCGCGTCCAGCAGGCGCCGGTTGGCGGTTTCCAGGAGGGTGAGCTGCTCCCGTTCCTCGGCCGGGTCGGGCTCGGCGGGGACGACGGGCCGGGTGGGTGCCACGTAGCCGGAGCGGTACGGGACAGCCGAGCCACCGCCCTGGGCGCTCGGGGCGTTGCGGCGCCGGGCCTCGTAGGGGCCGGAGACGTAGGCCGCCTTGAAGCGGGTGAGGGTGGCGGTGTCGCTCTTGAGGTAGCCGTTGCCGGGGGCGGGCGGCAGCTGGTGGGCGTCGGGGACGCCGAGGACGCCGCGGCTCTCCATGGCGGAGAAGGTGCGCAGGCCGATGCGGTACGAGAGATGCGATTCGAGCTGGTGGACGCGGCCCTCGTCGAGGCGCTGGGAGGCGAGCAGCAGATGCACGCCGAGGCTGCGGCCGAGCCGTCCGATCATGACGAAGAGGTCCATGAAGGAGGGGTGGGCGGCGAGCAGTTCGCTGAACTCGTCGACGATGATGACGAGCGACGGCATCGGCGCCAGCGGGGTCCCGGCGAGCCGAGCCTTCTCGTACTCCAGGTTGTTGGTGTAGTTACCGGCGGCGCGCAGCAGCTCCTGACGGCGGATCAGTTCGCCGTGGACGGCGTCGTGCATACGGGTCACCAGCGCGGCCTCGTCGGCGAGGTTGGTGATGAGGGCGGAGGTGTGCGGCAGGTTCTCCAGGCCGAGGAAGGTGGCGCCGCCCTTGAAGTCCACGAGGACGAGATTGAGGATCTCGGAGGAGTGGGTGAGGGCGAGCGAGGTGACGAGGGTGCGCAGCAGCTCGCTCTTGCCGGAACCGGTCGCGCCGATGAGCATGCCGTGCGGGCCCATGCCGTTGTGCGCGGACTCCTTGAGGTCGATTTCGACGGGCGAGCCGTCGGCGGCGACACCGACCGGGACGCGCAGCCGGTCGCGCTCGCCCGGGCCGCGGAACTCGTGGAACCGCTCCAGCTCGTGGGTGTGCAGATCGGCGATGCCCAGCAGGGTGGTGAGCTGGAAGTCGGATTCCAGCGGCTCGGCGACCTCGGTGGTCACGCTCATGCGGTACGGCGCGACCATGCGGGCCAGGGCGCGGGCGCGGACGAGGCCGAGGGCGTCGGGGCGGCCGAGCCGGGAGACGGTTTCGCGTCCGTTGCGGTCGCGGCCGACGGCGCGCAGATGGCCGGGTTCGGCCTCCAGGCCGAGGGTGTGCGGGCCGCCCCAGGCGAGGCTGGAGGAGAGGTCGAGGACGACGCAGTTGCGGTAGCCGCCGCCGGACAGCCGGTCGTCGCCGGGGATGTCGGCGCCGTCGAGGACGACGACGGTGAACGGCTCCTCCTTGCCGGGTGTGGCCTGGGGGTCGAAGCGCGGACGGTCGGAGAGCAGACCTCCGAGGAGTTCGGCGAATTCGGTGGCGTCCTCGGTGACCAGACGGCGCTGTCCGGCACCGTCGTGCTCGGTCGGGTGCAGGGCGTGGGGCAGCCACTTGAGCCACTCCCAGTGCTCCAGCGCGTCCTTGGAGGTGCAGGCCGCGAGGCGCAGTTCCTCGGGGGCGTGGAAGACGGCGAGTTGACCGATGAGGGCGCGGAGCATGGCCCGCGCGGTCTCGTCGTCGCCGCGGAACTGGACGCGGGCGTAGCCGCGGAGGTAAAGGGCGATGGGCTGGTCTGCGACGGAGGTGTAGGCGCGGATGAAGCGGCGCAGCGCGTGGGCGGCGAGCGGCTCCAGGTCCTCGACGGGCTTGGTCTCCATGGGGGCGACGCGCATGCCGAGCCGCTGGTCGCCGACGGCGAGGCGGACCTCGGCGAAGTCCTCGTGGGAGGTGCGCCGTTCCCACAGCCGGGTCGTTCGCACCAGTGAACGCAGCGCCTCCGGATCGGGGTTGCGCCAGGCGTGGGCGTCGCGCTGGCCGACGACGGCCTCACGGACCCGGCGCCGGTTCTGCGACAGGTAGCGGAGATAGTCGCGGCGGTCGCCGCTGAGGCGCTGCTTGCGTTCGCCTGCGGTGCGCACGAGTTGGCCGATCAGCATGGCCAACGTGCTGACCAGCATCATCCCGCCGACCATATAGGTGAAGACGCCGCTGCCGCCGCCGGGCCGCAGGAAGATCAGCACCATGCCGGTGGACGCGACGGCCATCGGCAGATAGGTGAAGAGCGCGGAGAGGCTGCTGGTCCGCTCGGGGAGGACGGGCGGCTCCTGCAATTCCAGTTCGCCACCGGGAACTTCAGGACCCGGCCGGCGTGGCGGACGGCGGAAGAGGATGAGGCTCACACGGGTCCTCTCGGTACGTACGGGGTCGGCCGCCACCGGAGCCGGCCGACCGTCCGGAGGGGGTGTCCGGGCAGGGGGCGGCGGCGTCAACAGCGGGCGTTCGGCGGCGCGTCGGGCTGGTGGGCCCAGATGATGCCATGGCCGCTTCGGGGCCCCGTCGCCCCCGTCCGGCGAAGATCGCACAAGTTTTCCTCAGACCGACCATCCTTAAAGCGACTTGTGTTAACTTCCTCTCCACCAGGACGCCCTCCACGCAGGCAGAGCGATGCTTTCGCGCCGGGAGCGTGACGTTCCGCGGCCTGTGCAGAGGCCCCATCGACCGAGGAACAGGCGTCGGCACAGCCATCGGATGTCTAGCCGCTTTATACCGAGAGGTCTAAAACGGGAGTCCTTGCCCCGGCGGGACGTTCTGGTCGAAGAGCCTCGACGTTGGGGTGGAAGGCGAGAACTGACGTGAGCAGCACCATCGTTGCCGATATATGCAAGATCGTCGTCAAGGCGCCTGAGCGCTCCTTCGAGATCGGTCTACCGGCCGACATGCCCCTGGTCGAGGTGATGCCCTCGCTGCTGGAGCACGGCTCCGTCCCCGGCGGCGACCTCGACGAAACGGGTGTGGAGCACGGCGGCTGGATCCTCCAGCGGCTCGGCCGCCCCGCCCTCGACGAGGAGTCGACCCCCGCCGACCTGGGCCTGCGGGACGGCGAAACCCTCCATCTGCGGCCGCGCCGCGAGCAGTTGCCGCCCGTGCACTTCGACGACCTCGTCGACGGCGTCGCCACCGGTATGCGCGAGCGCGCCGACCAGTGGGGCCCGCAGGGCACCCGGCGCCTCGCCCTCGGCTTCGGTTCCGCCGTGCTGCTGGCCGGGCTGGTCCCGCTGGCCACCAGCGGCCTGCCGCTGCTGCACTCCGCGGCCACCACCGCCGTCGGCGTCCTGCTGCTCCTCGGCGCGATCGCCGCCTCCCGGGCCGTGGGGGACGCCGTCGCCGGTACCACCCTCGGCCTGCTGGCCGTCCCCTATCTCTTCGTGGCGGGCTGGTTCGTGCCCGCCGGACCGGCCGGTGACCCGCTGCTCGGGGCGCGGCTGCTGGCCGGTGCCGCGGCCGGTTCGGGCGCCGCCATCCTGGCACTGGCCGCGGCGGCGTCCGCGGCGCCGCTGTTCACCGCCGTCCTGCTGGGCTTCTGGCTCACCGCGGTCGGCGGGGTCCTCGGGCTCACCGCCGGTCTCGGGCCGTCGGAGGCGGCCGGTCCGGTCGCCGCCGTCACCGTCATCCTCGGCACCTTCGTGCCCCTGCTGTCGTTCCGGCTGGCCGGACTGCGGCTGCCGCCGCTGCCCACCAACGCCCAGGAACTCCAGGAGGGCATCGACCCGGTGCCGTCCACCGATGTGCTGGAGCGCACCCGCGTCGCCGACCGCTACATGACCGCCCTCTACGCGGCCTGCGGTCTGATGTGCGCGGTGTGCCTGGTGGCGCTGTCCACCGGGCGGGGCTGGGAGCCGCTGGTGCTCGGCTCGGTGCTCAGCGTGCTGCTGGTGCTGCACGCCCGCGCGATGGCCGGTACCCGCCAGCGGCTGTCGGTGGTGCTCCCCGGCTGCCTCGGTCTGCTGCTGCCCGCCGTCGGCTTCGCCTGGCACGGCTCCCCCGGCACCCGCGCCCTCGTCCTGCTGGCGCTGCTGATCGTCGGCGCCGGGCTGGTCATCGCCTCCTGGGCGCTGCCCGGCCGTCGGCTCGTCCCGTACTGGGGCCGCGCCGCCGATCTGCTCCACTCGGCCTGCGCCGTCGCGCTGCTCCCCCTCGTCCTCATCGATCTGGGTGCGCTCGGCGCGCTGCGGGCCTGGCTGAGCTGACGTCCCGCGGCGCGCGGCGGACGACCGGCCCCGCGCGCCCTCTCGCCTCTTCCCGGTGGGTCCGCGACCGGCGCGAACGCACCGTCCGGTCCCGACAACACAGCCCGGCAGCGGCGGGCGCGGCACGGTGGTAGGAGAGCAGATGCAGTCACGGCGGGACCAGGTCCAGGCGTATTCCTTCGTGGTGGGACGCCTGACCTCCAGCATGCTCTCCGCCGATCCGGACGCCCTCGACACCCATATGGGCCGCACCAAGCGCGGGACCGTCATCGGGCTGGTCATCGGGGTGCTGCTCTGCGTCGGGTTCGCGCTGTCCGGTCTGCTCTTCCCCGGACGGTCCACCTCCTGGCAGCAGGCCGACGCCATCATCGTGGAGAAGGAGACCGGCGCCCGGTACCTCTACGGCGGCGGGGAGCTGCGCCCGGTCCTCAACTACACCTCGGCGAAGCTCGCCATCGGGGAGAAGGGCCTGGTGCAGGAGGTCTCGCGGGAATCACTGGCGGGCGTGCCACGCGGCACGGCGATCGGCATCCCCGACGCGCCCGACTCGCTGCCGTCGGGCGACGCCCTCTCCCAAGGCGCCTGGCAGGTGTGCGCCACCAGCCGCACCGGCGACGACGGACGCGAGCTGGCGACCACCTCGGTGGGGATCGGCGTGAGCGCCGCGAGCCCGCCGCTGCCGGACGCCAAGGCGGTACTCGTCCAGGACGCCAAGGAGAACGTCTACCTGCTGTGGCACGGTCAGCGGCTACGGCTGGACGACCGGAGCGGCGCCGTGCAGGCGCTCGGCTACGGCACCGTCGACCCGGTCGCCGTGGACGAGTCGTTCCTCGCCGCGATCCCCGCCGGTCCCGATCTGACGGCGCCGGACGTTCCCGGGCGCGGCTCCGCGGGCCCGGTGATCGGCGGGTCGAAGCGGCTGGTCGGCCAGTTCTTCGTGGTGCACACGCCCAGCTCCGCCGACCAGTACTACCTGCTGACCAAGGACGGGCTGGTGCCGTTCACCCTCACCGGCTCCCAGCTGCTGACCGGCGACGCCGCCACCCGGAAGAAGGCGTACGGCGGCTCCGCGCCCGCCGCGATCGCCCTCACCCCGGACCAGGTCCGCCCGGCACTGGCCAAGGGCGGCCCGGCGGAGTTCCTGGCCGGGCTGCCCGCCGCGCCGCCCCGCGCCGTCTCCCCCGGCGGCTCCGTCCCCTGTCTGACCGTCACCCCGCACGGGAACGCCCCGCTCCAGCGGATCAGCCTGACCGACCGGCGGCTGGCCGGTGGCCGTCCGATCGTGCCGCGGCAGAGCACCGCGCCGGGCTGCCCGCAGCCGGGCCTGGTGACCGCGCAGCCGGGCACCGCGGTGCTGGCCCGCCCGCTGCCGGGCCGCGGCGGCGAGGGCAGCGGCCGGAGCACCGGCGCGCCGTACCTCGTCACCGGGGACGGCACCAAGTACCCGCTGGCCGACGGCTCGGTGCTGAAGAAGCTGTCGTTCACCGAGCCGGAGGCCGTACGACTGCCGTCCGCGCTGCTGCGCCTGCTGCCGACGGGCCCCGTGCTCGATCCGGTGGCGGCGGCGCAGCCCGCGCTGACGGCTCCGCAGGCGCCGGAGGACCCCGAGTGCCGCGCCTCCGGAAGCTCCACCGCAGACTCCGGGAAGGGGGCGGCCGGATGACGCACCGCCTTCCGGCCACCCCGGCCCGGATGCCGTTCACCGCACGTTCCCGCCGGGACACGGACACCGGGTCCGCGTCCGGCGCCGATCTCCAAGGAGCCCAGCATGGGAGCCGGAAACCAGCTCACAAGCAGTGAGCATGCTCTCCAGATCGCGGCCAAGGCCATCGACAACACGCACGCCAGCTGCCAGAACATCCAGACCAGCGTCGAGAACAGCAAGATCGCGCTGTCCGGCAGCTGGACGGGGAACGCGTCGGGCGGCTTCGGCAACGCCCTGGCCACCTGGCAGACGCAGCTCAAGGCACTCATGGACTCCCTCCAGGCGATGGGTGACCAGCTGGGCGGCACGCGCAACAGCTTCACCAACACCGAGTCGGAGGGTGTCGGCCTGAGCAAGAACTGGGTGACACAGACCAGTCACCACTGAGCGACGTGTGGGCGGACCGCTCTCGACGGTCCGCGACCGGGCGGCCTCCGGGCGGCCACTCTTCCCCTGTCATCCCATCGATTCGTGAGGACGCGCCAGATGGAACTTACCGATTTCAGCACCAACCACGCAGCCATGGACCAGGGCCATCAGGAGCTGGTGAACTACACGCAGACGATCGAGAACTACCTGGATGAGCTGAACGCCCAGGTCAACACCGTCCGCAGCGAGATGTCCGGTCAGGCCATCGACGCGTACGACAACGCGCACCGCGCCTGGATCCAGAAGGTCGACGAGATGCGCGCGACGCTGGGCATGGGCGGCAGGACGCTGGGCCAGGTCCGGATGAACTACCAGCACGTCGACGGTACCGAGCAGGCCAAGTGGGGTGCGCTCACCACCAGCTGACGGACCGTGCGGACGGCGTGCGGAGCGAGGTCTCCGCACGCTGCCCGTACCCGTAGCCCCCGTCCGCGGCGGGCGCCCTCCCCCTCACCACTTCGTACTTCCGCGCCGATCAGCGTGGCCCGCGCCGCGTGCGCGCGCCCTCACCCAGCAGGAGCGAGACATGGCGGACGACAAAGGAACCGTGACGTTCACGAAGGCGACCCTGGAGGGTTTCCGGACGAACGAGCTGACCCACCTGCGCGAGGGGGCCGACCAGGCCCGCGTCCTCCTCCAGGCGTTCCAGGGCGCCAACAAGCTGCTGCCGGGCGGGACCAACTACCAGCCGGCCGTCGACCTGTCGAACCGCTTCAAGGAAGCGGCGACCGCGCTGCTCAACGAGCTGACCACGGCGTACAACCTCTCGGACAAGATGATGGTGCAGCTCCTGGAGACCAGCACCGCCATGAGCAACATCGAGGACGAGAACACCCAGCTGACGGCCCAGCAGCTCCAGGAAATCATCGGCAGCGCGCTGGCGGCGGGCGGCAAGGGCTCCGGTGGCTCCAGCGGTGGCTCCAGCGGCGGCACGCAGCCGCCGGGCTCCTCCTCCGGCGACAACCAGGGCGGGCAGAACACCGACGGCGGGCAGCACACCACCGCCTGATCTGCGTGGCGCCAGGTCCGTGAGGGGACCCCGGCCGCCTTCCGCCCCCCGACCGCATCTCACGCAGGAGCAGACCCATGGCCGACCCCACGACCTGGCCCGAACTGCTGAACTCCTTCTTCCAGAAGGGGACGGCGGGCAGCGGCACTCTGGAGCCGATCCCCGCCCTGGAGGACGTCACGAAGCCCCCGTGGACCCGCGCCTACTGGAACTACGCCCTCGGGCGGGACCCGTGGCAGGGCATGTGGGTCACGCGGTACGACAACGGGCGCAGCGTGGAGATGACCGCCGGGGTCGGCATGGTCGACGGCGACAAGGACATGGACGGCAAGGACTCGCCCTGGCCCAGGCTCAACATGGGCTCCAGCAAGGTGCTCACGGCGCTCGCGGGCTCGGGCACCGACGTCACGTCGATACCCAGCTTCACCTACGCCGAGCAGCAACTCCAAGGCGCCATCCAGTACTTCAACAACTACCACATCGGTCTCGACCAGTGGCGGGCCAAGCTGGACAACCCGGAGAGCGGCTGGAAGGGGTCGGCGTCCGCCGCGTTCGCGGACGTGCTGCTGCGGCTGTCGCGGGCGTTCGAGGAGATCGACAACCTGACCGGCGGCCCGAGCGGCTCCGGCGGCTACCTGGGCGCCATCAACCAGGCCGGTCAGGGGCTGCGGGCCGCGGTGAACGAGATGCAGGAGATCTACACCGGCTGGCAGCAGCAGCCGGCGTGGTCCCCGTACGGGGCGGTGCAGCAGATCCTGAGCCGGGTGGGCGTGAACCACAAGGACAACCCCGGTAACACCCTCGCGGGCACCACCCAGCTCACCCTCGACGGCCAGGAGATCGGGTACATCGACCAGGAGGCCACCTGGCAAGCGATCGAGGCACAGGCCAAACAGCTCTGGCTGCAAACCGCCCAGCAGCACCTCAACGGCATGGTCGGCGACGTCCACATCAAGCTGGCGCAGGCGTACAACACCGCGACGCTCGCGCTCAAGCCCGTACCGACGAGCATCGAGAACGCGATCAACGGCGGCGGCTACGGGGGCAGCACGACCCCTCCGCCCAAGCCGCCGGGCACGGACGACGACAAGAACCCGGACAAGGACACCGACAAGGACAAGGATCTGCCGCCGAACCCTGAAGGGAACACCGGCGACGGCAACGGCGACACCGGCAACCTCGACCCGGGGAACACCGGCGACGGCACCGGCGGCGGCACCGGCGACCTCAACCCGGGCCAGACCGGCGACGGCAACGGGACCGGAGACTTCAACCCCGGACACACCGGCGACGGCACCGGCGGCGGCACCGGCGACCTCAACCCAGGTCAGACCGGCGACGGCAACGGGACCGGAGACTTCAACCCCGGACACACCGGCGACGGCACCGGCGGCGGCACCGGCGACCTCAACCCGGGCCAGACCGGTGGCAACGACCGGAACCAGTACATCCCGCCGTACCTGCGCCATCCGGGCAACGTGCCGCCCCCGGGCAACACCGATCGCCGGAACCCGTACCGGTACCCCAACAACCGGAACACCACCTACAAGCCGCCCCCTCCGGGCCGGACCGACACGCGGCGGTGGACGCCGGACGAGAGCAAGAAGTACACGCCGCCGCCGGTCTCCTCGAACCGGTTCCGTCCCGGGACGAGCACCGGCTCCGGCAACATCCCGATCTCGTCCAACGGCACGGGCGGGACGGGCGGTTCCTCGGGCGGCACCACGGGGACCAACGGCGCCAACGGTGTGCGCAGCCCGATCGCCACCTCCTCGTCCGGCGGCAAGAACGGTTCGAGCGTCCCGGTGTTCCCGCCGATGGCCAACGGCATGGGCGGCGGCAAGGGCCAGGAGAATCAGGAGCGTGAGCGCACGACCTGGCTGGCCGAGGACGCGTCCGTCTGGGGCACCGACCCGGAGATGGCGCCCACCGTACTCGGCCGGCCGGGCACCCAACTCTTCGCCGACACCGCATATCTGGGAGAGACCGATGAATGGCAATCCGCTCCTGGGCCGTATGGAGAACGCCCTGGAACGTCTGGAGGAGGCCCGCGTACAGGCCAAGGAGGCGCGGGAGAGTCTCGACAGGGTCAGCGTGACGGCTACGGCCAAGGATCATCTGCTCAGCGTCACGGCTGACGCCCGGGGCCGGGTGACCGGCATCAAGCTGCACAGCACCCGCTACCGGTCGATGGCCGCGGCGGAACTGGCGAAGGCGTTGCTGGAGACGGTGCAGCGGGCGCAGGAGGACGCCGCCGAGGCGAAGGAGCGGGCGATGGCGCCGCACCTGCCCGAGGGGCTCGACCTGAAGGCGATGACCGAGGGCCGTTCGTCGCTGGACGACCTCCTCACCGCCTTCACCCGGGGCACCCTCCCCGGCCAGCAGCAGGGATAGCAGGGCGGGCCACCCCGCGGGAAGTGAAAGCGCCGTGCCGTACGGGATGCCGTGCGGCACGGCGGTACGGCGGCACCACCCGGGCCGCCGGTGTGCGACGGATGTGATGGGGACGAAGGGAGACGGCCGTGGCCGAGATTCTGGCTGCCGACCTGAGCGGGATAAACCACGGTGCCACCCAGACCGACGACCTGTCCGCCATCACGAGGGAGATCTACGCGCAGACGCAGACGGTCTCCGGCATGGTGAACGAGGCATGCGGCTCCGGCGACGAGACGTCCGAGCAGCTCCGGAAGACGTTCCTGCCCGCGGTCGACGCCTGCCATGAACTGCTGGCGAACCTCGCGGTCGCCTTCCAGCAGGCGGCCGAGGACACCCTCGGCACCCGGACGTCCTTCGCCAACGCCGAGGACGCCAACATCGACGCGTCCCACCGCCTGAAGCAGCGGATGCGGTGACCCGGTGGTCCTTTACGCGCCCCCGGAGGTACAGGGCTTCTTCATCGTCCTGACGGGCCAGAGCTTCAGCAACGCGAACGAAGACAAGCTGCGGGACATGGGCGACGGCTTCGGGCAGATCCGCCAGGCGCTGGAGCATCTGCCCGAGCAGGTGGTCCACGCCGTCAACACGGTCCGCAACAGCATCACGGGGGACACCGCCGACGCGTACGCGAAGTCGCTCTCGGAGTTCACCACGGGTGACCGCAATTACGTCCGGGCCGGTCAGGAGATCACCGGCGGCCTGGAGAAGGTGGCCAAGTCCTCCTCGGTCAACATCGAGTACATGAAGATCATGGCGATCCTTCAGATCGCCGAGATGCTGATCGAGATCATCATCGCCATCGCCACGTTCCAGTGGGAAGAAATCCCCGAGATCAAGATCAAGACCTCGACCTATCTGCAACGCCTGCTCCGCTCCCTCCTCGACCACCTCGCGATGCACGTCATCCTCAACGAGTCCATCGGCACCGCCCTGGACGGGCTCGCGCAGCGCATCCAGATGGCGAAGGGCCACCGCGACTCCTGGGACGCCAGCCTGACCAAGGACGCGGCGCTGGGCGGTCTGCTCGACGGGCTGTTGGAGGGTCCGCTGTCGCTGCTCGGCGGGAAGGTCGGCAAGAAGCTGTCCGACCTCTTCGCCGGTCCGATCGCCAAGAACGTCGCCAAGCAGATCACCAACGAGCTGTCGGTCGCCACCGACACGGTGGCGGGCACCACCTCCAAGAGCCTGTCCCACGGCATCCAGGACATCGTCACCAAGAACGCCGACGATCTGCTCCGCCCGCTCGGCGGCTCCGCAGCGGGCAAGGGCGTCGGCGAGACGGCGACGAAAAAGATCAGCGACGACTTCGGCGATCTCTTCGCCCACACGTTCAAGGACACGATGGGCGAACAGGCCGCCCGCGACCTCGGCAAACAGTACGGGAACACCTTCGCCAAGAACTGGGGCAACGAGAGCAGACCCGCGCTGAAGGAGGTCCTCGACCACGGCGGCGGCCAGCACCTCAACCCCGCCGTGCACCAGTCGCTGGCGAACCTCTCCGACACCACGCTCAAGGCCATCCGGGACCAGCACGACCACATCGCCACCAAGGCCAGCCACTTCGGCGGGATGACCGGCGCGGTGGCCGGTCAGGCGTATCTGTCCGAGGGCTTCTACAACCTGCTCTTCTCCGACGACAAGAGCTTCAACGTCACGGCGATGTCCGGCGCCTCGGCCGCGGCGGGCCAGGTGGCCACCCACGCCGGAACCGTCGGCGGCATCGCCGGGGTCGCCGCCCTGACCCACGCCGTCAAGAACGCCCCCGGCCCGCTCCCCACCACCGTCGACGGCGACCGGGGCCTGCCCTCGTCCAACGAGCCGAACGCGTACGTGCCTCCGGCCACGTCCAGCGACGGCCAGCAGAACGCGTCGACGGACACCACTCCCACGGGCGGAGGGCAGCAGCCGACCACCACGAACCAGAACCCCGTAGGCGGCTCGACGGACACCTCCACGCCCTCCTCGTCCCAGCAGAACACCGCGAGCGGCGGCAGCGGCGGCAACGACGGCAACCACCGCCCCCCGACGTCCGGGCACTACGAGGACGCCGTCTCCGTCAAGGACGACGAATCGGTCACCGATGACGTGTCCGTCGTGGACAACGAGTCCATCACCGACGACAAGTCCGTCATGGACACGGAGGGCGTCACCGAGGACGACCACCACACGGCAACCGTCCAGGCCACTGCCCTGAACAGCCATCAGCAGTCCGCGCCCACCCAACAGAACACCTCGCAGACGAACACCGCGCAGACATCGCCGAAGTCCGAGGCCGTGAAGAACGGCGCCACCCCGCCGGTCTCCGATCACCAGGGCGGCACGCAGCAGACCGCGCACACGGAGGACGGACAGAAGCAGACGGACACGGGCACGGACACGTCGAACGAGGAGACGTCGGGGGGGCAGACCGGCGAGCCGCAGAAGATCGCCACGTCCTCGCACTCCGACGACACCGCGTCCACCGACCACTCCACCGCCACCCCCGAGAACCAGTCCGACGGCACCCAGAAGCAACAGCCGCAGACCACTCCGGCCTCGTCCGAGAAGATCACCGACGAGCACCGGACGCCGCAGCAGGAACAGCAGACGCAGGAACAGCAGCAGGCCCAGAAGCAGGAACACGAACAGAAGCAGGAGGAGAAGCAGGAGCCGGAGCAGAAGCAGCAGACGCCGACGCCCGAGCAGCAGCACGCGCAGCAGAAGCAGGCGGCGCCGGAACCGTCCGGCAGCAAGTGGGGCGATCTGACCACGCTCACCGAGCGGGATCACGAACCGGCGCCGGTGACACCGCCGGAGTTCGTCACCCAGCAGCGCAGCGTCGTCGGCGAGCACCTCGTGAACGGCGACACCTACCACGTGCTGAGCGTCCCGGGCGATGGTGACTGTCTGTTCACCTCCGTGTTGGTGAGCGCCTACCACCAGAACACGCTGCCCGAGATCCGGGGGCTGGACGTGCAGGGCCTGCGGAACCATCTGGCCCGGCACATCGAGCAGGCCGACACCTCGGAGCTGGGGCCGCACCACGTCGACGACCCCGTCCAACTCGTGGTCGCCGAGGCGTTCGCGAATCCGGCGACGCCCTTTGACGCCCCCCTCGAAAGAGACATCCGTCAGCGCCTGTCCGGCGAGGACGCCAAGAAGCAGCAGGAGGCGTGGCAGGACCTGCTGCGGCAGAGCAGGTTCACGGGGCTGGCGGACATCGTCAGGTCCCCGGCGGAAGCACGGGAACTGGGAACCAAGGGGCTGATGGTCAAGGCAGCCCAGAACGGCGACGGGCTCTGGAACTCGCCGTTCGCCGACGACTTCGCGCGGCTTCTCGGTGAGTCCCTCGGCGTCAATGTCACGCTCAAGTCCCTGGACCGGGGCACGCTGCCGCTGCCCACCGGAGAGGGCAGCCCGCTGTACGTGCACTTCGACGGCGGCGGCGCGCACTACCAGGCCATGGCCAAGACCATGTCCGACATCCCGCACGACACCACCGCCGAGCCCCGGCCCGACCCGTCACAGGACAAGACCGAGCAGCAGGACACGCCCCACCAACGGGAGAAGCCGAACCCGGAGGAGAAGCAGGAGCAGCCGAACGGCAACCGTCAGGACAACAACCACAACGACAGCCAGAACGACGACCGGAGCGACAACCAGCACGACGGCCGGCACACCCCTCAGCACGACGACCGGAACGACGGCCAGAACGACGGCACCCATCAGCCTCCCCCGCAGGAAACCCCGCCCAAGCAGGTCGAGGTGCCGCAGGGCTTCGGGAAGGACGGGCGGTACGGGCTGGGCCAGTTCGGGCGGCTTCAGCGGTTCGGGGGCCTCACCTTCGGCGCGGGCGGGGAGCGTCCCGCCAGACTCCACACGCTGGTCCGGTCGGCCCTCGACAACGTCCACGGGCAGCGCGGGGGCCTGCACGGCGGCCAGCTGAAGCCCGCCAACCGCGACCGGCTGGCGGACAAGCTCTCCGACCAGCTGTGGAAGGACCTGTCGGGCGACAACGGGCAGTACCTGGCCCGGAAGCTGTTCGACGAGGACGGGCTGAAGCTGCGCGTCCCCGTGGGCCGGTTCGGGAACGCGTACACCGTCACGCTCAAGCTGAGCGATGTGCACCACGATGCGGCGCAGCACCTCAACGCGCCGGCGCCACAGCCGACGTCCTCCCCCACGCCCGGCTCCGCACCGGTCAAGGACACCAAGGCGACCGGGCAGCTGCTGTTCGGTGAGAGTGACAAGGGGCAGCGGGAAGCGGCGGTCAACTACAACGTCAGCGACAGTTCGACGGTGAGCAACAGCCGCAGCGTGTCGGCCACCACCTCGCACGCCTCGACCGTGAACGACGTGGGCGTGAAGCCCAAGGTGACGCTGACCGGCTCCTCCAGCTCGTCGAAGGGGCACAGCAACCTCACCAACACCTACGTCCGCCCGGAACTGAACCTCGCCGGGACGCGGGAGCACTTCGGCTTCGAGGGCGCCACACTCTCCGTCGACATCCGCCGCGACGGCGGCGGCCGGCACTGGACGGGTACCGCGAAGGACACCCTGGAGGTGACCTTCCCGACCGAGCTGACCGATCCGAAGGCCCACCACACCGAACATCCCTGGGAGGTGCGGAGCGGCGCCTCGCCCACGGCGCGGCAGAAGCTCGCGCAGGCGTTGCAGAGCATGTTCTTCGTCGCCCAGGAGAGCCACGGCCAGTCGTCGCTCGTCTCCGGCCTGACCAAGCCGTACGCGTCGATGGGCCCGGACTCGGCGCCGCGGCGGATGCTGGACAACTGGTTCAGCGAACACGGGATGCTGTGGAGCGTCCACCGGATGCTCAGCTCCACGCTGCTGCCCTCCACCGTCCACAAGGGAACCCGCTACGCCGCCGAGACGCGCGCCGGGGTCACCTCCATCCGCCGGGTCGGTGACGCGACGCAGGTGGGCCTGGCCGGCAACACCCGCGACTGGAACTCGGTGTTCCACACCGCCTCCAAGGGCGGCGGCAAGTCCCTCGACGCGACCGTCGTCATCGGCCCCGAGGCGCTGCCGATGCTGTCCTTCCCGGTCGGCTTCAGCCTCGGTACCAGCAACTCGGCGTCGCTGACCGAGGGATACACCGGCGGTATGTCCCACACCACCCGCTTCAACGGGCCCAGCGTGCCGTACGAGCTGAAGCTGCGCGTCGAGGCGGGCCTCAACCCGGTGGGGAGCGCGGACTTCTCCAGCACCCGGGACGTGACCGTGATCATCCGCGTCCCCGAGCACCTCACCGACCACTTCGAGCAGCAGCTCGCGGACGTGGCCCGGCAGGACGGCGGCCACCTCACGCAGGAGCGGAACACCACCGACGAACACCCTGAAGAGCGCCCCGAAGAGCGCCCCCAGGAGAACCCCGACGAGATCACCGAGGTCCCGCGGGAAGACCACACGGACCACCAGAACGGCTCCGAGGACCGGCTCACGCCGCCGGAGCGGCCCCCGACCCGCGGGTTCTTCAGCGTCTTCGGGCTCCAGGGGCTCGCCGACCTGCCGAAGACGTTCCTGCACGACGCGCGCCGCGTCGAGACGCGCACGGAGTTCCGGCACAAGAACACCGCCCGGGAGAAGGAGCACCGGCACGCCCTCAACGAGTTCCTGACCACGCACTTCCATGCCGACCAGCTGTCCCATATGGCGTCCGACGTGCTGAACGGCGGCGTCCGGCGGACGTTCCGCAGCCCGAAGGGCGACAACGGTCAGCTGCTGCTGCACTTCGGCGTCTCCGCCCGCCCCGCGCGGCCCGGCGAGGAGGCGCAGGCCTGGCGGCTGCCGGTCGCCAACGGCACCGTGCAGAAGTGGCCGACGAACTGGTCATGGCTCCAGGACTCCCAGGGCCAGACCACCAGCCAGTCGTTCACCGTCGGCGGCACCCTCTCCGGGAACGTCACCGACGAGTTCACGCTGACCCCGGCCGACGCGTTCTTCTCCCGGGGCCGCGACCACTCCGAGTCCGACGGCATCACCACGTACGGCTTCTCCCACATGGGCGCCAACACCTCCGGCGAGATGTGGCACGACTCGTACCCGGTGGTCTTCGAGATGACCGTGGAGGCCGAGCACGTCTCCGGTACGAAGGTGCTGAACGAGCAGCAGAAGCCGGTGCTGACGAAGACCGTCAACGGCCGCGCCGACTATCTGGTCCCGAAGTCGCTGCCGGTCGAGGAGCGTTCCGCCACCGAGGAGACGCCCACCGAGCAGACGAAGCACCAGGTCACCGTCGTGGACGTCGAGCCGGACGCCCTCGGCAGGAACAAGAGCTACCCGCCGCTGAAGACGCCGGCCGACATGACCGAGAACCGGATCGCGAACCAGGACCGCATCGATCACGTGCACGGCGCCCTGGACCTCCAGCGCGAGGCGGCGAAGCTCTTCGAGGCGGCGGGCATCCCCCGGCAGGACGCCGTCCCCTACGTCGAGAAGCTGCTCACCCCCGACCAGCTCAAGGGCATCCTCAACCGCGACGCGCAGGCGTCGGCCGGGCGGCTGGTCCGGGAGAAGACGTTCACCGACAACAACGTGCAGTTCGTCGTCGAGGCCATCACCGTCAACGACAAGAGCTTCGAGCAGACGCAGGAGCTGTCGAACTTCACGCTGGACGAGGCCATGAGCCGCTTCACCAGCACCGACAAGACGGTGATCACCCACTCCCACGGGCTGGGCGCCTCGCTCAGCGGCTCCAAGGAGAACGGTGATGACTCCGGCGGCGGTTCGGGGGATGCGTCCGGCGGCAAGGCCGTGTCGGACGGCAAGGCCACCGTCAAGGTGACCAGCATCCACCCCGGCCAGTTCATCGACCAGACGCTGCCGCACCGCCAGCACGAGGCGGACGTCATCTGGCGGCTGAGCGTCGTCCAGCGCGACACCAACCTGCTCGGTACCTGGGGGACGCCGCAGGTCCTGGTCAAGGACGTCCACGTCGAGGGCGGTGTGTCGTATCTGCGCCCCGAGTACACCAAGGTGACGGCGGCGGAGGCGAAGGTCCCCGAGCATCTGGCGAAGCTGCCGCTGACGGCGATGACCGTGGACCTGTCCCCCCGGAACACCGATCCGACGGCGACGGGGCAGGACGGGAACGGCACCCCCGCCGGATCGACGCCCCCGGTGTCGTCCTCGATCCTCAAGACGGTGGAGAAGCTTCTTCAGCAGCACGCTCCGGACGCGCTGGGGAAGAACCACGGGTACCACACACCGGGCACCGTGACGGAGGCCGGGGGCGACAGCATCTTCGACGCCCGCACCCTGCAGAGCACCAGCAGCCTGCTGCGCGGCACGGGCCTCCACGTCCGCATGCGGACGGACGGCTTCGGCCACCACACGTACACCAACATCGTCACCCAGCTGACCCGGGGCTCCGGCGGCGCGCACTTCACGGGCAAGATCTCCAAGGGCGTGCTCTCCCGGTACACGCAGTCCCACATCCGCGTCGAGGAGGCGCACTCCCACACCGTCAAACACTCCGGATCGTTCGGCGGCGGCGGCTCCGGCGGCAAGGGCAGCAACGGCGCCTCGCCGTCCCTCTCCTTCGGCTTCGGCCGGAGCACCACACTCTCCGACAGCGACGCGATCATGATCCGCCGCCACGACGCGTACTCGACCGCCGAGGAGGAGCTGTACGTCTACGAGGTCGACAGCACGATCGACCTCACCGTCGAGAGCGTCAGCCACGCGTCCCAGCTGGTCAACGCCCTGCTCCTCGGCCAGGCCGCCACGATCAAGGGCGGCGCCGAAACGCTGTGGCAGTACGTCACCCAGCACGAGGACGGCACGCACACCCTCTCCGTCCCCGTACGGGAGGAAGTGGTCGTCGCCCGCTCCGAGCTCTCCCCTGAGCAGCTCAAGCAGGTCGAAGAGCAGACCGGGAACCGGACCGGGAACCAGGCCGCACACCAGGACCTGCACACGAAGACGCCGCCCCCGCGGCAGACACCTACGGATACGCAGACGCAGACGCCGCCCCCGCAGCAGACTCCGAAGCCGATCGGCAAGGACGAGTTCCGCAACCACGGCGTGCTGGTGGACATGAACGAGTCGTCCTCGCGGAAGCTCTTCGACGACCTGATGAAGGAACTGAGCGCGCACGACGGCGCCCCGAAGAAGTTCGCGGAGAAGGGGCAGGCGGGCCGCGAGCAGCTCCGCCAGCTCCTCAACTCCCGCGAGCTGGCCTGGCATCTGCACCGCTCGGGCCTCGGCAAGGCCACCGAGGACGACAGCACCTTCGGCGCGCGGCTGACCACCGAAGCCGGTGTCGCGACGCTCACCTACGGAAAGCTGCGGCTCACCTTCACCCAGCTCGCATTCGGCTCGCCGGAGGGCTGGGTCAAGGGCACCTCCGAGCGCTCCGACTACCAGTACCAGTACAACACCCAGTCCCACGCGGTCGGCAAGGACCGCAGCGTCGGCGGCGGCGCCACCGCCAACTTCGCCGCGGCCACCGGCAAGATGACCCAGAACCTCGCGGGGAAGTTCAAGCAGGGCCGTACCGAGTCGCACGACAGCGGCGCGTTCACCTCGATGCCCACCGAGTCGATCGACCGCACCGTGCACTGGCTGCGCCACAGCCCCACGAAGCTCAAGGTCGATGTGCACGTGGCCGCGGACAGCTCCGTCGACCACTTCGACCTCGGCAACGTCACCCGCAACGACGTCTACCAGGGCAGCTTCGCACTCGACGACATGCTGCAACTGCGGTACTCGCCGGAGGCGGTGGTCCGCGAGGTGGGCGGCGTCACCGAGGCGGCGGTCCAGGTCGACTCGGGCTGGTACCTCGCCCCGCACCACGCCGGGGACGAGCAGCAGACCGCCACCATGCTCGACGCGCTGCGCACCGCCCAGGAGTCGGACCTCACCGAGGGCCGCACCACCTGGCATGTCACCTCGGGCGGCGACGGCACCGTCCTCGTCCGCGACCGGCGCCTGAGCGAAGCGGACTTCCTCGACCGGTACGTCCGCCCGCAGCTCACCCCCGAGCAGAACGCGGACCTGCACCGCCTGATGCACTGGGAGGGCCAGGACACCCCCGGCGCCACCCGCCGGCTCCACATCGACACCTCCGCCCGGCCGACGTCCGATGCGTCGCACGACCACCGGGACGAGAACCAGGACGACGGCGGGAACGAGAACCGGGACGAGAACCGCGACAACAACCCGAACGAGAGCCGGGACAGCCGGGACAACACCCCCACCGAGCCCCCGCACGACAACCACGACAACCACCTCACCGAGCCCCCGCACGAAACCCCGGACGACAACCCGCACGAGAACCCGGACGACAACCCGGACCCCACCCCCTCTCAGCCGCTCCCCCTCGTCCACCAGCCCCAGGTCCCCCAAGGCTTCGGCGACGGCGGGCACCACCCGCTCGGGCAGTTCGGTTCCGTCGTGCGGATCGGGGACATCCCCATCGGCGTCCCCGGGCCGCGTCCCGCCTCGCTCACAGAGCTGGTGCGGTCCGCCGTCGACCAGACCGGGACGACGCTGAAGCCCGGCCACAAGAACGCCCTGGTCAACAAGCTGGCCACCGATGTGTGGCAGAAGATCTCCGGGCCCGAAGGGCCCCTCCTCGTACGGCAGTTGCTGTCGAAGGACGGGCTCACGCTCGATCTGTACGACGACCGGCAGTCGAAGTACCGGTTGAAGGTCCGGCTCGACGGGCTGTCCCGGAACGGGGCGACCCATCTGCCCGATCACCAGGCCACCCGGAAGCTGCCGTTCGGCGCGAAGGTCCGGGGGCACCGCGAGGCGACCCTCAACCGGCAGTACGGCGGCACCCACACCACCGGCAACGCGCGCGCGCTGACCAGCACCACGTCGTTCAAGCCGACCGCCGAGCACGCGGTGCTGAGCCTCGCCTTCAACCTCGGCGGCTCGTCCAGCGCCTCCGCCGGGCAGAGCTTCCTCCACAACTCCTACGACCGCCCGGAGTTCGTGTTCAGCGGCGACCAGGAACACTTCGCCTTCCCGCACGCCACCCTGAAGGCGGAGCTGCACGGCGTCCCCAAGGCCGTGCAGCACCAGGCACCGGTCCACCGGCCGGTGCCGGTCGAGGTGGCCTTCCCGCACGAACTGACCGGCCACGAGGCCCACCACACCAGCCACGACTGGGAGGTCACCCCGCGCACCCCGGACGAGCGGCGCCGCGTCGCCCGCGCGCTCCAGGACACGTTCTTCCTCGTCCGGGAGAGCAGCGGGCAGGAACAGCTCGCGTCGCTGCTGGCCGGCCCGTATCCGCACATGGGCCCGGGGTCGCGGGCGCGCGAGTTCCTGAACCACTGGTTCGGCGAGATGGGCACCGTCGCCCATTTCTCCCGGATGCTCAGCGCCACCCGGCTGCCGTCCGTCCACAGCGACGGGCACCACTACGTCTCGGACGTCCGGGCCGAGATCCTGTCCGTCAAGCGGACCGGCGACGCGTTCGACGCCGGGCTGGCGAACAACGTACGGGCGTGGGACTCGCTGTTCCACACCACTTCCCAGGGCGGCGGCAAGAGCTTCGGCGTGGATCTCACCGTCGGCCCGAAGCTCTCCGACCACGACCCGTCGCTGTCGTTCCCGTTCTCCTTCGCGCTGAACAGCAACAACTCCTCGTCGCTGACCGAGGGCAACACCGGCGGCATGCTGGACACCGTCCGCTTCAACGGGAAGAGCGTCCCGTACGAGGTGCACCTCACGATGGAGGCGACGCTCACCGAGGTGGGCGCGCCGGCGATGCCGCCGCACTCCGTGCCGGTGCGGCTGGTCGTGCACGTCCCGGAACATCTGACGGACCACTTCGAGTACCGGCTGGCGCACGCCATGGGCCGGCCGGCGCACCCGCCCCTGGAACTGACGACGCCGCCGCCGAGCCCGCCGAAGTTCGGAATGTACGAGGGATTCGGGGTCTCCGGGCTGTCGCACCTCGTGGACCACTTCCGGAAACAGGCCGTCGTGGCGGAGCGGGACATCGGCTTCTCCCATCTGACGCCCGAGCACCGCACCCGCCACCTCGACCAGCTCAACCGCTTCCTGGAGATCCGGTTCCATGTGAACGAGCTGTCCCGCAAGACCAAGGAGGTGTTCGGCGACGGGCTGCATCTGACGTTCCTCGGGCCGCGCGGCGACAACGGCACCCAGCTGCTGCTCCACTTCGAGGTGCGGGGCGAACACCGCCAGGGCGACGGCACCGACGGCCCGTGGCGGCTGCCGGTCGACGACGCCACCGTCCAGAGCTGGCCCACCCACTGGAACTGGCTGTCCACGACCGACTCCGTCGGCAACGGCCAGTCCCTCTCGCTCGGCTTCTCGATGTCCGCGGGCGGCGGCGGGATGACCTTCACGCCGCCCGGGCTGAACTTCGGGCGTTCCCGTGACGTCTCGCTGACCAACGGCATCACGACGTACGCGTTCTCCCACCACGGGACGAACGCCTCCGGCACGATGTGGCACGACCACTACCCGGCGCGCTACCACGTGTCGGTGCACGCCGAGAAGATCACCGGCACCGCGTCCGAGACGTCCACGCCGCACGTCACCCACCCGAACGGCGGGGTGCAGTACCTGGTGCCGAAGTCGCTCTCCGACCTGTCGGTCATCCAGCACGCCGACGATGCGGCCGGCGACGGTCCGCCGCCGGTCGCGCAGCGGGCGCCGAAGCCGACCTGGAACGGCAGGACGATGACCTTCTCCGACCTCGTGCTGCCCGACGGCTTCACGCAGGAGCGGCTGGAGTCGGGCGACCGGATCGACCACGTCCGGCACGCCCGTGCGCTGCGGGAGGCCGCGGCGGAGCTGCTGGCCGAGCTGCACGTACCGCCGTATGTCGCCTCGTACCTCCAGCACATGATCACCACCGACCAGCTCAAGGGAGCGCTGAGCAGTGAGGCGAAGGCGCTGCCGGGCCGGTTCGTGGTGGGGAAGCAGTTCGCGGACGCCCATGTGTATCTGATGGCGGAGGCGATCACCGGCAACAAGCGGCCGCTCAGCGCGGAGACGCAGGAACTGTCGTCTTTCAGCCTCACCGAGTACATGCTCCGGCACACCCAGAAGACGCAGATCTCCGGCGGGAACGCCTGGACGTCGGGCGGGAGCATGGAGTACGCGGGGAAGCAGGGCGACAACGGTGGCAGCGGCTCGGTCGGCTACTCGGAGACGTGGAGCCGTTCCAAGGCGCGGACCACCATCGAGATCGACGACACCCACCCCGGCGAGTTCTCCTCGATCGACGTCCCGCACGAGCACCACGCCATGGACGTCGTCTGGCGGCTGAACATCGCCGTCACCAAGAACACCATGCTGGGCACCTGGAAGGCGGACGGGCTCAGCGCCACCCTGCACGTGCCGGGCGGCGCGACATTCCAGCGCCCGGTGCTGGCCGAACGGACGGCGGAGGACGCCGATGTGCCGCCGACGCTGGAACAGTTGCCGATCCTGTCGATGACCACCGGGCTCACGCCGGTGCCCGGCGCCCCCCACCTCGCAGCCAACGGCCCGCACGAGCAGAACGAGCCGCCGCGGGAGAACCACGAGGAGCAGCGTCAGGAGACCCACGACGACGGCCCCGGCGACCGGACGCAGGTGCCGAACGGGCAGCCACCCGTGCCGGACCGGACGCTCTCGCAGCAGGTGCTCGGTCAGCTCGTCACACTGCTGTCCCAGGCGGCGCCGCAGGTCCTCGGCCCGCTGAACACCCTCAACGCACCGGCCGGGGCCATGAAGTCCATGGCCGACAGCATTCTCGACGGCGCCTCGCTGCGCGGCCTGTCCAGCCTGCTGCGGGACACCGGACTGACCCTGCGGCTGCGCACCGACGGCGTCGGCCACCACACCTACGTCGACGTCCACCTCCGGATGGACCGGAACGCGACGGCGGCCCGCTTCACCGGGAAGTCGGCGCACGGCGTCCTCTCCCGCTACATCCAGTCCAACACCCGTATCGAGGACCAGTTCAGCGCCTCCACGAAGCACAGCAAGGGCGTCACGCTCGGCGCCGGGGGCAGCGGCGCCGGGGGCGGTGCCGCGCTGTCGGGGTCCTGGAACCGATCCACCGGGAACGGCGTCGCGAACAACAGCAGCGTCATGGTCCGCCGGCACGATGCGTACACGACCGACGCGGAGGACCTGTTCGTCTACGAGACCGACGCGACGCTGACGCTGACGGTGGAGAGCTCCTCGCACGCCTCGCAGCTGGTCGACGCCCTGCTGCTCGGCAAGGCCCACCTCGTCGAGGCGGGCCTCGACAAGGCCGCCACCTGGTTCTCGCCCGGCCGGAGCGCCCCGCACGAGATCACCGTCCCGGTCCGGGAGGAGGTCCTCGTCCCCCGGTCCGAACTGCCGGTCCCCGTGACGGGCACGCCCACCCCGCTGACCCCCATCACGTCCCAGGAGTTCCTCAACCACGACGTGCTGGTGGACATGGACGAGCGGGCCGGGCACACGCTGTTCACCGAGCTGATGACGCAGCTGGCCGGGCACCCCGGCGCCCCCAAGGTTTTCGCCGACCCCCGGCACGGCGGCCATGTGCAGCTCAAGCAGTTGATCGGCGCCCGGGAGCTGGCCCGCCACATGGTGCGCACCGGCCTGGGCACCCCGACGACGCGGACCGCAACGTTCCCGGTGCGCATCACCGCGGAGGGCGGCGTGGCCACGCACACCCACGCCCGGGTCACCGTCGAGTTCGTCCCCGGCAACCTGGGCCTGTCGCAGGGCTGGCACCAGGGCACCGGCGAGCGGGCCGACTACGACCTGCAGAACGACATCGACGCGCACACCGACAGTCGCGGCACGAAGCTGGGCGGCTCCGCCGCCGGCAGCTTCGCGGGCGCCAAGCAGGGGTTCTCCGCGTCCTCGTCGGTGACGCACACGCTGGAGCACGACTCCGGCGGCCAGGTCGCGCTGCAGAAGAACTCCGTCGACCGCACCGTGCACTGGCAGCGGCACACGCCGACCTCCGTGAACGTGGTGGTGAAGGTGGCCACGTACGACACGTTCGACGCGTTCGGGCTGCCGAAGATCTCCGACAAGAACGTCTTCGAGGAGACCTTCACCCTGCACGACGCGCTGCAACTGCGGTTCAGCCCCGAGGCGGTGCTGCGCGGCGTCGGCGGGGTGCAGCCCGGCGCGATCCGGGTGGACTCCGGCTGGTACCTGCCCGCACACCCTTACGGCGACGCCAACGGCGCGCAGCAGAAGGCGATGCTGGACGCGCTGCTGACGGCCCAGAAGACGACGGCGGACGACGGCCGGCAGACCGTGCACCTGACGTCCGCGGGCGACGACGTCCTGGTGGGCGGCGAGCGGATGAGCCGCGAGCAGTTCCTCGATCGTTACGTGAAACCGCACCTCAGGCCCGAACAGGCGGCGAGACTGGATGAGTTGGTTCAGTGGGACGGCGGGGCGGGCGCACCGCTCCTGCTCCACCTCGACCTGCCGGGCGACGCCCTCGGCACCCACGGCCCGCGCCCGACGACACCCGAGCCGGAGACCCCCGGCCTGCTGGGCCTGCCCGAGGCGTCAGAGAGCCTCAAGACCTGGGCCGCCGCGCTCCACACGGCACTGGACGCGGCGATGGAGCACTACTGACCGGCATCCGGACCACCGCCGGGCGGAACGCCCCCTCCGCGTCCCGCGTGGCGGTGCCCCCACTCCCCCGAACACCCGACGAGTGAAGCGGAACTCATCATGACCGACGAGACGGCGAACTCCCGCAGCGCGAAAGAGGCCGGTGCCGCCGGAGCCACCGGCGAGACGTCCGCGCCCGTGACCGACGCGCCGCAGCAGAACGGCCCGGCCGGTACCGCCGATGCGCCCACCCCGGCCGCGTCCACGGACACCCCCACCGCGTCACCGGGCACCGCGAAGACGCCGGCCGGCGGGACGACCCTGCGCCCGGAGCAGGAGCAGCCGGACGCCGCGGCGGACGTCCCGGACGAGGCCCCGGCGGCCACCGGCGGAGCCGCCGGGGCGACCGTGCTGCGTCCCGGCGCGCCGCTGCCCGGCGCGGCGGACACGGAGGCCGATGCGGAGACGGACGCCGAGCCCGAGGCGGACGGCGGGGACGGCTCCGGCGGCGCGGCGGCGGACGACGGCGCAGCCGCTGCGGAGGCCAAGGGACCCGCCGCGGCCGAGGCGGCCCCCGCCCCGGTGGGCGCGTCCGCCGGAAAGAAGGCGTCCGCCGGGCGGCGCGGCCTCGGCCTCTTCCGCCGCGCCGACGCGGCGGCCGGTGCGGTGGGCGCGGACACCAAGGCGGAGAGCGGCAGCCGGGTCTCCCCCGGTGTGGTGGCGGGCGCGGCGCTGGCCGGGGTGGTACTGCTGGGCGCGCCGTTCGCGATCTCCGCGCTGAGCAAGTCCTTCGCCACGTCCCCGGCGAACGCCGCCGGTGACCTGACGCAGCCGCTGCCGGACGCCGGTGGCGACGGTGGCAAGGGCTTCGTCCCCGTCCCGGGCGGCGTCCGCGACGACGGCGGCGCGGCCCCCCGGACGGACGGCCGCGCCCCCTCCAACGCCGGGAACGGCCCCGCCGACGGCAGTTCCGGCGGCTCCGGCTCCGGGCCGCACACCGACAGCGACGCCACCACCCGCACCGACCCGACCGCCGCCGGCGCCGACCACGCCGACAAGGCGGGCGCGGACGACAAGGGCTCCGGCTCCGAGGTGCACACCCAGACGCTGGCGACCCATACCTTCACCGCGTTCGCCGGGCCGACCTGCGCGACCGGCGCCAACGCCTCGTACCACGAGATCGGCGCGTACGGCGACGGCAAGAAGGGGTGGCTGACGCGGACCGGCGGGTCGACGGCCGGAGGCTGCGGGGGTGGCTCCCGGGCGATACCGATGTCCGGTGACGCGGATTCGCCGGACTCGGATGTGACCGCGTACTGGCAGTTCAATTCCGGGATGAAGTCGGCAAGTTGCCGCATCTCGGTCTACATCCCCCAGGGGAAGAGCCCGGTGGAGGTGGGTGGGGCTCCCGCGCGATACTCGGTGCACAAGGGCACCAAGTGGTACGGCGGGGACCTCGCCGGGTTCCACATCGACCAGCCTCGCAACAAGGGAAGCTGGGTGCTCGGCACCACGGTCCATGTGGAGGGCGGCCGGTTCACCCTCCGGGTGACCAACGCCGGGCAGGACTGGGAGGGCGACACCTCGACGCTGGCGCACGTCGCCGCCGCCCAGGTGAAGGCCGAATGCCGCGCAGAGTGAGCACGTTCGGGCCCGGCGCCGTCACGGCGCCGGGCCCTGGAGGGAGTTAGCGGCGATGAGCCGTCAGGTGCTGGCCGTGGGGCCAGACGGGTCCGGGGAGTTCGCGACGATCGCGGAGGCGGTGCAGGCGGCGCCGAGCGGTGCGCTGATCACTGTGGCCCCGGGCCGGTACGCCGAGGCGCTGGTGTTCACCGGCATCGTGACCGTCGTCGCCGCGGAGGGCCTCGGCACGGTGCGGATCACGCCGCGCACCGGCTCCGCGGTCACGGTGGCCGCCGAGGCGGTGAAACTCACCGGTCTTGTGGTGCACGGCAGCGACCCGGAGCGCCCGGCCGTGGACGTGGCCGACGGCCAGCTGGAGCTGGACGGCTGCGAGGTCGGCGGCGCCTCGTGGGCCACCGTCCTCGCCCGTGACACCGGCACCCTCGCCATGCGCGACTGCGAGGTGACCAACCCCAAGGGCGCCGGGATCGTCGTCACCAGCGAGGCGGAGAGCGTCATCGAGGACTGCCGGCTGGCCGACCTCGGCGCGTCCGGCATCGTCATCGGCGGGCACGGCGACCCGCTGGTGCGCCGCTGCACCGTCCGTGACGCACGCGGCAACGGCCTGTACGTCAGCGGCCACGGCCAGGGCACCGTCGAGGACTGCGACTTCTCCGGGACGGCGCAGCCCGGCGTCGCGCTGGAGGACGACAGCTCGACCCGGCTGCTGCGCTGCCGCATCCACCGCACGAAGGCCGTCGGTCTGCATCTGGCCAGCCGCAATCAGGTGCTGGTCGAGGACTGCCACGTCGAGGAGACCGGCAAGGAGGGCGTGACGGTCGCCGAGCACGCCGACCCGTTGGTGCGGCGGCTGCGGGTGGCCCGTACCGCCGGGCAGGGCGTGCGGATGTACGACTCGGCGCGGGGGCGGTTCGAGGACTGCGCGGTCGAGGCGAGCGAGGAGACCGGCCTGTGGGTGGGCGGCGCGGCCCGGCCGGTCTTCGTGGACCTGCGGATCGCCGACGTCCGGGGCACCGGCGTGGAGCTGACGCAGGACTGCGTGCCGGAGCTGGACCGGCTGACGGTGACGGAGCCGACGGGCATCGGGGTGCGGGTGGCCGAGGACGCGCGGCCGACGCTGCGCCGTACGGTGCTGACCGGCGGCGGCGCGCACGGCCTGGAGGTGTGTGACACCAGCCAGGGCCGGTTCGAGGACCTGGAGATCACCGGCACCCGGCGCAGCGGCGTCCAGATCGGCGGCGAGGCCCGCGCCCGGCTGAACATGCTGGTCGTACGGCAGAGCGGCGCGGCGGGGATAGCCGTGTCCGGCACGGCGTCGGTGCGGCTGCGGGACTGCGATGTGGCCGGTACCGGCGGCGACGGGCTGTCGGTCGGATCCGGCGCCAATGTCGTGGCGACGCAGTCGCGGTTCCACGACGGGGAGCGCAACGGCATCCTGGTGGCGGCCGGGGGCTCGGGCACCTTCACCGGCTGCGAGGTCTTCGGCAACCGCGGCGACGGCGTCCTGACGCACACCACCGAACAGTTCGCGCTGCGGTCCGTCTCCACCTGGGAGAACGGCGGCGCGGGGGTGCACCGCACGGTGGTGAGCGAGAACGCCCTGCTGGAGGAGGTGATGTCGCGCGGCAACGGCCTGGCCGACATCCACGGCGACGTGGCGGACGGCGCGGCGGCGGCGCGCGGTGCGGCGGAGCGCGGCGGCGAGGACGTACCGGCCGCGGGCAGCGCCGCCTGGGACGCGGCCACCGGCGCGACGGACAACGCCGCCGGTGCGGACGGCGGGCAGCGCCCCGCGGACGGCGACGCGCCGGACGACGGCGGATCCGCCCGCACGGCCACGAAGAAGGACACGAAGAAGAAGGCCCCCGCCTCGCCGCTGGAGGAGCTGGAGCAGCTGGTCGGGCTGGCTTCCGTCAAGCACGAGGTGACCACGCTGGTCAGCCTCAACCGCATGGCGCGGCGCCGTGAGGAGATGGGCATGACGGTGCCGCCGATGAGCCGTCATCTGGTCTTCGCCGGGCCACCGGGCACCGGCAAGACCACCGTGGCCCGCCTCTACGGCACGATCCTCGCCGAGCTGGAGGTGCTGCGGTACGGGCATCTGGTGGAGGTGGCACGCCAGGATCTGGTGGCGCAGGTCGTCGGCGGGACGGCGATCAAGACGACGGAGGCGTTCAACAGGGCGCTCGGCGGGGTGCTCTTCATCGACGAGGCGTACACCCTCACCTCCCAGTCCGGCTCCGGCGGCCCCGACTTCGGGCGGGAGGCGGTGGACACCCTCGTCAAGCTGATGGAGGACCACCGCGACGACGTCGTCGTCATCGCCGCCGGATACTCCGCGCAGATGCGCAGCTTCCTGTCGTCGAACCCGGGCATGGCCTCGCGGTTCAACCGCACCGTGGAGTTCCCCAACTACACGGTGGACGAACTGGTGACCATCGTCGAGAGCATCTGCGAACGGCACGAGTACGCCCTCGACCCGGCCGCCCGGGACGGGCTGGACACGCTGTTCCGGCAGATGACGCGGGACGAGACGTTCGGCAACGGGCGCGCCGCGCGCGGGGTGTTCGAGGAGATGGTGGACCGGCAGGCGTTCCGCCTCGCGAACGAGGTGAACGCCTCCCCCGCCGATATGGTCCGGCTGCTGCCGCAGGACCTCGGCGAGGTCGCCGGATCCGGTGTCGGTGCGGGCGCGGCGGGCGGCGACGAGGGCCAACTGGAGTCGCTGCTCGGCGAGTTGGAGCAGATGGTGGGGCTGGCGGAGGCCAAGCGGCAGGTCTCGGACCTGGTGCATCTGCTGGCCAACGCCCGGCAGCGGGAGGCGGCGGGGCTGCCGTCGCCGTCGCTCAGCCGCCATCTGGTCTTCGTCGGCCCGCCCGGCACCGGCAAGACCACCGTGGCGCGGCTCTACGCGAAGCTGCTCAAGGCACTGGGCGTGCTCGCCGGTGGCCAGGTGGTGGAGGTGGCGCGCGCCGACCTGGTCGGCCGGTACGTCGGTCACACGGCGCAGATGACCACCGAGGCGTTCAACAAGGCACGCGGCGGGGTGCTCTTCATCGACGAGGCGTACACCCTGACGCCGTCCGAGCGGGGCGGCAGCGACTTCGGCCAGGAGGCGGTGGACACCCTCGTCAAGCTGATGGAGGACCACCGCGACGACGTCGTCGTCATCGCCGCCGGATACGAGGACGAGATGGGTTCGTTCCTCGCCTCCAACCCCGGTCTGACCTCGCGTTTCTCGCAGCGGGTGGAGTTCGGCAACTACGACGGCGACGAGCTGGTGATCATCGTGAACCGGCAGGCCAAGGCGGGCGGCTACACCTGCGCCCCGGAGCTGGAGACGCTGCTGCGCGCGCACTTCGCGGCGGTGCCGAGGGACCGCAACTTCGGCAACGCCCGCTACGCCCGCAAGGTCTTCGAATCCCTCGTCACCCGCCAGGCGGGCCGCCTCAGCCGCCAGACGTCCCCGAGCCGCGAGGAACTGCTGCAGCTGGTGCCGGAGGACTTTCAGGAGACGTCGTTGACGTGACCCAGGGGGCGGCCGCCGTCGCCCGCTCCCGGCCCGCTCCGGGGACGGGCGACCGCGCACACCGCGCCGGCCGCCCGGTGGCGCACACCGCGCGCACCACCGCGACGGCCGGCACGGGCCCGCGGGCTCAGGCGTGCTGCGGCATCTCGTTCTTGAGCGCGGCCCGGATCTGCTCACGCAGTTCGGGGCCCGCCGCGTGCCCGTGGACGGACACGGCGTGTTCACTGGCGGCGCGCACCACTTCCTCCTCCTCACCGGAGATGGTGAGCGTGCACCGCGATTCGCTGGGGTAGTCCCGGCAGTCGATCATCTTGCGCATGACGCACCTCCTCATACCTCCAGTCTCCGCCCACCCGCCCGTCGGCCGCCTGCGCGGTCGCGGCGGGCGGCAGGGCGGGCCGACGCCGCCGGGCCCCGCCGCCCGCTCCGCTCAGTCCTGGCCCTCCTCCCGGCTGCGGCGCCGGGCCTCGACGATGCCCCAGCCGATCGCACCGGCCAGCAGGGCGCCGCCCAGCGCCGTGGTCCCCAGACCGGTGCCCGCGGCGCCGCCGAGACCGGCGTCGGAGCCGCCCTTGGGCAGGCGGCCGTGGTCGGCGGCGACCACCGTCAGGGTGCCGGTCAGCGTGGCCTTCCCGTGCCCGCCGTCGCCGCCGCCGGTCGTCGGCACGGCGCCGCCCGGCCGTACGGCGGCCACCGCCCGGGCCGTGCCCGCACCCGCCGGGCCGCCGCCCGCCGCCACGCCGTCCACCGGGCCCGCGGCGGGCAGCCCGGCTCCGGCCGCGTCCGCGTCCGGGTCCGCCCCGAGCGGTGCGCCCGCCGTACCGTCGCCGGGCACGGGGAGCGCGCCGCCCCCGGCCCCGGGCAGGCCGTCGCCGGGCGGCGTCCCGCTGCCGGGGAACGCCCCGTCCGGCAGCTCCCCGCCCGACAGGCCCCCGTCCGCCGTCGGGGCGCCCGGGCCCGCCGCGCCCGGATCGCTCCGGGGCATCAGCCCGCCGTCGCCCTGCTGCGCCCCGGGCCGGTGGCCGCTCCCGCCGTCATGGCCGGAGCCCGCGCCGCCGCCGTGGCCGCCGTCCTTTCCGCCCTCGCCGCAGACGACGGTCACCTTGTACGAGCCGGGCTCGGCGGACTCGGGGACCCGCCCGGTGCCGCCCACCTGGTTGCGGAGCATGGACAGCTTCATCGTCGGTATGCCCGCGCCGTCGAACGTCGCCTCGCCGCTCTCCCCGGGGCAGTTGCCGCCGTCGAAGACCGAGAACTCCTCCCCGGGGGCGACCGGATCGGGCTGGACGACCGCCCGGTGCGCGTCGCCCGCGGCGAGGACCGGCCCGGCGCCGGTCAGGGCCAGCGAGGCCGCGAGGGCGCCGGTGGCCGGTGCGTGTCGGAGGACATGCCGTATGAACATGCACCGAGCAGACCCCGGCCGCCCGCCGGGCGCACCTCGGTCCGGGCCCGACGGCCGCGCCACGGGCCCCGGACGCCGCCATCCGCGCAGGTCACCGGCGGCGCTACGCCGACCGGGTAGTGGCTGGGCCGGACGGGTCCGGCGGTCAGCGGCCGGGCGTGTCCGGACCGGCCAGCGGCCGCGTCATCCACTCCCCCGGCACCGCCAGCGGCCGGAACCCGGCCTTCTCGTACACCCCGTGCGCGTCCTGGGTGGCGAGCACGACCCGCGGCAGCCCGCGCGCCGCGAGGTCGGCCGCGACCACCTCGACGAGGGCGGTGCCCAGGCCCCGGCCGCGGTCGGCGGGATCCACGTAGACATCGCAGAGCCAGGCGAAGGTGGCGCGGTCGGTGACCACCCGCGCGTATGCCGCCTGACGGCCTGAATCGGTGGCGTACAGGCCGAAGTTGAGCGAACCGGCCACCGCCCGCTCCTGCCGCTCGCGGGAGCGGCCGGGCGCCCAGTAGGTGTCCTCGGACAGCCAGCGGTGCACCCGCTCACCGTCCAGCCGCGCCGGGTCGGTGGACAGCTCGTAGCCCGCGGGCAGGTGTGCGTTCATGGCCGGAGAGTCGCAGAGCGGCGGGGCGCGCGTCGAGCCCTTTCCGGACACGCCCTACGGCGCGACCTCCTGCCAGGCGGCGGCCAGGCGCCGTACACCCTCGGTGAGTTCGGCGGGGCCGGACGCCGAGGCGAAGCCGAGGCGCAGATGGGCCGCGGGCGGCTCGGCGGGGAAGTACGGGCGGCCCCGGGCGACCGAGACACCGGCCCGCAGCGCCGCACCGGCCAGCGCCTCCTCCGACGTGCCGTCCGGCAGCCGCAGCCAGAGGTAGCAGCCGCCCCGGGGCGCGCTCAGCGCCGCGCCGCCGTCCGCACCCGCCGGACCGGGCAGCCGGGCGTGCAGCGCGGCCAGGAGCGCGTCCCGGCGCGCACCCAACTCCCTGGAGACCGCCCGGAGATGACGCGGCCAGGACGGTGAGCCGACCAGCTCCAGCGCGGTCTCCTGGAGCGGCCCCGGGACGAAGAAGCTGTCGACGACCTGGATGGCGCGCAGCCGGTCGAGGACGGGCCCGCGGGCGGCCAGCGCCCCCACCCGCAGGCTCGGGGACGTCACCTTCGTCAGCGAGCCGACGTGGACGACGGTGCCGTGCGCGTCGTCGGAGATGAGCGTCGGCGGCAGCGCGGCCGCGGGCTCATGGGCCAGGCGGCGGGCGAAATCGTCCTCGATGACGAACGCACCGGCCGCCCGCGCCACCCGCAGCACCTCGGCCCGCCGCTCGGCCGCGAGCACCGCGCCCGTCGGGTTCTGGAACAGCGGCTGGCAGACGAAGAGCCGGGCGCCGCTGGCCCGGAACGCGTCGGCGAGGAGGTCGGTGCGGACACCGTCCGCGTCGACCGGCACCGGAACCGGCCGCAGCCCGGACGCGCGGGCGACGGCCAGGACGCCGGGGTAGGTCGGGGATTCGACGAGCACCGGCGCGCCGGGTGGGGCGAGCGCCCGCAGCGCGGCGGTCAGGGCGCTCTGCCCGCCCGCCGTGATCAGCACATCGCTCGGGGCCAGCGCGCCGCCCGGCCCGCCGATCTCCCGCGCGAACCACGCCCGCAGCTCGTGCACGCCCTCCAGGGGCGGCCGCTGCCAGGCCCCGGGGCGGCGCCCGGCCCGGGCCAGCGCGGCGGCCAGGGCGCGTTCCGGCTGGAGGTCGGGGTGGAGATAGCCGCCGCTCAGCTCGACGACGCCGGGCGGGGGCCCCGCGAGGGTGGCGAGCACCCCGGAGGCGTCGACGCTGCGCGGCACCTGGTCGGCGGCGGCTTCCGCGCTCAGCGCGATCTCCTGCCAGGAGGTGTCGGCGGGGCGCGCGGCGCGGGCGGGCGGGGCGGCGCGGAAGGCCCCGGCGCCCGGCCGGGTGGTGACCAGTCCCTCGGCGGCCAGCTCGGCGAGCGCCCGGGAGACCGTCACCGGACTGACGCGGTAGCGCTCCCGCAGGGCGCGACTCGACGGCAGTTTCTCCCCTGGCGAGTAGCGGTTGACCTCTTTCCGCAGGACTGAGGCCAGTTCGGCGACACTGCTACGCTCACGCATGAGAGCACACGATAGCGCTACCAGCTCCGCGGGGATAACGGTCGGCGGCCCTTCGGCCCGGGCTCCGGTCCCCTGCACGGCGTCCGGCGAGGCCACGCCCACCGACGCCTCGTCCGCCACCGGCGCGCGCGAGGCCACTGCGCCCGACGCCCGGCCCGGCGCCGCCTCTCCGCCCGCCGAAGCCGCGTCCACCGAAGCCGCTTCCGCCGGTTCGGCCGGTCCCCTCGATCCCCCCGACCACCTCCGCCGCGGCGTCCTGCTCGCCGCGCTCGGCGTCGCCGCCTTCTCGCTCACCTTCCCGGCGACCGCCTGGGCGCTGGAGGGCATGGGCCCGTGGACGGTCGTGATGCTGCGCAGCGTCCTGGCCGCCGCCGTCGCCGGGGCCTGCTTCGTGGCGCGCCGCACCCCGCTGCCCGCGCGGCGCCACTGGCCCGGTATCGCCGTCGTGGCCTGCGGTATCGTCCTCGGCTTCCCGCTGCTGACCACGCTCGCCCTGGAGACGACGACCACCTCGCACGCCGCCGTGGTCGTCGGCCTGCTCCCGCTGACCACCGCCGCGTTCTCCGCGCTGCGCACCGGGACGCGGCCGTCGCAGACGTTCTGGAGCGCGGCGCTGACCGGCGCGGCGGTGGTCATCGCGTTCGCCGTGCAGCAGAGCGGCGGCCGCCCGGGCGCCGGCGACCTGCTCCTCTTCGGGGCACTGCTGGTATGCGCCGCGGGCTACGCCGAAGGCGGCCGCCTGGCCCGCTCCATGCCGGGCTGGGAGGTGATCGGCTGGGCGCTGGTCCTGGCGCTGCCGGTGACGGTGACGGGCTCGGCCCTCGCGCTCTGCGCCGAGCCGCTGCACCCGACACCGCACGCGGTGGCCGGGCTGCTGTGGCTGGCGGCCGGTTCGACCTTCGCCGGGATGGTCGTCTGGTACCGCGGGATGGCCGCCATCGGCGTGGCCCGCGCCAGCCAGCTCCAGCTGGCGCAACCGCTGCTGACCCTGGTCTGGTCGGTCACCCTGCTCGGCGAACACCTGCCGCCCGCGGCCCCGTTGGCCGCCCTCGCGGTACTGGCCTGCATCGTGGTCACCCAACGCAGCAGGAGCTGAGGACGGGGGAAGAAGGAGACGGGGACGGGCGCACGGACGGGCCGCGGCGCCGCGGCGGAGGGGCCAGGGCTCGGCAGGTGGGGCACCGCGGCGCACGGGCCCGGGCCACCCCGGAGCCCGAGCACCCCGCCCCCGGCCGCTCCCCCCTCGCCCCTCGCGCCGGATGCGCCCGCCACCCCCCGACGTAAACTGGCCGCAGCGGCATGTACCGCCGTCCGGGCCGCCCCGGCCCGTAATCCGTTGGCCAGGCCGCCCGGCCGAGCGGCGGCCGTACGGCCTTCCAGGTGGGAGGACCTCCTGATGCATGCGACCACGGGCGACCGACTGCTGGTGCACGGCAGGACCGTCGGACAGCACGACCACGTCGTCGAGATCATCGAAGTGCTGGGTGACCACGGCGATCCCCCCTACCGCGTCCGCGACGACTCGGGCCACGAAGCGATCCTGTCGCCCGGCCCCGACGCAGTCGTACGCCACGCGGAACCGGGCAGGCGCACCCGCTGAGGGCGTCCGTGACGCCGCGCCCGGCCGTGGCGTCACGGACACGCCGGCGGCCCCTACCGGTAGTGGTCCGCCACCACCCGCGCCATCGCCCCCGACGGATCGGCGGCCACCTCCTTCGCAGAGAAGAAGACATGGCCGCCCACCTGCGGATACCGGCACGCGAAGGCGAGATGGCGGGAGAGTTCGGCCGGGTCCCGCCAGGGGGCGGGCTGCGCCGGATCACCCGCCTTGTACAGGGCCTCACCGAGGTAGAGGTCCACACCGGTACCTGCGGTCGTCCGTGCCCACCACGGCACGATCCGTGCGTAGTCCGCCGCCTCGAAGCCGAGGTGCCAGTACGCCTGCGGGGCGACGTAATCGAGCAGCCCCAGCCGCACCCAGCGCCGGGTGTCGGCGTACAGGTCGTCGTAGGTCTGCACCCCGGCGCGGGTGTCCGAGCCCGCCGGATCGGTGGCGCGGTTGCGCCAGACGGCGAAGGGGCTGACCCCGAATCGCACCCGCCGCCCGGTCGCCTCGCGCACCGCCGCGACCCGCGCCGCCGTCTCCCGCACCAGCAGCTCGGTGTTGTGGCGTCGCCAGGCCGCCCGATCGGGGAAGGCGGCGCCGTACGCCGCGTACGAGGCGTCGTCGCCGAACGCCTCTCCCACGACCGGATACGGATAGAAGTAGTCGTCGAAGTGGAGACCGTCGACGGGATAGCGGCGCACCGCGTCCAGGAACGCGTCCTGGACGAAGCGCCGGACCTCCGGCAGCCCCGGGTCGTAGAAGAGCTTCCCGCCGTACCGCACCACCCAGTGGGGGTGGCGGCGCGCCGGATGGGACGGGTCCAGGCGCCCGGGATCGTCGTGCAGGGCGACGCGGTACGGGTTGCACCAGGCGTGCAGCTCCAGGCCACGGCGGTGCGCCTCGCGAACCGCGCAGCCCAGCGGGTCCCAGCCGGGATCGCGGCCCTGCCGCCCGGTGAGGTACGCCGACCACGGTTCGTACGGCGACGGCCACAGCGCGTCCGCGGTGGGCCGCACCTGGAAGAAGACCGCGTTGAGGCGGCGGGCGACAGCGGCGTCGAGCAGGGCGAGGAGTTCACGGCGCGCCTCGGCGGGCGGCAGGCCCGGGCGGGACGGCCAGTCGCGGTGGGCGACCGTCGCCAGCCACATCCCGCGCAGCGCGGGGCGCGGGCGCCCTCGGCCGGGGCCCGCTGCGGCGGCCGGTTCCGGTGACGGGCGCCCGTGCGGTTCCGCGGCGGCGACCGTCGGCCCGGCGGTCTGCCACGCGGCGGCCCCGAGCGCCGCCACGGCGAAGCTCCGGCGTGTGATCCGTCTCATCAAATACCCCCAACTTGTCCGCTTTTGATCTAATTCTTGGAGGTCAGAATGCCCGCCCCGACGCCCGGAGTCCCGCACCCGTACGAGTAACGTCGGGGGCCGAGGCGGGCCCGGACACCCCTACGGAGCCCCGCCGGTCCCGTAGATCAGCGAAAGGCACGAGGTGACGGACACTTTCACCGACATCGCACGCGTCGGCGTCGTCGGCTGCGGTCAGATGGGCGCCGGAATCGCCGAGGTGTGCGCACGCTCCGGGCTGGAGGTCATGGTCGCGGAGACCACCGGCGAAGCCCTGGAACTGGGGCGCACCCGTCTGACCAACTCGCTCGGCAAGGCCGCCGACCGCGGCAAGATCACGCCCGCCGAACGGGACGCCGCGCTCGCCCGCCTGAGCTTCACCACCGACCTCGGGGAGTTCGCCGACCGTGACCTCGTCATCGAGGCGGTCGTGGAGAGCGAGCAGGTCAAGACGGAGATCTTCCAGGTTCTCGACCAGGTCGTGACCCGCCCGGACGCGATCCTGGCGTCCAACACCTCCTCGATCCCGCTGGTGAAGCTGGCCGTCGCCACCTCCCGCCCCGACCAGGTCATCGGGGTCCACTTCTTCAACCCGGCGCCGGTGCAGCAGCTCGTCGAGCTGATCCCCGCGCTGACCACCGGCGACGAGACCATCGCGCGCGCCGAGGCGCTGGTCCAGAACGTGCTGGGCAAGCACCCCATCCGTTCCCAGGACCGCTCGGGCTTCGTGGTGAACGCCCTGCTCATCCCGTACCTCCTCTCCGCGATCCGGATGTTCGAGTCGGGCATGGCCAGCCGCGAGGACATCGACAACGGCATGGAGCTGGGCTGCGCCCACCCGATGGGCCCGCTCAAGCTCTCCGACCTGATCGGCCTGGACACCGTCACCTCGGTCGCCGCGTCGATGTACGAGGAGTACAAGGAGCCCCTGTACGCCGCTCCCCCTCTCCTCGCCCGCATGGTCGACGCGGGCCGCCTCGGCCGCAAGAGCGGGTCGGGGTTCTACACGTACTGAGCCGCGCCCTCGGTCACCCGACGGCCCGCCCTCCTCCGGGAGCGGGCCGTCGCTCTGTTCCCGCGCTCCCCACAGGCCCCCTCCGCCTCCCCTCTTCCTCACCCTCCGTCACTTCACACGGGGTGTGCGCCGCTGACTCACAGAAGCCCGGCGCACACACTCCCGCCTCCCCCTTCCGGGCAGTTGACTGGTGTCGTACCCAGGACGACGGATGTCGCGACAGCGGAAAAGAGGAACGGAAAGTGACCGCCCACCCTGAACGCAAGCTGGTAGCCACCGATGTGGCGGAGCTGAGGCGGTGTCTGGACGTACGCACCGCCCGCGTCGACGGCGAACTGGCACTGCTCGCACAGCGGTCCGCACAGTACGAGCGCGACGCGGACGAGCTGACCGCCCGTATCGCGCAGCTGGAGCACGGTCGCTGGCCGCTGCCGTCGGTGGCCGCGCTCGCCTCCGTGGCGGCGGTGGCGGTGACCGTCTGGCAGGTGCTGGCCAGGTGACCGCTCCCGGCACCGCCGTCCTCGGGCGGCGGTGCCGGACTCAACTCAACCCGCCTCAGCCGAGACGGAGTTGATGGAGCATCAGCAGGGCCGCGGCCATGTTCGCCGCGGGCACCTCACCCCTGGCCACCATGTCGGGCACCAGCTTCAGCGGTACCCACTCCCGGCGGTCGGACTCGAAGCCGTCCTGCGGCGGGCCCGTGTAGGTGCCCTCGTCGGACCAGTAGATGTGGTGCCGGGCGTCGGTGAGACCGTTGGACGGCTCCACCGACATCAGATGGGTCAGCGGACCGGGCCGCCACCCGGTCTCCTCCTCCATCTCCCGCGCGGCCGCCGCCGCGATGTCCTCGCCGTCCTCGACGACGCCCGCGGCAAGCTCCCAACCCCAGGAGTCGGTGATGAAGCGGTGCCGCCACAACAGCAGCACCTCATTGGCCTCGTTGACCACCGTGGCCACGGCCACCGGCCGCATCCGGATGAGGTAGTGGTCGAGGTGCCGGCCGTCGGGGATCCGCACATCGGCGAGATTCACCCGGAACCAGCGGTTCTCGTACACGGTCTCTTCCGCGAGATTGTCCCAACGCACTGTCTGCCACCTTCCGCGTAGATCCGGCAAGGTGACACGGGCCCGGTGCGGGATCTCCTACAGCGGTATGCGCAGCACCTCGTCGATGAGATCGGCCGCCGCGTCGGTCGCGGAGCTACCGGTCTCCGCCAGATGTTCGCGCACCGCCCGCAGCCGGTCCCGTAAGCGCTGGGACTCCACACCCCTGGCCCGCTCGGTCATCTGCGCGGCGTTGGCCGCAGCCCGGTCCGCGTCACCCTGGCGCAGCTCGATGTGGGTGAGCATCGCCAGCCGGTGGACCCGGCCCCGGTCGTGTGCGGGAGTGTCCACGGCGGCGTCCGCCTGCTCCCGGGCGGCCCGCAGATCACCGAGGCTCAGCAGCGCCTCCGCGACCTGGACGTTCACCAGACCCGGCTGGACGTAGCCGGTCTCGGCCGGTTCCAGGCCCGGCCGGATGCGTTCCGCCGCCGCCTCCGCCCGCCGGATGCAGGCGAGCGCGCCCGCGCCGTCGCCGAGCCGTGCGTAGGACTTGGCCTGCATCGCGTAGAGGTCGGCGGCGAGCGCCGGGGTGAGCTGCGGGCCCGCGGTCCGCAGCGCCGCCTCCGCGAACGCCACCGCCTGGCGGTACTCCCGCGAGAACAGCGACTGGTTGACCAGCAGCGCGATGATGTACGCGCCGAGCCCCCGGTCGCCGCTCGCCTTCGCGAGGCGTAACGCCTGGTGGAAGTAGCGCTGCGCGAGGCCGAGCGCGTCCGAGTCATAGGCGCAGATGCCCGCGACGGCGACCAGCCCGCCCGTCGCGCGGTGCAGCTGACGGCCCGTCGCATCGCTGTAGCTGCCGCGCAACAGCGGCGCCGCCTCGGTGTTGAGGAACCCCACGATCCGCGACCGCGTCGCCACCCCGCCGGCCTTGCGGTACAGATGCTCGTAGTGGGTACGGGCCGAGCGCAGCATCTCGATGTCGTCCATCCCGACCCGCGCCTGCCCGTCCCGCGAGACATCGGAGTCCTCGGGCGGGTTCTCCCACTCCCATACGGGCATGACCGCGGACGTACCGGTGAGCGCCGGGGCGTCCACGACATGGGCGCGCTGCTGTTCGTCGGAGCGCCACAGGGCGGTGGCCCGCTCGACGAAGCCGGAGAGCGGGGTGGTGGCGGAGCGGCGCGCCCCCGGGCGGCCGAGGCCGATGTCGTCCAGGCCGACCGGGCGGTGCAGCCGCGCCGCGAGGATTTCACAGATCAGGTCGGGCACCTGGCCGCGCGGGCGCTGGCCCTTGAGCCAGCGGGCCACCGCGGTGTGTTCGTAGCGCAGCGCCAGGCCGCGGTGGCGGCCGAGTTGGTTGATACGTGCCGCGAGACCGGCGTGCGAGATGCCCGCCTCGTCGAGGATCGCGTCGAGCAGGGTGTTGGGCTCCATAACCGGCCTCCCGGTGCGCCGGGCCCGCCCACGGGCCGCTGGCTCCGACCTCGTCGCCGTCCAGACTCCGTGCGTTCAGGGTAGTGAACCGCGCTTCACACGGGGTGTGAAGACGCCTCGTCACCGGCCGTGCACGGGGCGGCCGTCGAGGACGGCGCCCGGTCGCGCGACGCGGTCACCGGGGCCGGACGCCGGGGGACCCGGGCCTGCGCCCGCGGACGCGACGGCTGCTCGACGCGGGCCACCGGGCGGCCGGGGCCCGAAGGCACCGGGCCGGGGGTGCGCGGTGGCGCGGCGCTCAGCATCACCAGCGCCACATCGTCGGTGAGCTGCCCCCGGGCGTGCCGCAGCAGGGCGTCGTGCACCCCGCCGACCACCGCGTCCGCCCGCGCCCCGGCGAACCGCCGCACCGTCTCGGCCAGCGGGAAGAACCCGCCGTCCACGCCCCGCGCGTCATACGCGCCGTCGGTGTACAGCAGCAGCCCCTCCGCCGGCGCCAGCCGCCCGCACGCCACCGTGTCCAGCGCGCGGGGCAGCGGGAACAGGCCCAGCGGCGGCAGCGGTTCCGCGCGAACGGCGGGCTCCACGACGCCGGGGGCGACGCGGTACGGCCACGGGTGCCCGCAGTTGAGCGCCCGGGCCGTGCCGTCCGGCGCGATCTCCAGCAGCAGGATCGTCACGAACTCCTCGGCGTCCGGGCCGAGCGGACCGGACGCCGTGGCCGGGTCGCGCCCCGCCAGATGACGGGCGTGCGCACGCTCCAACCGCCGCAGCACCTCGCTCAGTTCGTACTCGTCGTGGGCGGCCTCGCGGAAGCAGCCGAGCATCGCCGCGACCGTCGCGAGGGCCGCCAGCCCGTGGCCGCGCACATCGCCGATCACCGCCCGTACGCCGTGCCGGGTGGCCACCACGTCGTAGAGGTCGCCGCCCATCGAGGCGCCCTCGTCGGCGGAGAGGTGGAGGGCGGCGGGGGCCACCGTGCCGATGCGCGGCGGCAGCGGGGGCAGCAGCGCCCGCTGCGCGGTGGCCGCCACCTCGCGGGCGCGGACCAGCTCCCGCACCAGCCGCAGCCGCCGCCCGGCCGTCAGATAGCTGGCGCACACCACGGTGAGGATCGCGGCGCAGTTGACGGCGCGGGCGGGCAGCCCCGGCCCGGCCGGCGGGGCGCCGTCGAACGGTACGAGCGCGAGGAGGGCGCAGGCGCCGCCCATCACCACACAGAGCCGGCGGCCGGTGCCCGCGCAGGCGATGGCCGGTGCGGCGGCGAGCAGTTGGAGCAACTGTCCGCTGCTGGGCCAGGACAGCTCCCAGGCCAGCACCGCGAACACCCACAGGCCGGGCAGGACGAGGACGAAGGTCCACCGGGTGCGTGTGACGTCGGTGCGCGCTCCGTCGCTCACCCGATTACGGATCATGCCGTTGGTCCCCCTTGCCTGTGGTTCCCACAGCGGGCTGCGCGGCGGTCGAACCGACCCTCCCGCAGACGGCGGGCCGTGTCGGCCGCAACGATTGTGTCGACGTTACGTGCCCGGACCCCCACGGTGCGCATCTGTATCACTCCATCGGGTGAGGTGGTACGGGGCGCACGCGAGGGCGCGCCCGGGCCTGCGCGAATACGCCCCGCGGGTGTGCGCCGGGCGCCCGGAGTGGGGTGGCGCGGGGTGGCTGAAGAACCGGTACACCGCCTGCCGCGCGGGAGGCGCCGTCGTCCGGCCCGGGCCTCCCGCGGCCCCGGGGACGGCCCCGCGGGAGGGTGTCGCGTACGGCCGGAAAGGGCGAGGGCGCGACCGGCGGTGGTGCCGGTCGCGCCCTCACTCATTCGTGTGCCACCGTGCCGTCAACCGGCACGGTCACCGTCAGCCTCGCAGTACCGCCCCGGTGTGCTCGGCGGCGGCCGCGACCGCCGCGTCACGGGCGGCCGACGCCTCCTCGGCGGTCAGCGTGCGGTCGGCGGCGCGGAAGCGCAGCGCGTACGCCAGCGACTTCTTCCCTGCGCCCACCTGCTCGCCGCTGAAGACGTCGAACAGCCGCAGCGACTCCAGGAGCTCGCCCGCGCCGGAGCGCAGCGCGGTCTCCACGGCGGCGGCCGGGACCGACGCGTCGACGATCAGCGCGACGTCCTGCGTGGCCACCGGGAACGACGAGATCCGCGGGGCGCGCAGCGGGCCGTCGGCGGCGGCCTCGACACGGTCCAGGTCGATCTCCATCGCGCAGGTGCGCTCCGGCAGACCCAGCGCCTTGATGACGCGGGGGTGCAGCTCACCGGCGTGGCCGACGACCTCCTCCGCGCCACCGACGGTCACCACAAACGCGGCGCAGCGGCCCGGATGCCACGGGGCCAGCTGGTCCTGACGGACGGTCAGCTCGACACCGGCCTCCCGGGCGACGGTACGGCCCGCCTCGACGGCGTCCGCCCATGTCGCCGGGTGGCCTTTGCCCCACCAGCCGGCCTGCTCACGGGCGCCGGTCAGCACCACGGCGGCGTGGCGCGGCTGCGCCGGGAGCGCGGCGTTGAGCTCCGCGATCTCCTCGTCGGTCGGACGGCGGTCGACGGGCAGCCGGACCGCGGGCTTCTCGTCACCGGTCGGCAGGAAGACCTGGCCGGTCTCGAAGAGCGCGAGGTCGTGCGTGCCGCGGCCGTCGTTGCGCCGCAGCGCGCCGAGGAGGCCCGGGATCAGCGTCGTGCGCAGATCGGGCTCCTCGTCGGAGAGCGGGTTGACGAGCGTGACGGTGCGGCGGCGCGCGTCGCCCGCCTCGATGCCGAGCTGGTCGAGGACGGCCGCGCCCATGAACGGGTAGTTCAGCGCCTCGACGTACCCGGCGCCGGCCAGCGCCCGGCCGACGCGGCGGTGCAGCCGCTGCCGCTCGGTCAGTCCGCGGCCGGCGGGCGGCAGCGGCAGCGTGGAGGGCAGGTTCTCGTAGCCCTCCAGCCGGATGACCTCCTCGGCGAGGTCGTTCGGGTCGGTCAGGTCCGGTCGCCAGGACGGCACGGTGACGACCAACTCGTCCTGGCCGTAGACGTCGCAGCCGACCTGCTGGAGGCGGCGGACGACGGTCTCCCGGCCGTACTCGACACCGGCGACCTCGTCCGGGTGCGAGGCGGGGATGGTGAGGGTGCGCGGGGCGCTGGGCGAGACGATCTCGGTGACGCCCGGCTCGGCGGTGCCACCGGCCAGCAGTACCAGCAGATCGACGGTGCGCTGCGCCGCGGCCGACGCCGCCTGCGGGTCCACGCCGCGCTCGAAGCGCCGCGACGCCTCCGACGACAGCTTGTGGCGCCGGGCCGTACGGGCGATGGAGAGCGCGTCGAAGTGCGCCGCCTCGATCACGACGTCGGTGGTGCCGCGCACCTCGCCGGTCTCCGGGTCGCTGACGCCCCGGGCGATCTCGGTGTTGGCGCCGCCCATGACACCGGCCAGGCCGATCGGACCGCGGTCGTCGGTGATGACGAGGTCCTCGGTGTCCAGCACCCGCTTGACACCGTCGAGGGTGGTGATCTTCTCGCCGCCGGTGGCACGGCGGACACCGATCGGGCCCTGGAGGGCGGCCCGGTCGTAGGCGTGCAGCGGCTGGCCCAGCTCCAGCATCACGTAGTTGGTGAGGTCGACGGCGAGCGAGACCGGACGCATCCCGGCCTTCTGCAGCCGCCGCTGGAGCCAGATCGGGGACCGCGCCTCGGGGTTGAGGCCACTGACCGTGCGGGCCGTGAAGCGGCCGCAGCCGATCGGGTCGGAGACCTTGACGGCGTACCCGGCGGAGTTCGGCGGCGGGACGTCCAGCAGCGCCGGGTCGCGCAGCGGCAGGCCGTACGCGGTGGCGGCCTCGCGGGCGACGCCGCGCAGCGACAGGCAGTAGCCGCGGTCGGGGGTGACCGCGATGTCCAGCACCTCGTCGACGAGCTGGAGCAGCGCGATGGCGTCGCTGCCGACCTCGGTCTCCGGGGGCAGCACGATGATGCCGCCGGTGCCGTCGTCCCCCATGCCCAGCTCGTCGCCGGAGCAGATCATGCCGTGGGACTTCTTGCCGTACGTCTTGCGCGCGGCGATCTTGAAGTCGCCGGGGAGGACGGCGCCGGGCAGGACCACGACGACCTTGTCGCCGACGGCGAAGTTGCGGGCGCCGCAGACGATCTCCTGCGGCTCGCCGGTGCCGTTGGCGTCGCCGACGTCGACGGTGCAGAAGCGGATCGGCTTCTTGAAGCCCTCCAGCTCCTCGATGGTCAGCACCTGGCCGACCACCAACGGGCCGGTCAGGCCCTCGCCGAGCTTCTCGACCGTCTCGACCTCCAGGCCGACGGCGACGAGCTTGGTCTGTACGTCACGGCCGGTCTCGGTGGCCGGCAGGTCGACGTACTCCCGCAGCCAGGAAAGCGGGACACGCATCAGATCTCCATCCCGAACGGCCGGGTGAACCGGACGTCGCCCTCGAACATGTCGCGCATGTCTTCCACGTTGTGCCGGAACATCAGCATCCGGTCGATGCCGAAGCCGAACGCGAACCCGCTGTACTTCTCCGGGTCCACACCGCAGGCGGTCAGCACCCGGGGGTTGACCATTCCGCAGCCGCCCAGCTCGATCCAGCCCTCGCTGGAGCAGGTGCGGCAGGGGCGGTCGGGGTTGCCGACGGAGGCGCCACGGCAGACGTAGCAGACCATGTCCATCTCGGCGGACGGCTCGGTGAACGGGAAGTAGTTCGGCCGCAGGCGGGTGGTCATGTCCGGGCCGAAGAGCGCCTGGACCATGTGGTCGAGGGTGCCCTTGAGGTCCGCCATGGTCAGGCCCTCGTCGACGGCGAGCAGCTCGATCTGGTGGAAGACCGGGGAGTGCGTGGCGTCCAGCTCATCGGTGCGGTAGACCCGCCCGGGGCAGACGACGTAGACCGGCGGCTCACGGTCGACGAGCGTACGGGCCTGGACCGGCGAGGTGTGGGTGCGCAGCACGACCCCGGACTCATCGCCCTTGGTGCCCTCGCCCTGGACGAAGAAGGTGTCCTGCATCTGGCGCGCGGGGTGATCCGGCACGAAGTTGAGCGCGTCGAAGTTGAACCACTCGGCCTCGACCTCGGGGCCCTCGGCGACCTCGTAGCCCATCGCGACGAAGACGTCGGCGACCCGCTCCATGAAGCTGGCCAGCGGGTGGCGCGCACCGGCGGGCGTGCGGTCGAACGGCAGGGTGACGTCCACCGCCTCCTCGACCAGCACGCGGGCGTCACGCTCCGCCTCCAGCTCCTCCTGGCGGGCCTTGAACGCCTGGTTGACGCGGCCGCGGGCCTGGCCGACGCGCTTACCGGCGTCCGCCTTGGCGTGCGGGGGCAGCGCGCCGATCTCGCGGTTGGCGAGGGCGAGCGGCGAGCGGTCGCCGGCGTGGGCGGCCTTCACCTCGCGCAGCGCCTCCAGATCGGCCGCGGCGGCGACGGCGGCGAGCGCCTCGTCCGTCCGGCGGGCGATCTCTTCCGGTTTCAGGGCTTCGACCTCGACAGGGTCGTACGACTTATTGGGTGCGGACATCTCTTCCCGTGCTTCCGGTGGTCTGGCTTGGCTTCACTTCGCCTCTTCGATCACAAACTTCGGATGCCGAGCCCGCGCTGTGCCCGCGATGCTTGTGCGCCAAAGGTGCCAAAGGGCAAGTCTAAGGGGACGGGCCGACAGCGCCGGTCCGAGCCCCGGGCGGGGCGCCCGCCGCCGGGCGGTCAGGCCATGAAGGCCGGGATGGCGGCGGGCAGCACGAATCGGAACTCGGCGCCGCCCACCGGGGCCCGGCCGACGGTGATGGAGCCGCCGTGCGCCTCGACGATGCCCTTGACGATGTACAGGCCGAGGCCGGTGCCGCCGCGTTTGCTGCCGCGCCAGAAGCGGGTGAAGACCCGGTTCATGGACTCCTCGGGGATGCCCGCCCCCTCGTCGCTGACCGTCACCGCCGTCCCCTCCCCGCTGGTCACCGTGGCCGCCGTGACGTCGATGGTGACGGTTCCCTCGCCGTGCCGCACCGCATTTTCCAGCAGGTTGCTCAGCACCTGGTCGACCTTGTCCGGGTCGGCCCACAGATCGGGCAGCGCCCCGCACACCCGGATCATGAAACGGCCGGGGGCGCGCCCCGCAGTGATCTGCGCCTGGACGTGCCGCCGCACCGCCGCGACCATGTCGATCCGCTGGCGGCGCACCTCCAGCCGCCCGGAGTCGATCCGGGAGATGTCCAGCAGCTCGGCGATGAGCCGGGTCACCCGGTGCGCGTCGGCGTCGACGGTCTCCAGCATCAGCCGCTTCTGGTCGTCGGTGAACCGCTCCCACTTCCGCAGCAGGGTGGCGGTGAAACCCTTGACGGAGGTCAGCGGCGAGCGCAGCTCATGGGCGACGGTCGCGATCAGCTCGGCGTGGCTGATCTCCGTACGCCGCCGGGCCTCGGTGCCGCGCAGCGAGACGACCAGGCGGCGGACCGGTCCGGCGCGGCCGTCGCGGAGGTAGCGGGCGGAGACCAGCACCTCGCGGCCGCCGAGCAGCAGATTGCGCTCGGGCTGCCCGCGCCGGATGGCGAGACCGCCGTACGGGTCGGTCAGCCGCCACCAGCGGCGGCCCTCGATGTCCTGGAGCGGCAGCGCGTCGTCCAGGGAGCGGCCGAGGGCGTCGGATGCGGGCGTGCCGGTGATCCTCGCCGCGGCGGCGTTGAAGCAGATGACGGTGCCCTCGGCGTCGGCGACGACCAGCCCGTCGGGCAGCTCGTCCGGCGCCACGACCGGCCCGTCCGCCGCCCCCTCGGGCGCCCGGACCGGCGGCCCGCCGTCCCTGTCATCCGGTGTCCTCACGTCCATCCCCACCAGCCCCCTCCGGCCCCGGCCCGTCACCCTACTCACAACGGCCGCGGACGGCCGGGGGTTGCGCCGGGCACCCCCGGCCGGACGGGGTCAGGCGGAGGGGAGGGCGCGGCAGCCGCCCGCGGTGCGCTGGGCGCGGGCCGAGGCGTAGAGGCAGACGGCGGCGGCGGTGGCGAGGTTGAGGCTCTCGGCCTTGCCGTGGATGGGCACCCGTACGACGGCGTCGGCCAGGGCGCGGGTCTCCTCCGGCAGGCCCCACGCCTCGTTGCCGAAGACCCAGGCGGTGGGGCCGCCCATCGAACCGGCGTCCAGTTCGGCGTCGAGGTCGCGGTCCCCGGCGCCGTCGGCGGCCAGCAGTCGCGCCCCGACGCCGCGCAGCCCGGCCATCACCTGCTCGACGGGGACGCCGACGGCGACCGGCAGATGGAAGAGCGAGCCCACCGACGCGCGGACGGACTTGGGGTTGTAGAGGTCGACGGAGGCGTCGGTGAGGACCACCGCGTCGGCTCCGGCGGCGTCGGCGCAGCGCAGCACCGTACCGGCGTTGCCGGGGTCGCGGACGTGCGCGAGGACGGCGATCAGCTGCGGCCGGGCGGCGAGGACCGTCTCGAACGGCGTGTCGAGGAAGCGGCAGACGCCGACCAGGCCCTGCGGGGTGACCGTCTGGGAGATGTCGGCGACGGTGCGGTCGTCGGCGTGGTGGACGCGGACGCCCGCGGTGTGCGCGGCGGCGATGATCTCGGCATGCCGCTCGGCCGCGTCGACGGTCGCGAACAGTTCGACGAGGGTGGGCTCGCCGCCGGTGCGGTGCGCGATGGCCTCGCGTACGGCCTGCGGGCCCTCGGCGATGAACCGGCGTTCCCTGGCCCGGAAGGCGCGGCGCGCCAGCCGCCGGGCGGCGGAGACACGCGGGGACCGCGGGGAGATCAGCTCGGGGGTGCCCATGGGCGGCGGCTCGCTTCTGTGGTTCGGTGCGGTGCGGAGGCGGGCGGACGGGGCCACCGGGTGCGTCCGGTGAAAAGGCGGCGGACCCGCAGGCCGGTGCCTGCGGGTCCGCTCGTCACGTCGTCAGGCCGGTGTTCAGGCGGCCTTCGGGGCGTTGACGTCGCTCGGGAGCGCCTTCTGGGCGACCTCGACGAGCGCGGCGAACGCGTTCGCGTCGTTGACGGCCAGGTCCGCGAGGATCTTGCGGTCGACCTCGATGCTGGCGGCCTTCAGACCCTGGATGAAGCGGTTGTAGGTCATGCCGTTGGCGCGGGCAGCGGCGTTGATGCGCTGGATCCACAGCTGACGGAAGTCGCCCTTGCGCTTCTTGCGGTCGTTGTAGTTGTAGACGAAGGAGTGGGTCACCTGCTCCTTGGCCTTGCGGTACAGACGCGAGCGCTGGCCGCGGTAACCGCTGGCCTGCTCCAGGATCGCCCGGCGCTTCTTGTGGGCGTTGACCGCCCGCTTGACGCGTGCCACTTCTTAACTCCTTGTAGCGGGGCCGTGGTGGTCGTCACACGGCCCGATTCGATTAGTCCCGGACCTGGTCGCGCGCCTCCTGCGATGAGGGGCGCGGCGACTCACTTGCCGAGAAGCTTCTTGATCTTCTTGGCGTCGCCCGGGGCCATCTCGGCGTTGCCGGTGAGGCGACGCGTCACGCGGGACGACTTGTGCTCGAGCAGGTGGCGCTTGCCGGCGCGCTCGCGCAGCACCTTGCCGGAGCCGGTGACCTTGAAGCGCTTGCTGGTCCCGCTGTGCGTCTTGTTCTTCGGCATGCGCCGTTCTCTCCTCGTCAGTGGCGCTCCCTACCGGCCCAGACCGTGCGGGAGCGTCAGAATGTATCGGTTGTGTCCGGGGCGGGGTGCCCCGGCGCGATGTCCGGGGCGCGCCCGATCACGCCTCGGCGGGCTCCTCGTGGGACTCCTCCACGGGAGTTCCACCCTGGCGCTCCGCCTTGCGGGCGGCCTGCGCCTCGCGGGCCTCGGCCATCGCCTCGGTCTTCTTCTTGTGCGGACCGAGGACCATGATCATGTTCCGGCCGTCCTGCTTCGGATTCGACTCGATGAAGCCGAGGTCCTCCACGTCGGACGCGAGCCGCTGCAGCAGCCGGAAGCCCAGCTCGGGGCGGGACTGCTCGCGACCACGGAACATGATCGTGATCTTGACCTTGTCACCCTGCTTGAGGAACCGAACGACGTGACCCTTTTTGGTGTCGTAGTCGTGCGGGTCGATCTTCGGCCGGAGCTTCATCTCCTTGATGACCGTGTGCGCCTGGTTCTTGCGCGCCTCACGGGCCTTCATGGCCGACTCGTACTTGAACTTTCCGTAGTCCATGAGCTTGCAGACCGGCGGACGTGCGTTCGCGGCCACCTCGACCAGGTCGAGGTCGTACTCCTGCGCAAGCTCCAGGGCCTTGGCAAGCGGCACGATGCCGACCTGCTCGCCGCTGGGACCGACGAGTCGCACCTCGGGGACGCGAATCCGGTCGTTGATGCGGGGCTCGGCGCTGATGGATCCTCCTCGGTAGCACCACGCGACGGCCTGGCGGACTGCCGCGTAACGTCTTTTTCGGTGTGACCAACCGCGCCGGTACATCAAAAACGCCCCGGACGGGACACAGGCGGGGCTCCGTGAAAGGTTCAGGAGCACCGCCGCGAAGGTCTCCGCGGGGCGCAGCCGGACCGTTGACCCGCCAACCGTGAGGTCGGCCGGGTGGGAGATCGGAGCCTCCACTTGTGGGCCGGTCACCTGGGTGTCCGGCCGGTCGGAACACCAGAATACACGAGTCAAGAGGTGGGCCCCAGGCGGATGCGGACATCCGTGCGGAAGGCGGCCATACCCATGGGATACGGCGTGGACCGTCCGCGGGCGCGGGAGCCTTGGCCGGGGAAGGGCACCGCGGGGACGGGTCTTAGGCTGGACGCGATCCCCTCCCGGCAGGAAGCGAAGCGCCCCGACATGAGTGACCAGACCCCGCAGCAGCCCGACGCCCCGCACGCGTCGGAAACGGACTTCGACGCGATGACCCGCGACATCGCGGACGTCCCGGCGGTCGAGGTGATCACCACCGTCGCCGTGCACCTGATGAGTTCCGCCGCGGTCAACCTCGGGCTCGCCGAGGAGGGCGACGCGCACAAGGACCTCGACGAGGCACGGAAGCTGATCCACGCGCTGGCGGGCCTGGTGACGGCGAGCGCCACCGAGATCGGCTCGTACCACGCGGCGCCCCTGCGGGACGGGCTGAAGTCGCTCCAGCTGGCCTTCCGCGAGGCGTCGGTCGTCCCGGACGAGCCGGGCCAGGGGCCGGGCGAGAAGTTCACCGGACCGGTCTACGGCTGACCCGGCGGCCTCCGCACCGGAGCCCCGGACCGCGACGTGCGGTCCGGGGCTCCGTACGTACGGAACGCCGCTCCGTACGTACGGGACGTCGTCAGCCCTTCTCCGGCTCCTCCGCAGCGACCTCGTCGGCGACGGCGGCCGGGGCGTACGGCGGGTGGGTGTAGCGGTGCACCACCGCGGCGAGCGCGCCGCCGATCAGCGGGGCGACGATGAAGAGCCACAGCTGGGTGATGGCGGCGCCACCGGCGAAGAGCGCCGGGCCGATGCTGCGCGCGGGGTTGACCGACGTCCCGGTGAGCGGGACGCCGACGAGGTGGACCATGGCCAGCGCCAGCCCGATGGGCAGCCCGGCGAAGCCGACGACCGCGACCTTGTGCGTGACGGACAGCACGACGAAGACGAAGGCGAAGGTCAGCACGATCTCCACGACGAAGGCGCCGCCGGTGTTGAGATGCACCGCGGACCGGTCGCCCCAGCCGTTGGAGCCGAACGACTCGCTCGTCCGCAGGCCCGGGATCTGCTTCGCGACCAGGAAGAGCACCGCCGCGCCGACGATGCCGCCCAGCACCTGCGCGATCCAGTACTCCACGGCCGTACGGAGGTCGATGCGGCGGGCCAGCAGCATGCCCAGGGTCACCGCCGGGTTGATGTGGCTGCCGGAGATCGGGCCGAGCGAGTAGGCCATGGCCAGCATGACGAAGCCGAAGCTCAGCGCGATCCCGAAGGTCCCGATGTACTCACCGGCCAGCACCACGGCGCCGACGCCGAAGAACACCAGGAGCAACGTGCCGAGGAATTCGGACAGGATCGTGCGGGTCTCGGTGGTCTCCATAGGGGCTCTCCTCGCGTGGCTCCCGAGCTGTCCTCGCATTCTGCGGCCGGGGAGAGCGGTGCGCCCGCCGGGCGGGCGCGGCCCGGGGCCGGGCGGAGGCACCGGCCGCCGGGGTCAGCGGCGGTAGAAGGGCTCCTCGGACGGCTCAGCGCCGGGCGGCAGCAACGCCAGGTCGAGGCCGCGGACGAGCCGGGCGCGCAGCTCCTCATCCGCGGCGAGGGACTGGGCCAGTCGGTGGGCGGCGTCAGCGGCGGAGGCGTCGGGGGCGAGGCCGAGGGCGAGGGTCGCGTCGGTCTCGGCCGAGGGGGCCAGGTGGGCGAAGCGGACGGCGGGTTCGGCGGCGAGGAGGGTGCGCAGCGCGTCGAGGACGGCCGGGTCGGTGCGCGGGTCGGCGTCCTGGCGGCCCTCGGCGAGGGCGCGCAGCGCGGGGCCGGTGAGCTGGTAGGTGACGGGCCCGGCGAGGTCGACGACGACGGTGTCGGCCTTTTCGTGGGAGGCGGCCAGCAGCGCCTGGCGGAGCGGGACGGCGACCGGGCGGGCGTCGGCGCGCCAGCGCTTGAGGGTGTCCATCGAGGTGAAGGCGGGCAGCGCGCGGCGGCCGTCGGGGGCCTGGAGGGTGGGGACGGCCATATCGCTGGTCTTCTCGCGGCGCAGGCCGTCGGGCCCGGTCTCGCTCTCGCCGAGGACGGCGACGACGGGCACCAGGACGCGGGCGCCGGAGAGGGCCGTGAGGAGCTGCGGTTCGGCGCTCCGGTCGCGGTCGTAGGCGGCCAGCGCGGCCGCGAGGGCCGGGTCGGCGGAGCCGTCGTCGTCGGAGAAACCGGGGTCCGGGATGTTCTTCTGCGCCACAGGGCGAGCCTAGCGGCACGGGGGTACGCGGCCGGGGGCGGGTGCGGCGCGGTAGGCGCCACGGACCCCGCAACGAGCTGCCGGAGTGAGGTGTGGCCGCCGTGGTGGGGGCAGACTCGGTTCCATGATCGATCTGCCGAATGACATCCGCCTCAGGATCGAGGCGCCCAACTTCTGGTACGTCGCCACCCTCAACGGCGACGGATCGCCGCATGTGAGCCCCATGTGGGTGGGGCTCGACGGGGATCTGCTGCTGATCAACACCTCTGTCGGCCGGGTCAAGGAGCGCAACCTGCGCCGCGACCCCCGGGTCTGTCTGTCCCACGCGGACGCGGCCGACCCGTACGACCGGGTGCAGATCCGCGGCCGCGCCGTCCGCTTCGTCGAGGGCCCGGAGGCGGACCGGAACATGGACGAGCTGGCGCGCGCCTACCGCGGCGCCGCGGGGTACGAGTGGCTGCTCCCCGGTGAGCGGCGCGTGATGGTGCTGATCGAGCCGGACCGGGCGCGCCGCGTCACCGGCGTCGAGCCGCTGCCCGCGGGGGCGCCGGGGGCGGTGTCGTAGGGAGAAATCCGGGGTGCCCCGTACGGGTCCGGGCCTGTCGTCCCGGCAGTCCGGGCCCGTCGCCGTCCGGGGGCTAGCGGAAGAGGCGGGCGGGGTGACGGTCGCGCCAGAGGGCCGCGGCGGCGGCGAGGAGGGCGGTCCCGGCGGCCGCCGCGGTCCAGGGGAACCAGCCCGCGGGGGCGGCGCCGTGGCTCTCGGGGGTGCGGCCGGGGCCGAAGTGGCGCGCGGTGTGGGCGGCGGGGACCGGTTTCTGGGCGGTCGGTTCGAGGTCGGCGGCGGCCTTGAGGGCCGCGGCGGGGTCGACGGTCCCGGCGCCGCGGTCGTCGTTCCGCCCGCCGTCGGGACGGTCCTGCGCGGTGTCCATGAGGAGCTGCCGGATCTGCGCGGGGCTCAGGCGGGGGTGCGCGGCGCGGATGAGGGCGATGGAGCCGGAGACGAAGGCGGCGGCCGGGCTGGTGCCCCACCCCTCGTAATAGGTGCGGTCGGGGTTGGCGGTGGCGACCTCGTCGCCCGGGGCGGCGACGGTGGCGTACCAGTGGCGGGTGGAGAAGTCGGCGCGGTTGCCGTAACGGTCGACGGCGGTGACGGCGATGACGCCCGGGTAGGCGGCCGGGTACGAGGCGCGGTTGCCCTCCTCGCCGCCGTTGCCCGCGGAGGCGACGACGGGTATGCCCTTGCCGAGCGCGTACTGGACGGCGGCGTCCTCACGGGGTTCGGGGTGGGCGGAGACGCTGTCGTCGCCCAGGGAGAGGTTGATGACGTCGGCGCCGTGGTCGGCGGCGTAGCGGATGCCGTCGGCGAGGGCCCCGGCGCGTTCGGCGCGGGCGCGTTTACGGGCCGGGTCGTCGTCCTCCAGGATCACCCGGACCGGGAGTATCCGGGATTCCGGGGCGATGCCGAGCACCCCGTCACTCTTCTCGGGGCCATGGCCGTGACCTGCGATGATCCCGGCCATTCCGGTGCCGTGGACGGCCCACTGGGGGTCTCCGGGTCCGGCGCCGAAGCCGATGAGATCGCGTGCGCCGGCGACCGAGCCGCGCAGGTCGGGGTGGTCGGCGTCGACGCCGGTGTCGAGGACGGCGACGGTGACGCCCTTGCCCTTGGTGGTCTGCCAGGCGTCCTGGGCGTGGATGGCCTCCAGGGCCCATTCCTGGGCGCGGATGCCGTCGGCGCGGGCCGGGGCGGCGGTCAGCAGCGGTGCCAGGGCGGCGGTCAGGGCCGTGGTCAGCGCGGCGGCGGCGCGCAGCGGGGCTCGGGTCACGGGGATGCCTCCGTGGTGCGGGTGGTGCTCCCGGCGGCGGCGCGGAAGGTGGCCTCGATGCGGTCGGCGAGGCCCTTGGCGTCGTGGCCGAGCCCGGCTTCGGCGGCCACGGTGGTGGTGCCGGGCCGGACGGCGTCCGCGGCGGGCTGCGGCGTGGGGACGGTACGGCCGTCGGCGAACCCGGCGACGGCGGAGACGACGACCGGGATGTCGGTGAGCACCCGCACGGTCCAGGTGGCGCGCTGCTCGGCGCCGAAGGGAGCGGCCGGGGTGCCCTCGGGTGCGTAGGTCCGGGGCATGAGGTCCGCGTCGTCGGCCAGGCCCTTGGCGGCGAAGCGGTGACGCAGCGCCTTGAGGGTGTCCTGGTCGGCCTTGACGGTCCGGACGCCGACGGTGACGAGGTCGGTGCGGGTCGCGTCGAGGTAGGTGGCGCGCAGCTGGCGTACGCACCCGGCCGGAGCGAGGGCCTTGGCGAGGGACGGGTTCTCGGCGTCCCGGCAGGAGCGGTCCGGGGCGACGGCGACGCGGGTCCAGCGGCGGTCGGAGCCACCCGGCCCGGCGCCGATCCCGTCGACGACCGGCGGGAAGAGGGCGTCGACGGAGGCGTTGTGCCAGGCGTCGCGGCCGTTGTCGTACGCGATCTGGGCGGCGGTACGGGTGTCGGCGCCCTCGGTGAGCCAACTCCCGGCCACCGCCCCGCAGAGGAGCCCGGTGCCGAGAACGAGGCAGGCCGCGGCGGCGAACGCCCGGGAGACGGGGCGGCGCGGCGCGGACAGCGGCCCGGCCGGACGCAGCGGCCCGGCGCCTGGCGGCGGCAGCGGGGTGCGGGGACGGAACGGCCCGCCGGGGCGCCCCTGGGGCGGGCCCGGGGTGGCGGCGCGGGCCCGGTGCGCGGCGCCGTCGTGGTCCGCCCAGAGGCCCTGGCTACGGGCCAGGTGGAAGGCGGCGGTGTCCTGGAAGCCCGGTGCAGCGGCGGGCGCGGCCGTCGGGCGCAGGGGCGCGGCCGGTGCGGATGGGGCGGGCGTCGTCGCCGGGCGCGCCGGGGCGGCGGGCGTCGTCGCGGGGCGCGCGGCGGAGCCCGCACGCCCCGGGCGCGGGACGGTGTCCGCCGGGGGCACGGCGGGCGGGCTCTTCGGACGTGGCGGAGGCGGGAAGGCGCCGCCCGGCCCGCGGACGGGGATCGCGGGGTCCGGCGCGGGGGTTGCCGAGGCCGATGTCCGTACGGGGGCGGGGGACGGCGTCCGGGGCGGGGTGGGGGCCTGTTCCGGGTCGGGGGCCGGTTCCTGGGAGGGCGCGAAGGCCGAGGCGGAGGTCGCCACGGGGGCGGGCGTCGGGGTGGAGCCCGCTGCCGGGGCGCCGTCCAGGGCCCCTGCGGCTTCGGTGGGGACCCGGCGCAGCACGGTTGTCGCCGCGTCCTCGCCGGGGGGCGCGGGGACGGTGGACGGTGCGGCCGGTTGCGGTTGCGGTTGCGGGGGGACTCGGGGCGTGGGTACGTCGGCCGAGCCGCCGGACGAGGGTGCCCGGTCGAGCGACGGAACGGGGGTGGGCGACGCGGAGGGAGCCTTCGCCGGAGTGGACGGGGCGGCGGGGCCCGATTCCCGGCCGGACGGCGTGGCCGGGCCCGCAGTGGGTGGCGTACCCGAGCCGGACCCCGCAGCAGACACCCCGGAGGGCGAAGCCGCGCCCGAAGCAGGTGGCGTGCCCGCGCCGGACGTCCCACCGGGAGCCGCCCCCGAGCCGGACGGAGCAGGCGGCACGGCCGGGCCCGGGCCGGACCCCGGAGCCGGACCGGGCACAGGCGCGCCCGGCCCCGGCGTCGGCACCGTAGGACGCCCGGAGGCAGGGAACGTCGGCGCCACGGAACCCCCGGGCCCGGGCGGCGTCGGCGGACCGCCGTCGCCCCCCTCCCCGCCCGCGGGCCGTCCCGCCATGGACTCCCGTACCACGGGTACCTCCGGAAGGGATCGCGAGGACGCGGACGGCACGGGGCCGTCCAGTTCGGCGGCGGGTCGGGACGGTCCGGGCGACGGGACGGAGACGGCGCGTCCGGCGGACTTCTCCGGCAGCGGGTGGGGCGGAACGGCGGATGCGGGGCCGTCCAGCGCGGCGGCGGGCGGCGGGACGGGCGTGGGGCGGTCCGCGGCCGCGCCCGGCGAGGCGCCCGCAGCCACCCGGGACACTCCCACCGGTCCGCCCTTCGCCGCATCCCCACCGGGACGGCGCGGGCCGGACGCATGGCCCTGCCCCTCCGAAGACGCCTCTCCCCCACGGCGACGCGGGCCCGACGAACGGCCCTTCAACAGCCGCCCCTTCACCCCCCAGCCCTTTCCGCCGCGCCCCTTCGGCTTCGGCGGCCGGCCCTTCGTGGACGGCTCGTCCCCCGTGGCCACCACCGGGTCCGCCAGGGGACGGGGCGGCACCGACGGCGCACCATCCGGGGTGCGGGACGTCCCGGCGCGCCCCTGCGTACCGCGCGGCGGCTGCGGGTCGTCGAGACGGATCACGGGCAGGCTCGCCGTGTCGCGTTCCAGGTTGGCCGGGGGGTAGGACGGGGGCGGGGGTATCGGGGGGAGGTTCGGCTTTCCGGCACAGTCCGCCTCGGTGCTCACCCGCGCCCCCCTCGCGCCACACACCCGTCCCCGTACCGCAATCGGGGCAAGGTGGTTCTTATCCCTGTAAAACGCCGCTGACCCGCTGGTTACGGCATCCGGACACTCTACGGTCTCCGGTGGTCCGGCCCGAACCCCCGCGGCCGGTGCGGCGGGTTCCCTGCCCCTACCCAGTGGTAGCGGTGTCTGGCAGGCTGCCGCCATGTCCCAGGACCCCGCCGTCGCGTATGGCGACAAAGCCCGTTACGACCGTGCGACCGCCGGACTGGACGCGCCGCTGGCCGTCGTCGATCTGACCGCCTTCGACGCGAACGCCGACGATCTGGTGCGCCGTGCGCAGGGCAAGCCGGTCCGGGTCGCGAGCAAGTCGGTGCGCTGCCGGGCGCTGCTGGAGCGGGTGCTGGCCCGGGAGGGCTTCGCGGGGATCATGAGTTTCACGCTCGACGAGTCGCTGTGGCTGGCGCGTTCGGGCTTCGGCGACGTGCTGCTGGCGTACCCGACGGCGGACCGTGCCGCGCTCACCGAGCTGACGAAGGACGCGCGGGCGGCCGCCGCGGTGACGGTGATGGTCGACGACCCGGCGCATCTGGACCTGATCGACGCCTGCCGTCCCACCGGTCGCGGGGCGGAGATACGCGTCTGCCTGGAGCTGGACACCTCGTACCGCGTCGGCGGCGGCGCGCTGCGGGTCGGCGCCCGCCGGTCGCCGCTGCGCCGCCCGTCCCAACTGGCCGCGCTGGCCGGAGAGGTGGTGCGCCGCCCCGGCTTCCGGCTGGTCGGGCTGATGGCGTACGAGGGGCATGTGGCGGGTGTGGGCGACGAGGTCGCGGGGCGGCCGGTGTTCTCGCGGACGGTGCGGATGGTGCAGGCCGCGGCGCGCAAGGAGTTGGCGGGGCGGCGCTGGGAGGCCGTACGGGCGGTGCGGGCGGTGGCGCCGCGGCTGGAGTTCGTCAACGGCGGTGGCACCGGGAGTGTGCAGCACACGGCGGCGGAGGCGGCGATCACCGAGATCGCGGCCGGTTCGGGGCTGTTCGTGCCGCGGCTGTTCGACAACTTCCGGGCGTTCCGGGGGCGTCCGGCAGCGCTGTTCGCGCAGCCGGTGGTGCGGCGCCCCGGGCCCGGGGTGGTGACGGTGCTGGGCGGCGGCTATCCGGCGTCGGGGGTGGCGGGCACCGACCGGCTGCCGGAGCCGTACCTTCCGGCCGGGCTGCGCTACGACCCGCAGGAGGGCCCGGGCGAGGTGCAGACGCCGCTGCTGGGGGCGGCCGCCGACCGGCTGGAGATCGGCGACAAGGTGTGGTTCCGCCACGCCAAGGCCGGTGAGCTGTGCGAACGGTTCGACGCGCTGCGGCTGGTGGACGGCGACCGGGTGGTGGCCACGGTGCCGACGTATCGGGGTGAGGGGCGGACGTTCCTGTAGGGGCGGGGCGGGGTGGCTCGGGGAGGCCGGACCCCGCACGGAGCCCGGCTGCCGTAGGCCGGACCACGCCCTCAACCCCGCGCGGTCCGGCCCGGTGACTCAGCCGTGGATACGGTCGCTCTGGTCGGGGACGACGCTGGTGTCGGGGCGACGCAGCGGCCCGGGGACGCCGTCGGTGTTGATGTACCCCTGGGTGGCGCAGGGGTAGGTGCCGGACTTGCGGGGCAGCGGGTCGATGAACATCGGGTTGATCACCCAGCGGTCGTCGGCGTTGTCGTAGCCGCGGCACATGACCTCGGTCTTGTTGCGGTTGATCACCAGGTGGGCGCCGGTGGCGTCGTCGACGAAGGTCGAGTCGGTGTCGGCGTCGCCGCCGCCGAGGGCGATGCGGTGCGCGGGGTCCTGCTTGCGCCACGCCTCGGCGCCCTTGAGGTGGAAGATCTCCTGGTTGATCCAGCAGCGCTTGCCGTCGATGTAGGGGATGGCGTCGCCCTGGGAGTCGGGCATGTCACCGCAGCCCTGCGTCCGGTACGTCAGCTTGTCCTCGTCGTCGAGGATGCTGCGGATGGCGATGGTGTGGGCGCGGTCGAAGCCGAGAGAGCGGGACCACACCTCGGTGACCGGCTTGGAGCCCGCCGAGACGATGTAGACGTCGAACCCGGCCCGGCGCAGCGTACGCACCAGGTCCTTCTGCTGGTCGTAGTAGCGCACGTACGCGGAGAGCGTGTGGGTGCCGACCTTCACGGTGGCGCCGACGGGCGCGGCGAGGGCGGCCTTGCGGCCGGCGGCGGCGTACGAGCGGACCTCGTCCTCGGTGTGACCGGCGAACAGCTGCGGCACCCAGGCGTATTCGGGGACGGTGCGGCGGTGGTTCCAGGTGCCGGAGAAAGCTTCCTGCCCGCTCATCGTCTTCGCCTCGGCGCGGATCTGGAGGATCTCGTCGGCGCAGTCGGCGTCGGTGGAGGTGGGCAGCGGGGCGCCGACGGGGACGGACGTGCCGCAGGCGGCGGTCAGCGCGCGGTCGGCGGCGGGCGTCATCCACGTGCTGGTGTCGCGCCAGTGGGCGGGGCGCAGGATCTTGTCGTGCAGCAGGGACCAGTTGAGCGTCGCGTCGGTGACGTCGTTCTTGGTCATGGTGTTGTCCCAGTCGAACGCGGCGACGGGGGCGCGGCCGTGGCCGTGGGCGAGGCCCGGGTTCTCGCAGGTGCCACGCTCGTCGATGGTGCGCTGGAGCTTGGCGCGGTTGTGGCCGTACCAGGGCAGGTCGCGGGAGAGCTGCGGGCAGCGGGTGGCGTGCGGGGACTCGGCGCGGGCGGGGGCCGCAGCGGTCGCCGGGACGCTTCCGGCGAGGAGGGCGGCGGTGGCCAGGCCCAGGGCCAGGGCGGGTCTGCGCATGGGGACTCGACTCCGGTGTCCGGTGCGGATGGGAAACGTGCCGGGACCGGCACCTGGTGGCGCCGGTCCCGGCCGTGACGTGCGACTTTACCCAGCCTCACATCGGGGTGACATAGGCCCCGGCGATACCGCCGTCGACCAGGAATTCGGCGGCGTTGACGAAGGAGGAATCGTCGCTGGCGAGGAAGGCGACCGCGGCGGCGATCTCCTCCGGTTCGGCGAAGCGGCCGACGGGGACGTGGACCAGGCGGCGCGCGGCGCGCTCGGGGTCCTTGGCGAACAGCTCCTTCAGCAGTGGGGTGTTGACCGGCCCGGGGCACAGGGCGTTGACGCGGATGCCCTCGCGGGCGAACTGCACGCCCAGTTCGCGGGACATCGCGAGGACGCCGCCCTTGGAAGCGGTATAGCTGATCTGCGAGGTGGCGGCGCCGAGGACGGCTACGAAGGAGGCGGTGTTGACGATGGAGCCGCCGCGCCCGGTCCGCTCGAACTGGCGCCGCATATAGGGCAGGACGTGCTTGCAGCAGAGGTAGACGGAGGTGAGGTTGACCTCCTGAACGCGCTTCCAGGCGTCGAGCCCGGTGGTGAGGATGGAGTCGTCCTCGGGCGGGGAGATCCCGGCGTTGTTGAAGGCGATGTCGACGGAGCCGTAGGTGTCGAAGGCGGTGCGGTAGAGCGCTTCGACCTGGTCGGAGTCGGTGACGTCGACCTGGACGAAGAGGCCGCCGGTCTCCTCGGCGGCGGCCTTTCCGGCCACCTCGTCGATGTCGGCGCAGACGACGTGGGCGCCTTCGGAGGCCAGGCGGCGGGCGGTGGCCAGGCCGATGCCGCTGCCCGCTCCGGTGACGACGGCGGTGCGGTCCACCAGGCGGCGGCAGACGGGGGTCTGGTCGGTCACGAGCTCTCCTCGGTGCTGATGAAGACGTTCTTGGTCTCGGTGAAGGCGGTGAGCGCCTCGGGGCCCAGTTCGCGGCCGATGCCGGACTGTTTGAAGCCGCCGAACGGGGTCTGGTAGCGCACGCTGGCATGGGAATTGACGGAGAGGTTCCCGGCGGCGACGGCGCGCGAGACGCGCAGGGCGCGGCCGATGTCGCGGGTCCACAGGGAGCCGGACAGGCCGTAGTCGGTGGCGTTAGCGAGGCGGATGGCGTCGGCCTCGTCGTCGAAGGGGAGGACGACGGCGACCGGGCCGAAGATCTCCTCGACGGCGGCGCGGTCGTCGGGGCGCCCCGTGAGGACGGTGGCCGGGTACCAGAAACCCTTGCCCTCGGGGGCCTCGCCGCGGATGGCGACGGGGGCGCCCTCGGGGACGTAGGACCGTACGCGGTCGCGCTGGGCGGCGGAGATCAGCGGGCCCATGCGGGTGGCGGGGTCGGCGGGGTCGCCGGCGGTGAACGCCTTGACGGCGGGCTCCAGCAGCTCCATGAAGCGGTCGTGGACGGAGCGTTGGACGAGGATGCGGCTGCGGGCGCAGCAGTCCTGGCCGGTGTTGTCGAGGAAGGAGCCGGGGGCTGCCGCGGCGGCGGCCTCAAGGTCGGCGTCGGCGAAGACGATGTTGGGGCTCTTGCCGCCGAGTTCGAGGGTGAGGCGTTTGGTCTGCGCGGCGCAGCGGGCGGCGATGTGGCGGCCGGTGGCGGTGGAGCCGGTGAAGACGACCTTGGCGACGCCGGGGTGGTCGACGAGGGCGGCGCCGGTGACCTTGCCCTCGCCGGGCAGGACCTGGAAGAGCCCTTCGGGCAGCCCGGCGTCGAGGGCGTGGCGGGCGAGGCGGAGGGCGGTGAGCGGGGTGGTCTCGGCGGGTTTGAGGAGTACGGCGTTCCCGGCGGCGAGGGCGGGGGCGGCGCCCCACGCGGCGATCGGCATCGGGAAGTTCCAGGGCGCGATGACGGCGACGACGCCGAGCGGTTCCCGGAAGGTGACATCGAGGCCCCCGGCGACCGGGATCTGACTGCCAGTCAGGCGCTCGGCTCCCCCGGCGGCGTAGTGCAGCAGATCGCGGACGTTGCCCGCCTCCCAGGTGGCGTTGGCCAACGGGTGGCCGGCCTCCAGGAGTTCGAGGTGGGCGAGGGAGTCGAGGTGGGCGTCGACGGTGTCGGCGAAGCGGCGCAGCAGACGGGCGCGGTCGACGGGGGCGAGGGCGGCCCATTTCTCCTGGGCGGCCGCGGCCCGCCGGACCGCCGCGTCGACCTCCTCGGGGGAGGTGACGGGGACGGTCGCCACCGTCTCCTCGGTCGCCGGGTTGATGATGTCCAGCTCGTGCGGCACGGGCAGTCCTTACATGCGCTCGAAGGAGCGGAAGCGCTCCCAGTCCGTGACGGCCGCGTCGTAGGCGTCCTGTTCGACGCGGGCCATGTGGCGGTAGTGGTCGACGACGTCGTCGCCGAAGGCTTCGCGGGCGAGGGCGCTGCGGTCCCACCACTCGGCGGCCTCGCGGAGGGTGGCGGGGACGTGGGCGGCGTCGCCGTCGTAGGCGTTGCCGGTGCAGGCGTCGGGGAGTTCCAGCTTCCGGTCGATGCCGTGGAGTCCGGCGGCGATCATTCCGGCGACGGCGAGGTAGGGGTTGACGTCGCCGCCGGGCAGCCGGTTCTCCAGGCGGAGGGCGGCGCCGTGGCCGACGACGCGCAGCGCGCAGGTGCGGTTGTCGGGGCCCCAGGCGACGGCGGTGGGGGCGAAGGAGCCGGGGCGGTAGCGCTTGTAGGAGTTGATGTTGGGGGCGTACAGGAGGGTGAAGTCGCGCAGGGCGGCGAGCTGTCCGGCGAGGAAGTGGCCCATCAGCGCGGACATGCCGTGCGGTCCGTCGGGGTCGGCGAGGACGGGGCGGCCGTCGTCGTCGCGGAGCGAGAGGTGGATGTGGCAGGAGTTGCCCTCACGCTCGTCGTACTTGGCCATGAAGGTGAGCGCCATGCCCTCCTGGGCGGCGATCTCCTTGGCGCCGGTCTTGTAGACGGCGTGCTGGTCGCAGGTGGTGAGGGCATCGTCGTAGACGAAGACGATCTCGTGCTGGCCGAGATTGCACTCGCCCTTGGCGGACTCGACGGTCATTCCGGCGGCGTCCATCTCGTTGCGGATGCGGCGCAGGACGGGCTCGACGCGGCCGGTGCCGAGGACGGAGTAGTCGCCGTTGTACTGGTTGGCGGGGGTCATCTCGCGGTAGCCGCGTGACCAGGCGTCCTCGTAGGTGTCCTTGAAGAGCTGGAACTCCAGCTCGGTACCGGCGAAGGCGTGCAGTCCGCGTGCGGCGAGGCGGTCGAGCTGACGGCGGAGTATCTGCCGGGGCGAGGCGGTGACGGGCGTGCCGTCGTGCCAGGCGAGGTCGGCGGTGATCAGGGCGGTGCCCGGGTTCCAGGGGGTGCGGCGCAGGGTGGCCGGGTCACCGTGCATGGCGAAGTCGCCGTAGCCGCGCTCCCAGGAGGACATGGCGTAGCCGTCGACGGTGTTGAGGTCGACATCGACGGCGAGGAGGTAGTTGCAGCCCTCGGTGCCGTGGTCGAGGACGGCGTCGAGGAAGTGGCGGGCGGCGAACCGCTTGCCCTGGAGCCGTCCCTGCATATCGGTGAAGGCGAGGACGACGGTGTCGATCTCCCCGGCGGCGACGAGCCTTCTCAGCTCCTCGACGGAGAGCGGGGGCGTGCGGTGGGCCACGGTGTTGCCTCCTGTCGCTGCGGTCCGGAGAGCCGCCAGGGCCTCCGGCCGGAATAAGGTATGCATACGAACCATTGGTTGGGAAGGGGTCGGGATGGACGGTGCGGCGGATGGGCTGGCACCCGTGCTGCGGCCGGTGCGGGCGGGCAACGGCTTCGAGGAGGCGCTGGAGCAGATACTCCAGATCGTCCGGCTGGGCCTGGTGGCACAGGGCGAACGGCTGCCCGCGGAGCGGGAGTTGGCCGACCGGCTGCGGATCAGCCGGGTGACGCTGCGCGAGGTGCTGAAGGTCCTCCAGGACGAGGGCCTGGTGGAGAGCCGGCGGGGCCGGTACGGCGGCACGTTCGTCCGGGCGCGCGACGCGCATCCGGGCGAGGCGGAGTTGCGCCGCCGGACCGACCGGATCGATGTGGAGGACACGCTGCGCTTCCGCGAGGTGCTGGAGACCGGCGCCGCGGGGTTGTGCGCGGCGCACGGCCTGTCGGCCGCCGACGCGGCACGGCTGCGCGGCTGTCTGGCCGCGACCCGGGACGCGCCGCTGGCCGACTACCGCCGCTGCGACACCCTGCTCCACCTCGCGCTCGCGGAGCTGTCCGGCTCCCCCTCGCTCGCGGCGCAGTACGCGGCGGTGCGCGCCCGGGTGAACGATCTGCTGGACTGCATCCCGCTGCTGGTCCGCAACCTGGAGCACTCCCAGGCCCAGCACGACGCGCTGGTGGAGGCGGTGCTGGAGGGCGATGCGGACGGCGCCCGCGAGGTGGCGCGCGAACACTGCGGCGGCACGGCGGCGTTGCTGCGGGGGTTTTTGACGCGGCCCGCGGGGTGAGGCGGGCAGGCGGCGGGCGCGGCACAAAGCGGCGGGCGCGGCCCGTGGCGCCGCACGCCGGGCGCGCCCCTCGCCCGATCCGGTAACCGCCCTTTTCCCGCACGGGTCTTGCGCCGGGCCGCCGACCGGGCAAAGGTATGCCGCTGAACCTTTATTCGGGCCGTCCACCCCGGGCGCCCCGGACCACCGGCGAGGCAGGAGCGGCTGATGGCCGACCGTACGGAACCGCAGAGCGCACCGCCCCGGACCGGCCCCGGGGAACCCTCCGCCGAGGACGCCTACCTGGAGCGGCGGTCGCTGCGGCGCGGCAGCGCGGGCCCTCTGCTGCTGACCGGGCTGGGCGTCGCCTATGTCGTCTCCGGCGACTTCTCCGGCTGGAACAACGGCCTGGCCCACGGCGGTTTCGGCGGGCTGGCGATCGCCGCCGTCCTCATGGGCCTGATGTACACCTGCCTGGTCTTCGCCCTCGCGGAGCTGGCGTCGGTGCTGCCCACCGCGGGCGGCGGCTACGGCTTCGCGCGGCGCGCGCTGGGCACCTGGGGCGGCTTCCTGACCGGCACCGCCATCCTCATCGAGTACGTTCTCGCGCCCGCCGCCATCTCGATCTTCATCGGGGACTACGTCGAATCGCTCGGCCTGTTCGGCCTGCACTCCGGCTGGCCCGTCCACCTCGCCTGTTTCGTCGTTTTCATCGGCATCCATCTGTGGGGCGTGGGCGAGGCGCTGCGCTTCAGCCTGGTGGTCACCGCCGTCGCGGTGGCCGCGCTGCTGGTCTTCGCCGTCGCCGCGCTCAGTGGTTTCCAGGTGGACGCGCTCGACGACATCCCGGTGCGCGCGGACGCGTTCGGCGCCTCGTCCTGGCTGCCGTTCGGGCTGCTCGGCATCTGGGCGGCGTTCCCGTTCGGGATGTGGTTCTTCCTGGGCGTGGAGGGCGTACCGCTGGCGGCGGAGGAGACCCGGGATCCAGCGCGGGTGCTGCCGCGGGCGATGGCCGCGGCGATGGGCGTCCTGCTGCTGCTCGCGCTGGTCACCTTCACCGCCGCGACCGGCGCCCGCGGCAGCGCGGCGATCCAGTCGGTCGGCGACCCGCTGGTGCAGGCGCTCCAGCCGCACGGCGAGCCGACGGTGGTCAGCCGGATCGTCAACTACGCGGGTCTTGCCGGTCTGGTGGCCTCGTTCTTCTCGCTGATCTTCGCCGGTTCCCGGCAGCTCTTCGCCCTCTCCCGCGCCGGATACCTGCCCCGCTTCCTCTCCCTGACGAGCCGCCGCAAGGCCCCCTACCTCGGCCTGCTGGTGCCCGGCGCCCTCGGCTTCGCCCTCGCGGCGGCCACCGGCGACGGCGCCCGGATGCTGAACGTCGCGGTCTTCGGCGCCACCATCTCGTACGCCCTGATGGCGCTCTCCCATCTGGTGCTGCGGCGCCGCGAGCCGGGGCTGCACCGGCCGTACCGCACGCCCGGCGGGATGCTCACCTCGTCGGTCGCCTTCGTGCTGGCCTGCGCGGCGCTGGTGGCGACGTTCCTGGTCGACAAGGACGCGGCGCTGATCGCGCTGGGCGTGTACGCGGTGGCGCTGGCGTACTTCGCGTGCTACTCCCGGCACCGGCTGGTGGCCGCGGCGCCCGAGGAGGAGTTCGCGGCGCTGGCCGCCGCCGAGGCCGAACTGGACCGCGGCTGAACCTGTCGCCGACCTCGACCCGACCCCGATCCCGTACGGAGGACCCGATGCACCGCCCGCTCATCGGCATCAGCACCTATCTGGAGGACGAGGCGCGGTGGGGCGTGTGGACGCTGCCCGCCGCCGTGCTGCCCGCCGGGTACCACCGGCACGTACAACAGGCGGGCGGGATCGCCGCGCTGCTCCCGCCGGACGCGCCGGAGACCGCCGCCGCCACCGTCGCCCGGCTGAACGGGCTGGTCATCGCGGGCGGCGCGGACGTGGCCCCGGCCCGCTACGGCGCAGCGCAAGACCCGCGGACCGGGCCGCCCGCACCCGCCCGGGACGCCTGGGAACTCGCCCTGATCGAGGCGGCGTCGGCCGCGGGCGTCCCGCTGCTCGGCATCTGCCGGGGGATGCAACTGCTGAACGTCGCGCGCGGCGGCACGCTCCTCCAGCACCTCGACGGGCACGGCGGCCCGCCCGGCGCCTTCGCCCGGCACACCGTCACCCCGGTCGGCGGCACCGCCCTCGCGGCCGTCCTCCCCGAGGAGATCTCCGTCCCGACCTACCACCACCAGGCCGTCGACCGCCTCGGGCGGGGCCTGCGGGTCTCGGCGTACGCGGCGGACGGCACGGTGGAGGCGGTGGAGGACCCGGGCGCGCGCGCGTTCACGCTGGCCGTGCAGTGGCATCCGGAGGCGGGCGACGACCCGCGGGTGGTGGCGGCGCTGGTGGCCGCGGCGGGCGGCGGGACGGGCTGAGAAATACGGCCTCGTACGGCCCGGGGCGCAAGCCGCCCGGTACGCGACGCGGGCCCCGCCCCGGCATGCTGCCGGAGGCGGGGCCCGCGTCGTGCGACGGGTGTGCCGTGTGCGTCAGTTCACGGGAGCCATCTGGTCGACGATGCCCGGGTGGGCGTCGATCCACTTCTGGACGCCCTTGTCCTCGTTGCCCTTACCGGCGTCCTGAATGTCCTTCTCCAGGCTGTTCAGCTCGTCGGGGGTCATCTTCCAGTTCTTGAGCCAGCCGTGGAACTCGGGGAATTCCTTCGGGAAGCTCTTGTTGCCGACCGAGGTGATGTGGTTCTCGGCGCCCCAGGTGCCCTTGGGGTCCTTCAGCTTGGTCAGGTCGTACTTGCTGTACGCCCAGTGCGGCGACCACAGGACGACCGCGATGGGCTCCTTCTTGGCGTACGCCCGCTGGAGCTCGGCGAGCATCGCGCTGGTACCGGCGGAGGTGACCTGGAAGTCCTGGAGGCCGTACGCCGGGGCGACGGTGCCCTTGAGGCGCTTCATCGCACCGGTGCCCGGCTCGATCCCGATGATCTTGCCGCCGAACTCGTCCTTGTGCTTGCGCAGGTCGTCGAGGGTCTTGACGTCCTTGACGTAGGACGGCACCGAGATCTCCAGCGACGTCTTGTCGTACCAGGGACCGATGTCGACGAGATCCTTCTTGTACTTGTCCCAGTACTGCTTCTGCGCGACCGGCAGCCAGCCGTCGGTCTCCACATCGATCTGACCGGTCGACAGGCCGGTCCACATCGGGCCGACGTCGAGGTTGTGCAGCTTCGGCTTGTAGCCGCGCTTCTCCAGGACGTTCTTCCACAGGTACGTGGTGGCGATGCCCTCGTCCCAGGCCGGGTAGCCGATCTCGGGCGCCTTACCGGCGTCCTTGCCCTTGGCGTACGAGGCGTGGCTGGACGGGGCGATCTTGTCGACCAGACCGGGGTTCTTCTTCAGCCAGGCGCGGACACCGTCCTGCTCGTGTCCGTTACCGGCGTTCTGGATCTCGTTCTCCAGGCTGGTGAGCTGGCCCTCGTCCAGGTGGAAGTTCTTCATCCACCCGGCGACCAGCGGCTCGTCCTTGGAGAAGCCCTTGCGGCCCAGCATGTGCAGGCTGTCACCGGAGCCGAAGGCGCCCTTGGGGTCCTTCAGCTTGGTCAGGTCGTACTTGTTGTACGCCCAGTGCGGCGACCACAGCGGGACGGCGATCGGCTTCTTCGCGCGGATCGAGCGGTCCAGCTCGGCCAGCATCGAGGAGGTCGAGGAGTCCTGGACCTTGTACTCGCCGGACAGGCCGTAGTCCTTGAGGACCTTGTCCTTGAGGATCTTCATCTCGCCGGCGCCCGGCTCGATGCCGGTGATCTTGCCGCCGAACGTGCCGCCCTTGCCCTTGAGGTCGTCAAGGGACTTGATGTCCTTCATGTACGACGGGACGGCGATCTCCAGCGACGTCTTGTCGTACCAGGCGCCGAGGTCCTCCAGCTTGTCCTTGTACTGCTTCCAGTACGTCTCGTGCGTCGTCGGCAGCCAGGCGTTGGACTGGACGTCGATGTCGCCACGGGCCTGACCGGCGAAGAGCGGACCGGCGTCGAGGGCCTGGACCTTCGGCTTGAAGCCGCGCTGCTCCAGGATCTCCTTCCACAGGAAGGTGGTGGCGCGGCCCTCGTCCCAGTTGACGTAGCCGAGGGAGATCGGACGGCCGTGACCGTCGTTACCGGCAGCGGCGCCGCCGGAGTCCTTGCCGAAGTAGCCCATACCGCCCGCGACCAGCGCGAGGACGACGACGCCGACGGTCGCCAGCGAGGTGGCCGGCTTCCAGCGCAGGAACTTCAGGCCGCCGAGCGCGGCCTGCGCCTTGGCGAGGGCGCGGCGGCCGAGCGGCGAGACCCGCTGGTTGAGGGCGCCGGTCATCCGGTCGAGGTAGACGGCGAGGATGACGACGGAGAGACCGGCCTCGGCGCCCAGCTTCACATCGACGGAGCTGAGCGAGTTGTAGACCGAACCGCCCAGACCGCCGCCACCGGCCGTACCGGCGATGACGACCATGGACAGCGCCAGCATGATGACCTGGTTGATACCGGCCATGATCGTGGGCAGCGCCAGCGGCAGCTGCACCCGGAAGAGGGTGCGCCGCGGGTGGGTGCCGAACGCCTCGGCCGCCTCGACCAGCTCCTCGTCGACCTGCCGGATGCCCAGCTCCGTCATGCGGACGGCGGGCGGCATGGAGAAGACGATGGTGGAGACGATGCCGGGGACGACGCCGAGGCCGAAGAAGAGGATGCCCGGGATCAGGTAGACCATCGCGGGCATCGTCTGCATCAGGTCGAGGACCGGGCGCAGCACCCCGCCGACGGCGCGGCTGCGGGCAGCCCAGATGCCGAGCGGCACGGCGACCACGATGGTGATGATGCAGGCGACCAGGACCAGCGAGAGCGACGAGATCGTCTCGTCCCACTGCTCGATGGAGTCGATCAGCGCGAAGCCGACGAAGGTGAGGAGGGCGGCGGGCAGACCGCGCAGCCACCAGGCGATGATCGCGAAGATACCGGCGAGGATCAGCGGCTCGGGTCCGGCGAGGACCGCGTGGATGCCGGTGTAGAAGCCGTTCAGTACCTGGGTGACGAAGTCGAAGAGCCAGGCGACGTTGTTGGTGAGCCAGTCGACGGCGTCGCTGGCCCAGCTGCCTATCGGGATCCTAGGCACCGGCGCTCACCTTGCCCTCGGGGTCGTTGTCCTCGGGCGCGTCCGCGACCGCGTCCTTCTGCACGTCCTTGGCGGCGGACTTGACGAGCTTGTCCGCCGGGGCCGCGTCGGCGGCCGGGCCCGGCACCACGGCCGCGGGCTGGTCGTCGCCCTCACCGAGGGCGGCGAGCAGCCGGTCGGCGCGGACGGCGCCGATGGCCTTGCCCGCCTTGTCGGCCACGGCGACCGGCACGGTGCTGACCGAGCAGGGCGTGAACAGGTCGACGATCGGGGTGTCCGCGCCGACCACGGCGGGCGCGGCGGCGAGGAAGTCGTCGAGGGTGGCGATCTTCTTGCCGTCCGGGGCGGTGGTGCCCAGCACCTCGTCGGTACCGGTCATGATCGCGCCGGCGGTCAGCACCCGGGTGCGGTCGACGTCCTGGGTGAAGGAGGCGACGTAGTCGTTGGCCGGGCGGACGAGGATGTCCTCGGCGCTGCCGATCTGCACGATGCGGCCGTCGCGCATGACGGCGATCTTGTCGCCGAGGCGCATCGCCTCGTTGAGGTCATGGGTGATGAAGACGATGGTCTTCTTCAGCGTCTTCTGGAGCTCCAGCAGCTGATCCTGCATATCGCGGCGGATCAGCGGGTCCAGCGCGCTGAACGACTCGTCCATCAGCAGCAGGTCGGCGTCGGTGGCGAGCGCGCGGGCGAGGCCGACGCGCTGCTGCATACCGCCGGACAGCTCGTCGGGCCAGGACTTCTCCCAGCCCTTGAGGCCGGTCAGCTCCAGCGCCTGGTAGGCGCGCTTCTCCCGCTCGGCGCGGGGGAGGCCCTGGACCTCCAGGCCGTAGGCGGCGTTCTCCAGCACGCTGCGGTGCGGGAAGAGCGCGAAGTGCTGGAAGACCATGGAGATCTTCTCGGAGCGGACCTTGCGCAGTTCCTTGGCGCTGAGCGAGGTCAGGTCCTGGCCGTCGAACCGGACGGTTCCGGCGGTCGGCTCCAGCAGCCCGTTCAGAGTCCGCAGCAGCGTGGACTTGCCGGACCCGGACAGACCCATGACGACGAAGATCTGGCCCTCGTCCACCTCGATCGACGCGTCGATCACCGCGGCGGTGGTGCCCTCGGCGCGCAGTTCGTCGCGGTCGGCTCCCTCCTGGAGCCTGCGCACCGCGTCCTTCGGTCGTCTGCCGAACACCATGTACAGGTGCTCGGCTTGAAGCCTGGACACATACACCTCTCTTGTCGCACGAGAAACGACCTGCCACCCCCGTAGACAGGTCGTGAGAGGGACGGGATCCGCCCGTCTTCACCGATAAAATGTTGAAACGCTTATCGGGTCCTCTCCGGCTGCGCGCCTGCCCGCCTTTATCTGGCTCAAACCGTCCGGTGGCCCACTTCACATCTTGGGGACGTTTGAGCCGTACTCCGGGGACGTTCCCGGCGTACGGCATCATGCGGGGGTGACTCGACGCCTGATGCTCCTCGACACCGCCTCCCTCTACTTCCGCGCGTACTTCGGCGTCCCGGACTCGGTCCGGGCCCCGGACGGCACCCCGGTGAACGCGGTGCGCGGCCTGCTGGACTTCATCGCCCGGCTCGTCCAGGACCATCACCCCGATGACCTGGTGGCCTGCATGGACGCCGACTGGCGCCCCCGGTGGCGGGTCGACCTGATCCCCTCCTACAAGGCGCACCGGGTCGCGGCCGAGGCCCCGGCGGGCTCCGCCGCCCCGGACGAGGAGGAGATCCCGGACACGCTCTCCCCGCAGGTCCCGGTGATCGAGGAGGTCCTGGACGCGCTGGGCATCGCCCGGGTCGGCGCGGCGGGGTACGAGGCGGACGACGTCATCGGCACGCTGACCGCACGCGCGAGCGGCCCGGTCGACGTCATCACCGGCGACCGCGACCTCTACCAGCTGGTCGACGACGCACGCGGCGTCCGCATCCTCTACCCCCTCAAGGGCGTCGGCACCCTCCAGCTCACCGACGAGGCGCTGCTGCGCGAGAGGTACGGGGTCGACGGGCGCGGGTACGCAGATCTGGCGCTGCTGCGCGGCGACCCGAGCGACGGCCTGCCGGGCGTGCCGGGCATCGGCGAGAAGACCGCGGCCAAGCTGCTCGACGCCTACGGTGACCTGGACGGGATCATCGCGGCGGCCGCCGATCCGGCCTCGAAGCTCACCCCCACCCAGCGCAGGCGCCTGACCGAGGCCGGCCCGTATCTGGCGGTCGCCCCGAAGGTGGTGCGGGTGGCCACCGACGTACCGGTCCCGCAGAGCGGCTTCGCACTCCCCCGCAAGCCCGCGGACCCCGAACGGCTGGATTCGCTCGCTACGCGGTGGGGCCTGGGCGGATCACTGCACCGCTTGCTCGACACACTCCAGGGGTGAGCTGATAAGTTAGGTAAACCTAACCAATATCGCGTCAGGGGAGACCGCCGTGGCAGCAGAGCGACCCGCCCGTAAGAAACAGACGCTGCACCGCGCCGAGGTCCGGCGCACCGAACAGCTCACCCCGCACATGGTGCGGGTGGTCCTCGGCGGCGAGGGCATCGCGGCCTTCACCGCGGGCACCTACAGCGATCACTACATCAAGCTGGTGTTCCCGCTGCCCGGCGTCGACTACCCCGAGCCGTTCGACATCGCGCAGATCCGCGCGGAGCTGCCGCGCGACCGGTGGCCGCGGACGCGTACGTACACGGTGCGCGCCTGGGACCCGGAGCCGCGCGAGCTGACCGTCGACTTCGTGGTCCACGGCGACGAGGGCATCGCGGGCCCGTGGGCGGCCGCGGCGAAGCCGGGCGACGAGATCCTCTTCCTCGGCCCCGGCGGCGCGTACGCCCCCGAGGCCACGGCGGACTGGCATCTGCTCGCCGGGGACGAGAGCGCGCTCCCGGCCATCGCGGCGTCGCTGGCCCGGATGCCGGAGGGCGTTCCGGTGCACGCCTTCATCGAGGTGGCCGGGCCCGAGGAGGAGCAGGAGCTGACGGCACCGGCGGGCGCCGAGATCACCTGGCTGCACCGCGGCGACGCACCGGTCGGCCGCCGCCTCGCCGCCGCCGTCCGCGCACTGGACTTCCCCGCCGGGCGGATCCAGGCGTTCGTCCACGGTGAGGCGGGCTTCGTCAAGGAGCTGCGCCGCGTCCTCCGCGTCGAGCGGGACATCCCGCGCGAGGCCCTGTCGATCTCGGGTTACTGGCGCAACGGCCACGACGAGGACGGCTGGCAGGCGTCCAAGCGCGACTGGAACCAGCAGGTCGAGGCGGAGCAGGAGCCCGCGGCGGCGGCCTGAGCGGCAGAAACGACAGAGCGGTGCGCGGCGCCGTCCGGCGTGGGGACCCCACGCCGGACGGCGCCGCCGCGTTCACGCGGGCCCGGTGGCCGCGGGGCGGCGCCGCTCCCGACCCGGGCGCCGCAACCGGCCGGGGCGCCGCAACCGGCGGGGGCGCTTCCGTACGGGGCGGCGCCACCGGACGAGACACGCAGGCCCGGCGCCCCCGATGAGCTCGCCCGTCACCACACGGCGGCCATTGGACAGGTGACGCACCGTCAGCGCGGGCCCACCCCGAAGCGGCGGGCCGACGCGTCCACATGGGCGAGCCGACGCATGGCCGCGAGCACCGCATCGCCCAGCACGGTGCCGACCACCACGCTCTCCACGAGACGTTCGACCTCCGTGGTCCGTCCCACGAATTCCAGGTCGGCGTGGGCGATCCGCTCACACGCCTCCGCGTAGTCGTCCAGCACCTCCTCGAACGCGCCATGGCCGATGTCGCGGAAGGTGGCCAGCGTCACCGCCATCGCCTCCACGGACGGGTTCCCGAGGTCGACCCGCCACCCCCGGCGGCGCACCAGCTCCGCGACGGCGTGCCGCGCCCCCTCCAGCCCCTCGGGGTCGCCGCCGACCGGCGGGGTGACGGCGTGCTGCGCCGCGCCCAGTACCTTGTGCACCGGCTCCGGCGAATCGACCGCCGCCAGCACGTCCCGGACCGCGGCGACCGAGAGTCCGCCGACCTCCATCAGGCCGCGGATCAGCCGCAGCCTGCGCGCATGCGATTCCTCGTAGACCGCCTGATTCGGGCTGGTCAGCCGCCCGGCGGGGAGCAACCCCTCGCGGACGTAGTACTTGATCGTCGGCACCGCCACACCGGTCTCCCGGCTCAATTCCCCGATGCGCATCCGCTGCCCTTCTCCCGGCCGGACCCCTGCCCGGCCGCCGTGCACCGAGCCCCCGCACCGCTCGGCCTTGCCATGTCGCTCCCCATCATAGATAGTCCAGCTATCAGATAGCGGGAAGTGCCACTATCCATTCTTGGGGGACCCCTGTGTCCAGATACCGTTCGTTGCTCGCCTTTTCCTGGGCCATGGCCGCGCTGGCCGTCGTCGCGGCGGTCGGCCTGATGGCCGACGACCGCGTACTCGTCGGCGCGCCGATCTGGCTGAAGCCCTTCAAGTTCGCGGTGTCGTTCACCGCCTACGGCCTGACGCTCGCCTGGATGCTCGGCCACCGCGGTCCGACCCGGACCGGCCGGTGGGCGGCACACGCCGTCGTGGCCGCCGGGATCGTCGAGATGGCGATCATCGTCGGCCAGACGATCCGGGGCCGCAGCAGCCACTTCAACGTCGAAACGCCGCTGGACCGGGCGCTTTTCCAGATCATGGGCGTCACCATCGCCGTGCTGTGGACGGGCACGCTCGTGATCGCCGTACTCCTCTTCCGCACCCGGCTCGGCGACCGCGCGGCGACCTGGGCGATCCGGCTGGGCATGCTGCTCGGGCTGACCGGTCTGCTGCTCGGCGCGCTGATGCTGATACCGACGCCCGACCAGCAGGCCGCAGGCGCACTGCGGACCGCCATCGGCGCGCACAGCGTCGGCGTCCCCGACGGCGGCCCGGCCGCGCCGGTCACCGGCTGGAACACCACCGGCGGCGACCTGCGCATCCCGCACTTCTTCGGCATGCACGCCCTCCAGGCGCTGCCGCTCCTCCTCTACGGGATCGACGCGCTCGGCGCCCGCTTCCCCCGGCTGCGCGCGGAGCGGGTACGGCTGCGCCTCGTCCTGGTGGCCGCCGGAGCCGCCGCCGCACTGCTCGCCCTCCTCACCTGGCAGGCGCTGCGCGGCCAGGCCCTGACCCACCCGGACGCCGCCACCCTCACCGCGCTGACCTGCCTCACCCTCCTCACCGCCCTCGCCACGGCCGCGGCGATACGCCGCCCCGACCGCGCCCTGCCCCGCACCCGCGCTCCGCGCCCGGCCCCGGACGCGCCTCGCCGATCGCCCGCCTGACGCCCCGCCGCACAACGAGGCTCACCGCCACCGAAGCCGTGCCCGCCTCGCCCTCCGTCGCACTCACACCCGCGCCACACCTGCCTCCGCACACCCGGCCACGTCACCAATACCCCACCCTCTCAACGGAGTTGACCGCATGACCGACAGCACCCTCTTCGAACTGGCCTTCCTCTGCGCGGCGCCGTTCTGGGCTCTGCTGATCCTCGCCCCCGGCCGACGGCTGACCGATCGCGTCGCCGCGTCGCCGCTGCCGCTCCTCCCCGTCATCGCCGTCTACCTCGCGCTGGCCGTCCCGGTGTTCCCCCCGTTGTGGGCCGCCGTGCTCCACCCGGACCTGGCCGGCTTCCAGCAGCTGATGACACTCGGCGGCGGCGCCGGGGCGATCTGGGCGCAGGTGATCGCATGGGATCTCTTCCTCGGCCAGTGGATGTACCGCGAGGCCCGGGCCCTGGGCATCCATCCGCTGGTCATGGGGCCCCTCCTGGCGTTCACCGTCCTGCTCTCGCCGTTCGGGCTGCTGCTCTTCCTCGCCCTGCGCGCCGTCCTCCGCTCCAGGTGCCGCCCGACGCCCCCGCACGGCACCACCGCCCCCGCGCGGGGCGACACCCGGAACCGCCTCACCTCGGAAAGCGGCACGCCCGCCCTCTGCCCCGCACCCCCTGGAAGCCCGAAGCCCCAGGGCCCGCCCGCGGAAAGCCGCGGCGGGCCCCGGAGCACTCAGTCGTGGTGGAAGACCTCCCGCATCGGCGTCCACCACTCCCCCGGTACCGCGTCGGCCGTCCGCCGCTGGCAGGGGTCCGTCAGCTGCCACCACTCGCGGGTGGCCGGGTCGGCGGCCATCCGCGCCATGTCCGCCGCGTAGTCGTCACCGACGTACTCGACGTATGAGAAGAGCTGCTCGCCCGCCAGGAATATCGAGTAGTTGCGGAGGTTGCAGGCGGTGAGGGTGGCCAGCACGGCGGGCCAGACCTCGGCGTGGAGGCGCAGATACTCCTCGCGGCGCTCCGGCCGCAGCCCGATGACCTTCCCGAACCGCCGCACCCGCGGCCGGGCCGCACCCCCAGCGGGCCCGATGTCCGCCACGCGGGCCCGTCACATGACGCGGCGCCCGCCCCCTTTCCGGAGACGGGCGCCGCATCGGAAGCACCGCACGGGGCCATCAGCCCGGGGCCTCGGCCCTCACCCCACCGACGAGTACGCCACGACCCCGCGCAGCACCCCGTCCACGGCCTTGCGTGCCGTGCGGGCGACGGTGCCGCCGGGCGGGGCGGCGACCGCGATCTGGCCGAGGACGTCGATCAGCTGCTTGCACCAGCGGACGAAGTCGCCGGCCGGCATCTCCGCCTCCGACAGCACCTCGTCGAGGCCGAACCCGGACGCCCAGCGGTAGGCCGCCCACGCGAAGCCGAGATCGGGCTCCCGCTGGCCGACGCCCTCCGCCTGATTGATCTTGTGGTCCTCCTCCAGGGCGTCCAGCCGGCCCCAGATCCGCACCATCTCCGCGAGCGCGTCCCGTACCTGGCCGGACGGCAGCTTCGGCGCCACCGCGTCATCCGCCTGCCGCGCCTCGAAGACCAGCGCCGACGCACAGGCCGCCAGTTCCGCGGGGCCGAGCCCCTCCCAGACGCCCTCACGCAGACACTCGCTGGCCAGCAGGTCCAACTCGCCGTAGAGCCGGGCCAGTCGGCGCCCCTCGTCCGTGACGGTGTCGGCCTCCAGGTAGTCCAGTTCGGTCAGCAGCGCGCAGATCCGATCGAAGGTGCGGGCGATGGTGTTCGTCCGCCCCTCGATCCGGCGCTCCAGCTGCCGGGTGTCCCGCAGCAGCCGGTGGTACCGCTCCGCCCACCGGGCATGGTCCTCGCGCTCGTCGCAACCGTGGCAGGGATGCGCCCGGATCTCCTTGCGCAGCCGCGCGATCTCACGGTCGTCGGCCGCCTCCGCACGGGGCTTGCGGTGCCGGGACGGGACGCAGTGCCCCGCCTTGGTACGCAGCGAGGACGCCAGATCGCGGCGGGACTGCGGGCTGCGGGCGTTGAACGACTTCGGGATCCGCATCCGGTCCAGCGCCTCGACCGGCACCGGGAAGTCCATCGCCGCCAGCCGCTTGACCTGCCGCTCGGCCGTCAGCACCAGCGGCCTCGGGCCGTCCTGCGCCTCGAAACCCCGCTGCCGGTCGGTACGGCCCGAGGGCATCCCCGGATCCAGCACCAGCGCGAGCCCCGCGTACTTCCCGGCCGGGACATGGATGATGTCGCCCGGCCGCAGCTTCTCCAGCGCCGCGGCCGCCGCCACCCGGCGATGGGCCGCGCCCTGCTTGGCCAGCTCCGTCTCCCGGTCCTTCAGCTGCCGCCGCAGCCGGGAGTACTCCTCGAAATCGCCGAGGTGACAGGTCATGGAGGCACGGTAACCCTCCAGCCCCTCCTCGTTCTTGTGCACCTGACGGGAGATCCCGACGACCGACCTGTCGGCCTGGAACTGCGCGAACGACATCTCCAGCAGCTCTCGCGAACGGTGCCGCCCGAACTGCGAGACGAGATTGACCGCCATGTTGTACGACGGCTTGAACGACGAGCGCAGCGGATACGTCCGCGTCCCGGCGAGACCGGCCAGCGCGCCCGGGTTCATCCCGCGCTGCCACAGCACCACCGCATGGCCCTCGACGTCGATGCCACGGCGCCCGGCCCGCCCGGTGAGCTGCGTGAACTCGCCCGGCGTGATGTCGGCGTGCTGCTCGCCGTTCCACTTGACCAGCTTCTCCAGCACCACGGAGCGGGCCGGCATGTTGATGCCCAGCGCCAGCGTCTCGGTCGCGAAGACGGCCTTGACCAGCCCCTTCACGAACAGCTCCTCGACGACCTCCTTGAACGTCGGCAGCATCCCGGCGTGGTGGGCGGCGATACCGCGCTCCAGGCCCTCCAGCCACTCGAAGTACCCCAGCACATGGAGGTCGTCGTCGAGGATGCCCGCCGTCCGCGCCTCGACTATGCGCCGGACCTTCTCCCGGCCCTCCTGGTCGTTGAGGCGCAGCCCCGCGTGCAGGCACTGCTGGACGGCCGCCTCGCAGCCCGCACGGCTGAAGATGAAGGTGATCGCGGGCAGCAGGCCCTCGTTGTCCAGCCGGTCGATCACCTCGGGGCGGCTCGGCGTCCAGATACGGCTGCGCTGGCGCCGCTCGCGCTCGCGGTCCGCCTCGCGCAGATTCCGGCCGCGCCGCTTGTCCCGGCCGAAGGTCGGGCGGCTGTTCTCCAGCCGGGCCAGCCGCTCCAGGTCCGGGTTGACCTCACGGCGGGCGCCGCCGCGGCCCTCCCGCTCCTCGAACAGGTCGTACATCCGGCGGCCCGCGAGCACGTGCTGCCACAGCGGCACCGGGCGGTGCTCGGAGACGATCACCTCGGTGTCGCCGCGGACGGTGTCCAGCCAGTCGCCGAACTCCTCGGCGTTGGAGACCGTCGCCGACAGCGACACCAGCGTCACCGACTCGGGGAGATGGATGATCACCTCTTCCCATACGGCGCCCCGGAAGCGGTCGGAGAGGTAGTGCACCTCATCCATCACCACATAGCTGAGCCCTATCAGCGTCTGTGAGCCCGCGTAGAGCATGTTGCGCAGCACCTCGGTGGTCATCACGATCACCGGCGCCTCGGCGTTGACGCTGTTGTCGCCGGTCAGCAGGCCGACCTTCTCGGGGCCGTACCGCCGCACCAGGTCCTGGTACTTCTGGTTGGACAGCGCCTTGATGGGGGTGGTGTAGAAGCATTTACGGCCCTGGGTGAGGGCCAGGTGGACGGCGAATTCTCCGACGATCGTCTTGCCGGAGCCCGTCGGAGCCGCGACCAGCACGCCCTTGCCGTCCTCCAGGGCACGGCAGGCGTCGAGCTGGAACGGGTCCAGGGGGAAGTCGTACATCTCACGGAAAGGGGCGAGTGCGGTGGCCTGCTCGGCCGCACGGAGCTTGGCGGCGGCATAGCGCTCAGCAGGAGACATGTCCTCGGTCATCGTGCTCACGAGCCTACCGGCCGCCTCTGACACTCGACCCGGCTTTATCCGGCACCGCTTCCTCCGCAACGCCGCCGCGCCGTCCCCGCCTCCGTACGGCGGGCGATGACCACCGGACACGACGAAGGCGGGGAGCCACCGGCCCCCCGCCTCCTCCCCGGGCGCCCGCGGGATCGCATCCCGCGTCACCCCGGCACGTGTCAGGTCACATCGTCCAGCTCACCGCGGTGGCTCCGGTCGTCGCCCGGTCCGCTCGCCTGCTCGGGCAGCTGCGCCGGGGCACCCACCGGCTCCATCGCACCGACCGGCTCCGGCGTCAGATCCAGCTCGGACGCCTCGTCGTCGGACGGCCCGGCGTCGTCCCGGCGCCGCCGCCGCGCGTCCCGGGAGAGCGCGATCAGTACGGCGCCGAAGTACAGCACGCAGATCGGCGCGGCCAGCAGCAGCATGGTGACCGGATCGGTGCTGGGCGTCGCGATGGCGGAGAAGACCGTGATCCCCATGACCATGCCGCGCCACCAGCCGAGCATCCGCTTGCCCGTGAGGATGCCGGCGAAGTTCAGCATGACCAGCAGCAACGGCAGCTCGAAGGAGAGGCCGAACACGACCACCATGCGGGTGATCAGGTCGAGGAGCTTGTCCAGCGTCAGCAGGTTGTCCACGCCTGCCGGGGTGAATTCGATCAGCACCCGCGCGGTGGTCGGCAGCACCTTGTACGCGAAGTACGCACCGGCGACGAAGAGCGGGAAGCCCGCGCCGACGAAGCTCAGCGCGTACTTCTTCTCCTTGCGGTGCAGCCCGGGGGCGAGGAAGGCCCACAGCTGGTACAGCCAGACCGGCGCGGCGAGGATGACACCCGAGACCAGCGAGACCTTCAGCGCGAGGGTGAAGGGACCGAGCAGGTCCATCATCACGATGTTCGCGCAGCGGGCGCCCTTGTTCTGCTTGGCCAGCTCGGTGAAGAGGGAGTCGCAGCCGACCGTCTGGAGGATCGGTTTGGTGAAGAAGTTGATGATCGACTCGTAGAAGAACGCAGCGACGATCATCATGATGATGATCGCCAGCACGCCCTTGGCCAAGCGGTTACGCAGCTCCCGCAGGTGCTCCACGAGCGGCATACGCCCCTCGGGATCCTTCTCCCGCTTCTGCTTGTTGGGGACGGACTTGCGCACCCCTCGTCCTCATCTCATCCGGTGGGGGCGGCAGGATCCGCCACCCGGTCAGGGCCTCGGTCAGCGCTACGCGGTGCGGTCGGTCTCGGTGACCGGACGCGCGCTGCTCACATCACCGGGTGCGGCCTTGATCGTCCGGGGCGCGGCCTGGGTGCCGTCCTGCGGCGGGTCGGCGGGAGCGGCGTCCTTCTGCGTGCTCTCCGACTTCATCGCCTTCGCCTCGCTCTTGAGGATCCGGGCGGACTTACCGAGCGAGCGGGCCATGTCAGGTAGCTTCTTGGCGCCGAACAGCAGAATCACGATGCCGAGAATCAGGATGAGCTCGGGCCAACCGATCTTTCCAAACATAAGCGAATACCTTCTCACCGGGGCGGCTGAGGATGGGACTACCTGACTTGGCCGGACATCCGTCCGTCCGCCGTGCTGGAGCGATCGTAACGCTCACCGGTGAACGCCGGGCAACCCCCGTGCGCACTCCCGGACACGGGCGCGCCACGCCCGTCGGCCCGCGCCCCAGCGTACCGCCCTTACGCGCGACGCCGACGTCCCGTCAACCCCTGTTCTCCCCGGATCGTGCCTCTCCGGCGGCGGGCCCTCCGGCCCGGGCCGCCAGCGGCGTGGCCGCCCGCTCCAGGTCCCGGGCCGCCCGCTGGATCCGCTCCGACGCCGCCCCCACCTGCCCGGCCAGCCGCCGCACCTCGACGAAGACGCGGAGAGCGAGCACCCCGAGCACGGCGATGCCGAGGAAGCCGAGGACGACAGCGATCATGGGCCAGAGCATGGGACGAGCCTAACGGTGACGCGGAACGGTACGGTCCGCGGACGGCACGGTCAGCCGGTGTGCAGCCGCAGGGTGCGCACCCCGCCGCCGGTGAGCAGTTCGACGATCCGCTCCCCGGCCGGGCGGCGCACCGCGCGCCCGCAGTCGGGGCAGGTGAAGGAGTAGAACGTGGTGCGCCGACTGCCCCCTATGGCCAGCCGGAAGGCGTCCGACGCCAGCTCGAACCGGCCCCGGCAGTCGGGGCACGCCGCCTTGAAGAGCACCGGTGCGGGCACATCCGCCAGGGTGCCGGTCGCCGTCGTCGTCATCCTTCGCTGCCTCTCCTCACGGTGACAGGGGCGCGCTCACTCGCCGTACGCGGCGAGTGCCTCGGTGGCGGCCCGCCGCGCGCTGTCGGCCAGCTCCCGCGGCGCGGTGATCCGCCCGTCGCGGCCCAGCCGCAGCCCCAGGCGCCGCAGCGACGCGGGGTCGGGGGTACGCAGGGTGATGCGCAGCCCGCCGTCGGGCAGCTCATCGGCGCTGTCGTGCGGGTAGTACTCCGCGACCCAGCGGCCCCCGGGCCCGACCTCGATGCACACCTCGGGGTCCTCGGCCGCGGGCTGGACCAGCCCCTCGGAGAGGTCGCGCAGTTCGACGGGCGGCGGGTCGGCGGGCGCGTCCAGCAGCCTGATCTCCGCAACCCGGTCGAGGCGGAAGGTCCGCCGGGCCTCGGAGAGGCGGCACCACGCCTCCACGTAGGTGTGGCCGACGGCGAAGAGGCGGATCGGGTCCACCTCACGTTCGGTCAGCTCGTCGCGGGCCGGGGAGTAGTAGCGCAGCCACAGGCGGCGGCGCTCGGCGATGGCCCGGTCCACATCGGCGAAGACGCCGCCCTCGGACTCGAAGGTCACCGACACCCGGGAGCTGGCCCCGGCCGCCTCGCCCGCCGCGGCCTCCAGCTTCGCGGTGGCCCGCAGCAGCGCCTGCCGGTCGCCCTCGCGCAACCCCGGCAGGGTCGCCACGGCGCGCGCCGCGACCAGCAGCGCGGTGGCCTCGTCGGCGGCGAGCCGCAGCGGGGCGGCGACATCGTCCGGGTTGTGCCACCAGATGCGGTCGCCGTCGGTGTCGATGTCGAGGAGGTCGCCGCCGCGGAAGCTCGTCCCGCACATGGGCAGGATGTCGAGGTCGGCGATCAGCTCGTCCTCGGTGATGCCGAAGGCGCGGGCCACATCGCTGACGCGCGCGCCGGGGCGTTCGCGCAGATACGTCACCAGGGACAGCATCCGGCGGGTCTGGTCGATCGCGTTGGTCGCCATGGGTGTCCTTCTCCCTCTCAGCCCTTGGCCACGGCGCGCAGCCGCTCGATGACATCGGCCCGCAGTTCGGCCGGTTCCAGCACCACCACATCGGGCCCGAACTCCACGAGCCAGGCGTCGAGCCCGCGTCCGTTCGGGATCTCCAATTCGTCCCAGCCGTCGCCCAGTTCACGGACGGTCAGCGCGCGGGCGCGCAGCGGGTAGCCGTGTCCGGTGCGCAGCCGGATCCGGGCGGTACCGGTCGCGGTCTCCCCCGCCCAGACCTCGACGGTCTCGCGGACGGTGACGTGGTCGGGCACCGGCGCGGTGAACGCACCCTGCCGGGAGCGGACCTTGCCGGTGATCCGGGAGAGCCGGAAGACGCGTTCGGCGCTGCGGTCGCGATCCCATCCGGCGAGGTACCAGTGGCCGCGCCAGCACTCCAGGATCCACGGCTCGACCTGGCGGCGCTCGGGGTGCGCGGCGTTGGACTTGCGGTAGTCGAAGACGACCGGGCGGCGGTCGCGGCAGGCCAGCATCAGCGGTTCGAAGGCGGCCTCGTGGACGGGGATGCGCGGCTCCAGCGCGCTGTGCGGGGCATCGACGGCGTCGCCACCGGAGGCCAGCGGCATCCCGGCGGCGCGCAGCTTCTGCAGGGCGCCGCTGGCCGCACCGGCCAGCCGGGCCTGCTGCCAGATCTTGGCGGCGAGCCCGAGGGCCGCGGCCTCCTCGGCGTCCAGGGTGATGGGCGGGAGGCGGTTGCTGTCGCGGCGGGCGAGGTAGCCGACGTCGCCCTCCAGGCCCTCGACGGTCTCGATCACCAGGCCCAGCTCGCGCAGGTCGTCCTTGTCCCGCTCGAACATGCGGTTGAACGACTCGTCGTGGCCACCGTGGTCGCCCTTGCCGAACGACTCGACGTACGCCTCGATCGACGACCGCAGTTCGCGCTTGGTCAGCGGGCGACGGGTACCCAGCAGGCACAGCGCCAGGTTCATCAGCCGCTCGGCCTTGGCAATCGCCATCGGCGCCCTTTCTCGTGGAACTCCCGATCCGTGACCGTACCGCCACGGGCGCCCGGGGCAAAAGCCGAGGGCCCGTGCGCTACGGCACGGGCCCTCTCAGGGTGCGGCGTGGTCTCAGACGGAGACCAGGTCGCAGACGAAGATCAGCGTCTCGCCGGGGGCGATGCGGCCGCCACCGGCGCCGCGGTCGCCGTACGCGAGGTGCGCGGGGATGGTCAGCCGACGGCGACCGCCGACCTTCATGCCCTGCACACCCTTGTCCCAGCCGGCGATGACCTGGCCGGCACCGAGCTGGAACTGCAGCGGGGTGCCGCGGTTCCAGCTGGCGTCGAACTCCTCACCGGTGCTGAAGGAGACACCGACGTAGTGGACCTTGATGTTGTCCCCGGCCTTGGCGACCGGCCCGTCGCCCTCCCACAGGTCCACGATCTCCAGATCGGCGGGAGCCGGGCCCTCGGGGAAGTCGATCTCGGGCTTGTCGATGCTCACGGATGTGCTCCTACGTACGTGTCCTTGCAATGGCCGCGTCAGTCTCGCAGACCGTGATCAGAGCGCGTCGACGATGTCGACGGAGAAGACCAGGGTGTTCTTGGCGAGCTCGGACTGCGGTTGGGAACCGTAGCCCAGCTTCGGCGGAATCACGATTTCGACGCGGTCGCCGACGTGCTTGCCGACCAGCGCGTCGTCCCAGCCCTTGACGACCGACCCGGTGCCGATCTGGAAGGTCGTGGCGCCGCCGTGGTCCCAGGAGGAGTCGAACTTCTTGCCGTCCTCCCACTTCACGCCGGTGTACTGCGCGACCAGCGCGTCGCCCTTCTTGATCTCCTTGCCCTTGCCCTTGATCAGCACCTGCTGCTTCAGCTCGGTGGGCGCCTTCTTCCCCTTGGGCACGGTGATCGTGGCGGCCTTCTCCCCCTCGGCCTTCACCTCGGGCATCCCGTCCTCGGGCCCGGCCTGCGCGCCCTCGGCCTTGGCCTTCTTGTCGATCTTCTTGGCCCCGGCGATGTCGACGACGTACACCATGCCGTCGTCGGGCTTGAGCTGGGACTCCGGCGGCACCTCACCGACGAACGCCTTGACGGTGCCCTCGACCTGGACGCGGCTGCCCGCCTTCTGGCCCTTGAGCGCCTCCAGCACCTTGACCGGGACCGGCAGCTGCTGCTGCATCTGCGGCAGCTGGTCGTTCATCTCGACGACGATCTGGTGGCGCGCGTCACCCTTGGCGACCTTGCCGCCCTTGGCGTCCTTACCGGAGCCGGGCGGGATCTCCCAGCTGCTGCCGAGGCTCTGCCCCTTCACCATCTTGCCCTCGTAGTCGACGCGCACGGTGGTGCCGTCGCCGACCTTCTCGCCCGTGCCCTGCACCAGGGTCTTGGTGACAACGTCGGGCGCGACCTTGGCGTCCTTGGAGACCTTGATCGCGGGTTCGTCGCCCACCTTGCCCTGGACATCGGCGACCGTCTTGCCCGCGTCCTTGTCGTCGGACCCGCAGGCGGCGGTGAACAGCAGAAGGGGCACGGTCAGCGCGGCGGCGGCAGCGCGACGGGTGTTTTTCGTGAGGTTCATCAGTCCCACTCGGGATCGGGGGGTGGTGGCCAGTTCCCGCCACTCTACGACCTGAGGTCCGGCGCGGTTCCCGTTCGAACACGGCAAAGTGCCGGGAGCCACACCGGCTCCCGGCACTTTGCCACCGGACGGCATCACATCCCGGCGATCAGCTTCTCCACCCGGTCGTCCACCGAACGGAACGGGTCCTTGCACAGCACCGTCCGCTGCGCCTGGTCGTTCAGCTTGAGATGCACCCAGTCCACCGTGAAATCGCGGCGCTGTTCCTGGGCGCGGCGGATGAAATCACCGCGCAACCGCGCGCGGGTGGTCTGCGGCGGCACCGATTTGCCTTCGAAGATCTTCAGATCGTCGCAGATCCGCGCCGCCTGCCCCTTCCGCTCCAGGAGGTAGTAGAGCCCCCGGCGGCGGTGGATGTCGTGGTACGCGAGGTCTATCTGCGCGACCCTGGGATGCGACATGGTGATGTTGTTCTTGCTGCGGTACCGCTCGATGAGCTGATGTTTCATCACCCAGTCGATCTCGGTGGCGACACGGTCGAGTTCCTGCTCGCGGATTGCGCCGAGGGTACGGCCCCACAACTCCAGTACGCGTTCGACGGTGCCGGAGCGGATTCCACGGCGGTCGCAGAAATCCACCGCCTTTTCGTAATACTCCTGCTGGACCTCCAGCGCCGACGCCTCACGCCCGCTGGCGAGGCGGACCTTGCGCTGACCGGTGATGTCGTGGCTGACCTCACGGATGGCCCGGATGGGATTCTCCAGCGTCAGATCCCGCATGACGGTGCCCGCTTCGATCATCCGCAGCACGAGATCGGTGGCGCCGACCTTGAGCAGCATCGTCGTCTCGGACATGTTGGAGTCGCCGACGATGACGTGCAGACGGCGGTAGCGCTCGGCGTCGGCGTGTGGTTCGTCGCGGGTGTTGATGATCGGGCGCGAGCGGGTCGTCGCGGACGAGACGCCCTCCCAGATGTGCTCGGCGCGCTGGCTGACGCAGTAGACGGCGCCGCGCGGGGTCTGCAGCACCTTGCCCGCGCCGCACAGCAGCTGCCGGGTGACGAGGAAGGGGATGAGGATGTCCGCGAGCCGGGAGAACTCCCCGTGGCGGGCGACGAGATAGTTCTCGTGACAGCCGTAGGAGTTGCCCGCCGAATCGGTGTTGTTCTTGAAGAGATAGACGTCGCCCGCGATTCCTTCCTCGTGCAGGCGGCGTTCGGCATCGACGAGAAGACCTTCGAGAATGCGCTCGCCTGCTTTGTCGTGGGTGACGAGTTCCGTCACGTTGTCGCACTCGGGGGTTGCGTATTCCGGGTGCGATCCCACGTCGAGGTACAGGCGGGCGCCGTTCCGCAGGAAGACATTGCTGCTGCGGCCCCATGACACGACACGGCGGAAGAGGTACCGCGCCACTTCGTCAGGCGACAGTCGGCGCTGTCCCCTGAACGTGCACGTGACGCCGTACTCGTTCTCCAGCCCGAAAATGCGGCGGTCCATGACTGAACATTACGCCTGACGGCGTGCTCTGAAACCGGGTTCGACAGCCCCGTTGCGATCAATTTCCGCCGGGAGTACGAGCTCCTTCGGCCGTACGGGATCCCCGAGGAAGCGCTTCGTCACCACCAGGACCAGCAGCGCGGCGACCCCTCCGACCCCGGCGACGGCGAACCCGGCGGCCGCTCCCCCGCGCTCCACCGCGGGCCCCACCACCGAGGCGCCGACGGCCGAACCGACGCCGAAGGTCGTCACCAGCCACGAGAACGCCTCCGTGACCGTGCCCTTGGGCGCATGCCGGTCCACGACGATGAACGCGCAGGCCAGCGCGGGCGCCAAAAACACCCCGGCGACCCCCGTCAGCACCGTCATCCCGACCACGCCGGGCACGAGCACCAGCGGCAGGTACCCCAACGCCAGCAGCGCGACGAGCAGCCGCAGCCGCCCCTCGGGCCGTCCGGGCCATTCGCGCGCGCCGTAGACGACGCCGCCCACCAGTGCCCCGACGCCGAGCGCCGAGAGGAGAGAGCTGGAAACCATGCCGCCGCCGTGCTCGTCGGCGTACGCCACCGCGGCGACCGCGATGGAGCCGAGCGCCAGCCCGACGAAGAAGAACGCGCCGATCAGCACCAGCATCCCGGGCGAGCGCAGGGCGCCCAGCCAGTGCGCCTCCCGCGGCTCGCCGCGCCACTGCCGGGACGGCGGCGACACCACGACGGAGAGCGCGCCGAGCACCCCGATGACGTTGATGACCAGCAGCGCGACCCGCTCCGACCAGGCGGCCACGCACACCGTCACCAGCAGCGGCCCGACCGCGAACATCACCTCCTGTGCCACCGCGTCCAGCGCGTACGCGGCGTGCACCCGGTCCGGCCGCTTGAGCACCGTGGGCCACAGCGCCCGCAGCCCGCCCTCCAGCGGCGGCGTGAAGAGACCGGCGATCACCATGGCCGTGTAGGCGAGCGGCAGCGGATGCAGCCCGACGGCGGCCAGCAGCGCCATGCCCAGCGCGGAGACCACGGCGGCGGGCAGCATCACGCGCGGCTGCCCGTAGAGGTCGACGGCGCGGCCCAGCAGCGGCTGGCCGATGGCGGTGCAGACGCCGTAGGCGGCGGAGAGCGCGCCGGCCAGGGCGTAGCTGCCGCCCTCGGCGCGGATGAAGAGCACCACGGCCAGGGCGGCGGTGGCGTTCGGCAGCCGTCCGATCAAGGTGCCGGTCAGCAGCCGCGCCGCATGCCTGGTCCGCAGCAGCTCCGCATATCCCGCGGCCATGCCGCCCCTTTCCCATCCGGCACCCAGCGCCGGACATGATACGTATAACTCCCGGCGTCATACGTATCATGTCGGCACCCGCGGGTCCAGGCCGCCCGCCCGACCGCCAGGAGGAAACCGCCGGTGAGCAGCAACGACGCGACACGACCGGCGGCGGACGACGCGGTGCGGGCCCCCGGCGCCGCCCGCGTCACCAGCCGGGACGTGGCCCGGGCCGCCGGGGTCTCGCAGGCGGCGGTCTCGCTCGTCCTGGGCGACAAATGGCGCGGCCGGGTCTCGGCCGCCAAGGCCGATTCGGTGCGCGCCGCCGCCCGCGACCTCGGCTACCGCCCCAACCTCGCCGCCCGCAGCCTGCGCACCGGCCGCACCCGCACCGCGCTGCTCGTCGTCCCCGCGCTCACCACCGAGTTCTTCGCGCGGGTGCACACGGGGGCCACCCGCACCGCCGCGGACGCGGGCTTCGGCGTGGTGCTCTACCCGTCGCCCGAGGGCATCGGCCCGGCCCCCGACCCGTTCGGCTCGGCGCGCACCAGCCTCGACGGTGTGATCGCCTCCTCGATGGCCGTGGACGCGCTCGCCGCACTGCACGGCGCCGGGCTCCCCCTGGTCATGCTGGACAACGATCCGGCCGACGACCGCGCCGCCGCGACCGTCAACCTCGACATCGCCGGCGGCGCCCGCCAGGTGGCCGCACACCTCCTCGCCCTCGGCCACCGCCGCATCGGCCATCTCGCCGCCGACGTCGACTCCTGGACCTTCGCGGTGCGCGGCCGCGCCCTGGCCGACGCGTTCGCCGCGGCGCCGGGCACCGCGCTGCGCCGGGTGCCGACCGCCCTCTCCGTCGCGGCGGGCCTGACGGCCGCGCACACCGCGCTGACCGGTCCGGAGCCCCGCCCGACGGCGCTGGTCTGCGACGACGACGTGGTGGCCGCCGGAGCCTGCAAGGCGGTACGGCGGCTGGGCCTGCGAGTGCCGGAGGACGTCTCGGTCACCGGTTTCGACGACCTGGCGCTGGCGGTGGCCGTCGAACCGGAGCTGACGACCGTACGGCTACCCGCCGAGGAGTTCGGCGCCGCCGGAATGCGGGCCCTGCTGGATGCCCTCGACGGCCACCGTCCCACCGCCCGCACCCTGCCGGTCGGCCTCGTCACCCGCGGCTCCACGGGACCGGCTCCGACGTAGGGCTCCTACGGACGGAGTGGGCCGGGGCGGTTCGCGCGGCGTGACGGTACGGGTGCACCGGGCGCGCGGCGGACCACAGGCACGGGCGCGCTGGGCGGACCCGCGGCGTGACACGGGCACCGGCGCGCCGGGCAAGCACATGAGGCCGTACCGGGCGAGCACACGGCGGGGCTTCGGCACGAACGCACCGCGCCCCGGCGGGATGTTCCCACCGGGGCGCGACCGACCGGGCCGGGCCCGGATGCCGTGACGTGCGGTCAGGCGTCGTCCTTCGGCTTCTGTTCCTTCTTCGTACCGTCGGACGCGTCCTTCGTGGCGTCCGGCGCCGCGGAATCCGCTGTGCCGTCCGCGTCCCCGGACGCGTCCGCCGCGGACTCGTCCGCACCGGCGGACTCGTCCAGCAGCCGGGAGAGCTGACCGCCGAGGATCCGCTTGAACTTGCGCTGCTGGGGCCGCGTGCGGTCCAGCGTCGCGACCTCCAGCTGCTCGGCGGTGAGTGTGCGCTCCCCGCCGTTGTTGTCCCGCGACAGCGAGTCCACGGCCAGCTTCAGCGCCTCGCCCAGCGTCATGCCGTCGCGGTGGCGCTGATCGAGGTAGCTGCTGATCTGGTCGGCGTTGCCGCCCACCGCGACCGAACCGTGCTCGTCGACGATCGAGCCGTCGTGCGGGAGCCGGTAGATCTGGTCGTCCTCGGGGGCTTCCCCGACCTCGGCGACGATCAGCTCGACCTCGTACGGCTTCTCGGCGGCGCTGGAGAAGATCGTGCCCAGCGTCTGGGCGTAGACGTTCGCGAGGCCGCGCGCGGTCACGTCCTCGCGGTCGTAGGTGTAGCCGCGCAGGTCGGCGTAGCGCACCCCGCCGATCCGCAGGTTCTCGAACTCGTTGTACTTGCCGACCGCCGCGAACGCGATGCGGTCATAGATCTCGCTGACCTTGTGCAGGGCCCGGGAGGGATTTTCGGCGACGAAGACCACGCCGTCGATGTACTGCAGCACCACGACGCTGCGGCCGCGGGCGATGCCCTTGCGGGCGTACTCGGCGCGGTCGGCCATGGCCTGCTGGGGTGAGACATAAAACGGCGTCGACACCGGTTATCCGTCCCTTTCTGTCAATGGCTCTCTCACTGGCACGCGCATCCGCCGGCCGTCCTTCCCTCAGAGCAGCGCGGCACGGGGACCGTCGGGCTCTTCGAGGCGGCGCTCGTAGACGGCGCGGGCGATCTCTGCGACCTCGGCGTCGGTGAACCTCTTGAAGCCCTCGTCGGTGATCACCGTGACGATCGGGTAGATCCGCCGGCCCATGTCGGGGCCGCCGGTCGCCGAGTCGTCGTCCGCCGCGTCGTAGAGCGCCTGGATGACGGCGGTGGCGGCCTGATGCTCCGTGAAGTCGTCGCGGTACAGCTTCTTGAGAGCACTGCGGGCGAAGACGGATCCGGAGCCCGTGGACGCGTAGCCGTGCTCCTCGGAGCGTCCGCCGGTCACGTCGTAGGAGAAGATGCGGCCCTTGGCGCGGTCGACGTCCCATCCGGCGAAGAGCGGCACCACGGCGAGGCCCTGCATGGCCATGCCGAGGTTGCCCCGGATCATCGTGGAGAGGCGGTTCGCCTTGCCCTCCAGGGAGAGCTGCGCGCCCTCCACCTTCTCGAAGTGCTCCAGCTCCAGCTGGAACAGCTTGACCATCTCGACGGCCAGCCCGGCGGTACCGGCGATGCCGACCGCGGAGTACTCATCGGCCGGGAAGACCTTCTCGATGTCGCGCTGGGCGATGACGTTACCCATCGTCGCCCGCCGGTCACCGGCGAGCACCACACCGCCCTGGAACGACGTGGCGACGATGGTCGTGCCGTGCGGCGCCTCGATGGCGCCCTGGACCTGCGGCAGCGGGCGGCTGCCCGGCAGCAGATCAGGGGCGTGCTCCCCGAGGAAGTCCATGAACGACGAGGATCCAGGCGTCAGGAAGGCAGCTGGTAGACGCCCGGTGCTACGGGTGTTGGCTTCCACACGTTTCCTTCCGGATACTCGGCCGGCCGCCTCGGGGCGGCGGGCCGCTGCTTGACTGTCCCAGGCTGCGGTGCAGCTGAAGCACTGTACGACCGGGACCCTACCCGCCCCGCGGGCGTGATCCACATGGGTGGTGGAACCGGGCTCCCTACCGCACGGCCCGCGCGCCCGCGGAAGGCTGACGGTCCGCCACGCCCGCCACGGCGCTCCACCGTCCGGGGCCGGGGCGTGCCGGACGCGGCCGGTGGTGCCGTGCGGGACACCACCGGCGCCGTGCCCGGATCCGCGCCGCGGTTACTCCCCGCCCTTCTGGACGAAGCTCCGCACGAAGTCCTCGGCATTCTCCTCGAGGACGTCGTCGATTTCGTCCAGCACCGAATCGACGTCGTCCGACAGCTTCTCCTGGCGTTCCTTGAGCTCGTCGGAAGCCTCCGCGTTCTGCGTCTGCTCCTCGACCTCTTCGGTGGAACGCGTGGCCTTCTGCTGACCGCCGCCGCTGTCCTTGGTCGCCATTACCCTCACCCCGCTCGGTTCGGCCCCGCTCGATGTGACTTTCAAGATCCGACCCTACAAGGCCCCTCTGACATCGGCCCTGCACTTGATGCAACGTCCGGGGGACACCCCGATCATTCCCGCCGCGCGGCCCTTTCAGCCGCGATTCGGTGGTGAATCCGTGGCGGTTCAGCGGCCGGAAAGCGCCCTCACCAGGTCCTCCGCCGTGCGGCAGCGGTCCAGCAGGTCCTTGACGTGTTCCCGGGTGCCGCGCAGCGGCTCCAGCGTCGGCACCCGCTGCAGGGAGTCCCGCCCCGGCAGGTCGAAGATCACCGAGTCCCAGGAGGCGGCCGCGACATCGTCGGCGTACTGCTCCAGGCAGCGGCCGCGGAAGTACGCCCGGGTGTCCACGGGCGGCTCCAGCTCGGCCCGTACGACCTCCGCCTCGTCCAGCAGCCGCGTGATCTTCCCGCGGGCGGCGAGGCGGTTGTAGAGCCCCTTCTCGGGGCGCACGTCGGCGTACTGGAGGTCGACGAGGTGGAGGCGGGCGGCGTCCCAGTCCAGGCCGTCGCGGCGGCGGTAGCCCTCCATCAGCTCGCGCTTGGCGACCCAGTCCAGCTCGCCGGAGAGGCTCATCGGGTCGTTCTCCAGCCGCCCCAGGACGTCCTCCCAGCGCCCTAGCACGTCCTTGGTCTGGTCGTCCGCGTCCGCGCCGTAACGGTCCTCGACATATTTACGGGCCAGCTCGTAGTACTCCATCTGGAGCTGTACGGCGGTGAGCGTGCGGCCGCTGCGGAGCGTGACCAGATGTTGCAGATCGGGATCGTGCGAGACCCGGTGGAGGGTGCGGACGGGCTGGTCGACGGCGAGATCGACGGCGATGAAGCCGTCTTCGATCATGGACAGGACCAGCGCGGTGGTGCCCAGTTTGAGGTAGGTCGAGATCTCGGAGAGGTTGGCGTCGCCGATGATGACGTGCAGGCGGCGGTATTTCTCCGCGTCCGAATGGGGTTCGTCGCGGGTGTTGATGATCGGACGCTTGAGCGTCGTCTCCAGGCCGACCTCGACCTCGAAGTAGTCGGCGCGCTGGCTGATCTGGAAGCCGTGATCCCGGCCGTCCTGGCCGATGCCGACCCGGCCCGCGCCGGTGACGACCTGCCGCGAGATGAAGAACGGCGTCAGGTGCCGCACGATGTCCGAGAACGGCGTCTCCCGCTTCATCAGGTAGTTCTCGTGCGTGCCGTAGGAGGCGCCCTTGTTGTCGGTGTTGTTCTTGTACAGGTGGATCGGCTGGGCGCCGGGGACCTGCGCGGCCCGCTCCGCCGCCTCGGCCATGATCCGCTCACCGGCCTTGTCCCAGAGCACCGCGTCCCGCGGGTTGGTGACCTCGGGCGAGCTGTACTCGGGGTGGGCGTGGTCGACGTAGAGGCGCGCACCGTTGGTGAGGATCACATTGGCGAGGCCGATGTCCTCGTCGGTGAGCTGACTAGAATCGGCGGCCTCACGGGCGAGGTCGAAGCCGCGGGCGTCCCGCAGCGGATTCTCCTCCTCGAAATCCCAGCGGGCACGGCGTGCCCGGTGCATCGCCGCCGCATAGGCATTGACGACCTGGGACGAGGTGAGCATGGCATTGGCATTCGGATGACCGGGGACGGAAATTCCGTACTCCGTCTCGATTCCCATTACTCGCCGTACGGTCATGCGGCCCTCCTTGCCCGGCGGCGCCCCCGGATGGGGTCGGCGCTCAAGTACCGCTGCGCTTCCGATCCGTGTGCGATCCCCACATCCGTACCGTGTGACGCGGCGGTACCCACGAGCCTAGAGCGCCTTTGCGGTACTGGGGAGATCATTACAGTCATTGCTCCAGTCCGGTTTCCGCCGCACGGCTTTCCGGGAGCCGCTTTCGGCCCCCGGAAAAGCGTCCGGCTGCGGACGCCCCGTGCAGGACATCCGCAGCCGGAGCGCGGTTTACAGGTACTGGCCGGTATTCGCGACCGTGTCGATGGAGCGGCCGGTGTCCGCGCCCTGCTTTCCGGTGACCAGCGTGCGGATGTAGACGATCCGCTCGCCCTTCTTTCCGGAGATACGGGCCCAGTCGTCCGGGTTGGTGGTGTTGGGCAGGTCTTCGTTCTCCTTGAACTCGTCCACGCACGCCTGGAGAAGGTGGGAGACCCGCAGACCCTTCTGCTCGTGTTCGAGGAAAGCCTTGATGGCCATCTTCTTCGCACGGCCGACGATGTTTTCGATCATCGCGCCGGAGTTGAAATCCTTGAAGTAGAGGACTTCCTTGTCACCGTTGGCGTAGGTGACCTCCAGGAAGCGGTTCTCCTCGGATTCCGCGTACATCTGCTCGACGACCGACTGGATCATGCCGCTGACCGCGGCCTTCCGGGAGCCACCGTGCTCGGCGAGGTCGTCGGTGTGCAGCGGCAGGCGCTCGGTGAGGTACTTGGAGAAGATGTCCTTGGCCGCCTCGGCGTCCGGGCGCTCGATCTTGATCTTCACGTCGAGCCGCCCCGGGCGGAGGATCGCCGGGTCGATCATGTCCTCGCGGTTCGAGGCGCCGATGACGATGACGTTCTCCAAGCCCTCCACACCGTCGATCTCGGAGAGCAGCTGCGGGACGATGGTGTTCTCCACGTCCGAGCTGACCCCGGAGCCACGGGTGCGGAAGAGGGAGTCCATCTCGTCGAAGAAGACGATGACAGGCGTGCCCTCGCTGGCCTTCTCCCGGGCCCGCTGGAAGACCAGCCGGATGTGCCGTTCCGTTTCGCCGACGTACTTGTTGAGCAGCTCGGGGCCCTTGATGTTGAGGAAGAAGCTCTTCCCCGCGGGCTGCCCGGTCACCTCGGCGACCTTCTTGGCGAGGGAGTTGGCGACCGCCTTGGCGATGAGTGTCTTGCCGCAGCCGGGCGGGCCGTAGAGCAAGACGCCCTTGGGCGGGCGGAGTTCGTGCTCCTTGAAGAGGTCGGGGTAGAGGTACGGAAGCTCGACCGCGTCCCGGATCAGCTCGATCTGGCCGCCCAGACCACCGATCTTGTTGTAGTCGATGTCCGGGACCTCTTCGAGGACCAGCTCCTCGACCTCGCTCTTGGGAATGACTTCGTAGACGTAACCGGAGCGCGATTCGAGGAGCAGGGCGTCGCCGGGGCGGATGGTCGTGTCCAGCAGCGGCTCGGCGAGCCGCACCACCCGCTCCTCGTCGGTGTGCCCGACCACCAGGGCGCGCTCGCCGTCCTCCAGGATCTCCTTGAGGGTGACGATGTCCCCGGCGCTCTCGAACTTCATGGCCTCGACCACGTTGAGCGCTTCGTTGAGCATGACCTCCTGGCCGCGCCGGAGATCTGCCGTCTCCACGCTCGGGCTGACATTCACCCGGAGCTTGCGGCCACCGGTGAAAATATCGACCGTGTCGTCCTCATTGGCCTGCAGGAAGACGCCGAACCCGGCCGGCGGCTGGGCGAGCCGGTCGACCTCCTCCTTGAGGGCGACGATCTGGTCGCGCGCCTCGCGCAGCGTATTCGCGAGGCGTTCGTTCTGCGCGGAAACGCCGGCCAGATTGGTCTGCAGCTCGACGATCCGCTCTTCGAGAATCCTCGTATGCCGCGGAGAGTCGGCGAGCTTACGTCGCAGGACGGCGATCTCCTGCTCAAGATAGGCAACCTGACCGGCGGGATCCTCGGACCCCCGCCCCGGCCGGATGCCGCGGTTGATGTCGTCGTCGTGGGCTGCCACGGTCCTCACCTCCTCCAAGGGGAGCTGGACGCTTCCTGACCCTACCTGGGCGGGTGCGGGTTGAAACCCCTAGATCGAAAAGACGGTCGGGGCGTGTCCGATCTTCACCCTTGCGCACGTCCGCTCACCAAGGGAATACCCACCGAACAACATCGGAAAGCGACCGGTTGTATCGTCGGGACGGTCAACACCCGTCAGGGCTGGCGCCACTTAGACAAAATTGCTTCACGTACGCAGGAAACGGCAGGCGAGATGACCGTGCAGGAAGAAGCCCGTCCAGAGCTTGAAGTCTGGATCGATCAGGACCTGTGCACGGGGGACGGGATCTGTGCGCAGTACGCGCCCGAGGTCTTCGAGCTGGACATCGACGGGCTGGCGTACGTCAAGAGCGCGGACGACGAGCTGCTGCAGGACAAGGGCGCCACGACGCCTGTCCCGCTGCCGCTCCTCGGCGACGTACGGGACTCCGCGAAGGAGTGCCCCGGGGACTGCATCCATGTGCGGCGGGTCGCCGATCAGGTGGAGGTCTACGGTCCCGACGCGGAGTAGCCGGGGCGGACCGGGAGTGGCGGCGGCGCGTATCGCGACCGCCGCCTTCCGCTGTCCGGACGCGCTCCCCGCGCCGGGCCCGGTTCCCGTACGGCGCCGGGCCGTACGGTGACGGCTCAGACGCGGGCGGTGCCCAGCGCCGCCTGATCGTCGGTGCGGAGGAACTTCCCGTCCTGCCAGCGCCACTTGGTGTCGGTGCGGACGTCGGGGCAGCAGCGCGGCACGTCGGTCGTGGAGTAGCCCAGAAGCGTCGCGGAGACCGTGCCGTCGTGCAGGGCGAGGTCCTGGACGCTCAGCTTCCGGGACGGGTCCAGAAGGGTCGCCACGATGCGGGGCGCGGCCTTGGCGTCGGAGGTCCGGGCGAGGACGTAGACGCCGCCGGGCGGGGTGCCGGTGTCGCTGTGGCAGCGGACGGTGGCGACGGTTTCGGTGGTGCCGTCGCCGTCGAGGTCGCCGGAGACCTGTTTCACCACATCGAGGCGGTTGGGCCCGCAGTCGAGGGGGAAAGTCACGGCGTGCGCGTCGGGGGCGGGCGCGGTGCGGCCGGGCTTCGCGGAAGCGGTGGTGGCGGTCGCATCGGGAGGCTGGACGAAGGATCCGGCGGCGATGACCGCGGCGACAGCGGTGGCCGTGGTGAGCCAGTGCATGGGGCGGGGCTGGGTGTGCGAAAGGTCCTGGCCTGCCAAGGGCTGCACGCGGGGTAACTCCTGTGAAGTGCTGTGGCGGTGGGAGTGCCCAGCATCGTTCCACAGGACGGGACGCCGAGGAACCAGCGGGACCCGAGTTTCACGCCGGGAACACACCGGAAACGAAAGAGCGCCGCCGACGGTTCCCCGGAGGGAACTCATCGGCGGCGCCCGGTTGTTCGGTGGCCGGAAGCCCGTCGTCAGCCGCGCTCGGCGGCCGATCCGGAGGCGTCCTTGGTGGCGCCGCCCGACGTGGAGCCGGGGCCGGTGTAGTCGTCGCCGTACGCGCCCTTGGCGGGGCGGCGGCGGCGCAGCGGGGGCTCGACGCCGTCGGCGAGGCGGCGGGCGGTGAGCAGGAAGCCGGTGTGGCCGATCATGCGGTGGTCCGGGCGGACGGCCAGGCCCTCGACGTGCCAGGTGCGGACCATGGTCTCCCAGGCCGACGGCTCGTTGAAGGTGCCGTGCTCGCGGATCGCCTCGACGGTGCGGGCCAGCTGCGTGGTCGTGGCGACGTACGCGCAGAGGATGCCGCCGGGGACGAGTGCCTTGGAGACGGCCTCCAGGCACTCCCAGGGGGCGAGCATGTCCAGGATGACGCGGTCGACGTCGGTGTCGGAGAGGTTGTCCTGGAGGTCGCCGACGGTGAGCGTCCACGCGGGGTGCGGGCCGCCGAAGTACCGCTCGACGTTCTGCGTGGCGATCTCGGCGAAGTCGGCGCGGCGCTCGTAGGAGTGCAGCATTCCCTGGTCACCGATGGCGCGCAGCAGGAAGCTGCTCAGCGAGCCGGATCCCACCCCCGCCTCGACGACGCGGGCGCCGGGGAAGATGTCGGCCATCGCCAGGATCTGCCCCGCGTCCTTGGGGTAGACCACGGCGGCGCCGCGGGGCATGGACAGGACGTAGTCGGGGAGCAGCGGGCGCAGCGCGAGGTAGGCGACGTTCCCGGTGGTACGGACAACACTGCCCTCGGGAGCACCGATCAGCTCGTCGTGGGGGAAGGCTCCCTTGTGGGTGTGGAAGCTCTTGCCCTCTTCGAGCGTGAAGGTGTAGTGGCGTCCCTTGGGGTCGGTGAGCTGGACCTGGTCCCCGACCTTGAAGGGCCCGCGACGGCGGGCGGCACCGGTCGGTTCGGACATGTGACCAGCCTACCGGCCCCGGGACGTGCCCCGGACCAGCGGGCGCCCGGCGGCGGCCCCGGGGACCGGCGGGCGGCCCGGCGGCGGGCGGCCGGGCCCGGGGCGCGCCGGGGCCCGCGCGGCGGTCAGGAGTGGCGGGCCATGGCGGTGACGAAGGCGCGCTCGACGTCGGCGGCGGAGAGGACGCCGTAGATCTCCCCGGTTTCCTCGACGACGAGGTATTCGCTGGCCGGGGTGGTGCGGAGGTGTTCCAGCAGCTCCTCGCCGGACAGGTCGGCCGGGACCCGCATGCCGTCCTTGAGGTCCTGGGAGAGCGTGCCGACCGCCACCCAGGGGCGGCGGTGTTCCGGTACGGCCACGATGGCGGCCTCGCGGACGACGCCGGTGGGCTCGCCCTCGGGGTCGACGACGACGAGGGCGCGGGCCCCCGCGTCGTTGGCGCGGCGCAGCGCCTCGGCGAGCGAGGTGTCGGGCGGGGTGGGCGCCGCACGGCGGGTGAGGGTCCGGGCTCCCAGGTCGGGGAGGCGTTCGCGCAGGCGGGCCATGCGCAGGCTGTTCCCCGCGCCGGTCCAGATGATGGCGGCGAGGACGGCGGCGAGCAGCGCGTCGGTGAGGGAGTCGGTGCCGGTGATGTCGGCGGGCGGGGTGCCGAGCGCACCGGAGTGGGTCAGCAGGGGCAGGCCGATGAGGACCGTGACGGCGAGCGCGCGGCCCACCCAGGCGGCGGCGACCGTGCCGCTCATGGGACGGCCGGTGACCTTCCACACGACGGCACGCAGCATCCGGCCGCCGTCGAGGGGCAGTCCGGGCAGGAGGTTGAAGACCGCCACGATGAAGTTGGAGATCATCAGGCCGGCCATCAGGACGCCGGGCACCGTGCGCGGCTCGACCAGCTGCATGCCGCCGTAGAAGACACCGGCCAGGACGAGGGAGAGCAGCGGGCCCACGAAGGCGAGGACGAACTCCCGGCCGGGCGTCTCGGTCTCCTTCTCGATCTCCGACACCCCGCCGAAGAACTGCAGCTGGATGCGGCGCACCGGCAGCTTGAAGCGGAGGGCGGCGACGGTGTGCGCCAGTTCGTGGACGAGCACCGAGGCGTAGAAGGCGACCGCGAAGAAGAGCGAGACGAGGTAGCGGGCGGCGCCCAGCTCCGGCAGGACCTGTTCGAGCTGGCCGCCGAAGACCCAGGTGATCAGCGCGGCGACGAGGAACCAGCTGGGTGCGACGTAGACGGGCACGCCGAAGGGGCGGCCCATCAGGATGCCGCCGCCGGTGCCCTTGGGGCGGCCGGGCTTCGGCGCCTTGCCGCCCGTGCGGTGCGGACCGGTCCCGGGGTCCCGGCGCGGCTCTGCCGGCCGGTGCGGCCGAGGCGCCTCGGGGCCCTGCGGCTCCTTGGGGTCCTGCGGCTTCCCGCTGTCGTCCACGGCGTCCCCTCGTCGGAATTGCGGCCTTCGCGCCTGCTCGGCCTGATCGTTTCGATCGTGCAGGGCAAAAGGGTTCTGCCGTCGATGGTATGCCGAGCCGCCGCCGCGGATCCGTCGTGGGGGGCCGTCGCCGGTGCCGTGGCGGCGTCCCGCGGCGGGGGCGTTGTCAGTGGCGGCCCGTAGGGTCGGGTGTCATGGGAACGAGCACCGAGAATGCCGGGGCGGACGCGACGCACGGGCCGCGCACGCAGGGGGCGGCGGACGGACCGGAGACACCGTCGGCGGGCGGGGCGGTCGCGGCCGGGCACGGCGCGTCGGCGGACGGGCCGCGGGCAGCTGCGATCGGCCCGCAGGCTGCCGCCGTCGATCCGCAGGCGGTGGCCGTCGGACCGCAGGCGGTGGCGGAGGAGTCCGTCGCGCGATCGAGGCGGCCCGGGCCGCCGGTGGCGCTGTCGCCGTCGCGGGCGAGCGATTTCCTGCAGTGCCCGCTGCTCTACCGCTTCCGGGTGATCGACAAGCTGCCGGAGCAGCCCAGCGCGGCGGCGACGCGGGGCACGGTGGTGCACGCGGTGCTGGAGCGGCTGTTCGACGTGCCCGCGGCGGAGCGTACGGCGGGCGGCGCGCGGGCGATGGTGGCCGGTGAGTGGGAGAAGCTACTGGCCAAGCGGCCGGAGCTGGCGGAGCTCTTCGCCGACGACCCGACGGGCGAGCGGCTGAACGGGTGGCTGGCGGACGCCGAGGCGCTGGTGGAGCGGTGGTTCACGCTGGAGGATCCGACCCGCCTGGAGCCGGCCGACCGGGAGCTGTACGTCGAGACGGTGCTGGAGTCGGGGCTGCGGCTGCGCGGGTTCATCGACCGGGTGGACGTCGCGCCGACCGGTGAGGTCCGGATCGTCGACTACAAGACCGGCAAGGCGCCGCGGCCGCAGTTCGCGGAGGGCGCGCTGTTCCAGATGAAGTTCTACGCACTGGTGATGTGGCGGCTGCACGGAGTGGTGCCGCGGCGGCTCCAGCTCGTCTATCTGGGCAGCGGCGACGTCATCACGTACGACCCGGGCGAGAGCGAACTGCTCACCGTGGAGCGGAAGTTGCTGGCGTTGTGGGAGGCGATCAGGACGGCCACGGCGACGGGCGACTGGCGGCCGCGGCCGACGAAGCTGTGCGGCTGGTGCGACCACCAGGCGCACTGCCCGGAGTTCGGCGGCACTCCCCCGGTGTATCCGCTGGAGATCCGCCCGGCGGACGGCGCGTAGCCGGAGCAGGGCAGAATGGGGCCGGTCCAACAAAGGAGAAGTGGTGGCAATCCGCGTCCTGCTGGTCGATGACCAGCCGCTACTGCGTACGGGTTTCCGGATGATCCTGGAGGCCGAGCAGGATCTGGCGGTCGTCGGCGAGGCCGGTGACGGCCTGCAGGCCCTGGAGCAGGTCCGGGCACTCCAGCCCGATGTGGTGCTGATGGACATCCGCATGCCGCGGATGGACGGCGTGGAGGCGACGCGCCAGATCACCGGCCCGGCGAAGGACGGCCCGGCGAAGGTGCTGGTGCTGACCACCTTCGATCTCGACGAGTACGTCGTCGAGGCGCTGCGCGCGGGCGCCAGCGGCTTTCTGCTCAAGGACGCCCCGGCGCACGAGCTGGTACAGGCGATCCGGGTGGTGGCCGCGGGCGAGGCGATGCTGGCGCCGAGCATCACCCGTCGGCTGCTCGACAAGTACGCCGGGCATCTGCCGTCCGGTGAGGAGGCGGTACCGGACACCCTGGACACCCTCACCGACCGCGAGGTGGAGGTGCTGAAGCTGGTCGCGCGCGGGCTGTCGAACGCCGAGATCGCCGCGGACCTCTTCGTGAGCGAGACGACGGTCAAAACGCATGTGGGCCATGTGCTGACGAAGCTGGGGCTGCGTGACCGCGTGCAGGCCGCCGTGTACGCGTACGAGAGCGGGCTGGTGCGCCCCGGCGCCCAGTAGCGGCGGCGCGGGCCCCGGTCCGGGGCGGCGTGGAACGGCCGGAGGGGCCGGTCCGGGATGGATGTCCCGGACCGGCCCCTCCGCCTGTGTCGTGCGGGTCAGTCGGAGACGCCGCGGCCCAGCTCCCAGATCTGCAGCGCCGAGGAGGAGTTGAGCGCCCACTCCACGCCGGTGATGTCGTCGCGGGCGGCGACGTACTGCTTGCCCTGCCACAGCGGGAGGATCGGGACGTCGTCGGCGAGGATGTTCTGGATCTCCTTGAAACCGGTGCCCGCGGCGTTGCGGTCGGTCTCCTGGCGGGTGCCGGGGATCAGCTGCGTCTCGATCTTCGCGTTGCGGTACGGCGAGTTGAGGAAGTTGCCCTTGCCGAGGAACGGGCCGACGTAGTTGTCGGCGTCCGGGATGTCGGGGAACCAGCCCATGCCGTAGACGGCGTACTTGCCGTTCGAGGAGTCGGTGCGGAACTGCTGCCAGTTGTCGACGCCCTTGATGTCGACGTCGAACAGCTTGCTGGCGTTGAGCTGCTGCTTCAGGGCCGCGAACTCCTTGGCGGTGCTGGCGCCGTAGTGGTTCTCGGTGTACGTCAGGGTCACCTTCACCGGGGTGTTGATGTTCGCCCGCTCCAGGATCTGGCGGGCGGCCGGGACGCTGGGGTTGCCGTACTTGGTGAAGAAGGAGTTGATGTGGCCGGTGAGGCCGGTCGGCACCAGGGAGTACAGCGGGTCGCCGACGTAGGAGTAGACGTCGCGCAGGATCTGCGAGCGGTTGACGAGCTGCGCCATCGCCTGGCGGACGGCCGGGTTGGAGACCGACGGGTCCTTGGTGTTGAAGGCGAGGTAGCGGATCTCCTGGCCGGGCATCTCCTGGAGGGTGATGTGCTCGTTCCGGGAGTTCTGCAGGCCCTTGACCTGAGCGGGCGACAGCCCACGGTTCATCAGGTCGATCTGGCCCTTGCGCAGCGCCTTCTCCATCGCGGACGAGCTGGGGAAGAACCGCATCTCGACCTTGTCGTTCAGCGGCTTCACCGCACCGCTGTAGCCGGGGTTCCGGCTGAAGACGATCTTGGTGATGCGCTCGCCGCTGTGCTCCGCCTTGAGCGTGTACGGGCCGGAGCCGACGAGGTCGAAGCCGCTGCGGAGGCGGTCCGCGGGGTACACCTGGTGGTCGACGATGCCGGCGGCCGGTGTGGTGAGCTTCTGCGGGAAGGTGGCGTCCGGCTTCTTGAGGTGGAAGACCACCTCGGTGTCGCTGGGCGTCTCGACCTTGTCGATGTCGTTGACCAGCGTGCCCGGACCGTTGGCGTAGTTGATCTTCTGCACGCGGTCGATGGAGAACTTCACGTCCTGCGCGGTGAGCGGGTGACCGTTGGAGAACTTCAGATCGCTTCGCAGGGTGCACCGGTACTGCTCGTTCCGCGTGTCACGGAAACCGCAGGTCTTGGCCGCCTCGGGCACCGGAGTGGTGCCGGTTCTGGGGAGGCGCAGCAGCGTCTGGAGGGTGCCGCGCAACACGTTCATCGCGTCGACGTCGTACGCCTGCGCCGGGTCGAACGGTGCGGGGGCATCCTTGGTGGCCTCCATCTGCGTGGCGACCCCGACGACGATCGGATCGCCGCTCCCGCCCGCGCCGTCCGGGCCGCCACAGGCCGCGAGTACGGGGGCGAGCAGACCGGCCAGAGCCGGCAGCACCAAGGTCTTGCGATTCATCGTCGGCAGGTTCCTTATCAGCGCAGAGGTGTTGCTCGCGTCGACATTAGTAGGAACAGCCATCGCGTCCGGGCCGCAACGGAGTTGCCGTTATAGGGACACCGGATAACAGCACATGGATCTCCGATTACCGGACGCCGGAACGAAGTACACGTCACCCCATGAATCCGGACACTTACCCCCGTGCACCAGGCCCCCGAACCCCTCTGGAACACCCGCCGGGACACCTGTCGACGCCGGGGCGCGTGAGAAACCTCACGCGCCCCGATGGCAGCAACAATGCGGGAATTCAGCCAGGGTATACGTCACGGAAAATGAGCGGGCCGCTGCCCTGAGTTCTGCCTGCTTTCCCGGCGGAACGCTCAGTGCATGCGTCAATTGCTTTCCGTGATGAGGGCCCGGAGAAATGAAAGATCAACTTCTTCGAGTGACCGGACGACGGTCCGCCCGGCAGCGGGCGGCACCGGCACCACCGACGGCACGGCGACGACCCGGCACCCGGCCGCCTCGCCCGCGCGCACGCCCGTGAGGGTGTCCTCCACCACCGCGCACCGCGCCGGGTCGACGCCCAGCCGGGCGGCCGCGGTGAGATACGGGTCCGGGTGCGGCTTGGTGCGTTCCAGTTCGTCACCGGCGAGGGTCAGATGGAAGTTGGCCGGGCCCAGGGAGTGCAGCATGCGGTCGATGATGGTGCGGTGCGAGGCGGAGACCAGGGCCGTGGGCACGCCGTGGGCGGCCAGATCGGCCAGCAGCCGGCGGGCACCGGGCATCAGCGGCACCCCGCGGCCGATCCGGGCGGCGAACCGGGCGTTGATCAGGCCGCTCAGCTCCGCCAGGCCGATCTGGGCGCCGGTGGCCTGAATCAGATATCCGGCGCTGCGGGTCATGGGACCGCCGACGACGACCTCGCGGTGGGTGTCGTTCAGGATGTGTCCCAGTTCGGCGAAGACCTCGGACTCCGCCTCCCACCAGAAGCCCTCGGTGTCGACGAGCGTGCCGTCCAGGTCGAGGAAGACTGCCTGGAGGGCGGTGCCCTTCGCCGCCCGGGAGTCGGCCGCGGGGATGCTGCTGGTCATCCGTCCACCTCCGTGAGGACGTCCCCTGGGGGGACAAAAGGGCCGGCCACCGCCCCGGAGTGGGGTGATGACCGGCCGCTACCGGACCGACCAGTGTACGACTGTGCGCGCCGGTCCGTGGGGTGACGCGGAAGCGGGCCGTCCGCCGTTCGGGCGGCGGACGGCCCGGGCGCTCACCTGGCGTTGAAGTACTTCGCCTCGGGGTGGTGGATCACGATCGCGTCGGTGGACTGCTCGGGGTGGAGCTGGAACTCCTCGGAGAGCTGGACGCCGATGCGCTCCGGCTCCAGCAGGTCGGCGATCTTCGCGCGGTCCTCCAGGTCGGGGCAGGCGCCGTAGCCCAGGGAGAAGCGGGCGCCGCGGTACTTGAGGGCGAACATGTCCTCGACATCGGCCGGGTCCTCGCCTGCGAAGCCCAGCTCGGCACGGACCCGGGCGTGCCAGTACTCGGCCAGCGCCTCCGCGAGCTGGACGGAGAGGCCGTGCAGTTCGAGGTAGTCGCGGTAGGAGTTGGCGGCGAAGAGCTTGGCGGTCTCCTCGCCGATGCGGGAGCCGACGGTGACGACCTGGAGGCCGACGACGTCGGTCTCGCCGGACTCCTCCGGGCGGAAGAAGTCCGCGAGGCACAGGCGGCGGCCGCGGCGCTGGCGCGGGAAGGTGAAGCGGGTGCGCTCGGTGCCGTCCTCGTGGAGCAGGATGAGGTCGTCGCCCTTGGAGACGCACGGGAAGTAGCCGTGGACGACGGCGGCTTCCAGCAGGTTCTCCGTCTGGAGCCGGTCCAGCCAGCCGCGCAGCCGCGGCCGTCCCTCGGTCTCCACCAGCTCCTCGTAACTCGGGCCGTCGCCGGTACGCGCCTGCTTGAGGCCCCACTGGCCCTTGAAGAGGGCACCCTCGTCCAGCCAGGAGGCGTAGTCGGCGAGCTGGATGCCCTTGACGACGCGAGTGCCCCAGAACGGCGGGGCGGGGACGGGGTTGTCGGTCGCGACGTCGGAGCGGACCGAGCCCTCGGGCTCCTCGACCTCCAGGACGGCGGTCTCCCTCTTGGGGACGCGGCGCTGCTTCAGCTCGGGCAGGGTGGCGCCGGGAACGCCGCGCTTGACGGCGATCAGCGCGTCCATCAGGCGCAGCCCCTCGAACGCGTCGCGGGCGTAGCGGACCTCGCCGTCGTAGATCTCGTGAAGGTCCTGTTCGACGTAGGCGCGGGTGAGGGCGGCGCCGCCAAGGATGACCGGATAGTCGGCGGCCATCTTGCGCTGGTTCAGCTCCTCCAGGTTCTCCTTCATGATCACCGTGGACTTGACCAGCAGGCCGGACATGCCGATGACGTCGGCGCGGTGCTCCTCGGCGGCTTCCAGGATCGCGGCGACCGGCTGCTTGATGCCGAGGTTGACGACGTTGTAGCCGTTGTTGGAGAGGATGATGTCGACGAGGTTCTTGCCGATGTCGTGGACGTCGCCGCGGACGGTCGCCAGGACGATGGTGCCCTTGCCCGACCCCTCGCCGTCGTCGATCTTCTCCATGTGCGGTTCGAGGTGGGCGACCGCGGTCTTCATCACCTCGGCGGACTGCAGGACGAACGGCAGCTGCATCTGGCCGGAGCCGAAGAGTTCGCCGACGACCTTCATGCCCTCCAGGAGGGTGTTGTTGACGATGTCGAGGGCGGGGGTGTCGCGCAGCGCCTCGTCGAGGTCGGCCTCCAGGCCGTTCTTCTCACCGTCGATGATGCGGCGGGCCAGGCGTTCTTCGAGCGGCAGCGCGGCCAGCTCCTCCGCCCTGCCCGCCTTGAGGGATTTGGTGTCGACGCCCTCGAAGAGCGCCATGAGCTTCTGCAGCGGGTCGTAGCCCTCGGCGCGGCGGTCGTAGATCAGGTCGAGGGCGCAGGTGACCTGCTCGTCGTCGAAGCGGGCGATCGGCAGGATCTTGCTGGCGTGCACGATCGCCGAGTCCAGTCCGGCCTTGACGCACTCGTCGAGGAAGACGGAGTTGAGCAGGATGCGGGCGGCCGGGTTGAGGCCGAAGGAGATGTTGGAGAGGCCGAGGGTGGTCTGGACGTCCGGGTGACGGCGCTTCAGCTCGCGGATGGCCTCGATGGTGGCGATGCCGTCCTTGCGGGACTCCTCCTGGCCGGTGCAGATGGTGAAGGTGAGGGTGTCGATGAGGATGTCCGACTCGTGCACCCCGTAGTTGCCGGTCAGGTCGGCGATGAGGCGCTCGGCGATGGCGACCTTGTGCTCGACGGTACGGGCCTGGCCCTCCTCGTCGATGGTCAGCGCGATGAGCGCCGCGCCATGCTCGGCGGCGAGGGCGGTGACCTTGGCGAAGCGGGACTCGGGGCCGTCGCCGTCCTCGTAGTTGACGGAGTTGATGACGGCGCGGCCGCCCAGCTTCTCCAGTCCGGCGCGGAGCACCGGCAGTTCGGTGGAGTCCAGGACGAGGGGGAGGGTGGAGGCGGTGGCGAAGCGGCCGGCCAGCTCCTCCATGTCGGCGACGCCGTCCCGTCCGACATAGTCGACACAGAGGTCGAGCATGTGGGCGCCCTCGCGGATCTGGTCGCGGGCCATCTCCACGCAGTCGTCCCAGCGGCCCGCCAGCATCGCCTCGCGGAACTTCTTCGAACCGTTGGCGTTGGTCCGCTCGCCGATCGCGAGGTACGAGGTGTCCTGCCGGAAGGGGACGGCCTGGTAGAGGGAGGCGGCGCCGGGCTCGGGGCGCGGCTCGCGGGGCGGCGGGGTCAGGCCGCGGACCCGCTCGACGACCTGCCGCAGATGCTCGGGGGTGGTGCCGCAGCAGCCACCGACGAGGGAGAGGCCGTACTCGCCGACGAACGTCTCCTGGGCGTCGGCGAGTTCGGCGGCGGTCAGCGGGTAGTGGGCGCCGTCCTTGCCCAGGATCGGCAGGCCCGCGTTGGGCATGCAGGAGAGCGGGACGCGGGAGTGGCGGGCGAGATGGCGCAGGTGCTCGCTCATCTCGGCGGGGCCGGTGGCGCAGTTGAGGCCGATCATGTCGATGCCCAGCGGCTCCAGCGCGGTGAGCGCGGCGCCGATCTCGGAGCCGAGCAGCATGGTGCCGGTGGTCTCGACGGTGACGGAGCAGATGACCGGCAGATTCGTGCCGGTGGCGGCCAGGGCGCGGCGGGCGCCGAGGACAGCGGCCTTCGTCTGGAGCAGGTCCTGGGTGGTCTCGACCAGGAGCGCGTCGGCACCGCCGGCGATCATGCCCTCGGCGTTGCACTGGTAGGCGTCGCGGAGGGTGGTGTACGGGGCGTGCCCGAGGGTGGGCAGCTTGGTGCCGGGACCCATCGAGCCGAGGACCCAGCGCTGCCGGCCGGTCGAGGCGGTGAACTCGTCGGCGACCTCGCGGGCGATGCGGGCGCCCGCCTCGGAGAGTTCGAAAACGCGCTCGGGGATGTCGTATTCGGCCAGTGCGGCGAAGTTGGCGCCGAAGGTGTTGGTCTCCACGCAGTCGACGCCGACCGCGAAGTATTCCTCGTGCACCGAGCGGACGATGTCCGGCCGGGTGATGTTGAGGACCTCGTTGCAGCCTTCCAGCTGCTGGAAGTCCGCCATCGACGGATCCTGCGCCTGCAGCATCGTGCCCATCGCCCCGTCGGCGACCACCACCCGTGAGGCCAGCGCCTCACGGAAGGAATCGACGCGGGACGCGCTGGAGGACGTGGACGTGTACGAGGCCATGGAGGTGCTCCCTGGTTGCGACGGCTGTCGGCTTTGCGCCCCCCGGTGGACGGCGCACGCCGCCAGCCTAGCTGGCGGTCCGGGACAGGTGTTCCCCGTTCCAGGGCCTGGACAGCCCGCGGCGCGGGACCGGCGTACACCGGCCATGATCGCCAAGGGTCCGACGGCCCTCCCGCGGTTCGGCATCGACCGATATCGTTCAGCATTGTCGAACCACGCATCTTGGAGGTTGTCCGATGGCACGCACCATCCAGTCGCTGGAGCGAGCCGCCGCGGTACTGCGGCTGCTGGCCGGCGGGGAACGGCGGCTGGGACTGTCCGACATCTCCTCCGCGATCGGCCTGGCCAAGGGCACCACCCACGGCATCCTGCGCACCCTCCAGCAGGAGGGCTTCGTCGAGCAGGAACCGGCCTCCGGCCGCTATCAGCTCGGCGCGGAACTGCTGCGTCTGGGCAACAGCTATCTCGACGTCCACGAGCTGCGGGCCCGCGCCCTGGTGTGGACCGACGATCTGGCGCGCTCCAGCGGCGAGAGCGTCTACCTCGGCGTGCTGCACCAGCAGGGCGTGCTGATCGTGCACCACGTCTTCCGGCCGGACGACAGCCGCCAGGTCCTGGAGGTGGGCGCGATGCATCCGCTGTACAGCACGGCACTGGGCAAGGTGCTGTGCGCGTACGACCCGGTGGCGCACAGTGAGGTCGCGGAGGTGGTGCGGGAGCCGCTGACCCCGCACACGGTGACCGGGGCGGACGCGTTCGAGGCGGCGCTGGAGCTGACCCGGGCGCGGGGCTGGGCCGCGGACGTCGAGGAGACCTGGGAGGGCGTGGCGTCGGTGGCGGCTCCGGTGCACGACCGGCGGCGGATGCCGGTGGGTGCGGTGGGCATCACCGGGGCCGTGGAGCGGGTGTGCCAGGAGGGCGTGGTGCGGCCGGAAATCGTCGCCGCTGTCAGGGATTGCGTACGGGCTGTGTCCAGGGACCTGGGCGCAGGCCGGTTCTGACCGTATTGCCACCGATTGTTCACGTGACTTTTTCGCCACAGAACCCTTGACGTCATCAAACAGGTGAACAAAACTGCCGTTCGTCGGTCGGCATTGTCGAACACCACACGACAATATTCGTTATGGTGGGCAACGCCGCGGGGCCGACCACAGCCCTCTCGGAGGGCGCGGACCACCGGAGACCCGGGGTTCGCCTTCCCCTGGACGAAGGACAAAGGAGTCGCGGGTGTCCAGCTCCGACATCTTCCTCAGCGAGACCATAGGTACCGCTGTTCTGATACTGCTCGGCGGTGGCGTCTGCGCCGCCGTCACCTTCAAGCGTTCCAAGGCGTACGCGGCCGGCTGGGTCGCCATCGCCTTCGGTTGGGGCTTCGCCGTACTCGCGGGCGCGTACATCGCCGCGAAGTCCGGCGCGCACCTCAACCCCGCGGTGACCATCGCCCTCGCGATCAAGGGCGGCATCGAGTGGAGCCAGGTGCCGGTGTACTTCGCCGGTGAGCTGCTCGGCGCCATGATCGGCGCGGTGCTGGTCTGGCTGGCCTACTACGGGCAGTTCCGGGCGCATCTGTCCGACCCGGAGGTGCTGGCCGCGCACAACGGCCAGGAAGGCATGGTGGACAAGGCCACCGCTCCCAAGGCGGGCCCCGTCCTCGGCATCTTCTCCACCGGTCCGGAGATCCGGAACGCCGTTCAGAACCTCGTGACCGAGATCATCGCCACCATCGTGCTCGTGCTGGCGATCCTCAACCTGGGTCTGAGCGACAACGGCAAGGGCGTCGGCCCGATCGGCTCGCTGCTGGTGGCGCTGGTCGTCGTCGGCATCGGTCTGTCGCTCGGCGGTCCGACCGGCTACGCGATCAACCCCGTCCGCGACCTGGGCCCGCGTATCGTGCACGCGCTGCTGCCGCTGCCGAACAAGGGCGGCTCGGACTGGGGCTACGCATGGATCCCGGTCGTCGGCCCGCTGATTGGCGGAGCCATCGCCGGTGGCATCTATCAGGCGGCGTTCGCCTGAGCCGCGTCCCCGCACCGACTCCGCCCGCACAGAATCACTGGAGCACACCATGAGCGACACCCCCTCCACTTCTTCCCACGGTCACGGTCCGTTCATCGCGGCCATCGACCAGGGCACGACCTCCAGCCGCTGCATCGTGTTCGACAAGGACGGCCGCATCGTGTCGGTCGACCAGAAGGAGCACGAACAGATCTTCCCCAAGCCCGGCTGGGTCGAACACGATGCCGCCGAGATCTGGGCGAACGTCCAGCAGGTCGTGGCCGGCGCCGTCGCGAAGGCCGGCATCACCGCCGACGACGTCAAAGCGATCGGCATCACCAACCAGCGCGAGACCACACTGCTGTGGGACAAGCACACCGGTGAGCCGGTCCACAACGCCATCGTCTGGCAGGACACCCGCACCGACGCGCTCTGCAAGGAGCTGGGCCGCAACGTCGGCCAGGACCGCTTCCGCCGCGAGACCGGCCTGCCGCTGGCCTCGTACTTCGCGGGCCCGAAGATCCGCTGGCTGCTGGACAACGTCGAGGGGCTGCGCGAGCGCGCCGAGCGCGGCGACATCCTCTTCGGCACGATGGACTCCTGGGTCATCTGGAACCTCACCGGCGGCGTGAACGGCGGCGTGCACGTCACGGACGTCACCAACGCCTCGCGCACCCTGCTGATGAACCTCCACACGCTGGAGTGGGACGACAAGATCCTCCAGTCGATCGGGATCCCCGCCGCCGTCCTCCCGGAGATCAAGTCCTCCGCCGAGGTCTACGGCACCAGCGCCGACGGCGCCCTCGCCGGGGTCCCCGTCGCGTCCGCCCTCGGTGACCAGCAGGCCGCGCTGTTCGGCCAGACCTGCTTCTCGCAGGGCGAGGCCAAGTCCACGTACGGCACCGGCACCTTCATGCTGATGAACACCGGCAACCAGCCGGTGAACTCGTACAACGGGCTGCTGACCACCGTCGGCTACCGCATCGGCGACCAGGCCCCGGTCTACGCCCTGGAAGGCTCCATCGCCGTCACCGGTTCGCTGGTGCAGTGGATGCGCGACCAGATGGGCCTGATCAACTCCGCCGCGGAGATCGAGACGCTGGCCTCCACCGTCGAGGACAACGGCGGCGCGTACTTCGTCCCGGCCTTCTCCGGCCTGTTCGCCCCCTACTGGCGCTCCGACGCGCGCGGCGTGATCGCGGGTCTGACCCGCTACGTCACCAAGGCGCACATCGCCCGCGCCGTACTTGAGGCCACCGCCTGGCAGACCCGCGAGATCACCGACGCCATGACGAAGGACTCCGGCGTCGAGCTGACCGCGCTCAAGGTCGACGGCGGTATGACCTCCAACAACCTGCTGATGCAGACCATCTCGGACTTCCTGGACGCGCCGGTGGTGCGCCCGATGGTGGCCGAGACGACCTGCCTCGGCGCTGCCTACGCGGCCGGTCTGGCCGTCGGCTTCTGGTCCAGCACCGACGAGCTGCGCGCCAACTGGCGCCGGGCCGCCGAATGGACCCCCCGGATGGATGCGGCCACCCGTGACCGCGAGTACAAGAGCTGGCTCAAGGCAGTGGAACGCTCCATGGGCTGGCTCGACGACGACACTGTCGAGGAGTAATTGATGAGCACCCTGCAGAGCGTCCCGGCCCTCGGGACGCACCCGGCCGACGGTTCGACCCCGAGCCGCGCCGAAACCCGGGAACAGCTGTCCAAGGCGACGTACGACCTCCTGGTGATCGGTGGCGGCATCCTGGGCATCTCCACTGCCTGGCACGCCGCGCAGGCCGGACTGCGGGTGGCCCTGGTGGACGCCGGCGACTTCGCCGGCGCCACCTCCTCCGCCTCCTCCAAGCTGCTGCACGGCGGACTGCGCTACCTGCAGACCGGTGCGGTGAAGCTGGTGGCGGAGAACCACTTCGAGCGGCGTGCGGTCTCCCGTGAGGTGGCGCCGCACCTCGCCAACCCCCTCACCTTCTACCTGCCCGTCTACAAGGGCGGCCCGCACGGCGCGGCCAAGCTCGGCGCCGGTGTCTTCGCCTACTCCGCGCTCTCCGCGTTCGGCGACGGCGTCGGCCACGTCATATCGCCGGCCAAGGCCCAGCGCGACGTGCCGGAGCTGCGGACCGAGAACCTCAAGGCCGTCGCGGTCTACGGCGACGACCAGATGAACGACGCCCGTATGGCGCTGATGACCGTCCGCGCCGCCGTCGCGGCCGGGGCCACGGTCCTCAACCACGCCGAGGTCACCGGGCTGCGCTTCACCCAGGGCCGGGTCACCGGTGCCGAGTTGAAGGACCGCACGGACGGCGAGGAGTTCGGCGTCAGCGCCCGCCTCGTCCTCAACGCCACCGGCCCGTGGGTGGACCACCTGCGCAAGATGGAGGACCCGAACGCGGCCCCCTCCATCCGCCTCTCCAAGGGCGCGCACCTGGTCCTCAAGCGCACCTCCCCCTGGAAGGCGGCGCTGGCCACCCCGATCGACAAGTACCGCATCACCTTCGCCCTCCCCTGGGAGGACATGCTGCTGCTCGGTACCACCGACGAGGAGTACGAGGGCGACCCGGCGGACGTCGCGGTCACCGAGAAGGACACCGCCCAGATCCTGGACGAGGCCGCCTTCTCCGTCCGTGACCAGCAGCTGTCGCGGGACCTGATCACCTACTCGTTCGCCGGTCTGCGGGTGCTGCCCGGCGGCCCCGGCGACACCTCCAAGGCCAAGCGCGAGACGGTCGTGACCGAGGGCAGCGGCGGCATGCTGTCCGTCGCGGGCGGCAAGTGGACGACCTTCCGCCACATCGGCCGTACGGTCATGAACAAGCTCGCCGCGCTCCCCGGCCACCCGCTGGCCGGTGACATGGAGCCGATCTCGCACCTGCCGAAGAAGCTCCCGCTGCCCGGTATCGCCAACCCGAACGCGGTGGCGCACCGCCTGCTGATCGACGGCGGCGCCAATGGTCCGCAGATGGCGCCGGAGACCGCGCGGCACCTCGCCACGCACTACGGCTCGCTGTCGTTCGACATCGCGCGCCTGGCGAACGAGAACCCGGAGCTGGCCGGGCGCATCCACCCGGACGCGCCGGAGATCTGGGCGCAGGTCGCGTACGCCCGTGACCACGAGTGGGCCGAGACCGTGGACGACGTGCTGCGCCGCCGTACCACGCTGACCATCCGCGGCCTGGACACGGAGGACGTCCGCGCCAAGGTGAAGGACATGCTCGAAGGCTGATCCCGGGGCGTACGCCGCGCGCGTACGGTCCGGTCGGAGGGGCGGTTCCCGTACGGGGCCGCCCCTCCGGCGTGTGCGGGTACGGAGGGCGGTGGCCGCCGGGGGCCGCCCTTCCTGTGCCGCCCGGTACGCACCGGGCTGGGGCCGGGGCCGCAGGCCGGGCCATAATGGACCCAGACATCGGATGTCTGGGGAGATGTCCGGCGGGTCCGAAGGGGGAGGTCGGCCGTGGCGGTCACTGATGAGGCCATCGAGAAGATCAAGGGGATGATCGTCTCGGGGGCGCTGCGGCCGGGCGACCGGCTGCCGAAGGAGAGCGAACTCGCCGCGGCGCTGGGCCTGTCGCGCAATTCGCTGCGCGAGGCGGTGCGGGCGCTGTCGCTGATCCGCATCCTCGACGTACGGCAGGGCGACGGTACGTACGTCACCAGCCTCGATCCGCAGCTGCTGCTGGAGGCGCTGAGCTTCGTGGTGGACTTCCACCGCGACGACACGGTGCTGGAGTTCCTCGCCGTCCGCCGGATCCTGGAGCCCGCCGCCACCGCGATGGCCGCCGGGCGGATCGATCCGGCCGAACTCGACGCGCTGGACGCGGGGTTGGTGGCACTGGGCCCGGCGCCGTCGGTGGAGGAGCTGGTCGCCGGGGACCTGGAGTTCCACCGGCGGATCGTCGCGGCGTCCGGCAACTCCGTGCTCTGCTCCCTGCTGGAGGGCCTGTCGGGGCCGACCACCCGGGCGCGGGTCTGGCGCGGGCTGACGCAGAAGGACGCGGTGGCCCGGACGCTCACCGAACACCGCGCGATCCTCGCCGCCCTGCGCGACGGCGACGCGGAGGCGGCGCGGGCGTGGGCGACGGTCCATATCGCGAGCGTGGAGCAGTGGTTGCGGTCGACGTTGTGAGGGCCGGGCACCGGGGGCGGTGAGGCGGGCGGTGCGGGCACCGGAGCCGTGGCGGTCGGCCGGGCCGCGCGCCGTACCGCTCTCAGCCCGCCCCCTCGCCCGTCCCCCCGATCCCGTACACCCGCGCCGCCGTCCCCCCGAAGACCGCGGCGCGTTCGGCGGCGGTGAGGTGGGCGGTGGCGGTCTCGGCGAGGGTGTGGACGGTGGCGTAGCCGGCGGCGAGGGTGCAGACCGGCCAGTCGGAGCCGAAGAGGACCCGGTCGGGGCCGAAGGCGTCGAGGACGTGCCGGGCGTACGGCAGGAGCTGGCCGGGCCGCCAGTGCGTCCAGTCGGCCTCAGTGACCAGCCCGGAGAGTTTGCAGCTGACGTGCGGCAGGGCGGCGAGGGCGGCGAGGGCCGCGGCCCAGCCCGCGTCGTCGCCGCCGACCGCCGGTTTCCCCGCGTGGTCCAGGACGAACGCCAGCTCCGGTACGGCGCGGGCGGCGGCGAGCGCGGCGGGCAGTTCGCGCGGGGTGACCAGCAGGTCGTAGACGCGTCCGGCGGCCGCCACGGCGCGCAGTCCGCGCAGTACGCCGGGGCGGATCAGCCAGTCCGGGTCCGGTTCGTCCTGCACCTGATGGCGCAGGCCCACCAGGGCGGGCGGGTGCGCGGCGAGCGTCGCGGGCAGGGCGGGGTCGGTGAGATCGGCCCAGCCGACGACGCCCCGCACCGGGCCGGGGCCCGCCGCCACCGCCAGCAGCTCGGCGGTCTCCTCCGCGGAGGACGAGGACTGGACGAGGACGGTGGCGTCGATGCGGTGCGCGGCGAGCTGCGGGAGCAGTTCGGCGAGGGTGTGGTCGCGGCGCAGCGGATCGGCCCAGGGGCCGGTCATCCAGGGCTGCGGGCGGCGGGAGAGGTCCCACAGGTGATGGTGGGCGTCGATGCGCATCGGTGGTCTCCGGGTCGGTGGCGGGCGGCTCGGGGCCCCCGGGCGGCGGTTCAGGGCGCGGCGGTCGGCAGCGGTACGTCGGGGGCGAGCAGCCCGCGGTCGACGAGGGCGGGCCAGAGCGCGTCCGGGATGTCGTGGCCGAAGAGCGCGGCGTTCTCGGTGGCCTCCCGGGCGCCCGCCGCGCCGACGACCACCCCGGCGACCGCCGGATGGCCGAACGGGAAGCGGAGCGCCGCCGCCTTGAGCGGGACGCCGAACGTGGCGCAGACGGCGGCGAGTTCGCGGGCGCGGGCGACCAGGTGCGGCGGGGCGGGCGCGTAGTCGTACGGGGCGCCGGGCGACGGGTCGGCGAGCAGGCCGGAGTTGTAGACGCCGCCGACGACGACGGAGGTGCCGCGGCGGGCGCAGACCGGCAGCAGATCGTCGAGGGCGGTGCGCTCCAGGAGCGTCCAGCGCCCGGCGCAGAGCACCACGTCCACGTCGAGGTCGGCGACCAGCCGGGCCAGGACGTCGCTGTGGTTCATGCCGAAGCCGATGGCGCCGACCCGGCCCTCGGCGCGGAGTTCGGCGAGCGCCGGGTAGCCGGTGGCGTACACCTCGGGCAGATGGTGTTCGACGTCGTGCAGATAGACGATGTCGACGGTGTCGGTGCCGAGGCGTGCCAGGGAGGCGTCGAGGGTGGCGCGGATGCCGTCGCGGGTGAAGTCCCAGGTCCGGGCGCGGGCGGGGGTGGCGACGAACCCCTCCCCCGCGGGCGTCTCCCCCGGTGCGAGCGGTCGCAGGCGGCGGCCGGCCTTGGTGGCGAGGGTGTACCCGGCGCGGTCGTGGCCGCGCAGCGCCCGGCCGAGGCGTTCCTCGGCGAGGCCGACGCCGTAGTGCGGCGCGGTGTCGAAGTGGGCGACGCCCGCGGCGAGGGCGGCGCGGACGGTGGCCAGGGCGTCGTCCTCGGTCAGGGCGCGGTAGAGGTTGCCGAGCGGGGCGCAGCCGAGGCCGAGCGGCGGGACGGTGACGGCGGACCGGCCGAGCCGGCGCGGGCCGCGGGGCGGTGGGGTCATGGCGTCCGGCTCCTCGTCAGTCCTGTTTCCCGCCGCCGGCGAACCGGGAGATGACCAGCGCGACGATGATGATCGCGCCGTTGAGGAACTGCGTCCACAGCGGCGGCACCCCGGCCAGCGTCATCACGTTGATGACGAGTTGGAGGGTGAGGACGCCGGTCAGCGCGCCGAAGAGGGTGCCGCGGCCGCCCTTGAGGCTGATGCCGCCGATCACCGCGGCGGCGAAGACCTGGAAGATCCAGCCGTTGCCCTGGCTCGCCGAGACCGCGCCGTAGTGGCCGGTGTAGAGGATCCCGGCGAACGCGGCGAGGAGTCCGCCGACGGCGAGGACGATCCAGGTGAGCCGGTCGACGCGGATCCCGGCCGCGCGGGCCGCCTCCGGGTTGCCGCCGACCGCGTACAGCGCCCGGCCGTGCCGCAGGTAGCCGAGGGCGGCGCCCCCGGCGGCGAAGAGGGCGAGGCAGATCCAGACGGCTGCGGGGACGCCCAGCCAGGTGGCGCCGCCGAGGTAGGCGAAGGACGGCGGGACGTCGCCGATGGAGCGGCCCTCGGAGAGCCCGACCTGGAGGCCGCGGAGCGCGGTGAGCATGCCGAGGGTGGCGATGAAGCCGTTGACGCGGAGGGTGAGGATGAGGAAGCCGTTGACGGTGCCGATCGCGGCGCCGACGGCGAGGCAGAGCGGCACGGCGGTCCAGGCGGGCAGCAGCTCCAGGCCCGTGAAACGGTCGCCGTGCGCGGGCATCACCAGCCACAGCGCGACCACCGGCGCCAGCCCGATAGTCGACTCCAGCGAGAGGTCCATCCGGCCGCTGATGAGGATCAGCGCCTCGCCGAGGACGAGCAGGCCGAGTTCGGTGGACTGCTGGACGACGCCGACGAGGTTGTCGCGGGTGAGGAAGGCGGGCGAGACGATGAAGCCGATCACGCCCAGCACGAGGATCACCGGGACGAGCGAGAAGTCCCGCCAGCGGCCCGGTCGCACGGTGCGGGCGCGGGGCGCGGAGGACGGCGTCGTCGCCCCGGCGTCGGGCGGCACTGCGGTCTCGGTCATGGCGCGGTTCCTTCCGTTGCGTCGGGGCGGGCGGCGGGGGCGACCGGGTCACCGACCGGGGGCGCGGCCGGACGGACGGGCGGACCGGCGGGCGGCGCGGCGGCGCCGTGCGCGGGGCGTCCGCCCGGGGTTTCGACGGCCGCGTCCGGTGGCACCATGCCCTCCATCGCCGCGACCAGCTCCCCGTCGCGCCATCCGGCGGCGAACTCCCCGGTCACCCGGCCGCGGAAGAGCGTCAGGACCCGGTCGCAGATCCGCAGGTCGTCCAGTTCGTCGGAGACGATCAGCGCGCAGGCGCCCGCGTCCGCGACCCGCCGTACGGTGTCGAGCAGCGCCTCCTTGGACTTGATGTCGACGCCGTTGGTGGGGCGTACGGCGACGAGCACCCGGGGCTCGCGGGCCAGGGCGCGCGCGATGACGACCTTCTGCTGATTGCCGCCGGAGAGTCCGGTCACCGGCGCGGCGGGTCCGGCCGCCTTGATGTCCAGCGTGGTGATCATCCGCCGGGCGAACTCCCGGGCCCGGGACGGCAGCACGGTGCCGCCCGGGCCCAGCTGGTCGCCCACGGTCAGGGTGACGTTCTCGGCGACGCTGCGGGTGGCGATCAGCCCCTCGCGGTGCCGGTCCTCCGGTACGTAGCCGATCCCGGCGGCCAGGGCGTGCGGGACGGAGCCGGCGCGGACCGGGCGGCCGCCGACCGTGATCCGGCCGCCGCCGGGGGCCCGCAGCCCGGCCAGCGTCTCGGCGAGGGCGGTGGCCCCGCTCCCGGCGGCGCCCGCCAGGCCGACCACCTCCCCGGCGCGTACGGCCAGATCGGCGGGGGCGAAGTGGCCGTCCAGGGCGAGGCGTTCGGTGCGCAGCACCTCGGGGCCGGGCGGGCCGGACGGCGGACGGTGGGCGGCGGTGCCCGGCCGCTCCCCCGTCATCGCCTCGACGAGTGCGTCCCGGGACAGCCCGGCGACGGGCGCGGTCAGCACCCGGCGGGCGTCCCGGAGCACGGTGACGGTGTCACACAGCTCGTGGACCTCCTGGAGGTGGTGCGAGATGAAGAGGAAGGCGACGCCCCGGGCGCGCAGGGCGCGCAGCTCGGTGAAGAGCCGGTCGATTCCGGCGGCGTCGAGGCGGGCGGTCGGCTCGTCGAGGACGATCAGCCGGGCGCCGTGCGTCAGGGCGCGGGCGATCTCCACGAACTGCCGCTGCTCGACGCCGAGTTCGCGGATCCGGGCGGCCGGGTCGACGTCGACGCCGTACTCCGCCAGCACCTCGCGGGCGCGGGCGCGCAGGGCCCGCCAGCGGATGCGGCCGCGCGGGAGGTGGCCCAGGTGGAGGTTTTCCGCGACGGTCAGGTCCGGGACGGTCATCGACCGCTGGTGGACGCAGGCCACCCGGCGTTGCCAGGCCGCGGCGTCACCGAAGCGGGGCGCCGCCCGCCCGGCGAAGCTGACGGTGCCGGTATCCGGCCGCACCAGCCCGGTGAGGACCGACACCAGGGTGGACTTCCCGGCGCCGTTGCGGCCGACGAGGGCGTGGGCCTCGCCGGGCCGGACGGTCAGCCGGACGCCGTCGAGGGCGAGGGTCGGGCCGAAGCGTTTGCGGATGCCTTCGGCGTGGAGGGCGGGCGGGGCGCCGGGGTTGCCGGGGCCGGTGCGTGCACCGGGCGGCCTCCCGGCGTGCGGCCCGGCACCGTCGTCGGGGCCGGGCCCGGAAGGGCCGCCGGACGTGGTGCGCTCCCCCGGCGGCCCGCCCCGCCCCCTCATTTCTTCTCCCGCTGATTGGCCCAGAGCGCCCGGTCGTCGACGTTCTCCTTGGTGACGAGGGGTGCCGGAAGCTGGTCCTCCAGGCCGTTCGGGATCTTCACGATGGTGGAGCCGTGGCCGGTCGGGCCGGGCCGGAACGTCTTCTTCGCCAGGGCGGCGCGCGCGTAGAAGAGGGCGTACTGCGCGTAGAGGTCGGCGGGCTGGGAGAGGGTGGCGTCGATCTGCCCGGCGCGGATGGCGGCGAGTTCGTCGGGGATGCCGTCGTTGGAGATGACGGTGAGGTGGCCGGGGGTGCCCGCGGGCCGAAGGCGCTTCTCCTGCTTCAGGAGGGCGAGGACGGGCTGGAGGAAGGCGCCCCCGGCCTGGAGGTAGAGCCCGTCGAGGCCCGGGTGCTGGGCCAGCAGGCTCTGGAGCTTGGCGGAGGCGACCTCGCCCTTCCAGTCGGTGGCCAGCTCGTGCACGGTGATGCCCGGGTACTTCTTCTTCATGCAGGCGGCGAACGCCTCGGAGCGGTCGCGTCCGTTGACGGAGCTGAGGTCGCCCTGGAGTTCGGCGACCCGGCCGTGCCCGCCGAGCTTGCGGCCGAGGTAGTCGCAGGACTTCTCGCCGTACGCGCGGTTGTCGGCCCGTACGACCATGTAGACGGCGCCCTTGTCGGGGCGGGTGTCGACGCTGACGACGGGGATCTTCTTCGCCGCCAGGCGTTGCAGGGCGGTGGTGACCGCGCCGGTGTCCTGCGGGGCCATGACGACGGCCCTGGCGCCCTGGTCGGTGAGGGCCTGGACGTTGGAGACGACCTTCGCGACGTCGTTCTGGGAGGTGGACAGGGGCAGCGCGGGGACGCCGTCGCGGTCGATGTCATGTTCCAGATAGCGCTGGTAGGAGCTCCAGAAGTCGGTGTCGGTGCGCGGTATGTCGATGCCGATCCGCCCGGCCGTGGCGTCGCTGCCGCGGTTGCAGCCGGTGAGTGCGGCGGTGGCCAGCAGCGCGGCGCAGGCCAGCGCGCCGGTCGTACGCGGTCCCATGCTCATTCCTCCGTCGTGCGGTCGCGGGTGGTCAGGTGGCGGGGCGCGGGCGCAGGCCCTGCATGCCGCCGTCGACGGCGAGCGCGGTGCCGGTGATGCCGGAGGCGCCCGGCGAGGCGAGGTGGACGATGGCGGCGGCGACCTCCTCCGCCGTCACCAGCCGGCCCATCGGCTGGCGGGCGCAGAGCGCGGCGCGTTCAACCTCCGGGTCGTCGGCGAGGTCCAGCAGGCGGCCGACCCAGGGGGTGTCCGCGGTGCCGGGGTTGACGCAGTTGACCCGGATGCCGTCGCGGAGGAGGTCGGCGGCCATCGCCAGGGTCAGCGAGAGGACCGCGCCCTTGCTGGCGCTGTAGAGGGCGCGCTGCGGCAGCCCGGCGGTGGCCGCGATGGAGCAGGTGTGGGTGAGCGAGACCCGGCCCGGTGCGGTGGCGGCGGCGCGGCGCAGCCAGGGCAGCGCGGCGCGGGCGGTGCGCACCAGACCGAGGACATTGACGTCCAGCACCCGCGCCCACTCGGCGTCGTCGTTGTCCTCGACGGTGCCGACGGCGCCGATCCCGGCGTTGCCGACGACGGTGTGCAGCGCGCCGCCGACCGCGTCCACCGCCTCGTCGACGGCGGCGCGGACCGCCTCGTCCGAGGTGACGTCGGCGGTGACGCGGACCGCGCCGTCCGGGGCGCCGGACGGGTCGCGGTCGAGGACGGCAACGCGGGCGCCGCGCGCCAGCAGCAGCGCGGCGGTGGCCGCGCCGATGCCGGAGCCGCCGCCGGTGACGAGGGCGCCCTGTCCGGCGAAGTCGGCCGGTGCGCGGTTCATGCGGTGACCTCCTGGGTGCCGTGTGGTCCGGGGGCGCGGCGGGCGCGCCAGACCGGGCCGTCGGGGAAGCGGTGGGCGGTGAGCGAGGCGGGCTTCATCCGGGCGGAGAACCCGGGCGCGGCCGGGGCCCGGTAGCGGCCGCGTTCGACGACGACGGGGTCGGTGAAGTGCTCATGTAGGTGGTCGACGTACTCGATGACGCGGTCCTCCCAACTCCCGGACACCGCCACGTAGTCGAACATCGCGAGGTGCTGGACCAGCTCGCACAGGCCGACGCCCCCGGCGTGCGGGCAGACCGGCACGCCGTACTTGGCGGCGAGCAGCAGGATCGCGAGGTTGTCGTTGACCCCGGCGACCCGGGCCGCGTCGATCTGCACGATGTCGACGGCCCCGGCCTGGAGCAGCTGTTTGAACACCACGCGGTTGGCGGCGTGTTCACCGGTGGCGACCTTCACCGGCTGCCCGGCGCGCACCGCGGCGTGGCCGAGGATGTCGTCGGGGCTGGTGGGCTCCTCGATCCAGTACGGCGCGTACGGGGCGAGCGCGGTCATCCAGCGGACGGCCTCGGGCACGTCCCAGCGCTGGTTGGCGTCGACGGCGATCCGTACCGCCGGTCCGACGGCCGCGCGGGCCAGCCGCATCCGGCGCAGATCGTCGCCGAGGTCCGCGCCGACCTTGAGCTTGATCTGCCCGAAGCCGTCGGCGACCGCCTCCTCGGCGAGCCGCACCAGCTTCCCGTCGTCGTAGCCGAGCCACCCCGGGGACGTGGTGTACGCGGGGTAGCCCTCGGCTCTCAGGCGGGCGGTGCGGGCGGCCCGGCCGGGCTCCGCGGCGCGCAGGATCGCCAGCGCCTCGCCGGGCGTGAGGGCGTCGGTGAGGTAGCGGAAGTCGACGAGCGCGACCAACTCGGCGGGGGTCATGGTGGCCAGGAACTCCCAGACCGGCAGCCCGGCGCGGGTCGCCGCCAGGTCCCAGGCGGCGTTGACGACCGCCCCCGCCGCCATGTGCATCACGCCCTTCTCCGGGCCGAGCCAGCGCAGCGGCGAATCGTGGGTGAGGGTGCGGTGCAGCGCGCCGAGCGCGTCCGCGGTGAGCGGCGCGGGGTGGCCGACGACGTACGGCGCGAGGGCACGGATCGCCTCGGCCATCACATCGTTGCCGCGGCCGATGGTGAAGCAGAAGCCGTGGCCGGGCGGGCCGCCGGAGGTCCGCAGGACGGCATAGGCGGCGGAGTAGTCGGGGTCGGGGTTCATCGCGTCCGAACCGTCGAGCTGTTCCGAGGTGGGGAAGCGGACGTCGTGGACCTCCAGCTCCGTGACGGTGTCGGTGACGGCCATGCGCACGCCCCTCGGGTTGTGGTGGCGGGAACACACAGGAGCAGGAAGCTGAGAAGAACAGAGGAGCTCGGAGGAGATCGGAGGAGATCGGACCTTTCACGGTCATCCGATGTATAGCGCCGCCCGCGCGGCACCGTCCAGACCCCGTACGGAAGTGGCTCGAAGACCTTTCCGAACACCTCGGATGAATGGGCACCCATTCGTGCACAGGGGCTGCGGACGGGCGCCGCGGACCCCGTAGGCTGGGGAGCGCACGCAAGGAAACGGGGTGCCGGCAGCCGCCGAGCGGCGGACGACCGGCCGGAAGGAGGCGCTGGGTGATCGAGCTGGAGGGTGTTCCCGACCTGATCGACCCGGTGATGGTGGCCGCGTTCGAAGGCTGGAACGACGCCGGCGACGCCGCCTCCGCCGCGGTCGCTCATCTGCACCGGGAATGGCAGGGCAAGGTCTTCGCGGCGCTCGACGCCGAGGACTACTACGACTTCCAGGTCAACCGCCCGACCGTCTTCCTGGAGGACGGCGTCCGCAAGGTCACCTGGCCCACCACGCGGCTGTCCGTCGTCCGCGTCGACGACGCCGACGGCAAGGGCCGCCGCCGCGATCTGGTGCTGGTCCGCGGTATCGAGCCGAGCATGCGCTGGCGCTCGTTCTGCAACGAGATCCTCGGCTTCGCGCACGAGCTGGGCGTGGAGATGCTGGTGGTGCTGGGCGCGCTGCTCGGCGACACCCCGCACACCCGGCCGGTGCCGGTCAGCGGCGTCACCTCGGACACCGACCTCGCCACCCGCATGGATCTGGAGGAGTCCCGCTACGAGGGCCCCACCGGCATCGTCGGCATCCTCCAGGAGGCGTGCACCCACGCGGGGGTGCCCGTCGTCAGCCTCTGGGCCGCGGTGCCGCACTACGTCTCCCAGCCGCCCAACCCGAAGGCCAGCCTGGCGCTGCTCAACCGCCTGGAGGACCTGCTCGGCATCCGCATCCCGCAGGGCGAGCTGACCGAGGACGCCCGCGCCTGGCAGCTGGGCGTGGACCAGCTGGCGGCCGAGGACAGCGAGGTCGCCGAGTACGTCCAGACGCTGGAGGAGGCGCGGGACACCGCGGATCTGCCGGAGGCGTCCGGGGAAGCCATCGCCCGGGAATTCGAGCGCTATCTGCGCCGCCGGGACCCGCAGCCCGACCCCGACCGCGCCCGGCCCCGGCTCCCCAAGGAGTCCCGGGACCCGACGGACGCCGGAGCCGACCCGTCGGACGGGCCGGAGGCCGACGGCGGGAGGTAACCGCTCACGGACGGGCGGGGCCGGGGCGTTCCCGGTCCCGCCCGTCCGCGTTCCCGGCCCCGGGCTTCCCCCGTACGCGAAAGGGGCGCCCCCGCCGATGCGGAGACGCCCCGAGAACCGGTGATCCGTTACAGCGCGACGCCCAGCAGCGCGTCCACCGTCCGCGAGACCAGACCCGGCGCGCCCTCGTCGCTGCCGCCGCCGGACTCCTGCGCGGCGGCCCAGCGGTCGACGGCCGCCAGCGCCGCGGGCGAGTCCAGGTCGTCGGCGAGCGCCGTACGGACCTCCTCCAGCAGCGCCTCGGCGGGCGGGCCGTCGGGGCGGGAGACGGCGGCGCGCCAGCGCGCCAGCCGGTCCACGGCCTCCGCCAGCACCGCGTCGGTCCACTCCCAGTCGCTGCGGTAGTGGTGGGAGAGGAGCGCCAGCCGGATCGCCGCCGGGTCGACGCCGTCGCGGCGCACCGCCGAGACGAAGACCAGATTGCCCTTGGACTTCGACATCTTCTCGCCGTCCAGCGCCACCATCCCGGCGTGGACGTACGCCTTGGCGAAGGGGTGCTCGCCGGTCAGCGCCTGGGCGTGCGAAGCGCCCATCTCGTGGTGCGGGAACGCCAGGTCGGAGCCGCCGCCCTGGACGTCGAAGCCCATGCCGAGGTGCTCCAGGGCGATGGCGACGCACTCGATGTGCCAGCCGGGGCGGCCGCGGCCCAGCGAGCCGCCGTCCCAGCTCGGCTCGCCGTCGCGGGCGGCCATCCACAGCATCGGGTCGAGCGGGTTCTTCTTGCCCTCCCGCTCCGGGTCGCCGCCGCGTTCGGCGGAGAGCAGCCGCATCGCCTCGGCGTCGAGTCCGGAGACCTCGCCGAAGTGCGGGTCGGAGGAGACGGAGAAGTAGATGTCACCGTCCAGTTCGTAGGCGGCGCCGTTGTCGCGGAGCCGTTCGACGAGCGGGACGATGCCGGGTATCGCCTCGACGGCTCCGATGTAGTGGCGGGGCGGGAGCATCCGCAGGGCCGTCATGTCCTCGCGGAACAGCGCGGTCTCGCGCTCGGCGAGCGCCGTCCAGTCGTCCCCGGTGGCGACGGCCCGCTCCAGCAGCGGATCGTCGACATCCGTGACGTTCTGCACGTAGTGAACCTGGCGCTTCGTGTCGAGCCACACGCGCTGAACCAGGTCGAACGCGTTGTAGGTCGCCGCGTGCCCCATGTGGGTGGCGTCGTACGGCGTGATGCCGCAGACGTAGATACGGGCGACGGGACCGGGGTCGAGGGTCACCCGTCCGCCGGTCGCGGTGGAGTGGATCCTCAGGTCGCGGCCCTGACCAGGCAGGGCGGGGACCTCAGAAGCGGGCCATGCATGCATGTCTTGAGACTAACCGGATGCTGGTTCCGCATACGAACCGGAGGGCCGGTATTGACCGGATAGGCGTTCTTGCGTTCGATACCGGAACGTGCATCAGGCGGCGGCCCGCGCCCCCCGCACGCCGCCTTCGGACCACCCGTGCGCCGAGGCCCGGCGCCGTGTCAGACCGGTGGCCAGGGGATCGGTGGCCAGTCGCCGCCGGGCTCGGGATGACGGCCGGATGCCAACAGGGCGGCCACCCGGGCGCGCAGCGCGGCGGTCTCGGCGGCGGTGAGGAGTTCGGCCAGTCGGGCGGCGAGCGGACGGCCCGCCGCCAGCTCGGCGCGCAGCCGCTCCAGCACCGTGACCGCCTCCTCGGGCAGCGGCTCCCCGGCCCACCCCCACAGCAGGGTGCGGAGCTTGGCGTCGGTGTGGAACGTCACGCCGTGGTCGATGGCGAAGAGCCGCCCGCCGGGCCCCGGAAGCAGATGGCCGCCCTTGCGGTCCCCGTTGTTGATGACCGCGTCGAGCACGGCCAGCCGCCGCAGCCGGGCGTCGTCGGCATGGACCAGCAGCGCCGGACGCCCCTGCCCGGTCTCCGCGAACCCGACCGCCTTCCAGCCCGGCCCCGGCTCGTCCGCCTCGACCAGCGCCAGCAGCGGCGGGATCTCCTCGCCGTCGGGCACCTCGATCCACCGCTGGACCATGCCGGGGCCGTACGGTCCCTCGCGCAGCACGGTGGCGGGGATCAGGCCCCAGCCCGTCGTCCGGGAGATCTCGTACGCGGCGGTCTCCCGCTGGGCGAGGTTGCCGTCGGGGAAGTCCCACAGCGGCCGTTCGCCCGCGACGGGCTTGTAGACGCAGTCGACGGTGCGGCCCTCGTGGGTGACGGTACAGAAGAGGACCGCGTTGGACGCCTCCTCGATACGGCCGCGGACGGTCAGCTCGCCCTCCTTCAGGAAGGCTTCCTGAAGGGTCTCATCGCTCAGGAAGGCTGCCTGAAAGGTCTCATCCCTCAGGGAGCCTTCCTGAACATCCTGGACCTCGTCGGCCTCGCGACCGGCGCCCCGCTCCTCGGCACCAGGCCGTTCCTCGGCCTCGGGCCGACCCGGCGGTGTCGCGGGGCCGGGGAGTACCGGTTCTGCGGTGGGTTCCATGGCGGTCAGGCGTCCCGCCGGTAGCCGTTCTGGCGCGGGCAGACGTGTCCCTCGGGGTCGAGCGGCAGGCTGCACAGCGGGCACGGCGGGCGCCCGGCGTTCACCACCTCCAAGGCGCGCTTGGCGAAGGCGCGCGCCATGGTGCCGGTCATCCGCACCCGCAGCATCGGCGGGCCGTTCTCGTCGTCCTGGAGCAGCCGCGCCTCAGCCTCGGCGAGGTCCTCCTCGCTGTCGGCATCCAGCTCGACCAGCGCCTGCGCCTCGATGATCATGCGCTCGTCCTCGCCGTCCCAGGCGAGCGCCATGGTGCCGACGCGGAACTCCTCCTCGACCGGCGTCTCCAACGGCGCGGTGTCGGCCAGCTCCGCGGGCGCGACGGCGGGCACCGGGGCGTTGCCGCCGCTGCGCCGCACCACCTCGTCCAGCAGCTCGTCGATCCGCTCGGCGAGCGCGGCGACCTGCGTCTTCTCCAGGGCGACACTGGTGGTCCGGCCGACCGCGGTGGCCTGGAGGAAGAAACTACGGCGGCCAGGCAGCCCGACCGTACCGGCCACGAAGCGGTCCGGCGCGTCGTAGAAGAACACCTGACGGGACAACGTCCTGCTCCGATTGCTCGACTGCGGGGCTGAGCGGTCGCTGCGGCCCCTGTGTTCAGTGCGGTCAGTGCGCTCACGGCACGGTTCGCAGAGGTGTCACGGGCAGCGCCGTCGCACCACCCTACTGCGCCCGCTGATCACGGTGCTCCCGCACCACCGCCCACGGCCGCCTCACCGCCGTCCCCGGCGCCCGCCGCGTCCGGCGGGGGCACCAGCCCGCCGAAGTCCCCGGTGTCCCCGAGCCGTACGAGGAAGGGCCGCAGCCGGGTGTAGCGGATCGCGGTGACCGAACAGGGCTCCACGGCGATGCGCTGGAAGAGGTCGAGGTGGAGGCCGAGCGCCTCGGCGACCAGCGCCTTGATGATGTCGCCGTGCGAGCACATCAGATACGTCGCATCCGGGCCGTGCGCCGCCTCGATCCGGGCGTTCCAGTCATGCACGGCGTCGGCCGCGCGCGCCTGCATGGCCCGCATCGACTCGCCCCCGGGGAAGGCGGCGGCCGACGGGTGGCGCTGCACGACCTCCATCAGCGGTTCGCCGCTCAGCTCGCCGAGCTTGCGGCCCGACCAGTCGCCGTAGTCGCATTCGTTGATGCGGTCCTCGGTGTGCAGCGGCAGCTCGGGGCGGGCCTCCAGCAGCGGGCGGAGCGTTTCGCGGCAGCGCTGGAGCGGGCTGGTGACGGCGGCGGCCAGCGGCACCCCCGCCAGCCGGCCGGGAAGCGCCGCGGCCTGCGCCGCGCCGCGGTCGTCGAGGGCGATTCCGGGAGTCCGGCCCGCGAGGACGCCGGAGGTGTTGGCGGTGGAGCGGCCGTGCCGCACCAGGATCAGCGTGGGCATGGCGGCCACCCTACGTTCCCCAGTGGGTGTCTTTCCGGTCTTCGTGGGCCTGTGACGCCCGGCACCGCACCTCGCGGCGTTGTCGCCCCACCCACGGACACCCATCCGCGGGAGAGGCTCCGCCTTGCGAGGCACGGCACCGGACGCCACAGCCTGATCCACGAAGACCGGAAGGACACCCCATGGCAGGAGTCCGGGGGCGGGGTGAGAATGCCTGGTGTGATCGTGGACTGCGTCATCTACCGGGACGGGCGCCGCACGGAGCGGCCCGACGACTTCCCGACCGCGCTCCGGGAAGCCCGCCGCCAGCGCGGCCACGCCTTCCTGTGGCTGGGCGTCCACGAACCGACCCCGGAGGAGTTCGAGCGGATCAGCGGCGAGTTCGGGCTGCACCCGCTGGCCGTCGAGGACGCCCTCAAGGCGCATCAGCGGCCGAAGCTGGAGGTCTACGACGACTCGCTGTTCATGGTGCTCAAGCCGGTCGACTACGACGCGCGCACGACCACCGTGACCACCACGGAGCTGATGGTCTTCGTCGGCGACGCGTTCGTCGTGACCGTCCGGCACGGCGAGACCGGCCCGCTGGCGGCCGTCCGGCGGCGCCTGGAGCACCGGCCGGGCACCCTCCGGCACGGCCCGACGTCGGTGCTCTACGCGGTCAGCGACGCGGTGGTCGACCATTACATCGAGGTGGCCACCGCGCTCCAGGGCGATCTGGAGGAGCTGGAGGCCGAGGTCTTCTCACCGGACCGCACGGAGAGCCGGAACACCGCCGCGGAGATCTACGCGTTCAAACGCCAGGTGCTGGAGTTCCGGCGCGCCACGGGCCCGTTGACCGAGCCGATGACGCGTCTCCAGGAGAACGGCGTGCCGTTCGTCCACGACGGCTCGCGGCCCTTCTTCCGGGACGTCAGCGACCATCTGGCGCGCGCCAACGACTCGGTGGAGGGCCTGGACCGGCTGCTCTCCGACGTCCTCGCCGCGCATCTGGCGCAGATGGGGGTGCGGCAGAACGACGACATGCGCAAGATCTCCGCGTGGGCGGCGCTGGCCGCCGTCCCCACCCTGATCGCCGGGATCTACGGCATGAACTTCCACCACATGCCGGAGCTGGGCTGGCGCTTCGGCTACGCCGGGGTGCTGCTGGCGATGGCGGCGATCGAGTTCTCGTTGTACCGGCTGTTCAAGCGGCGCGGCTGGCTGTGAGCGGCACCGTACGGCTCACCCGTCTCAGGCGTGCTCGTCTCAGGCGTACTCGGTGGCCGGCCCGCCCAGGGCGTCGCGCCGCTCGGGCATCCGGAGGCTGACCATCCGGCGCCAGCCGACGAGGCGTTCGTAGCTGTACAGCAGGCGGATGCCGACGGCGAGCAGGACGGCCTTGGGGGCGGGCCAGCCGAGGATGCGGCCCATGTGGTCCACGACGGCGAGGCTGACGTCCCGGTAGACGGCGATCTCGGCGAACGCGCAGTCGCGCAGGATCCGCTGGATGGTGCGGCCGTGGCCCTCCCGGGCGAGGCGGAGCAGCTCCTCGTGGCAGTAGGCGAGGTGGTTGTCCTCGTCCTGGGAGATCATCCGGACCGCGCGGCCCAGCTCGGGATGGTCGCCGAAGTGCTTCCGCAGCAACTGCATCTGCTCGGACGCACGCTGCTCGGTGACCCGGCTGTGCGCGAGGTAGGTGACGATGTCCTCCTCGGTCAGCGGCACGGTGCCGCGGAGCCGGTCGTGGGTGAGGCCGATGCCGCGGCGTTCCAGGAGCATGGTGTAGTCGGTGGCGGCGGGGACGGTGGCCGCGTCCAGGCCTCGTCTGTGCAGCAGGGCGCGGAAGATCCGGCCGTGCTTGTCCTCGTCGGCGCCGTGCCGGGCGGCCTTCGGTGCCAGGTCCCGCCGGTCCTCGGGGATGAGGGCGGCGATCCGCCCGTTCTCCCAGCCGCCCTGGGACTCCCCGCCGGCGGCGATGGAGCAGAAGAGTCGGTACGCCTCGTCGTTGTCGAGGATTTCCTGGAACAGGCTCCGGGCCGAGAGCATCAGCGCCACCTCCGAAGGACATGCCTGGAGGAAAGTCAAGAGCGGGGCGGCGGGCCCGGCAACCGGAGGAGAAGGATCGTTCCTCCGTGCGAACGAGCGGGGCGTAACCGGGTGGAAGGCGGGGTGTTGTCCCCGGTGACGGCCGTGGCGAGGAGGACCCCGAGCCCCCACCACGGCCGCGGTCCGCAAGCCGCCCGGCGCCCCGGCACCGGGCGGCTCCCGTATCAGGCAAGCCCGGCCTTCTCCAGCGCCTCGGTGCCCGCGCGGAGGGCGGCGAGCCGCTCGTCCAGGGTGAATCCGGCGGGCGCCAGCGTCAGGGTGGTGACGCCCGCGGCGGCGTACGCCTGCATCCGCTCCGCGATCCGCTCGACGGGGCCGAGCAGCGCGGTCTGGTCGATCAGCTGCCGCGGGACGGCGGCGGCCGCGCCGTCCTTGTCGCCGGAGAGGTACCTGTCCTGGATCTCGGCGGCTTCCTTGCCGTATCCCATGCGGGTGGCGAGCTTGTTGTAGAAGTTCTGCTTGCGGCTGCCCATGCCGCCGACGTACAGCGCGGTGTACGGGCGGAAGATGTCGGCGAGCGCGTCGACGTCGTCGCCGACGGCGAGCGGCAGCGTCGGGCAGACGTCGAAGCCGTCCATCGTCAGCCCGGCCTTGGCGCGGCCCGCCCGCAGGGGCGCGAGGGCGTTCTCCTCCAGGTGTGCGGCCGAGGGGAAGATCAGCAGCGCGCCGTCGGCGATCTCACCGGTCTGCTCCAGGTTCTTGGGGCCGATCGCCGCAACGTAGAGCGGGATGCGCTCGCGGGTGGGGTGGACGGTGAGCTTGAGGGGCTTGCCGGGGCCGTCGGGGAGCGGCAGCGTCCAGTGCGCGCCCTCGTACGACAGGCGCTCGCGGGAGAGCGCCTTGCGGACGATGTCGACGTACTCGCGGGTGCGGGCGAGCGGCTTGTCGAACTTCACGCCGTACCAGCCCTCGGAGACCTGCGGGCCGGAGACGCCGAGGCCCAGGCGGAAGCGGCCGCCGGAGAGCGAGTCGAGGGTGGCCGCGGTCATCGCGGTCATGGCGGGGGTACGGGCCGGGATCTGGAAGATCGCCGAGCCGACGTCGATCCGCTCGGTGCGGGCGGCGACCCAGGACAGGACCGTGGCGGCGTCGGATCCGTACGCCTCGGCGGCCCAGCAGACCGCGTAACCGAGCCGGTCCGCCTCCTGCGCCACGGCGAGGTTGTCGCCGTCCATCCCGGCGCCCCAGTAACCGAGGTTGATGCCAAGCCTCATGCCACTCCCCTTACCGATCAGTAACGTCATGTTGCGGGGACTCTAGCGCGCACCGGCGTCCGGCGTCATGAGCAGGTTGTCCACAGGGCTGCTGTGTGGGACCGATGACAACTAACCTCGGGCCGCATGGAGCAACGGCATCTCGGCCGTACGGGTCTGCGCGTGTCCCGTATCGGGCTCGGCACACTGACGTGGGCGCGCGACACCGACGAGCGGGCAGCGGCCGAGCAGCTCAAAACGTTCTGGGAGGCGGGCGGCAGCCTCGTCGACACCGCGGACATATACGCCGACGGCGGCGCCGAGCGGCTGCTCGGGCGGCTCCTGGAGGGTCTTGTGCCGCGCGCCGATCTGGTGATCGCCACGAAGGCGGGCAGCGTCCTGGAGCCGGACCGCCGAGTGGACGGCTCGCGCCGCCATCTGCTGGCCGCGCTGGACGCCTCACTGCGCCGCCTGGGCACGGACCACGTCGACCTCTGGCAGCTGCACGCCTTCGACCCGCACACCCCGCTGGAGGAGACGCTGCAGGCGCTGGACACCGCCGTCACCAGCGGCCGCGCGCGGTACGCCGGGCTCGCCGACTTCTCCGGCTGGCAGCTCGCCAAGGCCGCCACCTGGCAACTGGCCGAGCCCACGGTGCGCACCCGGCTGGCGAGCGCGCAGCTGGAGTACTCGCTGCTCCAGCGCGGTGTGGAGCGGGAGGTGCTGCCCGCCGCCCAGGACCTGCGGCTGGGCCTGCTGCCCGCCTCGCCACTGGGCCGCGGCGTGCTCACCGGCAAGTACCGCCGCACCACCCCGGCCGATTCGCGGGGCGCCTCGGAGCGGTTGGCCGGGTTCGTCGCGCCGTATCTGGACAAGCGGTGCGACGGCATCGTCGACGCGGTCACCACGGCGGCCGACGGGCTCGCCGTCACCCCGCTCCATGTCGCGCTCGCGTGGGTGCGCGACCGCCCCGGGGTCGTCGCCCCGCTCGTGGGCGCCCGCACGTCGGCGCAGCTCGCGGCGGCGTTGTCAGTGGAGGCGCTTACGCTTCCTGACGAGATCACCCGGGCGCTGGACGACGTGTCGGCCCCGGCCCACCACTATCCCGATCACCACTGGAGCACGCTGTGAGCACCGACCGCCCCGCCGGCGAGACCGCGCCCGAGCAGGAGGCCGCGCCGGGCAGCCCGCCCGCACCGGCGGAGGCTGCGTCTTCGGGGGGTCAGGAGGGGGCGGCCTCTTCGGGTGGCCGGGCTGAGGTGGCTCCTTCGGGTGACCAGGCGGAGGCGGCTTCCCCGGAGGGCCGGGCCGAGGCCGGGCGGGCCACGGGCGAGGCGGAGCAGGGTGCGGGCGCGGCCGGGGCGGCGCGTGCCTCCGGCGGCGCGGCGCCCGGCGCCCCGGCTCCGGGCGGGGAAGCCACGGCGGCGGCGCTGGCGGCCGCGGTGCGGGCGGTGGAGAGCGGCGAGCGCTCCGCCGCGTCCTTCTTCAGCAACGCGCCGCGGCCCCCGGCCACCCGGCCCGCAGCGTCGCCGCCCGCGGGAGGCCCGGCGGGCGGCGGACGGCCTCCGCAGGGCGCTCCGGGGGCGGCCGGTGGCGCCCCGGCGCGGGCGGCGGCCCCATCCGGCGGGGAGCGGCGGCCGGAGCCGCCCGCGCCACCGCGCCCGCTGCCGCCCACCGCCCAGGGGATCGACGGCGTACGCCAGGTGCTGGCGGCCGGCGGCGCCCCGGAGGCGCTGGCGGGCAAGGCCGCCGAGGTGCTCGGCGAGCGGGCCGGCGAGACGCTGCGCGAGGACCCGTGGCAGCTGCTGGCGGTCCCCGGCGTACGGCCCGAGCAGGCCGACACCTTCGCGCGGGCACTGCTGGGCACCGCCTGCGGGCCGGGCGACGAGCGACGCGCCGTGGCCCTCGTCGGCTGGCTGCTGGAACAGGCCGCGCTGGCCGGGCACTCCGCGCTGGAGGCGTCGGCACTGCAGGAAGCACTCGCTGAGCGGGCGGTGCCGGACCCGGAGGAGGCCCTGCAACACGCCCTCGCCGAGGGTGCCGCCCTCGTCTTCCAGGACGCCCTCGACACCCCGGCCACGCCCCGGCCCGCCCCGGACGACGAGGAGGAGGAGACCCCCGTCCGGATACTGCTGGGCCTCGACCGCTACGCGATGGCCGAGGAGAGCGCCGCCGATGGGTTGGCCCGTCTGCTCAGCACGTTCGAGGTGGTGGGGGACGCCGGGTCGGAGGGCGTTGAGGCCCCGGCCGGGCCGGAAGCTGGAGAGGCCGGGCCGGAATCCGCTCGCGCAGCCGGGCCGGAGGCCGTGGAGACAGCTGGGGCGGAGGCCGGGGAAGCGGAGCCGGAGGCCCGGGACGGGGCCGGTGCGGAGGACGCGGAGGACGCGGAGGCTGCCGAGCAGACGGCGGGCTCCGAGGACAACGACGCTGCGGGTCCCGAGGCCGGAAGCCGTACCGCCGCGGAGAACAGCCCTGGTCAGCCCACCGGTGACAGCGGGGACGCCCCGGCCGAGGAACGGGCGCGGCCCTCCGCGGCAGCGTGGGAAGCCGCAGCATCGGCAGCACCCTCCCCCTCCGCGGCCGAGCTGATCCGGGCCGTGGCCCACAGCGGCCTGGTGGCGCACACCGGTGCCGAGGCGGCTCGCGCCGAGCCCGCCGCGCTGGTCGCCGCCGCCCGTGCCCTGGGGCTGCGCGCCTACGCCGCCACACACACCGGCAACGGCCGCGCCCGGCTGGCCACCCGACTCGCCGCGGCGGCCACCCCGGAAACGGTGGTGGACCCCGGTGCGGCGGCCCTCACCGTCGCCGGGCTGCTGTCGGGCCGGGAGGGGCCGGGCCGGGACGCGGACGGGGCGCTCGCCCTCGACCTCCTCGTCGTCCTCGACGCCCCGCAGCTGGACCTGGAGACCGCGGCAGCACTCATCGAGTCGCTGGCCGACGGGGTCCGGCTGGTTCTCAGCGGCGACCCGGGGGTGCTCGGGTCCGCGGGGCCCGGCCGCCTCTTCGCCGATCTGCTGGCCGCCCGCTGCTGCCCGCAGATCGCCTCGCGCACCCCGGACTTCGGCCCGATCGGGGAGCTGGTCTCCGGCATCGGCATCGGGGAGCTGAACCCGGTGGAGGCGCCCGGCATGGAGGTGGTGATCGTCCCCGTACGGGACGCCCAGGAGGCGGTGCACCGCACGGTCCAGCTGGTGGCCGACTCGGTGCCGCGGGCGCTGGGCGTGCCGCCACAGGAGACGCAGGTCATCACCGTCGGCCACGGCGGCTCGGCCGGCACCCGCGCACTCAACGCCGCCCTCAAGGAACGGCTCAACCCCGGCCCCGGCCGGTTCGGCGGCTTCGACCCCGGGGACCGCGTCGCCTACTCCCCCGCCCCAGGGCGCACCGCGCCCGCCACGGTCACCGGCGCGGACGCCGACGGGCTGCGGCTGGACTGCGACGGCGCGGCCCTCGTGGTCGAGCGCGCCCGCGTCGAGGCGGGCGCGGTCCGGCACGGCTGGGCGCTCACCGCCCACCAGGCGGCCGGGATGCGCTGGCCCGCGGCCGTCGTCGTCCTGCCCGGCGACGCCGCCCAGGGGCTGAACCGGGCCTGGGTCTACACCGCGTTCAGCCACGGCGAACGCCATCTCTCGGTGGTCCAGGGCGTGGACCAGGCCCTCCCCCGCGCCGTCGCCGACATCCCTGCCAAGGAACGCACCACCCGCCTGCGCACCCTGCTCCAGCAGCAGAACGCCGAGGCCACAGGGGAGGACGCGCAGGTGGGCTGAGGCCCCTGGTGCCAGGGCGGGGCCCCGACCCGTCGCCCCGCTCCCGCCGGGTGCCGGGTGCCGGGACAAAGCGGTCCCGCCCGGCCTCCACCGCCCCACAGGTGTCCCCGCCTCCCCGCCACGACAGGTCCCGACAGCCCACTGCCCCGGACCATCGGAATCGCATACGCGCTCCCACGCCCCGGGGCAGTGTCAGCTCATCGGCCAGCCGGATCAGCCAGGTCCCTCGCACCAGTCAGGCCAGCCGAATCAGGCGCACCGCTGCACACGCCTCGCCGAGAGGCTGCGCACCGGTGCCGGGCAGGGCCGGGCGCTCAGCGCCCCCGATCGGCCCCGCCCCGGACGTCCTCCTCCTCATCCAGCTCCTCGTCGAAGACCGAGCTGACGTCGAACCGGCAGACCACCTGCTGGGGATCGATGTCCTCGAACGGTTCCGACAGCCACTCCCCCGGCTCCGACGGGTCGTCGGCGGCCGCGACCCAGAGCGTGGAGTCGCCCTCCTCCAGGCCGAACTCCTTGTGCCGGGAGGCGATTTCATCCGGCTCGAACTCGCCGAAGAGGACGCCCAGCGCCGCGTACACGCTGGTGCCCACCACCGCGGCGCCGTTCTCCCCCGAGGCACGGGCCGCGTCATCCACGGTGTCCGGGTCGAGATCGGCTACGCGCTGTGCCTGATGGAGCAGTCGCTGCGGGTCGGCGACCGCGTAGTCCCGGCGGATCAGCACGCTCAGCGCGTTGGGTTCCTCCGGCCCCTGGTAGGCGGGGAGATGGTCACTTCCGGGGATCTCGAAGGGGGTGACCTCGTCGTAGGTTTCGTAGAGCAGCTCGTCGTAGACCTCTGCCGCGGCGGCGAGTTCGTCGAACGCGGCGTAGACGGCGGGATCGTCCTGCCCCGAGCGGCGTTCCACCGCGTCGAGGTGACGGTCCAGTGCGGCTTTGACCGCCTCGGCGGCGGCACGTACCTCGGCAGCGGAAGGCTGCGCAGCATCAGACATGGTGCAGACGCTATCCGTACCGGGGCCGGTCCCGCACAATAGATGCGATGCCGGAATACGAATTCTGCGATGTGTACGTGCCTCGGGGGGTCTCCCGCAAGGCCGCCACACGCCTGCTGACCGACCACGCCGAGTACGGACACTGGGAGATGGACCGCCTGCGCCTCAACCCCGACGGCAGCCGCAAGGTGCGGCTGCGCCGCCGGATCATCCGCCAGCTCCGCGCCACGTGGTGACCGCGTCCGCCACCCGCTGACGCCATGCGGGGCGGTACGCCGGCCCGCCCGGGCCGGCGTACCGCCCCGCATGGCGCACGCCCACCGCCGCGCGGCCGCTCCCGGCAACGCAAAGCGGGCCCCGCCGGTGTGGCGGGGCCCGCTTCGTTCTGCGATGCCGTAAGGCGCTACCTCACTTGCGCGCGGCGCGTGCCCGGCGGTAGAGCAGAGCGCCACCGAGCATCAGACCGGCGCTGGCCGAGGCCGCGTACCCGATCGACTCGGCGCCGGTGTGCGCGAGCTCACGCGTCGGCCCCGGAGTCGCGGTGATCTTGGCGTGCGACTCCGTCTGCGGCCGCAGTCCCGGCGTGGACGGTGTGGAGGGGTGCTCCTTCACCGGCTCACCGGGGTGCTGCGGATGCGACGGCTCCTGCGGCTGCCCCGGGTGCCCCGGCTCGGCCGGGTGGGCCGGCCTGGTCGGGACGGCGTCATTTCCGCACTCGTTGCCGGACGCGCCGTTGAGCACGCCGACGTCGCCGACGCTGTTGCCGCAGGCGTTGACCGGGATGTCGACCGGCACCTGGACGTTGTTGCCGGATGCCACGCCCGGCGAGCCGGTGGCGCCGCCCTGAGCGGTCGAGCCGCGCGGGCTGCCGTGCCCACCCTGCTGCTCGCCGCCCTCGTCGTGGTGGCCGCCACCCGGCGAAGTCCGGTGCTCACCGGAGTCGTTGGCGCAGCTGTTGCCCATCGCGGGGTTGAGCAGACCGACGACGTTGACGGTGTTGCCGCAGGCGTTGACCGGTACATGGACCGGGACCTGCACGGAGTTGCCGGATGCGACACCGGGTGAGTGCGCCGCGCCCCCCTGGGCGCCCGCGTCGGCGTGTGCGTAGCCGACCGTGGCGGCGAGGATGCCGCCTGCAGCCGCCACGGTGATCAGGCCCTTGCGTGCGACCTGTCTCATAGGTTGTTCCCCTGCCTCGTGCCTTGCGAATACGGACGGACGCGGAAGCATGCCGCCCACCTAAATCCCAGCGGCTCCGGAACGCGAGGCGTCCCGGAGCCGACCGGATCGGCCCCTTGCGGGTACAGATGCGACGTCAGTCGTTGATGCAGGTGTTGCCGAAGGCGGGGTTCAGCAGCCCGATCACGGAGACCGTGTTACCGCAGATGTTCACCGGGATGTGCACCGGAACCTCGATCACGTTGCCGGAGACCACGCCCGGGGAGCCGACAGCGGCACCCTGGGCTCCCGAGTCGGCAACGGCCAGGCCCGCGCCGGCGAGCACGAATCCACCGGTGAGCGCCGCGGCAGCGACGACCTTCTTGATCATGTAAATCCTCCTACGTTGGCAGTGCGATCCCAGCCGCGGACCGCACAGCCTGCAACGACGTGAAGGACTTTCAGGCTACGAAGATGACTCAGCATTCACTCTTTCCAGCGAAAAACCCCTCAGTATTGGGCAGTTCACTCCCTGGCGGGGTTCTCAGCTCGCGTCGATGAAACGGTCCAGCACACGGACGCCGAACTTCAGCCCATCCACCGGAACCCGCTCGTCCACGCCGTGGAACATGCCCGCGAAGTCCAGCTCCGGCGGCAGCTTCAGCGGCGCAAAACCGAAGCCGCGGATGCCCAGCCGGTCGAACGACTTGGCATCGGTACCGGCCGAGAGCATGTACGGCACGGCCCGCGCGATCGGGTCCTCGGCCTGTAGCGACGACTGCATCGCATCGACCAGGGCGCCGTCGAAGCTGGTCTCCAGCGCCTTGTCGGCGTGGACGTCCTCGCGCTTGACGCGGGGGCCGAGGAGGCGGTCGAGGTCAGCCAGGAACTCCTCCTCGTAGCCGGGCAGGAAGCGGCCGTCGACATGGGCGGTGGCCTGGCCGGGAATGACGTTGACCTTGTAACCGGAGCCGAGCTGGGTGGGGTTGGCGGTGTTCTTGAGGGAGGCGCCGATCAGCTTGGCGATGCCGCCGAGCTTCGCCAGCGTGGCGTCCATGTCCTCCGGGTCGAGTTCGGTGCCCAGGGCGTCGCCCAGTTCGTCCAGGAAGTGGCGGAGCGTCTTGGTGACGCGCACCGGGAACTCGTAACGGCCCAGGCGGCCGACGGCCTCGGAGAGCTCGGTGATGGCGTTGTCGCGGTGGATCATCGAACCGTGACCGGCGGTACCGTCCACGGTGAGCTTCATCCAGTGCATGCCCTTCTGCGCCGTCTCGACGAGGTAGAGCCGCAGGTTCTCGTTGACCGTGAACGAGAAGCCGCCGACCTCACTGATCGCCTCGGTGACGCCCTCGAAGAGTCCGGGGTGATGATCGACGAGGTGGCGGGCGCCATAGGTGCCGCCGGCCTCCTCGTCGGCGAGGAAAGCCAGGACGATGTCGCGGGGCGGCTTGCGGCCGGAGCGCATCCGGTCGCGGACGACCGCCAGCGTCATCGCGTCCATGTCCTTCATGTCCACGGCGCCGCGGCCCCAGACGCACCCGTCGGCGATGTCGCCGGAGAACGGGTGGTGGGTCCAGTCGTCGGCGTTGGCCGGGACGACGTCGGTGTGACCGTGGATGAGCAGGGCCGGGCGGGAGCTGTCCTCGCCCTCGATCCGGGCGACCGTCGAGGCCCGGCCCTTGTGGGATTCGAAGATCTGCGGTTCGAGCCCGACCTCCGCGAGCTTCTCCGCCACGTACTCCGCCGCGGCGCGCTCGCCGGGTCCGGAGTGGTCGCCGTAGTTGCTGGTGTCGATCCGGATCAGGTCCCGGCACAGGTCGACGACCTCGTCCTCACCGGTGACCGTACGGACCGGCTGCGACTCGCTCACACTGCCTCCTTGGGGTTCACGGCCGCGGCACGCTCACCCAAGGACCGGCCGCGGCGGGGTCCACCGCCATCCTCCACCCGTGGCGGGCTCCGCCCAAGGCCGCAATGCGGTCGACATGCCCTGGTCACAGGCGCGTACCGGGTGCGACGTGCGGGTGATCGAGCACCCCGAAAGGTTTGCTATTGTTTTCCCTGTCGGAACGGCCCAGGCCGGAACGGCAGACACCTTGTCCGGGTGGCGGAATGGCAGACGCGCTAGCTTGAGGTGCTAGTGCCCTTTATCGGGCGTGGGGGTTCAAGTCCCCCCTCGGACACCAGTGGAGACCCCAGTTGATCTGGGGTCTTTCTGTTTTGTGGGGCTCATGTGGCGCGGCGCCGAGGCAAGGCGCACGGGCGATTCCGCAGCCGCCGCGGCGCTTCGCCCCCACGGCGGGGTCCGCGTGCGCGGCGGGCTCGGACATCAAGGGACTCCGTGCCACTTACCGCCTGGCGAGGATGACCGAAGCGGGCTGCACCCAGACGGACTCGCCGGCGTCACACGCAGCGGGATCGCCGGGCCGCCCCCAACTCCAGAGCAACCAAATGGCGTTGACGCCGAAAAGCCGGACAAGAACGCCTGCTGCACGCGATGGGAAGCGTCCACAACCTGAACCAAGCGCCTTACCGAAGATATCCGAATGAAACTCCGCCATATCGCGACATTCCAGAACGCTCCTGCCGTCCGAATCCATGCCGCATCGCTCGCTCTTTTACCTGCATGCCCCCTCGACGTTTTCGACCAAACCTCAATCCTTCGCCCCTGCCCTACTGCGTTATGGTGCCGGGTTCTCCACCAAGGGCTGGAAATCGGAGACGGAGGGGGGCGGGAAAACGCTACACAGAACAGCGGAAGCGGAAGAATTATATTTTCTTCGGAACTTGGGGGAGCCTGGTAGGCCGGTTGGACGGCGGCCTCGCAACCGCTGTGCTCCGGGGGCGCGGTGACGGCCTTCGCGCTCACCGAAAGTGATGCGCGTTTTTTTCTCCTGGCAAAAGCGCCGTGGCGGTTCGAAGCTGGGCGATGCGTACGAGATGGGGCCGGTCTTCCGGTGCGACGCCATCGCTTGGACGCGCCGCAAGCACAAGGGCTCCAAGGAATTTCAGATCGGCTTTACCGACGAGTCCTGGGGAACAACCGTGATCCCCGAGGGCGTCGCCTTCCTGAAGGCTTTCCCGGGCACGCTGTCCCCCAAGGACCCCATTTCGTAGGCAGCAAGGTCCCGGGATCCCGATGCCCGGCCCCGGGAGTACACCGCCTCGTAATTCCGGTGCGCCCACGAGGTCGGTCCCGTAGCCTGCGCGCCGTTGGTGGGATGGCGCGGGGAGGGCGGGCGGGTGCTGATCTTTGATGCGGATGACACGTTGTGGGAGAACAACGTGATCTTCGAGCGGGTCATCGAGGAGTTTCTGGACTGGATGGAGCGTCCCGGGCTCGGGCGGGACGAGGTGCGGGCGGTGCTCGACGGGATCGAGGCGGCGAACGCGGTGACGTACGGCTACGGCAGCAAGGTTTTTCTGCGCAGCCTCGCGGAGTGTCTGGCGCGGCTGCGGGGGCGAACGGCGAACGCGCGGGAGGCCGCGCGGATCGCCGGGTGGGCGGCGGCGTTCGACGGCGGAACGGTGGAGCTGATCGACGGGGTGCCGCAGACGCTGGCGGAGTTGGCGGGGCGTCATGAGCTGCTGATGCTCACGAAGGGCGAGGCGGAGGAGCAGCGGCGCAAGGTGGCCGCGTCCGGGCTGGGCGGGCATTTCCGGGGCGTGCACATCGTGCCGGAGAAGGATGTGACCACGTACGAGGGGCTGGTGCGGGAGTACGGGGTGGCGCCGGCGGAGGCGTGGATGATCGGCAACTCGCCGCGGTCGGACATCCTTCCGGCCCGGTCGGCGGGTCTGAACGCCGTGTTCATCCCGCACGACCGGACGTGGGTGCTGGAGCACGCGGAGCTGGATCCGGCGGACGGGAAGGTGCTGCGGCTCGGGACGTTCGGCGAGTTGGTGCGGCACTTCTGACGACGAGACCCGCGGTGCGGCGATCAGCTTCAGGCCGCGGTTCGGCCCGTCCCTGCCCGAGATTGCCCGGTGCCGATCGGCGGCGGGCGCGTGCCGGTGCGCACGGCGCGTACGGGGGCGTGGGGGCCGGTGCGGAGCGGGCAGGGAGGTGGTTCGGGGCGCACGTAGCATGGGCCGGATGAGTGCCAAGCGTTCCGGGCGGGTGGCCGCCGAAGCTCCGTGCCGGGTCACTGTCTGCCGTGGTTGCTGCTGTGGTGACGGGGCGAAGGTTCCCGGTGTCGATCATGCAGGGCAGATCCCGCGGCTGCGGGCGGCGCTGGGCGGCGCCGCGCCGGTGCGGGCCTCGGAGTGCCTGGACGTCTGTGATCAGGCGAATGTGGTCGTGGTGCAGCCGTCGGCCGCCGGGCGGGCCGCGGGCGGGCGCCCGGTGTGGCTCGGGCTGGTCAACGACGAGGACGCGCTGGCGGACATCGCGGAGTGGATACGGGCCGGTGGGCCGGGGATCGCGGAGCCGCCGGGGGTGCTGGATCTGTACGCGTTCACGGTGTCGCGGCGGGTGCGGGAGGCGCTGGAGGGGTGAGGCTGGCCGTGCCTCATGGCGTGGGCCTGCCGGGGGCGCCGGGGCTGCCTCTGCCGTAGGGCCGGGCGTGCCCGGCGGCCCGACCGGACCGGAACGCCCGGCGTGCCGGCAGCCCCGCGGTGCGGATTCCGCTCAGGCAACCTCCCGAGCCGCCGCCCTCCCCGCCGTCCGGCCCGAGAAGAGGCACCCGCCGAGGAACGTGCCCTCCAGGGAGCGGTAGCCGTGGACGCCGCCGCCGCCGAAGCCGGCGGCTTCGCCTGCCGCGTAGACGCCGGGCAGCGGGGTGCCGTCGGGGGTGAGGACACGGGAGGAGAGGTCGGTTTCCAGGCCGCCGAGGGTTTTGCGGGTGAGGATGTGGAGGCGTACGGCGATGAGGGGGCCCGCCTTGGGGTCGAGGAGGCGGTGGGGGGACGCGGTGCGGATGAGGCGGTCTCCGAGGTATTTGCGGGCGCCACGCATGGCCGTGACCTGGAGGTCCTTGGTGAAGGGATGGGCGATCTCGCGGTCGCGGGCGACGATCTCGCGGTGGAGCGCGGCCTCGTCGATCAGTGGCTCACCCGTCAGGTCGTTCATCTGGCGGACCAGTGCGGGCAGGGTGCGGGCGGTGAGGAAGTCGGCGCCGTGGTCGAGGAACGCCTGGACGGGGCCGGGGACGCCGCCGCGGGCGCGGCCGAGGACGTCGCGGACGGACTTGCCGGTCAGGTCCGGGTTCTGTTCGGAGCCGGAGAGGGTGAACTCCTTCTCGATGATCTTCCGGGTGAGCACGAACCAGGTGTGATCGTGGCCGGTGCGCATGATGTGGTCGAGGGTGCCGAGGGTGTCGAAGCCGGGGAAGAGCGGCACCGGCAGGCGCTTGCCGGTCGCGTCCAGCCAGAGCGGGGACGGTCCGGAGAGGATCCGGATGCCGTGCTGCGGCCAGATCGGGTTCCAGTTGTCGATGCCCTCGGTGTAGTGCCACATCCGGTCGCGGTTGATGAGGCGGGCCCCGGCCTCCTCGGCGATGCCGAGCATCGCGCCGTCGACGTGGGCGGGGACGCCGGAGAGCATGTGGCGCGGCGGTGTGCCGAGCCGTTCCGGCCAGTTGGCGCGGACCAGGTCGTGGTTGCCGCCGATACCGCCGGAGGTGACGATCACGGCCTGGGCACGGAGTGCGAAGGTACCGGCCGTCTCGCGGCTGCTGGGGGTGCCGCGTTCGGCGTCGGAGGGGACGAGGAGGTCGCCGCTGACAGTGTCCACGGCGCCGCCGGTGCGGGTCAGGCCGGTGACGCGGTGGCGGAAGCGGAGGTCCACCAGGCCGCGCGCGGCTGCGGCGCGCACCCGGCGGGCGAAGGGGGCGACGAGGCCGGGGCCGGTGCCCCAGGTGACGTGGAAGCGCGGGACGGAGTTGCCGTGGCCGGTCGCGTCGTAGCCGCCGCGTTCGGCCCAGCCGACGACGGGGAAGAACCGGACACCCTGGCGGTGCAGCCAGGAGCGCTTCTCCCCGGCGGCGAAGTCGACGTACGCCTCGGCCCATTTGCGGGGCCAGTGGTCCTCGGGGCGGTCGAATCCGGCGGTGCCGAGCCAGTCCTGCCAGGCCAGGTCGTGGCTGTCGCGGATGCGCAGGCGGCGCTGCTCGGGCGAGTCGACGAGGAAGAGGCCGCCGAAGGACCAGTGGGCCTGGCCGCCGAGGGACTGTTCGGGCTCCTGGTCGAGGAGGATCACCTTCCGTCCCGCTTCGGCGAGTTCCGCGGTGGCCGCGAGGCCCGCCAGGCCCGCTCCGATCACGATCACATCAGCGTCGTACGCCATCGTCAGCTCTCCTCACCGGGGCGTGCCGGACGCCCCGGATGCCGTGGTGATCCGATCCTCTGCGCAGGTCGGTACGGGCGTCAACAGCTCGTACCAACCGGTCGGCATGGGGTGATGGCGGGCGTTGTGGGCCGGTGGGGCGGGGCGGTGGCGTGGCGCGGCAGGCCGACGTGACGGCGGCCACCGCGGCGGGCGGGCCGGGTGGCTATCCTCGGGCTCACCTCCACACCGCCCGATACGAGGTGTATGTCCGTGACCGTGATTCTGCTGGCCGTCGGTGCGGCCTGTTGCCTGGGCCTGGGTTTCGTCTTCCAGCAGGCGGCCGCGCAGCACGCGCCGATGAAGGACTTCCTCTCGCTGCGGCTGCTGCTCGATCTGGCGCGGATGCCGCGCTGGCTCGCCGGGATCGGGCTGATGGTGTGCGGGATGGCGCTGGGCGCGTTCGCCCTGGGGATGGGCGACATCACGCTGGTCGAGCCGTTGTTGGCGACCAATCTGCTGTTCGCGATGGCGCTGTCGCGGTGGCTGACCCGGCAGCGGCTGGGGCGCAGCGGGTGGGCCGGGCTGTGGCTGCTGGCGGGCGGGGTGACGGCGTTCATCGTGGCGGGGCGGCCGCACGGCGGACAGGCGACCGCCGACCCGCTGAGGCAGTGGCTGATCATCGGCGTGGTGCTGGGCACGGCGCTGCTGCTGACGGCGATCGCCAAGCGGATGTGGATGGCATTGGAGGCGGCGCTGCTGGGGACCGCGGCCGGTCTGCTGTACGGATTGCAGGACGCGCTGACGCGGATGAGCGGGGACCGGTTCACCGCGGGCGGCTGGACGGCGGTGGCGACGAGCTGGCAGCCGTACGCGGTGGTCGCGCTCGGGGTGACGGCGCTGGTGCTCGTGCAGAGCGCGTTCGAGACGGCGCCGCTGCGGCTGTCGCTCCCGGCGCTGACGGCGGCGCAGCCGCTGGCCGGGATCGCGTGCGGGGTGGGGTTCCTCGGCGACCAGCTGCGGGTGACACCGGGCGCGCTGGCGTGGCAGGCGGCCGGGATCGTGGCGATCGTGGTGGGGATCGTGCTGATCGGCAGGCATCCGGCGATGCCGCCCGGCTCGGGGCCGCCGCATCCGCGGGCGCGGGCACTGGCGCCGCGCTGAGGCGGCCGGTCGCCGGTGGCGGGGCCCGGCGTTCCGGTGGCGGTGCGCCGGTGGTTGCATGGCGGCATGACCGATCAGCAACCGCTCGACGCGGACGAAGTGCTCGACATCGTCGATGAGCAGGACCGGGTGGTGGGCCAGGCGCCGCGCGGCGAGGCGTATGCCCGCAACCTCCGTCACCGTTGCACGTTCATCCTGGTCAGGGACGCCGAGGACCGGATCTTCGTCCACCGCAGAACGGACCGGAAGCTGGTCTTCCCCGGGCATTACGACATGTTCGTCGGCGGTGTGGTGGGCGCCGGGGAGAGCTACGACGACGCGGCGCTGCGGGAGGCCGAGGAGGAGTTGGGCGTCCAGGGGCTCGACCGGCCCGAGCACCGCTTCTCGTTCCTCTACGAGGCGGACGGCGGCTCGTGGTGGTCGGCGGTGTACGAGGTGCGGTGCACGCTCGCGGTGGTGCCGCAGGAGTCGGAGGTCGCCTGGCATGCCTTCGTCACGGAGGAGGAGCTGGAGCGGCGGCTGGCGGAGTGGCCGTGGACGCCGGACGGGGTGGCGGCGTACCGGCGGCTGCGGGAGTGGCACGCCGGCGAGGCCCGCTGATGGCGGTGCGGCCGTGAGTGGTGACCTGCGGTCGGTGCGCGAGGCGGCGCGGCTGTGGTGGTCGCCCGCGCGGATCGGTGAGGAGGGCCGGACGCCCGACTACCGCTTCTCGCTGGCGAACGAGCGGACCCTGCTGGCATGGCTACGGACCGGACTTGCGCTGGTCGGCGGCGGTTTCGCGGTCGATCAGTTCCTGCCGCGGCTGCATCCGGGGCTGCGGACGGTGTTCACGGTGGCGCTGCTGGTGGCCGGGGCGCTGTGCGCGGTGCGGGCGGTGAACCACTGGGTGCGGTGCGAGCGGGCGATGCGGCGCGGCGAGGATCTGCCGGTGTCGCGCTTCCCGTCGCTGCTGGCGCTGGTCGTGGGGGCGCTGGCCGCCGCGATGGTGGTGCTCGTCGCGGTCGGCTGGACGCGCTGAGCATGGGCACGACGCGGGACGGGGCCGAGGCCCGGGATCCCGGGTTGCAGCCGGAGCGCACCCGGCTGGCCTGGCGGCGGACGACACTCTCCTGCACGGTCGTGGTGGCGCTGGCCGTCCGACGGCTGACACAGTCCGCGGCACCGGGAGCGGTGGCGGCGGGTGCGGTGGCGCTGACGGGGGTGGTGTGGCTGGTGTTCGGGCTGGTGGCACATCGCCGGATGCAGGAGATGACGGAGGGGCGTCCGGTGGTGCTGCGGGTGCGCAAGGCGGGGGTTGTGGCGCTGTGCACGGTGGTGTTGGCGGTATTGGGTGGGGTGGTTTTGGTGGGTGGGGGCTTTGATGGGTGAGGGGAACGGTGGCCGGCTCGGCTCGGGGTACGGGGTGGGCTGCGGGCTCGGCTCGGGGTACGGGGTGGGCTGCGGGCTCGGCTCGGGCTCGCCTCAGGCACCGGCCCGGTGGGTGCGGCGGGCGAGGCCCGGCCCAGGGCCCTGACTTCGCCCGGCGGGTACGGCTGAGGCCAGGCGGCCTCGTGCGGGCCGTGCCCCGTTCCGTACGGCCGGGCGGCCCGGCCGACGCAGACCACCCGGCGCCACGGCGGCCGGGCCCGGCCGGTGCAGCGCGGCCGCCCCGCCCCGTAAGCCCCCGCCCGTAGCCCCACGCGTAGCCGCCACCCTGCCGCCCCGTCCTTCGGCGATACGGTGACGTGACCGCCGCTCCGCGAGAGCCATGGCCCGCCCCGAGAGGCGCGGGGTCAGCCCCGGGCGGCGGACGGACCACCGCCATCCCCGAGGAGCCTCCCCATGCCCCGACCCTCCGGATCCGCCTCCCCCGTGCCCGCCGTCCCCGAGGAGCCGGGGCTGACCGAACTGAGCCCGGGTGTCTCGGCGTTCATCCAGCCGGACGGTGGCTGGTGTCTGAACAACGCCGGGGTGGTGACCGACGGCGAGGCGACGTTGCTGGTGGACACCGCGGCGACCGAGCGGCGGGCGCGGCTGCTGGCGCGGCGGATCGCGGAGAGCGGGGCGCCCGCGCCGCGTACCGTCGTCAACACGCACCACCACGGCGACCACACCTACGGCAACGCCGTCTTCGCCCCGGCGGCCACGATCGTCGGGCACGCCGCCTGCCGGAGCGAGCTCCTCGCGGCGGGGCACCAGTTGGAGGCGGTGTGGCCGGAGACGGACTTCGGCGACATCGTGCTGACACCTCCGTCGCTGACGTACACGGACGAGTTGACGCTGTACGTCGGTGACATCGAGGCGCGGCTGATCCACCCGGGCGTCGCGCACACCCGGGGCGACACGGTGGTGTGGTTGCCGGGGCGGCGCACCGTCTTCACCGGGGATCTGATCTTCCACGGCGGTACGCCGTTCCTGTTCATGGGGTCGCTCGCCGGGTCGCTGCGCGCGCTGGAGCTGCTGCGGTCGCTGGACGCGACGACGGTGGTGCCGGGCCACGGGCCGGTGACCGGGCCGGAGGTGTACGACACCGTCGAGCGGTATCTGCGGTACGTCGACGAGCTGGCGCGGCGCAGCCACGCGGCCGGGCTGAGCCCGCTGGAGGCGGCCACCGGCGCCGACCTCGGGCCGTTCGCGGAGCTGGCCGAGAGCGAGCGGCTGGTGGCCAATCTGCACCGCGCGTACGCGGAGTTGGAGGGCGCCGAGCCCGGTGCGCCGCTGGACGTGCGGGCCGGGTTCGCCGATATGACCGTGCTGAACGGCGGGGTGCCGGCGGCCTGTCACGCCTGAGCGGAAGGTGCGCCGGGGGCGCGGGGCGGCCTCCCGCACCCCCGGCGCACGCCGTTCGCCGCGCGCCCCTCGGGGCCGTACGCCCGCCCCCCATGAGCGGCCGCCCGTGGCCGCGTGACCCATCCCCCACGCCGGGACACTGGACTCCATACCGACTAGTCGGCATGATCGTACGCGGGCGCCCGGAGACGACCCTCGGGCACATCCCGCGCCGCCGTCACCGTGCGGCGCCGTCCGACCGTCCACTCCGCATGGAGGCCACGATGAGCAAGGGCACCCCTCCCCCACCGGGCGCGGCCCCACAGGCGCCGCCCGGACTCGCCCCGGAGGCGCTCCGCCGCCATCTGGAGCGCGAACGGCCGGGCCTGACGGCCGGCCCGCTGCGCGCACAGCTGATCGAGGGCGGGCGGTCCAACCTCACCTACCGTGTCACCGACGGCGCATCCTCCTGGGTGGTACGCCGCCCGCCGCTCGGCCATGTCCTGGCCACCGCGCACGACATGAGCCGCGAGCACCGGGTGATCAGCGCGCTGCACCACACCCCGGTGCCGGTGCCCGAGACGCTGCTGCTGTGCGAGGACGAGTCCGTCATCGGGGCGCCGTTCTATGTGATGGAGCTGGTCGAGGGCGTGCCGTACCGGACCGCGGAGCAGCTGCGGCCGCTGGGTGCGGAGCGGACCCGGGCGGTGGTGCTGTCGCTCGTCGACACGCTCGTCGATCTGCACGCCGTCGACCCGGAGGCGGTCGGGCTGACCGGGTTCGGGCGTCCGGACGGCTTCCTGGAGCGACAACTGCGGCGCTGGGGCAAGCAGTTGGACGGATCACGCAACCGCGACCTGCCGGGGATCGACGCGCTGCACGCGGGACTGGGCCGGGCGCTGCCCGCCTCGCCCGCGCCGTCCGTCGTCCACGGTGACTACCGCCTCGACAACGTCCTGATCGGCGCGGACGACGCCCCCGCGGCCGTCCTCGACTGGGAGATGTCCACGCTCGGCGACCCGCTGACCGACCTCGGACTGCTGGCGATGTACAGCTCCGATCTGGGGCTCGCCGAGTCGCCGGTCTCCACCACGAGCGCTGCGCCCGGCCATCCGGCGCCGGGTGAGCTGATCGCCCGTTACGCGGAGCGCTCCGGGCGGGACACCTCGGCGATCGCCTGGTACACCGCGTTCGCGTGGTTCAAACTCGCGGTGATCCTTGAGGGCATCCACTACCGGTACACGCTCGGGCAGACCGTCGGCGCAGGGTTCGACCGGATCGGCGAACTCGTGCCCGTCTTCATCCACCACGGACTCACCACCCTCAAGGAAGGCTGAGGCACCCATGGACTTCGCATTCGACGCCCGTACCGAGGAGCTGCGCGCGCAGCTGCTGACCTTCATGGACGAGCACGTCCTGCCCGCCGAGGCGACGGCGCAGGAGCAGCGCGCCACGCTCGACTCGCCGTGGCGGACGCCGCCGGTGGTGGAGGAGCTGAAGGCCGAGGCGCGGCGGCAGGGGCTGTGGAACCTCTTCCTGCCGGACGCGGAGCTGGGCGCCGGGCTGACCAATCTCCAGTACGCCCCGCTCGCGGAGATCACCGGCCACAGCCCGCAGCTGGCGCCGACCGCGCTGAACTGCGCGGCGCCGGACACCGGCAACATGGAGGTGCTGGCGCAGTTCGGCAGCGCGGCGCAGCGCACGGAGTGGCTGGCGCCGCTGCTGGCCGGGGAGATCCGCTCGGCGTTCGCGATGACCGAGCCGGACGTGGCGTCGTCGGACGCGACCAACATCGAGACCCGGATCGAGAAGGCCACCGACGGCTCCGGCGACTACGTCATCAACGGCCGCAAGTGGTACATCTCCGGCGCGATGCACCCGGACTGCCGGATCTTCATCGTGATGGGCAAGACCGACCCGGACGGCGCGGACATCCGCCGCCAGCAGTCGATGGTGCTGGTCCCCCGCAACACGCCGGGCCTGACCGTCAAGCGGGCGATGCAGGTCTACGGCTACGAGGACCACTACCACGGCGGCCACGCCGAGATGGTCTTCGAGAACGTACGGGTCCCGGCGGCGCACCTCATCGGCGAGGAGGGCGGCGGCTTCGCCATCGCCCAGGCGCGACTGGGCCCCGGCCGGATCCACCACTGCATGCGGCTGATCGGGATGGCGGAACGGGCCATCGAGCTGATGTGCCGCCGCGCGGTGTCCCGGGAGGCGTTCGGCAAGCCGCTGGCCGGGCAGGGCGTGGTGCAGGAGTGGATCGCGGACGCGCGAGTCGCGGTGGAGCAGCTGCGGCTGCTGGTGTTGAAGACCGCCTGGCTGATGGACACCGTCGGCAACAAGGGCGCGCACACCGAGATCCAGGCCATCAAGATCGCCACCCCGCGCACCGTCGTGGACATCCTCGACAAGGCGGTGCAGCTGCACGGCGCGGGCGGTGTCAGCCAGGACTTCCCGCTGGCCGAGCTGTGGGCAGGGGCCCGGACGCTGCGCCTGGCGGACGGCCCGGACGAGGTGCACCAGCGGTCGCTGGCCCGGCGGGAGCTGAAGCGCTACCGGTAGGGCGGGCGGTAACCGTAGGGGGCGGTGCCCGTACCGGGTGCGGTGCCCGTACCGGGTGCGGTGCCCGTAGGGCGCGGTCGAACGCCTCCCGTAGGGGTCGGGCGCGCCCCCTGCGGGACCACAACGCCGGGGGGCGCGCCGATGTTCCCGTTACCCGTTACGGCCGCAGGGCCCGCAGCAGGAGTCCGGCGAGGTGGTCGGCGACCTGCTGCGGGGTGAGCGGGCCGTCCTCGCGGTACCAGGTGCCGAGGTGGTGGACCGAGCCGAAGTGGTAGTCCACGACGAGGTCGGCGGGGACATCGGCGGCGAAGACGCCGCTGCGCTGGCCCTCCTCGATCAGTGCCCGGAACCGCTCGTGGTAGCGGCGGCGTTCGGCCCGTACCTGCTTGTCCTTCTCCGGGCCGAGGTGGTGCATCGACCGGAAGAAGATCTTGGTGTCGTCGAGGTTCTCGATGGTGGTGACGACGACATCGGCGGCGGCGTCGCGCAGCCGCTGCTCCACCGGCGCGTCGGCGTCCGCGAAGTGGTTCAGGCGCTCCTGCTGGAGGCGGAGCACCCGGCCGTAGACCTCGTGGAGCAGGTCCTCCTTGGAGCCGAAGTAGTGGTAGAGGGCGCCCTTGGTGACGCCCGCCGCGTCGACGATCTCCTGGACGGAGGTGCGGTCGTAGCCGCGCTCCGCGAAGAGGTGGGTGGCGGTGGCCAGCAACCGCTGCGCCACCGGCTTCGTGCCGTCGCCGTCCTTCGTTGCGGCCATCGCCGTCACCTGTTCCTTCGTCGTTGCGCGCGGGTCGTTCGCGGGAGTCGTCGGCCGGTCACCGGCCGTCGGGGCGTGCGCGGTCACGCAGCTCCCGCCGGAGGATCTTCCCACTGGTGGTCTTCGGCAGTTCGGGCAGGATCTCGACCTCCCGGGGATATTTGTACGCGGCGAGCCGCTCACGGCAGTAGCCGGACAGCTCGGCCGGGTCCGGGGCGGCGCCGGGCCGCAGGCTGACGTACGCCTTGACGGACTCGCCCCGGTAGGCGTCCGGGACGCCGACGACGGCCGCCTCGCGCACCGCCGGGTGGGTGTAGAGGACGTCCTCGACCTCGCGCGGCCAGACCTTGAAACCGGAGGCGTTGATCATGTCCTTCTTGCGGTCGACGACATAGAGCCAGCCGCCGTCGTCCATGAAGCCGATGTCGCCGGTGCGCAGCTCGCCGTCGGGTATCGCCTGTGCGGTCGCGTCGGGGCGCCGCCAGTAGCGGGGGACGACCTGCGGGCCGCGGACCACGATCTCGCCGTGGGTGCCGAACGGCACGTCGGCGCCCGCCGCGTCGACGATCCGGACAACGGCGTCGGGTCCCGGCACGCCGACGGCGAGGGTGCCGGACTCCGGGTCGACGGGCGCCTCGCGGCCGGGCGGGACGGTGGCGAGGGTGGCGCTGGTCTCGGTCAGGCCGTAGCCGTTGTGGAGGTAGCGGCCGGATCCGGCGCGGAACGCCTCCACCAGGGCGGGCGGCACCGGAGCGCCCCCGGAGGCGATCATCGCGAAGGAGGAGAAGTGGTCGCAGGTCACGTCCGGGTGGGCCAGCAGCGCCATGAACGCGGTGGCGGGGCCGACGGTGAAGGCCGGGCGGTACTCCAGGAAGGCGTCCAGGACGGCGCCCGCCTCGAAGCGGTAGGTGAGCGCGCAGATGCCGTGGTTGGCGAAGGCACCGGCCAGCTCGCAGACCAGGCCGGTGATGTGGAAGAGCGGGGCGAGCGCGAAGTAGGTGGACCCGGCGGGCAGTCGCAGTCCGGTGCGTTGCCGCTCGGCGTTGTAGGAGAGGTTGCCGTGGGTGTTGACGGCGCCCTTGGGCGTGCCGCTGGTGCCGGAGGTGTAGCTGATCAGCGCGGTGTCGGTGGCGGCCGGGCCGTCGACGGCGGGCACCGGCGCGGCGGCGGCGTTGCGGGCGACGGTCAGCAGGTCGTCGGCGCCCTCCCGGGGGCCGAGGCGCTCGGGGCGCAGCACCCGTGCGTCGTCGCGGGTCTGGAGGCCCGCCTCGCAGGCGGTCAGAGCGATCCGTACGGACGGCTGCCGGGCGGCGGTCTCCCGGAGGAACGCGTCCCAGGTGTGGTCGGCGCAGACGACGGCGGTGACCTCGGCGTCGGACAGCACATGGGCCATCTCACCCGTCTTGTACATGGGGTTGACGGGGACGACGACGCCGCCGGCCTTCCAGACGCCGAGGAGGGCGAGGACGAAGTGCGGGGTGTTCTGGAGCATCACCACTGCGCGGTCGCCGGGCCGGAAGCCGTGGGCGGCGAGGTGGGCGGCGACGCCGTCGGAGAGCGCGTCGGTCTCGGCGTAGGTGAGGCGGGCGTCGAAGTAGGCGAGGGCGGTGCTGCCGGGGACGTGGCGGACCGCGTCGCGGAAGACGTGCAGCAGGGAAGCGAGCGGGTCGACGGGCTCGCGCTGCGCCTCGGTGAGCTGCGCCAGCCACGGCTTGTCCTGGTAGGAAGTCATCGGGTGCGGCCCTTTCGTCCTGGGCGCCGGGGCCCGCCGCGGGCGGCCCGCGGGCCGGAAGCGTACGGGGACCCGGTCGGTGCCGGATTCCGTGCGGGGAGGGAGGGGTGGTGGTCGGCCACCCCGGGGCGGGGCGCGCGGGGGCGCGGCCCGGTCGGCAGGGGGCGCGGGGCGGGGGCCGCGCGCCCGGGGCAACTATCGGTTCTCCCTCTCCTCCAGCTTCTGCTGAAGGCGGTTCATGCTGCCGAGCCAGCGGTCCGGTTCGGTGGCGCGTGCGGTGTAGTACCCGGCGACCTCCGGGTGCGGCAGGACCAGGAAGCGGTCCTCGGCCATCGCGTCGAAGAGGGCGTCGGCGACGGTCGCGGGCTCGACGGCGGTGGGGGTGAGGACCAGCTCCCCGGCGGCGCCGGTCGCGGCGAGCATGTCGGTGCGTACGCCTTGCGGGCAGATGGCGTGCACCGCGACGCCGCGGTGACGGTAGGTCAGCGAGAGCCATTCGGCGAAGGCGTACGCGCCGTGCTTGGTGACGCTGTAGGGCGCCGCCTCGATCATGGTGAGGAGTCCGGCGGCGGAGACGGTGGAGACGAAGCGGCCCGCGCCGCGCGCCAGCCAGCCGGGCAGCAGCTCGCGGGCGGCGCGTACGTGCGCCATGACGTTGACGTCCCAGGCCAGTGCCCAGTCCTCCTCGGGCGCCCCGGGGCCGCCGCCGGTGCCGACGCCCGCGTTGGCGCAGAAGATGTCGATGTCGCCGCCGAGCGCCTCGCGGGCGGCCGGGACGACCGCGGAGGCGTCCCCGGGGACGGCGAGCCCCCCGATCTCCCCGGCGGTCTTCTCCGTCTTGGCCGCGTCGAGGTCGTTGACGACCACCCGGGCGCCCTCGGCGGCGAAGCGGCGGGCCAGTGCGGCACCGATCCCCCCGCCCGCCCCGGTCACGACAACGGCCTTGTCCCGTACGGCTTCCACGCTGGCTCTCCCTCGGTCGGGTCGCTCGGCTCTCCCCCAGGAGGCAGACTAACCAGTCGGTATGTCGCAGTGGAAGAGCCGGACGCGCCACCCTCCGGCGCGTTCCCGAGGGGCCACGCGCGGGTTACGGTGCGCTCGGCACGGACCCTGTCCGCTCACCGCTCCCGGAGGGCCGCACATGACCCTGTCCCGACGTCTGCTGCTCGGCCGTCTCGCCGCGACCGGGGCCGCCGGTGCGGCGCTCACCGCCGCGCCCGCCACCGCCTCCGCCGCCTCCGCCGCGCCACCGGGCGGCCCGGCCCGCCGCCCGGTGCGCACCGGCTTCGACCGGCTCGCCGCCGACGGCTACCGCCTCCTCGACGGCCACTCGGTCGGCATCGTCACCAACCCCACCGGCGTCACCCCGGACCTGCGCCACCTCGTCGATGTACTGCACGCCGACGAACGGGTGCGGCTGCGCGCGGTGTTCGGCCCCGAGCACGGCTTCCGCGGCACCGCGCAGGCCGGCGGTTCCGAGGGGCGGTACGACGATCCGGCGACCGGGCTGCCGGTGTACGACACGTACGGCAAGAGCGGCCGGGAGCTGGCGGACATCTTCACCGCGTCCGGGGTGGACACCGTGGTCTTCGACATCCAGGACGTCGGCGCGCGCTTCTACACGTACATCTGGACGCTCTACGACTGCATGGTGGCCGCCGCGCTGGCGGGCAAGCGGTTCGTGGTGCTGGACCGGCCCAATCCGGTGACCGGGCGAGATGCGGCGGGGCCGGTGCTGGATCCGGCGTACGCGTCGTTCGTCGGCCGCAGGCCGATCGCGCAGGCGCACGGGATGACGGTGACGGAGCTGGCGCGGCTGTTCAACGACGAGTTCGTGGCGGCGGACGCGGGGCGTGCGGTGCGGCTGGAGACGGTGGCGATGTCCGGGTGGCGGCGCGGCGACTTCTTCGACGCGACCGGGCTGCCGTGGGTGCCGCCCAGCCCGAACATGCCGACCCCGGACACCGCGCTGGTCTACGCCGGGACCTGCCTGTTCGAGGGCACCAACCTCTCCGAGGGGCGCGGCACCACCCGGCCGTTCGAGCTGCTGGGCGCGGAGGGCATCGACCGGCGCTGGGCCGCGGCGGCCGGTGAACTCGCGCTGCCCGGTGTGCGTTTCCGGGAGGCGTACTTCGCGCCCGCGTTCTCGAAGTTCGCCGGGAAGACGGTCGGCGGGGTGCAGCTGCACGTGACGGACCGGGCGGCGTTCGACCCGGTGCGCACCGGTATCGCGCTGCTGGTGACGGCCAAGCAGGTGTGGGACGGCTTCGCCTGGCGGCCGGATCTCGGCATCGACCGGCTGACCGGTTCCGCAGCCGTCCGCACGATGATCGACAAGGGCGCCGGGACGGACGACGTCGTCGCCGCCTGGCAGCACGACCTGGCCCGCTTCCGGGCCGTACGCCGCCGCTACCTGCGCTATCCGTAGCCGCGCACCCGAAGGGCACTCCCCCGCATCCCACACTTCGAGACACGCCGTCCCATCTATTGACTGCACGTTGCACCGACCGTGAGCATGCCGCTCGTGCGAACCGATACGACATCAGCGAAGAACGGGCCGGGAACGGCGGACGCCGCGGCCACCTCGGAGGGCGGCGGGGAGAGCCTGCGCCGGGTGGCGGTGGCGTCCTTCATCGGCACGGCCATCGAGTTCTACGACTTCTACATCTACGGCACCGCCGCCGCCCTCGTCCTCAACGAGGCGTTCTTCCCGGGCCTCGACCCGGCGAACGCCACCCTCGCGTCGTTCTCCACCTACGCGGTGGCGTTCGCCGCCCGGCCCCTGGGCTCGCTGATCTTCGGGCACTTCGGCGACCGGGTCGGCCGCAAGTCGGTGCTGGTGGCGTCGCTGCTGATGATGGGCCTGTCGACGGCGTGCGTCGGGCTGCTGCCCGGCTACGGCACGCTCGGGATCTGGGCGCCGCTGCTGCTGGTGCTGCTCCGCTTCGTGCAGGGCATCGGCCTGGGCGGCGAATGGGGCGGCGCGGCGCTGCTCGCCGTCGAGCACGCGCCGAAGCGGCGCCGGGGCCTGTACGCGGCGTTCCCGCAACTGGGGCCGTCCGTCGGGTTCTTCGCCGCGACCGGGGTGTTCTGGTTGCTGTCGGCCGTCCTCGACGACGCGGCGTTCCGCTCCTGGGGCTGGCGGGTGCCGTTCCTGCTGTCGTTCCTCCTGGTCGGCGTCGGCCTGTTCGTCCGGCTGAAGATCAGTGAGACGCCGGTCTTCGCGAAGGTGCGGGCGGCGCAGGAGGCCGGGCGGGTTCCGGCACTCGATGTCTTCCGGCGCCATCCGAAGGAGCTGCTGCTGGGCGCCGGCGGCATGATCATCGCGTACGGCCTCTTCTACACCGCGACGACCTACTGCCTTGCCTACACCACCGGCACCCTCGGCATCTCCCGGAACACGATGCTGGGTCTTTCGCTGATCGCCTGTCTCTTCCTCGCCGCGGGGACGTGGCTGGCCGCGACCCGCTCGGACGGCTCCGGACGCCGCAAGCTGGTCCTCGCCGGTACCGGTCTGGCCGTGGTGTGGGGCCTGGTCCTCTTCCCGCTGCTGGACACCGGGCAGCCGGTGCTGATCGCCCTCGGCATCGGCGGCGCGCTGTTCTGCATGGGTGTGGTGTACGGGCCGATGGGCGCGTATCTGCCCGAGCTGTTCGGCGCCACGGTGCGGTACTCGGGCGCCTCGCTCGCCTACAACCTGGGCGGGGTGCTGGGCGGTGCGGTCGCGCCGCTGGTCGCCACCCGGCTCCAGTCGGCGTTCGGCTCGGCGTCGGTGGGCTGGTACGTCAGCGCGATGGCCGTGGCCTCCCTGCTCTGTGTGCTGGCGCTGCCGGAGACCCGCACCCGCGAGCTGGGCTGAGCTCCGCGCGGCGGACGCCGGTCCGGGGCACAGGCCCCCAACCGGCGTCCGCCATCGGTGCGTCCGCAGGTCAGCGGTGCGCGGGGAACTCCACCACCTGCTGGTAGGTGGGGCGGTTCTGCCAGCTGATCGTGGTGTGGGTGAGGCCGCCCACGGCGCGGTGGATGATCGCGTCGGAGCACCACTGGTCGCCGGCCTTGCAGCTGTCGTCGCCCGGGTAGACCTGCTCGGCCGTCTTCCCGGCCGCCTCGCGCAGCGTGTCGAGGAGGGTGTCGCGGCAGGCGGACAGGTCGCCCTTACCGCAGAACGGCCGGGCCAGCGGCGCCTGCACCTTCTCGCCCAGAACCGAGCGCAGGTCCTTGTCGACATAGCTCCACCAGCCGTACTGGAACGCCGATCCGGCGTGCGCCCCGGTCGGGCCGTGGCCCGCCGACGGCGACTCGTCGATCGCGAGGTTGGCGTTGAGCGCCTGGTAGAGATCGCCGCCCAGCTCCGGGGCGAAGGCGTCCTTGACCAGCAGCGGCCACCAGGCGTCCATCAGCCGGACCGCGTCGGGGTGGGTGTAGGTGTGCGATCCGGCGGCCGTCTCCCGGCGCTGGGAGCCGTCCCGGCGCCACGAATCGAGCTGCTGCACCGCCTTCTTGAGCTGCGGATCGGTGACCGGCTCGCTCTGCAGCACCCGCAGCAGCTCCGGCAGTACGTCCTCACCGCGCAGATCGGTGACGGCCGCCTCGGACATCGCCCGGGTCAGCGAGGCGCGGGTGACGCCACCCTCGGCGGTGAGGGCCGCGACCCGGTCGTCGAGGAGGTCGGCGCGGTGCACCGGGCCGTTGCCGAAGCCCGCCGAGTCGTAGTCGGCGGCCTGCTTGTTGTTCCAGGAGACGTAGTAGTCCTGGTTCACCGACTGCGGATGCTGGGCGGGGGGCGTGTAGTCGGTGAGGTTGTTCTCCGGCTGGAAGCCGCGCCACTCGTACTCCGGTGCCGCCTTGATGGGCAGCGCCGGGTCGACCTTCGGGTTGCGGACGGGGTTGAGGCCGCTGTTGTAGTACGCGATGTCGCGGGAGTCGGCGTAGAACCAGTTGAAGGCGTAGCCGATGTGCTGGGCGGCCTGCTGGAACGTCGCCGCGTCGCGCACGTACGAGGGGTCGTTGAGCATCTGGAAGCCGATGATGGAGTCGGCCTCGTGGCGGTAGGTGGAGCGCAGCGCCGTGTAGGCGACGGGCTTACCGCCGATGGTGGCGCGGTGGGTGACGGTGCCGTACTTGGTGCGGAAGATCTGCATCCGGTACGAACCGGCGGCTGTCGGGTCGGCGATGGTCGGCTTCCAGGAGTTGGTGCGCTCCAGCTTCTCCATCGGGACACAGTCGCCGTGGTAGCGGTAGGCGACCGCGTCCTTGGTGGCCGGGGAGCCGTCCGTGTTGCACAGGTCCACGGCGTAGGTGTCGGTGATGTCCTGCCCCGCGGAGGTGGCGCTCCAGGCGTAGTCCTGGCCGCGGCCCAGCTGGACGTACATGCCGACACCGGCGAAGGAGGCGCCGCGGGCGCTGATGCCCGGCCCCTGGATCTCCTGGAGCATCAGCAGCTGCGGGGCGAAGTAGCCGGTCTGCGGCCCGAAGACGGCGACGGGGTGACCACTGGCGGTGCGCTTTCCGGAGACCAGCAGGGCGTTGGACATCCCGCGGTGCTGGGTCGGGTCGAAGGCGCCCTTGGGCAGCACGCCGTCCTTGAACAGCCCCTCCAGCTTGCGGTACTTGGCGGGCGCCCGGACCGGCTCCTGTGCGGGCTTCTTGGCGCCCGCCGCGCCGGTGCGGTCGAAGACCAGCTGCTCGGGGGTGACCGATCCGGCGTCGGGCAGCGCGGTGCCCTCGGCCTTGGCGGGCTTGACCGCGTACGGGAAGCTCTGGCCGTCGTGGAGGGTCTTGGTGGCCTCGGGGTCGTTGCGCTCGCGGAAGGACTCCCAGAGCGCGGTGCCCTTCTCGACGCCGTACTTGTGCTGTGCGGAGAGCAGTGCGAGGGCGGACGGGACCTCGCCGCCACCGCCGTTGCCGAAGAGCCCGCCGACGACGGAGGCGAGGGCGATCAGGTCGGTGAGCTCGAAGGGCTGGATCTCCCCGGCGTTGGTGATCGCGTCGACATGGCCGGTGAGCACGTACTCACCGGGGAAGTAGCGGCCGTTCTTCGACTGTTCGCGGTAGGCGTTGATGCCGTCGACATACGCCTGGGCATCCGCCATGACCTGCTTGCCGCGGGCGCCGTTGGTGTCCCGGATCCGGTCGACCTGCGCCTGGAGGTCGGCCTCGGTGTACGGCGCCTGGGGCCAGAACTCCTGCTCCAGGCCCTGGTTGGCGAGGGCGCCACCGGCGAACGACGTCAGCTCGCCGCGTCCGATGTGCCGGAAGAGGTCCATCAGCCACAGGCGGTCCTGCCCGGCGGCATATCCGGCGCCGAACTCGGTGCCGTAGCGGGTGGTGCCCTTGATGTGCGGGATGCCGGTCTTCTTGTCCCGGGTGATGGTGACGTCGTCGCGCGGCGCGGTGACCTTGTCCACCTGGTCCTTGGGCACACCGAAGGAGGAGTCGTTGAAGAAGTCGGTCAGGGTGTCGTCGGTGAGCGACCGATAACCGCTGGCCAGGGCGCCGTACGGGGCGAGTTGGTCGTCGGAGTGCGCGGGGTGGGTGCCGAACACCTTGCTCGCCAGGATGTCGGCGAGGGTCGCGTTGCCCGTCGCGCCCGGCGGCAGGATGTCGGCACACTGGCCCTGGCAGAAATCGGAGCCATCGGGCCCGTCGGCCGCGGCCGCGGTGGGAGGCGGTGCCAAGAGCGTGGCACCCAAGGCGAACAGGGCTGCCGCGGCGGCGGTCCTGACCCTTCCGGTACGTCGTCGCATTCCTGCTCCTCGGGAGGCGGGTGGGGCCGGACGTTACCGCTGGTTACCTCTCCTCGGGAAGGTGAACAGCAGTCACCTTTTCGCATCCCTCACCGGATACCCCCGGCAACCTCCGCCCCTTCCGTTCCACACCGGGAATCCGCAAGGAAATTCGATGGATCCGGGCGGCCTTCCGCTGCGTCCCTTCCGTGTCCAGTCGGGTCCTCCCCACGGAGGTGGGATGAAAATGGCCGGTTTCAGAGCTTTCGCCGCACAGGTCCGCGATCCGCGGCTCCTCGCCACACGGCGCCGCACCGCCCTGCGCAAATGCCTGGAGCGCTTCGCCCCTTACGGGCACCGCGCGACCTGGCACCACCTGTGCACCCGGGCCGGTATCGCCCCGCAGGACCGCGATCCCGACCCGGCGCGCCTGCTGGCCGCCCTCGTCGAACTGGAGGAGGCGCGCGCCCTGTGGCTCGCGTACGAGGCGGAGTGCGTCGCGCGGCGGCGCCGGGAGAAGCGGGACGGCATCCGGCAGCCCGGTGCGCTCGACGCCTGGCACCGGCGCACCCGGGGCGGCTGCGAGATCGTGCCGTGCGCGGCACCGCACCGGCATCCGGCGGCGCCGCTCGCGGCGGTCCTGCGCACCGTCATCACGGCGATGGAGTCCGGACGGCCCCGGCGCGACTGCCCGGTGTGCGGCTCCCCCCGCTTCCGTCCGCTCGCCGACGCGGACCGCCGGGCCGCCGGACCGGTCTGCGCGGACTGCGGCGTGATCACCCCGGCCGCCCTGCTGACCCGCGACACCTTGGCGGCGGCCCGGCGCGACGCCTCCGGCACGGCACACGCCGCCGAGGCGGGAGCGGTGACCTCGGCGCCCGACGTGCACTTCGGGGCGTCGATAGCGGCCTGAACGGCCGTTCCCCCGCGCGGAGTTCGGACCCTCGCGGCGGGCGTTGTCAGACCCCTGTGCCAGCATCGGGGGTATGACTCAGGTCGCTCTCAACGGAGCCCGCACCGCGGCGGATTCGGCCGCGGTGCCGCTGTCGCCGACCGCGCTGGCCGAGGCCGCGCGGCGGGCGGTGGCGGCCGGGGCCACCTCCGTCCACGTCCACCCCAAGACCCCCTGCGGGCAGGACTCCCTCTCGCCCCGGGTGGTCGCCCCCGTCCTGGAGGCGCTGCGCGCGGCGGTGACCGTCCCGGTCGGGGTGACGACGGGCGCGTGGGCCGCGCCCGATCCGGCGCGGCGGGTGGCGTGGATACGGTCCTGGCCGCTGCTGCCCGACCACGCCTCGGTCAACTGGCACGAGCCCGGCGCCGAGCAGGTGGCCGCCGCGCTGCTCGCTCGGGGCGTGGCGGTGGAGGCCGGGATCCGGTCCGGCACCTCAGGCGCCGCGCGCTTCGCCCGCTCACCGCTGCGCCCGCGAGTGCTGCGGGTGCTGGCCGAGGTCACGGACACCGATGCGGTGACGGCCCCGGACACGGCCCGGCGGCTGCTGGCCGCGCTCGGCGCCGCCCGGCACGGCCGCCCGGTGCTGCTGCACGGCGAGGAGGGCGGCGCCTGGCCGGTGCTGCGGCTGGCCCTCCGCCTGGGCCTGGCCACCCGTATCGGCATCGAGGACACCCTGCTGCTGCCGGACGGCTCCCCCGCCGCTGACAACGCCGAACTGATCGCCGCGGCAGTAGGGTTGGCGGCGGCCGAGGCACCCTCGGGCGCGGCGCGGGTCTCCGCTCCGGCCGCCCAGGAGCCGATATCCGACGGCGGCGCACCCGGTGACTCCCCGGGCGCCGCCTCCGGCGGGTGAAGCGGGGCGGAACCTCGTCCCGTACGGCCGGAAGCCGACAGAACCGCTCACGGACGGTTTCGCCGCCGTCCGCCGACGCCGCACGGCACTCGGGCCCGCGGCACTGCCGAGAAGGGGAACTCCATGGCCGAGCTGCACGATCTGACCGCCCTCGAACAGGCCCGCGCCATCAGCGCGGGCGACCTCTCCCCCGTCGAGCTGACCGAGCACTACCTCGCCCGCATCGAACGGCTCGACGACACCGTCGGGGCGTTCCTCACCCGCACCCCGGAGATCGCCCGCGAGCAGGCCGCGGCGGCGGAGCGGACCGCCACCGCCGCCCGCCGCGAGGGCCGCCCACTGCCGCCACTGCACGGCGTCCCGGTGCCGGTGAAGGACCTCAGCCAGGTCGCCGGGGTGCGTTTCACGATGGGCTCGCTCGCCCTGGACGACCGCGTAGCCCCCGTCGACGACCATGTCGTCACCCGGCTCCGCGCCGCCGGGACCGTGCTGCTCGGCAAGACCAACACCCCCGAGTTCGGCCTGCCCTGCTACACCGAGAACAGACTGGGGCCGCCCGCCCGCACCCCGTGGGACCTCGACCGGTCGGCAGGCGGATCCAGCGGCGGGGCGGGCGCCGCCGTCGCCGCGGGTCTGGCGCCGCTCGCCCACGCCTCGGACGGCGGCGGTTCGATCCGTATCCCCGCCGCGGCGTGCGGCCTGGTCGGCCTCAAGCCCAGCCGCGGCCGGGTCAGTTCCGGCCCGGTGCTCCACGACGTCACGGGCCTGAGCACCTCCGGCCCGCTGGCCCGTACGGTCGCCGACGCCGCGGCGCTCCTCGACGTACTGGCCGGGCCGATGCCGGGGGACGCGTTCACCGCGCCCGCACTGCCGCCCGGCGAAACGTTCTCCGCGCAGGTGGGGCGCGACCCCGGGCGGCTGCGGATCGGCGTCCTGGCCGGGGCGCCAGTGCCGGGCGCCGAGGTGCACGAGGAGTGCCGACGGGCGGTCGCCGACACCGCGGCGCTGCTGAGCGGCCTCGGCCACCACGTCGAGGAGGTGTCCCTGCCCATCGACGCCTCCGTCCTGGAGGACTTCACCCGCGTCTGGTCGGTGATCGCCGCGAACCGCCCCGTGCCGCCCGGCCGCGAGGAGCTGCTGATGCCGCTCACCCGCCATCTTCGCGAGCGCGGCGCCACGGTGTCCGGCCCGGAGTTCGCCCGCTCCCTCTACGCCCTGCACCACCTCGGCCAGACCGTCGCCGACACGCTGATGCCGTCCGGCGGGTACGACCTCCTCCTCTCCCCGACGGTCGCCGCACCGCCGCCGAAGGTCGGGGAACTGCGCAACGACGCCGACCCACAGGCGGAGTTCGCCGCCATCGGCGCGTACTCCCCCTTCAGCGCCCTTTACAACGCCACCGGCCAACCGGCGGTAAGCCTGCCGCTGCACCAGACCCCCGAGGGTCTGCCGATCGGCGTGATGCTCGCGGGGCGGTATGGGGAGGAGGCGGGGTTGATATCGGTGTCGGCTCAGCTGGAGAACGCTCGGCCTTGGGCGGGGAGGAGGCCGAGGATGTGGTGAGGTGTGCCCCGCGGGTACGGGGCGCGCCCCCGGGACCGCAGGACTGTACCGCTGCTGGCTGGGACCATCCCCGCGCACGCGGGGCCCGCCCTTCATGACCAGCAGTTTCGCCAGTCCGGGTTCGGGGTGTCCGTCACTTGGCCAGAGCGCGGCGAAGCCTGGGAGGCAGCAAGGCCCGGGGGTTGCCTCACCGCACCTCCCCCGGCGCCTCGTCCGCGCAGCCACCCGCAGCGTTCCCGGAGGGCGCCCCAGGCTCGGCCACCCCCCGATCCACCCGCAACCGGCGTGCCCCCGGCCCCTGTTGGCCGAGGTTGTCGTACGGGTTGGAGAGGGCACAACGTTCGAGGGAAAGGCAGCCGCAGCCGATGCAGTCGGTCAAGTGGTCGCGCAAGTCGACGAGTTGACCGATGCGTTCGTCGAGTTCGGCGCGCCATGCCTCGGAGAGGCGGGCCCAGTCGTCGCGGGTGGGGGTGCGTTCGTCGGGGAGTTCGGCGAGGGCGTCGCGGATCACGGCGAGGGGGATGCCGACCCGCTGGGCGGCGCGTACGAAGGCGACGCGGCGCAGGGTGTCGCGGGTGTAGCGGCGCTGGTTCCCGGACGTGCGGGTGCTGCTGATCAGGCCCTTGGTCTCGTAGAAGTGCAGTGCGGAGACGGCGGCGCCGCTGCGCGCGGAGAGCTGGCCGACGGTGAGTTCATGGACCTTGAAGGGAAGCTGAGGCACGGGCCCAGCCTAGGGCGCCGGACACCGGGCAGCCGTCCACCGAGTCCGACACCCACCCCGGCGCCCGCCGGTCCGTTGACAGCAGCACGCACACTCCGCATGCTGAGCAAGCGCTTAGCCCAGAGGCTTGGCGCAGGGATCAGCCAGTACACGGTCAGCGACGACGGGCGCCCGGCAGGGCGTGACCGGGCGGCGCGGGAAACTTCAGGAGGCGGACGGGATGGCAGAGCCCCGGGTGTTCGGATCGCTCGACGAGCTGCGGGCCGCGGTCGGCGAGGAGCTGGGCCCCAGCGACTGGCTGGAGATCGATCAGCGGCGGATCGACCAGTTCGCCGAGGCCACCGGCGATCACCAGTGGATCCATGTCGACGCGGAGAAGGCGGCGGCCGGACCGTTCGGCACCACCATCGCGCACGGCTATCTGACGCTGTCGCTGCTGCCCGCCCTCGTCCCGCAGCTGATGCGCGTCGACAACGTCGCGATGGGCATCAACTACGGCACCAACAAGGTCCGTTTCCCCGCCCCCGTGCCGGTCGGCTCGCGGGTGCGGGCCACCGCGCGGATCGCGGAGGTCACGGAGGTGGCCGGCGGGGTGCAGCTGACGACGGCGGTGACGATCGAGCGCGAGGGCGGCGGAAAGCCGGTGTGCGTGGCGGAGTCGGTCAGCCGGTTCACCTTCTGAGGCGGCGGCGGGCACGGGGCGAGCGCACGGCACCCGCCCCATGCCCGCCGCCTCACTCCGAGACCATGACCCCGAGACCGGCACGCGGAGGCCGTCACACGGAGGCCGTCACTCCGCCCCCGCGCCCACCATCCGCAGGACCAGCCCCGCGTAGAGGACGCCGACCTCGTCGGGGGTGCGGCGGCCGTCGGCGGTGAACCAGCGGGCGACGTCCACGCAGAGCGACAGCACGGCGAGGGTGGTGCCCGGGACGTCGTCGGCGCGGAACTCCCCGGAGTCCGCGCCGTCCTGGATGATCTGGCGCAGCAGCCGGTCGGTGCGGCGGCGCAGCGCAGTGATCTCGGCGTAGTGCTCGGGGCCGAGCGCCTGGAGTTCGTACTGGATGACCCGGGCGGTGGTGTGGTGCTCGGCATGCCAGCGGACGAAGGTGCGGACGGCTGCGGCGAGCCGTTCGGCGGCGCTGCCGTCGGCCGCGGCGGCCTCGCCCATGATGGCGAGCGCCTTCTCGTGGCCGATGCCGCTGATGCGGTAGAGCAGTTCCTCCTTCGTCCGGTAGTGGATGTAGAGCGCGGCGGGGCTCATTCCGGCGCGGCCCGCGATGTCGCGCGTGGTGGTCGCGTGGTAGCCGCGTTCGGCGAACGCCTCGACGGCGGCGCGGACCAGGCGCCGTGCGGCGTCCGGGGCCACATCGGCCCACTCGTCGCCGGCGCCCGCCGCCTCCCGTGCCTCCGTGTCCATCGCACACCCCGCTTTTCCTCCGCCACGGACCCTCCACGGACGGACCGCACACCTTACCGCGCGGGTGAGCGGACGCTTAGCGCATGTCCGCGGGGCGCGGGGCCAGGTGGCCGGAGCACCCGGACGCCGGTCGGCGCACCCCACGAGACAGCCACTCGGCACCGCTGGTCAGCGGCGGGGCGGCCTCTACCATGTGAGGCATGGCCCGACCCCGCAAGCCTCTGCTGAGCCGCGCCCGGATCGTCGCCGCGGCGCTGGCGCTCATCGACGCGGAAGGGCTGACGGCGCTGTCCACCCGGCGGCTCGCCGCCGAGCTGGGGGTGAGCGGCCCGTCCCTCTACAACCACTTCACGACCAAGGACGAACTCCTCGACGCGGTCGCCGACACGGTCATCGCGCAGGTCGACGTCACCGCCTTCGCGGACGGCGACTGGCGGACCGGGCTGCTGGGCTGGGGCCGTTCGTACCGCGCCGCGCTCGCCGCGCATCCGCACATCGTGCCGTTCCTCGCGCAGGGGCCCGGCCGCCGCCCGGCGGGGCTGAAGATGGCCGATGCGGCGTTCGGCGGTCTGGTCGACGCGGGGTGGCCCCCGGCCCAGGCGACCCGCGTCTGTGCGATGGTCCGCTACTTCGTGGCCGGTTCCGCGCTCGGTTCGTTCGCCCGCGGCTTCGTCGACGACCCCGGCGCGTACGATCCGGACGCCTATCCGCACCTCGGGCAGGCGCATCTGCTGCCGGAGCATCAACGCCGGGTGGACGAGGGCGCGTTCGAGGCCGGGCTGCTGGCGCTGGTCGACGGGCTCGCGCTGCACCATCCGCAGCTCACCCCGCACGGTCGGTAGCCACGTCGCCCCGCGCGGGCCCTCACCCCGGCCCCCACATCTCTTAGATGTAGAGTGCACCAGCCTCTGACCGGCAGGGGTATTTCGGGCATGGGGAGGCATCGTGGGCCAGCGGGACACGAGGGAGGGCGCCGCGCCGCAACCGGATACGGCCGCCCCCGGCAGGCGGCTATGGGAGTTCGTGCTGGCGGTGCTGCGCGGCCAGGCGCAGGTCGACTTCCTGCCCCACGCCCTCACCGGCGCGATCTTCGCCGTCGCGCTGTTCGCCGCCGGCTGGCAGTACGGCGTCTACGGTCTGCTCGGTACGGCGGTGGGCACGGCGACCGCCCGGCTGCTGGGCGTCGCCCGGGACCGGATCACCGCCGGGCTCGAAGGCTTCAACGCCTGTCTGGTCGCGGTCGGCTTCGCCGTCTTCCTCGGCGCCGACCACCTCTCCACCGCGCTGCTCGCGCTGGCCGGGAGCGCGGTGGTCACCGTCGTCACCGGCGCCGCCGCACGGGTCCTGGCGACCTGGGACCTGCCGACGTTCACGCTGCCGTACTGCCTGATGGCCAGCTCCATGACGATCGCGGCGCCCGGCTTCGAGCGGATCTGGCACAACGGCGAGGGGCTCGCCGCGCTCACCCACCCGGCGGGCGGCCCCACCACGCTCAGCTGGACCGATCTGTGGCACGCCTTCTTCGCCGACTTCGCGCAGATCTTCTTCATGCCGCAGTGGTACGTCGGCCTGATCTTCCTCGTCGGCATCTTCGTGGCCAGCCGCCGGGCCGGGGTGATGGCCTGTGTGGGAAGCGTGGTGGGCACCTTCACCGCCTGGGCGCTGGGCGCACCGGCCGCGGAGGTCGCCGAGGGCACCATGGGATACAACGCGGTGCTGGTGGCGATGGCGCTGTGCGGGGTGTTCCTCGTCGCCGACGCCTGGAGCCTGGGCTACGCGGTGGTCGCGGTGGTCGCGGCGACCGGCCTCAGCTCGGCGATGGCGGCCCTCTTCGCCCCGTCCGGCGGCCACACCTTCACCTGGCCGTTCGTCCTCGTCTCGCTGGTCTTCCTGGTCGCCGCCCCGGCCTTCCCGAGGCTGCGCCGCCCGGATACGGCGGCACCCACCGACAGCGCGGACGGCGCGGACGGCGCGGCGACGCAGGTCGCCGCGGCGGCCTGAGCCCGGCGGGTCCGCGGCCTCAGCCGCGGCGCTCCGGCGCCGGGGCGCCGGCGGGGGCAGCGATCCGGCCGGACCGCTGAGCGCACAGCCGCCGGTGATCAGTGCGACGCCGGTGACCAGTAGCGGGGTGCACCGGCCGTGGCCGGTACGGCGGCCCAGCGGGACGGCAGCGAGCAGCGGCAGCAGGGCGTGGACGGCGGTGATGACGCCGATGGCGCGGGGTTCCCCAAGCTCTCCACCACGTTCGAGCAGGGGAGGCCCCATTCGCCGAGCGCGAGGGCCCGGCAGGAGACGGCCGACCGCGCCATGCTCACCGCTCCCTGGGCGCAGGAGAAGGTGAGGACCAGACGCAGCAGGCGACTCCTGCCGGGTCTCGCGGGTTCCGCCACGGGGGCCGTTTCCGTTCGTGGGCGGGGTTTCGGGGATGTGCAGGCGGGTTCCGTGGGGGGCGGCGGGCGCCCCTGCCGGCCGCCCGCCACCGGCCCTCCGGTACCTGCTTTCCGGTACCGGCCTAGATGATGCCGATCAGAAGTCCCGCGCACAGCACCACGAGGGAGGTCAGCGCGGCCCACTTCATGGTGAAGCGGGTGTGGTCGCCGAATTCGACGCGGGCCATGCCGATGAGGACGAAGACCGCGGGGACCAGCGGGCTGGACATGTGCAGCGGCTGTCCGACGAGGGAGGCACGGGCGATCTCGACGGGGTCGATTCCGTGGGCGGCACCGGCCTCGGCGAGGATCGGGACGATGCCGAAGTAGAAGCCGTCGTTGGACATCAGATACGTCAGCGGGATGCTCAACACGCCGGTGACCAGGCCCATGTGGGGACCCATCGCGTCCGGGATGTTGCCGACCAGCCAGCGGGCCATGTGCTCGACCATGCCGGTGCCGGTGAGGACGCCGGTGAAGACGGCGGCGGCGAAGACCATGCCGGAGACGTTCAGGACGTTCTCGGCGTGCGCGGCGATGCGCTCCTTCTGGAGGTTCATCTGCGGGAAGTTGACGGTGAGGGCGAGGGCCGCGCCGATCAGGAAGAGCACCGGGATCGGCAGGGTCTGGAGGATCAACAGGGTGAGCAGCGCGACGGTGAGCGCGGCGTTGAACCAGTAGAGCTTGGGCCGCAGGGTGGCGCGGTGCAGGTCCAGGCCCTGGAAGCCGTCGTCCGTGGCGCCCGCGGCGCCCGCGGTGGTGTCCGTACCGCCGGAGGCCGGCGTCGTACGCGCTGCCGCGGAGTGCCCGGTTCCGGTGCCCGCGCCGGTCAGGACCTGCTCGGTCTCCTCGGCCTCAGCCGTCGCGACCGCGCTCTCGGTCGTCTGGTCCGCGCCGTCGAAGGACAGCACGCCGAGCCGCTTACGCTCGCGGCGCCCGAGGACGTACGCGAGGACGAGGACGGCGGCGAGGCCGCAGGCGAGGGCCGGGATCATGGGGACGAAGATGTCACCGGCGTCGAGCTTGAGGGCGGTGGCGGCGCGAGCCGTCGGGCCGCCCCAGGGGAGGGTGTTCATCACGCCGTTGGCGGTGGCGGCGATGCCGGTCAGGACGACCAGGCTCATCTTGAGCCGCCGGTAGAGCGGGTACATCGCGGAGACCGTGATCATGAACGTGGTGGAGCCGTCACCGTCCAGCGAGACGATCGCGGCGAGCACCGCCGTACCGACGACGATGCGCAGCGGATCGGCCTTGCAGAACCGCAGGATGCCCCGGACGATCGGGTCGAAGAGCCCGACGTCGATCATCACGCCGAAGAAGATGATGGCGAACATCAGCATCGCGGCCGTGGGGGCCAGATCGCCGATGCCCTTGATCACGTAATCGCCCAGGTGCGCACCCTTTCCGACGAGGACGCAGAACAGCACGGGGATGAGTACGAGCGCCGCCATCGGCGACATCTTCTTCATCATGATCAGCACCAAGAAGGTAGCGATCATGACAAATCCGAGGATTGTCAGCACGGGGATACCTCACGTTCGCCCTTGAACACCCGCCGAGATGGCGGTCGAGGTGACGTTAGGTGGCCGAAACTCGTGTTAACAAGGTCTTGACGTGCGAGCAATACGAGCAAAACACCAGGTCACGAAGGGGAAACGGATATATGGGCCGGGGCGGGCACCACCACGGCCGCCCCCGGCTCACTCGTCGAGGTACCGGGCCAGATAGCTGCGCAGCAGCTCCTTCGTCTCGGTGACGATGAGCGGATCGCCCTCCGGGCTGACCCGGAAGGCGAGTTGGAGGAGGGAGTCGGCCGCCTCGACGCCGACGAGGAAAGCGGTGCGCAGCCGTTCGTCGGCGGCGCCCAGCGCAAGGGGCCCGGCGAGCAGTCCGAGGAGGCGGTCGGCGACCGCATGGTTGGCCTGGCGGGAGTCGCGCGGCGCCGGGACGGTGAACTCCACGAGCGCGAAGCCCGGCACCGTCCGCTTCATGGCGAGGTACTCGTCGACGACCACGTCCATCGCGCCGCGCCAGCCGCCCGGTGCGTCCGGGGCGGCCAGCCGGGCCGTGATGCGGTCGGCGTACGCGTCGAGGTTGCGCCCGGCGAGCGCCTCGGCCATGGCGCGTTTGTGCGGGAAGAAGCGGTAGACGGAGCCGATCGGCACCCCGGCGCGCCCGGCGACGGTGCGGGTGCTCAGGCCCTCGTAACCGCCCTCCTCCAGCTCCTCGGCGCAGGCGTCGAGGATGCGGGCCAGGCGCTGGGCACTGCGGCGCTGGACGGGGACGCGGCGGAGCGGAGTGGGCTGCTGCACCCCTCCATCCTGCCCGGCGATCCGCGAGGTGACCGGAAGTCACCCGGATGGCCGTACCCGGCGGCGGAGCGGGTGCGGCCGACGGCCGCTGCCGGAGATGCAGGGAGCCTAGATCCGGCCACCCCGGCCGGGAGTCTCCGTTGACGCCCCTCCCCACCAATCCTAGGGTTTCCCATAGGATTCCAGGATTCCTCAAATCGGCGGGAGCGCGCGATGACAGGTACGGGCACGGAGCGGAAGGGCGCGGCGGCCGGGGAGGCGGACCTCGCCTACCTCACCGGATTCGGGAACGAACACAGCTCCGAGGCGGTGCCCGGCGCGTTGCCCGAGGGCCGCAACTCCCCCCAGCGCGCCCCCCTCGGCCTCTACGCCGAGCAGCTCAGCGGCTCCGCGTTCACCGAACCGCGCGCCCACAACCACCGGTCGTGGCTCTACCGCATCCGCCCCTCGGCCGCCCATCCGCCGTACGTCCGGGTCGCACGGCGCGGGGTGCGCTCCGCGCCGTTCACGGACTCCGTGCCCGACCCCAACCGCCTGCGCTGGGACCCGCTGCCCGAGCCGCAGGAGCCGACCGACTTCCTGGACGGCCTGTGGACCCTCGGCGGCAACGGCGACGCCACCCGGCGCACCGGTATGGCGGTGCATCTGTATTACGCCAACTCCTCCATGACGGACCGGGTGTTCGGCGACGCCGACGGCGAGCTGCTGATCGTGCCGGAGAGCGGCACGCTGCTGTTGCACACGGAGTTCGGCGTGCTGCGCGCCGCACCGGGCGAGGTCGCGCTGATCCCGCGCGGCGTCCGCTTCCGCGCCGTGCTGACCGGCCCGCACGCCCGCGGCTACGTCTGCGAGAACTACGGCCGCCCGTTCCAGCTCCCCGACCTCGGCCCGATCGGCGCCAACGGCTTGGCCAACGCCCGGGACTTCCGCGCCCCGGTCGCCGCGTACGAGGACACCGAGCGGCCCGTGGAGGTCGTCAACAAGTTCTGCGGCAACCTCTGGAGCGCGACCTACGACCACTCGCCGCTCGATGTCGTCGCCTGGCACGGCGACCACGTCCCGTACGTCTACGACCTGCACCGCTTCAACGTCATCGGGTCGATCAGCTACGACCACCCGGACCCGTCGATCTTCACCGTCCTCACCTCGCCGTCCGACACCCCGGGGCTGGCCGGGGTGGACTTCGTCGTCTTCGCGCCGCGTTGGCTGGTCGGCGAGGACACCTTCCGGCCGCCGTACTTCCACCGCAATGTGATGACGGAGTACATGGGCCTGATCGAGGGCGCGTACGACGCCAAGACCGGCGGGCGAGGCGGGTTCGTACCCGGCGGCGGCTCGCTGCACAACATGATGTCGGCGCACGGACCGGACCAGGAGACGTTCGAGCGGGCCAGCGCGGCGGAGCTGGCGCCGCAGAAGATCGACGACGGTCTTGCCTTCATGTTCGAGACCCGCTGGCCGCTGACGCTGACCGATCAGGCCAGGCAGGCCGACCACCTGCAGCGCGGCTATGACGACGTATGGCAGGGTCTCCAGCGCCACTTCCGCCCGTGACACCGGGGAACGCCCTGTGACGACCTTCGCTCCCGACTCGCTCGCCCTGAACCGCAAACTGCCCCTGTGGTACCAGGTTTCACAGTCGCTGCGCGCCTCCATACTGGGCCGCTCCCCGGACGCGCCGCTGCGGCTGCCGACCGAGGACGCGCTCGCCACGCACTACGGCGTCAGCGTGCTGACGATGCGTCAGGCACTGAAGGAGCTGGAGACGGAGGGACTGATCAGCCGGCACCGGCGGCGCGGCACGTTCATCGAGCCGAGCGCCCGGCGCGCCGCCCCGGTGCGGCTGCTCGGTTCGGTGGACGCGATCGTGGCCCAGCAGTCCGGGATGACCTCCCGGCTGCTGGAGCACGGGCCGGTGCCCGTGCCTCCGGAACTCGCGGAGTTCTTCCCGGGGTTGCGGGAGGTCGCCGGGTACGTCCGGCTGCGCAGCGACGAGGAGAGCGGCGAGCCGACCAACCACGCCCGCAACTACGTCCACCCCGAGGTCGCCGCCCGCGTCGACCCGGCCGATCTGGCGCACCGGCCGATGACGAAGGTGCTGCGGGACACCGTCGGCGTGCGCATCAGCCGGATCACCGACACCGTCGAGGCGCGGCTCGCCGACCCGGAGACCGCCCGGCTGCTGCGGGTGCCGCTGCTCAGCCCGATCCTGCACTACACCGGCATCACCTACGACGAGTCGGGCCGGGCGGTCGACGTCACGCACATCCACTACCGCGGCGACCGGTTCTCGTTCACCGTCACGCTGGACGCGGACTGAGCCACCGGGACACGTCCCGCGTCAGATCCGCTCCAGGCCCGGGGTGCGTCCACGACGCCGCGCCGGGCCCAAGCCTTCGACGTCCCGCCGTCCGCCCGCAGCGGGGGCGTTCGCGCGCACGCCCTACGATGCCGGGGTCGGCCGAACGGTCCGGGAGGGCTTGGTTTGACGTCCTCCCCCGCCTGAAGGCGGGGGGCGTCCTCGGAGGTATCAGGTGAAGACGAAGCAGGACGCACCACTGCTGTCCGATCTGCTGCCCTGGTCGGTGCCGCCGCTGCGGCCCGGCCGTGCCTGGGTCACCGGCCCCGATCCGGCGGTGTTGCGCCGCCGCTGGGACGCGCTGGCGGCCGCCGATGACGCGGCCGAACGCGCCCGGCTGCTCTGCCCGTCGCGCGCCCGTACGCTGCACACCGCCGTCGGGCAGCTGCCCGGCCAGGCCACCGCGACCGGTTCGCTGGCGGGCACGCCGGGCCGCTGCCCCGAGCCGGTGCGGTTCGCCCACGGCGGCTTCGATCTGCGGTGGCTGCTGCCCGACCACCGGCTGATCGACGCGGCCCGGCCGGAGCTGTGGCGAGTCGCCGACGCCCGGCAGCTCTTCGTCGTGGAGTGGACCGCGCAGCCGCGCGAGACGGACCCGCCCCTGCTGTGCTCGGCGGTGCTGCCCGACGGACGGTCACCGGCCGGGCGCGGCGGACGGATCCGCCCGCTCCACAAGCGGCCCGGCGGCCATGAACCGAACCTCGCGCCGGGCCTGACCGCGCTGCTCGCGGAGCGGCTGGGCCGCTCGGTGGCGCCCGCCGACGTCCTCGCGTGGGTGATGGCGGCGGCGCAGTCCGCCGCCGGGGGCTGCGCCGTCCCGCTGCCCGTGGACACCGGGCTGTGGGAGCGCGGGGTGGCGCTCGGGGAGCGGCTGGTGTGGCTGCAGACCCGCGGAGCGCACGACCGCGGTGGCCCGGCGGGCGCCCGGCCCCGACTGCCGGGCGGCCGCCGCCCGTACGTCCGCGCCGCGCTGCCGCCCCGCGGTCTGCCCGCGGCCTGTGCGTACGACGCGGACGAGGAGGCGCTGCTGCTCGGCGCCGGGCGGATCGCCCCCGTACCGGCGGGCGCGTGGGCGTACCACGCGGACGGGGTGCGGGTCCTTGAGGCATGGTGCGCAGCGCGGTCGGCGACGGCCGGGGCGGACGCTCAGGAGCCACTGGCGGCGCTCGGCCCGGACGGCTGGCCGCCGGAGTGGACGACGGAGCTGCTGGAGCTGGTCACCGTGTTGGCACTGCTGGCCGAGGCGGAGCCGGAGCGCGCCGCGCTGCGGCAGGAGGCGGCGCAGGGGCCGGGCATCGGTGTGGCGGAGCTGCGGGCGGCCGGGGTGCTGCCGGTACCGGCGCGGGCCCGGCGCCCGGCGTCCGTGCTCGACCATCAGGAGGAGGGGCCGGGCGGGCAGTTCGCGCTGCTGTGAGCGCGCCGGGACATCACGGCCCGGAATATGCAGAACCACCCGTCACGGGCAACGGGTGGTGGGTGGCGGGGCGCCGTCCCGGGCCGGGCGGGCGGGGGGCCGCCGCGCCGCACCGGGACGGCGTGGCCGCCGGGGTGCCGAGGTCAGCTGTGGGTCAGCCGTGGCCGCCGAACAGCGAACGCCGTAGCCTGCGCAGCGGCGCGAACAACGACACCCGTGCGCCGCGGCTGCGCCGCGTACGCATGTGATCACGAGCCGTCAGTTCCTGCATCAGTGACGTCGCGCCCTGCGCCTCGCGCTGCGGGATGGCAGGGCCGCCCAGCACCGCGAGGTGACGGTCGAGGCGCGCACTGGACGCGCCGCTTTTGCAGGTGATGGCAGGGACTCGCGCCCTGCTGCGCACTGTTATCTGTTCCATGACTCTCCCCACCCGTACGAGGGCACCCGGCCCCGGGCAGGGTAACCCTATCTCTCCCCGAGGACACACGTGCAGACCGGCCATCGGTTTCACCTGCCTCGCCGTGGTGTTGTCCGACACCCTACGGAAGATCACGTACGAGGGTGCGCGGACGGCGAGTTGAACCCCCGGCGGGACGGGGCCGGGCGGGTGACGCGGCGCGGGAGGACCCCCGACCGGGAACCCTCCCATGCATCTGAGTGCGCCTGGGGTCAGGCGGCGGAGCGGAAGACCGGCAGGTAGCCGCTGGACTGGCCGGTGGCCGTGGGGTGGTACGACTCGTCGACCGGCACGGTGACGCTGCGCAGCCAGGCGCTGCCGGAGCAGAGCTCATGGCCGCTGAAGGTGGAGTTGACGTCGGCGAAGGCGAAGCCGTGGTTGGCGGCGCGCTTGGCGGTGACGCCGTTGATCTCGTCGGCCGCGCCGTTGATGGCCGCGCGGGACTTGTCGGACAGACCCGCGACGCAGCTGCCGCCGATCTTGTAGAAGTGCGGGTAGCCGAGGACCACCACATGGGCGGACGGCGCCTTCTGGGATATCGCGCTGTAGACGCCGTCGAGCTGACCGGGGAGCGTGTTGTCCACGTAGGCGATGGCCTTCGAGACGGCCGTCAGGCAGGCGCTTTCGCCCTGGAGCGCACAGGTCGTCATAGTGTCCGCGAACCCGGCGTCGTTGCCGCCGATGCTGATGCTGACCAGGCCGGTCGAGGAGTTCAGCGGGGCGAGCTGCCCGCCCAGCACATCGCCCGTCTTGGCGCCGGAGCAGGCGGTGAAGTTGAAGGACGCGGGCGAGTTGGCGGCCGCCCACAGCGCGGGATAGGACTTCGTGCTGCGTTTGCAGGAGCCGCTGGCGCTGTCGTAACTGCCGGCGCCGACGCCGGCCGAGTAGGAGTCGCCGAGTGCCACGTAGCCGGTGGCGGCCAGGGACCGTTCGGCTGCGGTGGCGGCGCTCGCGCCGGTGAGCACGAGCGCCAAGGTGGCGAAGAGGGCGGACGTCACCTTGGCGACGCGGGACAGTCTCATGGAACCTCCCAGGGGCAGTGTCTCTGCCAACTCGTTAGTAGCAGGACTCGCGAGTAACCGGAAGTGCTCATGTCAAAACTCGTGGAGAGTTCACGGCAAGTGCCCCGATTTGCTGGGGAAGTTGTTCGCCCGAAGACATGACCCACACCCCGCTGACACCATGTGCCCCACACGCCTCACCCCCCGAGGCGCACCCGGAAAACCCCATCGCCCGCCCGGAGGGCGGGACTTCACACACGACCCGGCGCACCCCGCCCAGCGGGCACGGTGCCGCACCCGGCGGGGTGCGGCACCACGCTCCGCCGGGCACGCGGCCCGGCGTCGGAGGGTCACCAGGACGACTTGGTGACCCCGGGGAGGAATCCGGCGTGCGCCTGCTCGCGCATCCGCACGCGGGACATCCCGAACTTCCGCAGATGGCCGCGGGGACGCCCGTCGACGCCGTCACGATTGCGCACCCGGGTCGCACTGGCGTCGCGCGGCTGACGACGCAACTCGGCGACGGCGGCGATGCGTTCGACATCACTGGAGGCCGGGCGCCGGATGACCTCCTTCAGCTCGGCGCGCCGGGCCGCGTAGCGGGCGACGACCGCCTTGCGCCGTTCGTTCTTCGCGATCTTGCTCTGCTTGGCCATCAGGCCTTGCCTCCTCGCGCACGGATCCGCGCCACCGCCGCCTCGATACCGATGACATCCACCGCCTTGATCGCCCGGGCACTGAGCGTGAGGCGGACGTACCGCCCCTCGCTCGGCAGCCAGTAGCGCTTGCGCTGGATGTTCGGGTCGAAGCGGCGGGAGGTGCGGCGGTGCGAATGGGAGATCGTGCTGCCGAAGCCGGGCCTGGCTCCGGTCAGCTGACAGTGGGCGGACATGAGAGGCATCACCTTTCCCCGAGAGCGTTGTCGATAATGAAAACCATTCCCATATAGTAGCGGCATGGCACGCACCGAACTCCGCCCCGTCGTCAAACTCCGCTCCACCGCCGGGACCGGCTACGTCTACGTCACCCGCAAGAACCGCCGGAACGACCCCGACCGCCTCGTCCTGCGCAAGTACGACCCGGTCGCCGGCCGACATGTCGACTTCCGTGAGGAGCGCTGAGCGGGGCCGAGCGCCCGAAGCCGTGACGGACGGCACGGACGCCGCACGCACACAAGAGACAGCACAGTCAGAGCAGACAGCAGCAGAGAGAACAGGCAGGACCATCCCGTCATGAAGCCCGGAATCCACCCCGCCTACGGCCCCGTCGTCTTCCGCGACAAGGCCGCCGGTTTCGCCTTCCTCACCCGCTCCACCGCGACCTCCGACGCCACCGTCGAATGGGAGGACGGCCACACCTATCCCGTCATCGATGTCGAGATCTCCTCGCACAGCCACCCCTTCTACACCGGGCAGACGCGCGTCCTCGACACCGCCGGACGCGTCGAACGCTTCGAGCGCCGCTACGGCCGACGGGACGATCGGCGGGACGCCCGATGAGTGGCACCGCCCGTCGGCTCCCCGTTGTCCTCGTCGGCGGGCTGCACGCCGAGGCCCGACAGGAGGTCGTACGGCGGCTCCTGACCACGGTGCCGGACGCCGTCGCCCTCCACCACGACCTCGGCGCCTCGGCCGACGGCACCGTGCTGCGCACCCTCCGCGACGCCGACGGCGAACTGTCGCGCGGCGAATCGCCACTGGTCAACGACTGTGCCTGCTGCGCGCTGCGGGAGGATCTGGTCCCCGAACTCCGGCGGCTGGCCGACAGCGGTCTGCACCGGCTGGCCGTCGTGGAGCTGTGGGACTCCGTGGAACCCCGCGCGATGGCCGAGGTCGTCGCGGCCCACGGCGGGGACGGGCTGATCCTCACCACCGTCATCACCGCCGTCGATCCGGCGCTCGTCCTGCCGGTCCTGTCCAACGGCGACGACCTCGCCGAGGCCGGGCTCGCCGCTGCCGCCACCGATCAGCGCACGGTCGGCGACACCTGGGCGCGCCAACTGGAGTACGCGCCGGTCCTCGCCGTCGTCGACAGCCCGGACGCCGACGACGCGGACCGCGCGCTGCTGGCCCAGCTGCATCCGACGGCCCGGCACCTCCCGGCAACGTCCGGCCTGCTGGTGCGGGCCGCACTCGGCGAGGACGGCGGGTTCGACGTGGACGGCGCGGCGGCGGCCCAGCATCCGGCGTGCGCACTGCTGCCGCAGGAGGCCGACGAGTGCGGCGTCACGACCCTGGTGTGGCGCCGCCACCGCCCCTTCCACCCGGAACGGCTCTACGACGCGCTGGAGGACCTGACGTGCGCCGCGGCCCGCAGCCGCGGCCGGTTCTGGCTCGCCGACCGCCCCGACACGCTGCTGTCCTGGGACGCCGCCGGGGGAGCCCTGTGCGTGGAGAACACCGGACCGTGGCTCGCCGCGCTGCCCGACGCCGCCTGGGAACTGGTGCCGCCGGTCCGCCGCGCGGCCGCCGCCCTGGACTGGCACCCCGAGCACGGCGACTGCTGCCAGCACCTGGTCTTCACCGCCCCTGGCCTCGACCGCGACGGCCTGACACGACTGCTCGACTCGTGCCTGCTGACGGACGCGGAGTGCGGCGGCGGCCGCGAGGCGTGGAAGCAGCTTCCGGGGGCGTTTGACGGGCTGTTGGAGCCGGCGGTCTGACGGTGTCGGGGGCGACGGCCCCTTCCTGCCGCTGGTCCGTCCCTCGGACCACCGGCTCCGGCTTCCCCGGCCCTGCCTCCGACGATTCGCACGTTCCCTGCTCTCCCACCCTCGACTCCGACGTTCCCCGGCTCTCCCGCCATCGCATCCGACTCCCCGTCTTCCCCTCACCGACTCCGCTGAAAGGTTCTGCCATGACTCGCCGCCCCGCTCCCCGCAAGGCGTCCCGGCCCCGTCCCAACCCCCTTGACCGGGCGGGCATCACGTACATCGACTACAAGGACACCGCCCTGCTCCGGACGTTCCTCTCGGACCGCGGCAAGATCCGCAGCCGTCGGATCACCCGCGTCACCGCACAGCAGCAGCGGCAGCTGACCCGTGCGATCAAGAACGCCCGGGAGATGGCGCTCCTGCCGTATGCGTCGCGGTAGGCAGCGGCGGGCGCCTGGCCCCGCCCCGCCCCGCCCTGGTATGGGGTGGGGCGGGGCGGGCACACGGGGCCGTCGGATGGCGGTGTGTGTCAGGGGGCGTCGGGGCGGGTGCGTTCGCGCTCGGGCGGGCGCGGGCCCGTGGCGCGGTCGGAGGGCGGGGCCACGGTGGGATCTTCGTCCGGGGGTTCGGCCAGCAGGGCGGTGATCTCGTTGGCGTGCTGGGGCAGTTCCGCGTTCTCGTATGCCGTGCGGGCCGGCTCCCACCAGCGGTGGGCCTCGGCGGGCTGGTCCAGGGCGGCCGCCAGGTGGCCGAGGTGGTGGCGGGTGCGGGCCTGCCCGTCGTCGGCGTGGGGGAGGCGGCGGTAGCCGTCGAGGGCGTCGCGGCAGTGGTCACCGGCGGTGCAGTGGTGACCGAGGTGCAGTGGCGGGCCGCGGTGCCCATGCTGTGCAGCGCCCTGGCCTGCCCGGCGCGGTCGCCGAGCGCACGGTAGCGGTCGAGGGCCTCCGCGAAGAGCGGCAGCGCCCGGTGGGGCGGCTCGTTCACCGGGCCTTTCTCACGCACGGGTGAGGAGAGCGGGAAGGGGAGGTTGGTCGGATGGCCGGTTGCTCCCTTGGCTGCTCGGCCGGTTGGCCGGTTGAACGGTTGGCGGCCCCTTGGCTGCTCGGCCGGTTGACGAGTTGAACGGTTGGCCCCTGGCCGGTTGGTCCCTTGGCGGTTGGCTCGGCAGTCTGCTGGCTTCTTGGCTTTCCCCTCCCTCTCCCCCTCCCCCAGCCCACCCGCCCCGCCTCCTCCTCTTCCGCTACGGGTCGCCCCGCTCCGGCCTGGTTGTGGTGACGGTTGTGGTCGTGGCCACGGGGGTGGTGGGCTCGGCTTCTGTGGGGCGGGTGCGGCCGCCACGTTGGGAAGCCAGTGCGGCGAGCACTGCCAGGACGGCGGAGGTGGCCAGTACCGCCTGGAGCGCGTGGGCCGATGCGGCGGCGGAGGCCGAGCCGCCGTCGGTCAGGTGGAGGTAGCCGCCGCCCAGTGTCGCGACGCCGAGCGCACCGCACAGTTGCGCGTTGGTGCTGATGACGCCGGACAGATCGGCGGCGTAGCGGTCCGGCAGTACGAACGTCATCCGGGCGATCAGGGCGTTGGAGCTGATGCCCAGGCCGAGCCCGCCGATGCCCAGCAGCAGGAAGAGCGGCGGGCCGGTCCGATGGCCCGTCACCAGGTAGAGCCACACCGCGGCGTAGCCGCCCGCCAGGACGGTGCAGCCCACCGCGGGCATCACGGCGGCGTACCGGGACGGCACCCGGGCCAGCAGCGGACCGGCCAGGCCGAACGCGGCGACCCAGGAGATCATGGCCATCCCCGCATAGGCGGGGCCGCGGCCCAGTCCCTCCTGGAGGTATACGGCGAGTACGAAGAGGAGGGCGAAGTACGTCATGGTGGTGGCGCCGTGTGCGGCCAGGGACCAACGGATCACCGGTTCGCGGACCACCTCCTCGGCGATCAGCGGCCGTCCGCCCCGCGCGGCGCGGCGCCGTTGGCTGCGCCGGAACTCCGCCCCCATCGGCACGACGGCCGCCAGACAGACCCACATCCACCAGGGCCATCCCGCGTCGGTGCCCAACAGCAGCGGCACGATGAGCAGCAGCACCGTGGTGGCCAGCAACGCCATGCCATGGACGTCGACGTCGTCGGGAACCGCCACGATCGTGGTGGTCCCAGGGCGAGGAGCGGGATCGGAGCCGGAGCCGGAGCCGGAAGGGAACGCGTCCCTGGCAGGGCCAGAGGTGGCCTCCTGGCAGGCCGGCCCGGAATGGGCGGACTCCGGGTTTCCCGCCCCGGTGCCGGGGCCGGGACCGGATGAGAGCGGACCCCAGGCAGCGTCAGGCGCCGTCTCCAGGAAGGCAGGTTCGGGACGGGCGGACTCGGGGCATGCGGGCCCCGAATCGACAGCCTCCGGGCGGACGTACTCGGGGGCGGAGGGCCCGGGGCGAGAGGAAGCAGCCGCCGCAGCTTTCGAGCTCGCTGCCCGAGTCCCGGCTGAGGCAGTCCCCTCCCCCACATCCGCCGGCATCACCCGCACCGCTGCCCACAAGAGCAGCAACCCGGCCGGGACGTTGATGAGGAAGATCGGGCGCCAGCCGGTGCCGAGGATGTTGGCGGCGATCAGGACTCCGCCGAGGGCCTGGCCCGCCACGGCGCCGCCTGAGAGGGCGATGGCGTAGTAGCCCAGCGCCTTGATGCGCTGTCGTCCGGTGAAGTACAGCTGAATGCCGCTCAGGACCTGGGGCACCATCAGTGCCGCGCCCGCGCCCTGGGCGATCCGGGACGCGACCAGTGTGGCCGGGTCGAAGGCCAGGGCGCAGGCGAGGGACGCGGCGGTGAAGAGCGCCATGCCCGCGAGGAAGATCCGGCGGTGGCCACGGCTGCCGCCGAGGCGGGCGCCCGCGACAAGAAGGACGGCGTAGGCCACGACGTAGCCGGAGACCACCAGGCCCGCTTCGCCGCCGGAGGCGCCGAGGTCGCTCTGGATAGCGGGGGCGGCGATGTTGGCGATGGCGGTGTCGATGTTGGCCATGAACTGCGCCGCGAGGAGCACGGCGAGCAGTCGCCACCGGTGGACGGCCGGACGAAGGCTCCCGCCCGCGGCCCCGGGCCGCGCCGTGGTGGTGTGTTCCGGGGCGGCGCTCCCCGGGTCGGGCGGCTGGGGCCGCATGGTGGGATCCCTCCGTTCCGTTGGTCAGGCCACGGTCAGGGACAGCGGCGGCCAGGCGATGTCGCTGAGGTCGGGCACGACGAGGTCGGCGGCCTTCAACGCCTCGGCGTCGTGGGTGGTGGTCAGGGCCACGCAGGCCAGCCCTGCGGACTTGGCCGCGGCGACACCGGCGGGGGCGTCCTCGAACGCCACCGCCCGGTCGGGGGTGACGCCCAGGGCCGCGCATCCGGCGAGGAACCCTTCGGGGTGGGGTTTACCGCGGGCCACGTCCTCGGCAGTGACCATCGTGGTGAAGAGGTCGGCGCCGCCGATGTGGTCCAGCAGGGCCCCGGCGTGCTCGCGGAGCCCGGAGGTGACGACCGCCATCGGGACGCCCGCGTCGTGCAGTCGCCGCACCAGCTCGGCGGCGCCCGGCACGGGGTGCGGCGGGGGGATGTCCGGGCCGTTGAGGTAGCCGACGGCCTCGTCGAAGAGGTCGGCGACGGTGCTGCCGGGGAACCGGTGGACATGGTCGGCCAGCGCCTCCTGGCCGCGGCGTCCGACGAAGGTCGCCAGCAGCGCGTCGTCGGCCTCCAGACCATGGACGTGGAAGAGGCGGGTCCAGGCGGCGCGACTGCGGTGTTCGGTGGCGATCAGGGTGCCGTCGAGGTCGAAGAGGGCAGCGTGGAGCGGTACCGGAGGGGAGGAGAGGTCGGTCATCTCAGAGGTGTCCTTGCTCGGCGTGCGAGGCGCGGTGGGACCAGAGGCCCCGGGGGCGGTCATCGGGTGGTGAGGGCCGGGTCCAGGTCCTCGTAGAGGTGTTTCCAAGGCAGGTGTTCCTGGCAGGCGGCCGCGCCACGCACGACGGCCGCGTCGTGATGGCGGCGGGCGGCGAACTGCATGCCGATGGGAACGCCGTTGGCCGCGCGGCCCACCGGAACGGTGGCGGCGGGGCTGCCGATGAGGTTGAACGGACTCGTCATCGACCAGCCGACGAACGGGTCGACGGGCTGCCCGGCGACCTCGGTGGGGCCGACGGTGGTGCGGGTGGCGTCGTTGGCGATACCGGCGACGCAGTTCACGGGGCTGACGACGAGGTCGTAGGCGTCGAAGAGGTCCTCGAAGGTGTCCAGGACGCGGGTGCGGACCAGGTCGCCGAGACGGAACTGCACGGCGTCCAGGGCGGCGCCGGTGCGGACGCTCTCCAGGTACGCGGGGTCGACGTCCCGGCCCTGCTCGCCCAGCAGGTCCACGCCCTGTGCCTTGCTGACCTCGGCGGATTCCGCGTGGCAGAGGGAGAGATAGCGGCGCCAGCGGGTGGTCAGCTCGGCGTGCGGGACCGGCAGGCGGAAGTCGTCGACCTCCACCACCTCCGCACCGGCCTCCTTCAGCACCGGCAGCGCGGCCCGTACGGCGGCCTCCACCTCGGGCTCGACCGGGTAGCCGCCGAGGTCGGGGAGGTAGGCGATGCGCATGCCGGTCAGCGACGGCGAGAGGGCGTCGGCGAGTGGCTCGGTCACGGGGAAGGAGTACGGGTCGCGTGGATGCGGGCCCGACATGAGGTCCAGGCCGAGGACGGCGTCCTCGACGGTGCGGGCCAGCGGGGCGTAGCAGACCATCGGGTTGAGGCGGCGGAAGGCGTTGGGGCGGGCAGGGACGGCGACCCGGCCGAAGGTGGTCATCATCGTGAAGACGCCGCAGAACGCGCCGGGCACCCGCAGGGATCCGCCGGCGTCCGAGCCCTGGGCGAGCGGGACCATGCCGGTGGCGACGGCGGCTGCGCTGCCGCCGGAGGAACCGCCCGCGTTCATCGCGAGGTTGAAGGGGGTCGAGGCGGGGCCCAGCAGGGCGCTGTCGGTGGTGGCCTTGAAGCCGAATTCCGGGGTGTTGGTCTTGCCGACGACGATGGCCCCGGCGCGTACGAGGCGGTCGACACAGAGGATGGTGTCGGCCGGGACGTCGTCGGCGAAGACCCGGGAGCCGCGGGTGGTGCGCACGCCCGCGACGGGGTCGAGGTCCTTCACCCCGATGGGGACGCCGTGCAGCGGGCCCGGCTCTGCGCCCGCCGCCACCGCACGCTCGGCCTCCCGGGCGTGGGCGAGGGCTTCGTCGGCGCAGACGGTGACGAATGCGTTGACCGAGGGGTTGAGCTGCTCGATCCGCTCCAGGCTGGCGCGGACCGCCTCGACGGGGGAGACGCTCCCCTCGCGGATCCGGGCGGCAAGCTGAGTCGCCGTTAAGGCCGCGAACTCTTCCATGACTGCCTCTCCTCACATCACACCGTGTGTGTGGTGCGTTCGCTGTGCATTCCGACGGCGGTCACCGGCGGTGCGGAAGGCGCCGCCGCGCTCCCCCGACTGCATGCGGGGCGGCGTTGTCTTCCGTTCGTGAAACACCGCGTAGCGCGGGTTGGTTGCACGGGCCCGGGTGCCGGTCGCGGAGCCGGGGCCGCGGCCCGCGCGAGGCGGCGCGCCCGTCCCCGCGCGCCCCGCGTCCCACGACGAACGCCGGACAACAGGCCGCTGAAGGTGAGGTCACAATCGGCTACCGCCCTGGGAACCGGAGCGATTTTCTGATCTCATGTCGTACGGTGCCGAAACCACCCCCCGCCGAGGCGAGTTGCCCGTCTGTGGTGTGTCCGCGTGGTTCCGCACCGCCCCCCACCCGGTGCGCCGCCCGCAATCTCACGGCCTTTCTCCCGGTATCGCCCGGTGCACCGTTGCACCGAAGGGAATGTTTTGCACAAGCGCAAAAAGAAACGCTGGCTTCCCGCGGCGGTCCTCGGCGGGACGCTGGCCGCAGGCGCCTTCGCTTTTCTGCCCTCCCTGGCGCAGGCTCAGAACGACGCCCCGACGCCCTCCTTGCAGGCCGAATTCACCGCGGCTGCCAAGGAGTTCCACGTTCCACTGCCGGTGCTGCTGGGCGTGGCCCGTCAGGAGTCCGGCTGGCAGCAGCACTCCGGCTACAGCCAGACCGGCGGCTGGGGCCTGATGAACCTCACCGACGTGACGCCGAAGATGGTCTCCGGGGGCGCCGCCGGTGCCGCCGGGCGCTCCGACCTCACCTCGTTCGCGGGCCACCCCGAACTGCACACCCTGCGGGCCGCCGCCGAGCTGACCGGGCTCCCGGCCGACAAGCTGCGACACCGTTCCGCGCACAACATCCGCGGCGGCGCCGCGCTGCTCGCCTCGTACCAGAAGCAGTTGACGGGCGGGACGTCCGACGACCCGTCGCAGTGGACCGCGGCGGTGGCCAGGTACAGCCGTCTGACGGACAAGAAGGCGGCCACCTCGTACGTCACCTCCGTGTTCTCCGCGATCAACTCCGGTGCGCGGCGGCAGTCGGACGGTGGTGCGGTGACGATGCAGGCGGTGCCGTCCGCCAAGCCCGTCACCCGGCAGTTCACCAAGCTGCGGCTCACCGACGCCCCGACGCCGCCGACCGAGTGCCCCGCGACGCTGACCTGCACGTTCGTGCCGGCCGCGGCCGCCAACGGGCAGGTCTCCGACCGGCCGGCGAACGGCGTCAAGATCACGCAGATCGTCCTCCACACCACGGAGGGCTCGTACGAGAACGCGATCAAGACGTTCCAGACGGCGGGCGGCGCCTCGGCGCAGTACGTCATGCGTGCCTCCGACGGCGAGGTCACGCAGATGGTGCCCAACAAGGACGTCGCGTTCGGGGACGGCAACTACGACAGCAACCTCCACGCCATCCAGATCGAGCACGAGGGCTTCTCGGCGCACGGTGCGGACTGGTACACGCCGGTCGTGTACGAGAAGACGGCGGAGCTGGTGAAGTGGCTGGCGGCCAAGTACGACATCCCGCTGGACCGGCGCCACATCCTCGGGCACGACAACATCACCGGCCCCTCGGACGACACCCTCGCGGGCATGCACTGGGACCCGGGCAACAGCTGGGACTGGACGCGTTTCATGCGGCTGATCGGCGCGCCCATCGACGAGGGCGCGCGGGGCGTCGGCCCGGTCGGCTCGGCGGTGACCATCACGCCGGGCTTCGACGAGAACCGCCAGACGTACACCGTCTGCCCGGCGGACGACCCGTCCGGCAAGGTGAAGGAGTGCGGGCCGCAGAGCGGTCCGTCCAGCGCCCTGTTCGTGCGCAGCGCGCCCGCCGATGACGCGCCGCTGCTGCTCGACCCGGTCGTGCACGCGGGCAAGGACGCCAAGGCCGGTACGGACGGCGTCGCGGACTGGAGCACCACCGTCCAGGCGGGGCAGCAGTTCGTGGTGGCCGGTCAGCAGGGCGACTGGACCGCCATCTGGTTCGACGGCCAGAAGGGCTGGATCCACAACCCCGGCGGCCGTAACACCACTCCGGCCACGGATGTGCGCATCGTGAAGCCTGCCGGTACAGGCGCGGCGCACGTGTACGGCACGGCGTACCCGGAGGAGTCCGAGTACCCGGCGGACGTGAAGCCGTCGAAGCAGACGCCGCTGACGGCGGAGAAATACGGGATCCGCGCAGGTCAGGCGTACGTCACCAGCGGGGAGCCGGAGGCGGCGTCGGACTTCTCGCCGTCCAACGGCACGGTCGTGCACGGCGCGAAGCGGTACTACACCGTGCAGTTCAACCACCGGTACGTCCTGGTGAACGCCGCGGAGGTCACCGCCGCCAAGCCCTCGGGGCACTGACACCCCTGGCACACAGGCGCCCGGGACCGCTGCCGGTCCCGGGCGCCGTCGTATGCCGTGCGGTGGCTCAGGTGCCGGGCTTGCGTCCGTAGACGAAGACGTCGTCACCGGTGGAGAGCAGCTTCCAGTACGCCTTGGCGTCGGCGGTGCGCATGTTGACGCAGCCGTGCGAGCCCGGGGCGGACCAGACGCTGCCGCTGATCGCGTGGAACGCCTGGCCGCCGTCGAAGAACTGGGAGTACGGCATCGAGACGTGGTACAGCGACGACACGTGGTTCTTGTGCCGCCAGAAGACCTTGTGCAGGCCGGTGCGGGTCTCGTTGCCGTTGCGGCCGGTGCGGACGGGCACCGGGCGCTTGACGAGGTGCCGGCCGTCCTGGATCCAGCTGATCTGCCGGGTCAGGTCGACGCAGGCGATGCGGCCCCGGTTGGTGGGGCAGCGTCCGGCGCGGTTGGGGTTGCTGCGAGCGTCCCGCTGCGGCTTGACGACCTTCATCATCTTCCAGGTCACGGGCCCCGCGTAGCCGTACTGAGGGTGGATGGCGTGGCTGACCTGGAATGCGCGGATCGCCCGGCAGTCCCCCTGGGACTGCTTGCCGTCGACCTTGCGGCCCAGGAACTTCTCGGCCTGCTTCTGGTACGGCCCCCGGGCGCCGCCGCACCAGGAGCCGGACGCGGCCTGTGCGGGCGCGGCCCCGAGACCGGCCAGCAGCGGGGCGAGCACAGTGCCCGCCATCGTGTACGCGACCGTCCGGCCGCGACGGCTCATCCTGAATCTCGCCATATGTCCGATCCCCACCTCAACTCGACTCCGCTGTCGCCTCTTTCGGCGCTGCGCGCGGTCGCGGGGCGGACGGTGCCGCCCCTCATCCGCTCATAGCCAGATTAGATGGTTGACCCGAGCGCGGCGGAGGAATGGGCGACTTGTCGGCCATGCCGCCAGGAGGACGGGGAAATGGCATCCGCGCGCGAGGAACCGGTCGTGGCGGCGGCAGCGGTGGCGCGGCAACTGCTGCCCGAGGCACGGATGGTGGTCGTGGGCGGCAGCGTACTGCCCGTCCACCGCACACCGATGTCCGACCTCGACATGGTGGCGGTACAGCCGCGGATGGCGGCGCCGCGACATCGCGCGCTGTGGTGGGAGGGCTGGCCGGTGGAGCTGCTCGTCCACGACGAGCGGACGCTCGCCACCCACTGCGAGGACGGCTTCCGGCGTCGCTGGCCGGGCATCCCCCGGCTGCTGGCCCAAGGCGCGCTCCTCGTGGACGAGGACGGGCTCGGCGCCCGGCTGCAGGCGGAGATGCGGCGGCGGCCGGCCGACGGCCCGGCCCCGGCGACCGCCGCCGAGACCGATGCGCTCCGCTACGAACTCACCGAACTCCTCGACGTCACCGCGGCCCGGCGCGCGGAGGCCCGACGCCGCGGCGCGGGGGGGGTGCATACGGGGGCGTGCGTCGCGAGGGGTGCGCCGGTGCGCCCCGTCAGCTCTCGCCGCTCCGCCCCCAGCAGGTGATCAGCGGCGCCGGAGTGACCGCGACGTCCTCCCGGGCCAGCCACTCCAGGTGCGCGTCGATCTCCGCATCCGTCGCCGCCCCGGACTCCGTCAGCTCCCCGCGCACATGCCGTACCGTCGCTGCCTCCAACTCGCGGCAGGCGGGCGAGGTGACCGGGAAATACCCCTCGGCCTGTACGTCCACCAGCCCCGCGCCGCGCAGCAGCTTCGGCAGGGAACGGCCGAACGCCAGATCCGCGCCCCGCCCGGCGAGCAGCGCACGGAACCCCCGGCGGATGCGCTCGGCCCGCTCCCCCTCGGGCCCCTCCTCGGCCGGGCAGGCGAGGGGCTGCAGCGCCGGGTCGGCGTCCTCCACCACCAGCCAGCCGCCGGGCCGCAGCGCCGAGACCAGTCGTTCGAGGACCGCCGCCCGGTCCGGCAGATGCACCAGCAGCAGCCGCGCATGGACCAGATCCAGGCCGGTGGCGGGCGGCTCGTCCCGGGTCACGTCGTGCCGCAACACCTCGGTCGTGGCGGTGCCGGGGCCGGTCAGCCACGAGGTGTCGAGGTCCGTCGCCCAGACCCGGCCGGTCGGCCCGACGCGCCCGGCGAGCCCCGCGGGCACCGAGGCCCCGCCCGCGCCGACCTCCCAGCAGCGCCACCCCTCGCCGATCCCCAGCCGGTCGAGGTGGGTGAACGTCCACGGGTCGAAAAGCTCCGCGAACGCGTCGAAACGCCGCCCCGCCTCGCGCCGCCTGTTGTCGAGCAGATATCCGTCCTCAGATCCCATATCGCCATCCTCGCACCCGGCCCCCGCCCCGCCCCGGGCGTACGGAGCGGAGACCCGCGGGCGCATGGAGCGGAGACCCGCCGGCGACATCGGGCGGTACCCCGCGGCGCATCCCCTACGTTGCCCGGACGAGGGCGCCCCCCCGGAACACGCCGGGACGGCACCGGCCACGCCCCACCCCGCAGGGACCCTGCGGATCAACTCCGCAGCGCCCCCGAAGAACCCCCGAAGACCGCCGAAGAGCGTCCGAAGAACAGGTGATCCCCCATGCCGGCCGACCCCACGATGCCGACCGACCCCGCGGGCACGCTCCACGACATCCGGGCCCTCCTCCGGAGGGAGTTCCCGCAGACCGATGTCACCGCGGTCCGCCCCCTCGACAAGGGCTACACCAGCAGGCAGTGGGTGGCCGACACCGACGAGGGCCGCCTGCTGGTCAAGGTGGTGCAACGCGAACCGTCCGCCGCACATCTGCGACGGCTCGTCACCGCCGCGCAGGTGGCGGCCGCACACGGCATCCCCGTGGTGCGGTACCGGCGGCTGCTGCCCCACGAACCCTCCCTGGGCGGCCCGTTGCTCATCCAGGAGTACCAGGAGGGCGATGCCGCGGACGACGTATGGGAAACCCTCGGCCCGGACCAGCGGCTGACACTGCTCCAGGACCTCGGCGACCTCACCGGACGGCTGCACGCCGTCAAGGGACCCCACTACGGGGACGTGACCGACGGCCCCACGACCTCGTCGCTACGGGAATCGGTCGAAACCGAACTGGAGGCACTCCTTCCACAGGCCGACCTCACCCTGATCGGCGACGCCGACACCCTCCGTTCCGCGCTCCGCGCCACCCTGACACGGCTGGACGACACCGCGAACGTCCCCGCCCTCACCCACGGCGATCTGTGGCTGCCGAACGTCCTCGTCCGCGACGGCCGGATCAGCTGCGTCCTCGACTTCGAACACGCCACCTACGCCGACCGCTTCCGCGACTTCGGCAAACTCGACGAGCATCTCTTCGCCCACTTCCCGGACGGCCTCGACACCTTCCTCACCGCCTACGCCGCGGCACACCCCCTCCCGGACGACTGGGAGCGGCGGCTCTCCCTCGCCCATCTGCTCCACGCCCTCGCCATGCACGTCTACTTCCGCCGCTGGACCCCCCAATGGGCACCGCAGTACGCCCGGGAGGCCAGGGAGTGGCTGGAGAGGAACGGGTGAACGGGTGCCGGGCGCGGCGGGCCCGGGTCAGCACACCCGTAGCATCGTCGCCGACGGTGAGGACCGGGGCTGTGAACAGGCCACATCCAATGACCGGTCAAGCCTCCGTGCGCCCGTCGAGGCCGGTGCGCGCCGCGTTCCCCTGGGAGACCCCGTGAGCAGCAGCACACCGGCGTGGTCCGAGCGTGAGCTGCCGTTGTTCTTCACGGCATGGCGGACCGACTGGCGGGACGAGCGGCTCTCCCCCTGCGACTACCTCGACTTCGAGGGCGGTCTGCGTTTCGTGCTGGCCGCGGCCTGGCTCTTCTGCCCGGAGACGGTCGAGTACCGCGGTTGCGTGTTCCTCAAGGAGCGCTTCCGTCAGGACACCGTCGACGACTGGTTCACGAACCTGGGCGACGACCGGCGACGTATCGAGGCCGTCGTCAACCACGTGGAGTTGTGGGACATGTTCGGCAACACCCCCTTGGCGGATGACGACCGGCTCGGGGCGGAGCTGCCCCAACTCGCGCTGGCCTGGGAGAGTGCTGGCGGGGAGTCCTGTCCGCGCGCCACCCCGACCGGGAGATCACCGTCGAGGTGAGCGGCGAGGAGGACGGCTCCTACGGGCCGACCGTGACCTTCTGTGCACCCCCGGCCGTCCCGGCCAGCGGCTGAGCGTTCTCCCGCGGGCGGCTCCCGCCCGGCCGCTCCGCCCCATGCCGCTTCCCCGGGACCGGAAGCGCAGCTCAGCGCACCCTCCCCCGCGCCTTCAACGGCACCCCGGCAACGCCGGAGCAGGCAGCCGGGCCCCGTCGTAGCCGCGTACGGTGCCGAAGCGGTCGCCCGTCATCCAGTCGGCGCGGGCCTGTTCGATGTCGTCCTGGGTGCGGCCGACGAAGTTCCACCACGTACCACGGGAATCACGGTTCAGCCCAGGTCAAGGCTATCCGGACCATCTGGCGGTGAGCAAACAGTCAGCATCGGACTCCGGAGTCAGCAAAACCATGGCAACCAAAGCACTGGCCCGCGGCATGGGCACCTTCTTCAAGGACTGCGCGCACCCCGAGTCCCGGTGGTCCAAGTGCCCGCACTCGTACCCGATCAGGTACCGCAACGCGGCAGGCAAGCAGACGGAGGAGGACGGCTTCTCCACCCAGGACCAGGCCATCGAGCGTTTGACGGACATCTGCAACGAGAAGCGCAAGACTCCCCCGTCGAAGGCCGAGCGCATCCAGAAGTACGGACAGATGCGCTTCAAGGAGTACACCGAGGAATTTACCGCCCGTTGGGGCACGCGGAGGGCACGGCCCGCGTCGGGAGGCTACCGATCTCAGGACCTCACCGAGGAGGAGGGCATTCCGTGTGCTCCTGGTCTTGAGAGCACACGGAATGCTGGCGGTTGCCCTGGTGACCCGCCGACTGCTCGGGCGTGGTGTGGCACGGTGCTTGGGCTGCGCCCGTCGGTGTCGCCGGGTCGGCCGATGGCCGGGCGGGGGTCAGGGTTCGATGACTCCCGCGTGGGCGCTGGACGGGGACAGGATGGCTGACGGGGTGATCGCGCCGGCGAAGGTGACGTCATAGCCGCCGTTGCGGAGGATGAGCGTCAGGGTGAGGGTCTCGTTCACCTGGGCGACGCCTTGGGCGTTGGTGTTGGCGATGCCCAGGACGTTGGTGCCGGCTTTGAAGGTGATGGGTTGGCCGGGCACCGGAAGGCCGGTGACCTGGTCGGTCAGTGTGGCGGTCAGGAACGGGAAGTACACGTGCGGCGGGAACAGCTTCGCCAGCGCCGGGGTCGCGGTCAGCGAGGTGGCGTGGACGGGCAGCACGTAGGTGAAGCCGTTCACCAGGCTGGCGCTGCCACCGGGGGTGGTGACGGTGACGGTCGCCGGACCGGCCGCCCCGGGCGGAGTGGTGGCGGTGAGCTGTGTGCCGGCGGCGTTGACGCTCACCCCGGTGGCGGGGTTGCCGCCGATGTCGACGCTCGCCCCGGTCAGGTTGGTGCCGGTGATCGTCACGACCGTGCCGCCCGTGACGGGCCCTTGGGTGGGGTTGATGGTGCTCAGCGTCGGGGGGAATTGGATGACGCTGACGTTGTTCGAGTTGATGTTGGTGACGTAGACCTTGCCGTTGACGGCGACCGCCACGGCGATCGGTCCGCTGCCGACGGGGATCGGGGCGCCGACGACGGTGTTGGTGGCAGTGTCGATCACCGTCACATTGTTCGACGCCCGGTTGGCCGTGTAGGCGTTCCCGTTGGGGCCGACCGCGATTCCCCACGGCTGGTTGCCGACGGGGATCGGGAGGCCGATGACGGTGTTGGTGGTGGTGTCGATCACCGTCACGGTGTTCGATCCGATGTTGGCGACGTAGGCGTTGCCGTTGGGAGCGATCGCCACGAAGTTCGGCTGGTTGCCGACGGGGATCGGGGCGCCGACGACGGTGTTGGTGGCGGTGTTGATCACCGTCACGTTGTTTGATCCCCGGTTGACGACGTAGGCGTTGCCGTTGGGGGCCACCGCCACCCCGACCGGCTGGGCGCCGACGGGGATCGGGGCGCCGACGACGGTGTTGGTGGTGGTGTCGATCACCGACACGGTGTTCGCGGCGAAGTTGGTGACGTAGACGTTGCCGTTGGGGGTGGCCGCCGCCGCGGCCGGCTGGTTGCCGACGGGGATCGGGGCGCCGATGACGGTGTTGGTGGTGGTGTCGATCACCGACACGGTGTTCGACCCGCTGTTGGGGACGTAGGCGTTGCCGTTGGGGGCGACCGTCAGCCAGACCGGCGTACCGCCGACGGCGATCGGGGCGCCGACGACGGTGTCAGTGGCGGTGCTGATCACCGACACGTTGGACGATCCGGAGTTGGCGACGTAGAGGTCGCCGCTGGGGGCGAACGCCAACCCGACCGGGTTGGAGCCGACAGGGATCGGCGGGATTGCCAGAAGCGTGAGCGCCGGGGCTGCCGCCCGGCTCACCTCACCCGCCGGGGCGGGCGGCCACGCCTGGCCGGGGAGGGAAAGAAGCTGTGGCAGTTCCTGCTGCGTTGTCTGGAGGGTGGTACTCATGTGGACCTCTTCGGAAGGGGCCGCCCTCGGCCCGGCAAGTTCCCCGTGGGGAGCACGCAGGTCCAGCGATCCCCGTCCGGGCTGCACAACCCACCATCACAGAAGCCACGTCACGAAAACGCAGCGGGCCGCGTACCCCGACAGGGATGGGCAGCCCGTTTGGTTCGGTTACGGGGGTTTTTCCCCACGCTGCGGGGTACCGAAACATCCATCCGTGCCTTAACGGCGGGAAGCCCCCTGTTGCCGCATAGCGGACGCTATGACCCAACCGTGCCGTGGCTGCTGCCTCGCCCGTCCGCACCCGCCCGAAGACGTTCCTGACCGCGGCCGTCACGGGATCCGGGCTCCGGATCCATGCCCCTGTGCCGGCCGTGCCCGTGGAGCGGGCCGGGCCGGTGAAGCTCGGCGTGTGCGCGACGCCGAGCCGGATGTTCCGGTAGTCGTCGGTCATCTCCACTGCGGATGTGACCAGTTGCCTCACCACGATGCCGGAGCCTGTTCGCCGCGATCGCAGCCTGCCAGACGGTGGTGCGCGCTGGCAGACGGCCGAAAAGGTGCCGTCGGCCTGCGGGATAGAGGAGGGCGCCAGCCGGGCTGGGGCTCTCACCAGTCGTTGCCTGGCCGGTAGTTGATGTGCCGAGGCGGGACGCGAACTCGAACTCGGGATCCGGTAGCTGGCTGGAGCGAGGGTTCGGTCAGGTGCCCAGGGGCGCTCCTGATGCTCCCTCGTGAGGTCCTGGCTAGTGGTGTGTCAGTAATGCGAGGTCCTTGAAGGGACCAGCAGAAAGGGCCCTGGTCGCTGACCAGGGCCCTCGCTATGGAGCGGGTGACGGGAATCGAACCCGCGCTCTGAGCTTGGGAATCCAGGGGCATGAGCGCTCGAAATGGTCTCTGACCAGGGAAAACGATGCTGAGATCGCCTGTTCGGAAGCGCTCTGGAGCACCGCTTATGACCGTTGTTGACCGTGCTGGAGGGCACGGTTGGGGCACGAGGCGGTAGGTGCGACGACAGGGCCGTCCCGAGGGCGGCAGCGCGGGGCGGTGTGGGGTGCGGTCCCTGCCAGGGCACGTGCGCCGGCACGGAAGAAGGCGAAGGGAACCCATCGCGGCCATCGAGCCGGTTGGAGCGCCGCGCCGGCCCCTGCCGCACAGCGATCGGCACTTGCCCACTTCGCCGAGCGCTCGGCCACGGGCCACGGCTGCGCTGCGTGGCCACACTTGCCCTGACCAGCCGGGTAGACGCTGGCCTGTTTGGCAGGGCCCGCCTCGCCCGCGACTACGAGACCCTCACTGCCAGCTCCGAAGCGATGATCCACATCGCCTCGATCGACAACCTCGCCAAGCGCATAACGGACGAGACCACACCCACCTGGTGAGGAACCTACTAGGAGACAAAGGGCAATCCGCCTACTTCAAACGCCCTCTCAGACCCTACGAGGACACTGACATTCCCCCGGGGTCAGCAACCGCGATCGATCCAGGTCTGCAGGTGGGGTGCCTCTTCGCCGATGCTGGTATCGGCGCCATGTCCGGTGTGCACCGTGGTGCCCTCGGGAAGGCAGAGCAGACGGTCGCGGACCGAGCTGATGATCGTGGGGAAGTCGGAGAACGAGCGGCCGGTCGCGCCCGGGCCCCCCTGGAAGAGGGTGTCTCCGGAGAAGAGAACGCCTAGCTCCGGCGCGTGCAAGCAGACGGCGCCGGGCGCGTGCCCGGGAGTATGGAGGATGTGCAGGCGGATACCAGCGACGGTGAAGACCTGGCCGTCGGCGAGGTCAGCGTCGGGCAGCCGCCCAGGGTGGGTCTGCCGCCACAGGGGGAAGTCAGCTGGGTGGAGGAGGATGGGGGCGCCGGTCAGGTCGGCCAGCGCCGGGGCAGCGTTGATGTGGTCGTCGTGGGCGTGGGTACACACGATGGCGCGCACCCTACGGTTCCCAACGTTCGCCGCGATGACGTCGGCGTCGTGCGCGGCATCGATGATGATGACCTCGTGGTCGTCGCCGACCAGCCAGACGTTGTTGTCGACCTCCCAGGTGCCGCCGTCCAGGGAGAAGGTGCCGGAGGTGACGAGGTGGTCGATGCGGGTCTTCCCTGTGCCTGGTGCCGCCGCCATCACAGGACCACAACCGAGCGCAGCACCTCGCCGCGGTGCATCTTGGCGAACGCCTCCTCCACCTGGTCCAGGGCGATGGTCTCGGAGACGAATGCGTCCAGGTTGAGCCGCCCCTGCAGGTGGAGGTCGATCAGCATGGGGAAGTCCCTCTCCGGTAGGCAATCGCCGTACCAGGAGGACTTCAGCGCTCCGCCGCGCCCGAAGACGTCCAGCAGCGGCAGTTGAAGCTCCATCCCCGGGGTGGGCACCCCGACCAGGACGACCGTACCGGCCAGGTCGCGGGCGTAGAAGGCCTGCCGCCAGGTCTCCGGCCGTCCCACGGCGTCGATGACCACGTCGGCGCCGAACCCGCCGGTCAGGCTCTGGATGGCGGCTACCACCGCGCCCTCGTCCATGCCGGCGGAGTTGATCGTGTGCGTGGCCCCCAGATCGGTGGCCCAGCCCAGCTTCTTGTCGTCGAGGTCGACGGCGATGACGCGCCGCGCCCCGGCCAGGGCGGCCCCGGCAACGGCGGCGCAGCCCACTCCGCCGCAGCCGATGATTGCCGCGGTCTGTCCCCGCCGGACGGGGGCGGTGTTGACCGCTGCGCCGATCCCAGCCATCACCCCGCATCCCAGCAGCCCGGCAACCGCGGGGTCGGCGGCGGCATCGACCTTGGTGCACTGCCCGGAGTGCACCAAGGTCTTTTCACAGAAGGCGCCGATACCCAGGGTCGGCGACAGCGGGGTCCCGTCAGTCAGGGTCATGGACTGGGCGGCGTTGTAGGTGTTGAAGCAGTAGTGCGGCTCCCCGCGCTTGCAGGCGCGGCATTGACCGCACACCGCACGCCAGTTCAATACCACGGTGTCGCCCACGGCGACGTTGATGACGCCCTCACCCACTGCGGAGACCACGCCGGCGGCCTCGTGGCCCAGGAGGAAGGGGAAGTCATCGCTGATGCCACCCTCGCGGTAGTGCAGGTCAGTGTGGCAGACACCGCAGGCGGTGATGTCGACGACTGCCTCCCCTGGGCCGGGGTCAGGCACCACAATGTCGACCAACTCAGCGGGTTCCCCCTTGGCTCGGGAGACGACTCCCTTAACTGTGTACGGCATGAGGCTCCTCATCAGTGAAGGTGGATCTATGGGTTGTGCAGGACAAGGCTGCGTAGCGGTCGGCAACGTCAGGCGAGACGCTTCATCCAGTCGTGGGAGTCCTCCGCGCGCCCGTACTGCACGTCCAGCAGCGTGCGGCGGATGCTCTGGGTAGCCGGGCCAGAGGCCCCGCCGGTGCCTTGGACGAGTTCCCCGTAGCTGCTCTTGAGGCGGCCGACAGGGGTGACGACGCGGCCGTGACGCCGGCGAAGACCTCAGTGATCCGGCCTTCGGGACACGTCGCTCAAGGGGTGTTGAGGCCTGTCCCGAAGGCCGGTCCCCGCTCGGGCAACGGCGCATGAACCGGGCGGGAGCCTGTGAGATGTGCAGTCGAGGGTGTCCTGGCCCGGGCGTGCTCTGCGAGGGGGCAGAGGGGGGCGGTCAGGGGTCCGTCACACTTCGACAGAGCGTGCGGGTTTGGGGGTTGGTTGGGTAGATCAGGGTTCTGGGCAGCAGGATGTCCCTGGCCTGGTCACAGATGATGTTCCGGTGGACCGCTCCGGGGTGGGGCAGCGGCTGCGGCTGGGGGGCCGCGGTGTGGGAGGGTCCACTGGCTTGTTGAATGCCGCCACTTCGGGCTATCCACAGTTCGCCTGGGAGAGTCGTAAGGGGGCGACACATCTGCTGCCATTCGTTGATGTCTCTGGTCATCGCGCATCCGTGCGTACCTCAAGAACTCACAGGTGATCCAGCCGTCATGTGCTGTCGCGGTGTTCCGGCTCGTGAGGTATCGGGTCAACTGGCGGCCAGTAGCGCGACTGCCTCGTGAATGTCTGTGGTGAGATTGCGGTCGGCGACGGATGAGTTGAGCCGCTCCGCTGCGCCCTCGTAAAAGCTCCGCAATTCGCCGTCGCCTGCTGGAACGAGCCCGCGCATCCGCAGTGCGCGGACCGCGGCCACAAGTTCACAGGCCAGTACGAGGCCGAAGTGCTCTACCGACTCCAGCAACCGCCGGGCGCCGGTGGAGGCGAAGCTCGCATGCTCCTCCACCCCGCGCGATATGACCGCGTGGCCGAGAGCCACCGGCTGTGCCGCCCCGCGCAGCTCGGCCACCGCGGATTGCGCCGCGTACTCGGTGATCATGAGGCCGCTACTGCCGTCCTCACCCTCGGCGAGGAAGGGCGGCAGCCCAGTGAAGGTCGGTTCGAGCAGGATGCCGAGCCGGGTCGTGGAGAGCTCCGCGGTGCCCAGTAGTCCCAGCCGGAACTGGTCGAGGGCCAGCCCCAGCCGGGCCAGGTGGAAGCCACCGTGGTGATGGTAGTCCTCCGCGTCGGCGTTGAGCAGCGGATTCTCCACGGCGGCGTTGATCTCCACGGAGAGCACCTGGTCCAGCGCGGACCAGGCGTCCAGAGCCGCGCCGTGCACCTGCGGCAGGCAGCGCAGACCGAAGGGATCCTGTACCAGGGGCGAGTCCCAGTCCGCCGCGGCCAGCAGCTCACGCATCCGCGCCGCGAGCAGCTGCGCGCCCGCGTGCGGACGGAGGTCGTGCACATACGTGGCGTACGGCTCGGTGGAGCCGCGCAGCGCGGTCAGGGTCGTTGCGGCGACCAACGGCACCCGGTCCAGCAGATGTCCCAGATCGGTGGCGGCGAGCGCGGACTGGCCGATGGTCAGTGCGCCACTGGACATCAGGGGCAGGGCGTCCCAACGGGTCAGCGTCAACGGTGCGGGGGCGGGCCCGGAGCCGCCTCGCCAGGGCAGCTCGCCGGCCAGGGTGAGGCCGAGCTCACCGAGCGCGGAGAGGTCCCCGGTCCCGATCGCGCCCAAGGCGTGCACGGTGGGCAGGTGGCCGCGGGTGAGTGCCTCGGCGATGCGGTCCACTACGGCGACGTCGATCGCCGCCCCGCCGCGCAGCAGCTGGTTCAGCCGGACCGCGAGCATCGCCCGGGTCTGTTCGTCCGGCACCACCGGGCCGATACCGCCGCTGTGGCTGCGCAGCAGTCGCATCCCGAAGGCGTCCACTGCGGAGTCCGGAACGGTCGCTGTCCGGTTGGCGCCCACACCGGTGGTGTAGCCGTAGACCCGGCGTCGGGCGGTTACCCGCTCGGCGGTCTTCCGGGCCTTCCGCACCCGCTCGCGGGCCTTGGCGTCCAGCAGGGGCTGGGCCTGGCCTCGGGCGAGGGAGGAGACCTGGTCGGCGCTGAGCGAGTGCCCGTCGAGAGTGAGGTGAGGGCTCGTCATCAGTGATGCCAATCTTCAGCGGTGAGGGTGTCGCGGGTCTCAGGTGCCCAGGCGAGGCTGACGACCGTGCCGATGAGCAGCACCAGCGCCATCCAGCCCATCGACCAGCCCACGCCGAGCTGGGTCAGGCTGACAGGCAGGATGAAGGTGCCCACCGCTGAGGCGATTCGGCTGGTGCCGTTGAGGAAGCCGACTCCGGAACCGCGCAGCGCTGTGGGGAACAGCTCGGGCGGGTAGACCTGGGTGATGTTGGACGCCGCAGCCATCACAAAGGTGTAGACGAGGAACGGGATCGTCAGCACCCAGCCGGTTGCGTCGCTGAGTACGGCCATCGTCGCCAGGCAGACGGTCAGGATCGCGAAGGTGCCGATGGTGAACGGTCGGCGGCCCATCCGCTGCACCGGCCACAGGCCGATGACCCCGCCCAGCAGCAGGGCCAGGTTGAGCACCAGATTCTGGGTGCCGGTGTTGGAGATATGCATGGTGCTCAAGATCTGCGACATGAAGGTGTAGATCGCGAAGTACGGAAGCACCTGGGCGCTGAAGAAGACGGCGCCAAACCAGGTCTTCGACGCCTGACCGCGGGCGAAGAGCTCACGGTAGCGGGCGGTGGGAGGCTGCTCGGCGGCCGTGGCCTGCGCGTCCTCGGCGTTGACCTCGGATTGCCCGAGGTATTTACGGCGGATCTGCGCGGCCTCGGCGGCGCGGCCGCGGGCGGCCAGCCAGCTCGGGGACTCCGGGATTCCGATCCGCAGCAGCAGCACCAGGAGAGCGGGCAGTGCCCCGCTGGCCAGCAGCCAGTGCGCGGCGCTGTCGGTGATCGGGATGTAGGTGCCCAGGATGTTGGCCAGTACGTAGCCGACGGTCCACAGCACGGTGAGCGAGCCCAGCAGCACGCCACGTACCCGGCGCGGGGCGAACTCGGAGAGCAGGGTCGGCCCGACGGCGTAGTCGCAGCCGAGGCCGAAACCGATGATCAGCCGGAGCAGGAACAGCGTGAGCGGGGAATGCGCCCAGAACTGGGCAGCGGAAGCGATCGTGATCAGCCAGAAGTTGTACAGGTACAGCTTCTGGCGCCCGACCGCGTCCGCCACCCGCCCGAGCACGATGCTGCCGAGAAACAGTCCGATCAACGCGGAGGCGCCGAGTAGTCCCTGCCAGACGCCGGACAAGTGCATGGTCGTGCTGAGCACGGGCAGGACCGCGCCAATGATGCCGAGGGCATAGCCGTCGGAGAAGTTCGCACCGAAGGTGGTGGCGGTCACCCGCAGATGGAAGTTGGTGATCGGTTCCGTCGGGGCGGTGCCCGCCGGAACCCTTGCTATGCGGCCGTCTGTCGCCTGCGCATCCATTGGCATGCATGTCTCCCGACAACTCTGGTGTGGGGTGCCGACGGCGTCGGCACCCTGGTGGGCGCGCAGCGTCTCCTTTTGTCCCTCCTCGGATGTCTCCCGCCCGGGACGTGATGACCTGCTCGCAGAAGTGCCGTCGCCGACAGCCGCTCATGGGTCCGCTCGACCGGCTTCCACACTTTCTCTGGTACGACAACCGCCTATGTGCCGCGTCAGCCAAGGTTTGCCCGGTAGCGAGGCGTCCTGGTGCGGTCAGCTGCAAGGCGCCGGATCGGCCTCGTAGTGGGCCTACTCGGCTGATTCGGCAACGCCGCCGGGGGCACCTCCCAGCAGTAGCTGGGGGCGGCCGTGCCAGGGCGGCGAGCGGGGCGAACCTTGGCTGACGCGCTAGTCTCCGTACGCGATCTTGAGGAGGATGCCGATACTCAGCGCTTGCCTGTCCGGGACGACGAGGAGAGCGCTGATCCTTGGTGGGCAGCGGGGACTCTTCACGGCTGTCGACGTGTGGGCACGCATGACAAGGTCAGGCGCTACGACCGTAAAAGAGCTCCTGAGTCAGCGTGTTCATCTTGTCGTCAGGCGTCGTGGAGTAGGCGAGCACAGCGTTAATACGGGTGTTGTCGCCCTTCACAGGGGTCACCCGGTGCAGTGAGTACTGGCCGCGGAACAAGCTCAGCGTGCCGGGCTCGTTCGGGAGTGTGATCCGACCGGGCTGCTCATCCTGCAGTGCGGCGACGACGCCGGCCCTGTTCTCATCGTCGGGGCAGCGCAGGCGGTGGTGGTACTCGTAGGCACCGCCCTCGGTGGCCGGCTGGAGCATGAGCGTGACTGCGAACGGCGAGCGGTCGAAGTGCCAGCCGAGCTCGTCACCTTCGGCGAAGATCATCAACGATGCGGCACCCAACGGGTCGGCATACCGATAGAACTCGGGCATTTCGAGGGCCTGGCCGAGAAAGGTGGTGAGGGCATCCCACTCGTAGGCGATCCGCAGGGCCGAGTCGGGACCGATGAGGTCCCAGGCGATCGCAGACTTCGAGGAGTGTTGGAGCAATGAGCGTGGGTCATCGGGCGTGGAGGTCTCCGCGATGGCCTCGAAGTAGACGTTGTGCTTGGCGTCGGTGCGGTACGCCTGATCGCGCATGGCGACCGCCTCCGCTGCAAGCCGCTCCACGGCCATCGGCCGGATGAATCCGGGCAACTGGCAGGCACCCTCGAAGGCCAGGGATGCCTGGCAGAACGCCACCAGGGCCTTGCCCTTAGGGCTGTCCAGACGGTCGATCGGGTAGCGATCAAGATCAATCACCTGCGACGCGCGTGTGGTCTGCTGCGACTCGGTCATTGCACTTCCCTCCAAGGGGAGAACTTGGTGTGCGAAAAGGTTCTCGCCTCTGGCCCATCACTACAAGCGAGGTTATTTTCTACTTAACATTCCGTTTGCTTATGGGGGCTACGGTGAAACAGCTCTGGGCGCGCTTGGATATCCGTCACTTCGTGACGCTCGCAGAGGTGGTGCGCACGGGATCCTTTACTGCCGCGGCGGACTCACTCGGCTACACGCAATCGGCGGTCAGCCAGCAGATCGTCCGGCTGGAGAACCTGATCCACCACCAGGTTGTGAACCGCTCCTCCGGCGGCAGGGCCCTGTCGCTCACGCCCGCTGGCCGGGTGCTGATGCAGCACGCGGACGCCCTCACCATGGCCCTGCAACGGCTCGCAGCTGACGTCGCGGCGCTTTCTGAGGGCACGGCCGGGATCCTGCGCGTCGGCTGCTATGAGAGCGTGGGCGCCCATCTTCTGCCCCCTGCTCTCGCGAGCTTCAGGCAGGACTTTCCTAAGATCCAAGTGGAGCTCACCGAGCTAGCCGACGACGGCGACCTGCTCGATCAGGTCCAGCGAGACGACCTCGACCTGACCTTCGCCGTTTTCCCGCTGATCGAGGGCCCCTTCGCGTCGCGGGCACTCCTCGAGGACCCCTATGTCCTCGTCGTGGCTGACGACTCACCGATGGCTCACGCGATTGAACCGGTGGTCCTCGAGGACCACCCAGACGTTGCGCTGACGACGTATGCCGACCTGCGTCCAGCGCACTCCATGGAGTCGCGGCTGGGTCGCCCCAGCTACGCGGACCGGGTGGTGTTTCGCAGTAACAGCACCGCGACGTTGCTCAGCCTGGCCGCGCAAAACTATGGGGTCGCATTTGTTCCCCGAATGGCGGTGGACCCTTACATTCCAGGCATACGGGTCCTTGAGCTTGCGAGGGTCAGCCCCCGGATGATTGGCATCGCCTGGCACCGCAATCGGCCGCTCAGTGACGCCGCGGCCGGTTTCATCCAGGCCGCCGAGGCCGTCGCCTGCGAACTTGAGGCACGAGCCCGAAAGAGTTTCCCGGCCTGACGCTATAGCTCGGCCAGCGAGTGCCTGACTAAACGTCAGCAGAGTCAGCATGAGGCCAGTATCAGGACTGGCACAGGCGGTCATACATGAGCGAACCCCGGAGGGCCGCGAGGCCCCAAAGCACCGATGCGGTGCCCACTCCGGCCCTGGGCACGACGCTGGGTGTCACTCTCACGATCCCGCTGCCACCTGTTGCTTCCCCGAGAGGAAATGTGCAGATCAGCGCGCTCGTCCCCGCGGTTTCAGGGGTGTTGCTGGCAGCTCAGGGGCAGGCAGCGGGGGGCCGTCGTAACCGTGAACGGTGCCGAACCGGTCTCCCCTCACCCAGTCGGCGCGGGCCTGTTCGATGTCGTCCTGGGTGCGGCCGACGAAGTTCCACCACATGATCAAGTTCTCCTCGAAGGGTTCGCCGCCGAGGAGGAGCAGGGCGCAGTCGGTGGGGGCGCGGAGTGGGAGTTCGGTGCGGCCGCAGCCGAGGTAGAGGAGGGAGCCGGGGGCGAGGCGTACGCCGTCGACCTCGCTCTCGCCGGAGATGGTCAGGGCGGCGTACTCGAAGTCCGGGTCGACCGGCAGCCGGGTGTCGGTCCCGGCGGTGAGGGCGAGGTCGGCGCCGACGAGCGGGGAGTACGTGGTGCCGGGTGAGGTGGCACCGGCCAGTTCGCCGAGGATGACGGTGGCGGTCAGGCCGCCGGCCCCGGTGATGACGGGCAGGTCGTCGTGGTGCTCGAACGACGGCTCGGTGTGGCGGTGTTCGCCGGGCAGGGCGACCCACAGCTGCGCGCCGTGCAGCAGCCGCGGGTGGTCGCGTGGCGATTCCTCGGAGTGCGCGATGGCCCGCCCCGAGGTCATCAGGCCCAGTTCGCGCGGGCGGACGGTCTGCAGGCTGCCCAGGCTGTCGCGGTGCAGCACCTCACCGTCGTGCAGCCAGCTGACGGTCTGCAGGCCCATGTGCGGATGCGGCGGCACCTGCATACCGGGCTCGTCGGCGATGTCGTCGGGACCGTAGTGGTCGACGAAGCACCAGGCGCCGACCATGCGGCGGCCGAGGTTGGGCAGCAGGCGGCGGACGAGGGTGGACTCGCCGAGCGGCACCTGCTTGCCGGGCTGGACGTCGCGGACCGGCCCCGTGCGGCCGTTGCCCCCGCAGCGTTTGGTGACGGGTCTCAGATCGAGGTTGCTCATGCCGTCACGATAGGCGCGGCGCGGCGCACGATTCGTGCAGCCGTGCGGGCGGGCATGTCTGCGCGTACGGGCCGTCGGGGTCAGCCGCCGGTGCCGTACGCGGCGCGGAGCGCGTCCCGGACGGCGGCGAGGGCGGCATCGTGGTCCAGGCCCAGGCGGTGGGCGCGGCGGGCGTAGTCGGCGGCGGCCGTGGCGGCCTCCTTGTCGGCGGCCTCGCCCGCCGCGGCGACAAAGCTGCCGTTACGGCCGCGGGTCTCGATCACGCCGTCGACCTCCAGGGCGCGATACGCCTTGGCGACGGTGTTGGCGGCGATCCCCAGCTCGTCGGCGAGGCCGCGGACCGTGGGGAGCCGGTACCCCACGGGCAGGGCACCGGACCGGGCCTGGTCGGCGATCCGGGCGCGGACCTGCTCGAACGGGGCGTCGGCGGACCGGGGGTCGAGGATGATCCGGAGGTGCTGCGGCGAGGACACGGCGGGCGCTCCTGGGGTGCGGGCGGGTACGGCCCGGGGCAGGCCGTACGCGTTTGTCGCACCCATTGTGCGTCAGGGGCGGTCCGGCCGGCCGGTACCCGCCCCGGGGAGTGGCAGTGTGCTCCCCGGGGCGGTCCGGTTCACAGCTCCAGGGTGGTGCCCGTGGTGCGGAGCCAGGCGTCGAGGCCGAGGATCAGTTCGGCGCCCGGGCGGATGTCGCCACTCGCGCCGTCGGCGGTGACCTCCTTGGCGACGGCAGAGTCCAGCAGCGGCTGGACGGGTGCGTTCCGGTCGGCGGCGACGCCCCGCAGCTCGTTCCGCAGCGCCTCGTTGTACCCCGGGTCCTGGGTGCTGGGGTACGGGCTCTTGACGCGGTCGGCGACGGAGGCGGGCAGAACGTCACGGACGGCGGCGCGCAGCAGCGACTTCTCCCGGCCGTCGAACGTCTTCATCGACCAGGGGGTGTTGAAGACGTACTCGACGAGCCGGTGGTCGCAGAACGGGACGCGGACCTCCAGGCCGACGGCCATCGAGGCGCGGTCCTTGCGGTCGAGGAGGATCTGCACGAAGCGGGTCAGATGCAGATAGCTGACCTCGCGCATCCGGCGCTGGAGTCCGGCGTCGCTGTCCAGGTACGGGACCTCGGCCAGCGCCTCGCGGTAGCGGCGGTCCTCGTAGCCCTTGAGGTCGAGCCGGTCGAGGAGAGCGCGGTCGAGCAGCGCCTCGCGGACGGCGTTGCCGCCGGAGAAGCGGCCCGAGACACCGGCGGCTATCCAGGGGAAGGTGCCGGCGTGCACGGCCTCGGGGTCGTGGAACCAGCGGTAGCCGCCGAAGATCTCGTCGGCCGATTCGCCGGACAGCGCGACCGTCGACTGTTCCCGTACGGCCTTGAAGAGGAGGTAGAGGGAGGTGTCGCCGTCGCCGAAGCCGTTGGGCAGGTCACGGGCGGCGAGGACGGCGGCGCGGTGCGCCGGGTCCATCAGGGCTGCGGTGTCCAGCACGATGTCGTGGTGGTCGGAGGCGACATGCTCGGAGAGGGCGTGGGCGTACGGGCCGTCGGGGGTGCCGCGCAGATCGTCCGGGGTGAAGTTCTCGGTGTACCCGGTGAAGTCGACGGCGAACGAGCGGACCGGGCCGCTGCCCTGCGCGGCCAGCGCACCGGCGGAGAGCGCGGTGATCGCGGACGAGTCGAGGCCGCCGGAGAGCAGGGTGCACAGCGGGACGTCGGCGATGAGCTGGCGGGCGACGATGTCGTCGAGCAGACCGCGGATGTGGCCGACGGTGGTGTCGAGGTCGTCGGTGTGCTCACGCGCCTGGAGCGCCCAGTAGCAGCGGGTGGTCAGACCGTCGCGGGTGACGCGGACGGTGTGGCCGGGACGGACCTCGTGCATGCCCTTGAAGACGCCATGGCCGGGGGTCTTGGTGAAAGTGATCAGCTCGGCCAGGCCCTCGGCGTCGACGGCGGGCCGCACCTCGGGGTGGGCGTTGATCGCCTTCGGCTCGGAGCCGAAGAGCACACCGTGCGGGGTGGGCTGGTAGTAGAGCGGTTTGATGCCCATCCGGTCGCGGACCAGGAGCAGCTCCTCGGTCCGCGGGTCCCAGAGCGCGAAGGCGTACATCCCGTTGAGGCGCTCGGTGAACGCCTCGCCCCACTCCAGGTACGCGTGGAGCACGACCTCGGTGTCGCTCTGCGTGCGGAAGGTGTGCCCCAGCCCCTCCAGCTCGGTCCGCAGCTCGCGGTAGTTGTAGACCTCGCCGCTGTACGTGGTGACGAGCAGGGTGCGGCCGTCGCGCTCGACGGCCATGGGCTGCTTGCCGCCGTCGAGGTCGATGACGGCGAGGCGGCGGTGGCCGAACGCGGCGTGGGTGTCGAGCCAGATCCCGGCGGCGTCCGGGCCACGGCACGCCATGGTCTCGGTCATCGCCTCAAGGGTGGGACGCTCGGTGGTGAGGTTACGGTCGTAGGAGATCCATCCGGTGATTCCACACATCTCGGCTCCTTCGTCGACAGCGGACCACCGCATCCCGGCAGCGGCCCACGTTGATCACGGTACGCCGGGATAGCTGTAGCTACCACCTATACAGATTCCGGACTGTCCGGAATGAGCCAAGGCCGATCCGCTGGGCGGTGCGGGCCGGGTACGCCCCCGGGAGGGAAGGCGTGGGGCGCAGGGCCGGGGGGCACGGCGGTCCGCCCCCAGGCCGGGGCCTCCGGGCGTCCCCTCGACGGTCGCGCGGCCGGCCATGCGCCGCACTCCGGCACCCCTCAGGCGGCTCCGGGCAGGCCGGCGATCAGGGCGTAGCGCTCATCGGACACCTCCCTTCCCCACAGGGCCGGATCGCCGGAAAGATCCTCCACATGGACACGGAACCCGAGGCCCAGCTCCCGTATGCACGCGAGGAGTTCGGTGGCGGCGATACCCGTCGGATCGGCCTCGCCCCAGCGGCCCTCGATGAGGACCAACCGACCGCCGGGGGCCAGCAGCCCCGCCCAGTGACGCAGCACGGCCGGCGGGTCGGGCAGTGCCCACAGGACATGGCGTACCAGGACGGTGTCGAACCGCTCCTCCCCCACCGGCGGGAGCGCCGCGTCACCGGGCAGGAAGCGGGCATCGTGCCCGGCGAGCTTGGCGCGGGCGCGCGCGATCATGGCGGGCGCGTGGTCGACCCCCAGGACGCGGTGGCCCGCTTCGGCCGCGAGCAGGGCGAGGCTGCCCGTGCCGCAGCCGAGGTCGAGAAGGCCGGCGGGTGGCGCGGGCAGCCATCCGCGCAGCCGGGCGGCCCAGGCGGCGCGGACCGCCGGATCCCGCAGGCCGTGGTCGGGGGCGTCGTCGAAGGTGGCCGCCGCGGCCTCCCAGTACGCGGCGCCACCGGAGCGGGCGTCGGCGAGTGGACCGGTCGGTGCGGGTGCGTCGGTGGTCATGTCCCCATGGTGACGGCGGCCACTGACAACGGCCGGGCGACCACCGCGGACGAACGGGCTCCGGCGAGCGGCACGATCGGCCTTCCGGTGGCGGCGTCACCCGGACGGGCCCTGCCCGCCGGTGGCGGCGCGTCCGGGCCGGTCCCCGCCCCGCGGATGCCGGACCGGACCGGCCGTGGGCGCAGGGCGGACGCACCGGGACGGTGCGGCGCCGGGCCGCTCGTGACCGGCGCCCGGCCCGTGAAAACCGGAGGCGATCGGCCCGCCCGTGGCGTACCGTCCGCGGCCATGAGTCCCACCGTGCGTGACTTCCATCCCTCGGACGCCCAGGCCGTCGCCGACCTGCGGCGCGCCGCCCTCCCCGCCGTCATCGCCACCCCGCAGGGCCTCGTCCGGCAGCTCGCCACCGCCGCCCCGGAACAGCGTCTGCGGTGTCTCGTCGCGGAGCACGAAGGCCGGGTGATCGGGGCCGTCACCGCCCGCCTGGTGCACGACAGCAGCGTGCCGGGGCAGGGCTCCGCAACGCCCCATGTGCATCCCGAGCACCGGTGGTACGGGGCGGGCGCGGCGCTGCTGGGCGCCGCCGAGGACCATCTCGCGGCCGTCGGCGCGGAACGGATCTTCGCCTGGGTGGAGAACGCGCCGGGCCCGCTCGCCTTCGCGGACCGGCGCGGCTACCGCCGGACCCGTCCGGCCCACTTCCTCCGGCTCGGTCTGGCGGGCGCGGCGCTGCCGCCGCCCGGTGAACTGCCGCCGGGCGTACGGCTGCACACGGGCGCCGATTTCGCCGCGGACCCCGCGCCGGTGTTCGCCGCGGACGCCGAGACGGCGGTGGACGAGCCGGGCGATGTGCCGTGCGACGCCATGACGTACACGCACTGGCGGCGGCAGATCTGGGAGCACCCCGACCACGATCCGCGGCTGACGACGGTGGTGACCGTCGACGGTGAGGTGGCGGCCTTCACCCTGGCGACCACCGACGGCCTGGGCCGGTATTCCTCCAGCATGACCGGAACGCGGCGGGCGCACCGGGGCCGCGGCCTGGCCCACCTCGCCAAGACGGCGTCCCTGCGCCGGGCCCGGGACGCGGGCTGCACCGAGGCGTTCACCGGCAACGACGCGTCCAACGCCCCGATGCTCGCGGTCAACCACGCCCTGGGCTACCGCCCGTACGGCTTCGAATGGCGCTGCGTCCGGGAGCTGGAGCAGGGGTGAGCCGGGGAGCAGGGCGAGCGCCGGGCGCGGGAGGCGCGGGGCGTGGGGCGCGCGCCACCCGCGAGGCGGACCGACCGCCCCCGGCAGGGCAAGCCCCGAACGGTCTCCGCCCCGCCCGGCAAGCACCGGACGGGGCGGAGGACGGAGCGTCGGAATCGCCCCACAAGCCAGATCAGATGAGGCCGGCCAGCGCCTGGTTGAACGTCGCCGACGGGCGCATGACGGCGTCGGCCTTGGCGGTGGCCGGCTGGTAGTAGCCGCCGAGGTCGACCGGGGAGCCCTGGACCGCGATCAGCTCGTCGACGATGGTCCCCTCCTGCTCGTTCAGGGTCTTGGCGAGGGCCGCGAACGCCTCGGCGAGCTGGGTGTCGTCGGTCTGCTTGGCCAGCTCCTGGGCCCAGTAGAGGGCCAGGTAGAAGTGGCTGCCGCGGTTGTCGATGCCGCCCAGCTTGCGGCTCGGGGACTTGTCCTCGTTGAGGAAGGTGCCGGTCGCGCGGTCGAGCGTGTCGGCCAGGACCTGGGCGCGGGCGTTGCCGGTGGTCTGCGCGAGGTGCTCGAAGCTGACGGCCAGCGCGAGGAACTCGCCGAGGCTGTCCCAGCGCAGGTAGTTCTCCTTGACCAGCTGCTGGACGTGCTTGGGGGCGGAGCCGCCGGCGCCGGTCTCGAAGAGGCCACCGCCGTTCATCAGCGGGACGACGGAGAGCATCTTGGCGCTGGTGCCCAGCTCCAGGATGGGGAAGAGGTCCGTCAGGTAGTCGCGCAGGACGTTGCCGGTGACGGAGATGGTGTTCTCGCCGCGGCGGATGCGCTCCAGGGAGAACGCGGTCGCCGCCTCCGGGGTCATGATCTCGATCGTCAGACCGTCGGTGTCGTGGTCGGCGAGGTACGCCGTGACCTTGGCGATCAGCTGCGCGTCGTGGGCGCGACCCTCGTCGAGCCAGAAGACGGCCGGGTCGCCGGTGGCGCGGGCGCGGGTGACGGCGAGCTTGACCCAGTCCTGGATCGGCAGGTCCTTGGTCTGGCACATGCGGAAGATGTCACCGGCGCCGACGGCCTGCTCCAGGACGGCGTCGCCGTTGCCGTCGAGGACGCGCACCGTGCCGGTGGCGGGGATCTCGAAGGTCTTGTCGTGGCTGCCGTACTCCTCGGCCTTCTGCGCCATCAGGCCGACGTTGGGCACCGAACCCATGGTGGCCGGGTCGAAGGCGCCGTTGGCGCGGCAGTCGTCGAGAACGACCTGGTAGACACCGGCGTAGCTGCTGTCGGGGAGGACGGCGAGGGTGTCGTGCTCCTGGCCGTCGGGGCCCCACATGTGGCCGGAGGTGCGGATCATGGCCGGCATCGACGCGTCGACGATGACGTCGGACGGGACGTGCAGGTTGGTGATGCCGCGGTCGGAGTCGACCATCGCCATCTCGGGGCCCTCGGCCAGCTCCGCCTCGAAGGACGCCTTGATGGCCGCGCCCTCGGGCAGCGCCTCGACGCCCTTGAGGATGCCGCCGAGACCGTCGTTCGGGGTCAGGCCCGCGGCGGCCAGGACGTCGCCGTACGCGGCGAAGGTCTTGGGGAAGAAGGCGCGCACGGCGTGACCGAAGATGATCGGGTCGGAGACCTTCATCATCGTGGCCTTGAGGTGCACCGAGAAGAGGACGCCCTCGGCCTTGGCGCGGGCGACCTGCGCGGTGAAGAACTCGCGCAGCGCGGCGACGCGCATCACGGAGGCGTCGACGACCTCGCCCTTGAGCACCGGCACCGATTCGCGCAGCACCGTGGTGGAGCCGTCGTCGCCGGTCAGCTCGATGCGGAGCGCGCCGTCCGCGGCGAGGACCGCGGACTTCTCGGTGGAGCGGAAGTCGTCCACGCCCATGGTCGCGACGTTGGTCTTCGAGTCGGCGGTCCAGGCGCCCATGCGGTGCGGGTGGGCCTTGGCGTAGTTCTTGACCGACGCGGGGGCGCGGCGGTCGGAGTTGCCCTCACGCAGGACCGGGTTGACGGCGCTGCCCTTGACCTTGTCGTAACGGGCGCGGACGTCCTTGCCCTCGTCGGTCTTCGGGTCGTCCGGGTAGTCCGGCAGCGCGTAGCCCTGCTCCTGCAGCTCGGCAATGGCGGCCTTGAGCTGCGGGATGGACGCCGAGATGTTCGGCAGCTTGATGATGTTGGCGCCCGGCGTCTTCGCCAGCCGGCCCAGCTCGGCGAGGGCGTCGTCGATGCGCTGGTCCTCCCGCAGGCGCTCGGGGAAGCTCGCGATGATCCGGCCCGCGAGGGAGATGTCACGGGTCTCCACAGCGACGCCCGCGGTCGAGGCGTACGCCTCGATGACCGGCAGGAACGAGGAGGTCGCCAGTGCCGGCGCCTCGTCGGTGTGGGTGTAGATGATGGTCGAGTCAGTCACCGGGTGCTCCGCTCCACGTCTGCAACATTGCTCGACATCAAGATATCTCGTGGCGGGCCCCTTCTCGACAGGGCCCTGGAAGCGGGTTTTCCCGGAGCCGCCTTCCGCCCCGGGAGCCGCCGGGCCCGGGCGGCTCCCGGAACCTGAGCCCGCGCTTAGCCGGACCTTAAGGGAGCCGGAAGGGTACGCAGCAGGTCAGACGTAGGGAGGTGGCTCCCCGTGGCTCACCTGGGAGCCAAACAGGGAGCCACGCGAGGCAAGCGCGCCTCAATCCCCGGCGTTCCCGTTCACGCCTCTGAAGAAGATTTCGTCCATGGCCTCAGCCCCCTCCGTGATCACGGGGCGGATCTGGTGCCGGTAGACAGCCTCGGTCACCCGTGTCGAGCTGTGGCCTACAAGCTGAGCGATCTTCTCCACTGGGACACCTTGGTCCGAGAGGATGGAGACGAAGCTGTGCCGGAGCTCCCGTGGCGTCCACTGCGTCGGGTCCGGGAACCCGGCGTCACGCAGTAGCGCACGAAAGTTGCGCCGCACATGGTTCGCGGTTCGTTGCTCACCGACGTCCGTACCGAAGACGAAACCGTCAGGGTCCCAGGTTAGGCCCAGCCGTTCTCGCCGAGCCTGCTGCGTCACACGATGCTCCGCAAGGAGTTCCACCAGCCCTTGGGGCATCCCCAAAGTGCGTCGACTCCTCTGAGTCTTGGTTTCTCCATGTCGACGCACTGACCTCCAAACTTCAATGTGCGGTGAAAATTCCCCTTCCGGGGAAAGGTGCACCCGACTCCACGTAAGGGGTCGAACCTCCTCTGTCCGGATACCTACGAGAAGTGAAACCGCAACGTATACGTGAACCCAAGACCCTTTTCTCGCAGCAAGCACAGACTCCGCCTGCTTCAGCGTAAGCGATTTACTCGGCCTACCTGGCTGACCGTCAGGCAATTCTACGAGTTCAGCGACATTGCGCATGACCAGATCGCTGCGCTGCGCATGCGAAATCGACCGACGCAGGATCGAAAGGATCATCTCCAACGAGCTTTTCGCGAGGACCATCGACTTCTCGTCAAGCCAGCAGTCGACAGCGTCAGGCGTGAGATCGGTCAGCTTCGCCCTTCCCAGGTCAGCGATCACGTGATTCGTGGCCATCCTGGTGTAGGTTTCAATGCTCCCCTTGTCCCTCCCCTTGAGCCCATGGGCTAGCCATGCCCTCACAGCCTTTTCGACGGTGTAGGTGGCGCGCGACCTCACACCCGCCTCGGCTTCCTTCTTCTTCTCTCGAAGCTTGGCTCGAACCTCAGTCTTGGTCTTCCCTGAAACCTTTGGTCGATTACGTCGACCGTCAGGAAAATATCCGAGCGAGATCGCTCCGATGTATCGACCTTTGGATTTGTCCCAGTAGATCGAATCTTCACCGTTGGACTTGCGGCTAGTCACGCATTTTCCTCCCAGAATTGGAGTGGGGTCACGTCGCCTGGCGACGTGACCCCACTCGCTTGCCGATTCAGCTAGCTGCGTCTGACTCCTGCATCAGCAAAGCGACATATTCGTCGATGTACTGAAGCGGAATGAGTCGGCGTCGTCCGACCCGCACAGTGCGGAGCCGTCCGAGTCGGATCTCCTCGTACGCCATCGATCGACCAAGGCCGCACAATCGCGCTGCATCCTCAACTTTGTAGAGGCGAGGCTGTGTCGGAGCCGTTGCCATGAACTCCTCTTTCGTTGAGACGAATCAGGTCTTCGTCTCCCCTTCCTGGGGAGTCCGCTACATCCGCTACATCCGCTACACCGCAGGTCAGGGCCGGTTTTGGTGTAGCGGATGTGCGGGGTGTAGCGGATAGGCGTGCTAGGCGGTGGGGGCGAGGGCGAGGGTGGGTGTTGCGGTTCGATCCGCTACAGCGCTCGTATCCGCTACAGCGACACCCCCGCTGACCTGGGGCGTAGCGGATGTAGCGGATGTAGCGGATGTCTGGGTGGGGGCGGAGCAGTAGCGGTCCCACGCGTCGACGAGGTCTTCGGCGTAGTAGCCCTTCGGCACACCCGAGGAGGTCCGGATTGACCGCGGCTTGATCGGCGTGTTGTTGCTGGTGACGTACTCGCCGAGCATCTTCGCCAGGCCCCGGGAGGTGAGCGGGCGGCCGTTCATGTCGGCCCAGGGGGCGTCTTCCAACTCCAGGAGGATGGCGAGGATGGCGGCGGTGGGCATCCGGTCGACGCCCTGGAAGACCTTGTCTCGCAGGTCGGTGAGGAGCTGGACGCCGACGGAGACGGGGTCGCCGTCGGTCGCCGCGGCGACCAGCTCGACGCAGGCGGCGCGGGCGCGCTCGGGCCAGTCCCCGCCCGCGGCCTCGGCGACGGCGAGAAGGGGTTCCCAGACGTCGGCGGGCCGGTCGGAGATTCCGTCGGGGAGCTGGGGCCAGGCGTCGGTGACGTCGTCGCGGACCTGGTCGGCCCACTCGGCGAGGCGGTCGCGCAGCGCGTGTCCCTCCTTCTCGTGGATCCGCTGGCGGTAGGGCTCGACCTTCTCGTTGGGGGCACGCTTGCGCATGCGGATGATGACGGAGCGGGTCAGGATCGTGTCGGGCAGGGACCCGAGACCTGCGATGGCTACGGCGCAGAACGAGGGGAAGGGCGCGGCGCTCTGGTTGGTTCCTTCGCCGACGCAGCGCAGGGATGAGGCGCCGCGCCGGTAGCCGGAGTTGAGGAAGCCTCGCAGTTCTTCGTTGCCGCCCGCCTTGGGGCCGAAGATCGTGTCGATCTCGTCGAAGAGGAGTGTGGGGCGGCCGGCGTCGGAGGTGACGACCCTGAACAGGGCGTTGGCGCTCGCGTTCACGGTGGCCAGGGCGCGCGGGACGAGGGTGTTGACGATCTCCAGGGCGCGGCTCTTGCCGCTGCCGGGCTCCGGGCTGAGGAACGCGAGGCGGGGCGTGGAGTCGAAGGCGTCGAAGAGGTGCGCGTGGGCGTCCCAGAGGGTCACCGCGACATACGCGGCCTGGCGCGGGAAGACGTTGAAGCGCCGATGGAACGCCTCGATCTCGTTGAGGAGGGCGGCGCCGTCGATGGCGTCGGGGCTGGTCATGCGCTGTTCCTTTCGTGGCGCGGGCGCTGGGGGCAGGCGTCGCGGTGGTTGGTGTGGTCGGCGATGAGGGCGTGGACCTTGGCGTGTCCAGCGGCGAACAGGTCCCGCCCGCACACGCACACCGACCGGGCGGTGGGAGATGCACCGCGGGGTGCGGTGATGTGCAGCCAGGCGACGGGGTGTCGCCCGTCGGCCGGGTGCGGGTCAGGGCGAAGAGCTGAAAGGACGCCTTCGGCGACGCCCTTCGGGGCGCCCCCGGCGGTCTTGGGCTGGGCCGAGTCGGCGGGGTGAGCGGCGCGCGTGTGAGGGGTGGAAGAGACCACCCCGGCGCCCGGGTGGGGGTTCATGCTGCCTTCCGGGTGCCGGCCAGGCCGCGGGTGACGGCGCGACGGGCGTAGGACTCGGGGACGTCGACGGAAACGGCGGCGTCAACGAGGTGTTCGGCGAGGTGGTCGAGGTCGCAGGGGCCAGGGCAGTCGGCGTGCTGGGCGGCCAGGAAGGACGCGGCGCCGTACGCCTGGGATCCGGCGCCGCTCTCGGTGCGGGCTCGGATGAGTTCGACGCCGCGGAGGAGGCCGGTGAGGACGTAGCGCTCGGTGTGACGGCATCCAGTGGCGCCACTGCGGTCGACGGTCAGCCGCACGGTGGGGGAACAGGCCGTCACCGGGCGCGGGGTGGTGTCTTCTTCGACCAGGGCGCGTACCGCTGGCGGGAGGTGTTCCATCTCGCCGGTGCCGGGGCCCAGCCACCGGGCGTACTGCATGCGGGACTTGATGTCGACGCCGGGGCGGACCCGGTTCGCGGACCGCATCGAGCCGGAGTAGATCCAGTGCTGGCCGCGGGTAGTGCGGACGGTCCGGGTCGGCGGCAGGCTCGCACGCGCCCACTCGACGGCGGCAGCGTCGTCCAGGTCGACGACGGTGAGCCCGGCGGTGCCGGGGTCGTAGGCGACGGCGGCGGCGGCACGCCAGGCCGGAGCCCACGCAGTGGAGGTGAGAACGTCGGGGTCGGTGGTGGCGGCGGCCCAGGCGTGGCACGGCCGCGGGCACTGGCACGGCCCGGCGGCGCGCATGTGGGGGCGGTCCCCGCAGGCGCTTCCCGCGCAGGCGGGGCAGTTGGCGACGGGGCGCTTGCCGCGGCTCAGGGGCAGGACCGGTGTGCCGGTGGCGGCCAGGGTGAGGGCCAGTCGCAGGTGGTCTGGGTGGCGAGCGGAGGTATGGGTCATGCTGGGGTCTCCAGTTCTGTAGTACGGGCTGGGAGCCGGGGCGACCGCGTTCTTTGGCGAGACGTGGCGGTCGCCCCGGGCGTGATCAGAACGGCGGTGTGTCCCCGCCGGGCGTGCTGGGCGCCGGGGTGGTGTCCCAGACGTCGCCGCTGCCGGTGGGCTTGCTACCGCCGTTGCGGGGGCCGGTCTTGGTGACGGTGGTGGTGGCGAACTGGAGCGACGGGCCGATGTCGTCGACTTCGACGGCGAGCATCGACCGGTTCTCCCCCTCGGGGGTCTCCCAGTTGTGCTGGCGGATCCGGCCGGAGACGACGACGCGCGTGCCCTTGGTGAGGGATTCGGCGACGTGCTCAGCGAGGTGCCGCCAGGCCGCGCAGCGGAAGAACGCGGCCGTGCCGTCGACCCACTGGTTGGTCTCGCGGTTGTAGGTGCGGGGTGTGGAGGCGACGGTGAACTTCGCCAGCGCCGCGCCGGACGGTGTGAACTTCAATTCCGGGTCCGAGGTCAGGTTGCCGGTGATAGTGATCGGGGTTTCTCCCATGGCCATGCGCTTCTCCTTGCTGGTTAGAGGTGGCAGTTGTGGTAATGGAGGTCGAGGGCTTCGTCCTCGGTGAGGGCGCCGTACTCGACGTCGGCTTCGATGGCGTCGCATTCGGCCTGCTGGCAGTCGTCGCAGCCGCAGGGCTGCCAGATGCCGTCGATGAGTTCGCCTTCGCATTCCATGAGGTGCTCCTAGCTGTGGGTGACGGTGAGGGGGGCGGTGGTGGGGGGTGCGAGGCGGATGTCTGTGAAGCCCTCGGCGAGCAGCTGCTCGCGGGTGGGGCGGCTGGTGTCCTGCGCGTGGATCACGTCGACGGGTACGCGCCGGTCGCGGGCGGCGTTGCGCTGCTCGCACAGGGTGCGGGGCGTGGTGAAGAGCACGACGGTGATGGGGCGGTCGTAGTAGCGGCCGCGGGCGAGGAGTCCGGCGCGGACGTGGGCGAAGACGTTGGTGGAGTCGACGATCGTGGTGAGGCCGCGGGCGAGGCGGGCGTCGAGGAGGAGGTTCTGAATCTGGGCCGCGGTGGGGGTGGCCGTCTGGTCGGCCGCGTCGTCGGTGGCCAGGCGCCGGTAGGCGTCGAGGGAGACGCGCCAGGTGTCGGGAAAGGCGGCGGCGTAGGTGGTTTTGCCGCTGCCGGCGGGTCCAACGAGGACGATCAGGGTTCCGGGGGCGAATTCCATGGTTCTCCTGGATAAGAGGCTGTACCCGCTCGTTCGCAGGTCACAGGGGGTGTCCACCCCGCTCGCAGGGCGCTCTGTACCCGCTCGCAGGGCGCTCGGAGGGAGCGGGGGCGAGCGGGTGCCGAGCGCCCTACGAGCGGGCATCGAGCGGGGGCTGAGCGGGTTCCCGAGCGGGTTACGTGGCGCTGTCGAGGGCGTCTTCGAGGGCAGTGCGCTTGTAGCCGCGGGCGTTCTTGAGGCCGTCGACGGCGCCGATGCTGACGGCGGGTCCGCACCCGGCTTTGCGGAGCAGGGTGCCGAGTTGGGTCTTGTCGATGTCCTCGAATTCGGTGTCGTCTCCGATGGCGTCGGCGAGGGTTTCGAGGCGAGCGCGGTCGGTGTCGAGGTCGTCGAGGGCGGTGAGGCAGGCGCGGACCGCCCGCACTTCGCGGGGTTCGGAGATGCGGGGTTGTCCGGCGGCGTCGCCGGTGAGGGTCCCGGCCTGCTCGCGCAGGCGGCGGGCGCGGTGGCAGATCGCGGCGAAGTCGGACAGGCGCAGGAAGTCGGCGGACAGGATTTCCCAGCGGTGGCCGGTGGCGGCGACGACGACGCCGATGTGGTCTTCGGTGAGGACGGAGGCGTCGGCTCCGGCGTCGGAGGCGAGGTCGCCCAGGCTCATGCGGCTGGAGCGGGAGTCGAGGCACCGCACGGAGACGCGGACGCCGAAGAGGTCCCGGAACCCGGTGGGGACCTCCTCGCCGTCGGGGCGCTGGGTGCCGACGACGAGGAACACGCCGGCGGCGGGTCCGGCCCGCAGGAGGTTCTTGAGCTTTTCGAGGGCGCGGTCGCGGCGCTTGGGCGGGAGGGCGAGGAGGTAGAGCTGGAGTTCGTCGATGGCGGCGAGGAGGACGGGCAGGTGGTGGTTGCGGGCGAGGTCGGGGGTGAGGCGGCCGTCGGGGACGAGGTGGGCGAGGTCGCCGAGGTCGCGGTAGCGGGTGTTCATGTCGTCGACGAGCTCGTCGAGGAGAGCCTCGAACGCGGCGAGCCCGGCATCGTCGGTGCCTTCGGTGAAGCGGTGCGCGACCTCAGCCGCGGCGCGCCAGTCGACTCCGGCTTTGCCGTTGGCGAGGTAGAGGCGGACGCCGGGGTCGAGGAGGCCAGCGGCGACGTCCAGGCGCATCGCGGCGGTCTTGCCGAAGCGCATGATCCCGGAGAAGAAGTGGCTGGTGAAGCCACCGCCGAACTCGGTGGGGAGGGTGCGGCGTTCGGCCTGGACGGTCTGGCCGAGCGGGGTGCCGGACCAGAAGTCCCAGGTCTCGGCGTCCGTGAGGGGGCTGGTGGCGTGGCCGACGGCCAGGTAGGGGTCGGTCTCGGCTTCCCACAGGCGCATCCGGCGGCCGTGCCCGCCCTCGGAACCGGGGACTTCGCGGATGACGAGCTGCATGGGTGGACGGCCGAGTTCACCGGCGATCACGTCGAGCTTGTTCAGCACGTCCCGCACGAGCTTCCCGCCGCCCTTGGGCAGGTCGGCGACGAGGGTGTAGCCGTTGCCGATGCTGAAGTCGGGAGCCTCGATGATGTCGAGGCCACGGCCCTTCGCGAGCAACCCAGCTGCGGTCAGGGCGGCGTCGAGCCGGATGACCTCCTCCGGCACCTCCTTGGCGGCACCCGACGACGCGGCGCTCTCGGCGGCGGCCGGGGTCTTCGGGGGTTCGAGTTCGCGGGGGCCGGTGAGGTCGGCGGGCAGAGGCCGGGTGGTGAGGGTGAGGGGGTGGCGGCCGAGCCACCAGGCAGCCCCGGCGAAGACCGGCACCGCGACCAGCCCCGCCACCGGGGCGGCGAGGATGACGCCGAGCGTGGTGGCGGTCGCCGGGACGAGGACCCCGGCGAAACGGCCGAGGGCGCGCAGGGTGCGGAAGCGGCGGACCTGCGCGGTGCTCGGCTGGGCCCCGGCGACGTCGAACTTGATCTGCGTGAGTGCGGTACCGGCGGTGCGGCGGAGCTGCAGCTCGGCGCCGAGATCCTTGAGCCGCTTGGCGTCTTCGCGGGTGAGGCCGAAATCCACGGCGTCACGGGCGAGTTTGCGGGTCTTCTTGCTGGTCTGCTCGATCTGGCGGGTGATGTCGTCGCGCTGCTCAACGTAGGTGTCGAGATGGCGTTTGACGAGGCGCCGACGGATCTCCTCGTCCGACATGTACGCCAGGGTCGTCCAGTGGTGCAGGGCAGCCCAGGTGTGGCGCAGACCAGGCAGGGTGTGCCCGGCGATGGTGCGCAGGACGGTCTTCGTCACGCGTGCGGTGGCTGTGTTGCTGGGGGTGGGCGGTTCGGCGGGGGCCTGTTCGGGGTGAGCGGGGGTGGTGGTGTTGGTGGGTTTGAGGTCGGTGCAGACGGGGTGGTCCTCGGTGGGGAGGACGTCACCCTGGGGCTGGTGGTGGGTGGTGCTCATGTCGTCCTCCGTCGGCGGCGGTTCCGGGGCACGGCGGCCCACCACACCCGCCGAAAAAGGGGGTGTGGAGGACCGTCGTGCCCCGGCTCATCCGCCGACGAGCCACAGGCCGACGTTGTTGGCAGCCAGCACGCTGGCGGCGACGAAGTAGCCGGTGAAACCCAAGCCCGTGCCATAGCAGACGCCGACGCCCAGGCCGACGCACATCTCCTTGAGGTCCTTGGCCTTGCCCTTGGCGGCGAACAACTTCACGCCGTACCAGGCGATACCGCACAGGCCGACGACGGCGCCGCCTGCGGAGACCGGGCTGACGGTGGTGTGCGGGGCGTTAGGGGTGACCTTGGTGCCGGAGACCCCCTGCACGGCGGCCTCACCACCCGCGTTGAGGACATGGCGGATGGCCCCGGCGATCTCACCGAGGAGGCCACCCGAGTTCACGGTGACCAGCAGGATGAACACCGCGACCAGGAGCACGGTGGACTTGGCCTTGAGCCACTTGTACTTGAATCCGGCGACGATGACGACGGTGCCGATGGCGGCGCAGGCGAGGCTGCCGAACGACGCGTTCGCAGCCGGGTTGTCGAAGAGGTCCACGGATCAGGCTCCTGTGAGGGCGTGGAGGAGGGAGCGGTAGGTCAGGAGGGCGAGCCAGCCCAGGGCGCCCCAGGCGGCCAGGGTGATCACGAGGCGGCCGCCCGCCCTGGGGCCGACGGCTATGAGGAAGAGGCCGAGGGCGGCCCCGAAGAAAACGGCGAAGAAGGCCACGTCAGGCTCCTGTGAAGAAACGGAGAAGGGCGCGGCCGGTGAGCAGGGCAATGCCGCCGATGACGGCCCAGATGGCGGGGCGGGTGATGACCCAGCCGAGCCGGGAGCGCACCACCCACACCACGGCGCGGCCGGCGGTGCAGGCGGCGGCGATGATGAACCGGGCGATGCCGCTGAAGCCGGGCACGAAGAGCCCGATGACGACCGGCCCGGCGAAAGCGATTGCCGTACCGGCCGGGGCGAAGACGGCGGTGAGGGTGTAGCGGTGGAGAGTGTCGGCGACCCACCCGGCCGCCGTGTGCTCCCCCAGCGGCACCGCCATCGCCAGCGCGCCGCACAACAAGTTCCTCTTGATCTGGAGGCGGCCCCAGTCGACGGGGTTGCCCTCGGAGTCGGTCCGCCCGCCGCCCCGCTCGATGAGGAAGGCGGCAATGTCGGTCCACCCCAGGCCGAAGGCGCTGGAGATGGCCGCTTCGACGCCGCGGCTGGCGACGGCGGTCGCATCGAACCGCCGTCCCGGCCCCGTCTCCGTCCCGGGCTCGGGTTGGACGTCGAGGAGGGCGTCGGGGTCGTCGTAGACGTTGGTGGGCCCTGCGGGCGGTTCCGGGGCGCGGGGCGGCGGCGCGGTCGGCGGGACCGTGCCGGTGATCGGGCAGACCCGGTAGGTCTCCGCCGCGAGCGCGCACCCGGCGCGGATCGGGCAGGCGGCGCAGCATCCGCCGTCCGCCAGCGGCCACCCGCCCTCCGGCGGCGTCTCCTCCCCGGCCTCGGCGGGTTTGGCCTCGGTGGTGGCGTCAGTCACCGCGACCGCCCCTCAGCGGGGTGGGGCCGATGATCAGGGAGTGGAGCTTCGCCTTGACCTCCAGCTCCTCGGCGTCCGGTACCGGCACGCCAGGGCGGGTGCGGGGCGGTTCGGCCAGGAGGCCGGGCAGGTAGGTGCGGGTGGTCGGTGCGGCGGCAGCCGCCCGCCGCCGCAGACGGCGCAGGCGGCGGGGACGGCGGATCAGCAGGCAAGCGAACATGAAGGCTCCCCGAAGGCGGAGGCGGCCCGCACCAGGTGCGGGCCGCGGTGGTCACGTGCGGCGGTAGCGGCGGGGCGGCTGGATGCGGAAGGCGCACCGGGCCGCGAGCGGGCAGCGGGCGCAGATGCCGGCGGCCCGGTGGCGGACGTCGGCGGGCGAGTGTCCGCTGCTGGCCTGGTCGAAGAGCCGGATGTGCGGGGCGCAGGCGGCGACGCCGTCGTAGGACGGCGGGACGGTGGCCACCGCCGCCAGCGACCGCGCGTTCAGCAGCTCGGGGGTCATACGGCTGGTCACCGGCGCCGCCTCCCGCCGCGGTCCTGCCGCTCACGCTCGGCGTCCTCCCACGCCTGCCCCTGCCGGTAGGTGGCGGTGGCGTTGCGGCGGTGCCCTTCGCGACGCTTGCGGGCCGCACGATCGGAGGCGGACTCACGGCCGGCGTAGGTGGTCTCCGCCATCTCGCGGTCGTTGCCGAACAGGCCGAAGAACGCCATCACCACTCACCCCGCAGGGCGTTGGTGGCGTGCTGGGGGCGGTTGGTGAAGGTGTGCGGTGTCATGCTGGGTGTGCTCCTGTCTCGTACGGGACGGGCACGGGTGGCCGGACGCCTGGCAGCAGCGGCCACCCGGAAGAAAGAGGGGAGGTCCCGGCCTTGCAGGGCCGGGACCTCCGTCGTTCAGCGTTCAGTGGGGCAGGCGGTGCTGCGGGTGGTCGGCGATGGCCTCCTGCCAGCGCCGGGCCTCGGCCGCGTCCGTGCCGTGCAGCCGGACGGTCATGGAGCAGTCCGGGCACCGGTGGACGGTGCGCGTGAAGAAGTCGATGGCCTGGCCGACCCCGGTGAAGGCGCAGGCGCCGAAGGCGATAGCGCACGAGGCGGTCGTGGAGCCGGGCACCTGGTAGGGGGCCAGGTCGGAGGTGACGCTGGCGGCCATGAGGCCACCGGCACCGAGCTGAGCGGCGACGGTCAGGAGACGACGAGAACGGGACTGCATGAGGGCTCCGTTTCAGGCAGCGAGAACAGGCGCGTCGGCGCAGAGCACGCAGACGCCGAGCGAAGTGGGGATGGTGCAGCCGGTGTCACGGCGGCAGGCAGGGCAGGTCCGGCGAGCGGCCAGCGCCCGCCCCAGGGCCGCCCAGCGGGCCAGGGTCATCGGCCGGACCGGGACGGCACGGTCGATGCGGTAGAGGTAGGCGACGAGCGGGCCGCCGCGGCGCCGGGGCCGTTCGAGCTGGGCGGCGACGTCCTGGCCGCCGGGCCGCAGACCGAGGGCGCGGAGCTGGCGGCGGGTGGCCAGGCCGTCCGGGGCGAGGCGCCACGGGTAGACCGGCAGGTTGCTCACCGGGTGCCGCCGAGCGCGAACGACTGAAGGCGCCACCGGGTCTCGGACGCCGAGGCCGGGGAGTCGGTCCAGGAGGCGGGGAGCGAGATCCATCCGTCCCGCGAGGCGCCCTCGGCTTCGGCGGCGATCTCCGCCGCGTCCCGGGTGGCGTGCACGCTGTGCAGCTCGCCGGAGCGGAAGAGGATGTGGACGCGGTCGGCCTCCCGGGCGAGCTGCTTGCGGACGGTCCGCAGCAGGGTCCGCAGAGCCTGGCGGTCCTCGGTATCAAGGAGGGACTGGGCCCGCAGGGCCGCTAGTTCGCCTTCGAGCCGGGCGACGTCGACAGCGGCCTGGGCAAGCGCGGCGCGCTGTTCCTCCAGGGCAATCTCCGCGCTCTGCTGGCGCTGCGCGGCCTCGGCGCGGGCGGCGGTGGTCGCCGTCTCGGCCTCGGAAAGGCCGTCACGCAGGGCCCGCAGGGTGCGGGTTCGGACAAGGGCGATCATGCGGAAGCTCCTTAGCTGGCGAGGGCGGTGTGTGTTCGGGGTGTGCCTCGACTGCTGGTCGGGCCGGGTGACGCTCGTCGGGTCTGCTGGCGGGTCTGCTCACCGGCCAGGGGTGCTGGCCGGGTCACTCGTCGCCTGCTCGTCGGGTCTGCGCTGTCGACTTCCGGCAGTCGCAGCAACGGCCAGCCCGGCATGGGGCTGGCCGTCACTGGTGGTGCCGGACTACTGCTGTTCGGTGTTGCTCTCCTCGCGGGAGACCAGCTCGCCCCACGCCTTGCGGATGCGGCCTTCACCGCTGACGAAGCCGGCGGCGCGGAAGGCTTCGGCGGCCTTGCGGTAGGACAGGGGCGGATCGTCCGAGTACCGCAGGTGCCGCAGCACGACATCCAGTTGGGCGTCGGTCAGCGGCTCACCCGGCACGGGGGTGAGCACTCCCGCCACGGCCGCGATCTCCTCCAGCGTCACGGCCTCAACACCGGCGGACTCACCGTCGTCGTCGGGTGTGTCCGGCTCGTCGGCCGTCACGGGGTCCGTCACACCCGTCACGGGGTCCGTGACGGGGTCTGTCACGGGTGTCACGCCCACCGTGACGGGCGTGACGACATCCGATGCGGACGTATCGGAGCGTGGCGTGGGCAGGGGGATCACGGTTTCTGCGGGAGCGTCCGGGGCGCTGGCCTGCGGCTTGTCGTCCTCGGGCTCCGGGAGCGCGTTCTGAGGCGGTGCCGGGAGGCTGTCGGGGGCGCTGGGCGGCGCCTGCGGCAGCGCGGGGGGCGTCACGGCGTCCGTCACGGCCGTCACGGGGGGTGTGACGGGAGGCGTCACGGGTGTGACGGGGGGTGTGACGGCGAACATCGACGCCAGGGCGGTGTCGGCGCCGTCCGTGACCCGCTCGCGCTGAACCGTCAGCAACTTCGGGGCGAGAGTGGTGTCGCCGACGCCGACCTTCTTGGCGAGCTTCCAGGACTTGCGCTCCGCCTTGTGCCGCTTCTTCTTGTCGGGGTGGTTGGCGGACAGGGCCCGCTGATACGCCAGCGCCTGGACCGTCGCCGCGGCCTTGCGGTCGGCGTCGGCGTCGCGGCCGTCCTGGTGGACGACGATGCGGCGGGCCAGGAACGCCATGCCCTCCGCCGCCACGCACATGCCCATCGGGGTGAGGGCGTAGATGATGGCCCGGCCGGTGTCCGGCGCGGCCATGGCAGACATCGCCGCCGCGGAGGCCGGCAGGACCCACAGGCCCACCCGGATCACCGGGTGGGAGGTCTGGCCGAGCATCGTCAGCCCCAGCAACACCAGCGCCAGGACTGCGGTGACGCCCTCACCGGCCGCCACCGCGCCGAGCGCGGTGCCCCTGCCGTAGGCGTGGGAGATGTTGCTGAACGTCCCCGTCGCACCCGCGCCGCCGGTGACGACCATCGGCACGAACGCGCCGATCAGCACCGCCCTTTGCAGTTTGGTCAGGGGGCGTCGCGGTCGGGTCTCTTCGCTCATGCCGCCACCTCCCCGACCCACGCCAGAACGGCGGCGAGGACGAAGGCGGCGCCGGCGCCGCGGGTGAGGTCGATCGCCCGCTGGAGGCGGGCGAACTTGGCGACGGCGATCTTCGACAGGGCGACGACGTGCGCGGCGCGGTGCTCCTCGGCGACAGCAGTGAGGAGGGTGTCAGGGGTCAGGGTGGCCCAGAGCGGAAAGCCCGACGGACTGCGGTGCCGTCCGCCGAGGTTGGGCCGGGTCGTGGACAGCAGCACGGCGCAGGACGTCAGCAACGCCGCAGCGCCGCCGATCCCAACGGCCATGGCGGGCAGGTTCAGGTGGAGTCGGGTGGCCACGGTCCACACGCCGGCTGTCAGCGCACCGTTGAACGCCAGCAGCAACGACGCCTTGGTGTCGGTGCGGGCCAGCTCGGCCTTGACCTCCGCGTGCGCGGCGGCCAGGGCGGGGTCCTGGTAGCTCATGCGTCGGGCTCCTCGGGGATGTAGGTCATGCCCAGGTGCCACAGGTGGCCGCTGGCTTCCTGGAGGTAGCCGAGCAAGACGGCCAGGGCGGCGCCCGCGTCCAGCAGCGCCAGTTCGGCGCCGTGCGCGTGGACCTCGGGGGCGGTCCGGTCGTCCGGGGCGAGCACCCCGGCGGCCAGGTCCCGTTGCACGCGGGCGCCCATGTGGTCGAGGGCCTGCCGCGTCCGCTGGCACATCTCCACCAGGGCGACGGCGGCCCGGCTGGCCTCGGGCGTGCTCGTGTACCCGCCGTTCACGGCGGAGTGGTTGTGCTGACGTACTGCTTCGGAGGCCGCCTGCAGGTGCGCGGCGGGTGTCGTGTTGTCGCTCATGCCGCCGCCTCCGCCACGTAGCCGGTGGTGCGTCGGGCTCGGAGCGGGATGACCGTGGCAGGGGTGCGATGGACCGGCAGGGCGGTCAGGTGCGGGTGGGTCTCCAGGAGGTCTGCCGCGGCGTGCAGGGACCGGTCGTAGAGGTCCGGGTCAGCGGCGATGATGTCGGCGGCCGCGTCGAGGCGGGCGGCGCGCTCGGCGGGGCTCTCGCCGTCCTCGCCCAGCCACAGGGCGGGCGGGGTGCCGAGGGCCAGCTCGATGGCGTCGAGGTCGGTGACCGCTTGCTGGCGGCCGAAGAAGTTCTTCATGATGTCTCCGGGTGTGCCGCTGGCCGCCGCCCAGAAAAGGCGGCGGCCAGCGAAAGGGGCGGGCGGCGGTTAGTTGTTCTGCTGCTCTGCGGCGGCGGCGCGGGCGGCCTCGGCGGCGCGGGCGGCTTCCGCGGCGGCTTCGATGCGCTGCTGGGTGAGCGCGTCAGCGGCCACCTGTTCGGCGTTTTCCATCAGGCACCGCCCTCGCGCCGTGCGTCGGCCGCCTGAGCGCGGCGCAGGGCCTCATCGGCCTGATCGCTGGATGCCAGCGGGGCGGGGAGGGATGCGAAGATGTTCTTCACAGGTTTGCCTTCCAGTCAGGTGATCCTGTGGCGGGCTCCGGAGGCGCAACTCCGGAGCCCGCGCTTCTTGTTGGCCCGCCGGGTGGCGGACCGAGTGCCCTGGCCGGGAGTCGAACCCAGCCTGCGACCATCAGGGCGATACAGCGATCAGTGCTGCTCGGGTCAGTCGCCGTAGCCCTCCAGGCCGAAGCGGCGCTCCCATTCGGCCTGGTAGCCGAGGGCGACGTTGGCGTCGAGCTGGCAGCCAGTGGAGCGGTAGGTGTCCATGGCGTCCCCGAGCTCGTCGAGCGTCATCTCGGGCGACACCTTGTTCGCCCAGCTCTTGCCGGTCAGGTCGATCTCCATCAGTAGTGGTCCTCTCATCTGGCGTTGGCGGCTGTCAGCGCTGGACGACGGGCTTGTCCAGGTCGCGGTGGGTGAGGACGACGGTGTGCCCGGCCTGGAGGAGCCGATCGGCCAAGGCGCGGGCGAAGGTCGGGGCACGGTGGCGGCCGCCGGCACATCCGTCGGCGACGGTCACCACGCCGGTGCTGGGCCCGGCGGCGAACGCGTCCACCGCCGCAGCGGTGGACGTGATCAGGTCGGTGATGCCGGGGGTGTTCAGGACCGCGGTACGGACCGGCTCGTCCTCGGCGGTCATGTACCGCAGCTCCGGCCGGACGTGCGGGTCACGGAAATGCTGACGCAGGTCGATGGTCAGATGCGCGGTGGGCGGTTCGGCGTGGAGATAGCCGAACGACGTGATCTCGACAGTGCTCACGATGCTCCTTGAGGTCGGAGGGATGTTCCGGCTCCCCTCAGCCCCGCCCGTACAGCACCAAAGAGGCTGGACGGGCGGGGGAGGCAACCGGCCGCAGATAGCCCGCGGGGCTCCAGTGAATGCGCGGCGCCGCCTCTGTCGGACGTGTCCGGAGGCGGCGCCGGGCGGGGACGCGGTGGGCGTGGCTGCCGGGCTGGTCCTGCATCGGCAGTGCCTAGGTATGTCGACGACCCATGGGGTCTCCTTCGGTCGGCCCGGGGTGTTCCGGGCGGTCTCCGAGTCGGCGTTCACCGGTGCACCGCTTGCGGCGGTGTGCCGGTCCCGAGCCGTGGTCGGGTGCGTCATCGTCACTGCTCTGACGCCAACAGGGCGGCGCGTGCCAGGTGGCACCCGCAGGACTGACCTCCAGACTGCTGAAGGGATGCTTCCCGAGGGGTGTTCTCCAGAGCTGGCACGCGAGGGCAGGTCAGGTTCGCCTGCCACGAAGTGGCCGCCGGGCGGCCATCACCCGGGCCGTTGCGGGGACGGGGACTCGAACCCCGTCGTTTGTCTCACTGTTGAGTTCTCAAGCAACGGCCGCTCACTTTCGCCCCGTTTCACGGGGGCGTCCGGACGGCACAGATGACGCGTTTATGCAGGTCAAGCGATTGACACTTAGGCCCTGTGGTGGCGCCCTCGCGATACATTCAGATTGACCTAGGTCAATCTGAATGTCAAGTTGCTCGCCCGCTCGGCCCTGGAGATTGACCTAGGTCCGGTTACGCTCGGAGGTATGACCCCCAGCTCCGACGCCCCCAAGCCCACGGCCAAGGACATCGCCGCGAAGTACCGCAAGGAGATCGCGGACGGCCAGCGCGAGACGGGCTCCCGCATGCCGCCGGCCCGTCAGCTCGCGAAGGAACTCGGCGTCCAGCTCATGACGGTGCAGAGCGCCTACAACCAGCTCCGCGACGAAGGCCTGCTCCTGAGCCAGCAGGGTCGGGGGACGTTCGTCCGCGACCCTGCTATGCGGCTTGGAACCGAACCAGGAAGCAGCCCCGCCTACGTCGCGCTCGCGGAGGAGCTCAATTCGATTCATGACACCCTCCGCCTGCTCGGCGAGCGTCTCGATCGCCTTGAGAAGGTCGTGGCAGACCCGTCTCCGCCTGCCTGAGCAGCGCGTCAGCTCGGCAAAGTAGTCCGCTCGCCGTGGTGCGCGCTTGGGCCAGGCTCGTCGTAACCAGAGCCAGCTCGGCGGGAGTCAGGCCCCCCAGGACGTCATGTCGTTCGTCGATCCCCGTCATGCCGAGAAGCATGGGGTCGGCAACAAGAGAGGACCCGGACAGAGTGTCCGGGTCCTCTCTTGTTGCCGCTCAGGCTGGGTTTCTACCCATCAACTCGTGGCCGCATCCACTGCGTCCAGCACCGCCGTCCAGGGCAGACCACGTCCCGCGGGCGCCTTCCGCGGTTCGCGCAGTGGCCAAACCTCCGGCCCGTACACGAGATGGACACCAGCTCTCCGGAGGTCCCCGATATGGCGTTCCCACGCCGGGTGGCGAGCGTGCGCCGCGTTCACGCGAGGGAAGACCACGACGGGCAGGTCAAGGGTTCCGATTGCCTCTCCGACCTGCGTAAGCGCCTGGTTGTCCATGAGGCCGGTCGCCAACTTCGCGACCATGTTGGCCGATGCGGGAGCGACCGCGTAGCAGTCGACTGCCGGATGCGGGCGCGCTTCGCCGGGGGTCCGCGGCTGATCTCGTACGGGCAAGCCGGTCAGCTGCTCCAGCAGCTCAACCTCACCGTTCGCCCGCAGCCACTGTCCCGCGGTCGGTGTCAGCGTCACCGCCACCTGCCAACCACGCTCCAGCGCCGGTTCGACGAGCCCCGTACGAAGCGTCTCCACGCCGCCGGCCGCCGACCCCACAACTCCGAGCACACCGCGCTTGCTCACTGCACCGCCCTGCATCGTTGAGCCATTCCGAAAACTTCGGACGAACGCGCTCCGCCGGTCACCGGGGACTGCTTGATCAGATCCCGCAGCGTCTCGCGCACCCTGGGATTGTTCCGTACGAGCTGCGGGGATGTCCGTTCGGCCGTCCGTAGGGCAACGAAGGCGTCGTCGGTCCGGCCGGCCAGCGAAAGCCCGCGCGCGTAATCGATCCGGTGCGAGACGCTGCGCTCCTGCGGCATGTGGTCCACGTCGATCCCTCCGTGCGCGATCACGTAGGAGATGTTGTCGAGGTCCAGCTCGACGGACAGCCGGTGGAGCGCCACATTCGTCGGACCGAAACCGGTCTGCCAGTAGTTCTCGTCCGACCCCAGGTCGTCCGCCAGCTCCTCCGCCCGGTCTAGCAGGGTCGTTGCGGTCGGGCGATCCTGATGACGTGCTGCGGCGACCGCGGCACGCAGGTGGATCATCCCCAGCAGGCTGAGCGCAGCAGGGTCGGTCTCCGACACACGTGCGGACAGCCATGCTGCGGCGGTGTTTCCGAGCTCCAGAGCATCGTCATAGCGCCCGTTCGCGATCAATGAGTGCGTGCCGGAGCGAGCTGCCGAGGCGAGAACCAGCGGGTCATCCGACTCATCCGCCGCTCGCATGGCCCGCTCAGCAGCCAGCCACGAGATGTCGGACTCGCCGATCTTCGCGAGGGTGGTGGCGGCGAGGTGATGGGTGCGGGCCGATACCGCCCAGCAGTCCCGCCGGTCATCGCCAACTCGCGCAGCGCGGTCCTCCAGCTCCTGTGCGGCCCGGAGGAGGGCAGGAAGCGCGGCGATGACGCTGCCGAGTCGACCGCCTTGGTAGTCGTTCCAAGCATGTTCCACGCGTACCGCCACGGGAGCGGGCGTCGGGAGCTGCGCTTCGACTTCCGGACCGAAGAGCAGCCGCGAGAGTCGACGTGGGCTCATGAGCGCATCACGTACGGCCGGCACATCGTCCTGCTGCTGGCCGCTCTCCACGAGAACCGTCTGGCCGAGCAGGTCTCCCAGAGGCACGCGCAGGATGTGCGCAAGCTCCGTGAGCATGTCGATGCGCGGCGGCTTCCTTCGGCCGGTCTCGATCTTCGCGAGCCAGTCGGTACTGCGGCCGGCGAGTCCGGCCAGGACCTCTTGCGTGTAGCCACGACGCTTCCGGTAGAACGCGATCCGTTCGCCGATGCTGAGGTGATCCCCGAGACCACGCATGGGTGCTGCCTCCTGCAGATTAGGGGCTTGCTTCACGGTACAGAGCTGGTCGTACTGCGGATAGGCGGCCCCGCTGCCGTCCACACCGGGGAGCCAGCAACGGGGCCAAAGGGAGCCACACAGGGAGCCACCGGAGGCGAATCCAGGTGGACCGCCCTGGACGGTCATGGACGATGGGAGCAGTGAAGTCCGGGGCTCCGCTCCCGGGTTGTCCACGCAACCTGAGCCCGCGCTTAGCCGGACCTTAAGGGAGCCTTATGGATCACTCCTGGGGCCGCTTCGGCGCCGGATCGGCGGCGCGGGTTGGTTAGCGTTGCGGTGACGAGGCGGGTGCGCGGGTCGGCGGCCGGCATGCCGGGGAGGGTACTGCCGTTCACCACCCGGTCCCCCACCGCACCCGCCTCGCCACCGGCGCGACAAGGAGATCCCGATGCCCGTACTCCGCACGGCCTCCCGTACGCCGGTGCCCCCCGTCCGGCCGGCCCCGCTCGCGCTCGCCGCTCTGGCCGCGCTCACCGGGGCCCTCGCCTGCCCGGCCCCCGCCGCCGCACACGCCCCGGGGCCGCGCCCCGCCGTCGTACGGGATGCCGCTCTCCCGCACGGCGCGGCGCGCGAGGAGGCGCACGGCGCACGGGACGCCGGGCACAGGACGGGCAGCGAGGGGGAGGCGGGGCCGCCGGCCCTCGGCGGTATGGCGCTGCTGGCCACCGGCGCCGCCTTCCTCTTCTCCCGCCAGCACCACCGGGCGGTACGCGGCCGGGTCTGAGCAGCGGGACCGGCCGGACGGACAGCAGCCAGGACGGGAGCCGTCCGGGGAGCCGTCGTACGGCCCGGCGCCGGTGGCTCAGCCCGCGGTTGCCAGGTGCTCCGCGAGCCGGTCGAGGAAGGCGCGCTGGCCCGTCACCAGGCGGGTGCGGGCCTCGTCGGGGGTGCACCAGGCGACGCGGTCGATCTCCGGGAAGGTGCACACCGTGCCGGAGCGGGGCGGCCAGACCGTCTCGAAGGTTCCCGGCATGATCGCGTCCGGGTCGAGGTCGGCCTCGACCGCCCAGACCGTCACGGTCTTGCCGCCGCTCTGCCGGACCTCGCCCAGCGGGAGGTACGTCCCACGCGGCGGTGGCAGCCCCAGCTCCTCGGTGAACTCCCGCGCGGCCGCGTCCCGGGGCTCCTCCGGCGGTACGTACTCGCCCTTGGGCACCGACCAGGCGCCCGCCTCGCGCCGCGCCCACAACGGCCCGCCCATGTGCGCCAGCAGTACCTCGATGCCACTGTCGCCGGTGTCACCGCGGCGGAACAGCAGCAGTCCGGCGCTGCGTTTCGCGGCCATGGGGTCAGTCTGCGCGTCCGCCGGTGCGGGCGCCCGGTGGCTCAGGCTCCCGCGCCGGGCTGTGCGGCGGCGACGGCCGGGCGGTCCGTGCCCGCACCGGCCGGGCGCGCCGCGCCGCCGCGGAAGGTGCGGCGGTAGGCGAGCGGGGAGACGCCGATCGCCGCCTGGAGGTGCTGGCGCAGGGACGCCGCGGTGGCGAAGCCGACCTCGCCCGCGATCCGGTCGACGGAGAGGTCGCTGGACTCCAGCAGATGGCGGGCGCGGTCCACGCGCTGCTGGATCAGCCAGCGGCCGGGGCTCATGCCCAGCTCCTGCTGGAACCGGCGGGCGAAGGTCCGCCCGCTCATCCGCGCCTTACCCGCCAAGTCAGCCAGGGTCAGCGGCAGTTGGAGGTGGTCGAGGGCCCAGGCGCGGGCCGCTGCGGTGCTCTCCGCGGCGGGCGACGGCACCGGGCGCTCGATGTACTGCGCCTGCCCGCCGTCGCGCCAGGCGGGGACGACGCAGGCCCGTGCCACCCGGTTGGCGATCTCGCTGCCGTGGTCCCGGCGGACGAGATGCAGGCAGAGATCCACGCCGGAGGCGGCGCCCGCCGAGGTCAGCACATCACCGTCGTCGACGAAGAGCACGTCCGGGTCGACGCGGACGCGGGGGTGACGGCGGGCGAACTCCGCCGCGTCGTACCAGTGCGTGGTGGCCGGGCGGCCGTCGAGCAGTCCGGCGGCGGCCAGGACGCGGGCGCCGGTGCAGATGGAGACGAGGCGGGCGCCGGGGCGGACCCGGGCCAGGGCGTCCGGCGCCTCGGTGACCGCGGACGGCGGAATAATCACCGTATCGGCTGATTCGAGGGCTTCCGGTCCGTGGTCCGCGGTGATCGTGAAATCGGCGCGGGTGCGGACCGGGCGGCCGTCCGCGCTACAGGTGAGGACGGTGTACCGGCCGGGGAGGGCGCCGAAGATCCGTGCGGGGATGCCGAGTTCGAAGGGGTAGACGCCGTCGAGCGCGAGGACGACGACGCGGTGCGGGGCGGCAGCCGGGGCGGGCACGGAAGCAGGCATGGCACGATCCTAGCGGAGGATGGCAATTCTGCCATTTTCCTGATCGGGCCCGGCGGGCACCGTGGAGCCATGACGAACACGATGCGAGTGATCAGCCAGGACACCTTCGGCGGCCCCGAGGTGCTGACGGAGACCGAACGGGAGCGGCCGGTGCCGGGTATCGGCCAGGTCCTGGTGCGGGTGCGCGCCGCCGGGCTGAACCCGACCGACTGGAAGAACCGGCAGCGCCGGACCACCGTCTCCCGGCCGCTGCCGCTGGTGCTCGGCTGGGACGTGTCCGGCGTGGTCGAGGCGGTCGGCTGGGGCGTGGCGCTGCACGAGGTCGGCGACGAGGTGTTCGGGATGCTGCCCTACCCGGACGGCGTCGGCGCCTTCGCCGAGTACGTCCTCGCCCCCGCGCGGGCGCTGGTGCCGAAGCCGGACACCCTCGACCACGTCCAGGCCGGTGCCCTGCCGCTGGCGGCGCTCACCGCGTGGCAGGCGCTGGTGGACACCGCCGGGCTCCGTGAGGGGCAGCGGGTGCTGATCCACGCGGCGGCGGGCGGCGTCGGGCATCTGGCGGTGCAGATCGCCACGGCGCGCGGCGCGTATGTGATCGGCACCGCCAGCGAGCCGAAGCATGCGTTCGTCCGCGGGCTGGGCGCCGACGAGATGATCGACTACCGCACGGTGGACTTCGCCGAGGCGGTACGCGACGTGGACGTCGTCCTGGACACCATCGCCGGGGAGTACGGCCCGCGGTCGCTGCGCACGCTGCGCCCCGGCGGGGCGTATGTGAGCATCCTCGGCGCCGACGACGCGGTGCGCACCGAGGCCACACGGCTCGGGGTGCGGGCGGCGGGCATGGTCGTCGAGCACGATCAGCAGGGCATGCGGGCGATCGCCGAGCTGGCGGCGGCCGGGCGGCTGCGGGCGGAGATCGCCGCGGCGTTCCCCCTGTCCGAGGCGGCCAGGGCCCATGAGCTGGGCGAGACCGGGCGCACCGCGGGGAAGATCGTCCTGACGGTGTGAGGCGGCCGGGGCCCGGGCGCGCCGCCCGGGCCCCGTGCGGGTCAGGACGTGGCGGGCGGCAGCGCCTCGACGACGTCGTTGGTGACGTGCTGGTAGATCACCGAGCTGCGGCAGTCGACGACCTCGCGGCGCTTGAAGACCTGATCCATGAGGAGTGCGTGCAGCCGGTCGACGTCCGGTACGGCGACGTGCACGAGGAAGTCGTCGCCGCCCGCGACCACGTAGACGGTCAAGACCTCGGGCAGCCCGGTCAGGAACGCCTTGAACCGCTCGATGACCTCGCGGTTCATCGGCCGGATGCGAACCGTCAGCAGCGCCTGGACGGGGCGGTTCAGGGCGCGCAGGTCGACGGTGGCGCGGTAGCCGGTGATCACGCCGCGGGCGCGCAGCGCGCGGACCCGCTCCAGGCAGGTGGAGGGGGCGATGCGCAGGGTGCGGGCGAGGTCGCGGTTGGTCTGCCGCGCATCGCGCTGCAGTTCCCGGACAATCGCCGAATCAATGTCGTCCATGACACCCCATGATGGGCCCTGTACCGAATTTTGTTCGGCTGACCCTTCTTTGGATCATTCAACCGGATAACTTCGCCCACCGTGACCGTACAACAGACATCGCTTTCCGCCGTCCGGCCGCCGCATGTACGGCGGCTGGGCGTCGGTGGCGGCACCGCGCTGTGCGCCGGTGCCGTGCTCGGGCCGGGGGTGCTGACCCTGCCCTCGCTGGCCGCGGCGGCCGCCGGACCCGCCTCGCTCCTCGCCTGGATCCTGCTGCTCGCCATGTGCGTCCCGGTGGCCGCGTCGTTCGCGGCGCTCGGCGCCCGCCATCCGGACGGCGGCGGGGTCGCCACCTATGTGCACCGCGCGATGGGGCCGCGCGCCGCGGCCACGGTGGGCTGGTGGTTCTACGGGGCGGTGCCGATCGGGGTGGTCTCGGCCGCCTGGATCGGCGGCACGTACGTGGCGGACGCGGCCGGTTGGGGCGAGGCGGGCGCCGCCGTCGTCGGCGGGCTGGTCATCGCCGGGGCGCTGGCGTCCAACGCGGTCGGGCTGCGGATGTCGGGCCGGGTGCAGCTGCTGCTCGGCGCGGGGCTGGCCGCGGTGCTGCTGTGCACGGTGCTGGCCTCGGCGCCGCGGGTGAGCGCCGCGCACTTCACGCCGTTCCTGCCGGGCGGGTGGTCGTCGGTGGGGTCGGCGGCGTCGGTGCTGTTCTTCGCGTTCGCCGGATGGGAGGCGGCGAGCCATCTGTCCGGGGAATTCGCCGACCCGGCCCGGGACCTGCCGAAGGTCACCCGCAACACCCTGCTGACCATCACCGTGCTCTACCTCGGCCTCGCGGTCGTCACCATCGGCGTGCTGGGCCCGGCCGCGGCGGACACCGACACCCCGCTGACGGTGCTGCTCACCCGGAGCGTGGGCGCCGCGGCACGGCCGGTCGCCGCGGTGGCCGCGCTCTTCCTCACCTTCGGCGCGGTCAACTCGTATCTGGCGGGCGCCTCCCGGCTCGGCGCGGCGCTCGGCCGGGACGGGGCCGCACCGCGGGCACTGGCCAAGGGCTGCGGGCCGGGCGAGGTGCCGCGCCGGTCGCTGGCGGTACTGGGCTGCGCCTGCGCGCTGCTGGGGGTGGCCGCCGGGTTCGGCGGCGCCGACCTGGACCTGCTGATGCGGGCGACCGCCACCTGCCTGGCGGCGGTGACCCTGGCCGGTCTCGGCGCGGCGCTGGTGCTGCTGGAGCGGCGCACCTGGCTGTGGTGGGGCGTCCTCGGCTCGGCCGTCCTGACCACGGGCGTGCTGGCCTTCTCGGGCGCGCTGCTGCTCCTGCCGCTGGTGCTGGCGGTCGCGTCGTTCGTCTTCCTGACGGCGCGACGGCTACGGGCCTGAGCGGCGCGACCCGCCCTGACCTGCACGTACGCGCCTGACCTGCGCGATGCGACCCCGGACTGGTTCAGCGTCCGGGGTCGTGGCGTACGGGCCCGCCCTCACCGTACGGACCGGGGCCGTGCCGTACGGGCGGGGGTGCGGCCGCCGGGCGGACGGCGGTGGCGCCGAAGCGGGCGCGGGCCCGGTCGGCGGCGGCCTCGATGCGGCGGGCCCGGTCGTCGGGGGCGCCGCCGGACGGGTCGAACATCAGCTGCCGGGTGGCGCGTTCGGCCCCGCACAGGTCCTCGGCGCGCAGCGCCACCGCCCGCACCCGGGCCCGCTGGAGACCGAGCGCCGCGTGCAGCGCGTAGGCCGCGGCGGTCAGCGCGGGACCGTGGGCGGTCGGTTCGGGCAGCCGCCGGGTGCGGGTGGTCGAGGTGCCGTCGGCGTAGCGGACGGTGAGGGTGAGCGCGCGGGCCGCCCGGCCGGTGGTGCGCAGCCCGGAGCCGAGGCCGTCGGCGAGCGCGAGGAGCGCGGCGCGACGCCGGTCCGGGTCGAGTTCGTCGTACGGGAAGCGGTGTTCGGCGGCGAGGGAGCGGGTGGCCGGATGGGGGGTGACCGGCGTCGGGTCGATGCCGCGGGCCCGGTCGTACACCGTGCGGCCGGTCCGCGCGCCGAGGATGCGCCGGAGGGTCGCGGGCGGCGCGGCGGCGATCCGGCCGACGCTGTCGAGACCGTGGGCGCCGAGGGCACGGGCGGCCGCCGGGCCCACGCCGTGCAGGGCGACGGCCGGGCGGCGGGCGAGGAACACGGCGATCGACGGGCCGTCCCCCGGCACGGTCCGGATGCCGCCCGGCGGGGCGTCCTGGGCCGCCATCCGGGCGAGCAGCGGGTTACCGGCAACGCCGATGGTGCACCGGACGCCGTACCGGGCCAGGGCACGCAGCCGGACCAGGGCGGCGATACCGGCGGCGTCGGTACCGAAATAACGGCGCGCACCGCGGACGTCGGCGAGCGCGGCATCCGGCGGCGCCGCCTCCACCACGGGCGTGAACTCGCCCAGCAGGGCGAGCAGTTGCCCGTACAGTCCGGCGTCGGCCTGGTCGCCGGAGGCGGTGGCGAATCGTACGTGGAGGAGGCCGGGGGGTGGGGCGTCCGGAGCAGCGGCCTCCGGGTGCGGGACAGCCGGACGGGAGCCCTCCGGGTGCGGGGCCTCGGGGCGTGAGCCCTCCGGGTGCGGGGCCTCGGTACGCGGGTCGGCCGGGCGCGGGCCGGCCGGGCGCGGGCCGGCCGGGCGCGCGCCCTCCGAACGCCGCCCCTCCGAACGCGGATCGGCACTCATCCCGCACTCCCCGGACTCGCATGCCAGAGCTTGCGCCCGGTGGCGGCGCCCGCCTCCCCCGCGGGACGGAGGTCGGCCCACGGGTGCAGGGTGTAGCCGGTCTCCAGGCGGAGGGTGCGTCCGGCGTCCGCGGGGGCGTCGGCCGGGGGCGCGGGGGCGGCGAGGCGGGCGGTGACCGCCTCCAGGCCGCCGGTGCGGCGGAGTTCGGCCAGTTCGGCGAGGTTCCAGGCGGCGGTGGCGACCACGCTCACGCTGCGCGGACCGCGCCGCTGGACCGTGCCGCGCACCAGCAGCAGCCAGGAGTGGAAGACGGTGTGCGCGCACGCATCGAGAGACGAGGGGGTACCTCCCGGACCGCCAGGGCCCGGGGGAGCGTCGAAGAAGGCGCAGTCGACCAGGCCGGTGGTGTCGTCGAGGGTGGTGAAGACGACCCGGCGGCCGGAGCGGATCGGCGGGGTCTGGGTGGCTGCCTTGGCCCCGGCGACCAGCACCGTCTCGCCGTGCCGGGCGTCACGCAGCCGCCGGGCGGGCAGCGCGCCCAGCTCCGCGAGGAATTCCCGGTGATCGGTCATCAGATGGCGGGAGGCGTCCATGCCGAGGATGCCCAGCTCGGCGCCGATGCGTTCGACGTCGGTGAGGTCGGGCAGCCCGGTGGGCTCGACGGGATCGGGAACCGGATCCGCACCGTCCGCGCCCCGGGCGGGCAGCGTCAACTGGCCGGACGGGACGCGCCGTTGCCGCCGGTGGAGTTCGGAGAGGTGGAGCAGCAGATCGCGGCGGTTGGCGCCGAAGGCGTCCAGCGCGCCCACCCGGGCGAGGCGTTCGGCGACCGGACGGCCGGGCCGGGCCCGCTGCCACAGGTCCTGGAGCGAAACGTACGGTTGCCCGGCCACGATCCGCTCCGCCTCGGCCCCGCTCATCCCGTGGACGTCCCCGAGCGCGAGCCGCACGCCCCAGACCGCGACACCCCCTTGACCGGGCACCAGTTCGATGCGGTGGGTGATCGCGGACCGGTTCACGTCCAGCGGCAGCACCGGCACCCCGCGCCGCCGGGCGTCCGCGAGCAGCAGCCGCTTGGGGTACATCCCCGGGTCGTGGGTGAGCAGCCCGGCGTAGAAGGCCGCGGGGTGGTGCGCCTTGAGCCAGGCGGACTGGTACGTCGGCACCGCGAAGGCCACCGCGTGCGCCTTGCAGAATCCGTACGCGCCGAACGCCTCGACGATCTCCCAGGTGCGGGCGGTCGCCGCGGGCGGGTAGCCGCGCTTCCCGGCACGCTCCGCGAACCAGGCGCGGGTCTCGTCCCGGCGGGCCGGATCGGACAGCGCGCGCCGCCGCTCGTCCGCCTCGCCGCGCCCGCAGCCGGTCATGATCCGCAGGATCTCGATGAGCTGTTCGTGGAAGACCACCACGCCGTAGGTCTCACGCAGCGGCTCCGCCAGGTCGGGGTGGGGGTAGCGGACGGGCGCGCGGCCGTGCCGGGCCTCGATGAAGGGCCGCACCATGTCGGCGGCGACGGGGCCGGGGCGGAACAGCGAGATGTCGACGACCAGGTCGTGGAAGGTGGCCGGCTGGAGCCGTCCCACCAGGTCGCGCTGGCCGGGCGATTCGATCTGGAAGCAGCCGAGCGTCTCGGTGGAACGGATCAGCTCGTAGGTGGCCGGATCGCCGGGCGGGACCTGCGCCGGATCGTCCAGGTCGGGGCGGTGGCCGGTGGCCCGCCCGATCTCGGCGACCGCCTGCGCCATCGCGGACTGCATCCGTACGCCCAGCACATCGAGCTTGAGCAGCCCCAGATCCTCCACGTCCTCCTTGTCGAACTGCGACATCGCCAGCGGCGTGGCCGCGCCGCCGGGTCCGCCGGGCGCCACCACGGCGGTCGGCACGACGGGGGTGCGGCGCAGCAGCGAGGCGTCCGACAGCAGCACGCCGCAGGGGTGCATGGCGATGCCGCGGGGCAGTGCGTCCAGCGCCTCGACCAGCTCCCACAGCCGCTCGCTCGCGCTCTCCCGCACCCCGCGCAGCTCCGGGAGCTCGGCCAGCGCGGCGCGGGCGTCGCGGGCGCGGAGGTGCGGGAAGGACGTGGCGAGCCGGTCCACCCGCGCCGGGTCCATGCCCAGCGCCGCGCCGACGTCCCGTACCGCGTGCCGCACCCGGTAGGTCTCGGGCATCGCGACCGTCGCGACGCGCTCGGCGCCGAAGCGGTCGAAGATCGCGCGGTAGACCTCCAGGCGGCGGGCGGACTCGACATCGATGTCGATGTCCGGCAGCGCCACCCGCCGCTCGGACAGGAAGCGCTCCATCAGCAGCCCGTGGGCGACGGGGTCGGCCTGCGCGATGCCCAGCAGATGGTTGACGAACGATCCGGCACCGGAGCCGCGGGCCGCGACGCGGATGCCCCGCTCCCGCACGTCGTCGACGACGCGGGCGACGGTCAGGAAGTACGAGGGGAAGCCGAGGCGTTCGATGGTGCGCAGCTCGTCGTGGAGGCGTTCCCAGCGCGCGCGGTCGCGGTCGTAGCCGCGCAGCACCATCGCGGCGGCGCAGCGCGAGCGCAGGACGCGGGCGGCGGTGCGGTGCGCCGCGCCGACGAGACGGGCCTCGGGGAAGTGGACGCGGCCCAGCCCGATGTCGTCCGCCGGATCGACCCGGCAGGCGTCCGCGGCCTCCTCGGTGAGGGCGAGCAGGCGGTGGGCGCGCTCGCGCCGGAAACCGGCGGCCCCGGCGATCCGCTCGGCGGCGCGGGCCATGGCGGCGGCGTCCTTGAGCCAGCGCTCGCCGCTGTCCCGGGCCGCGGCGCGGCGGGCGACGGGCACCAGGCGGCGGGCGGAGTCCAGGACGTCGGCGACCGGTCCCTGGCCGGGGTCGGCGTAGCGCACCGCGTTGGCGAGGACGGCGGCCACGCCCTGGTCGACGGCGAGGCCGAGGGTGCGGGCGGCGAGGCGGAGCGATCCGGGCCCGGAGCCGGGCCGTCCGTGGTCGACGGCCTCCAGGCGCAGCGCGTCGCCGTACCGTTCGCGCCAGGGGGCGAGGAGGCGGGTGGCGTGGTCGGGGCGGCCGGCGGCGAGCGCCCGGCCGACGTCGGAGTCGGGCCCGAGCAGGACGAGGAGGCCGTCCGGCGCGGACCCCAGCGCCGCCCGTGGCAGAACCGGCCGGTCGCCGCCGGTGGCGTGGGCGGCCGATACCAGGCGGCACAGGGCGGCCCAGCCGGTGGCGCCGTCGCGGGCCAGGAAGACGGCGCGAGGCGCGGACTCGTCGACGAAGGCGCCGCCGCGCACCGGGGTGCGGCGGCGGGGCGCGGTGCCCGGGGCGGGGTCCGCGACGGCGAGGTCGACGCCGAAGAGCGGGCGGATCCCGGCGCGGTCGGCGGCCTTGGCGAACCGTACGGCGCCGGAGAGGCCGTCCCGGTCGGTCAGCGCGAGGGCACCAAGACCCCGCTCGGCGGCGCGCTCGACCAGCACCTCCGGGCGGGAGGCGCCGTAGCGCAGGGAGAACCCGGACGCGGTGTGCAGATGCGTGAACCCCGGCATCGCACCTCCTGCACCTCATCCGCCCCCCGGCTGTCCGCGTCTCCCGCTTTCCTCCACCATAACCCCTCATTCGAACGTTCGTACGAGTACGGGATTCGGGTGACCCGGCGTGGGGCGGCCACCCGCCGTCCGGCGCCTCCGTCGTTCGGCCCCGCCCGCTCTGCGCGATGCCTGCGCCGACCGGAGGATGTGGGAGCACAGCCGGGTACGAGCACCGGCGCGACACGGCGAGGAGCGGCCCATGGCCACGACCGACGACGGCACCCGGATGACCTTCCTCCAGGAGGTACGGAGCGCGGTGAGCATCCGCGCCGCGCTGCTGGTGACCGGCGTACTCGGCCTGATGGTCGCGTTCATCACGTCCTACGCCGGCGCCTTCCACGCGCCGAAGCCGACCGATATCGCGCTCGGCGTGGTCGCGCCCGCGCAGGCCCGCGGCGCGCTGGTGACCAAGCTCGACGGGCTGCCCGGCTCCCCCCTGGACCCGCGCGCGCTGCCGTCCCGGGAGGTGGCGCTCCAGCAGCTGCGGGACCGGAAGATCGACGCGGCGCTGGTCGTCGACCCGCGCTCCACCACCGACCGGCTCCTGGTCGCGAGCGGCGGCGGGGCGGCGCTGTCGCAGGCGACGGAGGCGGTCGTCAAGGCGGCGGACAGGGCAGAGGGCCGCACCCTGCGCACCGAGGACGTACGGCCCGCGGCGGACGGCGACTCGCGCAGCCTGTCGTCGTTCTACCTGGTCGTGGGGTGGTGTGTGGGCGGATATCTGTGTGCCGCGATCCTGGCGATCAGCGCGGGCGCCCGCCCGGCGAACACCGCCCGCGCGGTGATCCGGCTGGGCGCCCTCGCGGTCTACTCGCTCCTCGCCGGGCTGGCCGGGGCGGTGGTGATCGGCCCGGTGCTGAACGCGCTGCCCGGCAGCCTGTTCGGGCTGTGGGGGCTGGGCGCACTGATCGTCTTCGCGGTGGGGGCGACCACCCTGGCGTTCCAGACCCTGCTGGGCGTCATCGGCATCGGGCTGGCGATCCTGGTGATCGTGGTGTTCGGCAACCCGAGCGCGGGCGGCGCATATCCGTATCCGCTGCTGCCGCCCTTCTGGCGGGCGATCGGCCCCGCGCTGCCACCGGGCGCGGGCACCTGGGCGTCCCGTTCCCTCGCCTACTTCGGCGGCAACGGCCTGACCTCGTCACTGCTGGTCCTCTCCGCCTGGGCCGTGGGCGGCGTACTGCTCAGCGTCATCCTCGCGGCGCTCCGCGACCGGGACCGCCGGAACAACACGCTGGCGCCGGTGACACCGCGTGCCTGAGCGGACGGGACGGGGGCCGCCAGGGCCCGGAACCGCCGCATCCGGGCCGCCCCACCTCCCCGTACGCACCACCTTCGGGCCATTCGGGGAGCGCCGGGCGGGGACCGGTGCCGGGGGTGACGGCCGGATCCGCTCCCCCGCCGCGCGAGCGGGCCGGGAGGGCGACGGCCCCGCACCAACAGCGAAGGCACCGTTCCGGCGCCGGGTCTCCACACTCTCACCACAACCTTCGCGCCACTACCCACGGCGTTCATCCATCGACTCAAAGTGAACGATCGAGATGCGGGCGCCCGGCTGCTGAGCCAGACTCCCGTCCGACATCTGCACCTACAGGCAAAGGAGTGTTCGCAATGCGGTACATCGTTGGAGGCGTCGCGCTCGGCGCGGCACTGGTCATAGGCACGCTCGCCTCCACCGCGCAGGCCACCACCCCACCGGTCACCACCACCCCGGTCGCGGTCGTCGCCCCGGCCACCGACCACACCCCGGCCCGGTCCGCCGAGCTCTACGCCCCGACCGCCCTCGTCCTGACGGTCGGCCACGGTGAACACCGCGCGGACACCGCGGTGCAGCGCGCCGTGACGCTGAGCTGTACGCCGAAGGCGTCCGGTACGCACCCCCTGCCCGCCGGGGCCTGCTCCCGGCTGCGCGCGGCGGGCGGCGAGTTCGACCGGGTGACCCGCACCGACGGCACCGGGGCGTGCACCCGGGAGTGGGACCCGGTCGTGGTGACGGCGGACGGCGTCTGGCAGGGCAGGCGGGTGACGTACACGCACACCTTCGCCAACTCCTGTGAACTGCGCGCCGCCGCGAACACCGTCTTCGCGTTCTGACCGCCCCGGACGCGCCCCGGCCCCCGGACGCCGTACACGTCCGGGGGCCGGGGGCACCGTCACACCGCGCCGGGAGGCCCGGCGGGCGCGCGGTCCGGTGGAGCGTCAGCCGATCTCGGCGCCGTACTTCTGCAGGGCCGCGGGGACCGGCTGGAAGAAGGTCTCGCCGCCCTGCGAGCAGTCGCCGCTGCCGCCGGAGGTGAGGCCGAGGGCGGACTCACCGTCGAAGAGGGCGCCGCCGCTGTCGCCGGGCTCGGCGCAGACGTCGGTCTGGATCAGTCCCTCGACCGTGCCCTCCTGGTAGTTGACGGTGGCGTTGAGCGCCTTGACCGTGCCGTCGTGCACCTGGGTGGTGCTGCCGCTGCGCTGCACCTTCTCACCGACGGTCGCGTCCGCGGCCTTGGTGATCTTCTGGGCGCTGCCGTTGTAGAGGTCCACCTCGCTGGGGTGGTCGGTGTCCCCCGTGTACTTGACGATCGAGAAGTCGTTGCCCGGGAAGGTCGAGTCCTCGGTGGTGGCGATCTCCTGACCGCCCTGCTGGTCGGACCAGCTCTTGACCGCGTTGCCGCAGTGACCGGCGGTCAGGAAGTACGGCTGGCCGCCCTTGACGACGTTGAAGCCGAGCGAGCAGCGGGCACTGCTGCCCCAGATCGCGTCGCCGCCGGCGACCAGCGGCTTCAGCGCACCCTGGGTCCGGCGGAGCGTCACCTTGTCGCCCAGGCCCTTGGTGACCTTGGTGAGCTTGGCGAGCGAGTCACCCTTGACCGTGCGGTCGGCGGTCACCACGACCTTGTTGGTCCGCGGGTCGACGCCCCAGGCGGTGCCGGGGATGGTGGCATCGGCCTTCAGCGTCCTGCGCGCCGAGTCCAGCTGGGCCATCGAGTGCGTGACCATTCTGGCCTCGGCGCCCTTGGCCCGTACGGACTTGGCCGCCGCGTCGTCCACGACGTTGACCACGAGCTTCTTGGCCTGGGCGTCGTAGTACGAACCGGCGGTGCCCGCCGAGTTGACCTGCGAGGCGAGGGTGGTCGCCGCCGCCGGGGAGAGCTTCGCCGACTGCGGGACGGTTGCGGCGTTGGCGCTGTGCAGAGTGAGCGTGGCGGTGGCGGCGAGAGCCAGTGCTCCCGCGCCGGCCAGGACCGCGCGGCGCTGGGGTATGCGACGGTGCTTCAACTCGGTACCTCCCGTGGGGGGAAGGGCCCGCGAGGGGGACACGGACCCGGAGAGTGTGGGGGGGGAGCAGGTCACGGACGGACGGCTTCCCGCACGACACCCCGGAAAGTCGCGTCCATGCCAACGTGCGCCGCCGAGTATTCCCACCCGTCTCACCCGTGCACAAGACCGAGTTCCGGTCTCGCCTCCGGGAGTTCACCGCTTCCCCACCCGCCGGTCACACCGATATCCGCGCACGTCCGTCCCGAGTGCGGACACTGCCGGCCGCCCCGACCTCCGGCTCTCCCCGGCCACACGACTGCGCCCCCTGGCCGAAATCCCTCAGTTCATGACCGGCGGACGCCACCGGCGCCGCCCGCACGAAGAGACATGCGCGGGCCCCGTGGCGTTGTCGCCATGGGGCCCGCGCGTCGGTGAAGGGTCGCCGTCCGGGCCGTATCGCCGTCCGGCGCGGGTCAGTTGACCTTCCGGCACTTACGACCTGGGACCGAGGCACCCGCTTTCTCCGTGCCGCTCAGGAGTGTCGGCCGGGCACAGAAGAAGCCGGACGGGTCACGCTCACCCGTCCGGCTTCGGGCGCTCACCGCCCGGTTTCAGGCCCCCGCGCCCCGGCCGCCCTCGCCGGTGTCACCCTTCTCCACGTCCGCGACACGCCCGATGTCCTCGATGACGCCGCTGACATCCTTGATCTCCCCCACGTCCTCGACCGGCTCGACCGGTCCCACTGTCCCGTCCTCCAGGGCATGGTCGCCGGCCCCGTCGGCGCTCGCGCCGGTCGACGCGGGCGGGACCCGGCCGAAGGTACCGGTCGCCGCCTCGGCGCGGGCCGTTTCGGCCTGGGCCTGGAGGCCGGAGCGTTCCAGGAAGCGCAGGAGCTCCACAGGGAAGGGCAGGACCAGTGTGGAATTCTTCTCGGCGGCGACGGCCACCACGGTCTGGAGCAGCCGCAGTTGGAGCGCGGCGGGCTGGCCGGACATCGCCTGGGCGGCCTCGGCCAGCTTCTTCGACGCCTGGAGTTCGGCGTCTGCGTTGATGACGCGGGCGCGGCGGTCCCTGGTGGCCTCCGCCTGGCGGGCCATCGACCGCTTCATGGTCTCCGGCAGCGATACGTCCTTGATCTCCACCCGGTCGATCTGGATGCCCCAGCCCAGTGCGGGGCTGTCGATCATCACGGCGAGGCCCTGGTTGAGCTTCTCGCGGTTGGAGAGCAGATCATCGAGATCGCTCTTGCCGATGATGGAGCGGAGCGAGGTCTGCGCGACCTGCGAGACGGCGAAGCGGTAGTCCTCGACGGCGATGACGGCGTCGGCGGCGTCCACGACCTTGAAGTAGACGACGGCGTCGACGCGGACGGTGACGTTGTCGCGGGTGATGCCCTCCTGCGCGGGCACCGGCATCGTCACGATCTGCATGTTGACCTTACGCATCCGGTCGACACCCGGGACGATCATGGTGAAGCCGGGGCCGCGGACCGCCGACGTCAGTCGGCCCAGCCGCAGGACCACTCCGCGTTCGTACTGCTTGACCACGCGCGCCGCCGCGAGGAGATAGACGACGCCCACCGAGGCGAGGGCTACCCCGCCACTCACCAGCTCTTCCAGCATCACGGCCCCCTGACTGACCTCTGCCACTCCGGGTGTTTTACGCTCTTTACCATGGTATGCCCGGAGCAGCGGGCGTCATCCGGTGCCGGAAACACGGGAGGCCGGGACCCTGCCCGCCGGCGGGCAGGGTCCCGGCCCGGTCCGGACCGTCATCCGGCCGTACGCCGATATCAGCAGATCAGGAGCGGTGAGCCAGGCCGCCCCGAGGGGATCAGTAGACGCTCACGCCGTAGGCGCTGAGCGCCTCGGTGACGGGCTGGAAGTACGTCGTACCGCCCGAAGTGCAGTCGCCGCTGCCGCCGGAGGTCAGGCCGAGAGCCGTGGACCCGGAGTAGAGCGGGCCGCCGCTGTCGCCGGGCTCGGCGCAGACGGTGGTCTTGATGAGACCGGAGACGATCTCACCGTTGCCGTAGTTCACCGTGGCGTTCAGGCCGGTGACCGTGCCGCTGTGGATGCCGGTGGTGGAACCGCGGCGGGTGACGGACTGGCCGACGGTCGGGGTGGCGGCGCTGGTGATGTCCTGGCTGCCGACGGTGCCCTCGTGGCTGACCGACCCGGTGTACTTCACGATGCCGTAGTCGTTGCCGGGGAAGCTGGACCCGGCGGTCGGACCGATGCTCGTGGAGCCCGAGGAGTTGCTGTACCAGGGCGGGTTGCCGTCGGTGCAGTGACCCGCCGTCAGGAAGTAGTACGTGCTGCCGCTGCGGACGTTGAAGCCGAGCGAGCAGCGCCAGCTCGGCGCGTAGATGGCGTCGCCGCCGGAGATCAGCTTGCGCAGGGTGCCGGGTGTCCGCTCGACGCGTACGGCGCCCGCGTTGCTGCCCGCCGCGCGCTCGATCTTCGCGAGATCGGCCCGGGAGACGGTGCTGTCGGCGGTGACGACCACCTCGTTGCCCACCGGGTCGACCGACCAGGCGGTGCCCGCGACGTCCGCGGCGCGGACCGCGGAGCCGGCCGCGGAGAGCTGGGCGGCGCTGTACTTCGTGGTGGGCGCGGGGTTCTGCGCGTTGGCGGACGGGACGGCGATGGCCCCCACGGCCAGCAGTCCGGTCGCCACGGCGAGCAGTCGGGTGCGTCTCTGCACGCCGCTGCGGGGAATGGTGCGCTCGTTCCTCACGTGATTCCTCCGAGGGGATCGGTGGGCCGCCCGCGGCGGCCCGTGAGGCGCAGCCGAGGGGCACGCGCGGGAATCGGCGCGCCGAAATCCGCACTTCCGCACGATCGCTTTAGCGTGCCCCTGACAAGCGCTGACGGGAGTCTCGGATGGATCCGACCGCCGCGCAAGAGGGCCGTGATACGCAAGGGGGAAGCCGGACCGGCGCCAACCACCTCCGGGCAGCACGGAGTTCGCCGCCCCGGCAGGCCCTCACGGGTGTGCCGGGACGGCGGTTGACCCCCTCGGTCGGCGGTGGGACGGATCAGGCGCCGGAACGGTTCCGCTCACCCGCCCGCAGCGCGAACGGCAGGGTGTTGCCGGGCGGCGGGAACGGGCAGATGAAGTGGTCGGCGAAGGCGCACGGCGGCAGCAGCGTGCGGTTGAGGTCAACGGTGACGGTGCCGTCCGCGGCGGGCGCCGGGGGCCGCAGGAAGCGGAAGCGGTAGCTCTCGGTGCCGCTGGTGGCGTCCGCGAGGACCGCCCACAGCGACCCGTCGCCCTCGACCGCGACCTGGAGCGCGTGCTCCGCGCCGTCCACGGTGAAGGTCAGCTCCCCGGCGAGCCCCAGCTCCCGCCGTACGCCGTCGGCGTTGGGCACCCGTACCGCGCGGCTCTCCTCGTACGGGCGGAAGCGGCCCGGCACCACCCACCGCGGATCGTGGTCGTAGGTGTCGATGCCGGTGAAGTCGCGGCGGGCGGGCGCGGCGGGGTCGACGTCGCGGACCGCCCACAGGCCCTCGCGGCGCAGCACCGGCAGGCGCCGGTCGCCGTGGGCGATACGGGCGGACTCGGGCCCGGTGTCCGGGCCGAGGCGGATCTCACCATCGAGCGGGGTGCCGTCGGCGGTGAGGCCGTCGGCCGGAGTGGCGTGGAGGACGACCGCGTCACCGTCGTCGTCCCAGCGGCCCGGCAGTCCCGGGATCCGGCCGTCGGGGTGGTCGGCGAGCCAGTGGGTGCCGGTCAGGGCCAGCGGCCCGTACGGCCGGGAGATGTCGGTGACGCGGTGCTCGCGCCAGGTCTGCCACGCCGCGCGGGCGTCCGTGCCGGTGTTCATGACGCCTCACCCTGCCATACCGGAGTGACAGCTTCCGGAAGACCGAGATGGGAGCGGAGGGTGCTGCCGGTGTACTCGGTGCGGAAGACGCCGCGCTCCTGGAGCAGCGGGACGACCCGGTCGACGAACGGGTCGAGCCCGTTGGGCGTCAGATGCGGGACGAGGATGAACCCGTCGGCCGCCCGGGCGCGGACGAACGCGTCCATCTCCGCGGCGACCGCCTGCGGAGTGCCGACGAACGACTGCCGCCCGGTCGTCTCGATCACCGTCTCACGCAGCGACAACCCCTTGGCCTGCGACAACGCCCGCCATTTGGCGACCACCGCCGCCGGGTCGGCGATCTTGACGCGGCCCTGCGCCAGCTCCGAGTGCGGGTCCGGATCGATGTCCGGCAGCGGCCCGTCCGGGTCGTACCCGGAGAGGTCGGCGCCCCAGATCTGCTCGGCGGCGAGCAGGGCGTTCTGCGGGGAGATCTGCCGTCGGCGGATCTCGGCGGCGTGCTCCTGGGCCTCGGCGGCGGTGTCGCCGAGGACGAAGGTCACCCCCGGCATGATCTTGAGGTCGTCCGGCCGCCGCCCGTGGGCCGCGAGCCGCCCCTTGACGTCGGCGTAGAACGCCTGGCCCGCCGCGAGCCCGCTGTGCCGGGTGAAGATCACATCGGCGGTGGCGGCGGCGAAGTCCCGGCCCTCGGGCGAGTCCCCGGCCTGGATGATGACGGGGTGGCCCTGCGGGGAGCGCGGCAGGGTGAACGGCCCGGCGAGGTCGAAGTGGGCGCCGCGGTACCGGACCGGCTCGGGCGCCGGGCCGCTCCACGAGTCCCACAACTCCCGGGCCGCGGCGACGAATTCGGCGGCGCGGGCGTACCTGTCGGCGCGGTCGAGGTAGCCGCCGCGGCGGAAGTTCTCGCCGGTGAAGGCGTCCGAGGTGGTGACGACGTTCCAGGCGGCCCGGCCGTCGCTGAGGTGGTCGAGCGAGGAGAGCCGCCGGGCCAGTTCGTACGGTTCGTTGAAGGTCGCGTTGACGGTGGCGGCCAGGCCCAGCCGGTCGGTGACGGCGGCGAGCGCGGTCAGCACGGTCAGCGACTCGGGGCGGCCGACGACGTCGAGGTCGTGGATGCGGCCCTTGTGTTCGCGCAGCCGCAGCCCCTCGGCGAGGAAGAAGAAGTCGAAGAGTCCGCGTTCGGCGGTCCGGGCGAGGTGGACGAAGGAGTCGAACCGGATCTGGCTGCCGAGCGAGGGATGGCGGGCGGCGCCCCGGCCCGTGGCGGGCGGGGCGTCGTCCCAGACGGTGGTGTTGTTGACGCCCGGGAAGTGCGCGGCCAGATGGATCTGCCGGGGCGTGGACGGGTCGGACGGGTGCGGGGCGGCGGTCATCGCGAGACCTCTCGGGCGCGGGCGTAGCGGTTGGCGGGGCGGGGCAGGCCCAGGTGCTCGCGGAGCGTGGCGCCCGGGTAGAAGCGGCGGAGCAGGCAGCGGTGCTGGAGGACCGGGACGGTGCCGTCGACCAGCAGGCCCAGATCACGGGCCGGTTCGGCGGGGCGCAGATGGAAGCCGTCGGCCGCGCCGTCGGCGTACCAGTCGCCGATCAGCTCGGCGAGGGCGACGGCGTCCCCGGAGGCGTACAGCTCGATCTCCACCGAGGCGAGGACGAGCAGCCGGTCCGGGTCGCGGCCCAGCGCGCGGGCGCGGGAGCGCAGGTCGTCGCGGGCGGCGGAGGCGGTGCCCGGATCCTGGGCGCGGACCAGCGCGACATCGGCGTGTGCGGCGGCCACCTGCCGTACGGTCGCGCCCTCGGGCCCGCTGCCGGTGGCGTCGATGACGACGGGCGGTCGGCCCTGCGGGGGCCTGGGCACGATGGACGGGCCACGGACCGAGAAGAACTCCCCGGCGTAGTCGGCGTAGTGGAGCTTGTCGCGGTCGATGAAGCGGCCGCCGGCCCGGTCGCGGATCTCGGCATCGTCCTCCCAGCTGTCCCAGAGCCGGGCGGCGACCTCCGCGACCTCGCCCGCCTCCCGCCACGCCGCGTCGGGCGCGGGCGCCGGGCGGCGGCCGAAGAGCGCCGCCTCCGCCGCGGAGAGCGACACCTCGGGCTGCCAGCCCGCCCGGCCGCCGCTGACCCAGTCGAGGGTGGCGATCGAGGTGGCGACGTGGAAGGGCTCGGTGTGGGTGGTGGTGACGGTGGGGACGAGGCCGATGCGTGCGGTGGCCGGGGCCACCCGGGACAGGACGGCGAGCGCGTCGGGGCCCGGCCGTCCGAAGGCGTCGCCGAGGGTGACGAAGTCGAGGGTGCCGCGCTCGGCGAGGCGGACCAGGCGGAGGTGGCCGGACGCGTCGAAGCGTTCCGGGGCGGCCGGGCGGCCGGTGACCGGGGGGCCGTCGAGGGCGATGGCCAGCGGGATCGGGCGCCGCTGCGGTGTGGGTGAGGCCATGGGGGTTGCCTTCCGATAGGGGTGCCGGTCAGTGCGTCCGGGGCAGGCCGGGCGGGTTGATCTGCGAGGTGGTGAGGGCTTCGGCGCCCAGTCCCCAGTGGTCGAGGACCGCGCGGTAACTGCCGTCGGCGATGACGGCGCGCAGCGCCGCGGCGTACGCGCCGACCAGTCCGCTGCCCTTCTTCGTGGTGGCGGCGATCGTGCCCCGGACGACGTCGCCGCCCCCGGAGAACCGCCCGATGCTCTGCGTACGCCCCGCGGTGTTCACGTGGTACACGACGGACGCGCCCGGCGGCGGTTCACGGCGAGGTTCCTCGGGGCGGTGTCTCGGGGGCCGGGCATCTCACAGGACCTTGGAGAGGAAGGCCCGGGTGCGGGCCTCGCGGGGCGCGCCGAGCACCTGGGACGGTGGGCCCTGTTCGACGATGCGGCCGTCGTCCATGAAGACGACGGTGTCGGCGACCTCCCGGGCGAAGCCGATCTCATGGGTGACGACGATCATCGTGGTGCCCTGCCGGGCTGGGGCGTGCCCGTGAGGTCCCGTCGTCCGCCCGGAGGGCGGGACCTCACGGGCACGCCCCAGGTCCTTGATGACGTCGAGGACCTCCCCGACCAGCTCCGGGTCGAGGGCGGACGTCGGCTCGTCGAAGAGGAGGAGCTTGGGCTCCAGGGCCAGGGCGCGGGCGATGGCGACGCGCTGCTGCTGGCCGCCGGAGAGCTGCCGCGGATAGGCGTCGGCCTTGTCGGCCAGCCCCACCCGCGCCAGCAGCGCCAGCGCGGTGGCGGTCGCCTCCTTGCGGGAGCGGCGCAGCGCCGCCACGGGCGCCTCGGTGAGGTTCTCCACCACCGTCAGATGCGGGAAGAGGTGGAAGTCCTGGAAGACGAAGCCGATATGGGTGCGCTGCCGCAGGATCTCCCGTTCGCGCAGCTCGTACAGCTTGTCGCCGGAGCGGCGGTAGCCGACGAGCGTGCCGTCGACGGTGACGGTGCCGCTGTCGGCCTTCTCCAGATGGTTGAGGGTGCGCAGCAGGGTGGACTTGCCGGAGCCGGACGGGCCGATGACGACGGTGACCTCACCGGCGGCGACCCGCAGGTCCACCCCCTTGAGGACGTCGAGCGGGCCGAAGCTCTTGCGGACGGCGCGGACCTCGACCATCGCGGGCTGTGGACTCATCGGGTGGCTCCCTTGGCGAAGTGACGTTCGACGTGGTGCCGGAGGGCGGAGAGCGCGCTGGTCAGCAGCAGGTACCAGACGGTGGCGACCCTCAGCAGCGGGACGACGCGGCCGGTGCGGCCGTGGATGACCTGGGCCTGGTGGAAGAGTTCGCCGATCGCCATGACGGAGACGATCGAGGTGCCCTTGAAGAGGGAGATGACCCCGTTGGCGGCGTGGGGCGCGAGGGCGCGCGTCGCCTGCGGCAGCACGATCCGGCGCAGTTGCCGCAGCCGAGGGCGAAGCCCGGCGCGGTGCCGTGGACGGTCAGCCGGCGGGTGGTGCCGACGGCGTGCAGCACCGCCGGCGCGGTGACGTACTGCGCGAACACCCCCCATTCCCAGGCCGGGTTGGTGGCCGGCCCGTGGACGAACTGTGCGAGGAGCACGGCGGTCACGGCGACGGCGACCCAGCGCCAGGGGTGGCGTACGGGCGCCACCCGCAGCGTCTCCGGGCGGTGCGGGTGCCGTGGCGGCGGGTGGTTCAGCGGTCAGCGGCATGGCGGTCCTCGCGGGTGGCGGTACGGGCGGTGCGGGGCCGCGCGGCGGGCGGGGCCGCACGCTCCGTCAGGAAGGTGAGCAGCGCCCGCGCGCTCGCGTCGTTCTGCCGGAAGGCGGGGGCGTTGGTACGGGGTCGGGTGAAGGCGCCGCCGGAGCGGGCGTCGGTGTGCGGGCCGAGGGCGAAACGGCGCGGGTGCGGGCGGCCCGCCCGGTCGAGGACGCGGCCGTCGGCGGGGTCCACGGCGAGCAGTCCGGCGGGGGTCGCGGCGGCGCCGTCGGCGTGCAGGGCGCGCAGCAGACTGTCGGCGGAGCGGGCCACGGTCGGCTCCGGCAGCCGCGCCTCGACCAGCGCCCGGGCCGGGGTCGCGGCGCCCGGCACGGTCGCCGACCGGGCCGTGAACCGTCCGGTGACCGCGTCGGCGGTGACGGTGGTGTCGGCGCCGAGGAAGCGGACGAGTCCGGCGCGGGAGAGGGCGAGCAGCTGCCGCAGCCGGGGGCCGGGCGGCCCGGAGGCGAGATAGCTGAAGAAGCCGTGCCACCAGGGGCCGCGGTCGCCGATCCGGATCAGCTGGCCGTAGACGGAGAGCAGCGCGAGGAAAACGGCCTGGTCGGGGCTGTACGCCGGATCGTGACGGCGAGTCAGATCGGCCTCGATGTGGGCGCGCAGCGCGTCCTGGAGGGCGTCGCCGTCCGGGAGGCGCAGCCCGGCCAGCGGGTGGTCGAGGGCGGTGAGGTCGAGGCGGTCGGCCGCGTCCGGTACGGCCTCCTCGGCCAGTGCGCGGCGGGCGGCCGCGTCCCCGGCGGCGTACCGGCGCTCGAAGGCGGGCCAGGGCATCCGGGTGCGCTCGGGGTGGGCGGCGAACAGGCGGTGGTAGTGGGCGAAGCCCAGCTCCGCCTCGATCAGCGGGCGGACGTCGGCGTCGAAGGAGAAGCCGCCGGGCCGGGCGAGCAGCGCGTCGACCTCGGCGGGGCCGAGGAACCGCGGCAGCGGCGGGCGGGGCGCGTCCGGTTCGTAGCCGATCTTGGAGCGGTAGGGGACGCCGCGCCGCGACCCGACGTGCAGCACCGGTTCGCGGCCCGACGGGTGGTAGGTCAGCTCCCCGGCCCCTCCTTCGACGGCCTCGGTGTACCGGCCGCCGCGGCCCTCGGTGACCAGCACCATCAGGTCGATGAAGGCGAGGCCGAACCCGCGGACCAGCACCGGCTCGCCGGGCCGCAGCCCGCCGAGGCCGGCGTCGGCGGTGAAGCCCGGCGGCAGATACGTCAGCCCGTGGCGCTTCGCGAACCGGTCGAACTCCCGCTGCCCCGCGTCGGGTTCGGCGTCGAGGTGCCCGAGGGCGAGCACCACGGCGTCGGCGGTGAGCGGCGCGGGGCAGCCCTCCAGCCACACCTGCTGGCGGCCGTCGGCCGGCCCGGCGAGGCGGACCGCGCGCCGCCGGTGCTCATGGACGGCGATCCGCGGCGGCAGCGCGGCCACCGCACGCTCGTACGCCCAGGTCAGATAGGCGCTCTGGAGCCGTCGGCCGGGGAAGTCGCGCGGGCCGAGGGCGGCGACGGCCGCGGCGACGTCGGGGGTGACGCGGATGCCGCCGGAGCGGACCGCGGCGCACCACTGGGCGAGCGACGGGCCCGGGCGCACCGGACCGGCCATCTCCACGGTGTCGTCGGTGAAGAGGGTGGAGTCGTCGGGCAGCGAGTTCATCCACAGCAGCGGCGACTGGTCGCGGCGCCAGATGCGGCCGCCGCCCGGCGGGTACGGATCGACGAGGTGCAGGTCGAGCGGGGCGTCGCCGTACAGCTCGGGGGCGTTGGCGGCGATCCGCTCGATGAGACCGGTGGCGCGGGGCCCGGCGCCGACGACGACCACGGCGGGGCGCCCGGCCCCGCGCGGCGCGGCGCTCACCGGGCACCGGCCGTTCCGCGGGCGTAGCGCCGCTCGACGTAGTGCTGGCCGATGCCGAGCAGCGAGGTGATGATCACGTACCAGACGGTGGCGACCATCAGCATCGGGATGACCTGGTACGTGCGGTGGTAGATGAGCTGCACGGAGTAGAGCAGGTCGTTGACGGCGATCATGCTGACGACGGAGGTGCCCTTGAGGGTGCCGATCAGCATGTTCCCGGCGGGCGGCACGATCGACCGCATGGCCTGCGGCAGCACGATCCGGCGCAGCCGCCGCCACCGGCCGAGCCCCAGCGACTGGGCGGCCTCCGTCTGCCCCCGGTCGACGGAGAGGATCCCGGCCCGGACCACCTCGGCGGCGTACGCGGCCTCGTGGAGGGTCAGGCCGAGGACGGCGATGGCGGGCGGCGCGAGCAGATGGACGGTCCTGACGCCCAGGATCGTCGGGTAGAGCGCGCCGATGTTGAACCAGAACAGCAGCTGCACCAGGATCGGCATCGACCGGAAGAGCCAGATGTACCCCGAACTTACGCCGCGCAGCACGGGGTTGGCGGACAGCCGCATGGTGGCGAGCAGCGTGCCCAGTGCGAAGCCGAGGACCATCACGGCGGCGGTCAGCCAGAGCGTGAGCAGCAGACCGTTCAGGACCGGCGTGGTGAGGAAGTAGGCGGCGACGAGGTCCCACCGGAAGGCGTCGTTCCCGGCGACGGAGCGGAGTACGAGACCCAGCAGGACGAGGACGACGACGGCGGCCGCCCACCGGCCGAGCGGGCGGCGGGCGACGATGCGCGGTGGCGCGTCGCCTACGGGACGCCCGTCGGCGGGCGGGGCGGCGGAAGAGGAAACGGCAGGGGTGCGGAGGGTGCCGGAAGGCATGCGAAGGCTCCGTGGATGCGGTGATCGAACACGGGAGATGCGCCTTCACAGGCAGAACGGTCGCGCCCCTCAGCACGGCCGTGGACCGAGGCTATGGGGTCAACACGCCGTTCTGTCAAGGCTGTCCACACTGTGAGCAGTCCGTCTCGGGGCAGTTGACGCGCCACCGGATGCCTGTTCCACTTGGCCGCATGAACGCATGGCAGTGGCTGGTCACCCGCGACCACATCGACTTCGGTCGCGTGTGGTCGTCGTCCTGTTGAGCTGACCCCCTGCCCTGAGGCCCGCCGCCTTCGCCGGACGGGCCGATCCGCGGTTCCGCCTTCCCGCCACCGCGCCTTCACACCGTGCCGCCCGTCGGCGCACCCTCCCCTCGCGCTTCCCGGATCCCGGACGCCCGCCGCCCCGGCTCCCCCGCACCACCCGCGTCACCTCCGCCTGCCCGTGCGCTCCGCCGTCGGCGCGCCCGGACCCGCGCGGCCCCCTGCTCCCGCCTCCTCGTTCCTTCGGCACGCTCGAAGAAGGGCGCGATATGCGCTTCGGCGTCATGACACTCATCGACCACGTCCCGGACGCCCGCTCCGGACACCTCGTCTCCCCACCGAACGGTTCCGCGACGTCATCGAACTGGCCGTGCTCGCCGAGGAGTTGGGATTCGACGCGCCCCCGGGCGTCGGCGAGCGGCACGGTCCGCCGTTCCCCTGCGGCTCCCCGCCCGCGGAGTGCGGTGCCGGCCGCGGAGCCGGTCCGGTGACCGCCGTCCGCCGCGCCGACGGCCCGACCGTGCTGCACACCACCGTCACCGACCCACTCGCCCGCCCCCTGCTCGACGAACTCACCCACGAATACACCTCCCGCTACGGCGGACCCGTCGACCTCCGCCGGCAGTACCCGGCGTCCGAGTTCGCCCCGCCGCACGGCACGTTCCTGCTGCTCCTGGAGGACGGCGAGCCGGTCGCCGGGGGCGCCTACCGCCGCCACGACGCCCGCACCGCGGAGCTGAAACGCATCTGGACGCACTCCGCACACCGCCGCCGCGGGCTGGCCCGCCGGGTGCTCCGGGCACTGGAGCAGGAGGCCGCCGCCCATGGCTACACCCGCCTCTACCTGACGACGGGGCCCCGCCAGCCGGAGGCCAGGGGCCTGTACCTGGCCGCGGGTTACCGCCCGCTCTTCGACCTGACCGCACCGCCGGAGTCGATCGGCCCGCTGCCGTTCGAGAAGCCCCTGGAGACCCGCCGCCCATGACCAGCCCCAGCTTCCCCGAGCGGACCGCGATGCGCGTCGCCGCCCTTCTCACCGCCGCCGCGCTGACCCTCGCCGGGTGCGCCGAACCGGCGGCCACCGGCAAGGACGCGCCGGACGGCCACAGCTCAGCCGTGCCCACCACAGACGTCGTCTCCGGCATCGCCAAGGACCCGGCCGCCGCCGCGCTGCTGCCCGACGGGGTCCGCGCCCGCGGCGCGCTCGCCCTCGCCTCCAGCATCAGTGCGCTACCCGGCGCCGTCTATCTGCCGGACGGCAGGACCGTCGCCGGCGAGGACATCGACCTCGCGGACGCCGTCGGCAAGGTCCTGGGCCTGCGGCTGAAGCGGGAGCCGGCGAGCTTCGAGGCGATCCTGCCCGCCCTCGGCAGCGGCCGGTACGACGTGGGTACCGGCAACTTCGGCGTCACCGACGCCCGCCGGAAGACCCTCGACTTCGTCACGTACGTCAATGACGGCCAGGGCTTCGCCGTCCGCGAGGACAGCGCGCTGAAGAAGGTCACCGCGCTGACGCAGCTGTGCGGTCTGACCGTCGCCACCGGCGCCGGGACGACCTTCGAGGCGACGCTGGAGAAGGAACGCCCCCGCTGCGCCGCCGCCGGGAAGAAGCCGTACGACGTCAAGACGTACGCCGAGGTGTCCGCGCTGTACGCCTCGCTCCAGCAGGGCCGCACCGATGTGGTGATGAGCACCGTCAACGGTCTGCGGTACGCCGTCAGCCGCCAGCCCGGGCTGCGATTCCTCAACGCCTACAAGCGGCTGGACGTCGGCTTCGCCTTCACAAAGGGCAGCCCCCTGACGCCCGCCTTCCGGGCCGCCGTCAACCACCTCATCAAGAGCGGGAATTACCACAAAATCCTCAAGAAGTGGGGCACCGCGGACTCGGCGCTGGCCACCTCGCGGATCAGTCCCCCGGAGATCCGCTGACGCACACGGGCGTGTCCGCAAAGTCCCGTCGTCCGCCCGGAGCACGCCAGGCGGGACGTCGCGGACACGCACGCGGGGCACGGGCCGCCCTTCCGGACCGCCCGTGCCCCGCACCGCCGATGCGCCGCCGGCTACCGCGCCGCCGCGCCCGCCTTCGCCGGTCCCCCTGTGACGTGCTGGTGCACGACCTGGTCCATCAGCGCGGCCAGCACATCGCGGACCGTGGACCGGTTGCGCGCGTCGCAGGTGAGGACCGGCACCTCCGGGCCGATGCCCAGCGCCTCGCGGACCTCGTCCAGCGCGAAGAGCTGCGCGCCGTCGAAGCGGTTGACCGCCAGGACGAACGGCGTCCCGCGCTCCTCGAAGTAGTCGAGCGCGGGGAACGAATCCTCGATCCGGCGGGTGTCCACCAGCACGATCGAGCCCAGCGCGCCCTCCACCAGGTCGTCCCAGAGGAACGAGAACCGGTCCTGGCCCGGCGTGCCGAACAGATAGAGCACGATCGACGGGTCGAGCGTGATCCGGCCGAAGTCCAGCGCGACGGTCGTGGTGGTCTTGTTCTCCACCCCGACCAGCGAGTTCACCCCGACCGAGACCTGGGTGATCGCGGCTTCGGTGTCCAGCGGCTCGATCTCCGAGACCGCGCCGATGAACGTCGTCTTCTCCTTCTCCTGCTGCGGCGCCCGCTCCGGCGTCCGCCCGGACGGGGCCGCGTCCGCCGCGGGCCCGGCCGGAGTGCCGGACTCCGGCTCCCGGCGCGCCGCCCGCTCACGCGCCCGCTCCTCGTTCCGCTCCCGCTGCGCCTGCCGCTCCTTCTCCTTCTCGACGCTGATGGCGCCGCGCATATGGGCGCTGCGCAGCCCGGCGAGCATCCCGGAGACCTGGTCGGGCGAGCGCTCCGGCGTCGGCGCGGCCTGCTGCTGCCAGCGCGGCGCCGCCGCCTCGCCCACCGCGGACCGGATGGCGCTGCGCCGCGCCCGCTTGACCAGGCCGTTACGGGTACGGGCCGCGGAGGAGCCGCGCGGTCCGGCCGGGGCCGCCGCGTTCTCCTCGGCGTCCTGGGCGGCACGCGGCCGGGGCAGCGCCTCGGCGGCACCACCGGCGGGGCGGGGTACGGGCGCCGCGTCGCGGTCCGGGGCGGCCGGGGCGGCGGCCTCCGGGCGGGCCGGTCGCCGGCCCTTCGCGTCCGCCGGGTCCGTCTGCTCGTCGGGCACCGTCTGCTCCTTCCTCCCGCGCGCAGGAGGGACGGCGGGGACGGCCGGTGCGGCCGCGGAGTCGGTCAGGAGGGTCGCCGGGATGAGCACCCGGGCGACGGTTCCGGCGGCCGGTGCCTCGCCGAGACAGACCTCGATGCCGCACTTGCGGGCCAGCGCGCCGACGACGAAGTGGCCCAGGAACCGGGTGGGTTCGGCCATGAAGCCGGCGGCCCCGGAGAGCCGGACGTTCGCCTCGGCCATCGCCGGGGCGGCCACGCCGGTGCCGTGGTCGACGATGGCGACGAGGTAACCGGCGCTGGTGCGGCGGCCCTCGACCTCGACGTCGGTGTCCGGCAGGGAGAAGCTGAGCGCGTTCTCGACCAGCTCGGCCAGCAGATGCGCGATCTCGGAGACGACAGTGCCGCTGAGGAACGCGGCGTCCACCTGCCGCAGGCTGACCCGGCGGTACTCCTCCACCTCGGAGAGGGCCGCGCGAATGACGTCGGTCACCGACAGCGGGGTGGCCCAGGTCCGCGGGCTGGCCTCACCGGCGAGCACCAGCAGGCTCTCGGCGTTGCGGCGCATACGGGTGGCGAGGTGGTCCAGCTCGAAGAGGTGCTCGGTACGGCCAGCGGGCCGAGCGGTTCGGGCGCGCCGGACTCCGTCTGGACGCGGGCGACGGCGGCGGGCAGCCGGTTCCCGGCGACATCACGGGCCTGCCGGGTCAGCGCGCCGAGCGGCCCGGAGACCGAGCGGGCGGCGCCGATCGCGAGGGCGGCGAGCGCGGCGATCGAGCCGAGGGCCAGCAGTCCGAAGAAGACCAGCGTGCGGGTGGCGTCGGACTCCAGCTCACCGGCGCGGGCGGTGATGTCCTTGCCCAGCGAGCTCTGCACGGTGCGCAGGCCGTTGATGGTGGAGGTCGCCGACTCGTACCAGGCGGTGGCCGGGATGCGGGCGGGCAGCCGGCCGTGACCGGCGACGCTCTCCTGGACGTAGCCGAGCAGCTGCTGCGCGGCGGGCGTCGCCAGCGCCTCCTTCAGCTCCTGCTGCTGGGGGCCGGTGGCCCACTCGGGGAAGCCGGCCGCGGCCGACAGGCGTCCGGCGCGGGCGGTCAGGAAGCGGGTGTAGTCGTCCCGCGGAACGCCCCGGCATGCAGCGAGCCCAGCACGATGGCGCGCTCCTGGCCCAGCAGCTCCTTCATCGACCCCAGGACCTGGAGCGCCTGGTGGTCGGCGCGCAGCCGTGCGTCGCGGACGTGGACGAGGCCGAGGTCGAGGCGGCCGAGGGCTTCGTCGGTGCCGGTGAAGTAGTCGTAGGTGCGGGCGACGACGCCGGTGCCGTTGTCGGCGGCGGCGCGGATGTCCTTGAGGGCGTCGGCGCGGCGCAGCGCGGTGCGGACGGAGTCGGCCGCGGGGTCGTCGCGGTCGGCGAGCTCGCCGTCGACCTTGGTGCGTGCGGCGTCGGTGAGCGTGCGCTGGGCCGGCATGCCGGTGCGGAACTGCTTGATCCCGCCGACGTAGCCGGTGGTCAGTCCGCGTTCCTTCTGGTGTTCGTGGAGGAACCCCTGGCGGCGTCGGCGAGATGGGCGTCCGACGCGGTGGCGCTGGCGTTCTGGTAGTCGCCGATCTGGTGGGCGGCGGAGAACCCGAGCAGGGCCAGGAGTATCGCGAGCGCGACGCAGAGGATGCGGATGAGCTTGGCGCGGATGGTGCGCGGCGCCACGACGGCTGCCGTGAACGCCCGCCGGAAGCGCGCGGATCCGGCTTCCTTGGTCCGTGTTTCCACTGGGAGAGACTTTCGAAGGTGTGTGGTCCGGACAGCAGACGGAAATCTGCTGCCGTGTCAACGACCTTCCGTTGTGTCGGTCACCCGATCATCTGCCCGGCTCCGGGACGTTTCCCCGGGCCGGGGACATATGCCCTGGTCTCCCGCCGGAACCTACCCGGCGGTCGAGGAGGGTTCCCGCGGACCGCGTGTCGACATGGTCCGCAGCCCGGGCCTATCGTGACTTCCATCACCACGTCAGTTCCCGTCCCACCCGCGGAAGCTGACAAGCCGCCATCCGCTCTGCACCAGATCTGTCACGAACCCCCCGTGCGGCGGCTATCCACTTGGCACACCCTCCGCCTCATGAAGGACCATAGGGGGGCGGACATACAGACACCGCGGGTGAGAGGAGGCGTCCATGGGATCGGTGCGCAAGGCGAGTGCCTGGCTTGGCCTCGTCGACGACAACGATGACGAGCGTTACTACGACGACGACTATGCCGAGGGACCGGAGCACGGGGCCCAGGGGACCGGCTCCTGGGTGACCGACCCGGGTCTGCGGGTGGCCGAGAGCCCCGCCGAGGACCAGAGCACCCGCATCGCCACGGTCACCCCGGACGGCTTCGGGGACGCCCGCGGCATCGGTGAGCTGTTCCGCGGCGGCGTCCCGGTGATCGTCAACCTGACGGCGATGGAGTCGGGTGACGCCAAGCGCGTGGTGGACTTCGCCGCCGGTCTCGCCTTCGGGCTGCGTGGCTCGATCGAGCGGGTCGCCACCCGGGTCTTCCTGCTCACCCCGGCCGACTACCGCGTCGTCAGCGGCGAGACGCGGGAACGCAACGGCGGGTTCTTCAACCAGAGCTGACCGGGCGCGGGCCCGGTTCCGTCCGGCGGAGGGGAAGGCGGCGGACACCGCTGCACCCTCCGCTTTTCACTGTCCGGCGACGGACGAGTCTTCCCTGTCCGACGACGGGCAGGGACGCAGCGGGGCGGGTGCCCGGCCCTCCCGCACCCGCGTGCCCGCCTCGTACCGCCGCGCTCAGCGGAAGGCGTCCAGCCCCGTGAGCGCCTTGCCCAGCACCAGCTGGTGCATCTCGACGGTGCCCTCGTAGGTGAGCACCGACTCCAGGTTGGTGGCGTGCCGCATGACCGGGTACTCCAGGGAGATGCCGTTGGCGCCCAGGATCGTGCGGGAGGTGCGGCAGATCTCGATGGCCTCGCGGACGTTGTTGAGCTTGCCGAAGCTGACCTGCTCCGGGCGCAGCCGCCCGGCGTCCATCCGCCGCCCGAGGTGGTAGGCAAGCAGGATGCCCTTGTGCAGTTCGACGGCCATGTCGGCGAGCTTGGCCTGGGTGAGCTGGAAACCGCCGATGGGCTTGCCGAACTGCTCGCGGGTGCGCGCGTACTCCAGCGCCGCCTCGAAGCTGGCGCGGGCCGCGCCCATGGAGCCCCAGACGATGCCGTAGCGGGCGTGGCTCAGACAGCTCAGCGGGCCGCGCAGCCCGCGGACCTCGGGCAAGGCCGCGTCGGCCGGGAGCCGGACGTCGTCCAGGACCAGTTCGCTGGTGACCGAGGCGCGCAGCGACCACTTGTGGTGGATCTCGGGGGCGGCGAAGCCGGGGGTGTCGGTGGGGACCACGAAGCCGCGGACGCCGTCGTCGGTGGCGGCCCAGACGAGCGCGACCCCGGCGACCGAACCGTTGGTGATCCACATCTTGCGGCCGTTCAGGACCCAGTCGGACCCGTCGCGGCGGGCGTGGGTGCGCATCCCGGCGGGGTCGGAGCCGTGGTCCGGTTCGGTGAGGCCGAAGCAGCCGATGACCTCGCCGGACGCCATCCGCGGCAGCCACCGCTGCTTCTGCTCCTCGGAGCCGAAGCGGTGGATCGCGTACATGGCGAGCGAGCCCTGGACGGAGACGAGGGAGCGGATGCCGGAGTCGGCGGCCTCCAGCTCCAGGCAGGCCAGGCCGTACTGGACGGCGGAGGCCCCGGCGCAGCCGTAGCCGGTCAGGGACATGCCGAGGGCGCCGAGGGAGCCCAGTTCGCGGGCGAGGTCGCGGATGCCGGGGAGTTCGCCGCGCTCGTACCACCCGGCGATGTGCGGCAGGACCCGGTCGGCCGCCCAGCGGCGGACGGTGTCGCGTACCGCGCGGTCCTCGTCGGTGAGCAGGTCGTCGAGGCCCAGCGGGTCACCCGCGTCGAACGGCGGGAGCGGCGAGGAGGGCGTGGCGGACATGGCGGGGCCTCCGGCAGATCGGCGGAAAACTAGCAGTGGTAGTTATAGCGCGGTCCGACGGTACGGCGCACCCCGCCGCGCGGGCAAGAGCCACCGCGCGGCGGGGTGTCCGGAAAAAGGGGGGAAGAAGGGCGGGCCGTCAGCCGTGGGTCCGGGCGGCGGCGGGCTCGGCGTCCAGGCCCGGCGCGTTGTCGCCCTCGGCGCGCTCCACGGAGTCCGTGGCGCCGCGCGGCAGCCGCAGCGCGATGGCCGCACCGGCCAGCAGCAGCACCGCGCTGGCGACGAGCGTGATGTGCAGCCCGCGGACGAAGGCGTCACGGGCCACCACCCGCAGCGCCGCCCCGGCCGGACCGTCGAGCGCGGCCGCCACCTTGTACGCCTCGCCGAGCGAGTGCGACGCGGACGTCGCCTCCCGCGCGGTCACCCCCGCGACATGGCCGACGCCGGGGGCGTAGGCGGCGTTCATGACGCTGCCGAGGAGGGCGACGCCGATGCCCGCACCGAGCTGGTACGACGTCTCCCCGATGGCCGCCGCGCCGCCCGCCTGCTCCGGAGGCGCCTCGCTGAGCATCGACTCGTACGCGCCGAACAGCGTCACCTGGAAGCCGAAGCCGAGGAGGACGAAGCAGGCGGAGAGCAGCCAGAAGCGGTCGTGGGCGTTCATCGCGGTCAGGCAGAGCACCGCGCCGGCGGTGAGCACGAAACCGCAGGAGACCATGGTGCGCGGGCCGAGGATCTGGAGGATCCGGGAGCCGGTGAGGCCCGCCGCCATCGCCGCGAAGACCAGTGGCAGCATCCGCAGCCCGGTCTGCAGCGGCGAGAGCCCGAGCACGAGCTGGAGGTACTGCACGGCTATCAGCTGGAGGCCGACCAGGGCCAGCATCGCCAGCACGATGCAGCCGACGGAGGTGCCGAACGCCGACCGGGCGAAGAGCCGCATATCGATCAGCGGGTGCTCCCGGCGGTGCTGCCGCCGGACGAAGAGGACGAGCAGCAGCAGGCCCAGCACGATCGGGCCGAGGGTGGTCACCCCGAGGACGGCGGTGCCGCCGCCGATCCGCTTGACGCCGAGCACGACACCGAGGACGCCGAGCGCCGCGACGACCGCGCCGACCACGTCCCAGGGGCCGTTGCGCTCACCCCGCGACTCGGGCAGCAGCCAGCGGCCGATCAGCAGCATGACCAGCATCATCGGGACGTTGATGAGGAAGACCGAGCCCCACCAGAAGTTCTCGACGAGGAAGCCGCCGAGGACCGGTCCGACCGCCGCGCCCACCGCGGCGACCGCACTCCACACCCCGATGGCGACGGCCCGCTCCCGGCGGTCGGGGAAGACCTGCCGCAGGATCGACAGCGTGGCGGGCATGATCATGGCGCCGCCGATGCCGAGCAGCGCCCGGGCCGTCATCAGGATCTGCGGATTGGGCGCCAGCGCCGCGAGGGCCGACGCCGCGCCGAACAGGCCGTAGCCCAGCAGCAGGATCCGGCGCCGTCCCACCCGGTCGCCGAGCGTGCCGAAGAGGATCAGCAGCGACGCCGCGATCAGCGGATAGACGTCGACGATCCACAGCAGCTCCACCGGCCCGGGACGCAGGTCCTCGGTGACGGAGGGCACGGCCACGTAGAGGATCGTGGTGTCCAGCGCGACGAACAGCAGGCTGACGCAGAGCACGATCAGCACGGTCCAGCGGTTCGCGCCCCCACCGGGGAGCCGGGGAACGCCGGCCGTCCGTCCCGTGCCGGACGGGCTCGTCCCGGTCATGCACGTACCTCCCTGTCAGGCACTCGCGGCCGCGGACCGGGGCACGAAAAAGCCCCGGGTCAAACCGGCGGCACGGGCGAGTTGAGACGTCAGACTACGCGAGTGGGGAACGGTGTCGTGAGGCTCACCTCCTGATGAGACGCGTATCGCAGCGCCCGCAGTTGCCTCCCCGGGGCCCGCACGACGCCCGCCGGGCACCTGGATAATCGTCCGGATGAATGATCTCGCCTCGGCCGCCGCCCCCGGCCGGACGCTGTGCCGCCCCGCCGTCCGGGCCGCGCTGCGCCGCGCGCTGCCGGGGCTGGCGGCCTTCGCGGCGATCCGGCTGCTGGGTTGGGCGGTCCTCGCCGTCTGGTCCGCCTCGCGGGGCGCGAGCTGGCACACGCTGCTCACCGCCCGCTGGGACTCGCTCTGGTACACCCGCGTCGCGGAGCTGGGCTACGGCTACACCGTGCCGCTCCCCGACGGCGGCACCCACTCCAACCTCGCGTTCTTCCCGCTGCTGCCGTGGCTGGAGCGGCTGGGCTCGGCACTCACCCCACTCTCCCCCGCCGACGCCGGGATGGCCGTCGCCTGGCTCTCCTCCCTCGCCGCCGCCTGGGCGCTGTACGCGACGGGCGAGCGGCTGTACGGGCCGCGGGCCGGGGTCGCGCTGGCCGCACTGTGGGGTGCGCTGCCGATCGGCATCGTGCAGTCGATGGCGTACTCCGAGTCGCTGTTCACCGCCCTCGCGGCGTGGGGCGTGTACGCAGTGTGGACGGGGCGGTGGGTGTGGGCCGGGGTGCTGGCGTCGCTGGCCGGGCTGACCCGGCCGGTGGGCGTCGCCGTGGTCGCCGCCGTGTGGCTGACCGCCGCGGCGGCGCTCCTCGCCGACCGGGCGGGCGGTGCCACGCTGCGGTCGAGCCTGGCGCGGCGCCGCGGGCTGGTGGCGGGTGTGCTGGTGGCGCCGCTCGGCTGGTGCGGCTACTTCCTGTGGGTCGGCGCGCAACAGGGCAGCCTCACCGGCTATCTCGACGTCCAGGGCGCCTGGGGCAACGGCTTCGACGGCGGTTTCGCCTTCGGCCGCTTCCTGTGGGGCCTGCTGTCCGGGCCCGGCTGGGCCGGTGGCCTCGGACTGACGGCCGGGGTCGCGCTGGTCCTCGTCCTCTACGCGGCGGGCGTACGCCGCGGACAGCCGCTGCCGCTGCTCGTCTACTGCGGGGTGGTGGTCTTCCTCGCGCTGACCGCGAAGGGCTTCTTCGGCTCCAAACCGCGGCTGATGCTTCCGGCGTACCCCCTGCTGCTGCCGCTGGCCGCGGGCCTCGCCCGGTGGCGCCCGCTGCGGGCCGGGCTGCTGATCGGGGCGGTGGCGGTGGGCTCGGCGCTCTACGGGGCCTTCTGGCTCAACGGCACCGGCCCTCCGTGACCGGACCTCCGGGGACTACCACGTCGACTCCCCTGGCCGCCTGCACCGGCCCTCCGTGACCGGACGATCCCCCTCCGTCACCGCTCCGGCGCCGGGAAACGGCGGGCGACGCCCGTACCGCGCACGGATAAACGGCTGTGGCGAAAAGAAGATAAAGCTCTCGATGAAGTCCGGCGAGCAGCTCGGGCGGGAATCCGATTCTCCGTTAATTCGGTTCCGATTCGCCGCCGCCCGGCGACTTCCCGGGCACATTCCACATCACATCGTCATTACAAAGCGCACGGTCTGACCAGGTGCCTACATCACACGCGGTAACGTCGATTGAGTGCGTACCGATGAGAAGCTGGACCAGAGGGAGGGGCACCCGCCCGATCGCGCCCGACCACACATGACCCCGACCCGCCAATGGCTGTTCTGGGGCACGCTGGCGGTGTATCTCGTGATCGTGGCCGGGGTGCTGGCCTCCACCTGGCTGGTCACCTTCGACTGGCAGGTCATGTTCTTCCGGCCCTACAAGCAGTGGCCGTCGATCCATGCCTTCCTCGACTACTTCGTCGTCCTGGGCCAGCGCGGCCCCACGGCGGTGGCCGTTGCCGCGTGGCTGGGCTGGCGCTGCTGGCGTCAGCGCAACCTCCACCCGCTGCTGGTCCTCGGCGCCTCGCTGCTGCTGCTGAACATGACGGTGGGCGCCGCGAAGATCGGCATGGGCCGCCTGGGACCGCACTACGCGACGGCCGTCGGCTCCAACGAGATGTGGCTCGGCGGCGATATATTTCCGTCCGGACACACCGCGAACGCCGTGGTCACGTGGGGCGTGCTGGCGTATCTGGCGACCACGTCACTGCGCCGCAGGACCCTCTCGGTGATCGCCGCGCTGGGCGCGCTGGGCGTCGGGATGACGACGGTCTACCTCGGTACGCACTGGGTCAGCGACGTCCTGCTGGGCTGGGCCGCCGGTCTGCTGGTGCTGCTGGCGCTGCCGTGGATCGAGCCGGGGATCATCTGGGTGGAGGACCGCCTGATGGGCATCATCCTGCGGCTCTGGCTGCGACTGCGCCCCGATTCGCTGCGCGGCCCGCTCCCGGCCGCCGCCCCCGCCGGGCTCTCGCTGCAGCCCGTCACCCCGGACGGCGAGGTGGTATGGCACGACGCCGTCCCCGGCCCGTCGGCGCGGAGCGGCGCCACCCGCGCGCCGGACGGACGCCCGCATCACCCGGCGCGGCCGTACGCCTCCCGCGCGGAGCGCGCGCCGGTCACCCCGGCGGGCAGCCGCCGGCCGCCGCACGCCGACCGTCTGCCACGCACCACGCCGCTGAGCCCGGCCACCGGGCGCGGCCCCGGCGGCTGAGACCGCCGCACACACCGCGGGGCCGGTACGCACACCCGCACCCCCGCGCCGAAAGGCCCCGGCCGCTCCCTGTGAGCGGCCGGGGCCTTCGTCGTACGCGGGTGCCTCACCCCCGCCAGCTGCGGCGTACCCGGCCGTTCTCGACCTCGAAATTGAGCCGTCCGGCGCGGTACTCCATGGTGATCAGCGCGCCCGGCGGCAGCGAGCGGACGGTGCTCCAGCCGCGGCCGCCGGCGCGCTCCTCCGCCTCCTGACGGGCGAGGCCGACGTACGCCTCGGGGTCGTCGTCGGGTTCGTTCGGAAGCTGTGGTTCGGGTGCCATGGGTGTCACGGTAGGCGCCCGCGGCGGTACACGGAAGGGCGTTCGGTTCCTCGCTCCGGTCTCTCCACGGTCTTTCCTTGGTCACACTTGTGTCACAGCCAACGTCTCGGCGTTTGCGGTAACTTCCGTCACTCTTACGCGTCGTACACCGGCGCATCCGGGTGGAAAACAAAGCATCCACCATTGCGCCGGGCGTGAATTCCGGACACCCCGGCCGGGCTCTTTACCCGGAAGGGTGAGCACGGCCGGAATTACGCCCCGACCGCGCCGCGGATTCCCGTCGGATGGGGGAATTCACCGGCCGCGGCCGCCCGCGAAATGAGACACATTCCACACACACTTTTCGCACATCGGTCCTCCCGGCCGCCGACGAGCCGCCCGCCGCTCCCCGTACCGGGCCCGTGCCCCCGCCTCGGGCAGGCGGGCGAATCGCACCGGAACGGACCGGAGCGCCCCCTCGCTCCGTCCCAACGCCGCGCGCATCATGTGGCGCGTCCCCCGGTCCGGCTCCCGCCCGGCCCCGGTCCGCCCCCGACGAACGAGGTGCCGCGTATGGGAACCGACACCGCAGCAGCCCTCCCGCCGGTCAGGGCGCGACACCGCGGGCGGGTGCTGGCCGACTGGCTGTCAACGACGGACCACAAGAAGATCGGGCATCTCTACCTGATCACGTCGTTCGGGTTCTTCCTGGTCGGCGGGGTGCTGGCGCTGGTGATGCGCGCCGAGCTGGCTCGCCCGGGGCTCCAGCTGATCAGCGCCGAGCAGTTCAACCAGGCGTTCACCATGCACGGCACGATCATGCTGTTGCTCTTCGCCACCCCGGCGTTCGCGGGCTTCGCCAACGAGATCATGCCGCTCCAGATCGGGGCGCCGGACGTCGCCTTCCCCCGGCTGAACGCGCTGTCGTACTGGTTCTACCTCTTCGGCGGGCTGATGGTCCTCGGCGCCTTCCTCACGCCGGACGGCGGCCCGTCCTTCGGCTGGACCGCGTACGCGCCGCTGAACTCCCCGCTCCACTCCCCCGGCATCGGCCCGGACCTGTGGGTGATGGGCCTGGCGCTGGCCGGGTTCGGGACGATCCTGGGGGCGGTCAACTTCGTCACCACGATCATCACGCTGCGGGCGCCGGGCATGACGATGTTCCGGATGCCGGTCTTCACCTGGAACATCCTCTTCACGTCGGTCCTGGTGCTGATGGCGTTCCCGGTGCTCGCGGCGGCGCTGCTGGTGCTGGAGGCGGACCGGCGGTTCGGGGCGGTGGTGTTCGAGCCGCAGTGGGGCGGTGCGCTGCTGTGGCAGCACCTCTTCTGGTTCTTCGGGCACCCGGAGGTGTACATCATCGCGCTGCCGTTCTTCGGCATCATCACCGAGATCATCCCGGTCTTCTCCCGCAAGCCGGTGTTCGGCTACGTCATGCTGATCGGCGCCACCATGGCGATCACCGCGCTGTCGGTGATGGTCTGGGCGCACCACATGTTCGCCACCGGAGCGGTGCTGCTGCCGTTCTTCTCGCTGCTGTCGTTCCTGATCGCGGCGCCGACGGGGGTGAAGTTCTTCAACTGGATCGGCACGATGTGGCACGGCTCGCTGTCGTTCGAGACGCCGATGCTGTGGTCGGTGGGCTTCCTGGTGAGCTTCCTCTTCGGCGGGCTGACCGGCGTCATCCTCGCCTCGCCGCCGCTGGACTTCCACGTCACCGACACGTACTTCGTCGTCGCCCACTTCCACTACGTGGTCTTCGGGACGGTGGCGTTCGCGACGTTCGCCGGTTTCTACTTCTGGTGGCCGAAGTTCACCGGCAAGCTGCTCGACGAACGGCTCGGGAAGATCCACTTCTGGACGCTCTTCACCGGCTTCCACCTCACCTTCCTCGTGCAGCACTGGCTGGGCGTCGAGGGCATGCCGCGCCGCTACGCCGACTACCTCGCGGCCGACGGCTTCACCGCCCTCAACACGCTCTCCACCCTCGGCGCGTTCCTGCTCGGCATCTCCACGCTGCCGTTCCTGTACAACGTCTGGCGGACGTCGCGGTACGGCACCCGCACGGAGCTGGACGACCCGTGGGGCTTCGGGCGCTCGCTGGAGTGGGCGACGTCCTGCCCGCCGCCGCGGCACAACTTCACGACGCTGCCGCGCATCCGCTCCGAGTCGCCCGCCTTCGACCTGCACCACCCGGAGGTGGCCGCCGCCGCCCGGCGGGCCGCGGCGGCGCACGGGGAGACCGGATTCTGACGCCGTGTCAGTCGACGGTGTCCGGGCCCGCGACCCGCAGCGCCAGATCGTTGTCGAGCGTGTAGTACGGGCCGACCCGGACCTCCGTCCCGGCCACCGGGACGGGCACCGCGGGGTAGGCGAAGACCTGCTTCTTGTCCGCGACGTCGTCCAGCAACCGGCCGATCCGCACCAGCGGCGCGCCCTCGGCGGGCACCAGCCACAGGTCCCACGGCTCGCCGCCGCCGCGCCAGTGCCCGACCGGCCCGGCGTAGGGCAGCGTGAAGGAGAAGTGGGCGCCGTCGGCGGTGAGCGGGACGGTGACGGTGGCGCCTGTGGCGGCCTGGCCCGCGACGCGGCGGGCCCGGGCCTCCATATGGGCGCCCGGACCGGGCAGCGCACCGTAGAGCCGCCCCTCGACCGTCATGCCCTCGCGGTCCACCAGGATGTCCCCGGCCTCGGCGTGCGGTCCGCGCAGCCAGCTGCGCAACGCCAGATTGCCGAGCTTGGTGGTGTACGGGATGCGGACGCCGAGGCGGCCGATGCCCGCGAGCGGGCGGCGGTCCACCAGGGAGCGCAGGTCGTTGAGGCCGGGCAGCAGACGGCGCGGGGCGTGGCCGTCGCCGAGGTCGGCGTAGACCTGCCAGCGGCCCTCGGCGAGCGCGACGGTGCTGGGGAGGACGGCGCGCAGCCCGCCCGCGCCGTTCGGCCCGAGCGGCAGCCGCACCTCCTCGGCGTCCGCGCCGCGCAGCCGCAGCACCAGCGCCGCGCTCCAGGTCGTGCGGACGTCCGGCGGGGCGGCCAGATCGAAGGTGAGGCCGCCCGCGGAGTCGGCGATGCAGTCGGCGGTCAGCCCGGGCGGGTTGCCGTCGGCCCCGGAGGACGCCGGCATGCGGCCGGAGCCCGCCGCGGGCGGTCGCGTCGAGGTGTTCATACCGTCCGCACCCCTCTCAGCGCGGCGCTCGCCGCGTCCTTGGTGACGTAGGCGCCGCTCAGCAGGGCACCGCGGGTACGGTGCAGCGCGCCGCGCAGCCGGTTGGCCCGCTTCTCCTCCAGCAGCTGCCCGAAGAGCGCTTCGTACCGCGCGGCGATCCGGGCGGGGTCGAACCGGGCGGCGGCGGTGAGCGCCGCCCGGCCCATCCGGCGGCGCCCGGCGTCGTCGTTGATCAGGGAGAGCAGGGCCCCGGCCAGCGCGCCGGGGTCGTCCACGGGGACAAGTCTGCCGTCCACGCCGTCATCGATGATCTCGCCGGGACCGTGCGGGCAGTCGGTGGCGACGACGGGCAGGCCGCAGCGCATCGCCTCGACGATCGTCATGCCGAAGGACTCCAGGCTGGAGGAGACGGCGGCGATCGAGCCCTTGGCCCACTCGGACTCCAGGGGGTTGGCCGGGCCCATCAGGAAGACGTGGTTGTAGAGGCCGAGTTCGTCGATGAGCGCGCGCAGCGCGGCCTTCTCGGAGCCACCGCCGTAGATCCGCAGCCGCCAGTCCGGGCGGGCCGCCACGACCTCGGCGAACGCGCGGATCAGCAGGTCGTACCGCTTGACGCGGGCGAGCCGCCCGGCCGCGACGACCCACTTGCCGGTGGAGTCGGCCGGGGCGAGGCCGGGCGCGGGCACGCTGTTGGGCACCGCCTCGACGCGGACGCCGGGCAGCCGCAGACGGCGGTAGGCGGCGGCGTCCGCCTCGGTGACGGTGGTGAGCGCGTCCAGGCGCGGGTAGACGCCGCGCAGCGCAAGCCGCAGCGCCCGGCTGTGGGAGTCGAGGGTGAGGTGTTCCTGGCCGACGCGGACCACGCCGCGGCGGGTCTGCCGGGCGATGTGGACGTTGAGACCGGGGCGGGTGCCGACGACGAGGTCCGCCTCGACGTGGCGCAGATGCCGGGCGATCCGCCGGTCGGTCAGCTCGCTGTACTGGCCGAAGCGGCCCTCGGCGGCGGGGAAGACCTTCGCCGCCCGGGCGAACTCCGGGTCGTTCCCGTCGTAGGTGGGGCTGTCCTCACGGAGGTCCACGAGGTGGCGCAGCCGGACGCCGGGGCCCAGGCCGAGGACGGGGGTGTCGCGGTGGCGCAGCACGGAGACGATCTCGACGTCATGGTGCGCGGAGAGCGCATGGGCGAGATTGAACGTCGTGCGGATCGTGCCGCCGATGCCGTACGCGTTGTGAATCAGGAATGAGATATGCATCCGTCCCGTATCCCCTGGCTTTCCGGTCGCCCTGGCGCCGGATCGTGTTGTCGACGCTGTGTGCGGTCCCGCCCCACCGAGGGGGCGGCACCGCTGCGGCGACGCTCCCCACCCGGGCGACGGGGCCCGCGCATCCTTCAGGAGGTCGTCGTGCATCCGACTCCTGAACGGTTGGACCGAGCCGGAGGGTTCCGGGTTGTGGGCTTATGCCAAGTTGTTCCGAGAAAGTTAGGCCATCGGTAGCGATATGACGGAACCTGTGGCACCGATTCGGCATCGGCCGCCGCCGTCGGCCCGCGGTGGCGGACGTCCCGAATGACGTCCAAGGGCTGGCGCCCGGCGACCGTTTTCGGTACTCCATTCCCGTGTGCGGTGATCGGTTCGATTCCGTGCCGGTCCGCGCGTGACTCCGGCCGCCGCTCACCCGTTGTCCATGTCGGCGAGCCGGGGACGACACCCGGCCCCCGTACCAGCCGGGGTCCCCCGGCACCCACGCAGAGATCGAGGAGCCACCCGTGCCGCGCATGCTCGACGTCAGCGACGACGTTCGCGCCGAGATCGGCGACGAAGAAGCCGACCGCCTGCTGGCCGGTGGAGACGCCCCCGGCAGCTACGACTGCACCTCCTGCCGCACCCCGGGCGACAGCGCGCAGGAGCGCACCAGCACCGTCCTGTTCGTCGGCGAGGAGACCGCGGTACTCGCCTTCGCCCACGCCACCTGCATCCCCTCGCAGGTCGTATCGGTCTCGGAGGAGCAGCTCAAGGGCGCCGTGCAGTCCATCACCGCCGCACAGGAGTCCGGGACGGCGCCCACCCGCCCGGTCCCGGTGGGCGAGCGTCAGGCGACGCTCGGGATCACCTGCGGGCTGGTGCTGGTCTCGGGCGAGTTGCGGGCGGCGCTGGTCGTCGAGCCGGACGGCCCGATCGCCCGCCCCGGTTCGGTCAGCCTGGACGACGACTTCCTGCCGCTCCTGCTGGAGCAGGGCTTCCACCCGGTCACCGATGTGGACGCGCTGCCCGCGCCGAACCCGGGCTGGTCGGCGCTGCTCGCCATGGGCAAGCTGCACGCCGTGCTGCAGCCGGGCAACACCGGCAGCCAGGCCGCGTGGTGGCAGGCGCACCAGCCGCTGGCCGTGTCCGACGGCTGGCGGGCCGCCGCCACGAAGGCGCAGTCGGTACTGATGTACGCCGCGCCGTCCGGCTCCATCGGCCACCAGCCGCGGGAGGACCTCATGCGCCAGGCGATGGAGAAGGCCGCGGCCCAGGGCGTGCTGGTCGCCGCCGAGATGCCGCTGGCCGGCACCTGAGCCTGAGGACCCCGCCGATCGCGGGGGCGTTCCCGTCGAACCGTACGGGAACGCCCCCGCGATCCGTCATTTCCGGACCGAGGCCGCATCCCCGGCGATTCGGGTTCGTTGGTGCAGACGTGCACCCATATGACCCCTTCTCCCGCTCCCGCCCTCCGCAGCAGATCCCCGGTATGCGTCCGTCGCAGGACCCCGGGGCCGCCGGGACCGGCCGTTCGGCCACACCGATCTACGACGCGCTGTACGCCGAGTACCGGCGGGCGTTCCGGGCGTTGCCCGGCGACCGGACCGGCGAGGAGGAGGGGCCGGGTCCGGGGCACGGCGGCAGCAGCTGGAGCCGCGCCGCGGCCTCGCCCGGCCAGTGGGAGCGCGTCGCCCGCCAGCCGTACCGCCCGCGGGGCGCGCTGCCCGCGCTGCCGCCGGGAACGCGCGGCGCCCGGCCGCACGACCATTGAGCCGTACAACCGGGCGCGGGGCCCGTACCGGGGCCGGGCCGCCGTACGGCCCGGCCCCCGCTGTCACTTCTTCTTCTGGTTGCGCTTCTCGCGCACCCGGACGGAGAGGTGGATCGGGGTGCCCTCGAAGCCGAACTCCTCGCGCAGACGGCGCTCGATGAAGCGGCGGTAGCCCGCCTCCAGGAAGCCGGAGGCGAAGAGCACGAACCGCGGCGGCTTCGTCCCCGCCTGCGTACCGAAGAGGATGCGGGGCTGCTTGCCGCCGCGGATCGGGTGCGGGTGGGCGGCCACGATCTCGCCGAGGAAGGCGTTCAGCCGGCCGGTGGGGACACGGGTCTCCCACCCGGCGAGCGCCGTCTCGATCGCCGGGACCAGCTTCTCCATGTGGCGGCCGGTGCGCGCCGAGACGTTCACCCGCATCGCCCACGGCACCTGCACGAGATCCCGCTCGATCTCCCGCTCCAGGTAGAAGCGGCGCTCCTCGTCGAGGGTGTCCCACTTGTTGTACGCGATGACCAGGGCGCGTCCGGCCTCCACGGCCATGGTGATGATGCGCTGGTCCTGCACGCTGATCGACTCGCTCGCGTCGATCAGGACGACGGCGACCTCGGCCTTCTCGACGGCGGCGGCGGTACGCAGCGAGGCGTAGTAGTCGGCGCCCTCCTGGAGGTGGACCCGGCGGCGGATACCCGCGGTGTCGACGAACTTCCAGATGGTGCCGCCCAGCTCGATCAGTTCGTCGACCGGGTCGCGGGTGGTGCCGGCGATTTCGTTGACGACCACGCGCTCCTCCCCGGCGACCTTGTTGAGCAGCGACGACTTGCCGACGTTCGGGCGGCCGATCAGGGCGATGCGGCGGGGGCCGCCGAGCGCGGTGCCGAAGGTCTGCTCGGGTGCCTCGGGCAGCGCGTCGAGGGCGGCGTCCAGCATGTCGCCGGTGCCACGGCCGTGCAGCGCGGAGACGGGGTGCGGCTCGCCGAGGCCGAGCGACCAGAGCATCGAGGCGTCGGCCTCGCCGGAGGGGCCGTCGACCTTGTTGGCGACGAGCACGACGGGCTTGCCGGAGCGGCGCAGCAGCTTGACGACGGCCTCGTCGGTGTCGGTCGCGCCGACCTTGGCGTCGACGACGAAGACGACGGCGTCGGCGGCCTCGATGGCGAACTCGGCCTGCATCGCGACGGAGGCGTCGATGCCGAGGACGTCCTGCTCCCAGCCGCCGGTGTCGACGACCTTGAAGCGGCGGCCGTTCCAGTCGGCCTCGTAGGTGACGCGGTCGCGGGTGACGCCCGGCCGGTCCTCGACGACCGCCTCACGACGGCCGATGATGCGGTTCACCAGCGTCGACTTGCCGACGTTGGGGCGGCCGACGACGGCGAGGACGGGCAGCGGGCCGTGCCCGGCCGCCGCGATGTCCCCGCCGACCTCCTCGGGGTCGAAGCCCTCCTGCGCGGCGAGCTCCATGAACTCCGCGTACTCGGCATCGCCAAGCGCACCGTGCTCGTCGCCGGTGTCGATCTGGTCGTTCATGAAGTCCGTTCCTCGTCCTGCTCACTGTGCGGCGTCGGCCGCGTGGCTTCGTCATCGGCGGGCCGCGTCGGTCCGCCGCTCAAGTGTCGGTCAGCGCCCGGTCAGGCGCCTGGCGTTTTCCAGGTGGGCGGTGAGCCGGCCCTGGATCCGCCCGGTCGCCTCGTCCAGCGCCGTGCGGGTGCGCCGCCCCGAGCCGTCCCCCGCCTCGAAGGCGTCGCCGAAGACGACGTCGACGCGGGAGCGCAGCGGCGGCACCGCCGGGGTGAGGCGGCTGCGGCGGTCGGCGGAGCCGAGCACCGCCACCGGGACGACCGGCGCGCCGGAGCGCACCGCGAAGTACGCGAGACCGGCCCGCAGTGAGGCGAAGTCGCCCTCGCCCCGGGTGCCCTCCGGGAAGATGCCCAGCACACCGCCGTGCTCCAGCACCGCGAGGGCATCGGTGATCGCCTTGCGGTCGGTGGTGGCGCGGTCCACCTTCAGCTGGCCGATGCCGCGCAGGAACGGGTCCAGCGGGCCGATGAACGCTTCCTTCTTGATCAGGAAGTGCACCGGCCGGGGCGCCGTGCCCATCAGCATCGGGCCGTCGAGGCCGTGCGCGTGGTTGACCGCCAGGATCACCGGCCCGGCCGACGGCACCCGCCAGGCGCCCAGCACCCGGGGCCGCCACAGGCCGTACATCAGGCCGATGCCGATCCGCCGGCCGACCGCGGCACCCGCCTCGCTCGGGGCCACGCCGCTGGTGGTCACCGCGCGTCCCGCCCCGCCTTCGCGGCGCCCGCGCCCTCGATGAGGGTGACGACGCACTCGATGACCTGCTCCAGCGTCAGCTCGGTGGTGTCCACCTCGACGGCGTCGTCGGCCTTGGCCAGCGGCGAGGTCTTACGGGAGGAGTCGGCGGCGTCGCGCTTGATCAGGGCCTCGCGGGTGGCCGTCAGGTCGCCGGCCTCCTTGCCCTTCAGCTCACCGCTGCGGCGGGCGGCGCGCGCCTCGGCGGAGGCGGTGAGGAAGACCTTGAGGTCGGCGTCGGGCAGCACCGTGATGCCGATGTCGCGGCCCTCCACGACGATGCCGTTCGGCGCCTCGGCGGCGATGGTGCGCTGCAGCGCGGTGATCCGGGAGCGCACCTCGGGCACGGCGCTGACGGCGCTGACCGCGGAGGTGACCTCCTGGGTGCGGATCGGACCGGCCGCATCGAGGTCGTCGACGGCGATGGCCGGGGCGGCCGGGTCGGTGCCGGAGACGATGGCGGGCTTGCCGCTGGCCTCGGCGACCGCCGTGGCGTCGTTCACGTCGATGCCGTTGCTCAGCATCCACCAGGTGATCGCACGGTACTGGGCGCCGGTGTCGAGGTAGCCGAGGCCGAGCTTGGCGGCGACGGCCTTGGACGTGCTGGACTTGCCCGTGCCAGCGGGGCCGTCGATGGCGACAATCACTGCAGCCGGGGCGGTCCGGGCGGCGGTTTCCACGGTGGTGAACACCTTTCTGGTTACACGGGGCGGGGGTCCACGGGCCGAATGGCCTCCGTCAAGGTTACTGGCTCCCCCGCGGCCCGTGGTCCACGGCGTCAGCGGCGGATCGACCAGCCCCGCTCCCGCAGCTCCGCGGTGAGCTGCGCCACCGCGCCCGGCTCCACCGTGAGCTGGATGAAACCGGCCTGCTGGCCGGTGGCGTGCTCGATGCGGACGTCCTCGATGTTGACCCCGGCGCGGCCCGCGTCGGCGAAGATCCGGGCCAGCTCACCGGGCTGGTCACCGATGTGGACGGCGAGGACCTCGTACGCGGCGGGGGCGGCACCGTGCTTGCCGGGGACCCGCTCGCGTCCGGCGTTGCCGCGGCGCAGCACGTCCTCGATGCCCTCCGTGCCACCCGTGCGCTTCTGCGCGTCCGCGGACTCCAGGCCCCGCAGCGCCCGGACCGTGCCGTCCAGATCGGCGGCGACCTCGGCGAGGATGTCGGCGACCGGGCCGGGGTTGGCGGAGAGGATGTCGAGCCACATCGCCGGGTCGGAGGCGGCGATGCGGGTGACGTCCCGGATGCCCTGGCCGCACAGGCGCACCGCGGTCTCGTCGGCGTCCTTGAGGCGGGCGGCGACGAGGCTGGAGACCAGCTGCGGGGTGTGCGAGACGAGGGCGACGGCGCGGTCGTGTGCGTCGGCGTCCATGACCACCGGGACGGCGCGGCAGAGCGCGACCAGCTCCAGCGCGAGGTTGAGGACCTCGGTGTCGTCGCCCGGGGACGGGGTCAGCACCCAGGGCCGCCCCTCGAAGAGGTCGGCGGTGGCCGCGAGCGGACCGGAGCGCTCCCGGCCCGCCATCGGGTGGGTGCCGAGGTAGGCGGAGAGATCGCAGCCCAGCTCCTGGAGCTGACGGCGCGGGCCGCCCTTGACGCTGGCGACGTCTATGCAGGCGCGGGCGGCGCCACGGCGGAGCACCCCGGCGAGGGTGTCCGCGACGTGCGCGGGCGGCACCGCGACGACGGCGAGGTCGACGGGGCCCGGCGGCGGCTCGGTGGTGCCCGCGCCGAGCGCCGCGGCCGTACGGGCCTGCGTCGGGTCGTGGTCCTCCAGGTACACCTGCACGCCACGTGCCTGGAGGGCGAGCGCGACGGAGGTGCCGATCAGGCCCGTGCCGATGACGAGTGCGGATCTCACTGGGCGATGTCCTTTCGCGGCGCCGCGGTGGCGCCGGGGTACACAGGCGCGCCACCGGCCCCGGCGAAGCCGCTGTCGACGGCCCCACCGACCGCTCGTACGCTCACGTCCTGCTCCCTGCCTCGGTGCGCACACCCCGCACGCACACGATCAAGCGTATCCAGCACCACCGACAGCCGTACGCGGCGACCGACCGGCGGACAGCGGCCGGCGGGTCAGGCGTCCCAGGCGGCGCCCAGGGCCAGCAGGTCCGCGCGGTGCTCGATGCGGTCGGTCCACTCACGGGGCCAGGCTCCGGCGCCGAGGCGGGCCCCGGCGAACGCCCCGGCGAGGCAGGCGAGGGAGTCGGAGTCGCCGGAGCTGACGGCGGCCCGGCGCAGCGCGGTGACCGGCTCGTCGGGGAAGAGCAGGAAGCAGTACAGGCCGGTGGCGAGCGCCTCCTCGGCGATCCACCCGGCGCCGGTGGCCGCGCAGGGGTCGGCCTCGCGGTCCGGGGCGCGCAGCGCGGCGTCCAGCCGGTCGAGGACGGCGAGGCAGTCGTCCCAGCCGCGGGCGAGGTACGCCTGCGGGGTGGCGTCCCCGGAGCGGCGCCACAGGTCGCCGAGCCAGTCTTCCTGGTAAGCGGTGCGCGAGGCGTGGGCGTACTCCCGCAGCAGGGCGGTCAGCCTGTCCGGGTGCGCGCCGTCGGCGAGTGCCCGCACGGCGTACGCGGTGAGATCGGAGGCGGCGAGCGCGGTGGGGTGGCCGTGGGTGAGGGCGCCCTGGAACTGTGCGGCGCCGGAGCGCTGCCGCGCCGTGAGGCCCGGTACGAGGCCGACGGGCGCGACCCGCATGTTGGCGCCGCACCCCTTGGAGCGCATCGGCGCGGCCTCGGTCCAGCGCGTACCCGGTTCGGCGAGCCGGGCGCAGGCGGTGAGGCAGGTGGTGCCGGGGGCGCGGTTGTTCTCCGGGGAGCGCCACCAGGCGGTGTACGCGGCGCGGGCCGGGGGCTCCAGGGTGCGGGCGGTGAGCGGCCCGGCGGCCCGCGCGGCCTCCAGCGCCCGGCCCAGGGCCAGCGTCATCTGGGTGTCGTCGGTGATGAGCGCGGGCTCCGGCAGCGGGAGGCGGCGCCAGTCGCCGTGGGCGGCCAGGATCGCGGGGACGTCCTGGAACTCGGTCGGATAGCCGAGTGCGTCCCCCAGTGCGAGCCCCATCAGTGCGCCGGTCGCCGCGGATCCCATGAAAACCACCCCTTAATCGTCACGATGACAATAAGGGGTGGTGATCACTACGGGCAAGCGATGCCTGTTACAGGTCGACCTCGCGCATCAGCATGCCGACCTCGGTGTTGGTCAGGCGGCGCAGCCAGCCGGACTTCTGGTCGCCCAGCGCGATCGGGCCGAACGCGGTGCGCACCAGCTTGTCGACGGGGAAGCCCGCCTCGGCCAGCATCCGCCGCACGATGTGCTTGCGGCCCTCGTGGAGGGTGACCTCGACGAGGTAGTTCTTGCCGGTCTGCTGCACGACGCGGAAGTGGTCCGCGCGGGCGTGGCCGTCCTCCAGCTGGATGCCGTCCTTGAGCATCCGGCCGATCTCGCGCGGCAGGGGGCCCTGGATCGCGGCGAGGTAGGTCTTCTGGACGCCGTAGCGCGGGTGCGTCAGGCGGTGGGCCAGCTCGCCGTGGTTGGTGAGCAGGATGATGCCCTCGGTCTCGGTGTCCAGCCGCCCGACGTGGAAGAGCCGCGTCTCACGGTTGTTGACGTAGTCGCCGAGGCACTGGCGGCCGTCCGGGTCCTCCATCGTGGAGACGACCCCGGCGGGCTTGTTCAGCGCGAAGAAGAGGTACGACTGGGTGGCGACGGTGAGGCCGTCGACCTTGATCTCGTCCTTCTCCGGGTCGACGCGGACGCCCTGCTCCAGGACGATCTCGCCGTTGACCTCGACGCGCGCCTGCTCGATCAGCTCCTCGCAGGCACGCCGCGAGCCCATACCGGCGCGGGCCAGGACCTTCTGCAGCCGCTCGCCCTCCTGCTCGCCGAACGTCTTCGGGGTCTTGACCTGCGGCTTGTTGTGCCGGGCGCGGTTGCGCTCCTCGATCTTGGCGTCCAGCTCGCGGGGGCGCGACGGCGCCTGGCCCCGGCCGCGCTGCGGGCCGCCCTTGGGCGCGCCCTGCTTCGCGCCGGTGCGGGGGCCGCCCTTGGCGCCGCCCCGGGCGGCGGCACCCCGGGCGCCGCCGCTCTTCGGGGCGGACCCGCGGCCGTCGCCGGACTCGCCCACGTCGTAGCGGCGCTCCTCGGGACGGGGCCGACCCGCGCGCTGCTGCTTCTCGTCGCGCTTGTTCCCGGCGCCGCGGTAGTTGCCCTTACCGCCGCCGCTGCCCGTGCTGTTCCTGCCGCTGCTTCGCATCAATGATCCGTCTGAGAGTCGCCGCTGTCGTCCACTTCGAACGACGGGATACCTTCCGGGGAGTCGCGCTCAACCGCCTCCGCCTCCGGGAGGAACGGTGCGAGCTCCGGGAGCTCGTCCAGGCCACGCAGGCCCAACCGCTCCAGAAAGTACGTCGTCGTCCTGTACAGGATCGCACCTGTTTCGGGTTCCGTCCCCGCCTCCTCCACCAGCCCGCGCTGGAGGAGGGTGCGCATCACGCCGTCACAGTTGACCCCGCGTACGGCGGAGACCCGGGAACGGCTGACCGGCTGACGGTACGCGACCACGGCCAGAGTCTCCAACGCGGCCTGGGTCAGCCGGGCCGTCTGTCCGTCCAGGACGAAGCTCTCCACGGCGTCGGCGTACGCGGCGCGGGCGTAGAACCGCCAGCCCCCGGCGACCAGCCGCAGGTCGAAGCCGCGGCCCTGGCGGGCGTACTCGTCGGCCAGTTCGCGCAGCGCCCGGGCGACCGCGCGGCGGGGCCGCTGCACCACCCGGGCCAGGTGTTCCTCGGTCGCCGGGGCGTCGACGACCATGAGGACGGCCTCCAGCGCGGGCTTCAGCTCCAGCTCCGCCACACCGAGCGCCCCGGCCGGCTCCCCGGGCCGCGCGGGCCCGCTCTGCTCCGTGACGTCGTACGCCTCACCGGCCCCGCTCACGCGCGCTCTCCCTCGTCGTCGGTCGCGCCGGACGCGTCGTCCGGCTCGTCATCGGCCCCGTCCGCGGCGTCGGGCCGCCCCTCGTATCCGTCGGTGACCTGCGGCGTCACTTCGTCGGGGCCCGTCCAGCGGACCGTGAGGGTGCCCAGGGCCTCCGGCTGGTCCAGGGCCACCGCCCGCTCCCGGTACAGCTCAAGGAGCGCCAGGAAGCGCGCCACGACGGTGAGGGTGTCGGGGGCGTCGGCCACCAGCTCGGCGAAGGTGCGCGCGCCCGCCTGGCGCAGCAGCGCCGCCACCACCCCGGCCTGTTCCGCGACGCTGACCAGCGGCGCGTGGATGTGGTCGACGTAGACCTGCGGGCGGGCCCGCGGCTGCATCGCCTTGACGGCGAGCCGGGCGAACCCCTCGGGGCCGATGCCCAGCACCACCTCCGGCAGCAGCTCGGCGTGGACCGGTTCCAGGCCGACGGTGCGGGGGTGGCGGCGCGTCTCGTCCGCCAGCCGGCCGCCGAAGAGGTCCGCGATCCGCTTGTACGCGCGGTACTGCAGCAGCCGGGCGAAGAGCAGGTCACGGGCCTCCAGCAGCGCCAGGTCCGCCTCGTCCTCGACGGCGGCGACGGGCAGCAGCCGGGCGGCCTTGAGGTCCAGCAGGGTGGCCGCGACGACCAGGAACTCGGTGGTCTGGTCGAGGTCCCAGTCCGCACCCATGGCCCGGATGTGCACCATGAACTCGTCGGTGACCTGGGAGAGCGCGACCTCGGTGACGTCCATCTTGTGCTTGGAGATCAGCTGGAGGAGGAGGTCGAAGGGCCCCTCGAAGTTGTCCAGCCGGACGGTGAACCGGCGGTCACCGGGGACGTCGGGCTCCGGGGCCTCGTCGGCGGACTCGCCTGACTCGGCGGTCTCGCTGCCGGGCCGGTGCGCGCCGGGCTCCGGCGCTCCGGCCGCGGGCGTCTCCTCGGCCGCCGGGGCTCCGCCCGGCTCCGCGGTGGCCCCGTCCGGGTCCGCCGTGCCGTCCTCCGCCCCCCGGCCGAGGGTACGGCGCGGGGGCCGCGGGGAGGCGGTGTCGTGCTGGGTCGTCGGCATCGTGGTCCAGGGTGCTGCGGGCCCCGCGCGCGGGCGGGCTGACGCGCGGGCGGCGGGCCCGCGTAGGCGGCAGGCTATCGGGGCCGGGGGCGGCCGGGCCCTGTCGTCCCGGGGCGGACGGGAGGGTGACGACAGGGCCTACCGGCCGCGCAGCCGCCGTACCAGGATGCTGGCGTCGCCGCGGGACTCCAGGTCGGCGAGGACGACGGCGACGGCCTCGCGGACGATCCGGCCGCGGTCGACGGCGAGTCCGTGCTCGCCGCGCAGCACCAGCCGGGCGTGTTCCAGATCCATCAGCTCCTCGGCGGAGACATAGACGGTGATCTTCTCGTCGTGGCGCTCGCGGCCGCTGGGGCGGCGGTTGGCGCCCCGGCCCCCGCGGCGGCGGGCCGCCCCGCCCGGCTGCGCGGCCGCGGCGGCCGCCTCCGGCACCGCCCGGCCCTCCGGCCGGCGGTGCCCGTTGGCGGCCTCCTGGTCCGCGCCGCGACCGCCGTGCTCGGCCGGGGCGGTGCGCGCCGCGGTGGCGTCCGCCGCACCGTCGGGCGCCGGGTCCAGCTCACCGCCCGGCGACGGCACCCGGGGCGCCTCGTCGCCGGATTCGGCCGTGCGGCGGGGCGGTGCGGGCTGCAGGCCCGTGCCCCCGGTGGTGCGGAACAACTCGTCGGCGCCCGGCAGACTCACTCGGCGTGACACCGGGCGAGCACCTCCCTGGCGAGCTGACGATAGGCGGCGGCCCCCACGGAGTTGGAGGCGTACGTGGTGATCGGCTCGCCCGCGACGGTCGTCTCGGGGAAGCGGACCGTACGGCCGATGACCGTGTGGTAGACGTGCTCGTCGAACGCCTCCACGACGCGCGCCAGCACCTCACGGCTGTGCACGGTGCGGGAGTCGTACATCGTCGCCAGGATGCCGTCCAGCTCCAGGTCGGGGTTGAGCCGCTCCTGGACCTTCTCGATCGTCTCGGTGAGCAGCGCGACACCGCGCAGCGCGAAGAACTCGCACTCCAGCGGCACGATGACCTTGTGAGCCGCCGTCAGCGCGTTGACGGTGAGCAGGCCGAGCGAGGGCTGGCAGTCGATGACGATGTAGTCGTAGTCGTTCATCAGCGGCTTGAGCGCGCGCTGCAGCGTCGACTCGCGGGCCACCTCGCTGACCAACTGCACCTCGGCGGCGGAGAGGTCGATGTTGCTGGGCAGCAGGTCCATGTTGGGGACCGCCGTCTTGAGCAGCACCTCGTCGGCCGACATGCCCCGCTCCATGAGCAGGTTGTAGACCGTCAGGTCGAGCTCCATCGGGTTGACGCCGAGGCCGACCGACAGGGCGCCCTGCGGGTCGAAGTCGACGAGCAGCACCCGGCGCCCGTATTCGGCGAGTGCGGCGCCCAGGTTGATGGTCGAGGTGGTCTTGCCGACCCCGCCCTTCTGGTTGCACATCGCAATGATCTTGGCGGGGCCGTGCTCCGACAACGGTCCCGGGATCGGGAAGTACGGCAGCGGACGGCCGGTCGGGCCGACGCGCTCGCGGCGCTGACGGGCAGCGTCCGGCGCGAGCGTGGCCGCGTACTCGGGGTCCGGCTCGTACTCCGCGTCCGGATCGTAGAAATGCCCCTTGGGCAGGTCTTCGTAGTCGGCGAGACGGGTGGGATCTCCACTGCCCCGGTCGCCGGCCGTGGCGTTCACGTAATGGCCGTCCATGCTCTGGTGGGCTGTCGAGGTCGTGCTCGGGTGGACTGCGGGGGTGTGGACCGCTGCGGAGCCGACAGCCTCGTACCCCGAGGGGGCCTGGCCCCGCGCAACTGCTCCTGGCTGAGCACCTCCGGGAGTAATTGTCGACTTATTCACAAGTCGTCGTACCTCCTTGGATGGAACCAGGAAACTTATCGATAGGTCAGCGTGACACCATGCCGACGATTGGCGACTCTATGGCGTGTCGGGCGTCCGCAGCAACACAATCCACCCGACCCGGCGCGATGTGACGGATACGAAACCCGCCCATGTCAAGGGTGCAAGCCGCGCGCACATGAGGCTTCGGGGGTACGCGAATCACCTCAAGGGTTACGTACGACGCGAGTTGCACGCCCCCACGCCGGTGCCGCACCGACGCCGTGGTACGGGCGCGTCACACACGCGACCGGCCGGGTCCCGTCGACGGGACCCGGCCGGTTTTTCCGCATGGACGCGCGCGGTTGACGCTCAGCCCAGGAGGGCGCTCAGCTCCACGGACTCCAGGCCGTGCGCCTCGGCGACCTCGCGGTAGACGACCTTGCCGTCATGGGTGTTGAGGCCCTTGGCCAGCGCGGCGTCGCGGCGCAGCGCCTCGACCCAGCCGTTGTTGGCGAGCGAGACGATGTACGGCAGGGTCGCGTTGGTCAGCGCGTAGGTGGAGGTGTTGGGCACCGCACCGGGCATGTTGGCGACGCAGTAGAACACCGAGTTGTGGACCTGGAAGGTCGGGTCGGCGTGCGTGGTGGGGTGCGAGTCCTCGAAGCAGCCGCCCTGGTCGATCGCGATGTCGACAAGGACACTTCCGGGCTTCATCTTGGCGACCAGCTCGTTGGTGACGAGCTTGGGGGCCTTGGCGCCGGGGATCAGGACCGCGCCGACGACGAGGTCGGCCTCGACGACGGCCTTCTCCAGCTCGTAGGCGTTGGAGACGATCGTCTGCACCTTGGTGCCGAAGATCCGGTCGGCCTCGCGGAGCTTGTTGATGTCCATGTCGAGCAGGGTGACGTGGAAGCCGAGGCCCACGGCGATCTGCACGGCGTTCCAGCCGGAGACGCCGCCGCCGATGACGACCGCCCTGCCCGCCTGGACACCGGGGACGCCACCGGGCAGCACGCCACGGCCACCGGCCTGGCGCATCAGGTGGTAGGCGCCGACCTGCGGGGCGATACGGCCCGCGACCTCGGACATCGGGGCGAGCAGCGGCAGCGCGCGGCTCGCGGTCTCGACGGTCTCGTAGGCGATGGCGGTGGTGCCGGACTCCAGCAGCGCGTCGGTGCACTCGCGGGAGGCCGCGAGGTGCAGGTACGTGAAGAGGGTCTGGTCCTTGCGGAGGCGGTGGTACTCCTCCGCGATCGGCTCCTTGACCTTCAGGAGCAGGTCGGCGGTGGCCCAGACCTCGTCGGCGGTGCCGAGGATGTTCGCGCCGGCGGCCACGTACTCCTCATCGGGGATGGAGGAGCCGACACCGGCGTCCTTCTCGATGAAGACCTGGTGGCCGTTGCGGACCAGTTCGTTGACACCGGCGGGCGTGATCGCCACTCGGAACTCGTTGTTCTTTACCTCGCGGGGGATTCCGACCTTCACGTCGATCACGATCCTTGAAAGAGTGCTTACAGGAGAATTATCCCTCATGTGACACATGACGGAACTGACCGCGAGCGGCGCGGTGAACCCAGTCTATTGAAGGATCCCTTCTTGTCTAGCCTTGCAAAGCATTAATTGTTTCCAAGATCACCACCGATTTCGTAGGTCACTTGGGGTGATCTTGGAGGAGTTGTTCCCCGGCGGCGCGGTGCAGCCGTGCCGCTGCCGGGTCGCCGAGCCCGTCGAGGAGGTCCGCAATCCGTAGCTGCAGCCCCGCCTCCAGCGGTACGTCGCCCGCGCCGCGCGCCGTGTGCAAGGCCTCCAGGGACGTCCGCAGCGCCTCCTCGGGCCGCCCGGAGCGCTCCCAGGCCCGTGCCACCTCGGCCGCCGCACGCGCCTGACCTGCGAGATCACCGAGCCTGCGGGAGGTGCGGGCCGCCGCCCGCCACTCCTTGAGCGCCTCCGGCCACCGCCCGGCCCGGCCATGCGCCCCACCGATCCGGCCATGCAGCCGCGCCGCATCCACCGTCTCGCCCCGGCTCAGCCGCAGCTCCAGGGCACGGCCGTACCAGTCGGCGGCACGCTGCCAGTCACCCAGCTCGCTGTACGTGCCGCCGAGCGACTCCAGGGCACGGCCGGTCGCCACCGCGTCCCCCGCCGAACGGGCCGCCTCCAGGGCGCCGCGGTACCGGGCGAGCGCCGCCTCGGTGCGTCCGGCTCCGCCGTCCAGATCGGCGAGGTTGAGCAGCGCCGCGGCCTTCTCCCGGCCCAGGCCCCGGCGTTCGGCGACCTCCAGGACCAGTTCGTGCAGGGCATAGAGGTCACCGGCGGCCGCGTCCGGGCCCTCGTGCGCCATCAGCGCGCGGACCAGGGTGGCGATCAACCTCCGGTCCAGCGTGTCGAGTTCACCGTCCGACACCGCGAGGCGGGCCGCGTCCAGCAGGGCGGCGCGGCGGCGGCGCAGCCAGGCGGCGGCCGCCGCGCGCGAGGGGAAGCGCAGCGCATACGGCAGCCCCGCCGCCCGCTCCCGCGCCGGTGACCCGGACGGCTCCCCGCTCCCCCGGCAGGACTGGAGGAGCCGGACGGTGCGCTCCAGCATCCGCGCGCGGGCCAACTGGACCTCGGCCGGGCGCTCGTGCGTGCGCAGCAGCTCCCCGGTCCAGGCGGCGAGGCAGCCGGGAAGCCGGTAGCGGGGACCGGCGGCGACGCCCGGGGAGGACGGGCCGTCGTCGCCGTCCGGCTCGTCCGCCTCCTGGTGCAGCAGCCCCAGCGCGGTCAGATCGACGAGGGTCGCCGCGGCGGTGTCCGGCGTGCAGCCGGCCAGCGCGGACGCGGTGTGCGCGTCGACCAGGCCGGGCGGGGCGAGGGCCAGCAGCCGCAGCGTCCGGGCCGCGGACGGCGCCAGCGCGTCGTGGGCGAGGTGGAAGGCGCGGCGCAGCGGGCGTTCGCCGACGGGGAGTTCGTCCGGGAGCGGCACCGCGCGCAGCGCCGTGCGCAGATCCGAGACGGACGCCTTGGGCCGGGCGGCGAGCCAGCCGCCCGCCAGCACCAGCGCGGCGGGCTGCCCGCCGCACTCCTCGACCACGGCGTCGGCCGACCGCGGGTCGACGGTGACCCGGACCGGCCCCGTGAACCGGGTCAGCAGCGCGACCGCGGCAGCGCCGTCCAGCCCGCCCAGGGTGCACGGCCGGACGTCGGGGATGCCGGTGAGCGGGCCCTCGGACACCACGACGACCAGGCAGTCCGGCGCGTCGGGCAGCAGCGGTTCGACGTGGTCGGCGCCGGGCGCGTCGTCGAGGAGGAGGACCGCGCGGCGGGCCGCCAGCTCCGCGCGCAGCACCTCGGCCGGTTCGTCGTCGTCCGAGCCCGCCGGGACGGTGGCGCCGAGCGCGGTGAGCAGCCCGCGGGCGACATCGCCGGTCGGGACGGGGACCCCGCCCGGCCCGGACAGCCGGGCCCGGAGCACCCCGTCCGGGTACGTGCAGGACAGGGTGCGCAGCAGCTCCTCGGCGAGCGCGGTGCGGCCGCACCCGGGCCGCCCGGCGATGAGCAGCACCCGGCTGCGGGGACTCTTCCGGCCGGAGAGGGTGTCGAGCCCGGCCCGCTCGATGTCGGCCCGGAGCGCCTTCAGCTCCCGGGAACGGCCCAGCAGACCGCGGGACGGCAGGGGGCCGGAGGCGGCGCGCGGCGGGGCGACCGGCATCGGCCGGGCGGGGGGACGCGGGGGGACGACGGGACGGGGGACGGAGGCGGCGGCCACGGGCGCGGGAGCCGATGCCCCGGAGGGCCCGGGCCCCTCGCCCTGCGACCCGGCGGCCGGAGGCGTGGCCGGCATGGCGGGCACGGCCGAGGACGGCGGACCGGCCACCGCACCCTCGCCGTCACCCGGCGCCCGTCGGCCCCCCGCCGGTGCGGCGCATCCCGCCGCCTCCGGCGGAAGGTGCCCTGTGCCCACCGCCTGGTCCGTCACGGGCCACTCTCCCGTCCACCTGCACATACGAGCCCGCCGCCGGTCGCGGACGGGAACGCTGCCGAGCGTAGTTCACACCCCGTCATACCCCGTGCTCCGCACGGGCCTTGGCGTTCGGGTCACTCCGCCGGATCAGCGGATCATCCGACCGGGGACGGTGTGGCGGCGCGGCGGACCGGCGGCGGGCAGGCGGCGGATCAGGCGTCGAAGGGGCGCGCCGGCCAGGGCGCGTCGGCCAGGCGCAGCGACTCCAGGCCTGGTCCCTGCTGCGCCGCGACGAGCGACAGCACGCCGACGACCAGGCAGTTGTTGTGCAGCTCCCCGGCGAGCACGCCGCGCACCAGCTCGTCCAGCGGGACCCGCGCCAGCTCCATGTCGGTCTCCTCCTCGGAGACCGCGAACCGCTCACCCTCCGCCTCGGACAGACCCCGGGCGAGGAAGACCCGGACCGCCTCGTCGCAGCCGCCCGGCGTGGTGTAGACGTCCGTCAGCACCCGCCAGTCGTCGGCCTTGACGTGCGCCTCCTCGTACAGCTCGCGCTGGGCGGCGTGCAGCGGGTTCTCGCCGGGGACGTCCAGCAGCCCGGCGGGGATCTCCCACAGCTTGTGGCGCACGGGGTGGCGGTACTGGCGCAGGACCAGGACCCGGCCGTCGTCGTCGAGGGCGAGGACGGCCACCGAACCGGGATGGACCTGGTAGTCGCGGCGGGCGGTGGAGCCGTCCGGCATGACGACGTCGTCGGTACGCACGCTCGTCTTGTTCCCGGTGAACGGCGTCGCGGTCGCGGTGACCGTCCACTCCTCGGGGGTGTCCTCGATCGCCATGCGTCCTCCTGTTTGTCCTCGTCAACGCAGAAACCGGGGCAGCGACCTCGTACGAGATCCCTGCCCCGGTCCACCGTAACGGCCGGGTTCTGCTTACTTACCGGCGCCCGGCTTCTGTGCCGCCGGCTTCTGTGCTGCCGTCTTCTGCGCAACAGCTGCCTTCACCAGACCCGCGAAGAGCGGGTGCGGGCGGGTCGGGCGGGAGCGCAGCTCCGGGTGGGCCTGGGTGGCGACGAGGTAGGGGTGCACCTCGCGCGGGTACTCGACGTACTCGACGAGCTTGTTGTCCGGAGAGGTGCCGGAGAAGAGCAGACCGGCCTTCTTCTCCAGCTCACCGCGGTAGGCGTTGTTGACCTCGTAGCGGTGGCGGTGGCGCTCCTCGACGTAGGGCTGGTTGTCGTACGTCTCGCGGACGATCGAGCCCTCGGCGAGCTTGGCCGGGTACATGCCGAGCCGCATCGTGCCGCCCATGTCGCCCTCACCGGCGACGATGTCCATCTGCTCGGCCATCGTGGAGATGACCGGGTGGGCGGCGGCCGGGTCGAACTCGGTGGAGTTGGCGCCCTCGATACCGGCGAGGTTGCGGGCCGCCTCGATGACCACGCACTGCAGGCCCAGGCAGAGGCCGAGCAGCGGCAGCTTGTGCTCACGGGCGTAGGTGATCGCGCCGACCTTGCCGTCCACACCGCGGTCGCCGAAGCCGCCGGGGATGCAGACCGCGTCGCAGTCGCCGAGCTGCTCGACGGCGCCGGCCGGGGTCGTGCAGTCGTCGGAGGTGACCCACTTGATCTTCACGCGGGTCTTGTTGGCGAAGCCGCCCGCGCGCAGCGCCTCAGTGACCGAGAGGTAGGCGTCCGGCAGGTCGATGTACTTGCCGACCAGCGCGATCTTGACCTCGTGGTCGGGGTTGTGGACGCGCTCCAGCAGGTCCGCCCACTGGGTCCAGTCGACGTCGCGGAACGGCAGGTCCAACTTGCGGACGACGTACGCGTCCAGGCCCTCGGAGTGCAGCACCTTCGGGATGTCGTAGATCGACGGAGCGTCGATCGCGGCGACCACGGCGTTGTCGTCCACGTCGCACATCAGCGAGATCTTGCGCTTGATGGCGGTGGGGACCTCGCGGTCGGCGCGGAGCACGATCGCGTCGGGCTGGATGCCGATGTTGCGCAGCGCGGCGACGGAGTGCTGGGTCGGCTTGGTCTTCAGCTCACCGGACGGGCCGATGTAGGGCAGCAGCGAGATGTGCACGACGAAGACGTTGTCCCGGCCGACCTCGTGGCGGACCTGGCGGACGGTCTCCAGGAACGGCAGCGACTCGATGTCGCCGACCGTGCCGCCGACCTCGGTGATGACGACGTCGACGTCGTCGGTCGCCATCCGGCGGATGCGGTGCTTGATCTCGTTGGTGATGTGCGGGATGACCTGCACGGTGTCGCCCAGGTACTCACCGCGGCGCTCCTTGGCGATCACGGTGTTGTAGACCTGGCCGGTGGTGACGTTGGCGCTGCCGTCGAGGTCGACGTCGAGGAAGCGCTCGTAGTGGCCGATGTCCAGGTCGGTCTCGGCACCGTCGTTGGTGACGAAGACCTCACCGTGCTGGAACGGGTTCATCGTGCCGGGGTCGACATTCAGGTACGGGTCGAGCTTCTGCATCGTGACCCGCAGACCCCGCGCCTTGAGGAGCGCGCCGAGGCTGGAGGCCGTGAGGCCCTTGCCGAGCGAGGAGGCAACGCCCCCGGTGACGAAGATGTGCTTGGTCGTCGTGGCTGCGTTCTGTCGAGAAGCAGAGGGCGTCATGGCCAAGAGGGGGCTCCCGTGGTCGCGAGTGGAGAGGTGCGATGCGGCGCCGTCCCCGGGGTACGAGGGGTGCCTTCGCTGCGGCTCGGGGGGTGCCGTGACATCTGCCGTGACATTTGTGGGGCCCACCGGTCCACGGGATACCAGGCTATCAGCGACCGGGGATGGTCGCGCCCGGCGGCGTCCGCCGCACCCGCTCCGCCGCACGCCACCCGAACGAGTGACGCTCCCCTTCGTGGGCGTCGCGCGGGGCCCCATGGGCCGTCGTATCCTGCTCGGAAACTCGTTACGAGCCGTCCGGTGAGGCACCATCCCCGCCCGATTTCCGGTCCCGCTGCTCGACAACGTTTCATGGGCAGGACGGACAGCTATCACGTCCCGAGGGGGCGTGACTCCAGTTCGACAGGAGATGCACGTGGCCGGGCGCATCGAGGACTACGCACTCATCGGCGATATGCAAACCGCCGCTCTCGTGTGCAGGGACGGCATGGTGGACTGGCTCTGCCTGCCCCGTTTCGACTCCCCGGCGGTCTTCGCCGGGCTGCTGGGCACCGAGGAACACGGCTTCTGGCGGATGGGCCCCGCCCACTGCGAGGGCACCCGCCCGCTCCCCGCCGACCGGCGCCGCTACCGCGGTGACTCGCTGGTGCTGGAGTCCGAGTGGGACACCCCGCAGGGCACGGTCCGGGTGATCGACTTCATGCCGCCGCGCGACGGCGCACCGCAGCTGGTCCGCATCGTCGAGGGCGTCAGCGGCACCGTCCCGGTCCGCTCCGAGCTGCGGATGCGGTTCGCGTACGGCTGGGTGGTGCCCTGGGTCCACAAGGTCGACGGGCGGACGGTCGCGGTGGCCGGGCCGGACTCGGTGTGGCTGGACACGACGGCGCAGACGTACGGCGAGGAGCTGACCACCTACTCCGACTTCACCGTCGCGCCGGGCGAGCGGGTCGCCTTCACGATCAGCTGGCAGCCCTCGCACCACCAGCCCCCGGCGGTGGCCGAGCCGGAGAACTCGCTGACCGCCACCGAGGACTTCTGGCGCGAGTGGATCGAGCACTGCACGTACCACGGGCCCTACCGGGAAGCGGTGGTCCGGTCTCTGATCACGCTGAAGGCGCTGACGTACGCGCCGACCGGCGGGATCGTGGCCGCGCCGACCACCTCGCTGCCCGAGGACCTCGGCGGCTCCCGCAACTGGGACTACCGCTTCACCTGGCTGCGGGACGCCGCCATCACCCTCTCCTCGCTGCTGCGCACCGGCTACCGCGAGGAGGCCCGGGCCTGGCGCGAGTGGCTGCTGCGCGCGGTGGCCGGGGACCCGGAGAACCTCCAGATCATGTACGGCATCGCCGGGGAGCGGGAGCTGGGCGAGAACGAGCTGAGCTGGCTGCCGGGGTACGAGAGCTCCCGGCCGGTGCGGGTCGGCAACGGCGCCGCGGGCCAGGTCCAGCTCGATGTGTACGGCGAGGTCATCGAGGCGCTGCACCTGGCGCACATGACCGGCCTGGCCCGGAACGACTACGCCTCGCTGCTCCAGCTGAAGCTGATCAACTGGGTGGAGAACCACTGGCACGAGCCGGACGAGGGCATCTGGGAGGTCCGCGGGCCGCGCCGCCACTTCGTCCACTCCAAGGTCATGACGTGGGTCGCGGTGGACCGCACCATCAAGCTGATCGAGGCGGGCGACGCCGAGGGGCCGCTGGAGCGCTGGAAGGAGCTGCGCGACCGCATCCACCAGGACGTCTGCGAGAAGGGGTACGACAAGGAGCGCAACACCTTCACGCAGTCCTACGGCTCCCAGGAGCTGGACGCGTCGCTGCTGCTGATCCCGCAGATGGGTTTCCTGCCGCCGGACGACAAGCGCGTCATCGGCACGATCGAGGCGATCCAGCGGGAGCTGTCCACCGAGGACGGTTTCATCCTGCGCTACCCGACCTCCGGTGACGAGGCCGGGGTGGACGGGCTGGAGGGCGACGAGGGCGCGTTCCTGGCCTGTTCGTTCTGGATGGCTGACGATCTGGCGATGATCGGGCGGGTGGAGGAGGCGCGCACGCTCTTCGACCGGCTGCTGTCGCTCCGCAACGACCTGGGACTGCTGGCCGAGGAGTGGGACTCCGCCAACCAACGCCAGGTGGGGAACTTCCCGCAGGCGTTCAGCCATGTCCCGCTGATCGACACCGCGCTGCGGCTGACGGCGAGCGGCGCGTACGGGGGCGGCTGAGCCGGACGTCGTACGCGTACGGAAAGGGGCCGCTCCGGGTGGGGCGGCCCCTCTCGTATGCGCCGGTGATCAGGCGCGGGTGCGGGGTGCCAGGACCAGGGCGAGGACGGGCAGGGTGAGGAGGGCGGCGGCCACGTTGAGGCCGCCGTAGCCGATGAGGGCGACGAGGCCGCCGGCCACGGCGCCGCCGGCCGCGCCCGCGAGGTTCATGGGTGTCGGCGAGGCCCTGGATCTCGGAGCGCTGCGCGGCGGGCAGCGACTCGGTGAGCAGGGTGGATCCGGCGATGGTGACGCAGGACCAGCCCAGGCCGAGCGTGAACAGGGCCCCGACGGTGGCGGCGTGGCTGGATCCGGCGAGCCCGGCGACGGTGGCGGTGACGAGGTGGAGCGCCTGGCCCAGCAGGATCACCGGGATCCGGCCGAGGCGGTCGGCGAGCCGTCCGATCAGCGGCGACAGCGCGTACATCCCGGCGATGTGGAGGCTGACGCTGAAGCCCACGACGCTCAGGTCGGCGTCGTGGTGGGCGAGGTGGATCGGGGTCATCGTCATCACGGAGACCATGACGGCGTGGCCCAGGACGACCGTGACCAGGCCGAGGCGGGCGGCGGGCACGGCGCGGCCCCACCGAATTCCGGCCAGGCCGGGCGGGCGGCCGGAACGGCACCCCGGGGCGCGGCGGCCGCCCGGTACCCGGGGAGCGGCCGCCGGCGGGCCGTCAGAACGCCGTGAGGGTCAGGGTGATCTCCTTCGGGGCGCCGTCCTCGATGTACGAGGCGAACCCGGCGACGTCGTCGAAGGCGAAGCCGTACGCCTTGCCGTCGCGGGTGGCCTCGTGCATGGCCTTGGCGTAGTGGTTGGTGAGCTGCTGCCGGTAGAAGGTGGCCGGGTCGGTGCCGGGCTGGGCGTCGGCGGTGGTGAGGATGGAGCGGTTGAGGGCGGCGCCGAGGATCGCGGCGACCGGGCCGAGGGTGCCGTCGTTGGGGGCGGCGAGGGTGCCGTCGCAGAAGAGGACGTCGCGGGTGGACGGCTTGTCGAAGGAGACGGAGCCGGGGCCGGTGAAGGCGAGCTTGCCGCCGCCGACCCGGCCGGTGAAGGTCCCGGCGTTGGTGGTGACCTTGAGGTCCTTGCTCTCGTACGTGGACCACGCCTCGTCGATGGCGGGGGCGAGGTGGTCGGTGGCGAACAGGCCGCTGTCCAGGCCGTGTCCGGGGGCGATGACGCGCTTGTCGCCGACGATCAGCTTGCCGAAGCCGTCGGCCGCCTTGACGTCGGCGAAGACCTTGGCGCGGGCGCCGTCCTTGAGGGTGCCGGTGGTCTGCTCCTTCGCACCGTTGAGCTTGATCTCCAGCGGCACGCTGAACATGTCGACCATGGTGGTGTTGCCGTACATGCCGCCGGAGTTGTAGGTGAACTCCGCGCAGTCGTGCAGGACGGGGTAGTTGGGGTCGCCCTCGACCCAGCCCGCCGGGTAGGCGAGCGCCGCCTTGCCGTTGCCGTCCTCGACCGCCTTGAACTTCAGCGGGTCGCCGAGCGCGACGTAGATCCGGCCGGACATCTGCGGCAGGTTCAGCGTGGTGGTGCCGCTGGCGGCGAGCGGGATGGCGTAGTCGGTGAAGCCGTCCGGGCCGTTGTCGGCGAGGGCGACGGGCGCCAGTTGGCCGTCGGGGGTGACGCGGACCTGCTGGTTGCCGTCGTTGCCGACGATGTAGACGCGGATGGAGGCGTTGTCGTACGCGCCGGTGGCGTTGACGAGGTGCAGTGGCATTCCGGCGGCGGCCGAGCCCAGCGGTGCGGGCTGTGCGAACGCCCGGGGCGCGAGGGCGAGCCCGGCGGTGGTGGCGGCGAGGGAGCCGAGCAGGGTACGGCGGCTGATCACTGGGGCTCCTTACGGGGTGCGGGCGGAGGCGGGCCGGGCGACCGAGACAGCAACGTTGTCGACCAGTAGGGAGGCGCCGGGTGCGGTGGTGTCGGTGGGGGTGGCGCGCCCGGCGACGCCGTCCGGGAAGCCGCCGCCCATCGCGAGGTCGATCAGCAGGAAGTGGCCGTGGTGGGTGGCGCGGGCCCAGGTGTCGGCGTCCATCTCGGAGGCGGCGACGGTGTGGTAGGCCGCGCCGTCGAGGTACCACGTCAGCTTCTCGTGGGCGGGGTCGGTGCGGTCGAGTGCGAGGGCGTAGGTGTGGAAGTCGTCCCGGCAGCCGGTGCAGGGGCGGGAACTCCCCTTGCCCTGCGTCTCGTTGCAGGGGCCGCCGGGGCTGACGCCGCAGTGCAGGGTGCCCCAGAGGGTGTCGGCGCCGTTGACGTTCTCCATGACGTCGAACTCGCCGACGCCGGGCCAGTTGCTGTACGTGCCCCGGAAGTCGGCGCCGAGCGTCCAGAAGGCGGGCCAGTAGCCGAGGGCCTTGTCGCCGCTGACGGCGGGCAGTTCGATGCGTGCCTCGATGCGCAGGGCGCCGCCCTCGGGTGCGGCGAAGTCGGTGCGGCGGGTCTCGATACGGCCGGAGGTCCAGCCGCCGTCCTTCTTGCGGGCGGTGATCTTCAGATGCCCGGCGCCGTCGAGCTGGAGGTTCTCCGGGGCGTCGGTGTACGTCTGGACCTCGCCGGTGCCCCAGCGGCCGGGGCCGCCGGGGTAGCCGGTGCCGGTGTCGGTGATCCAGTCGTCGGCGGAGGGGCGGGAGCCGGCGGCGCCGTCGAAGTCGGCGCGCCAGACCTCCTGGAAGGCGGGGGCCGCCTCCTTGACCGGTGCGGCGGACGGGCTCGACCAGAAGGGGGCCCCGAACGCCAGGGCGCAGGCGAGTGCCACTGCCTGCGCCCGGAATTCCATGATCATGTCGTTCTCCTCGACACGGTGGGGGGTGGGGGAGGAGTCTTCGGGATGCGCGCGTGAGAGCGCTCTCATGCATTGGGGGGCACCCTGCCGATTCGGCGGTACCACGTCAACCCGCGGCAGAGAAAAAGGAGTTGCACGGTGGTGGTGGAACGGAACGACCGGCGGCCCACGCTGGAGGCGGTCGCCGCGCGCGCCGGGGTCTCCCGGGCGACGGTCTCACGGGTGGTCAACGGCGGCGCCGGGGTGCGGCCCGCGGTGCGGGAGCGGGTGGCGCGGGCCGTGGCCGAGCTGGGGTACGTCCCCAACAGCGCGGCCCGTTCCCTGGTCACCCGGCGCACCGGCGCGGTCGCGGTGATCATCGGCGAGCCGGAGGAGCGGGTGTTCAGCGATCCGTTCTTCGGGCGGCAGCTGCGCGGCATCGGCCGGGAACTCGCCGCCGCGGACACCCAGTTGCTGCTGCTCCTGGTGGAGAGCCGCGCGGACTGGCCGCGGATCGGCCGGTATCTGGCCGCCGGGCACGTCGACGGCGCGCTGATGTTCTCTCTGCACCACGACGATCCGCTGCCGTCGGTCGCGGCGCGCGCCGGGCTGCCGGTGGTCTACGGCGGACGGCCCGACTGGGCGGGCGCCGCGGACGATCCGGGGGTGCGGTACGTCGGCACCGACAACCGCGACGGCGCCCGGCAGGCGGTGCGGCATCTGCGGGAGCGGGGACGGCGCGCCATCGCCGTCATCACCGGGCCGCCCGACCAGACCTCGGCCGCCGACCGGCTCGCGGGCTACCGCGACGCGCTGGCGCCGGGGGCGGCCGATCCCCGGCTGGTCGCGGACGGCCGGTTCACCGCGGACGGCGGCGAGGCGGCGATGGACCGGCTGCTGGACGCGGCGCCGGAGCTGGACGCGGTGTTCGTCTGCTCGGACCTGATGGCGTCCGGGGCGCTGCGCACCCTGCGGGAGCGGGGGCGGCGGGTGCCGGAGGACGTGGCGGTGGTCGGCTACGACGATCTGGAACCGGCCGCCTGGACCGATCCGCCGCTGACCACGGTGCGGCAGGACGTGACGGAGATGGGGCGGCTGATGGCGCGGATGCTGCTGCGCGAGGTGGCGGACCCCCAGGACGCGGGCCCGGGGGCCGTCATCACCCCGGCCACACTGGTGGTCCGCGGCTCGTCGGGCTGACGGTCCGCGGTGGGCGTCGCGGCCGCTGTGACGTGGGACGACGTGCGGCGGGTACCGTCGACGCCATGGGGCCGGAGACGACGATCGAAGCGGAGATCACCGTACGCAGGGCGCTGGAGCTGCCCGCGCTGCGGCGCGGTCTGCCGGAGGTGGTGGCGGGCGCCGACGGGCTGGACGGTCCGGTGCGCTGGGTGCACGCCGGGGAGGTGCCGAACATCGCCTCGCTGCTCAAGGGCGGCGAGCTGCTGCTCACCACGGGCCTGGGGCTCGGCACTCGCCCCACCGAGCTGCGATCCTTCGTCCGCGATCTCGCCGACCGGCGGATCGCGGCGCTCGTGGTGGAGCTGGGCGCGCGGTTCACCACCCTGCCCCCGGCACTGGCCGACGCGGCCCGCGAGTGCGGGCTGACCCTGATCCAGCTGCACCGCGAGGTCCCGTACGTCACGGTCACCGAGGAGATCCACACCGAGATCGTCAACAGCCACTACACGCTGCTGCGCCGCGCCGACGCCCTCATCCGGCGCTGTACGGACGCGCTGCTGCGCGGCGGCGGCGCCCCGGAGGTGCTGCGGCTGCTCGCCGACTTCACCGGCAATCCGCTCTGCCTGGAGTCGGCCGACGGCAGCCCGCTGTACGCGGCGGGCCCACAGGGCGACGACGGGCCCGCGGACGCCGACCCGCTGCTGGCCTGGGAGGGGCTGCGGGACACCGGTGTCCGCGTCGACGTGCCCGGGGGCGGGTCTGGGCCGGATGCCGTACGGGCGCGGCTGGTGCTGCTGCCGGTGAACTCCCCGGCGGCGCCGGTGCACCGGATCGCCGCGGCGCGGGCGGCCGATCTGCTGGCCGTGGTGATGCTCCAGTCCCGCCAGGAGGAGGTGCTGGCGGCGCGCGGCCGGGGCGACTTCCTCGCCGATCTCGCCGAGGGCCGGGTGTCGGCGGCCGAGGCACCCGGCCAGGCGCGGCTGCTGGGGTTCCGGCCGGGCGGCGACCCGGTGCTGCCGGTGGTGATGCGGCTGCCGTCGGGGCTGGTGTCGGACGGCGGCTGGGCGGTCCTCGCCCAGGCGCTGCGCGAGGAGCTGACCGCGCTGGGCGTGCCGGTGCTGCTGGGCGTACGGCCGGTGGAGGGGCGGGTACCGCTGCTGGTGGCGCTGCGCGCGGGGCGGGCCCGGGAGGCGCTCGCCGACCGGGTGGCGCAGGCGCTGCACACCGGGGTGGCGCGGGCCGGTCTTGACCGTCCCGCGGCAGCGCGGCCGGTGGTGGTGGTCGGCACGGCGGGCGAATGGGCGGCGGCCGGGTCCGGGCTGCGCCATGCCGCCCAGGCGGCGGCCGCCGCGCAGGGGCTGCCGCACCAGCCGTGGTACGACGCGCGGCGTCTCGACATCGAACTGCTGCTGTGGCGGATGCGGGAGCACGGCGGCGAGGAGGTCCTCGCGGACTTCGTGACCCGCGCCATCGGCCCGCTGCTCAGCCATGACAAGGCGGCCCGCCAGCCGCTGCTGCCGACGCTGGAGGCGTATCTCGCGAGCGCCGGACGCAAGGCGGAGACGGCCCGCGCCCTCAACGTCAACCGCCAGACCCTCTACGACCGCCTGGCCCGCATCGCGCATCTCCTCGGCACCGACCTGGACGATCCGCAGACGGTACTGGGGTTGCGGCTAGCGCTCCGGGCACGGCGGCATGCGGAGAAGGGGTAGGGCCTCCGGGCGGGCGGCCGGGTGGCTTCCGGTGGGGCAGGCGGGCCGGAGCCGCGGGGCCGCGGATCACACCGACCGGGCCCGCCGTTCACCGGCTGTCGACAGAACCCGCTCGACCCGGTCGCCTTCTTGCAGGGATCCTTCGGGTAGGAGTTCCTCTGCTACCACCGCGACCGGCCCGGCTCCCTGCCGCTCCGCCACAAGCTGCTGGAAGAGCACTGGTCCTCCATGGACCGGTACACGAAGGAGATGATCGCCCGGGGCCCGACCCTCGCCGACGACGGCAACACGCCCACCGGCAGCGTGCACCTCCTCGACCTGCCCGATCCCGCCGCTGCCCGCGCGTTCGCCTTCGACGAGCCGAACTACCAGGCCGGCGTCCACCGTGACGTGCTGTTGCGGCGGTGGCGGAACACTCTGGGGCGCACCATGGGGGACTTCCCCGGTGGCCGGACCGGCGGCAACCGACCTGGTACTCGGCCTCGGCGCGGGGCCGGCCGCGGACCTCGCGGTTCCGTCCGGCCGGAACGAGCTGATCGCCTACGGGCCGCTGCTCTCCGACGACGGCGCCACCTGGCTGGGCACGGAGGCGCTGGTCCGGGCGCCGGACCCGGACACGGCACGCGCCTTCCTGACCCCGGACCGGTACGCCGGCATCGAGGTGCACCACTGGCAGTTCGGCGGACGCCCGTCGTAGCCGGGGATCTCCGCCGATCCCCCAAGGTCGCCCGGCGTCCTCCGGGAAGCCGGTCCGCTCCCCCGCCCGCTCACCCCGCAGCGGTCTCCAGGGCGGTCCCCAGACCGAGTGCGACGAGGACGCCGCCGGTCGCGCCCTCCAGCCCCCGGTGCACCCGGGGGCGGCGCAGCCAGGTGGAGAGGCGCCCGGCGCCGAGGGCGATCAACAACAGCCAGCCGGCGGCGATCACCGCGTCGACCGTGCCCAGCAGCAGCGTCGCGCCGAGGACCGAGCGGCCCTGGGGCAGGAACTGCGGGACCACGGCGACGAAGAAGATCCCGACCTTGGGGTTGAGCAGGCAGCTCAGCAGGCCCTGACGGAAGCCGCGCAGCGCGGTGGCGGCCGCCTCGGGCGCCACTTCACCGGACGGCCCGGCGTCCGCCCCGGGGCCCGGCGCGGCGGAGCGGCGGCACGCCCACAGCGCCTGGACGCCGAGCACCGCCAGATATCCGGCGCCCAGGAGGCGTACGGCGGTGAACGCGGCGTCCCAGCGCTGGAGGGCCGCGGCCAGGCCGCAGGCCGCCGCCACCGCCCAGGCCAGCGAGCCCGCCGCGGCGCCGAGGGCGGTGGCCGCGCCGGAGCGGCGGCCACCGCGCAGGCAGTTGCGCAGGACGAGCAGAGTGTCCGGGCCCGGCACCACCGTCATCATCAGGGCGAAGAGCGCGAAGCCCGCCATCGCTGCCGTCATACTGTCCGCCTGCCTTCCGCGTCCCCGGTCCCGCCGCCCCGCGCCCAGGGCGCGAACGGACCGTTCCGTCGGTGGTCACCGTAGTGGCCCGCCCGGCCCGGCGGTCGGGCCGGGATCAGGCCGGGGCGCGGGAACGGCCGGGCCGGGCCACCTCGTCGTAGACGCTCAGGACCTGGGCGACCGTGGCGTCCTCGGTCGGCCAGTCGGCGGCCTGGAGCGGACCGGCGGTGGCGAGGGCGGTGCGCCGGGCCGGGTCGGCGAGCAGGCCCAGGACCGCGTGGGCGAGGGAGACCGCGTCACCGGGGCGGGTCAGCTCGGCGGCGGGGCCGAGGAGTTCGCACAGCTCGCCGGTGGCGGCGGCGACCAGCGGCGCCCCGGCCGCCAGCGCCTGCTGCGCGAGCGGCGGCCGGGCCTCCCAGCGGCCCGGGACGGCCACCACATCGGCGGTGGCGAGGAGTTCGGGCAGATCGGCGCGGTGCCCGGCGAGGAGGACGGGCAGCTCCTCGGTGTCGATGCGGCGCTGGAGGGCGGCGCGGCGGCTGCCCTCGCCGACGACGACCAGCAGCGGACGGGGTTCGCGCGCGGCCCAGGCGTGCGCGGCGTCCAGCAGCAGATCGTATTCCTGGCGCTCCTCCAGCGGCCCCGCAGCGAGGACCAACGGGCGGTCCACCACGCCCAGTTCGGCCCGGACCTTGTGGCGCGTCCGGTCGGCCTCACCGCCGTCACCGCCGGTCCGGGGGCCCGGCGGGGCGACCGGGGCCAGCCGGGCGTCGCGTGCCCCACGCTCGCGGGCGCGGTCGACGAGCCCGGCGCAGACGCCGAGGACGACGGCCGCGGCGCGCGCCAACTGCCGCTCCCGCAGTCGCACCAGCGCCCCCGTCGCACGGGCCGCGGTGTGCCAGGTGACGACGAGCGGGAGGCGGCCGCCCCGTGGACCGCGCACCGTGCGCAGCACCGGCAGGGCGCTCAGCCCGGCCCGTACGCCGTGGGCGTGGACCACGTCCGCGTCGCGGAAGGCGCCGCGCAGCGCGGCGAGCGCGACCGGGTCCGGGCGGGTCGCCACCGGGACGAACCGGGCCCCGGCCGCGGTGAAGCCGTGCGTCTCCTCGGCCGGGGGCGGGGCGCAGACCGTGACCTGCACGCCCCGGGCGATCAGCCCGGCGGTGAGCGAGCGGACGTGGGCGGCGCCGGCCGTGGCACCGTGGCCGAGCACCTGGACCGTGCGCAGTGGCGCCTGGCCGTGCGGCGGGGGCGGCGTGCGGGTCACGGCGTGGGCTCCTGGTTCGGCGGGCTGAGGTCCGTACGGCGGGACGGTCGTGCAGGTCCACACCGGCGGGGCGCGGTGAGTTGCACACCGAGGGGCGCGCGGGGCACCTGCGGGCGCCGGGGGCGTACGCGGGGAGTGGTGTGCAGCGTCCGCCGCGGCACCGCGCACCAGGATGCCAGGCCGGGCGCGTCAATTCCGCACCGTTCGCCCGCCGTTCAGGTGGGATGTCTCACCCACCCGACCGCTGGACCACCCCCATGGGGGACAGAACGCCTGTTCCCCGACGCTCCGTCGGGGCCGGGCCCGGCGACCGGCCCCGGCGGTCGCCCACCACCGCCGCCGCCACCAGCGCGGCGGCGTGCGCGGCGAGCCCCGCCCGGCCGTACCGGGCCACGACGGACAGGCCCAGCGCCGCCCCGAGCGCATGCGCGCCGGTGTCGCCGAGCATGGTCCGGGCGGCGGCATCGTCGGCGAGGACGGCGGCCGCGGCGCCCACCGGCGCGGCCGCCGCACGCCCCGCGGGGCCGCCGCCGATCAGGCCCGGCGCGCCCAGGGCGAGGACGGCGCCGACGGCGCGGCCGGGCCGGACGTCGAGGAGGTTCACCAGATGGGCACTCCCGGCGACGACGACGCCCGCGAGCAGCGCGTCGACCGGCCGCCGCCGCAGCACCGCCCCGGCGGCGAGCCCCGCGCCCCCGATGCCGAACAGCTTGACCGCACCGCCGGTCAGCTCGCCGTGCGCGAGCGCCATGAGATGGGCCCGGAAGCCGCGCCGTCGATCACCCGCGGCGCACAGGTCGTCGTACGCCCCGCAGGCGCCCGCGGCGAGGACGGTGAGGGCCCCGACGGCGCGGGCGCGTGGCGCCCCCGGGGCGGCGGCCACGGCGCAGGCGGTGCCCAGGGCGGTGGCGGGCCCGGCGTACAGCGTCACCGGGCGTCCCGCGTGGTTGGTGCGCCGCCACCGCGCCGCGCCGCCCGGTGGCCTGCGGCGCATCGCCGCGTGCACGGCGCGGGTGGCGACCGCCGCACCCGCGAGGACCACCGCCCGGCCGTCCGTCACAAACCCGCGCCCGCGTGCCCCGCTCATCCCGCTCCCCTCAGCCGTCGGCGCCGCCCCCCACGCGGGCGGCGGCGCCGTGGTCACCGTCCCGTACGCGCCGTCTCCAGCAGTTCCTCGGCGTGCGCGCGGGCCGTCTCCGAGTCCTCCTGGCCGGCGAGCATGCGGGACAGTTCCCGGATGCGTTCCTCGCCCTCCAGGACGGTGACGCCGCTGCGGGTGACCGAGCCGTCGTGGGTCTTGGCGACCAGCAGCTGCCGGTCGGCGAAGGCCGCGACCTGCGGGAGGTGGGTGACGACGACGACCTGCGCGGACTGCGCGAGGCGGGCAAGGCGGCGGCCGACCTCCACCGCCGCCTTGCCGCCGACGCCCGCGTCGACCTCGTCGAAGAGGTAGGTGGGGACGGGGTCGGAGCCGGCGAAGACGACCTCCACAGCGAGCATCACACGGGAGAGTTCACCGCCGGAGGCGCCCTTGGAGATCGGGCGGGGCGGGGCGCCCGGATGCGGGGCGAGCAGCAGCTCGACCTCGTCGGCGCCGCTCGGCCCGTAGGCAACGGACTGGCCGCCGACCTCGATGCCGTCGCTCTCCTCGGCCGCCTCGGTCTGGCGGATGTCGACGCTCACCCGGGCATGCGGCATGGCGAGTTCGGCCAGCTCTGCCGTGACGTCCTCGGCGAAGCGGCCGGCGGCGGCGGTCCGGGCAGCGGTCAACTCCTGTGCCAGGGCGCCCAGTTCGCTGCGGAGGGCATCGCGTTCGGCGGTCAGCTCGCCGATCCGGTCGTCGTCGCCGTCCAGTTCGTCCAGGCGGGCCGCGCTCTCCTGGGACCACACCAGAACCGCGTCGATGTCCTCGCCGTACTTACGGGTCAGATGGGTCAGCGCGGCGCGGCGCTCCTCGACGGCGGCGAGCCGCAGCGGGTCGGCGTCCAGCCCGTCGGCGTATCCGGCGAGGTCGCCCGCAACGTCCGCCATCAGAATGCCGATCTCGCCGACCCGCTCGGCCAGCGCGGACAGCTGCGGATCGTGGCCGCGTACGGCGTCGAGCGCGCGCTGGGCCCCGGCGACGAGGGCGGCGGCGTCCACGCCCTCGGGGTCCTCCACATGGCCCGCCAGCGCGGCGTGCGCGGCACCGGCGGCACCGGCCAGGGCCTCGGCGTGACCGAGACGTTCGGCCTCCTCGGCGAGCGCGGTGTCCTCGCCGGGCTGCGGTTCGACGGCGGCGATCTCGTCCAGCCCGAAGCGCAGCAGATCGGCTTCCTGGGCGCGTTCGCGGGCCCGCGTCGTCAGGGCCTCCAGCTCGGTGGCGGCCGCGCGCAGCCGCCGGTGGGCGGTGGTGTAGCGGGCGAGGGGCGCGGCGACGGCGGCGCCCGCGTAGCGGTCCAGGGCCTCGCGCTGGCGGGCCGGGCGCAGCAGGCCCTGCTGGTCGGTCTGGCCGTGCACGGCGACCAGTTCGTCGGCCAGCTCCCCCAGCAGGCCCACCGGGACGGACCGGCCGCCGACATGGGCGCGGGAGCGGCCCTCGGCGGAGACGGTGCGGCTGACCAGCAGCGCCCCGTCGTCCAGCTCGGCGCCCGCCTCCTGGGCGCGGACCGCCGCGGGCGCGTCGGCGTCCATCGTGAGGCGGCCCTCGACGACCGCCGCCTTGGCGCCGATCCGCACCAGCGCGGGGTCGGCGCGCCCGCCGAGCAGCAGGCCGAGGCTGGTGACGACCATGGTCTTGCCCGCGCCCGTCTCACCCGTCACCGCCGTGAAGCCCGGGGACAGCTCGACTACGGCGTCGTCAATGACGCCCAGGGACCGGATCCGCATCTCCTCCAACACGGATACGACCTTACGAGGTCCGGCGGCCCCCTCGCGACGGACTCCCGCCCCCGCCACCCGCCGGGGTGGCCGCCCGCTCCTCGGGGCGCCCGGGATCGTCCCGGTACACCCCGGTACCGGGCGCGGGCCGGTCAGTGCGGGGCGCCGCGCCAGCCGGCCACCGGCAGGGCGAACTTCGCGACCAGCCGGTCGGTGAAGGAGGCGTGGTGCAGCCGGGCCAGGCGGACCGGGACGGCGCCGCGGCGGACCTCGACGCGTGCCCCGGCGGGCAGCTCGACGCTGCGGCGGCCGTCGCACCACAGCACGCCGTGCGGCGTCTTGGGCTGCACCTCCACCGCCAGGACCGACTTCGGGGAGGTGACCAGCGGCTTGGCGAAGAGGGCATGGGCGCTGATCGGCACCATCAGCAGCGCCTCCACCTCGGGCCAGACGACCGGCCCGCCCGCCGAGAAGGCGTACGCGGTGGAGCCGGTCGGGGTGGCACAGACGACGCCGTCGCCGCCGAAGCGGGAGACGGGGCGGCCGTCGACCTCGGTGACGACCTCCAGCATCCGCTCCCGGGCGGCCTTCTCGACGGACGCCTCGTTGAGCGCCCAGTCGGTGTGCACGATGCTGCCGTTGTTGCGGACCAGGACGTCGAGGGTCATACGCTCCTCAACCTCGTAGGAGCGGGTGACGACGCGGTCGACGACCTTGTCGAGGTCGTCGCGTTCGGCCTCGGCGAGGAAGCCGACCCGGCCGAGGTTGACGCCGAGCATCGGCACGCCGGAGGTGCGGGCGAAGTCGGCGCCGCGCAGCAGGGTGCCGTCGCCGCCGAGGACCACGAGCAGTTCACAGCCCTCAGCGGCGCTCTGGCGGGAGGCGACGCGTTCGACGGCGTCGGGCAGCGGCAGGTCGGCGGCCTCCTCGGCGAGGACGCGGACGCCGATGCGGTGGCGCAGCAGCCCCGTAACGACGCGTTCGGCGCTGCGGATCGCCGCCGGGCGGCCGGTGTGGGCGAGCAGGAACACCGTCCGTGCCGGCTGCTCGCCCTGGTGCGGTGCGCTCTCCTGAACTGCCTGTGTGGTGGTCAACGCGGCCCCTCCGCCACTGCACGGTCGACGTCCGCCGGGTCGAGTGCGGGCGCCCCGGCGCGGAGCCACAGAAAGTACTCGACATTGCCGGAGGGGCCGGGCAGCGGGCTCGCGGTCACGCCAAGGACGCCCAGGCCCAGTTCGGCGGCGCGGGCGGCGACCGCGCGGACGGCCTCGGCGCGCAGTTCCGGGCTGCGGACCACACCGCCGCTGCCGAGGCGTTCCTTGCCGACCTCGAACTGCGGCTTGACCATCAGGACGAGGTCGGCGCCGGGCGCGGTGCAGGCGGTGAGGGCGGGCAGGACCAGGCCCAGCGGGATGAAGGAGAGATCGCCGACGACCAGGTCGACGGGGATGTCGTCGATCCGGTCGAGGGTCAGCTCGCGGACGTTGGTGCGGTCCTTGACGGTGACCCGCTCATCGCTCTGCAGGGACCAGGCGAGCTGGCCGTAGCCGACGTCGACGGCGACGACATGGGCGGCCCCGGCGCGCAGCAGGACGTCGGTGAAGCCGCCGGTGGACGCCCCGGCGTCGAGGGCGCGGCGCCCCTCGACGCGCAGCCCGAGGGGGACGAATGCCGCGAAGGCCCCGGCGAGCTTGTGTCCGCCGCGCGAGACGTAGTCCGGATCGTTCGCATCCTCGCGGACGACCACGGCGGCGCCGGTGGCGACCTGGGTGGCGGCCTTGGTCGCGGTCGCGCCGCCGACGGTCACCCGTCCCGCGGCGATCAGCTGACCGGCGTGCTCCCGCGAGCGGGCCAGCTTGCGGCGCACCAGCTCCGCGTCGAGTCGGCGTCGTGCCACTCCTGCCACCTGTGGTTCAGCTCCTGATGTCGTGCGTCGTGGTGTCGTGCGTGGGGGCGGGCGGCCCGGGCTGCCCGTCGAGGGCGGCCAGCGCGTCGCGCAGCCCACGGTGAACATCCTCGTACACCGCGAGGTGCGCGCCGACGGCGAGGTGGTCGGCGTCGGCGAGGCGGCGCAGCGGGGTGTCGACGGCGGGCTCGCCGGTGGGGGTGAGGGCGACGCCCAGCGGTTGCGGGGCGGCGGGCTCCTCGGGTTCCGGCGGGGCGTCGGCGGCCGGACCGGGCTCCGGGGCGCCCGGAGCGGCGGGACCGGGCCCGGCCTCCGGCTCCGGGGCGCCGTCCGGTGCGACGGGCGCGCGGGGCCCGCCGGGCCTCCCGGACCCGTCAGGCGGCGGGCCGCCGGTCTCCCCGGTCAAGGGCTGATGCGACCGCTGCGGCGGCGGGTCCGGCGTCGGCTCGTGCATGTCCCCGACGCTACCGCGTACGGCCGGGCGGCTCACCGGTCAGGCCGGTCGGCGGGGCCCGCCACGCCGCTCCCCGGGGCGCCGCGGCGGCGGGCCGCGGGGCGAGGCGCTGGGCTATCGTCGGCGGCGATGGCAACTCTCGACCAGTGCCGCGCGGCGCTCGACCGGCTGGCCCGGAACATGTCCGGTGCCGACGGCGAGGTACGCGGCGCCGCCACCCTCGACCGCTCGCTCAGCTGCTGCCTCACCGACCCCGACGTCACGTTCCTGGGTCGGCTGGCCCACGGCACCATCGAGGACGTGACGAGCGTGCCAGGACCGCCGCCGTACCGGGCCGAGATCCGGCTGGCGATGTCCGGCGACGACCTGATCGCGCTGGTCGACGGGGAGCTGGACTTCGCGCGGGCCTGGGGCCGGGGCCGGGTGCGGCTGGAGGCCGGGGTGCGGGATCTGCTGCGGCTCAGGAAGCTGCTGTAGCCGCCACGGCCGTACGCCGGGCCGCGCGGGCCGCCGGGACGATCAGCGGGGTGCCGGTCTGCGGATCGTCGATGACCTGGCAGCGCAGCCCGAAGACGGACTCGACCAGCTCGGCGGTGACGATCTGCGACGGCGCGCCCTCGGCGACGACCCGGCCGCCCTGCACCGCGATCAGATGGGTGGCGTAGCGGGCGGCGTGGTCGAGGTCGTGGAGGACGGCGACGAGGGTGCGGCCCTGTTCCTCGTGGAGGGTGGCGCAGAGGTCGAGGACCTCGATCTGGTGCTGGATGTCGAGGCAGGTGGTGGGCTCGTCGAGGAGGAGCAGCGGCGTCTGCTGGGCGAGCGCCATGGCGATCCACACCCGCTGGCGCTGGCCGCCGGAGAGTTCGTCGACGTAGCGGTCGGCGAGGTCGCCGATGCCGGTCGCCGCCATCGACTCCCGCCCTCCGCTCGTCGTCGCGCGACCACTGCCGCAGCACGCCCTGGTGCGGGTGGCGGCCGCGGGCGACGAGGTCGGCGACGGTGATGCCGTCGGGCGCCACGGAGGACTGCGGCAGCAGCCCGAGGGTCCGGGCGACCTTCTTCGCCGGGTACGAGGAGAGCGCCGCGCCGTCCAGCAGAACCTGGCCGCCGGTGGGCCTGAGCATCCGTGACAGGGCGCGCAGCAGGGTGGACTTGCCGCAGCCGTTGGGGCCGACGATGACGGTGAAGGAGTGGTCGGGGATCTCCACCGAGAGGTCGTCGGCGATGACCCGGCGGTCGTTAGGCGAGGGTGAGGTGCTCGGCCGCGAGACGGCTCACTTCGGGGCTCCTGGAGGTGGTTTTCGGGGCGGGGCGGCGGGCGCTCATATCCGTCCGGCGCGGCGTTCGGTGACCAGCAGCCAGACGAGATAGCCGCCGCCGAGGGCGCCGGTGAGGACGCCGACCGGCAGAGCGGCGCCCATCGCGGCGGACGGCAGCAGGTTGGGGCCGGGCGCGCGGGTCAGCCGCCGGGCGAGCTGCGGTGCGGTGAGCGCGACGAAGGCGATCGGCCCGGCGGCCGCGGCCGCGGCGAGGGCGAGCAGCGCCGTCCCGGCGACGACGGCCCGGACGTCGAGGCGCAGTGACAGGCCGCCGGGGGTACGGAGCGTGGTGGATGAAGACCGGTCCGCCGAGGACGGCGGTGACGATGCCGGCCTGGAGTTCGCCGGGCCGGGCGACGACGCGCCCGAGGATGTCCGCGCCGAGCAGCAGCACCGGCGACAGGACCGCGGAGTACGGCAGGATCCACCGCAGGTCGGGGCCGGTCAGGGCGCGGACGGCGTGCGGCACCATCAGGCCGACGTAGGCGATCGGGCCGCAGGCGGCGGTGGCGCCGCCGCACAGCCGGTGACCGCGCACATCGCCAGGATGCGGGTGCGGGTGAGCCGGGCGCCGAGGGCGCGCGCCTGGTCGTCGCCGAGCGCGACGGCGTTGAGCGGGCGGGCCAGCAGCAGCGCGAGGAGCGCCCCGGCGGCGAGGAACGGCGTGATGTGCCCGAACGTCGGCATGGTGGCGGTGGCCAGCGAACCGACCGTCCAGAAGCGCATCTTGTCCAGCGCCGCGGAGTCCAGGAGGTTGACGGCGTTGGTGTAGCCGGTGAGGACGGCGGTCAGCGCGGTACCGGCGAGGGCGAGCCGTACGGGCGTGGCGCCGCGGGTGCCGCCGAGGGCGTGGACGGCGGCGGAGACCACCGCGGCGCCGAGGAAGGCGAACCAGACGTAGCCGGTGAGCGAGGTGATGCCGAGGACGCTGATCGCGGTGACGACGGCGGCCGCGGCACCGGCGTTGATGCCGAGCAGTCCCGGGTCGGCGAGGGGGTTGCGGGTCAGCGCCTGCATGACGGCACCGCCGAGGCCGAGGGCGGCGCCGACGGCGAGACCGAGGAGGGTGCGGGGCACGCGGACGTCGTGGACGATGACGTCGGTGTCGGTGCCGGAGTAGTGGACGAGGCCGTGCCAGACCTGGTCGAGCGGGATCTGCTTGGCGCCGACGGCATCGGCGCGCTCCTCGCCGCATGCGGCGGCGGCAGCGGCGGCAAGGGCTCCGGGTCGGCGGGCGGCGGCGCCTGGGCGTTCACCGACGACCGGAAGAAGAAGGTGTCGCTCGGTCACACCCCGCAGCGCATCGTCGCGTTCACCGGCACCGCCGCCGCGCTGCATGACTTCGGTGCGGACACCCACATCGTCGGCGTCTTCGGCCCGGCCAAGCTGCCGAACGGCAAGCCCGACCCGCAGGCCGGCGGCCTCGACGTCGACAAGGTCACCGTCATCGGCAACGCCTACAACCAGTTCAACGTCGAGAAGTACGCGAGCCTGAGCCCCGATCTGCTGATCACCCACATGTACGAGCCGGGCGCCCTGTGGTTCGTGCCCGACGACCGCAAGGACAAGATCGCCCAGCTCGCCCCGAGCGTCGCGCTCACCGCGTCCCGCACCCCGCTGGTGAAGATCATCGAACGGTACGCGGAGCTGGCCGGGGCGCTCGGCGCCGACCTGACGGCGAAGCGCGTCACCGACGCCAAGGCCCGCTTCGAGAAGGCGAGCGCCGAGCTGCGCGCCGCCGCCAAGGCCAGCCCCGTCAAGGTCCTCGCCTGCTCCGGCAGCGCCGACCTCTTCTACGCGTCCAACCCCGGCATCAACGCCGACCTCATGTACGACACGTCGCTCGGCGTCGACCTGATCGTCCCCGACCATCTCGACAAGGGCGGCTACTTCGAGAGCCTGAGCTGGGAGAACGCCAACAAGTACCGCGCGGACGTGCTGCTGCTCGACAACCGCACCGCCACCCTCCAGCCCAAGGACCTGGCGAGCAAGCCGTCCTGGGCCCAGCTCCCCGCCGTCAAGGCCGGCCAGATCACCCCGTGGTCGAGCGAACCCCGCTTCTCGTACGAGGGCGCCACGCCGCTCATCGAGCAGCTCACGGAGGCGATCCGGGGAGCGAAAAAGGTGCGCTGAGCGGGGGCGGTACGCCCTGCGGCGGTCCGGACGCGGCGGCGCCCGACCGGCCGGACGCCCGCCGCGCGCTCACATCCCCAACGTCCGCAGCGCCTTCTCCGCGTCCCCCGCGTACGCGCCGTCCCCCGCCGCCGTCCACGCCGCCGCGCAGAGCGCCCGCAGCCCGTCCAGAGGCGCACCGTCCCCTTCGACGTCCAGCCGGTCGCCCCGGGCCACCGCCCACAGACCACCGCACCGGAACCCGTCCCCGTCGGGCACCACCGCGGGCTGCGGCACCAGCAGTCCGCGCAGGTCGGCGTCGACGTAGGCGGGCCGGTGCGGCGGCGGCGCGGCGAGCAGGTCGGCGGGGGTGGTGACGCCGGTGAGGACCAGCAGCGCGTCGACACCGCCGTTGAAGGCCCCCTCGATGTCCGTGTCGAGGCGGTCCCCGATGACCAGCGGCCGGCGCGCACCGGTCCGCAGCACCGTCTCGCGGTGCATCGGCGGCTGCGGCTTCCCCGCCACCTGCGGCGTCCCGCCCGCCGCGATCCGCACGACCTCGACCAGTGCACCGTTACCGGGCGCGATCCCGCGCTCCCGGGGAATCGTCAGATCGGTGTTGGACGCGAACCACGGCACCCCGCGCTGCACCGCGTACGCCGCCTCGGCCAGCCGCCCCCAGTCGATCGCCGCGTCGTACCCCTGGACCACCGCCGCCGGGTCGTCGTCGGCCGACTCCACCGGCTCCAGCCCGCGTTCGCGCAGCGCGACGCGGAGTCCCTCGCCGCCGACGGTCAGCACCCGGGAGCCCGGCGGCACCTGCTCGGCGATCAGCCGGGCCACCGCCTGCGCCGAAGTGATCACGTCCTCGGCACCGGTCGGCAGGCCGAATCCGGTCAGTTGACCGGCGACCGTCTGCGGCGTCCGGGCGGCGTTGTTGGTCACATACGCCAGATGCATCCCGCCCTCCCGCGCCGCGGTGAGGGCGTCCACGGCGTGCGGCAGGGCCACGCCCCCGGCGTAGACGACCCCGTCCAGATCCAGCAGCGCCGTGTCGTACTCCGCGCACAGCGCACGGTCACACCCGTCGGGCCGCCCGCGCATCCGCTCCGTCATGCCGCTTCGCTCCTCACCGCCCGCGCCGCACCGCGCCCCGGTGCGGACCGTCGCGTTCCGCCCGCACCGCCGCGCGGCCCGCCCCGCGGACCACCGATACATCCAGCCATGTCCTGGCTCTCCCCCGATCATCCCGTACACGGCGGGCGCCGTAGCATTCCCCAATGACCGATACCGACGGCCTCCGCCTCCTCCCGTTCCGTGGACTGCGCTACGCCCCGGACCGGATCAGCAGTCTCACCGCGGTCACCTCTCCCCCGTACGACGTCGTGGTCCGCCCCGACGGCGTCCGGCTGCTGGAGACCGCCGACCCGTACAACATCGTGCGGCTGATCCTGCCGCACGCCGCCGACCCGGCCACCCGGCACCGGCAGGCCGCCACCACCCTGGCCCGCTGGCGCGCCGAGGGCGTCCTGGTGACGGACCCGCGGCCCGCGCTCTACGTCTACGAGCAGCGGAGCGGCGACGTCCTCCAGCGCGGGCTGATCGGCTCGCTGCGGCTGGACGGGCCGGTGCTGCCGCACGAGGACGTCATCCCCGAGGTGGTCGAGGACCGGGCGGAGCTGATGCGTGCGGCGGCCGCCAACTTCGAGCCGCTGCTCCTCGCCTACCGCGGCGACGGGTCGGTCACCGGCGCCGCCGCCGTCATCGAGACCGCCGTCCGGCGCGCCCCGCTGCTCGCCACCACCACCGAGGACGGCTTCACCCACCGGCTCTGGGCCGTCACCGACCCGGCCGAACTCGCGACGATCGACGCGGACCTCTCCGGCCATCAGGCCCTGATCGCCGACGGCCACCACCGCTGGGCCACCTACCAGCTCCTCCACGAGCAGACGCCCGGCGCCGACATCGACTCGCCGTGGGCCTCCGGCCTGGTGCTGCTCGTCGACACCGCCCGCCATCCGCTCCAGGTCCGCGCCATCCACCGGGTGCTGCCGCACCTGCCGCCCGACGAGGCGCTGGCCCGGCTCGGCGGCGCCTTCCGGGCCCGCCCGCTGCCGGGCGACGCGGCGGCCGCCCTCGCGACGCTGGAGAAGACCCCGGGCAACGCCTTCGTCCTCACGGACGGCACCGGCACCTTCCACCTGCTGGACCGCCCCGACCCGCACCTGCTGGCGGAAGCGGTACGCGCCGACCGCCCGGAGCTGTGGCGGACCCTCGACGCCACGGTCCTCCACTCCGTCCTGCTCGACACGGTCTGGCAGATCCCCGACCACCCCTCCCACATCAGCTACCTCCACCACACCGAGGCCGCCCTCGCCCAGGCCGCCCGCCACGGCGGCACGGCCCTCCTGATGCGCGCCGCCACCGAGGAGACCGTCCGCCACCTCGCCCGCCAAGGCGTCACGATGCCCCGCAAGTCCACCTCCTTCGGCCCCAAACCGGCCACAGGGCTGGTCCTGCGTACGTTGGACTCGGCGATGGACTGATCCGGAGCGGTCTGCCGGGGCAAACGGCCGCCCGCCGTGACGGTCGGTGGCCGAGCGTCCCGGAGGCGGCCCGGATACGAGCCGGTGCATGGCCCACCAGAGATGCCCCGGACGCCGATGGCCCGGGCACCACCGACCAGAAGGCGAACCGGACACGAGTGGCCCGGGCGCCACCGACCGGAGGCACCCAGGTGGCCTGGGCCGCCCAGGCGCAGGCGCCCCGGCGCAGGCGCCCCGGCCCCACCACGCACGACGGAGGGCGGGATCCCCACGGGATCCCGCCCTCCGTCCTTCACGTCATCCGCGACGCGGCACCGGCTCAGCCCTTCCCGGGCTCGCCGTCCTCGGCACCGTCCCGGCGAGCCTCGTCGGCACCGTCCGCACGCGCCTCGTCGCTCTCCCGACCGGCCTCGGCAACCTCACCGGCGTCCTCGTCGGCCACATCGACCGCCGCGTCGACGACCCCGGCACCGGCGTCAGCCGCGTCCCGGTCCTCCGCCTTCGCGGCCGCGGGCTCCACGTCGCCCTCGTCGTCCGCCGTTTCGTCCAGCGCGTCGGTGAACTCCACACCGTCCAGCTCGGCCAGCCGGTCCGACGCGTCGGTCGTCCCGCCCTGGTCGGCCTCCAGCGCCTTGGCGAACCAGTCGCGCGCCTCGGCCTCCCGGCCGACGGCCAGCAGCGCGTCGGCGTACGCGTAGCGCAGCCGCGCCGTCCACGGGTGCACGGCGTTCGACGCCAGCTCGGGGCTCTGCAGCGTCACCACCGCGGCCTCCGCCTGGCCCATGTCCCGGCGGGCACCCGCGGCCACCAGCCGCATCTCGACCTGCCCGGCCTTGTCCAGCTTCGCCACCTCGGGCTCGCCGGCCATCGCCATCGCCTTCTCCGGACGGCCCAGACCGCGCTCGCAGTCCGCCATGACGGGCCACAGCTCCACGCTGCCGGTCATCCGCCGCGACGCCCGGAACTCCGCCAGCGCCTCGCTGTACTTGCCGACGGCGTACGCGGCGAAGCCCGCCGCCTCCCGCACCGCGGCCACACGGGACGCCAGCCGCAGCGCGACCCGCGAGTAGCCGTATGCCCGCTCCGGCTCCTCATCCAGCAGCTTCGCCACCATGACCAGGTTCTTGGCGACGTCCTCGGCAAGCGTCTTCGGCAGGCTCAGCAGCTCCTGCCGCACATCCTTGTCGATCTCGTCACCGGTGACGTCCTCGGGAATCGGCAGCCGCTTGATCGGCTCCCGCCGCTCGTCCCGCCGGTCATCACGCCGGTCATCACGCCCACGCCCGGCCCCGTAAGGCCGACGGCCACGCTCGTCGTCCCGACGGAAGCCGCCGCGGTCGCCACCGCGGTCATCGCGACGGAAGCCCCCGCGGTCGCCGCCGCGGTCATCCCGGCGGTCGTCCCGCCGGAATCCGCCACGGTCGCCGCCTCGGTCGTCCTTGCGGAAGCCCCCGCGGTCATCCCGGCGGTCATCGCGACGGAACCCACCGCGGTCACCGCCCCGGTCGTCACGTCGGAAGCCCCCGCGGTCGCCGCCGCGGTCGTCACGACGGTCATCCCGGCGCTCGTCGCGACGGAAGCCGCCACGGTCGCCGCCGGACGGACGGTCGTCGCGGCGGAAGCCCCCGCGGTCACCGCCCCGGTCATCGCGACGGAACCCGCCACGGTCGCCGCCCCGGTCGTCACGGCGCTCGTCACGACGGAAGCCACCGCGCTCCCCGCCGCGGTCATCCCGCTGGAAATCGCCACGGCCGCTGCCTCGGTCGTCGCGACGGAACCCGCCACGGTCGCCGCCGGACGGACGGTCATCCCGGCGCTCGTCACGCCGGAAGCCGCCACGGTCGCTGCCTCGGTCGTCGCGACGGAAGCCCCCACGGTCCCCACCGGACGGACGGTCATCCCGCCGGAACGACGGCCGGTCGTCACGGCGGGAGCCACCACGGTCGTCACGACGCTCGTCGCGACGGAAGCCGCCCCGGTCGCCCCCGGACGAACGGTCATCCCGGCGGAAGCCCCCACGGTCGCCGCCGGACGGACGGTCATCCCGACGCTCGTCACGACGGAACCCGCCACGGTCGCCTTCATCGCGGCGCGGCCCACGCGGCCGGTCGTCCCGCCCGAAGCCCCCGCGCTCGCCACCGCGGTCGTCGCGACGGAAGCCGCCCCGGTCACCGCCCCGGTCATCGCCCCGGTCATCGCGACGGAACCCGCCACGGTCGCCGCCGGACGGACGGTCGTCGCGGCGCTCGTCACGACGGAAGCCGCCACGCTCGCCACCGCGGTCGTCGCGACGGAAGCCGCCCCGGTCGCCCCCGGACGAACGGTCATCCCGCCGACCATAACCGCCACCGGACGGGCGTCCGCCACGGCCGTCGTCACGTCGCGGCCCCCGGTCATCACGCCGGAAACCACCGCGGTCGCCGTCATCACGCCGCTGCGGACGACGCTCCGAACGATCGTCGGAAGAGTTACTGGACATCGACGTGACTCCTGTCTTCGGCACTGCAATCATTCTCACGCACCGACCACTTCGGCGCGCTTCGGCAAAACAAAAAGGACCCTTGGTCCCAGCATGAACGCTGGGACCAAGGGTCCTAAAAAATTGTTCGGCGGCGTCCTACTCTCCCACAGAGTCCCCTCTGCAGTACCATCGGCGCTGAAAGGCTTAGCTTCCGGGTTCGGAATGTAACCGGGCGTTTCCCTAACGCAATGACCACCGAAACCCTATCGGGTTCTAGCGAACAAGCACACTCTTCAATTAAAAGGTGAAACTTGGTTCAACCAGCGATTGCGACTGTTCGCAACCCGGGAACCACACAGTGGACGCGAGCAACTGAGGACAAGCCCTCGGCCTATTAGTACCAGTCAACTCCACCGGTTGCCCGGCTTCCATATCTGGCCTATCAACCCAGTCGTCTACTGGGAGCCTTAACCTCTCAAGGAGGTGGGAGTACTCATCTCGAAGCAGGCTTCCCGCTTAGATGCTTTCAGCGGTTATCCTTTCCGAACGTAGCCAACCAGCCATGCCCTTGGCAGGACAACTGGCACACCAGAGGTTCGTCCGTCCCGGTCCTCTCGTACTAGGGACAGCCCTTCTCAATACTCCTACGCGCACAGCGGATAGGGACCGAACTGTCTCACGACGTTCTAAACCCAGCTCGCGTACCGCTTTAATGGGCGAACAGCCCAACCCTTGGGACCGACTCCAGCCCCAGGATGCGACGAGCCGACATCGAGGTGCCAAACCATCCCGTCGATATGGACTCTTGGGGAAGATCAGCCTGTTATCCCCGGGGTACCTTTTATCCGTTGAGCGACGGCGCTTCCACAAGCCACCGCCGGATCACTAGTCCCTACTTTCGTACCTGCTCGACCCGTCAGTCTCACAGTCAAGCTCCCTTGTGCACTTACACTCAACACCTGATTGCCAACCAGGCTGAGGGAACCTTTGGGCGCCTCCGTTACTCTTTAGGAGGCAACCGCCCCAGTTAAACTACCCACCAGACACTGTCCCTGATCCGGATCACGGACCCAGGTTAGACATCCAGCACGACCAGAGTGGTATTTCAACAACGACTCCACAACCACTGGCGTGATCGCTTCACAGTCTCCCACCTATCCTACACAAGCCGAACCGAACACCAATATCAAGCTATAGTAAAGGTCCCGGGGTCTTTCCGTCCTGCTGCGCGAAACGAGCATCTTTACTCGTAGTGCAATTTCACCGGGCCTATGGTTGAGACAGTCGAGAAGTCGTTACGCCATTCGTGCAGGTCGGAACTTACCCGACAAGGAATTTCGCTACCTTAGGATGGTTATAGTTACCACCGCCGTTTACTGGCGCTTAAGTTCTCAGCTTCGCCATGACGAATCATGACTAACCGGTCCCCTTAACGTTCCAGCACCGGGCAGGCGTCAGTCCGTATACATCGCCTTACGGCTTCGCACGGACCTGTGTTTTTAGTAAACAGTCGCTTCTCGCTGGTCTCTGCGGCCACCACCAGCTCACCGAGTAAATCGGATCACCAGCAATGGCCCCCCTTCTCCCGAAGTTACGGGGGCATTTTGCCGAGTTCCTTAACCATAGTTCACCCGAACGCCTCGGTATTCTCTACCTGACCACCTGAGTCGGTTTAGGGTACGGGCCGCCATGAAACTCGCTAGAGGCTTTTCTCGACAGCATAGGATCATCCACTTCGCCACAATCGGCTCGGCATCAGGTCTCAGACTATATGCACGACGGATTTACCTACCGTGCGTCCTACACCCTTACCCCGGGACAACCACCGCCCGGGCTGGACTACCTTCCTGCGTCACCCCATCACTCACCTACTACCACCTTGGATCAGCGGCTCCACCACTCCCCTCAACTCCGAAGAGATCAGGGCGGCTTCACGGCCTTAGCATCAGAGGGCTCGATGTTTGACGCTTCACAACGGGTACCGGAATATCAACCGGTTGTCCATCGACTACGCCTGTCGGCCTCGCCTTAGGTCCCGACTTACCCTGGGCAGATCAGCTTGACCCAGGAACCCTTAGTCAATCGGCGCACACGTTTCCCACGTGTGTATCGCTACTCATGCCTGCATTCTCACTCGTGAACCGTCCACAACTCGTTTCCACGGCTGCTTCACCCGGCACACGACGCTCCCCTACCCATCACCACACCCGTTAGGGCTCCCATGGCAATGACATGACTTCGGCGGTGTGCTTGAGCCCCGCTACATTGTCGGCGCGGAATCACTTGACCAGTGAGCTATTACGCACTCTTTCAAGGATGGCTGCTTCTAAGCCAACCTCCTGGTTGTCTCTGCGACTCCACATCCTTTCCCACTTAGCACACGCTTAGGGGCCTTAGTCGATGCTCTGGGCTGTTTCCCTCTCGACCATGGAGCTTATCCCCCACAGTCTCACTGCCGCGCTCTCACTTACCGGCATTCGGAGTTTGGCTAAGGTCAGTAACCCGGTAGGGCCCATCGCCTATCCAGTGCTCTACCTCCGGCAAGAAACACACGACGCTGCACCTAAATGCATTTCGGGGAGAACCAGCTATCACGGAGTTTGATTGGCCTTTCACCCCTAACCACAGGTCATCCCCCAGGTTTTCAACCCTGGTGGGTTCGGTCCTCCACGAAGTCTTACCTCCGCTTCAACCTGCCCATGGCTAGATCACTCCGCTTCGGGTCTTGAGCATGCTACTGAACGCCCTATTCGGACTCGCTTTCGCTACGGCTCCCCCACACGGGTTAACCTCGCAACATACCGCAAACTCGCAGGCTCATTCTTCAAAAGGCACGCAGTCACGACTGCCGTCCAAAGACGACAGCGACGCTCCCACGGCTTGTAGGCACACGGTTTCAGGTACTATTTCACTCCGCTCCCGCGGTACTTTTCACCATTCCCTCACGGTACTATCCGCTATCGGTCACCAGGGAATATTTAGGCTTAACGGGTGGTCCCGCCAGATTCACACGGGATTTCTCGGGCCCCGTGCTACTTGGG
>NZ_CP109397.1:1397500-2552500 GCF_045040405.1 Streptomyces sp. NBC_01525
CGGACGCTTCCTTTGTGCCTGTTTCACCAGGCTCTCCGGGCGCTTCCCTTCGGTCTTGCGTTTCCGACTCTATCAGATCCTTTCGGCCCTGATTTTCGCCGGTGCGGTCCGGCCTTTCGGCTTTTCCACGGTTCCCACCTTACCAGATCCGCTGGGCGTTTCCGGCCCCCTGTCGGAGCGGGGTTGGCCTTCTTGCTTTCGCTTTCCGGCCTTTCCGACTCTATCAGATCCGATTCGCTGCCGTTTCCGGTCCGAATTCGTTTCCGATTACCCGTCGGAGGGGTTTGCCTCGGTCCGCTTACTTTCGTTTGCGGCGCCTTGGCGTGGTCACTACATTAGCGGTTTTCCCGGGTAACTCATAATCGAGCAACGCGGTCGAATTTCGGCAACGCGAAAGTGACCCCGTTTGGGGAATCGAGCTTCAGTAGTGGTGGTGCCACTGACCGGCTGCGCAGATAGCGCTGCCCATCTCCAGCGGCTCGGGCCACGTTAGACGTTCGGAGTCACCGAGTCAAGGAGCTGCGGTGCGGGTCACATGGCCTTGGCGATGCGGCGCCGCGGGACATGCGGGCGGTAGCGGCTGACCGTCGGCTCGCCCTCGATCCAGTAGCGCCACGGATGCGCCGCACCGTCGCCGCCCACCCCCGTGCGGGGGCCTCTCCGTACGTGCTCCGGGGCGGGCGGGCGACCGTGGAGGACGGTGAGGGGGGCGCCGGGGCCGGTGCAGAGGTCGGTGCCGTCGAGGGTGCGGTCGATGTCGAGGGCCGTGGCGAGGCGGGCCGGGCCCTGGGCCAGTTCGTGGGGGCGGCGGGCCTTGGGGCGGCGGGCCCGGGCCAGCTGCGTACCCGTGAGGACCTCACCGGCACGCAGCAGGACCCCGCTCGCGTGGTGCTCGGGGCCGCAGACGACATTGAGGCTGAACCACATGCCGTAGATGAAATAGACGTACGCGTGGCCGGGCGGGCCGAACATCGAGGCGTTGCGCGGGGTGCGGCCCCGGTAGGCGTGCGAGCCGGGGTCGCGTTCGCCGGCGTATGCCTCCACCTCGGTGAGGCGCAGTTCGATCGGGCCGTCCGGGGTGGTGCGCACAAGGGTGCGGCCGAGGAGATCGGGGGCGACCTCCAGGACGGGACGGTCGAAGAAGGCGTGCGTGAGCGGCATACGTTCCGGTACGTCGGTCATGTCGGCCCAGAGTAGTGCAGTCAAGAGGGGGGCGACGTGGCGCGGGCGGGCGCCCTTGGGAGGCTGGGGCGCGGGAACCGGCGGCCGCCGGTTCCCGTTGGTAGCAGGCAAGCCGTGATCACGGCGGCCGGAGCGAGGTCAGGCGTCGGGCCTGGGGAGGACGGACATGGGGTTCAAGAAGCTGCTGGCGAGCTTGGGGGCCGGAGGCGCGTCGGTGGAGACGGTTCTCTTCGAGGAGAACGTCGTGCCCGGTGGCGTCGTCCAGGGTGAGGTGCGGATCCAGGGTGGGTCGGTGACCCAGGACATCCAGGGGCTGTCGGTCGGATTGCAGGCGCGCGTCGAGGTGGAAAGCGGCGACGAGGAATACAAGCGCAACGTCGAATTCACTTCGGTGCAGCTCGGCGGGGCGTTCCAGGTGCAGGCCGGTGCCGCGCACACCGTGCCGTTCGGGTTGGAGATTCCCTGGGAGACGCCGATCACCACGTTCCTCGGGCAGCATCTGCGCGGGATGAGCGTGGGGGTGACGACGGAGCTGGCCATCGCGCGGGCGGTGGACTCCGGGGACCTCGACCCGGTGAACGTGCACCCGATTCCGGCGCAGCAGGCGATCCTGGACGCGTTCGGGCAGCTGGGATTCCGCTTCAAGGCGGCCGATCTGGAGCAGGGCCACATTCGGGGGACGCGGCAGCGGCTGCCCTTCTATCAGGAGATCGAGTTCTCCGCGCCGCAGCAGTACCGCGGGCTCAACGAGGTCGAGCTGTCGTTCGTCGCAGACGACCGGGAGATGGACGTGGTGCTGGAGATGGACAAGAAGGGCGGGCTGCTCACCGACGGGTCGGACACGTACCGGTCGTTCACGGTGGGGCTGCACGACTATCAGCAGACCGATTGGGCGGGGTATCTGAACCACTGGCTGGCCGAGGTCGGCGGGAAGCGGAACTGGCTCTAACCTGGCCGGACAGGTGTCAGCAAGCGACCAGGAGGTGTCGAGGTGTCCGAGCTGAAGCGGCGGCCGCTCCCGCACGATTTCCACCCGCAGGTACCGGAGTTCACGGTGGCGAGCGACGAGGTGGCGCCGGGCGGGACGCTGGGTTCCGCGCAGGTGTACGCCGAGGGCAACCGTTCGCCGCAGCTGCGGTGGGAGGGTGCGCCCGCGAGGACGAAGAGTTACGCCGTCACCTGCTTCGATCCGGACGCGCCGACCGGCAGCGGTTTCTGGCACTGGTCGGTGTTCGACATCCCGGCGTCGGTGACGGAGCTGCCGGCGGGTGCCGGGTCCGGTGCGATGGCGGGGCTGCCCGAGGGTGCGGTACACGTCCGTAACGACTACGGGACGCGGGACTTCGGCGGTGCCGCGCCGCCGCCCGGGGACGGGCCGCACCGGTACGTCTTCACGGTGTACGCCGTCGACCAGGAGAAGCTGGGGCCCGACGGTGACGCGTCGCCCGCGGTGGTCGGCTTCAATCTGCGGTTCCACACGCTCGGGCGGGCCCAGTTGGTGGCCGAGTTCGAGGTGCCTGCGGAGGGCTGAGGCCCGTAATTGCGTTGCGCCCCGGTGTTCCTCGCACGCAGGGTGGTTCCGGTCGGTGGCTCGTTCGAGTCGCTGGGCAGCCGGTACCGCCGTGGCGGGAGCGCCGGGGCGCAGGTGTGTCGCCTCCCGTTCGCCGGGGGCCGGGCGCGTGGTGCGTCCGGTCACCTCGCCGGTCGCCGTACGCTCCGGATCCGAGAGGTACACGGGGGTGGGATCCGGGGCGCACTCCCCCGTTCCGCGGGTGCGGCCCCTTGGGCGGGCCGTGTCCGGGATTCCGTACGTCCTTGTCGCCCGTGGTGTTCCGGGCCCTTCGCGCGCCCGAGCGCGTCGCTTTCCCTTCCCTTGTTGATTACTCGTCATTTCCCTTGCGGCATGGGGAAATTGCGTTGTTGCGGGAAAAGCTTCCCCTGCACAGTGGAGCCACTTCGCCGCGGGGGCGAACGGGCCGGGAGGTGGGCGGAATGCGCGAGACGCTGGTGCTCAACGCGAGCTTCGAGCCGCTGTCGACGGTGACGTCACGTCGGGCCGTCGTGCTGGTGATGCAGGAGAAGGCCGTCGTCGAGCACGCGCATCCGGGGCTGCGGATCCGAGCCGCTTCGGTGGAGGTGCCGGTGCCGCAGGTGATCCGGCTCAGCCGGTACGTACGGGTGCCGTTCCGAAGATGGGCACCGTGGTCGCGGCGGGGCGTGCTGGTGCGGGATCAGCATCGGTGCGCGTACTGCGGGCGGCGGGCGACGACCGTCGATCACGTCGTACCGCGGTCGCACGGCGGCGGTGACACATGGCTGAATACCGTCGCTTCCTGTACGGAGGACAACCACCGGAAGGCGGACCGTACGCCGGAGCAGGCCGGGATGCGGCTGCTGCGGCGGCCGTTCGAGCCGACGCCCGCGGAGGCGATGCTGTCGACGCTCGGGGTGTCGGTGCGTGAGGAGTTGCCGGGGTGGGCGTCCCCGGCGGCGTGAGGCCCGGGCGGGGTGGCCATCGCCGGTGGTCCGCGGGGTGCGGCGGCTCAGCGGACGAGCTGGACGATGGCCACCACGCCGACGATGACGATGAGGGTGCGCAGCGCGACGGGCGGCAGTCGGCGGCCGATGGTCGCGCCGATGCGGCCGCCGAGCGCGGAGCCGGTGGCGAGGAGGGCGACGGCCGTCCAGTCGAAGTGGGCGATGAAGAGAAAGAGCACCGCGGCGACGGCGTTGACGAGCAGGGTGAGGACGTTCTTGAGGGCGTTGAGCCGCTGCAGGGTCTCGTCGAGCGCCAGGCCCGCCATCGAGAGGTAGAGGACGCCCTGGGCCGCGCCGAAGTAGCCGCCGTAGACGCTGGCGAGCATCAGTCCGGTGAAGAGGACGGGGCCGCCGTGGCGGCGGGGTGTGGTGCCGTTGCGGGCCCGGCGGGCGCGGAGGGCCGCGGCGAGACGGGGCTGGATGACGACGAGGACGAGCGCGATGCCGATGAGCACGGGGACGATCGCGTCGAAGGCGGCGGACGGCAGGGCGAGCAGCAGGACCGCGCCGGCGGTGCCGCCGAGGAGGGCGGCGGTGCCGAAGAGGAGGATGCGGGAGCGCTGCCCGGTCAGTTCGCGGCGATAGCCGAAGGCGCCGCTGAGCGAACCGGGCACCAGGCCGAGGGAGTTGGAGACGTTCGCGGTGATCGGCGGGAGGCCGACGGCCAGCAGCACCGGGAAGGTGATGAGGGTGCCGGAGCCGACGATGGTGTTGATGGTCCCGGCGCCGAGGCCCGCGGCGAGGACGGCGAGTGCTTCCCATGTGGTCACGCGAGCCCCCGTATCGTGCGGTAGCGGATGCGGTCGATCATGCAACAGGGGGCGCCTTCCCGGTCCGCGTGACCGGGGAGACACCCCCTGAGGGCAGGTGGGTCAGTCGATGGGCGGTGCCTGGCGGGGCGTGGGGGACTTGGCGAGCGGGTCGCCCTTGCCGCCGCCGGGGGTGAAGTTGCCGAGGGCGCCGCCGAGGCCCTTGAGGGCGTCGCCGATCTCGCTAGGCACGATCCAGAGCTTGTTGGCGTCGCCTTCGGCGATCTTCGGGAGCATCTGGAGGTACTGGTACGACAGCAGCTTCTGGTCCGGGTCACCGGCGTGGATGGACTCGAAGACCGTACGGATCGCCTGGGCCTCACCCTCGGCGCGGAGCGCGGCGGCCTTGGACTCACCCTCGGCGCGGAGGATGGCGGACTGCTTCTCACCCTCGGCGGTGAGGATCTGGGACTGGCGGGTGCCCTCGGCCTGGAGGATGGCTGCGCGCTTGTCGCGATCGGCGCGCATCTGCTTCTCCATCGAGTCCTGGATGGAGGTGGGCGGCTCGATGGCCTTCAGCTCGACGCGGTTGACGCGGATGCCCCACTTGCCGGTGGCCTCGTCGAGGACGCCGCGGAGCGCCGCGTTGATCTCCTCGCGGGAGGTGAGGGTGCGCTCCAGGTCCATGCCGCCGATGATGTTGCGGAGCGTGGTGACGGTGAGCTGCTCGATCGCCTGGATGTAGCTGGCGACTTCGTAGGTCGCGGCGCGGGCGTCGGTGACCTGGTAGTAGATGACGGTGTCGATGTTGACAACGAGGTTGTCCTGGGTGATCACCGGCTGCGGCGGGAACGGCACGACCTGTTCGCGGAGGTCGATGCGGTTGCGGATCGAGTCGATGAACGGGACGACGATGTTGAGGCCCGCGTTGAGGGTGCGGGTGTAACGGCCGAAGCGCTCGACAATGGCGGCGCTCGCCTGGGGAATGACCTGGATCGTCTTGATGAGTGCGATGAACACGAGCACCACCAGGATGATCAGGACGATGATGATCGGTGCCACTGCGACTCCCGTGCCCTTCGTTTGATCCTCCGGCCGTGGCCGGCTTGGGTGTTGATCGAGTCTTTCAGACCCGTGGTGCGTCGTCAGCGCGTTCCGGTCAGATGACCACAACGTTTTCCGGTCAGATCACCACAGCGGTGGCGCCTTCGATCTCCACGACGTCGACCTGCGCTCCGGGTTCGTAGGCGCGGTCGCCGTCGAGGGCGCGGGCCGACCAGATTTCACCGCCGAGCTTGATGCGGCCCCCGGCGCCGTCGACGCGCTCCAGGACCGTGGCGCTCTTTCCCTTGAGTGCGTCGATGCCGGAGGCGAAGCCGGGCTGCTGCGTGAGGAGACGGTTGGCGAGGGGGCGGACGACGGCGATGAGGGCGACGGAGACCGCGGCGAAGACGAGGAACTGTATGACCGTGCCGCCACCGAGCGCTGCGGTGACGGCACTTGCGACGGCGCCGACCGCGAACATCCCGAACTCGGGCATCGCGGTCACGACGAGCGGAATTCCCAGCCCCACGGCGGCGATCAGCCACCACACCCATGCGTCCACCGCTTCATGGTAGGGCGGGGGCGCTCCGCGGGAACAGGGCGTAAAGCGTCAGGAAAGGGGCAGTCCCTGGGCGGTCCAGCGGTCGCTGCCGTTCCGCTCGACGATCAGGGGGAGGCCGAAGCAGCGGGAGAGGTTGGCCGAGGTCAGTTCGAGGTCGAGGGGACCGGCGGCCAGCACCTTGCCCTGACGGATCATCAGGACGTGGGTGAAGCCGGGGGCGATCTCCTCGACGTGGTGGGTGACCATCACCATCGAGGGGGCGTACGGGTCGCGGGCGAGGCGGCCCAGGCGGCGGACGAGGTCCTCGCGGCCACCGAGGTCGAGACCGGCGGCGGGCTCGTCGAGGAGGAGCAGCTCGGGGTCGGTCATCATGGCGCGCGCGATGAGGGTGCGCTTGCGCTCGCCCTCGGAGAGGGTGCCGAACCTCCGGTCGAGGTACTCGGTCATGCCGAGGCGGTCGAGGAAGGCGCGGGCGCGCTGCTCGTCGATGTCCTCGTAGCGCTCCTGCCAGTGGGCGGTCATGCCGTAGGCGGCGGTGAGGACGGTCTGCAGGACGGTCTGGCTGCGGGGGAGCTTGTCCGCGAGGGCGATACCGGCGATGCCGATGCGCGGGCGGAGGTCGAAGACGTCGACCTTGCCGAGGCGTTCGCCGAGGATGGTGGCGCGGCCCTTGGTGGGGAAGAGGTAGCTGGAGGCGAGGTTGAGCAGGGTGGTCTTGCCGGCGCCGTTGGGGCCGAGGATGACCCAGCGCTCCCCCTCCTTCACCGACCAGGAGACCTGGTCCACCAGAGCCCGCCCTTCGCGGACCACGGATACGTCCACCAGCTCCAGCACATCGCTCATGAGTGCCCTGTCTCCCATTGCTTCTCGGTCGTCACGTGCGCCTGCGGGCGCCTCCCCCGTGCAAACCTACGCCACTCGATGTCAGTGCCGTTCCCTAGGCTGGGGACCATGCTCGATGAACCTCGTTCGGGACGGTTGGCGGCATGGGGAAATGCCCTTTTGGCCGGACTTGTCTCGCTTGATGACGCCGCGGAGCAGATCGCGGACGACGATGCCGTGCACCGTGTGCGGGGCCTGCCGGGTGAGGCCGCGCCGGTGGGGCTGACGCTGGCGCTCGGCCGCCTGCGGGCGATGGGCGCGGTGGGGCTGCGGGTCGCGCTGCCCGCGCCGGGGCATCCGCTGGGGCTGAGCGGACCGCCGGAGTTCAACGCCCGGGCGCTGGACGCCGGGGAGGCGGTGCTGGCCACGGGCGCCGGGGTCGGCCTGGTCCCGGAGATACACCGGGCGGGCCCGGACGGCGGCGCCGGGCCGGATGTGCACCTCGAGGTGGTGTGGGAGTGCCTGCCGGTACGTGAAGCGCCGCCCGCCGATGTGCCGTCGCTCGGCGAGGCGGAGCGGGAGCTGGCGGAGGCGCTGCGGGAGGCGACCGAGGCGCTGATGCGGCTGGACGTGGCCGGTTCCGGCCCGGTGGCGCAGGCCGCGCTGGAGGCGTACCGGGCGCGGGCCGAGGCCGGGCGTCAGGTATTGGCGCCGGGGTATCCGCCGCGCGCGGTGCGGGTGCTGGAACTGGCGCAGCGGGTGGGGGCGCTGCTCGCCATCGCGCGGAGCGCGGGCGGAGACGGCCGGGAGCACGGCGGAGCGGTCAGCTCCTCGGAGATCGCGGCCCGTACGGAGGCGCTGCGCCCGGTGGAGCGCACGGCCCGGCGGGCGCAGGTCGCGGCGTACAACGCGGCGGTGGAGGAGCGGGAGCGGCGGGGGTGAGGGGTGTGCGGGCGTAGAGGGGTGAGGGCGGGCGCGCTCGCCGGGGAGGCCGTGAGGGGGCGCGGGGAGCGGTGAGGGCCGGGTGCCCGGCAGGCTGTGCCGGGCACGGCGCCGGTCGGGGGTGGCGGCGCCGTGCCGTATCGGGCATGCGTACCGGCCCGCCCGGTGGATCAGCCGCCCGGTGGATCAGCCGCCCACCCCATGGCGGACGGCCCAGAGGGCGGCCTGGGTGCGGTCGGCGAGGTCCAGCTTCATGAGGATGTTGGAGACATGGGTCTTGACGGTCTTCTCGGAGAGGACGAGCGCACGGGCGATCTCGCGGTTGGAGCGTCCGTCGGCGATCAGGCCCAGCACCTCGCTCTCCCGCTCGGTGAGTGTGGTGCCGCGGCCCTGTCCGTTGCCGCCCTCGTCCTGGGTGAGGAGGGCGCCGGCCACCTCCGACTGGAGCAGCACATGCCCGGCGTGAACGGAGCGGATGGCGCCGGCCAGCGCCTCCGGGTCGATGTCCTTGTAGACATATCCGGCGGCCCCCGCGCGCAGGGCGGGGACGACGGTGCGCTGTTCGGTGAAGCTGGTGACGATCAGCACCCGGGCGGGGTTGGCCAGTTCACGCAGGGTGCGCAGCGCCTCGATGCCGTCCGTGCCGGGCATTTTGACGTCCATCAGGACGACGTCGGGGCGCAGCCGTTCGGCGGCGGCGATGCCTTCTGTGCCGTCGGCCGCCTCGCCCACGACCTCGATGTCGTCCTGGATCTCCAGGAACGTCCGCAGACCACGGCGGACCACCTGGTGATCGTCGACCAGCAGCACCCGGATGGTCCCGGCGCCGTCTCCGGTCTCCGTCAGCGCGTCGTCGGTGCCGGGCGCGGGGTCGCCGCCCGGGGGGACGCCGCGCCGCTCGCGGCCGTCGGCCTGTTCGTCGCGGTTGCCGATTCCGGCGTTCTCAGCCACCGGGCACCTCCATCTCTACAGCGGTGCCCTGGCCGGGCTCCGATTTCACGGTGAGTACGCCACCGACGCCGTTGGCGCGGTCGCGCATCGACACCAGCCCCAGGTGACGGCCTGCGGTCCGGACCGCTCCGGTGTCGAAGCCGCAGCCGTCGTCGGCGACCCGGAGCAGCGCGCCCTGGCCGTGCCGGGTGAGGGTGACCTCGACGTGCCCGGCGCCGCTGTGCCGCAGCGCGTTGTGCAGCGCCTCCTGGGCGACGCGGAGCAGCGCCTCCTCCTGGGAGGAGGGCAGGGCGCGAACGCCCTGGGCACCGAACGTGACGCGGGCGCTGTGGGCGCGGTCGAGGACCTGGGCCTGTGAGCGGAGGGTGGCGATCAGGCCGTCCTCGTCGAGGGCGGCGGGCCGCAGTTCGACCACCGCGGCGCGCAGCTCGTCGGCGGCCTCGGCGGCCAGCGCGGCGACCTGGTGCAGTTCGCACTTGGCACGGTCCGGGTCGCGGTCGACGAGTGCAGTGGCCGCCTGGGCGGTGAGCCGGAGGGAGAAGAGCTTCTGGGCGACGGCGTCGTGCAGCTCGTGGGCGAGGCGGGCGCGTTCCCCGGCGATGGTCAGCTCGCGGCTGCGTTCGTAGAGGCGGGCGTTGGTGAGGGCGATGGCGGCGTGCTGGGCGAGTATCCCCAGCAGGCGTTCGTCCTCGGCGGTGAAGCCACAGCCACCGGCCGGTTTGGGGCAGCGCTTGTTGGCGAGGAAGAGGGCGCCGAGGATCTCGTCGCCGTCGGCGACCGGCAGGCCCAGAAAGTCGGACATGTCCGGGTGGGCGGCGGGCCAGCCGCCGAAGCGGGGGTCCTCGCGGACGTCGGCGAGACGCTCGGGGGTGGCGTGGTGGAGCATCGCGGCGAGGATGCCGTGCTGGCGGGGCAGCGGGCCGATGGCCTTCCACTGCTCCTCGCTTACGCCGTCCACCACGAACTGGGCGAAGCCGCCGTGATCGTCGGGCACGCCGAGGGCTGCGTACTCGGCGTCGAGCAGTTCCCGGGCCGAGGCCACGATCGTCTTGAGGACGTCCCGCACCTCCAGATGCCGGCTCATCGCAAGGATCGCGCTGCTCACCGCGGGGATGCCGGCTCCCGGTCCGTTGGTCATGGCTTCACGGTACCGGCGTCCGGCGAGGACCATATCGGTCCGCCGCCGTGCCGGTCCTCGGTCTACGGACCTAGGGCGGACCGTGTCGATTTCCGGCGTACTGCCTATTCTTCGCACTCCATTCAAATGTCACCTCGGACCCCTATATAGGGGCATTACACATATAATTCCGCCAATCCCCCTCTCTGTCGAGCGTGCGGATCGGGCCGAAGTCCGTGGATTCGGCGGTCCGCGCCCCGGGGAGCCGCGTCCGGTTCCAGACTCGGCGCACGACAGAAGCGACGAGGGCCTGGACCCCGACCCACGGCGACCCCTACCGGGCCGTTCCGTACCGTCCCGCGCGGATACCGGCGGCGGAGTCGCTCGCCCGCGCGGCGGAGCTACGGGAGCGGATGGACGGCAGGCGGACCGTACGGCAGTTCTCCACCGACCCGGCGCCCGAGCAGGTCGTACGGGACGCCATCGCCTGCGCGGCGACCGCGCCGTCCGGGGCGCATCAGCAGCCGTGGACGTTCGTACTGGTCAAGGACGCCGACGTACGGCGGCGGATCCGGGCGGCGGCGGAAGAGGAGGAGCGCGTCTCCTACGAGGGGCGACTGGGCGAGGAGTGGCTGGCCGCACTGCGCCCGCTGGGGACCGACGCGGTCAAGCCCCATCTGACCGATGCGCCGCACCTGATCGTGGTGTTCCAGCAGCGGCACCGGCTGGGCGAGGACGGCAGCAAGCGCAAGCACTACTACGTCGACGAATCGGTGGGCATCGCGGTCGGGATGCTGCTGTCCGCGTTACATCTGTCGGGGCTGGCGGCGCTGGTGCACACGCCGAGCCCGATGCGGTTCCTGCGGGAGGTTCTGGGGCGTCCGGCCAACGAGAAGGCGTTCGCCGTGATCCCCGTGGGCTACCCGGCCGAGGACTGCGAAGTGCCGGCTTTGACCCGAAAGTCCCTTGATCAGGTACTGGTCGAGGTCTGAGGCGCATTCGCCCCATACGTACTGTGCAACTGCGATCACACCCGGCGAGGCAAACCTTCTCCGGGTGTGACGCCGCGCATAGGGCGCAGGTCACCTACGACGGGCATTAGTCGCCCGGCAAACCCTCGTGAGCTGGGGTTCTTTCCCGGCGGACGCAGGGTCGGGCACCCCGGTTCCACTATTCGGGGTCGTATGTCACCTCGTTGCCCGGTGAATTTACGGCCGCTAAGAATGGCTCCCGTCGCTTGGCGCCGTGGTCTCCACCCGGCGTACTCCGCCACCAACGGCTCCCTGCGGCGTTCCCCTTCCGGAAGGTCTACTTCGCCATGCCCAAGCACGCCCTTTTCGGCCTTGACCGCCTGACGCGGACCCACAAGCTCTCCGCCGCCGGGATCGCCGCGGCCGGTGCCGCCGCCCTCGCCTTCACCATCGTGCCGGGCGCCGACGCCGGGCAGAACACGAGCCAGGCCACGGCCGCACACGTGCAGCCGGTCGCCTTCAGCAGCACCGTCGGCAGCGCGGCGCAGACCCAGCAGGCCACCATCGCCAAGCAGGCGGACGCCTCCACGAAGGCCGGCAAGGCCGAGGCCGCCGCCAAGGCAAAGGCTGCCGCGAAGACCAAGGCCGAGGCGAAGGCCGCCAAGGAGCGCGCCGCGCAGCAGGCCGCCAGCCGGTCCACCGACCGCGCAGCGCTGCCCACCGCCGCGAAGACCCCGGTCAAGACCTACGGGAACAACCTCGACGGCTGGATCCGCGAGTCGCTCGACATCATGGCCAGCAAGGGCATCCCCGGCTCGTACGACGGCATCCACCGCAACATCATCCGGGAGTCCGCGGGCAACCCGATGGCCATCAACAACTGGGACATCAACGCCATCAACGGCGTGCCGTCCAAGGGCCTGCTCCAGGTGATCGCCCCAACCTTCCAGACGTACCACGTCAACGGCACCTCCTGGGACATCTACGACCCGGTCGCCAACATCACCGCCGCCTGCAACTACGCGGCCAACAAGTACGGCTCGATGGACAACGTCAACTCGGCCTACTGAGCGGACCGCGTCCGCACCGCCGAGGGGCGGCACCCGACCACGGGTGCCGCCCCTCAGCGGTGGTGCGCTACGGACGCCGGGTCACTTGCGCATGATCTCCGGCTCGTGGCGGCGCAGCAGGCGGGCCACGACGAAGGCGAGGGCGACGCCGAGCGCGATCAGGATGATCATGTCCATCACATAGACGCCGGGCTGGTGCTGCCACAGCGGATCGGGGTTGGCGGGCGTCCCCTTGGCCGGGTTGGCGGGCTCCCACGGCAGCAGACGGTTCATGTCCGCGGTCGCGCCCATCGCGGCGACGGCCCAGCGCGACGGCATCAGCCAGGAGAACTGCGCGACGCCGATCGTGTCGAACAGCTGGAAGAGGACGCCGGTGAAGACGACCTGGACGATGGCGAACATGACCAGCAGCGGCATGGTCTTCTCGGCGGTCTTGACCAGCGCGGAGATGATCAGGCCGAACATCATCGAGGTGAAGCCGAGCGCGATGACCGCCAGCGTCATCTCGACGCCCGGCAGGTTGTGGAGGATCACGCCCTCGGCGGGCATCGTCCGGGTGCAGAAGCCGATCACCGAGATGATCACGCCCTGGAAGGCGGTGACCACGCCCAGGACGATCACCTTGGACATCAGATACGCCGACCGCGACAGGCCGGTGGCCCGTTCACGCTCGTAGATGACCCGCTCCTTGATCAGCTCACGTACGGAGTTGGCGGCGCCGGAGAAGCACATGCCGACCGCGAGGATCAACATGATCGTGGACGCGTCGCGGTTCGCGCCGTGCCGGTTGTCCGGCCCGTACCCGAAGCCGTAGTCGCTGGGGATCAGCATCGAGACGATGCCGAGGACCGCGGGCAGCGCCAGCATCAGGACCAGGAAACCGCGGTCGGAGGCGAGCACCGAGACATAGCGGCGCATCAGCGTCCACAGCTGCGAGCCCCAGCTCTGCGATTTCTGCATCCGGGCGGGCGGCGACTGGATCTGCACCGACTGCGGGGCGACCGCGTCGATGTCCGCCGCGTACATCTGGTAGTGCGGAGAGCCGCGCCAGCGGCCCATCCAGTCGTAGTCGCGGTAGTTCTCGAACGCCGAGAAGACGTCGGCCCACGTCTCGTACTGGAAGAAGTTCAGCGCCTCCTCGGGCGGGCCGAAGTAGGCGACGCCGCCGCCCGGCGCCATGACCAGCAGCTTGTCGCAGATCGCCAGCTCAGCGACGGAGTGCGTGACGACCAGGACGGTACGGCCGTCGTCGGCGAGGCCGCGCAGCAGCTGCATGACGTCGCGGTCCATGCCCGGGTCGAGGCCGGAGGTCGGCTCATCGAGGAAGATCAGCGACGGCTTGGTCAGCAGCTCCAGGGCGACCGAGACGCGCTTGCGCTGACCACCGGAGAGGGAAGTGACCTTCTTCTCCCGGTGCACATGGAGCTTCAGCTCGTGCAGCACCTCGTCGATACGGGCCTCACGCTCGGCCTCCGCGGTGTCGCCGGGGAAGCGGAGCTTGGCGGCGTACCGCAGCGCCTTCTGGACGGTCAGCTCCTTGTGGAGGATGTCGTCCTGCGGGACCAGACCGATGCGTTGCCGCAGCTCGGCGAACTGCTTGTAGAGGTTCCGGTTGTCGTAGAGGACGTCGCCCTGGTTGGCGGGGCGGTAGCCGGTGAGCGCCTTGAGGAGGGTCGACTTGCCGGAGCCGGAGGGGCCGATGACGGCGATCAGCGACTTCTCCGGGACGCCGAACGAGACGTCCTTGAGGATCTGCTTGCCGCCGTCGACGGTGACCGTGAGGTGGCGGGCCGAGAAGGAGACGTCGCCGGTGTCGACGAACTCCTCCAGCCGGTCGCCGACCAGGCGGAACGTGGAGTGGCCGACGCCGATGATGTCGTTCGGGCCGATGTCGGCGGAGCCGGACCTGGGGACCGGCTGGCCGTTGACGTAGGTGCCGTTGTGGCTGCCGAGGTCACGGATCTCGAAGCGGCCGTCGGGGGTGGCGTGGAACTCCGCGTGGTGGCGGGAGACCTGGAGATCGGAGACGACCAGCTCGTTCTCCAGCGCACGACCGATGCGCATGACCCGGTCGAGTTCCAGGCGGTGGAACGTGGTGGGGCTGCGGTCGCCCTGGGCCTGCGGGGCGGCGCCCGCCCGGGGAGAGGGCTGCTGCGGGGGCTGCTGGGCCTGCTGCGGCGGGACGTAGGGCTGTCCGGCCCCGGCGGGCGACTGCTGACCCTGCGGGACGGGCGGCTGCTGGGCGGCGGGCGACTGCTGCCAGCCCTGGGCGGCGGCCTGCTGCGGCGCCGCGGGCGCACCGTAGGCACCGGCGGCCGGTGCAGTGGCCGGTGCGGCGGCGGCCGACAGGGTCATCCGCGGGCCGTCGGTGGCGTTGCCCAGGTGGACGGCCGAACCGGCACCGATCTCCGCCTGCTGGATCCGCTGACCCTGGACGTAGGTGCCGTTGGTGCTGCCCTGGTCCTCGATGACCCAGCTGTGTCCGGCCCACCGCAGGACTGCGTGCCGCCAGGAGACCCTGGCGTCGTCGAGCACCATGTCGCCCTGCGGATCACGGCCCACGATGTAGGACCGGGACGGGTCGAGCGTCCAGGTCCTACCCTTCAATTCCAGTACGAGTTCAGGCACTCCATGCCCCATTACATAGTCCCCCGAGTGACGCCCTGTATGGGAATCCAGGGATGGCGAACATCGTGGGGAACTATTTCAGGCTCGGCCCGCCTACCGGAAACCGGGACGCGGGGCCGGCGCACACTGCGTACGGCACGTCCGTACGAGGGCCCGGACGGCACCCGTCAAACCACACGGGAGCGGCGAAACCGTGCACCGTGACCGGCCCCGGAGCGCTCCTTTCCGGCCGCCGGGAGGGTCCGGAAAGCACCGGAAGGGGGTGCGGACACGAGTCCATAACGATCATGGGTCGGCGGTCCAGAGGCTGTCCGGGCGGGGGCGGCGAGCGGGTGCCCAGGCCGGGCGCCGCGGGGCCGGGGCCGTGATCGGGGCGCCGCGTGTGGCGGTCCGAACGACGGACAGGTGTACGGGCGGACGCGGCGGGCGGTTACCGTAAAGGCACCATGAGCGCATCGCAGATCCCGCCTGCCACCGCCGTACCGGGCGATGACGTACCGACCCTCCTCGTGAAGATCTTCGGGAAGGACCGGCCCGGCATCACCGCAGGTCTCTTCGACACCCTCGCCGCCTACTCCGTCGATGTCGTCGACATCGAGCAGGTCGTGACCCGTGGCCGCATAGTGCTGTGCGCGCTGATCACCGCGCCCGCCACCGGGGCCGACGGCGCCTCCGAAGGCGGTCTGCGGGCCACCGTCCACAGCTGGGCCGATTCGCTGAACCTCCAGGCGGAGATCATCTCCGGCCGGGGCGACAACCGTCCGCGCGGCACCGGACGGTCCCACATCACCGTGCTGGGGCATCCGCTGACCGCCGAGTGCACCGCCGCGATCACCGCCGCCATAACCTCCTGCGGCGGCAACATCGACCGTATCTTCCGGCTCGCCAAGTACCCGGTGACGGCCGTGGAGTTCGCTGTGTCCGGCGCCGCCACGGACGCGCTGCGCTCCGTGCTGGCACCGGAGGCGGCCCTCCTCGGCGTCGATGTCGCCGTGGTGTCGGCGGGGCTCCAGCGCCGGGCGCAGCGGCTGGTCGTCATGGACGTCGACTCGACGCTGATCCAGGACGAGGTCATCGAGCTGTTCGCGGCGCACGCCGGGTGCGAGGCGGAGGTCGCCGAGGTCACCGCGCGGGCGATGCGCGGCGAGCTGGACTTCGAACAGTCGCTGCACGCCCGCGTCGCGCTGCTGGCCGGTCTCGACGCGTCCGTCGTGGAGAAGGTACGCAAGGAGGTACGGCTCACGCCGGGCGCCCGCACCCTCGTCCGCACCCTCAAGCGGCTCGGCTACCAGGTCGGCGTCGTCTCCGGCGGGTTCACGCAGGTCACCGACGCGCTGCAGGAGGAGCTGGGGCTGGACTTCGCCGCCGCCAACACCCTGGAGATCGTGGACGGGAAGTTCACCGGCAAGGTCACCGGCGAGATCGTGGACCGGGCCGGGAAGGCACGGCTGCTGCGCAGCTTCGCGCACCAGGCCGGGGTGCCGCTGGCCCAGACCGTCGCCATCGGCGACGGCGCCAACGACCTGGACATGCTCAACACCGCGGGACTCGGCGTCGCCTTCAACGCCAAGCCGGTGGTCCGCGAGGCGGCCCACACGGCGGTGAACGTGCCGTTCCTCGACACCGTGCTGTACCTGCTGGGCATCACCCGCGAAGAGGTCGAGGCTGCGGAGACGCATGTGGGGTGAGGGGCTACGAGCCACGGGGTGAGTACCCGTGGCTGGTGCCAGGGGGACGTGGTGGGGCCTGGGCCGGGGGGAGCCAGGTAGGGGGTTGGCCGGGGTGGGCTGGGGGGCTTGGCCTAAGGGCCCTCTTGGGGGGCTCCCCCTCCCCCCACCCTCCCCATCCCTCCCCCAAGCGGTCAGGTCGTCGGCGCCGCTGGTTCGAACGGACCGACGGCCGGCCCTCGCACTTCTCGGGCGCATGGCCCGTCTCAGGCGCATGGCCCGCTTCTCTCGCAGGCGCATGGCCCGCGGAGGTCACTCGTGGGGCGGCCAGTACGCGGTGAGGCGTCCCACGCCGTGCTCGACGGACTTCCATGAACCGTTGAACTCGATGACGGCCATCGCCGAGGTCGGGAACCCCCCGCGGTTCATGCGCGCCAGCAGGTCTCCTTCTGTCTCGCCCGCCAGCGCGTCGGCGAGTGCGTGCATGGCCGGGTTGTGGCCGACCACGAGCAGGTTGGTCACTTCGTCGGAGGTTTCGTTGAGCAGCGCGATCAGTTCGCCGAGCGACGCCTCGTAGAGCCGGTCGTCGTAGACGGTCTTGGGGCGCTGGGGCAGTTCGCCGACGAAGAGCTTCCAGGTCTCACGGGTGCGGGCGGCGCTTGAGCAGAGGGTGAGGTCGGGAGTGATCCCGGCTCCGGCCAGCCGGCGTCCGGCTGCCGGGGCGTCCATCCGGCCGCGCTCGGCGAGCGGGCGCTCATGGTCGCTCTCTTGTGTCCATTCGGCCTTTGCGTGTCGCAGGAGGACGATCCGGCGAGGTGTATCGGCGCTCATGCGTCCCAGCTTCGCATGAAAGGCGGCGCGGGGCGCGGGGTGTTGGGAGGGTCCCTCCGGGGGTTCCCGTGGTCCGTGACGGGTCAGGCGGAGAGGGTGCGGGCCGCTATCTCCAGGAGGCGCATCAGCGCGGTGGGGGCCGGTGCGGTGGAGGTCGCCGGGAGGGCGAGCAGGATCGCGAAGGTGGCAACGGGGAGTGCCAGCGCCCACCACGGCAACTGTCTCCGCATGGTCCCGGTGCGCGGCGCAGGCCGGGCGGCGTCGCGCGGGGGCACGGGTCCGGCGGTGCGGCGGGACGCGGTGGGCATGGTTGCCTCCGTGACGGATCGAAGCGCGCCGCCGCTGTGGGGCGGCGCGTTTCCGCGGGGTGCGGTGTTCTTCGAAGGTACGGGGGAGGGCTGGGCGTTCCTATCCGGGAAAGCCCCCACTGATCCCTGAGGATGATCCCCTAGGGGATCTCGTGGACCGGCCGGTCGGGGCTCGTCCGGGGCGTTCGAGCGGACGGGGCACGCGCCCGCGGTGCCGAGCCGGTCCTGGACCCGGCCGCGACGTCAGCGCAGGGCCCGGCCGGAAGCGTCCCGGCCGGAAGCGTCCCGGCCGGATCGCGAGCCCTGCCGCGGAGGCGAGCCCATGCCCCGGAGCGCCCGGCAGGACATCACCCCGACCGCAGGGCACCCCGCGGCACGTCACCCTGCCGCCCCGCGTCGCACTCTCAGGCGCATCCCCGCAGGCCGCACCCCGTACGTCAGTTGGCGGCGATACTCGCCACAACGGCGATCACGACGGTCACGGCGAGCATCACGCCGAGGACGGTGAGCAGCTTCTTCTGGCCGCCCTGGGGGTTCGGTTCGAGTACAGGCATGGGGTCAGTGTCGCACTCAGGTCTCGTCCTCGATGCGGCGGTCCCGTCCGGCGAGCACGCCGACGGCGATCTGCGGCACCATCAGGCCGGCCATCAGCGCGATCGGGATGCCCCAGCCGCCGCTGTGCTGGTAGAGGGCGCCGACGAGGAGGGGTCCGGGGAGGGAGATGAGGTAGCCGACGCTCTGGGCGAAGGCGGAGAGCTTGACGACGCCGGCGGCGCTGGTGGCGCGCATGCCGATCATGGTGAGGGCCAGCGGGAAGGCGCAGTTGGAGACGCCCATGAGGAGGGCCCAGAGCCAGGCGCCGGAGGCGGGAGCGAGCCAGAGGCCGGTGTATCCGGCGAGTCCGCAGAGGCCGAGGCCCGCGGCGAGCGGTCCCTGGTGGCGCATGCGGGTGGCGAGGCGCGGCAGGACGAAGGAGAGCGGGACGCCGAGGGCCATGGTGACGGCGAGCAGGACGCCCGCGGTACCGGCGGACACCCCGGCGTCGCGGAAGATCTGCGGCATCCAGCCCATGGTGATGTAGGCGGCGGTGGCCTGGAGGCCGAAGAAGACCGCCAGGGACCAGGCGGTCGGGGAGGCGGCGATGCGGATCGGCCGGTCCTCGGTGCGGTGGGCGGCGCCGGGTACGGGGGTGGTGGCGCGGCGGCGCAGGACCAGGGCCCAGGGAAGTACCGCGGCGACGGCGAGTGCGGCCCACACGGCGAGGCCGGGGCGCCAGCCGCCGAGTGCGCTGGTCAGGGGCACGGTCGTGGCGGCGGCGAGGGAGGTGCCGAGGGCCAGGGCCATGGAGTAGATGCCGGTCATCGGGCCGACGCGGTCGGGGAACCAGTTCTTGATGATGACGGGCAGGAGGACGTTGCTGACCGCGATGCCGGCGAGGGCGAGGGCGCTGGCGGTGACGAAGCCCGCGGTGCCGCCGGTGAAGGGGCGTACGGCGACGCCGACGGCAATGGCGGCCATGCCCGCGCAGACGACGGTGCCGGGGCCCCGGCGTCTGGCGAGGCGGGGGGCGGCGATGCCGAACGCGGCGAAGCAGAGTGCGGGGACGGAGGTAAGGAGTCCGGCGACGGTGCCGCTCATGCCGAGTCCGGCGCGTACCTCTTCCATGAGGGCGCCGAGGCTGGTGATGGCGGGGCGGAGGTTGAGGGCGGCGAGGACGAGTCCGGCGATGACGACGCCGTTGAGCCAGCGGGGTGCGGTGGTCGGTGTGGTCGGTGTGGGGCGGTCGTTGTCGGCCGTGCGGTCAGTGGCCGGTATGGGTGCGCCGTCCGGGGCGGGCCGGTTGGCGGCGCGGAGTGTCGCCAGGTCGTCTTCTGCCATGGCCACATCATAGAATCATAGGATGATTGCCTGTCCAGTTATCGGCGGTCGCCCCCTCCCGGGCCGCCCGCCCGGCCCCGTCCCGGTGGCGCCGCCCGCCGCCGCACTCTCCCCGCGCCCCGGAGCACAGTCATGCCCCTGACCTCCCCCCGCCGCTCCGCGCTGGCGGATCAGGTGATCGCGCAGTTGCGTGCCCAGATCACCTCGGGCGAATGGCCCGTCGGCGCGCGCATCCCCACCGAACCGGAGCTGGTCGAGCAGCTCGGGGTGGCCCGCAACACCGTGCGGGAGGCCGTACGGGCGCTGGCGCACAACGGGCTGCTGGACATCCGGCAGGGTTCCGGCACGTATGTGGTGGCCACCAGTGAGCTGGCCGGGGTGATGAACCGCCGGTTCGCCGACGCCGACCCCGGGGACATCGCCGAGGTGCGCAGCGCCCTGGAGGCATCGGCGGCGCGGCTGGCCGCCCGCCACCGCACGGCGCACGATCTGCGGCAGCTCGACGCGCTGCTGGAACGCCGGGAACGCGCCTGGGAGTCGGGGGCTGCGGACGCGTTCGTCGAGGCGGACGCGACGCTGCACATGGCCGTGGTGGCGGCCTCGCACAACGACGTACTGGCGGAGATCTACGCCGATCTCGGGGGTGTGCTGCGCGACTTCCTGCGCGCCGACGTCGGCGAGGAGTTGCGTCCCGAGTCCCATATGGACCACGCCCGGCTGGTGGCGGCGATCCGCGAGGGCGACGACGAGCGGGCCGCCGCCGAGGCGAGCACCCTGCCGTTCGGCTGCCGGGCCGCGCTGCGGGGCACCGGCTGACGCACCCGCGCGGGCCATACGCCCCGCAACGCGTCCTGCCCGCCCCGGCGCGAACCGGAACGGGCAGGAGGCAAGGCGGGCACGGGCTACTGACGGATGATCAGGGCCCGTCCGGGCGCCGTGCGGCGCGGGTGGGTGCGGTCAGGCGCCCATCATGTGCACGCCACCGTCGACGTGCACGATCTCGCCGGTGGTGCGGGGGAAGAAGTCGGACAGCAGGCCGACGACGCCGCGGCCGGCGGGCTCCGGGTCGGTCAGCTCCCAGCCGATCGGGGCGCGGTGGTTCCACACGTCCGCCAGATCCTCGAAGCCGGGGATGGACTTCGCGGCCATCGACTTGATCGGACCGGCCGAGACGAGGTTGCAGCGGATGCCCTTGGGGCCGAGGTCGCGCGCCAGGTAGCGGTTGGTGCTCTCCAGCGCCGCCTTGGCCACGCCCATCCAGTCGTACTTCGGCCAGGCGATCTGCGCGTCGAAGGTGAGGCCGACGAGCGCGCCGCCGCTCCCCATCAGCGGCAGGCAGGCCATGGCCAGCGCCTTGTAGGAGTACGCGGAGACGTGGACCGCGGTGCCGACGTCCTCCCAGTCCGCCGCCAGGAAGTTGAAGGCGCCCTGGGGGCCGAAGGCGATGGAGTGCACGATGCCGTCGAGACGGGCGTCCTCGCCCTGGTGCGCGCGGATCTTGTCGGCGAGGCCGTCCAGGTGCTCCTTGTTGGTGACGTCCAGCTCGATCACCGGCGCCTCCTTGGGGAGCCGCTTGGCGATCCGCTCGACGAGGGAGAGACGGCCGAAGCCGGTGAGGATGACCTCGGCGCCTTCGTTCTGGGCAACCTTGGCGGCCTGGAACGCGATCGACGACTCGGTCAGCACGCCGGTGACCAGAATGCGCTTGCCTGCGAGGATTCCACTCATGCTGATCAGTGACCCATGCCCAATCCGCCGTCCACGGGAATGACGGCTCCGGTGATGTACGCGGCCTCGTCGGAGGCCAGGAAGCGAACCGAGGCGGCGATCTCCTCGGGCTGCGCGTAGCGCGCCAGCGGCACCTGCTTCACAATGCCCTCCCGCTGCTCGTCGGTGAGCACACGGGTCATGTCGGTGTCGACGAACCCGGGGGCGACGACGTTGACGGTGATGTTACGGCTGCCCAGCTCCCGGGCGAGCGAGCGGGCGAAGCCCACCAGACCCGCCTTGGAGGCAGCGTAGTTCGCCTGGCCCGCGCCGCCGAGCAGGCCGACCACGGACGAGATCAGCACGACGCGCCCCTTACGGGCCCGCAGCATGCCGCGGTTGGCGCGCTTGACCACCCGGAAGGCGCCGGTGAGGTTGGTGTCGAGGACGGAGGTGAAGTCCTCCTCGGACATCCGCATCAGCAGCTGGTCGCGGGTGACACCCGCGTTGGCCACCAGCACCTCGACCGGACCGTGCTTCTCCTCGATCTCCTTGTACGCCTGCTCCACCTGCTCGGCGTCCGTGATGTCGCACTTCACGGCCAAGAACCCCGTGGGGGGCTCGCCCGATCGGTACGTGATGGCGACCTTGTCGCCGGCCTCGGCGAAGGCACGGGCAATGGCGAGGCCAATGCCGCGGTTGCCTCCGGTGACCAGAACCGAGCGGCTCACGAGATCACCCTTTCTTTCCTGATCCATCCTGCGTTCGGTACGAAACTATCGGTCACCGGGCCTGTACGGAGAATCGAGGCCGCACAGGGGCGGTGCGCCGTCGCTGTCAGGTCCCTACAGAAAGGGCCGTCCGCGCCGTCCGCGGTGAGCGTCGCGCCGCCCGTCCGGAGCCCGGCGCGGACCGCCCCGTGGTGGATCCCTCCAATCCGCCGCCGGGGCGCTCGATCGGCGAGGCGCGCCCCGCCGCGGGGCGGGACGACGTAGCGGGCCCCGGGCCCGTGCGGGAGGGCGAACGGCCGGTCGCCCGGGGAGGCGAAGGCGGTGGACACGCAGCGAATAGACTGTCTCCTCGTCCTCCCCTTCGGGAACCACAACCGATCAGGAACGCCATGACACGCCTCGGCGAATCCGTCGCCCGCGCCACGACCCTGCTCTCCGCCGACCTCTCCACGGACGCCACCGTCCAGGAGTTGCTCCGGGAGACGGGCGCGCGGCGCTCTCTCGACCTGACGGACCTGCCGCCGAAGGAGCAGGCGGCGCTGATCGCGGGGCGCGCCGTCGAGGTGCTGCCGGGCGTGGAGAAACTGGCGGGGCGGATCGAGGAACGCCGTGCGGCGGGCCACGGTCTCCACATCAAGCTGGGCATCGACCCGACGGCGACCGATGTCCACCTCGGGCACGCGGTGCCGCTGATCGTGCTGAGCCGGTTCCAGCGGCTGGGCCACTCCGTCACACTGATCATCGGTGACTTCACCGCCAAGATCGGTGACCCGTCGGGCCGGACCGCCGAGCGGCCGCCGCTGACCGACGACGACATCGCGGCCAACCTCGCCACCTACCGCGAGCAGGTCCGGCCGTTCTTCGACTTCGAGCACGTCAGCTTCCGGCAGAACAGCGAGTGGCTGGCGCCGTACACCTTCCCGGAGCTGCTGTCGCTGCTCTCGCAGGTCCCGGCGTCGCAGCTGCTCCAGCGTGAGGACTTCCGCAACCGGCTGGCGGCCGGTTCCGGGCTGACGATGACGGAGCTGCTGTACCCGATCGCGCAGGGCCTGGACTCGGTGGCGCTGGAGTGCGATGTCGAGCTGGGCGGCTCGGACCAGCTGCTCAATCTGCAGATGGGCCGCAAGCTGATGGAGCTGCGCGGGCAGCAGCCGCAGCTGGTCGTGACGATGCCGCTGATCGAGGGCACCGACGGCACCGGCGCCAAGATGTCGAAGTCGAAGGGGAACTACGTCGGCCTCAGCGCCCCCGCCGACGACGTCTTCGGCAAGATCATGTCGGTGCCGGACCGTCTCATGGAGCCGTACCTCAAGGCGTGGACGGAGTGGACCGACGACGAGATCACCCTCGCCCTGAAGCGGGTCGAGGAGCGGTCGCTGCACCCGATGGATCTGAAGAAGATCCTCGCAGGTGAGGTGGTGACCGCGCTGTACGGCCTGGAGGCGGCGATGGCCGCGCGGGCCGGGTTCACCGCGCAGTTCTCCAAGAAGTCGTTCACGGACGTCGGTTCGCTGCCGTCCGTCGATGTCGCGGCGCACGGCGCGGAGACGGTCGCGGCGGTGCTGACGAAGGTCCTGGAGTTCACGCCGAGCGCCTCGGCTGCCCGGCGGCTGGCGAAGCAGAACGCGCTGAAGCTGGTCGTCGAGGGCGCCGACGGGCAGCAGACGGTGGTGATCGCCGAGGCGGACGCGGTGCGGCCGCTCGCCGAGGTGGTCGCCGAGGCCCCGGCCGGTGAGGGCGTGTACCTCAAGGCGGGCCGCAAGCTCGCCAGGATCGACGGCGTCTGACGGGCCTCTCCCCCGCCGCCCCGGACGGCCGGTACGCATCGCGCGCACCGGCCGTCCGTGCGTTTCCGGGCGCCGCGGCGCCGCGGCGTTCGGTGGGCGGGTCAGGTGCGGGTGTGGCGGCTGCGGTTGCCGCGTACGGTGATCCAGATGCGTTCACCGATGACGACGAGGATGATGGCGCCGATCAGCTGGAGGAGATGGCGGATCCAGTCGATGCCTCTGGTCTCGTTGACGCCGAGGCCGGTGGCGGCCCAGTTGCCCAGGACGCTGCCGATCAGACCGCAGATCACTGTCAGCCAGAGCGGGATGTGCTGCTTGCCGGGGATGATGGCCTTGGCGATCAGCCCCAGGATCAGGCCGACGATGAGGGCCCACAACCAATGCATGTCGCCTCCTGGTTCGGCGCGGGAGCGGACCGTGCCCCGCCAGTGTCACGCCGCCCCCGCCACACCGCACGCGGAGCCGGGCGCGGACGGCGGCGGGCCGGACTCCGGTGGCGGCCCCGGTCTCGTCCGCGGCGCGGGTGCGGCGTACCGTGTCAGTGTCCGGAATCAGGGAGACTCCGGCGGGACTCCGGTCGCGTCCGCACCGTCCCGCCCACACCGTGACGCCTCGGCGGACGACGGGACACCCGGACGGGGCCGCGCGCCCGGGCGGGACGTTGCGGACACGGCCTAGCAGATGGTGGAGCGGGATGCGGAAGCAGAGCGGCGCCGAGACCTTCCGGATCACGGGGGCCCGGCGGGGGCTGTCGGAGGATGTGCGCGGGCGGCAGCGGCGCTACGTGATCTCGATGTCCCTGCGGACGCTGGCCGTGGTGCTCACCGTCGTGCTGTGGAACGTCGAGCGGCCGATCGCCGTCGCCACGCTGGTGCTGGGCTTCGCGCTGCCGTACGTTGCGGTGGTCGTCGCCAACGCGGGCCGGGAGAACGTGACCTCGCTGCCGTCGACCTTCGTCGCCGCGCCGACGCGTCCGGCGCTCGCAGCCGGAGGCGGCGGTGTGCCGGCGGCCGATCCGGGGGACGAGGCACCGACGGCGGACGGGACCGGTCGGGGCGCCTCCACCGACTGACCTGCGGGGCACCACGAACGGGGGCATCACACCGCGCGCAAGCTCAAGAAAACCTCAGATCAATCATTCCGTTCCGGTGCACCCCGGCTACCGGCGCGTGACATACTGCGTACGCGCTCCGCATCCCCCGTCGGAGCGATGGACCGACGCCGGGCGGCTCCCCCCGTGGCTGCCCGGCGTCGTCCTGTCTTCGCCACCGTGGCACGGGAGTTGACGCCCTCCGGTGGCCCCGCCGCACGCGCCTCCGCCGGGGCGGTCCGCGGAACGTAGGGTGAAGAGCGTGAACTCCCCGAACGTGCCGGACTCCGGCGACAGCGCCGTCATCTGCTCCGCGAAGGGCTGCCGTGCCCCCGCCGTGTGGGTGCTGGCCTGGAACAACCCGAAGCTGCATACGCCCGAGCGCCGCAAGACCTGGCTCGCCTGCGAGGAGCACCGGGAGCATCTGTCGCAGTTCCTCGGCGTCCGCGGATTCCTCAAGGACGTGGTGACGCTGGAGGAATGGGAGTCCGCGGACCGCGACGGCTGAGCGTGCCGCGCGGCCCGGCGGACGGCCGCGGAGGTCAGCCGCCGATCGCCGACATGGGGCGGTCCGGCTGGAGGAACGACGGATCGTCGAGACCCGACCCGGCCTTCTTGCCCCACATCGCGCGCTCCCAGATACGGGCCAGTTCGTCGTCCGGGGTCCCCGAGCGCAGGGCGGCGCGCAGATCGGTCTCCTCGGTGGCGAACAGGCACGTCCGTATCTGGCCGTCGGCGGTGAGGCGGGTGCGGTCGCAGGCCTGGCAGAACGGGCGGGTGACGGACGCGATGACGCCGACGCGGTGCGGACCGCCGTCCACGATCCAGCGTTCGGCGGGCGCCGCACCGCGCTGTTCCTCGCCTTCGGGGGTGAGGGTGAAGCGGGTGCGCAGCGAGGTGAGGATGGCGTCGGCGGTGATCATGCCGTCGCGGTGCCAGCCGTGCTGGGCGTCGAGTGGCATCTGCTCGATGAACCGCAGCTCGTAGTCGTGCTCCATGGCCCAGGCGAGGAGGTCGGGGGCCTCGTCGTCGTTGCGGCCGGGCATCAGCACGACGTTGATCTTGACGGGGTTGAGCCCGGCGGCGTGGGCGGCGGCCAGACCGCGGAGCACGTCGGCGTGGCGCTTGCGGCGGGTCAGGGTCTGGAAGACGTCCGGGCGGAGGGTGTCCAGGGAGACGTTGACGCGGTCGAGCCCGGCGTCGCGGAGGGCTTCGGCGGTGCGCTCCAGGCCGATGCCGTTGGTCGTCAGGGACATCCTGGGGCGATTGCCGAGCTGAGCGACGCGGGCGACGATGCCGGTCAGTCCGGGGCGCAGCAGGGGCTCGCCGCCGGTGAAGCGGACCTCGTCGATGCCGAGGCGGTCGACGGCGAGGGTGATGAGGCGGACGATCTCGTCGTCGGTGAGCAGATCGGGTTTGGCGAGCCACTGCAGGCCCTCTTCCGGCATGCAGTACGTGCACCGCAGATTGCAGCGGTCCGTGACGGAAACGCGCAGGTCGGTAGCGACACGTCCGAAGGTGTCGATGAGCACGAGGCCCCTCCCCGGGTGCGGTCCTATGGTGTTCGTCGCTCCTTCGAGCCTACGCGATGGGGGTGACACCGGGCAGGCGTGAGATGCACGGGGCCGGGGCGGCGGCGTCGTAGATCCCTACGACGCCGCCGCCCCGGCGGGTGGTTCAGTGCGCTCCGGTGCCGGTCAGGGAGCGGACCTCCAGTTCGGCGTACTTGTCGGCGTCCGGCTCCTCCGAGGAGAGCAGGGAGCCCAGCCAGCCGAGGAGGAAGCCCAGCGGGATGGAGATCAGGCCGGGGTTCTCCAGCGGGAAGAAGGCGAAGTCGGCGGCGGGGAACATCGAGGTCTCCTTGCCGGAGACGACGGGCGAGAAGAGGACCAGGAGCACGGAGGCGGTGAGCCCGCCGTAGATGGACCAGAGGGCGCCCTGAGTGGTGAACCGCTTCCAGAAGAGGCTGTAGAGGAGGGTGGGGAGATTGGCGGAGGCGGCGACGGCGAAGGCGAGGGCGACGAGACCGGCGACGTTGAGGCCGCGGGCGAAGACGCCGAGGACGATGGCGACGGCGCCGATGCCGACGGTCGCCCAACGGGCCGCACCGACCTCCTCCTTCTCCGTGGCGTTCCCCTTGCGGATCACATTGACGTAGATGTCGTGGGCGAAGGACGAGGAGGAGGCGAGGGTGAGGCCCGCGACGACGGCGAGGATGGTGGCGAAGGCGACGGCGGAGATGACGGCGAGGAGGACCGCGCCGCCGGTGGATCCGGCGCCGCCGCCGATGACCTCGGCGAGCTGCGGGGCGGCGGTGTTGCCCGCCTTGTTGGCGGCGGTGATCTCCGCGGGCTTGAGGAGCGCCGCGGCGCCGAAGCCGAGGGCGATGGTCATCAGGTAGAAGACGCCGATGATGCCGATCGCCCAGTTCACCGACTTCCGGGCGGCCTTGGCGGTGGGGACGGTGTAGAAGCGGATGAGGATGTGCGGCAGTCCGGCGGTGCCGAGGACCAGGGCGAGGCCGAGGGAGATGAAGTCGATCTTCGAGGTGGCGGTGACGCCGTACTTGAGGCCCGGTTCGAGGAAGGCGGCACCCTTGCCGCTGTTCTCGGCGGCGGCGCCGAGCAGCGCGGAGATGTTGAAGTGGAACTTCAGCATGACGAGGAACGTGATGAGCAGCGTCCCGGCGATCAGCAGGACCGCCTTGACCATCTGCACCCACGTGGTGCCCTTCATCCCTCCGATGGAGACGTAGAGGACCATCACGATGCCGACGAGGACGACGACGAGGATCTTTCCGGTCTCGCTGGTGATGCCGAGGAGCAGGGTGACGAGGGCACCGGCGCCGGCCATCTGGGCGAGCAGGTAGAAGATCGAGACGACGATGGTGGAGGTCCCGGCGGCGGTGCGGACCGGACGCTGACGCATCCGGTAGGCGAGGACGTCGCCCATGGTGTAACGGCCGGAGTTGCGCAGCGGTTCGGCGACCAGGAGCAGCGCGACGAGCCAGGCGACGAGGAAGCCGATGGAGTAGAGGAAGCCGTCGTAGCCGGAGAGGGCGATGGCCCCGGCGATGCCGAGGAAGGACGCGGCGGACATGTAGTCGCCGGAGATGGCGAGGCCGTTCTGGAAGCCGCTGAACTGGCGTCCCCCGGCGTAGAAGTCCTCGGCGTTGCGGGTCTGCCGCCCGGCCCAGAGGGTGATGACCAAGGTGGCGGCGACGAAGAGGGCGAAGAGGCTGATGATCAGGGTGCGGTGCTCGCCCGCGCCTCCGGCGGCGAGCGGCAGGGCGAGCGGGTGCGCGGCGGTCATGCGTCGCCCTCCAGACGGTTCTTGATGGCTTCGGCCTTCGGGTCGAGACGCCTCGCGGCGTGGCGGGAGTACCACCAGGCGATGAGGAACGTCGTCAGGAACTGCGCGAGGCCCAGGACGAGGGCGACGTTGACGTTCCCGGCGACCTTGACCGCCATGAAGCCGCCCGCGTAGCTCGACAGCAGGACGTAGACGAGGTACCAGAGGACGAAGGCGATCGTGAGGGGGAAGGCGAACGCGCGGTGGCCGCGGCGCAGTTCGCCGAATTCCGCGCTCTGCTGGACCTCGGCGTACGGGTGCGGTGCGCGTCCCGGGTCCGCGTCGCCGGCGGGCGGGGCGGTGGTGACCGGGGGCCCGGCGGAGCCGGGCGGTTCCTGCGGCCCGGGGCCGGTGGGCGGTGCGCTGCTCACGGATTCTCCTGACGCGTGGTGTCCGACGGCGGACCCGATGGTAAAGGGAACGTAAGTGATGTGGATCACGCATCGTAGAGGGGGTGCGGGCCCGGCGACAGGGGTTGTTGGGGGAAATTCGCGGGAGTAGGGGGCGCTCGGGGGTGCGGCGGGCGCCACCGCGGGGCGGGCGCTTCGTTGCGCCGGAGGTGATCCCGCTCGCGCCGACGAGCCGGGGCACGGCCCCGCGGCGGGGCGGCCCGCCGGTCGCGGCCGCGTACCGGGCGAAGTGGCGTGCGGCCCGCCCGGTACGGCGTCGGCGCCGGTGGGTTCAGACGCGGACCGGGTGCGGTGCGGCGGAGGCGGCCGGGACCGTACGCCCGGCGGTCCGCAACAGCCCCAGGGTGAGGGCGAGTTGGGCTGCCACGTAGGTGAGCATGACCCAGAAGTGCGGGGCGGGCGCCTGGGGCCAGGCGGCGATCCCGGTGGCGATGAGGCTGTCGGAGAGCAGGAAGAGCAGCCCGCCGACGGCGGCGAGCGCCCCGGCGCGCAGGGCACCGAAGGCCATGCCGGTCAGCAGCAGGCTGTACCCGGCGACCGGGCCCCGCAGGTCCACCGGGAGGCCGGGCCACAGCAGGACGACGAGGGTCGCGCAGGCGAGGGCGTACGCCGCGGCGGCGGTGCGGGCGCGGGTGGGCGCGGTGCCGTGCCGGGCGAAGAGGACGAGATAGCAGACGTGTCCGGCGGCGAACGCGGCCATACCCAGCAGGAAGAGGAGGTCGCCGCCGATCTGCAGGAGGGTGTCGCCGCAGCAGCCGAGGAGCAGCGCTCCGGCCATCAGCGGCGGGCCGCCCCGGGCGAGGGCGTACCCGGCGAGGACCGGCATCAGGGCCGGTTTGGTCGCCAGGACCGCGGCGTGGGCGACGGCACCCGCGCCGCTGCCGGATCCGGCGGCGGTACGGACGAGCAGCGCGACGAGGTGGACGGCGACCAGCACGGCGAACCCGGCGAGCAGCGCGCGGGCGGCGCGGGGGCGGGGGCGCGTCGGGTTCACGCGGCACCTCTCTTGACGGTGGGCGCGGCGATGGACGCGGCGGTGGTGGACGGGCCGGGGGCCGGGCCTCCGGTGGGCGCGACCGTGGTGCCTCCGGTGAGCGCGGCCACGGGGCCGCCCCCGGGTGGGCCGCCCGGTGCGCCGCCCCCGGGGGCGCCCGCGTCGGCAACGGTCGCGGGCCGGGCCGTGGGCTGCCAGCCCGGGCCGCGGAAGATCCGGCCCGCCCGTTCGCGCCAGCCGGTGGCGGCGCGGAGGTCGCGGGCGAGGGCGGCGTACTCGTGGGTGGCGACGCGCAGCGGGTTGCAGGTGGCGATGTTCTTGGTGAGGCCGTAGACGGGCCGCTCGGTCTCCGGGACGAAGGAGCCGAACATCCGGTCCCAGATGATCAGGATGCCGCCGAAGTTGCGGTCCAGGTAGCCGCCCTGCGAGGCGTGGTGCACCCGATGGTGGGAGGGCGTGTTCAGGACGAACTCGACAAGCCGCGGCAGCTTGCCTATCCGCTCGGTGTGCACCCAGAACTGGTAGACGAGGCTGACGCCGGAACAGAAGGCGACGGCCGCCGGATGGACGCCGAGCACGATCATCGGCAGGTAGAACGGCCAGACGGTCCAGCTCGTCCAGGGCTGCCGCAGCGCGGTGGTGAGGTTGAACTTCCGGCTGGAGTGGTGGACGACGTGGCACGCCCACAGGACGCGTATGACGTGGTGCCCGCGGTGCGACCAGTAGTAGAGGAAGTCCTGCACCAGGAGCATCGGCAGCAGCGTCCACCACAGCACCGGCACCCGCAGCGGGGTCAGCGCATGGACGGCGGAGTAGATCGCCACGATCGGGATCTTCCACAGGGCGTCGAAGGCGAGACTGCCCAGTCCCATGCCGACGCTGGTGGCCGCGTCCTTGGCCTCGTAGCCCGCGGCGTCCTCGTCGGGGCGCAGGCGGTAGCTCGCCACCTCGACGGCGGTGAGCAGGAGGAAGGCGGGGACGGACCACAGCACGACATCGGGAAGGTGCGGCATGTCCGGCACGATAAGTGCGGTGCCGGGGGCGCGGCTAGAGGTGGTTACCGAGAAGTATGTGAGACGGGGTGTCAGTTTCCGGCCCGGGGATACCGCCGGTAACGAACCGTTGAGAAATCCTCCCTCTTGATGCACATTCGCCCGCTTTCCGTTGTGGTGGCCGTCGTTGGCCCGGCAGCTGCGCCCACGGGCCGAGTCCGGCCACGGGGCCGACGGCGGTGCGGTGGCTGTCAGTGGCGGCCCGTATCCTCAGGGACCATGCTCGAAGACCACACAGCAGCCGACCCGATCGCGCCGAGGATCGGGCAGCAGCCGGGCCCGCAGACCCCGCCGGTCCCCTGGCCGGACGCCTACCCCGAGGGGTACGCCGTGGTCGACGTCGAGACCACCGGCCTCGCCCGTGACGACCGGATCATCTCCGCCGCCGTCTACCAGCTCGACGCCCGGGGCGAGTTCCAGGACCGCTGGTACACCCTCGTCAACCCGGAGCGCGACCCCGGGCCGGTGTGGATCCACGGCCTGACCAGCGAGGTGCTGGCCGACGCGCCGCTCTTCCCGGAGATCGTGCCCGAGCTGTCCCGGCGGCTGGAGGGCCGCGTCCTGGTCGCCCACAACGCCATGTTCGACTGGTCGATGATCGCCCGCGAGTACGCCCGCGCCACGGCGGTCGCCCCGGTGAACCGCCGGCTGTGCACCATCGCCCTCTCCAAGGAGCTGGGCCTGCCGCTCGCCAACCACAAGCTGGAGACCCTCGCCGCCCACTACGGCGTGGTCCAGGAGCAGGCCCACCACGCGCTGGACGACGCCCGGGTGCTGGCCGAGACGTTCCGGCCGAGCCTGCGGCGCGCCGCCCGGGAGAACCTGCGGCTGCCGCTGCTGGCCTGCCAGCCGCTCACCGAGTGGTCCGACACCCCGGCGCCCCGGCAGTATCCGGGCGCCTCGTCGTACCGTCCCACCGCCTCCTGGCGTCCCGCCCGTAAGCGCCCGGCCTGCCCGTACCCCAACCCGGGGCGGTACGAGGCCGGGGGCAAGCTGGTGCAGGGCATGCGGGTGGCATTCTCCGGCGACACCTCCGTCGACCGTGAGCTGCTGGAGGACCGCGCGATCGAGGCCGGGCTGCATGTCGCGACGAGCCTGTCGCGCCTCACCAGCCTGCTGGTGACCAACGACCCGGACGCGCAGACGTCCAAGACCGCCAAGGCCCGCACGTTCGGCACCACCGTCATCGACGAGGCGGCCTTCATGCAGCTCCTCCAGGACGTCCGGCCCCCCGCCGGGTGACACCGCCGGTCGGCCCGGCCGTCGCTGCGCCGGTCGGGTGCCGCGCCGACGACCCGGCCCGATGGCCTTGCTCCGCCGCGCCGCGGTCCGCACGATGCGGCGCATGACTCGTTGCGAGGTATGCGGAAACGACTACGACCTGGCCTTCTACGTGGAGACGCAGGACGGGGCGCGGCACGTCTTCGACTCCTTCTCCTGCGCCATCCACCGCATGGCGCCCATCTGTGAACACTGCCGGGTCCAGATCATCGGCCAGGGCGTCGAGGCCTCCGGGCAGTGGTTCTGCGGCGCCCACTGCGCCCGCGCCGCGGGGAAACAGGGCATCGTCGACCGGGTGTGAGCCCCGCCGCCGCCCGGCATCGCCCCCGGCGGCCCCGCCGCTCGGGGGCGTTCGCACGCCAGGTACCGTCGAAGCCGTGTACCGCTTCCTGTTGTCCCGGCAATGGGTGATCCTCACCCTCGTGGGCCTCGTCCTGATCCCGGCCATGGTCAAGCTGGGCTTCTGGCAGCTCCATCGCCATGAGCACCGGGTCGCGCAGAACCAGCTCATCGACCGCAACCTCCACGCGAAGCCGGTACCGGTCACCGAGCTGACCTCCCCGGGGCGCGCCCTGCCCCGCGGCGACATGTGGCGCACGGTCACCGCCACCGGCACGTACGACGCCGCCCACGAGGTCGTCGTCCGCCAGCGCACCGCCGCCGACGAATCGACCATCGGCTACTACGTCCTCACCCCGCTCGACCTCGGTCACGGCCGGACGGTGCTGGTCAACCGCGGCTGGATCGCGGCCGGGGGCGACCTCACCAAGTTCCCGGACGTGCCCGCGGCGCCCCGCGGCACGGTCACCGTGACCGGCCGGATGATGGCCGACGAGACCACCGAGGGCAGCGGGATCAAGGACCGGCAGGGCCTGCCCGACCGCCAGGTCATGCTCATCAACAGCGCCCAGCAGGCGAAGCTGCTGCACCGCCCGGTGCTCGCCGGGTACATCGAGCAGAACGCGCCGAACACCCCGCACCACACCCCCGAGCTGGTCCCGGAGCCGGACCACGACAGCATCGGCCCGCACATGGCGTACGCCGTGCAGTGGTGGCTGTTCGCCGCGGCGGTGCCGGTCGGCTGGGTCGTCCTCGTCCGCCGGGAGCGCCGGGACCGGGCGGCGGCCGCGGCGGCGGGAGCGGACACCACCGCGACGGAACCGGACGCCACGGACGCGGACCCGGCGGACGCCACGGACGCCCCGCCCGCGGACGCCCCTGTAGCCCGGACGGCCGCGGCCCCCGAATAGCGGCGCCGCCCGGCGGGAAAGCCCGCTGGGTGCCCCCACGCATCGAGGACTACGCGCTCATCGGCGATCTGCAGACCGCCGCCCTCGTCGGCCGCGACGGGTCGATCGACTGGCTCTGCCTGCCGCGCTTCGACTCCGGCGCCTGCTTCGCCGCGCTCCTCGGCGACCGGGACAACGGCCACTGGCGGATGGCCCCCGTCCACCCCGACGCCCGCGCCACCCGCTCCTACCGCGGCGACTCCCTCGTCCTCGACACCGTCTGGGACACCCCGGACGGCTGTGTCAAGGTCACCGATTTCATGCCGCAGCGCGACCGTGCCCCCGACGTCGTCCGCATCGTCGAGGGACTGCGCGGCCACGTCGAGATGCGCGGCGTGCTGCGGCTGCGGTTCGACTACGGCCGGGTGGTGCCGTGGATGCGCCGCGCCGAGGGCTGCCGGGCCGCCGTCGCCGGTCCGGACGCCGTCTGGCTGCGCACCGAACCCCAGGTCACCACGTACGGCAAGGACTTCAGCACCCGCTCGGAGTTCACCGTGCGGCCCGGCGAGCGCTACGCCTCCGTCCTGACCTGGCACCCCTCTCACCGTCCGCGCCCGCGGATCATCGACCCGTACGACGCCCTCGACTGCACCCTCGACGACTGGCACGCCTGGTCGGCGCGGTGCCGCTACACCGGACCGCACCGCGACGCCGTCCTGCGGTCGCTGATCACCCTCAAGGCGCTGACGTACGCCCCCACCGGCGGCATCGTCGCCGCGCCCACCACCTCGCTGCCCGAGGCGCTCGGCTCCGTCCGCAACTGGGACTACCGCTACTGCTGGCTGCGCGACGCCTCGTTGACCCTCACCTCCCTGATCGGCGCGGGCTATCTCGACGAGGCGGCGGCCTGGCGGGACTGGCTGCTGCGCGCGGTCGCCGGTGCCCCCGAGGACCTGCAGATCATGTACGGCGTCGCGGGCGAGCGGCGGCTGCCGGAGGCCGAACTGCCCTGGCTGTCCGGGTTCGCCGCCTCCGCGCCCGTCCGGCTCGGCAACGCCGCCGTCGACCAGCGGCAACTCGACGTCTACGGCGAGGTGCTGGACGCCTTCCACGGCGCCCGCGTCGCCGGGCTGCCGTCTCAGCCGCACGCCTGGAACATCCAGCGCGCACTGGTGGAGTACCTCGCCACCACCTGGCGCGAACCGGACGAGGGCCTGTGGGAGATCCGCGGCCCGCGCCGCCACTTCGTCCACTCCAAGGTCATGGCCTGGGTCGCCGTCGACCGCGCGGTCCGCACCCTCGAAGCCGTCCCCGGGGCCCGGGGCGACCTGCGGCGCTGGCGGGAGCTGCGGGACACCATCCACCGCGAGGTCTGCGCGCAGGGCTACGACGCCGCCCGGTCCACCTTCACCCAGTTCTACGGCTCCACCGCGCTGGACGCCGCGACCCTGCTCATCCCCCGCCTCGGCTTCCTGCCCGGCGACGATCCCCGCGTCATCGGCACCGTCGACGCGGTCCGCGCCACGCTCACCCAGGACGGCCTGGTCCGCCGCTACGCCACCGGCGACAACGCGGTCGACGGACTGCCCGGCGACGAGGGCACGTTCCTCGCCTGCTCCTTCTGGCTCGCCGAGGCGCTCCACCTGACGGGCCGCGGGCGCGAGGCCCGCGACCTGTTCTCCCGCCTCCTCGCACTGCGCAACGACGTCGGTCTGCTCGCCGAGGAGTACGACCCGGCGGGCGGACGGCAACTCGGCAACTTCCCGCAGGCGTTCAGCCACATCGGCCTGGTCGGAACCGCCTTCACGCTGTTCGGTGAGGCCGGTGCAGACTAGCCCCATGGACCTTGGACTCACCGACCGGACCTATCTCGTCACCGGCGCCACCCGCGGCCTCGGCCTCGCCACCGCCCGGGCGCTGACCGCTGACGGCGCGCGCGTCGTACTGACCGGCCGCACCGCGGAGAGCGCCGCCGCGGCCGCCGCCGAACTGGGCGAACGGGCCGTCGGCGTCGCCGCCGACAACGCCGGCCCCCAGACGCCGGAACGCCTGATCGCCACCGCCCGCGAGCGCTTCGGACGCCTCGACGGCATCCTCATCAGCGTCGGCGGCCCGCCGCCCGGCCGCACCACCGACCTCACCGACGACCAGTGGCGCGACGGCTTCGAGACCGTCTTCCTCGGCGCGGTCCGGCTGGCCCGCGCGGTCGCCGCCGAGCTGGGCGAGGGCGGCGTCATCGGCTTCGTGCTGTCCGGCTCGGTGTACGAGCCGATCGGCGGGCTGACCGTCTCCAACGGGCTGCGCCCCGGGCTCGCCGGGTTCGCCAAGTCGCTCGCCGACGAGGTCGGGCCGCGCGGCATCCGCGTCGTCGGCGTCCTGCCCGGACGGATCGCCACCGACCGGATGACGCAGCTCGACGCGGTCTCCGGCGACCCCGAGGCCAACCGCGCCCGCAACTGCGCGACGATCCCGCTGGGCCGCTACGGCGAGCCCGACGAGTTCGGCCGCACCGCGGCGTTCCTGCTGTCGCCCGCCGCGTCGTACCTGACCGGTGTGATGGTGCCGGTGGACGGCGGGGCGCGCCGGGGGTTCTGAGAGGAGGGGGACGGGGCGGCGTCCGGGCCACCCGGCGCGCGGCCTGCCCCTCCCCCGTACGCAACAACCGCCCGCCCTCAACTCACGCGTTCCGCCCGGTGCCGCACCGCCCGCAACCGGATCTCGGCGGGCAGCCGCGCCAGCCCCGTGGAGGTCCGGGCGTCCGTCACCGCCCCGTCCGACAGGCGCAGCAGTACGGCGCCGGGGTCGGCGTGCGGGGCGAGCGCCACCACGGCGCGGAGCTGGGGCGCGGTCCGGCGGCCGCACAGCAGCGCGTCCGCGCGCTCCACCCCGTCGAGCGCCCCGGCCTCCACCGCCACCACGTCCTCCAGCGCCCGGCCGCGGACCGAAGCGCCCTCGCCGTCCCCGCTGTCGATCATGATCTGCCCGAGCCGACGGCGCCGGAGCTGCGCCAGCAGCCACCACAGGAGCAGCAGCACCACGACGGCGAGCGCGGCGATGACGACCGGCCACCACCAGCCGCGGTCCGTGAAGCGGGTGCGGTCCGCCGCCGGCAGCAGCACCCCGTCGCTGCGCGACCAGGGCCAGTCGGCGGGCAGCGCGAAGTGCCACGCCGACGGCAGCCCGAGACCGGCCGTGAGCACCGCGGCGCCGCCGCCCAGCAGTACCGCGCCGATCAGCCCCAGCAGTACGCGGTTGACGCCGCGCCGGACCCTGCGCATCGCTCGCTCACCTCTTCTTCGGGCGGCGGACGTGGACGGAACGCCGCAACGGCCGGGCCAGCCCCAGCCCGTGCATCCCCTCGCCGAGCACCGCGTCGAGATCCGCCCGCACCCGGTCCGGCTCCCGGAAGTGCGAGACGGCCGCCACCTTCACCTTGCGGCGCCCGGCCGTCACCTTGACGGACTGCACACCGGACACCTCCATCGCCCGGTCCCGCAGCACCAGCGCGGCGGCCGCCCGGTCAAGGCCGGCCCGCACATCGGGCGTGGCGCGGCGCATCGGCAGCACCTTGCGCAGCCCCGGCGTGAGCGCCAGCACCAGCAGCCACAGGCCGACCGCCATCGCCGCCGCGGCGCCGCCCAGCACCCAGGGGTCGTCGAGAGGACGGGTGGCCAGCTCGTCGGCGAGGCGTCGGCGCCACACCATCGCGGGCCTGTCGGCGCGCACCGCCGCCACGTCGTAGAGCAGCGGTCCCGCCCCGGCCAGCGCAAGCAGCGCCACCACGGCGGACGGGAGGCGGCGGGCGGACCAGAACCGGCGCGCCCTGCCGTGGCCGGGAGCGGCGGGCGCGGGCTCCGGGTCCTTCTCCAGGGTCACCGTCCGCCGGGGGGCGGCGCGTGCGTCGTCGCTCATCGCAGCCTTTCCCGGTCCCGTTCCAGCGGCGAGTGCAGCCGTTCCACCTCTACCGCCACCTCGGACACGTCCATCCCCGCCAACTCCCGTACGCGTGCGGTGACCTGACGGCGTACCGCGCCGCACCGCGCGCCGATCGGGGTGGGGTGGCCCAGCTCGACGGTGACGTGCACATGGGCCTCACCGAACGGCAGCCGCCCATCCCGCCGCCGGACGGTGACGGTCGCGTGGGCGCCGGTGCGGGCGCCTTCGGCCGCGGCGCGCAGCGCCTCGCGGGCCGCCGCCGCGGCGATCTTCGCGACCACCCGGTCCGCGACGCGGGTCGCGCCCCGCTCCCCTCGCGGCACCTCGGCGACGGCCGCCGCGCCGGGCGCCGTCGACGCCGTCGCCACGCTCACCGCCGCCGGTCGTCGCGGGCCCGGGGCCGGAAGAAGTCGCCCGCCTCCAGGTCCCCGTCGAGGAACCGTCCGGCGACGAACCCGATCGCGCCCAGCGCCGCCACCAGGACGAAGGCCCCGAAGCCGCCGAAGTACCCGGCGAAGCCCAGCGCCATTCCGGTCAGAAGGCCGACCACGGCCATGTTCATCGTGTGCTCCTTCGCTGCCCGCTCCGGCCGAAGCCGCTGCCCGTCTACTGGAGCCGGCTCTCCGGCCCCTCGCCCTCGTCCTCCTCGTCGGGCAGCTTGACGTCACTGACCGCGATGTTGACCTCGACGACCTCCAGGCTCGTCATCCGCTCCACGGCGGAGATCACGTTCTCCCGTACGTCGCGGGCCACCTCGGCGATGGAGACGCCGTACTCCACCACGATCTCCAGGTCGAGCGCGGTCTGCACCTCGCCGACCTCGGCCTTCACGCCGCGGGCGACGGGCGCGGAGCGGGAGCCGCCGGGCACCCGCTCGCGGACCGCGCCGAGGGTGCGGGCCAGGCCGCTGCCCATGGCGTGGACGCCCATCACGTCCCGCGCGGCGAGCCCGGCTATCTTCTCCACGACGCCGTCGGCGATGGTGGTACGCCCGCGGGTCGCGGGGTCACCCCCGCCGCGTTTGCCGCCCGAGATCTTCGTTTCCGGGGCCCCGCCCGTTGAGAGGTCGGTCCGGTTCCACTGTTCGTCCGCCATCGCCGATCGTCCCTTTCCGAGAGGAAGCTTCCACCGCTCCACACCCACGCTAGGGGCGCCCGCCCCGCCCCGCCCGGTCTGCTGCGGCACCCGGGTTGCGCCCCCGCGCGCCCCGGCCGCACCGCCCTGCCGCACGGGTCCGGCTGCGGCAGGCTGGGAGGGCAGCGTGACGACAGACCCCAGGGGTGACGCGGTGGCCGCGACGGAGTGGGCGCACAGGGTGCGCCGGGAGCTCGGGACCGGCCGGGTGCTGCCACTGGGCGCCCCGGCGGACGGCTGCTGGATCACCGAGGAGGCCGCGGCACGGGTGCTGCGGGCCCGCGCCACCACCCTGCCCGGCCTGCGCCTGGGCGCGCTACGGATCGGCCCGGCGGGCGGCCACGGCCCGCGGCCGCCCGCACCGGCCCCGCCCGGCGCGCTGCCGCCGGGCCCGCTGCGGATCACCGCGGACCTCGCGGCGGCCCCGGACCGTCCGCTGCCCCGGACCGCCGAAGAGCTGCGCACGGCCCTGCTGGAGACCGCCGACCGGACACTCGGGCTGCCGGTGACGGCCGTGGACCTCCAGGTCACCGGCGTACTGGACACCCCGGAAGCGCCGGACCGGGAGCGGCCCGCGCCACCCGGGCCGGGCATCGGGCTCAGCCCGCAGGAGGCCGGTGTCCCGGACCCGGTGGCCGACGCGGCGCTCGCCGTACCCGGCGTGGCGCGGCTCGCCGCCACCCTCGGCGGTACGTCCCGGCCGGTGCGGGAGGTACCGGGCGGGCTGCTGGTCCAGGTGGCGACCGGCCCAGGTCACCGCGTGTCGGAGGTGGCCCGTGCGGTGCGCGCGGCGGCGGGCACGGCCCGCACCCCGGCGGTGGCCGTGGCGGTGCTGGTCACGGCTGTGGACGAGAGGTGACCTGGGGCCGCCCGGCCCGCGACGCCCTCCGGCACGGCGTCGCGGGAACGCTACGGGTTCACTCGCCGAGGCCCGCCAGGTCACGCAGGCGGCGGCCCTGGGCGGCACGCTCGGCGGCGCGCTGCTCCTCCAGGCCACGGCCGACGGCCCCGGCCAGCAGCGCCTTGGTCTCGATGACGGCGTCGCGCGGCGGGGCCAGGAGAGCGGTGATCAGGTCGGCGACCGCGGCGTCCAGTTCGTCGCCGGGGACCACGAGGTTGGCCAGGCCGATCCGGCCCGCCTCGTCGCCGTGGACGAAGCGCCCGGTGGCGCAGATCTCCAGCGCCCGGGCGTAGCCGACCAGATGGACCAGCGGATGGGTACCCGTCAGATCGGGCACCAGGCCGAGGCTGGTCTCGCGCATCGCGAACTGCGCGTCCTCGGCACACACCCGCAGGTCACAGGCGAGCGCCAGCTGGAATCCGGCGCCTATCGCATGACCCTGGACGGCGGCGATCGACACCAGGTCGTTCCGTCGCCACCAGGTGAACGCCTCCTGGTAGGAGGCGATGAGCGCGTCCATCTCGTGCTCCGGGCCGCGCGCCATGTCGAGGAACGACGGCTCGCCGTCGAAACCCTCGGGCGTGAACGCCTGCCGGTCGAGGCCCGCGGAGAAGGACGTGCCCTCGCCCCGCAGCACCACGACGCGGACGCTCCCCGGCAGCAGCGTGCCGACCTCGGCCAGCGCCCGCCACATGGCGGGCGACTGGGCGTTGCGCTTGGCCGCATTGGTGAGGGTCACCGTGGCGAGCGCGTCGTCCACGGTGAGCCGCACACCGTCCTTGTCGAGCAGAGTCATCAGAGTGCCTCCGAGTCAGCCGTCGCACACCAGCGTGCGTAAGTGACTGAACGGTAACCTCCCGGTCGTCTGCCCGACCGACCGGGGGGACATCCGTCGGAGTCGCGGTCGTCAGGCCGAGGTGGCCTTCTTGCCCCTCGTTGCTCCGCCCCGACCGCGCAGGGACACACCGGATTCGCTGAGCATCCGGTGGACGAATCCATAGGAGCGTCCGGTCTCTTCGGCCAGCGCCCGGATGCTCGCTCCGGAGTCGTACTTCTTCTTCAGGTCTGCCGCGAGCTTTTCGCGCGCGGCGCCGGTCACCCGGCTGCCCTTCTTCAGAGTCTCGGCCACCCGTGCCTCCTCGTGGGAAGTGCGCTCTGGACTCTCATGATCACCCCTCCTCGCGTTCCTGGCCACCCATTCGGCAAGGTCTGTGGTGAGCCGTCCGAGGCCGTCCGTGTCCGGACAATCTGGCCAAGGGCCTCCGACACCCGCCGAAATCGCCGCGCCATCTCGCACACCGTCCCGGAAACCGCAGGTCAGCAGGGGTGTGCCGGGAACGACGGAAGCCGGGCCGCGGGGGCCCGGCTTCCGTCTCGGAGGCTCGCCGGTGTACGAGCCGCTCTCACTCAGATGATGGATCACCCGTCGGCCGAATGATCGATACGCGGACCTGGCCGCCCGCCGCCGGTCACGCCAGCGCGACGAGGTCCGCGTACTCCTGACCCCACAGGTCCTCGACGCCGTCGGGCAGCAGGATGATCCGCTCCGGCTCCAGGGCGTCCACCGCGCCCTCGTCGTGCGAGACGAGGACGACGGCGCCGGTGAAGGTGTGCAGCGCGCCGAGGATCTCCTCTCGGCTGGCCGGATCGAGGTTGTTCGTCGGCTCGTCCAGCAGCAGGACGTTGGCCGACGAGACGACCAGCGTGGCCAGCGCCAGGCGGGTCTTCTCGCCGCCGGAGAGCACCCCGGCGGGCTTGTCGACGTCGTCGCCGGAGAACAGGAAGGAACCCAGCGTCTTACGGATGGCGACGAGGTCCATGTCCGGGGCGGCGGAGCGCATGTTCTCCAGGACCGTGCGGTCCGGGTCGAGCGTCTCGTGCTCCTGCGCGTAGTAGCCGAGCTTGAGGCCGTGACCGGGGCGGACCTCGCCGGTGTCGGGGGTCTCCACCCCGGCCAGCAGCCGCAGCAGGGTGGTCTTACCGGCACCGTTCAGGCCCAGGATGACGACCCGGGAGCCCTTGTCGATGGCGAGGTCGACGTCGGTGAAGATCTCCAGCGAGCCGTACGACTTCGACAGGCCCTCGGCGGTGAGCGGCGTCCTGCCGCACGGCGCCGGGTCGGGGAAGCGCAGCTTGGCGACCTTGTCGGCGGCGCGGACATCCTCAAGACCGGCCAGCAGGCGTTCGGCGCGCTTGGCCATGTTCTGCGCGGCGACGGTCTTGGTGGCCTTGGCGCGCATCTTGTCGGCCTGCGAGTTGAGGGCCGCGGCCTTCTTCTCGGCGTTCTGCCGCTCCCGCCGACGGCGCTTCTCATCGGCCTCGCGCTGCTGCTGGTAGAGCTTCCAGCCCATGTTGTAGACGTCGATCGTGGCGCGGTTGGCGTCGAGGTAGAAGACCTTGTTGACGATGGTCTCGACGAGGTCGGCGTCGTGGGAGATCACGATGAAGCCGCCACGGTACGTCTTGAGGTAGTCGCGCAGCCAGACGATGGAGTCGGCGTCGAGGTGGTTGGTCGGCTCGTCGAGCAGCAGGGTGTCGGCGTCCGAGAAGAGGATCCGGGCCAGCTCGACGCGGCGGCGCTGACCGCCGGAGAGGGTGTGCAGCGGCTGGGCGAGGATCCGGTCGGGCAGGCCCAGGCTGGCGGCGATGGTCGCGGCCTCCGCCTCGGCGGCGTATCCGCCCTTGGTCAGGAACTCCGTCTCCAGGCGCTCGTACTTGCGCATCGCCTTCTCGCGGGTGGCGCCCTTGCCGTTCGCCATCCGGTCCTCGTTCTCCCGCATCTTGCGCAGGACGGTGTCCAGTTCGCGGGCGGAGAGGATGCGGTCGCTGGCGAGGATGTCCATGTCGCCGGTGCGCGGGTCCTGCGGGAGGTAGCCGACCTCGCCGGAGCGGGCGACGGAACCGGCGGCGGGGATGCCCTCACCGGCCAGGACCTTGGTGAGGGTGGTCTTCCCGGCGCCGTTGCGGCCGACGAGACCGACGCGGTCGCCCTTGGCGATGCGGAAAGAAGCGGAATCGATGAGAACGCGGGCGCCGACGCGCAGCTCAAGGCCGGAAGCGGTGATCACGGAAAAACTCCAGGGCAGGGTGACGGCGGATTGGACGGGACGGTCCGAGAGCGGTCTACGCCGTCTAATGAACCCAGAGGGGAACTGCCATGCGGGCAGTCTAACGGTGCCGCGCAACTGGTTTTCCCGGTCGCCGGACGGGCCACAGGCACCCACCGCGGCCCGTCCGGCGCGGTGGCGTGCACAGCTGCCGCGGGGGCGGTGCCGGCGGTCACCGGCGGACTGTGAGGCAGATCTCATGGCCGCCCGCGCGGGCGGCGGGCCGGGGCGTCCGGTGATCGGCCGCGGCCCGGCGGCGGGCCACCGGGCCGCGATGGCACGGCGGTTTCCGGGGCTCAGACGCCGCCGGTGTGCACCTGGAACGCCGCCCGGCGGACGGCCTTGGCCAGCGCCGGGTCGGGGTGCGCCGCGGCGAGCGCCACCAGGACCTGGACGGTGCGCGGATGACCCACGGCGCGTACCTCTTCGAGGAGGCGCGGGACGGAGCCCTGGACCGCCGAGTCGAGGTGGCGGATGAGCAGCTGGCTCTCGCCGTGGTCGGCGACGGCCGCGGCGGTGTCCACCCACAGCCAGGTCGACTCCTCGCGGGTGAGCACGTCGGGGGCGTTCTCCGGGTCGCCGCCCTCGTGCTCGAAGAGCCACAGCAGGACGTACGGCCGCAGGGCCGCCTCGTCGGCGGCGGCGCGGACGGCGGCCTCGGCCGGGGCGCCGACGGCGCGCAGCGCCTCGAAGGCCAGCCCGCGCAGCAGCGCGTCCTCGCCGCGCGCCACGGTCAGCAGCTCCTCGACGGCCGAGCCCACGGAGCGGGCCGCGAGCCAGGCGCGGTACTCCGCGCGGGCCGGGCCCGGGGTGAGCCGGGCGCAGCCGCGGAGCATGGCGGCGGCGGTCTGCTCGATGTTGCCCGCCGGGCTCTGCGCCGCGACGCAGATCTGCTCCAGCTTGACCCACACCGACCAGTGGCCCAGCGGCGTCAGCTGCGCCTCGCGGCCGTCGTCGTCCCCGTCCGGGGCGGGGGCCGGGACCGCCGTCCCGTCGCCGGGCACCAGCGCGCCGACCGCGGTCAGCGCGGCGAGCGCCCAGTCCAGCAGGGCGGTGAGCGGGGCCTGTCCGTCCTCACCCGCCGGGTCGCCGTCCGCGGACTCGGCGCGGGGGCCGTACGGCACCTCGCAGCGCTCGGTGCGCAGCTCGGCGACGCGCTGTTCGAGCATGTCCAGCAGCGCCTGGAGCCGTACGGGACCGGCCGACAGATGGAGCAGCGACAGCAGCTGCGGCACGGCCTCGACGACCTCGCCGACGATGGCGGGCCCGGCGCCCCCGGGCGACGGCAGCGCCAGCGACCAGGCGTCGAAGAGGGCGACCCAGCCACGAAGGGCGGCGGTGTCGTCGCGGTCCCAGGCGCGCAGCCGCCAGCCGGCGCGGGCCAGCCCGCCGTGCAGCTCGATCAGTCCGGCGAGGCGGGCGCGGTCCCAGTCGGCGCGTACCTGCGCGGCGGGCAGACCGAGGGCCTCGGCGGCGCGGTCGACGTCGGCCGCCGGGAGGGCGCCGTCGCGCCCGGCCCGTAGTCCGGCGGTGGCGCCGTCGGCCCAGCGGGCCAGCCGGGCCGCGCCGGAGAGCGCGGCGCGGGCCTGACGCGCCAGTTCCGCGGGCGGCGGGGTGCCCTCGGGCGGGCGCGGGGCCGGACGGGCGGCCCGGGTGCTCACCGCCCGGCGGGCGGCGGCAATCGGTTGCCTGGGGACGAGTCGGAGCCGGGAGTCGCGCGGGGTACGGGACGTCACAGGGGCAGTCTTGCCGCTGACGGCCCGAAAACCCAATCGGACGACGGGAAACGGCCCGCTCAGCGGGGTTCACCCAGGCGACCCATCACGGTTGTGGGGAGTTGTCCCCCCGTACGCCCGCGCGCCGTGCTCCCTCGTACGCGCGCGAAGGGAGCGCCCGGGGCCGGGCGGCTACATCAGCGGGGTCAGGAAGCGGCGCAGGGCCTCCTCGTAGGCGGCGGGCGCGGCGTTCCACATGGCGGCGTGCGGGGCGTGCGGCACGGGGCGGAGGGTGACGAGGTCCGGGCGGCGCGCGGCGAGGGCGCGGGAGGCGGCCCAGGGGGCGAGGGTGTCGTCCGGGCCGTGGAAGAGGAGGGTGGGGGCGGTGAGGGTGTCCGGGTCGACGGCGTCGCCGGGGCGGTCGACGGGGAGTCCGGTGTGGCCCTCGGCGGCGCGGACCGCGAGCGGCAGCAGGGCGCGTGGGACGTTCCGGGCGGCGGCCAGGGCGCGGACGGTGGCGTGCCGGTCGAGGATCGGCGAGTCCAGGACGAGGCCGCGGATGCGGTCGCGCATACCGGAGCGGGCGGCGGCGCGGAGCGCCATGGTGGCCCCGGCGGACCAGCCGTGGAGGACGACGTCGCGGGCGCCGTAGCGGACGGCGTAGCGGATCGCGGCGTCCAGGTCGCGCCATTCGGAGTCGCCGAGGTGATGCAGCCGGTCCGGGGTCTGCGGGGCGCCCGCGTCGTTGCGGTAGGCGAGGGCGAGGACGGGCAGCCGGTGGCGGTGCAGGAACGGCATGAGGACCATCGGGTGTTCGCGGGTGGTGCCGATGCCGTGCACGGTGATCACCCAGGTGTCGCGCACGCCCGGCAGGAACCATGCGGGCAGCGACCCGAGTTCGCCGGGGACGTCGACGTCGGCGCAGGTCAGGCCGAGGGCGTCGCGGGGGTTTCCGGCGTACACCTGCGGGGTGATGCGCACCCGGGTGCCGGGCGGGAGCGTGCCGTGGGTGATCCGCTCCAGGCGGCGCACGACGGTATCGGCGGGGTGCGGGGTGTGCTGCACCACCGGGCCGACGATCGCGTGGCAGCCGGGGCCGGCGAGGCCGTAGGTGCCGGGGCGCAGCGACGCCAGGCTGCGGGTCAGGGTGACCGTCTCGTCGCCGGTGGCGTGGACGGTCAGGCGCGCATCCCCGGGGAACGGCACCTGGGGTGAGGGCCGGAGGGCGACGCCCCCGGCGTACCGGCCGGCCGCCACCGCGGCCGCCCCGGCACCGATCACGGTGGTGGCGGCCGCAGCCGCCGCAGTAGCCAGGCGCACCCCTTCAGTGTGGAGCGGGGTGCCGGGGGCGGCCAGCGGGCGGGGCGAGCGGGTGACGCGCCCGCCGTCCGGGGTGCGGGGCGCAACTCGCGGGGCTACTCCTGCGGGTGGCGCCCGTAGCCGCGGAGGCGGGTGGCGGTCTCGGCGAGGTCGGCGGCGGAGAGGAGGGCCGGGGTGCGGCCGGGGACGGAGGAGGCGAGGAGCCAGACCCGGCACATCCACTCCAGCTGGGCGGTGCGGTCCAGGGCCTGGCCGAGGGTGGCGCCGTGGGCGAGCGTGCCGTGGTGGGCGAGGAGGCAGGCGGTGCGGTCGCGCAGCGCCGCGAGGGCGTGGGCGGCCAGTTCGTCGCTGCCGTAGGGGGCGTAGGGGGCGACGCGGACGGGGCCGCCGAGGGCGGCGGTCATGTAGTGGACCGGCGGGAGTCGGTCGACGAGGACAGAGACGGCGGTGGCGTGCGGGGCGTGGGTGTGCACGAGCGCGGCGGCGTCGGTGGCGCGGTAGACGGCGAGGTGCATGGGCAGTTCGCTGGTGGGCGGGAGGGTGCCCGCGCACTGGTGCCCGTCGAGGTCGACGGCGGTGAGGTCGCCGGGGCCGAGGCGGTCGTAGGGGACGCCGCTGGGGGTGACGAGGACGGTGTCGCCGACGCGGGCCGAGACGTTGCCGGAGGTGCCGACGACGAGGCCGTCGGCGACGGTGCGGCGGGCGGTGGCGACGACACCGTCCCAGGCGGCGGCGAGCGCGTCGGCGCCGGGCCGGTCCGGGTGCGGGGCGGGGACGCCGGTACGGGTCACGGGTTCCTCCGGGGTGCGGGCGGTTCGGGGTGCCGTCACCGTACGGGCCGGGCGGGTCGGCGCGGCCGCTCCGGGAGGCCCGTGCGCGCGGTGGTCCGTCGCCGTACGGGCCGGGCGTACGGAAGCGTGGGCCGTCGTCCGGCGTCGCCGCGCTCGAACACCGGGGCGCCCTCGGGGACGGGCGCCGGGCCCGGCCTTCCGGCCATGTCCGCAGGCCGGGCGGGGGTCACGGGGTCGCGCCGGGCCCGGGCGGTCGCCGGGATGACTCCCGCGCCCTTCACCAGCGGGGTGACGCACCGCGACGGGGTCGTTCGCATGCCGTTCACGCGTCGTGGAACAAGCCGGAATCGGGTCGCGCAGCAGCACATTCGAGCCACGTACAGATGGGGTGGAAGTGACGTGTGAGATACCTCCTCTCGAACACTGCGGCGGCGTCATTACTGCGCCCGGCCACGTTCACCTCCCGTTCACCCACCCTTCGTACGTTTCCGGCGTCACTGACCTTCGAACTGATTGCCTGGGTGAATGGAACACATCACGCTTCTCATCGGGATCGTGATCGTCACGGCCTTGGTGTTCGACTTTACGAACGGCTTCCACGACACGGCCAACGCCATGGCCACCACCATCTCCACCGGCGCGCTACAGCCCAAAATCGCGGTGGCGATGTCGGCGGTCCTCAACCTCGTCGGCGCGTTCCTGTCCGTGGAGGTCGCCAAGACCATCTCCGGCGGGATCATCGACGAAAGCGCCGGTATCAGACCTGAAGTGATCTTCGCCGGTCTGGTCGGCGCGATCGTCTGGAACCTCCTCACCTGGCTCGCCGGCCTCCCCTCCAGCTCCTCCCACGCCCTGTTCGGCGGTCTGATCGGCGCCACGCTGGTGTCCGTGGGCACCAACGGTGTGCACGGCGGCGCCGTGGTGATGAAGGTCCTCATCCCGGCCGTGGCCGCCCCGGTGGTCGCCGGTATCGCGTCGATGGCCGCGACCCGGCTGACGTACCGGCTGTCCCGGGGCCGTGACGAGCAGGAGACGGCCAAGGGGTACCGCGCCGGGCAGATCGCCTCGGCGGCGCTGGTCTCGCTGGCGCACGGCACCAACGACGCGCAGAAGACGATGGGCGTGATCACCCTCGCGCTGATCACCGGCGGTGTGGTCGCCCCGCACGCCGACCCGCCGCTGTGGGTCATCGCCTCGGCCGGTCTGGCCATCGCCCTCGGCACCTACCTGGGCGGCTGGCGGATCATCCGCACGATGGGCAAGGGCATCACCGACATCCAGCCGCCGCAGGGCTTCGCCGCCCAGACCAGCGCCGCGGCCACCATCCTGGCCTCCTCGCACCTCGGTTTCGCGCTCTCCACCACCCAGGTCTGCTCGGGTTCGGTGATGGGTTCGGGTCTGGGCCGCAAGGGCGGCGTGGTGCGCTGGTCGACGGCGGTGCGGATGGTCGTCGCCTGGTGCCTGACGCTCCCGGCCGCGGGCCTGGTCTCCGCCGGTGCCGCGCTCCTGGCCGACCAGGGCGACTGGGGCATCACCGCCGTCGCCGTCCTCGCGCTCGGCATCTGCGGCGCCATCTGGGCCGCGTCCCGCCGCAAGCCCATCGACCACACCAACGTCAACGAGGCCGAGGCCACGGAGCCGCCCGGTGTGGTCACCGCGGCCCTCCAGACGGTCGCCCCTCCCCCGGCCGGGTCGCTCGCGCCCGCCGAGGGCGAGGAGGCCGCCCTCGCCGCGAGCGCCCCGCGCGCCACGACCGCGACAGCCGCCGGCTGACCGCCCGACTCTGAGGAACCGCAGCATGAGCATCGACTGGGCAGCTCTCGGCCAGGTCTTCGGCGTCACCCTGGTGGTGACGGTCGGGATCGTGGGCCTGTTCACGGTCGGCATCGTCGGCACGGCCCGCCTCCGGCAGGAGGGCGCGGCCGCCACGGCGGGCGCCCCGAGCACCGGCGCGCGGATCGGCGGCCTCGCCGCGTACGCGGTCTGCGCGGCCGCGGTGGCGTACGGCCTCTATCTGATCGTCGCCGCCTGACCCGTCCGGCAGTACGCGCACGGCGCCCGGTCACCGCAGCTCCGCGGTGACCGGGCGCCGTGCGTTGTGAGGGCCCTGTGGTGTGGGCCACAGGCCGTGCGGTACCGCGGCGTCGCAGGTCACGGGCGAGTTGACGGGGTTGGCGGGGCGTGGTGGACTTCCCACGCCAATCGGCGACAGCAGAGGAAGTCCGGTGCGAATCCGGCGCGGTCCCGCCACTGTCACCGGGGAGCGTTCCTCCGACGAAGGCCACGGTCCGCCTCGTGCACGCCCGACGGGCGCACGCCAGGGCTGGAAGGCCGGGGGAAACGCCGATCCGGGGAGCCAGGAGACTCCTGTCGCCGTCACGTCGAACCAGGGCGCGGACCCTGAGTGAGGACATACCCCATGCCCGGCAGCCCGCTCAGAGTCTCCCGTGTGCCTTCGGTGATCCGTCGAGGCGTGACGGCGGTCTGATCCGATGCGTGCCGAACACGCCACCTACGCGTGCGGTGCGGCCCTGGGCTTTCTCGGTGATCTGCTCGCCGCCGACCCGCGGCGCGGCCATCCGGTGGCCGCCTTCGGGCGCGCCTCGACGGCCGTCGAGGCCCGGCTCTGGCGCGACCACCGCGGCCACGGCGCCGTGCACGCCCTGCTCTGCGCGGGCGGTGCCACCGCTGGTGCCGCCCTGCTGCGGCGCGCGGTGCGCGGCCCCGCGCCCGTCCCCTCCGCCGCCCGTACCGCCGCCACCACCGCGCTGACCGCCGCGACCGTCTGGTCGGTGCTGGGCGGCACCTCGCTGGGCCGGGAGGCGCGGGCCGTCGGCGATGCGCTGGCCGCCGGGGACCTGGCGCGGGCGCGGCGGCGGCTGCCGCATCTGTGCGGCCGGGATCCGCAGGCGCTGGACGGGCCGCAGATGGCGCGGGCGGTCGTCGAGTCGGTCGCGGAGAACACCTCGGACGCCGTGGTGGGCGCGCTGGTGTGGGGCGCCGTCGGCGGTGTCCCGGGCCTGGTCGCGTTCCGGGCGGTGAACACCCTCGACGCGATGGTGGGTCACAAGTCGCCCCGCTACCGCCGGTTCGGCTGGGCGTCGGCGCGGCTGGACGATGTGGCCGGGTGGCCCGCCTCCCGGCTGACCGCCGCGCTCACCGTGTTCGCCGCCCCGGACCCGCGCGGCGCCGCGCGGGCCTGGCGGCGCGACGGCGGAGCGCATCCGAGCCCCAACGCGGGCCCGGTGGAGGCCGCGTTCGCGGGGGCGCTGGGCGTACGGCTCGGCGGGACGCTGGCGTACGGCGGGCGCGTCGAGCACCGGCCGCGGCTGAACGAAGCGGGGCGGCCGGTGGCGACGGAGGACATCGCGCGGGCGGTGCGGCTCTCGCGCCGAGTGAGCGTGCTGGCGTTGACGACGACGGTGGCCGGGCGGCTGCTGGCGGGCGCGGTGCGTCCGGCCCTCGCCCGGCGGAAGGGCAGGATCCGGTGACGGGCGGCGGGCTGCTGATCGCGGGGACCACCTCCGACGCGGGCAAGAGCGTGGTGACCGCGGGGATCTGCCGCTGGCTGGTGCGGCAGGGCGTGAACGTCGCGCCGTTCAAGGCGCAGAACATGTCGCTGAACTCGTTCGTGACGCGGGACGGCGCGGAGATCGGCCGGGCGCAGGCGATGCAGGCGGCGGCCGCCCGGGTGGAGCCGTCCGCGCTGATGAACCCGGTGCTGCTCAAGCCCGGCGGGGACCGCAGCAGCCAGGTGGTGCTGCTCGGCAAACCGGTCGGCGAGATGAGCGCGCAGGGGTACTTCGGGCGCCCCGGGAGCGGGGCGCGGCCCGGCGGGCGCGCGGAGCTGCTGGCCACCGTCACCGACTGTCTGGCGGAGCTGCGGCGCGCCCATGACGTGGTGATCTGCGAGGGCGCGGGCTCCCCGGCGGAGATCAACCTGCGGCGGACCGACATCGTCAACATGGGCATCGCGCGGGCCGGGCGGCTGCCGGTGGTGGTGGTCGGCGACATCGACCGGGGCGGCGTGTTCGCGTCGTTCTTCGGGACCACGGCGCTGCTGTCGAAGGAGGACCAGGCGCTGGTCGCCGGGTATCTCGTCAACAAGTTCCGCGGCGATGTGGCGCTGCTGGAGCCGGGCCTGGACATGCTGCGGGAGCTGACCGGGCGGCCGTCGCTGGGCGTGCTGCCGTTCGCGCACGGGCTGGGCATCGACGAGGAGGACGGGCTGCGGGTGTCGCTGCGCGGCGCGGTCCGCGAGAGCGTGGTGGCGCCGCCGCACGGCGCCGATGTGCTGCGGGTGGCGGTCGCGGCGGTGCCGCTGATGTCGAACTTCACGGACGTGGACGCGCTGGCCGCCGAACCGGGCGTGGTGGTGCGGTTCGTGGACCGCGCCGAGGAGCTGGCGGACGCGGATCTGGTGGTGCTGCCGGGCACCCGCGGCACGGTGCGGGCGCTGGCCTGGTTGCGGGAGCGGGGGCTGGCCGACGCGGTCGCCCGGCGGGCCGCCGAGGGCCGTCCGGTGCTGGGGATCTGCGGCGGGTTCCAGATGCTCGGCGAGGTGATCGACGACGAGGTGGAGTCGCGGGCGGGCACCGTGCCGGGCCTGGGGCTGCTTCCCGTACGGGTGCGGTTCGCGGCGGAGAAGACGCTGGCCCGGCCCGTCGGCACGGCGCTCGGCGCACCGGCCGAGGGGTACGAGATCCACCACGGTGTAGCCGAGGTCGGCGGCGGGGAGCCGTTCTTCACCGACGCCGACGGGCGGCCGCTGGACGGCTGCCGGTCGGGCGCGGTGTGGGGGACGCACTGGCACGGGTCGCTGGAGAGCGACGCGTTCCGGCGGGCGTTCCTGAGCCGGGTGGCGGCCGACGCGGGGCGGGCGTTCGTCCCGGCGCCGGACACCGGTTTCGGCGCGCTGCGCGAGGAGCAGCTGGACCGGCTCGGCGATCTGATCGAGGAGCACGCCGACACCGGTGCGCTGCTGCGGCTGATCGAGGAGGGCGTCCCGCCGGGGCTGCCGTTCGTCCCGCCGGGGGCGCCGTGAGGGCGCGCGGATCCGTAGGACGCCACGCAAGGGTGCCCGAGGGCACGGACCGGTCGGCCGGGGACGGCCGCAAGCCAGATGACCTGGGTCGTTACGAAGGAGTGATCGCCACATGAGCGCCCGCTATCCGTTCACCGCCGTCGTCGGAATGGACGACCTGCGGCTGGCGCTGCTGCTGAACGCCGTCAGCCCGGCGGTGGGCGGCGTCCTCGTCCGCGGCGAGAAGGGCACCGCCAAGAGCACCGCGGTGCGGGCGCTGGCGGAGCTGCTGCCGGAGGTGGCGGTCGTCGGTGGCTGCCGGTTCAGCTGCGATCCGGCCGCGCCGGACCCCGGGTGCCCGGACGGGCCGCACGGCGCGGCGGAGGCGGCGCACCGGCCCGCCCGCATGGTGGAGCTGCCGGTGGGCGCCTCCGAGGATCGGCTGGTCGGCGCCCTGGACATCGAGCGGGCGCTGGCCGAGGGCGTGAAGTCCTTCGAGCCGGGCCTGCTCGCCCGGGCGCACCGCGGACTGCTCTACGTCGACGAGGTCAACCTCCTCCACGACCATCTGATCGATCTGCTGCTGGACGCCGCCGCGATGGGCGCGTCCTACGTCGAGCGGGAGGGCGTCTCCGTCCGGCATGCGGCGCGGTTCCTGCTGGTCGGGACGATGAACCCGGAGGAGGGCGAGCTGCGGCCGCAGCTCCTCGACCGGTTCGGGCTGACCGTGGAAGTCGCGGCGGACCGGGATCCGGAGCGGCGGGTGGAGGTGGTCCGGCGGCGGCTGGCGTTCGACGACGCTCCGGCGGCGTTCGCGGCGCGCTGGGCGGCGGACGAGACGGCGCTGCGGGGGCGGATCGCCGCCGCGCGGGCGCTGCTGCCGTCGGTGCGGCTCGGCGACGGGGTGCTGCGGCAGATCGCCTCGGTCTGCGCGGGGTTCGAGGTCGACGGGATGCGCGCGGACCTGGTCATGGCGCGGACGGCGACGACGCTGGCCGCGTGGGCCGGGCGGACCGAGGTGGCCACCGAGGACGTGCGGCAGGCGGCGCTGCTGGCGCTGCCGCACCGCAGGCGGCGGGCGCCGTTCGACGCGCCGGGCCTGGACGAGGAGAAGCTGGACCGGATCCTGGAGGAGTCCGCCCCGGAGGACGACCCGGAGCCGCCCGGCCCGCAGGACGACGAACCCCCGTCGGGCCCGGAAGGGCCGGACGGCCCGGAGGGCGGGCCGGACGGCGGTGGCCCGGACGGCGGTGGCCCGGACGGCGGCGGTCCCGATGGTGGTGGCGCGCCGCCGCCCCGGGAGGAGACCGTGCCGGGGCCGCGCGAGCAGGAGACGGAGCCCGCGCCGGGCCGGGACGGCGACGGCGGGGAGCCGGGCGGCGAGCCCGACGGGCGTCCGGCCGGGGCCCCGGCGGCGCAGCAGGCGGCGGTCGCCGCGGGCGAGCCGTTCGCCACCCGGCGGCTGGACGTGCCGGGGCTGGGCGCGGGCGTGGACGGCCGCCGGTCGCGGGCGCGGACCGCGCACGGCCGGACGACCGGGGCGCGGCGGCCGCGCGGCGCGCTCGGCAAGCTGCATCTGGCGGCGACGCTGCACGCGGCCGCGCCGCACCAGCGGGCGCGCGGGCGGCGCGGCCCGGGCCTGGTGGTGCGCCGCGACGATCTGCGGGAGGCGGTCCGCGAGGGGCGGGAGGGCAACCTCGTGCTGTTCGTGGTGGACGCCTCCGGGTCGATGGCGGCGCGGAAGCGGATGAGTGCGGTCAAGGGCGCGGTGCTGTCGCTGCTGCTCGACGCGTACCAGCGGCGCGACAAGATCGGCATGATCACGTTCCGGGGGCGGGAGGCGGAGCTGGCGCTGCCGCCGACCTCGTCGGTGGAGGCCGGGGCGGCGCGGCTGGCGTCGCTGCCGACCGGTGGCCGCACCCCGCTCGCCGAGGGGCTGCTCAAGGCCCATGAGGTGCTGCGGGTGGAGCGGCTGCGGGACGCCTCGCGGCGGCCGCTGCTGGTGGTCGTCACGGACGGCCGGGCGACCGGCTCCGGGGCGCCGTCGCCGCTGGAACGGGCGGCGCGCGCCGGGCGGCTGCTGGGCGCCGAGGGCGTCGCGTCGGTCGTCGTCGACTGCGAGAGCGGTCCGGTGCGGCTGGGGCTCGCCGGGGCGCTCGCCCGGGAGCTGGGCGGCGCCGCCGTCACCCTCGACGAGCTGCGCGCGGACAGCGTCTCGGGGCTCGTCCGGGACCTCCGCGGCGGGCGGGGAGCGTCCGCCGCACACCACATCCAGGATTCCAGGAAGGTCGCGTAATGCCGCAGGGACAGCCGTCCGTCGTACCGAACGACGGGCTCACCACCCGCCAGCGCCGCAACCGGCCGCTGGTCTTCGTCCACACCGGCGTCGGCAAGGGCAAGTCGACGGCGGCGTTCGGGCTCGCGCTGCGGGCCTGGAACCAGGGCTGGCCGGTCGGGGTGTTCCAGTTCGTGAAGTCGGCGAAGTGGAAGGTCGGCGAGGAGCGGGCGCTGAAGGTGCTCGGGGAGACCGGCGAGGGCGGCACCGTCGCCTGGCACAAGATGGGCGAGGGCTGGTCCTGGGTCCAGCGCGATATGGCCTCCAGCGAGGAGGCGGCGCGCGAGGGCTGGGAGCAGGTCAAGCGGGATCTGGCCGCCGAGACGTACCAGCTGCTGGTGCTGGACGAGTTCGCCTATCCGCTGCACTGGGGGTGGATCGACACCGAGGACGTGATCGCCGCGCTGCGCGACCGGCCCGGCACCCAGCATGTGGTGATCACCGGGCGGAACGCGCCGCAGGCGCTGGTGGACTTCGCGGATCTGGTCACCGACATGTCGAAGGTGAAGCACCCGATGGACACCGGCCAGAAGGGCCAGCGGGGCATCGAATGGTGAGCGCGGCATGAGCGGCGGGATGATCCCCCGGCTGGTGATCGCCGCGCCCGCGTCCGGGGCGGGCAAGACGACGGTGGCGACGGGCCTGATGGCCGCGTTCGCCGAGGCGGGCCTCGCGGTCTCCCCGCACAAGGTCGGCCCGGACTACATCGACCCGGGCTACCACGCGCTGGCCACCGGCCGCCCGGGCCGCAACCTCGACGCCTACCTGTGCGGGACGGAGCGGATCGCGCCGCTGTTCCGGCACGGCGCGCGGGGCTGCGACCTCGCCGTGGTCGAGGGCGTGATGGGGCTGTTCGACGGCGCGTCCGGGCAGGGCGAGCTGGCGTCGACGGCGCAGATCGCCAAGGTGCTGCGGGCGCCGGTGGTGCTGGTGGTCGACGCGTCGTCGCAGTCCCGGTCGGTGGCCGCGCTGGTGCACGGCTTCGCGTCCTGGGACCCCGGCGTGCGGCTGGCCGGGGTGATCCTCAACAAGGTCGGCTCGGACCGGCACGAGGCGCTGCTGCGGGAGGCGATGGAGTCGTCCGGCGTCCCGGTGCTGGGCGCGCTGCGCCGTACCGGCACGGTCCACGTGCCCTCCCGCCACCTGGGCCTGGTGCCGGTCGCCGAACGCCGTACGGAGGCGGTGGAGTCGGTACGGGAGCTGGCCGCGCGGGTGCGCGCGGGGTGCGACCTGGAGGCGTTGCTGGCGCTGGCGCGCAGCGCGGGCGAGCTGCCGGACGCGGTGTGGGACCCGGCGGAGGAGGTCGCCGCGGCCGGGGGCCCGGCCGCGGGCCGGCCGGTGATCGCGGTGGCCGGTGGCGCCGCGTTCACCTTCTCGTACGCGGAACACACCGAGTTGCTGCGGGCGGCGGGCGCCGACGTCGTGCCGTTCGATCCGCTGCACGACGAGCGGCTGCCGGAGGGCGTCCGGGGGCTGGTGATCGGCGGTGGCTTCCCGGAGGTGCACGCCCCGGACCTGTCGGCGAACGCGCCGCTGCGGGCGGCGGTGGCCGCACTGGCGGCGTCGGGCGCGCCGGTCTCGGCGGAGTGCGCCGGGCTGCTGTATCTGTCCCGGTCGCTGGACGGGCGGCCGATGTGCGGGGTGCTGCCCGCCGACGCCCGGATGACGGACCGGCTGACGCTCGGTTACCGGGAGGCGGTGGCGCTGGCGGACAACGCGCTGGCCACGGCGGGCACCCGGGTGCGCGGCCACGAGTTCCACCGCACCGCCGTGGAGCCGGGCGCGGGCGCGTCCCCGGCGTGGGGCGTCACGCACCCCGCGCGGCGGATGGAGGGCTTCGTGGCGGGCGGGGTGCACGCGTCGTATCTGCACGTCCACTGGGCCGCGACGCCGTCGCTGGCCACCCGGCTGGTGACGGCCGCGGCGGGCGCGCGATGAGCGCCGCCACGGCACCGGCCGTCCTCGACCACCTGGTGTACGCGGCGCCGGATCTGGCGGCCGCCGCCGGGGAGTTGGCGGAGTTGACCGGGGTGCGGCCGGTGACCGGCGGCAGCCATCCGGGCCGGGGCACCCGTAACTGCCTGCTGGCGCTGGACGGCCCGTTCGGCGCCGGGGCGTATCTGGAGCTGATCGGCCCGGACCCGGAGCAGCCGGAGCCGGACGGTCCCCGCTGGTTCGGCATCGACGCGCTGACCGGCCCACGGCTGGTCACCTGGGCGGTACGGGCCACGGGCCTGCCGGACCGGGTGGCGCGGGCGCGGGCGGCCGGGTACGACCCGGGCGACGCGGCGGCGATGGGCCGCCGCACCCCGGACGGCCGTCGGATCTCCTGGGAGCTGACGCCGCCGTGCGCGGGCGGCACCACCACCCCGTTCCTCCTCGACTGGGGCGCCACCCCGCATCCGACGGCGGCGGGTCTGCCCGCGCTGACGCTGGAGGCGTTCGCGGTGACCGGCCCCGACCCGGCGGCGATCGCCGCGCGGCTGGCGGCGATCGGCGGGCGGTGGCCGGACGCCCCGGCGGCCGCCGGGCCGGCCGCGCTGACCGCGGTGGTGCGGGGTCCGCGCGGCGCGGTGCGGCTGGGGCACGGGGCCCTCGCGGTATGAGCGCGGTGGCGGCGGGCCGGTCAGCCCGCGAGGCCGACGACCAGCCAGATGGCGCCCGCCCCGGCGACCGTGCAGGCCAGGGTGGGCAGCGCCGGGTGGGCGTGGTGGGCCTCGGGCAGGATGCCGGAGGTCGCCAGATGGAGCAGGACGCCGCCGAAGAACCCGAGATAGCCGCCGAGCCACTGCTCCGGAAGGGTGACCACCAGCGTCGCGGCCGCCCCGAGCAGCGGCGCCGCCGCGTCCGCGCCGAGCATCAGCAGCGCCAGGTGCCGGGCGTTCCCGTACAGGCTGGTGATCGTGTACGTGTTGAAGCCGTCGGCGAAGTCGTGGGCGATGACGGCGAGCGCCACGGCCGTGGCCATGCCGCGCCCGGCCTGGAAGGCGAGGCCGAGGGCGAAGCCGTCCATGACGCTGTGCAGCACCATCGCGGTGGCGGCGGTCAGTCCCACCTGCGGGATGCGGCCGCCGTTCGGCGCGACGGCCCCGGCGGCGCCCGGCGGGCCGCTGCCGCGGGCGGCGCGGCGCACCGCGAGGAGGCGTTCCAGGGCGTGCGCGGCGAGGAAGCCGAGGACGAAGCAGAGCAGGGCGAGCGGGACGCCGAAGACCGGGCGCCCGGCGGCGTCCAGCGCCTCGGGCAGCAGATCGAGCCCGACGACGCCGAGCATCAGGCCGCCGGCGAGCCCCAGCACGAGGTGGCGGCGGTCGGTGACGCGCTGGGCGACCCAGCCGCCCAGCAGCGTCATCAGGACCGCGCCGAACGCGATGAGGACCGGCACCGCCGCACCCCTTCCCGCCGGTTCGCCCCCGGCTCTGCCCCCTTCCTACTGACGCGCCGCCGCTCCCGCACCTTCGCGCGGTGCCCGGCGGGGGCACGGTGACGGCCCCGGGCCCCGCGCGGTACGTGGGCGTCGGGGCGGGGCGGGGCGTCGCGGAGGCCGAGGTGCTGGCGCTGGTCCGCGCCACGCTGGCCGAGGCGGGCGGGACGGTGGCCGCGCTGGCGACCGTCGAGGCGAAGGCGGCCGAGCCGGGGCTGGTCGGCGCGGCCCGGCGGCTGGGCGTGGCGCTGCGTACGTTTTCGGCCAGGGAGTTGTCCGGTGTGCGGGTGCCGGGCGGTGGTTCGGCGGTGGCGCTGGACGCCGTCGGGACGCCGAGCGTGGCGGAGGCGGCGGCCCTGCTGGCGGCCGGGCCCGGCGCCCAACTGCTCGTCGGTAAGCGGAAGTCGGCGCCACCCGAGGGGCCGTCGCGGGCCACCTGCGCGGTGGCGTCGGCGACCGGCCATCATGGCGCGGAGCGGGGCCGCCCCTCGGTTATCGTCGTCCCTTCCCCACCCGGCTCGGCCCCGGACCGGCCCCGCCGACACACGGCCCCCAAGGAGACCTTGTGACCACCCCTCCCGCCCTGCTCATCGCCGGTCACGGCGACCGTGACGACGGCGGGGCGCAGGCCCTGCGCGCGCTGCTGGACGCGGTCGCCGAGCGCTGCCCCGGGATACCGGCGGCGGCCGGCTTCACCGGGCGGGCGCCGTCGGCGCTGCCGCTCGCCGAGGCGGTCGACGGGCTCGCCGCCCGGGGCGCGACGGAGATCGTCACGGTGCCGCTGATATCCGAGGGCCCGGCACGGCGCGGACTGTCCGCGGAGCTGACGGCGGCCACGGCGCGCCATGCGGGACTGTCGTTCGTCCGCGGGCAGGCGCCGGACGGCCATCCGCTGCTGCTGGGCGCGTGGGAGCGGCGGCTGGACGAGGCGCTGGGCGGCGGCGGGGCGCGGCGCCCCCGCGACCGGGCCCGGACGACGGTGCTGCTGGTGGGCGGCGGCTCCGGCGATCCGTACGCCAACGCCGAGGTGGCGCGGGGCGCCCGGCTGCTGTGGGAGGGCCGGGGCCTGGCCGGGGTGGAGACCGCGTTCCTGTCGTACGCGGCGCCGGACGTGCCGACGGGGCTGGAGCGCTGCCGGGTGCTGGGCGCGGCGGTGCCCGGACCGGACGCACCGGGGCGGATCGTGGTGCTGCCGTGCTTCCCGCTGCCCGGCGACGAGCAGGAGCGGCTGCGGCTGCAGACCGAGGGCTGGGGCGCGGCACACCCGGAGTCCGAGGTGGCGTGCGCCGAACCGGTCGGCGCGGTCGCGGAGGTGGCCGACGCGGTGGTGGCGCGCTACCGGGAGGCGGTCCGGGCGGAGGCGGAGCACCGTGTCGCCGTCCACTGAGCCCGATCTGCGCCACCACGGGGACGCCGAAGTGCGGGGCGACGCCGCCGCGTTGACGGACCTGGCGGTCAACGTCCGCACGGGGACGCCCCCGGCGTGGCTGAAGGCGGAACTCGTCGCCTCGCTGGACGGGCTCGCGGCGTATCCGGACGGGACGGCGGCGCGGCGCGCGGTCGCGGCACGCCACGGGCTGCCGGTGGCGCGGACGTTGCTGACGTCGGGCGCGGCGGAGGCCTTCGTGCTGCTGGCGCGGGCGGTACGGGCGCGCCGTCCGGTGGTGGTGCATCCGCAGTTCACCGAGCCGGAGGCGGCGCTGCGGGACGCCGGGCACACGGTGGAGCGGGTGGTGCTCTCCGAGCGGGACGGTTTCCGGCTGGATCCGGCGGCGGTACCGGACGGCGCCGATCTGGTCGTCGTCGGCAATCCGACCAACCCGACATCGGTGCTGCACCCGGCAGGCGTCCTGGCGCGGTTGGCGCGGCCGGGCCGGACGTTGGTGGTGGACGAGGCGTTCATGGACGCGGTGCCCGGCGAGCGGGAGTCGCTGGCCGGGCGGACGGATCTGCCCGGCCTGGTGGTGCTGCGCAGCCTGACGAAGACGTGGGGGCTGGCCGGGCTGCGGATCGGCTACGTCCTGGCGGAGCCGGGGACGGTGGCGGAGCTGGAGCGGGCGCAGCCGCTGTGGCCGGTCTCGTCGCCCGCGCTGGCGGCGGCCGAGGCGTGCTCCGGCCCGACGGCCCTGGCGGAGGCGGCGGCCGCCGCGCATCGGACGGCGGCGGACCGCGCCCACCTGGTGGCACGACTGGCCGAACTCCCGGACGTGACGGTCATCGGCCCGGCCGAGGGCCCGTTCGTCCTGATCCGCCTGGCGGAGGCGGCGGCGGTACGGGAGGCGCTGCGGGCGAGCGGTTTCGCGGTACGCCGCGGCGATACGTTCCCGGGCCTGGGGCCCGACTGGCTCCGGCTGGCGGTCCGGGACCGGGAGACCACGGACCGCTTCACGGCGGCTCTGGCGGAGGCGGTGGCGAAGGTGGGGGCGGGAAGGGGCTTGGGCTGAGGGGCCGTTGGGCCCGCCGTCACAGCAAGCGTGCGGGGCCGACCGCCACCTGGTCGGCCCCGCACGGGGCGCTGTCCGTCCCGCCTTGGTGCCGGTCCCCTTCCGCCAGGGAGGGGAGACGGACCGGAGGCGGGCACGGGGTTGCGAACCGCGCCCGGGCCGTACGCCGGGACGGCGCCCCCACGGCACCGGCCCGGCATACGGGGTCGTGTCAGCCGCTCACTGCGGCCTTGCGCTTGCGGGCGTAGACCACCGAACCGGCGCCCGCGAGGAGCAGCACCGCGGCGCCGCCCGCGAGGTACGGCGTGGCGGAGCTGCTGCCCGTCTCGGCGAGGTCGCCGCCGCCCTGGGGCCGCGGGTCGGAGCCGCCGGAGCCGGAGGCGCCACCGTCGTGACCGCCCGAGCCGGAGGAGCCGCCGTCCTGGCCGCCGGAGCCCGAACCACCGGTGGTGGCGCCGCCGTTGCCGCCGGCGGTGGAGCCGCCGTCGCCGCCCGTGGTGCCGCCGTTCTGGCCGCCGGTCGTCGCGCCGCCGTCCGTGGAACCGCCCGAGCCGCCCGTCGTGGAGCCACCCGCGGTGCCCTGGCCGGGGTCCGGGGCGCCGGGGGTGGTGCAGTTGGCCTCGGCGAGCCGGACGCGGCCGTTGACCTCGGCGACGTTCAGCTTCAGCGGGTTGACGGCAACCTTGAGGTCGAGCGCGGTGGCCGCCGCGCTCTTGGAGGTGGTCTGCGTCTTGGAGAGGTCGAGGCGGACATCGCCCACGCCCGGGACCTTGACCTCGGTGGTGCCGCCCGCGGTGAGCGTGACGGTCTTGCCGAGGATCTTGACGGTGCCGAGCACGTTCGAGGTGGCGGTGGGGCGCTCGCCCGCCGTGCAGACGGCGTGGGAGGTGACCTTCTCGACCTCGATGAGGGAGAGCAGCGGCAGACCGGGGACATGGACCTTGGCGTGCACAAGGTTGCTGTAGCCCTCGGCACCGTCCGCGTCGGCGGTGGCCCGCGCGGTGGCGACGTCCGCGCGCAGCACCGAGAAGGGCTTGCCGCCGTCGACGCCGTCCAGGTCGACGCTGAGCGCCGTCTTCTTCGCGTCGGCCGGGGCGTGCACGTCGTTGAGGGTGACGTTCAGCGGCAGCGTGACGGCCTTGTTGAGCAGGCTGACGTCCAGACCGGTGCGGAGCACGGCGGCACCGGCGGTGCCGTGGTCGGCGGCGTGTGCCGGGGCGGCGCCGAGAAGGAGCGTGGGACCGGCGGCGAGGGCGGTGGCGGCCGCGACGGCGGCGAGGCGGCGCGCGGGACGACGCGCCGACGCCGGGGACTCGGGTCCGGTCCGCGGGGAAGCGGGCAGGCCGGACGGGCTGGTAGAGCTGGTGGACACGTGTGTGGAACCCCCCACAGAGAAATGGAGCCACCGCCCGCGCCAATGGGGGACATCGCGACGGCCGGTGACCTCGACCCATCCATACTGTACGCACGCAGGGTGAACAGTCAGCCACGAATGGTGAGTTCATCCTTATGAGTGATTTTCGGATTCTCATTCGAATCCCCTGACGCAGGGGGCCCGCGTGCCACAGTCGCCTCACGGGACATCCGCGAACGTGGCACCCATCAGCCGCACCAGTGAGCGCAGGCGACACGGGCACGGCGGCGACCCGACGTCCACCATCCGGATCCGTTGCCCCCTACACGCAGGTGGCGGCTACAGTGCCGCCGTGTCGAACGAGCAGACGAATCCCCCGAGAGAACCCTCCGGCGAGCAGGGCGAGCGGCCCGCCGCGGACACCGCCGTACCGCCCCCGGGCGGCGGCGACTCCGCGACGGCCCACGGCGACCTGCCCTCGTCCGACCGCGCGGCCCGGCGCGCCGTCACGGTCTTCCCGCTGCTGGTGATCGCCGCCGGTGCGCTGGGGCTGCTGTGGCCGTCGCACTTCACCGGCTGGGCGCCCGCGGTGCCGTGGCTGCTCGGTGTGGTGATGTTCTCGATGGGGCTGACCCTGACGCCGCCGGACTTCACGGCCGTCGCCAAGCGGCCCTGGGCGGTCGGCCTGGGCCTGGTGGCGCACTACGTGATCATGCCGGGGCTCGGCTGGCTGATCGCCACCGTGCTGGACCTGCCGCCGCAGCTGGCGGCCGGTGTGATCCTGGTCGGCTGCGCGCCCAGCGGCACCGCGTCCAACGTCGTGACGTTCCTGGCCCGCGGCGATGTGGCGCTGTCGGTCTCCGTCGCCACCGTCTCCACCGTCCTGGCGCCGCTGATCACGCCCCCGCTGACGCTGCTGCTCGCCGGGCAGTTCCTGAACGTCGACGCCGGGGTGATGGTCACCGACATCCTCAAGACGGTGCTGCTGCCGGTGGTGGCCGGGTTGCTGGTGCGGCTGGTGGCCGGGCGGTACGTCGACAAGGCGCTGCGGGCGCTGCCGTGGATCTCCGCCGTGACCATCGCCGCCATCGTGCTCGCCGTGGTCTCCGGCAGCGCCGCCGCGATCAAGGACGCGGCGCTGCTGGTGATCGTCGCCGTGCTGCTCCACAACGGTCTTGGTCTGGCACTCGGCTACGGCGCGGGCAAGCTGGCGCGGCTGGGCCGTCCGGCGAGCCGGGCGATGGCCTTCGAGGTCGGCATGCAGAACTCCGGCCTGGCCGCATCGCTGGCCACCGCACACTTCAGCCCGGCGGCCGCGCTGCCCGCCGCGGTGTTCTCCGTCTGGCACAACATTTCGGGCGCGCTGGTCGCCGCGTGGATGGCCCGCACGGGACGCCGGGAGGCGCGGGAGGCGTAGGGGTCCGGCGCGGGAGCGGGCCGCGGCCCCGGGCCGGGCAGGACACGGCGCCCGGCCGGACGCGCCCGGCGCCGCTCACCGGCCCGCCTCCCCGCACGGCACCCGGTGCCGCCCTCACCCGATGACCCGCCCCCGCAGCACCACCCGCCGCGGCGCGGCCAGCACCCGGACGTCCGCGCGCGGGTCCTCCGGGTAGACGACCAGGTCGGCGGAGGCACCCTCGGTGAGGCCGGGGCGGCCCAGCCAGTCGCGGGCGCCCCAGGTGGTCGCGGAGAGCGCCGCCACCGCAGGCAGTCCGGCCTTGCGCAGCTCGGCGACCTCCTCGGCGACCAGGCCGTGCGCCAGCGAACCGCCCGCGTCCGTCCCGGCGAAGACCGGTACCCCGGCGTCGTAGGCGGCCCGTACGGTGTCGTAGCGGCGGGCGTGCAGGCGGCGCATGTGGTCGGCCCAGCGCGGGAACTTCTTCTCGCCGCCCGCCGCCAGGTCCGGGAAGGTGGCGATGTTGACGAGGGTCGGCACGATCGCCACGCCCCGTTCGGCGAAGAGCGGGATGGTCTCCTCGGTCAGCCCCGTGGCGTGCTCAATGCAGTCGATGCCCGCCTCGACCAGCGGGGCGAGGGAGTCCTCGGCGAAGCAGTGCGCGGTGACGCGGGCGCCGAGCCGGTGGGCCTCGGCGATGGCGGCGGCGACCTCGCCCGGCGGCCAGCAGGACTCCAGGTCACCGGTGGAGCGGTCGATCCAGTCGCCGACGAGCTTGACCCAGCCGTCGCCACGCCGCGCCTCCTGCGCCACGTAGGCGACGAGGTCCTCGGGCTCGATCTCGTGGGCGTAGTTGCGGATGTAGCGGCGGGTGCGGGCGATATGGCGTCCGGCGCGGATGATCCGGGGCAGGTCGGCGCGGTCGTCGATCCAGCGGGTGTCGGACGGGGAGCCCGCGTCGCGCAGCAGCAGCGCGCCCCCGTCGCGGTCGGTGAGCGCCTGCTTCTCGGCGGTTGCCGCGTCGACGGGGCCGTGGGCGTCGAGCCCGACGTGGCAGTGGGCATCGACGAGACCGGGCAGCACCCAGCCCTCGACGGTGGTGAACTCCCGGGTGGTGCGCGGGCGTTCATGGGTGACGCGGCCGCCGACGACCCACATCTCGTCGCGCACGTCGTCCGGCCCGACCAGGATCCGCCCCTTGAGGTGCAACGCCGCACCTTCACTCTTCGACGTCATGACGGCACTTTATGCGCAAGCTCACGCCCGCCGTCCGCGCGCCCGCGTGAAGCGGCGCACGCCGGTCGATTTCCGTAAACGGAAGTGTCTTGTGTGCTTTCCTGGCAGTCCATCTCGCGATGCCTGCGGCAACCTTGCGAGGAACCTTCCGCTGGCAAATTCCCAATTCTTTGGATGCCAGCTTCCCGTATTCTCCTTCCCGCTTTTCCCGACCTCAAACGCCAAGATTCTGCTAGCGCCGGGAGTCGGAATTCGGATCGATCTCGGGGACGTTACGGACCTGTGACCGACTCCACACGTCGCCCGCTTCGCCCGAGATTTCCGGTACAAAAGCATACATCTTGCCGGGCTTCCGCGCGCTCGGGCGCCCCCGCGCGATAACATAAAGGTCCCCGACGACGTAACCCCTGCCCGCGATGCAATTTGCTTTTTCCCTCGGTAAATTTAATTTCCATGACCGCCGCACAAGCAGACCATGCACGTGCCCGAAGCGAAATCAAGGAATTGCCGGAGGGTTTCAAGCTCGACACCCCACGCGTGGAGGACGGAGCCGCGATCTGGCGAATCGCCCGCGACTCCCGGACACTGGACCTGAACTCCTCCTACAGCTACCTGCTGTGGTGCCGTGACTTCGCCGCCACCTCCGTCGTCGCCCGCGACGACGAGGGAGCGCCGGCCGCCTTCGTCACCGGCTACATCCGCCCCGACCGTCCGGACACCCTCCTCGTGTGGCAGGTGGCCGTCGACGACGCGCACCGCGGGCGCGGCCTCGCCGCCGCCCTGCTGGACGGGTTGACCACCCGCATCGCGCGGGAGCAGGGCGTGAGCCGCCTGGAGACGACGATCACCGCGGACAACGCCGCGTCCAACCGGCTCTTCTCCTCGTTCGCCGAGCGCCACGGCGCCCCCCACCGCCGCGAGGTGCTGTTCGACGCGGCGCTCTTCCCGGAGCAGGGGCACGAGCCGGAGGTCCTGCACCGCATAGGCCCGTTCACCACACCCGCCCTCTGTCTCTGACCGCATCACCCCGCGGGTCCCACGGCGGCACCCGGTGCCACCGTCCGGAGGCGCCCGCACCCAAGACTTCGCAAGACCCCACGCCACTCATCTCCCAGGAGCATGCTGTGACCATCACCCAGCCCGATCTGAGCGTCTTCGAGACCGTCGAGTCGGAGGTGCGGAGCTACTGCCGCAGCTGGCCGACCGTGTTCGACCGTGCGCAGGGCAGCCGCATGACCGACGAGGACGGCCACATCTATCTGGACTTCTTCGCCGGGGCCGGTTCGCTCAACTACGGCCACAACAACCCCGTCCTCAAACGCGCCCTGATCGACTACATCGAGCGGGACGGCGTCACCCACGGCCTGGACATGTCGACGACGGCCAAGCGGGCGTTCCTGGAATCGTTCCAGAACATCGTCCTGCGCCCGCGTGACCTGCCCTACAAGGTCATGTTCCCGGGCCCGACGGGCACCAACGCCGTCGAGGCGGCGCTCAAGCTCGCCCGGAAGGTGAAGGGCCGCGAGTCGATCGTGTCCTTCACCAACGCCTTCCACGGCATGTCGCTCGGCTCGCTCGCGGTGACCGGCAACGCCTTCAAGCGGGCGGGCGCCGGTATCCCGCTGGTGCACGGCACCCCGATGCCGTTCGACCACTACCTCAACGACACCACCCCGGACTTCCTCTGGTTCGAGCGGCTGCTGGAGGACTCGGGCTCCGGGCTGAACAAGCCCGCCGCGGTCATCGTCGAGACGGTCCAGGGCGAAGGCGGCATCAACGTCGCCCGCCCGGAGTGGCTGCGCGAGCTGCGCGCCCTGTGCGACCGGCAGGACATGCTGCTGATCGTCGACGACATCCAGATGGGCTGCGGCCGCACCGGTGCGTTCTTCTCGTTCGAGGAATCGGGCATCGTGCCGGACATCGTCACCGTCTCGAAGTCCATCAGCGGCTACGGACTGCCGCTCGCGCTCACGCTGTTCAAGCCGGAGCTGGACCTGTGGGAGCCGGGCGAGCACAACGGCACCTTCCGCGGCAACAACCCGGCGTTCGTCACCGCCGCCGCGACGCTCGACACGTACTGGGCCGACGGGCAGATGGAGAAGCAGACGCTGGCCCGTGGTGAGATCGTCGAGTCGCACCTGAAGGCCATCGCCGAGGAGCACCCCGAAGCCGTCGTCGAGTACCGCGGGCGCGGGCTGGTGTGGGGCCTGGAGTTCCACGACAAGAGCCTCGCCAACAAGATCGCCAAGCGCGCCTTCGACCTGGGTCTGCTGATCGAGACCTCCGGGCCGGAGAGCGAGGTCGTCAAGCTCCTCCCGGCGCTGACGACCACCCCCGAAGATCTGGACGAGGGTCTGCGGATCCTCGCCCGCGCCGTCCGCGACCGCGTCTGACCGCGCGTCGCGCCCGGCACCCCTTCGTCACCGTTCCACAGAAAGGCACCGACTCACCGTGATCGTTCGCTCGTTCAAGGACATCGAGGGCACCGACCGCCACGTCAAGGCGGCTTCCGGCACCTGGGAGAGCAAGCGCATCGTGCTCGCCAAGGAGCGCGTCGGCTTCTCCCTCCACGAGACCACGCTGTACGCGGGCACCGAGACGTCGATGTGGTACGCCAACCACATCGAGGCGGTCCTGTGCGTGGAGGGCGAGGCCGAGCTGACCGACGACGAGACCGGCGAGAAGCACTGGATCGCGCCGGGCACGATGTACCTGCTCAACGGCCACGAGAAGCACACCCTGCGGCCCAAGACGGACTTCCGCTGCGTCTGTGTCTTCAACCCGCCGGTCACCGGCCGCGAGGACCACGACGAGAACGGCATCTACCCCCTGCTCACCGAGGACGGCACAGACACGCCCCAGGCGTGAACGACGCCCTTGCGTCCGGTAGTTGACGGACGGCACCCGGCATCCACGGAGCACGTACGAGAGGAGAGGAAGGCAACACCATGACCATCGCACCCGAGCGCACCGCCGACCTGTACCCGAGCCGCGGCACCTCCGAGGTGATCACCCCGCGGAAGGACCCGGTGGTGTGGTCGCAGTCCGGCGCGGCTGGCCCGTTCCAGCCGTCCGAACTGAGCGACTTCGAACGCGACGGTTTCTTCGCCATCGGGGAACTTCTGACGGCGGACGAAGTCGCGGTGTACCGCACCGAACTGGACCGGCTGGTGGGCGACCCGGAGATGCGCGCGAATCCGCGCTCCATCGTCGAGCCGAAGTCGCAGAGCGTCCGGTCCGTGTTCGAGGTGCACAAGATCAGTGAGGTGTTCGCCCGGCTGGTCTCTGATCCGCGTGTGGTGGGCCGGGCCCGTCAGATCCTCGGCTCCGACGTCTACGTCCACCAGACGCGGATCAACGTCAAGCCCGGTTTCGGCGCGTCCGGTTTCTACTGGCACTCGGACTTCGAGACCTGGCACTCCGAGGACGGGCTGCCGAGCATGCGGGCCGTGTCGGTGTCGATCGCGCTCACCGAGAACTTCGACACCAACGGCGGCCTCATGATCATGCCCGGTTCGCACCGGCACTTCGTGGGGTGCGCGGGCGAGACACCGAAGGACAACTACAAGCGGTCGCTACAGATGCAGGACGCCGGTATCCCGTCGGACGAGGCGCTGACGAAGATGGCGGACAAGCACGGCATCCGGCTGTTCACCGGTAAGGCGGGCTCCGCGACGTGGTTCGACTGCAACGCGATGCACGGCAGCGGTGACAACATCACGCCGTACCCGCGCAGCAACGTCTTCATCGTCTTCAACAGCGTGGAGAACGCCGCGGTGGAGCCGTTCGCGGCGCCGGTGCCGCGCCCGGACTACATCGGCGCCCGGGAGTTCACGCCGGTGCGGTGACGCATCCGCCGGACGCACGCGGCCGTCGCACAGCTTGGGTCTGTGCGGCGGCCGCGCCGTGCGCCCGCCGGGATGACGGGACAGCCCCTAGCCTGACCGCGGTGTTCGTGCCCGTCCGGCGGTGGCGGGCGCACCGATGATGAGGAGTGAGGACGGGTTCATGAACGTCGACCGGCTGCCCGGGGTGACCCTGACCGACCATGTGCTGGACGTGCCGCTGGACCACGCCGACCCGGGCGGCGAACGCATCGAGGTGTACGGCCGGGAGGTGGTGGCCGCGGGCCGCGAGGACGCCGCGCTGCCGTGGCTGATGTTCCTCCAGGGCGGGCCGGGCAACGCCGCGCCGCGTCCGCTGGGCCGGGAGTCGTGGCTGGGCCGGGCGCTGGAGGACTACCGGGTCCTCCTCCTCGACCAGCGGGGCACCGGACGCTCGACGCCCGCCAACCGGCAGACGCTGCCACTGCGCGGCGGGCCCCGGGAACAGGCCGGATACCTGGCACATTTCCGCGCCGATGCGATCGTGCGGGACGCCGAGCTGTTCCGCCGCCGACTGGCGGGCCCGGGCACCCCGTGGAGCGTGCTGGGGCAGAGCTTCGGCGGCTTCTGCACCGTCGCGTATCTGTCGCAGGCGCCCGAGGGGCTGCGCGAGGCGCTGGTCACCGGCGGGCTGCCCGGTCTCGACGCGAGCGCCGAGGACGTCTACCGGGCAGCGTATCCGCGGGTGGCCCGGAAGAACGCCGCGCACTACGCCCGGTATCCGCGGGATGTGGCGGCGGCGCGGGAGATCGCGGCGTATCTGCGCGAGCGGGAGGTACGGCTGCCGGGCGGCGGGATCCTGACGCCACGGGCGTTCCAGGCGCTGGGCATGCTGCTGGGCAGCGGCAACGGCTCGCACGTCCTGCACCATCTGCTCGCCGACGCGTGGGTGACGGGCCCGGCCGGGCGGGAGTTGGGCGACGCGTTCCTGGAGGGCGCCCGGGCACACCTGTCGCACGCCGCGGCGCCGCTGTTCGCGGTGGTCCACGAGGCGATCTACGGGCAGCGGTCGGTGGACCCGGGCCCGACGGCGTGGGCGGCGCAGCGGGTACGCGACGGCCTGACGGCGTATCCGCAGTTCGACGTCGACACCGTGCTGGACGGCGCCGGGCCGCTCTACTTCACCGGCGAGATGATGTACCCGTGGCTCTTCGACACCGACCCGGCGCTGCGCCCGCTCAAGGAGACCGCGCAGGAGCTGGCCGAACGGCGTGACTGGCCGGACCTGTACGACGCCGGACAGCTGGCGGTCAACGACGTACCGGCCGCCGCCGCGGTCTACTTCGACGACATGTACGTCGACACCACGCACTCCCTGGCGGCGGCGGACCGCATCCGCTCCATGCGGGTGTGGGCGACCAACGAGTGGGAGCACGACGGACTGCGGGTGAGCGACGGGGCGGTGCTGGACCGGCTGTTGCGGATGGTGCGCGGGGAGGTGTGAGCGGGCGGCCGGGCACGAGGCGGGGCGCGGCGTGCGGCGGGGCCGGGGCGCGGGCGCCGGCCGGGCGCGCGGTGGGGCCGGGCCGTGTGCGAGGCGTGCCCCGGCCGGGCGCCCGGCGCCCGTCCGTTCACGCCTCGCCGATGACCTCCAGGGCGCGGTCGACCTCGTCGGCGTCGTTGTAGAGGTGGAAGGCGAAGCGCAGCAGGCCGCCGCGGACCGCGACGCGGATGCCCGCGGCGGCCAGCCGGTCCGCGGCGCCGGGTGGGCCCGCGACGGAGACGATCGCGGAGCCGGGCGCCGGGCGGGGGTCAAGGCCCCGGGCGGTCAGCCCGGCCCGGAAGCGGTCGGCCAGCGCGGTGTTGTGGGCGTGCACCGCGGCCACGCCGACCTCGTCGAGCAGGGCGAGGAGGCGACGGCGCCCACGTAGGAGAGCAGGGCGTGCGGTTCGTCGTAGCGGCGGGCGGTGGCGGCGGGCCGGGCGATCGGGCCGTAGCAGGACGCGGCCGGGTCCTCCCCCGTGACCCATCCGGCGTGCCGGGGCCGCGGCCCGTCGTCGCCGAGGGCGCCGTCGCCGAACGCCAGGAAGGTGGTGCCGCGCGGGCAGAGCAGCCATTTGAAGGCGCCGCAGGCGAGGTAGTCAAAGCCGGTGGGGCGCAGCGGTAGCCAGCCGGCGGCCTGGGTGACGTCGAGGAAGGTACGGGCGCCGTGCGCGCGGGCGGCGTCGCGGACCGCGTCGAGGTCGGCGATCCGCCCGTCGAGCGACTGCACGGCGCTGAACGCGACCAGCGAGGTGGTGGGCCGCACGGCTTCGGCGAGACCGTCGAGCGGGGCGGTGCGGAACGTGAGGCCGGGGGTGGTGGCGAGCGGGTTCACCAGCGAGCTGAAGTCCCCCTCCGGGACCAGGACCTCCGCGCCCGGCTCCAGCGTGGTGGCGATGAACGCGGAGTGCACCGCCACGGAACTGCCGACGGCGACCCGCTCGGCCGGCACCCCCAGCAACCGGGCGAACCCCCGCCGCGCCTCCTCCGCCGGGCCGAAGTATTCGCGCCCCATCGTGCCGTACGTGGCGGCCTCCGCCACGGCCTCGCACACGGCGGCCCGCGAGCGGGCCGGAAGCAGCCCGCCCGAGGCGGTGTTGAGATACGGGGTCCCGGGCGCGAACTCGGCTCCGCCGAGTGAGGTGTGCCGCTGCATGAGACCACTGTGCGGGGATGGGGGCGTGGCGTCCATGGGGCCCGGGGTGGCGGGGGCCCTCCGGGCGACGCACTCCTCCGGGCGGCGGGGGCGTCCGGGCGGCGGGGGCGTCCGGGCGGCGGGCCGGGGCCGGGGCGCCGGGCTTGGCGGCGGGGCTCGCCCGAGCGGCGTGGAGCGGGGCTCCCCTGGGCGGCGGGGCTCGCCCCGGCGGGCGGGGCGAGGCCCCGGTGGCATGCCCCGTACCGCTTACCCCGGGCGCGCGCCTACGCCATGGGCACCGCGCAACCGTCATCGCCGCAGACCCCGGCGTCACCGGACGCGAGCGGCTGCACAGCGCCCTCCTGGTAGGCGCGTTCCAGGGCCTCCCGGAAGACCTCGGCGGGCTGCCCGCCGGAGATGCCGTAGCGGCGGTCGATGACGAAGAACGGGACGCCGGTGGCGCCCAGTTCGGCCGCCTCGCGTTCGTCGGCGCGCACCGCGTCGGCGTAGGCGTCCGGATCGGCCAGCACCCGGGCGGCCTCCTCGGCGGGCACCCCGGCCTCGGCGGCGAGGGCCACCAGGGTCTCCCGGTCACCGAGCGGCCGCGCCTCCGCGAAGTTGGCACGGTAGAACACCCCGAGCAAGGCGTCCTGCACCCCGTGCGCCTTGGCGAGGTGGAGCAGCCGGTGGAGGTCGAAGGTGTTCCCGTGCACCCGGTCCGACCGGTATCCCAGCCCCTCACCCCGCGCGGCGTCGGCGACCCGCGCCTCCATCGCCTCGGCCTGCCCCCGGCTGACGCCGTACTTGGCGGCCAGCATCTCCAGCACCGGCACATCCGTCGGCGCGGGCGCACCCGGATCCAGCTCGAAGGACCGGTGCACCACCTCAACCCCGTCCCGCCCCGCAAACCCGGCCAGCCCGGCCTCGAAGCGGGCCTTACCTATGTAGCACCAGGGGCAGGCGATGTCGGACCAGATTTCGACGCGCATGGGGGTTTCTTTCCTCGTACGGGGACCGGATTCGGCACAACCCGGATGAGCGGTGGGTTATTCCGCGGGCGGGTCGGCCCCGTACGGAGGGGCGGGAGGGCGCCGGGCCGTGGGGCCCGGCGCCGTCACCGGGAGGGTCCTACGCGGCCGGTTCCCGCCACATCGTCCAGAGGGTCGGGCCGCCGCCCGGCAGGGTCAGTTCCTCGCGGACGGTGAAGCCGAAATGCTCGTAGACGGGGAGGTTGGCCGGCTTCGAGGATTCCAGGTAGGCGGGGAGGCCCGCCGCGTCGGCCTTGGCGAGGCCGGAGCGGAGCAGGGCGGCGCCGTGGCCCTGGCCCTGGACGGCCGGGTCGGCGCCGAGGAGCGCCAGGGACCAGTGCGGTTCGGCGGGGGTGTGCGCGGCGGCGGCCTCGACCGCCTCGCCGAACAGGCCCGCGCGGTCGCCGAGGATGTTCGTCAGCTCCTGGATGGTCTCCGCGTCGGGCACGGCCCGGTCCTGCGTCTCCGGCGGCACCCAGAACGACACCGCCGCACCCGTGCGCTCGCACACCCCGGCGTGGGCGTACTGCCGGGTGAAGAGCGTGGTGAAGTACCGGCCCAGCGACGCCTCACGGGTGGCGTCGTCGGGGAAGAACCAGCACATCATCGGATCGTCGTCGAAGGCGCGGACCAGGGTCCGGCTGATCAGCGGGGCATCGTCGAGGGTGGCCGCCAACGGCACGTTCGATATCGGCATACGGGTCATTCTGCACCGGGTGATCTTGGGCGGTACGGCGGGGCCCGGGTACGGCCGACGGACCGCGAAGTCCCGCTCCGTGGAGGGGCGTCCGGGCGGACGGCGCGGTTCCGCGGGCACCCCTAGGTGTCGTCCCGGAGCCGCAGCGTCAGCGTGAGGTGGGTGGCGTCGGGGGCGGGCCCCCGGGAGGGGTCGGGGTGCCAGCCGCGGGCGGTGTAGAAGGCGCGGGCGCGGCCGTTGTGCCACAGGACGTCGAGGGTGGCGGCGGTGTGCCCGGCCGTCCGCCACGCCCGCAGGCATGCGGTGTGCAGGGCGTGGCCGACGCCGGTGCCCCAGTGGGCGGGATCGACGTGGAGCTGGTGGAGGACGACGGTGCCGGGCGCGGCGGTCGGGCCATGGCAGGCGGCGCCGACGACCGCCCCGCCCCGCTCGGCGCAGAGCATCCGGGCACCCGGCCCGGCCAGCGCGTGGCGCCAGGCGTGATGGGCGGCGGACCGGTGAGCGCCCGGATCGGGATCGGCACCGGGGTGGCGGGCCCGGTCGTACGCGACGCGGGCACGGGCGTGCAGCGCCGCGACGGGCTGGAGATCCACGGCGCCGCCCACCCGGATCGTCAGGCCACGCGCCTCGGCGGGATCCACCGGGCGGGCCCGCCCAGGGCACGCCCCTCCGTCAGCACTCACCAGCCAGCCTCCCTCAACCCCGTTCAGGCCGCCCGTCCACCCACCGAGGCAGCCCCAGCGGATTCCCCTCCCGCAGCTCCACCGGAAGCAGCGCATCCGGAGTGTCCTGGTGGACGACCGGGCGCAGCCAGCGTTCGATCGCGGTGGCGCCGACCGAGGTGGCGGTGGAGGTGGTGGCCGGATAGGGGCCGCCGTGGTGCTGAGCGGGGGCGACCGCGACGCCGGTGGGCCAGCCGTTGACGACGATGCGTCCGGCGAGTGCGGTGGCCTCGGCGAGGAGCCGGGCGCCGCGGGCCGCCGGGTCCTGGCCGGCGCTCTCCTCGGCGGAGAGGTGGAGGGTGGCGGTGAGGTTGCCGGGCAGCTGGGCGAGGACCGCGGCGGCCTCGTCGTCTCCGGTGTGACGGACGACGACGGTCACCGGGCCGAAGCACTCCTCCAGCAGGAGGGCGTAGGCGGCGGGGTCGTCGAGGAGGCGGGCGGCCGGCAGCGTCAGGAATCCGGCGCCGACGGTGTGGTCGCCGCCCGCACCGGGGGTCACCGGGGCCTCGACGCCGGGCAGTTGGGCGCGGGCGCGGACGCCGTCCACGAACGCGTCGCGCATCCGGTGGTCGAGGAGGACGCCCGCCTCTGTGTCGCTGACGGCCGCGGTGAGCGCGGTCAGCAGCCGGTCTCCGTCCGGTCCCTCGGGGACGAGGGCGAGGCCGGGCTTGACACAGAACTGGCCGACGCCGAGCGTCATCGACGCGGCGAGGCCGACGCCGATCTCCGCGGCGCGTTCGGCGGCCGCCGCCTCGGTGACGACGACGGGGTTGAGGCTGCCCAGCTCGCCGTGGAAGGGGATGGGGTGCGGGCGGGCGGCCGCCGCGTCGAAGAGAGCGCGGCCGCCGCGGACCGAGCCGGTGAACCCGGCGGCGGCGATCAGCGGATGGCGTACCAGCTCCACCCCGGCGTCGAAGCCGTGGACCAGACCGACGACGCCCTCGGGCAGACCGGTCTCGGCGGCGGCGCGGCGCAGCAGCGCGGCGACCAGTTCGGAGGTGGCCGGGTGGTCGGGGTGGGCCTTGACGACGACGGGGCACCCGGCGGCCAGGGCGCTGGCGGTGTCGCCGCCGGGCACCGAGAAGGCGAGTGGGAAGTTGCTGGCGGCGTAGACGGCGACCGGCCCCAGCGGGATCTTGTGGCGGCGCAGATCGGGGCGGGGCGGGGTGAGCGACGGGTCGGCGTGGTCGATCCGTACGTCGAGGAAGGCGCCCTCGTCGGCGGCGTCGGCGCAGGCCCGCAACTGGTAGGTGGTGCGGGCCAGTTCGCCGGTGAGGCGGCCGGGGCCGAGCGCGGTCTCGGCGTCGGCGGCCTCGATGACGCGGGCGCCGGTGGCGTCCAGCAGGTCGGCGGCGCGGCGCAGCAGGGCGGCGCGGGCGGTGCGGGCGGCGAGGGCCGGGCGGGCGGCGCGGGCGGCGCGGACCGCCGCGTCCACCTCGGCGGCGGTGGCCTCCACCGCGACCTGTTCGCGCCGCTTCCCGGTTCGGGGGTCGACACTCCAGACTGGTGCTGCCGCCGCTGTAGCCACCGCGTATTCCTCCCGAGCGCGCTCTTGCCGCAGGCCGGACACCGTTCGATATGGTGAACGGTGTCCCGGATGCTGAATCTCTGGGACTCTAGGGCGGGCCGATCAGAGGGGTCAAGGGCGATGTCAGCTGCGGAGACGGGTGGAGCGCAGGTCAAGTCCGCGGTACGGACGGTGGAGCTGCTGGAGTACTTCGCGGGCCGCCCCGGTATGCACAGTCTCGCCTCCGTCCAAGAAGCCGTCGGCTACCCCAAGTCCAGTCTCTACATGCTGCTGCGCACCCTCGTCGAGCTGGGCTGGGTGGAGACCGACGCGACCGGTACGCGGTACGGCATCGGGGTCCGCGCGCTGCTCGTCGGCACGTCGTACATCGACGGCGACGACGTGGTCGCGGCGGCGCGGCCGACGCTGGACCGGCTCTCCGACGACACCACCGAGACCATCCACCTCGCGCGGCTGGACGGCGTCAACGTGGTCTACCTCGCGACCCGTCAGTCCCAGCACTATCTGCGGCCGTTCACCCGGGTCGGGCGGCGGCTGCCCGCGCACTCCACGTCGCTGGGCAAGGCGCTGCTGGCCACCTACTCCGATGAGCAGGTCCGGGAGCTGCTTCCGGCGAAGCTGGCGGCGCTGACCGCGCACACGATCACCGACCGCGAGCGGCTGATCGAGGAGCTGCACGCGGTCCGCGAGCAGGGGTATGCGGTCGACCGCGAGGAGAACACGCTGGGGCTGCGGTGCTTCGGCCTCGCGATCCCCTACCGGACCCCGGCGCGCGACGCGATCAGCTGCTCGGTGCCGGTGGCGCGGCTGACGCCCGATCACGAGCAGCTGCTCAAGGACACCCTCTTCGATGCCCGCGACCGGCTGCTGCTGGCGACCCGCAGGCTCTGAGTACGGCCGCGAGGCGCGCCACGCCGTGCCACCTGCGGGCGGAGCGGTGGCGCGCCCGTGGCGCCTCACCCGTTCACCCCAGCGTGCCCCGGGCGGCCCCGACACGCCGTTGGCGCACTGTCCGACCTGCGAAGATCACGGAACCGGCGGGCGACGGGCCGCGCGGCCGGGGGCGTTCTGACATGACGTCAGCAGGCTCGCGACGCGCCGGGCGGTTTATCTCGGAGGGAACAGGTACGGAACCCGACGTTCCGACGGCGCACGGGGCGCCGCGTCCGTACCTCGGAGGTTCGTCGTGTACGCCACCTGCCCGCACATAGGCGCCGCACCGGCTATCACCGGCCCGGGGCGCGCGCCTGACGCCGCGCGCCGTACGGCCGCTCCGGGGCGCCCCGCCGGTGCCCGCGGGCCGCGCCACCGCGCCGCCGGGCGGGCCTGACATGTCCGGCGCGCCCGGGACCGCCGGGGAACGACGGCGCAGGTCGCGCGGCCGGACGGGCAACGGCACGGTGGTGCTGGCGCTGGCCGCGGTGGGTGCCGGGGGCTGGCTGATAGCCGTCGGTGCCCGGGCCACCGCACCGCAGCGGCCGCCCGCCGCCCCGGGACTCGGCGGCCCGGCGGCCCGCACCGGAGCCCGGGACGCCGCCCCGCTGCCGCCCTCCCCGCCGGTCCGCGTCCGCGTACCGGCCGCCGGGATCGACGCCCCGCTGACCGGTCTCGGCCACGACGCCCGCGGCGCGCTCCGGGAGCCGCCCGCCGACCGGCCCGGACTGGCGGGCTGGGACCGCGACGGCGTCCCGCCCGGCTCCCCCGGCACCGCCGTCGTCACCGGACGCGCCGCCGCCACGGCCGGGCCCGCCGCCTTCCGGGGCCTGGCCGCGCTGCCGCCGGGCGGCACCGTCGAGGTCCGCCGCGCGGACGGCCGGACCGCGCTCTTCACCGTCGACGCGGTCGCGCCCCATGAGCGGGACGCCGTCCTCGACGACATCACCCACGATGCCGCCGCCCGGCCGGAGTTGCGCCTGCTGACCTGTGGGGACGCGGAGCGCGGCGTCGTCGTGTCCGCCCATCTCACCGGCGCCGGATAGCCACCGCCCAGGGGGGCCACAGACGGCCGGGGCGGCCCGCGGGAGCCGCCCCGGTCCCGCCGTACCGTCAGCGCGCCGACAGGGTTTCCAGCGCGGCGCCGACGGCGGCCAGGTCCCGGTCGCTCGCCAGGCCCGCGTGGTAGAGGCGGAGTTCCCCGGCGCCCAGTGCGGCGGCGTGCGCGGCGTCCGCGGCGAGGGTGGCGGGGCTGCCGCCCATGCCGGAGACGACGGTGAAGTTGGCGGCGAGGGTGGCACCGGCCGCGTCCGGCGCGGCGGCGAACGGCCCGAGCGCGTCGGCCCGCTGTGCCGCGTCCGGGCCGCACGGCACCACCACGCCGTCGGCATATCCGAACACCCCGGCCGGGTCGGTGCCCGCGTTGGCGCCGCAGCGGTGCGCGGCCGGGTCGGCGTGGAGCAGCACCCGGAAGCCGGGGGCGGCGGCCTCCCGGACGGCGGCGACGGCGGCGCGCCGCAGCCCCCCGGCCGCCCGCGCGCGCCAGGCCCGCACCACGGCGGCCCGGCCGACGCCGAGCAGCGCCTCGACGGCGGCCCACTCCCCCGCCCGGTCCGCTGCGGCGGCGGGCGGCGCCGCCCCGGCCCACAGCGGCTCCAGCGCCCGGCGCACCGCACCGCCCAACTCCTCGGCGTCCAGCCCGAGTCCGGCGTAGCCGCGGCGGCACTCCGTACAGAAGCAGAGCGACATCAGATACTGCGCGGCGCCGGTCAGCTCCACCCCGGCCACCTTGTCGTGGGCGTGCAGATGCGCCATGCCGTACCAGCCGCAGGACTCCAGCTCGGTGCCGTGCGCCCCGGGCCGTACGGCGGCCTCGGCGGCGAGCGTGACGAGATGGTCGCGGACCTCCGGGCGGGCGATGCACGGCGCCCAGGGGTAGCGGTCGCCGTAGGCGTTGCGGACGGAGGTGTCCGGATGGTCCTCGCCCAGGCGGGAGTTGTGGGCCAGCACGACCCAGCTGTGCACCTCGATCCCGGCGTCCGCCAGCGCCGCCGCGGCCGACCCGTACGGGTCCGGGTCCGGCATCCAGTCCTGGACGGCGGGGCGCAGCGCCCGGCCCGCCCAGCGCTTCGGGTCGGGCGGGTAGAGGACGGCGGAGTGGCGGGCGGTGACCACGCGGTGGTGCGGGTGGCGGGGGGTCAGCGCGCGGGTGGAGTGGTAGGCGGCGGCCAGGGTGACCTGACGGATGCCCAGATCGGCGAGGCGCGGCGCGGCCCCGGGGTCGCCGGCCACGTCCCAGGGGTAGAGGAAGGCGGCGGCGCGCATCAGGCGCGGCCCCCGTCCACCGGGCCGCCCGCACCGGGCAGCAGCGAGAGCCCGCGGTCGAGCAGGGCGCGCAGCTCGTCGACGTGCCGGGGGTCCGGCGGGGCGAGCGGCGGCCGGACCTCGCCCGCGTCCAGGCCGCGCAGCCGTACGCCCGCCTTGATGAGGGACACGGCGTAGCCGTGGCCCTGGTTGCGCAGGTCGACGAGGGGGCGGTAGAAGCCGTCCGTCAGGCGGTCGACGGTCTCCCGGTCGCCGGTGGTGAGCGCGCGGTGGAAGGCGAGGGCGATCTCGGGTGCGAAGGCGAAGACGGCGGAGGAGTACAGGCGCACGCCCAGGCCCAGGTAGGCGGGGCCGGTGAGTTCGGCGGTGGGCAGGCCGTTGAAGTAGAGGAAGCCGGAACCGGCGGCCTCGGTGCGGACGGCGCTCATGATGCGCTGGAGCAGTTCGAGGTCGCCCAGCCCGTCCTTGAGGCCGATGACGCCCGGGGTGCGGGCGAGCGCGACGACGGTGTCCGGGGTGAAGACGGCGTTGTCCCGCTGGTAGACGATGACCGGCAGGTCGGTGGCGGCGGCCAGGGCCCGATAGTGGCGCAGCAGCCCCTCCTGACCTGCGTTGACGAGGTAGGGCGGCATGGCGAGCAGTCCGTCGGCGCCGCGCTCGCGGGCGAGGTGGGCGAAGCGGACGGCGAGCGCCGTGCCGTAGCCCGCACCGGCGACCACCGGCACCCGGCCCGCGGTCTCCTCGACGGCCACGCCGACGCACGCCGCGAACTCCTCGGGCGTCAGGGCGTGGAACTCCCCGGTGCCGCAGCAGGCGAAGACGGCGCCCGCCCCGGCCTCGACGCCGCGCCGCACATGGGCGCGGCAGGCATCCAGGTCCACCTCGCCGTCGGGCGCGTAGGCGGTCACGGGGAAGAACAGCACTCCGTCGAGGCGGTCGGCGAGCGGCGAGGCTGAGGTCACGGGCTCTCCCTGGCGTGCGGTGCGTACCGCGGCGCGAAGCCCCCGCGGCACCGGCGGACTGCGGATCCGGCCGCGGACGCGCGGCGACCCACCACCCGCCGTGCACGTCTCTGACCGACGTCCATATCTCTGAACGGCGCCACGCTAGAGCAGCCCGCAGCCGCCGGTCAAGGGGCCCCACCGGCCCACACGCCCACCGAACACCTCGCCACCGTCGGCGTATTGACCACCGCTGATCACGCTCCCTACGGTGCTGACGACCGTGTCCACACCTCTGAATGTCATCCGCATCCGCATGCCGTCGGCGTTCCGGGGGCCACGCCGTTCCGCCGGAGGTCCGCCATGCCCGCACCCCGCACCGTCCTGCTCACCGGCGCCGCAGGCGGCCTCGGCACCCTGATGCGCGAACTGCTGCCCCCGTACGGGTACCGGCTCCGCCTTTTCGACGAGCGCCCGGTGCCGGACGCGCCCGACGCGATCACCGCGCCACTCGCCGACCGTGAGGCGCTGCGCGCGGCGGTGCGCGGGGTCGACGCGATCATCCATCTCGCCGGGATCTCCCTGGAAGCCTCGTTCGACCAGATCCTGCGGGCCAACATCGAGGGCGTCCACCAGCTCTACGAGGCGGCCCGCGAGGAGGGCGTGCGCCGCGTCGTCTTCGCCTCCTCCAACCACGCCGTCGGCTTCACCCCGCGCCCGGCCGACGGTTCGGCCGCGATCGGGATCGGCACCCCGCGCCGCCCCGACACCTTCTACGGCCTGTCCAAGGGGTTCGGCGAGGACCTCGCCTCCCTCTACCACGACCTGCACGGCATCGAGACGGTCTCGCTGCGCATCGGCTCCTGCTTCCCCGAGCCGACCAGCGTGCGGATGCTGTCGATCTGGCTGAGCCCGGCGGACTGCGCCCGGCTGCTGCACGCCGCCCTCACCGCCGAGAACATCGGCCACACCGTCGCCTACGCCTCGTCCGCCAACACCCGCCTGTGGTGGGACCTGTCGACCGCCCGTGCCCTGGGGTACGAGTCGCAGGACGACTCCGAGCCGTACGCGGCGGCGCTGATCGCCGCTCAGGGGGAGCTGGACCCGGACGATCCGGCGCATGCGCACCTGGGCGGCGCGTTCTGCACCGACCCGCCCCGCTGGCCGCACTGAGCAGGCGCGTCGTACGGTCGGGCGGTCCGTCGTCCGATCCGCCGTACGAGGGAACTCGCACCCCCTTCACGGCGTCCTTGAGGGCGACACGTCAGATACGGAAACCGCACGTCACACCGGCGCCACGGCGCCGCGGCGCGCAGGAACGAGGAATCACACCATGGGTATCGTCAGCTGGATCGTCCTGGGGCTGATCGCGGGCGTCATCGCCAAGATCCTGCTGCCGGGCCGGGACCCGGGCGGGCTGGTGGGCACCACGCTCACCGGCATCGTCGGGTCGTTCGTCGGCGGCTGGCTGTCCGTCAAGATCCTGGACCGCCCCATACCGAAGGACGTCTTCGACCTGTCCACCTGGGTCGCGGCCATCGCCGGCTCCCTCGTGCTGCTGATCCTCTACCGGCTGCTCTTCGGCAACTCCCGCGAGCGCCGCTGAACGGCCGCCTCGCCGGAGCCGGTCCGGCGGGGCACACGGAACCGGCCTCCCCCGGACGGGGCGGGTAATGGAACCGCAAAAGCGAGCCGTTCGTTACTGCTGGCATGACCGCAATGACTCCTGGCTCGAATCTCCCGCTCGGCGCCGCTCGGGTGGCGGTGGACGTCACCGCCCCCGTGCGGCTGGACGTCTCGGGCCTGTTGCTCACCGCCGCAGGCAAGGTGCGCTCCGACGCCGACTTCGTCTTCTACAACCAGCCCAGCGGCGGCCCCGGGGTGACCCACGGTGCCGGGGCACCCGGTGGCGGCGACGCCATCACCGTCGACACCACGGCGATCCCCGCGGACATCGAGAAGATCGTCGTCACCGCGAGCCCGGACGCCCCCGGCGCCACCTTCGCCGGTACGGAGCCGACCGGCACCGTGCGCGACGCGGACAGCGGCGCCGTCCTCGCCTCCTTCACCCCGCCCGGGCTCGGCCCGGAGACCGCGCTGGTCGTCGTCGAGATCTACCGCCGCAACGGCGCCTGGAAGGTCCGCGCCGTCGGCCAGGGGTACGCCGACGGGCTCGCCGGTATCGCCACCGACTTCGGCGTCAGCGTCGAGGAACCGACGACACCCGCACCTCCGGCCGCGGCCCCCGCGCCCCTGGCGGCACCGCCCGCGCCGCCCGCCGCGGCCCCCGCCCCGCCGCAGGGCGCTCCCGTGCCGCCGCCCGCCGGGCAGTGGGAACCGCCGACCGGCGCCCCGGCCCCGCTGGCCCCGCCGCCGGGCGTCGCTCCCCCGGTGCCCGCGGCCGCTCCGGCGCCGCCCGCCGCCGGGAAGGTCAATCTGGACAAGGGCCGGGTCAGCCTGCGGAAGAACGAGACGGTCTCGCTGGTCAAGGGCGGCCACCCGCTGCTCGGTTCGGTCCGGATGGGCCTGGGCTGGGAGCCCGCGTTCCGCGGCAAGTCCATCGACCTGGACGCCTCCGTCATCGCCTACGGCCCCGACCGCAAGAAGATCGACAACTGCTTCTTCGGCAAGCTCTCCGTTCTCAACGGCGCCATCCAGCACTCCGGCGACAACCTCACCGGCGACGGCTCCGGCGACGACGAGGCCATCACCGTCCATCTCGGCGGGCTCCCGCCGCAGGTGACAGGCCTGGTCTTCACCGTGAACTCCTTCTCCGGCCAGAAGTTCACCGACGTCGCCAAGGCGTACTGCCGACTCGCCGACGCCCGGACCGGCGAGGAATTGGTCCGCTTCGACCTCACCTCGGCCGAGCCCCGCACCGGCGTCCTGATGGCCAAGCTCATTCGCCAGTACTCCGGCGAGTGGGAGATGACGGCGCTGGGCGAGTTCGTCGACGCGCGCACGGTCCGCGGGATGATCAAGCCGGGGGGTGGGGCGCTGTGAGGTGAGGGGGCGGGGGCACCGGGCAGCGGGTGACCCTCCTGGGGCTCGCCGCTCAGTCCTCCGCCACCCGCGCCCCGGCGCCCGTCGCCAGGACGAACGCGGGGACGCGGAGCCCCTCGGCGGGCCGGGCGTGGCACGCCGGTTGAACGGGGTGCCACGCCCCGGGAGCCCCGGCCATCCGCACGGCGCCCCGCCCCACCGCCAACACACCGGCGGGCGGCGCCGACACCCCCGGTGTCCGCGCCGCCCGCCGTACGGGGCTGCCGTCCGTCAGTCCTCCGCGCGCGACCGCGCCTTGAAGGCGGCCGTCCGCGCCTCCTTGGCGGCCTTCCGGTCGGGGTGCAGCCGGCCCATCGCCTCCAGGACGTCGGGCGTCGCCGGGTGGTCCACCTGCCAGACCGCGTCGAAGAAGCCGCTGTGCTGCCCCGTCAGCCCCACGATCAGGTCACGCAGCTCGTCGGTGTCCTCCTCGGCGGTGCCCAGCTGGGCGGCGATGGTGTCGACGGTCAGCCAGAAGATCATGTCCTGGGACGGCTCGGGGATGTCGGCGAACCCCCGCTCCGCCAGCCAGACCCGGGCCAGCCCGCCCAGCTGCCGGTCGTCCAGCACCTCCCGGAGCGCGGGCTCGGCGTCCGCGCCGACCAGCGCCAGCGTCTGCTGCGCGGCGAGCCTGCGCAGCGGGGCCCCCTCGTCGTCACCGCGGGCCGCCACCAGCAGCTCCCGCGCGGCGTCCAGCGGCGTACGGGACGCGAGCCACTGCTCGGACTCCTCCCGCGCCAGGTCCTCGGGGTAGTCGGGCAGCGCGTCCAGCAGCGTCCCGGCGGCGGCGTCCCGGAGATCTCCGACGGCCGGGGCGTACACGCCCGCCTCCTGCATCCGGGCGCGGACCGCGTAGACGCCGAGCGGGGTCAGCCGGACCATGCCGTAGCGGGTGACGTCCTCGTCGGTCAGCGGCTCGGCGGCGCGGACCGTGTCGCCCGCGTCGTCCAGCTCCTCGATGAGCGCCTCGTCGACCGGCTGGTACGCCACCAGGCCGATGGGCTCCAGCACCCGGAACTGGTCGTCCAGGCGCATCATCGCCTCGGAGACCTCTTCGAGGATGTCGTCGGTCGGCTCCTCCATGTCGTCGGGCACGATCATGGAGGCGGCGAGTGCGGGCAGCGGCACGCTCTGGCCGGGCGCGTCGCCGAGCGCGGTCAGCAGGTAGAGGTTGCCGAGGATGCCGTCGAGGAGTTCGGCCTCCTCCTCGGGGTTCCAGTCGAGGGCGTCGAGGTCCAGTTCGCCACCGTCGGCAAGCTGATCGGCGAGGTCGGCGAGGTCCGGGGCGACCGCGTCGGCGAGCACCGTTTCCATGCCGCCGAGCCAGATGTCGAGGACGTCCTGCGGGCTGCCGCCGGTGAGCTGCGTCAGCTCCTCGCCGGGCTTGGCCAGGCCGACGGCCGCGCTGTCCTCCGCGTCGTCGCCCTCGCCGGTCTCCTCGGTCTCCTCGACCTCGACGAGACCGGTGTCGACGGCAAGCTGCCACGCCTCGGCGGTGAGCCCGGGGCCGTCCTCGTCGGCGGCGAGCCCCAGGTGCTCGGTGGCGGCGCCCAGCGACTCCTCCAGGATCTCGCCGCCGACGCCGACGGGGACGCCCCGCTCGGCCCAGCGGGCGAGCTGCGCCGCCCGCGCCATCAAGGGAGCGCTCAGCGCGTCCCGGGCCAATTCCGCTTCGGAGTGCAGCCGCACCGGCGGCAGGGTCGGGCGGTCTGCGGACATCTGGGGCTCAGCTCCTCGGGGGACTTCGGCTCGTGCGCGCCCCAGCGTAGACGGAATTCCCCGCATGCCGGACGGTTCACCCCGCGGCCCGCTCCCGGTCATCCGGAACACCTTGACAACTCCCCTGGGCACACAAGAGATTGACGCGCGTAGAAGACGCGGATCACGCGCCTCACCCCGCTCCGCCCCCACCCTCTCCCGCCCTCCGGAGGCGCCTGCCATGCCGTCCTCGCCGTCCCGCCGCCCGCTCCGCAGACCGGTCACCGTCGCCGCGGCGGTGGCCGCCGCCCTCGCCGCCGGTCTGGTGGCGCTCCCGCAGACCGCCCACGCCGCCGGTACCCGCATCCACGACATCCAGGGCACCACCCGCCTCTCCCCGCTCGCCGGGAAGCAGGTCTCCGGTGTACCCGGCGTCGTCACCGCGCTGCGCACCTTCGGCTCCGCCCGCGGCTTCTGGGTGCAGGACCCGCAGCCGGACGACTCCCCGGCAACCAGCGAGGCGCTCTTCGTCTTCACCGGGAAGACGACACCGCAGGCCGCCGTCGGTGACGCGGTCACCCTCGACGGCACGGTCGAGGAGTACCACCCCGGCGGAAAGGACGCCGGGCTCCAGTCCGTCACCGAGCTGACCGGCGCCACCTGGCAGGTCACCGCGTCCGGCCGCCCGCTGCCCGCCCCCGTCCGCCTCGACGCCGCCGCGATACCCAGCGACTACGCCCCCGACGCGGACGGCGGCAGCATCGAGTCGCTGCCGCTGCGCCCCCGCTCCTACGCCCTGGACCTGTACGAGTCCCTGGAGGGCATGCGGGTCTCGGTCGCCGACGCGCCCGTCGTCGGCCCGACCAACACCCACCACGAGCTGTGGGTGACCGCCGACCCGAAGCACTCCCGCACCGCCCGCGGCGGCGTCCTCTACGGCTCGTACGCCGACCCCAACCCGGCCCGGATCAAGGTCGGTTCGCTGCTGCCGCTCGATACGCACCCCTTCCCGGCGGCCGACGTCGGCACCACCCTCGGCGGCACCACCGAAGGCCCGCTGGACTACGACAACTTCGGCGGCTACACCCTCCAGGCCACAACGCTGGGGAAGGTCACCGGCCACGCCCCGGCGCCCGAGACGACCCGCGCCTCCCGGCCCGGCGAGGTCGCCGTCGCGACGTACAACGTCGAGAACCTCTCCCCCGCCACCCCGCAGGCGAAGTTCGACCGGCTGGCGAAGGGGCTGGTCAAGAACCTCGCCGCGCCGGACGTGGTGGCCCTGGAGGAGGTCCAGGACGACAGCGGGCCGACCGACGACGGTACGGTCACCGCGGACGCCACGCTGAAGAAGCTGACCGCCGCCGTCGAGGCGGCCGGCGGCCCGGCCTATCGGTGGCGGCAGATCGACCCCGAGAACGACAAGGACGGCGGGCAGCCCGGCGGCAACATCCGGGTCGCGTTCCTCTACAACCCCGCGACGGTGGACTTCACCGACATCCCGGGCGGTGACGCCACCACTCCCGTCGAGGCCCGCGCCGACCACGGCAGGGCCACACTGTCGGCGTCCCCCGGGCGGATCGCGCCGACCGACCCGGCGTGGCAGGACAGCCGTAAACCGCTGGTGGGCCGGTTCGCCGTCAAGGGCCGCCCGGACAGCCGCCTGTTCGTCGTCGCCAACCACTTCAACTCCAAGGGCGGTGACCAGGGCCTCGACAGCCGTTTCCAGCAGCCCGCCCGGAGCTCCGAGAAGCAGCGCACCGCCCAGGCCCGCCTGGTGAACGGCTTCGTCAAGGACCTGCTGGCCAAGGACCCCAAGGCCGACGTGGTGGTCGCCGGTGACCTCAACGACTACCAGTTCTCCCCCGCCCTCAAGACCCTCACCGCGGGCGGTGTCCTCACCGACCAGGTGGGCGGCCTGCCCCGCGCGGAACGCTACGGCTATGTCTACTCCGGCAACTCCCAGGTCCTCGACCACATGCTCACCGGCCCGCATCTGAGCAACACCGACTACGACGTGGTGCACCTCAACGCGGAGTACGCCGACCAGGCCAGCGACCACGACCCGCAGGTGCTGCGGATCCGCCCCTGAGCCGCCCCGCCCGGGGCGCCGGTGCCCACCCGGCCGACCGCCGTGGTCCGACAGGCCGCAGCGGTACGTCCGCCGCCACCGGCGCCCCTGGCCCCGTCACGCCCCCGGGCCGGGGGTGAACGGCGCGGGCGGCGGCCCGAACCCGCCGCCCGTACCGACCGCGCCGGACGCACCGGCCTGCGGCGGCGCACCCGCACCCACCGGCCCGGCGACGGCGACCGGCACCTCGGCGCCCGGCCCGTCCGCCGCGCCCGGCGCGCGCTCGTCCGGCACCAGATCGCGTACCAGCAGCGTCGCCCCGGCCACCGCGCCCGGCATCAGGAACACCGCGGCGAAGGGTATGAGGAACAGCAGGGCGACGGGCGTGCCGAAGCCGACGGCGAGTGCCTTGCGGCCGCCGAGCAGGCGCAGCCGCTCGCGCACCGGTATGTCGCGGCGCTGCATCGCCACCGACGTCAGCTCGACGGCGAGGAAGAAGCCGGAGACGCAGAAGCCGACGGCCGGGACGACGGTCTGCCCGATGAACGGCACGAAGCCCAGCACGAACAGCGCGATGCCGAACGGCGCCGCACGCCGCAGCACCTGGACGCTGTCGCAGAGCGCGATCCAGATCTCCCGCCACAGCGATCGGTCCGGTGCGCTCGGGCAGCGGCCCTCGGATGCCTCGACCCGCTCCGACAGGGACTCGTAGAACGGGTCGCCGATCAGCAGCGTCACCGCCGTGAAGGTCAGCACGGAGAGCATCAACCCGCCGGCGACGAGCAGCGCCACGAACAGGCCGCGCAGCAGCCCCTGCCACGGCGCGCCCCAGCCGTCCGCGAACGGCGTGGCCCAGGCCGCGAGGTCCCCCGAGAAGAGCGCCAGGGCGGTCAGCGCCGCCGCATGGAGCACCAGGGCGATGAGCGCCGGGATCATCCCGAACCCCCACCACCGCCCGTGCCCGGCGACCCACCGCTGTCCCCTGGTCAGATACCGCATCCCCGCTACAAGATCACGCATACCGCAAACCCTACGTTCGGCCCGCGCCCGGCCGGTAGGGCTGTGGACAACCCTGCGTGCTCCCCGCGCGGGCGCACGCGAACGCCCCCGTACACGGCGGTACGGGGGCGTTCTCAGCGCATGGCCGGGGCCGCTCAGTTGTGGCTGTGCAGCACCTCGTTGAGGCCGCCCCACGTCGCCTTGTTCGGGCGGGCCTCGACGACTCCGGTGGTGGAGTTGCGGCGGAAGAGGATGTTGTCGGCGCCGGACAGCTCCAGGGCCTTGACGACCTGGCCGTCGGGGAGCGTGACGCGGGTCCCGGCGGTGACGTAGAGACCGGCCTCGATCACGCACTCGTCGCCGAGGGCGATACCGATGCCGGACTCGGCGCCGAGCAGGCAGCGTTCGCCGATGGCGATGATCTGCTTGCCGCCGCCGGAGAGGGTGCCCATCGTGGAGGCGCCGCCGCCGATGTCGGAGCCGTCGCCGATGACGACGCCCGCGCTGATCCGGCCCTCGATCATGGAGGTGCCGAGCGTACCGGCGTTGAAGTTGACGAAGCCCTCGTGCATGACGGTGGTACCGGCCGCGAGGTGGGCACCCAGGCGCACCCGGTCGGCGTCGGCGATCCGCACCCCGGCGGGCGCGACGTAGTCGGTCATCCGCGGGAACTTGTCGACGCTGGTGACCTGGAGGTGCTTGCCCGCGGCGCGGGCGTTGAGGCGGACCGTCTCCACCTGGTCGACGGCGACCGGGCCGAGCGAGGTCCAGGCGACGTTCGACAGCAGCCCGAACTGGCCCTCCAGGCTCAGGCCGTGCGGCGTGACGAGCCGGTGGCTGAGCAGGTGCAGGCGCAGGTAGACGTCGTGCGCGTCGAGCGGCTTGTCGTCGAGCGAGGCGATGACCGTGCGGACGGCCACGACCTCGACACCGCGGACCGGGTCCGGGCCGATGGCCTGCGGCGCGGCCTCGCCCAGCAGCTCGGCCGCCTGCTCGGCGGTCAGCCGCTCGGTACCGGCCGGGCCGGGCGCGGCGTCCAGGGCGGGCGCGGGGAACCAGGTGTCGAGGACGGTGCCGTCGGGCGTGACGGTGGCGAGCCCGGCGGCGACGGCGCCGGTCGTACGAGAGGTAGCAGCATCGGTCATGCCGAAAACCTAACCGGAGGGCCCCCGCCGAGGCGAACCGGTCTCATCGCTCGGGCCCGGCGCCCGGAGCCTGACCCGGCCCGGGGCCCCGCGCCTACCCGATACGGGGGCTCACGCCCGCCCGCAGCGCCCACCCCTCAGACCAACGCCGCCGTCAACCCGTCCCGCAGCGCATCCGGTTCGAAGGGGCGGCCGGTCAGCAGGTGCTGGAGCATCAGTCCGTCGGCGAAGGCCACCAGGGCGCGGGCGGTGGGCAGATCGCCGGTGCGGCGGGCCAGCAGCCGTGCCATCTCGTCGAGGCAGTCGGCGGCGAGCGGCCGCAGCCGCGGATGGCGCAGCGCCGCCAGATACAGCTCGTACTCCAGCTCCACCCGGGTGCGGTCCCCGGCGAGCGTGTCGGCGACCAGCCGCAGGACGTCGTCGGCCGCCGGGGCGTCGCCGTCCAGCCCGTCCACCCAGCGGCCGAAGTCCGCCAGCCACCCGGCGTTGACCTGCTCCAACGCGGCGACGAGAAGATCGTCGAGGGTCGCGAAGTGGTACGTCGTCGAGCCGAGCGGGACATCGGCGGCGGCGGCGACCGCGCGGTGGCTGAGCCCGGCGATGCCGCGGGCGGCGACCACGCCGATCGCCGCGTCGATGATCCGCTGCCGCCGTTCGGGGTCGTGCCGACGGGCCATCAGTGCGCACCGCCCATGTGGAGCACCACGACGCCCGCGATGACCAGCAGCACCCCGAGGATCTTCAGCGGGCTCGTGTTCTCGCCCAGGAAGATCATGCCGATCGCCGCGATCACCGCCGTGCCGGCCCCGGCCCAGATCGCGTACGCCGTGCCGACGCTCATCGATCGGAGGGTCCGGGCGAGCAGGGTGAAGGCCACGAGGTACCCGGCCAGGGAGGCGAGCGAGGGCCACAGCCTGCTGAAGCCGTCGCTGTACTTCATCGCGGTGGTCGCCAGGATCTCCGAGAGGATCGCCCCGGCCAGCGTCAGATAGGCCATGGCGCGAGCCTAACCGGCGATATGTACAGATGTACACATCCGGGGGGGGCCGCACACGCCGACGGCCGTGCCCTCCGAGGTGTTCGGAAGGCACGGCCGTACGGGGTGACGGGGCGTCGGTCAGACGTTGAAGCCCAGGGCGCGCAGCTGCTCGCGGCCGTCGTCGGTGATCTTGTCGGGACCCCACGGGGGCATCCAGACCCAGTTGATCTTCAGCTCGTTGACGATGCCGTCCGTGGCGGACTTCGCCTGGTCCTCGATGACGTCGGTCAGCGGGCAGGCCGCGGACGTCAGCGTCATGTCGATGGTGGCGATGTTGGCGTCGTCGATGTGGATGCCGTAGATCAGGCCGAGGTTGACGACGTCGATCCCCAGCTCGGGGTCGACGACGTCGTACAGGGCCTCGCGGACCTCTTCCTCCGAGGCCGGCTTGGTCAGGGTGTTCTCGGGCGTGTCGGTCATGCGGTTTTCGCCTCCTCGGAGAGGGCCTTGGCCGTGGCGTCCTTCCAGGCCATCCAGCTGAGCAGGGCGCACTTCACCCGTGCCGGGTACTTCGAGACGCCGGCGAACGCCACGGCGTCCTCCAGCACCTCCTCCATCGCGTCGTCCGGCTCGACCTTGCCCTTGGACTGCATCAGCTCCAGGAAGGTCTCCTGGATCCGCTGCGCCTCCCCGAGCTGCTTGCCGACGATCAGGTCGTTGAGCACCGAGGCGCTGGCCTGGCTGATGGAGCAGCCCTGGCCGTCGTAGGACACGTCCGCGACGGTCGTGCCGTCCAGCCGCACCCGCAGGGTGATCTCGTCCCCGCAGGTGGGGTTGGTGTGGTGCACCTCGGCATCGCCGTCCCGAAGACCGCGCCCGTGCGGGTGCTTGTAGTGGTCCAGGATGACGTCCTGGTACATCGAATCCAGCTTCACGGCTCAGTCAGTCCTCGTCCTCATCCGCTGTGCGTGGTCTACCGCTCTGTCTGTCTAACCGAAGAAATTGCGGACGTACTCCAGGCCCTCGACCAGGGCGTCGACCTCGGCCGGGGTGGAGTACAGATAGAACGACGCACGGGTGGTCGCAGGAATTCCGTACCGCAGGCAGACCGGCCGCGCGCAGTGGTGGCCGACCCGGACCGCGATGCCCTGCTCGTCGAGCACCTGGCCGACGTCGTGCGGATGGATGTCGCCGAGCGTGAAGGAGATCGTCGCCCCGCGGTCCTCGGTCGTGGACGGGCCGATGAACCGCAGGTCCGGGACCTCCAGCAGCCGCTTGACGGCGTACTCGGTGATCGCGTGCTCATGCGCGGCGATCTTCTCCATGCCGATCGCGGTGAGGTAGTCCACGGCCGCGCCGAGGCCCACGGCCTGCGCGATCGGGGGTGTCCCCGCCTCGAACTTGTGCGGCGCCGGAGCGTACGTCGACGAGTGCATCGAGACGGTCTCGATCATCTCGCCGCCACCGAGGAACGGCGGGAGGTCCTCCAGCAGCTCCTGGCGGCCCCAGAGGACGCCGATGCCGGTCGGGCCGCACATCTTGTGGCCGGTGAAGGCCACGAAGTCGGCCTGGAGGGCCTGGACGTCCAGCACCATGTGCGGGGCGGCCTGCGAGGCGTCGATGACGACCAGCGCGCCGACCTCCTGGGCCCGCCGGATGATCGTCTCCACCGGGTTGATGGTGCCCAGGAGATTGGAGACCAGGGTGAAGGAGACGACCTTGGTGCGGTCGGTGATGACCTCGTCGATGTTGGAGAGGTCGAGCCGCCCGTCGTCGGTGAGGCCGAACCACTTCAGCTTCGCGCCGGTGCGCTGCGACAGCAGCTGCCACGGAACGATGTTGGAGTGGTGCTCCATCTCCGTGATGACGATCTCGGTGTCGTGGTCCACCCGGTAGGGCTCATCGGCCCAACCGAGCATGTTGGCCACGAGGTTGAGCGACTCGGAGGCGTTCTTGGTGAAGATCACCTCGTCGCGGCTCGGAGCGTTGATGAAGGCGGCGACCTTGTCGCGGGCGCCTTCGTACAGCTCCGTGGCCTCCTCGGCGAGGACGTGCACACCGCGGTGGACGTTGGCGTTGTGGCGCTCGTAGTAGGCGTTCAGCGCGTCGAGCACCTGGCGCGGCTTCTGCGATGTCGCCGCGTTGTCCAGGTACACGATCTTCTTGCCCTCGTGGACCTGACGGTCCAGGAGGGGGAAGTCCTTGCGGATCGCCTCGGTGTCGAGGAGGCCCGGAATCTGTGTCACGCCCCTGCCCCTTCCTCTGCTGCGCCCGCGAGGCGCACCTGCGGGTCGCAGGTCGTCCGCAGGCCGGTGGCCTCGCGTGCGTCGCTCACAGGGTCGCGCCGCCCTTCGTGTACTCCTCGTAGCCCTCGGCCTCCAGCTTGTCGGCCAGCTCGGCACCGCCGGACTCGACGATGCGGCCGGCCGCGAAGACGTGGACCTGGTCGGGCTTGATGTAGCGCAGGATGCGCGTGTAGTGGGTGATCAGCAGGGTGCCGACCTCGCCGCTCTCGCGGACGCGGTTGACGCCCTCGGAGACGGTGCGCAGCGCGTCGACGTCGAGGCCGGAGTCGGTCTCGTCGAGGATCGCGATCTTCGGCTTGAGCAGCTCCAGCTGAAGGATCTCGTGGCGCTTCTTCTCACCGCCGGAGAAGCCCTCGTTGACGTTGCGCTCGGCGAACGCGGGGTCCATCTGGAGCCGCTCCATGGCCGCCTTGACCTCCTTGACCCACAGCCGCAGCTTGGGGGCCTCGCCGCGGACGGCGGTGGCGGAGGTGCGCAGGAAGTTGGAGACGGAGACGCCGGGGACCTCGACCGGGTACTGCATGGCGAGGAAGACACCGGCGCGGGCGCGCTCGTCGACGGACATCTCCAGGACGTCCTCGCCGTCGAGGGTGACGGTGCCGCCGGTGATCGTGTACTTGGGGTGACCTGCGAGGGAGTACGCGAGGGTCGACTTGCCGGAGCCGTTGGGGCCCATGATGGCGTGCGTCTCGCCCTGCTTCACGGTCAGGTCGACGCCCTTCAGGATCTCGCGCGGGCCGTTCTCGGCTTCGACGGAGACGTGCAGGTCGTGGATCTCAAGCGTTGCCATGGGGAACTCAGGACTCCTGGGTGACGGAGACGAACACGGAGGCTTCCGGGCCCTCTCCTTCGATCTTGACGGGGTAAACGGGGACGGGACGCGTCGCGGGGAGGCCGGACGGCTTGCCGGTGCGCAGGTCGAAGCTCGATCCGTGCAGCCAGCACTCGATCGAGCAGTCCTCGACCTCGCCCTCCGACAGGGAGACGTTCGCGTGCGAGCAGATGTCGTTGATCGCGAACACCTCGCCCTCGGTACGGACGAGGGAGACCGGCGTGCCGTCGATTTCCACCCGCTTCGGGGTGTCCTCCGCCAGCTCGCCCAGTGTCGCCACACGTACGTAGCTCATGCCGCGGCCGCTTCCAGCTCGGCCTCGATCTTGCGCATCAGCCGCTCTTCGACGTCCGGCAGGCCGATCTGCTGGATCAGCTCGGCGAAGAAGCCGCGCACGACCAGGCGGCGGGCCTCCTCGGCCGGGATGCCGCGGGCCATCAGGTAGAACAGCTGCTCATCGTCGAAGCGGCCGGTCGCCGAGGCGTGACCGGCGCCGACGATCTCGCCGGTCTCGATCTCCAGGTTGGGGACCGAGTCGACCCGCGCGCCGTCGGTGAGGACGAGGTTGCGGTTGAGCTCGTAGGTGTCCGTGCCGGTGGCGGACGCCTGGATGAGGACGTCACCGATCCACACCGCGTGCGCGTCGTCGCCCTGGAGGGCGCCCTTGTACGTGACGCGCGAGCGGCAGTTGGGCACCGAGTGGTCGACCATGAGGCGGTGCTCCTGGTGCTGACCGGCCTCGGTGAAGTACAGGCCGTACAGCTCCGCCTCGCCGCCGGGCGCCGCGTAGGCGACCCGCGGGTGCAGCCGGACGAGGTCGCCGCCGAAGGTGACGACGACGGACTTGAAGCTCGCGTCGCGGCCGATCAGCGCGTTGTGCTGGCCGACGTGGACGGCGGTGTCGTCCCAGTCCTGGACGGAGACGACGGTCAGCTTGGCGCCGTCACCGAGGAGGTAGTCGACGTTGGCGGCGAGGGTGGCGTCGCCGGTGTGGTCGATGACGACGACCGCCTCGGCGAACGCGCCCAGCTCGATGACCTGGTGGCCGAAGGCGGTGCCGCCCTGGCCCTGCACACCGATCCGGATCGGCTCGGTGAGCTGGGTGTCCTTGGGGACGGTGACGACGTGCGCCTTCTCGAAGGAGGTGTACGCCTGCGCGGCGACGCGGTCCACGGGGGTGCCGGCCTTGCCGACCCGCGGGTCGTCGCGGTCCACGGTCTCCTGGGTGACGTCCGCCGGGGCCTCGACGGTGACGAGGATGCCGCCGTCGCCGACCGCGGTGCCGTCGTGCAGGCCCTTCAGGCGGGCGAGGGGGGTGAACCGCCACTCCTCCTCCCGGCCGTGCGGCACCGGGAAGTCCGCCACGTCGTAGGACGGCGGCGCACTCATGCGGGTGGCGACGGTGGACTCCGCGGCCACCGCGATGGAACCGGTGGTCGTGGAACCCGCCGGGATGTTCTGAGCCTCAGCCATGGCTGTCGTCGTGCTCGCTTTCTCGTTGCGATACTCGGCCCTCCCGGAGGAAGGCCGCCGCGTCGGTCAGGGGTGTGCCGTGGCCGTCAGCCGACCGCGCCTTCCATCTGCAGCTCGATCAGCCGGTTGAGCTCCAGCGCGTACTCCATCGGGAGCTCCTTGGCGATCGGCTCGACGAAGCCGCGCACGATCATCGCCATCGCCTCGAACTCCGTCAGGCCACGGGCCATCAGGTAGAAGAGCTGGTCCTCGCTCACCTTGGAGACGGTCGCCTCGTGGCCCATCGACACGTCGTCCTCACGGACGTCGACGTAGGGGTAGGTGTCCGAGCGGGAAATGGTGTCGACCAGCAGCGCGTCGCACAGCACGTTGGACTTGGAGCCCGCCGCGCCCTCACCGATCTCGACCAGACCGCGGTACGAGGTGCGGCCACCGCCACGCGCCACCGACTTGGAGACGATGTTGGAGGAGGTGTTCGGCGCCATGTGGACCATCTTGGAACCGGCGTCCTGGTGCTGGCCCTCGCCCGCGAAGGCGATGGACAGCGTCTCGCCCTTGGCGTGCTCACCCATGAGGTAGACCGCGGGGTACTTCATGGTCACCTTGGAGCCGAGGTTGCCGTCGATCCACTCCATCGTCGCGCCCTCGTAGGCGACGGCGCGCTTGGTGACGAGGTTGTAGACGTTGTTCGACCAATTCTGGATCGTCGTGTAGCGGCAGCGGCCGCCCTTCTTCACGATGATCTCGACGACCGCGGAGTGCAGCGAGTCCGACTTGTAGATCGGGGCGGTGCAGCCCTCGACGTAGTGCACGTAGGCGCCCTCGTCGACGATGATCAGCGTCCGCTCGAACTGGCCCATGTTCTCGGTGTTGATCCGGAAGTACGCCTGCAGCGGGATGTCGACCTGGACACCCTTGGGGACGTAGATGAAAGACCCGCCGGACCAGACCGCGGTGTTCAGCGACGCGAACTTGTTGTCGCCGACCGGGATGACCGTGCCGAAGTACTCCTGGAAGAGCTCCGGGTGCTCCTTCAGCGCGGTGTCGGTGTCCAGGAAGATGACGCCCTGCTGCTCCAGGTCCTCTCGGATCTGGTGGTAGACGACCTCGGACTCGTACTGCGCGGCGACACCGGCGACCAGGCGCTGCTTCTCCGCCTCGGGGATGCCCAGCTTGTCGTAGGTGTTCTTGATGTCCTCGGGCAGGTCCTCCCAGGAGGCGGCCTGCGCCTCGGTGGAGCGGACGAAGTACTTGATGTTGTCGAAGTCGATGCCCGAGAGGTCGGAGCCCCAGTTGGGCATGGGCTTCTTGTCGAACAGCTTCAGGCCCTTGAGACGGAGCTTGAGCATCCACTCCGGCTCGTTCTTCTTGGCCGAGATGTCGCGGACGACGTCCTCGGACAGACCGCGCTTGGCGGAGGCGCCGGCCACGTCGGAGTCGGCCCAGCCGTATTCGTACTTGCCCAGTCCGTCGAGCTCGGGGTGGGCAGTCTCCGTGGGGAGCGTCATGCGGGGTTCCTCCCGGCCGTGCTTGCAGATGCTGTGGTGGTCTTCGTGGTGTCGGGCGCGGTGGTGCCGTGCGCGCCCGCCTTCGGGATGAAGGTCGTGCACACCCCGTCGCCGTGGGCGATGGTGGCGAGCCGCTGTACATGGGTCCCCAGCAGACGGGAGAAGACCTCGGTCTCCGCCTCGCACAGCTGCGGGAACTGCTCGGCGACATGGGCGACCGGGCAGTGGTGCTGGCAGAGTTGTTCACCGAGCTGGGAATTGGGCGCGCTGCGCGCCGTAGCAGCGTACCCGTCCGCGGTCAATGCCTCGGCGAGGGCCCGGGTGCGTTCTTCGGGCCCGGCGGCCTCGACGGCCTTGCGGTACCCCTCGGCCTGCGCGGCCAGCCGGGCGCGGGCGAACGCGGCGACTGCCGCCTCGCCCTCCTCGCCGCCGCTGCGCGCGATCCAGCGCAGGGCGTCGGCGGCCAGCTCGTCGTAGGACTGGTCGAAGGCGTCCCGGCCGCAGTCGGTGAGGGCGAACGCCTTGGCGGGGCGGCCCCGGCCACGGGTGCCGTAGACCCGCTTCTCGCGGGGCTCGACGACGCCCTCGGCAGCCAGCGCGTCCAGATGACGGCGGACGGCCGCCTGGGTCAGCTCCAGGCGCAGGGCCAGCTCGGCGGCGGTGGACGGACCATGGTCGAGGATGGAGCGGGCGACGCGGTTGCGGGTGCCCTGCTGCTCGTCCTGCGGGGCGGCGGCGCCCCGGGCGGGCTGCTCGGACACGACCGGGCGCGCCCCGGCAGCCGTACCGGCCGGGGATCCCTTCCGCTCCTCGCTCGCGTTTTTCACAACGCCATTGTTGCGTAATTCCGCGAGCCACGACAACCCTCGACGGGGCCACCCAACGGTGTCCTCGATCACTTAGGGTCACCTAAACAAGGGGTGCCCGGAGGCCCAGAAGCCCTCTGTTGAGCGGGACGGACGCGGACCGCGATCTTCGCGCGGACGCCCGCGAACCCGCGGAAAAAATCTTCGCCCAACCGCCTCACCCGGGGGCGGCCACCCTCCCGTCGGCCCCCGCCCCTGTCGACCGGCCCGGCGGCGGGTGTCCGCCGGGCGCTCCGTAGACTGCCGGGCATGCCCAGCACCTCCCCGGGGAGCCCCCGGACCCCCGGCCGCGCGCCCGCCGTCGAGGTCGCCGGCCTGGTCAAGCGGTACGGCTCCCGGTCGCCCAAGACCGCGGTGGACGGCCTCGACCTGACCGTCGCGCGCGGCGGCGTCACCGCCCTGCTCGGCCCCAACGGCGCCGGGAAGACCACCACCGTCGAGATCTGCGAGGGCTACCGCCGCCCGGACGCCGGAACCGTCCGCGTGCTGGGCCTGGACCCGGTCGCCGACGCGGCGCGGCTGCGGCCCCGGATCGGCGTGATGCTGCAGTCCGGCGGCGTCTACAGCGGCGCCCGCGCCGAGGAGATGCTGCGGCACACCGCGTCCCTGCACGCCGACCCCGTCGACGTCGGGCTGCTGATCGACCGGCTGGGCCTGGGCAGCTGCGGGCGCACCACCTACCGGCGGCTCTCCGGCGGCCAGCAGCAGCGGCTCGCCCTGGCGATGGCCGTCGTCGGCCGCCCCGAGCTGGTCTTCCTGGACGAACCGACCGCCGGCCTCGACCCGCAGGCCCGCCACGCCACCTGGGACCTCGTCCGCGAGCTGCGTACCGACGGCGTCTCCGTGGTGCTGACCACGCACTTCATGGACGAGGCCGAGCAGCTGGCCGACGATGTAGCGATCATCGACGGCGGCCGGGTCATCGCCCAGGGCACCCCCGAGGAGCTGTGCCGGGGCGGTGCGGAGAACACCCTGCGCTTCACCGGGCGGCCCGGGCTCGACCTGGCGTCGCTCCGCAAGGCGCTGCCCGAGGACAGCACCACCGCCGAACCGGCCCCCGGCAGCTACCGCGTCACCGGCACCGTCGACCCCCAGATGCTGGCCACCGTCGCCTCCTGGTGCGCCCAGAACGGCGTCCTGCCCGACGCCATCGCCATCGAACGTCACACCCTGGAGGATGTCTTCCTCGACCTGACAGGCAAGGAGCTGCGGGGATGAGCCGGCGCCGTACGCCGTCCGGCCGGGGGTCCGGGGGTCGTCCCCCGGGAAAGCACAGTCTGGAAAACACGGGCAAGGAGCTGCGGGCATGACCGCGATCGGTACGTTCACCCCGCGGCCCGGTGCCGCGCCGCTGGCGCGGATGATCCGTGTGCAGGCGGCGCTGGAGACCCGGATGCTGCTGCGCAACGGCGAGCAGCTGCTGCTGACCGTCGTCATTCCGACGCTGCTGCTGGTGCTGTTCTCCGCAGTCGACATCATCGACACGGGCGCGGGCAGCACCGTCGACTTCCTGGCGCCCGGTGTGCTGGCGCTCGCCGTGATGTCGACCGCGTTCACCGGGCAGGCCATCGCCACCGGCTTCGAGCGGCGCTACGGCGTCCTCAAGCGGCTCGCCGCCTCGCCGCTGCCGCGCTGGGGGCTGATGACCGCGAAGACCTGCGCGGTGCTGGTCACCGAGGTGCTGCAGATCGTGTTGCTGACCGTGGTGGCGCTGGCGCTGGGGTGGTCGCCACAGGGCAATCCGCTCGCGGTCGCCGCGCTGCTCGTCCTGGGGACGGCGGCGTTCTCCGGGCTCGGTCTGCTGATGGCCGGGACGCTGCGGGCCGAGGCGACACTTGCCGCCGCCAACCTCGTCTTCCTGCTGCTCCTGGTGGGCGGCGGCGTCATCGTGCCGCTGACGAAGTTCCCGGAGGCGGCGCAGACGGTCCTCGGGCTGCTGCCGATCTCCGCGCTCTCCGACGGGCTGCGCGCCGTCCTCCAGCACGGGGCCGCGCTCCCCTGGGGCGACCTCGGCATCCTCGCCGTCTGGGCGGTGCTCGGGCTGGGCGCGGCGGCACGGTTCTTCCGCTGGGAGTAGCGGGAGGGGGCCGACGGGAGCCGCGGGGGCGTGCGCGGAGCGCCGGAGGCCGCGCCCCGCGCACGCCCCCGCGCCCCGCGCCCCGGCCGTTCGTCGCGCTACGCACCGTCTTGAGCGCGATGCACCCCTCGTGAAACTTTGCACAAGGGGGCGCCTACGATGTCCCCCGTGCCGAAAACGCTGAACCCCCTTGAGCTGATCGCCCGCAGCTGCCAGCCGTCCGCGCGCTTCGTGCGGCGGGCCGCGCTGGCCGCCGTCGTGATGGCCGTCGTCATCGTCGTCACGGGGGGTGCGGTGCGGCTGTCCCAGTCCGGCCTCGGCTGCTCCACCTGGCCGCGCTGCACGCCGGACAGTCTGACGCCGACGGCGGCGATGGGCATCAACGGCCTGATCGAGTTCGGCAACCGCCTGCTGACGTATGTGCTCTGCGCGGTGATCGGCCTGTTCATCATCGCCGCCCGGGCCCGCTCCCCGCGCCGCCGGGCGCTGACCCGGCTCGGCTGGGCGCAGTTCTGGATCGTCATGGGCAACGCCGTCGTCGGCGGCGTCACGGTCCTGACCGGCCTCAACCCATACATCGTCGCCGCGCACTTCCTGCTCACCACCGGGCTGCTCACGGTGGCCGTGGTGACCTGGCGGCGCGCCTGCGAGGGCGACGAGGTGCCCCGGGACGTGGTCGCGCGGCCGGTGCGTCAGCTGGCCTGGGTGCTGCTGGGCGCGACCGCCGTGCTGACGCTGGCCGGCACCGTCGTCACCGGCACCGGGCCGCACGCGGGCGACGCCCGGAAGGTCAACCGCATCCCGCTGAACTGGCAGGAGGTGACCCAGCTGCACGTCGACTTCGTCTACATCGTCGTCGGTCTGACGATCGCCCTGTGGTTCACGCTGCGCGCCGTCAAGGCGCCCGCCGCGCCCCGCCGCGCCGCCCGCGACCTCGTCGTCTGTCTGCTCCTCCAGGGCGTCATCGGCTACGTCCAGTACTTCCTGGGGCTGCCGGAGCTGGTCGTCGGACTGCACATGCTCGGCTCGACGCTGGTCTGGATCGCGGTGCTGCGCGTGGTCCTGACGCTGCGGGACCGCGGGGCGCTCGCGGACCTGCCGGAGCAGCAGAGCGGCAGCCCCGAAGCGGTCCGGCCCGCCGAACCGGCCGCCGCGGGCTGACCGGCGCCCCCAGGGCACCCCGTACGGAAGGAGCCCACCGGGCGCGTGCAGGTCACGCGCCCGGTGGGCTCCTTCCGTACGGCCGCGACCGGCCGGGCGGCGGGCTCAGCCGTTGGCCGGGCCGCCGATCTGGATCCCGGCCATCCGGGTCCACTCGTAGCGGCCGGTGCGCACCTTGGCGGCGAGGTCTCCGTCGAAGTCGTCCTGGAGGGCGATCCCGGCCTGTTCGGCGCCCGTCCGGGCCTCCGTCAGGGAGTCGGCGACGAGGTTGCCCCACTCGCCGTCGGCACCCACGAGGGCGACGCGGACCCGGCCCCGGCCGATGTGTGCCAGCTGCCCCCCGGCGCTGCCGCCGTGCGCGGCCGCGAAGGCCCGCATCTCCTTGGCGAGCCGCGCCGCGTGCCGCCCGGTCCGCTTCTCCGCCCGCGCGTCGGTCCGCTCTTCGGCCGCCGGCTGCTCGTCCGCCTGCTTGGTGTCTGCCATGCACCCGATGCTACCCACCGGTAGAACTCTTGGGGAGGGGCGCCCGCGCATAGGCCCCGGCAACGCGAAGGCCCGCCCGGAGCGCGCCGGACGGGCCGTGAAACGAGGACGTACGAGGTCAGCGGAGGAAGGGGTCCACCGCGACGGCGACGAAGAGCAGCGAGACGTACGTGATCGACCAGTGGAAGAGCCGCATCTCCTTGAGCTTCGGCCCCGTGACACCGGCCTTGGCGCGGGCCTGCAGACCGTGCGCCTCCCGCAGCCAGAACGCGCCGCAGGCGAGCGCGACCACGGTGTAGAGCCAGCCGGTGTACCCCAGCGGCTGGAGCAGCAGCGACACCGCGACCATGACCCAGCTGTAGGCGACGATCTGCCGGGCGACGACCTTGTTGCCCGCGACGGCCGGGAGCATCGGCACACCGACCCGCTCGTAGTCGTCCTTGACCTTCATCGACAGCGGCCAGTAGTGCGGCGGCGTCCAGAAGAAGATGACCAGGAAGAGGATGAGCGCGGCCCAGGAGACCGAGTTGGTCACCGAGGACCAGCCGATGAACACCGGCATACAGCCCGCGATGCCGCCCCAGACGATGTTCTGGCTGGTGCGCCGCTTGAGGATCATCGTGTAGACGACGACGTAGAAGAGGATCGCGCCCAGCGAGAGCATCGCCGACAGCGGGTTGACGAGGTACCAGAACCACACGGTGGAGCCGACGGAGAGCGCGGTCGCGAAGACCAGGCACTCGCGCGGCGAGACCATGCCCGTCACCAGAGGGCGCTGGGCGGTGCGGTCCATCAGCGCGTCGATGTCGCGGTCGATGTACATGTTGTACGCCGCGGCTCCGCCCGCCGAGAGGTAGCCGCCGATGCAGGTGGCCAGCACCAGCCACAGGTCCGGGACGCCGCCGGCGGCCAGGAACATCACCGGCACCGTCGTCATCAGCAGCAGCTCGATGACGCGCGGCTTGGTGAGCTCGATGAACGCCTTGACGCGGGCGCCGAACGGCCGGTGGCCGGGGTTCGGACTCCCGGGGCTCTGAGAGAGCGTCCCCGCAGGACGGGATTGGACGGCCGTCACGCACACCCCTGGAAGTAACATCTGCGGCTTTCGCCGCGGAGATAAGGCCAGCAAGCACATCCGGCCCTGGCGACCGCGAGGCTTGCGCGTACCACGCCACTTTAGACGTTGGCCATACCGCGATCTTCGCGGGGGTCCGCTCGTGTTGGTTCCCCGACGGCGGCGCCGGGCGGCCCGCCCCGCGGCGCCTCCCGTGGCCCCTGCTCCCCCTTATAAGAGGCGAAGGCGGACTGCTCCCGTCAGTCTGGGGAACAGGGGTCGCATCCCCCGCGTCCGGATTGCCGGAGATACGGAGCCGGTTGCCCGCAGTGACGCGTACTCCGTCGGGCGGCGCCGCCGACTCCGCGTCGAAAAGACGCACGCACCAGCGGGGGTAGGCTCGACACCGCCTGGCGGACATACCGTCCGCGGCATTCGACATGTGGAGAGGAGCCCTGACTCAGGGTGAGCACCAAGCCGACCACCACAGACATCGAGTGGACCGATCTGGACCAGCGGGCCGTCGATACCGTCCGCGTCCTGGCCATGGATTCCGTGCAGAAGGTCGGAAACGGCCATCCTGGTACGGCCATGAGCCTGGCTCCGGCCGCCTACCTTCTCTTCCAGAAGCTGATGCGGCACGACCCGGCCGACGCGGAGTGGACCGGCCGCGACCGGTTCGTCCTCTCCGCCGGCCACTCCAGCCTGACGCTCTACATCCAGCTCTTCCTCGCCGGGTACGGCCTGGAGCTGGACGACCTGAAGGCGTTCCGCACCTGGGGCTCCAAGACTCCGGGCCACCCGGAGTACGGCCACACCACCGGCGTCGAGACCACCACCGGTCCGCTGGGCCAGGGCGTCGCCAACGCCGTCGGCATGGCGATGGCCGCCCGCTACGAGCGCGGTCTGTTCGACCCGGAGGCCCCCGCGGGCGCCTCCCCGTTCGACCACACCATCTGGGTCATCGCCGGTGACGGCTGCCTCCAGGAGGGCATCTCCGCCGAGGCGTCCTCCCTCGCGGGCCACCAGAAGCTCGGCAACCTCGTCCTCCTCTGGGACGACAACCACATCTCGATCGAGGGCGACACGGAGACCGCGGTCTCCGAGGACACCCTCAAGCGGTACGAGGCGTACGGCTGGCACGTCCAGCGCGTCGAGCAGCTGCCCAACGGCGACCTGGACCCGGTCGGTCTGGCCCGCGCGCTGGAGGCCGCCAAGGCCGAGACCGGGCGCCCGTCGTTCATCGCGGCCCGTTCGATCATCGCCTGGCCCGCGCCGAACGCGCAGAACACCGAGGCCGCGCACGGCTCGGCCCTGGGCCCCGACGAGATCGCCGCCACCAAGCGCGTGCTGGGCTTCGACCCGGAGCAGTCCTTCGAGGTCACCCCCGAGGTCCTGGCCCACACCCGCGAGGCGCTGGACCGCGGCCGCGACGCCCGCGCCGAGTGGGAGAAGGCGTTCGCCGCCTGGCGGACCGCCAACCCCGAGCGCGCCGCCGAGTTCGACCGCATCGCCGCGGGCGAGCTGCCGGCCGGCTGGGAGGACCACCTCCCGGCGTTCGAGACCGGCAAGGCGGTCGCCACCCGCGCCGCCTCCGGCAAGGTGCTGGCCGCGCTGGGCGGCGTCCTGCCCGAGCTGTGGGGCGGCTCCGCCGACCTCGCCGGGTCCAACAACACCACGATCGACAAGACGTCGTCGTTCCTGCCGGTGGGCAACCCGCTGCCGGGCGCCGACCCGTACGGCCGCACGATCCACTACGGCATCCGCGAGCACTCCATGGCCGCGGAGATGAACGGCATCGCGCTGCACGGCAACACCCGCATCTACGGCGGCACCTTCCTGGTGTTCTCCGACTACATGCGCAACGCCGTCCGGCTCTCCGCGCTGATGCACCTGCCGGTGACGTACGTGTGGACGCACGACTCCATCGGTCTGGGCGAGGACGGCCCGACCCACCAGCCGGTCGAGCACCTGGCCTCGCTGCGCGCCATCCCGGGCCTGAACATCGTGCGTCCGGCCGACGCCAACGAGACCGTCATCGCGTGGCGCGAGATCATGAAGCGCTACACGAAGGAGTTCGGCGTCGGCGCCCCGCACGGCCTCGCGCTGACCCGTCAGGGCGTGCCGACGTACGAGGCGAACGACGAGGCGGCCAAGGGCGGTTACGTCCTCTTCGACGCCGAGGGTCCCTCCGGTGCGGCCGCGGAGCCGCAGGTCGTGCTGATCGGCACCGGTTCCGAGGTGCAGCTCGCCGTCGAGGCGCGCGAGCAGCTGCAGGCCGCGGGCGTCCCGGCGCGCGTCGTGTCGATGCCCTGCGTCGAGTGGTTCGAGGAGCAGGACCAGGAGTACCGCGACAGCGTGCTGCCGCCGTCCGTCAAGGCACGGGTCGCCGTCGAGGCGGGCATCGGTCTGACCTGGCACCGCTACGTCGGCGACGCCGGGCGGATCGTGTCGCTGGAGCACTTCGGCGCCTCGGCCGACGCGAAGGTCCTCTTCCGCGAGTTCGGCTTCACCGCCGACGCGGTGACGGCCGCCGCCCGGGAATCGCTCGAAGCCGCCGCGCGCTGACGCCGGTACACGAACCAGTAGGAGATGCAATCCCCATGACAGACGCACTCAAGCGCCTCTCCGATGAAGGCGTCGCGATCTGGCTGGACGACCTGTCGCGCCAGCGCATCACGTCCGGCAACCTCGCCGAGCTGATCGACCAGCAGCACGTCGTCGGTGTCACCACCAACCCGTCGATCTTCCAGAAGGCGATCTCGGACGGCCACGGCTACGACCAGCAGGTCTCCGACCTCGCCGCGCGCAAGGTCACCGTCGAGGAAGCCATCCGCATGATCACGACGGCGGACGTCCGGGACGCCGCCGACATCCTGCGGCCGGTCTTCGACGCCACCGACGGCCAGGACGGCCGGGTCTCCATCGAGGTCGACCCGCGCCTGGCGCACCACACCACGCCCACCGTCGCCGAGGCGAAGCAGCTGGCGTGGCTGGTGGACCGCCCCAACACCCTCATCAAGATCCCGGCCACCAAGGCGGGCCTGCCGGCGATCACCGAGGTCATCGCCAAGGGCATCAGCGTCAACGTCACGCTGATCTTCTCGCTGGAGCGCTACCGCGACGTGATGGACGCCTACCTGGCGGGCCTGGAGAAGGCGAAGGCCGCGGGCCTGGACCTCTCGCAGATCCACTCGGTGGCGTCGTTCTTCGTCTCCCGCGTCGACTCCGAGATCGACAAGCGGCTGGAGAACATCGGCACGGACGAGGCCAAGGCCCTCAAGGGCAAGGCCGCGCTGGCCAACGCGCGCCTGGCCTACGAGGCGTACGAGGAGGTCTTCTCCTCGGAGCGCTGGGCCGCCCTGGACAAGGCGCAGGCCAACAAGCAGCGTCCGCTGTGGGCCTCGACCGGCGTCAAGGACCCGGCGTACAAGGACACCCTCTACGTCGACGAGCTGGTCGCCCCGGGCACGGTCAACACCATGCCGGAGGCCACCCTCCAGGCGACCGGTGACCACGGGCAGATCACCGGCGACACCGTCCGCGGGACGTACGAGCAGGCCCGTGCGGACCTCGCCGCCATCGCGACGCTCGGGATCTCGTACGACGAGGTCGTGCAGCTCCTGGAGGACGAGGGCGTGGAGAAGTTCGAGGCTTCCTGGAACGACCTGCTCAAGTCCACCGAGGCGGAGCTCAAGCGCCTCGCTCCTTCGGAGGGCTGACACCTTGACCGCAGTTCATGGAGCGAACCCGCTTCGTGACGCCGCGGACCGACGGCTCCCGCGTATCGCGGGGCCGTCGGGCCTGGTCATCTTCGGCGTCACGGGCGATCTGTCGCGCAAAAAGCTGATGCCGGCGGTGTACGACCTCGCCAACCGCGGTCTGCTCCCGCCCGGCTTCTCCCTCATCGGCTTCGCCCGCCGCGAATGGCAGGACGAGGACTTCGCGCAGGTGGTGCACGACGCCGTCAAGCAGCACGCGCGTACGCCGTTCCGCGAGGAGGTCTGGCAGCAGCTCATCCAGGGGATGCGCTTCGTCCAGGGCAACTTCGACGACGACACGGCGTTCGAGACGCTGAAGGCGACGATGGAGGAGCTGGACAAGGCGCAGGGCACGGGCGGCAACTTCGCCTTCTACCTGTCCGTGCCGCCCAAGTTCTTCCCCACGGTCGTCAAGCAGCTCAAGAACCACGGGCTCGCCGACCCGAAGGACGGCTCGTGGCGCCGCGCGGTCATCGAGAAGCCCTTCGGCCACGACCTCAAGAGCGCCCAGGAGCTGAACCAGGTCGTCCACGAGGTCTTCCCGCCCGAGGCGGTCTTCCGCATCGACCACTACCTCGGCAAGGAGACGGTCCAGAACATCCTGGCGCTCCGCTTCGCCAACACGATGTTCGAGCCGCTGTGGAACCGCTCGTACGTCGACCACGTACAGATCACGATGGCCGAGGACATCGGCATCGGTGGCCGGGCCGGTTATTACGACGGCATCGGTGCGGCGCGTGACGTCATCCAGAACCACCTGCTCCAGCTGCTCGCGCTGACCGCCATGGAGGAGCCGTCCTCCTTCGACGCGGACGCGCTGGTCGCGGAGAAGACCAAGGTGCTGGGCGCCGTGCGGCTCCCCGCCGACCTCGGCAAGGAGACGGTGCGCGCGCAGTACACCGCCGGGTGGCAGGGCGGCGAGCAGGCCGTCGGCTATCTCCAGGAAGACGGCATCGACCCCAAGTCGACGACCGATACCTACGCCGCGATCAAGCTGGAGGTGGACAACCGCCGCTGGGCGGGCGTCCCCTTCTACCTGCGCACCGGCAAGCGCCTGGGCCGCCGGGTCACCGAGATCGCGCTGGTCTTCCAGCGGGCGCCGCACTCCCCCTTCGACCACACCGCCACGGAGGAGCTGGGCCAGAACGCCCTGGTCATCCGGGTGCAGCCGGACGAGGGCGTGACCGTGCGCTTCGGCTCGAAGGTCCCCGGCACCTCGATGGAGGTGCGGGACGTCTCCATGGACTTCGCGTACGGCGAGTCGTTCACGGAGTCGAGCCCCGAGGCGTACGAGCGGCTCATCCTCGATGTGCTGCTGGGCGACGCCAACCTCTTCCCGCGGCTGGAGGAGGTCGAGCAGTCCTGGCGGATCCTCGACCCGATCGAGGAGTACTGGGACCGCCACGGCAAACCGGCGCGGTACCCGGCCGGTACCTGGGGCCCCACCGAGGCGGACGAGATGCTCGCACGAGACGGACGGAGCTGGCGTCGCCCATGAAGATCGACCTGTCGGAAACCACGGCCAGCAAGATCAACAAGGCGCTGGTGCAGGGCCGCCGCGCCGTCGGCACGCCGGCCGTCGGCATGGTGCTCACCCTCGTCATCGTCACCGACGAGGAGAACGCCTACGACGCCCTGAAGGCGGCCAACGAGGCGTCCCGCGAGCACCCGTCGCGGACCCTGGTGGTCATCAAGCGGGTCAGCCGCACGCCGCGCGACCGCGCCAAGGCACGGCTGGACGCCGAGGTCCGGGTCGGCGCGGACGCCGGTACGGGTGAGACGGTCGTGCTGCGGCTGTACGGCGAGGCGATCGACCACGCCCAGTCGGTGGTGCTGCCGCTGCTGCTGCCGGACGCGCCCGTCGTCGTGTGGTGGGCGGTCAACGGCCCGCTGGACCCGGCGAAGGACCCGCTCGGCGCGCTGGCCCAGCGCCGGGTCACCGACGCCTACGCCTCCGAGCAGCCCATCCAGCAGCTGACCGACCGCGCCGCCACCTACACGCCCGGCGACACGGACCTGTCCTGGAGCCGCATCACGCCGTGGCGCTCGATGCTCGCGGCGGCGCTGGACCAGATGCCGTGCGAGGTCACCTCCGCCGTGGTGGAGGGCGAGGAGTTCAACCCCAGCTGCGAACTGCTGGGCATGTGGCTCGCCAGTCGGCTGGACGTCCCCGTCGAGCGCACGGTGTCGTCCGGTCCGGGCCTGACCGCGGTGCGGCTGGAGACGAGCTGCGGGCCGATCGTGCTGGACCGGCCGGACGGTTCGCTGGCCACCCTGTCGATGCAGGGCCAGCCCGACCGTGCGGTGGCGCTCAAGCGGCGGGAGACCTCCGAGCTGCTCGCCGAGGAGCTGCGCCGCCTCGACCCGGACGACACCTTCGCCGCCGCGCTGAAGTACGGCGTGGACCGGCTGGGCGAGGCGGCGCGGACGACCGCGCCGGAGGCGCCCGCGAAGGACGGCGGGGAGGCGGCGGCGAAGCCCGCGCCGAAGAAGGCCGCGGCGAAGAAGGCGGCCGCCAAGTGAGCGCGCCGCAGGTCGTCGTCCACCGCGACAAGGAGCTGATGGCGCAGGCCGCGGCGGCCCGGCTGATCACGAAGATCGTGGACGCCCAGGCCGCCCGGGGCTCCGCCTCCGTGGTGCTGACCGGCGGACGCAACGGCAACGGGCTGCTCGCGGCCCTCGCCGAGGCGCCCGCCCGGGACGCCCTGGACTGGTCCCGGCTCGACCTGTGGTGGGGCGACGAACGGTTCCTGCCGGACGGCGACCCGGAGCGCAACGAGACGCAGGCCCGCGCGGCGCTGCTCGACTCCGTCCCGCTGGATCCGGCGCGGGTCCACGCCATGGCCCCGGCCGGTGGCCCGTACGGCAACGACGCGGACGCCGCGGCCGAGGCGTACGCCGCCGAACTGGCCGCCGCCGCAGGCCCGGAGGATCACGGCCCGGTGCCGTCGTTCGACGTCCTGCTGCTGGGCGTCGGCCCGGACACCCATGTCGCCTCCCTCTTCCCGGAGCTGCCGGGGGTGCGGGAGGACGAGCGGACGGTGGTCGGGGTGCACGGCGCACCGAAGCCGCCGCCCACCCGCGTCTCGCTGACGCTGCCCGCGATCCGCGCGGCGCGCGAGGTGTGGCTGCTGGCCGCCGGTGCGGACAAGGCGCAGGCCGCGGCCATCGCGCTCTCCGGCGCCGGGGAGATCCAGGCCCCGGCCGCCGGTGCACGGGGCCGCAGCCGCACCCTGTGGCTGCTGGACGAGGCGGCAGCCTCCCAGCTGCCCCGCGACCTCTACCCGCCGGCCTCCGCCTGACGCACGGCACGCACAAGGGCTCCCGCACCCCTTCCGGTGCGGGAGCCCTTCGTCGTACGGCCGCCGGGCGGGGGCGGCCAGGGGCGGACGGCGCGGGGATGGCGCGCCGCCCGCCGACCCGGCTCAACGGCCGCGCAGCTCGCGGTACTTGGTGACCAGGGCGGCCGTCGACGCGTCCAGGCCCGGCACCTCGGCGCCGTCCGTGAGCGCCGGTTCGACCCGCCTGGCGAGGACCTTGCCCAGCTCCACGCCCCACTGATCGAAGGAGTCGATGTTCCACACCGCGCCCTGGACGAACACCTTGTGCTCGTAGAGGGCGATCAGCTGGCCCAGCACGGACGGGGACAGCTCGGTGGCGAGGATGGTGGTGGTGGGGTGGTTGCCGCGGAACGTCCGGTGCGGCACCAGCTCCTCGGCGACGCCCTCGGCGCGCACCTCGTCCGGCGTCTTCCCGAAGGCCAGCGCCTGGCCCTGGGCGAAGAGGTTGGCCATCAGCAGATCGTGCTGGGCGACGAGCCGGGGCTCCAGATCGTCGACCGGCCGGGCGAAGCCGATGAGGTCCGCCGGGATCATCTTCGTTCCCTGGTGGAGCAGCTGGTAGTAGGCGTGCTGACCGTTGGTGCCTGGCGTGCCCCAGACGACGGGCCCGGTCTGCCAGCGCACCGGACGGCCCTCGCGGTCCACCGACTTGCCGTTCGACTCCATGTCGAGCTGCTGGAGATAGGCGGTGAACTTCGAGAGGTAGTGGCTGTACGGCAGGACGGCGTGCGACTGGGCGTCGAAGAAGTTGCCGTACCAGATGCCGAGCAGGCCCAGCAGCAGCGGGGCGTTCTCCTCGGCGGGGGCGGTACGGAAGTGCTCGTCGACGAGGTGGAACCCGGCCAGCATCTCCCGGAAGTGCTCCGGGCCGATGGCGATCATCAGCGACAGGCCGATCGCCGAGTCGTAGGAGTAGCGGCCGCCGACCCAGTCCCAGAACTCGAACATGTTGACCGTGTCGATGCCGAACGCGGCGACCTTCTCGGCGTTGGTGGAGAGCGCCACGAAGTGCTTGGCGACGGCCTCTCCCCCGCTCTCGGCCCCGCTCGAACGGGAGGTGCCCCCCTCGGCGCCGAGACCGTCGAGCAGCCAGGCGCGCGCCGCGGTGGCGTTGGTGATCGTCTCGATGGTGGTGAAGGTCTTCGAGGCGATGACGAACAGCGTCTCGGCCGGGTCCAGATCGCGCAGCGCCTCGTGCAGATCCGCGCCGTCGACGTTGGAGACGAAGCGGAACTCCAGGTCGCGGTGGGTGTAGGCGCGCAGCGCCTCGTACGCCATGGCGGGGCCGAGGTCGGAGCCGCCGATGCCGATGTTGACGACCGCCTTGATGCGGCGGCCGGTGTGGCCCGTCCAGTCGCCGGAGCGGACCCGGTCGGCGAAGGTCGCCATCTTAGTGAGGACGGCGTGGACGGCGGGGACGACGTTCTGCCCGTCGGCCTCGATCAGCGCGGAGCCGGGGGCGCGCAGCGCGGTGTGCAGCACCGAGCGGCCCTCGGTGACGTTGATCTTCTCGCCGCGGAACATCGCGTCCCGCAGCCCGGTCACGCCCGTCGCCGCGGCCAGCTCCCGGAGGAGCAGCAGCGTCTCTTCGGTGATCAGATGCTTGGAGTAGTCGATGTGCAGGTCGCCCACCCGGATGGTGTAGCGCCCGGCGCGCTCCGGCTCCTGGGCGAACAGATCGCGCAGCTGGGGTTCGCCCAGCTGTGCGCGGTGTGCGCCCAGCGCCGTCCACTCAGGCATCTGATCGAGCCTGCTGCGGCCTTCTGCGTTCATCTCGGACATCAGCCTTCTTCGTCTCGTACCGGCCCCGCCGCCCTCCAATTTAGTTGATCAGCGCGCGATATGAGGGGTCTGTCCGCTGTCGGCACACGGGCGGCCGTACGGCGCCCCGCACCGCGCCGCCCGGCGCCGGGAACGCCAACGGCCCGGCCGGGAAGGGATGTTCCCTCCCGGCCGGGCCGGTCGCACAGGCGGCGTGGCGTCAGATCTCGCCGCGGAGCTTGGCCAGCGCCTCGGCGAGAATCGCCTCGCCGTCGGCGTCGCTGCGGCGCTCGCGCACATACGCGAGGTGGGTCTTGTACGGCTCGGTGCGCGGCGGGTCGGGCGGGCTGTCCCGGTCCTTGCCCGCCGGGAAACCACAGCGCTGGCAGTCCCAGGTGTCAGGAACCTGCGCGTCACCGGCGAAGCTGGGCTGCGTCTCGTGCCCGTTGGCGCACCAGAAGGAGATCCGGGTACGCGGCGCGGATTCGCCGCGCTCGGCCTCCCCCATCGGCCCCGCCCCGACCCGGCTTCCTCGGATCGCGTTGCCACTTGCCACGGTCGTAACTCCCTGCGTAATGGTGCTGCACAGCATCGCGCGGCAGCTGCGCTGCGGGCGCTCCGGTCTATGAAAGGCCCAACGCGCGCCCCGTGACGGGAGTTACCGCCCGATCCAGGACGCCGCCCCATGATAGGCCGCGCCCCCGACGGTATGTCAGCTGCCGAGCTTCATCAGGACACCGAGCACGACGATGCAGGCGAACCACAGGAGGCCCAACACGATGGTGATGCGGTCGAGGTTCCGCTCGGCGACGGAGGAGCCGCCGACGGAGGACTGCATACCGCCACCGAACATGTCGGACAGGCCGCCGCCCTTCCCCTTGTGCATGAGCACCAGCATCATCAGCAGCAGGCTGAAGACGATGAGGGCGACCGAGAACCCGATGACCACGGCTGGACCAACTCTCTAGGACTGACGGACGGTGTCGAGGGCGCCGGTACGGGCCGCGGCACCACCACGACGGGCGATATCGTGCGGGGCCGGACCGCGCGCTGAGCGCCGGACCGGCCCCGACAGGGTACGACGGGCCGGGCCCGTCGTCATAGCTGCTACTGGTCGCGGAAGCGGACGATCTTCACGAACTCCTCGGAGTCCAGCGCCGCGCCGCCGACCAGCGCGCCGTCGACATCGGGCTGCGCCATGATCGCCGCGACGTTGCCGGACTTGACGGAACCGCCGTACTGGATGCGGACCTTGTCCGCCAGCTCCTGGCTGTACAGCTCGGCGAGGCGGCCGCGGATCGCACCGCAGACCTCCTGCGCGTCCTCGGGCGTGGCGACCTCGCCGGTGCCGATGGCCCAGACGGGCTCGTAGGCGATCACGATGGTCTCGGCCTGCTCGGCCGGGACGTCCTTGAGGGCGCCGTCGACCTGGGCGAGGGTGTGCGCGACCTGGTTTCCGGCCTTGCGGACGTCCAGGCCCTCACCGACGCAGAGGATCGGGGTGAGGCCGTGCTTGTACGCGGCCTTGACCTTGGCGTTGCAGATCTCCTCGTTCTCGCCGTGGTACTGGCGGCGCTCGCTGTGGCCGATCGCCACGTACGTGCACTTGAGCTTGGCGAGCATGGCGCCGGAGATCTCACCGGTGTAGGCGCCGGAGTCCTGCGCGGAGACGTCCTGGGCGCCGTACTTGATCTTCAGCTTGTCGCCGTCGACCAGGGTCTGCACCGAGCGGAGGTCGGTGAAGGGCGGCAGGACCGCGACCTCGACAGCGTCGTAGTCCTTGTCGGTGAGCGCGAAGGCGAGCTTCTGGACGTGGGCGATGGCCTCCAGGTGGTTGAGGTTCATCTTCCAGTTGCCCGCCATCAGCGGGGTACGAGCAGTCACGGTGGTTCAGTCCTCCAGAGCGGCGAGGCCGGGGAGCGTCTTGCCTTCGAGGTATTCGAGGCTGGCGCCGCCGCCGGTCGAAATGTGGCCAAAAGCATTCTCGTCGAAGCCGAGCTGACGGACCGCGGCGGCGCTGTCGCCACCGCCGACGACCGTGAAGGCGGACGAGTCCAGCAGTCCCTGCGCGACGGCCTGGGTGCCGCCCGCGTAATCGGGGTGTTCGAAGACGCCCATCGGGCCGTTCCAGAAGATGGTGGCCGCGTCGGCGAGCTTCGAGGCGTACAGCTCGCGGGTGCGGGGGCCGATGTCCAGGCCCTCCTGGTCCGCGGGGATGGCGTCGGCGGCGACCGTCTGCGGGTGCGCCGGGGCCTTGGTCTTCAGGTCGGGGAAGTCCGCGGAGACCAGCACGTCGACGGGGAGCACGAACTCCACGCCCTTGGCCGCGGCCCGTTCCAGGTACTCCTGGACGGCCGGGATCTGGTCCTTCTGCAGCAGCGAGATACCGACCTCGTGGCCCTGGGCGGCCAGGAAGGTGTACGCCATGCCGCCGCCGACGAGGATGCGGTCGGCGCGCTCCAGCAGGTGGTCGATGACGCCGAGCTTGTCGGAGACCTTCGCGCCGCCGAGCACCACGGCGTAGGGGCGCGCGACGTCCTCGGTGAGGCGCTTGAGGACGGCGACCTCGGTGGCGATCAGATCGCCCACGGCGTGCGGGAGGCGCGCGGGGAGGTCGTAGACGGAGGCGTGCTTGCGGTGCACGGCGCCGAAACCGTCGCCGACGTAGAGGTCGGCCAGCTCCGCCAGCCGGTCCGCGAAGGCGCCGCGCTCCGCGTCGTCCTTGCTGGTCTCGCCGGGGTTGAAGCGCAGGTTCTCCAGCACGGCGACCTCGCCGTCGCCCAGCGCGGCAACGGTGGCGCGGGCGGAGTCGCCGACCGTGTCGGAGGCGAAGGCGACATCGCGGCCCAGCAGCTCGCTGAGGCGGGCGGCGGCGGGGGCCAGCGAGAAGGCCGGGTCCGGGGCGCCCTTGGGGCGGCCCAGGTGCGAGGCGACGATGACCTTGGCGCCGTTCTGGGCGAGCTTGGCGATCGTCGGCTGGACGGCGCGGATGCGGCCGTCGTCGGTGATGGTCGCGCCGTCGAGCGGCACGTTCAGGTCGGCGCGGACGAACACCCGCTTGCCCCCGACCCCGTCGGCGATGAGTTCGTCGATCGTCTTCATTGAGGAATGACTCCGTTGCATCAGATCAGCCATGGCTCGGGGCTCGTACGACGCGTCGTCGCGTCGTACGAGCCCCGACCGTACATCTCGGTGCGTGGGCGCCCATGGCACGGGGCACCCGCCGGCTCAGCCGGTGGAGATCAGAGCTTGCCGCCGACGAAGGTGGTCAGGTCCACCAGGCGGTTGGAGTAGCCCCACTCGTTGTCGTACCAGCCGATGACCTTGACGCTCTTGCCCTGGACCATGGTCAGGGAGGAGTCGAAGGTGCAGGACGCCGGCCAGTTGACGATGTCCGAGGAGACGATCGCGTCCTCGGTGTACTCCAGGATGCCCTTGAGCTGGCCCTCGGACGCCTTCTGGAAGGCGGCGTTGACCTCGTCCTTGGTGACCTCGCGCTCCAGCTCGACGACGAGGTCGGTGACGGAGCCGGTGGGGACCGGCACGCGCATGGCGATGCCGTCCAGCTTGCCGGCCAGCTCCGGGATCACCAGCGCGGTGGCCTTGGCGGCGCCGGTGGTGGTCGGGATGATGTTCTCCGCGGCAGCGCGGGCGCGGCGCAGGTCCTTGTGCGGGAAGTCGAGGATGCGCTGGTCGTTGGTGTAGGCGTGGACCGTGGTCATCAGGCCCTTGACGATGCCGAAGTTCTCCAGGAGAACCTTGGCCATCGGCGCCACACAGTTGGTGGTGCAGGAGGCGTTCGAGATGACGTGGTGCGCGGCCGGGTCGTACCGGTCCTGGTTGACGCCCATGACGACGGTGATGTCCTCGTCCTTGGCGGGCGCGGAGATCAGGACCTTCTTGGCGCCGGCGGCGAGGTGCTTGGCGGCGTCGGCCTTCTTGGTGAAGATGCCGGTGGACTCGACGACGATGTCGGCGCCCAGCTCAGCCCACGGGAGGTTGGCGGGGTCGCGCTCCGCCATGGTCTTGAACGTCTGGTTGCCGACCGTGATCGTGTCGTCGGTGTGGCTGACGTCCTGCTTGAGGCGGCCCAGGATGGTGTCGTACTTCAGCAGGTGGACCAGGGTGGCGTTGTCGGTCAGGTCGTTGACACCGACGATCTCGATGTCCGCACCCTGCTCCAGGAGCGCGCGGAAGTAGTTGCGACCAATGCGGCCGAATCCGTTGATGCCTACGCGGATCGTCACGAAACCGATCTCCTCGTTGGTGCGCCGGCAGCGATACCGGCGAGCTGTATGGGATGTCCCCGACCGACTTCGACCCTACCCCCAATGCGAGACATACGTGACATTGACATCGACCGCCACCGCACACTCACGCCTGGACACGAAAAGCCCCCGGCATCACCTGGGATACCGGGGGCAAACCGCTTCTGACCTGCGACGGAACGGGATTCTGCGGGTTTTGTGAAGGGGTCAGCCGACCATGCCGTCGGCCAGCTCCTCGGTGAGATTCGACTCGGTGCCGGGGATACCGAGGTCCTGTGCGCGCTTGTCGGCCATCGCCAGCAGACGGCGGATCCGGCCGGCCACCGCGTCCTTGGTGAGCGGGGGGTCGGCGAGGGCACCCAGCTCCTCCAGGGACGCCTGCTTGTGCTCCATCCGCAGCCGTCCGGCCGCCGCGAGGTGCTCGGGGACCTCCTCGCCGAGGATCTCCAGGGCCCGCTGGACCCGGGCTCCGGCGGCGACCGCGGCGCGGGCCGAGCGGCGGAGGTTGGCGTCGTCGAAGTTGGCGAGGCGGTTGGCGGTGGCCCGCACCTCGCGGCGCATCCGGCGCTCCTCCCACGCCAGCACCGATTCATGGGCGCCGAGCCGGGTCAGCAGGGCGCCGATCGCGTCGCCGTCCCGGACGACGACGCGGTCCACGCCGCGGACCTCGCGCGCCTTGGCGCCGATGCCCAGCCGCCGGGCCGCGCCGACCAGCGCGAGCGCCGCCTCGGGGCCGGGGCAGGTGACCTCCAGCGACGAGGAACGGCCCGGCTCCGTCAGCGAACCGTGGGCGAGGAAGGCGCCGCGCCAGGCCGCCTCGGCGTCACAGGTCGCGCCGGACACCACCTGCGGGGGCAGCCCGCGGATCGGGCGGCCGCGGCCGTCGACCAGGCCGGTCTGGCGGGCCAGCTGGTCACCGCCCGCCACCACCCGTACGACGTACCGGCTGCCGCGCCGCAGCCCGCCGGGGGCCATCACCACCAGGTCGGAGGAGTGCCCGAAGATCTCCAGGATGTCCTTGCGGAGCCGCCGGGCCGCGATGCCGGTGTCCAGCTCCGCCTCGATCACGATGCGCCCGCTCACCAGGTGCAGACCGCCCGCGAACCGCAGGATCGACGAGACCTCCGACTTCCGGCAGCAGGTCCGGGTGACGGGGAGCCGGGAGATTTCATCCTTCACCGCTGCCGTCATCGCCATGGGCCGATCCTTCCATGCATCCGAAAAATACGGTCGTACGCGGCGGCCAGCAGCTCGGGGTCGTGCCGGTCCGGGGCGCCGCCCGCCGGGCGGGCGGCGTCGCCCTGGGCGGCGACCTCGGCCAGCTCGACCTCGCTGCCGACGAGCTGCTTGGCGGCAGTCGTCAGACCTTCGATGTCGGGCACGGCGTCCCGGTCGGCCAGCACCACGTCGAAGGCGAGTTTAGGGGCGTGTCGGGCCAAAACCTCCAAATGACGCTGCGGGGAGAAGCCATCGGTTTCGCCGGGTTGCGGTGCGAGGTTGAGCGAGAGGACCTTGCGCGCCTTGGTCTCCTTCAGCGCCTCGCGCAGCTCCGGCACCAGCAGATGCGGGATGACGGAGGAGAACCACGAGCCCGGCCCCAGCACCACCCAGTCGGCGTCGCGCACCGCGGCGACCACCTCCGGGACGGCGGGCGGGGCCTCGGGCACGACGTGGACGGACTGCACCTCGCCGCGGGTGAGCGCGACGGTGGCCTGCCCGCGGACGGTCGTGATCTCCTCGGGCCGCTCCTCGTCGTGGCCGCGGACCTGGGCCTGCAGCTCCAGGGGGACCGCGGACATGGGCAGCACCCGGCCGTGCGCGCCGAGCAGCTTGCCGACCAGGTCGAGCGCCTGGACGTGATCGCCCAGCTGTTCCCACAGGGCGACGATGAGGAGGTTGCCGACGGCGTGGTCGTGCAGCTCGCCGCCGCTCTGGAAGCGGTGCTGGATGACGCGCGCCCAGGTCTGGCCCCAGTCGTCGTCCCCGCACAGCGCGGCCAGCGCCTTGCGCAGATCACCAGGGGGCAGCACGCCCAGCTCGTCGCGGAGGCGGCCGCTGGAGCCGCCGTCGTCGGCGACGGTGACGACGGCCGTCAGATCGCCGGTGATCCGGCGCAGCGCGGCCAGCGAGGCGGACAGGCCCATGCCGCCGCCGAGCGCCACCACCTTGGGCGTGCCCTTGTGCGGGCGGGCGCCGGGGACCAGCTTGCGGACCCGGCGCAGCCGCAGGGCGCGGCCGGTCACTCGCGCCCCATGTCGCGGTGGACGGTGACGGTTTCCACCCCTTCGCCCACGAGCCGCCGGGCGAGCTTCTCGGACATCGCCACGGAGCGGTGCTTGCCGCCCGTACAGCCGACGGCGATGGTGACGTAGCGCTTGCCCTCGCGGCGGTAGCCCTCGGCGACGATGCGGAGCAGGTCGGCGTAGCCGTCGAGGAACTCCTTGGTGCCGGGCTGGTCGAAGACGTAGTCGGAGACCTCTTCGCTCAGACCGGTGAAGGGGCGCAGCTCGGGGACCCAGTGCGGGTTGGGGATGAAACGGCAGTCGATGACCATGTCGGCGTCGACCGGCAGGCCGTACTTGAAGCCGAAGGACATGACCGTGGCGCGCAGCTCGGGAACCTCCTCACCGGCGAACTGGGCGTCCATCTTGGCGCGCAGCTCGTGGACGTTGAGGCTGGAGGTGTCGATCACGAGGTCGGCGTCGCCGCGCAGTTCGCGCAGCAGGTCGCGTTCGGCGGCGATGCCGTCGACGATCCGGCCGTCGCCCTGGAGGGGGTGCGGGCGGCGTACCGATTCGAAGCGGCGGACCAGCGCCTCGTCGGAAGATTCCAGGAACACGATGCGGCGCTTGACGTTCTGGGCGTCGAGCGTGGCGAGGGATTCCTTGAGGTTGTCGAAGAAGCGGCGGCCGCGGACGTCGACGACGACGGCGATCTTGGCGACGTTCCCCTGGGAACGGGCGCCGAGGTCGACCATCGGGGGGATCAGCTCGGGCGGAATGTTGTCGACGACGAACCAGCCGAGGTCCTCCAGGCATTTGGCCGCGGTGGAACGGCCGGCGCCGGACATGCCGGAGATGATCACCAGCTCGGGGATGGCGGCGCTCTCTCCCTGGTCGGACTCGCGCATCGTGCCCGTACTCACCTGTACACCGTCTTTCTCGGATGTCGCGGTTTCGTGCGTGTGGTGCGGTGTGCTCATCTGTCCCGCCCCCGTTCCGATGACAACGCGGCCGGAGCGGCCCCGTCATCCTCAATGATCTCTCCTGTGGCGGTGTTCACGGCGGGTCCGGCGGGTGTCGCACCGGCCAGGGAGGCGAGCACCGATTCGGCGGTCTTCCGGCCGACGCCGGGGACCTCGCAGAGCTCATCGACCGTGGCCGCCCGGAGCTTCTTGAGCGACCCGAAGTGCTTGAGCAGCGCCTGACGACGGCTCTCGCCCAGCCCGGCCACGGCGTCCAGCGGCGAGGACTTCAGCCGTTTGCCGCGCTTGGTGCGCTGATAGCGGATGGCGAAGCGGTGAGCCTCGTCGCGGACGCGCTGGAGGAGGTAGAGCCCTTCGCTGGAGCGCGGCAGGACGACCGGGTCGTCCTCCTCGGGCAGCCAGACCTCTTCCAGGCGCTTGGCCAGACCGCAGACGGCGACGTCGTCGATGCCCAGCTCGTCCAGGGCGCGGCGGGCGGCGGCGACCTGCGGGGCGCCGCCGTCGACGACGACGAGCTGCGGCGGGTAGGCGAACCGCTTGGGGCGGCCCTCCTCGTCCGTGGGGTGCCCGGCCATCGGGTCCGGCTCCGGGGACGCCGCCTCGGCGCGCTCGGCGGCACCGGCCTCGCCGTCGCCGCCGGCGGGCGCGGCGGGCTCCTCCGTCCACTCCCCCGATTTCTGCTTTTCCTGGAGGTAGCGCTTGAAGCGGCGGCCGATGACCTCGTGCATGGAGCGGACGTCGTCCTGGCCCTCGAAGCCCTTGATCTGGAAGCGGCGGTACTCGCTCTTACGGGCGAGACCGTCCTCGAAGACCACCATGGACGCGACGACGTCATCGCCCTGGAGGTGGGAGATGTCGAAGCACTCGATGCGCAGCGGCACCGCGTCCAGGCCGAGGGCCTCGGCGATCTCCTCCAGGGCGCGGGAGCGGGTGGTCAGGTCGGAGGCGCGCTTGGTCTTGTGGAGCGCCAGGGCCTGCTGGGCGTTGCGGCCGACGGTGGCCATCAGGTCCTTCTTGTCGCCGCGCTGCGGGATGCGCAGCGAGACCTGGGAGCCGCGGCGCTCGGAGAGCCACTGCTGGACCGGCTCGACGAGCTCGGGCAGCGCGGGGACCAGCACCTCCTTGGGGACCGCGTCGCCGCGCTCCTCGCCGTAGAGCTGCTGGAGGGCGTGCTCGACGAGACCGGCGGTGGTGACGGCCTCGACCTTGTCGGTGACCCAGCCGCGCTGGCCGCGGACCCGGCCGCCGCGGACGTGGAAGATCTGGACGGCGGCCTCCAGTTCGTCCTCGGCGACGGCGATGAGGTCGGCGTCGGTGGCGTCGGCGAGCACCACGGCGCTCTTCTCCATGGCCCGCTTGAGCGCCCCTATGTCGTCCCGCAGGCGGGCGGCGCGCTCGTACTCCATCTCCTCGGCGGCGTCCTGCATGGCGCGCTCCAGGCGGCGGAGGTAGGCGCCGGTGCGGCCGGCCATGAAGTCGCAGAAGTCCTCGGCGAGTTCGCGGTGCTCCTCGGGGGAGATACGGCCGACGCACGGCGCCGAGCACTTGCCGATGTAGCCGAGCAGACAGGGGCGGCCGATCTGCGCGGAGCGTTTGAAGACGCCCGCGGAGCAGGTGCGGACGGGGAAGACGCGGAGCATCAGGTCGACGGTCTCGCGGATGGCCCAGGCGTGGCCGTAGGGGCCGAAGTAGCGGACGCCCTTCTTCTTGGCGCCGCGCATCACCTGGACGCGGGGGAACTCCTCGTTGAGGGTCACCGCGAGATACGGATAGCTCTTGTCGTCGCGGTACTTGACGTTGAAACGCGGGTCGAATTCCTTGATCCAGCTGTATTCGAGCTGAAGGGCCTCGACCTCGGTGGAGACGACGGTCCACTCCACGGAGGCGGCGGTGGTGACCATCGTGCGGGTACGGGGGTGGAGACCGGCCAGGTCCTGGAAGTAGTTGGCCAGGCGCTGGCGCAGGCTCTTGGCCTTGCCGACGTAGATGACACGGCCGTGCTCGTCGCGGAACTTATAGACCCCCGGCGAGTCGGGGATCTGTCCCGGCTTGGGTCGGTAGCTGCTGGGGTCTGCCATGACCACCACCCTACTGACCGCCACTGACAATCCGCGGGCCCGTGCGGAGCGGGACGGGCCCGCGGTGACAGGGTCCGGGAGCGGGGGTCGCGGACCTGGTGTTCCCGGTCCATGGCCTCTACACGGGCCCGGGGCGGCCCGCCCGCCGCGGGGAGACGGACGGGCGGGCGCCCGGTCAGCGGCGGAGCAGGCGGCGGACCGCGGTGGTGCCGGTCAGGCCCAACGCGACCAGGGCGGCGGCAGCGGCGACGGCCGAGGCGGCGGCCACCGGGACGTCGCCGTCGGCCGAGGCGACGGCAGTGGCGGCCACGGGATGCTCGCCGGGGCCCGCGGCCCGCTTCGCCGCGGGGGCGCCGTAGCCGCCGGCCTCGCCGCGCCGGTCGTAGGCGGAGCCGGGGAGCTTGTCGCCGTACGCCTTCGCGACCCGTTCCCGGTAGGCGGCGACGGTGGTGCCACCGGGGCCGACGGCCTTGCGGGCCTCGGCGTCGAGCGGTCGGATGCGGTCGCCCTGCTGGACGTACCAGGCGTTGATCTGCGGTTCATGGAAGACGGTGCCCCCGGCGGCGAGGCGGGACCCGGCGGCGACGGCGCGGGTCTCATCGTCGCCGGTGGCGATGTTGACGACCTTCCAGGAGCCGCCGCGGCGGACCGTCCACACCGAGGCGGTGCGGCCGTCGGAGGCGACGGCCCTGGTGGCGAGGAACTCCAGTCCGGCCACGGGGGCGCCTGGCGTCCCGCGGACGAAGTCCGGGGACAGCCCGTAGACGGGGACGGTAGGGCTGTCGACGCGCGGGGTGGCCTGCGCCGGGGTCAGCGTCCCGTCGTGGGCGAAGAACCGGGCGAGGGTGGCGAGCGTTTCGGGCCCGGCGGCGGCACGGTGGGCGGCGGCGACGCTCGCGCGGGGCGGCGCCTCCGGGGCCGCGGGGTGCCCGGCGGCCGAGGCCCCCTGGGCGGCGAGGCCGATGAGCGAGGTGGCGAGCGCGCCGGTGGCGACGGCCCGGACGGCGGTGCGCCGTGTCATGACCTCAGGCTCCTATCCGGTAGAGGGAGTGGGTCCAGGAGAAGTCGTTTCCGTTGACGTAGTAGCCGTAATCGCCCCAGTTGTAGCGATTGTTGGACGGCCAGGGATCGCCCCAGCGCACCCAGCCGCGATCGGCGTCGTACCCGTAGAGGACATGCATGTGGCCGCCGCCGGAGGCCCATTGGATACGGGTCTCGACGGGGCGCCGGGCGTCGATCTCGCCGCGGACGGTGGCGTACGTGAGGTAGCCGCTGACGTACGAGCCGGGGTTGAGGCCCATCCAGTCGAAGGCGTTCTGCACGTTGCCCAGGGTGGCCTGGTCGTTGGGGCAGTCGGTGTTCTGGGGGCGCTGGAAGGCGGCGTTGCAGAACTGGTTCTGGCTGTAGCCGCGGCCGTACCAGGCGGCGATGGTGTTGCCGGAACCGGCCCAGCACCAGTTGCTGTTCTCCTGGGCCTGCATGGCGATGTCCAGGCTGTTCGCGGTGGCGTGCGGGGCGGACGTACGGGGTGCGGCGGGCGCCGCGGTGGCGGAGGCGGCAGGCAGGGCGGTCAGCGCGGCCACGGCGAGCGCGGCGGCCGACAGCCGTCTGCGGCGTACGGTGCGGGGGCGGGGCATGGCGTTCCTCCCGAACAGGACGGTGGGGTGTGGAGGAGCGCATCCGGATGCTGCGAAGGAGCATCGGGTGTTGTCGCAGGCAGGTCAACACGCTTCAATGCGGGGTGACATGGGGGTGTGGACGGACGGGCCCGGATGTGAACGACCGGTGCCCGGCGTACTGCAGTGAACTCGCGGGCAGGGCGCGCGCCGTGCGATCCGGTAGTGAACGTTCACCCGCGCGCCGGAGGTTGAGAGATGGCACGGAACACTCCCGAGGCGGCCGAGCTGACGCAATTGCTGAAGACCGGCCCCTTCCACCTGGCGTTGCGCAGCGCGCTGAGCGTCCGCGGCCTGGCCCTCAACCGGGTGCAGCACAAGCTGGCGCAGCGCGGCATCAAGGTGGGGGTGACGAGCCTCAGCTACTGGCAACAGGGCGCGCGACGCCCGCAGCGCCCCGAGTCGCTGCGGGCGGTGCGGGCCCTGGAGGAGGTGCTGGAGCTGCCGGAGCGGTCGCTGCACCGGTTGCTGGTGCCGGAGAGCGGCACCCGGACGGACGGCGACCGCCCGTCGGCGCGCTCGTACCGGGCGCTGGTGGAGCCCGCCGACGCGCTCCAGCAGCTCTTCACCGAGCTGGAGACGCCCGCCGACGACGGACTGCACACCGTGGGGCACCACGAGCGGGTGCGCATCGGTCCCCGGCGGGAGCTGAACGCACGCGAATCGGTCCAGGTGGTCCGGGCGCACCGGGACGGCGTGGACCGCTATGTGGCCATCCACCGCGGTGACGTGGGCTGCGATCCGTCCCGGGTGACGGTCCGGGCGGCGGAGAACTGCCGCCTGGGGCGGGTGCGCGGTGACGCCGAGGCAGGGGTGGTGGTCGCGGAGCTGCTGTTCGACACGCGGCTGCGCGCCGGGGACACGCATGTTTTCGGCTACGTCTTCGAGGACGGCACCGCCGGCCCCAGTGCCGAGTACTTCCGTGGCTTCCGCTTCGCCGGAGGTCAGTACGTCCTCCAGGTGCGCTTCGACGAGACGGCGCTCCCGGTGCGGTGCCGTCGCTTCACCCAGTCGTCGGCGGGCGCCCCGCGCGGCGGCCGCCAGGAGCTGACGCTGAGCGGCCGCCACCGCGCCGTGCACCTGGTGGAGCAGGGCGTACGGCCCGGGATCGTGGGGATCGTGTGGGACTGGGGGTGACGGGCGGCGAGGCGGGCCCGTAGCCCGTATCCGGTGCCCCGGGGCGCGTCGTGGGCGGCACGCGCCGGGGCGTGAGCCACCGGGCTGTGCGCCCCCAGCGGCCGGGGCGCGGGCGGTCGGCTCGCGCGCCCCCACGCCAGGGCCACACGCCCTCGCCCCAGGGCGCCCCGGTCTCAGCCCGCGATCAGCTTGCCACCCTTGTTCTTGATCGGGACCTCCGGCAGCGGCTTGGTGGCCGGGCCCTGGAGCACCTGGCCGTTGGTGACGTCGAAGCGGCTGCCGTGGCAGGAGCAGTCGCCCTCCTCCTTCGTCACCTCGGTGAGCACGCACCCGGCGTGGGTGCAGGTGGCGCTGAAGCACTTGAACGTGCCCTTGGACGGCTGCGAGACCACCAGCCGGTCCTCGCGGTAGAGCTTCGCACCGCCGACCGGGACCTCGGCGGCGGCCCCCAGCTCGACCGGCTCGGTGGGCACGCCGGAGTCCGGGCCCGAGCCGCCGGAGCACGCCGCCACCCCGAAGCCCGCGGCGCCCACCAGCGCGGCGCCACGCAGGACGGTTCGGCGGGCGGGTGGCTGGCTCATGGCTGCTCCAGAGGGGTCACGGGGTCGGCGTCTACCGGGGTCCGACCTTACCGGCACCCCCGCGCCGCCTCCCGCCCGGCCACATCAGGCGGACCCGGGCGCCAGGTGGATCTTGCGGCAGGTGCCCGCGCGGAAGCGGCGTACCGCCTCGTCGGCGTCGTCGAGCGGCAGGACGTCGCTGACCAGCGGGTCGAGGTCCAGTCCGGCGGCCAGCACATCGATGGCGGGCCGGAAGCTGTGGTGCACCGCCATCGAGCCGAGGATGTCGATCTCGTGGTGGTAGACGCGGTACGGCGAGAACGACGCGGTGCTGGCCGGGTCGGCGACGCCGAACTGGAGGAACGTGCCGCCGCGCCGCACCCGGCCGAGGCCGTCCTCGATGGCCGCGACGACGCCGGTGGCGTCGATGACCACCTCGAACCCGGGCGCGCGCCCCAGGGCACCCGCGTCGGTCACGGCCGCATCGACGCCGAACGACTCGGCGAAGGCCAGCCGGTCCGCGTTGACGTCCACCACCGACACCGAGGCGGCACCGGCGGTCCGGACGAGCGCGGCCATCATCAGGCCCATCGTTCCGGCGCCGTAGATCAGATAGTGCTCCCCGGGGCGGCGGGGCAGCCGGTTGAGGCCGTGCACCGCGCAGGACAGCGGTTCGACGAGCCCGGCGGCGGCCGCCGAGAGCCCGTCGGGCAGCGCGTACGCGCAGCTCGCGGGGACCGTGACCAGTTCGGCGAAGCCGCCGTCGCGGGTGACGCCGACCGCGCGGTAGTCGGCGCAGAGGTTGCCGCGGCCGATCCGGCAGTAATGGCAGCTGCCGCACGGCATGTTGGGGTCGACCGCGACCCGGGTGCCGACGGCCGGGGCGGTCACCCCCTCACCCCACGCGACGATCTCGCCGGTCAGTTCGTGCCCAGGGATCAACGGGTAGCGCGCTGCGGGCAGTTCGCCGTCGAGCAGATGCATGTCCGTACCGCACAGCCCGCAGGACGCGACGCGCACCAGTACCTCACCGGCCCCCGGACGGGGATCGGGCACCTCGGTGACGGCGATGCCGTCGAGGGTTCCCGGTTCGGTGACCACAAGAGCGCGCATCAGCGCCTCCTCACGACGTCGTGCGGGTTCGGTGTCCGGAAGGTAGCCCGCGCGTAAACGCTTGCGCAAGCGTTTACGCGTGGGGCCGGGGCGGCTACGGTGGGCGGGCGCACGGCCCCAACTCCCGTGCCAACGCCTCGTTTCCGCGGCGTACACCCTGGCTTCCACCGCACGCGACGACGGGCGACCGCACCGACCGGCCGGGGCCGTCCCGGCTTCGCACCCGGAGCCCGTCCGGAGCCGGACCCGTAAGGGGCGCCCGGGGCCCGGCCGCGCGCCCCCTCCGGTCCCGTACGGGACCGGCCGCACCAGGACCGCCGCGGCACCCGGCCGCGGCGCCGCACGCTCGGAAGGAAGAGCCGATGACGACGATGGTGGACGTGGCACGGCACGCGGGGGTCTCCGTCGCCACGGTGTCGCACGTCCTCAACGACACCCGCCCGGTGCGCGAGGCCACCCGCGCCGCGGTGCTCCGCGCCATCGACGCGCTCGGCTACACCCACAACACCCTGGCCCGTTCGCTGGTGACCTCGCGGACCCGCTCCATCGGGCTGGCGGTCTCCGCGATCAGCAATCCGTACTTCACCGAGATCCTCCAGGGCGTCGAGGCGGGCGCGCTGGCGGCGGGGTACGGCCTGTTGCTCGCCGATCCGCACGACGACCCCGGCCACGAACGGAAGGTCGTCCAGCTGCTGCACGAGCGGCGGGTCGACGGCCTGATCGTCGCGCCGTCCGCCGAACCGTCGGAGATGGTCGGCTATCTGGCCCGCCGGTCCGTGCCCACCGTCTTCCTGGACCGGCTGGTCGGCGACGGACACGATCAGGTGTGCGCGGACAACACGGCGTCCATGCGGCAACTCGTCGAACATCTCGCCGATCTGGGGCACACCCGCATCGGGCTGATCGCCGGGCTGCCCGGGCTGAGCACCACCACCGAACGCGTCGCGGGATACCGCGCGGGGCTGCGCTCGCGCGGGCTGCCCCACGACCCCGGGCTGCTGGCGGGCGGCAACTCCGAGGCGGCGGGCGCCGAGGCCGCCACCCATCAGGTGCTGGCCGCCGACCGACCACCGACCGCCCTGGTCACCGCCAACAACGCGATGACCATCGGTGCCCTGCGCGCCCTGGGCACCCGTGGTCTGCGGGTCCCGGACGACGTGGCGCTGGCCTGCTTCGACGACTTCTCCTGGGCCGATCTGTTCACCCCCCGGCTGACTGCCGTCGCCCAGCCCGGCAGGGAGATCGGGGCGACGGCGGTCCGGCTGCTGCTGGACCGGCTGGCCGGTCCGGACCGGGCGCCGCGCACGGTGCGCCTGCCGTGCACGCTGGTGCACCGCACCTCGTGCGGCTGCCCCGAACTCCCCCACGGCGCCGTCGCCGCCCGGCCGGGCGCGGCACCGCCGACCGGCCCGGCCACCGAGGAAAGGAACACCCCGTGATCGTTGTCGCCGGTGAGGCACTGATCGACCTCGTCCCCGGTCCGCGAGGCGGTCCCGCGGAGGACGGGCTGCCCGCGCTGCTGCCCCGGCGCGGCGGCGGCCCGTACAACACCGCCGTCGCCCTGGGACGCCTCGGCTCCACGGTCGGCTTCTGCTCGCGGATCTCCCGGGACGCGTTCGGGACCTCGCTCCTCGGCGGTCTGTACGCGGCCGGGGTGGACGCCATGCTGGTGCAGCGGGGCGACGAGCCGACGACGCTCGCCGTGGCGGACATCGGTCCCGACGGTTCGGCGGGCTACGGCTTCTACACCGGGGGCACCGCCGACCGCCTGTTCACCGTGCCGGACGCGCTGCCCCCGTCGGTGCGCGCGCTCTCCTTCGGCACCTGTTCGCTGGTGCTGGAGCCGGGCGCGACGGCGTACGAGACGCTGCTGCGCCGCGAGGCCGGGCGCGGGGTGTTCACCGCGCTGGACCCGAACATCCGGCCCGGTCTGATCCCCGATCCCGCCGCCTACCGCGCCCGGTTCCGCTCCTGGCTCCCGCACGTGACGCTGCTGAAGCTGTCGGAGGAGGACGCGGGGTGGCTCGCGGACGCCGGGCCGGAGCACGCGGACGGCGACGGGTCCTTGGAGTCCGCGGTCCTGGAGTGGCTGGCCGCCGGGCCCGCCGCGGTGGTGCTGACCCGTGGCGCCGACGGGCTGACGGTGTGGACGCGGGACGGCTCCGCGGTGTCGGTGCCCGGTGTGCGGGTCCCGGTGGTGGACACCATCGGCGCGGGCGACACCGTCAACGCGGCGCTGCTGCACCGGCTCGGCGTCCACGACGCGCTCTCGCGCCCGGCGGTGACCATGCTCGACGCGGGCGACTGGCGCGACATCCTCACCTTCGCGGCCCGCGCGGCCGCCTTCACCTGCGCCCGCGCGGGGGCACAGCCGCCGTGGGCGGCGGAGTTGGACGGGTAGGGCGTCGACCACGTGCGGCCTCGGCCGTACGGGGCGGCGGCGCGGCTCATGTGCCCGCTGGGTGCGGCGGCCCTCGCCCGGCCCGGAGATACGCAGCGGGCCGCCGCCCCTGCCGCTCCGGGGAGCGGGCGAGGGCGGCGGCCCGGGTGCCGACGAGGTGTCAGGAGGCCCGGCGGGCCCTGACGGTCGTCTTTTTCGCGGCGGTCTTCTTCGCCGCGGTCTTCTTGGCGGCGGCCTTGGTGGCCGTGGGGGCGGTCTTCTTCGCCGTCGCCTTCCTCACCGGTTTCACCGCCGCGGGGGCGCCCGAGGTGGCGGCGTCGCTGACCCGGTCGCCGAGGATCTCCCGCAGGAACTTGCCGGTGTGGCTGGCCGGGACCGAGGCGATCTGCTCGGGGTTGCCCTCGGCGACGATCACGCCGCCGCCGTTGCCGCCCTCGGGGCCCATGTCGACGACCCAGTCGGCCGTCTTGATCACATCGAGGTTGTGCTCGATGACGATGACCGTGTTGCCCTTGTCGACCAGCCCGGACAGCACCGTGATCAGCTTGCTGATGTCGTCGAAGTGCAGCCCGGTGGTGGGCTCGTCCAGGACGTAGACCGTACGGCCCGTGGACCGCTTCTGGAGTTCGCTGGCCAGCTTGACGCGCTGCGCCTCACCGCCGGAGAGGGTCGGCGCGGACTGGCCGAGGCGGACATAGCCCAGCCCGACGTCGTGCAGCGTCCTGAGGTGACGGGCGATGGCCGGCACCGCCTCGAAGAAGACCAGCGCCTCCTCGATGGGCATGTCCAGCACCTCGGCGATGGACTTGCCCTTGTAGTGCACCTCCAGCGTCTCGCGGTTGTAGCGCGCGCCGTGGCAGACCTCGCACGGCACGTACACATCCGGCAGGAAGTTCATCTCGATCTTGATCGTGCCGTCGCCCGAGCAGTTCTCGCAGCGGCCGCCCTTGACGTTGAAGGAGAAACGCCCCGGCAGATAGCCGCGGACCTTCGCCTCCATCGTCTCCGCGAACAGCTTGCGGATGTTGTCGAAGACACCGGTGTACGTCGCGGGGTTGGAGCGCGGCGTACGGCCGATGGGCGACTGGTCGACGTGGACCACCTTGTCGACGAGGTCGTCGCCGTCCACCCGGGTGTGCCGTCCGGGCACCGTCTTGGCGCCGTTCAGCTCGCGCGCCAGGTGGGTGTAGAGGATGTCGTTGACCAGCGTGGACTTACCGGATCCGGAGACACCGGTGACGGCGGTCAGCACGCCCAACGGGAACGAGGCGTCGATGTCGCGGAGGTTGTTCTCCTTGGCACCGTGCACCGTCAGTTGCCGGGCGGGGTCGACGGGGCGCCGGATCTCCGGTGTCGCGATGGCCCGGCGGCCGGAGAGGTACTGGCCGGTGATCGACTCCTTGTTGGTCAGCAGCTCCTTCATGGGGCCGCTGTGCACGACCTTGCCGCCGTGCTCACCGGCGCCGGGGCCGATGTCCACGACCCAGTCGGCGACCTTGATGGTGTCCTCGTCGTGCTCAACGACGATCAGGGTGTTACCCATGTCGCGCAGCCGCACCAGCGTCTCGATCAGCCGGTGGTTGTCGCGCTGGTGGAGGCCGATCGACGGTTCGTCGAGGACGTAGAGGACGCCGACCAGACCGGAGCCGATCTGGGTGGCGAGCCGGATGCGCTGAGCCTCGCCGCCGGAGAGGGTGCCCGCGGCGCGGTTGAGCGAGAGGTAGTCCAGACCGACGTCGACCAGGAACTTCAGTCGCTCGTTGACCTCCTTGAGGACCCGCTCGGCGATCTTCTTCTCGCGGGCGTTGAGCGTCATCTCGCGCAGGAAGTCGGCGCAGTCGCTGATCGACATGGCCGCGACCTCGGCGATCGACCTCCCCTGCACGGTGACCGCGAGGACGATCGGCTTCAGCCGGGTGCCCTCACACGTCGGGCAGGGCACCTCGCGCATATAGCCCTCGAAGCGCTCGCGACTGCTGTCGCTCTCCGCCTCGCTGTGACGCCGCTTGACGAACGGCACGGCGCCCTCGAACGGTGTGGTGTAGGCGCGCTCGCGGCCGTAGCGGTTGCGGTAGCGGACCTCGATCTGCGTGCGGTGGCCGTTGAGCAGGGCCTTCCTGGCGCGCTGCGGGAGCCCGGCCCACGGGATGTCCGTACGGAAGCCGAGGGCGTCGGCGAGGGCGCCGACCAGGCGGCCGAAGTACTCCTTGGTGTGGCCGTGCGACCAGGGGTGGATGGCGCCCTCGTCGAGCGAGCGCTCCTCGTCGGGGACGATCAGCTCCGGGTCGACCTCCATACGGGTGCCGATGCCGGTGCAGTCCGGGCAGGCGCCGAAGGGGGAGTTGAAGGAGAAGGAGCGGGGCTCCAGCTCCTCGAACGAGAGGTCGTCGTAGGCGCAGTAGAGATGCTCGGAGTACATCCGCTCACGCTGCGGATCGTCGGGCTCCAGGTCGACGAAGTCGAGGATGACCATGCCGCCGGAGAGCCCGAGGGCGGTCTCGACGGAGTCGGTCAGCCGCCGCTTGGCGGAATCCTTCACCGTCAGGCGGTCGACGACCACCTCGATGGTGTGCTTCTCCTGCTTCTTCAGCTTCGGCGGCTCGGCGAGATGGATCGTCTCGCCGTCGACCCGCGCCCGGCTGTACCCCTTGGTCTGGAGGTCGGTGAAGAGGTCGACGAACTCGCCCTTGCGCTCCCGCACCAGCGGCGAGAGCACCTGGAAGCGGCTGCCCTCGGGCAGCTCCAGCACCTTGTCGACGATGGCCTGGGGCGACTGCCGGGCGATCGGACGGCCGCACTCGGGGCAGTGCGGTTTGCCGATCCGGGCGAAGAGGAGGCGGAGGTAGTCGTAGACCTCGGTGATGGTGCCGACCGTCGAGCGCGGGTTACGGGAGGTCGACTTCTGGTCGATGGAGACCGCGGGCGACAGGCCCTCGATGAAGTCCACGTCGGGCTTGTCCATCTGCCCGAGGAACTGCCGGGCGTACGAGGACAGCGACTCGACGTAGCGCCGCTGCCCCTCGGCGAAGATCGTGTCGAAGGCGAGCGAGGACTTGCCCGACCCGGAGAGCCCCGTGAAGACGATGAGGGAGTCGCGGGGGAGGTCGAGCGAGACGTTGCGGAGATTGTGCTCGCGAGCGCCACGGACGATGAGACGGTCGGCCACGCCGGTCGGCACCTTTCTGGAGTGGGCGGGGAGCCGCGATACCGCGTCCGCCGCTCGGTGATGAGCAGAGGCGGCGGTGCGGAGCGGAACCCCTTCCCAAGGGTATGGGGACCGCCACGGCACTGTCTGAGTGATGCCACACACGAGCCTATAGCACGCGCATTCGAATTCTGGTCGTCGTTGCCCTGCTTCACTCGAACGTGTGGCGGCGCCGGATCCTTCCCGATCACCGCCGCTCCCCACCCCGCCCACACCCGCGCAGGTCAGCCGGGCCGCCGCTCCCGGCCGAGCACCGGCAGGGCCCGTTCCAGCGCGTCGAAGGTGCGCTCCAGCACCGCCGCCTGCTCAACGGCGACCACCTCCGCAGGGTCACCATCGAGCTGCCGCCGCGCCGCCGTCGCATACGCGGCCCGCCACCCGGCGACGATCAGCGCGGCCGCGAGCCGGGGCTCCGGATCACCCGGCGCCGCGCCGGTGGCCCGGCCCAGCTCCGCCGCGAGCAGTTCCTCCAGCTCCTCCAGGACCTCGCGCCCCCGGGCCCGCAGCGCGGGCGAGTCGAGCACCGTACGCCAGAAGTTCCCGAACCCCTCCCCCACCTTCGTCAGCGGATGCCCGGACGCCACCAGCCCGGTCGCGAGCCGCCGCAGCGCGGCGAGCGGGACCTCGCCCGGCCCCCGGTCGCGTACCGCGCGGACGAGCATTTCGGCGGCCTCCGGGACGCGGTCGAGGAAGAGGTCCTCCTTGCGCGGGAAGTAGTTGAAGACCGTCATTGCGGAGACCTCGGCGGCGCGGGCCACCTCGGCGACGGTGACCTGTTCGAAGCCGCGCTCGATGAAGAGCCGGGTCGCCTCGCCGGAGATCCGCTGCCGCGTCCGCCGCTTCTTGCGTTCCCGCAGCGTGAGACCCGCCCCCTCCGGGTCCACGTCGGCCGCTCCGCTCTCGCGTCCGACCCCCGCACCGGCCCGGTCCGCTGCTTCCTTCGCACTCATACGCAATATTTTACCCGGCATATTTTTTTAGTCACTACACTCTCGCCTCGGCAACAGCGACACGGACAGGGGTGGGACATGCGTATGGACACCACAGCGGGCACCGGACCGGACACGGAGGTGGAGGTCGTCGTGGCGGGCGGCGGGCCGGTGGGACTGATGCTGGCCTGCGAACTCGCGCTGGCGAAGGTCGGCGTCGTCGTCCTGGAACGGCTGACGGAGGTGGACGCCACCATCAAGGCCGGGGCGATCAACACACCGACCGCGGAATCCCTCTACCGGCGCGGTCTGCTGCCCGCCTTGGAGGAGGTGCAGCGCGAGGCCCTGGAGCGGTTCGCGTCGTTCCTGCGGCAGCGGGAGGCGGCGGGGGCCGACGGCGTCGCGCAACCGCCGCGCTTCGCCGGGCACTTCGCGGGAATCATGCTCCGCGGCGACCTCCTGGACGCCGACGATCCGGACTTCCACGCCGCCGGTCCCGCCGACGACGTCGGGCTCGTCCCGCAGGCGGCGCTGGAGCGGCTGCTCGCCGACCACGCCGCGGAGTTGGGCGTCACCGTCCGCCGCGGAGTGGAGCTGACCGGCTTCGACGCCGCGGCGGACCAGGTGACCGTCCGCACCACCAACGGGGTGCTGCGCGCCGGGTGGCTGGTCGGCTGCGACGGCGGGCGCAGCACGGTCCGGCGTCTCGCGGGCTTCCCGTTCCCGGGCACCCCGCCGGAGATCACCGGCCATCAGGCGCTTGTCGAGATGACCGGCGGCGAGGGCCTGAAGGCAGGGTGGAACGGAACGGACACCGGCATCTACGCGCACGGGCCGCTGCCGGGGCGGATCCTCACGGTGGAGTTCGACGGTCCGCCCGCCGACCGCGGGGCGCCGGTCACCGCCGAGGAGTTGCAGGCGTCGCTGCGGCACACCTCGGGCGTCGACGTCACGGTCACCAAGGTGCTGACGGCGACCCGCTTCACGGACAACGCCCGGCAGGTCCCCGACTACCGCAGGGGGCGGGTGCTGCTGGCGGGGGACGCCGCCCATGTGCACGCGCCCTTCGGTGGCCAGGGGCTGAACCTCGGGATCGGCGACGCGGTGAACCTCGGCTGGAAGCTCGCCGCGACGGTCCAGGGGTGGGCCCCGGAGGACCTGTTGGACACGTACTCGGCGGAGCGGCACCCGCTCGGCGCATGGGTGCTGGAGTGGACGCGGGCCCAAGTGGCGCTGATGCGGCCGGAGTCGCACGCCCGGGCGTTGCGCGGGGTGCTGACGGAGCTGGCCGGGACCGTCGACGCGACCACCTTCTTCGCGAAGCGGATCTCCGGCGTCCTGCACCGCCTCGACCTGCCCGGTGACCATCCCCTGACCGGCCGCAGCGCCCCCGACCTGCTGTTCTCCGACGGCACCCGGCTCGGTGACCGGCTGCGTTCCGGGGGCGGCCTGTTGCTCGACCTGGCGGACGACAGCGCGCTGCGCGCCCGTGCCTCCGGGTACGCGGACCGGGTGCGGGTGCTGACCGCCCGCACCACCGGGCCCGCGCCCGCCGGGCTGCTGGTACGCCCCGACGGCTGCACGGCGTGGGCCGTGGACGCGGCCCCCGGGGACGGCGCCCCGGCGTCGCTGGACGGGCTGGATGATGCGCTGCGCCGATGGTTCGGCGACCCCTGCGACGGCCCGGCGTAGCGGCGCATCCGGAGCCCGGTGAGGCGCACTTCCGCAGGAGGGGGCGCACTCCGATCGGCGTGCGCGGTGCGGCCCCTGGGTCGGCCGGATACGCATGAAGCCCCAGGGGCACGGCAGGTCGTGGCGCCGTGCCCCTGGGGCGGCCCTCCCCGGGGCGCACCGGTGTCGTCCCGGGGCGCGCGGGGGCGCGGTGTGGCGGTTCCAGCGGTCTCCCGCAGCCGCCGCTCCGGCGCTAGCGTCGGGGGCATGACCGATACCGCGCCTGATTTCGCGCACGATGTGGCCGCCGTCCACGAGGCCACCGAGCGGCTGCTCACCGCCGTCGCCGGTCTCGACGATGCCGCGGTCACCGAACCGTCCCTGCTCCCCGACTGGACCCGCGGCCACGTCCTGGCCCATCTGTCCCGCAACGCGGACGCCCTGGTCAACCTCCTCACCTGGGCGCGTACGGACGTCCCCACGCCGATGTACGCCGACGCGGCAACCCGTGACGCCGACATCCGGCGGGACGCGGTCCGTCCGCTGGCGGCGCAGCTGGACGATCTGCGGGAGAGCGGGGAAGGGTTCACCGCCGCCGCGCGGGCGCTTCCGGCGGACCGGCGCGGCTTCCGGGTGGAGATGCGCAACGGCGTGGTGGAGCGCGCCGACCGGCTGCCGCTGCGGCGGCTCGGCGAGGTGGAACTGCACCACGTCGACCTGGGGATCGGCTACACCCTCGACCGGCTGACCGCCGCCTTCGTCGCCGCCGAGCTGGACTTTCTGACCGGCGTGAAGTTCGCGGGACACGCCAAGCTTCCGGCGCTGGAGCTGCGGACCGCCGACGGGCGGTCGCGGCGCACCGGCCGGGCGGCCGAGGGAGCCGCGCCGTTGGTGGTGACGGGCCCGGCCACGGCGCTGCTCGGCTGGCTCACCGGGCGCGGCGAGGGGGACGAGCTGACCGCCGACGGCGGCGCGCTGCCTGTCGCACCCCCGCTCTAAGCTGGCGTCATGGCCTACAGCGGAGCAGTGAAGGTCGGCGGACCGGCCGACGTGCACGAGCTGACCGACCTGATGATCTCGAAGGTCGCGGTCGGTCCGACGAACAACAACGCCTATGTCCTGCGGTGCCGGGCGACCGATGAGCAGCTGCTGATCGACGCGGCGGCGGAGCCGCACACCCTGCTCACCCTGATCGGTGACAGCGGCCTCGCCTCGGTGGTCACCACGCACCGGCACGGCGATCACTGGGGTGCCCTGCGTGAGGTGGTCGATGCGACGGGCGCCCGGACGTACGCGGGGCGGTTCGACGCCGAGGGTATTCCGGTGCCCACGGACGTGCCGGTCGAGGACGGCGATGTGCTGCGCGTCGGCCGGGTCGAGCTGACCGCGCGGCATCTGGTCGGCCACACCCCGGGCAGCATCGCGTTGATCTACGACGACCCGCACGGCGCTCCCCATGTGTTCACCGGGGACTGCCTCTTCCCCGGCGGCGTGGGGAACACCTGGGGCGACGCGGAGCACTTCGCCAGCCTGATCGATGCCGTCCAGGCCAAGCTCTTCGACCAGCTTCCCGACGAGACCTGGGTGTATCCGGGGCACGGCGCCGACACCACGCTCGGCGCGGAGCGGCCGCATCTCGCCGAGTGGCGCGAGCGCGGCTGGTAGCCACCCGTGGCGGCGGGCCCCGCGCTCAGGCGTGCGGGGCCCGTCGCGCCGTCCGGTGACGGGAGCCCATCGCCCGCTCCGGCCCGTACGGCGCCGCCGGTCAGACGCCCGCGGTCTCCCGCGGCTCCGTCTCCCGGCCCGCCTGCTTCCTGGCGGCCAGCAGGCTGGTGGCGGTGGTGACGACGAGGACCGCGCAGATGACGCCCAGCGAGACCGGGATGCTGATCTCCGGCACGGCGACCCCCGATTCGTGCAGCGCGTGCAGCACCAGCTTCACCCCGATGAAGCCGAGGATGACCGACAGGCCGTACGAGAGGTGGACCAGCTTCTTGAGCAGCCCGCCGATCAGGAAGTAGAGCTGTCGCAGCCCCATCAGGGCGAAGGCGTTGGCGGTGAAGACGATGTACGGGTCCTGGGTGAGGCCGAAGATCGCCGGTATGGAGTCCAGGGCGAAGAGGACGTCGGTGGTGCCGATCGCCAGCATGACGACCAGCATCGGCGTCATCAGCCGCTTGCCGTTCTCGACGATGAACAGCTTCGTACCGTGGTACGTGTCGGTCGACGGGAAGCGCTTCTCGACGGTCTTCAGGAAGCGGTTCTCCTCGAACTCCTCGTCCTCCGCTCCGGCCATGGCCTCCTTGACGAGCTTCCACGCGGTCCAGATGAGGAACGCGCCGAAGAGGTAGAAGACCCAGGAGAAATGGGCGATGACCGCGGCTCCGGCGCCGATGAAACCGGCCCGCAGCACGAGCGCGATCAGCACGCCGACCATCAGCACCCGCTGCTGATAGATCGCCGGGACCGCGAACTTCGCCATGATCAGGACGAAGACGAAGAGGTTGTCGACGCTCAGGGATTTCTCGGTGACGAAACCGGCGAAGAACTCACCGGCCGGACCGGAGCCGCCGAACAGCAGCAGCCCGAGCCCGAAGAGCGCAGCGAGCGTCACCCAGACGCCGGTCCAGATTCCGGCCTCCTTGAGGGAGACCTCGTGCGGGGTACGGCCACCGATGAAGAAATCGGCGGCGATCAGGGCGCTGAGACCAAGGATGGTCAGCGCCCACAGGGTCAGGGAAACGTCCACTGCTCCTCCGGCAAAGTCGTACGGCACATACAGCGTCGTCGCTGCCGGAGGTCTCTTCCGCCCGGCTCCCGAAGGCCGCCGGGCCGACGCCCCGGGATCTCGTCACGCTCGCGATCCGTGATGACGGGGACGTCGTTGCAGGAGTACTCCCCTCCGCGGAGTAAGGGTAAAGGAACGCCAAGGAAAAGTAAATGGAAAGGTAAAGTGCCTGGTGGGGTGGCCTATCGCCACCACGCCCGGCAGGTGCCCGGCGTGGCGGTGCGGCGCCCGGCATCAGCTCACACCGGCCTCCCGCATCTGGCGCAGCTCCTTCTTCAGCTCGCCCACCTCGTCCCGCAGCCGCGCCGCGACCTCGAACTGCAGGTCCGCGGCGGCCGCCCGCATCCGCTCGGTCATCTCCTCGATCAGCTCGGCCAGCTCGGCGGCGGGCCGGTCGGTCGGCGTCGCGCCCTTGCCCGCCTTGGCGCCCTTGCCGCCCTTCGCCGCCTTGCCGCCCAGCTCCGGGACGGGAGCCTTGCCCGGCGCCCCGGAGGCGCCCTTGCGGTAGCCCGACCCCAGCAGTTCCTGAGTGTCGATCTCCTCGCGCGCGAGGGTCGCCACGATGTCGCCGATCTTCTTCCGCAGCGGCTGCGGGTCGATGCCGCGGGCCTTGTTGTAGGCGAGCTGCTTCTCCCGGCGGCGGTTGGTCTCGTCGATCGCCCGCTCCATCGCCGGGGTGATCTTGTCGGCGTACATATGAACCTGGCCGGAGACGTTCCGCGCCGCGCGCCCGATCGTCTGGATCAGCGCCGAACCGGACCGCAGGAAGCCCTCCTTGTCGGCGTCGAGGATGGAGACGAGGGAGACCTCGGGGAGGTCCAGGCCCTCGCGGAGCAGGTTGATGCCGACCAGGACGTCGTACTCGCCCGCCCGCAGCTCGCGCAGCAGCTCCACCCGGCGCAGGGTGTCCACGTCGCTGTGCAGATAGCGGACCTGGATGCCCAGCTCCAGGAAGTAGTCCGTCAGGTCCTCGGCCATCTTCTTGGTGAGGGTCGTGACCAGGACGCGCTCGTCCTTCTCGGTCCGGGCCCGGATCTCGTGGACCAGATCGTCGATCTGCCCGTCGGTGGGTTTGACCACCACCTCCGGGTCCACCAGCCCCGTCGGGCGGATGATCTGCTCCACGAAGCCGTCGGACCGCGCCAGCTCGTACTTCCCCGGGGTCGCCGAGAGATAGACGGTCTGGCCGACGCGCCCCAGGAACTCCTCCCACTTCAGCGGGCGGTTGTCCATCGCGGACGGCAGCCGGAAGCCGTGCTCGACGAGGGTCCGCTTGCGCGAGGCGTCGCCCTCGTACATCGCACCGATCTGCGGCACCGTCACATGCGACTCGTCGATGACCAGCAGGAAGTCCTCGGGGAAGTAGTCCAGCAGGGTGTTCGGCGCGGAGCCGGACTCACGGCCGTCCATGTGCATGGAGTAGTTCTCGATGCCGGAGCAGGAGCCGACCTGGCGCATCATCTCGATGTCGTAGGTGGTACGCATCCGCAGCCGCTGGGCCTCCAGGTGCTTGCCCTGCTTCTCCATCGTGGCGAGGCTGTCGGCCAGCTCCGCCTCGATCCCGGCGATGGCGCGCTCCATGCGCTCGGGACCGGCGATGTAGTGGCTGGCGGGGAAGACGTACAGCTCCTGGTCCTCGCTGATCACCTCGCCGGTCAGCGGGTGAAGGGTGGACAGCGCCTCCACCTCGTCACCGAACATCTCGATCCGGACGGCCAGCTCCTCATAGACCGGGAAGATCTCGATGGTGTCCCCGCGCACCCGGAAGGTGCCGCGGGTGAACGCCACGTCGTTGCGCGTGTACTGGATGTCGACAAAGCGGCGCAGCAGCTGGTCGCGGTCGATCTCGTCGCCGACCTTGAGCGGCACCATGCGGTCGACGTACTCCTGGGGCGTGCCCAGGCCGTAGATGCAGGACACCGAAGCGACCACGATGACGTCCCGCCGGGTGATCAGGGAGTTCGTCGCGGAGTGGCGCAGCCGCTCGACCTCCTCGTTGATCGAGGAGTCCTTCTCGATGTACGTATCGGACTGCGGTACGTACGCCTCGGGTTGGTAGTAGTCGTAGTAGGAGACGAAGTACTCGACGGCGTTGTGGGGCAGCAGCTCGCGGAACTCGTTGGCGAGCTGGGCCGCGAGGGTCTTGTTGGGCGCCATGACGAGCGTCGGGCGCTGCAGCTTCTCGATCATCCACGCGGTGGTCGCCGACTTGCCGGTGCCGGTCGCGCCCAGCAGGACGACGTCCTTCTCACCGCCGCGGATGCGCTGCTCCAGCTCGGCGATGGCCGCCGGCTGGTCGCCACTGGGCTGATAGGGGCTGACGACCTCGAAAGGCGCCACCGTGCGTTCGATCTTCGATACGGGCCGCATGGAAACCACCGTACGACCCACCACTGACATCCGGCCGGGAAACCCGTCCGACCAGGGCGTTCTTCCGATGGGCGCGACCGCCGGTGCGGGACGGCCGAGTGGGGCCCCGGGCCGGGACGGCCGTCGGGCCCGCACGCGGCCTCGGCCCGGCCGGACGCCCGTACGGCGGAGCGGACCGGCCGCACGAGAGCACCCCGGCGCCGTGGGCGTGGCCGCCGCCTGAGCCCTCCGGAGCCATGCCGCGACGGCCAGGTCCGCCGGGCCCCGTGGGCCTCGCCCGCCCCCGTGGCCGCCCCGTTCCCCACCAGCATCCGGAGTCGCACGCTCCGGTATTCCGGGAAGACCAAAACCGGTCACAGGCACGAGGGGTGACGAACCGTCGGCCGGGATGCGGGTTCGCCGTCACTCCGGCAAGTTGGACGGCGCCGGAGCGTCCATCTGTTGCACGGCGATTCCGGACAACCTGTCACCGCGCGCCTCAAACACGGAACACCGGCCACTTCTCGTTCAGTTTCTGTCCATCCCTCGCCTCCCTCTCCGTACCCCCCGGCTGCGAACCTCTGGCCGTCCGGCACGGCGTCAGGCCACGTCGCACCAGCCTCCGCACACTCACATCCGGTACGTCCACGACGTCCATGAGGAGTCCGTATGCGTCTTCGCACCGTCGCCACCGCCCTCACCGGCGCACTCCTGGGTCTGTCCACGTTCGTCCTCCCTCCAGCCACCGCACAGGCCGCCACCGGCGGCCACAGAACCGTGACGGTCGCCCACCGCGGCGCCCCCACCCACGCGCCCGAGAACACCCTCGCCTCCATCGACGAGGCCCACCGGCGCGGCTCCCGCTGGGTGGAGAACGACGTGCAGCGCACCAAGGACGGCCAGCTGATCGTCCTGCACGACACGACGCTCAACCGAACGACCGACGTCGAGAAGGTGTTCCCGGACCGCGCGCCCTGGAAGGTCGCCGACTTCACGCTGAAGGAGATCAAGAAGCTGGACGCGGGCAGCTGGTTCAGTGCGAAGTTCACCGGCGAGCGGGTGCCCACCCTCAAGCAGTACATGAACGCGGTCACCCACAACCACCAGCGGCTCCTGCTGGAGCTGAAGTCGCCGGAGCTGTACCCGGGCATCGAGCTGCAGGTCCTGTCCGAGCTGCGCCACCAGGGATGGCTCGACCGCGCGCACGTCAAGAACCGCCTGATCGTCCAGAGTTTCAACGGTGACGCGGTGAAGACCGTCCACCTGCTGCGGCCGGACATCAAGACCGGATTCCTCGGCAATCCCACCGTCGCCGAGCTGCCCGGGTACGCCCGGTTCTGCGACCAGATCAACCCGTCGTACACGGTGACCACCCCGGAGTACATCAGGGCGGTGCACGCGCTGCGCGGGCCGCACGGCCGCCCGATGGAGGTCTACACCTGGACCGTCGACAACACCGCCACGGCGGTGAAGCTCGCCGGGTCCGGCGCGGACGGCGTCATCAGCAACACGGCGGACACGATCCGCGCCGCGCTGCGCGAGAGCGGCCTCTGACCTGCCGTACGGCCTGGCGGGCGGATCCGGGGACCAGCTCCCGGGTCCGCCCGCCGCCGCGTTGTCGGTGCCACGCCCTACGCTGAAGGCGTGACGGATGCAGCGCAGGAATCAGCGCGGAACACCCCGCGGCGCGACTGGGCGTGGACGCGGACGGACTCGCCCATCGGACCGCTGTTGCTCGCCGCGACGGAGCGGGGACTGGCCCAGGTGGTCTTCCACGCCGACGAGCGGACCACCCGGCGGGCCCTGGCCCGGCTGGAGGGGATCTTCGGCACGGCCCCGCGCGCGGAGATACCGCACCTGGCCGTGGCCGTGGCGGAGCTGACGGCATACTTCTCCGGCGAGCTGACCGCCTTCACCGTGCCCCTGGACTGGTCGCTGACCTCAGGCTTCCACGCCCGTGTGCTGCACGCGCTCGACGCGGGCGTGCCGTACGGCAGCGTCGTCGGCTACCAGGACCTCGCCGACCGGGTCGGTGAGCCGGGCGCCGCGCGGGCGGTCGGCGCGGCGATGGGCGCCAATCCGCTGCCCGTCGTCGTTCCCTGCCACCGGGTGGTGGCCAGCGACGGCGGGATCGGCGGGTTCGGCGGCGGTCTGGAGGCCAAGCGCGTCCTGCTGGCCCTGGAAGGCGTCCTGCCCGCTCCCCTATTCTGACCGGGCGGCCGTGAGCGGGCGCACGAAAGGCGGCACCATGTCCACCCAGATCGCGCTGCTGCGCGGCATCAACGTCGGCGGCCACAACTCCTTCCCCAAGGCCCGCCAGCTGGAGTTGGCGCGGTCGCTGGGGCTGCGGGAGGTCACCGTCCTCCTGCAGACGGGCAACCTCGTCTTCGCCGATCCGGGGACCCCGCCCGAGGAGACCGCGCGCCTGCTGCGCGAGCAGATCCTCGCCGATCTGGGGCTGACGGTGCCGGTGGTGGTCCGCACCGGTGCGGAGTTCGCCGCGGGCGTGGCGGCGAATCCGTATCCGCAGGCGGTGGCGGAGCCACGGACCCTGCACGTCACGTTCCTGTCCGAGGCGCCCGGCGACACCTCGCGGCTGGACGCCCTCGACCAGGCGGCGTTCGCCCCCGACAGCTTCCGGCTGATCGGCCGGGAGCTGTATCTGCGCTGCCCGGGCGGCATCGGCCGCTCCAAGCTCGCGCAGGCGGTGAGCCGGGCCCCGCTCGGTGTCGTCGCCACCACCCGGAATTGGAACACCGTGACCAAGATCCTGGCGCTGGCCGGGTCCTGACCTGCCGGTTCCGGGCCATCCGGTAACGGCCCGGCCGTTACCGGCCACCGCCTGCGCGGCCGGTCACGGCGGGCCCGGCCGGTTCAGCGCCAGCCGTAGCGCTCCTGCAGGCGCCGCGCGACGAGGCTGAAGCGGGCCCGGTCCAGGGCACACGCCTCCCGGCGCATCCCCTGGGGGTGCAGCCGCAGGACCCGGTCCAGGTCGACCCAGGAGTCACGGCCCGCGCGGTCCCACGGCCCGGTGCCGACGGCTATCCACTCCCGGTCCTGGTCGTGCGGCTTGCTGGACAGCCGCACGGCGAGCAGCGTCCCCGCCGCCTCCCGGGCGACCACCAGCACCGGCCGGTCCTTGCCCCGCCCGTCCCCTTCCTCGTACGGCACCCAGGTCCACACGATCTCGCCCGGGTCCGGGTCGCGGTCGGGGTCGGGTGCGTAGGACATCCGTACGGCGCCGACGGAGGCGGGCAGGGCGTCCGTCGTCGCGTGGGGGCCGTGGCTGCCGGGGAGCGCCGGGCTGTCGCCGGTCGCGTTGCTCGAAAACGTCACGGACTCACGCTAACGGCAGCCCGGTGAGCGCCCGTCAGGGGCCGGGCGGCGGCCTCGGTCCAGGCCCGTTGTCAGTGGTCGGCCGTACGGTTTTCAGCAACGGGGAAGGTCAGCGGGACCGCCCGGGGAGGGGATCGCCATGTCCGAATCCACGACGTATCTGGAGCTGTCCCAGGAGAGCGGCGGGGCGCACAAGTTCTACGAGGTATCGGTCAGCGGGACGGAGGTCGCGGTCCGCTACGGCCGGATCGGCGCGGCCGGCCAGGCGCAGCACTCGACGTTCCCGACGGCGGAGAAGGCGCAGGCGGCGGCCGCCAAGAAGATCGGTGAGAAGGTCCGCAAGGGGTACGCCCCGGCGGTACGGGGACAGCGCGCGGCCCGGCCGGTGACGCGTCGCCAGGTCGCGTCGGCGCCGTCGACGGCGCGCGCGGTCGCCCCCGTCCTGTGGCGGTTCCGCACCGGCTCCGCCGCGTTCGGCATCCACGTCGACGCCGACCGCTGCTGGGTCGGCAACCAGAACGGCGACGTCCACACCCTGGGCCACGACGGCGAGGTGCTGGCCCGCTATCAGCTCCCGGCGGGCGTCAAGTGCCTGGTGGCGGACGACTTCTGGATCTACGCGGGCTGCGACGACGGCTCGGTGTACGACCTCTCCTCGAAGCTGCCGTTCGCCGCGTACGACATCGCCCCCGACGTCGACATCTTCTGGCTGGACATCCGCGAGGGCATCCTCCATGTCGCGGACCGCGACGGCGGCCTGACGGTCATCGACCACGAGGACGAGTACCAGTGGTCGCGCCGCAGCAGCGGCAGCGCCGCCTGGATGGTGCGGCGCGACGACCGTGCCGTCCACCACGGCCACAGCCGCGGCGTGACCGCGTACGCCGCCGACGGCAGCCGGGAGCTGTGGCACACCCCCACCCAGGGCGCGGTGCTCTTCGGCTGGCAGGAGGACGCTTCGGTCTACGCCGGAACCGACCGACGTGTGGTGCAGCGGCTGGCGAAGAAGGACGGCGCGATCGAGGCGACATACGCCTGCGACACGGTCGTCTACTCCTGCGCCACGGCGCCGGGCGGCCGCTACGTCTTCGCGGGCGACTCGGCGTCCTCGGTGTACTGCTTCGCCGCGGACGGCACCCGACTGTGGAAGCTCGGCACCGGTGGCGGCTCCGCCCTGTCGATGCAGTACCTCGACGAGAAGCTGTACATGGTGACCACCGACGGTTCGCTGGTGTGCGTGGACGCGAGCGACGCCGCCGTGGCGGCCGCGCGGGCCGGTACGGTCCCGGTCGCCCGGGACGTGAAGTCGGCCGCCGCGCTGCCCACCTACACCCCGTCGGCCACGGTGCAGACGGTGACGGCCACCGCCGCCTCCGGCATCGTCGTGGAGTGTGTCCAAGAGAGCGGGCGGCTGCGGATGCACGTCGTGTCGGACGGCTTCGAACCGTCCTGGAACGTGCAGTTCCCTCGCCACATACGCCGCCCGGGAACGCGTTACGTCGTCGACGGCCTCGCGCCGGCGTCCGGGGGTTTCTACCGCGTACGGGGCGAGATCCGGCAGCTGGTCTGAGCCGGACCCCAGCACGGAGCCCCCCGGCACGCCCGGGTCAGGCCGGTCCGTTCCAGGCCGGGCGGCGCGGATCGTCGGCCCGTACGACGACGTCCGCGGCGTCGGCCGGGCGGGTCTCGTCCTCGTAGCGCGCGAACGCCGGCAGCGTCCACCGCTCGTTCTGCGGAGTGCGGCGGGCGAGGGCCGCGGCGGACAGTTTCAGGTGCACCGTGAGATCGAAGGGGAACCCATGGCCGAGCAGCAGCGGTCCGTGCAGCAGCAGTACGCCGCCGGGCGGCAGCGTCACGTAGTCGCTGCGGGTGGCCCGGTCGGCGACCGGGTCCCACAGGTCCGGCAGCACCCGGCCGGTGCCGCCGGGATCCAGCGGCTGGAACACCTCCCGCCGCAAGGCGCGCCGGTCGAACCACTCGTCGTGGTAGGCGTCCGGGTCGGTGTGCCCGTACTCCAGCCGCAGCGAGGCGGGGCGCAGGAAACCGTGGACGTCGACGCGGTGGGCGGCCCGGCCGCGCAGCCACAGCGCCTCCGCCAGCTGCCCGGCGAGCTGCCCCGGGTCGGCGGCGGGCGCCCCGTCGACGGCGATCCGCAGCCAGGGGCCGTCGTCCTGCGCGGGGGTGGCGGCGATGCGCTCGGCGAGCGCGTCGGTCAGTCGTTCCCAGGTGATCGGTTGGAGCCGCACCCCGTCATTGTGCATGTCGGCGGGGCGCGGCCTCCTGGGGATCAGCGCAGGAAGGGACCGGTCCCGTTGTCGATGTGGGAGATCACCCCGGCCTGGATCACGATGCCCTGCTGCACGGAGCCGCTCATGGAGTTGTGCACGTCGCGGACCGACGCACCGCCCTGTGCGGGCCGCCACTCCTCCACCAGCGCCACCAATTCCTCGGCGGCGCCCGGGTCCTCGCGCAGCAGACGGCGCAGCTGTCCCCGCAAGGCGGCGGTGACGTCGGCGGCCGAATCCTCGTCCCCGTCCTGCCGGGCGGCGACCAGCTCGTCCCGCGACGCGTCGAGTTCGTCCCGGAGGGCTTCTTCGTCGTCCGTGCCGCGCCGCCGGGCGAGGAAGGCGGCGGCCCGCCCCCGCACCTGCGCCCAGCCCTCCGTCGCCATCTGCTGTACGAGTGCCGTCGCCCCGGCCGTGGCGAGTGCCGTCAACTCCGCGTCCATCGGTTCCCCTTGTCCCCGTTGCCGTTCCGGTGCCGCCGTCGGCGCGGCGGCCGTCCGACCGTACGCCGCGCCGACCACCCGCGTCACGGAATCCCGCCTGCCAGGCGGCGGGCGGGTGCCGGGGCGTCCCGGGGTGGGGCCGGGCGACGGCTCAGACCTCGTCGGCCGCCGGACGGGCCGCGCCGTGGCGGCTGAGTTCGGCCGCCGCCTCCTTCGTCGCCTCGATGACGCCGTCCGGCGCCTCCGGCATCACCGACTTCAGCTTGAGCAGCAGCACCGCCCCCATGATGGCGCCGTCCCAGATGATGGGCGCCGCGCAGGAGTTCCACCCGGCCATGCACTCCTCGTAGCCCAAGGCGTGGCCGAGGTCGCGGATCTCGGCCAGGGAGGCGCTCAGCGCGTCGTTGTCCCGGTAGACCCCGGGCCCCGCCTGGTCGGGCACGGGCTCGGCCAGCACCCGCTGCTGCACTTTCTGCGGCAGGTACGCGAGGATCGTCCGGCCGGAGGCGCCGGTGCGCAGGGAGCGGGTCACGGACAGCACATCGCGAGGCGTCATGCCGAGTTCGGCGAGGTCGGAGTCGCCGACGGCCATATCGACGCACTGCCGCTGCGCCCCGGAGAACGGCGCCACCATGTAGAGGAACGCCAGGCCTCCGTCGGTGGCCATCCGCAGTTCGCGCAGCACCATCTGCGAGGCGGCGCCGTCGAGACGGTGGTCGAGGGCGGTGAAGGCGAGCTGGGCCGCCGAGGTGCGCAGCCGGTAGAGGCCACGGTCGACGCGTTCGAAGATCCGCTGATAGATACCGGACTGCAGGATGCGGTAGACGACGGAGTCGTCCAGGCCGGTGAACTCCGCGATCTCGCCGGGCCCGTGGGCGGAGCCGCCGAGTTCGGCGAAGGCGGTCTGGACGAGGAAGACCCGCTCCGCATGGCTGGATCCTGTCGCCCGCGCGGTGCCCGCGGTGACGCGCGGCCGGCGCGCGGGCTTCCTGCGGACGGTGGCGCCCGCCGGGGGCGGGCCCGCGGGCGTGGCGGTGGTCGCCGCCGCGGCGGCGTCGGGCGCGGTGATGCGGTTGCCCATCGTGTGCTCTCTCCCCTGCCAGTGGTCAGCGCCCGCAGGCGCACGGTGGTGGTGCCGTCCGCGGCGCCCGGTGTCGCCGGGTGCCGCGCGGTTCACCGGTGGTGGCCGCCCGGGCCTGTTTCAGATCGCGCTGCCCGGCGCGGCTTCGGTGGACCGGCGCCGGACGTCGAGCATGAGCTTCCCGGTGGGGATGCGGGCGGCCAGATCGCGGTGGGCCTGCGACGCCCGGTCGAGCGGGTAGCGGGCGCCGGTGAGCGGGGTGAGGGTACCGGCCTCGACCGCATCGAACAGCGCCCGCATCGAGGTCGGCAGGGCGGTCCGGTCGCCGTAGAGCTGCGGCAGCCAGAAGCCGGAGACGGTCAGGGACCGTTCCATCAGGTGGCGGGTGGGCACCTGCGCCATCTCGCCGCTCGCGTACCCGTACACCGCAAGGCGGCCGCGCGGGGCGACGGCGTCGAGGGTGCGGTGGAAGGTGTCACCGCCGGTCATCTCCAGGGCCGCGCGGACGGGCCCGCCGGCGGCTTCCAGGATCCGTTCGGTCAGGTCGTCGGCGGTGGAGTCGACGGCCGCGTGGGCGCCGAGGTCGACGGCGAGCTTCCGCTTCTCCTCGCTTCCGCCGAGCGCGATGACCTTGACCCCGGCGTGCGCGGCGAGCTGGACGGCCAGCGAGCCGACGCCCCCCGCGGCGGCGGGTACCACCAGCGTCTCCCCGGCGGTGACGCGCAGCGTGGTGAAGAGCAGGTGCCAGGCGCTGTTGCCCTGGAGTGCCAGGGCCACGGCCTGCTCGTCGCCGATACCGTCGGGGACGTCCCAGGTGACGCGGCGGTGCAGCAGGGCGCGTTCGGCGTAGCCGCCGCCCCGGGACAGCCCGATGACCCGGCGTCCGTCGTCCGTCGTTCCCATGACCTCGTTACCGGGGATGTACGGCAGGTCGACCGGTGCCAGGTAGGTGTTGCCCCGGACGTGCATGTCCGCGTAGTTGATCCCGGCGAGGCTCACCTCGACCGCCAGGTGACCGGCGCGGGGTTCGGGCTCGGGGACCTCCTCGGTCCGCAGCACCTCGGGGCCGCCGAATTCTCGCATCACGATCGCGTGCACGACTCTCCCTCAGGGGTCTCGGTGCTGTGCCCGGAAAGGGTAGGCACGCCGCCCGCGTTCGGGGTGCTGTCCGACCATTTCACGCCAACCCCGGTGGGATTCCCGGCCCGTTGTGGAGCGTCAGACGAGCAAGCATGCCGGGTTTTCTCTCCTCGCGAGAAACTGCCCGTACGCTTTCCGCCCATTGCGTCGTTTTGCATCAGATCTACGCACCGGTATCGGCGGGGTGGCTCCCGTAGGACCCTCGGATACTTGCGGGTATCGCATGTGATCTCCGCGGCCTACGATCCGGAGTCGTGTCCGCCGTCGCCAGGTCGGGACGGCCGCGCTCCTCGGGGCTGCGCGCACTCCGCCACGGGGCGGTGTCCGCCCACCGGGTGCGCGACGGGCGGACGGCGGGGCGCACCACCGGGCGGGTTGCGGGGTGTGCACGGGCTGAGGGGGGTCATGATGCGGAAATCCGTCGGTGTACCGGCGTTCGCGCCGCGATGTCAGGACGTTCAGCAACCGGAGTTACCCCTGGCGGCGCAGGTCCGCCGCGTGCGCGCGAGGCTGTCCGCCCTCCCTTCGGTTTCGGCCTCGTTCACGGCCGCCTCCTGGGCCGTGGTGGCCGCCGCGCGGCGCCGGGCACGCCCGGTGGTGGTGGCTCCGTTCCTCCCGGCGCCCCTCGCCCGCCCGGCCGTCGCGCGCACCTGCGGAGAAAGAGGCTGCCCATGAACACGCCGAGCGGTACGAGCAGCGGCGGACTCCACTTCACCCACCCGTATCTCGCCGTGGTGATGGGTGGCGGCGTCGCGGGCATGCTCGCGGCCGCGGCGCTGTCCGGGCACGCCGACGTGGTGGTCGTCGAGGAGGAGACGGTGTCCCAGGGGCCGGCGTCGCGGCGTGCGCTCCCCCATCCGCGGCAGGCACCGCTGCTCACCACCGAGATTGCAGAAACGATCGAGGAGCTGCTGCCGGGCGTGACCGGGCGGCTGCTGGAGGTCGGTGCCCGCCGGTTGCCACCGGCCGCGGATCTCGCCCCCACGGCAAGCCGGATCCGTCGCCGGACACCGCCCGGCGCTCTCCTGTCCTCCTCCCATGACCTGCTGGAACGGGTGTTCCGCGAGCAGGTGCTGACCCTGCCCGGCGTCACCCTCCTCGACGGGGCCGAGGCCGAGAGCCTGACGGGCACGCCGGAGGACGTCACGGGCGTACGGATCCGGGAGACGCTCAGCGGCGAGGCCCGTCGTCTAGACGCGGATCTGGTGGTCGACGCCACGGGGCGGCGTTCCAGGACCCCGGAGCGCCTGGTCGCGCTGGGTCTGCCGGAGGTCCGCCAGGTGGTCGTGGACGACGGGTTCACCTGCGCCACCCGTGTCTTCCGCGCCCCCTCCGGCAGCGATCCCACGGTGCTGAGCGCGGGCCGCGACGCCGCCGGGCACGCGCTCGGCCGGTGCGCGAGCCTGATCCCGATCGAGGACGGCTGCTGGCTGGTCACGCTCGCGGGCGCGCCGGGCGAGGAGCCGTCGCACACCGCCGACCGGTTCGTACCCTTCGCACGTGAGGTGGGGGACGGCTCCATCGGGGAACTCCTCGCCGATGCCGAGCCGTTGAGCGAGGTGCGGCTCTCACGACACGCGACCAGCCACCGGCGCTGGTACGAGGAGCTGGCGTCCTGGCCCACGGGGTTCGTGGTGCTGGGCGACGCAGTGGCCTCGTTGCCTCCCGCTTACGGCCAGGGGCTGTCGGTCACCGCGCACGCCGCGGTGGCGCTGCGCGACGGGCTGGGGCGCCACGGTCTGGACGACCCGGCGCTCGCCCGCGGTCTGCAACGGACCGTCGGCCGTCTCGTCCACGCGCCGTGGGCGCTCGCCACCGGCCAGGACATGCGCCGTCCGGGCGGCACCGGGCCACGCCCTTCGGCGGTCGCCCGCCTCGCCCGGGGGTCGGTGCACCGCATGCTGCGTTCGGCCACGAACCGATCCGCTCCACACGGCGGCCACCCGGACCTCACGCCTCCGGCCACGCTCGGCACCCGCCCGGGGCGCTCGCCCCTGCCCGGGGGCCGACTGCCCGTCGTCTCCCCGCGCCCCCTGATCACCCCGCCGACCTCGGCTTCCCTCCCCTCAACGGCCCTGCCGCCGGGCCGATCGGTATCCCCCACCGACCCGCTTCCCAACGGGCCACGCGCCACCGACGGTGAGACGCCGCCCTGCCCGCCGTCGCCCACGGACGGAAACCCACCGCTCCCGCCGGGCTCGCCTCCGGGGCGGACACCAGGACCGTCTTCGGAGCCTGGGCCCGAACCGGCGGCGGAACGGTGAGAGAAAGCCGCCGTCCTGACCGCTCCTCACCACCCCCCGGCCTCATCTACGGTTGACCAGCGTCATCCGGCCCGTTCCCCTTGGCGTGGTCCCATGCGGGAACGGGCGGGCGGACCTGCTCCGACGGCGTCTCAGCCACTGACTTACGGTGGTGGATTCACGGAAGCGTCAAGGACGGACAGGGGTTGCGGGAACCGGTGAAAGGCGCTAATGGCAGGCTGTCCGCGAACCGCGAACCGCGAACCGCGAACCGCGAACCGCGAACCGCGAACCGCGAACCGCGAACCGCGAACCGCGAACCGCGAACCGCGAACCGCGAACCGCGAACCGCGAACCGCGAACCGCGAACCGCGAACCGCGAACCGCGAACCGCGAACCGCGAACCGCGAACCGCGAACCGCGCGGGTGCGGGTGCGGGTGCGGGGACGTGCTCGACACCAGCCACGGTCTGATACCTCCGCTGCGGGTGCCGGTCGGCGCGGATCCCGAGCGCTGGCGCACGTTCCCTACCGAGCGCACTGTCGTGGTCATCGCCCGTACCGTCACCTCCACCGTCCGGGTGCTCGACGTCCTGGGACCGGTCTTCCGTGACGAGTCGCGTGTCGACCTGGTCTTCGCCTTCGACCCCAGCTCCGCCTTCAACGACGGGGTACATGACCTGATCCGGTCGGTGGGCGCCCGGGTACTGCCCTGGCACCAGTACCGGGGCCTCTCCCCCGACCTGGTCATCACGGCCACCGAGAACGCCGATCTCGCCGTCGAGGGCCACACCGCCCCCGTCCTGGTCCTGCCGCACGGCGTCGGGTTCCACAAGGTCGTTCCGGATTCCCGGAGTGACCAGGACCGTCTCGCCGGTGTCGTCCCCGACGCGTTGCTGCGCAGCGGCCGGGCGTGGCTCGCCGTCTCCCACCCCGACCAGGCCGAGCAGTTGGCGGCCGCTCATCCCCTGACCAGGGACCGGACACTGCTCATCGGCGATCCCTGCCACGACACACTGGTCAACGGCGTGGGCCTGCGCGCCGCGTACCGCGAGGCTCTCGGCGTCACCGGCAACCGGCGTCTGATCGTGCTCAGTTCGACCTGGCGTGACCGGTCGCTCCTCGGCCGGAATCCGGCGCTGCCCGCCCGGCTGCTGGCCGAGCTGCCGATGGACGATTACGCGGTGGCGCTGGTGACCCACCCCAACATCGTTTCCGCACACGGCGTCTACCAGCTCCGGTCCCTGCTCGCCTCGCCCCTGAGCGCGGGCCTGTTGCGCATCCCGCCGACGGACGGCTGGCAGGCCGCGCTGATCGCCGGGGATCTGCTGATCGGTGACCACGGCTCGGTGACGTTCTACGGTGCCGCCCTGGGCAAGCCGTTGCTGCTCGGCGCGTTCAGCGAGGACGAGGCCGTCCCCGGCACGCCCATGGCGGAGCTGGGTAAGCAAGTGCCACGGCTCGAACCCGGTGCTCCGCTCCGTCCGCAGATCGAACGCGCCCTGGCCGACAGCGTCCGCGGGCCGGCCGACAGCGAATCCCTCAGCCAACTCGGGGCGAAGGCTCTCATAGCCCCGGGCCACGCACTACGCCGACTGCGTACCGCGGTCTACGACCTTCTCCGCCTCGACCTCCCCGAACGGTCTTCTCCCCTGCCGCGTTTCGCCCCCGAGGCCCCGTGCCCGGCGGACCCTTGTCCGGACATCACCGCGGTCCACATCACGACCGAGGTCCGCGACACCCCCGTCGGGCCACAGGTGGCCATCGGCCGGACACCCGCCGCGGTCGGCCACTTCGCGGACGCGGGAGACCTGGAGATCGCGAACGCGACCGAGGACGGTTTCCCTTCCGCGGGCCCGTCGCTCTCCTCCGACACATTCCGTCATCTCTCCTGCAGCGATCTGGAACAGGACCGGTCGCTGGCGGAGAGCGCATCCGTGCTGGTCCGTGACGCCGTCGCCGGTTCCATTGCCGCCGCCGACCGATGGATCGCGGACGTGTTCTCGCGCTATCCGGGCTGTCTGCTCGCCTCGACGTCCGTCGCCGACGCGGGCTGCCGGGTGGCGCTCCGCGACGGCCGGACCGTCGTGGCACCCCTCTCGGCTGACCGCCACGGTGCCATGGTCGTGGCGGCGCTCGTCTACGCGTTGGTGCGCTCGGGGCGCCCCCTGGAAGCCGTCACCTTCACGCTCGGCGACCGCGCCGGGGCCACCGTGCTCCGCGTCGTCCACCGGGACGGTCCGGAGGACCTGGGCCCCGCCGCGCAACCGGATACGTACCGGACGACGCCGGTCGCCGGGGAGTTCGCGGACCGGCCCTGAGCACGACCGCCTGTCGGGCGGCGGCGCCACGGCCCGGTGACCGACAGGGCGGGAGACGGCGGGCGCCCGGGGCGGGGCACCGCTGCATGTGCTGCCCGCGCCGCCGGGCACCGGGGTCAGATCCGGGGCGGCTCCTCGGCTTCCTCCGTGGTGCGGGCCAGGCGGCGACGCAGGTCTTCCGCTCGGGGCGCTCCGCCCGCTTCGTAGATGGCCAGCGCCGCGGTCAGGTGGCGCCGCGACAGCTCGCGGTCGCCCCGCTCCTCGGCTATCGCGGCCAGCGTCTCGCGGGCCGGTGCCTCGTAGTGGACGGCGCCTCGCTCCCGCAGCATGCCGACAGCTTCTTCCAGGGACGCGACGGCCTCGTCGCCCCGGCCGAGCCTGTACTCGGCGCTCCCGATGGCGGCCAGGGCGCGGGCGCCCATCCTGCGGTCGTCCAGCGTCATGAACCGGTCGTAGGCGTCCCGCAGCGTGCCGAGGGCCTGTTCGGTGCGGTCGGCGGCGTCTTCGGCGCAGCCCATGAAGTAGAGGCCGATGGCGATGCCGCGGGCGTCCCCCGCGGCGCGGTAGAACGCCATCGCCTCCTCGTATGTCGCGATGGCCCGGGCCGGATCGCAGCGGTCCCAGTACCGGCCGTAGAACTCCCGGACGGAGGCGCGGAGCAGGGCGTGGCCGGATGCGTCGGCCTTGGCGATGGCGGTCTCCAGCTCACCGCGGGCGCGCTCCGGTTCGTCCCGGTCCATCAGCGGGCGGGACAGGAGGGCACGCAGCCGGGCCTCGGCCGCCGGATTGCCGTCGGCGGCGGCGTGGGCGGCGCCCAACTCCCCGGACCGGACCCAGTCGTGGAGGTAACGCCTGTTGAGGTAGAGCGCGGTGAGGGCCTCGGCGAGTTCCCAGGCAGGACGGTGCCAGCCGTGCTCCGCGGCGGTGCGCTGGGCGGCGAGGAGTTCGCTCCGCCAGGCGTCCAGCCAGTCCAGCGCCTGCTGCCGGTCGCCGAAGGCCGGGGCTCCCTCGGTGCCGTCCAGCCGCTCGACGTACGTCCCGATCCGCATCCTTGCGGCCATCACGGAGAGGTCGGCCTGAGCGGCGCGGGCCAGGAGGTGGTCCACCACCCGCCGTACGGCCTCCGTGCGTTCGGGGCCGGGGTCGGTGTGGAGGGCCTGCTCGCGGGCGTGGAGGCGGACGAGGTCGTGGAAGGTGTAGCGGCTGTCGGCCGTGGCGGTGACCAGGCTCGCGCGCTCCAGGCTGTCGAGGTGTTCCTGGACCTCGGCGGGTGTCGTCCCGGCCAGCGCGGCGGCGGAGGTGGCGTCCCAGCTGCGTCCGGGGTGCAGGCCCAGGAGCCGGTAGAGCCGGGCTTCTTCCGCGGGGAGGCCGTCGTAGGCGATGGAGAAGACGGCGGAGACGGTGTGTTCCTTGCCAATGCGCAGGGCCTGCAGGCGTCGGTGTTCGTCGGCGAGTTCGGCGGCGAGGACCGTGGTGGTCAGCCGGGGGTGGGTCATGAGCCGGGCGGCGGCGACGTGGAGGGCCACGGGGAAGCCGCCGCAGTACTCCACGATGCGCCGGGCGTCCTCGTCGTCCGGGGCGATGCGCGTCTCCCCGCACAGGCGTCGCAGCAGTTCAAGGCCGTGTTCCGGGGTGAAGGGTTTCAGGGGCATCAGCTGTGCTCCGTCCATCGTCAGCTCGCCGAGTTGCCCTTGGCTCGTCGCGAGGACCACGCTTCCGGGGGCGCCCGGAATCAGGGCGCGGACCTGGGCAGGCTCGGTCACGTCGTCGAGCACCATGAGCACCTGGTCACCGGCAGTGCGGGTGCGGAACATGGCGGACAGCTCGCCGAGGGTGCGGGGCAGGTACTGGTCTTCAACGCCGAGGGCCCGCAGGCACTGGCTCACGCCTGCCGAGACATCTCCTCCGGCTTCTCTCCGCAACTCGGCGAAGTCGACGTAGAAGGCTCCGCCGGGGAAGCGGGTCTCGTCCCGGTGTGCCCATCGGCGTGCGGTGGTGGTCTTGCCGACGCCGGCCATGCCGCTCAGGACAGCGACGCGCGGGGCGCCGTGGAGGTCCCCGGTCCAGCGGTCGATGGCCTTCAGCACCGGCTCGCGGTCCACGAACTGGGGGAGCTCAGCCGGAACCTGGCGCGGGGTGGGGGCTTTCGGAGGCGCTGGGGCCTGCCAGATGCTCCCGATCGATCCGGCCTGGATCACCGTGCCCTGGACATTGCCCGAGACGCCGTTCGACACGTTTCCGTCGCTCACGCCGTGTGTCCCCATTCCGGCCTCACCCTCCCCGTTGTGCCGTGCTCGACTCCGTACGGTGAAACGCTACTTGACGCGGGCGGCGGCACGTCAGGGCTGTGGATAACCCGCGGCGGCCGGGTCGGGCGCGCCGAGGAGACGGCGGGCGAGGGCCAGCGTGGCGTCGGGGTTGCGGGTGGGTACGGGGGCGTGGGTGCGGTGGGTGGGGAGGCGTTCCACCTCGGTGGCGCCGGTGTCGGATTCGAGGGCGGGGGCGTAACCGGCCGCGCGGAGGGCTTCGAGGGTGTCGGCGGGCGGGCGGTTGCTGACGAGCACGGTGGGAGCGATGGTGCGGAGCCCGAGGTGACGGAGGGCACGGTGGGCGGCGAGTTCGGCGATGAGGGTCTCGTCGTCGGAGCGGAGGCAGCAGGCAGCGGGGACCACCCGCATCCGGCCGTGGGCGCGCGCGGTGTCCTCGATGAGGTAGGTGAGGGGTTGGGGCAGGTGGCCGTCGGCCGATGCCTCGGTGAGGGCGTCGAGGAGGTCGGCGGGGCGGCGGCCGCCGTCGAGGGCGCGGCGTACGGATGCGGGGGTGAAGCGCCAGGTGACGGCGTGGCCCTCGGATTCGCGGTCGGCGGTGGCGGCGAGCAGGTCGGTGAGGGTGACGGTGGGGCGGCCGGGGACCACGGCGGTCAGGTCTGCCTGGAAGTGGGCGTGGTCGAGGGGCGTCGGCAGCAGGTCGTGGAGGGCCGCTTCGAGGTGCCGGGGGTCGGCGAGAAGGGCGTCGCCGAGCGGGGTGAGCGTGCCGTGGGCGATGAGCCCCAGGTAGGCGGCTTCGTGGAGGGTGTGGGCGGCACGGTCCTCGATCTGTGGCTGCGCGTCGAAGGCGAGGGGGCGGTGCCATCGGGCGGCATCGAGGAGTTCCCGCAGCGGGGTGGGTGCGGTGGTGTCACCGGCCGGTTGCGAGGCGTCCGGCAGCGGGGGAAGGGGGGCTCCGGTGCCGAGGGGGACGGTGGCGAGCGCGGCGAGCAGCGCGTGCCGGAGGGCGGGGGCGTGCCGGTCGTGACCGCGGACGAGGGCGGTCGGGGTTTCGCCGTACGGGGTGTGGGTGGGGAGGCCCCACAGGGATGACCAGGCGGTGAGCAGCGGGGCGAGGCGTTCGCCGGGGGTGCGGGTGAGCCAGTCGTCGTAGGCGGCGGTGGGGAGGGCGGTGATGCCGGAGGGGGTGCGGGTCAGGGCGATGAGGTTCGCGGCGAGGGCGAGGTCGAGGAGGAGACGGGTGTGGGGTTCGGTGGCTCCGGCGGTCTTGGCGAGGCGTTTGGTCTCGCGGACGGTGAGGCCGCCGGTTTTGCGCAGCGCGGCGGGCTGGGTGGCGAGTGCGGCGAGCAGTCGTTCGGCGGTGGTGGCGAGGGTGGCTGCCGCGGCGGCGGATTCGTCGTGGAGGGCGGTGAGGGTGCCGGGCCGGGCGGGGTGCGGGGTGGGGCGTGGCGGGGCCGCGGCGAACGGCCCGAGAGGGGCGGCTGCCAGGAGTTGGGCGGTCCGGGGCGGGACGACGATGTGGCCGTCCTCGGTGAGGGCGGCGATCCCGTCGTCGCAGAGGGAGCGCAGGGCGGCTTCGGCCGTGGTCCGGGCGGGTCCGGAGGTGGCTCCGAGGACGGTGTAGGTGGCGTCGGGCGGGACGGGTTCGCTGGCCAGGCGGGCGAAGGAGAGCCGGTGCGCCATGAGGGACTGGTAGTCGGCGCCGGACGAGGGGGCGGCGGGGACCGGGGCGTCCTGGCGGGCGCGGTCCTGGCTGATGCGGGCGGTGGTGGCGAGGACCTGGAGTCTCGGGTGGTCGAGGTGTAGCACCAGGTGGTGGAGGGTTTCGTACGACCACAGTGCGGTAGCGAGGTCCCGTAGTCCGGTGGCTGCAGGGCGCAGGGAGAGGGGTGCCGCGTGCCGGGTGAGGAGCGCGGCGAGCTGCTCGGGGGTGCGCTGTGCGAGAGAGCGGGTGAGTGTGTCGAGTCCTTCCACCGTATTGAGGTTAGTCATCGCGTGAGGAGGTTGCGGAGGGCGGTCAGGGGGTCGGGGTCGGCGGGGCCGGTGGGCCACCAGACCTCGGCTCCGGGGTCGGATTCGTACGGATACCAGAGGCCGTCGTGGCCGAAACGGAGCTGGTGGCGGCGGTCGGGGTCGGTGAGGCGGTTGTGCTCGGGGCGCAGGGGCGGGTGGCCTGCGGCGAGCAGGGCGCTGCGGGCGCGGTCGAAGTCTCCGGCGGGCGGGTCCCAGGGGGCTTCGAGGAGGGCCAGCCCTTCGCGGCCTCCTTGGCGCCATGCGGCGACGGAGCGGGCGACGTCCTCGATGGTGCGGCCGGTGGCCACGGCGAGGTCACGGAAGAGGGCGCGGGTGGCGGAGGTGAGCCCGGCGGTGGGGTGTGCGGTGGCCGCGAGGCGGAGGGCGTCCTGCCAGGGGGTGAGTGCGGCGGCCGGGTCGGGATTCGTACGGAGGCGGGCGCCGGGTTGCCCGAGGGCGGCCAGGCGGGCGTGGGCCCGGGCGGCGGCGTCGGTGGCGAGGAATTCGAGGGCGGTGGGGTCGAACGGGAGGCCGGTGCCGTCGGGGAGCGCCGGGGTGTTTCCGGGCCCGTCGGGGAGCGGCGGGGGTGGCGGGAGCGGTGGGCGGGGTCGAGCGGTGAGGGCATCGCGGGCGAGCACTCCGCGGCGGGTGTGCGCGGATCGGGGCGCGGGGTCCTGTGGTGGGCCGTGGTGGGGTACCGGGGTGGCCTCGGCCTCCGGTGCTGCCGGGTCTGGGCTCTCCGGTGGCGTTCGGTGTGGGGCGCGGCCCGGCGCGGAGGCGGTGGGGTGGGCCGGGCCGGAGATTACGGGGCGGACCTCGTCGGCCGGGGACAGCGCCGCCGGGCGGGATCGGCGTACTACGTGAGGTTCGGCGGCCCCCTGGGGCACGTCGGCCCGGTGGGCTTTGTGGTTCCCACGGTTCGGGTGGGTCTCGCGAGCGGTGTGGACGGCGCTGCGGCGGGTGAGTTCGTCGAGGAGTTCGCGTTCGCCTCGGCCGCGCATGAGCAGCAGGACGAAGGGGTCCGCGTCCAGGAGACGGGCCACATGGCAGCAGAGGGCGGCGGCGTGTTTGCAGGGGCGTCCGTGGTCGGGGCAGGAGCAACGGGGCGCGAGGTCTCCGGTCCCCGGCAGCAGCGGAACGGTGCCGTCCGCGAGTGTTTCGGGGAGCTTCTTGGCCAGGAGCGCGGCCAGTTGGGCCGGTTCGGCGGCGACGGTCTCCAGGAGGGTGTCCCACTCCTCGTCGGGGAGGGTACGGAGGCGGATCTCGGCGCTGTAGGGCCGTGGTCGGCTGCCGCGGATGGTGGCGAGGATGCGTCCGGGGGTGATGTTGACAGTGTCGACGTGGCCGTCGCGGGCATAGGCGCGGCCGCGGGCCAGCCGTGCGGGGTCCAGCGCGGTGGTTTCGAGGGCGTCGAGCCAGGCGCGGCCCCACCAGGTGGTGGCGAAGGTGTCGCCCGCGGTGTGCGGTGGCAGTGGCAGTGGCAGTGGCAGTGGCAGTGGCAGTGGCAGTGGCGGGAAGGTACGGGAGCGGTCGGCGCGGGTGAGGCGGTCCGTGGCCGCTCTGCGTCCGGCGGCGTGCCGGTCGCGGAACGGAGCGGTACCGGGGGCGACCTGTCGGCCCGCCGGACGACGGCGGGGGCCACCGGCGAACGGGTCGGGGTACCCGGAGGCGGGGCGGGGGCTCACGTGGGCCTCCGGAGTGAGACGAGGTCGGCGAGATCGGCGTCGGACAGTTCGGTGAGTGCGGTATCCCCGGTGGAGAGCACCGCGTCGGCGAGCGCTCTCTTGGCGGTGAGGAGGTCCGCGATGTTGTCCTCGACGGTGCCTTCGGTGATGAGGCGGTGCACCTGGACCGGCTGGGTCTGGCCGATGCGGTAGGCGCGGTCGGTGGCCTGCTCCTCCACCGCCGGGTTCCACCAACGGTCGTAGTGGATCACGTGACCGGCGCGGGTGAGGTTCAGTCCGGTGCCCGCGGCCTTGAGGGAGAGCAGAAAAACCGGGACGTCGCCGGACTGGAAGCGGTCAACCATCTCCTCGCGCCGGGCGACGGGGGTCGCTCCGTGCAGCAGTTGGTTCGGGATGCCGCGGGTGCGGAGATGATGTTCGAGCAGCCGGGCCATTTCGACGTACTGGGTGAAGATCAGGGTGGCGCCGCCCTCGGCGAGGATGGTGGCGAGCAGTTCGTCGAGGAGTTCGAGCTTGCCGGAGCGGGCGACGAGTCCCGGTGCGGCCTCCTTGAGGTACTGGGCGGGGTGGTTGCAGATCTGCTTGAGCGCGGTGAGCAGCTTCATGATCAGGCCGCGGCGGGCGATGCCCTCCGCGCCCTCGATGGCGGCAAGGGTTTCCCGGACGACCGCCCGGTAGAGGGCGGCCTGTTCGCGGCCGAGCGCCACCGGGTGGTCCGTCTCGGTCTTGGGCGGGAGTTCCGGGACGATGCCCGGGTCGGATTTTCTGCGGCGCAGGATGAACGGCCGCACCATCCGCGCGAGGCGCTCCGCGGCGCCGGGGACTTCGCCGCCTTCGACGTCTCTGGCGTGCAGCGCGCGAAACGTTTTCAGGGGCCCGAGGAGCCCGGGGGTGGTCCAGTCGAGGAGGGCCCAGAGTTCGGAGAGGTTGTTCTCGACGGGGGTGCCGGTGAGGGCGATGCGGGCGGGCGCCTTGATATCACGCAGCGCTCTGGCGGTGCCGGAACCAGGGTTCTTGATGTGCTGGGCCTCGTCGGCGACGACCCAGGCCCAGGGGTGGTCGGCCAGTTGGGCGGCGCTGCTCCGCATCGTCCCGTAGGTGGTGAGGACGAATCCGCTGTCCGCGCCGTCGAGGCTGCGTCCCGCGCCGTGGAAGCGGCGTACGGGGGTGCCGGGGGCGAAGCGTTCGATCTCGCGTTGCCAGTTGCCCAGGAGGGAGGCGGGGCAGACGACGAGCACCGGGTCGGTGGGGCGCCGCTGGAGGTGGAGGGCGATGACGGTGACGGTTTTCCCCAGGCCCATGTCGTCGGCGAGGCAGCCGCCGAGGCCGAGGGAGGTCATGGTGTCGAGCCAGGTCACGCCGCGGAGCTGGTAGTCGCGGAGGGTGGCACGGAGCGCGGGTGGCTGCGGCAGGGTGTGGGTGGGGTCGGTGAGGCGGTCGCGCAGCGCGGCGAGCGCCCCCAGGGGGACGACCTCCACCTCTTCACCGTCGATGTCCGTGGTGCCGTTGAGGGTGGCGGCCAGGGCATCGGTCGGCTTCAGAAGGCCGAGTTCACGTTTGCGGGCCTTGCGGACGAGGGCGGGGTCGACCAGGACCCATCGGTCGCGCAGTCTGACCACGGGGCGGTGCGCCTCGGCGAGTTCGTCCATCTCGGCCTCGGTGAGCGGCACTCCGTCCATGGCCATCTGCCAGCGGAACCGCAGGAGTTGGCTGGTGTCGAAGAAGCCGAATCCGTCGGCAGCGGTGCCGGGGGCGGGGCGCAGTACGGCGGTGGCCGTGAGGCCGCGGGCCAGCTCTCTGGGCCAGTGGACGGCCACTCCGGCGGCCTTCAGCCGGGGTGCCACCGCGCCCAGCAGGTCGGTGAGTTCGTCTTCGTCGAGCGGCAGGATGTCGGGGACCGGGCGGTCGAGGAGGCGACCTAGCGGTGCCCAGATCCGTGCGGCCCGGCGGAGCGCGAGGAGGGTGTCGACGCGGGCGCGGGGGCCGAAGCGGTCGGCTCCGGCACCGTCCCACAGGTCTGCCGCGTCGGTCACCAGGGTGGGGTCGGTGAGGTTATGGATCTGGAGGATGGCCGCGGCGGCGTTCCGCTCCGCCGCCGGGCCACCCGTGTCGCCTCCGGTGGCGGGCAGCGGCGCCTCGGGGCTGTCGAAGAGCCGGTGCGGGGCAAGGTCCAGTCGCAGGGAGAGGCGTACTCCGGCGTCCGCACCGGCCGCAGTTTCGGCCGCCCATTCCCGCGTGCCGGGGATCGCCTGCGGCTCCTGGGCGGCGAAGGCGGGTCCGGCGAGGAACGCGGCGCCCGGTGTACGCGGCAGTGTGTCGGTGACGGCGTCGACGAAGAGCCGGACGAGAGCGACCGGGTCGGGGAGCTGCAGCGGGCGGGTGCCCGGCAGGGGGGTGGCGTATGCCTCGCCGGGCATGGCCGCGGCGATGGCGGCGAGATGGGCGGCGTCGTCCGGGTCAAGCGGTCCGGCGCGCCAGGCGTCGATGTCCTGTTCGGTGAGGCCGGGCAGCAGCCGTCCACGCGCCGCGAGGTGCAGCGCGTGGAGGGCGGCGGCGCCCCAGCAGGCGGTCGCCGGGTGGGCCCCGGGGTCGCTCCGGGCGTCGAGCAGCAGGGGAAGCGCGTCAGCTATCGGCAGGAGAACGGCGGGGACCGTGCGGCTCCGTGCGCCGTAGCCGTGGCGTCGGGCGACGGTCAGCTGCACGGTGCCTCCGGGCGGACCGCCGCCGGTGGCCGCCCCGGCTCCCCTTTCTCCGCTTCCGTCGGCTTCCCCGCACGGGAGCGGGGCTCCGTCCGGCCGCCAGAACGCGACGGTCCCGGCACGCGGCGGCGAACCGGGCAGGAAGAGCGCGGCGCACGCCGCCAAGTCCCTGCGCGCCACGCCCCCGACGGGAGAGGACGCGCTCGGCGAGGCACTTCCGGCGGAATCAGCGCGTCCCGCCCGCTCGTCGTCCGCCGCCACGCCCGCCCCTGCCCATCGACCACTCACTGTCACATGGCTCGCCGGTTCGGCGGCCTCGGTCCGCCACCCGGCTCCGGCCTGCGAGTCTACGGTCGTCCGCACTGCCCCTCCTCCCCCGCTTCCTTCCGCTCTCCGCCGCTCCGACGCGAGCATCCTCCGTCCGCGGATCGATTCGGTTGATCCACCGCCGATGGAACCAGACACCACTGACAATCACCCCTGAGCTGCGATTTCTCCCATCAGCGTCCACGCACGCCCGCCATGCCACGCCTTCCCTCGCGGGAGTCGTCCACAGCTCATGAAAGGTCTCGCACAACGACGACCGAGGAGTTACAGTGAGTCACGAAGTCACTTTCTGTGACCGATTCATTCCGTTGAGGAGATGCTCATGCGCGCCCACCACACCACCACGCCCACCACCGAACAGTCCGCGGCGGCGGAGGCTTTCCGGACCGGCTCGCACCTCGTGATCCAGGCAGGCGCCGGGACGGGCAAGACCACGACGCTCGGGATGCCGGCGCACGAGGCACGAGCCCAGGGCCGACGCGGCCGCTACCTCGCCTTCAACAGATCCCTCGCCCGGGACGCCGCCCATGCCTTCCCCACGGAGACCACCTGCACCACTGCGCACGCCCTCGCCTACGCCGAAGTCGGCAGAAAATACCGGGCCCGGATGGACGTTCCCCGGCGCTCCGGATGGCGGACCGGTGCTGCTCTCGGCATCGACCCCGGAATGTCCTTACGCCTCGGCCCCCGCAAGATCAGCAACCGGGCCCTGTCCTGTGCCGCGCTGCGCACCGTCAACCGCTTCTGCCAGTCCGACGATCCCGGCCTCGCGTACCACCACGTCCCGCCGCTGCGCGGAGCCGAGGCCGAGCCGCTGCACAGGCGACTCGCCGACGCCGTCCTCCCCTACGCCCGCAAGGCATGGGCCGACCTGCAGAATCCGGACCGGGGCGCGGTGCGGTTCCTCCACGATCACTACCTCAAGATGTGGGCGCTGCAGGAGCCCGTCATCCCCACCGACTTTCTCCTCCTGGACGAGGCCCAGGACACCAACCCGGTCATGGAGCACGTCCTTGACACACAGCGGGACCGCGCCCAAGTGGTGCTGGTCGGCGACTCCGCACAGGCCGTCTACGGCTGGCGCGGAGCCCGCGACATCATGACCGGATCCCCCGGCCGACACCTCCGCCTCTCCCGCTCCTTCCGCTTCGGCCCGGCACTCGCGCACGAAGCGAACCGCTGACTGGCCCTGGCGAACGCACCACTGCGCCTCACCGGAGCGCCGTGGCGCACCACGGAGCTCACCGCGGTCCGTGACCCTCAAGCCATCCTCGCCGGTCCGACGCGGGCGCGATGAGGGAGGTGATACGGCAACTGGCGGCGGGCCGCAGGGTGGCGTTCGCCGGTGGCAGCGGGGCGCTGCGTGCCCTCGCACACGCCGCACACGATCTGGAATCGGGCCGGTCGACCACGCATCCGGAGCTGATGCTCTTCGCATCGTGGAGTGAGCTGCGCGAGTACGCGGAGTACGACCCGGCGGGCCGGGACCTGCTGCCGCTTGTCGAGCTCGTCGACACCCACGGAAGCGAAGCGGTCCTGGCCACCCTGGACCAGCTCTCGCCAGAGGAGTGCGCTGAGGTCACCGTCTCCACGGCACACCGCGCCAAGGGACGCGAATGGGACAGCGTGCGTATCGGCGACGACTTCACGGAGCCGGATGATCTGGACGAGCACGACGACGGGATACCGCTCCCCGGCCCCGTCGACCCCGACGAGTCCCGCCTCGCCTACGTAGCGGTGACCCGGGCACGCTCCCGGCTCGACATCGGCGGCCTGTCCTGGATCAACAGACAACCGGCGGGCGATCCCCGCATCTGACACGCATCCGCGCTCCGCGTGGGCACGGAGAGTGCACGGGAGGACATGAAGAGCGAACCAAAGACATACGGAGAACCACCGGCTCGCGCCTCGCCGGCCCGCCCTCGTACGGGCTCAGACCTGCCGCTCAGGGTGGCATGACGCTACGGATTGGTGAGTGACGACGCGACGATTCGGTAGGACCATGGATGCGGGAGATGGATGGCAATGCGCACGGGAAATGAGCCTCTTCACGCACGTAGTCCGCTGAAAATCCGCTTCGGGCTGATCATCTGGGGGCTGGTCTGGGCCGTCGCCGGAACCGTGGCTTTCGTCATGGTCGGCAGACCCGGCTGGGCAGCTGCCTGTGCCGCCCTGGCCCTGGTGACCCTCATGGACCTGGCCGTGGTCATCCGGCACCTCCACCAGGGCCCCCACTACCAACCGGGCAAGGACATACCGCCCTACGAGCCCGACCATGGGCGGAACGATGCCTTCACCCGACCTCGACCCTCGGGGCCACGGGGCAGAGCGCGTCCCCCGTAGCCCCTTGCCCCAGGGCACCCGGAGCGCAGGATCAGGCAGCGGGAGCAGGCGGCAGATCGGGACCGGCGTCGTCGGTGCCGGTGCCGAAGCGGGCCGCCTGGAGGAAGTCGGGCCTCGGTTCGAGGGCCGCGGCGAGACGGAAGTGGCGCTGCGCCTCTTCCGGACGGCCGGCACGCTCGAAGGTGCGTCCCAGGGCGAAGTGCGCGAACGCGTTGTCCGGTTCACGCTCCAGCACAATCTGGAACTCCAGCTCGGCCGGGCGGAGCTGAGCCGCGAGGAAGAAGGAGCGAGCACGCAGCAGCCGTGCAGCGGTGTTCTCCGGGTGCGCGGCGATGACCGAATCGAGCAGCCGGATCGCGCCGCGAGGATCGCGGGCATCCAGCAACTGCTCCGCGGCACGGTAGTCGATGACATAGGTTTCGGGGCTGCGCTGTTGCACGGCTGCCTCCTTCCGATGCGTACCGAGCGGTCCTCCTGGGCCACCCGGTCAGATTCTCCCGGCACAACGACGACGCCCGCCACTGCATTCCCGGTGCGAGGTCGGCGAGGGAGACCGTGGCGCCGTCGTCATTACCTCGTCGCCTCGCTGTGGGCCGCGCAGTGCGAAGAGGGACGCGACGCTGATACAAGCGCGGCACGGAGAGGGGAGGGAGCGGAGGGGCGGGGTGGGGCGGGGGGGGCGGGGGAGGCCCCGAAGAACATCTCTCCCCCACCCTCACCCCTCCCCCAACCGCTCCCAAGCCTCACGAACCTGCCGCTCCAAAGCATCCAGCGGCCCATCGTTGTCGATAACGACGTCGGCGACGGCGAGGCGTTGTTCGCGGGTGGCCTGGGCGGACATTCTGGCTTTCGCCTCGTCCTCGGACATGCCCCGCAGGCGTACCAGCCGGTCCAACTGGGTCTCGGGGGCCGCGTCGACGACGATGATCAGGTCGTAGAGGGAGGCCAGGCCGTTCTCGGTGAGCAGCGGTACGTCGTGGATGACGACGGCGTCGGGCCCGGCCGCGGCCTCCAGTTCGGCGGAGCGGGCTCCGACGAGGGGGTGCACGATGGCGTTGAGGGCCTGCAGTTTGGCGGGGTCGGAGAAGACGATGCCGCCGAGCTTGGGGCGGTCGAGGGCTCCGTCCTTCGTCAGTACGCGGTCGCCGAACTCCGCCACGACCGCCGCCAGTCCGGGTGTGCCCGGTGCGACGACTTCGCGTGCGATCTTGTCGGCGTCCACGATCACCGCACCGTAGGAGGCCAGCAACCGCGAGACTTCACTCTTACCGGCTCCGATTCCGCCTGTCAGTCCCACCTTCACCATGGACCCACGCTATACGCAGGGCTCACCGGCCCGCTCGGGGACCGTCAACATCCGGGACCGCCTGGGCCGTGAGCTGCCTGGATCGGGGGCCACACGGGCCAAGTCCAGACTCTCGAACCACCCCCACCCCGCGCCCCTCCCCGTCAAGCATTCCCCCCATCCGCCTCACGCTCCGCCAAGAAGCGTTCGAGTTCGTTACCGATCTCCTCGGCGGACGGCAGATCGACCGCTTCCGCCACGAGGTTGCCGCGGGCTTCCGCGCCCGCCACCGCGTCGTATTGGTGCTCCAACCCGCTGACCAGCGCGACCAGTTCTTCGTCCCCCTCCGAGATCTGCCGTTCGATCTCCTCCTGGGTGCGGAGCGCCTCGGTGCGCAGCGAGTGCGCGGCGCCGGGCAGGACCAGGCCGGTGGCGGCGGTCACGGCTTCCAGCGCGGTGAGCGCGGCGTCCGGGTAGGGCGACCGGGCGATGTAGTGCGGGACATGCGCGGCCACGCCCAGCACGTCGTGTCCCGCTTCGGCGAGCCGGAACTCGATCAGAGCTTCGGCACTGCCGGGGACCTTCGCCTCTTCGAAGACGTCGGCGTGGCCGGGCATGAGGTCGGTGCGGTTGCCGTGCGGGGTGATGCCGACGGGGCGGGTGTGCGGGACGCCCATCGGGATGCCGTGGAAGTTGACGGAGAGTCGCACGCCGAGGCGTTCCACCATCTGCTGGACGGCGGCGGCGAACCGCTCCCATTCGACGTCCGGTTCGGGCCCGGACAGCAACAGGAAGGGCGCGCCGGTGGTGTCCTCGACGAGCCTCAGTTCGATGCGCGGCGTTTCGTAGGCCGTCCAGCGATGGCGGTCGAAGGTCAGGAGGGGTCGGCGGGCGCGGTAGTCGATGAGGCGGTCGTGGTCGAAGCGGGCGACGACGCGGTGCGGCAGGCCGTCAATGAGCCGTTCGACGATCTGGTCGCCGGTTTCACCTGCATCGATGTAGCCGTCGAAGTGGTACAGCAGCACCAGTCCGGCGGAGTCCTCGGCGGCGATGGTCTCCACCTCCGCGAGCCCGCTCGGCTCCCATTCGTACAACCTCTGGGGATTCAACACAGTGTCCGCTCCTCCTTGTATCCGTGTGGGACAACGTCCGGCCGGGATGCCACATTCCCGGTTGTGATCGGGGGTCCGACAGCATCCGGCCAGGATGTGCCCGCCATCGTTCCGCGCCAGGACCGGCCTTCCGAGCCGTCGGATCAACGCGCTCCAGCGCTCCCTCACTCAGGCATCCGGCGCTCCGGCCAGGGAATCACCACGCCCCAGAGGGGCACGGAGGGTCCGGAGTCTCCCATCCTCCGAGGGAACGGCGCACCCCTGTAACCACAAGGTGCACCAGACTGCGGCGTGTGCACCCGCACATCATCTTGCGTTCACTCTTATGAATCGCGTCTCCAGTTATGCCCATGCAGGACCCTTGACGCTCGAACTGCTGCACCCCTAGCTTCTCGACCACCCTCGCGATTCATATTTCCGCCCCACGTTCATATACGGAAAGGCAGATGAATGCGCACCGGACCCCTTCTCACCGCCTCGGCCGCTCTCGGGCTGGCCGTCGGCGCGGCCCTGACCGGCACGGCGGGCGCCTCCCCCGCGGGGTCGCCCGCCGCCTCCCCCACCCGCGTCATCGACGTCTCGAACGCCTCGCAGCTCAAGTCCGCGCTGACGGACGCGAAGCCGGGCGACACGATCCAGCTCGCCGACGGTACGTACAAAGGCAACTTCAAAACGTCGGCCACGGGCAACTCGGGATCGCGGATCACGCTCACCGGATCGTCCAAGGCTGTCCTCACCGCCGGGGGCGGCTACGGCCTGCACCTGAACGGCGCCTCGTACTGGACGATCAAGGGCATCACCGTCGCCGGCGGGCAGAAGGGCATCATGATGGACGGCGCAAACAGCGTCGTGATCGACTCGGTGACCGTGCGCGATCTGGACATGGAAGGCGTCCACTTCCGTAAGTCCAGCAAGAACGGGGTCATCAAGAACTCGACGATCCGTGACACCGGCAAGGGCGGCAGCGGAATGGGCGAGGGCGTGTACGTCGGCAGCGCGGGCGGCACGGACGATCACAGCGACAACGTTCAGGTCCTCGACAACACCATCGGTCCGGGCGTCGGCGGCGAGAACATCGATGTGAAGGAGGGCACGACCGGGACGAAGATCGTCGGCAACACCTTCGACGGCAGCGGGCTGACCGGCGCGCACTTCGACGACTCCTGGGTCGATGTGAAGGGCAACGACGTCCTGGTCGAGAAGAACACCGGTCGGCACACCAGGAACAACGGCTACGAGACGCACAGCCAGGAGTCCGGCTGGGGCTGCGGCACGGTCTTCAAGGGCAACAAGTCCGATCTGAGCGGCGCCTCCGGCGAGGGCCGCTACGGCTTCAACATCACGAACTACGACGCGAAGAAGTGCCCTGTGACGATCGCGGGCGACAACACCGTGACCGGCGGACGCGGCGTCGCCAACCCGGGCATTCCGGTGGGCTGACCTGCGGCGACCGTACGCTCACGGTGGCATCAGAGGTCGTGGCCGCGACAGCGGCCCCGGCGCGCGACGCTCGGCCCTGGGCTCCGTCACTCCGTGCGGGAACGACGAAGGCCCGCCCCGAGAGGGGGCGGGCCTTCGCCTATCGGCTAGTGCCTAGCGGGGAGCTTTTCAGCTCTGGCCGCCGGCCAGCTTCTCGCGGAGCGCGGCCAGGGCCTCGTCCGACGCCAGGGCGCCGGAGTTGTCCGCCGACTCCGAGGAGTACGAGCCGCCGCCGGCGGTGCCGCCGCCAGCGGTGCCGCCACCGGCCGCCGGGGCCGCAGCGCCCTCGGCCGCAGCCTGCTCGTCGGCCTCGCGGGACTTGATGACCTGCGCCTGGTGCTGCTCGAAGCGCTGCTGGGCCTCGGCGTACTGGTTCTCCCAGGCCTCGCGCTGGGTCTCGTAGCCCTCCAGCCAGTCGTTGGTCTCCGGGTCGAAGCCCTCGGGGTAGATGTAGTTGCCCTGGTCGTCGTAGGACGCGGCCATGCCGTACAGGGTCGGGTCGAACTCGACGGCCGTCGGGTCGGCACCGAAGGACTCGTTGGCCTGCTTCAGCGACAGCGAGATCCGGCGACGCTCCAGGTCGATGTCGATGACCTTGACGAAGATCTCGTCGTTGACCTGGACGACCTGCTCCGGGATCTCCACGTGGCGCTCGGCCAGCTCGGAGATGTGGACCAGGCCCTCGATGCCCTCGTCGACGCGGACGAACGCACCGAACGGAACGAGCTTGGTGACCTTACCCGGGACGACCTGACCGATCTGGTGGGTCCGGGCGAACTGCTGCCACGGGTCTTCCTGGGTCGCCTTGAGCGACAGGGAGACGCGCTCGCGGTCCATGTCGACGTCGAGGACCTCGACCGTGACCTCCTGGCCGACCTCGACGACCTCGGAGGGGTGGTCGATGTGCTTCCAGGACAGCTCGGAGACGTGGACGAGACCGTCGACGCCGCCCAGGTCCACGAAGGCACCGAAGTTGACGATGGAGGAAACGACGCCGGAGCGCACCTGGCCCTTCTGGAGGGTGGTGAGGAAGGTCTGGCGGACCTCGCTCTGGGTCTGCTCCAGCCAGGCACGGCGGGACAGGACCACGTTGTTGCGGTTCTTGTCCAGCTCGATGATCTTGGCCTCGAGCTCCTTGCCCACGTAGGGCTGGAGGTCGCGGACGCGACGCATCTCGACCAGGGAGGCCGGAAGGAAGCCGCGGAGGCCGATGTCGAGGATGAGACCACCCTTGACGACCTCGATGACGGTACCGGTGACGATCCCGTCTTCTTCCTTGATCTTCTCGATCGTGCCCCAGGCACGCTCGTACTGAGCGCGCTTCTTGGACAGGATGAGGCGGCCTTCCTTGTCCTCCTTCTGGAGGACCAGGGCCTCGATCTCGTCACCGACGGCGACGACCTCGTTGGGGTCGACGTCGTGCTTGATCGACAGCTCGCGGCTGGGGATCACGCCTTCGGTCTTGTAACCGATGTCGAGCAGGACCTCGTCCCGGTCGACCTTCACGATGACGCCGTCGACGATGTCGCCGTCGTTGAAGTACTTGATCGTCTCGTCGATCGCGGCGAGGAAGGCTTCCTCGTTACCGATGTCGTTGACCGCAACCTGCGGGGTGGTGGCGGTGGTCTCGGTGCTGCTCGTCATGTGGGAAAGGGCTCCGGTACGGACATTGAAGTCGTAGGTACTGCTACGCCGAGAGCCGTTATCGCTTCTGCACAAGCCGGACAGTGTCAGAGGCGCCTCTCTGGAAGCCCCGTAAAGACCGGGGCCAACCGAAACGCCTCGAAAACCGAGGGGACATACATACAGATGCGAGCGCGACCTGCTCCGTCTGAGGCGCACAAGCCCGCAGCGCAACTTGTAGCATACGGGGGCAGCCGGGCAGGGTCAATGCGCGAAGCCGCACACCCAGGGCAGACCGCCCGATTACCGGCATGCGTGATGTTCCGCGGGGCCCAGGGCCCCGACGTCCCTTACTGCTACAAGCTCAGCGAAGACTACGACGACGGGCGCGATGAACCAAGAGTACGAGCCGGAGGCGACCCGACGTCATGCCTCGGCAACGGAAAGCAGCCAGGCCAGCCGCGGCTGGTGGGACCGCAACGCCGACGACTACCAGAGCGAGCACGGCGCGTTCCTCGGGGACGACCGGTTCATCTGGGGGCCGGAGGGGCTGGACGAGGAGCGGGCCGGGCTGCTCGGTCCGGCCGAGGGGCTGAAGGGCCGGCGGATCCTGGAGATCGGGGCGGGCGCGGCGCAGTGTGCGCGCTGGCTGGCGGCGCAGGGGGCGCGCCCGGTGGCCCTGGATCTCTCGCACCGGCAGTTGCAGCACGCGCTGCGGATCGGGGACGGGGCGGACGGTGCGGCCGCGGGCGGTGCGGTGGATCTGGTGGAGGCGGACGCGGGGGCGTTGCCGTTCCGGGACGGCGCATTCGACATGGCGTGTTCCGCGTATGGCGCGATTCCGTTCGTCGCCGACCCGGTGCGGGTGTTGCGCGAGGTACGGCGGGTGCTGCGGCCGGGCGGGCGGTTCGTGTTCTCGGTGACGCATCCGATCCGTTGGGCGTTCCCGGACGAGCCGGGGCCCGAGGGGCTGTCGGTGGCCGCGTCGTACTTCGACCGGACGCCGTATGTGGAGCAGGACGAGAGCGGACACGCGGTGTACGTCGAGCATCACCGGACGGTGGGTGACCGGGTGCGGGACGTGGTGGCGGCCGGGTTCCGGCTGGTGGATCTGGTGGAGCCGGAGTGGCCGGACGAGAACACGCAGGAGTGGGGCGGCTGGTCACCGTTGCGTGGGTATCTGATCCCGGGGACGGCGATCTTCGTGTGCGTGGCGGAGTGAGTCCGCGGCGCTGACGGGGGGCGGGCCCGTCCGGTCGGCGGGGCGGCAGACTGGGCGGGTGATCCGCGATGACGTACTGAGTCTGCTGCCCGCCCGTTCCGCGCTGCCCGCGCTGCGTGAGGCCCTGGACGGGCCGGGGAGCGCGGTGCTGTGTGCGCCGCCCGGTACGGGCAAGACGACGCTGGTGCCGCTGGAGTTGGCGGGGCTCGTGGGGCCGGGCCCGGGGCGGCGGGTGCTGGTGGCGGAGCCGCGGCGGATCGCGGCGCGGGCGGCGGCGCGGCGGATGGCGTGGCTGCTGGGTGAACGCGTCGGTGAGCGGGTGGGGTTCACGGTGCGCGGGGAGCGGCGGGTGGGGCCGCGTACGGCCGTGGAGGTGGTGACGACCGGGGTGCTGCTGCAGCGGTTGCAGCGGGATCCGGAGCTGGCAGGCGTCGATGTGGTGGTGCTCGACGAGTGCCATGAGCGGCATCTGGACGCGGACACGGCGGCGGCGTTCCTGCTGGATGTGCGAGCGGCGTTGCGGCCGGAGCTGCGGTTGGTGGCGGCGTCGGCGACGACGGACGCGGCGGGGTGGGCGGCGCTGCTGGGCGGTGCGGAGGGATCGGCTCCGGTGGTGACGGCGGAGGGCGTCTCGTACGAGGTGGAGGTCGTGTGGGCGCCTCCGGAGCGTCCGGTGCGGCCGGCGCACGGGATGCGGGTGGATCCGGCGTTGCTGTCGCATGTGGCGGGGGTGGTGCGGCGGGCGCTGCGGGAGCGGTCGGGCGATGTGCTGTGTTTTCTGCCGGGCGCCGGGGAGATCGGGCGGGTCGCGGGGCTGCTGGCCGGGGTGGACGTGGAGGTGTTGCAGGTCCACGGGCGGGCCCCGGCGGAGGTGCAGGACGCGGTGCTGGCCGGTGGTGACGGGGTGCGCCGGGTGGTGCTGGCGACGGCGGTCGCGGAGTCCAGTCTGACGGTTCCGGGGGTCCGGGTGGTGGTGGACTGTGGGCTGGCACGGGTGCCGCGGACGGATCATGCGCGGGGGCTGGGGGCGCTCGCGACGGTGCGGGCGTCGCGGGCGGCGGCCCGGCAGCGGGCCGGGCGGGCCGGGCGTGAGGCGCCGGGGGCGGTGTATCGCTGCTGGTCGGAGGGGGAGGACGAGCGGTTGCCGCGGTTCCCCGACCCGGAGATCAAGGTGGCGGAGCTGTCGGCCTTCGCGTTGCAGGTGGCGTGCTGGGGCGATCCGTCGACCGCGGGGCTGGCGTTGCTGGATCCGCCGCCCGCGGGTGCGATGGCGGCGGCGCGGGAGGTGCTGGGCGCGGTCGGCGCGGTGGATGCGGACGGCCGGGTGACGGAGCGGGGGCAGCGGCTGGCGCGGCTGGGGGTGCATCCGCGGCTGGCGCGGGCGTTGCTGGACGGTGCTCGGGAGGTGGGCGTGCGGCGGGCGGCCGAGGTCGTAGCGCTGCTGAGCGAGGAGCCGCCGCGGTCGTACGGGGACGATCTGGTGGCCGCGTGGCGGCAGGCTCGGCGGGGCGGCGACGCGTATGCCGGGCGGTGGCGGCAGGAGGCCCGGCGGCTGGCGTCGGCGGTGGCGGGGCTCGGGCCGGAGGACGCGGAGGCGGGGTCCGGGTCCGCGGAGGTTCGCGGGCGCTCCGGTGGTGCGGTGTCGGGTGCCGGTGGTGCCGGGGACGACGATGCGGTGGCCGGGCTGGTGGCGGCGTTGGCGTTCCCGGAGCGGGTGGCGCGGGCGCGGGGCGGCGGCAGTTTTCTGATGGCGTCGGGGACGCGGGCCGAGACGGGCGAGGCGGGTTCGCGGTTGCGGGAGGCGCGGTGGCTGGCGGTCGCGGTGGCGGACCGTCCGGTGACGTCGGCGTCCGCGCGGGTGCGGCTGGCGGCGGTGATCGACGAGGCGACGGCGGTTGCGGCGGCGGGGGCGCTGTACTCCCGGGGCGAGGAGGTCCGGTGGGCGGACGGTGATGTCGTGGCGCGGGAGGTGGAGCGGCTGGGGGCGATCGAGCTGGTGACGCGTCCGTTGGCGGCACCGGACGCGGGGGCGGTGCGCGAGGCGGCGGGAGAAGGGCTGCGGCGGGAGGGCGTCGGGCTGTTGCGCTGGTCGGCGGGGGCGGTGGCGCTGCGGCAGCGGATGGCCTTTCTCCACGGGGAGTTGGGGGAGCCGTGGCCGGAGGTGTCGGATGCGGCGCTGCTGGAGCGGGCCGGGGAGTGGCTGGGCGTGGAGCTGGACCGGGCGCGACGGCGGGCGGATCTGGAGCGGATCGACGCCGGGGCGGCGCTGGGGCGGCTGTTGCCGTGGGCTTCCGGTGACGCGGTGCGCTTCGACGCGCTGGCGCCGGAGCGTATCGAGGTGCCGAGCGGTTCGCGGGTACGGGTCGACTACGGCGGTGCGCAGCCGGTGCTGGCGGTGAAGCTGCAGGAGATGTTCGGGCAGCAGGAATCGCCGCGGGTGGCGGACGGGCGGGTGCCGGTCCTCGTCCACCTGCTCTCCCCCGCCGGACACCCGGCCGCGGTGACGGCGGATCTGGCGTCCTTCTGGCGGGACGGCTACCGGTCCGTGCGGGCGGAGCTGCGGGGCCGCTATCCGAAGCATCCGTGGCCCGAGGATCCGTCGACGGCGGAGCCGACGCGGTATACGACGGCACGGTCGAAGAGGGACCGGAGCTGATGTGTGGGGTGGGGCGGGAGGCCGGCGGGGCGGGCGGAGACGGGCGATGGGGAGGCGAGGGACAGGGGCGGACGGTCGGGGATGAGGTGGTGCGGATTGGCGTGGTCGGGGTCAACTCGTAGGCGGTGGCGGCTCGTTCAATCCAGTTCTCACCTTACGGTCCCCCACTGACAACGGGCCGTGCGGCGGGTGTCGGCCCGGTGGGGCGGGGGCGGCGGGAGCGGGCCTCCAGGGTGAGGCTGAGGGCGAGGAGGGCGACGCCGAGGGTGAGGAAGCCCCAGGGCAGATAGCTGGTGAGGAGCAGGACCAGGGTGCGCTGGGAGGAGACGAGGGCGACGACGGCGTCGACATAGTCGGGGCGCATCTTGACGTGTCCGGCGAAGGCGGTGACCTTGCCGCCGCCGGGGAGCAGGTCGCCGCCACGCAGCTCCTCCTGGTGGATCTCTTCGCCGTTGACGGGGGCGCCGGTGACGGGGTCGACCCAGAACATGCGCTTGGTGGTGTACCAGCGGGTGGTGCCCATCTTCCGGACGGAGTCCGCGGTGATGCCCTTGATCGGCAGTTTCTTGGGGAGCGGCACCCTGGTCCAGGGGATGGTCTGCTCGAAGTAGTAGACCTCCATGCCATGGAAGGTCCGGGTGCCCTTGTAGTGGATGGGGGCGGAGGTGCGGGTCTGGGCGTCGAAGTAGGAGTAGTCGCGCTTCTCGACGAGGAAGGGCCATTTGTACTCGATGCCGTCGCGGCGCACGGCGTCGCCGTCGACGCTCTCGCCGGTGGCGTGGACCGGCTCCTGCGTATGGGCGTCGAAGATGTAGCGCTCGGGGATCTGGGAGACCATTTTGCCGTCGGGGCCGACGATGTGGGTGAGCGTGTCCCAGACGACGACGTCGCGGTCCGCGGTCCGTTCGATGCGGTCGGAGGCGGCGACGTTGCCCTTGAGGGTCTGGACGACGGTGAGCCGGGGGACCTTCTTGGCCTTCATGGTGCTGTAGTCGACGAGGGTGGCGGGCTCGGCGACGAGGACGGTGTCCTGGTACTGGCTGGGCGGGACCTTCGCGAGGCGCGGGAAGGCGTACCAGCGCAGCAGCGGGGAGAGCACGGTGAAGAAGACGGCGGCGGCGAGGAGTATCAGGCTGGCTTTGCGGCGCATGGCGGTGCGTCCCTTCCCTTCCGGGGTGTGCTACGTCCCCGCCGTCAGGGGTGTGCGGGGACGGTGGTCCGCAGCGGCTTGGGGGAGGCGGTGCCGCTGGGGGCGCCGATCGCCGTGATGGTGAGGACGAGGAGGAGGGCGGCGGCGAGGCCGGCGGCGGCTGCGGTGAGGGCGCGCATGGGCGGCTCCCGGAGAGCTGATGCTTCGTCAGGGAGGGGGCACCGTAGCAACGGGCGGCCGAGATGAGAACACGTGACACCGCCGCCCTGCCCGGGGCGGGCGGGACGGCGGTGGCGGCGCGGTGACGGTCAGGCGGTGGGGGCGGTGACCTTCAGTTCGAGGGTGAGGACGGCGCCGTCGGCGGTGGTGAGGCGGAGCCGGAAGGTGCCGGTGTGGTCGGCGTCGGTGAAGATCTCCGGGAGTTTCAGCAGGCCGTGGGCGTCGGTGGTGAGGTCGGTCAGGGTGCGCTGCGGGGTGTCCGCGTCCGCGCCGGTGGTCCGTGGGTCGGTGAAGGACGGTCCGGCGGTGTTCGGGGCCGGGTGGTCCGGGTCGTCGGTGACCATGGTGGCGGTGACGGGGACGCCCGCGGCCGCCTCGCCCTGGTGGCCGGCCTTGATCTCGATGCTGTCGGCCGCGTAGCTGTCGCCCGCGGTCACGGTCAGTTCCTCGTCCGAGGTGCGGGTGAGGGTGTCGGCCTTCGGGGCGGGCGGGGCCTCGACGGTGGCGGAGAAGTCGACGGGCGGGACGGCGCGGCCGACGGCGGTGGCGCGGACGGCGAAGGTGCCGGTGCTCTTGCCCGCGCGCAGCGCCGGGGCGGTGGCCAGGCCGTCCTTGTCGGTGGTGACGGTGACGTCGGCGGCACCGTCCGGGAAGCGGGCGTCGGTGGTGCCGGTGACGGCGAACCGCACGGGGGCACCGGCGACGGGTTTGCCCGCGCCGTCCTTGGCGCGCACCTGGGGCGGGGTGGTGAAGGTGTCGCCCGTGGTGGCGGTGAGGTCCTTGTCGCCGGTGCGTTCGAGGACGGTGAGGGGTGCGGGGTTGGTGGGGTCCGTGGGGTCGGTCGGGTCAGTGGGGGGCTTGGTGCCGCCTGTGCCGGAGCCGCCGGTTCCGCCGTTGGAGCCCGTGCCGCCCGTGCCCGGTGCGCCGTCGGTGGCGCCCGAAGTGCCGCCCGAGGAGGGGCCGTTCGCGCCCGGACGACTCTCCCCCTGCTCCTTGCCGGCGTTCTTCCCGGCCCCCTTCCCGCCGTCCTTCGCGGAGTCGTCCGCCGTGCGGCCCGGTTTCGCCGGTGCGGCCCCGCGGCGGGAGACCGTGCCGCCGGAGGTGCCGCCGCTGTGGTGGACGGGCAGGACGCCCGTGCCGTCCGGGACCTCGTGGGCGCCCTTGCGGTAGAAGGCGTACCAGGACAGGACGGTGCGCAGATAGTCCTCGGAGTGGTTGTAGGCGAGGACGGCGCGGTCCAGCTCGCGGGCGAGGGACAGGTCACGGCCGCCGCCGCAGAGGTAGTGACCGGCGGCGAGCGCCGCGTCGAAGACGTTGTGGGGGTCCTTCTTGCCGTCGCCGTTGCCGTCGGCGCCCCATCCGGTGCCGTCGGGGCCGCCCTGGGACCAGGTCGACGGGATGAACTGCATCGGGCCCACGGCGCGGTCATGGGTGAGGTCGCCGTCGTACCGGCCCTGGTCGGTGTCGGTGATGCGGGCGAAGCCCTTGCCGTTGAGCTGGGGGCCGAGGATGGGCCGCAGGGTGGTGCCCTCGGCGTCGACGGCGCCGCCGCGCGCCTGACCGGATTCCACCTTGCCGATCGCGGCGAGCAGTTGCCACGGCAGTCGGCAGCCGGGGTCGGTGGCGGCGACGCTCGCCTCCGCCTTCCGGTACGCGGCGAGGACGCTGGCGGGGATTCCGGCTTCGGCGGGCCCGATGGCGGCCTGGCGGCCCGGCTTCTTCCGTGAACCGCTGGGCGGTACGGGGCTGTTGAGGGGCGGCAGATCCGTGTAATAGGGCGAGTCGCCGTCGACGGTGGAGTCGGCGGGCGGTCCGGGGGCGCGGTCCGGGGCCGCCTGGGCGCGGTCGACGCTGCCCGGTGCCTGAGAGGCCGTCAGGGCGGCCACCACCAGGGCCGCGATCGCCGCCGACCCGGCTCCTCGGCGGAGCCGTCGCCCGAACGTGGCTGCCATGCGTGCCTTCCCCTCCGCGGTGGACCACCGCGCCGGAGCCGCCGTTGCGTGCCCCGCTGCGCGCCAACGCACGCGACACTACGACACCTGGAGACGCACATCTACCGCCATCCTCGGCCGAGATGGTGAACCGTATCGGTCAGGAAAAGACGCTTATCGTTCACTCTCGGGCATGCCGTGGGTGATCCCGCCGACGCCGAACGGGGCGGGTGCGGCACGCGGCTCACCCGGCATCCGCCCCCGTCGCCATCGGATACGCGCCGGGGCCGTACGCACACGGCGTACAGCCCCGGAACCACCGCGAGTTCGGCAGTAGCGGACTCATCATCCGTCGGCCGCCGGAACCACTCCCCCGGTCGACGTTCCGTCAGTGCGCGGCCGACTCCCAGTCCGCGCCGACGCCGATGGAGACGTCCAGCGGAGCGCGCAGTGCGACCGCGTCCGCCATCTCGCGGCGGAGCAGTTCCTCGACCTGCTGGCGCTCGCCGGGTGCCACCTCGACCACGATTTCGTCGTGCACCTGGAGCAGCATCCGGGACGTCAGCCCCGCCGCCTGCAGCGCCTCATCGACCCTCAGCATCGCGATCTTGACGATGTCGGCGGCGGTGCCCTGGATCGGGGCGTTCAGCGCCATCCGCTCGGCCATCTCGCGGCGCTGGCGGTTGTCGCTGTTGAGGTCGGGGAGGTAGCGGCGGCGGCCGAGGATCGTCTCGGTGTAGCCCGTGGCACGGGCCTCCTCCACCACGCGCTGGAGGTAGTCCCGTACGCCGCCGAACCGCTCGAAGAAGTTGTCCATCAGCTTGCGGGCCTCGTCCGGTTGGATGCCCAGCTGCTGCGAGAGGCCGAACGCCGACAGGCCGTACGCCAGGCCGTACGACATCGCCTTGATCTTGCGGCGCATCTCCGGGTCGACCTCGTGCTTGGCGACGGAGAAGACGTGCGAGGCGACGGTGGTGTGCAGGTCCTCGCCGGAGGTGAACGCCTCGATCAGACCCTCGTCCTCGGAGAGGTGCGCCATCACCCGCAGCTCGATCTGGCTGTAGTCGGCCGTCAGGAGGGTGTCGTACCCCTCACCGACGACGAAGCTGCGGCGGATGGCGCGGCCCTCGTCGGTGCGCACCGGGATGTTCTGGAGGTTGGGATCGGTGGAGGAGAGACGGCCGGTGGCCGCGACGGTCTGGTTGAAGGTGGTGTGGATGCGGCCGTCCGCGGCGATGGTCTTGATCAGGCCCTCGACCGTCGCGCGCAGCTTGGACTGCTCGCGGTGGCGCAGCATGATCACCGGGAGTTCGTTCTCGGTCTGCGCGGCGAGCCAGGCGAGGGCGTCGGCGTCGGTGGTGTAGCCGGTCTTGGTTTTCTTCGTCTTCGGCAGGCCCAGCTCCCCGAAGAGGACCTCCTGGAGCTGCTTGGGCGAGCCGAGGTTGAACTCGTGGCCCGCCGCGGCGTGCGCCTCCTGGACGGCCTGCTGCACCGCCCCGGCGAACTGCTGCTCCATCCGCTCCAGCCAGCCGCGGTCGGCGGCGATGCCGTCGCGCTCCATACGGGCCAGCAGGGTGCTGGTGGGCAGCTCGACATCGCGCAGCAGCTCGGCGGCGCCGACCTCCGCGAGCCGGGTCTCGAAGGCGGCGCCGAGATCCAGCACCGTACGGGCCTTGGCCATCAGGGCGTCGGCCTCGGCCTCCTCGTCGGCGCCGAACGCCAGCTGGCCACCCGCCTCGGCGGCCGGGGCCAGATCGCGGCCGAGGTATTCGACGGAGAGGGCGTCTAGGGCGAAGGAGCGGCGGCCCGGCTTGACGAGGTAGGCGGCGAGCGCGGTGTCCATCGCCACGCCGTCGATCCGCCAGCCGTGCTCACCGAAGACCCGCATCAGGCCCTTGGCGTTGTGCATGACCTTGGGGCGGTCGGCATCGGCGCTCCAGGCGGCGAAGGCCCGCTCGTCGGCCTCGTCGAGCTGCGCCGGGTCGAACCAGATCGCCGGTCCGTCGGCCGTGGCCAGCGCGATCTCGGCGACACTGCCGCTGCCCAGGGACCAGACGTCGACGGTGGAGACGCCCAGCGGGGCGGTGCCGTGCTCGGCGAGCCAGGGGGCCAGCTCACCGGCGGCGGCGACGGTGCCGTCGACCTCGACGCCACCGGCCGCGACGGCCTCCTCCGCACCCTGGCCGGCGCCCGGGTCGACGGCGTGCAGCCGGTCGCGCAGGCCCTGGTTGCGGATCTCCAGGCCGTTGAGGAACACGGTGAGCTTGTCGCGGTCGTACGCCTCGCGGACCAGCTCGCCGGGGCTGCACGGCAGCTCCACGTCGCGGATCATCTCCGTCAGCCGGCGGTTGAGCTTGACGGACTCCAGGTGATCGCGGAAGTTCTGACCCGCCTTGCCCTTGACCTCCTCGGCCCTCTCCACCAGCTCGGCGAAGGAACCGAACTGGTTGATCCACTTCGCGGCGGTCTTCTCACCGACGCCGGGGATGCCGGGGAGGTTGTCCGACGGGTCGCCGCGCAGCGCCGCGAAGTCGGGGTACTGGGCGGGGGTGAGGCCGTACTTCTCGACGACCTTCTCAGGGGTGAAGCGCGTCAGCTCGGAGACGCCCTTGGTCGGGTAGAGGACCGTGACGTCGTCGGAGACGAGCTGGAAGGAGTCTCGGTCGCCGGTGACGATGGAGACGGCGAAGCCCTCGGCGGTGGCCTGCTGGGTGAGCGTGGCGATGACGTCGTCGGCCTCGAAGCCCTCGACGGCGAAGCGCTTGACGTGCATCGCGTCGAGCAGCTCGCCGATCAGCTCGACCTGGCCTCGGAACTCGTCGGGCGTCTTGGAGCGGTTCGCCTTGTAGTCGGGGAACTCCTCGGAGCGCCAGGTCTTGCGGGAGACGTCGAAGGCCACCGCGAAATGGGTGGGCGCCTCGTCACGCAGGGTGTTCGCGAGCATGGACGCGAAGCCGTAGACCGCGTTGGTCGGTTGCCCCGTGGCGGTCGTGAAGTTCTCCACGGGCAGGGCGAAGAACGCCCGGTAGGCCATGGAGTGCCCGTCCATCAGGAGCAGGCGGGGACGGTCGTCCCCCGCCGCTGCGGTGCCGGTCGTTTCGCTCTTCTTCGCTGCCTTTGCTGCCACGCCCCCGATCCTGCCACGCCCCACCGACAATCCCCGCCGCGACGGTGACGGACGGCGGGCGGACGGCTGGGAGAGGGGCGGCGGCACGCGGCCCCACCGCGCGCATGGCGGCCCCGGCGCGGTGTTTTCCACAGGTGTCCGCCCCGCCGTCGCGGCGTTGTCCACAGGCCCCTGCCCGCCCGCCACGCTCCATGACAGGATCGGATGTGCACGGCAACGATCCGGCCCGGCCCCCGTGCGCCGGGCGGCACACGGCCCTAGGGAGAGCGCCATGGCAGGCAAGCCGCCCGCATCCGATCCGGCACAGGACGCGCCCGAGGTCGGCGCGCCCCAGCACTCCGCCGTCGGCGTCCCGGCGATCACCCACGCGCTGCGCATCTCGCAGCAACAGATGGGCGTCCGCCGCACGGCCCTGACGCTGCTGCGCGTCAATCAGAAGAGCGGCTTCGACTGCCCCGGCTGCGCCTGGCCCGAGGGCGAGCAGCGGCACACCGCGGAGTTCTGCGAGAACGGCGCCAAGGCCGTCGCGGAGGAGGCGACGCTGCGCCGCGTCACCCCGGAGTTCTTCGCCGCGCACCCCGTCGCGGACCTCGCCGACCGCAGCGGCTACTGGCTCGGCCAGCAGGGCCGGCTGACCCACCCCATGTACCTCGCCGAGGGCGCCGAGCACTACGAACCGGTCTCGTGGGAGCGCGCCTTCGACATCCTGGGCGACGAGCTGACGGCCCTCACCTCGCCCGACGAGGCGGTGTTCTACACCTCCGGCCGCACCAGCAACGAAGCGGCCTTCCTCTTCCAGCTCTTCGCCCGCGAGTTCGGCACGAACAACCTCCCCGACTGCTCCAACATGTGCCACGAGTCGTCCGGCTCGGCGCTCACCGAAACCCTCGGCGTCGGCAAGGGCAGCGTGCTGCTGGAGGACCTCTACAAGGCCGACCTGATCATCGTCGCCGGGCAGAACCCCGGGACCAATCACCCCCGGATGCTGACCGCGCTGGAGAAGGCGAAGGCCGGGGGCGCGCGGATCATCTCCGTCAACCCGCTGCCCGAGGCCGGACTGGAACGGTTCAAGAACCCGCAGACGCCGCGCGGCCTGGCGGGCGGCGGTACGGCGCTGACCGACCTCTTCCTCCAGGTGCGCATCGGCGGCGACCAGGCGCTCTTCCGCGCCCTGTGCCGCCGCATCCTGGAGACCGAGGGCGCCGTCGACCAGGAGTTCATCGACGCGCACACGCACGGCTTCGAGGAGTTCGCGGCCGCTGCGCGGGGCGCCGACCCGGAGGAGACGCTGCGCGCCACCGGTCTGCGCCAGGAGGAGATCGATGCGGCGCTGGAGATGGTGCTCGCCTCGCGGCGCACCATCGTGTGCTGGGCGATGGGCCTGACGCAGCACAAGCACTCGGTGCCCACCATCCGTGAGGTCGTCAACTTCCTGCTGCTGCGCGGCAACATCGGCCGCCCCGGCGCCGGGGTCTGCCCCGTACGCGGGCACAGCAATGTCCAGGGCGACCGCACGATGGGCATCTTCGAGCGGCCCGCGCCCTCCTTCCTCGACGCCCTGGAGAAGGAGTTCGGCTTCGCGCCGCCCCGGGAGCACGGCTACGACGTCGTCCGGGCCATCCGGGCGCTGCGCGACGGCGACGCCAAGGTGTTCTTCGCGATGGGCGGCAACTTCGTCTCCGCCACCCCCGACACCGACGTCACCGAGGCGGCGGTGCGGCGCGCCCGGCTGACGGTGCATGTCTCCACCAAGCTCAACCGCTCGCACGCGGTGACCGGCGCGCGGGCGCTGATCCTGCCGACGCTGGGCCGTACGGAGCGCGATGTGCAGGGCGGCGCCGAGCAGTTCGTAACGGTCGAGGACTCCATGGGGATGGTGCACGCCTCCCGAGGGCGGCTGGCGCCTGCCGGTCCGCAGCTGCTGTCGGAGACCGCGATCGTGGCCCGGATGGCCCGCCGCGTCCTCGGCGCGCAGAGCCGTACGCCGTGGGAGGAGTTCGCCCGCGACTACGGGACGATCCGGGACGGCATCGCCCGTGTCATCCCCGGCTTCGAGGACTTCAACGCCAAGGTCGCCCGCCCCGGCGGCTTCACGCTGCCGCACGCCCCCCGCGACAGCCGCAGCTTCCCCACCGCCACCGGGAAGGCCAACTTCACGGCCGCGCCCGTGGAGTATCCGCACGTCCCCGAGGGCCGGTTGCTGCTGCAGACGCTGCGCTCGCACGACCAGTACAACACCACGATCTACGGCCTCGACGACCGCTACCGGGGCATCAAGAACGGCCGCCGGGTCGTACTGATCCACCCCGAGGACGCCCAGGAGCACGGCTTCGCCGACGGGGCCTACGCCGATCTGGTCAGCGAGTGGACGGACGGCAGCGAGCGGCGCGCCCCCGGGTTCCGGGTGGTGCACTACCCGACCGCGCGGGGCTGTGCGGCCGCGTACTACCCCGAGACCAATGTGCTCGTCCCGCTCGATCACACCGCCGACACCAGCAACACCCCGGCGTCGAAGTCCGTGGTGATCCGCCTGGAGCGGCCGCAGGAGGACGGTGCGGCGACGGAGGGGTGACCCAGTGCCGGCGGCGCCGGGGTGGGCTGATAAGAACATCCGGATCATCGACGAGCACAGGCAAGCGAACGGAGCGAGCACTTGGGCGCGCAGCAGACCACCACGTTTCCGCAGGAGGTCCTCGACCGGTGGGCCGGGTTCGGCCTCGACCTCCCGGCGCTCTTTTCCGCCGGGCACCTCGGCAGCCGGATGAGCGTGGAGCTTCTGGAGGCCAGGCCGGACCGTGTCGTCGGCACCATGCCGGTCGAGGGCAACACCCAGCCGTACGGGCTGCTGCACGGCGGTGCGTCCGCGGTGCTGGCGGAGAGCCTGGGCTCGGTCGGCGCGATGCTGCACGGCGGCCCGTCGAAACTGGCCGTCGGCGTGGACCTGAACTGCACCCACCACCGCGGTGTCCGCTCAGGTCTGGTCACCGGCGTCGCCACCCCGGTGCACCGGGGGCGTTCCACCGCGACGTACGAGGTCGTGATCAGCGATGAGGCGGGCAAGCGGGTCTGCACCGCGCGGCTGACCTGCATGCTCCGGGACGCGCCCACGGACGCCTACCGCGGCTGAGGCCACGCCCGTCCGGGCCCCGCGTCGGTGCCGGCCCGTCGCCCTCACCCGCGCGCCCGGCACCGGCGTCGGCCACCGGGTACGCGCGTGGCCCCGTACCGTGCACCGGTACGGGGCCACGCGGGCGGACGGGCCGGGCTACTGCCCCGGCTGGTCCTTCTGCTTCTTCTCCTCGGCGTCCTCGATGACCGCCTCGGCGACCTGCTGCATGGAGAGTCTGCGGTCCATCGAGGTCTTCTGGATCCAGCGGAACGCGGCGGGTTCGGTCAGCCCGTACTGCGTCTGCAGAATGCTCTTCGCGCGGTCGACCAGCTTGCGGGTCTCCAGCCGCTGGGTGAGGTCGGCGACCTCCTTCTCCAGCGTCTTCAGCTCGGTGAAGCGGCTGACGGCCATCTCGATGGCCGGGACGACGTCGCTCTTGGAGAACGGCTTGACGAGGTACGCCATCGCGCCCGCGTCCCGGGCGCGCTCCACCAGCTCGCGCTGGGAGAAGGCGGTCAGCATCAGGACGGGCGCGATGCTCTCCTCGGCGATGCGCTCGGCGGCGGAGATGCCGTCCAGGATCGGCATCTTCACGTCGAGGATGACCAGATCCGGGCGGTGCTCGCGTGCCAGCTCGACGGCTTTCTGCCCGTCACCGGCCTCACCGACGACGGTGTAGCCCTCCTCCTCCAGCATTTCTTTGAGGTCGAGACGGATGAGGGCCTCGTCCTCGGCGATCACGACGCGCGTGGTCAGCGGGGGGACGTGCGACCGGTCATCATCGGCGGCGGGCTGCTCGGGCTCGGCGGCGCTCACGGGTCTCCTCGTTCAGGCAGGTGGTGCCCCTTTAGCCTACCCAGCTCCTGTATGGTGGGAGCACGACGGGGGCCTCTCAGCCTTCGATTCCCAAGGCCCTGGTACCCCAACCGGTTAGAGGGACGGTGCTCAAACCACCGACAGTGTGGGTTCGAATCCCACCCAGGGCACTTCGCCTCACTTTCGAAGGCCGGACTTCGCTCCGCCGATCGGTGATCTTCACTCGTCATGGTGATCGCGCCCGGTAGCCCTTCTTCTCAAGGCACCGGCGCTCCCCGCTTCGTGCCACACCCGCGTATGCGCCCCGGTTGCCGGTGACGGCACGCAGAGGGCCGAAGTGCTGACAGGAACGGCAGTCAGAACCTCGGCCCGGCATCAACGCCCGTGCCCGGGCGGCTTTTTCCTCTGGTGAGCTGCGGAATCCCCGCTATCTGTCGCCGTCGTCCTCGCCGATGCGGTGGACGCGGACGAGGTTGGTGGAGCCGGGAACTCCGGGCGGTGAACCGGCGGTGATGATCACCAGGTCACCCTTCTCGCAGCGGCCGATCTTCAGCAGCTGCTCGTCGACCTGCGCGACCATCTCGTCGGTGGAGTCGACGGTCGGGCCGAGGAAGGTCTCCACGCCCCAGGTGAGGTTGAGCTGCGAACGGGTCGCCGGGTCGGGGGTGAAGGCGAGCAGCGGGATGGGTGAGCGGTAGCGGGACAGGCGGCGGACGGTGTCGCCGGACTGCGTGAAGGCGACGAGGAACTTCGCGCCGAGGAAGTCGCCCATCTCGGCGGCCGCGCGGGCGACGGCGCCGCCCTGGGTGCGGGGCTTGCTGCGGTCGGTCAGCGGCGACAGGCCCTTGGCGAGAATGTCCTCCTCGGCGGCTTCCACGATGCGGCTCATGGTGCGGACGGTCTCGGCCGGGTACTTCCCCACGCTCGTCTCGCCGGAGAGCATCACCGCGTCCGTGCCGTCGATGACGGCGTTGGCGACATCGGACGCCTCAGCGCGGGTGGGCCGGGAGTTTTCGATCATCGAGTCGAGCATCTGGGTGGCGACGATGACCGGCTTGGCGTTGCGCTTGGCCAGCTTGACGGCGCGCTTCTGGACGACCGGCACGGCCTCCAGCGGCATTTCGACGCCGAGGTCGCCGCGCGCGACCATGATCCCGTCGAAGGCGGCGACGATGTCGTCGATGTTCTCGACAGCCTGCGGCTTCTCGACCTTGGCGATGACGGGGAGGAAGCGGCCCTCCTCGCCCATGATGCGGTGGACGTCCTCGATGTCGCGGCCGCTGCGGACGAAGGAGAGGGCGATGAGGTCGGCGCCGGTGCGCAGCGCCCAGCGGAGATCCTCCTCGTCCTTGTCGGAGAGGGCGGGGACGGAGACGGCGACGCCGGGGAGGTTGAGGCCCTTGTGGTCGGAGACCATGCCGCCCTCGATGACCCGGGTGTGGACGCGGGGCCCGTCGACGCCGGTGACTTCGAGGGTGACCTTGCCGTCGTCGACGAGGATGCGTTCGCCGGTGGTGACGTCGGCGGCGAGGCCGTCGTAGGTGGTGGAGCAGAGGTGACGGTCGCCCTCCACGGAGGGTTCGACGGTGAGGGTGAACGCATCGCCGCGTTCGAGAAGTACGGGCCCTTCACGGAATCGGCCCAGGCGGATCTTCGGGCCTTGAAGGTCGGCGAGGACGCCGACGCTGCGGTGGGTGTCCTCGGATGCCTCGCGGACCCGTGCGTAACGCGCCTCGTGATCGGCGTAGGTGCCGTGGCTGAGGTTGAGGCGTGCGATGTCCATACCGGCGTCGACAAGGGCTTTGATCTGCTCGTACGTGTCGGTGGCCGGTCCCAGTGTGCAAACGATTTTTGCTCGGCGCATGGGGCGACCCTATGCCGTACCCACTGGTAGAGAACGGTGGTGCGATGACTCCTCAACGACCGCTGGTTTAAAGGTTGTTGACGAGTAGGGAAATGCGCGTCCCGCCGCTCCGATGAGCGGCGGGCGGGGCGTGCGGACCTCGAATGACGTGGCGTCAGCTGCGCCGGGCGGGTGCCGGGCAGGGCGGGGTGGCTGTCGCGGCGGCGGTGGGGTGCGGGAGGCCGAAGGTGGTGAAGGCGGTGCGGCCGGGGAGCGGGTACGGGGTGGCGGCGGTCAGGGAGTTGAGGATGGTGGCGCTGCGCCAGGCGGCGAGGCCGAGGTCGGGGGTGCCGACGCCATGGCTGTGGCGTTCGGCGTTCTGGACGTGAACGGAGCCGGTGACGGCGGGGTCGAGGACCAGGCGGTGATCGGCATCGACGCGGGGGCGGCCCGCGGAGTCGCGGCACAGGTGCGGGTCGAGGGCGGCGAGGAGGGTGTCGAGGCGGCGTTCGCGGTAGCCGGTGGCGAGAACGACGGCACCGGTGGTCAGGCGGGTGCGGCCGCTCTGTTCGGCGTGGGCGAGGTGGAGTTCGACGCCGCCGCCGGGGGCGCGGTCGGCGGTCTCCACGCGGACGCCGGGGGTGAGGACAGCGTCCGGCCAGCCGCCGTGCAGGGTGCGGCGGTACAGCTCGTCGTGGATGGCGGCGAGGGTGTCGTGGTCGATGCCCTTGTACAGCTGCCACTGGCCGGGGACGAGGGCGTCGCGGACCGGTTCGGCCAGGGCGTGGAAGTAGCGGGTGTAGTCCGGGGTGAAGTGTTCGAGGCCGAGCTTGCTGTACTCCATGGGCGCGAAGGCGGGGGTACGGGCGAGCCAGTGGAGGCGTTCGCGGCCCTCGGGGCGGGCGCGCAGCAGGTCGAGGAAGATCTCCGCGCCGGACTGGCCCGCGCCGACGACGGTGACATGGTCGGCGGCGAGCAGCCGTTCCCGGTGGTCGAGATAGTCGGCGGAGTGGAGGACGGGCGTGGTGGGCGCCTCGGCGAGGGGGCGCAGGGCGTCCGGGACGTGCGGGGCGGTGCCGACGCCGAGGACGAGGTTGCGGGCGTAACCGCGGCCGAGGGCCTCGGCTTCGCCGTCGGCGTCGAGGTGGGTGTAGTCGATCTCGAAGACGGCGTGGGAGCCGTTCCAGCGGACGGCGTCGATCTGGTGGCCGAAGTGGAGTCCGGGGAGGTTCTCGCTGACCCAGCGGCAGTACGCGTCGTACTCCGCGCGGTGGGTGTGGAACCGCTCGGCGAAGTAGAAGGGGAAGAGGCGGTCGCGGCTGCGGAGGTAGTTGAGGAACGACCAGGGGCTGGTGGGGTCGGCGAGGGTGACGAGGTCGGCGAGGAACGGGACCTGGAGGGTGGCGCCGTCGATGAGGAGGCCGGGGTGCCAGTGGAAGGCGGGGCGCTGGTCGTAGAAGGCGGTGCGTAGTCCGGTCAGGGGCTGGGCGAGGGCGGCGAGCGAGAGGTTGAAGGGGCCGATGCCGATGCCCGCCAGGTCGAGGGGGTCGGTGAGGGCGGCGCCGGTGGGGTGCTCGGTGGTCATCAGGGGATGTGGCCTTCCACGAGTTTCAGGAGGTGGGCGAGGTCACCGGCGTCGGCGTGCGGATTGAGGAGGGTGGCCTTGAGCCAGAGTCCGGTGGGGGTGGCGGCGCGGCCGAGGACGGCGTGCCCGTCGGCGAGGAGGGTGCGGCGGATCGCGGCGACGGTGGCGTCGTCCACGCCGGTCGGACGGAAGAGGACGGTGGTGAGGGTGGGACGGGAGTGGAGTTCGAGGTGGGGGTGGTCCTCGATGAGGTCGGCGAGGGTGACGGCGGCGGCCAGGGTGCGGTCGACGAGGTCACCGATGCCGCGGCGGCCGAGGGCCTTGAGGGTGACGGCGGCCTTGAGGATGTCCGGGCGGCGGGTGGTGCGCAGGGAACGGCCGAGGAGGTCGGGCAGGCCCGCTTCGGTGTCGTCGTCGGCGTTGAGGTAGTCGGCGCGGTGGTCGAGGGGGGCGAGGTCGGCGGTGCCGGGGACGGCGAGGAGCCCTGCGGCGACCGGCTGCCAGCCGAGTTTGTGCAGGTCAAGCGTGACGGTGTGGGCGCGGTCCAGGCCCGCGAGGAGGGTGCGGTGGGCGTCGCTGAAGAGGAGTGCGCCGCCGTACGCCGCGTCGACGTGGAAGCGGGCGCCGTGGCGGTCGGCGAGGTCGGCAAGGGCCGGGAGGGGGTCCAGGGCGCCGGAGTCGGTGGTACCGGCGGTGGCGGTGAGGAGGACGGGGCCGCAGAGACGGGTGAGTGCGGCGTCGACGGCGGCGGGGTCGAGCACGCCGCCGGGTGTGGGGAGGGTGACGGGCGCGGGGAGCCCGAGGAGCCAGGCGGCGCGGTGGATGCTGTGGTGGGCGTTGGCGCCGCAGACGATACGGAGCGGGGGCGCGTCCGGCGCGGCGCCGGTGACGGGCGGGAGGTCGTCGACGGGTCGGCGCGGTGCGCCGATGACCGGGGCGAGGGTGGCGGCCGGCGCGGGGCCCGCGGCGTGGGCGGCGCGGGTGCGGACGGCCGCCGCGGGACGTTCTCCCCGGGCGTGCCGCTCCCCCGCGGTGTATCCCGTGGTGTGCCGGGCGGTGCGGGCGGCCTCACGGGCGAGGAGGACGGCGAGCTGGTTGGACTCGGTGCCGCCGGTGGTGAGCAGGGCGTCCGGGCCGTCGCCAGGTGCGTAGGTGTCGTCCGGTGTCCGGGCGCACCGGGGGGCGTGGGGGAAGACGAGGGCGGCGAGTTCGCGGGTGGCGAGGGCTTCGAGGGCGGAGGCGGCGGGGGCCTGGTCCCAGGAGTCCATGGAGGGGTTGAGGGCGGACGCGGCGAGGTCGGCCGCGGCGGCGACGGCCAGCGGGGGGCAGTGCAGATGGGCGGCGCAGTGCGGGTCGGCCGGGTCGGCGGCGCCGGCGGCCAGGGTACGGACGAGGGTGGCGAGCGCGGCGTGCGCGCCGTCGCCGTCGTCGGGGAGGAGGGGGGCGCAGGTGGCGCGGACGGTACGGGCGACGGCGTCCGGTCCACCGGCGGGGAGGGGGCCCGCGCGGTCCGCGGCGCCGTTGGCGAGGGCGTCGAGGACGGTGCCGAGGAGGGGGCGGAGCGCGCGGGGGCCTTCGATACCGCCCGCGAGGGCGGCGTCGGCGGCGGGCACAGGCATGAACGTGCCCTTCCATGTGGAGAGTTGGGGTGAGAGCGGGCCGTTCCGTCGTCGCGACGGGCAGCCATTAGGCAGCCCTAAGTTACTTTCCCGGTACGGTGCGTAGCCACCGGGGACGAACGTTCCACCCGTTCGTGGGAGGGGGGTGCCGCAGGTGTTCGGGTGGGGCGGGAGGACGCGGGGTGGCTGGGGAGGGGGCGACGGAGAGCCGCGTCGCATCCGGCGGGGCCCGGATCGGGCGATGCGTCAGGGCCGGAGGGGCGCACCATGGGGGGCGGCCCGGTCGGCGTTTCGGGGGTGCCCCGCACGTGGCATGCGGCCCGGCCCTCGCCTCGGGCCAGCGGGGTGCCCCGTGCCCGCACGTCCGGACCGGTCGACGGCCCGGGCCCGGAGGGGTGCCCCGCACCCGACGTTCAGCCCCGGTCGGTACCGCAGGTGTCCGGTTTCCCGGCCCGAGGGAGCCGTCCCGTCGAGGAAGCTCCCTGGACCGGGGCAGGCCGGGGCGGGCCGCCGCGCCATCCGACGGCCCGCCCCGAGGGGCCGGATCAGGCGTCAGCTGTCCGGCCGGAAGAGGCGGCAGACGTCTGACCGGACCGGATGCGCAACGCGCGGGCGAGATCGTCGAGTTGGTCGGTGAGCCGGCGCCGCAGGGCAGGCGTCGGGGCGTCCGTGGCGAGGCAGGCGTGCCCGAGGCGGAGCGTTTCCTCGTCGACGAAGGAGGCCGGGAAGGCGTACCGGCCGGCGGCCTCGGCGAGGGCGGGGCCGCGGTGGGTGGCGAGGGTGACCGCGTCGGTGAAGAAGCGGGCGACGTAGGGGCGGAGGAGGTCGTGCTGTTCGGGGGCCCAGAAGCCGGTGGCGAGGGCGGTGAAGAGGTAGTTGGAGGGGGCCGCGTCGGCGTCGGTGGTGAACAGGGACTGCCAGGCGGCCTCCTTGGCGGCCGGGTCGGGCAGGGCGGCTCGGCAGCGGGCGGCGCCCTCGCTGCCGGTGGCGCTGGGGTCGCGGGACTGTTCGGCGTCGATGCGGTCGGGGGTGAGGGCGCCGAGGGTGGCGAGGCGGGCGAGGATGCGCCAGCGCAGTTCGGGGTCGAGGGCGGGGCCGCCGGGGACGCTGCCGTCGTCGAGCCAGTCCTGGATGCCCTCGGGAGAGGTGGCGTTGTCGATGAAGGCGCGGACGGCGGTCAGGCGCAGGCTCGCGGCGGCGGAGTCGGTGGCGCCTTCGGTGTGGCGCAGGATGTCGCGGCTCAGGGCGGTGAGCGTGCCCAGGGCGGCGTGGCGCTCCGTGGCGGGGAGGAAGTGGTCGGCGACGGGCATGCGGGCGAACCGCAGCACACCGGCGACGAGCGCCGGGTCCGGTTCGACGGGCAGATGTCGGCGGGCCGCGTCGAGGTAGGCGGCGGGCGCCAGGTCGCCGTCGCGGACCATGTCGCGGGCGGCGTTCCACAGCACGGCCCGGGTGAGCGCGCCGCCGTCGGCGGCGGGGATGCCGGACAGGGCGCGGGCGGCGGTGTCCCAGGAGTCCGGATCGAGTCGGACCTTGGTGTAGCTGAGGTCGCCGTCGTTGAGGACGACGAGGGCGGGGACGGGCCCGGGGAGGGTGTGGCGGGTGGTGCCCTCCTCCTGGGGGATGTCGATCTCGAAGCGGCGACGCAGGGTGAGGCGGGCGGGGGCAGGGGGAGCGAGGCGGGCGGGGGCAGGGGGAGCGAGGCGGGCGGGTGCGGCCGGAGCCAGCCGGGCCGGGTCGGTGGCGTCCTGGTCGTAGAGGCCGACGGCGATGCGGTGCGGGCGGCTGCCGTGGTGTTCGACGGCGAGCTGCCAGGTGTCGTCCTGCGGTTCGACGGTGGCGGTGAGGGTGTCGGGGCCGCTGGTGCGCAGCCAGCGGGCGGCCCAGCCGGGGACGTCGCGGTCGGTGTGGCGGGCGAGGGAGTCGAGGAAGTCGGCGAGGGTGGCGTTGCCGAAGCGGTGGCGGGTGAGGTGGTGGTTGATACCGGCGAGGAAGTCCTTCTCGCCGATCCAGGTGACGAGTTGGCGCAGCGCGGAGGCGCCCTTGGCGTAGGAGATGCCGTCGAAGTTGAGGAGGGCGGAGGCGGTGTCGGGGACGTCCTCGGGGGTGGGGGCCACCGGGTGGGTGGAGGGGCGCTGGTCGGCTTCGTAGCCCCAGCTCTTGCGGACGGCGCCGAAGTCGACCCAGGCGCCGGTGAAGCGGGTGGCCTCGGAGAGGACCTGGTAGCCCATGTACTCGGCGAAGGACTCGTTGAGCCAGATGTCGTCCCACCAGCGGAGGGTGACGAGGTCGCCGAACCACATATGGGCCATCTCGTGGGCGATGACCATGCCGCGGGTCTGGCGTTCGGTGTCGGTGACGGCGGAGCGGTAGACGAATTCGTCGCGGAAGGTGACGAGGCCCGGGTTCTCCATCGCGCCCGCGTTGAACTCGGGGACGAATGCCTGGTCGTAGGAGTCGAACGGGTACGGCTCGTCGAAGAGGTCGCGGTAGCGGTCGTAGCAGCGGCGGGTGAGGTCGAGGATTTCCTCGGCGTCGGCGTCGAGGTGCGGGGCGAGGGAGCGGCGGCAGTGGATGCCGAAGGGCAGCCCGGCGTGTTCGGTGCGGACGGAGTGCCAGGGTCCGGCGGCGACGGCGACGAGGTAGGTGGAGATGAGGGGGGTGGGGGCGGCGCGCCAGAGGCCGCCGCCCTCGTGGGTGGTGACGCCGTTGGCGAGGACGGACCACTCCTCGGGGGCGGTGACGGTGAGGGCGAAGACGGATTTGAGGTCGGGCTGGTCGAAGGTGGCGAAGACGCGCTGGACGTCCTCCATGAACAGCTGGGTGTAGACGTACGTCTCGCCGTCGGCGGGGTCGGTGAAGCGGTGCATGCCCTCGCCGGTGCGGGAGTAGGACATGCGGGCCTCGACGCGCAGCTCGTGGTCGCCGGGGGCGAGGCCGGTGAGCGGGAAGCGGTTGTCGTCGAGCAGCGCGGGGTCGAGGGGGGTGCCGTCGAGGGTGACGGAGAGCAGCGCGGCGGGCTTGACCTCGAAGAAGGTGGTGACGGGGGCGGCGTCTCCGGCGCCGTCGCGGACGGTGAAGCGGATGTCGGCGCGGGAGCCGAAGTGCTTCTCGCCCTGGGTGAGGTCGAGGTGGATGGAGTGGTGGCGGACGTCGAGGAGTCCGGCTCTGGTCTGCGCCTCGTCGCGCTGGAGTGCGGGCATGGGGTCATGCTGCCGTACGCGCCGGTTCGGCCGCACGGGGTGTGGACAACTTCGTGGGGAGGAGGGCCGCGGCGCCTTCCGGAGCGTGGGCCCCGGGGCCGCGCGGGCCGTCCGGGGAAGCTTCAGGGGTACGGCTTCTCAGTACTAAAGTATTCCCGGTGAGCGGGGCGAACCGTGGCCCGGCGGGGCCCGGGAGGGGCGGAGATGGCGCGCAGGTCGGTGGAGCGGTCGGACGCGGTGGCGGCGATCGTCGAGGACTGGCGGCGGGAGCGGCCCGAGCTGGACACCTCGCCGCTGGAGGTGCTGGCGCGGCTGCACCGGACGTTTCTGCGCTACAGCGCGCGGCTGACGGCGTCGGTGGAGTCGCACGGTCTGTCGGTGGCCGGGTTCGACGTACTGACGGCGCTGCGGCGGGCGGGCCGCCCGTACCGGCGGACGGCGGGGCAGCTGGCGGACTCCGGGCTGATCTCGTCGGCGGGGGTGACGCTGCGCATCGACCGGCTGGAGAAGGACGGGCTGATCGTGCGGGAGCGGGACGCCGAGGACCGGCGGGTGGTGCGGTCGCGGCTGACGGACGAGGGGCTGGCGACGATCGACGCGCTCTTCGCCGAGCATCTGGAGAACGAACGGCGGATGCTGGCCGGGCTCTCCCCCGCCGAGTGCCGCCAGCTGGCCCGGCTGCTGTCGAAGCTGGAACGGTCGATCACGGAGGCGGACGGGCCCGGGGGCGGGGAGCGGGAGACGCCGGCCTGAACGGCCGGGCGGAGTGGGGGTGTCGGGGCGGTGGCCGTGGACGCGCGGCGCCGCCGGATGCGGCGCGGCGCGTCGACGGCCGTTCTCCGGCGGGTCAGCGCGTGGACGGGACCTTGCCGCAGAACTCCGCCTCGATGACGTTCACGTACAGGGAGCTGTCCTGCAGCCAGTCGCCGTTGGCGTTGAACGTCAGCTGGTGTTCCCCGTCCCGGGTGCCGACCATCGCGGAGAGGGAGCCGTTGGTGCTGCCGCTCTTGCCGACGACCTTCACGCCGCAGGACAGCTGCGCGAACTCGACGCCGAGGCCGTATCCGGTGCCGCCCTCCGCCGGGACCTCGTCGAGCATCTCCGTCATCTGTGCCGGGGGCAGCAGCGCGCCCTTCATCAGCGCGCGCTGGAAGCGGTTGAGGTCGCCGCTGGTGGAGATGGCGTCGCCGGACGCGCCCAGCCAGGTCATGTTCTGCTCGGTGGCGTCGTGGATCTCGGCGTCAGGGCCCTTCTGATCGAGGCGGGAGTAGCCGACGGGGTGCGGGTCCGGCATCCGGGGCGACGTGCCGGGGAACGAGGTCCCGCTCAGCTTCAGGGGCCGGATGATGCGGCGCGCCACCTCCTCGGCGTACGGACGGCCCGTCGCCTTCTCGATGACCATCCCGGCGATCACGAAGGCGGTGTTCGAGTAGAACGGCTTCTCCTCCGGGGCGGGCCGGGGCGGGTACTTCAGCGCCGTCGCCACCAACTCCTCGGGGGTGTGGGTGTCGTAGCGGTGCTCGGGGAAGCCGAGGCCGGTGGCGTCGTGGGCGAACGCGGGGTCGTCGGTGTGGTTGGCGATGCCGCTGGTGTGGTTGAGGAGGCTGCGGAGGGTGATCGTGTTGCCGTCGTAGCCGTTGCCCTGCACCAGGCCGGGCAGCCACGCCTCGACCGTGTCGTCCAGGCTCAGCTTCCCCTCCGCCTCCAGCTGGAGCAGGACGGTCGCGACGAACGTCTTGGTGATGCTGGCCCCGCGGAAGTGCTCGCTCCCGGGGGCGCGTTCGCGGCCGGTCGCGGTGTCGGCGTAGCCGGCCGCGGCGGACCAGCGCTCCTTGCCGTCGCGGACGGTGGCGGCCGCTCCGGGGAGCCCGCCCTTGTCGACGAGGGCGCGCAGCGCGGCGCGGGTCGCCCCGTGTCCGTCGCGCTCGGGCTGCGCGGCGTGGGCGGCCGGTGCGAGCGCCACCGCTCCGGCGGCCAGCGTCCAGGCCAGGGCGCAGGAAACGGTGCGTGCGGCCAGTTGCTTCATGGGTGTGCCTCCCCCGGTCACCGAGGGGCGGAGTCCGCCCCTCGGTGACCAGGACGCCGAACGGGGGGAGCACGGTTGACAGTTGGGGCGGCGGCCTGGACCGTCAGGAGTGCCCGGCGGCGGTCAGTTCGGCCGCCTGCTTCTCCGCCTCGGCGCGGTAGAGGCGGCGGAGGCGGACGACGCCGAGGTCGTGCTGGTAGAGGTTCTCGGCGGTGTCGGCGTCGTGCGGCATCGCTTCGAGCATGGTGCGGTCCTGTTCGAGGACGTGCCAGTGGCGTTCCTCGATGAGGGTGCGGTAGAGGAAGCGCCAGGTGTCGCGCTGCCAGTCGGTGACGTGGCGGTAGCGCCAGAAGAAGACGCCGCTGCGGTGTTCGTCGACGGGGCAGATCATGCCGACGATGCCGAAGGGGCCGCCGGGTCCGGCGGACGGCGGGTAGGGGATGGAGAGGTCGACCCAGTCGACGCCGGTGCGGCACAGTTCGACCCAGTCGAAGTTGACGCCGCGCTGGTCGGTCTTCTCGAAGAAGTAGCCGCGGTCGGTCTCCCGGATGCGGAACTTGGCGGTGGTGTCGCCCTCCCCCATGGTGTGCGACTCATGGTGCAGGAACTGGCCGTGCATCGGGTCGAGGAGGTTCTCCACGGCGTAGCGCCAGGGGACGTCCCACTCGGCGTAGCAGAGGAACGCGTCGGTGCCGGGGTCGGTGAGCGGTTCGGGGAGGGTCAGATCGCAGGGCTCGGGGTGGAGCGCGTCGCCGAAGTAGGCGAGGATCGCGCCGCCCACCTCGCGCACCGGGGGGCTGGTGACGAGCTGTTTGCCTTCGAGGGTGCAGCCGGGCAGCCCGGGGACGGCGGTGACGGTGCCGGTGCCGTCGACCTCGACGCCGTGGTACCAGCAGGCGACGCGGTCGCCGAGGTGGCGGCCGAGGGAGAGCCGGGCGCCGCGGTGCGGGCAGCGGTCGGCGAGCATGTGGAGGCGGCCGTCGGCGCGGCGGAAGAGGAGCCAGTCCTCACCGAGCGCCCGGACCCGGCGCATACCGCCGGGGGCGACGAAACGGGAGGGGACGACGGGGTGCCACTGGTTGCGCAGCCCGGTGGCGTAGAACCGGTCGGCAAGGGCGGCGGTGCCGGTGGTCGGGGTGGTCGCTGCGGTCACGGGTCACGCTCCCAGTCGGTGCATCTCGTCGCGGAAGGACCGCTCGGTCCAGGGCTCGCCGTCCGGGGTGCGGACCTGGCGGTCGTTCAATCCGGCGACGACGTCGGGCAGTTCGTGGCCGACGTGGGTGAAGATCTCTTCGAGGGTGCGGGCGAGCCGGATCTCGTAGGGGGTCGGTTCGTGGGTGCGGGACTGGTGGACTTCGAGGTACGGGGTCGGGGGCACGGTCTCTCCAGGGGTTCGGTGCGGGCCGCGGGGTGTCACAGGTCGAGGACGAGGCGGTCGCCGGCGCAGCGGGAGACGCAGATCATCAGGGAGGCGCCGGCGGCCCGTTCGGCGTCGCTGAGCAGGAAGTCGCGGTGGTCGGGGGTGCCGTCCAGGACGCGGGTCTCGCAGGTGCCGCAGACGCCGTCCCGGCAGGAGCTGGGGACGGCGATGCCCGCGCTCTCGACGGCGTCGAGGATGGAGGTGCCGTCCTCGACGCGGACGGTGCGGCCGCTGCGGCGGCATTCGACGTCGAAGCCGTGGCCTTCGCCGGGCGCCGGGGCGCCGTCGGGCGGGGCGGGGGCGGCGAACCGTTCGGTGCGCAGCCGGTCGGCGAGGCCGAGGGCGGCGCAGCGTTCCTCGGCGGCGGCGAGCAGCGGTTCGGGGCCGCAGCAGTAGACGAGGGTGTCGTCCGGGAGGCCGGTGAGGGCGGCATCGAGGTCGAGGTGGCCGTGGACGTCCTGGGGGCGCAGCTCGCAGCGGCCGGTGGCGCCGTCGGCCAGCGCGGCCAGCGCGTCGGTGAAGGCGAGGCTGCTGCGGCGGCGGCCGCCGTAGAGCAGCTGCCAGGGGGTGCCGGTGCGGTGGGCGCGGCGGACCATCGGGAGCAGCGGGGTGATGCCGATGCCACCGGCGAGGAAGAGGTAGCGGGCGGCCGGTTCGAGGGCGAAGTGGTTGCGGGGGCCCCGGACGCGGACGGTGGCGCCGGGGCGCAGGGCGGTGTGGACGTGCGCGGAGCCGCCGCGGGAGGCGGTGGTGTGCAGGACGGCGACGCGGTAGCGGGCGGTGTCGTCCGGGTCGCCGCACAGGGAGTACTGGCGGACCTGACCGCCGGTGTGCAGGTCGAGGTGGGCGCCGGGCTCCCAGGGCGGCAGCGGTGTGCCCTCGGGGTCGACGAGGTCGAGGGAGAGGACGTCGTCGGCCTCCCAGGTCATACGGTGGACGAGCAGGTCGAAGGCGGTGTCGGGCACGGTCGTCCTCCTTACCGGGCGGGCAGCGCGACGGGCGGGGTGAAGGGCGTCTTCATGGGGCCCAGGGCGGTCAGGTCGACCTCGACGAGGGTGGGGCCGTCGCTCGCGGCGGCGGCGGTGAGGACGGGCGCGGCGTCGGCCTCGGCGGCTATCCGGGCGTAGGGCAGGCCGGTGGCGTGGGCGAGGGCGGCGAAGTCGGGGGTGGCCAGGTCGACGCCGGAGCGGCGGTCGAAGTAGCGGTCCTGCATGTTGCGCAGCACGCCGTAGCCGCCGTCGTTGAAGACGACGAGGGTCAGGCGGGGGCGTTCCTGGGCGAGGGTGAGGAGTTCGCCGAGGTGGACGGCGAGGCCACCGTCGCCGGCCATGACGAGGGTGGGCGTGTCCGGGGTGGCGAGGGCGGCGCCGATGCCCATGCCGAGGCCCTGGCCGATGCCGCCGCCGCGCGGGAAGACATTGGTGTGCGGGTGGTGGATATCGAGGAGGCGGTTGCCCCAGCTGCTGGCGGGGACGGTGACGTCGCGGGCGAGGACGGCCTGGGGCGGCAGGGCGGCGCGGATCGCGTCGCAGAGCGCGGCCTGCGGGCCGATGCGGTCGCGGAGTTCGGCGCGTACGGTCTCCCGGGCCTCGCGGACGCGGACGGTCCAGGCGGGGTCGGGACCCGGGGCGGGCCGGGCGGTGAGGCGGTCGCGGAGGGCGGCGAGGGTGGTGGCGGCGTCGCCGTGCAGCGGGTGGGCGGCCGGGTAGGCGCGGCCGAGGGCGGCCGGGTCGTGGTCGATCTGGAGGTGGACGGCGGGCAGTTCCAGGCTCCAGTCGGCGCTCTCGTTGGAGCGGAAGTGGGTGCCGACGGTGAGCAGCAGATCGGCATCGGCGAGGAGGGCGCGGCCGGTGGGGGTGGTGGCGAAGTTGCCGATGCAGCGGTCGTCGGTCTCGGGGATGGCGCCGCGGCCGGAGTTGGAGGTGAGGAGTCCGGCGCCGGTCCGGTCGAGGAGCGCGGCGAGTTCGGGTCCGGCGGTGGTGGCGCCGCCGCCGGCCCAGACGAGGGGGCGGCGGGCGGCGGCCAGGGCGTCGGCGGCGGCGTCGAGCGCGTCGGGCGCGGGCCGGACGGGCGCCGGCGTGGGGCGCGCGGCGGGCAGTGCCGCCGGGTCCTGGGGTGCGTACTGGAGGTCGATGGGCCATTCGACGCTGGCGGGGCCGCCCGCCGGGCCGAGGAGATGGTCGGCGGCGTCGCGCAGGACGCGTGCGGCGCGGGCGGCGTCGGGGACGGTGGCGGCGTGGGCGCTGACGGCGCGGAGCATGCCGAGCTGGTCGCGGGTCTCGTGGATGTAGCCGCGTCCGGCGCCGAGGTGGCGACTGTCGATCTGGCCGGTGACGTGCAGGACGCGGCTGCCGGTGGCGAGGGATTCGATCAGCGAACCGGCGGCGTTGCCCGCGCCGGTGCCCGTGCTGGTGAGGGCGCAGCCGATACCGCCGCGGGCGCGTCCGTGGCCGTCGGCGGCGTTGACGGCGGTGGCCTCGTGGCGGACGGGCACGAACCGCAGATCGCGGCCTGTGGCCTCGACGAGCGGCAGGTTGTGCACGCTGACGACGCCGAAGACGGTGTCGACGCCGAGGTCGCGCAGGAGGGCGACGAGCAGATCGCCGCCGTTGTGCTGGGGCATGGTGCGGGCTCCCGGTGGGTGCGGGTCAGGCGGCGGAGCGGGCGACGCCGCCGCAGACGTCGAGGGCGGTGCCGGTGATGTACGAGGCGCGGGGCGCGAGGAGGGTGAGGACGGCGTAGGCGACCTCGTCGGCGCGGCCGAGGCGGCCGAGGGCGACGCCGCGGTCGGCGGCGAGTTCGGCCTGCCACTCCTCGTAGCTGCGCTCCGTGCCGGAGGCGGCGTGGCGGCGGGTCCACTGGCCGGTGTCGATGAGGCCGAGGCAGACGGAGTTGACGCGGATGCCGTCGGGGGCGAGTTCACGGGCGAGGGAAGCGGAGAGGTTGAGGATCCCGGCGCGGGCGGCGCTGGTGGTGATCAGGCGGGGTGAGGGTTCCTTGGCGAGGACGGCGTTGATGTTGACGACGGCCGCCGCGTCGGAGGCGCGGAGGAACGGGAGGGCGGGGTGCAGGGTGTGCAGGACGCCGGCGAACTTCAGCTCCAGTTCGTCGCGCCAGTCCTCGGCGGTGGTCTCGGCGAGGCGCTTCATCCGGGACTGTCCGGCGTTGTTGACGAGGCCGTCGAGGCCGCCGAAGTGGTCGGCGGCGCGGCGGACGAAGGCGGCGGTGGCGTCGGCGTCGCGGATGTCGGTGGCGCCGGTGAGCAGCCGGTCCGGTCCGGCGCCGAGGCCGTCGGCGAGCGCGGTGAGGGAGTCGGGGGTGCGGGCGCAGGTGGCGACGCGGGCGCCCTCGGCGAGCAGCGCGCGGACCGTGGCCAGGCCGACGCCGGAGGTGCCGCCGGTGACGAGTACGGTGCGGTCGGCGAGGCCGAGGTCCATGAGGGGTCCTTCCGGGTTCGGTGATGCTGCAACGCGCTTGAAAACCAAGGGAGTTGAGTGTGCTTTCGGTCAGTGCATCGTGAAGCCGCCGTTGACCGCGATGACCTGCCCGGTGAGGTAGCGGGACTCCTCGCCGAGGAGGAAGGCCACGAGGCCGATGAGGTCGTCGGGGCGTTGGGGGCGGGAGACGGCCCGGCCCAGCCGGTAGAGCTCATGGCGTTCGGCGGGGACGTTCTCGGTCGCCTCGCAGGCGGTGAGGCCGGGGGCGACGGCGTTCACGGTGACGCCCTTGTCGCCCAGTTCGCGGGCCATCGCCCGGGTGAGGGCGATGACGGCGCCCTTGGAGGCGATGTAGTGGGCCAGCCGTGGGGAGCCGTGGAGCGCGGCGTCGGAGGCGAGGTTGACGATGCGGCCGGTGCCGGTGGCCAGGAGTTGCGGGAGCAGGGCGCGGGCGACGAGCCAGGGGCCGCGGGCGTTGACGGTCATCAGGCGGTCCCACTCCTCGACGGTGAGGTCGTGGAACTCCTTGCCGCCGACGCCGTTGGCGAGCCCGGCGTTGTTGACCAGGCCGTGGAGCGGGCCCAGTGCGGCGGTGGCGGCGGCGAGGGCGTCGACGGAGGCGGGGTCGGCGACGTCGCAGCGGACGAAGTGGGCGTCGAGGCCGTCGGCGCGGAGCGCGGCGGCGGTGGCGGCGCCGCGCGCGGGGTCGAGTTCGGCGACGACGACGCGGTGGCCGTCCTCGGCGGCCCGGCGGGCCATGGCCTCCCCCAGGCCACGGCCGGCGCCGGTGACGACGACGATGCCGGTTGCGGGGGCGGCCATCAGTCGCGGGTGACGCCGTGCATCGGCGAGTGCGCGGGGTAGGTGGGGACCTGTGGCTTGCGGGTGCCGATGACGACGCAGAACAGCGCGTCGGTGTCGCCCTCGTTCTTGAGGCTGCGGGCCACCCCGGCGGGGACGACGATCATGTCGCGGTAGCCGAGGGTGCGGTACTCGGCCTCGTCCTCGCCGCGGTGGATGCCGACGCGGACCTCTCCCTCCAGGACGAAGAACGCCTCCTCGACGTCGTGGTGGGTGTGCTCGGGGCCCTCGGCGCCGGGCGGCAGCAGCATGGTGGAGAAGGTGAAGCCGCCGGACGGCAGGATGCGGTGGTCGCCGTCGTGGTTTCCGGTGGCGCCGGAGCCGACGTAGCGGATCTGGGCGCGGCGGTACTGCTCACCGGCCTTGGTCTGGAAGGCGAGGGTGTCCCAGTCGGGGTCGCGGGAGCCCTTGGTGGCGATCAGGGAGTCGGTGTAGGCGGCGAGGTCGTCGCCGTTGTCGTAGGCGTCGGTGGTGAGGGGCATGGCGGAACTGCCTTTCTTCGTACGGGGGTCGGGGTCAGGCGCCGAGGCGGGCGGTGATGCGGAGGTGGGAGAGGACCCAGGCGTCGAACGCCTCGGGCCGCTCCTGGTTGGCGAGGTGACCGGCGTCCTTGACGATCACGTACGCGGACCGGGGCAGCGCACCGGCGAGGAGCTGGCTCGCCCCGGGGCCGGTGACGCGGTCGAGGTCGCCGCAGAGGACGAGGGTGGGCGCGGCGATGCCGGGCAGTTCGCCGCGCAGGTCGGTGGCGGCCATCGCCTCGGCGGCATGGCCGTAGCCGGGCAGCCGGACGGCGGTGGCCATGGTGTCGGTGACGCGGCGGACGAGGGCCGCGGGCGCCGCGTCGGAGACCAGGCGGGGGCCGCGGCGTTCGGCGAAGGCGCGGGGGCCGAGCGCGGCGAGTTCGGTGGCGCGGGTGCGCATCGCGGCGGCCTTCTCCGCGTCGGTGCCGGAGCCGGGGCTGGAGGAGGCGACGATCAGCGAGGCGACGAGGTCCGGGTGGCGGGCGGCGAGACGGAGGGCGATGACGCCGCCCCAGGAGACGCCGAGGACGTGGGCCGGGCCGCCTCGGGCGCGGATCAGGGCGGCGGCGGTGTCGGCGTAGCCGTCGAGGTCCAGGGGGCCTTCGGGGTCGGCGGAGGCGCCGTAGCCGGGGGCGTCCCAGGCGAACAGCCGCAGCCGGTCGCCGAGGCTCGCGAACTGCGGGGCGAAGGCGGCGGAGGAGGAGCCGATGCCGTGCAGGCACAGCAGCGTCGGCCCGCCGGCGCCGGTCTCCGCCACCTGCAGTCCGGCGGGGTCGTAGGGGGCGTTCACAGAATCATCCCGGGGCGTCCGGCGAGGGCGGCGAGGCTGCGCAGCACCGCGTACGGCACGACCTGACTGGTGGCGGGGTTGGCCTCGTCGGGCAGGTGGCGGACCTCGAAGCGGTAGCTGCCGTGGCCGCCGGACGCCTCGACGACATGGCGGGTGTGGCGGGCGGCGGGGTCGGCGACGACGCTGACCCGTACGGCGTCCGGGTCGCCGACGGCGAGGGCGACGGAGGCGGCGACGTTGGTGGAGCGGGGGAACTTCGCGGGGATCTCCCGGGCGGTGCCGCGCAGCACCTCGACGGGGCCGGTGGCGGTCCGCATCCGGCGCAGCAACTCCGCGTCCATCCAGGGCTGTTCGAGGGTGGCGGGGAGTTTGGTGGTGGTGAGGGTGACGTCGGTGAGCGGGCCGAGGGCGCGGGCGGCCTGGAGGAGGTCGAGGCCGCCGACGGCGCCGCCGGTGAAGTAGACGCGGCCCGGTCCGGCGGCGCGCAGCCGGGCGGTGAGGGCGTCGTCGGTGAGCGCGCCGGTGGAGGCGATCAGCAGATCGGCCCCGGCGGTGAGGACCGCTTCGCCGTGGGCGCGGACGACGCCCTGGCCCGCGGCCTCGACGATCAGATCGCAGCGGTCCAGCGCCTCCTCCAGGGACACCTGCGGGGCGGGGGCGGTGTCGCCGAGTGGGCGGTTGTCGACGACGCAGGTCAGCGTGGCGCCGGGGATCTCCCCGGCGGCGAGGGCGGTGCCGACGACGCGGCCGATGGCGCCCCAGCCGATGAGGCCGACCCGGCGCGGGGTGCGGGGCGCGGGCGGCGCGGCGGGGGTGGCGGATGCGGCGGTCATGCGGTTCCTTCCGGGGCGGTGAGCGGGCCGGGGGTTCCGGCCATATGGCGGCGGATGGCGGGGGACGGCGGTCCGGCGGTGCCCCACAGGTCGGAGAGTTCGGGGGTGCGGCGCCAGACCCGGGCGATCCAGGTGTCCTCGACGATCTGGGCGACCTCGGAGGTGTATTCGCAGACCAGGCCGGACGGGTCGGTGAAGTAGGCGAAGGTGTTGTTGCCGGGCCCGTGGCGGCCGGGTCCCCACTGCGGGGTGATGCCGTGGTGGCGCAGCCGTCCGAGGCCGCGCATGAAGTGGTCGACGGAGGTCATCTCGTACGCGACGTGGTTGAGGGACGACCGGTCGGCCTGGTTGAAGGCGAGGCAGTGGTGGTCGGCGTTGCAGCGGAGGAAGGCCATCTGGTGCTCGGACCAGTCGGAGACCCGCAGGCCGAGGACGTCGCGGTAGAAGGCGACGGCGGCGTCGATGTCGGTGGTGTTGAGGACGGTGTGGGTGACGCCGACGGGGACGGCGGCGTCGCGGCCGCGCGGGGCGACGGCCTCGACGTGGGCGCTCAGCTCCAGCAGCCGCCCCTCGGGGTCGGTGAAGCGGAGGCCGTAGCCGCCGCCCCTCTGGCCGAGCGGGCCGGGGCCGTGGACGGGGGTGAGGCCGCGGGCCTCCAGGCGGCGGGCGGCGGCGTCGATCTCGGCGGGCGTGGCGACCGCGAAGCTGATCCTGCCGAGGGCGGGGCGGTCGGCGCGGGTGAGGGAGAGGACGTGGTGCTCGGGGCCGGTGCCGCGCAGCCAGGCCGCGCCGGGCTCGGCATCGACGGTCTCCAGGCCCCACACCTCGCGGTAGAAGTCGGTGGCCTCGGTGACGGCGGGGGTGCGGAGTTCGACGGCGCGCAGCGCGCGGAGCCGGGCTATGGGCTCGTGGGGCATCGGTTCGGCATCCTTCGGACGGGGTCGGGAAGTCGGGGAAGAGGCACAGCGAGCGGGAGCAGGTCCGGCGCGGAGAGGTGGCCGGGGCCTCGCGCCGGGCAGGCGCGGCGCGGGCGGCCGGGCCGTCGCGGGTACGGCCGGGGGTCAGGCGGCGGCCCAGGGCAGGGGTCCGCCGGTGCCCCAGTAGAGGCTTTTCTGGCGCTGGTAGGCGCGGATGCCGTCGCGGCCCTTCTCCCGGCCCAGTCCGCTGTCCTTCATCCCGCCGAACGGGGTGGCCGCGCTGAACTGCTTGTACGTGTTGATCCACACGGTGGCGGCGTCGATCCGGTCGGCGACCCGCCAGGCGGTGGCCGCGTCGCGGGTCCACAGTCCGCAGGCGAGGCCGTAGGCGGTGCCGTTGGCCTGGGCGACGAGATCGTCCTCGTCGTCGAAGGGCAGCGCGACGAGGACCGGCCCGAAGATCTCCTCCTGGCAGACGCGGGCGGTGGGCGGCAGTCCGTCGAGGACGGTGGGGAGGTAGTAGGCGCCGTCGCGGTACCGCTCGCCGTCGGGCGCGGCGCCGCCGCACCGGACGCGGGCGCCCTCCGCACGGGCGAGGTCGACGTAGGCGGCGACGTGGTCGCGGTGGCGGTGGTGGACGAGCGGGCCGACCTGGGTGGCGGGGTCGGTGCCGGGGCCGACGCGCAGCGCGCGGGCGCGGTCGGTGAGTTCGGCGAGGAAGGCATCGTAGCGGGAGCGGTGGACGAAGAGGCGGGAGCCGGCGATGCAACTCTGGCCGCTGGAGGAGAAGATCCCGAACAACACACCGGCCAGGGCGGTTTCGGTGTCGGCGTCCGCGAAGACGACGGTCGGTGACTTGCCGCCCAGCTCCAGCGAGACCGGCATGATCTTGTCGGCGGCGATCCGCCCGATGACGCGTCCGGTGCGGGTGCCGCCGGTGAACGCGATCTTCCCGACGGCCGGATGGCGTACGACGGCGTCGCCGGTGACGGTGCCGGGCCCCGGCAGGACGGAGAGCAGTGCGGGCGGCAGCCCCTCGTCGGCGAGGGCGCGGTGCACGATCCGGCCGAGGGCCAGGGCGACGAGCGGGGTCCACTCGGCGGGCTTGAGCAGGACGGCGTTCCCGGCGGCGAGGGCGGGCGCGAGCTTCTGGGCGTCGCTGGCTATCGGGGAGTTCCAGGGGGTGATGGCGCCGATGACGCCGATCGGTTCGTGGCGGCTGAGGGTGAGGTAGTCGCCGCGGGAGGGGGTGACGGCGTCCTCGGCGGTCTCCGCGGCGGCGGCGACGTACCGGAAGGTGGCGGCGGCGCTGCGCACCAGGGCGAGGGTTTCGGCGCGGGTCTTGCCGGTGTCGGCGGTCTGGAGCGCGGAGAGCGCGTCGGCGTGGGTGTCGACGAGCGCGGCGACGCGGTGCAGCAGCCGGGCGCGCAGATGCGGCGGCAGGTGGCGCCAGGCCGGGTCGGCGGCGGCGTGGGCGGCGGCGGTGGCCGCGGCGTCGACGTCGGCGGCGCTCGCGCCGGTCACGGTGGTCAGGGTGTGGCCGGTCGCCGGGTCGACGGTTTCGGCGGGGGCGCCCGTGCCGCGCCGCCACTCCCCCGCGACGAGCACCTCGTCCGGGGTGTCGCCCGGTGCGGGCACCAGGTCGTTCACCGGCGCGTCGACGGTCATCCGGGGCCTCCTGAGCGGGAGTTGAGCGGGGCGTGTGCCGGGCGAATTGCTTCAGCGGCAGAAATCTAAGCACTTAACTATTTCCTGGCAACCCCTCACGCCGGGAAAAGTTTCAGTGGTCAACCTCTTGACGACCCCGCCCCCGAGGTCGGTAGAACTTAAGCGCTTAGAAGCTTTGCGCTTACGGACGGGACATCCAGGACCTGTCGTCACACTCCCGTCGTCGCCCGGAGGGCGGGCAGGAGTGCGGCGACGGGGCCTGACGGCCCCCAACCGCCGCCCGCCGCGCCTCGCCCTCCCCTGCCCTGCCCCTCTCCCGCCCCACCGCGGGCCTGGAGGAATCCCGGATGAGCCTTGCCGCCTCCCCGGACCGCGAGACCGGCGCCGCCCGCGCCGCGCTCGCCGCCCGGTTCGAACGACTTCCACTGTCCCGCTGGCACGCCACCGTCCGCGTCGTCATCGGCGTGGTGACCTTCTTCGAAGCCTTCGACCAACTGCTGATCGCCTATGCGATGCCCGAACTCCGCCAGGAATGGGCGCTGTCCACCGGCGGCGCCACCCTCGTGATGACCGTCGGCTCGGTCGGCATGCTGCTCGGCGCGCTGCTCTCCGGCCGTCTCGCCGACCGCTACGGCCGGGTCACCGTCATCGCCGCGTGCATCGGCCTGTCCGGGCTGGTCTCCGCCGCCCTCGCCGCCGCCACCGGCCCCACGCCCTTCATGGCGCTCCGCTTCGTCCAGGGCCTGGCCATCGGCGGTGAGGTGCCCGTGGCCGCCACGTTCATCAGCGAGATCACCCGCAGCCTGGGCCGCGGCCGCTTCGTCCTCCTCTACGAACTGGTCTTCCCCGCCGGGCTCACCGTCGGCGCGCTCTGCGCCGCCTGGATCGTCCCGGCCCTCGGCTGGCGCTGGATGTATCTGCTCGCCGCCCTCCCCAGCCTGCTGGCGCTGCTGGTACGCCGCACCGTCCCCGAGTCACCGCGCTGGCTCGCCGACCGCGGGCGGCTGCGGGAGGCGGAGGAGACCATGGCGCTGATCGAGCGGAAGGTCGAGGCGGCGACGGGCCGCCCGCTGCCGCCGGTCACCGGCCCGGCCCCGGCGCCCGCCGGTGACGGCCCGGTCGTGCCCGCCACCCCCGCCGAACGCGCCGCCACCGGCGTCCGGGGCCTGTTCACCGGCCGCTACCGCCGCCGCACCCTCGTCCTCGCCGCCCTCTGGTTCACCGGATACTTCGTCAACTACGGCGTCACGTCCTGGCTGCCGAGCATCTACGGCAGCCGCTTCGGCCTCTCGCTCGGGGACGCGCTGCTCCACTCGACGGTCACCTCCGTCGCCGGGTTCGCCGGCTGCCTGGTCGCCGCGCTCACCGTGGACCGGATCGGCCGCCGCCGGATCTTCCCGCTCTTCCTGGGCGGCGCCGCGGCCACCCTGCTCGCCCTCGCCGCGACGGGCACCGGCTCCGCGGGCGGCGTCCTGCTGTGGACGTCACTCTCCGCGGTCTGCTTCTTCGGCTCCAACGTCTGCCTGTACCTCTACACACCGGAGCTGTACCCGACCCGGATGCGGGCGCTGGGCTGCGCCGCGGGCGGTGCGGTCAACCGGCTGGGGGTGATCGGCGGGCCCGTCGTCGTCGGCGCGGTGTACGCCGCCTCCGGTCTGCCCGTGGTGTTCGCGGTGCTCGCCGCGGTCGCCGCCGCCGGTGCGCTGGTCGCCGGGTTCTTCGCCGAGGAGACCCGCGACCGGCCGCTGGAGGAGGTCTCCCCCTGACCGCAGCACCGGCGGATCGTCCGGGTCGGGCACCGTGTCCGACCAGCCGCCCGGCACGCTGCGCCCCTGGCGTTCGCGGAAGCGGACCGGGGGCGCGCCGACCCGGCGGGTGAACAGACGGCTGAAGTACGCCGGGTCGTCGTAGCCGACCCGGCGGGCCACGGCGGCGACGGGCAGATCCGTCGCCGCCAGCAGCTCCTTGGCCCGGCCCAGCCGGATGCCCAGCAGATAGTCCTTGGGCGTGCACCCGGCGGCCCGGCGCACCGCGGCGCGCAGCGCGGCGGGCGTCATGCCGTTGCGGGCCGCGTGCCCGGCCACCGACAGCGGCGCGAAGGCGTCGCGGGCCAGCGCCCGCAGCACCGGGTCGCCGTCCGCGCCGGTACCGGCGCGGACCCGGCGCAGCGCGACGAGGAGTTCATGGACGGCGGCGGAGGTCTCCACCTCCAGGAGCGGGTTGTCGCGGCGCGCGGCGCGGGCGATCCGGCCGACGGCGGCGCGCGGCCCGACGGTGTCGGTGAGCGGCACCAGGCAGCGGTCCGCCTCGATGTAGCCCAGCTCGCGGTAGGTGGCGGCGGCCGGTCCGGTGAAGCCGACGAAACTCTCGTCCCAGCCGCTGTCGGGGTCCGCGCCGTAGTGGTGGACGACGCCCGGCAGCAGCCACAGCAGGGCGGGCGCGGTGATCTCCCGGATGCGGCCGTCGGTCCCCGCGTACCAGCCGCGCCCGGCGCTGATGACCAGCGCGACGTGGTGGTGGAGGGTGCGCGGGCCGACCGGCGGGAGCGTGCCGTGCTGGAGGCCGACGCCCAGGCAGACCAGGCCGAGGCGGTGGTGGACCGGCGTGGGCGTGAAGTAGCGCATCCAGGTGTGGTACATCTCCGGCCTCCCCGGCACCTCGGCCCTGTCGCCACACTCCCGTCCGCCTCGCGACGACAGGCCCGCGGCCCCGCTCCCGCTCCCGCGCGGCGGCCCGCCGCCGGGCGCCGCGCTCCGTCCAAACAGCGCCGATCTTTGTCCATGGACCGCCGCCCCGCCAGGGGGCGAGGGTGGGCGGCACGGACGGCGGCGACGGAGGGCGGGCGGCATGGGGGCATTCGAGGCGGCCACGTTCGCGGTGGGCGAGCGGGAGTTCCTGCTGGACGGGCGGCCGCTGCGGCTGCTGTCCGGGGCGCTGCATTACTTCCGCGTCCACGAGGCCCAGTGGGACCACCGGCTGGCGACGCTGCGCGCGCTGGGCCTGAACTGCGTGGAGACGTACGTCCCGTGGAACCTCCACGAACCGCGGCCCGGCGAGGTACGGGACGTGGACGCGCCGGGCCGGTTCCTGGACGCGGCCGGGCGGGCGGGGCTGCGGGCGATCGTGCGGCCCGGCCCGTACCTCTGCGCCGAGTGGGAGAACGGCGGGCTGCCGCACTGGCTGACCGGGCCGCTGGGCCGCCGGGTGCGGACCGCCGATCCGGCGTATCTGCGGGCGGTGGAGCGGTGGTTCACGGTGCTGCTGCCGCAGATCACCGCCCGGCAGTGCACCGTCGGCGGCCCGGTGGTGCTGGTGCAGGTGGAGAACGAGTACGGCTCCTACGGGACGGACGCCGCGTATCTGACGTGGCTGGCGGAGCTGCTCGGCGCACGGGGCGTGACGGTGCCGCTGTTCACCTCCGACGGGCCCGAGGACCACATGCTGACCGGCGGCTCGGTGGCGGGCGTGCTCGCGGCGGTGAACTTCGGCTCCGGCGCCCGGGAGGCGTTCGCCGCGCTCCGCCGCCACCGGCCGTCCGGTCCGCTGTTCTGCGCGGAGCTGTGGTGCGGCTGGTTCGCGCACTGGGGCGAGCCGCCCGCGCCGGACGATCCCGGGCGGGCGGCACGGGAGCTGCGCGCCGCCCTGGAGTGCGGGGCGTCCGTCAACCTCTACATGGCGCACGGCGGCACCAGCTTCGGCGGTCACGCGGGCGCCAACCGCGCCGGTGAGCTGCACGACGGCCCGCTCCAGCCGACCGTCACCTCCTACGACTACGCCGCGCCGATCGACGAACGCGGCCGTCCCACCGCCAAGTTCGCCCTCTTCCGCGAGGCGCTGGCCCCGTACACGGACGCCCCGCCGCCCCCGCCGCCGGCGCCCTGGCCGGTGCTGAGCACGCCGGTCGGCGTACGCCTCGACCGGTGGGCGGCGCCGGACGCGGTGCTGGACGCGCTGGGCGGCCCGGAGGTGGAGACGCCCGTCCCGGCGGCCTTCGAGGAGCTGGACGTGGACCGGGGCCTGGTCCGCTACCGACTGCGGGTACCGGGCCCCCGGCGGCCGTATCCGCTGCGGGTGCGGGGGCTGCGGGACCGGGCGGTGACGTTCGTGGACGGCGCACCGGGCCCGGAGCTGGACACCGAGGACGCGCTGCTCGGCGAGGTGCCGGGCCCGGCGGAGGTGGAGCTGTGGGTGGAGTCCCTGGGCCGGGTGAACTACGGCCCCCGGCTGGCCGAGCCCAAGGGCCTCACCGGCGGGGTGCTGCACGAACGCCAGTATCTGCACCGCGTACGGGCGCGGGGCCTGCGCCTCGACGCGTTCGAGGACGCGGCGGCGGTGGCCCGGCTGCCGTTCGGCCCGGCCCGCCCCGGGGCGCGGGGCCTGCACCGGGGCACGGTCACCGTCCCGCCCGGCGGCACCGGCGACGCCCTGCTCGAACTCCCCGGCTGGACCAGGGGTTTCGCCTGGATCGGCGGCTTCCCCCTCGGCCGCTACTGGTCGGCCGGCCCGCAGCACACCCTGTACGTACCGGGGCCGGTGCTGCGCGAGGGCCCGAACGAGGTACTGCTGCTGGAACTGGCCGGGGCGGTGGGGGCAGGGGCGCCGCGGTTGGTGCCGTGAGGGGAGGGCGGGCGACGGCAGGGCCCGGCCCCGTACGCACCCCCACGCGCACCGCCCCGGTACCGGCGGGTCGGGCCGGTACCGGGGCGGTGGGGGTGCGGCGGCGGACCCGGGGGAAGTCCGCCGCCGCGCGACGGGGAACGTGCCCCCGACGGGTCAGGCGCCCAGCTCGCCCGCGGCCTTCTGGATGTCCGCGGCGAAGGTGCTCACCTCGGAGTAGACACCGGGCTTGCCGGGACGGGCGCAGCCCTCGCCCCAGGAGACGATGCCGACCTGGAGCCACTCACCGGCGTCGTCCTTGCGGAACATCGGGCCGCCGGAGTCGCCCTGGCAGGTGTCGACGCCGCCGGTGTCGAGCTTCCCGGCGCATATCTCGTCGCCCGGGGTCAGGTCGTCGCCGTACGCCTTCTCGCAGGTGGCGTCGTCGACGAACGGCACCGTCGCCTTCAGGAGGTAGCGCTGCTGGTCGCCGCCCTCCTTGTCGGCGCCCCACCCGGCGATGGTGAAGTCACCGTTGTTGAGCTTGTCGTCCTGAGCGATCTTCAAGGTGGGCTGGTCGATCGGCTTCTCCAGCTTGATCAGCGCCCAGTCCTTGCCCTTGCCGTTGTAGCCGGGGGCCTGCAGGACCTCCTTGGACTTGACCGTGACGGCGGCCGAGTCCTCCAGGTCGACGACGCCCGCGGTGGCGGTGATGTCGGTGTTGGGGCCGCTGCCGTCGACGCAGTGCGCCGCGGTCAGCACGATGTCCTTGGCGTACAGCGCGCCGCCGCAGCCCATCGACAGCCGGACCATGAAGGGGAATTCACCCTGGTCGGCCTTGGTGCCGCCGACGACCTTGGTACCGACCGAACCGGAGCTGTCGGGGGCGGGCGATGCGAAGGCCGTGCCGGGCAGAAGGCTGAAGGCGGCCAGGGCGACGGCGCCGGCGGCGGTGGTTCTCTTGAGGTGCTTCAGGGAGCTGCGCAACGGGCTTCCTTTCGTGGGGGGTTGCACGTCGACGACGGACGCATGCCCCACCGGAGCCGGTGCGCGGCACGGCTGCGAAACGGGCAGCCTGCCGTGCGGCCTGCGGACCCAGTGGGGGATGAGTCCGTAAAGCGCTCTGTGATTATGTGAGCGGACGCTCAGCGTGACAAGAGTGCCCACCCGCCAACTCCCTTGGCCCCGGCCGCCCCAGGCGTCACGTCACCGCCAGTCGCGGTCCGGCGTCGCGGCGGCCAGGGCGGCGCGGGCGCCGTCGACCAGGGGATCTCCGTGCGGGACGCAGACGGTGTCGACGTCGTCGAGGGCGGCGAGCCTGCGGAACGACGATTCGGCCCGCTCCCGGTCGACGTTGAAGGGACCGAGGACCACCCGGCCGTCGACGGCGCCGATGAGGTCGCCGGGGAACAGCACCCGCGAGCGCAGCAGATGCAGCGCGATACCGCCCGGCGTGTGCCCGGGCACGTGCAGCACCCGCACCGGCTCGCCCCAGCCGTCGAGCGTGTCCCCCTCGCGCAGCGGGACGTCCACCCCGACGGGCTCCCGCACGGGCAGCGCCCCGCCGGGCAGCCCCGCGAAGATCTGCGCCTGGAGCGCCGCCTCGGCCGGGGTGGGCCGCGCCTGCGGTTCGGGGCGGGCGCCGGTGATGTACGGGACGTCGTCGGCACCGGCCAGCACGGTGGCGCCGGTGGCGGCGACCAGCGGCGCGGCCGAACCGACGTGGTCGATGTGGGAGTGGGTCAGCACGATCTGCCGCAGCGCGCGGGGCCCGGCGCCGAGCCGTCCGAGCGCGTCCAGGATCGCGGGGGCGGAGCCGGGCATGCCGGTGTCGACGGCGGCGAAGCCGTCGCCGGGCAGCGCGACGAGATGGACGTGCCCGACGGCGAACGGCAGCTGCCAGACGGTGTCGGCGAGTTGACGGAGTTCCGTACGGAGAGAGGTCATACCGGCGACGCTACGGACCGGGCCGCCCCCGCGAAGTGCCTTATGCCGTCGGCAGATTGTGCGGCCGGCGAACGAAGCGGAACCCGATCGGCCCCGGCTCCGTCCCATGCGTGACCCGAGGAGGCAGACATGTGGACCACCACAGCACAGCGGACCACCCGCACCCCCGCCGGGAAGAGCCGTACCGTGCGGCGCACCCTGACCGCCCTGACCGCCCTGACCGCCGCCGGTGCGGCGCTGGCCGGGTGCGGCGGAGCGAAGCAGACGGTCGGCGCCGCGCCGCCCGGCAAGCAGAACGCGTTCGAGCAGCGCGCCGACACCATCGTGCGGGACTGGCCGAAGGTCGAGCCGGTGTCCGGACACAAGGAGGCGCTGCTGCCGCTGGCCGGGGCCGACCGGCCGGGCGTCTCGGCACGGAAGGTGACGGTGACCGTCGGCCACGGCGCCTGCGACGCGAGGTACGGCGCGCATATCCGCGAGTCGGAGAAGCTGATCGTGGTGTCCGGCTGGAGCCGCAAGAAGGACGACAAGAAGATGTGCACCGCCCAACTTGCCACCGACAAGGTCACGTTGGACCTCAAGCAGCCGCTGGGCCACCGCACCCTCGTCGACGCGGCCACCGGCAAACCGCTGGCCGGTCACCGCTGAGCCACCGCCGTACCGGCCGTCCGCACGGCGCCGCGCCACTGCCCGCGGCGCCGCGGCGGACACCGGGCCGGGGCGGGGCGGCAGGGGTACCGCGGCGTGTGGGGCGCCGCGGTGCCCCGGCCGGCCCGCCCCGGCCCGTTTCCGGTGACGGCGGGGCCCGGCCACGGGGAGCACGACCGGGCCCGATGGCACGGGGCGGCCCCAGCCGTGGAGCACCGCTCCCCCACCACCCGGGCGCACCGCTCACCGCGAGCCCTGGAGCACACTCCAGCCCCTAGGCTCGCGCCATGAGTCCTTCCATCGCCCGTAACACCCGAGTCGAGCTGCCCGAGCTGCTGGAGTTCGTCCGCCCCCGGCACCGCGCGATCCTGCTGACCCGCCGCTCCGACGGCACTCCGCAGGGCTCGCCGCTGACCTGCGGCGTGGACGATTCCGGCCGGCTGGTCATGTCGACGTATCCCGAGCGCGCCAAGGTGCGCAACGCCCGCCGGGCGCCGTCGGTCAGCGTGATCGTGCTGTCCGACGAGTGGAACGGCCCGTGGGTGCAGATCGACGGTGAGGCCGAGGTGATCGACGCGCCGGAGTCCGTCGAGCCGCTGGTCGAGTACTACCGCAACATCGCCGGTGAGCACCCGGACTGGGACGAGTACCGCGAGGCCATGCGCAACCAGGGCAAATCGCTGATCCGGGTGACCCCGCGGCGCTGGGGCCCGGTCGCCACCGGCGGCTTCCCCTCCCGGCTGGTGGCCGGGGACGGCGAGGCCGCGGAGTAACGGCCTGGGAGCTGTTGCCCCAGGCCGCAGGCACGGGCCGCCCGCCCCACGCCGGGGGCGGGCGGCCCGCCATGAGACGCGCGACGCCCGCCCGCCGGTCGGGGAATCAGGCAGGCGTCGCGGTATGGGCCCCGGTACCGCTCCCGGGACCCATGCCGCCGTACGCCGTTGTACGGGACAGGAAGGGACGTACCGTCACACGGTGAGTGCGCGGTCCGTCGGCTTGACGGGTGCCGGGAGGGCGCTGGCCCCGGTGAGGAAGCGGTCCACGCCCCGGGCGGCGGAGCGGCCCTCGGCGATGGCCCACACGATGAGCGACTGGCCGCGCCCCGCGTCACCGGCGGCGTACACCCCGGGGACGTTGGTGGCGAACTCCGCATCGCGGGCGATGTTGCCGCGGGCGTCCACCTCAAGGCCGAACTGCTCGACCAGCCCGTTCTCCCGGTCGGTGCCGGTGAAGCCCATCGCGAGGGTGACCAGCTGCGCCGGGATCTTCCGCTCGGTGCCGGGCTTCTGCTCCAGCTTGCCGTCCTTGAACTCCACCTCGATCAGGTGCAGCCACTGCACGTTGCCGTCCTCGTCGCCCTCGAAGTGGGTGGTCGACACCGCGTAGACCCGCTCGCCGCCCTCCTCGTGCGCGGAGGTCACCTTGTACAGCATCGGGAAGGTCGGCCAGGGCTGGCCCGCGCTGCGCTCCTCGCCCGGTCGCGGCATGATCTCCAGCTGGGTGACGGACGCCGCGCCCTGGCGGTGGGCGGTGCCGACGCAGTCCGCGCCGGTGTCGCCGCCGCCGATGACGACGACATGCTTGCCCTCGGCGGTGATCGGGGCGACCGTCAGATCGCCCTCCTGCACCTTGTTGGCGAGCGGCAGGTACTCCATCGCGACGTGGATGCCGGTCAGCTCCCGGCCGGGCACCGGCAGGTCCCGGGAGGTGGTGGCGCCCGCGGCGATGACGACGGCGTCGTACCGCTTGCGCAGCTTCTTCGCGTCGATGTCGCGGCCGATCTCCGTCTCCGTACGGAACTTGGTGCCCTCCGCCCGCATCTGCTCGATACGGCGGTTGATGTGCCGCTTCTCCATCTTGAACTCGGGGATGCCGTACCGCAGCAGCCCGCCGATGCGGTCGGCGCGCTCGTAGACGGCGACGGTGTGGCCTGCGCGGGTCAGCTGCTGGGCGGCGGCGAGGCCCGCCGGGCCCGAGCCGATGACGGCGACGGTCTTGCCGGAGAGCCGCTCGGGCGGCTGCGGGGTGACGTCGCCGCTGTCCCACGCCTTGTCGATGATGGTGACCTCGACGTTCTTGATGGTCACGGGCTGCTGGTTGATGCCGAGCACGCACGCCGCCTCACAGGGCGCCGGGCAGAGGCGGCCGGTGAACTCCGGGAAGTTGTTGGTCGCGTGCAGCCGCTCGGACGCGGCGCTCCAGTCGTCACGCCAGGCGTAGTCGTTCCACTCGGGGATGAGGTTCCCCAGCGGGCAGCCGTTGTGGCAGAACGGGATGCCGCAGTCCATGCAGCGCGACGCCTGCTTGCTGATGAGCGGCAGCAGGGCGCCGGGCCGGTAGACCTCGTTCCAGTCCCGGACGCGCTCGCCTGTGGGACGGGCCGTGGCGACCTCGCGGTCGTGGTTGAGGAAGCCCTTCGGGTCAGCCATGGGTCGCCGCCTCCATCATCTTCTCGTGGGTCTCGGACTCGGAGAGTCCGGCCTGCTCGGCGGCGTCCTTGGCGGCGAGCACTGCCTGGTAGGTGGCCGGGACGACCTTGCTGAAGCGGGCAGCGGCGGCGTCCCAGTCGGCGAGGAGCTTCGCGGCGACGGTCGAGCCGGTCTCCTCCTGATGGCGGCGCACCACCTCGTGCAGCCACCGCGCGTCGGCGCCGTCCAGCGGACGCACCGCGTCGGCCAGTTCCTTGTTGACGTGGGCGGGGTCGAGGTCGATGACGTACGCGAACCCGCCCGACATCCCGGCGGCGAAGTTGCGGCCGGTCGCGCCGAGGACGACCGCGTTGCCGCCGGTCATGTACTCGCAGCCGTGGTCGCCGACGCCCTCGGAGACCACCGTGGCGCCGGAGTTACGGACGCAGAACCGCTCGCCGACCCGGCCGCGCAGGTACAGCTCGCCGCCGGTGGCGCCGTAGGCGAGGGTGTTGCCCGCAATGGTGGAGTACTCGGCGAGATGGTCGGCGCCGCAGTCGGGGCGGACCACGATGCGGCCGCCGGAGAGGCCCTTGCCGACGTAGTCGTTGGCGTCGCCCTCCAGCCGCAGTGTGATGCCGCGCGGCAGGAACGCGCCGAAGGACTGCCCGGCGGAGCCGGTGAAGGTGAGGTCGATGGTGTCGTCGGGCAGCCCGGCGCCGCCGAACTTCTTGGTGACCTCGTGGCCGAGCATGGTGCCGACGGTGCGGTTGATGTTGCGGATCGCGACCTGGGCGCGCACCGGCTGCGCGTCCTCGGCGGTGTCCGCGGACAGCGCATCGGCGGCGAGCCGGATCAGCTCGTTGTCCAGCGCCTTCGCCAGACCGTGGTCCTGGACGGTGGCCTGGTGGCGGACGGCGCCCTCGGGCAGTTCGGGGACGTACAGCAGCGGGGCGAGGTCGAGGCCCTGGGCCTTCCAGTGGTCCACCGCCCGCGTGGTGTCGAGGAGTTCGGCGTGGCCGATGGCCTCGTCGAGGGTGCGGAAGCCCAGCTCGGCGAGGAGTTCGCGGACCTCCTCGGCGATGAACTCGAAGAAGTTGACGACGTGTTCGGCCTTGCCGCTGAACCGCTCGCGCAGCACCGGGTTCTGGGTGGCGATGCCGACCGGGCAGGTGTCGAGGTGGCAGACGCGCATCATGACGCAGCCGGAGACGACCAGCGGCGCGGTCGCGAAGCCGAACTCCTCGGCGCCCAGCAGCGCCGCGATGATCACGTCGCGGCCGGTCTTCAGCTGCCCGTCGGTCTGCACCACGATCCGGTCGCGCAACCCGTTGAGCAGCAGCGTCTGCTGGGCCTCGGCGAGCCCCAGCTCCCAGGGGCCACCGGCGTGCTTGAGGGAGGTGAGCGGCGAGGCGCCCGTACCGCCGTCGTGGCCGGAGATGAGGACGACGTCCGCGTGCGCCTTGGAGACACCTGCGGCGACGGTGCCGACGCCGACCTCGGAGACCAGCTTCACGTGGATACGCGCGGCCGGGTTGGCGTTCTTGAGGTCGTGGATCAGCTGCGCCAGATCCTCGATGGAGTAGATGTCGTGGTGCGGCGGCGGCGAGATCAGGCCGACGCCGGGCGTCGAGTGCCGGGTCTTCGCCACCCACGGGTAGACCTTGTGGCCGGGCAGCTGACCGCCCTCACCGGGCTTGGCGCCCTGGGCCATCTTGATCTGGATGTCGTCGGCGTTGACGAGGTATTCGCTGGTCACGCCGAAGCGGCCGGAGGCGACCTGCTTGATGGACGAGCGGCGCGCCGGGTCGTACAGCCGCTCCGGGTCCTCGCCGCCCTCACCGGTGTTGGACTTGCCGCCGAGCTGGTTCATGGCGATGGCCAGCGTCTCGTGCGCCTCCTGGGAGATGGAGCCGTACGACATGGCGCCCGTGGAGAACCGCTTGACCAGGGAGGACGCCGGTTCGACCGCATCGATCGGCACCGCCGGGCGGTCCGCCTTGATGCCGAAGAGGCCGCGCAGCGTCATCAGCCGCTCGGACTGTTCGTTCACCCGGTCCGTGTACTGCTTGAAGATGTCGTACCGGCGGGCGCGGGTGGAGTGCTGGAGCCGGAAGACGGTGTCCGGGTCGAAGAGGTGCGGTTCGCCCTCGCGGCGCCACTGGTACTCGCCGCCGATCTCCAGCGCGCGGTGGCTGGCGGCGATGCCGGACGCCGGGTACGCCTTGGCGTGCCGGGCGGCGACCTCCTCGGCGACGATGTCCAGGCCCGCGCCGCCGATCTTGGTGGCGGTGCCGTGGAAGTAGGTGTCGACGAACGCGTCGTTCAGGCCGACGGCCTCGAAGACCTGCGCGCCGCGGTAGGAGGCGACGGTCGAGATGCCCATCTTGGACATGACCTTCAGGACGCCCTTGCCGAGCGCCTTGATGAGGTTGCGGATGGCGGCCTCGGGGTCGGTGCCCGCGGGCAGGAAGGTCCCGGCGCGGACCAGGTCCTCGACGGACTCCATCGCCAGGTACGGGTTGACCGCGGCGGCGCCGTAGCCGATCAGCAGCGCGACATGGTGCACCTCGCGGACGTCACCGGCCTCGACGAGCAGGCCCACCTGGGTGCGCTGCTTCGTCCGGATGAGGTGGTGGTGGACGGCGGAGGTGAGCAGCAGCGACGGGATCGGGGCGTGCTCGGCGTCGGAGTGCCGGTCGGAGAGGACGATCAGCCGGGCCCCGGCCTCGATGGCCGCGGCGGCCTCCGCACAGATCTCCGCCAGGCGCGCGGCGAGGGCCTCGCCACCGCCGCCGACGCGGTAGAGACCGGAGAGCGTCACGGCCTTCATGCCGGGCATGTCGCCGTCGGCGTTGATGTGGATGAGCTTGGCCAGCTCGTCGTTGTCGATCACCGGGAACGGCAGGATGACGCTGCGGCAGGACTCCGCGGTCGGCTCCAGGAGGTTGCCCTGCGGACCGAGCGAGGAGATCAGCGAGGTGACCAGCTCCTCGCGGATGGCGTCCAGCGGCGGGTTGGTGACCTGCGCGAACAGCTGGGTGAAGTAGTCGAAGAGCAGCCGCGGACGGGCCGAGAGCGCGGCGATCGGCGAGTCGGTGCCCATCGAACCGATCGGCTCGGCACCGGAGTTCGCCATCGGCGCGAGCAGGACCCGCAGCTCCTCCTCGGTGTAGCCGAAGGTCTGCTGGCGGCGGGTGACCGAGGCGTGGGTGTGCACGATGTGCTCGCGCTCGGGCAGGTCGGCGAGGTCGATCAGGCCCTCGTCCAGCCACTGCTGGTACGGGTGGGCCCCGGCCAGCTCCGCCTTGATCTCGTCGTCCTCGATGATGCGGTGCTCGGCGGTGTCGACGAGGAACATCCGGCCCGGCTGGAGGCGGCCCTTGCGGACGACCTTGGCGGGGTCGATGTCGAGGACGCCGACCTCGGAGGAGAGCACGACCAGACCGTCGTCGGTGACCCAGTAGCGGCCGGGGCGCAGCCCGTTGCGGTCGAGGACCGCGCCGACCTGCGTGCCGTCGGTGAAGGTGACACACGCCGGGCCGTCCCAGGGCTCCATCATCGTGGAGTGGTACCGGTAGAACGCGCGGCGGGCCGGGTCCATCGACGGGGAGTTCTCCCACGCCTCCGGGACCATCATCAGCACCGCGTGCGGCAGCGACCGGCCGCCGAGGTGCAGCATCTCCAGGACCTCGTCGAAGGAGGCGGAGTCGGAGGCGTCCGGTGTGCAGACCGGGAAGAGCCGGTCTGTGTCCAGGTCGCCGAAGAGCCGCGAGGCGAGCTGCGATTCGCGGGCCCGCATCCAGTTGCGGTTGCCCTTGACCGTGTTGATCTCACCGTTGTGCGCGACGAAGCGGTACGGGTGGGCCAGCGGCCAGCTCGGGAAGGTGTTGGTGGAGAACCGCGAGTGGACCAGGGCGATGGCCGATGCGAAGCGGCGGTCGGAGAGGTCCGGGAAGAACGGCTCCAGCTGCCCGGTGGTGAGCATCCCCTTGTAGACGAGGGTGCGGGCGGAGAGCGACGGGAAGTAGACCCCGGCTTCCCGCTCGGCGCGCTTGCGCAGCGCGAACGCCTTGCGGTCCAGCGCCAGCCCGGTGCTCGTCCCGTCCGTCACGCTGTGCTTGCTCGAAATGCTGTGCTTGCTCGTAACGCTGTGCTTGCTCGTAACGAAGAGCTGGGAGAAGGCCGGCATGGTGGCGCGGGCGCCGTTGCCGAGAAGTTCGGGGGCGACGGGGACGACGCGCCAGCCGAGGACCGTCAGGCCCTCCTCATCGGCGATCGTCTCGATCTGCGAGACGGCGTCGGCCGCCTGCTGGGCATCGGCGGGCAGGAAGGCGATGCCGACGGCGTATCCGCCGGCCTCGGGGAGGTCGAAGGTGACCTCCTCGCGCAGGAACGCGTCCGGCACCTGGAGGAGGATGCCCGCGCCGTCGCCGGAATCGGGCTCGGAGCCGGTGGCACCGCGGTGCTCCAGGTTGGTCAGCACCGTGAGCGCCTGCTCGACCAGCGCGTGAGCGGCCTCGCCGGTGAGGGTGGCCACGAAGCCGACACCGCAGGCGTCGTGCTCGTTGCGCGGGTCGTACATCCCCTGCGGGGCGGGGCGCCCGTCCATGGGCGACCAGGCGGCGCGGGTGGCACCGGTGGTGGTCGCGGAGTGCGTGGACGCGGAACGCATCGGCTCTCCCAACGTCGTCGTGGCATAGGAACTGCCGAGGGACGACGTTGGCCCTCCGCGAAATTTCGTGCAGATTACAGGATGGCTCGCTTCTCAGGAAGCGAATAGAGCCTTCCAACATGCGGACACCGTGACTGCGGTGTGAGGTCGCGGACGGACAACCCGGTCCGGAAACGGGGCGCCCACCGAGCGACATTGCCCGTGTGGCGCCCCGGCCTTATGCCCGGCGGTCAGCAACATGAAACCGCCGGGTAACTCAACAATGATGCGAGCCCCTGTAGAGGAGCATCACCCTATGACGGTTCCGAACAACGTCCCCAGGATGTACGTCACACCCGCGGCCGCGCCACCGAGGAGCAGCTGCCGCACCCCGCTGAACCACCACGAGCGGGCCGTCACCCGCGCCACGACCGCGCCGCACGCGAAGAGTCCGAGCAGCGCCAGCATCACCGCGGGCCACAGCGCGGAAGCGCCCAACAGGTACGGAAGTACGGGCAGCAGCGCGCCCAGCGCAAAGGATCCGAAGGAGGAAACCGCTGCCACGGTGGGCGACGGAAGGTCGGACGGATCTATGCCCAGCTCCTCACGGGCATGGATCTCCAACGCCTGCTCGGGGTCGCGGGAGAGCTGTTCGGCGACCTTCCGGGCCAGCTCCGGCTCCACCCCGCGCGAGACGTAGAGGGCCGCCAGTTCGTCCCGTTCGTCCGTCGGATGCTTGCGCAGCTCGGCCCGTTCGATGTCCAGCTCGGCGAGGACCAGTTCGCGCTGGGAGGCGACCGAGGTGTACTCGCCGGCGGCCATCGAGAAGGCACCGGCGGCCAGTCCGGCCAGCCCGGTGATGATGATCGTCTGCTGGGAGACCGCGCCACCGGCGACGCCGGTCATCAGCGCGAGGTTCGAGACCAGCCCGTCCATGGCGCCGAAGACGGCGGGGCGCAGCCAGCCGCCGTTGACGTCGCGGTGGGTGTGGTTGTCGCGGTGGGCGACGTGGGTGGGCGCCGAAGCATCCATGACATCGGTGACGGACATAGGGACCTACTCCCTTCGGCGAGGTGTGGGCCGCTGTTCGGCACTTTCCCCTCCAACACCTCGAAACTAGGCGTGACGCCCCCTCCACCGCTAGCAAGGAAGGCCGAACTTACCTCTCTGACCTGCGGTTTCTCCCGACCGCCCGCCATGAGATCCCGCTCACAGGCAGCCACGGCGAGCCGGTCCGACGGGCGCGCTGAGCCGTTCGGGTGAGCGCGGGCCGGACGGCGGCGCGGGGCCGCCGGGCGCGGGCGCTGCGCCTGTGCCGTGGGCGCATACGACACCGCGCCGGGCGGAACCCGTAACGGGTCCGCCCGGCGCGGTGGAGGGATACGGCCGCCGCCCGGGGCGACGGCACGGTCTCAGGTCTTCTTGCCGCCGCTCCCGGCGGTCTTCGTCTCGCCGTCGGCGCGCTTCTCCTTCGCGCCCCCGGCATCGGACTCCGCGTCCTTCTCGGCCTCGGCCTCGGGCTCCGCCTCCGCGGACCCGGCCGCCGACGCCTGCGCGCCCTCCGGCTCGCCGTCCGCGTCCCCACCGGCCAGGGTCTCCTGGGCGCCCGGTTCGACGACCTCCTCGCGGCCCGGTACCCGCCGCGCGGAAATGATGATGTAGACGACGGCGAGGACCAGGCCGATCAGCGCGGTCCAGACGTTCAGCCGCAGGCCGAGGATGTGGTGCGCCTCGTCGACCCGCATCTCCTCGATCCACGCTCGGCCCGCGCAGTACGCCGCGACATACAGCGCGAAGGCACGGCCGTGGCCGAGGCGGAAGCGCTTGTCGGCCCAGATCACCAGCGCGGCGACGCCCAGGCACCACAGGCACTCGTAGAGGAACGTCGGGTGGTACGTGCCGCCGATGCGGCCGATCGCCGGGTCGTCGCTGATCTTCAGCGCCCACGGCACATCGGTCGGACGGCCGTACAGCTCCTGGTTGAACCAGTTGCCCCAGCGGCCGACGGCCTGGCCGATGGCGAGACCGGGGGCGAGCGCATCGCAGTAGGCGGGCAGCGGGATGCCGCGGCGGCGGCAGCCGATCCACGCGCCGACCGCGCCGAGCGCCACCGCGCCCCAGATGCCGAGACCCCCCTCCCACACCTTGAAGGCGTCGAGCGGATGGCCGTCCTTGCCGAAGTACGGCTCGTACGTCGTGATGACGTGGTAGAGCCGTCCACCGACGAGGCCGAAGGGCACCGCCCAGACGGCGATGTCCGCCACCGTGCCGGAACGGCCACCGCGCTGCACCCAGCGCTTGTTGCCGAGCCAGACGCCCAGGAAGACACCGATGATGATGCAGAACGCGTAGCCCCGGAGCGGGATCGGGCCGAGATGCACGACGCCGACCGACGGGCTGGGAATGAATGCGAGGTCCATGGCAGTCACGACGCTACCCCGCCGGGCGGGGTCGGCGGCAACCCGCCCGGCAACGGCTGCGTAACGAGGCCGTCACAGCGCCGGGACCGTTCCGGGCGGGCGTGGGCCGCGCGGTCAGTGCGGAGGCGTGGCGGGCTTGGCCGGTGGCTTGCCCTTGTTGGCGTCGAGCACCATCTTCTTGAAGTCCGCGGGCGTGAACTGCCCGTTCTTCTCCTTTGCCAGATCCTTGCCGTTGAGCAGCACGGTCGGGGTGCCGCGGAACCCGGACTTGGTGAACGCGTCGTTGGACCGCCGGACGAAATCGTTGTACGTACCGGACTCGACGCAGTGCGTGAACGCGTCGCCGGCCAGCCCCGGGACCTTGCCCGCGAGCTGGATCAGCTTCTTCTTGTCGGCGAACGCGTCCTGCTGCTCGGGCGGCTGATTGCTGTAGAGCACGTCGTGGTACGCGCGGAAATGACCGGCGTGCTGGGCGCAGAGCGCGGCGTTGGCGGCGTTGAGGGAGCCGGTGCCGCCCCCATTGCCGTCGATGATCGTGACGAGGTGGTACTCGCTCTTGAGATGCCCGGCGTCCTCCAGCTCATGGATGACCGGGCGGAAGCCGGTCTCGAACTGCTGGCAGGCGGGGCAGCGGAAGTCCTCCCAGACCGTCAGGGTGGAGGGGGCGCCGGGCGCGCCGACCGGCACCGCGGGCTTGTCGCCGCCGCGCGCGCCCTTCGGGACGGCCAGCGGCTTGGCGCTCTCCTCGTCCCCGCCGGAGTGGGAGGCCCAGACGGCGATGCCGCCGGCCACCGCCAGGACCAGGACCACCGCTCCGGCGACGATCGCCTGGCGGTTGCGCCGGGCCCGGGCCTTCTCCGTCTCACGCTGTGCCTTCAGCCGCTCACGGGCGTTGCTCTTACCGTCATGGTTCTTCTGGCTCACCCCAGGAAAACGAAGCGGAGGGGCGCTGCCGCACCCCTCCGCACCGATGTTCGCCCTATCGGGGGACGGAACCCGCCGCGCCGCACACACATACCCCGCAGCCCGCCCGGCCCCGGCCGACGGCGGCGTCAGGAGCGCTTGCGCACCCCGGCGGCCAGCTCCCCGGCCAGCGTCCGGACCCCGGCGAGCCCGGCCTCCAGGTCGTCCTCGTCGGCCAGCATCCGCTGCACGAACGCCGAGCCGACGATGACGCCGTCGGCGAACTGCGCGACCTCCGCGGCCTGTTCGGGGTTGGAGACCCCGAGGCCGACGCAGACCGGCAGATCGGTGGTGGCGCGGGTGCGGCGGACCAGCTCCTGCGCCTCGTGGCCGACCGACTCGCGGGTGCCGGTGACGCCCATCAGCGACGCCGCGTAGACGAAGCCGCTGCCCGCCGCGGTGATCTCGGCGAGGCGGGCGTCCCGGCTGCTGGGCGCGACGACGAAGACGGTCGCCAGGCCGTGCTTCCCGGCGGCCGCGCGCCACTCCGCGGCCTCCTGGACCGGCAGGTCCGGCAGGATGCACCCGGCGCCGCCTGCGGCGGCCAGCTCGGCGGCGAACCGCTCGACGCCGTAGCGGTAGACCGGGTTCCAGTACGTCATGCAGAGCACCGGCGCGCCGGTGGCGGCGTGTGCCTCGCCGACCGTGCGGATCACATCGGTGATCCGCACACCGCCGCGCAACGCGATGTCGTCCGCGGTCTGGATGACCGGCCCGTCGAGGACCGGGTCGCTGTGCGGCAGGCCCACCTCGACGATGTCGCAGCCGCCCTCCAGCATCGCGGTCGCCGCCCGGATGCCGCCGTCCACGGTCGGGAAACCGGCGGGAAGGTAGCCGACCAGCGCGGCGCGGTTCTCCTCGCGCGCCGTCGCCAGCACCGAGTCCAGCAGGGCGATGTTGCCCGTCGTCCCCGTCATCACTTCTCCCCCTCGCCCGCGGTGGCGCGGTCGCCTGCGTTGTCGTACAGCCCGAAGTAGCGGGCCGCGGTGTCCATGTCCTTGTCGCCCCGGCCCGAGAGGTTGACCAGCAGCAGGCCGTCGGGGCCCAGCTCGCGGCCCAGCTCCAGGGCTCCGGCCAGCGCGTGCGCGCTCTCGATGGCCGGGATGATGCCCTCGGTGCGCGACAGCAGCCGCAGCGCCTGCATCGCCGCGTCATCGGTGACCGCGCGGTACTCGGCCCGGCCGCTGTCCTTGAGGTACGAGTGCTCCGGACCGATGCCCGGGTAGTCAAGCCCCGCGGAGATCGAGTACGGCTCGGTGATCTGCCCGTCCTCGTCCTGGAGGACGTACGACCGCGAGCCGTGCAGGATGCCCGGGGTGCCCTCGGTGAGGGTCGCGGCGTGCTCGCCGGTGGCGATGCCGTGGCCGCCGGGCTCGCAGCCGACCAGCCGCACGCTCGCGTCGGGGAGGAAGGCGTGGAAGAGGCCGATGGCGTTGGAGCCGCCGCCGACGCAGGCGACCGCCGCATCGGGCAGCCGCCCGGCCCGCTCCACGATCTGCCGCCGCGCCTCGACGCCGATGATGCGGTGGAAGTCGCGGACGAGAGCCGGGAAGGGGTGCGGGCCCGCGACCGTGCCGAAGAGGTAGTGGGTGCGATCGACGTTGGCGACCCAGTCACGGAACGCCTCGTTGATGGCGTCCTTCAGGGTGCGGCTGCCGGACGTCACGGCGATGACCTCGGCGCCGAGCATCCGCATCCGGGCGACGTTCAGCGCCTGCCGCTCGGTGTCGATCTCGCCCATGTAGATGGTGCATTCGAGGCCGAAGAGGGCGCAGGCGGTGGCGGTGGCGACGCCGTGCTGACCGGCGCCGGTCTCCGCGATGACGCGGGGCTTGCCCATGCGCTTGGTGAGCAGCGCCTGGCCCAGCACATTGTTGATCTTGTGGGAACCGGTGTGGTTGAGGTCCTCACGCTTGAGGAACACCCGGGCGCCACCGGCGTGTTCGGCGAACCGCGCCACCTCGGTGAGGGCGCTGGGACGGCCCGTGTAATTGACCATCAGTTCGTTCAGCTCGGCCGCGAACGCCGGGTCGGCCTTGGCCTTCTCGTACTCGGCGGCCACCTCGTCGACCGCGGCGACCAGCGCCTCGGGGATGAACTTGCCGCCGAAGGCACCGAAGTAGCCCGAGGGGCCGGGAACCAGCCCCTCGGGGTCGGGCACGAAGAATTCGGAGGACATCTGACGCACTCCTCTGCCGGGGCCCTCGCCCCGGACAACTGGGTCTGTCGGAAAGATTGAGAAGAGATGGGAAGGGTGTGGAGAAGCAAAAGGGGGCATGCGCCGCCCGCGCGGGCGTTGCGCGGGGCGCGGTACGCCGACGGATCCGGCCGCCGGTGACTCCCGGTCGCCGTACGGCCTTGGGACGTCCGCCGGGCCGTGGAAGCGCCGCGCCGTGCCTAACGAGCAACCGGCCCGCAAGGGCACCGGCTGTACGCATCCGGACCGATGATCCGGTCGCGGCCACCCGCCGGGCGGCGTTCCGGCAGACCGGAGCGGCGTACCGCCACACCGACCGCCGGGGCGCGCACGCGTCAGCGCACGGGCCCCCGGCGCCATCGCATGCCGTTGGTCTGGCCGGGCTCGGAGCCGATGTGGTACCTGACCCGGCGGCCGTGCACCCGGCGGGCCGGCGCCCGGCAGCCCCGGTGCCAGGGCGGCAGCGCGCAGCGGACCGCCGCGCGCCGCGCGGTACGGCGGGCCCGGGGCGTCAGGGAAAGGGCGGGGCCGTGGCCGGGCAGGCCGTCCGACGCGCACCCGGCGTGCGCACCGGCGGGCACGCCGAACGCGCCCGGGGACGTGTCCCGGGCGGTGCGGTGGCTGCCGGTGGCGGTCATGGGGTCGCGTCCGTCCTCAGGCCCGGCCGTGCCGGATCGCGGGGTGGGAGCCGGCCGCGACCAGATCGGCGACGGCGGTGCGCGGGTCCTTGCCGGTGACCAGCGACTCACCCACGAGGACGGCGTCCGCACCGTCGTTGGCATACGCGATCAGGTCGTGCGGGCCGCGCACGCCCGACTCGGCGATCTTGACGATGTGGTCGGGGATCTCGGGGGCGATCCGGGCGAAGTTGCCGCGGTCGACCTCCAGGGTCTTGAGGTTGCGCGCGTTCACGCCGATGATCTTGGCCCCGGCGTCGACCGCGCGGGCGGCCTCCTCCTCGTCGTGCGCCTCGACCAGCGGCGTCAGGCCGATCGACTCGGCCCGCTCGATGAGCGAGACCAGCGCCTCCTGCTCCAGCGCGGCGACGATCAGCAGCGCGAGGTCGGCGCCGTACGCACGGGCCTCCCACAGCTGGTAGGCGGTGACGATGAAGTCCTTGCGCAGCACCGGGATGTCCACGCGGGCGCGGACCGCTTCGAGGTCGGCGAGCGAACCGCCGAACTTGCGCTGTTCGGTGAGGACAGAGATGACAGCGGCGCCGCCCGCCTCGTAGTCGGCGGCGAGGCCCGCCGGGTCGGCGATGGCGGCGAGCGCGCCCTTGGAGGGGCTGGAGCGCTTGACCTCGCAGATGACCGTCACGCTCTCGCCCTTGAGGGCGGCGACGCCGTCCTTGGCCGGGCGGGCGGCGCGGGCGCGCTCCTTCAGCTCGTCGAGGCTGACGCGCGCCTGTCGCTCGGCGAGGTCGGCGCGGACTCCGTCGATGATCTCGTCGAGCACACTCACGCGAGCGGCCTCCTTCTGAAGCGGTGGAGGGTACGGGCGCCGGGCGGCACTCACCGTAGGCACTCCCTATGGTATCCGGCCGCGACCGCAGGTCCCGCACCCGGCCGTCGGTAGTCCCCTCACCTGGACACCCGCTGGCCGGGTCAGGGCCGCAGGAAAGCGCCGAAGGGGAGGTTGCGGACGAGGGTGAAGAGGGCCAGCGCGGCGGCCAGCGCCCACCAGTGGACGGGGCGCGGGCGCGGCCCGGCGATCGGCAGCCCGCGCGCCGCGCGCACCGTCCAGACCGCCCAGAACACCGCGCAGACGGCGTACGCGAGGACCGCCACGGCGTTGGCGCCGAGCGCGGCGGGCAACTCGCCGTGAGCGACCGCGTGGGCGCTGCGCAGACCGCCGCAGGCCGGGCAGAAGAGGCCGGTCAGATGCAGCAGCGGGCAGACCGGGTAATGGCCGGGGTGGTTCGGGTCGACCGCGCCGACGTAGCCGAAGGCGGCGGCCGCGGCGGCGGCCGTGCCCAGCGGGGCGGCGAGGCGGCGCAGCGGACCCCGGCGGGCGGCGGGCGCCCCGGGGCGCGGGGCGGCGGGCCGGGGCGGGGCCACGGGTGCGTTCACCCCGCCGATTGTTCCGGGGCACGCACGAAGGCGCCGCTTCCCGGGCTCCGTACGGGGTACGGAGCCCGGGAAGCGGCGCCTTCGAAGGGTGCGGGAGTGGCGCCGGGATCCGGCGCCACGGGGTCAGCCCTCCTGGGGCTGGACCACGGCGGCGACAGGGGCGGCCGAGCGCTTGGGCTCCGAGCCGAGACCGGCGAGGCGCATCAGACCGCCGACGACCGCGCCGAGAACGGTGAGGACGATGCCGGCCCAGAACCCGGGCACGTTCGCCAGCACCATGAAGGCGCCCGCGACGCAGAAGCCGATGAACGAGATGATGACGCCGGTCCAGGCGGCGGGGGTGTGTCCGTGGCCACTGCTCGACATGAATGCTCCTCGTAGCTCTGTCGCGCCGGATCGGGGCGCGGTGATACCTCGCGGTCCATTGTCACCGATGCCCGGGGAACCACCGTTACTGGGTGGGGTCCTCGCCCCGGTCCAGGGACTTCCACAGTTCCTCCGGACGGTCCGGGTCCACCGCGGCGGCGGCCCGGCGCGGGGCGCCTGCGCCGCCAGGCGTGCGCTCGTAACGGCCCGACATCGCGGGCCAGTGGCGGCCGAAGCACAGTGCGAGGAGACCGGCGGCCAGCAGCAGCACCCCGCCCGCGACGGAGACCCACGGCCAGACGCTGTGCGTGACGTGATGCACATCCGTGCCGCTCAGCCCGACGGCGGTGGCGGCCTGCTCGCGCAGCGCGGAGGTGTCCCCGTAACCGGCCGCCGCGGCGACGGCGGTGCCCGCGCCGCTGAGGGCGAGGAGCGCGGCGACGGCGTACCGCCCGGCGCGCCGCACCGCGAAGACCGCGACCAGCGCGGCGAGGCCGACGATGGCCAGCGCGGCGGGGACACCCGTGACGTCGGAGCCGGTCACCGTGCGCGGCAGATCGCCCTGGGCGAGGGCGGCGGTGCCCCGGGACCAGACGCGGCCCGACGCGAGCAGGGCGAGGGCGGAGCCGACGGCGCCCAGCAGGAGCGCGGCGGCGAGGCTGCGCCGGGCGCTGCGGGGCCGGGCGGACGGCGCGGGCGCGGTGGCGGCGGGGGGCTGGGTTGCGGCACTCACTCCCCCACTATCGCGCACCGCCCGCGACGCCGGGCCACGGGGTGGCCGGACGCCGCGGGCGGCCGGGACGCGTCCTACGGGCGCGCCGGGGTCAGGTGCCCAGGTGGTTCGCGGTGTGGACGGCGCGCAGCACGGCGGCGGCCTTGTTGCGGCACTCGGTGTCCTCGGCGACCGGGTCGGAGTCGGCGACGACGCCCGCACCGGCCTGCACGTACGCGGTGCCGTCGCGCAGCAGGGCGGTGCGGATGGCGATGGCGGTGTCGGAGTCACCGGCGAAGTCCAGGTAGCCGACGCAGCCGCCGTACAGACCGCGGCGGGTCGGCTCCAGCTCCTCGATGATCTGGAGGGCGCGGGGCTTGGGCGCGCCGGAGAGGGTGCCCGCGGGGAAGCAGGCGGTGAGGACGTCGAAGGCGGTACGGCCCTCGGCGACGGTGCCGGTGACGGTGGAGACCAGGTGCATGACGTGGCTGTAGCGCTCCACCGACATGAAGTCGACGACCTCGACGCTGCCCGGCTCGCAGACCCGGCCCAGGTCGTTGCGGCCCAGGTCGACGAGCATCAGATGCTCGGCGCGCTCCTTCGGGTCGGCCAGCAGCTCGTCGGCGAGGGCCTGGTCCTCCTGGACACCGGCGCCGCGCGGGCGGGTCCCGGCGATGGGGTGCACCATGGCCCGGCCGTCCTCGACCTTGACCAGCGCCTCGGGGCTGGAGCCGACCACGTCGAAACCGCTGCGGTCGCCGTCGCCGTCGAAGCGGAAGAGGTACATGTACGGGCTGGGGTTGGTGGCCCGCAGCACCCGGTAGACGTCCAGCGCGCTCGCCGTGCACGGCGTCTCGAAGCGCTGCGAGGGCACCACCTGGAACGCCTCACCGGCGCGGATGCGCTCCTTGATGTCCTCGACGGCGTCCTGGTACGCGGCGCCGCCCCATTCGGCGGTGAACGGCGGGAGCGCGGACGGCGGCAACGCCGCGGCGCTCGCCGGGGCCGGGCGGGCGAGGTCGTCGGCCATCGCGTCGAGGCGGGCGACGGCGTCCGCGTACGCCTCGTCGACGCCGGTGTCGAGGTCGTTGTGGTTGATCGCGTTGGCGATGAGCAGGACGGTGCCGTTCCAGTGGTCGAGGACGGCGAGGTCGGAGGTGAGGAGCATGGTCAGCTCCGGCAGCCGCAGATCGTCCTCGGTCTGCTCGGCGATCTTCTCCAGGCGGCGCACGATGTCGTAGCCGAGGTAGCCGACCATGCCGCCGGTGAAGGGCGGCAGACCGGCGTCCTCCAGCAGGTCACGCGGGGTGTGCAGCGCCTCGACGGTGGCGCGGAGCGCGGCCAGCGGGTCGCCGCCGCCGGGCATGCCGACGGGCGGGGTGCCCAGCCAGTGGGCGTGGCCGTCGCGGGCGGTGAGGGTGGCGGCGCTGCGGACGCCGATGAACGAGTACCGCGACCACGTACGGCCGTTCTCGGCCGATTCCAGGAGGAAGGTGCCGGGCCGCTCACCGGCGAGTTTGCGGTAGAGCCCCACCGGGGTGTCGCCGTCGGCGAGGAGGCGCCGGGTGACGGGGACGACCCGGCGGTCCTTGGCGAGGGTGCGGAAGCTGTCGAGGTCCGGTGTGGCGGTGCCGGTGGTTCCCGTGGTCATGGCAGCGGAGCCTACTGGTCGCGGTCCGTGAGCAGAACGTCGGCGTCGAAGCAGGTGCGGGCCCCGGTGTGGCAGGCGGCGCCGGTCTGCTCGACGGTGACGAGAACGGTGTCGGCGTCGCAGTCCAGGGCCACCGAACGGACGCGCTGGACGTGGCCGGAGGTGTCGCCCTTGACCCAGTACTCGCGGCGGCTGCGGGACCAGTAGGTGCAGCGGCCGGTGGTGAGGGTGCGGTGCAGCGCCTCGTCGTCCATCCAGCCGAGCATGAGGACCTCGCCGGTGCCGTACTGCTGGGCGATGGCCGGGACGAGACCGTCGGCGTCGTGCTTGAGGCGGGCGGCGACGGCGGGGTCGAGGGCGGTGCTGCCGGGGGCGGCGGGGCCGTTCGGGGCGGGCCGGTCCGGCGGGGCGGGGGCGGCGGTGTCGGTGGCGCGGCTGCTCATGGGGCCATTGTGCCGTGCGGGGGCCCGGTGCCGGGGCGGACCGCGGCGTGGCAAGGCGACGGGGCCGGTCGTAGGCTGGCCCCATGTCGACCCATGCGAAGCGTGAACGGCTCCTGCTCGCCGACCTGTTGGAGAGCGTCGGCCCCGACGCGCCGACGCTCTGCGAGGGCTGGCGCACCCGCGATCTGGCCGCCCATGTGGTGGTGCGCGAGCGCCGGGCGGACGCGGCGGGCGGCCTCCTGTTCAAGCCGCTGGCGGCCCGGCTGGAGCGGGTCCAGGAGGAGTTCGCCGCGAAGCCGTACGAGGAGCTGCTGGGGCTGATCCGCAGCGGCCCGCCGCGGATGTCGCCGTTCGCGCTGAAGCAGATCGACGAGGCGTCGAACACCGTCGAGTTCTACATCCACACCGAGGACGTGCGGCGGGCGCAGCCGGACTGGTCGGCGCGGGAGCTGGACCCGGTCTTCGCGGACGCGCTGTGGTCACGGCTGGAGAAGATGGCGAAGCTGCTGGGCCGGAAATCGCCGGTGGGCCTGGTGCTGCGGCGCCCGGACGGGCGCACGGCGGTGGCCCATCGGGGCGCACCGGTGGTGACGGTCGTCGGCGAGCCCGGCGAACTGACCCTCTTCGCCTACGGACGCCAGCAGGCCGCGGACGTGGAGCCGACGGGCGACCCGGAGGCGGTGGCGGGGGCGCGGCAGGCGGATCTGGGGATCTGAGCGTCGGACCTGGGTGGCGCGGCCGGACGCGCGGGGGCCCGGGCCCCCGCGCCCGCCGTCGTCAGCGGACCGGATGCCCCGCCTCCCGCAGCGCCCCCTTGACCTCGCCGATGCGCAGGTCGCCGAAGTGGAAGACGGAGGCGGCCAGCACGGCGTCGGCGCCCGCGGCGACGGCGGGGGCGAAGTGGGCGAGGCGGCCCGCGCCGCCGGAGGCGATGACCGGCACGGACACGTGCTTGCGGACCGCCTCGATCATCTCCGTGTCGTAGCCGTCCTTGGTGCCGTCGGCGTCCATGGAGTTCAGCAGGATCTCCCCGGCGCCCAGCTCCGCCGCGCGGTGCGCCCACTCGACGGCGTCAACCCCGGCGGAGCGGCGCCCGCCGTGCGTGGTCACCTCGAAGGAGGTGGCGGCGCCGTCGGCGGAGGGCACCCGGCGGGCGTCGACGGAGAGCACCAGCACCTGGCTGCCGAACCGCTCGGCGATCTCCCGGATCAGCTCGGGCCGGGCCAGGGCCGCGGTGTTCACACCGACCTTGTCGGCACCGGCCCGCAGCAGCTTGTCGACGTCCTCGGCGGTGCGTACGCCGCCGCCGACCGTCAGCGGGATGAAGACCTGCTCGGCGGTGCGGCGGACCACGTCGTAGGTGGTCTCGCGGTTGCCGGAGGAGGCGGTGATGTCGAGGAAGGTCAGCTCGTCGGCGCCCTCCTCGCCGTAGATCCGGGCCATCTCGACGGGGTCGCCCGCATCGCGCAGGTTCTGGAAGTTCACACCCTTGACGACCCGGCCGTTGTCGACGTCCAGGCAGGGAATGACTCGGACCGCCAGGGTCATGGCGTCAGGCTCCTTCGGAGGGTTGCTTGAAGGCTTCTAGTTCTACTTCGACCAGCACACGGGAGTCGACGAAGCCGGAGACCACGACCAGGGTCGCGACCGGGGGCGCCGCGCCGAAGATCTCCCGGTGGGCGCGGCCCACCGCGTCCACGTCACGCGCGTGGGTCAGATACATCCGGGTGCGCAGGACGGCGGAGGCGTCCAGGCCGAACGGTTCCAGGGCCGCCAGGGCGTTGCCGAAGGCCGCTCCGGCCTGTTCGTAGGGGTCGCCCTCGCCCTGGAGCACACCGTCGTCGGTGAAGGGCAGCGTACCGGCGACCAGGACCCGGTCGCCGGCGGCCACGGCACGGGCGAAGCCGATCGCCTCTTCCCAGGGACTTCCGGTCCATACGCGCTCGATGGTCATCACGCCGCCTTTCGGTCGTCCGGTCAGGACACTGCTGCCAGCGCCTCTTCCAGGGTGAACGCCTTCGCGTAGAGCGCCTTACCGACGATCGCACCCTCCACACCCTCGGGCACCAGGGACGCGAGAGTCCGCAGGTCGTCGAGGGAGGAGACGCCGCCGGAGGCGACGACGGGGCGGTCGGTGGCCGCGCAGACGTTCTTCAGCAGCTCGACGTTAGGGCCCTGGAGCGTGCCGTCCTTGTTGATGTCGGTGACGACGTAGCGGGCGCATCCCTCTGAGTCGAGGCGGGCCAGCGTCTCGTAGAGGTCGCCGCCGTCGCGGGTCCAGCCGCGGCCGCGGAGCGTGGTGCCGCGGACGTCCAGGCCCACCGCGATCTTGTCGCCGTGCTCGGCGATGACCTTGGCGACCCACTCGGGGGCCTCCAGCGCGGCGGTGCCGAGGTTGACGCGGCGGCAGCCGGTGGCGAGCGCCGCGGCGAGCGAGGCGTCGTCACGGATGCCGCCGGACAGCTCGACCTTGATGTCCATGGCCCGGGCGACCTCCGCGATCTGCGCGCGGTTGTCGCCGGTGCCGAACGCCGCGTCGAGGTCGACGAGGTGCAGCCACTCCGCACCGGCCTGCTGCCAGGCCAGCGCCGCCTGGAGCGGGTCGCCGTAGGCGGTCTCGGAACCGGACTCGCCGTGCACCAGGCGGACGGCCTGGCCGTCGCGGACGTCGACGGCGGGGAGGAGTTCGAGCTTCGGGTGGGCCATCACAGGGTCTCGATCCAATTGCTCAGCAGCTGGGCTCCGGCGTCGCCGGACTTCTCGGGGTGGAACTGCGTGGCCCACAGCGGGCCGTTCTCGACCGCGGCCACGAAGGGCGCACCGTGGGTGGCCCAGCTGACCTTGGGAGCGGCGATGTGCGGGTTGCCGACCTCCAGCTCCCAGTCGTGCGCCGCGTACGAGTGGACGAAGTAGTAGCGGGCGTCCGCGTCCAGACCGGCGAAGAGGCGGGAGCCGTCGGCCGCCTCGACGGTGTTCCAGCCCATGTGCGGGACGACATCGGCCTTCAGCGGGCCGACGGTACCGGGCCACTCGTCCAGGCCCTCCGTCTCCACACCGTGCTCGATGCCGTGGGCGAAGAGGATCTGCATGCCGACGCAGATGCCCATGACCGGGCGGCCGCCGGAAAGGCGGCGGCCGACGATCCAGTCGCCGCGGGCGTCGCGCAGCCCCTGCATACAGGCGGCGAACGCGCCGACGCCGGGGACCAGCAGCCCGTCGGCGTTCATCGCGCGGTCGTAGTCGCCGGTGATCTCCACCTCGGCTCCGGCGCGGGCCAGGGCGCGCTCGGCGGAGCGGACGTTACCGAAGCCGTAGTCGAAGACCACGACCTTCTTCGCGGCCGTCAATTCCACACCTCCAGCCGCATCACCCCGGCGACGAGGCACATCGCCGCGCCGATGGACAGCAGCGTGATCAGGCTGCGGGGCATCTTCTGCTTCCAGAAGGAGTAGATGCCACCGACGAGGAAGAGACCGACCAGGATGAAGGCGGTCGACATGCCGTTCACAGGGCACCCTTCGTGGACGGGAGAATTCCGGCGGCGCGCGGATCGCGTTCGCTGGCATACCGCAGCGCCCGGGCCAGCGCCTTGAACTGGCACTCCACGATGTGGTGGGCGTTGCGGCCGTACGGGACGTGGACGTGCAGGGCGATCTGCGCCTGGGCGACGAACGAGTCGAAGATGTGCCGGGTCATCGTCGTGTCGTAGGCGCCGATCATCGGCGCCATGTTCTCCGGCTCGGTGTGCACGAGGTACGGGCGGCCGGAGAGATCGACGGTGACCTGCGCCAGGGACTCGTCGAGCGGGACGGTGCAGTTGCCGAAGCGGTAGATGCCCACCTTGTCGCCGAGCGCCTGCCGGAAGGCGGCGCCGAGCGCGAGGGCGGTGTCCTCGATGGTGTGGTGGGTGTCGATGTGCAGATCACCGTCGGTCTTGACGGTGAGGTCGAAGAGGCCGTGGCGGCCGAGCTGGTCGAGCATGTGGTCGTAGAAACCCACACCCGTCGCGACATCGACCTGGCCGGTGCCGTCGAGGTCGATCTCGACCAGCACCGAGGTTTCCTTGGTGGTGCGCTCGACGCGTCCGACGCGGCTCATGCGCTCTGCTCCTTCATCAGTTCGCGTACCGCTTCGAGGAACGCGTCGTTCTCGTCCGGGGTGCCCGCGGAGACCCGCAGCCAGCCCGGCACGCCGTTGTCCCGGACCAGGACGCCCCGGTCGAGGAGTGCCTGCCAGGCGGCGTGCGCGCCGCCCGCGCCGTCGAACCGGCCGAACTGTACGAAGTTGGCGTCGGAGTCGACGACCTCGCAGCCCGCCGCGCGCAGCTCCGTGACCAGCCGGTCGCGTTCGGCCTTGAGCTGGTCGACGTAGCTCAGCAGGGTGTCGGTGTGCTCCAGGGCGGCCAGCGCCGTCGCCTGCGTCACCGCGGAGAGGTGGTACGGCAGCCGGACCAGCTGGACGGCGCCGACCACGGCCGGGTCGGCGGCGAGGTAGCCGAGGCGGAGCCCGGCGGCGCCGAACGCCTTCGACATCGTCCGCGAGACGACGAGGTTGCGCCGCCCCTCGATCAGCGGCAGGAGCGACGGACGGTGGCTGAACTCGCCGTACGCCTCGTCGATCACCACCAGCGCGCCGCCGGTCTCCGCCCGCGCGGCCTGCGCGGCGTCGTACAGCGCGAGGACCGTATCGGCGGCGACGGCGGTGCCGGTGGGGTTGTTCGGCGAGCAGATGAAGACCACGTCGGGGCGGCGCTCGGCGATCAGCGCCCGGGCCGCCGCGACGTCGATGGTGAAGTCGTCGTTGCGGGGCCCGGAGATCCACTCGGTGCCGGTGCCGCGGGAGATCAGCCCGTGCATGGAGTACGAGGGCTCGAAGCCGAGGGCGGCGCGGCCGGGGCCGCCGAAGGTCTGGAGCAGCTGCTGGAGGATCTCGTTGGAGCCGTTGGCCGCCCAGACCTGCTCCTCGGTGACCGGGTGACCGCCGGTGCGGGAGAGATAGCGGGCCAGCTCGGTGCGGAGCTCGACGGCGTCGCGGTCCGGGTAGCGGTTGAGGTCGCGGGCGGCGTCGGCGACCCGCTCGGCGATCCGCCGGACCAGCTCCTCGGGCAGCGGGTAGGGGTTCTCGTTGGTGTTCAGCCGGACCGGCACGTCCAGCTGCGGGGCGCCGTACGGGGTCTTGCCGCGCAGTTCGTCCCGGATGGGGAGCGCGTCCCAGGGGAACGCGTCGGAGCTGTTCGTCACTTGCTCTGCGGGACCTTCCAGTCGTTGCGGTCCTCGCGCTCCCCTTCGGGGAAACGCGCCAGGACGGCGGCGCCGTGGGCCGGGAGGTCCTCGGCCTCGGCGAGGGTCACCACATGGTGGGCGACCTCGGCCAGCGCGTCGCGGGAGTAGTCCACGACATGGATGCCGCGCAGGAACGACTGCACGGACAGGCCCGAGGAGTGGCAGGCGCAGCCGCCCGTCGGCAGGACGTGGTTGGAACCGGCGCAGTAGTCGCCCAGGGAGACCGGGGCGTACGGGCCGACGAAGACCGCTCCGGCGTTGCGGACCCGGGCGGCGACGGCGGAGGCGTCGGCGGTCTGGATCTCCAGGTGCTCGGCGCCGTACGCGTCGACGACCGTCAGGCCCGCGTCGAGACCGTCGACGAGGACGATCGCGGACTGCCGCCCGGCCAGCGCCTCGGTGATCCGCTCGACGTGCTTGGCCGCGGCGACCTGCGTCTTCAGCTCGGCCTCGACGGCTTCGGCCAGCTCGGCGGAGTCGGTGACGAGGACGGCGGCGGCGAGGGTGTCGTGCTCGGCCTGGCTGATCAGGTCGGAGGCGACGTGCCGCGGGTCGGCGGTGGCATCGGCGAGCACCGCGATCTCGGTGGGCCCGGCCTCGGCGTCGATGCCGATCCGGCCCTTGAGCAGGCGCTTGGCGGAGGCGACGAAGATGTTGCCGGGGCCGGTGACGAGGTTGACCGGGCGGCACTCGTCGGTGCCGTACGCGAACATCGCGATGGCCTGGGCGCCACCGGCGGCGTAGACCTCGTCGACACCGAGCAGCGCGCAGGCGGCGAGGATGGTCGGGTGCGGCAGGCCGCCGAACTCTTTCTGCGGCGGCGAGGTGACCGCGACGCCCTCGACGCCCGCCTCCTGGGCGGGGACGACGTTCATCACGACGGACGACGGGTAGACGGCGAGGCCGCCCGGGACGTACAGCCCGACCCGCTCGACCGGCACCCAGCGCTCGGTGACCGTGCCGCCGGGGACGACCTTGGTGGTGGTGTCCGTACGGCGCTGTTCGCGGTGGACGAGCCGGGCGCGCCGGATGGACTCCTCCAGGGCGGCGCGGACGGCCGGGTCCAGCTCGGCCAGGGCGCGCCCCAGCGCTTCGTCCGGGACCCGGACCCGCTCGATCTCGACACCGTCGAACCGCCGCGCGCAGTCGATCAGCGCGGCGGTGCCGCGATGGCGCACGTCCTCGCAGATGGGCCGCACCTTCTCCAGGGCGGCTTCCACGTCGAACTCGGCACGGGGCAGCAGGTCGCGCAGGGCGCCGCCCTCGGGAAGGGCGTCACCGCGCAGATCGATTCGGGAGATCACCCTCCCAGTGTCTCAGACCCGCCCTCCGGTCCGGCCCGCCGTATCACTCAGTGATACACCGCACAATGCGCTCCGGACGGGCCGGTGAAGTTGACCGGAGTTGGCCCTGACCACGCGTGTTCAACAGGTCACGGGGCGGGCAAAGGCCAGGTGACGGCTTCGGCGTGTCCCGCCGCCCGCCCCCGGTTCCCGCTTCGCGTACCGGTGTGACGCGCGGACGGCGGCCGGCGCGCGGGACGTATCCGGACAGAGACGAAAGGGGGATACGACAGTGATCGAGCCCGGGGACGGGGACGCACCGGCGGATCTGCAGCTGACCTCGGCGGAATGGAGCATGTGGCAGGCGTTCCGCAACGGCAGCACCTGCGACCTGCACATCGGGGATCCATCCCGGGACGATCCGCACGGCCGCCATCTGTGGGGCCCGGAGCGCCGGATACGCGCGCGGGTGCTGGCGCTGCTGCTGCTCGACGGGCCGCCGGCGCAGCCCGGGCGGGTCTCGGCGCTGAAGGTCACCGGCGCGTACATCACCGACATCCTCGATGTCGCGGGCGGCTCGATCAAGCCATTCGTCGAGCTGCGGGACTGCCGGTTCGAGGGCGAGGTGGTCTTACCCGAGGCGCACTTCACGACGGTGCGGCTGGTGAACTGCGCACTGCCCCGGCTGGAGGCGGCGCGGCTGACCACCGAGGGCGATCTGCATCTGCCGCGGTGCGTGGTGCTCTCCGGCGTCCGCCTGACCGACGCGCACATCGGCACGGATCTGCTGCTGAGCCAGGCGGTGGTGCACAAGGACCGCCAGGGCCGCTCGATCCTGGCGGACGGGCTGACCGTCACCCAGGACCTCCATGCCGAGATGCTGGAGTCGTACGGCGAGCTGTCGCTGCGCGGCGCGACCGTCGGCGGGTCGCTGAGCCTGCGCGGCAGCCGGCTGAGCAACCCGTTCGGCCGCCGCGCGCTGAACGCCCCGCAGCTGACCGTCGAGCGCACCCTGCACCTGACGGCCGCGGGCCTGGCGAACTCCCCGTTCGCCTCCGGCGCCACTCCCCCGTTCGGCACGGTCCACACCCCGGCGTACGGCACGGTCACCACGCCGCGCGGGACGCGGATGCAGCGGTTCGAGTGCGAGGGCGGGATGCGGCTGGACGACGGGCGGTTCGGCGACGCGGTCGATCTGGAGCACGCGCGGTTCGTGATGGAGTCCGACCAGGAGCTGTCGCTGCGCCGTATCCAGACGCCCGAGCTGCGGTTTCTCGGGGAGCGTCCGCAGCGGGGGCGGGTGATCGTCTCGGGCGCCCGGGTCGTCAACCTCGTCGACCGCTCCGCGAGCTGGCCCGGCGCGGGCGGACTCCAGATGGCCGGGTTCGCGTACGAGACGCTGATCCCCCGGGGGCACTTCCCGCTGGCGGCGCGGTTGCAGTGGGTGGCGGCGGCGACGCCGGAGTACGCGCCGGAGCCGTACGAGATGCTGGCCACGGCGCTGCGCTCCAGCGGGGAGGACGCGGACGCGCGGGTGGTGCTGCTGGCCAAGCAGCGGCGGCGGCGCGAGACGCTGCCACTGGCCGGGAAGGCGTGGGGCTTCCTCCAGGACTGGACGGTGGCGTACGGCTACCGCCCGGGGCGGGCCGCGCTGTGGATGGCGATCCTGTGGGCGCTGGGCACGGTCTTCTTCACCTCCTCGCCGCCCCCGCCCCTCAAAAGCGACGAGGCGCCGCCGTGGAACCCGTATCTGTACGTCCTGGATCTGCTGCTGCCGGTGATCGACCTGAACCAGCGGGCGGCGTGGAACCCACGGGGCGGGGCGCAGTGGGTGGCTGCGGTGCTGATCATCGCGGGCTGGATCCTGGCCACGACGGTCGCGGCGGGCGCGTCACGGTTGCTGCGGCGGCAGTAGCGGGCCGCGCGGCGGGAGCGGGCCGCGGACGCCCGTCCCCGCGCAGGCGGCGCCCGGTGCCGGTAAGGGGCCGCCACCGGGGCTTTCGCTCTCGGCGTGGCGCCCGGCATCCGGGTGGCGCGGCCCAGCCTCTAGGCTTACCCGCTGTGACCTCTGTACGCCTGCCGCTGTTCCCGCTCAACTCGGTGCTGTTCCCCGGACTCGTGCTCCCGCTGAACGTCTTCGAGGCCCGCTACCGGGCGCTGATGCGCGACCTCGGTGAGCTGCCCGAGGACGAGCGCCGGTTCGGGGTGATCGCGATCCGCGACGGCCGTGAGGTGGCGCCGACCGCCCAGGGCATGCCGGACGCCACGCTTCCGGCCGCGGGCGGGCCCGCCGCCGGGTTCGGCGACGACCCGATGGCCGCGTTCCACACCATCGGCTGTGTCGCCGACGCGGCGACGATCCGGGCGAAGTCCACCGAGGAGGACTCCGGCTACGAGGTCCTGGCCACGGGCACCACCCGTTTCCGGCTGCTGTCGGTGGACGCCTCCGGGCCGTATCTGACCGCCGAGGTGGAGGAGCTGGACGAGGACGGCGGCGAGGGCGCCGGGGCCCTCGCGTCCGGCGTCGTCCGGGCGTTCCGTACGTATCAGAAGCGGCTGGCCTGGGCGAACGAGCGGACGCTGGCCGGTGGGCAGGATCTGCCGGGCGATCCGTCGGTGCTGTCGTACCTGGTCGCCGCGGCGGCGGTGCTCGACGTCCCGGCCAAGCAGCGGCTGCTGGCGGCGCCGGACACCGCGGACCGGCTCGGCCAGGAGCTGAAAATCCTGCGCCATGAGTCGGCGGTGCTCGGTAAGCTCCCGTCGCTGCCGGCCGTGGAGCTGACCCGGCGGCCGACCAGCCCCAACTGACCTCGCCGCGCGGCCGTGACACCGGGCCGCGCGCCCGGTCCCCGCTCCCGAACGCAAGGCGCCGACGAGTTGTCCAAGAAGTCGAAGAAGGCCCAGGGCGCCCAGTCCGCGGCGGGCGGCACCCCGGCGACGGTCGCGCTGACCGCCGCGGGCGTGCCCTTCACCGTGCACACCTACACCCACGATCCGGCCGCCGCCTCGTACGGCGAGGAGGCCGCCGAGGCGCTGGGGGTCGCGCCCGAGCAGGTGTTCAAGACGCTGCTGGCGGATGTCGACGGCGCGCTGACCGTCGCGGTGGTGCCGGTCTCCGGCTCCCTCGACCTCAAGGCACTGGCCGCGGCGGTGGGCGGCAAGCGGGCGGCGATGGCCGACCCGGCCGCCGCCGAACGCAGCACCGGCTACGTCCGCGGCGGCATCTCCCCGCTGGGCCAGCGCAAGCGGCTGCGGACGGTCGTGGACGCCTCCGCCGAGGGCCGTCCCACGGTCTGCGTCTCGGCGGGCCGCCGCGGCCTGGAGGTCGAACTGGCCCCGGCGGATCTTGTCGCCCTCACCGGGGCCGTGGTCGCGGCCATCGGGCGGGGCTGAGCGGTACCGGGCCCGGCGCTCAGCTGAACGGCATCGGGCCGGGCGGGCTCAGTTGTACGGCCCGGCCCGGCCGAACGGCGCCGGGCCGGGCGCCGCGTCCGCCCCGGCCACTCCCGATCAGGCGGCGCTTCCCGGCCGACGACCGACGGCCCGCTCAGGCCGCCGGATCATCCTTCGCCAGATCCGGCGCCCCCGGCACCGGCGTCCCCGGCAGGGGCGGCTCCTCGTCGCGCGGGCCGAAGAGGCCGGTCAGCGCCAGATGCGTCACCATCGCGGCGATCGGCCAGGCCAGCAGCACGCCCATGGCCTGGAGCCGCAGCGGTCCGTCGAAGACCACACCGGGGCCGACCTGCGCGGCGTGTGCGGCGAGGTCGTCGGTCGGGCCCAGCACCATGCCGAGCTGCCAGCCCAGGACGGAGCCGAGCAGGCCGCCGACGGCCAGCGCGATCACCAGCGGGACGCCGCCTCGGCGGCGCAGCCGGAACAGCACGGCGGCGCTGACGATGCCGAAACCGGCCGCGATCAGGAGGAAGACGCCGTCGGCGCCGATCGCCTCCTCGCCCTCGGTGTCCTTCAGATAGACGTTGTGGGTGTCGGCGACCAGCGGGATGCGCGGGGCCAGCCAGAGCCAGAGCAGGCCGAGCAGCGCGCCGACGAGCGCGAGCACGAGAACGGTCAGCGCGGCCTCGCGCAGCTCCTGGCCGAGCGGCGGGTCGACCGGCGCGTCGTTCCCGGTCGGCGGATGCGCCGGCGGCTCGGCCGACGAACCGGCGCCGGAGGCGGTCGGCGGGGTGTGCGGCTCTTCGGGCGGTTGGTTGTCGCGTGGCGTCAGCGGTGCGGTCACCCCGTCATCGTGCCAGGTGGGCAGGGTGACTCCGGCAGCAGGACGGCGACCGGGCGCGATGTCGCCGGACGGGCGACCGGTCAGCGGGTCGCCGCGCGGCGGAACGCCCAGGTCGCGGCGGTCAGCGCGAGCAGCCCCACCCCGGCGCAGACGCCCAGGTCGGCGCCGACCGCGAGCCAGTCCGGGTCCGCGTCGAAGGTGCGGATCAGCGCCTCCACGCCGTACGTCGACGGCAGCAGGTCGCGGGCGAGGCCGAGGACCGCGGGCAGCCGCTCGGCGGGCAACACGCCGAGCAGCAGCGCCGCCGACATGCCGAGCTGCCCGCACAGGGTCGCCAGCTCCTGGCGCGGCGCGAGCAGCCCGAGGAACGCGCCGAGCCCGGCGAGCGCCGCACCGGCCAGCGGCAGGACGGCGGCGAGCACCCACAGATGCGCCATCGGCAGCTGGAACAGCACACAGCCGATGACCGCCGTGACGACCGTGCCGGGGACGGTGAACGACGCGTACGCGGCGGCCGCGCCCAGCACCACGGCGGCGGGCGGCACCGGCAGCGTCGCGTAGTGGTCGAGACCGCCACCGGCCCGTAGCTGCCCGAAGTACTGCGCCAGCAGGTTGAGGGCGACGAACGCGACGACCAGCACGCTGGATCCGGCGACCACGGCGCGCGCCTCGGCGGGCCCGTCGGCCACCCCACGCATCAGGACCATGATCCCGACGGACTGGAAAGTGGCGACGAAGAGCAGCGGGATACGGGCGACCCGGGCGCGGGAGAGCTGGGCGCGGTAGACGGCGCCGAGCGCGGGCAGCAGCCGGGCACGCGGGGCCAGCGGGGCGGGCCACGCCTCCCGGCCGGGCGCGTCCGGGGTGCCGTCGGACCGTGCCCGCCCGCCCGTCGGTGCCGCCCCGGCCACGGCCTGCGCGGAAACCCCACTCACGCGTTCACTCTGCCTTTCGGTTCGGCGGCGCGGCGCGACGGCCGTACACCCCGGCGGTTCATGCCTTGACCAGTCCCTCGGCGCGGCCGCCGAGTGCGAGGTAGACATCCTCCAGGCTCGGGGTGGCGAGGGTGAAATCGTCCAGCGCCGCGAAGGCGGCACCGGAGGTGACGTCGGCGACGGCGGCGCGGGCCCGGTCGGCGGGGAGCCGCAGGGTCCAGCGGCGGCCCGCGACGTGCGCGGCGGACTCCAGCGCCGCGACCTCGGGGACCTCCAACGGCGGCCGGTCGCGCCAGACCAGGTCGAGGCGGACCTCGTCGCTGACCCGCTCCTTCAGCCCGCCGGGCGTGTCGCAGGCGATGACCTTGCCCCGGTCGATCACCGCGACGCGGTCCAGGACGGTCTCGGCCTCCAGGACGTTGTGGGTCACCAGCAGCACGGTGGCGCCGCGTTCGGCGCGGCGGCGGTCGACGGCGGCCCAGACGGCGCGGCGGGCGACCGGGTCCATGCCGGTGGTCGGCTCGTCCAGGACGAGCAGCGGGCGGTCGCCGGTGAGGACGGCGGCGAAGCAGGCGAGGCGGCGCTGGCCGCCGGAGAGCTTCTTCAGCGGGCGGTCGGCGAGGCCGTCGAGGGCCAGTTCGGCGAGGACGGCGTCGCGCTCGGCGCGGGCCTCGTGCGGGCCCAGGCCCCGCAGGCGGCCGGTGGTCTCCACGGCCAGCGCGACGGTCATCTCGTCGAGGGCGGTGGACTCCTGGCCGAGGTAGCCGAGGAGCCGGGCGGCGCGCTCGGGGTGGCGGACCACATCGTGGCCGAGGACGTGGACGCTGCCGGAGTCGGGCCGCAGCAGACCGGTGAGCTGGCGGACGAGGGTGGACTTCCCGGCACCGTTGGGGCCGAGCAGCCCGAAGATCTCGCCGCGGCGGATGTCGAGAGTGATGCCGTCGCTGGCGCGTACCGCGGGGGTGCGTGCCACGCCGCGGCGCCCGCGCGTCGCGGGGTACGTCTTGATCAGGTCCCGCACGGCGCAGACCGTCCCGCCCTGCTCCGCCTGTTCCGTGCCCGTGCTCACGAGCTACGAGGGTACGCGCCCGCGGGCCGCGCCCGGCTCGCGGGGCGGCGGGCGGGGCGGCGTCATTCGGCCACGGAGGTGTGTCCGGCGGCGGTGCGCAGGTCCACCTCGCGCCAGAACCCGGCCCGGATCGCGTACCGGTCGTGCTCGTCGATCTGGTCGTCCTTATGGGCGAGGAGGCCGAAGCGGGCGGCGTAGCGCAGCAGTTCACCGTCGATGCGGTGCGGGATACGCGGGTACTCGGTGGAGAGCTGCTGGAGATGGAGGGTGTCCGAGAGGCGTTCGGTCCAGCGGCGGGCGAAGACCTGGCCGACCTCGAACGGGTCGCCGCTGACGGCGGTGATGTCCTCCTCGCGGTCGGCCCAGCGCTGTTCGGCGCTGGTGAGCTGGGCGAGGGTGGGCAGCGAAGCGGTCTCGGAGGGCTCGCCCGCGGGGCCGCCGCGCTCGACCCAGCCGCGGTCGGATGACCAGCGAAGGGTGGCGCTCGCGGCGGGGGTCTGGGGTGCGGCGGACGCGGTGGCGGTGGAGTGGGCGCGGCCGAGACCGGCGAGGTCCTTGGGGGTGGGGACGACCTTGGTGGCGCCCGAGCCGTTGGTGTCGGCGGGCGGGGTGTCGCGGGCGCCGGGCCGGGCGGGCGCGGGGGCCGCCACGCCGTCCGGGTCGTGGGGGCGGTCGGTGGTGCCGGTGGTGGACGTGGCGGCGGCAGCGGCGGCCACCGCGGACTCGGGCAGCGGCGCGGAGAGGATCGCGGCGATCTCCGGGCGGGGCACCGGCGGCGGGGCGCAGGGGCCGCCCAGCTCCTTGGGGCGGACGGCGCGGGTGATCCAGGCGCGGTCCAGGACGCGGCGTTCGTCGGCCTCGGCGACCAGGTCCTCGGACTGGTTGTAGTCGCCGTCGGCGGCCTGGACGGCCCAGAGGTGGACGGCGACGCCGTGTTCCTTGGCGGACATCAGGCCGGGCAGCAGATCCCCGTCGCCGGTGACCAGGACGATGTCGGAGCAGGCGCGGTTGCGGGCGAGTTCGGTCAGCTCGGCGTGCATGGCGGCATCCACGCCCTTCTGCGCCCAGCGGCCGTCGCTGCGAGTCAGGGCGCCGAGGCGGACGGTGACGCGGGGCATGACCCGCAGCCGCCGGTGTTCGGGCTGCGGGACGCGGTCGGGGGCGCCGTCGAACCAGTAGATCCGCAGCAGCGGCCGCTCGGTGTCGGCCTCGGCCCGGCGGCGCAGGCCCTGGATGAGGGCCGCGTGGTCCACGGTGATCCGGGACCGGGCGGGCTCTCCGGCAAGCAGGCTGGCGGCGGCGCCGAGCAAGTATCCGGCGTCCACCAGGACGACGCAGCGATCCACGATCCACCCTCTTCCCTGGAGGTGCTGAAGTCCGATCGCCCCCCGGCGCGAGTTTCCTTCGGCTTTCCTTCGAGTCTGCCCGACCGTACGGGGGTTAACTGTCGGAACTCGATCTTCGGCGTGGCGGATGGTGCGGGAGCGCCTGCGGACGGCGCGGGCGGGGCGCACGGGTCCCCTTATCACTCATGGTAATTGCCGGAAATGCAGGCTTTCGTCCCGCGTGTAAGTCTGGTCACGGCCCGATCACAGGATCCCCCTCAGGAGGCACGGTCATGGCCAAGCACAAGAAGGACCGAAGTAAGCAGCAGCAGGGCGGCCCGGCCCAGGGCCGCGAGGACGCCCGGAAGTCGACGATCGAGGCGATCCAGCAGTCGCAGCAGTCGGCGCAGGGCAGCCCGGCGGACGTCGCGCGCAAGCACCAGCGGCGCTTCGGGCACAACTGACGCAGCTGACACCGCCGTCGGCGACGTTCCAACGGACGTACGCCGTGGAGAAGTTGAGGGGCGCGCCCGCACCGGGCGCGCCCCTCGGGTGTCCGGAGGTGCTCAGCCGGCCAGGCAGGACGGGCCGAGCAGCACCTTCAGGTCGCCGAAGAGCGACGGGTCGGGCGTGACGCGGTGCCGGTCGAGGCGGAGGACCGTGGTCTTGCGGGTGCCCTGGAGCTTGATCCGCACCTCGGTGGAGCCGCGGTGGCTGGTCAGCACCTCGCCGAGCTTCTCGACCAGCGGCGGGGTGACCTTCAGCGTCGGGATGGTGATCGTCACGGGGGCGTTGGCGCCCGCCTCCGAGAGGTCGGGGACCATCATCTCCATGGCGACCAGCCGGGGCACGTCCTCGCGCTTGTCCAGCCGTCCCTTGACGAAGACCACCGCGTCCTCGACGAGCTGAGTGGAGACCAGCTGGTAGGTGGCGGGGAAGAACATGCAGTCCAGGGAGCCCGCCAGGTCCTCGACGGTGGCGATGGCCCAGGCGTTGCCCTGCTTGGTCATCTTGCGCTGGAGGCCCGAGATGATGCCGCCGATGGTCACGATCGAGCCGTCGGAGTAGTCGCCACCGGTCAGCTGGGCGATGGCGGCGTCCGCCTTGTCCGACAGGACGTGTTCGAGGCCGAACAGCGGGTGGTCGGAGACGTACAGGCCCAGCATCTCGCGCTCCTGGGCGAGGAGGTACGTCTTGTCCCACTCCACGTCGGAGAACTCGACGTCGAGGCCGAAACCGGGGCCGTCGGAAGCCCCGTCGGCGGAGTCGCCCATGCCGCCGAAGAGGTCGAACTGTCCCTCGGCCTCCTTGCGCTTGACCTGCACGACGTTGTCGATCATCGGCTCGTACTGCGCGGTGAGGCCCTTACGGGTGTGCCCCATCTCGTCGAACGCGCCAGCCTTGATCAGCGATTCGGTGGTGCGCTTGTTGCAGACGACCGCGTCGACCTTGTCGAGGTAATCGGGGAACGAGGCGTATTTCCCCTTGGCCTTGCGGCAGCGGATGATCGAATCGACGACGTTCTGGCCGACGTTACGGACCGCGGTGAGGCCGAAGAGGATCACGTCGTCGCCCTGGGCCGCGAAGTTGGCCAGCGATTCGTTGACGTTCGGCGGGAGCACCTTGATGCCCATGCGGCGGCATTCGTTCAGATAGACCGCCGACTTGTCCTTGTCGTCGCGCACGGAGGTGAGCAGCCCGGACATGTACTCGGCCGGGTAGTTGGCCTTGAGGTAGGCGGTCCAGTAGGTGACCAGGCCGTACGCGGAGGAGTGCGCCTTGTTGAAGGCGTAGCCGGCGAACGGGACCAGGACGTCCCACAGCGCCTGGATCGCCTGGTCGCTGAAGCCGTTCTTCTTGGCGCCCGCCTGGAAGAGGACGAAGTTCTTCTCCAGCTCCTCGGGCTTCTTCTTGCCCATGACGCGGCGGAGGATGTCGGCCTCGCCGAGCGAGTACCCGGCGACGATCTGGGCGGCCTTCTGCACCTGCTCCTGGTACACGATGAGGCCGTAGGTCAGGCCCAGGACCTCCTTGAGCGGCTCCTCCAGCTCAGGGTGGATCGGGGTGATCTCCTGGCGGCCGTTCTTGCGCTCGGCGTAGTTGGTGTGGGAGTTCATGCCCATCGGGCCCGGGCGGTACAGGGCCGAGACGGCGGAAATGTCCTCGAAGTTGTCGGGCTGCATCTGGCGCAGCAGCGACCGCATCGGACCGCCGTCGAACTGGAAGACGCCGAGCGTGTCACCGCGGCAGAGGAGTTCGTACGTCTTGGGGTCGTCCAGCGGGATCTCCAGGAGGTCCAGCTTGATGCCCTTGTTGGCCTCCACCATCTTCACGGCGTCGTCCATGATGGTGAGGTTGCGCAGGCCGAGGAAGTCCATCTTCAGCAGGCCCAGCGACTCGCACTGGGGGTAGTCCCACTGCGTGATGGTCACGCCGTCGGTGTGGCGCACCCAGACCGGGGCGTGGTCGACGATCGGCTCGCTGGACATGATCACGCCCGCCGCGTGCACACCCATCTGCCGGACCAGGCCCTCGACGCCCTTGGCGGTGTCGATGACCTTCTTGACGTCCGGCTCGTTCTCGTACATCGAGCGGATCTCGCCCGCCTCGCTGTAGCGGGGGTGCTTGGGGTCGGTGATGCCGGAGAGGTCGATGCCCTTGCCGAGGACGTCGGCGGGCATCGCCTTGGTGAGACGGTCGCCCATCGCGTACGGGTAGCCGAGGACGCGGGCGGAGTCCTTGATGGCGTTCTTCGCCTTGATCTTGCCGTAGGTGCCGATCATGGCGACCTTGTCGGCGCCGTACTTCTCCGTGACGTACCGGATCACCTCGACGCGCCTGCGCTCGTCGAAGTCGATGTCGACGTCGGGCATGGAGACGCGCTCGGGGTTGAGGAACCGCTCGAAGATCAGGCCGTGCTCGATCGGGTCGAGGTCGGTGATGCCCATGGCGTACGCGACGATCGAACCGGCCGCGGAGCCACGGCCGGGGCCCACCGCGATGCCGTTGTTCTTCGCCCACATGATGAAGTCGGCGACGACGAGGAAGTACCCCGGGAACCCCATCTGGATGATGATGTCCATCTCGTACTCGACCTGCTTCTGGCGGTCGTCGGGGACGCCGCCGGGGAAGCGGCGGTCCATGCCGACCCGGACCTCCTCCTGGAACCAGGTGACCTCGGTGTAGCCCTCGGGGATGTCGAACTTCGGCATCAGGTCGCGCTTCTCGAACATCCCGTCGGTGTCGATCTGCTGGGCGACCAGGAGGGTGTTGCGGCAGCCCTCCTGCCAGGCGTCCGAGGAGTCGATGGCGTACATCTCGTCGGTGGTCTTGAGGTAGTAGCCGGTGCCGTCGAAGCGGAAGCGGTCGGGGTCCGAGAGGTTCTTGCCGGTCTGGATGCACAGCAGCGCGTCGTGGGCGGTGGCCTCGTGCGCGTAGGTGTAGTGCGAGTCGTTGGTGACCAGCGGCGGGATGCCGACCTCTTTGCCGATCTTGAGGAGGTCCTCGCGGACCCGGCGCTCGATGTCGATGCCGTGGTCCATCAGCTCCAGGAAGTACCGCTCCTTGCCGAAGATGTCCTGGTACTCACCGGCCGCCTTACGGGCCTCGTCGTACTGGCCCAGCCGCAGGCGGGTCTGGAGCTCACCGGAGGGGCAGCCGGTGGAGGCGATCAGGCCCTCGGACCACTGGGCGATGGTCTCCTTGTCCATCCGCGGCCACTTCTGCAGCCAGCCCTCGGCGTAGGCGTCCGAGGAGAGGCGGAAGAGGTTGTGCAGACCGGTCTTGTTCGCCGCCCAGATGGTCTTGTGGGTGTAACCACCGGAACCGGAGACGTCGTCGCGCTTCTGGTGCGGCTGGCCCCACTGCACCTTGCGCTTGAGCCGCCGCGACTCGGGGGCGACATACGCCTCGATGCCGATGATCGGGGTGACCCCGGCCTTCTGCGCGGAGTGGAAGAAGTCGTACGCGCCGTGGAGGTTGCCGTGGTCGGACATGGCGATGTGCGTCATGCCCATCTCGTTGCACGCGGCGAACATGTCCTTGAGCCGCGCGGCACCGTCCAGCAGCGAGTACTGGGTGTGGACGTGCAGGTGCGTGAAAGGCGGCTTGGCCACGGCGGGAGACCTCCGGAGAAGGGCGGCGGACGAGGGCACGGCAAGGGGACGGACGGCGTCCGGGACGCCGCACCGCGAATGGTGTGGGCAGCTTCGAAGTCTACGACCCGGCACCGACAACGGAGCTCCGCCGCGACCCGGAACGCGGGCCTCCGCGAACGCCCCGCGGCCCTCGCGGGCGGGTGGCGGACGCCCCGCGGGACGGCCGCGGCGCACCGGCCCCGACGGCCGTCGGCGCACCACGGGAACGGCCCCGGAAGCCGGGCGCACGCTGCGGAAACCGGCCCCGGGCCGACGGGGACGGCGCCGGCCCCGCACCCTCGGGGAACACCCGCGCGGGTTCATGGCACACTCGCTGGCAATGGACATCTCGGCGGCACACCTGCGGGCGGTGCGTGCGGCGCTTTTCACAGCGCTGTGCGTGACGCTGTCCGCGGCGTCCCATGTGCTGTTGACCCGGATGCCGCTGCCCCTGACCACCGTCGCCGTCGTCTCGGCCGGGGTCTTCGCAATCGCCTACGCGCTGGCCGGGCGGGAGCGGGGCTTCGGGCGGATCGCCGCCCTGCTGCTGCCGCTGGAGCTGGCCGCCGACGCGGTCTTCAGCTACGGCCAGCACGCCTGCTACGGCCTGTCCGGCGGCCCGGTGACCGGTCCGCTGCACACCCTGGGCATCGATCTGCTCTGCGGCGGCGGTGACGTCGGCACGCCGCTGGCCCAGTTCTCCGGGCGCGGCGCCGGGCCGCTGCTCGCCGTCCCCGCCGTGGCCGGCTGGCTGCTGCTCGTCGCGCATCTGCTCGTCGGGCTGCTGGCCGCCGCCTGGCTGCGCCGCGGCGAGGCGGCGCTGGCGCAGCTGCTCGGCGCGGTCGCCCACTTCGCGTTCCGGCCGCTGCTGGCCGCCGTCGCGATGGCCGTGCGGGTGCCCGCCCCGGAGCGCCCGGCCGTCCGGCGCGGTGCCGACGGCCCGTCCGCGCACCGTCCGCCGCTGCTGGTGCACTCCGTCGTCCGCCGTGGACCGCCCTGCGTGCTCGCTGCCTGAGCCCTTACGGGGCCGCAGCGCGCGTACCGCCCGCCCCGGGTGCGTACGCGCCCGTACGCACCGCACCCTTCCCACGGATTTCCACGGAGACATCTCATGAGCAACCGCAACAACCAGGTCAACAAGCAGGCGGCGCGCGAGCGGCTGCGTGCCGAGCGGGAGCGGCAGGCGAAGAAGGACAAGACGCGGCGGCAGCTGACCGTCAGCGGCGCGATCGTCGCGGTGCTGGCGATCGCCGGCGGCATCGGCGTGATGGTCGCCAAGTCCGGCGGCGACGGCGGCTCCGGCGCCACCGCCACCGTGAACGACATGGCCGGCGACAACAAGGCGTGGGCCAAGGCGGCCAAGGCCAAGCTGGTCAAGCCCGCGCACACCTCCGGCGACAAGGGCACCACCCTCGTCATCGGCAAGGCGGACGCCAAGCACACCCTGGAGCTGTTCGAGGACCCGCGCTGCCCCGGCTGCGCCAACTTCGAGCAGAACGTCGGCGAGACCGTCCGGAAGGACATCAAGGACGGCAAGTACAAGGCCCAGTTCCATCTGGCGACCTTCCTGGACGCCAACCTCAAGGGCACCGGCTCCAAGAATGCGCTGAGCGCCCTGGGCTCGGCGCTGAACGTCAGCCCGGACGCGTTCCTGAAGTACAAGGAAGCCCTGTTCTCCAAGGAGTTCCACCCGGACGAGATGGGTCCGGACAAGTTCGCCGACGACGCCTACCTGCTCAAGGTCGCCGACACCGTGCCCGCGCTGAAGGGCAACAAGGACTTCGAGAAGGGCGTGAAGTCGGGCGTCTTCGACCGCTGGGCGCTGGAGATGTCCGTCGAGTTCAACTCGCACGACGACGTCAAGAACACCCCGACGCTCAAGCTCGACGGCAAGGTGATCGGCATCGACAGCGGCCCGAGCAAGGTCGCCCCGACCACCCCGGAGTCCTTCAACTCCTTCATCGACAAGGGCGTGAAGTAAGGCGCCGGGCGGCGGGTCCGCGCCCGTCGCCCGATGCCAAATCTTGACTCGGGAGTCTGCCGTGGACATGGCAGACTCCCGGCATGCCCCCCACCCTCCTGCTGATTCGCCGTCCCCCGCACCGCGGCCCGCCGCCGTCCGGTGCGTACGCCGTCGACGCAACTGCCAGTCGCAGCACCGAGGGATCGGGACACAGATGAGCAACGGCACCAGCCAGAAGGCCCCGTCGGCCGCCCGTGAGCGGATCCGCGCCGAGCGGGAGCGGCAGAAGAAGAAGGACCGGGTACGCCGCCAACTGACCGTCGCCGCCGTCGTGGCGGGCGTGCTGGTCGTCGCGGGCGGCGCCGGGTTCGCCGTGGTGAAGGCGACCGAGCCGACCGGGTGGGAAGCCGCCAAGGAGGCCGAGTCGGTCACTCCGGCGCACACCCAGGGCAAGAACGGCACCGAGATCCTGATCGGCGACAAGAGCGCCAAGGAGACCCTGGAGGTCTTCGAGGACCTGCGCTGCCCGATGTGCGCATCGTTCGAGCAGTCCTCCGGCGCCTCCCTGATCAAGGACATCGACGACGGGCGCTACAAGGTCCGCTTCACGATGTACACCTTCCTCGACGGCGCCCAGGACGGTGAGGGCTCCAAGAACGCGCTCAGCGCGCTCGGCGCGGCCCTGAACGTCGGCCCGGAGGCGTTCCTCACGTACAAGTCGGCGCTCTACTCGCTGAAGAACCACCCGGAGGAGCAGGACGACGCGTTCGCCAAGGACTCCGTCCTCCTCAAGATCGCGTCCGAGGTGCCGGAGCTGGCGCACAACAAGGGCTTCGAGCAGGCGGTCAAGAAGGGCACCTACGACCGCTGGGCGATGGACATGACCGCGCAGTTCGGCCGCAAGGGCGTCAAGGGCACCCCGACCTTCCTGCACGGCGACAAGAAGCTGGTGCTGCCGCCGGTGCCGCAGCAGCGGATGACGCGGGAGCAGTACAACCAGCTCGCCGACGCCAACTTCAAGAAGATGATCGACAAGGAGTTCGGCCCGGCGAAGGGCGGCCCCGGCATCGCCAAGGGCGAGAAGGACCCCAGCGGCGGCAAGGACAGCGGCGCCCCGGGTGGCGCGCCCGGCATCGCCAAGGGGGAGAAGGACCCGAGCGCGCGCTGAGCGAGCGCAGCAGGTGTCCGCCAGGCAGCGGGCGAAAGAATTTCCGATTCGGGCGCGTCCGGAGGCTCCCCGCCGCGCGTACCGGTCAGTGGGGTGAGCGGCCGCGACCGATCACGACCAGCTCTCGCGCGTACCGCCGTGACGGCCGCGGCTGCCACCGCCGCCCTGCGTCCGTCACCTCGGACAACCTCGACGGCATCCTGCACGTCGCCCCGGGGACCGTCCCGCTCATCTCAGAGCGACGCCAGGAACCCCAGCGCCGTCCGCCAGGCGCTCTCCGCCGCCTCCGGGTCGTGGTCGGGCAGGTCCGGGTCGGTGAAGAGGTGGCCGGCGCCCGGGTAGCGGAAGACCTCGACGTCGGCCCCGGCCCGCTGCATCTGGAGGTACCAGGCGGTCAGCCAGTCGTGCGGCTCGAACGGATCCGGGTCCGCGACATGCAGCTGGACCGGCAGGTCGTCGGCCTCGGCGTCCTCGGCGATGTCCGAGGTGCCGTGCATCAGCAGCAGCCCGCGGGCCTTCTCGTCGGCGAGCGCCAGATTCTGCGCCACCGCGCCGCCGAAGGAGAAACCGGCGTAGACCAGACCGCGGTCGGCGTGCGGCGCCGCCGCCGTCACCGCGCGCCGCAGCAGCGTCTCCTTGCCGATCTCCTCCTTGATCTCCATGCCGTCACCGACGGAGTCCGCGGTCCGCCCGTCGAACAGATCCGGGACGATCACCTCATGGCCCGCGGCCCGCAGCCGGTCGGCGGCCGCATGCACCGCGGGGCGCAGCCCACACACCGAATGGAACAGCACAATCGTCGAGGAACCGCTGGTCGCGGGCTCGGTGGTGGCCGGCACGTACATCACATCCTTGTGGTCGGATCGCAGCCCCCCATCCTGCCAGGCCGCGCCGCGATCCCCGTCACAGCCGCCCCGCGCCGAGTGCCGTACCGTGCCCTGATGCCGTACGCCGACCCCGGGGTACGGCGGACGGGCACCCCGAAGCCGAGGAGGAATTGCGACGTGTCCCTGGAGGACGTACTGCGCCCGCTGAGCGTCATCGGCGGTTCGGTCGTCGTCACGGCCGTCCTGGGCTGGCTCGCCGACCGCGTACTGCGCCGGATCGACGCCGCCCACCCGGAGACCCCGCTGTGGGGCGCGCTGCGGCGCTGCCGGATCCCGTTGCAGGTGCTGCTGTGCGCGGCACTGCTGCGCGGTTCGTACGACGCGACCGGGCTGGACCTGGTGCGCGACCACAAGGTGGGCATCGGCCGGGCGCTGACGCTGGTGCTGATCGCGGCGTCGGCGTGGCTGACGGTGCGCGCCGCGGCGGCCATCGTCCAGTCGTCGTACTCGCGGTACGCCGCCAACGCGCACGACGCGGCGCGGGTGCGGCGGGTACGGACGCAGATCACGCTGATCCAGCGAGTGGTCAGCGCGATCGTGATCATCGTGGCGGCCGCGGCGATGCTGCTGACCTTCCCGGCGATGCGGACGGTCGGCACCTCCGTACTGGCCTCGGCCGGGCTGCTGGGCATCGTCGCCGGTGTCGCCGCCCAGTCCACGCTGGGCAATCTCTTCGCCGGACTCCAGATCGCCTTCGGCGACATGGTGCGCATCGGTGACACGGTCGTGGTCAACGGCGAGATGGGCACGATCGAGGAGATCACCCTGACGTTCCTGACCGTGCGGACCTGGGACGAGCGGCGGATCACCATGCCGGTGTCGTACTTCACCGGCACGCCGTTCGAGAACTGGTCGCGCGGCGGTGCCCAGCTGACCGGCACGGTCTTCCTCCACCTCGACCACACCGCGCCGCTGGAGGAGATGCGCGAGCAGCTGCACCGGATCCTCCAGGAGTGCCCGGAGTGGGACGGCCGCGCCTGGAGCCTGCTGGTCACGGACACCACGCCGTCGACGCTGGTGGTCCGCGCACTGGTCACCGCCCGCGACTCGGACGCGCTGTGGCAGGTGCGCTGCCGGGTCCGCGAGCGGCTGATCGCCTGGCTGGCGGCCGAACACCCCTACGCGCTGCCGCGGATCACCACCGCGGCGGCCCCCGCCGACCGGCCCCTGGGGCCGGTTCGGCAGCGCACCCCCGAGGAGCACTGACCTCTCGGGGCCCGGCCCGCCACCGGACCGGGCCCCGCGGGGATCATTCGTGCACCTCCGGCGTGCTGCGCAGGCTGCGTATGTCGAGCTGGCGCAGCACCCGGTCGACGATCTCCGGGTCGGCGCCCGGTTCGTTGCGGGCGGCGAGCACCTCGTGGCGCGCGGCGGACAGCATCTCGTTCTGGATGCGCTGCACCTTCTTCATGCGGGTGATGCGCTTCTCGAAGTGTTCGCGCCGGTCGTCGTCGACGATGTCCGGCGCGATGCGCGCCCCGATGTCGTACGCGCGGCGGGCCAGCTGCTCGGTGACCTCCTCGGGCAGCTCCTCGACCTCCAGGATCTCCTTGAGGCGGTGCTTGGACGCCTTGATGACGCGGAGCGCCAGCGCCCGCTCCAGCTCGTCCTCGGCCTCCGTGTCGGCCTTCACCCGCAGCTTCCGCACCAGCCACGGCAGCGTCAGGCCCTGCACGATGAGGGTGGTGAGCACCACCGCGAAGGCGATGAAGAGGATCTCCTCACGCGCCGGGAAGTCCCCGCCGCCGTCGACGGTGTACGGGATGGCCAGCGCCAGCGCCACCGACGCCACCCCGCGCATCCCCGACCACCACATGATGAGCGTCTCCCGCCACGACATCGGGATGTCCTCGTCGTAGTCGCGGCGCTTGTGCATCCGCTTCGCCAGCCAGGCGGCGGGCAGCAGCCACACCAGCCGGACGACGACGACCACCGCGACGACGGCGGCACCGGCCCGCAGCAGTTCGGTCCAGTGGCCGGACGCGGCGCCGACGACGTTGTGCATCTCCAGGCCGATCAGCCCGAAGGCGACGCCGGTGACGAGGGTGTCGACGATCTCCCAGAAGGTGTAACCGGCGAGGCGGCCCATCACGTCGTCGGCGTCGACCGCGTACTCGGCGAGGAAGAGCGCGCAGGTCAGCACGGCCAGGACGCCGGAGCCGTGGAACTCCTCGGCGAGGACGTAGCCGACGAACGGCACCAGCAGCGTCAGGCCGATCTGCAGCGTCGGGTCGCCGAGTATGCCCATCAGCTTGTTGGCGACCCAGCCGATGACCAGGCCGACGGCGAGGGCGACGACGGCGGAGAGCACCAGGGAGCTGACCGCTCCCGGCGCGGAGAAGGTGCCGCTGACGGCCGCGGCGAGGGCGACGTGGTAGAGGACGATCGCGGTGACATCGTTGAACAGGCCCTCGCCCTCCAGGATGGAGACCATGCGGCGGGGCAGCCCCAGCTTGCCGGCGACCGCGGTCGCGGCGACCGGGTCGGGCGGGGCGACGAGCGCGCCGAGCACCACGGCGGCGGCCAGCGGCATACCCGGCACCACGGCCTGGGCGACCGCCGCGACCGCCGCGGTGGTGGCGAAGACCAGCGCGACGGCGAGCAGGAAGATCGGGCGGATGTTCGCCGTGAACTGCCGCCAGGACGTGCGCTGCACCGCCGCGTAGAGCAGCGGCGGCAGCACCAGCGGGAGGATGTACTCCGGCGGGATGTCCACATTGGGGACGAACGGCAGGAGCGCGAGGACACCACCGGCCAGCGTCATCAGCACCGGCGAGGGCAGGCCCAGCCGGTCACCGAGGGGGACCGTGACCACTGCCCCCAGGAGAAGCACGAACAGCAGGGCGAGCTGGTCCACGGGGTTACGCTCCGGGGTCGAAACCGATCACTTTTCGCCCCAAGCCTGCCATGTCCGGACAGAAAGCGGACCGTCACGTTCCGCTGCTGGCCGGGCCCGGCGTCCGTCGGACCGTCAGGAACTCTCGTCCCGCACGGTGTCCAGCGCCCGTTGCAGATCCTCGGGATAGGCGCTCTCGAACTCCACCCAGCGGCCGTCCGACGGGTGCGCGAACCCGAGCCGCATCGCGTGCAGCCACTGCCGGGTCAGCCCGAGCCGCTTGGCCATCGTCGGGTCCGCGCCGTACGTCAGGTCGCCGACGCAGGGGTGGCGGTGGGCGGACATGTGCACCCGGATCTGGTGGGTGCGCCCGGTCTCCAGCTTGATGTCGAGGAGGCTGGCGGCGCGGTACGCCTCGATGAGGTCGTAGTGGGTGACCGACGCCTTGCCCTCGGCGGTCACCGCCCACTTGTAGTCGTGCTGCGGGTGGCGGCCGATGGGGGCGTCGATGGTGCCGCTCATCGGGTCGGGGTGGCCCTGCACCAGCGCGTGGTAGCGCTTGTCGACCGTACGCTCCCGGAACTGCTGCTTGAGCAGGGTGTAGGCGCGCTCGGACTTGGCGACGACCATCAGCCCCGAGGTGCCGACGTCGAGGCGGTGCACGATGCCCTGGCGCTCGGCGGCGCCGGAGGTGGAGATGCGGTAGCCGGCGGCGGCCAGACCGCCGATGACGGTGGTGCCGGTCCAGCCGGGGCTGGGGTGCGCGGCGACACCGACGGGCTTGACGATCACCACGATGTCGTCGTCGTCATGGACGATCTCCATGCCCTCGACGGGCTCGGCGACGATCTCGACCGGCGCCGCCGCCTGCGGCATCTCGACCTCCAGCCAGGCGCCGCCGTGCACCCGCTCGGACTTCATCACCTCGGAGCCGTCGACCCGGACCTTGCCGGCGGCCGCCAGCTCGGCGGCCTTCGTACGGGAGAAGCCGAACATGCGGGCCAGCGCGGCGTCGACGCGCTCGCCCTCCAGGCCGTCCGGTACGGGCAGGGTGCGGATATCGGGAAGCGTGCTCACCCCACGAGTATGGCAGTCCGCCCGGGGTGACCCGCCCGGCGGCCGACGGCGGGCGCCGGGGCCCGCCCGCGGAGGCGGATCAGTCCTTGTGGAGCGTGCCGTCCGGGTCCAGGCCCCGGAAGGAAAGGATCACGATCAGGATGCCGCCGCAGACGATCGCGGAGTCGGCGAGGTTGAAGACCGCGAAGTGCGCCGGGGCGATGAAGTCGACCACCGCGCCCTCGAAGACGCCCGGCGAACGAAAGAGCCGGTCGGTGAGGTTGCCGAAGGCGCCGCCGAGCAGCAGCCCCAGCGCGATGGCCCACGGCAGGCTGTAGAGCTTGCGCGCGATCCGGAAGATCACCACGATCACCGTCGCCGCGATGATCGTGAGGAAGACCGTCAGCGCCTCCCCCATGCTGAACGCCGCGCCGCGGTTGCGGATCACCTCGAACTGGAGCAGCGTCCCGATGACCTCGACCGGCGCGTGGTGCTCCAGCTTCGCGACCACCAGCAGCTTGCTGCCCAGGTCCAGCAGGTACGCGACGAGCGCGACCAGCAGCAGGGCCGGGATCCGCCGCTTGCCGCGGCTCTCGCCCCGCTCCGGCTCCGCCGGACGTCCCCCCTCCGAGCCCGCGTCGGATTCCGCCCCGGAACCCGCTCCGGATTCCGGCGTACCGGTGATGCGCTCCGCCTCTGCCACTGTGTGCGTCCCTCAGCCCGTAGCGTCCCCGCCAGACCACGCCTGGCTGAGGAACGAGGGTACGACACCCACCCCGAGGACCGGCCGGGCCGGGGGCACCGGGCGACAGGCGCCCGCGGGGCGGGGCGCCCGGGGCAGGCCCGGGCACCGGGCGGACCGCGGCGGGGCACGGCGTCGGGTGGCCCGGGCGGGATGGCGGTCAGGACGCATGCGGCCCGGAGCACCCGGGGCCGGACGGCGCACCCCACCCCCGCGCGCGCCCCGTAAGGGACGCCGCCCGCCCCCGCGCCCCCTCAGCCCCGCCGCTCCTGTTTCTGTTTGCACTCCACGCAGAGCGTGGCCCGGGGGAACGCCTGCATCCGGGCCTTGCCGATCGGGTTGCCGCAGTTCTCGCAGAGGCCGTACGTGCCCGCGTCCAGGCGGCCCAGGGCGCGTTCGGTCTGGAGCAGCATCTCGCGGGCGTTGGAGGCCAGCGCCAGCTCGTGCTCGCGGGTGATGTTCTTGGTGCCGGTGTCCGCCTCGTCGTCGCCCGCACCGTCCCCGGAGTCGCGCATCAGCCCCGCGATGGCGTCCTCGGAGGCAGCGATCTCGGTCCGCAGCCGCTCCGCCTCGCTCAGGAGCCCGGCCCGCGCCTCGTCGACCTCCTCCGGCGTCCAGGGGTCCTCGCCCGGCCGTACGGCCAGGTCGTCGGGGGCGGCGGCCATGAGCGCCGCGGGTACCGCCGGGTCCGTGCCGTGCGCCGCGGCCGCGGTCTTCTTCGCCACCTTCTTGGCTCCCGTCTTCCTCGCCGTCGCCTTCGCGGCGGTCGCCTTCTTCGCCGGGGCCTTCGCCGCGGCCGTCTTCCGCGCCGTGCTCTTCCTCGCCGCCGCCTTCTTGGCCGGGGCCTTCTCGACCGCGGCCTTCTTCGCCGCGGCCTTCCGGGCCGGGCCCTGCTTCTCCTGGGTCCCGGAAGCGGTCGCCCCGGCCTCCTGTGGAGCGGCCGGACGGGCCGCACCGGGCTCTTCGGCGGGCGTCGTGCTCTTCTTCGCGGCGGACTTCTTCGCCACCATGGCCGCGACCCCTTCACATATGTGATTTAGTTCGCGAATCGTGACGGGAACGATAAATCGCCGCACGAGGTGCGGCAATGGGACGCACCGTCCATACCCCCGCTCTGCCCCCGGTTCCGCCCCACCGCACCCGGCCGACCACGGGGCCGACCGCCCGCCGTCCCCGCCCGCGTTCGGGTGGGTTCCGGAGCCGGGCCCCGCCCGAAATCCCGGTCGGCACCCTCCCCGTCGCCCCGTACACTGGGCGCAGCGACAGGCGTCGATGGGACGAGTAGCGTCGTAGGCAGCCAGCAGCGATCCGGGGACGGTGGGAGCCCGGAGGCGTGCGCGACGTGAAGATCACCCCGGAGCCGCCGGAAGAAAGCCCGTGCAGCGTCCCGGGTGAGTAGAACCGGCAGCGCGACCCCAATGAGGGGGCGGTGGCAGGCCCACCGCCAAGGAGGGTGGTACCGCGGGAGCAGCGCTCTCGTCCCTCCGGACGGAGAACGCAGCAGGTGTCCGCCGGAGGAACCCGATGAGTGAGCAGCCGCAGTACCGCCAGGTGCCCGCGCAGGTCGACCTACCCGCCTTGGAGCACGCCGTGCTCGATTTCTGGCAGGAGCAGAAGGTCTTCGCCCGCACCCTCCAGCAGTCCGAGGGCCGACCCGAATGGGTCTTCTACGAGGGCCCGCCGACCGCCAACGGCATGCCCGGCGCCCACCACATCGAGGCCCGCGTCTTCAAGGACGTCTTCCCCCGCTTCCGCACGATGCAGGGCTACCACGTCGACCGCAAGGCCGGCTGGGACTGCCACGGCCTCCCCGTCGAGCTGGCCGTCGAGAAGGAACTGGGCTTCAACGGCAAGAAGGACATCGAGGCGTACGGCATCGCCGAGTTCAACGCCAGGTGCCGCGAGTCGGTGACCCGGCACACCGACGCCTTCGCCGAGCTGACGACCCGCATGGGGTACTGGACCGACCTCGACGCCCCGTACCGCACCATGGACCCCGACTACATCGAGTCGGTGTGGTGGTCCCTGAAGGAGATCTTCTCCAAGGGCCTGCTGGCCGAGGACCACCGCGTCGCCCCCTGGTGCCCCCGCTGCGGCACCGGCCTGTCCGACCACGAGCTGGCGCAGGGCTACGAAACGGTCGTCGACCCGTCCGTCTACGTCCGGCTGCCGCTGACCTCCGGCCCGCTCGCCGGTGACGCCGCGCTCCTCATCTGGACGACCACGCCCTGGACGCTGGTCTCCAACACCGCGGTCGCCGCCCACCCGGACGTCACCTACGTCGTCGCCACCGACGGCCACGAGAAGGTGGTCGTCGCCGAACCGCTGCGGGAGAAGGCGCTCGGCGAGGGCTGGAGCGCCACCGGCGAGTCGTTCACCGGCCGCGAGATGGAGCGCTGGGCCTACCGCCGCCCGTTCGACCTCGTCGAGCTGGAGGGCGCCAACTTCGTCGTCAACGCCGAGTACGTCACCACCGAGGACGGCACCGGCCTCGTCCACCAGGCCCCGGCCTTCGGTGAGGACGACCTCAAGGTCTGCAAGAGCTACGGCCTGCCGGTGGTGAACCCGGTCCGTCCGGACGGCACCTTCGCGGAGGAACTGCCGCTCGTCGGCGGCGAGTTCTTCAAGAAGGCCGACGAGGCGCTCGTCGCCGACCTCGACGCCCGCGGTCTGCTCTTCCGCCACCTCGCCTACGAGCACAGCTACCCGCACTGCTGGCGCTGCCACACCGCGCTGCTCTACTACGCGCAGCCGTCCTGGTACATCCGCACCACCGCCGTCAAGGACGCCCTGCTCCGCGAGAACGAGAACACCAACTGGTTCCCGGACTCCGTGAAGCACGGCCGGTTCGGCGACTGGCTGCAGAACAACATCGACTGGGCGCTGAGCCGCAACCGCTACTGGGGCACCCCGCTGCCCATCTGGCGCTGCGAGGAGGGCCACCTCACCTGCGTCGGCTCGCTCGCCGAGCTGACCGAGCTGACCGGCACCGACCAGTCGGGCCTGGACCCGCACCGCCCGTTCATCGACGCGGTCACCTTCGGCTGCACCCAGGAGGGCTGCGCGCTCACCGCCACCCGCGTGCCCGAGGTCATCGACGCCTGGTACGACTCGGGTTCGATGCCGTTCGCGCAGTGGGGCTACCCGTACCGCAACAAGGAACTCTTCGAGAAGCGGTACCCGGCGCAGTTCATCTCCGAGGCCATCGACCAGACCCGCGGCTGGTTCTACACGCTGATGGCCGTCGGCACCCTCGTCTTCGACAAGTCGTCGTACGAGAACGTCGTCTGCCTGGGCCACATCCTCGCCGAGGACGGCCGGAAGATGTCCAAGCACCTGGGCAACATCCTCCAGCCGATCCCGCTGATGGACCAGCACGGCGCCGACGCGGTCCGCTGGTTCATGGCGGCCGGCGGCTCGCCCTGGTCCGCCCGCCGGGTGGGCCACGCCACCATCCAGGAAGTCGTCCGCAAGACCCTGCTGACGTACTGGAACACCGTCGCCTTCCAGGCGCTCTACGCCCGGACGTCGAACTGGGCGCCCTCCGCCGCCGACCCGGCCCCGGCCGACCGCCCGCTGCTCGACCGCTGGCTGCTCGGCGAGCTGAACACCCTCGTCGAGGGCGTCACCGAGGCGCTGGAGGCGTACGACACCCAGCGCGCCGGAAAGCTGCTGTCCCCCTTCGTCGACGACCTCTCCAACTGGTACGTGCGCCGCTCCCGCCGCCGCTTCTGGCAGGGCGACCCGGCCGCGCTGCGCACCCTGCACGAGGTGGTCGAGACGGTCACGCGGCTGATGGCGCCGCTCACGCCGTTCATCACCGAGCGGGTCTGGCAGGACCTCGTCGTGCCGGTCACCCCGCAGGCGCCGGACTCCGTGCACCTGTCGTCCTGGCCGCTCGCCGACCCGGGGCTGATCGACCCGGAGCTGTCCGTGCAGATGCAGCTGGTGCGCCGGCTGGTCGAGCTGGGCCGGGCCACCCGCGCCGAGTCCGGTGTGAAGACCCGTCAGCCGCTGTCCCGCGCGCTGGTCGCGGCGCACGGCTTCGCCGGTCTCTCCGCGGACCTGCGTGCCCAGATCGCCGAGGAGTTGAACGTCTCCTCGCTCGCCGCCCTCTCCGACATGGGCGGTTCGCTGGTCGACACCTCCGCCAAGGCCAACTTCCGCGCGCTGGGCAAGCGGTTCGGCAAGGGCGTCCAGGCGGTCGCCAAGGCCATCGCCGCCGCCGACGCCGCGGCGCTCTCGCTGGCGCTGCGCGACGGCGAGGCCTCGGTAGAGGTTGACGGCGAGACCGTCACCCTCGCCCCGGACGAGGTGATCATCACCGAAACCCCGCGCGAGGGCTGGTCGGTGGCGTCCGACGCCGGTGCGACTGTCGCCCTGGACCTGGAGATCACCCCGGAGCTGCGCCGCGCCGGTCTGGCCCGCGACGCGATCCGCCTCATCCAGGAGGCGCGCAAGAACAGCGGTCTGGACGTCGCCGACCGGATCGCCCTGCGCTGGGAGACCGCCGACGCGGACCTCCGGACAGCCCTGGCCGAGCACGCCCCGCTGATCTCCGACGAGGTGCTGGCCACCGCCTTCACCCACGAACAGGATGCGGCCGACGACGCCGGCGGCTACGGCGAGCTGTTCACGGACGAGCCCCTGGGTCTCTCCTTCCGCCTCCGCAAGGCGTAGCACCCCCGGCGGCACCGCCGCCGTATGTCAGTACGTCACCGGGCCCCCGGCGCACCTCGCGTGTGCCGGGGGCCCGGTGCGATTTCCCGCCCGGCGTCGCCGCGCCACCCCGGGCCACCGCCCCCCGAAAGAGCGCCGCACGAACGGGGGACGGCACGCACACCCCGGCTGACGGGGCCTCGGATGAGCCGGGTTCACGGCGCATCCACTGGAGGCGGGCCGGGGCCGGGGCCCTCCCGGGGAAGCCCTTCTCGGGGCCGCCGCCCGCTCCCCCCCACAGGCCCCGCGCCCCGTGCACACAAAAGGGCCGGGCCCCGGGGGAACATGTCCCTCGGGGCCCGGCCCTGATTGCCGAACGTGTGCGACGCGGTGCGCCGGTCTACGTCAGTTGTCGTCCTCGTCGATGAGGAAGCCGCGCATCGGCGACGGCGCCTGCCCCATCGGCTGCGGGCTCTGCGGCCGCACCGGAGCCATCGGCTGCGTCATCGCGGGCGCCATCTGCTGCTGGCCGCCGTACGAAGGGCCGCCGCCGGAGCTGCCGTTGTGGCTGCCCATCGACTGACCGCCGCCCATGGTGTGGTTGCCACCGCCCATGGAGCCCGCACCGGCCGACGCCATCGAGGGCGACGGCGGCAGCGACGCGGTCGCCGGGGTCCGCGGCGGGGCCAGCGAGTCGTCCGCCTGGTTCTCCAGCTGACGCAGCTGGCTCTCCAGGTACGACTTCAGGCGGGTGCGGTACTCGCGCTCGAAGCCGCGCAGGTCCTCGACCTTGCGCTCCAGCGTGGCGCGGGCGGACTCCAGGGAGCCCATCGCGACGCGGTGCTTCTCCTGCGCGTCCCGCTCCAGCGCGTCGGCCTTGGCGCGGGCGTCGCGCTCCAGGCCCTCGGCGCGCGAACGCGCCTCGCCGACAATCTTGTTGGCCTCGGAACGGGCCTCCGCGATCGCCTGGTCGGCGGTCTGCTGCGCCAGCGACAGCACGCGCGCCGCGCTGTCACCGCCGGGACCGCTCTGCTGCTGCCCGCCCTGGGGCAGCTGCTGCGGACCGCCGGGGCCGCCCATGGGGCCGCCGCCCATGGGGCCGCCACCCATCGGACCGCCGGGGCCCATCGGGCCGGGGCCGTGCGGACCGGCCTGCGGGCCGTGTCCGCCGGGACCTGCGGGCAGCTGAGGTGCACCGCCGGGAAGCTGGGGAGGGCCACCCATCCCCTGCTGCTGCGGCGCGACCGGCTGCGGACCCGATATGGCGGCGGGCACCGGTGCTCCTCCGCGCTGCTGCTGCTCCTGCTGGTCGGGTCCCTTGCGCAGACCCTGCTGCTGGTTCTGCGCGGCGGCCCGCGTGGCGGCGGCCAGCTTCGCGCGCAGATCCTCGTTCTCCCGCAGCAGGCGGGTCAGTTCGCCCTCCACCTCGTCGAGGAAGGCATCGACCTCGTCCTCGTCATAGCCTTCTCGGAGGCGGACGGTTGTGAACTGCTTGTTCCGCACGTCCTCGGGGGTCAACGGCATCTCTACTTCACCTCAACGTAGTCGTCGGCAATCGGCAAGACCGTATCGTTCACACCAACAACACCGACCTCACGACGGTGATCAGGATGTATACGATGATCATCAATACGAAGAAGGACAGGTCAAGCGCCACGCCCCCGAGACGCAGCGGCGGGATGACCCGCCGCAGAAGCTTGAGTGGCGGATCAGTGATGGTGTAAGCGGCTTCGAGAATGACGACCATCGCCTTGCCGGGTTGCCATGAACGGGCGAACTGGAACACGTAGTCCATCACCAGCCGGAAGATCAACACGATCAGGAAGCAGTACAGCGCGATGTAGATCACCTGCCCAAAGACACTCATCTTCGCGCGCCCCTCTCCCCTGATCCCTCGTGTCGGCCTCGCGGCCTCGGTGTGCCCGGTGTTGCGTCTCAGCTCTGGTTGAAGAACCCACCCTCTGCGATACGGGCCTTGTCCTCCGCCGTGACATCGACGTTAGCAGGCGACAACAGGAACACCTTCTGCGTCACGCGCTCGATGCTGCCGTGCAGACCGAAGACCAGCCCGGCGGCAAAGTCGACAAGTCGCTTCGCGTCGGTGTCGTCCATCTCCGTGAGGTTCATGATCACCGGAGTGCCCTCACGGAAGTGTTCCCCGATGGTACGGGCTTCGTTGTAGGTCCGGGGGTGCAGTGTGGTGATGCGGTAAGGCTCCCGCTCGGACACAACTTTGGGCATGATCACCGGTGCGTTCTTCTCCAGATTCGGACGGTCGGGTGTGATGGATGCCACGGGGGCGATTCGGGCGGGTCGTCCGCTTTCCACGGGCAGCGGAGTGGGCTCACGCTGCGCGGGCGGCTGAACGGATCTGACCGGCTCCTCCCGCTCCGGGCGTGTCTCCGGCTGCACTTGCTGCTGCTGCCGCCGTCCGCGGTCGGGCTCCGGGTCGAGCTCGGGCTCGAACTCGTCATCGGGGTCGAACCCCCGGCCGTCGTACCCATCGTCCTCCACGAGGCCGAGGTAGACCGCCATCTTGCGCATCGCGCCGGCCATTCTCTGCGTCCTCCGCTCTGTGGTGGATCGGCTCCGTCACCGGGCGCCCTGGATCCACTCGGCCTGTCCCCTTTTTTTACGGGAATGACCATATTTTGTGCTGTGGTCCGACTTGCTTGGCGACGTTACCCGAGGCGTGGACGGACTCCGAGTACCGCAGTGCCGACGCGCACATGTGTCGCTCCGGCCGCCACGGCGTCCTCCAAGTCCGCACTCATGCCTGCCGACACCATGGTGGCAGCAGGATAAGCGGCGCGCAGGTCGGTTGAGATTTCCCTGAGCCGCTCGAACGCGGCCCGCTGGCGCCCCTCGTACGGCCCCGCCAGCGGTGCGACCGTCATCACACCGTCCAGGCGCAGCCCTTGGGCGCTGTCGATCGCCTCCGCGAGCGCCGCGACACCGTCGGGCGCCACCCCGCCGCGGTCGCCCCGCTCCCCCGCCTCGGCGTCCAGCGCCACCTGGATCAGGCACCCCATCTCCCGCTCCGCGCGCACCGCTTCCTTGGAAAGCGCGGTGACCAGACGGGCGCGGTCGACGGACTGCACGAGCCCGGCGTACCCGGCGACGGAGCGGACCTTGTTGGTCTGCAATTGACCGACGAAGTGCCAAGTAAGGGGCAGATCGGCGCATTCGACGGCTTTGGGTGCCGCGTCCTGATCGCGGTTCTCCGCGACCTGACGCACGCCGAGTTCGGCGAGCAGCCGCACATCGCTCGCCGGGTAGGTCTTGGTGACCACGATCAGCGTGACCTCGTCACGCCGACGCCCGGCGGCGGCACACGCGGCCGCGATGCGCTCCTCGACCCGCGCCAGATTGGCGGCCAGTTCCGTCTTGCGGTCCGTCACAACGCGCCGTCCAGCCATACGTAGCTCGCGAGCCGCCCGGTGGTGCGGTCGCGCCGATAGGAGAAGTGGTCCGCCGATTCCATGGTGCAGATGTGGGAATCTTCACGGACCGGTACGCCGGCGGCGGCGAGTTGGGCCGCGACGCCCGCGGTGACGTCCACCGCCGGGGTGCCCCAGGAGGTGGTCGCCCATGCCTCGGGTACCACCGCCGCGACCTCGTCCCGCATCGCGGCGGGCACTTCGTAGCAGCGGCCGCACACGGACGGTCCGGTGTGGGCGACGATCCGGTCGGCCCGCGCGCCCCGTTCGGTCATGGCGCGGACCGTTTCGGGCACCACACCGGCCACCATCCCGGGCCGCCCGGCATGCGCGGCGCCGGTGATCCCGGCGACCGGGTCGGCGAGGAGTACGGGGGTGCAGTCGGCGGTGAGCACCGCGAGGGCCAGGCCCCGACGGGTGGTCACCACCGCGTCCACACACGGGATGTCGCCGTCGCACCACGGCCCGTCGACCACCGCGACGTCCTTGCCGTGCACCTGGTTCATCCAGACCACGGACTCCGGCGCGAGGCCGAGTTCCCGGGCGGCGCGGGCGCGGTTCTCGCGGACGGCCGCGGGGTCGTCGCCGACCGCGCCACCAAGATTGAGCTGATCGTACGGAGCGGCGCTCACCCCGCCCCACCTGTCGGTGAAGGCGAAGTGCGCGCCGCTCGCGTACCGCTGTTGCTTTATCACTGCTGTGCTTCGGCTACTTCAGGAAGTCGGGGACGTCCAGCTCCTCGGCCGCGGTGTCCGAGTACGGACGGGCCGGGGGCACCTGCGGGGTGATGGGCTTCGAGGACAGGACGTCGCCCAGCGAGGAGGTCTCGGCCGGGGCCGACCCCTCGTCCCGTACCGGCACCGCGCCCAGTCCGCCGAAGGACGACGACCGCGGCTCGGGCGGGGCGGCCGGACGGCTCGGGGCCGGGGCCGGGTCCTCGCGCTTGGTGGAGGAGGAGCCGATGACCGTGTCGCGGCGGGCCGGCGGCTGACCGCCGTCGAAGCCCGCGGCGATGACGGTGACGCGCACCTCGTCGCCGAGCGCGTCGTCGATGACCGCGCCGAAGATGATGTTCGCCTCGGGGTGGGCCGCCTCGCTGACCAGCTGCGCGGCCTCGTTGATCTCGAAGAGGCCGAGGTCCGAGCCGCCGGAGATGGAGAGCAGCACACCGCGGGCACCGTCGATGGACGCCTCCAGGAGCGGCGAGGAGATCGCCATCTCCGCGGCGGCCACCGCACGGTCGTCGCCGCGCGCCGAGCCGATGCCCATGAGCGCCGAACCGGCCTCCGACATCACGGACTTGACATCGGCGAAGTCGAGGTTGATCAGGCCGGGCGTGGTGATCAGGTCGGTGATGCCCTGGACACCGGAGAGCAGCACCTGGTCGGCCGACTTGAACGCATCCAGCACGCTCACCTGGCGGTCCGAGATGGACAGCAGGCGGTCGTTGGGGATGACGATGAGGGTGTCGACCTCTTCGCGGAGGCTGGCGATGCCGTCCTCGGCCTGGTTGGCCCGCCGACGGCCCTCGAAGGTGAACGGCCGGGTGACCACACCGATCGTCAGGGCGCCCAGCGAACGGGCGATGTTGGCGACGACCGGGGCGCCGCCGGTGCCGGTGCCGCCGCCCTCGCCCGCGGTCACGAAGACCATGTCGGCCCCCTTGAGGACCTCCTCGATCTCCTCGCGGTGGTCCTCGGACGCCTTGCGGCCGACGTCCGGGTTGGCGCCGGCGCCGAGTCCGCGGGTCATTTCGCGGCCGACGTCGAGCTTGACGTCGGCGTCGCTCATCAGCAACGCCTGCGCATCGGTGTTGATCGCGATGAACTCGACGCCCTTGAGCCCGACCTCGATCATCCGGTTGATGGCGTTCACGCCACCGCCGCCGATGCCGACGACCTTGATGACTGCGAGGTAGTTCTGCGGTGCTGCCACGTCGAAGGCCTCTCGCCTCGAGTTACGTGTCGCCGCCTCACATTCTTTGTGGACGCCGACTGATGCCGATGGGACGGTCCGTAATGCCGACCCGAACCCTAACGTTGAAGTTTAGGGTTACTTGTATCCGTGTTCCTTGGGAGCGAAGTCCCTTTGGAACGAGACACTAAGTCGACAAGTGGCGCACGTTCAACGAACACGCCGAACCTCCCGTTTTTCTTTTCACCCTATGTGATCACCCGCGGTGATAGCCATCCAGGGTGCTGGCCTGCGACAACGGCCGTCAACTCCCGGACACCGCAGGCGCACTGGGAACGGATACATCGAAGTGGTGTGCGTCACGCGCGGCTTTGAGGAGAGCGGCCAGCACCGCCGCCTTTCGGGGGCCGTGTTCGCTACTGCCCCACACCACCGTGCGCTTCCCGGCCAGTTCGAGCGTGATCGCATCGTACGACGTCACGCGCACCGCTTTGACCTCATTGTGAAGGGTTTTGGGGAGGCCGGACGCGACCTCGACCGCGGCCCGGCGCAGTCGGGCGGGGCCGAAACGGTCCAGGCTCGGGGCGTCGCCTGCCGCCAGCTGGAGTGCGGGGATGCCCTTGGGAGGTGCGGGCACGGTCGCGAAACGGACACCCTCGGCGTCGACTTCGACATACTTTCCGCCCTCGGGCATGACCAGTTCCGGTTCCCTTTCGGTCACCTTCAAGACGATCGTGTGCGGCCAGGAACGGACCACGTCCACGGACTTGATCCGGGGCAGCCGGTGGCGCAGCCGGGCGGCGATCGCGTCGGTATCGACCGACACCAGAGGGCTGCGCAGCGGGGCATCGGCGGCTTCGACGACCTCGCCGGGGGTCAGCACCCGGGTGCCGGACGCCTTGACGCCCGACACCCGTAGCCAGTTCGAGCCGTAGAGGGCCCAGACGGCGAAGCCGCCGAGGAGGAGCGCCAGGATCAGCGTGATGATCAGACCGCGGCGGCCCGGTCCACGGAAGGGGAGGCGTGGCCACAAGCGCCGTCCGGCGCGGGCCGGTTCGGCGGGGGCCCGGCCGGAGGCCGACGCCCCCTTTGTCCCGCTGCGGGCGGCGGTCGGTCCGGCCACGCTCCCCCTGCCTTTCGTCGTCTAGCTGTTCCGCTGGGCAATCGCCTCGTACACCATGCCGACGAGGAGCTCATCGGCGTCCCGGCGGCCGAACTCGGAGGCCGCGCGGGACATCTCGTACAGCCGGTGCGGGTCGGCGAGGACCGGGAGCACCGTGGACTGCACCCACTCCGGAGTGAGCTGGGCGTCGTCGACGAGGAGTCCGCCACCGGCGTTGACCACCGGCTGGGCGTTCAGCCGCTGTTCGCCGTTGCCGATCGGCAACGGGACGTACGCGGCGGGAAGCCCGACGGCGGAGAGTTCGGCGACGGTCATCGCGCCCGCGCGGCAGAGCATCATGTCCGCCGCGGCGTAGGCGAGGTCCATCCGGTCCACGTACGGTACCGGGACATAGGGGGGCATGCCCGGCATGTTGTCGACCTGTGGCAGTTCGTTCTTCGGGCCGACCGCGTGCAGGACCTGGATACCGGAGCGCTGGAGCGCCGGGACCGCGGCCTGGATGACCTCGTTGAGGCGGCGCGCGCCCTGGGAACCGCCGGAGACCAGCAGCGTCGGGAGGTTGGGGTCGAGCCCGAACGCCGCGCGCGCCTCGGGGCGGACCGCCGCCCGGTCGAGGGTGGCGATGGTGCGGCGCAACGGAATGCCGACGTAGCGGGCGCCGCGCAGCTTGCTCTCCGGGGTGGAGACCGCGACGTACTTGGCGTACCGGGAGCCGATCTTGTTGGCCAGACCCGGGCGGGCGTTGGCCTCGTGGACGACGATCGGCACGCCCAGGCGCTTGGCGGCGAGGTAGCCGGGCAGCGCGACGTAGCCGCCGAACCCGACGACGCAGTCCGCCTTCGTCCGCTCCAGGATCTGCTCGGCGGCCTTGATGGTGCCGCGCAGCCGCCCGGGGACGGTGATGAGTTCGGGGGTGGGCCTACGGGGCAGCGGTACGGCCGGGATCAGTCCCAGTTCGTAGCCGCGCTCCGGGACGAGCCGGGTCTCCAGACCGCGTTCCGTGCCGAGTGCCGTGATCCCCACGGTCGGGTCCTGCCTCCGCAGTGCGTCCGCGAGGGCGAGCGCGGGCTCGATGTGGCCGGCGGTCCCCCCACCGGCGAGTACGACATGCACCGAAATTCACCGCTCTCCGGACGGTCGCCTCGTGACGCGCCGTCTCATCGTCTTCCATCTCACCCCGGCCGGTTTCCTTCCGGAACCCGGCCGCCGCATGGCCTGCGCGGCCAGCGCCGCCCGCGCCGCGGGCTCGTCACGCGCGAAGGCGATCAGCAGCCCGACGGCGAACATCGACGGCAGCAGGGCGGAGCCTCCGTAGGAGAACAGCGGGAGCGGGACACCGGCGATCGGCAACAGGCCGAGCACCGCACCGATGTTGACCATGGTCTGAGCCATGATCCAGGTGGTCACACCTCCCGCGGCATACCTCACGAAGGGGTCCTCCGTGCGTCCGGCCACGCGGATACCCGCATAGCCTAGAGCCGCGAACAGGGCGAGCACCGACAGCGTCCCCGCCAGTCCCAGTTCCTCCCCGGTGATGGCGAAGATGAAGTCGGTGTGCGGTTCAGGGAGTTCACCCCATTTTTCCATACTCGCGCCGAGCCCGGAACCGAAGAGTCCGCCGGAGGCCAGCGCGTAGATGCCGTGCACCGCCTGCCAGCACTGGTCGCTGGGGCCCGGATCGGTCGCGCCGATGCAGGCGAGACGGGACATACGGTTGGCGCTGGTCTTGATCAGCAGGGCGCCGATGGCCGTGGCGGCGCCCAGGACGCCGACGAACAGCCGGGTGGGGGCGCCCGCCAGCCACAGCAGCCCGAAGAGGATCGCCGTGAGAATGATCGCGGTACCCATGTCGCCGCCGAGCATGATCAGCCCGAGCAGCAGGAAGGCGACCGGGATCAGCGGCACCAGCAGATGCTTCCACTGCACCAGGAGTTTCCTCTCCTGCTTGCGGGCGAGCAGATCGGCACCCCACAGGACGAGCGCGAGCTTCCCGAACTCGCTGGGTTGCATCTGGAAAGCGCCGCCGAGGCTGATCCAGTTCTGGTTGCCGTTGACCGCGACCCCGATCCCCGGCACCTGCACCAGGCACATCGCGAACACCGAGACGGCCAGCAGCGGATAGGCGAGCGCACGGTGCAGCCGCACCGGCAGCCGGGCGGCGAGGTACAGCAGGACGCCGCCGATGACCGCGGCCATCAGCTGTTTGCGGAAGAAGAAACTCGGCGCCAGCCCGGACTGCAGCGCCTTGATCTGCGAGGCCGAGTAGACCATCACCAGACCGAGGACTATGAGCAGCATGCTGCCGCCGAGAATCAGGTAGTACGCCGTCAGCGGACGGTCCCAGGCCCGCCGGACCCGGGTGTAGAGCCTCCGCGGGCCGCCGCCGGTCGGGCGACCGCCGCGCGGCGTCCGCGGCGCGGTGACGGTGCGCCGCGGACGCGGCGGCGCCGCCTTCGCCGATCGGGCCGTCATCTCGTCCCCTCCACAGTGCGGGCCGCAGATCCTCGACGGGAGCGGGACGGGCGGCTACCGGCCTGATGCGCTGAGCTCGCGCACCGCGTCGGCGAAGGCGTCGCCGCGCTTGTTGTAGTTCACGAACATGTCCATCGAGGCGCAGGCCGGGGCCAGGAGCACCGTGTCGCCGGGCTCGGCGAGCGCGGCCGCTTCGCGGACCGCCTCGGACATCGCCCCAGTGTCGGTCCGGCCGAGGTCGACCACCGGGACATCGGGGGCGTGTCGCGCCAGGGCTTCGCGGATCAGCGCCCGGTCGGCGCCGATCAGCACCGCCCCGCGCAGCCGCCCCGCGGCCGAACGCACCAGCTCGTCGAAGGCGGCCCCCTTGGCGAGCCCCCCGGCGATCCAGACGAGATGTTCATACGAGGCCAACGACGCCTCGGCCGCGTGGGTGTTGGTCGCCTTGGAATCGTCGACGTACGCCACACCGGCGACGTCCGCGACGTGCTGGATGCGGTGGGCGTCCGGCTGGAACGCCCGCAGCCCCTCGCGGACCGCCGCGGGCCGCACGCCGTACGCCCGGGCCAGCGCCGCCGCCGCGAGGGCGTTGGCGATGTTGTGCGGCGCGGGCGGCGTGACGTCGCCGACCTCGGCCAGCTCCTGGGCCTGCTGCCGGCGGTTCTCGACGAAGGCGCGGTCGACGAGAATGCCGTCGACCACCCCGACCTGCGAGGGGCCCGGGGTGCCGAGGGTGAAGCCGATCGCCCGGCAGCCCTCCTCGACGTCGGCCTCGCGGACCAGGTCCTCGGTCGCCCGGTCGGCCACGTTGTAGACGCAGGCGACGGTGTTGCCCTCGTAGATCCGGCCCTTGTCGGCGGCGTACGCCGCCATGGAGCCGTGCCAGTCGAGGTGGTCGGGGGCGAGGTTGAGGACCGCCCCGGAGTGGGCCCGTACGGACGGGGCCCAGTGCAGCTGGTAGCTGGACAGCTCCACGGCGAGGACGTCGTAGTGCTCGGAGTCCTGGCCGAGGACGAGGTCGATGATCGGGGTGCCGATGTTGCCGGCGACCGTGGTGCGCAGGCCCGCGGCCTCCAGGATCGCGGCGAGCATCCGCACCGTGGTGGTCTTGCCGTTGGTACCGGTGACCGCCAGCCAGTCGGCGGCGTCCGGGCCGCGCAGCCGCCAGGCAATCTCGACGTCGCCGACGACGTCCACCCCGGCCGCGGCGGCCGCGGTGAACAGCGGGCTGTCCGGCTTCCAGCCGGGCGAGGTGACGACGAGGCCGGTGCCCTCGGGGAGGGTGACGCCGTCGCCGAGGCGGACGGTCACCGAACCCTCGGCGACCTCCCGGACCGCCCACCCCTCCAGCTCCGCGGCGGCGGCCCGCTGCCGCTCGCCGTCGCCGCCGTCCACGACCGTGACGTGGGCGCCGAGACCGGCCAGGGCGCGGGCGGCGCTGATGCCGCTCACGCCCAGACCGGCGACGGTGAGGTACGCGCCTGCGAATTCCGCGGTCACTTGGCGGCCTGCCAGCCGCCGTAGAAGAGACCCAGGCCGACGATCACGCACATGCCCTGGATGATCCAGAACCGGACCACGACAAGGACTTCCGACCACCCCTTGAGCTCGAAGTGGTGCTGGAGTGGCGCCATGCGGAAGACCCGCTTGCCGGTCATGCGGAACGAACCGACCTGGATGACCACGGACATCGTGATGAGGACGAACAGACCGCCCAGGACGGCCAGCAGCAGCTCGGTGCGGGAGCAGATCGCCAGACCGGCGAGCGCACCGCCCAGCGCCAGCGAACCGGTGTCACCCATGAAGATCTTGGCGGGCGAGGTGTTCCACCACAGGAAGCCGAAGCAGGCGCCCATCAGGGCGGAGGCGACCACCGCGAGGTCGAGCGGATCGCGCACCTCGTAGCAGCCGGGGCCCGCGGTGATCGCGTTGGCGCAGGACTCCTGGTGCTGCCAGATGCCGATGAAGGTGTACGCGCCGAAGACCATCACCGAGGCGCCGGTGGCCAGGCCGTCGAGGCCGTCGGTGAGGTTCACGCCGTTGGACATCGCCAGGATCATGAACAGCGCCCAGATGACGAAGAGCACCGGGCCGATCTGCCAGCCGAAGTCCTGGGTGAAGGAGAGCCGGTCGGACGCCGGGGTGGCGCCGCGCAGGTCGGCGAATTGCAGCGAGAGCACCGCGAAGGCGATACCGACGATCAGCTGGCCGGCCATCTTCGCCTTGGCCCGCAGGCCCAGCGACCGCTGCTTGACGATCTTGATGTAGTCGTCGAGGAAGCCGACCAGGCCCATGCCCGCGAAGAGGAAGAGCACCAGCACACCGGAGAAGGTCGGGTCGCTGGAGGTGATCACCTTCGTCAGGGCGTAGGCGATGATCGTGGCCAGGATGAAGGAGATGCCGCCCATGGTGGGCGTGCCCTTCTTGCTGCCGTGGCTACGGGGGCCGTCATCGCGGATGAACTGCCCGTAACCCTTCTTGGCCAGCAGCTTGATCAGCAGCGGGGTACCGATCAGGGTCAGGAAGAGCCCGATCATTCCGGAGAAGAGGATCTGCTTCATCGAGTTCATCGGGTCGCGGACCCGCTCTCGGCGCCCTGTACGCCCTCACCGTCCAGCAATGCCGCCGCGACCCGTTCGAGCCCCACCGACCTGGATGCCTTCACCAGCACGACGTCCCCCGGCCGCAGCTCGCTGCGCAACAGGTCGACCGCCGCCCGCGTGTCGGACACGTGCACCGACTCCTCACCCCACGAACCCTCGTTGTAAGCGCCCATTTGCAGCCAGGCGGCTTCCCTGCCACCGACCGCCACGAGCTTGCTGACGTTGAGCCGGACGGCCAGGCGTCCGACCGCGTCGTGTTCGGCGAGGGCGTCCTCGCCCAGCTCGGCCATCTCTCCGAGCACCGCCCACGTGCGCCCGCCCCGCGCCTTACCGGCTTCGCCCATCGCGGCCAGCGCTCGCAGCGCCGCTCGCATGGACTCGGGGTTCGCGTTGTAGGCGTCGTTGACGACCGTCACGCCGTCCGCGCGCTCGGTGACCTCCATCCGCCAGCGGGAGAGCGTGCCGGCTTCGGAGAGCGCGGTGGCGATCTCGTCCACGGACATGCCCGACTCGTGGGCGACGGCGGCCGCGGCGAGCGCGTTCGACACGTGGTGCTCACCGTACAGCCGCATGGTCACCTCGCTGCACCCGGAGGGTGTGTGGAGCGTGAAGGCGGGCTGTCCGAGCGCCGTGAGCCGGACATTCTCGGCACGGATGTCGGCGTCCGGCGCCTCGCCGAAGAGGACCGTACGGGCCTTCGTGCGGTGCACCATGGCGCGGACGTAGGGGTCGTCGGCGTTGAGCACGGCGACGCCGCCCGCCCGTCGCCCGCCCCCACCCTCCTGTGCAAGCCCTTCGGACCCTTCTTCGGCCTCTGCGGGCAGCGCCTCCACCAGTTCGCCCTTTGCCAGGGCAATCTGCTCGCGGCCGCCGAACTCGCCGATGTGCGCGCTGCCGACGTTGAGGACCACACCGATCCGGGGCGGGGTGAGCGCCGCGAGATAGCGGATGTGACCGACGCCGCGCGCGCCCATCTCCAGGACGAGGTGGCTGGTGGTGTCGTCGGCGCGGAGCGCGGTGAGCGGCAGGCCGATCTCGTTGTTGAGGTTGCCCTCCGGCCACACCGTCGGGCCGTTGCGCTGGAGAAGCTGGGCGATCAGGTCCTTGGTGCTGGTCTTGCCCGCGGAGCCGGTGAGGGCGACGACGTTGGTGCCCAGGCGCCCGACGACGGCGCGGGCCAGTGCGCCGAGCGCGGCGACGACGTCGTCGACGACGATCGCCGGGACGCCGACGGGGCGGGCGGCGAGAACGGCCGTCGCGCCGTCGGCGACGGCGCCCGCGGCGAAGTCGTGGCCGTCGGCCCGTTCACCGGCGAAGGCCACGAAGAGGCTGCCGGGGCGTACCTCACGGGAGTCCTTCACGACCGGGCCGGAGACCGTCAGCTGCGGGTCCGGTATGTCGTGCGGCTGCCCGCCGGTGATGCTCGCGATCTCGGCGAGGGTCAGGGAGATCACAGGTCACCCCCGGCGAGCGGCGGAAGGTACCAGCGGAAAGGTTGTGCGCGCATGGCGGTGTGTCATCCCTGGTGGTTCGGCTGTTGCTCGGACTGCGAGGCCACGATGGCCTCGCGCAACACCTGGCGGTCGTCGAAGGGGCGGACCACTCCGGCGATGTCCTGGCCCTGTTCGTGGCCCTTGCCGGCGACGATCACGGTGTCGCCCGGTTCGGCGCGGGCGACGGCAGCGGCGATGGCCGCGCCGCGCTCCTCCTCCACGAGGACGGTGCCGCGCTCGTGGATCGGCACCTCGGCGGCGCCCGCGAGCATGGTCGCGAGGATCGCCAGCGGGTCCTCGGAGCGCGGGTTGTCGGAGGTCAGTACGGCGGTGTCGGCGAGGCGGGCCACCGCGGCGCCCATGGGCACGCGCTTGTGCGGGTCACGGTCGCCGCCGCAGCCGAGCACCGCGTGCAGCTTGCCGTCGGTGACCTTGCGCAGCGCCCGCAGAACCGATTCGACGGCGTCGGTCTTGTGCGCGTAGTCGACGACGGCGAGATACGGCTGACCGGCATCGACGCGCTCCAGGCGACCGGGGACACCGGGGACCGCGGCGACGCCGTCGGCGGCGGTCTGCGGGTCGATCCCGGCGACGACCAGGGCGGTGATCGCGGCGAGCGCGTTGGCGACGTTGAACGGACCGGCGAGCGGCGAGGCGGCCCGCAGCTTCTCGCCGTGGGGGCCGTGCACGGTGAACGTCGAGCCGAGCGCGCCGATCTCGACGTCGGCGGCACGCCAGTCCGCGTCCGGGTGGCCCTCGGCGGAGAAGGTGGTCACCGGAACCTCGGAGAGGCCGCGGGCCAGGCGCTTGCCGTACTCGTCGTCGAGGTTGACGACACCGGCGCGGCTGCGGGCCCGGGTGAACAGCCGGGCCTTGGCCTGGAAGTAGTCCTCCATACCGGAGTGGAACTCCATGTGCTCCGGGCTGAGGTTGTTGAAGACGGCGACGTCGAAGACGCAGCCGTCGACCCGGCCGAGGACCAGCGCGTGGCTGGAGACCTCCATGGCGACGGAGCGGACGCCCCGCTCGCGCATGACGGCGAAGAGCGCCTGGAGGTCGGTGGCCTCGGGGGTGGTGCGCTCGGACTTGATGCGCTCGTCGCCGATGCGGGTCTCGACGGTGCCGATCAGCCCGGTCAGCGCGCCCTCGCCCGCGGCGGCCGCCGCGGCTTTCAGCCCGCCCTCCCGTCGCCCGCCACCACCCACACGGGACAGCGCTGCGCGCAGGCCCCCCTCAACGAGGTAGGCCGTGGTGGTCTTGCCGGAGGTCCCGGTGATGCCGATCTGGAGGAGGTCCTCGCCCGGCGCGCCGTAGATGGAGACGGCCAGGGCGCCCATCCGGGCGCGTGGGTCGTCGGTGACGAGGACCGGGAGGCCGGTTCCGGCGGCGCGCTTCTCGCCCGTCGGGTCGGTCAGGATCGCCGCGGCGCCGAGGTCGGCGGCCTGGGCGACGAAGTCGGCGCCGTGCAGGCGGGCCCCGGGCAGTGCCGCGTAGACGTCACCGGGGCGTACCGCCCGGGAGTCATGGGTGATGCCGGTGACCTGGACGTCTGCCGCTTCGGAAGCGGAGGTGCCCAGCTGCTCGGCGAGGACCGCCAGAGGGGTGGGCCGGACCTCCTCGGGGCGGGGCGCTCCCGGGTACGTTCCGGAGGCGTCCTTCTGGGCGTTGGGGGACTGTTCAGCATGTGACACGGCGGTGAGCGTACCGGGCGCGGCGGCTCCGAGGCGAAGCGAGGGCTCCGGGTGGGAGCGGTGCGCCGGCTCGGGTGTTCCGTGGGGAGTGATGGTCGTCACGGCGATGTTGCCTCGTTTTCAGTCGCCTGGCGTGAAGGTGACGGGCAGCCTCGGCGGCGCGCTGCCGCTGGGCGGGACCTGTAGGGATTTCAGCGCGAACTTCATCACCTGCTGGTAGACGGGGCCGCATACCTGGCCGCCGAAATAGCTGCCCTTGGTGGGGTTCTGGACCGCGCAGTAGACGGTGATGCGGGGGGCGTCGGCGGGGGCGAAACCGGCGAAGGAGGCGGTGTAGCCGTGGTAGCGGCCGGTCTTGGGATCCACCCGGTTGGACGTGCCGGTCTTGCCGCCCACGCGGTAGCCGTCGATCTTCGCGGCGGCGCCGGTGCCCTCGCGGTCGTCGACGACGGATTCGAGCATGGTGGCGAGCTGCCGGGCGGTCTTCCGGCTCACCACGCGGTTCTTCTCGGGGGCGGGCGCCTGTTGGTAGTGGCCGTCGGGTCCGGTGGCACCGCGGATGAGGGTGGGGGCGATGCGCTCACCGCCGTTGGCGACGGTGGAGTAGACGGAGGCGGCCTGGACGGCGTTGAGCGAGAGGCCCTGGCCGAACGGGATCGTGTACTGCTGCGAGGTGTTCCAGTCCTGCGGCTTGGCCAGGATGCCGTCGGTCTCGCCGGGGAAGCCGAGTCCGGTGGGGCGGCCGATGCCGAACTTGTCGAGGTACGAGTGGAGCACGCGGTTGGCCTCGGGCTGGGTCCTGCCGAGCTGGCCGGTGGCGAGGATGGTGCCGATGTTGCTGGACTTGGCGAGGACGCCGTTGAGCGTGAGGTGCCAGGTGTCGTGGTCGATGTCGTCGGCGAAGAGCCGGTCGCCGCGGTGCAGCCGGTTGGGGACGGTGACGCGGGTCGCGGGGGTGGCGGCGCCCTCCTCCAGGACGGCGGCCATCGACATGAGTTTGCTGGTGGAGCCCGGTTCGTAGGCGTCGGTGAGGGCGGCGTTGCCGAGGGCTGTGGGGTTGGCCCGGTCGAGGTGGTTGGGGTCGAAGCCGGGGGCGTTGGCGAGGGCGAGGATCTGTCCGGTGCGGGTGTCCTGGACGACGACGTAGCCGCGGTCGGCCTTGGACTTGGTGACCTGCTCGGTGATGGCCTTCTGCGCCTCCCACTGGATGTCGCGGTCCAGGGTGAGGCGGACGTCGGTACCGGGGACGGCGGGGTGTTCCTGGGTGTCGGCGGTGGGCACCCGGCGGCCGCCGGACTGCGCGTAGACGAGCTTGCCGTCCTTGCCCGCCAGCTCCTTGTTCAGCTGGGCCTCCAGGCCACCGCCGCCCTTGCCCTCGCTGTTGACGAAGCCGAGGACACCGGCGGCGAGGGCGTCGTTGGGGTAGACGCGCTTGCTGTGCCGGTCGGCGAAGATCCCGACCAGGACGTTGGGATCGGGCGCCTTCTTCGGCGCGGCGGCCGCCTTCCTGTCCAGCTCCGCCCGCATGTCCTTGATCTTCTTCCAGACCTGCGGGGTCTGCTGCCGGGCGAGGACGACGTACCGGGAGGAGGGCTTGGAGAGCTTGGCGGCGAGGGTGGCGCGGTCCTCGCCGAGGACGGGCGCGAGCAGCGCGGCGGCCCGCTGCGGGGCGCCCGCCGTCTTGATCTTGTCGAGCGCCAGCAGGCTGGGGTCGGCGGTGATGTCGTACGCGTCGACGGTGGTGGCGAGGTCGACGCCGGAGCGGTCGGTGATGGCGCCGCGCTCGGCGGCCAGGGTCACCGGGACGTAGCGGTTGACGTTGGCCCTGGCGGCGTACGCGGCGGCGTCGACGGCCTGCACCTGGAAGAGGCGGACCACGAAGACCAGCATCACCAGCGTCAGCGCCAGGGCGACCAGCCGCAGCCGGGGCCGGGGGCTGCCCAGTCGGAGCGCGGGCGCGGGCCGGGCGGGCCGCGGGGCCGGGCGCGGCCGGGCGGGGCGGCGCGGCGGCGCGGCCTTGGCGGGGCGGCGGGCGGCCGGGGGGCGGCCGCTCTTCGGCGCCGGGCGGCCGCTCTTCGGCGCCGGGCGGCGGGCGCCGCCGCTCTGCGCGGGGCGCGGCACGCGGCGCCGGGGGTCCTTGGGCGCGGTCATGACGCGGCCCGCCGGTGCGGGGCGCCGGTGTCCGTGGCCGCGGGCGGCCGGGGCGCTCCTGCGTCGTACGGCTGGGGGGCCTGGTACGTCACCGGGTTTCACCTGCCGGAGGTCGTCGGGGCGGGGCCGGCCGCGGCGGGCGCCGGGGCGGCCGGTGCCGCGGAACCGGCCGGGGCCGGTGAGCCGGGCGGACGGGGCGGGGCGGACGGCACGGGGGCACCGGCGGCGCCCGGTGCGGCCGGGGCGCCGGCGGGTGCGGTCCCCGGGGCGCCCGGGGCCAGCGCGTGGGCGCCCTGGGCGGCGGAGGCGCCGAGCGCTCCGGGGAGCGACGGCCCGGCCGGGGCGTGCAGGGGACGCGGCTCCTCCGTCGCCTCGCTCGGCTTGCCGCGGACCGTGCCGTCCGGGGCGAGGAACGCCGGGTTGCCGCCCGGCACCATGCCCAGTTCGCGGGCGCGGCGTTCGAGGGCGCCCGGCGCGGAGACGGCGTCCACGGCCTGCTGGAGTTCCTGCTGGTCGTCCGTCAGCTCATCGGTCCGCTTCTCCAGCCGGCTCAGCTCGAACGAACCCTGGTTGAGCGCGGAGTTGAGCAGCAGCAGGGCGAGCAGACCGGAGCCGAGGAGGACGACGACCAGCAGGACGAAGGGCGTTCGCGCGGCGGAGCTGCTCCCGCCGGGGAACAACGCCGCGAGGCGGGAGGGCCCCTTCGGCGAACGCCCCCGGGGGGTCACGCGATGTCCTCGCGGATGCGTTCGGCGCCGCGCAGCCGGGCCGGGGCCGCCCGCCGGTTCTCGGCGACCTCTTCCTCCGTGGGAAGTTCGGCGCCCCGGGTGAGGAGTTTCAGACGCGGCTGGTACTGCTCGGGCACGACGGGCAGGCCGGGCGGCGCGGTGTTGGTGGCACCGGCGGCGAAGACCTGCTTGACGATCCGGTCCTCCAGCGAGTGGTAGGCGAGGACTGCGATCCGGCCGCCGACCGCCAGCGCCTTCACCGCGGCGGGCACGGCCCGCTCCACGCTCGCCAGCTCGCCGTTGACCTCGATGCGCAGCGCCTGGAAGGTGCGCTTGGCGGGGTTGCCGCCGTGCCGCTTGGCGGCCTGCGGCAGTGCCTCGCGGATCAGCTCGACGAGCCGGGCGCTGTTGCGGAACGGCTCCTTCGCCCGCTCGCGCACCACCGCCTCGACGATCCGCTTGGCCTGCTTCTCCTCCCCGTAGGAGCGCAGGATCCGCACCAGCTCCCCGGGGGCGTAGGTGTTGAGGACGTCGGCGGCGCTGATGCCGGTCGTCTGGTCCATCCGCATGTCCAGCGGCGCGTCCTGGGCGTACGCGAAACCGCGGTCGGCCTCGTCGAGCTGCATGGACGAGACGCCGAGGTCGAAGAGGACGCCCTGGACCCGGGGCACGCCGAGGCGGTCGAGGACCTCGGGGAGTTCGTCGTAGACGGCGTGCACCAGGGTGGCGCGGTCGCCGTACGGGGCGAGCCGTTCACCGGCAAGGCGCAGCGCCGACGGATCGCGGTCGAGGGCGATGAGCCGGGCCGCGGGGAAGGTGGCGAGCAGGGCCTCGCTGTGGCCGCCGAGGCCGAGGGTGCAGTCGACGACGACGGCGCCCGGCTCGGCAAGGGCGGGGGCGAGCATGTCCAGGCAGCGCCGGAGCATGACGGGGACGTGGCGAGTGTTGCCGGTCATGCGCGGCCCCCGCTTCGCCGGGCGGACCCGCATCCGGGGCGGGCGCACCTCTTTCTGATTCGCTCGCTGCGCTCGCTCATAAGCCTTCCGATGGGTGAGCGGCAGGTGGGTCCCCGGCCGCTGGCGGGGCGCCGCACGAACCGCTTGGTCCCCGCCCGCTCTGAAGGGGAAGTGGCTCTCCGGCGACGGGGAATTGGCGTCGGAAGGCCGCTGGGAGCGGGAGGAGGCCGAACCGTACGTGTGGTGGACACGCGAGGGCTTCGGGGACCGAGGAGAGCGTCACGCCTCCCACTTCGCGCCACTTTAGTCCACCGCCTTCCCCGGTCAATCAACCGGTTCCGCGCGTCCCGGAGCGGCCGTTCGGGCCTCCGCTCACCCGTGCGGGGCACCGTAACGCTCCATGTGGATTACGTCACAAAGGGTGATGTCATCCGGTATGCAGGCTCCCAGGTGCGGCCTGATCCGGCGGCCGGGGCTACGGTGAGGCCATGTCCATATCTGCCTCTCCGTCGCCGTCCCCGGCCGCCGACGACACCGCCGCGCCCGCCGGGACCACCGTCACCGACCGCCTCGTCGCGGCCAACGCGCGGTACGCCGACGCGTTCAGCGACCCCGGCATGGATGCCCGGCCGGTCCTCAAGGTCGCTGTCGTGGCCTGCATGGACGCCCGTCTCGACCTGCACGACGCGCTCGGCCTGGAGCTCGGCGACTGCCACACGATCCGCAACGCGGGCGGGGTGGTCACCGACGACATCATCCGTTCCCTGACCATCAGCCAGCGCGCGCTGGGCACCCGCTCGGTGGTGCTCATCCACCACACCGACTGCGGTCTGCTGGGCCTCACCGAGGACTTCCGCCACGATCTGGCGGCCGAGGTCGGCCAGCGTCCCACGTGGGCCGTCGAGGCGTTCAAGGATCTCGACGAGGACGTCCGCCAGTCGATGGAACGGGTGCGCACCTCGCCGTTCCTGCTCCACAAGGACGACGTCCGCGGCTTCGTGTTCGACGTCGCCACCGGTCTGCTGCGGGAGATCTTCCCCCAGCGCTGACCCCGCACCGGCGCCGGGTACGGGACCACGTCCCGTACCCGGCTTCGTGCTGCCCGGACGCGGGCGGGCGGAGGTCACCCGCCGGGGCGAAACGCCGTCAGTTGTCCACAGGCCATGACGCGGAGTGCGCGCGGCGGTGAGAATGCGGGGGTGGCGTCGCCGCGGCTCGGGCCGGGTGCGACGCCACGTCCGGGGGCGGACCGGGGGCCGTACGGAAGGCGCCGGTCCGGTGATGAGGAATCCTCTGTTCAGCGCGGGCACGGGGAAGGGCCGAGGAGGGCCGGTGACGACGTATGACGAGCGAGCGAGCCTCGTTGATGTGACCACCACTGCCGAACGGGTGCAGCGGTCGGTCGAGGGGGTCATCGAGGGCAAGCCGGAGGTCGTACGGCTGGCGTTGACGGTGCTGCTCGCCGAGGGGCATCTGCTCCTGGAGGACGTACCGGGCGTCGGCAAGACGATGCTCGCCAAGGCGCTGGCGCGGTCCCTGGACTGTTCGGTGCGGCGGATCCAGTTCACCCCGGATCTGCTGCCCTCCGACATCACCGGTGTCGGCGTCTTCGACCAGCAGAGCAAGGAGTTCGAGTTCAAGCCCGGCGCGATCTTCGCCCAGTTCGTGATCGGCGACGAGATCAACCGCGCCTCCCCCAAGACCCAGTCGGCACTGCTGGAGTCCATGGAGGAGCGGCAGGTCACGATGGACGGCCGGACGTACGAGCTGCCCAGCCCGTTCATGGTCGTCGCCACCCAGAACCCGGTCGAGATGGAGGGCACGTATCCGCTGCCGGAGGCGCAGCGGGACCGCTTCATGGCCCGGGTGTCCGTCGGCTATCCGAGCCCGGCGGCCGAGCTGCGGATGCTCGACGTGCACGGCACGGCGTCGCCCCTGGAGGGGCTGCGGCCGGTGGCGCGCGCCCAGGAAGTGGTCCGGCTGACCGAGGCGGTGCGGGGCGTCCATGTGGCGGAGGCGGTGCGCCGGTACGCCGTGGAGCTGGTGGCGGCCACCCGCGCCCATCCGGATCTGCGGCTGGGCGCCTCACCGCGGGCGACGCTGCATCTGATGCGCGCGGCGAAGGCGTCCGCGGCGCTCGCCGGGCGGGAGTACGTGCTGCCGGACGATGTGCAGGCGCTGGCCGTCCCGGTCCTCGCGCACCGGCTGCTGCCGACCTCGCAGGCGCAGTTGAACCGCCGCGGCGCGGAGCAGATCGTGCTGGAGATCCTGCACCGCGTCCCGGTGCCGGACCCGGCGCGGCAGGCGCGGGCGGACGCCCCGGACCGCCGCCCGCCCGGCCTCCGGGAGCGGTGATGTCCGGCGGGAGCGGCCCGGGGGTCGCCGAGCGGGGTGGGCTGCGGGCGGCCTTCGCCGGGCTGACGACGCGCGGCCGGTCGTTCCTCGCCGCGGGGGTCGCCGCCGCCGTCTGCGCGTATCTGCTGGGCCAGGCGGATCTGCTGCGGGTGGGGCTGCTGCTGGCGGCGCTGCCGCTGGTCTGCGTCCTGGTGCTGCACCGCACGCGCTACCGCGTCGCCGCGCGCCGTACGCTCGCGCCCGCCCGGGTGCCGGTGGGAGCCGAGGCCCGGGTGCGGCTGTCGGTGGAGAACCTCTCCCGACTGCCGACGGGTGTGCTGATGCTCCAGGACCGGGTCCCGTATGTGCTCGGGCCGCGGCCGCGGTTCGTGCTGGACCGCGTCGAGGCGGGCGGGCGCCGGGAGGTGTCGTACCGCGTCCGGTCGGATCTGCGGGGATGTTTCCCGCTGGGGCCGCTGGAGCTGCGGTTGGCGGATCCGTTCGGCATGTGCGAGCTGACCTGCGCCTTCGGCTCGTCGGACACGCTGACGGCGGTGCCCCGCACGGAGCCGCTGCCGCCGGTACGGATGGCCGGGGAGACGGCCGGGTTCGGCGAGGGGCGGCGGCGTTCGGCGGCGCTGACGGGCGAGGACGACGTCATTCCGCGCGGCTACCGCCACGGCGACGATCTGCGCCGGGTCCACTGGCGGTCCACGGCGCGCCACGGCGAGCTGATGGTGCGCCGGGAGGAGCAGCCGCAGCGGACGCGGTGCACGGTGCTGCTCGACACCCGGGAGGCGGCCCATCGCGGCACCGGTCCGGAGTCGGCGTTCGAATGGGCGGTGGCAGCCGCCGCGTCCGCCGCGACGCATCTGCTGGAGCGCGGTTTCCCGGTACGGCTGCTGACGGACACGGGCACCTCGGTCCCCGGCCCGGAGGGCCCCACCGCCACGCCGGGCGGTACGGACGCCGGTGCGACGGCCGGGCTGCTGCTGGACGTCCTGGCCGTGGTGGAGCCGTCCGGGGAGCCGGGGCTCTCGGCGGCGTACGAGGCGCTGCGCGGCGGCGAGGGCCTGCTGATCGCGTTCTTCGGCGAGCTGGACGAGGAGGCGGCCGAGGCGGCGGCGCGGATGCGGCGGCGCAGTACGGCCGCGGTCGCCTTCGTCCTGGACGGCGACGCCTGGGCGCGGAACTCCTGGGAGGCACGGTCCGGAGCCCGCCCGGCGGCGCTCGACGACCGGCTGCGGATGCTCCGCGAGGCGGGCTGGACGGCCCTGCCGGTGGCGCCCGGCGCCTCGCTGCCCGCGCTGTGGCGGGCGGCCGACGGGGCGAGCGGCATACCCTCCGATGGTCTCTGGGCGGGCGCGGCGTCCACGCCGTACGCCCCGGGGGACACGGACGGCGCGGCAGCGGGGCGGGGAGCGGGACATGAGGCGTGATGTGAGCGGGCGGCAGAACGGCGGAGGGGCGCGCGGACGGCGCGTCGCGACGGACGGGCGGGCGCCGGGCAGCGGCCCGGGCCCCGGGTGCGCCGTGAACGGCCGGGCCGTGCGGGCGGGAGGGTGCGGATGAGCGGGCGGGGGCCTGCGCTGTGGGCGGCCGTGGCGACGCTCTGCGCGTCCTGTGCGCTGGTGCCGTTGGTCGATCCGGCCGCCTGGATGGTGCAGGCGGCGCTGCTGGTGGCGCTGGTGGCGGCCGCGGGCGCCGGTGCGCGGCGGCTGCCGTGGCCCCGGCCGCTGGTCATCGTGGTCCAGGCCGTGGTGGCGCTGCTGACGCTGACCGCGCTGTACGCCGGTGGGCAGGCGCTTCTCGGGGTGCTGCCGGGCCCGGACGCCGTCGCGGAGCTGGTCCGTCTCGGGCAGTCCGGGGTCGCCGATGTGAGCCGGTACGCCAGCCCGGCGCCGCTCACGCCGGGCATCCGGCTGCTGCTGGTCGGCGGGGTGACGCTGGTCGGCCTGGTCGTGGACGCGCTGGCGGTCACGTACCGCAGCGTCGCGCCCGCCGGGCTGCCGTTGCTGGCGCTCTACTCGGTGGCGGCGGGGCTGGCGCCGGGCGGCACGGGCTGGCTGTGGTTCCTGATCGCCGCCGCGGGCTATCTGCTGCTCCTGCTGGCCGAGGGCCGCGACCGGCTGTCGCGGTGGGGCCGGGTGTTCGGCGGGGCGGCGGGCCGGAGTTCCCGGTGGTTGCCGGGGTCCGGAAAGGCCGCGGACGCGCCCGCTCCGGCGCCGGTGCGGCACGGGCGGCGGATCGGCGTGCTGGCGCTCGGCGTCGCCGTCGCCGTCCCGGCGGCGCTGCCGTCGCTGGGCACCGGGCTGCTCGGTACGGGCGGCCGGGACGGGGGGGCCGGCGGCGGCACCATCTCGGCGGTCAACCCGCTGGTCTCCCTCCAGAACAGCCTGAACCAGCCCGAGGACAAGGAGGTCCTCAACTACCGCACCACGGCGAGCGACACCCGCGATCTGTATCTGCGGATCGTCGCGCTCGACCAGTTCGACGGCACGGCCTGGAAGCCGTCCGAGCGGACGGTGACCGATGTGCCCGAGCAGCTGCCGCGGCCCGTGGGGCTGTCCCCGGACGTCGCCACCACCCGGATCAACACCTCGATCTCGACCGCCGAGTGGTACGGCCAGAACTGGCTGCCGATGCCGTTCCCGGCGTCCCGCGTCGGCATCGCCGGGCGGTGGCGCTTCGAGGAGCAGGGCCGCACCCTGGTGGGCGACCGCGGCCAGAACACCCGCGGCCTCCAGTACCAGGTGGAGAGCCTGCGGGTGCGACCGACCGCCCGGCAGCTCGCCGAGGCCCCGCCGCCGCCCGCCGCGCTGCGCCGCGAGTACACCGAGGTGCCCGCCGAACTGCCGCCCGTGGTCGCGGCGACGGCCCGGCAGGTGACCCGCGGCGCGGCCACCCCGTACGCGAAGGCCGTCAAGCTCCAGGACTGGTTCGCGACCGACGGCGGCTTCCGTTACGACACCGAGGTGCGGGCGGGCAGCGGGGTGCGGGCCATCGTGCGGTTCCTCCAGCAGAAGGAGGGCTTCTGCGTCCACTTCTCGTTCTCGATGGCCGCGATGGCCCGCACCCTGGGCATCCCGGCGCGGGTCGCCGTCGGTTTCACCCCGGGCACCAGGCAGCCCGACGGTACGACATCGGTCGGCCTGCGGGACGCCCACGCCTGGCCTGAGCTGTACTTCCAGGGGGTGGGCTGGACGCGTTTCGAGCCCACGCCGAGCCGCGGCAACGTCCCGGAGTACGCGCTGCCGGACACCTCGCAGGACACCTCGCCGGGCTCCCCCGCGCAGGAGCCGACCCGGCCCACGACGCCGTCAGACGGCCCGCGGCCGGACCCGACCTGCGGCCCCGGCCGCCAGTCGGGCGCCACGGGCTGCACGGCGGCGGCACCCACGGCCCCGGACTCGGGCTCCTCGGGCGGCGGCCCCTCCGTCCTCGCCGCCGTCGGCCTCACGCTGGGCGGTCTGCTGCTGCTCGCAGTGGCCGCGCTCCCGGGGCTCTGGCGGTCCCGGGTCCGGACCCGACGACTCTCCACCGACGGCCCGGCGGGCACCCTCAGCGCCTGGCAGGAACTGCTCGACACCGCCTGGGACCTGGGCATCGCCCCGGACGAGGCACTCACCCCACGCCGCACGGCCGACCATCTCGTCGACACCGCCGCACTCCCGCCGCAGGCCGCCGAGGCCGCGCACCGGGTGGCCGGGGCGGTCGAGGAGTCCCTGTACGCGGCACGGCCCCGGCCCGCACCTCGGGTGGCCGAGGACGTGCGGCTGGTCTGCGCGGCGCTGCGCGCGCAGGCGTCCCGCGTGGCGCGGTGGCGTGCGGCCCTGCTGCCGCGCTCGGCGGGCCGGCTGGCCCGGGAGTACGCGGCCCGGTGGACGGCTTTCCGGCGGCGCCAGGCGTCCGGCCGGGCGGCGGTGGCTGTCCGTCGCGTCGCCGGGGTGCTGCAGACCGGTGGGCGACGGAGGTGACCTGGGGGGATCGCTGGGGGACGGGTTGCGGGCTCGGCGCACAGCGGCCAGGGGCTCGGGCGGGGAGCGGTCCGGTGTGGGTCCTACGCCGGTCCGCCTGACGGCTGGGCTCTGCCACCCGGGCGCGGCTGCCCCTATGGAGGGAGGCTCTGGCTGGGGTCCGGTGCGCGGTGCCCGTGCGGGGCCGGGCTCGGGCCTTTGGGCGCGGCTGCCCGCACCCCGGCACGACTACCCGCACGGCGAGGCTCCGGCCCGGGGCGCGAGTCCGCCGCGCCCCCGAGCGGACCGCGGCGGATCCGGGGCACGACGCATGGACGGGGCCGCTCGGAGTGCGGGCGGCCCCGTCAAGGGCTGAGTGGAACGTTCGGGCTCAGTGGCCCTGTTCGTCGCGGCGGCGCTGCCAGCGGTCCTCGATGCGGTTCATCATCGAGCGGCGGCCACCGGACGGGCGTCGTGCGGGCGCTCCGCCCGCCCTGCCGCGCTTCCCCGGGGCCGCGCCGGGCCGCTGCTCGCCGGGCTTGGGGGCCTTGCGCCAGCCGGTCACGGCGAGGACGGCGCAGCCGAGCATCACCAGGAAGCCGACGACGCTGATCCAGATCTGCTGGGCGACCATGCCGGCCATGAGCAGGCCGATACCGACCAGGAAACCGACGACCGCTTGGTAGACCCGTCGCCGGGTGTACGTGCGCAGCCCGCTTCCCTCAAGCGCTGTCGCGAACTTGGGATCTTCGGCGTACAGCGCTCGCTCCATTTGCTCGAGCATGCGCTGCTCGTGCTCCGAGAGCGGCACGGAGTCCTCCTACTCGTCGGTCGCGGGGGCGACCGGGGGCGACCCTTTCAGGATAGGCAGGGATTCGCCCCCGTGAAACCCGCCCTCAGCGCCAGTCCACTGTCCTGGCCCCCAGGGCGGCCGGTGGTGATGCTGCCTGCATTCCCCACCCGCCCATCCGTCATGCCGGAACGTCGTCCCTCGATCATACGGGGAGAAGGGGCTGATCGGGTGGGCTGTGGCCGACCGCACCCGGCGGCCGGCCACCGGTGGCGATCAGCCGCGCTCGGCCAGAACGTGCAGCTGGGTGGCGACCGAGTGGAACGCGGGCTGTTCAGCGGCGGCCGCCTCCAGCTTCAGCAGCGCCTCCATCGCGCCGGGCTCGGTGTCGACGAGCACCCCCGGGACGAGGTCGGCGAAGACCCGTACGCCGTGCACCGCGCCGACCTGGAGCCCGGCGCCGGTGACCAGGCCGGAGAGCTGGTCGGCGGTGAACCGGCGGGGCACCGGGTCGCCTTCGCCCCAGCGGCCGGCCGGGTCGGTGAGGGCCTGGTGGGCCTCGGTGAAGTGCCCGGCGAGGGCGCGGGCCAGCACGGCGCCGCCGAGACCGGCCGCGAGGAGACTCAGGGTGCCGGAGTCGCGCAGCGCGGCGACGACGTTGCGGACGCCCTCGGCCGGGTCGTCGACGTACTCCAGGACGCCGTGGCACAGGACGGCGTCGAAACCGCCGGGCTCGACGACGTCGAAGAGGCCGTGGGCGTCGCCCTGGACGGCCCGCACCCGGTCGGCGACGCCCCCCTCGGCGGCGCGGCGCTCCAGGGCGAACAGGGCGTTGGGGCTCGGGTCGACGACGGTGACGCGGTGGCCGAGGCGGGCGACGGGCACGGCGAAGTTGCCGGTGCCGCCTCCGGTGTCGAGAACGTCGAGGACATCGCGCCCGGCGGCCCCGGCCCGGCGCTCCAGGGCGTCCTTGAGAACCTCCCAGACCACAGCGGTACGAAGGGATGCGCGCGGGCGCAGCGGGTCAGACACGGCGGGTGGCTCCTCGGAGGGGCAGAACAACTAGGCGCCCTCCACCCTATTGCGTCGCACCCCGACCTCGGTCTGCGGCGCCACCTGCGGCTTCCGTCGCGGCCGGGTTGGGCGGGACGGAGCACGGGAGGGCGGCCGGACGCCAGCGGGAAACCCCGGCCACGCGCCCGGCCCCGGACCCGCGCCCGAGGCGCCGGGCGACGGACCGCGGCCGGAGCGGGCCCGGCCCGCCGGCACCGGCCGGAGCCCCGGCGACGTCACCACCCCGCGCCCCCGTACATCCCCTCCCAGCTCACCCCGCCCGCTGAAGCGGCAGGGACGGCTGGAGCACCAGCATCCGCTCGACCAGGCGGAGGAAGTGGGCGGCGGCGCGGACGAGGTCGTCGGCGTCCCGGCTGCCGGCCGCGCCGGGTATACCGGCCTCGGCCCGGGCCCGGCGGTCGGCTCCGGCGGCGAAGAGGGCACTCCACTCGGTCAGTTCCGGGGCGACCTCCGGCAGCACCTCCCAGGCGCTGCGGATGCGGCGGCGCCGACGCGGGGTGGACTCGGGCCTGCCCCGGACGGCCAGCACCGCGGCGGCGGTGCGCAGCGCGGCGAGGTGGGCCGTCGCGAAGCGTTCGTTCGGGGAGTGCAGGGTTTCGGCTTCGGTGAGGCCCTGCCGGGCCTGGGCGAGCAGGGTGAGGGCGGCGGGTGGCGCAGCCGAACGCCGCAGAACAGGGTGGACATCGCTCGGGGGACCGTACGCAGCGGAGCTGCCCGTTGCGGGACGAGCTGCCATGACGAACCTCCAGTCGTCGCAAACCGGTTCGGAACCGTTGCCCCCATCCTGCGGCACACCACTGACAATCGGCCCCGACCTGGGCTTTCACGGAGAAGTACGGCGGAAGAGACGCGATTCGCCCGGCCGCCGCCCCCGGCGCCACCCGGCAAGGGCCCGCGCGGCTGGGCATTCCGGGACATCGGCCTCGCGGCGGAACCCGCTTCGCCGATCGCCGTCCAGGGGCCTGCTGCCGCTGCTCCACGGGGCGCTGGCGCTGACCGCGCCGACGGCCCGCGGGCGGCAGGTGGTGCGCATGAAGGACCTGCACCCGGAGCTGAGCCTGTGAGCGGGCAGGGGCCGCGGACCGGCACAATCACCTGCATGGACAGCTCCCACTCACGCCGCGACGCCACCCGGCGCAAGCTCTTCGACGCCGCGGTCACCCTCATCGCCGAACAGGGCTTCTCCTCCACCACAGTGGACGAGATCGCCGAGCGGGCAGGGGTCGCGAAGGGCACGGTCTACTACAACTTCGCGAGCAAGAACGTTCTCTTCGAGGAACTGCTGCGGCACGGCATCGAACTGCTGGCGGTCTCCCTCCAGGAGGCGGCCGAGAAAGTGACCGGCCGCGGCGGCACCCGCATCGACGCGCTGGACGCGATGATCCGCGCCGGTCTGGACTTCATCTCCCGCTACCCGGCGCTCACCCAGCTCTACGTGGCCGAACTGTGGCGCACCAACAGAGCCTGGCAGTCCACCTTGATGGTGGTGCGCGAGCGGGCCGTGGCCGTGGTGGAGGACGTGTTGCGGGAGGCCGTCGCCGAGGGCGAGTTGAGCGAGGAGATCGATGTGCCGCTGACCGCGTCGGCGCTGTTCGGCATGGTGCTGGTGGCGGCGCTGGACTGGCAGTCGTACCAGCCGGACCGCTCCCTCGACGAGGTGCACGCGGCGCTGTCGCGACTGCTCCAGGGACGGGTGAGCGGCCACCGGAGCTGAGCGACGGGCCCGAACGGGCCGCTTGTCCGGGGGACGTTGCCGGGGCGCTTCCCATGGGGGCGTGGCCCGGGGACCGTCCCGCCCCGGGGTGCCGCGGTTCGCCGCCGTTCCCGGGTCCGGACGCGGAAGCGCGCTGCCCTGGCGCGGATCGTTCCCCCACCGATCCGACCAGGGCAGCACTTCCCCCGTATCCCCCGTGCTTCCCCCGTACTCCCCCGTGCTTCCCCCGTGTTTTCCCCCGTACGTCCGGGATGCCGCGCCGCTCCGCCGCCCCGTGCCGGCGGTGCGGCGCCGCGTCCCTTCGGTGCACCCCACTCTGTCGTTCCGGCGGGGTGCGGCCCATCCGCGTACCTACTCATCTCACCGTCTGAGTACCCGTACTCACGCGTGAGCACCTCGTCCGCACGCTGTTCTACGATCTCCCGCATGTCCGTACTCCCGTTGGTGTTCACCAGTGGCTGGGCGAGCGGGATCAACGCCTACGCCGTCGTGCTGCTCCTCGGCCTGCTCGGCGCCACCGGCGTCACCGACGAGGTGCCGGACGCGCTGCAGCGCCCCGATGTGCTGATCGCCGCCGCGGTGCTCTTCCTCTTCGAGGCCGTCGCCGACAAGGTCCCGTACGTGGACTCCGTCTGGGACGCCGTGCACACCGTCGTGCGGCCCGTGGCGGGTGGCGTCGTGGCGGCGCTGCTGGCCGGGCACGACGGGTCGCTGCCGCAGGTGGCGGCGGGCGCGGTCGGCGGCTCCACGGCGCTGCTGAGCCATCTCGTCAAGGCGGGGGCACGGATCGCGGTCAACACCTCACCGGAACCGGCGAGCAACATCGTGGTGAGCGTCGTCGAGGACCTCGGGGTCGCCGGGCTGATCGCGTTCGCGGTGTTCCACCCGGTCGCGGCCGCCGTCATCGCCGGGACGCTGCTGCTCGCCGGTCTGGCGCTGGTGATCCTGCTTTGGTCGCGGATCCGCCGCGCTCTGCGACGGCGGCGCGAGCGCCGCGAGGAGAAGCGCCTGCGGGCCGCCGCGGAAGCGGACCCCGTCCCGCGCTGAGGCCGTCCGCCGGGCCGTGGTGCGGGCGTTGTCGGTGGGTGCGGATACAGTCGCGGACATGGCACGGATTGCGGTGATCGGGGCGGGTGCGGGCGCGATGGCGGCCGCCGCGCGGCTGGCCGTCGCGGGCCACCGGGTGGTGGTGTGCGAGCGGGAGACAACGTACGGCGGGGCGCTGGGGCGCTTCGAGCGGGAGGGGTTCGGGTTCGGCACCGGGCCCGCGCTGCTGCACCTCCCGGCGGTCTACCGCGACCTCTTCGTCAAGACCGGACGGGAGCCGCTGGAGAGCGTGCTGACGCTCACCCAGGTCGATCCCGCGAGCCGCCATGTCTTCCCGGACGGCACGGCGGTGTCGTTGCCGAACGCCTCGCGCGGCGGCGTCCTCACGGCGCTGGACGGCGCGCTGGGCGCGGGCGCCGGGGAGCGCTGGAGCGCCTTCCTGGGCCGTGCCCGCGACGCCTGGGACGCCACCCGCAGACCGCTGCTGGAGGAGCCGCTGTGGGCGGAGTGGCAGGTGCTGGGGCGCGATCCGTATCCGGCGGTGCGCCGCCGTGGCCTGTTCGGCCGCGGCAAGGGCCCGACGACCGCGACGCTCGCGGAGACCGCCCGCCGGGAGCTGTCCGACCCGCGGCTGATCGCCCTGCTGGAGAGCCATGCCATGGCGTACGGCTTCGATCCGCGCGCCGTCCCGGCGAGCGCGGCGGTGCTGCCGTACATGGAGCAGACCTTCGGCACCTGGTATCCGGCCGGTGGCATGCGGGCGCTGGCGGACGCGCTGCACGCGCGGTGCGTGGCGCGCGGTGTGGAGTTCCGCTTCGGGGCGCCGGTCGAGCGGATCGTGGTGGCGGACGGCCGGGCGGCGGGTGTCGTCACGGCCGACGGCGAGGTGACGGAGGCGGAGCATGTGATCGCCGGGGTCACCCCGGAGGCGCTGGCGGGGCTGGTGCCCGGCGGTGCGCCGTGGGAGGCGTCGGACGCCCCGGCCGGTCCGCCGCCGGGCCCGGTGCCCGCCCGGATGACGGTGGCGCTGGCGCTGCGCGGTGCCCGGCCGGACGGTGCCGCGCACCGCACGGTGGTGCACACCGACGACCGCGCGGCGGAGCTGGCCGCGGTGTTCGGCGGGGGTGGCGCCCCGGCCGCGCGGCCCACGGTGACGGTGCTGCGGCCCGACGATCCGGCCACCCGGCCCGATGATGCCCATGAGGCGGTGACGCTGACGGCGACGGTGGCGGCTCCCGGCCCCGGCGGGTTCGCCGCGGCCGATGCCGAGGCGCTGGCCGAGCGGATGACGGAGCGCGCCGAGGCCGCGGTGCCGGGGCTGCGGGAGCGGCTGCTGTGGCGCGAGGTACTGCCGCCCGCGGCGGAGGCGCGGCTGACCGGCCCCGCGCTGGCGGGCGGCGGCGGCCGGTTCCTGCGGCCCGCCAACCGCACCCGGATACCCGGGCTCCACGCCGTCGGCGGCTGGTCCCATCCGGGTGGCGGTCCGGCGCACGCCGGGATGTCCGGGGCGATCGTCGCCGGGCTGATCGTCAACGGCGAGGACTGGCACGGCTCGACCTGAGTCGGGCCCATAAGAGCCGTGCCCGGTGCGCGACTTCGCGGGGACGCTCTGGGAGACGGCCAGCTCGCCGGGCGCCCCGAGGCGGCTGCCGCCGTCGCGCTCCGCGCCTCGCGGGTGGCTCAGCGAGGATCCGCCCACCTTCGTACCGGCGCCGACGGCCCACGACGCCTGCTCCCGGATGCGCCGGTCACCGCATGCGGCAGGCCCCGGGCCATGCGGTCCGGGGCCTGTATCCCCCTTGTTCCAGGCGGAGATGACGCGCCGTCAGTAGCGGTACTGCTGCTCCTCGTGGCCGTGGTGCTGCGTCGGCGGATACGGCGGCTCGCCGGACGGGTGGGCGCCGTCGCGCTGTTGCGGCACCCAGACCCCGCCGGGCGGGGTGTCGCCGTAGTCCTGGAGCGAGGTTCCGTACCCCACCGCTCCGTAGGGCTGCTGGGCGTACGGGTCCGCCGGCGCGTAGGGGTCGTGCGGCGGGTACCCCTGGGTGCCGGAGTAGGACCCGGCGGCCGCGCCCGGGTCGGTGCCGTACGGGGCGTAGGAGCCGTAGGGATCGGCGTACGCGTCCTGGGCGCCGGGGGCGTAACCGCCGCCGTGGCCATAGGGGTCGGGGTCCGTCGGCTGGTGGCCGAAGGCCGCGGCGTAGGCGTCGGAGCCGTGCGGTGCGGTGCGGGCGTCGGGGCTGTAGACGCCGTACTGCCCGGTCTCGTCGGGGAGCGGCTGCGGGGCGTAGACGGCGTCTTGGGCGTAGCCGTCCTGGCCGCCGAAGACCGGGGCGGTGCCGTGGCCGTCCGGACCGCTGGGGGCCCAGCCGCCGCCCTGGTCCGGCAGCGGGGCGCCGTAGCCGTCGTGGGGCGCGTAGCCGTCCGGGGCGCCGTGGGGCGGGGCGGTGCCGTACGCGCCGGGGGCGTCGGTGCCGTCCGTGGGCTGCGGGCCGTCCGGGGTGTCGGCGGGCCCGGTCGTCTCCTCGACGTCGGAGATGTGCAGGGCGGGCCGGCGGCCGCCGGACTTCGCCCGGCGGCGCCGGTTCTCCCGCGGGGCGCCGCGCAGCGACCAGCCGCTGGTGAAGCCGCGGCGGAAGGAGAGCGTCACGTAGGTCTGTCCGGTGGCGAACGCGGCGGCACCGAGCGCGATGACGATCACCGACGGGAGGAGGACGCCCGTCACCACACCGAGGAACCCGGTGAAGGCCAACAACCGCCACCGGAGCCGGGCCTTGTACTGGAAGAGGACCTCACCCAGAAGCCACAGCGCGACGCAACCGAATGCGATGTACAGGACCGCCCAGCCCATGTACGCCCCTCTTCCGCCGCGCTGCGGCACCGTGATCAGGGCTGCTGGTGCAGCCCCAGATTCTCGTAGATTTCCAGGGTCGCCGTGGAGTGGTTCAGGGTGATGAAGTGCAACCCGGGCACGTCCTCGGCCCTCAAGCGCGCGCACAGTTCCGTGGCGTACTCGATGCCAATGGAGCGTACAGCGGACGGGTCGTCCTTGACGGCCAGGATGCGGTCCGCGAGCTCAGGTGGGAACGCGGCGTTGCTCAGCTGCGCGAAACGTTCGATCTGCCGGATGTTCGTGACGGGCATGATCTCGGGGATGATCGGCGTCGTGCACCCGGCGGCGGCGACCCGGTCACGCAGCCGGAGGTAGTCCTCGGCGTAGAAGAACATCTGGGTGATGGCGAAGTCGGCGCCCGCGCGGCACTTGTCGATGAAGTGCGCGACGTCGGTGTCCCAGTCCGTGGAGCGCGGGTGCATCTCGGGGAAGGCGGCGACGCCGACGCAGAAGTCGCCGGACTCCTTGATCAGGCGGACCAGTTCGGCGGCGTAGGTGATGCCCTGCGGATGGCGGACCCAGTCCCCCATCGGGTCGCCGGGCGGGTCACCGCGGAGCGCGAGCATGTTGCGGATGCCCGCGTCGGCGTACTGGCCGATGATGTTGCGCAGGTCGGCCACGGAGTGGTTGACGGCGGTGAGGTGGGCGACCGGGGTGAGGGTGGTGTCGGTGGCGATCCGCTCGGTGGCGCGGACGGTGCCGTCACGGGAGGTGCCGCCGGCGCCGTAGGTCACGGAGACGAAGGTCGGCGCGACGGCTTCGATGCGGCGGATGGCGTTCCACAGCGTCCGCTCGCCCTTCTCGGTCTTCGGGGCGGCGAACTCGAACGAATACGACTGTTTGCCGGAAGCGAGCAGCTCACGGACGGTATGTGCGCGATCAGTCCTGGTGGAAGCGGTACCTAGGGCCATACGGGAAGGTTATCCACCCGCGGGTCGGGCACCAACCGACTCCGGTGGAATGCCTGAATAGGCCCGTTTCCCGTCCACGGAGTGGACAGCGGGCCGGGCCCGGTCGGTGGGAACGCGATCGGCGCGTGGCGGGCACGGTCGCCCGTGCGCACCCGGCGTCCGCCGGATCAGGCGTCCCGCTCGCGCACGCGCTTGGCGAGCGAGGCGGCCGCGGCGGCAGGATCGTCCGCCTCGGTGAGGGCGCGGACGACGACGATCCGGCGGGCACCGGCGTCGAGCACCGCGTCGAGGTTGCCGGAGTCGATGCCGCCGATGGCGAACCAGGGGCGTTCGGGGGCCCGCGCGGCGGCGTACCGGACGAGGTCGAGGCCCGGGGCATGGCGGCCCGGTTTGGTGGGCGTGGGCCAGCACGGTCCGGTGCAGAAGTAGTCCACACCCGGCTCGGCGAGGGCGGCGTCGACCTCGGCCTCGGCGTGCGTGGAGCGGCCCATGAGGACGTCCGGGCCGAGGAGCGCGCGGGCGGCGGGCACCGGGAGGTCGCCCTGGCCGAGGTGGAGCACCGCGGCTCCGGCGGCGTGCGCGACGTCGGCGCGGTCGTTGACGGCGAGGAGCGTGCCGTGGCGGCGGCAGGCGTCCGCGACGGTCTCCAGATGGCGCAGCTCCTCGGCCGCCTCCATGCCCTTGTCGCGCAGCTGGACGATGTCCACCCCGGAGGGGAGCACCGCGTCCAGGAACTGCGGCAGGTCGCCCTGGCGGGTGCGGGCGTCGGTGCAGAGGTAGAGGCGGGCGTCGGCGAGGGCCGCGGCGCGGGCGGCGTGGATCCGGGTCGTCATCGGGTGCTCCCCCAAGGCGGTGGCGTACGGCCGGACGGTCCGGCGCGTACGCCACCTCGGTAGCGGTTACGGATGCGGAGGGGTGCGGGCGGGCCGGGGCGCGGCCCGCCCCGGGGCGTCACATGGCGAGCGCCTGCGCCCGGCGCTTCACCTCCGTGCCGCGGTTCTCCCGCAGGGCCTGCGCGGGGGTGCCGGGCAGGGTGTCGTCCACAGTGAAGAGCCACTCCAGCATCTCGTCGTCGGCGAAGCCGTCGTCACGCAGGAGCGTCAGGGTGCCGACGAGGCCCTTGACGACCTTGCCGTCCTGGATGAAATCGGCCGGCACGTGCAGTGCCCTGTTCTCGCCGCGGCGCACCGCGATCAGCTGGCCCTCCTTGACCAGCTGCCGTACGCGCGTCACCTCGACGCCGAACTCTTCGGCGATGTCGGGGAGGGTGAGCCAGGCGGGGACGAGTCCATCGATGTTTGCGTCAATCTCGGTCACAGGACAAGCGTGCCACCTCGCACTGACAGTCGGTAGCCGGGCATCGCCATGAGAGGGCCGCGCGGGGGCGCCGGAGCCCCGGCGCGCGGTTCCCACGAGGGGCGCCGGGCCCGTCCCCGTACGCCCCGCGCGGCTCAGCGCACCGCGGACTTGAGCGGGACGGACGCGTCGGCCGCCCGCACCCGGTCCAGGACGGCGCCCCGCTCGATGAGGCGGCGGCCCTGGGCCAGGTCGCGGGGCCTGCCGACCGCCAGCAGCGCCACCAGGACGCCGTCGCGCAGCCAGATGACCGACCAGGCGGCGCCGTCCGGGTCACCGCGCCAGACCGGCTCGTCGGCGCCGCCGTGGTCGCCCGCGTACTGCACGAAGCGGCCGAACTGCTCCGACCAGAAGTAGGGCACCGGGTCGTAGACGGTGCCCTCCGCGGGGTCGCCGGTGATGTTCTGCGCGACGGTACGGGGGCCCTGGAGGGCGTTGTCCCAGTGGTGGATCAGGAGTCGGCGGCCGTAACGGGCGGAGGGGAAGGAGGCGCAGTCGCCGACGGCATGGACGTCCGGGGCGGAGGTGCGCAGCCGGTCGTCGGCGAGGACCGAGCCGTCCTCGGGCGACAGCGCGATACCGGAGCCCGCCAGCCAGCCCGTGGCGGGGCGGGCGCCGATACCGACGAGGACGGCGTCGGCGGGCAGCGCGGTGCCGTCGTCCAGCACGACGCCGCGCTCCTCGACGGCGGCGACGCGCGCCCCGGTGCGCAGCTCGGCACCGGCCGCGGCGTACCAGGGCGTCATATGGGCGGCGACCTCGGCGGGCAGCGCCCCGGCCAGCGGGCGGTCGGCGGCCTCGACGACGGTGACGGTGCAGCCCGCCTCCCGCGCGGCGGTGGCGAACTCGGCGCCGATCCAGCCCGCCCCGACCACGACGATGTCGCTGCGCCCGGCCAGGACGGGCCGCAGCCGCTGTGCGTCGTCCAGGGTGCGCAGCAGGTACACACCGGGGTGCCCCTCGGTGCCGGGCAGCCGGAGGGGTGCCGCCCCGGTGGCGAGGACGGCGTGGTCGTAGCGGACGGGGCCGCGCACGGTGTCCAGCAGGTGCTCCCCGGGGCGGATGCCGGTCACCGGGTGGCTCAGTTCCAGCTCGATGCCGAGGGAGCGGAAGTCGACGTCGAAGGCGGCGCCGTCGGCCTTGCCCAGCAGGACCGCCTTGGACAGCGGCGGCCGGTCGTAGGGCGGGTGCGGTTCGTCGCCGAAGAGGGTGATCGCGCCGCGCCAGCCGTTCTCGCGCAGCGCGACGGCGGTCTGCACGCCCGCCATACCCGCACCGGCGATCACCACGCGCGGCGTGTGGTCAGGGGCCTGGGAGGACTTCCTCTGCTCGCTCACCCGGTCACTCTAGGACGGCGCGCGAGGCCGTCCGCAGCACCGCGCAAGGAGATCTCTGACACAGCGTCACGACCGGTCGCCGCGGCCCGGCCGCTCCGGGGGCGCTCCCTTACGGGCCTTCGGGGGAGGGTACTAGGGTGAGGCGGACACGCACTCGCGGGAGCCCGGCGTACCGGGCTGAGAGGGAGGCTGACCGGCCTCCGACCGTACGAACCTGATCCGGGTCATGCCGGCGAAGGGAGGGGCTGGACGCCCATGCCTCCATCTGCCACACCACCGAGCCCGACGGATCCGTCGCCGCACCCCGATGTGCTGGTGATCGGCGGCGGCCTCATGGGGCTGGTCACCGCCTGGCGGGCCGCGCGGCGCGGGCTGCGCACCGCGCTCGCCGATCCGGAGCCGGGCGGCGGCGCGGGCCGGGTCGCGGCCGGGATGCTCGCCGCCGTCACCGAACTGCACTACGGCGAGGAGACGCTGCTCGGCCTCAACCTCGCATCGGCCCGCCGCTACCCGCGTTTCGTGGCGGAGCTGGAGGAGGCGAGCGGCCTGGAGGTCGGCTACCGCGCCTGCGGCACGCTGGCCGTGGCGCTGGACGCCGACGACCGCGCCCACCTGCGCGAACTCCACGCCCTCCAGCTGCGGTGCGGGTTGGAATCGGTATGGCTGTCGGGGCGCGAATGCCGACGGCTGGAGCCGATGCTCGCGCCCGGCGTGCGCGGGGGCCTGCGGGTCGACGGCGACCACCAGACCGATCCGCGGCGGCTGACCGCGGCGCTGCTGGTGGCCTGCGAGCGGGCCGGGGTGGTCTTCCATCGGGCCCGTGCCGCCCGGCTGACGGTCACCGCGGGGCGCGCCACCGGCGCCGAGCTGGCCGACGGCACCCGGGTGTCGGCGGGCAGCACCGTCCTGGCCGCGGGCAGCCTCAGCGGACGGCTGGCGGGCGTACCGGACGAGGTGCGCCCGCCGGTGCGCCCGGTGAAGGGCCAGGTGCTGCGGCTGCGGCTGCCGCGCATGCCCCAGGGGAGCCCCCCGTTCCTGTCCCGCACCGTACGGGCCGTGGTGCGCGGGGGGCCGCTCTATCTGGTGCCGCGGGAGAACGGCGAGCTGGTCGTCGGCGCCACCACGGAGGAGCTGGGCTGGGACACCACCGTCACCGCGGGCGGCGTCTACGAGCTGCTGCGGGACGCGCACGAGCTGGTGCCGGGCCTGACGGAGCTGCCGCTGGTGGAGACCTGCGCGGGGCTGCGGCCCGCCTCGCCGGACAACGCGCCGCTGCTCGGCCCGACGGCGCTGCCCGGTCTGCTGCTGGCCACCGGGCACTTCCGCAACGGCGTGCTGCTGACGCCGATCACCGGTGACGCGCTGGCCGAGGCGCTCACCACGGGGCGGCTGCCCGAGGAGGCCCGCCCCTTCTCCCCCGACCGTTTCGCCCCGGGCGCCGGTGCACCGGCCGCCCCGGGACGCGTCCTCCAGGAGCAGCAGGCATGACCACGCCCACCCCACCCGCCTCGTCCGCCGCCCCGGTCACGGTCACGGTCAACGGCGCCGCCCGGGAGATCTCCGGCGGTCTGACCCTGGACCGCCTGGTGGCGACGCTGTCGACCGCCCCGTCCGGGGTCGCGGCGGCGGTCAACGAGACCGTCGTCCCACGGTCCCAGTGGCCGGCGACCCCGCTCGGCGCCGGTGACCGCGTCGAGGTGCTGACCGCGGTCCAGGGGGGCTGACCGGTGGCCGACGATCTCCTCACCCTGGGCGGTACGGACTTCACCTCCCGCCTGATCATGGGCACCGGGGGCGCGCCCAGCCTGGACGTCCTGGAGCGGGCGCTGCTGGCTTCGGGTACGGAGCTGACGACGGTCGCCATGCGGCGGCTGGACCCGACCGTCCAGGGCTCGGTCCTCTCCGTCCTCGACCGGCACGGAATCCGGGTGCTGCCGAACACCGCGGGCTGCTTCACGGCGGGCGAGGCGGTGCTCACCGCCCGGCTCGCCCGGGAGGCGCTGGGCACCGACTGGGTCAAGCTGGAGGTGGTCGCCGACGAGCGGACGCTGCTGCCCGACCCGGTGGAGCTGCTGGACGCGGCGGAGACCCTGGTGGACGACGGTTTCACCGTGCTGCCCTACACCAGCGACGATCCGGTGCTGGCCCGGAAGCTGGAGGACGTCGGCTGCGCCGCGATCATGCCGCTGGGCTCGCCGATCGGCTCCGGTCTCGGCATCCGCAACCCGCACAACTTCCAGCTGATCACCGAGCGCGCCGGGGTCCCGGTGATCCTCGACGCGGGCGCCGGGACCGCCTCGGACGCGGCGCTCGCGATGGAGCTGGGGTGCGCCGCGGTGATGCTGGCGTCGGCCGTGACCCGCGCCCAGGAGCCGGAGCTGATGGCGCGGTCGATGCGGTACGCGGTCGACGCGGGGCGGTTGGCGTTCCGCGCCGGACGCATCCCGCGCCGCCATTTCGCGCTGGCGTCGTCACCTCAGGACGGGCGCGCGGAGCTGGATCCGGAGCGCCCGGCGTTCTGATCCCCGGGGGCGGCGGGCCGCGTCCCGTCGCCCCGCGTCCGTTTCCGGTCACCGTTCGGCTTCGGTGCGCCCGTGCGGGCCACGGGCGGGCGGCGGTGTCGGTGGGTCCTCGTAGACTCGTCTGCCGTGGATACGACCCTTCAGGACCCCCTGGTCGGGCAGTTGCTCGACGGCCGGTACCGCGTCGAGGCGCGCATCGCCGCCGGTGGCATGGCGACGGTCTACCGCGCCCTGGACACCCGGCTCGACCGCGTGCTCGCCCTGAAGGTGATGCATCCGTCGCTGGCCGTGGACGGCGCGTTCGTGGACCGCTTCATCCGCGAGGCGAAGTCCGTCGCCAAGCTCTCGCACCCCAATGTGGTCGGCGTCTTCGACCAGGGCACGGACGGGACGTACGTCTATCTGGCGATGGAGTACGTCGCCGGGTGCACGCTGCGCGATGTGCTGCGGGAGCGGGGCGCGCTTCAGCCGCGGGCCGCGCTGGACGTGCTGGAGCCGATCCTCGCCGCGCTGGGCGCCGCCCACCGGGCGGGTCTGGTGCACCGCGACATGAAGCCGGAGAACGTCCTGATCGGCGACGACGGCCGGGTCAAGGTCGCCGACTTCGGTCTGGTGCGGACGGTCGGCGCGCACACCGACACCACCGGCGCGGTCCTGGGCACCGTCTCGTATCTCGCGCCCGAGCAGATCGAGGACGGCACCGCCGACACCCGCGTCGACGTCTACGCCTGCGGTGTGGTGCTCTACGAGATGCTCACCGGCGCCAAACCGCACACCGGCGGCACGGCGGCCCAGGTCCTCTACCGCCATCTGCACGAGGACGTCGCGCCGCCGTCGGAGGCGGTGCCGGGCCTCGCCGGGCAGCTGGACGCGCTGGTCGCGCGGGCCACCGCCCGCGATCCGCGGGGCCGCCCCGAGGACGCGGTGGCGCTGCTGTCGGCGGCGCGCGAGGCGCGGGACGGACTGACCGAGGCGCAGCTGGACGCGGTCCCGCCGCAGGCCAGGGAGGTCGCGGCGGGCGACGGCACGGAGCGTACGAGCGTGCTGCCGCGGGCCGTGGTGCAGCCGCCGCTGCCCGGTCTCGCGGGTATCGAGGCGGCGCCCGGGGAGGACGGGCTGAACCGCACCAGCCGCCTGGAGGTCCCGGCGTCCGAGCCGACCACCCGGCTGCGCCCGGCGCCGCCCGCGCGGCGCGGGCCGTTCGCCGGTCCGCGGCGCCGTCTGGTGGCGATCGTCGCCGCGGTGCTGCTCGTCCTCGGGGGCGGCGCGGGCGTCTGGTACGTCACCACCGGGCAGTTCACGTCCGTCCCGGCGGTGCTGGACATGGCGCAGGCGAGGGCCGAGCGGACGCTGCGGGACGAGGGGCTGCGCGTGAAGGTGGTGCGCGACTTCAGCCCCACTGTGCGGCGCGGTCATGTCATGGCCACCGACCCGGGCACCGGCGACCGCATACGCGGCACCGGGACGGTCACGCTCACCGTCTCGCGCGGCCCGGAGATCGTCACCGTCCCGGATCTGTCGGGCACCCCGGTGGCCGACGCCCGGCGCACACTGCGCGACCGCGGGCTGGTGCCCGGGGCGACGCGCCGCGAGTTCAGCGACGAGGTCGCCAAGGGGTCGGTGATCCGGACGGACCCGGTGGCGGGCAGCGAGCGGCACCCCGACACGGCGGTGGCGCTGACGGTGAGCCGGGGCGCGGCGCTGGATGTGCCGGATGTGACGGGTGACGACCGCGACGACGCGGCCCAGACGCTGCGGGACGAAGGCTTCGTGGTGAAGTTCGCCGACCAGGCGGTCCACTCCCCGGAGGACAAGGGCACCGTCGCCCTCCAGTCCCCGGCCGATGGCCAACTCGGCAAGGGCGAGACGGTCACGCTGACGCTGTCGCTGGGCCCGGAGATGGTCACCGTGCCGAAGGTGACGGGCCAAAACGTCGACGACGCGAAGAAGCGGCTGGGCGACCTCGGGTTCGCCGTGGAGGTCAAGAAGCCCTTCCTGTTCCCGCAGGACACCGTCGAGTCCCAGTCGGTCGACCCGGGCGAGCAGGCGCCCAAGGGCAGCACGATCACGATCAAGCTCAAGGGGGCGCTGTAGGGGGCCTTCCCGGGCGCCCTCGCGGTGCTCGGCGCCACCGGCCCCGCCCGGCCCGCCGCCGTCCGGCCGGCCCGCGGCCGGAGCCGGGCCCCGGCCGGGTTGTCGGTGGGGCCTGGCACCCTGGTGGGGTGAGCAGTCATCCCTCCCCCGCAGACGCCGCCGCGCGCGGCCGGCTCCGTAATCCGGTCGGCGGCCATGTGCCGGTCGCCGGTGGCCTGGCCAAGACCGGTCTTCCCTATGCCCGCACGATGGGCGGTGAGGCGGTCCAGGTCTTCGTCGCCAACCCGCGCGGCTGGGCGACACCGGCGGGGAACCCCGCACAGGACGAGGCGTTCCGGGCCGGTTGCGCGCAGGCGGGCATACCGGCGTACGTCCACGCGCCCTACCTGATCAACTTCGGTTCGCACACCGAGGCGACCGTCGAGAAGTCGGTGGCGTCGCTGCGGCACTCGCTGCGCCGCGGCCGGGAGATCGGGGCGCGCGGCGTGGTGGTGCACACCGGTTCGGCGACCGGCGGGCGCCCGCGCGCCGAGGCGCTGGCGCAGGCCGGGGAGTGGATGCGGCCGCTGCTGGCGGAACTGGTGCACGACGACGACCCCTGGCTGCTGCTGGAGCCGACGGCCGGGCAGGGGGCGTCGCTGTGCGCGCTCGCCGAGGATCTCGGGCCGTACTTCGAGGTGCTGGAGCGCCATCCGAAGCTCGGGGTCTGCCTGGACACCTGCCATGCGTTCGCCGCGGGCCACGACATGGCCGCGCCGGGCGGGATGAAGGCGCTGCTGGACGCGTTGGTGGAGGTCACCGGCGAGGGCCGGCTGCGACTGATCCACGCCAACGACTCCAAGGACGTCGTCGGCGCCCACAAGGACCGGCACGCCAACATCGGCGCCGGGCACATCGGCGCGGAGCCGTTCGCCGAGCTGTTCACGCACCCCGCGACGGACGGCGTGCCCCTGGTGATCGAGACGCCCGGCGGCCCGGAGGGACATGCGGCGGACGTCACCCGGCTGAAGGAGCTGCGGGCGACCGCGGGCTGCTGAGACGGGAGCCGGTCGCGCGGCCACGCGCCACGGAGGCGGCGGTCACCCGGGCCCGCGCGGACGGCCCGGCCACGCGCCACGCGGCCGCCCGGCCTCACGCCCGTCTCACAGCTCCGGCCCGTCCCCCGGTTCCTCCTGGTAGGAGTAGCGCTGTTCGCGCCAGGGGTCGCCGAGGTTGTGGTAGCCGCGCTCCTCCCAGAAGCCGCGGCGGTCGGCTGTCATGTACTCGATGCCGCGGACCCACTTGGGGCCCTTCCAGGCGTAGAGGTGCGGGACGATCAGCCGGAGCGGGAAGCCGTGTTCGGCGGTGAGGAGTTCGCCGGAGCGGTGGGTGGCGAAGAGGCAGTTCTCCGCCGCGAAATCCTCCAGGCGCAGGTTCGAACTGAATCCGTATTCCGCCCAGACCATCACGTGGGTGGCCTCGGGTGCGGGCGGCGCGAGTTCGAGGATCGTCGCCGTGCGGACGCCGCCCCATTCCGCGCCCAGCATGCTGAATTTCGTTACGCAGTGCATATCGGCGACGACCGTCGTATACGGCAGCGCGGCGAATTCCTCGTGCGTCCAGCAGTGTTTCTCGCCGTCCGCGGTGGCGCCGAAGGCGCGGAACTCCCAGCGTTCGGGGCGGAACTTCGGCACCGGGCCGTAGTGCGTGACGGGCCAGCCCCGCTGCAGTCGCTGCCCGGGAGGCAGCTGAGGATGCTCCGCTTCGCGGCTTTCCGGCTGACCCATGCCTCCATGGTGTCAGACCGGAAGGGGTGCCCCTGACCCACGCCAGACGAAACGGGCAATCTACAGTAAGTGTGCACTTACTGGACGTTACGCTCCGGGCGATGCGAGGATGCGCCGCACTTGCCCGTAACCGTGCGGAAGGAGCCCGCTGCCATGCAGGGCGACCCCGAGGTCATCGAATTCCTCAACGAGCAGCTGACCGCCGAGCTGACCGCGATCAATCAGTACTTCCTGCACGCGAAGATGCAGGAGAACTTCGGCTGGCCGAAGCTCGCGAAGTACACCCGTGCCGAATCCTTCGACGAGATGAAGCACGCGGAAATTCTCACCGACCGCATCCTCTTCCTGGAGGCACTGCCGAACTATCAGCGGCTGTTCCATGTCCGTGTCGGTCAGACGGTGACGGAGATGTTCCAGGCGGACCGGCAGGTGGAGGTCGAGGCGATCGACCGCCTCAAGCGCGGGATCGAGCTGATGCGCGCCAAGAGCGACATCACCTCGGCCAACATCTTCGAGAGCATCCTCGCCGACGAGGAGCACCACATCGACTATCTGGACACACAGTTGGAGCTGGTGGAGAAGCTCGGCGAGGCGCTGTACATCGCCCAGGTCATCGAGCAGCCCAGCACCTGAGTCCGGTACGGACGCGAGGCGGTCAGGCCGCTTCGCGGTATGCCGGGGGCACCTGCACCACCGGGAGCAGCGCCGGAGCCGCCTCGGCCGCCGACGGGACTTCCGGAGGCACCGGCAGGACCTCGGCCGCCACCGGCGGGACCTCGGCGGAAACCGGCGGGATCCCGGCGTCCAGCGGCTCGGCGGCGCCCTTGCCGATCAGCTCACGGCGCGGGCAGTCGCCACGGCCCAGCAGCGCCTGGATGCGGCGCACACAGCCGCCGCAGTCGGTACCCGCCTTGCAGGCGGAGGCGATCTGGCGGGGCGTGCAGGCGCCGGTGTCCGCATGCTCGCGGACCTGCTGTTCGGTGATGCCGAAGCAGGAGCACACGTACACCCGGTCCACCTCCGCGAAAGTCGGCCTCGTCGATCCCGTTGATCGTCAGTGAGGTAACCCTTACCTTACCTGTCGTCGAAGGTGCCACACAACGCCGGAGGGGCACAATGCTGTGGGGCGCGGATCACAGATCCGCGCCCCACAGGTGTGTCGCATGCCGTCGCGACGGACGGACTCACTGATCGCGGTACATCTCCGCGACCAGGAAGGCCAGGTCCAGCGACTGGCTGCGGTTGAGCCGCGGGTCGCAGGCGGTCTCGTAGCGCTGGTGCAGATCGTCGACGAAGATCTCGTCGCCGCCGCCCACGCACTCCGTGACGTCGTCGCCGGTCAGCTCGACGTGGATGCCGCCCGGGTGGGTGCCCAGCGACTTGTGGACCTCGAAGAAGCCCTTGACCTCGTCGAGCACGTCGTCGAAGCGGCGGGTCTTGTGGCCCGATGCCGCCTCGAAGGTGTTGCCGTGCATCGGGTCACAGATCCACGCGACCTGCGCACCGGAGGCGGTGACCTTCTCGACCAGCTCGGGAAGGCGGTCGCGGACCTTGTCCGCGCCCATCCGCGTGATGAAGGTCAGCCGGCCCGGCTCGCGGTCCGGGTCGATCCGCTCGATGAGCGCCAGCGCGTCCTCGGCCGTGGTGTTCGGGCCGAGCTTCACGCCGACGGGGTTACGGATGCGCGAGGCGAACTCGACGTGCGCGTGATCGAGCTGGCGGGTGCGCTCGCCGAGCCAGACCATGTGGCCCGAGACGTCGTACAGCTGGCCGGTGCGCGAGTCGGTGCGGGTGAGCGCCGACTCGTAGTCGAGGATGAGCGCCTCGTGCGAGGAGAAGAACTCGACGGTGCGGAACTCCTCCGGGTCGACCCCGCAGGCGTTCATGAAGTTCATCGCGCGGTCGATCTCGCGGGCGAGCGCCTCGTAGCGCTGGCCGGAGGGCGACGACTTCACGAAGTCCTGGTTCCAGGCGTGCACCTGGCGCAGGTCGGCGTAACCGCCGGTGGTGAAGGCGCGGACGAGGTTCAGCGTCGCCGCGGAGGCGTGGTACATCCGCTTCAGCCGCTCGGGGTCCGGGATCCGGGCCGCCTCGGTGAACTCGAAGCCGTTGACGGAGTCGCCGCGGTAGGTCGGCAGCGTCACGCCGTCGCGGGTCTCGGTGGGCTTGGAGCGCGGCTTGCTGTACTGGCCGGCGATCCGGCCGACCTTGACCACCGGGACGGACCCGGCGTAGGTCAGGACGGCGCCCATCTGGAGAAGCGTCTTGAGCTTGTTGCGGATGTGCTCGGCGGAGACGGCGTCGAACGCCTCCGCGCAGTCGCCGCCCTGCAGCAGAAACGCCTCACCGCGGGCGACCGCTGCCAGGCGCTCGCGCAGCTGGTCGCACTCGCCCGCGAAGACGAGCGGCGGATAGGACTCGAGCTCCGCGATCACATCGCGCAGAGCCTCGTGGTCCGGCCAGTCGGGCTGCTGCGCCGCGGGCAGGTCTCGCCAGGTGTTGCCACCGGCGTGGGTTTCAGCGTTCACGGTCACACCGTCCACATTACGGGGTCCGCGGAGGGCGATCGGGCGCCGCCCGGAGTATGAGACGGACCGCACCCGGTATCCGGGCACCCCGGGCCGCCCCGGGTACCGGCTCCGTACCGGTTCCCGTCCGGCTCCGGACCGTCCGGAGGGCGGACGGCGCCACCGGGTCCCGGCCGGGTCCGGTAGGGTGCCCGGCATGTACGCGCCGCATGTCACGAACTGGTGGTGGACCGCTCATCCGGCGGCCCGCTGATACGCGCGTACTCACTCGAACTTCGCGAAGGCCGCCCGAGGGGCGGCCTTCGGTGTCTCCACCGGCCGTTCCTCCCTCCCGGAAGGAACCCGGCATGCACCACCCCGACCCCTCCCCCGCACCGCACGACGCCGCCGCCCTGGTGCGGCGGCTGCTCGCCCCCGGCTGCCCGCCGTTCGCGCTGCTGCGCCGCAGGTCGCCGGGGCGCGACGGCTCGTCGGTCGAGGTGCTGATCGGCGAGGTCACCGAGGTCGAGCAGCTGGCCGACATCCCGCTCGGTGACAGGCCGGACGCCCCCGGCGCACCGGTCACCGAGGCGCTGGCGCTGGTCCCGTTCCGGCAGATCCGCGAGCGCGGCTTCACCGCCCACGACGACGGCACCCCGCTCGCCGTACTGCGCCCGCACACGGCGTACGAACTGCCCCTGGACGCCGTGCTGGACGCGCTCCCGGCGCACGACGTGGCGGTGCGCGACGGGGCGTTCGACGTGGCCGACGACGCGTACGCCGAGATCGTCGGGCGGGTGGTGCGGGACGAGATCGGCAGCGGCGCGGGCGCCAACTTCGTGATCCGGCGCACCTTCGAGGGCGCGATCAACGGGTTCGGCGCCGCCGACGCCCTGGCGCTGTTCCGGCGGCTGCTGGCCGGGGAGCGCGGCGCGTACTGGACGTATGTCGTGCACCGCCCCGGGGTACGGACGCTGGTCGGTGCCAGCCCGGAGGTGCATGTGCGGATGACCGGGGCGCGGCCGGACGTCCCGGGCGGCGGCACCGTCGTGATGAATCCGATCAGCGGCACCTACCGCTACCCGGCGGGCGGCCCCACCGCCGAGGGGCTGCTGGCGTTCCTGGGCGACCGCAAGGAGGTGGAGGAGCTGTCGATGGTCGTCGACGAGGAGCTGAAGATGATGTGCACCGTCGGCGACGGCGGCGGTGTGGTCGTCGGGCCGCGGCTGCGGGAGATGGCGCACCTGGCGCACACCGAGTACGAGCTGCGCGGCCGGACCTCGCTGGATGTGCGGGAGGTGCTGAAGGAGACGATGTTCGCGGCGACCGTCACCGGCTCGCCGGTGCAGAACGCCTGCCGGGTCATCGAGCGCCACGAGCCGCGCGCCGCCGACGGCCGGGGGCGCGGCTACTACGCGGGCGCGCTGGCGCTGCTGGGCCGGGACGCGTCCGGGGCGCAGACGCTGGACTCACCGATCCTCATCCGTACCGCCGACATCGACGCGGGCGGGCGGCTGCGGGTGCCGGTCGGGGCGACGCTGGTGCGGGCGTCGGACCCGTACGGTGAGGTCGCCGAGACGCATGCGAAGGCGGCGGGCGTGCTCACCGCGCTGGGGGTGCGCCCGGCGCCGGAGCGTCCGGCGGCGGGCGGTGCGGTGCCGCAGCTGGCGGACGATCCGCGGGTGCGGGCGGCGCTGGACGCGCGGCGGGCGGACCTGGCGCCGTTCTGGCTGCGGATGCGGTCCGGCGAGCCGACCGCCGCGCTGCGCGGCCATGCGCTGGTCGTGGACGCGGAGGACACCTTCACCGCGATGCTGGCGCATCTGCTGCGGACGTCGGGCCTTGAGGTGACGGTGCGCCGGTTCGATGAACCGGGGCTGCGCGAGGCGGTGCGGGCGCACCGGGGGCCGGTGGTCCTGGGCCCCGGGCCGGGCGATCCGTCCGACGCCGCCGACCCGAAGATGCGGTTCCTGCGGTCGCTCACCGCCGAGCTGGTGAGCGGCCGGGAGGCGGACCGGCCGGTCCTCGGGGTCTGTCTCGGCCATGAGCTGCTGGCGGCGGAGCTGGGGCTGGAGATCGTCCGCAAGGAGGTGCCGTTCCAGGGGGCGCAGGAGCGGATCGACTTCTTCGGGCGGCCGGAGACCGTCGGCTTCTACAACACCTTCACCGCCCGCTGCGACGACGTCACCGCCGCCGAACTGGCCATGCACCGCGTGGAGTTGAGCAGGGACGAGGTGAGCGGCGAGGTGCATGCGCTGCGCGGGCCGGGGTTCGCCGGGGTGCAGTTCCACCCGGAGTCGGTGCTGACGCTGGACGGGGCGCGGCTCACCGCTCAGCTGCTGGCGGCCGTCCTGGTGTGACGAGGAGGTTCGCGCCGCCGCGGCCGGCCAGATAGTCCTCGACGTTGGTGAGGGTGGCGTCGATGATCTGGCCGACCGCGTCGGCGGTGAAGTACGCCTGGTGCGAGGTGACGAGGACGTTGCCGAAGGTCATCAGACGGGCCAGGACGTCATCGCGGACGACGTCGAGGGAACGGTCGTGGAAGAACATCCCGGCCTCCTCCTCGTAGACGTCGAGGGCGACGCCGGAGAGACGGCCGGACTTGAGGGTTTCGACGAGGGCGGCGGTGTCGACGAGTCCGCCGCGGCTGGTGTTGACCAGCAGGACGTCGTCCTTCATGGCGGCCAGCGCGGCGGCGTCGACGAGGCGGCGGGTGGTGTCGGTCAGCGGGACGTGCAAGGTGATCAGGTCGGACTCGGCGAAGAGATGGTCACGGTCGACGTAGCGCATCCCGAGGTCGCAGCAGGCCGGGTTCTCGACGAGGTCCCAGCCCAGCAGGCGCATGCCGAAGCCGTGCGCAATACGGGTGAACGCCTCGCCGATCCGGCCGGTGCCGACCACACCGACGGTACGTCCCCGCAGGTCGCGGCCCATCAGCCCGTCGAGGCGGAAGTCGAAGAGGCGGGTGCGCTGGGCTGCGCGGATCACCCGGCGGTCGACGGCGAGGGCGAGCGCCCAGGCGAACTCGGCGACAGCGTAGGGCGAGTAGGCGGCGACCCGGCCGACGGTCATACCGAGGTCGGCGGCGGCCTGGAGATCGATGTTGTTGTAGCCGGTGGCGCGCTGGGCGATCAGCTTCGTACCGCCCACGAAGAGGGTCTGGAGGACCTCGGCGGACAGCTCGGAGTTGACGTCGGTGGTGACGATCTCGTAGCCGTGGGCGATGGGTGCGGTGTCGCGGTCGAGGTTGACGTCCAGGCAGCGGATCTGGTGCCGGTCGGCGAACGCCCGCTCCATCAGCGGCCGTTCATCGGTCTGCACCCCGAACGCGACGATCTCCATACCGCTCTCCTCCTCGCCTCACACCCGGCCGTTTCGCGGCTTTTGTCCGCCGGGCCGAATATACGGGGCGAGGTACCGGGCACCGCTGCGGCGCGGGCGTTCGGGGCCCGGTGGAGCGACGCGGGACGGGGCGCACCGGGCGTCGGCGCGCGCCCCCGAAGCGCGACCGCCCGCCCCCACGCCGTCAGCCGAAGAACACCCCCGCCTCCGCGTACAGCGCCGGATCGACCGTCTTCAGCTGCGCCGTCGCCTCGGCCAGCGGCACCCGCACGATGTCCGTACCGCGCAGCGCCACCATCGAGCCGAAGTCGCGGGCGTGCACCGCATCGACGGCGTGCAGCCCGAAGCGGGTGGCCAGCCAGCGGTCGAAGGCGCTGGGCGTGCCGCCGCGCTGGGTGTGGCCGAGGACCGTGGTCCGCGCCTCCTTGCCGGTCCGCGCCTCGATCTCCTTGGCCAGCCACTCCCCCACCCCGGAGAGCCGGACGTGCCCGAACGCGTCGGTACTGCCGTCCTTCAGCACCATCTGGCCGTCCTGGGGCATCGCCCCCTCCGCGACGACGACGATCGGCGCGTAGCGGACCCGGAAGCGGGACTCGATCCAGGCGCAGACCTGCTCGACGTCGAAGCGCTGCTCCGGGATGAGGATGACGTTGGCGCCGCCGGCCAGCCCGGAGTGGAGCGCGATCCATCCGGCGTGGCGGCCCATCACCTCGACGACCAGGACCCGCATATGGGATTCGGCGGTGGTGTGCAGCCGGTCGATGGCCTCGGTGGCGACGCCGACGGCGGTGTCGAAGCCGAAGGTGTAGTCGGTGGCCGAGAGGTCGTTGTCGATGGTCTTCGGGACGCCGACGCAGGGGATGCCGTGCTCCTCCCAGAGCCGCGCGGCGACACCGAGGGTGTCCTCCCCGCCGATCGCGATCAGCGCCTCGACCTCCTCCTTGGCCAGCGTCTCCTTGATCCGGCGGACGCCGTCCTCCTCCTGGAACGGGTTGGTCCGCGACGAACCGAGGACCGTGCCACCGCGGGGCAGGATGCCGCGGACCGCGGCGATGTCCAGCGGGCGGACGTCGCCCCGCAACGGCCCGCGCCAGCCGTCGCGGAAGCCCGCGAAGGTGTGTCCGTACTCCTGGGTGCCCTTGCGGACGACGGCCCTGATCACCGCGTTCAGACCGGGGCAGTCGCCACCGCCGGTCAGCACTCCGACCCGCATCGCCTTCACCTACATCCCGTCAGAGGGCCGCGTGCGGCCCTGCGTGCACCGATGCGGCCACGCTAGACGTGATACGGGTCACTCCGGGATGGGGCACGGCCGACTCCGCTGCGCCGAGGGCGAGTTGGCGCCCGACGATCACCCGTACGGGCGGGACGGAGGCGCGGCGATGACGCGGCCCGCGGGCCGCGCCCCGCCGTCACGCGTCGTCGAGCCCGCGCTCGATGGCGTACCGGACCAGCTCGACGCGGTTGTGCAGCTGAAGCTTGCCCAGGGTGTTCTGGACGTGGTTTTGCACCGTGCGGTGCGAGATGACCAGCCGCTCGGCGATCTGCTTGTACGAGAGGCCCTTGGCGACCAGCCGCAGCACCTCGGTCTCCCGGTCGGTCAGGCTCGGGGCGCCCGGCTCGTCCGGGGTGGCGGGCGCCGGTTCCGTCGCGAGCCGCCGGTACTCGCCGAGGACCAGCCCGGCCAGCCCCGGCGTGAAGACCGGCTCCCCGGCGGCGGTGCGGCGCACCGCGTCCAGCAGCTCCTCGGTGCTCGCCGACTTCAGCAGATAGCCGGTCGCGCCGGACTTCACCGCCTCCAGCACATCGGCGTGCTCCCCGCTGGCCGACAGCACGAGGACCCGCACGCCGGGGTGCGAGCTGACGACCTCCTTGCAGACCTGCGCGCCGGGCATTCCGGGCAGGTTGAGGTCGAGGACGAGCACCTGGGGCACGACGGCGCGGGCCCGGCGGACCGCCTGCGGGCCGTCGCCCGCGGTGGCCACCACCTCGCACCCGGCGGCCGCCAGGTCCCGGGCGACGGCGTCCCGCCACATCGGGTGGTCGTCGACCACCATCACCTGTATCCCGTCGCCGGGACCGCCCACCGGCCCCGTTCCGTCCTGGTCACTCATGCGCGCGCCGTCCCCCGCGTCGGCCCTCGGGCGGTGCGCCCTTGGGTACGGTCAACTCCACTTCGGTGCCCTGCCCGGGGACCGACAGCCACTCGGCGCTGCCGCCCAGGTCCCGCAGCCGCCCGCGGATCGACAGGACGACCCCGAGACGGCCCTCCCGCTCGGCGTCGTCGAGCCGCCCCTCGGGGATGCCCGGCCCGTCGTCCCGGACCGTCACCACGACCGCCTCCGGCTCGTCCTCCAGCAGCACCCACGCGCGGGCGTCCTCCCCGGCGTGCACCCGTACGTTGTCCAGCGCGGCGCCGACCGCGGCGGCCAGCTCCCCGGCGGCGTGCGCCGGAAGCTCCACGGCGGCGCCCGGCTCGGAGAACGTCACCCCGCTCCCGGCGTACGGGGCGAGCAGCGCCCGCACATCGCACCGGCCGCCCGCCACGTCATCGGGCACCGGCGGTGCGGCGGCGGGTGCCGGTCCGCCCGCGCGGGGCGGCGGCACCAGGCCGCCGGCCACCAACGTCCGCAGCGCGACCTCCTGTTCACCGGCCATCCGGCCCAGCTCCGCCGCCTCCCCGCCGATCGCGGCGCCACGGCGCTGCACCATCGCGAGGACCTGGAGGACGCTGTCGTGGATGTCGCGGGCCAGCCGCTCCCGCTCCCGGGTCGCCGCCTCGATCTGCAGCGCGCGGGCGAGGGTGCGCTCACTGTCGCGGGCCACCTCGACGACATAGCCGATCGCCACGCTCGCCACCCAGACCAGGACGACGTTGTGGATGGTGTTCCCGGCCAGCGCCTCGCGTTCGACGAGGTTGGCGACGGCCACCGTGCTGGACCCGAGCATCGCCCACCGCCAGCCGCCCTTGATCGCGAAGGCGAGGACGGAGCCCGCGGTGCAGATCGACGGCAGCGTGGCCGCGCCGCCCATGATCCGCTCATGGGACTCGACGACCATGGTCAGCAGGATGCCGCCCACCGCGAAGCTGAGATCGCCGACCAGGAAGCGGCGGGTGCAGCGCTCCGCCGAGGTGGTGTGGCGCCAGGTCAGCGCGGTCCAGACGGCGAGCGCCGCCATGTAGCCGACCGCGCCGAGCGGATGCACGTACTTCTCGTACTGCGAGGCGACCAGGCAGCACGTGTAGATCAGCGTCAGGACGCGGTAGCCGGTGAGCGCCCGCCACAGCGGCAGCTCCACGGACATACGCAGCCCCGGCCGTGGCGCGACGGGCGCCGTGCCCGTCGCCTCCCCGCCCACTTCCGTCCTGCTGTCGGTGTCCGCCATCCCCGGCCCCCACCCCTCGCCGGGCGCGCCTACGCCCCGGCCTCGGCCTTACCCGGTCCGTCCGTGCCGTGCCCCTTGCCCTTGCCGGGGCCCTCGGCCTTCTTCGCCTCGCCCTCGGCCTTCTTCTTCTCGTCTGCGATCTGCCGCTTGGCGGCCGTCGCGTAGATGTCGACGTACTCCTGGCCGGAGAGCTTCATGATCTCGTACATCACCTCGTCGGTGACCGAGCGCAGGATGAAGCGGTCGCCCTCCATGCCCTGGTAGCGCGTGAAGTCCAGCGGCTTGCCGATGCGGATGCCGGGCCGGATCATCTTCGGCACGATCTTGCCGGGCGGCTGCACCTTCTCGGTGTCGATCATCGCGACGGGGATGACCGGTGCGCCGGTGGCCAGCGCGACGCGGGCCAGACCGCCCGGCTTGCCGCGGTAGAGGCGGCCGTCGGGCGAGCGGGTGCCCTCCGGGTAGATGCCGAACAGCTCACCGCGCTCCAGCACCTCGATGCCGCTCTTGATGGCCGCCTCGCCCGCACCGCGCGCCCCCGAGCGGTCGACGGGCAGCTGGCCCACGCCCTTGAAGAACGCGGCGGTCAGCTTCCCCTTCACACCGGGCGAGGTGAAGTACTCGGCCTTCGCGATGAAGGTGACCTTGCGGTCGAGGACCGCGGGCAGGAAGAAGGAGTCCGAGAAGGACAGGTGGTTGCTCGCGAGGATCGCCGGCCCCTCGGTGGGAACGTTCTCGATGCCTTCCACCCAGGGACGGAACGCCAGCTTGAGCGAACCGCCGAGGGAGAACTTCATTGCGCCGTAGATCAACCGACTGCCTCCTGTGTGTGACGCAAAGACCTTAACCCGGCCCGGGCCCCGGCTCGTCGCGTCCGGCCCGCCGTCCGGGGCACGGCACTCCCCGGGCCACCCCGGGATCGCGGGATCGCCCTTACCCGACCGGCGTCACTCCGCGTACGCTGCAGGTGACGAGCCATACCCCCATCGATCGGAGTTCCCCGGTGCCGCTCCTTCCCGGAGCCGAACCGTTCCGCCGTGACGGCGGAGAGGTCGGCGTCCTCGTGTGTCACGGCTTCACCGGCTCCCCCCAGTCCGTACGCCCCTGGGCCGAGTATCTCGCCGACCGCGGGGCGACCGTCGCGCTGCCGCTGCTGCCCGGCCACGGCACCCGCTGGCAGGACATGGCGGTCACGACGTGGCAGGACTGGTACGCGGAGGTCGACCGCGAGCTGCGGGCACTGTCCGAGCGGTGCGCGAAGGTCTTCGTCTGCGGGCTGTCGATGGGCGGCGCGCTGGCGCTGCGGCTCGCCGCCCGGCACGGCGACGCGATCAGCGGGGTCGTGGTGGTCAACCCCGCCAACAAGGTGCACGACGCGGTGGCCGCGCTGCTGCCCGTGCTGCGGCACCTCGTCCCGACGACGAAGGGGCTGGCGAGCGACATCGCCAAGCCCGGCGCGGAGGAGGTCGGCTACGACCGCGTACCGCTGCACGCGGCGCACTCCGTGCGGCAGTTCTTCCGGCTGGTGGACACCGAACTCCCGCAGGTCACCCAGCCGTTGCTGGTGATGACCAGCCCGCAGGACCATGTCGTCCCGCCCGTCGACTCGGAGCGGATCCTGGCCCGGGTGTCGTCCACGGACATGGACCGGACGCTGTTGGAGCGCAGCTACCACGTCGCCACGCTCGACCACGACGCCGAGCAGATCTTCCGCGACACCGCCGCCTTCATCGAGCGGCTGGCCCCGGGCGCGCTGACCGACCCGGCGGACGAGGGGACGACGGCCCGTGGCGGAGCGTAGCCCTCGCGATCCCCAGGATCCGCTGGACGAAGAGGCCGCCTGGGCCCAGATCGTCGCGGGTTACGGCGAGGAACCGGCGTGGGACGACGCCCGCCGGGAGGTACGGGCCGAGACCACGGATCCCGGCGAGACCAGGACCGACGACGAGCGGCCGGGCCCCCGTACGAAGGCGTCCGACGCGGAGACCGCCACCGGGGCGGACGGCGGGCCCGGGAAGGAGGCCACGGACGACGTGCCGAAGGCGCCCTCCGGCCCCGCGGCGCCCGGCTCCGGCTCCCCCGGCAGCTTCGTGGTGTACGCGCCGGGCGTCGGCCCACGCGACTGGAGCTCCGCCGAACCGTCCGAGGCTGATTTCGATGAATCCGACGAGGACGACGAGGGTCACTTCACCCCGCCCGAGCCGCCCCCGCTGCCGCAGGCCGACGTCACGACGAAGTTCGCCTGGATCGCGGTGCTCGGCGGCCCGCTGCTGCTGGTTCTGATGGTGCTGTTCCAGCAGCCGGTGACGTGGTGGATCACGGTCCTGGGCATCGGCGGTTTCCTCGGCGGCTTCGCGACGCTGATCGCCCGGATGAAGGGCGACGACGAGGACGACGACGGGCCGACGCCCGGCAGCGGCGCGGTGGTCTGAGGCCGCCTACGGCGCGTCCGCCGGGATCCGCAGCGCCGCGAGCACCGGCAGATGGTCGGTGGCGGCCGTCAGATCCGCGGCGTGCACACCGGGCAGCCCGTGCGGGACGCCACAGCCCAGCACCTCGATGCCGTCGGTGGTGAAGAGCGCGTCGATGCGCTGGTGCGGCTCGCGCGGGGTGGAGGTGAACTCCCCGCCCCAGGGGTGCGCCGCCCACGCGTCGGTGAGCGCACCGGACAGCCGCCGGAAACTCCGGCCGTCGGGGCGGTCGTTGAGGTCCCCGCCGGCCACCGCGTACCGCACATCCAGCGCCGCCAGCTCCGCCAGCAGCCGTCCGGCCTGCGCGTACCGCTCGTCGGCGGCGAGGCTGAGATGGCAGCTGAGGACGCCGAACCGGGCGCCGCCGACGCGGACGACGGCGGTGGCGAAGCTGCGCCGGTGCAGGCCCGGGGTGCGGGGCAGCAGGACGTCGGCGGTGCGCTCGACGTGGACGCGGAGCGCGGCGAGGATCATCGGGCCGGTGGTGGTGGCGCCGCCGGTGACATGCGTCAGACCGCTCGCCCGGGCCAGCCGTTCGGCGGCCTTGCGCCAGCGGAAGAACCGCGGCGCCTCCTGGATCAGGACGAGATCGGGCGCGCAGGCGCGGATCACCCGGGCCAGCGCCGCCTCGTCGTCACGCAGCGAGCGGACGTTGTAGCTGAGCACCCGCACGACGGCCGAACCGTCCGGCGCGGTACGGGATGCGGGAAGCGCGGACATCACGGCGGCTCCTTGTGCCGGCGACGGGGCCCGGATACGGCGGCGCCCGCCGCGTCCGGGACGCGGCGGGCGGCGGATCAGCCCTGGCGGGCGAGGTCGGCGGCGCCGACCAGCCCGGCCTTGCCGCCGAGTTGGGCGGCGAGGACCTGGGCGTGCGGCCGCCACTGGCTGCCGACCAGCCAGCGGCGGAACGACTTGCGGATCGGGTCGAGGACCAGCTCGCCCTCGTCGGAGACGCCGCCGCCGACGATGAAGGCGGACGGGTCGAAGAGCGAGGCGAGGTCGGCCAGGCCCGCACCGGCCCAGCGGGCCAACTCGCGGAAGGAGTCGACGGCGACCGGATCACCGTGGCGCGCGGCCTCGCTGACATGCCGCCCCTCGATGCCCTCGGGGGTGCCGTCGCCCAGGCCCAGCAGGACCGTGGCGTCCTTGGGGGTGGCGGAGGCGCGCTGCCGGGCGTAGCGGAGCAGGGCGCGGCCGGAGGCGTACTGCTCCCAGCAGCCCTGGCTGCCGCAGCCGCACAGCAGACCGTCCGGGACGACCCGGATGTGGCCGAACTCGGCGGCGACGCCGAAGCGGCCGCGGCGCAGCTTGTTGCCGATGATGATGCCGCCGCCCAGGCCCGTGCCGAGCGTGATGCAGATGACGTCGCTGTGGCCCGCCCCGGCGCCGAAGCGGTACTCGCCCCAGGCCGCGGCGTTGGCGTCGTTCTCGACCACGACGGGCAGGCCGACGCGCTGTTCGACCTTGTCCTTGAGCGGTTCGTGACGCCAGTCGATGTTCGGCGCGAACAGGACGGTGGCCCGCTTCTCGTCGACGTATCCGGCCGCGCCGATGCCGACGGCTTCCACGTGGTGGGCGGCGCCCACGGAGCGGACCGCGTCGGCGATGGCGTCGGTCAGCGCGTCGGCGGTCGGCGGGGTCGGCACCGTGCAGGTGTCCAGGATCGCGCCCTCTTCGTCGACCACACCGGCCGCGATCTTCGTGCCGCCGATGTCGACGCCGATGGTGAGTCCCATGTGTCCCTCAGTTGTCTCTCGAACCCCGCCGTGATCCACCGTACCGGAGCGGGAGAGGGCGAGAGTGGCGTCCAGGGTGGTCCTCGCGACGCCGAGGGCCTCGCTCCCCAGGCCGTTAGTCGAGATCGATCCGCTCGGTGCCGGCCGGGCCGTCGTCGTCGCGGGGGTCGTCGGGACGTCCGGCGGGCTTCGGGTGGTCGCCGGTCTCCCTGCGGGTCCAGCGGGCCTCGCCGTGCTCGACGGCGGAGCGGTAGGCGGCGAGCAGCTCGGAACCGGCGGCGGCGAGGTGGTCGAAGACGTCGGGGTGGCGCTCGACGACCGGCTCGACGGCGGCCTTGGCCTGGCGGAACAGGCTGCTGACGGCGGTGGACGCGGCGGCGCCGCCGAGCGCGCCGGGCAGCTGGATCCCGGCGAGCTTGTCGGTCACCGCGTCGGCGAGCTTGCGCAGTTCATCGGCGGCGCTGCCCGGCGGGACGCCCTTTTCGGCGCGGCGGCGCTCCTTCTCGGCGGCGAGGTCCTCGGCGCAGGCCGTCTCCCAGGCGTCGGCGTCGGGAGCGGCCGACGGCTCGGCCGGACGTTCGGTGGCATCACTCATGACGGGCTCCGTGGACTCCTGCGGCGGGTGGCCGCGGCGCGCCGGGGCGCCCGGCGGCCGGGACGGGACTCACCTTTGACGGTACCCGAACGGGGGTACGCGGATCAGCTTCCCTCGGGCCACAGCGCGGGGTCCGGGGTGAAGCGGATCTGCAGCACGCCCTCGCGCAGTCCGGCGCCGGTGACGGTGCAGCGGCGCAGCGCCGAGGGCAGGGTCCGTATCCGGCGGTGGCGGCCGACGGTGACGACGATCTCGTCGCCGCGGCGCACCAGCCCCAGACCCTCGCGGGCGGCGCCGGGCAGCGGCACCCGCCACACCAGCAGCCCGTCGTCGGCGAGCCGGTCCTCGACGGTCCAGGGGTCGGCGGCGCGCGGTGCGGCGTCCGGGGCGGCGCCGATGCGGGCGGCATCCGCGTCGAGGAGGGCGGCGAGCGCGTCGAGGCCCTGCGGATCGCGGCCGAGGTGGGCGACCTGATGGACCGGGACGCCCGCCGCCTCCTCGCGGAGCGTCTTCAGCGCGTCCTGCTGGGCGGCGGAGAGCGCGGCGAGGAACGGGTCGGCGGAGCCGGTCGGCAGCAGCCGGTTGACGAGGACCGCGTCGGTGCGGCGGCCGTGCAGCGCGAGCCCGGCGCGGGCGGCACGCAGCGTCCCGGCGGCGACGGGTCCGGCGTCGGTGACGAGCCGGACGGTGGTGCCCGGTGCGTCGATCACGGCCTGGACGGCGGCGAGTTCGCGCTCCCAGCCCTCGGCGGCCTCGTACAGCTTCTGGGCGGGCATCGGGACGCCGGCGAGCTGGGCGAGGACCGGGCGCAGGGCGCGGGCCGCCTGGCGTTCGGCGGGCAGCAGCCGTCGCAGATAGCGGCGGACCTGGGCGGGGAGCGCCAGCAGATGGATCGTTTCGTCGGCGGGCGGCGCGTCGACGACGACGGTGTCCCATGCCTCCGAGGCGTGTGCGGCGCGCAGTGCGTGCAGCAGCGCGAAGGATTCGGCGCCGGGGAGTTCGGTGAGTTCGTCGGCGTCGAGCGGGGTGGCGCCGAGCAGGTCGAGGGCGACGCCCGCGCGGTCCTGGAAGGCGAGGAATTCGGTGCGGAAGCGGTCGCCGGGGTCGATGCGGCGGGCGTGCAGTCCGGGGGCGATCTCGGTGGCCGTGGTGGACAGCGGGGTGCCGAGAACGGTCTGCGGGGCGCTGGTCTGGCCGGTGAGCAGCAGCACCCGCGCGCCCTGCCGGGCCGCGGCCAGCGCGGTGGCCGCGGCGAGGGTGGTGCGGCCGGTGCCGCCCGCGCCCGTGACGAGGACGGTCCGCACGGTCAGCGGGTCTCCGCCGCGTCGGCGGGGCCCTGCGGGCCGGACTCCACGCGCTTCTTCAGGCCCGCGAGCGCACGGTCGATGATGACCTTCTCGGCCTTGCGCTTGATCATGCCGAGCATCGGGATCTTGACGTCGACGGTGAGCTGGTAGGTGACCTCGGTGGCCGCGCCGCCGCCGACCGGGACGAGGCGGTAGGAGCCGTCGAGGGCGCGCAGCATCTGGGACTTGACCAGCGACCAGCTGACCTCGTCGTCACCGGTCCAGGTGTAGGCGAGGGTGTGATCGTCCTTGATGGCACCGGCGTCGAGCAGCAGCCGGACCTGCGCGGCGCGGCCGTGGTCGTCCTTGGCCAGCACCTCGGCCTCCTTGACCTCACCGGTCCACTGCGGGTAACGGTCGAAGTCGGCGATCACTCCCATCACCTCGGCGGGCGGCGCCGCGATCGTGATGCTAGAGCTGGTGTGTTCGGCCATCGCCGTGACTCCTCCATGCCGATTGCGCCGGTACCGCCCGGCCTCCGGCTCGCGTCGAACCCGGTGTCTCTGCTGCTGAAGGCTACCGCGCGGTGCGGCGCCGCCGGACACCAGCGGGCCGGGTCGGCGCGGGCCCGCTGCCTCACCACTCCAGGACGTACGGCCTGCCGGTCGCGCGGAAATGGCCGACGTTGACGCACTCGGTGGCGCCGATGCGCATCCGGCGGGCGAGCGGCTGGTGGACGTGGCCGAAGAGGGAGTAGCGCGGGCGGGTGCGGCGGATGGCGTCGAGCAGGGCGGCGCTGCCGCGCTCGAAGCGGCGGGCGACGGTGTCGTAGCAGAGCTCGGGGACGTCCGGCGGGATGTGGGTGCAGAGCACGTCGACCTCGCCGACCGCCTCGATCTTGGCGGCGTACTCCTCGTAGCCGATCTCGTACGGGGTGCGCATCGGGGACGGCAGGCCGCCGCCGACGAAGCCGAAGACGCGGCCGCCCATCTCGACCCGCTGGCCGTCGAGGACGGTGGTGCCCTCGCGGGCGTACTCCGGCCAGAGCCGGGGGATGTCGACGTTGCCGAAGGTGGCGTAGGTGGGGGTGGGCAGGGCGGCGAAGAGTTCGGCGTACTGGCCGCGGACGGCGGCCTCGATGACGGATTCGCGCGGCTCCCCGGCGGCGTCCAGCTCGCCCCACAGGCGGCGGCCGAGGGCGCGTGCCTCGTCGAAGCGGCGGGCGGTGCGCAGCTCGATGAGGCGGCGGGCGTTGTCGGCGCCGAAGAGTGCGGGGAAGATGCCGCGCGCGTGGTCGGCGTAGTCGAGGAAGAGCACGAGGTCGCCGAGGCAGACGAGGGCGTCGGCGCCCTCCCCGGCGCGGGCGAGGTCCCGGCTGTTGCCGTGTACGTCACTGACCACGTGCAGTCGCATGCCCCGAAGCCTAGGACGCGGGGGCCACCGACCGGGAGGGCGCCGTCCTTCCGGTTACTTTCCGGTCACCGAAACGCTGGTCTACTCTGCGTTGACGGCCTGCCCCTCGCAGGTGAGGCCGTACGTTCCACGGCGCCCCCTTGACATGTGACGCATCGAACATCTGGCCGTGACCCCTACCCCAAAGCAATACCGGTGGGTAACGTCCGGGCAGTCCAGTCCCCCTGCCAGTCATGGACCGAACCGGTGCAGCACACAGCGTCGTGGCACCGGCGCCAATGAGGAGCAGCAGTCTTGCGCGAGTTCAGCCTTCCGGCTCTGTACGAGGTCCCTTCGGACGGCAATCTGACGGATCTCATCCGCCGCAACGCCGCGCAGCACCCGGATGTCGCGGTCGTGGGACGGAAGGTCGACGGCGCGTGGCAGGACGTCACGGCCACCGCGTTCCTGGCCGAGGTCCGCGCCGTCGCCAAGGGCCTGATGGCCTCCGGTATCCAGCCCGGCGACCGCATCGGCCTGATGTCGCGCACCCGCTACGAGTGGACGCTGCTGGACTTCGCCATCTGGAGCGCCGGGGCTATCACCGTGCCGGTGTACGAGACCAGCTCCGCCGAGCAGATCCAGTGGATCCTCGGCGACTCCGGCGCGGTGGCCTGCCTGGTGGAGACGCCCGCGCACGAGACGGCCGTCGCCTCCGTACGCGACCGGCTGCCCGCGCTGGCCCACATCTGGCAGATCGAACGGGACGCCGTCGCCCGGCTGTCGGCCGCGGGCGCCGCCCTGACCGACGAGGAGGTGGACGAGCGCAGCGCCCTCGCGGACGCCGACTCGCCCGCCACGATCGTCTACACCTCCGGCACCACCGGCCGCCCCAAGGGCTGTGTGCTCACCCACCGCAGCTTCTTCGCCGAGGTCGGCAACGTCGTCGAGCGGCTGCGGCCGCTCTTCCGCACCGGTGAGTCGTCGGTGCTGCTCTTCCTGCCGGTCGCGCACGTCCTGGGCCGTCTCGTGCAGATCGCCTGTGTGATGGCGCCGATCAAGCTGGGGCACGCGCCGGACATCAAGCACCTCACCGACGATCTCGCCTCGTTCCGGCCGACGCTGATCCTGGGCGTGCCCCGGGTCTTCGAGAAGGTCTACAACGGGGCGCGCGCCACCGCGCAGGCCGACGGCAAGGGCAAGATCTTCGACCGGGCGGCGGACACCGCCATCGCCTACAGCCAGGCGCTGGACACCGCGGCGGGCCCGAAGTTCGGCCTTCGGCTGCGCCACAAGCTCTTCGACAAGCTGGTCTACGGCAAGCTCCGCGCCGTCCTCGGCGGCCGCGCCACGCACGCCATCTCCGGCGGCGCCCCGCTCGGCGAGCGGCTGGGCCACTTCTACCGCGGCATCGGCTTCACCGCCCTGGAGGGGTACGGCCTGACGGAGTCCTGTGCGGCGACCGCGTTCAACCCCTGGGACCGGCAGAAGATCGGCACCGTCGGCCAGCCGCTGCCCGGCTCGGTGGTGCGGATCGCCGACGACGGCGAGGTGCTGCTCCACGGCGAGCACCTGTTCACGGAGTACTGGAACAACGAGACGGCCACCGCGGAGGCGCTCTCCGACGGCTGGTTTCACACCGGCGACCTCGGCACCCTCGACGAGGACGGGTACCTCACCATCACCGGGCGGAAGAAGGAGATCCTGGTGACGGCGGGCGGCAAGAACGTCGCGCCCGCCGTGATCGAGGACCGGATCCGGGCGCACGCGCTGATCGCGGAGTGCATGGTCGTCGGCGACGGCCGTCCGTTCATCGGCGCGCTGCTCACCCTCGACGAGGAGTTCCTGCCGCGCTGGGCCGCCGAGCACGGCCGTCCCGCGGACTCCACCGCGGTGTCGCTGGCCGAGGACCCGGAGCTGCTGGCGGCCGTGCAGCGCGCCGTCGACGACGGCAACGCCGCGGTCTCGAAGGCCGAGTCGGTCCGGAAGTTCCGCATCCTGCCGACCCAGCTGACCGAGGACTCCGGGCATGTCACGCCGTCGCTGAAGCTCAAGCGGAACGTGGTGGCGAAGGACTTCGCCGAGGAGATCGAGGCCCTCTACCGCGGCTGACGCGGGAGTCGGCGCGAAGGGCGTACGGGGCGCGGCCCATCGGGCGCGCCCCGTCGGCGTGTCCGGGGGCAGCCGCGTCCCGCCGGGGGATGCGGCCGGCCCCCGGGCTCAGAGCAGTTCCTTCAGCCGTTCGGCGAGCAGGTCCCAGCGCCACTTCTCCTCGACCCAGGCGCGGCCCCGCTCACCCATCCGGCGGCGCAGCTCCGGATCGTCCAGCAGCGCGACGACGCGTTCGGCGGTGGCCTGCGGGGAGCCGCCGGGCACCACCCAGCCGGTCTCGCCGTCCAGCACCGCGTCCGGCGCGCCGCCGGAGTCACCGGCCACGACGGGCAGTCCGGTGGCGGACGCCTCCAGGTAGACGATGCCCAGGCCCTCGACGTCGAGGCCGCCGCGGCGGGTGCGGCACGGCATCGCGAAGACATCGCCCGCGCCGTGGTGGGCGGGCAGCTCCTCCCACGGCACCGCGCCGGTGAACCGCACCGACTCCGCCACGCCGGTGCGCTCCGCCAGCGCCCGCAGCTCCTTCTCGTACGGGCCGCCGCCGACGATCAGCAGGACGGCGTCCGGCACCGCGGCGGTGATCGCGGGCATCGCCTCGATGAGGGTGTCCTGTCCCTTGCGCGGCACCAGCCGGGAGACGCAGACGACGACGGGCCGGTCGGTGAGGCCGAGGCGGGCGCGGATCTCGTCGCCGCCGGAGCCGGGGTGGAAGGTCTTCTCGTCGACGCCGGGCGGGAGTGGGACCATCCGGGCGGCGGCCTCGGGGGTGAGCGCCGCGGCGATCCGGCGGCGGGTGTACTCGCCGAGGTAGGTGAGGGTGTCGGTGCCCTCACCGATACGGCGCAGCAGCTGCCGGGCGGCGGGCAGCTGCGCCCAGCCGGCCTCGTGGCCGTGGGTGGTGGCGACGATCCGGCGCGCCCCGGCGGCGCGCAGCGCGGGCGCCATCAGCCCGAGCGGCGCCGCGGCCCCGAACCACACCGACGTACAGCCGTGCTCGCGCAGCAGCGCGGTGGCGCGGCGGGTGACGACCGGGGTGGGCAGCAGCATCGTCGTACGGTCGCGGACGACCGGAAACTCCTGCTCGGCGTCGAAGGCGGCGGTGGCCTCGCGGCCCTCGGCGCCGCGCTTCCAGGTGGAGGCGTACACGACGACCTGGGTGGGGTCCAGGCGCTGCGCCATGTTGTGCAGGAACGCCTGGATGCCACCGGGGCGCGGCGGGAAGTCGTTGGTGACGATGAGGGTCTTGTGCACGCTGCTCTCTCGGCGTCGGCTCGGCTCGGCGGGCGCGACCCGGTGGCCTCGCCTCCCGCCGACAGTACCGGGTCGGTCCCGGGGCGGGACCGGGGCGGGACCGGGGCGGCTTCGGCCCGGGACGCGCCGGGGGCGGGAGGCCGGGCGCGGGCGCTGTGGACGGGCGCGGCCCTCGGCTGGGTGCTGCTCTGGCGGCTGCGGAGCGGGGTCCGGTCCGCGCCCCGGCCCGCGGTGTGGTGCGATGCGGCGTTCACCGGGGTGCTGCTGACCACCGTCACCAGCCGGGTCATCAGCCCGCAGTATCTGCTGTGGCCGGTGGGGCTCGGCGCGGTCTGTCTGACCGTACGGGCGAGCCGCCGGACCCCGCCGGTGGCGCTGGTACCGGCCGCGACGGGCCTGACGTGCGGGGCGTTCCCGGTCTGGTTCGACCATGTCGTGGCGAGCGACGCACGGGGCCTCGCGGTCCTGCTGCTCCGCGACGCCCTGCTGGTCCGGGCCGCGCTCCTCGCCGCCCGCAGGCTGTGGCGGATGATGGTACGGAGCGGGGCGGACGAGGCGGACGCGCCGGGCGGTGCGGACGGGGAGGCCCCGGCGACCGGGCCCGGCGCCCCGCCCGTACCGGAAACGGGCCCGGCACCGGGCGCCGGTCCGGACGACGACGGCGACCCGCCCGCCGTACCGCAGCCCTCCAGGCGCGCCCCGTACCGCCCCCGGGCTCCTCCGTCAGGTCAGCGCGCCCTTGAGGTAGGCCCGCCACTTCTTCGTGAACTCCCCTATCCCCAGGCCGAGTTGGGAGCGGAGCGCGGCATCGAGGTGAGCGTCACGGACGGCCGGACGGCGGTCACCCGCCGCCCCGGGCGCGGGCGCTGCCGGATGCCCGGCGACGGCCCGCTTCCCGGTCCCGCCCACGGCGTCGTCCCGCGTGCCGCCGTCCCCGCCCGCAGCCGCCGCGGACGACGCTCCGGCGGAGGGCCCGGCCCCGGACGGCGCCCCGGTGGGTACGTCGGACGGCCCGTCGGACGGCCCGTCGGACGGCCCGTCGGACGCCGCGTCATCGGCTGACGGGCCGGACGACGCCACCCCGGCCCCCGACGACGGCGAAGCCGACCGCGCCCCCGGCCCCGCATGCCCCTCCCCCGCCGTCACGCCGCCCGCCGCCCGGTAGAACGCGCGCAGCTTCGCCTCGCCCCAGGTGTCCGCGATCATCCGGCAGGCCAGCCAGCCGGACTCGTACGCCTTGGCCAGCCGGTCGGCGCCGCCGGTGAAGCCGAAGTCCCCGTCGGCGGGCAGCTGGCGCGGCGCATGCCCGGTGGCGACCGCCCGCGACAGCTCCGGCGCCGCCGCGGCTGCCGCGTGCCGCCGCCCCCGGTACGCCACCCAGTCGGCGAACCCCTCCGAGAGCCACAGCGGCGTGTCCCCGGTGGTGGCCGTGCGGGTGGCGACATGGGTGATCTCGTGGGACAGCACCACCGCGCGGCCCGCGTCGTTGAGGTCCGCGTACGCCTCCGGGTTGACGATCACCCGGTCGGCCGGGGCCTTCGCCTGCGCGCCCGCCTCACCGGTCGTCACCGCCGCGATGCCCGCGTACGCGGACGCATCGCCGCTGCCCAGCAGTTGGGCCATCCCGGCGACCGAGCCCGGCGCCTCGATCACCACCTGCCCGCTCCAGCGGCCCTTCCAGGCGGCGGTGACGGCGGGCACCGCCGCGTCCGCCCGCCGCGCCAGATCCTTCAACCGCCCGCGGTCCCCGGCAGCGCCCAGCACCAGCGCATGCCGCCCCCGCACCGCCGCCACCGGCCCCTGGTCCCACAGCTGGCGGGTGCCGGTATGGCCGGATCCGGCGGCGTCGCTGTCCGACACGATCCGCCAGCGGCCGTCCGTACGGGTCAGCGTCAGATACTCCACGGAGGTCACCGGCTCGGCGTCGAAGCCCTTGAGCCGGTAGCGCAGTTCGACCTTGGCGGCCATCGCATCCCCGCCGCCGGACGCCAGCGGGAAGGCGTCGGTCGCGACGAGGTCGTAGCGCCAGCCGGTCAGCGGCAGCCCCTTGAGCGTGCGGAAGGCACGGCGCTGCCGGTCGCGGTAGCCGGGCCGCACCGGATCGACGGAGGCGAGGAACGCGGCCTCGTCGTGCTGCCGTACCGCCCGTGCGCGGGCGTCCAGCATCCGCTGCACCTCGGGGAAACGGGCCCGCGGCGGCGGCTCCTTCGCGCAGCCGGTCGCCCCGGCGAGCAGCGCGGTCAGCAGCACGGCGCTCCCCGCGGCCGTGGCCCGGGACGGTCGCCGTACACCCTGACCTGCCATGCGGCCGATCGTAAGCCGGGGCGTGCGGCGACGAAACCGCTGGGGGCCGGCCGGGCGGCGGCAACGGCACCGCCCCGTCGGCGATCCAGGAGATCACCGACGGGGCGGAAGGTGCGCGGCACTGCCGCCGGGCGGGTGGCCCGGAACGTCAGACGCGGACGCCGTACTGGAACGGCATGTTGTTGATCGACTCGTAACGGACCGCGGCGCCGGGCTTCGGCGCGTGCAGCACGGTGTTGTTGCCCGCGTAGAGACCGATGTGGTGCAGGTCGCCGTAGAAGAGCACCAGGTCGCCCGGCTTCAGCTCGTTCATGCCGATGCGGGTACCGGCGCTGGCCTGCGCCTGCGAGGTACGCGGCAGCGACTGGCCGGCCTGCTGGTACGCCCAGGAGGTCAGGCCCGAGCAGTCGAAGGAGGACGGGCCGGTGGCACCCCAGACGTAGGGCGAACCGATCTTCGACTGGGCGGCGGCGAGGGCGGCGGCGCCGCGCTGCGAGGCGGGGACGTCGTGGCCGAGGTCGACGCGGTCGTTGGAGCGGTTGGCGCGGTTCTCCTTGGCCTGGAGGGCGGCCTTCTCCTTGGCGGTGAGGGTGTTGAGCAGCTCCTGCGCCTTGGCGAGCTTGCCCTGGATCTCGTCCTTCTTCTCACCGAGCGCCCTACGGGTCTCGGAGAGGTCCTGGATCTTGCTGGCGGCCTCCGCGCGCTCCTGCGCGAGGCGGCGCTGCTTGTCCGCGATGACCTTGAGCTGATCGGCCTGCTTGCCGCTCAACTGGTCGAGGGTGGCGGCCTTTTCCAGATAGGTGTCCGGGTCCCCCGAGAGGAACAGCTGGACGGAGGGGTCGATGCTGCCGCTGCGGTACTGGCCGGAGGCGACGGCGCCCAGGCCCTTACGCAGGTCGTTCAGCTCGCCCTGGCCGCGGGCCACCTTGTCCTGGAGGTCGGTGACCTCCTTCTGGAGCTTTTGCTGATCTTCCTTGGCACCGTTGTACTTCTCGGTGGCCTGCTCCGTCTGCTCGTAGAGCTTGTCGACCTCGGACTTGACGTCCTTCTTCGACGGGGCGGCCTGCGCGGCCTGAGAGGAGAGGGCGACGGCCGCCGCGGCGGTCGCGGTGAGCACGGTCACACGAGTACGGCTCGGCTGCTTGGGTCGACGGTGGGACGCCACGGGGGCGAGCTCCTTCTTCCTTCAGCCGCCTACCGGGAAGTGGGGGGGTGGTGACCCCGGCTCCGCGCGTACGCCGCGGACTCGGCGGTTCCTTCACTGTTCATCCCGGTTGGATGATCAACTGCATGAAGGTTCGAGGCCCGACCTTAGTAACCGAGTTGTGATCGCTTCAAATCCTCCCGGGTAAAAAACACCCCGCCGAGGCCAGGTTTTACCAACATCACACGGGCTGTAGTGGGCACTTGACGGTCAGAGAGCAGAGAACGGACAAATCGTCGAGCCGTCGCTCCCGGGCACGTCGTCGTCAGACCCGCGCAAGTCGCTTGAGCAACAGAGCCGATGCCACCGGACGCGCCCCGGCCTTCGCCACGCCGTCCGCCACCTCGCGGTCGGTGGAGACCACCACCACCGGCCGCCCCGGCGGCTCCGCGCGCACCAGCTGCCGGATCAACTCGTCCGCCGTCACGCCCGGTTTGCTGAACAGCACCCGCACCCCGCGCGGCGGCGCGAGCAGCACCGGCGCCGCCAGCTCCGCGCCGTCGAAGACACACGTCATCTCCGCACCGGTCTGGGCGGCGAGCACCGCGAGGCCACCCAGCAGCCGCAGCCGCTGCTTGTCCAGCGGCATCGTCGGATAGCCGGTCTTGGTGACGTTGTAGCCGTCCACCACCAGATGGGCCTGCGGCAGCGCCAGCAACTGGTCGAGCAGGGCCGGATCGGTCTCCGACAGCGCGCGGTTGGCGACGTCCTTCGGCGTCATCCGGCCGGGCTCCACCGCCTCGACGGTGTCGGCGGGCCGCACCCCGGCGGGCGGCAGCGCCAACTCCCGGCGCAGTCCCTGGGCCGCGTCCAGCACGGTGTCCAGCAGCAGCCGCACCCGCATGTCCTCGACGCTGCGGCCCTCCCGGGCGGCGCGGCGGCTGGTCTCCAGCGCCGCCTCGCTCTCCCCGATCCGCGCCTTGAGGCGGCGCAGTTCACTGTCGGCCGCCGCCTTCTCGGACGCCGCCCGGGACCGCTCCGACTCCAGCGCCGCCTCCGCCTTACGGACCGTCGCGGCGCCCCGCTTGACGTCGCTGAGCGCGCTGCGCAGCTTCCGCTGGAGCGCGTCGTTCTCCTTGCGGGCGGCGTCCAGCTCGGCGCGGACCCGGTCGGCGTCGGCGCGGGCGTCCGCACGGGCCCGCGCCAGCTCCTCGCGCAGCCGGGTCAGTTCGCGCTCGGTCTCCTCGCCCGCCCGCTCGGCGCGGACCCGCTGCGCCTCCTCGCCCGCCGCGGCGACCAGCTTCGACCAGCCGTCGGGGCGCAGTACGTACGCCGCCGCCGCGATGTCCAGCGGATCGGCGGCGGCGGGCGGGGTGCCCCGCTCCAGCGCGTCGGCGACCTCCGGCTGCGCCTCGCGGACCTTCCCGGCGATGCGCTGCCGGAAGACGGCGTCGCTCTCCAGCGCGGCGGCCATGGCGTTCCCCGCGAACTTGGCGCGCCGGGAGGGCGTGAAACGGGCGTACTGCCGCAGCGGCAGCGGGAGTTCGGCGACCGTCAGGGCACCGAACGCGTCCGCGGTGAGCGCCACGACACGGCGCCGGACGCCCTCGGGCAGCGGGCGGTCGAGGGCCTCCTCGCCCTCACCGCCGGACGCCGCCCCGCTCGCCCCCGGCCCCCCTGCTGGACGCTCCACCACGGTCTTCTCGCCCCGATCCTCAGGCGTCCGCGCCCGGACGGTCGACCAGCTCGATCTGGTCGACCGCGTTGCACCAGCGGCAGCGCACGGAATCGACGGAATCGCTGAGCACCTCACGCTCCTCGACCTTCGGTTCCCCGGCCAGATCGAGGTGCAGATACTCCACCACCTTGGACGTGCGGGTCACGTCGAAGCGGGTGAGGTTGCCGCACAGGGTGCAGCGCCACCGGGTCCGGTCCGTCGGCAGGGGAACAGCCATCGTGATCGTCCTTCTTCCTACTCGTGCGGTGCGGGTGCTGCGGCCTCACGCGGTGCGCCGTCGGACTGCGGGAAGTACGCAAAGTACCGACCGTAACCCTACGGCCTGACGGCATGGCCGCGCGGGCACCGCCCAGGAGGCGGAACGCGGCGAGGCAGTCCGCCCCGATTGCCCGCATTACGGCATGATCCCCTTCATGACGGCGCCGCCCCTGCCTCCCCCACCGCCCCATTCCCCCCGGCCCCGGCGGCCGCACACCCCACCGGACGCCCGCCATCCGGACCGCCCCGCCCGCAGCACGTACTCCGTGACCAACCTCCTCATCGCCCTGTGCTGCGCCCTCTTCGTCCTCAGCCCCGCCTCCGGCCTCAACCCCCTGTACGGCACCGGCGACGCCCTCGTCCAGGCGCAGACCGCGTACTTCGAACGCTGGGGTGTCATCCCCCGCGACCTGTGGGCCGGTCACCCGGCAGCCTGGCTCGCCCCGCTCACCGCGCTCTTCGTCCACGGCAGCTGGCTGCACCTGCTCGGCAACGCCCTCTTCCTCCACGTCTTCGGCGGCATGACCGAAGCCCGCATGGGCCGCACGGCGTACACCGTCTTCTACGTCGTCACCGGCTACCTGGCGCTCCTCGGCTACGCCACCGCGCACGCCGCCTCCGGCCAGACGCTGGTCGGCGCCTCCGGCTCCATCTCCGGCGTCCTGGGCGCGTTCCTCTACCTCTTCCCCCGCGCCCGCGTCACCAGCCTCCTCCCCTTCCTCTTCTTCCTGCCGCTGCGGTTCCCCGCCTGGGCGGTGCTGCTCTTCTGGTTCGCCCTCCAGTGGCTGGCCGCCCAGCGCGACCCCGCCGGCCCCGGAGTCGCCTACCTCGCCCACGTGATCGGCTTCGCCCTCGGCTTCCTCTACGCATGGGCCCGCCACCGGCCCGCTACTGTGGAGGTCACCAGGGCGAACGCACCGGCGACCGAGGGAGAGAGCCAGCCGTGATCACGTCGATCGTGCTCATCAAGACCAGCGTGGACCAAATCCCGGAGATCGCCGAACAGATCGCCGCGCTCGAAGGCGTCAGCGAGGTCTACTCCGTCACCGGCGCGCACGACCTCATCGCGATGGTGCGCGTCGCCGCCCATGACGATCTGGCCGATGTCATCCCCGGCCGCATCAGCAAGGTCCCCGGCGTCGCCTCCACCGAGACGCATATTGCGTTCCGCACGTATTCGCAGCATGACCTGGAGGCGGCGTTCGCCATCGGGCTCGATACCTGAACGCTGCGCTGGGCTGTTATCTGTGACGGTTCGCCTGCGGCGGGCGGTTCGCCTGCGGCGGGCCGCGTGGTCGTTCGGCCTTCCCGCCGTCGTGGTGACGCGCCGTTCGCCTGCGGCGGGCCGTTCGCCTGCGGCCTTCCCGCCGTCGTGGTGACGCGCCGTTGCGCCTGCGGCGGGCGTGGGTTGTCGGGAGCGGGGGCCCTCCTGCGGACTTCGTCCTCCGGAGGGCCCCCTCCCGTGGGTGGATGGTGAGGGGCCGGTGGGGGTGCGCCACCATCCTCGTCCGCCCCGACAAGTGGGGTCGATGGGAGCGCCGCCGTCCTCGTCTTCCCCCTCGAACACGGTCCGCTGTGGCCCCCCACTCAGGTGCGCCTCACTTCACAACCCCAACCCCCACCATCTTTTCCCACCCACCCACGGAAGGGGCCGGACCGCAGGACGAAGTCCGGAGGTCCGGCACCGCAGCCGAACAGCCTCGCGCAGCGACAACGCCCGCCGCAGGCTCAACGAACGGACAGCAGGCCACGGACCGCACCCCGCAACACAAGGCACCGCGCAAGCGGTCACGCCTCGCGCAGCGACAACGCCCGCCGCAGGCGCAACGAACGAACAGCAGGCCACGGACCGCACTCGGCAACTCAAGGCGCCGCGCAAGCGGTCACGCCTCGCGCAGCGACAACGCCCGCCGCAGGCGCAACGAACGGACAGCAGGCCACGGACCGCACCCCGCAACACAAGGCACCGCGCAAGCGGTCACGCCGTGTACGGAACGCACCGCCCATCCTCCGTGCGGTAGCTCCACCGCGCGCCGTCCGCGACGAGTTCCTTGACCGCACGCACAAAGCGGTCCACGTGCTCGTCCGGCGTACCGGCGCCAAAGCTGACACGGACGGCGTTGAGCGCGCGCTCGCCGGGCGCGGCCTCCGGCGCACCACATTCGGCGGGCGCGTCGGGGGCCCCGCCCAGCAACGTGCGGACGAGCGGGTGGGCGCAGAAGAGCCCGTCCCGGACCCCGATCCCGTACTCGGCGGACAGCGCCGCCGCGAAGTGCGAGCTGTTCCACCCGTCGACGACGAAGGACAGCACGCCGACGCGGGGCGCGTCGTCGCCGAACAGCGACAGGATCCGGACCTCGGGGACCTCCGCGAGGCCGGTCCGGACGCGGGCGATGAGCTCCTGCTCGCGGGCGACGAGCGCGTCGAAACCGGCGTCGGTCAGCGCCTGGCACGCGGAGGCGATCGCGTAGGCGCCGATGACGTTGGGCGAACCGGCCTCGTGACGGGCGGCGGTCGTGTGCCAGGCGACGTCGACGCCACCGTCGGGACGCCGCGCGACGGTCCGGCTGGCGCCGCCGCCGGCCAGGTACGGGTCCGCCTCCCGCAGCCAGTCGGCGCGCCCGGCCAGCACGCCGGAGCCGAACGGCGCGTACAGCTTGTGGCCGGAGAACGCGGCCCAGTCCACGTCGAGTTCGGCGAGGTCGACGGGGTGGTGCGGCGCCAGCTGGGCGGCGTCCAGCACGATCCGCGCGCCGTGGGCGTGCGCCACGGCGGCCAGCTCCTTGATCGGCCAGATCTCGCCGGTGACGTTGGACGCGCCGGTGACGCACACCAGGGCGGGCCCAATGGGGCCTCCCCTGCTCGAACGAAGTGGAGAGCTCGGGGAAGGCTCACGGGAGGCGAGGGCCTTCTCCAGGATGTCGACGGCCTGGCGGGAGGTGCGCGGCGCGTCGAGGTAGGTGACGTCGACGTCGTCGCGCTGCTCCCACGGCAGCAGCGACGCGTGGTGCTCGGTCTCGAAGACGAAGACCCGGGTGGAGTGCGGCAACGCGGCGGCCAGCAGGTTGAGGGAGTCGGTGGTGGAGCGGGTGAAGATCACCTGGTCGTCGTCGCGGCAGCCCAGGAAGCGGGTGATGGTGGTGCGGGCGTTCTCGAAGAGGTCGGTGGAGAGCTGCGAGAGGTACCCGGCGCCGCGGTGCACGCTGCCGTAGTACGGGGCGTAGGCGGCCACGTCGTCCCAGACCCGCTGGAGCGCGGGGGCGCTCGCCGCGTAGTCGAGGGCGGCGTAGTCGACCTCCCCGCCGGTGACCAGCGGCACCAGGACATCTCGCCCCAAAACATCCAGCGGGGCACAAACAGGGCGGTCGGTGGCAACGGTGGAGGCAGACATGGCGAACTCCCGTGAGAGAAAGGCGAATTCACCGCGCGCGGGCATGCGGAAGAGCGAAGGGGCGCAGGCGAATTCGGCAGGAAAAAGCAGCGGCGGAGCGCTGCATTACTGAGAAGCGAAAAGCTGGAGAGGGGCTTGTGCAGCCCTATCGCATTCGCTGGTTCACGGAAGTTCTCCCTCTGAGGACCAGGATCCCTGGCGAGGGATCCGCGCTTGCCGCAGACCTCGCTGCCTGCGGCCTGGTCATCACCCGGGGCACCCCGCCACGGAAGGAGGGTTGCCGGACAGCGGGCCGGGGCCTATATCGCTGTCACTCGTGACCTGCGCAGCATCATGCCATATGAACGGAGCGGTGCAAGCCCGGTCCGGTTGCTGAGATCAACAGGACCGGGCCCGCACGGAACGCCCCGCAACGGCCGTACGGCGCTCAGGCGTTGCTGGCGGCAACCCAGCGCTCCAGCGCCCGCTTGGCCGCCCCGGAGTCGATCGACTCCGCGGCCCGCTCCATCCCGGCGCGGATCTGCTCGGTCAGCGGCGCCGCGGTCGGCTCCAGCGCCACGAGCGCCGCCGCGGAGTTCAGCAGCACCGCCTCGCGGACCGGGCCCTTCTCCCCGTCCAGCAGCCGCCGCGCCACCTCGGCGTTGTACGTCGCGTCCGCACCGCGCAGCGCCTCCACCGGCACCAGCGGGATGCCGACGTCGCGCGGGTCGAACGTCTCCTCACGCACCGCGCCGTCCCGCACAATCCACACCCGCGACGTCGCCGTCGTCGTCAGCTCGTCCAGCCCGTCGTCGCCGCGGAAGACCAGCGCGGACGAGCCGCGCTCGGCGAGCACCCCGGCGAGGATCGGCGCCATCCGCGCGTCCGCGACGCCGGTCGCCTGCGCCTGCACCCGCGCCGGGTTGGTGAGCGGACCGAGCACGTTGAAGGTGGTCCGGATGCCCAGCTGGCCGCGGGCGGCGGCGACGTGCCGCAGCGCCGGGTGGAAGGTGACCGCGAAGCAGAACGTGATGCCCGCCTCCTCGGCGACCTCCACGACGCGCCGCGGTGCGAGGTTCAGCTTCACGCCCAGCTTCTCCAGGACGTCGGAGGAGCCGCTCGCCGACGACGCGGCGCGGTTGCCGTGCTTGACGACCTTCGCGCCCGTACCGGCCACCACGATCGACGACATCGTGGAGATGTTGACGGTCTTGGCGCCGTCGCCGCCGGTGCCGACGATGTCCACGCCGGGACCCGGCACATCGATCAGCCGGGCGTGCGCGTACATCGCGCGGACCAGCCCGGAGATCTCCGCGACGGTCTCGCCCTTGGCCCGCAGCGCCACCGCGAACCCGGCGATCTGTGCATCGGTGGCCTCGCCCCGCATGATCCGGTCCATCGCCCAGGCGGTGTCGTCGGCGGCGAGGTCCCGGCCGTCGAGGAGGGCGTTCAAGATGCCCGGCCAGGTGTGGGCCGCCACGCTGTCGCCGCCTGCCGGGGTCGCAACGTTCATGGTCCACACTCCTGGTTCGTGCCTGCGTATGGGGAAACCCTATCGAGCCCCGGGGATGCCGGAGGGCCCCGTCCGGTGTCCGGACGGGGCCCTCTGGGTGGCGTCACTTCCGCCGTGCGGTCACAGCGGCTCGGTGATCAGTGGTGGCCGTGGCCGCTGCTGATCTCCTTGTACTCCTCGACTGTCGGCTTCGGGATGATGTTGTCCTCGCCGTCGTACGCCTTCGAGAGCTTGGCACGCAGCTTCTGCGACCGCGTGACCTTGCGCTCGACGCCGTTCTCATCGAGCTCGGGCCCCAGCTCCAGCGGCGTGGGCTGCTCGTGCTGGGTGAGGACGTGCAGCTGCTCCTGGCTGAGCGGCTCGTGGACCTCGACGAACTCACCGTGCGGCAGGCGCTTGATGATGCCCGACTCGCGGCCGTGCAGCACCTTGTCCTTGTCGCGGCGCTGCAGACCCATGCAGACCCGCTTGGTGGCGATGAACGCCAGCACCGGACCGACGAAGAACGCGATACGCACGAACCAGGTGATCGAGTTGATCGACAGGTGGAAGTGGGTCGCCCACAGGTCGTTACCGCCACCGATCAGCATCACGAAGTACGCGACCAGCCAGGCCACACCGAAACCGGTACGGGTCGGGGCGTTGCGCGGACGGTCCAGGATGTGGTGCTCGCGCTTGTCACCCCGCACCCAGGACTCGATGAACGGGTAGACCGCGATGGCCACCAGCACCAGCGGGAAGATCAGAATCGGGATGAGCACACCGAAGTTGATGGTGTGGCCCCAGAAGTTCCACTCCCAGCCCGGCATCACACGGACCAGACCCTCGGCGAAGCCCATGTACCAGTCGGGCTGGGCGCCGGTGGACACCTGGTCCGGGCGGTACGGGCCGATGGCCCACACCGGGTTGATGCTCGCGATGGCCGCGATCACCGAGATGACACCGAAGACCAGGAAGAAGAAGCCTCCGGCCTTGGCCATGTAGACCGGCAGCAGCGGCATGCCGACGACGTTCTTGTTGGTCTTGCCGGCACCCGGGAACTGCGTGTGCTTGTGGTAGAAGACCAGGATCAGGTGGGCCACCAGCAGGCCGAGCATGATGCCCGGCAGCAGCAGCACGTGCACCGTGAAGAACCTCGGGATGATGTCGTGCCCCGGGAATTCCCCGCCGAAGATGAACATCTGCAGGTACGAGCCGATCAGCGGCATCGCCAGGACGACACCCTCGATGAACCGCACGCCGGTGCCGGAGAGCAGGTCGTCGGGGAGGGAGTAGCCGGTGAAGCCGGTGAACATGCCCAGCACCAGCAGCAGGAAGCCGAACAGCCAGTTGACCTCGCGCGGCTTGCGGAAGGCGCCGGTGAAGAACACCCGCATCATGTGGACCATCATCGCGGCCAGGAAGATCAGCGCCGCCCAGTGGTGGATCTGCCGGATCAGCAGACCACCGCGGATGTCGAAGCTGATGTTCAGCGTCGACTCGAATGCCTGGGTCATCCGGATCCCGTGCATCGGCACGTAGGAGCCGTGGTAGACGACCTCGGCCATGCTCGGGTGGAAGAACAGCGTCAGGTAGACACCGGTCAGGATGATGATGATGAAGCTGTAGAGCGCGACCTCACCCAGCATGAAGGACCAGTGGTCCGGGAAGATCTTGCGCATGTTGGCCTTGGCGAGGCTGTAGATGCCCAGCCGGCCGTCCGCCCAGTCGGCGATCCGCTCGCCCCGCGGCGCCTGGCCGCGACGCGTGGTGGTCGCGCTCGTCTCGTTACTCATCCGCGCTCCCAGAAGCTCGGGCCGACGGGCTCCGCGAAGTCGCTGACGGCTTCGAGGTAGCCGTCCTTCACCGTGATGTGCAGCTGCGGCAGGGCGTGGCCCGCGGGGCCGAAGATCACGCGACCGCCGTCGGACAGGTCGAAGGTGGACTGGTGGCACGGGCAGAGCACGTGGTGGGTCTGCTGCTCGTACAGGCTGATCGGGCAACCGACGTGGGTGCAGATCTTCGAGTACGCCACGATGCCCTCGTGCGACCACTCAAGTTCCTGCTTGTCCTTGATGTTCTGCGGCTGGATCCGCACGATCATCAGGGCGTCCTTGGCGATCTTGTTGTTGAACTCCTCGTCGTCGTCCTCCAGGCCCTCGGGCTTGGCGAACGTCAGGGAGCCAACCGCGATGTCCTCGGGACGCAACGGCAGGTTGGTGGACTGGTTGACCAGGCGGATGCCCTTCTTCCAGCCCGTGCCGCGCAGCTTCTTCTCGGGCAGCGGCCCGAGGTCACGCAGCAGGACGACGCCGGAGAGCGGCACCAGGGCCAGCGCGCCGAACATCGTGTTGCGGATCAGCTTGCGGCGACCGAAGCCGGACTCCTTCGCGCCCTGCGCGAAGTCGGCGAGCACCTTGGCCTTGACCTCGGGCTCCGCCTCGATCGGGTGCCGGTCGTCGGCGACCTCCTCGTCCGACATCAGCGTGCGGGCCCAGTGGACCGCACCGGCGCCGATGGCGAAGAGGGCGATACCCAGGGTCAGACCCAGGGAGAGGTTCAGCGCGCTGATGTGCCCGAGCGGGAAGATGAAGACGATCTTGTCGATCGGGAAGATCACATACGACGCGATGAACGCGACGGTCGCGAGCATCGACAGGAGGAAGAAGTAGGCCACGACGCGCTCGGAGCGCCGGGCGGCCTTCTCGTCGATGTCCTGGATGCGATGCTCGTGCGCGGGCAGACCCGGGTCGGCGAAGGGATTGTCCGCCTTCACCGGCGCACTGTCGTGAGCGGTGCGCTCACTCGGAAGGGATTCTTCTGGCACGTCTGCGTGTCGTCCAGTCTCACTCATGACTTCTTGGCCTTCGTAGTCCGGGCAGCGACCCAGATGGCGACCGCGACCAGCGCGCCCAGGCCGAAGATGTAACCGAAGAGACCCTCACTGACCGGACCGAGACCACCGAGGTCCAGGCCGCCGGGGCTCGCGGTGTCATCGCCGTTGACGGCGTCGAGGTACGCGACGATGTCCTTCTTGTTCTCCGAGGACAGCGTGCCGTCACCGAAGGAAGGCATGTTCTGCGGGCCGGTCTGCATGGCCTCGTAGATGTGCTTCGGGTCCACGCCCTCGAGCGTCGGTGCGAACTTGCCGTCGGTCAGGGCGCCGCCCTTGCCGGTGAAGTTGTGGCACTGCGCGCAGTTGGTGCGGAACAGCTCGCCACCCTTGCCGACGTCGGCACCGTCCGGGCTGTACTGGTCCTTGCCGGGCACGGCGGGACCGGCGCCCAGCGACGCGACGTACGCCGCCAGCTGGTCGATCTGCGCCTGGTTGTAGATGGGCGTCTTCCGCGGCACCTGGGCGCCGGGCTGCTGGGCCGGCATACGGCCGGTGCCCACCTGGAAGTCGACGGCTGCGGCGCCGACACCGACCAGGCTCGGGCCGTCGGACGAGCCCTGACCGCCGGTGCCGTGGCAGCTGGCGCAGCCGACGGCGTAGAGCTTCTTGCCCTCCTTGATGGCAAGAGACTGGGCGGTGTCATCGGCCTGAGCCTTGTCCGCCGGCGCGAACGCGGCGTACAGCCCCCCAGTGACCGCCAGCGCGAAGAGTAGGACGACGAGCGCCGCCAGCGGATGGCGCCGTCGTGCGGAGAGCTTTTTCACGGATTACCCCGGTGTCAGGATCTTCTGCGTCGATGCTTTGACTATGTCTGTCTGAACTGCGGTTCCCGGTCGGACCGGTTACCGGATCAGGTAGATCGTGGCGAAGAGGCCGATCCAGACGACATCGACGAAGTGCCAGTAGTAGGACACGACGATGGCCGCGGTGGCCTGTTCGTGGGTGAACCTCTTGGCCGCGTACGTCCTGCCCAGAACCAGCAGGAAGGCGATCAGACCGCCCGTCACGTGCAGGCCGTGGAAGCCGGTGGTCAGGTAGAACACCGAGCCGTAGGGGCCGGACGAGAGCGAGAGGCCCTCGTGCTTGACCAGTTCGGTGTACTCGAAGACCTGCCCGCCGATGAAGATCGCGCCCATGATGAACGTGATCACGAACCACGTGCGGAGCTTCTTGACGTCGCCGCGTTCCGCCGCGAAAACACCGAGCTGGCAGGTCAGCGAGCTGAGCACCAGGATCGTTGTGTTCGTCGCGGAGAACGGAAGGTTCAGCGCATCGGAGGTTTCCTTCCAATACTCGGCACCGGTCACCGATCGAAGGGTGAAGTACATCGCGAAGAGGGCCGCGAAGAACATCAGCTCGGAACTCAGCCAGATGATGGTTCCGACGCTGGTGAGATTCGGTCGATTGACCGACGGGTGCGCGTGCCCGGTTTCTACTGTCGTTGCTGTCGCCACGACCGACATTATGTCGGTCGCTTATCCCGCCCTCACTCCGGGGGGTGCCGTTCGGTGTGTCAAGGCCGTATGCCCTGCTCGTACGGGCCTCTTCCGGCTTACCCCGAAGGGGGGAAGCGCGGGGTGCCGGAGCGCCTCGGTGTCGTACCGTGGTCCAGTCCTGACGGGCCGTCGGACGGATCTTGGTGGCGCCCGGCCCCTCCTGTCGGCGGCCCTTGCGGGAGTAGCATCCGAGCCCTACCTACGGTGGGGGCGTCCCCTGCACAGGTGCCGTCCCGGTCCGTACCGCTTCGAAGCGTGGAGGAACGATGCAGGCGACTGCCACGGTGCTGGTCTACAGCGACAACGCCACCACCCGCGAGCAGGTGAGGCTGGCCGTCGGGCGCCGGCCCGCGGCCGATGTCCCGCCGGTGGAGATCCTGGAGTGCGCGACCCTGCCCGCCGTCCTGGAGGCGCTGGAGCAGGGCGGCATCGACGCCTGCGTGCTGGACGGCGAGACCGCACCGGCCGGCGGGATGGGCGTGTGCCGGCAGATCAAGGACGAGATCTACGGCTGCCCGCCGGTGCTGCTGCTCATCGGGCGGCCGCAGGACGCCTGGCTGGCCACCTGGAGCCGTGCGGACGCCGCGGTGACGCATCCGGTGGATCCGGTGGCGTTCGCCGACTCACTCGCCTCTCTGCTGCGCGGACGGGTCCTCGCACGCGGCTGAGCGGCCGCCTGAGGCGCGCTCAGACCTCGGGGCGCAGCCGGGCCGCGTCGGCGGGCTCCCGCTGCCGCTCGGCCGCCCCTGTGGTGGCGGCGCCGTTCCTGAGGGCGCTGCCCTCGCGCCACTCCTGCCAGGGCATGTTCCAGTCGCCGAAGCCGTTGCCGAAGGGCGCCATGGTGGCGCCGCCGCTGTTGACGACCTTCACGATGTCACCGACGCGCACGGTGTTGAAGAACCACTGGGCGTCGCCGGTGGACATGCCCGTACAGCCGTGGCTGACGTTGGCCGCGCCCTGCGACCCCACGGACCAGGGCGCGGCGTGCACGTACTCGCCGCTGGTGGTGACCCGCGTCGCCCAGTAGACGGGCAGGTCGTACGAGTCCGAGCTGCCGTCCGGGATACCGATGCTGCCGCTGGTCATCCGGACGAAGCTCTCCTTGGCGAGGACGACCTTGACGCCGTTGCGGGTGTCGAAGCCGGGCTTGCCGGTGGTGACCGGCAGCGTGTTGACCTGCCGGCCGTTGCGCAGCACCGTCATGGTGTGTGAGGACGCGTCGGTGATGGCGACGACCTCGTCGCCGGTGGTGAGCTTCACGGGCTTGGCGGGGCCGCCGTAGAGGCCCTTGGAGATCTTCAGGCCCTCCAGGTTGCTGTGCACCTCGATCGCGGCGTGCGCGGGCCAGTACTCCTTGGGGCGGAAGTGCAGGGTCTTGCCGTCGACCCAGTACCAGGAGCCCTGGACACGGGGCGTGGAGTCGACCTTCAGGGCGCTCTCGACGACCGCGCGCGCCTGGGGGTCCTTGACCTCCCGGCTGAGCTTGGCGGTGACCGGTTCGCCGACGCCGTACTCGCCGCTGTCCGGGCCGAAGGTGACCTGGAGCCGGTCGCCGCCGCCCTTGGTGGCGACGTGGAGCGTCTTGCGGCCAGGGTTGCCGTCCTTGTCCTCGGTGCTCACCTGCACCGTGTAGCGGACGCCGGCGGCCAGCGGCACGGTGGTGCGCCAGTGCTTGCCGTCGGCGGTCAGTTCGCCGCGGATGGAGCGGCCGGAGGCATCGGTGGCGGTCACGTCCGTGAGGCGCGCCTCGTCGTCCGTGACGGACACTTCGAGCGGCTTGTCGGGGTCCGCCGTCCGTGTTCCGTCCGGGGTGTTGGACGTGATCTGGTCGGCCGCGTCGTAGGGGTTTGCGGAGAGCGGTTCCGACGACGAGCCCCCGCACGCGGTGGCGGACACCGCAAGGGGCACGAGCAGGAGGCCGCAGCTCAGCACCGTCCGGGTTCGGGGTCTGGGACTCATGTACCAAAAATATGGAGAAATCCCGGGAGCGGCGCGCTGGAGGACTGCAAACGGGGCGGGCCCGGACACCAGTTGAGGTGTCCGGGCCCGCCCTTCACGGCGTGAGGGCCGTGCTCACTGCGTGCGGTTCTCGCCGCGGTAGTACTCGAAGACCCAGCCGAACAGGCCGACGAGGATGACCGGTGCCGAGAAGTAGATCAGCCACCAGCCGAAGACGACGCCCATGAAGGCGAGGGCGCCGCCGACGGCCAGCGAGAGCGGCTGCCAGCTGTGCGGGCTGAAGAAGCCCAGTTCGCCCGCGTCGTCCGCGACCTCGGCGTTCTCGTTGTCCTGCGCGCCCGCGTCGACCCGCCGGGCCGTGAAGGCCAGGTAGTAGCCGATCATGATGCACAGACCGAACGCGAGGAACAGCGCGGTGGTACCCGCCGGCTCCTTCGACCACACGCCATAGGTGATCGCGATGGCGAGGACGAAGACGGAGAGCCAGATGAACATCTTGCCCTGGATCTTCACTTGCCAGCCTCCTTGCCGCCGGCGAGGGCCTTGTCATCCGCCGGACCGTGGCCGTTCTGGAGGGCGTCCAGGGCGGCGATCTCCGGGTGGTGCAGGTCGAACGCCGGGGATTCGGACCGGATGCGCGGCAGGGTGAGGAAGTTGTGCCGCGGGGGCGGGCAGGACGTCGCCCACTCCAGGGAGCGGCCGTAGCCCCAGGGGTCGTCGACCTCGACCTTCTTGCCGTACTTGGCGGTCTTCCAGACGTTGTAGAAGAACGGCAGGACCGACAGGCCGAGCAGGAAGGACGCGATCGTCGAGATGGTGTTCAGCGTCGTGAAGCCGTCGGCCGCGAGGTAGTCCGCGTAACGACGCGGCATGCCCTCGACGCCCAGCCAGTGCTGCACGAGGAACGTGCCGTGGAAGCCCACGAACAGCGTCCAGAACGTGATCTTGCCGAGGCGCTCGTCCAGCATCTTGCCGGTGAACTTCGGCCACCAGAAGTGGAATCCGGAGAACATCGCGAAGACGACCGTACCGAAGATGACGTAGTGGAAGTGCGCCACGACGAAGTACGAGTCGGAGACGTGGAAGTCCATCGGGGGCGACGCCAGGATGACGCCGGTCAGACCGCCGAAGGTGAAGGTGATCAGGAAGCCGACCGCCCAGAGCATCGGTGTCTCGAAGGACAGTGAGCCCTTCCACATCGTGCCGATCCAGTTGAAGAACTTCACACCGGTCGGCACCGCGATGAGGAAGGTCATGAAGGAGAAGAACGGTAGGAGTACGCCGCCCGTCACATACATGTGGTGCGCCCAGACCGTCACCGAAAGACCGGCGATGGAAATCGTCGCGGCAATCAGACCGATGTAACCGAACATCGGCTTCCGGGAGAAGACCGGAATGACCTCGGAAATGATGCCGAAGAACGGCAGCGCGATGATGTACACCTCGGGGTGTCCGAAGAACCAGAAGAGGTGCTGCCAGAGCAGTACGCCGCCATTTGCCGCGTCGAATACATGGGCACCGAACTTACGGTCCGCCTCCAGGGCGAACAGCGCGGCGGCCAGGACCGGGAAGGCCAGCAGGACCAGCACACCGGTCAGCAGGACGTTCCACACGAAGATCGGCATGCGGAACATCGTCATGCCGGGGGCACGCATGCAGATGATCGTGGTGATGAAGTTGACCGAACCGAGGATCGTGCCGAAGCCGGAGAAGGCCAGACCCATGATCCACATGTCGGCGCCGACGCCCGGCGAGCGGACGACGCCCGACAGCGGGGAGTAGGCGAACCAGCCGAAGTCGGCCGCACCCTGCGGGGTGAGGAAGCCGGCCACCGCGATCAGCGAGCCGAAGAGGTACAGCCAGTACGCGAACATGTTCAGCCGCGGGAACGCCACGTCGGGCGCGCCGATCTGCAGCGGCATGATCCAGTTCGCGAATCCGGCGAACAGCGGCGTCGCGAACATCAGCAGCATGATCGTGCCGTGCATCGTGAACGCCTGGTTGAACTGCTCGTTCGACATGATCTGCGTGCCCGGACGGGCCAGCTCGGCGCGCATGAGGAGCGCCATGACGCCGCCGATGCAGAAGAACGCGAACGAAGTGACCAGGTACATCGTGCCGATCGTCTTGTGGTCGGTGGTGGTGAGCCACTTGACCACGGCGATGCCTGGTTGCTTCTTGCGTGCGGGCGGTGCTGCCGGAGCCGAATCGGCGGCGGCACCCTGGGGTTCGTTGAGGATGCTCACTTGGTCTTGATCTCCGCGTTCCTGGCGTGATCCGTCTGCTTCTCGCCTGACGGCAGGTAGCCGGTCTGGCCCTTCTTCGCCAGGTCCTTCAGGTGCTCCCGGTACTTCTCGGGGGAGACGACCTTGACGTTGAAGAGCATCCGGGAGTGGTCGACGCCGCAGAGCTCGGCGCACTTGCCCATGAAGGTGCCCTCCTTGTTGGGGGTCACCTCGAAGACGTTGGCGTGCCCCGGGATGACGTCCATCTTCATCAGGAAGGGGACCACCCAGAAGGAGTGGCTGACGTCACGCGAGGTCAGGATGAACTGGACCTTCTCGCCCTTGGGGAGCCAGAGCGTCGGACCGGGGTTGCCGGTGTCGGGGTCCCGGGTGGCGGGGGTGCCGGAGTCGTGGACGCCGTCGGCGCCGGCCGGGAAGCCCTTCTTCAGCCTGTCAGGAATCGCGGCGAGCTGATCCAGCTCGGTCTTGTCCGCGTGGGTGGACTTGTTGCCGTCCACGTCCTCGACGTAGTTGAACGCCCAGCTCCACTGGAAGCCCACCACGTTGACGACGTGGGCGGGCTTCTTGGACGTCTTGAGGAGTTCGCTCTCATCGCGCGCGGTGAAGTAGAAGAGCACCGCGATGATGATGAACGGAACGATCGTGTACAACGCCTCGATCGGCATGTTGTACCGGGTCTGTGCGGGGACCTCCACCTTGGTCCGGCTGCGGCGGTGGAAGATCACGCTCCAAATGATCAGGCCCCACACCAGCACGCCCGTTGCGAGGGCGGCGGCCCAGGAGCCCTGCCAAAGAGAGAGGATCCGCGGCGCCTCGTCCGTGACGGGCGTCGGCATACCGAGGCGGGGGAAGTCCTTTGATGTGCAACCAGTCGCGGTCGCCAGGACCAGGCCCGCAGCAAGCACCTGCGGCAGCTTCCGCCGCATCGGGCGCCGCGACGAGCGGTCGGAGCCGTTGGGACTCACGTAGCGCCTTCCCGAGAGTCTCGCCCGCGAGACCGGCTGCGGCCGTCTCGCTGGTCGGTCGCCGGCCCTGGCGCGGGCAGGGGTTTGGATGTTTATGCGGACCAAACCCTACTGGACGCTATTTGAGGGTGCGCGGGGAGGGTGCCCAACGCGGCGCGTCACTCCCCGAAGGGGTGGTCGCAGCAGGTCCGCGGCCTCCGTTCCGCCCCCGAATACCCGCCTTTCCGCGGGATCTGACGCCCCGCCCGGGACCGGTCGCCGGGCCGGGTGCGGCCACCCGCCACGGGGCCGCGGCCGTCCTCTACCGTCTCGTACGTGCCCTACTTCGACGCCGCGTCCTCCGCCCCGCTGCATCCCGTCGCCCGGGAGGCGCTGCTCGCCTCGCTGGACGAGGGCTGGGCCGATCCGGCCCGGCTGCACCAGGAGGGACGGCGGGCGCGGATCCTGCTGGACGCCGCGCGGGAGGCGGCCGCGGAGGCCGTGGGCTGCCGGGCCGACGAGCTGGTTTTCACCCCTTCGGGTACGCAAGCGGCGCATTCGGGCATCTCCGGCGTGCTGGCAGGGCGGCGGCGGGCCGGACGGCGGCTGGTGCGGTCGGCCGTGGAGCACTCCTGCGTACTGCACGCGGCGGAGGTGCACGAGGCGGACGGCGGGTCGGTGGCGGAGGTCGGGTGCGACCGTACCGGGCGGGTCGCGGCGGCGGAGTTCGCGGCGGCGCTGACGCCGGACACCGCGCTGGCGGTGCTCCAGTCCGCCAACCACGAGGTGGGGACGGAGCAGCCGGTGGCCGAGGTGGCCGAGGCGTGTGCGGCGGCGGGCGTGCCGCTGTTGGTGGACGCGGCGCAGTCGCTGCTGTGGGGGCCGGTGGCGGGGCCGTGGTCGGTGCTGGCGGGCAGTGCACACAAGTGGGGCGGGCCGCCCGGGGTGGGGCTGCTGGCGGTGCGGAAGGGGACGCGGTTCGCGCCGCGGGGTCCGGCCGATGAGCGGGAGGCGGGCCGGGCGCCCGGTTTCGAGAACGTCCCGGCGATCGTGGCGGCAGCCGCATCGCTGCGGGCGGTGCGGGCGGATGCGGCGGCGGAGGCCGAACGGCTGCGGGGGCTGGTGGCGCGGATCCGGGAGCGGGTGGCGGCGTCGGTGCCGGATGTGGAGGTGGTGGGCGATCCGGAGCGCCGGCTGCCGCATCTGGTGACGTTCTCCTGCCTCTATGTGGACGGCGAGTCGCTGCTGCACGGGCTGGACCGGGCCGGGTTCTCGGTGTCGTCCGGCTCGTCGTGCACCTCCAGCACGCTGACGCCGAGCCATGTGCTCAAGGCGATGGGGGTGCTGTCCGAGGGGAACGTACGGGTGTCGCTGCCGGTCGGGACCGGGGCGGACGAGGTGGAGCGGTTCCTGGACGTGCTGCCGGGGGCGGTGCGCGAGGTGCGGGAGGCACTGGGCGCGCCGGGGGTGGTCGCGGCGGCGCCGGAGAGTGGGGAGCCGGGGTCGCTGGTGGTGGACGCGCTGGGCGCGCGGTGTCCGATGCCGGTGATCGAACTGGCGAAGGCGATCGAGCGGGTGCCGGTGGGCGCCACCGTGACGGTCCGGTCGGACGACGAGGTGGCGGCGCTGGACATTCCGGCCTGGTGCTGGTCGCAGGGTCAGGAGTACGTCGGCGCGCGCTCCCTGGAAAGGGAACGCGGCGCCGCGTATGTGGTGCGGCGCCGCGTGTAGGCGGACGGGCCGGGGCGGCCGTGCCGTACGTCCGGGGGCGCGGCACGGGCCGCGGACCGGGCCCTGACGCGGGGTCTCCCCCGGTCCGGTCAGGCCAGGTGCTGCTGGATCTCGGTGGCGGCCTCGTGGCCGTACGCCTTGGTGAAGCGGTCCATGAAGTGGCTGCGGTGCAGCTCGTACTCCTGGGTGCCGACGGTCTCGATGACGAGGGTGGCGAGCATGCAGCCGACCTGGGCGGCACGCTCCGGGGCGACGCCCCAGGAGAGGCCGGAGAGGAAACCGGCGCGGAAGGCGTCGCCGACGCCGGTCGGGTCGGCCTTGGTGGTCTCCTCGGGCGTGGTGACCTCGATGACCGGCTCACCGGCGCACTCGATGCGGACGCCGTTGGCGCCGAGGGTGGTGACGCGGGTGCCGACCTTGGCGAGGATCTCCTCGTCGGTCCAGCCGGTCTTGGACTCGATGAGGCCCTTCTCGTACTCGTTGGAGAAGAGGTAGGCGGCGCCCTCCATGAGGGTGCGGATGGCCTCGCCGTCCATGCGGGCGATCTGCTGGGAGAAGTCGGCGCCGAACGGGATCCGGCGGCTGCGGCACTCCTCGGTGTGGCGGATCATCGCCTCGGGGTCGTCCGCGCCGATGACGACGAGGTCGAGGCCGCCGACGCGCTCGGCGACGGTCTGGAGCTCGATCAGGCGGGCCTCGCTCATCGCGCCGGTGTAGAAGGAGCCGATCTGGTTGTGGTCGGCGTCGGTGGTGCAGACGAAGCGGGCGGTGTGCAGCACCTCGGAGATACGGACCGAGTGGGTGTCGACGCCGTGGCGGTCGAGCCAGGCGCGGTACTCGTCGAAGTCGTTGCCCGCGGCGCCGACCAGGATCGGCTCGGTGCCGAGCTGGCCCATGCCGAAGCAGATGTTGGCGGCGACGCCGCCGCGCCGGACGTCGAGCTGGTCGACGAGGAAGGAGAGGGAGACCGTGTGCAGCTGATCGGCGACCAGCTGGTCGGCGAAGCGGCCGGGGAAGGTCATCAGGTGGTCGGTGGCGATGGAGCCGGTGACTGCGATACGCACGGCTGTCTACTCCTGCGGAGGCGTAGGGAGGGGCGGGCGTTGCACCACGCTACCCGGTTCCCCGGGCCCCTCCCACCTGCCGAAACTACCGCATAGTAGGGCTTTCCCGACTCGCACCGGATGCGTACGGTTCCCCTATGACCAAGCCTGTGAAGCCCCTCACATCTCCCGACCGCGCCCGGCGTCCGGACGCCGCCGATCCCGAGTCGCTGGACCAGCTGCGCGGCGACTGCGCGCGGATGGCGCCGCGCTGGAAGTCCGGGCACCGCACTCCCCCGCCGGACCACGCCGCCGAGCTGCACGGGGTGCGGGTGCCCCCGGCGTCGGCGGCGCTGGTGGACGGGATGGCGGAGTACGGGGACTGAGACGGGGTAGGGCCGGGCCGGGACGGCTGTGCCCCGGAACTCCGGCCGGCGCCGGGGCGGGCCTCCCGTACCGCCCGCCCAGGGGAACCACCCGCGCGCCCGCGCCGTCCCATCGGTGTCCTCCCCGCGGAGGGCGGCACGACGCACGGACAGCGGAGCCGAAGGAGCGATGCGGTGAACAGCGAGGACACCACCCCCGAACCGACGGAGCCCGCGCGGTCGCGGCGGAGCCGGGTCGCGGTCGTCTCGGTGGCCGCGGCGGTGCTGCTGGCCGGTGGCGGGGCCGCGTACTGGGCCTCGGCCGCCGGGGGCGGCGAGGGGCACGGCACCGCGGGCGGGCCGCCGCCCCTGGTGCTCGACGGGTACCAGGGCCGGGGGCAGATCGCCGCAGGTGAGCCCAATCCGCAGGGCGCCGCGTACCGCGCGGTGAAGGCGCTGCCGGACGGGCCCGGTTCCGCGCCGCTGTACCGGCCGCGCGGCGGTGTCTCGCCGGACGTGGTGAAGCGGCTGGCGAAGGCGCTGGATGTGGCCGGAAAGGTCCGGTCCGAGGGCACCGTCTGGAAGGTGGGCGGGCCGACGCGCGACGGCCGGGGCCCGGTGCTCCAGGTGACCAAGGCCGGTTCGGGTTCCTGGACGTACTCCGCGTACGGCACGCCCGGCGGCACCAACTGCGCGCTGCCCGCCTCCCCCAAGGGCGGGGCGGACGGCGGCGCGTCGGAGCGGCCGGGGTGCCCGTCGTACCGGGGCGGGCCGGACGCCGCGACACGGGACGACGGCAGCGGCGCGGGCGCGGTGTCGCAGAAGGAGGCGGAGCGGGCGGTGCGGCCGGTGCTGGCGGCGCTGGGCCAGTCCGACGCCCGGCTGGACGCGCACGGGCTGTCCGGCGCGGTGCGCACGGTGCGGGCCGATCCGGTGCTCGGCGGGCTGCCTACGTACGGCTGGCAGAGCGATCTCCAGGTCGGCGCGGACGGTCAGGTGGTCGGCGGCAGCGGGCAGTCGGCGAAGCCGGTGAAGGGCGCGGAGTATCCGGTGCTGAGCGCGGACCGGACGCTGGCGCGGCTCAACTCCCGCGACGGGAGCCACACTCCGGGCGGCTGCCCGTCCTCGGATGCGGCGCCGGGGAAGTCCGGCGGTATCGCGCCCTGTGAGCCCGCGCCGACGCGGGCGCAGAGGCCGGCCGAGGTGACCGGCGCGGTCTTCGGGCTGTCGGTGCAGTACGTCTCGGGCGGTCGGGCGTTGGTGCCGTCGTGGCTGTTCGCAGTGGTGCAGCCGGGCGCGGGCGACGGCCCGGACGCGACGTCGACGGTGGCGCACCCGGCGGTGCAGCCGCAGTACCTGACGCATCCCGGCGACGGCCCCGCGAAGGGGTCCGGCTCGCCGTCCGGGGAGCCGGGCGCGATGGCGCTGGAGGCGTACGCGGTCTCCGACGGTGGCCGGAAGCTGACGCTGCACTTCTGGGGCGGGGTGTGCAGCACGTACACGGTGCGGGTGCACGAGTCGGACGCGGCGGTGCGGACGGAGATCACCGGTAAGGACAAGAAGCCGGGCCAGGTCTGCGTGAAGATCGCGAAGGAGTTCACCCGGACCGTGACGCTGAAGGCGCCGCTGGACGGCCGGAAGGTGATCGACGCCTCGACCGGTGAGCCGGTTCCCGCGCGGTAGTCCTGGCTTTTCCGCCCCGGCGGGCAGGCCCGCGGCACCCGCGTGGGCCCCGGCCGTGCGGGCCGGCCGGATCTCCCCGTCCGGCCGGTCCGCGCGGCGGAGCCGGGCGGCCGGAGCGGCCCGGGAAACGGCCGGGCACGGAAACGGCGGAAGGCGGCACCCGCACGGGTGCCGCCTTCCGCCGTCTGTCGTCCCGCAGCCGTCAGCTGAAGGAGTCGCCGCAGGCGCAGGAGCCGGTGGCGTTGGGGTTGTCGATCGTGAAGCCCTGCTTCTCGATGGTGTCGACGAAGTCGATCGAGGCGCCGCCCAGGTACGGGGCGCTCATCCGGTCGGTGACGACCTTGACGCCGTCGAAGTCCTTGACCACGTCGCCGTCGAGCGAGCGCTCGTCGAAGAAGAGCTGGTAGCGCAGACCGGAGCAACCGCCGGGCTGCACGGCGACCCGCAGCGCGAGGTCGTCGCGGCCCTCCTGCTCCAGCAGGCCCTTCACCTTCGACGCGGCCGCGTCGGACAGGATGATGCCGTCACTGACGGCGGCCTTCTCGTCCTGAACGCTCATCTACATCTCTCCCGGGTTGTACGGACCGCTTGTCAACGGATGCAACCAACTGCAACCGGCGTCGTCCCGGATTAATTCCGGCTGCACGCGTGGTGGGTCGGGCCCTTCCGGACCGTTCCGGCCGGGCTCCGCTGACCTTCCCTCCTCATGCTCGCACACCCGCGCACGGGACTGCTGTGACGCCCGGGAAACGGCGGGTACGGATGCGTCACATCGACACTATGGCCATCGTCAAAGTGACGTGAAGCGGATATCATGGATAACGTCAAATAGACGAAAAGGGTTCCGGCGGGACATCCGCCCGGAGCCCCGGTGCGGCCACACCGCACCCATCGAGGAGAAGAGAGGGTGCGTGTCGTGACCACCGCCCAGCCCCTGGACGTAACGCCGAGCCCGCTGGCGCTGCTGCTGCTCGGCCGCGAGGCCGACCCGAAGAGCGAGCGCGGCGTGGAGTGCCCCGGCGACCTCCCGGCCCCGTCCGATCCGGATCTGGTCGCACGCGCCCGCGCGGCCAAGGCGACGCTCGGCGACAAGGTGTTCGTGCTGGGCCACCACTACCAGCGCGACGAGGTGATCGAGTTCGCCGATGTCACCGGCGACTCGTTCAAGCTCGCGCGGGACGCCGCCGCCCGGCCGGACGCCGAGTACATCGTCTTCTGCGGTGTGCACTTCATGGCGGAGTCCGCCGACATCCTCACCGGCGACGACCAGCGGGTGATCCTGCCCGACCTGGCGGCCGGCTGCTCGATGGCCGACATGGCCACCGCCGAGCAGGTCGCGGAGTGCTGGGACGTCCTGACCGAGGCGGGCGTGGCCGAGCGGACCGTGCCCGTGGCGTACATGAACTCCTCCGCCGACATCAAGGCGTTCACGGGGAAGCACGGCGGGACGATCTGCACCTCGTCCAATGCGAAGCGGGCGCTGGAGTGGGCCTTCGCGCAGAGGGAGCCCTCGTCCACCAAGGTGCTCTTCCTCCCCGATCAGCATCTGGGCCGCAACACCGCCGTCCGTGACCTGGGCATGTCCCTGGACGACTGCGTGGTCTACAACCCGCACAAGCCGAACGGCGGTCTGACCACCGAGGAGCTGCGGGCCGCGAAGATGATCCTGTGGCGCGGCCACTGCTCGGTGCACGGGCGGTTCTCGCTGCAGTCGGTGAACGACGTCCGGGCGCGCATACCGGGGGTGAACGTCCTGGTCCACCCCGAGTGCAAGCACGAGGTGGTGGCCGCCGCGGACCAGGTGGGGTCGACGGAGTACATCATCAAGGCGCTGGAGGCGGCCCCGGCCGGTTCGAAGTGGGCGATCGGCACCGAGCTGAACCTCGTCCGCCGCCTGGCGAACCGCTTCGCCCCCGAGGGCAAGGAGATCGTCTTCCTCGACAGGACGGTCTGCTTCTGCTCGACGATGAACCGCATCGACCTGCCGCACCTCGTATGGACGCTGGAGTCGCTGGTCGCCGGGAAGACCGTCAACCGTATCGAGGTCGACGAGGAGACCGCGCACTTCGCCAAGCTGGCGCTGGAGCGGATGCTGGCGCTGCCGTAGCCGGAGCGCATGCGCGTCGGAGCCCCGCGGGAACCTCTTCCCGCGGGGTTCTTTCGCGTACCGAATATGTTCTGCGCATGACAATGTGCCCCCTTGTGAGAGCCCCTGTGACCAGCAGAAACAAGAGCCCGTCCCCCTTCCTCTTTTCCGGTGAGGTGCGGGAGCCTCGTGGCCCGGGAAGGTGAGGGACCGACGGGTCACAGCGGTCAGGGAGGCGGACGTGGACAGTACGGCGGACGACAGGGCGGCGCGCCCGGAGGCGGGCGACGGGGACTGGTACGTGGACGGCCGGTGCACCAACTGCGATGTGGCGCGGCAGCTCGCGCCGGAGCTGATCGAGGAGATCGGCCGCCGGTCCGAGGTGGTGCGGCAGCCGCGCAATGCGGCGGAGGAACGGCAGCTGCACGCGGTGGCGTTCGCCTGCCCGACGCGATCGGTACGGCGGCGCGGCGGGCGGGTGGCGGCGGAGCGGGACCCGTTCCCGCTGCGGCTGGACGACGCGGTGAGCCTGTGCGGGCACAACTCGCCGCACACCGCGGGCGCCAACGCGTATCTGCTGCGGCGGCCGGGCGGTACGCAGCTGATGATCGACACGCCGCGGTTCAGCGAGGCGCTGGCCGTCCGGTTCGAGGTGGACGGGCCGGTGACCGACGTCCTGCTCACCCACCGGGACCACGCCGCGCACGGCCGCCGCTACGCCGACCGCTTCGGGGCCCGGCTGTGGATCCACGAGGGCGATCTGGACGCGGCGCCGGACGCGGACCGGGTGCTGCGCGGCACCGGCCCGGTGACGGTCGCCGACGGCGTGGTGGCCCATCCGCTGCCGGGCCACACCCGGGGCAGCGTGCTCTACGTCGCGGACGAGCGGTACTGCTTCAGCGGCGACAGCTTCTACTGGTCGCGGACGACCGGGGACCTCGAAGTGGCGGAGAGCGTCACCTGGTACTCCGTCACGGAGCTGGCCGCGTCGCTGGCCCGGACCGTCGACCGGCTGCGCTTCTCCTGGCTGCTCCCCGGGCACGGCGACCGGAGGCATCTGCCGGAGGCGGAGATGGCCCGGCGGATGCGGGAGTTGACGGACCGGGCGCAGCAGATGCGGCCGCGGCCGGTGGACTTCACGGCGTTGCGGTGGTGAGAGGGGCCGGGCCGCGGCCGCCCGGCTCAGGAGAAGACGAAGGCCAGCACGGCCAGCACGAGCAGCAGCGCCCAGGGCTCCCAGCGGGCGAGGAGGCGCAGCGTGTCGAGGCCCGGCAGGCTCCCTCCGGAGCCGCGCGACGCGCCGGAGCTGCTCTCGGAGGTGTCGTCGGAGGTGTCGTCGCTCATCGCGCCATGGTAGCCACGGCCCGGTGGCGGCCGTCCGTACGGGAGCCGGGCCCGCGGAGGGGCCGGTGCCCGCGTCCCCGTAACGGGCGCACGCCCGGCCGGGGAGCCCGGCCGGGCGTGCGGTGTACGGGTCCGGGGCGGCGGGCCGCTCCGGGCAGGCGGGTCACACGCCCGCCTGCTCCGGTGTCCGGTCGCCGTCGCGGTCGTCCGCGGCGGGCGGGTTGCCGTCCTTGTGGGCCCGCTTGTCGGCCTTCTTCTTCGCCCGGCGCTCCTTGCGGAGTTCGATGACCGCGTAGAGCGTCGGGACGAGGAGGAGGGTGAGCAGGGTGGAGGTGATCAGGCCGCCGATCACGACCACCGCGAGCGGCTGGGAGATGAAGCCGCCGTCGCCGGTGAACGAGAGCGCCATCGGCAGCAGCGCCATGATCGTGGCGAGCGCGGTCATCAGGATCGGGCGGAGCCGGTGGCGGCCGCCCTCGACGACCGCCTCGACGACGCCGTAGCCCTGCGCCCGGTACTGGTTGATCAGGTCGATCAGCACGATCGCGTTGGTGACGACGATGCCGATGAGCATCAGCATGCCGATCATCGCCGGGACGCCCATCGGGGTGCCGGTGGCGACCAGCAGGCCGAGCGCGCCGGTGGCGGCGAACGGGATCGAGATCAGCAGGATCAGCGGCTGGACGATCGAACGGAAGGTGGCCACCAGCAGCAGGAAGACGATCGCGATGGCCGCGAGCATCGCCAGGCCCAGCTTGCCGAACGCGTCGGACTGGTCCTGGGAGACACCACCGATGGTCGCGGTGGCGCCGGACGGCAGCTTCAGCGCGTTGATCCCGCTCTGGAGCTTGGTGGAGACCGCGCCGGTGTTGTCGCCGGTCGGAGTGGCGGTGACGGTCGCCGAGCGGGCGCCGTCGATCCGGGTCATCCGGACCGGACCGGCCACGGTCTTGACGGTGGCGAGGTCGCCGAGGCGGGCCATCCCGGACGGGGTCGGCAGCGGCAGGTCCTTGAGCTTGGCCTCGGTGGTCGCCGGGTGCGCCGACTTGATCACCACGTCGCGCTCGGTGTCGTCGAGCACAGCCTTGCCGCTGGGGGTGCCGCTCACGGCCTGGGCGACGGCCTGGCCGAGCGTGGCCTGGGTGTAACCGGCCGCGGCGGCCTTGTCGTTGGGCGTCACGGAGATCCGCGGCACGGACTGCGAGAGGTCGCTGCTGACGTCGGTGACGTCGGCCAGGCCCGCGACGGCCTTGCGGACCTGCTCGGTGGCGCTCGCCAGGACGTCGGCGTCACCGGCCTTGACGACCACGCTGAGGTCCTGGTTGCCGAAGCCGCCGCCGCCCGCGCCGACGGAGGTGGTCCCGGCGGCCCGGCCGAGCTTCGCCAGAGCGGCGTGGAGGTCGTCGGTGACCTTGTCGGAGTCGGCCGCGTCCTTCAGCTTGACCTGGTAGCTGGCCTGGTTGGCGCCGGAGCCGCCGCCGAAGGCCGCCATCATCCCGGAGGAGCCGACCGTGACCTGGTAGTCCTGCACGTCCTTGTTGGCGGCGAGGACCTTCTCGACCCGCTTGGCCTGCGCGTCGGTCGCGCTCAGGCTGGTGCCCGGCGTCAGCTCCTGCTTGATGCTCAGGGTGTCCTGCCGGCCCTGGTCGAAGAAGGTGGTCTTCAGCAGCGGGGCCATGCCGAAGGTGCCGAGGAGGACGACCACGGCGATCAGCAGGCTGATCCCGCGGCGGCGGGTGGCGAACCGCAGCACCGGCACGTACAGCCGCTGCAGCGCGCTGTTCGCCTCCTTCTCCTCGGCCTCGCGGCGCAGCTGCTCGGGGTCGGTGCCCTCGGGGATCTCGGGGGCGCGCAGGAACCAGTACGACAGCACCGGCACCACGGTCAGCGAGACCAGCAGCGAGGAGAGCAGGGCGACGGTGACGGTGAGGGAGAAGGAGCCGAAGAGGGCGCCGACCATGCCGCCGACCACACCGATCGGGAGGAAGACCGCGACGGTGGTGAGGGTGGAGGAGGTGATCGCGCCGGAGACCTCCTTGACGCCCTTGAGGATCGCCTCGCGCCGCTCCTCGCCGTAGCCCAGGTGCCGCTTGATGTTCTCCAGGACGACGATCGAGTCGTCGACGACCCGGCCGATCGCGATGGTCAGACCCCCCAGGGTGAGCATGTTCAGAGAGAGGTCGCCGGTCCACAGCACGATCAGCGTGAGGACCACGGACAGCGGGATGGAGACCGCGGTGACCAGGGTCGAGCGCAGGCTCAGCAGGAAGACCAGGATCACGATCACGGCCATGACGAGGCCGAGCAGGCCCTCGGTGGTCAGCGATTCGATGGACTTGGAGACCTGCGGGCCCTGGTCCGAGGCGATGGTGACGCTCGCACCGGCGCCCAGGTCCGCGCGGATGGTGTCGAGCTTGTCCTTGACCGCGTCGGAGATGGCGACGGCGCTGCCGTCCTGGCTCATCGTCACGGTGACGGAGAGGCTGGGCCTGCCGTTGGTGCGGGTGATCGAGGTCGCCGTCGCCGGCGTCTCCGCGACGGTGGCGACATCACCGAGCCGGACCGGCTTGCCGCCCTGCCCGCCGCCCGCCGCACCGGCCGCGGGGGCGACCATCAGGTCCTTGATCTGCGCGACGGAGGTGAAGCCCGCGCCGACCTGCACGGTCCGGCTGCGGCCGCCCTCGGCGAAGGCACCGGCGGGCACCGAGGTGCCACCGGCCTGGAGCGCCTGGCCGAGCGCGGCGGCGTTGAGGCCCGCGGCGGCCATCTTCTTGTCGTCCGGGGTGACCGCGACGATCCGGTCCTGCACCCCGCCGACGTTGACCTGGCCGACGCCGTCGATGTTCTTCAGATCCGGGACGACCGTGCGGTTCAGCTGGTCGGCGAGGGTCTGCTGGTCCTTCGTGGTGGACGAGACGGCGAGGACGACCGTGGGCAGATCGTCCGTGCCGCCGGAGACCACCTGCGGGTCCACGCCCGTGGGCAGCTTCGCCCGGGCCCGGTTGACGGCCTGCTGGACGTCGGCGACCAGGGTCTTGGAGTCGTTGCCGTAGTCGAACTGCGCCATGATGACGCCGGAGCCCTCGCTCGACGTCGAGGTGACGCCCTTGATGCCGTTGACCGCCTGGATGCCGTTCTCCAGCGGCTCGACGACCTGCTTTTCGACGACATCGGGCGAGGCGCCCTGATACGGGGCGATCACGGAGACCATCGGCAGGTCGATGGAGGGCAGGAGCTGCTGCTTGAGCTGCGGGATCGCGAGGGCGCCGAAGGCGATCGCGACGATCGACATCAGCGCTATCAGGCCGCGTTGCACGAGGCTGATGCGGGACAGCCAGGACATGGGTGACGGACCTTCTTCTGTTCTGGGGGGGCGGCGGAACGGGTCGGGGGACGGCCGGACGGCAGCCGCGGTCACCGGGCTGCCGCGCCCAGCCGCGCGGGCGTCGGCGGGCACGCAGAAGCGGCCCACTCACACCCTCGGCCACGAAACCGCCGGTTTTCCTCGCTCCCAGGTCGGTTTCCGCAGGCGGGGCGTACCGCGATCGGAGTACGCCCCCGCGCGCTCACTGCACCCGTGGGCGTACGAGTCCGGTTTCATACGCGGTGACCACCAGCTGGGCCCGGTCGCGGGCGCCGAGCTTGGCCATCGCGCGATTGACGTGCGTCTTCACCGTCAGCGGGCTGACCTCCAGCCGGGCGCCGATCTCGTCGTTCGACAGGCCGCCCGCGACGAGCACCAGGACCTCCCGTTCGCGGCCGGTGAGGGTGGCCAGCCGCCGCCGCGCGTCGTCGTCGCCGCAACGGCCGCCGGAGGCGGGCCCGTCCTCCCCCTGGGCGAGGAACTTCGCGATCAGGCCCTTGGTCGCGGCCGGGGAGAGCAGCGCCTCGCCGGCGGCGGCGATGCGGATCGCGGCGATCAGCTCGTCCGGTTCGGCGCCCTTGCCGAGGAAGCCGCCGGCCCCGGCCCGCAGCGCCCGCACCACGTAGTCGTCGACCTCGAAGGTCGTCAGGATCACCACGCGGACACCGTCCAGCTGCGGGTCCTCGCTGATCATGCGGGTGGCGGCGAGGCCGTCGGTGCCGGGCATGCGGATGTCCATCAGGACCACGTCGGGCACGGTGGCGCGGGCCAGCTCGTACGCCTGGGCACCGTCGGACGCCTCGCCGACGACCTCCATGCCCGGTTCCGAGTCGACCAGCACACGGAACGCGCTCCGCAGCAGCGCCTGGTCGTCGGCGAGCAGCACCTTGATCGTCACAGCGGGGTCTCTTCCGTACGGGCGGGCTGGAGGGGAAGCGTGGCACGCACCTGGAAACCGCCGGAAGGCCGGGCCCCGGTGACGACGGTGCCGCGCAGCGCCTGGGCGCGCTCGCGCATGCCGATCAGGCCGTGGCCGCCGCCGGGCTCCCCGTCGTCGGCCGCGCCCCGGCCGCGCGGCACCGGGGGCCGCCCGGCGCCGTCGTCCAGCACCGTGACGGTCAGCGTGGCCTCGCTGCGGACGATACGGACCACGGCCCGGGCGCCGTCGCCCGCGTGCTTGCGGACGTTGGTCAGCGCCTCCTGGACGATGCGGTACGCGGTGAGGTCGACGGAGGCGGGCAGCCCTTGGGCGGACGGCGGCACCTGGAGGTCGACGGGGAGCCCGGCGCGGACGAAGCCGTCGACGAGATGGTCGAGCACGCCGAGGCCGGGCGCGGGTTCGGTGGGGGCGGTGGGGTCGTCGGACTGGCGCAGCAGTCCGACGGTGGCGCGGAGCTCGCCGAGCGCCGAGCGGGACGCCTCCCGGACATGGGCGAGCGCCTGTTTGGCCTGGTCGGGCCGGGTGTCCATGACGTGTGAGGCGACGCCTGCCTGGACGTTGACAAGCGCGATGTGGTGGGCGACGACATCGTGCAGGTCCCGGGCGATGCGCATGCGCTCCTCGGCGACGCGGCGGCGGGCCTCCTCCTCCCGGGTGCGTTCGGCGCGTTCGGCGCGTTCGCGGATGGCGTCGATGTAGGCGCGGCGGCTGCGGACCGCGTCGCCGGTCGCGGCGGCCATGCCCATCCAGGCGAAGATCGCGACGTTCTCCTGCACGTACCAGGGGCGGGGCCCGTAGAGCATCGCGGCGGCGGTGAGGCCGACGGCGGTCAGCGCGCCGATCCGCCAGGTGGTGGGGCGGTCGGTGCGGGCGGCGAGGGTGAAGAGCGCGAGGACGGCGGCCCCGGCGACGGGGGCGCGGGAGTGCCCGGCCTCGGTGACCAGCTCGACGAGGGCGAGCGCGGCGGTGACGGCGAGGACGGTGCGCGGGGCGCGGCGGCGCAGCACCAGCGCGGCGCAGGCCAGGACGGCCAGGACGACGGCGGCGGGCTCCGGCGGGTGGGCGGCGAGGCGCGGACCGCCCGGGACGTGCCGGTTGACGACCGAACCGCACAGGATCGCGGCGAGGGCGCAGACCGCGACCACGGCGTCGAACACCAGGGGGTGCGTCCGGTACCACTGGAAGCGGCCGGGGCGCGGGGCTTCCCGGCCGGTGTCGGGAGGAGTCACGAGAGCACACGGTAGCGCCCCGGTCCTGTGAGGGACCGGGGCGCTGTCCGTCTGCGCTGGAGCGGGCGCCCGGGGGCCGGGCGCCGACCGGGGTCAGCCGGGGATGAGGCCGTCGTCGCTGAGCATCTCGCGGACCTCGTCGAGCGTGGCGCCCTCCGCGGGGAGGATCAGCTCGGACGGTTCGAGGGCGTCGTCGGGCAGCGGGGTGCCCAGGCGGCGCACCGCGTCGAGCAGGGCGCCCAGGGTCTTCCGGAAGCCCTGCTCGTCGCCGCTCTCCATCTCGGCGAGCAGCTCGTCGTCCAACGCGTTGAGCTCGGTGAAGTGGGCGTCGTCCAGCTTCACCTGGCCCTCCCCCATGATCCGTACGATCACGACGGTCTCCCTCGTCTGCGGTCCGGCGATCCCTGTGAGGCTAACCGCCGGTGACGGTCACTGCTTGTCGGAACGCGGCTGGTCCTGGGGGGCGGAGGGCTGCGCCTGACCGCCCTGGCCGCCTTCGATGGCCTGCTGTCCTGCGGAGGAGCCACCGGCCAGTTCGGCCTTCATCCGCTGGAGCTCCAGCTCGACGTCGCTGCCGCCGGAGAGGCGGTCCAGCTCGGCCGTGATGTCGTCCTTGGCCATACCGGTCGGGTCGTCGAGGGCGCCGGAGGCGAGCAGCTCGTCGATGGCACCGGCCCGCGCCTGCATCTGCGCGGTCTTGTCCTCGGCGCGCTCGATGGCGAGACCGACGTCGCCCATCTCCTCGGAGATGCCGGAGAACGCCTCGCCGATCCGGGTCTGCGCCTGGGCGGCGGTGTACGTCGCCTTGATCGTCTCCTTCTTGGTACGGAAGGCGTCGACCTTGGCCTGCAGCCGCTGGGCGGCAAGGGTCAGCTTCTCCTCCTCGCCCTGGAGGGTCTGGTGCTGCGCCTGCAGGTCGGTGACCTGCTGCTGCACCGCGCCGCGGCGCGAGAGCGCCTCACGGGCGAGGTCCTCGCGGCCGAGCGCAAGGGCCTTGCGGCCCTGGTCCTCCAGCTTGGACGACTGGCCCTGGAGCTGGTTGAGCTGCAGCTCCAGGCGCTTGCGGGAGGTCGCCACGTCGGCGACGCCGCGGCGCACCTTCTGGAGCAGCTCCAGCTGCTTCTGGTACGAGTAGTCGAGGGTCTCGCGCGGGTCCTCGGCCCGGTCCAGGGCCTTGTTGGCCTTCGCGCGGAAGATCATCCCCATCCGCTTCATGACACCGCTCATGGGCCTCGCGCGCCCCCTTCTGACCGAATTACCTCGGGCGTTGGACTCCAGCACACCTACAGACCCCACAGTACGGGCCCTGGTTCCATTACCGCACTGTTCGGGGCCGGATGTGCTCCTCCTCCAGGACGAGGATTCCTCCGGCCCAGGGTGGAGGAGGCGCCCCGGGGCACCGTCACCGTGTCCGCTTGGTCCCGTTACGGCGCGTGTGGCCGGTCCGTACCGTTGCCGGATCGTGCCCCCTCGGACCGCCGCTCGCACCCGCCGACCCCGTACCCTTGGGTGTTGTGTTCCGAAGCCGTTCGAAGGATGAGCAGGCCGCGACCGCCAAGGTGACCGCGGACCAGCCCCAGCAGCCCCGCGACCCGCAGGCCCCCAAGGGCCGCCCGACGCCGAAGCGCAGTGAGGCGCAGGCGCACCGCCGTACGCGTGCGCACACGCCGGCCAACCGCAAGGAGGCGTCAAAGGCCCAGCGCGAGGCGCGCCGCGTCGACATGGCCAAGCAGCGCGAGGCCATGGCCAGCGGCGATGAGCGTTATCTGCCCGTGCGCGACAAGGGTCCGGTGCGCCGTTTCGCCCGTGACTACGTCGACTCGCGGTGGTGCGTCGCCGAGTTCTTCCTGCCGATGGCCGTGATCATCCTGGTGCTCACCATGATCCGGGTGCCGCAGATCCAGAACGTCGCGCTGCTGCTCTGGCTCGTGATCATCGTGCTGATCGTGCTGGACTCCCTCGGCATCTGGCTCCGCATGGGCAAGCAGCTCAACGAGCGCTTCCCGAACGAGAGCCACAAGGGCGTCAAGGCGTACGCGGTGATGCGCACGCTCCAGATGCGCCGCCTGCGCCTGCCGAAGCCGCAGGTCAAGCGCGGAGAGCGGCCCTGACCGCGACCGGCGCCGCCCCCGCGGTACCCGTCCCCGAAGCTGTCGCACCCACACCTTCCGTGCCCGACCGACCGGTCGAGCCCGTGGCGCCCGTCGCCCCGGTCCGGCCCGCCGCGCCCGTGGTACGGCCGTCCGTGCGGCAGCAGCTGCTGGGACGGCAGATCGAGGAGCAGATCGCCGGCCGCTTCCCCGTGGGGCAGCGGCTGCGGGTGCTCGACGCCGGGACGGGTGACGGTGTGCAGGCGCTGCGGCTGGCGCGCGGCGGGCACCACGTCACCGCGCTGGAGCAGGACCCGGGTGCCCTGGAGGGCGTACGGGCGGCGCTGGCGGCGGAGCCGGACGGGATCCGTGAGCGGGTGCGGCTGGTCGAGGGCGACGGCCGGGACACCGGTGCGCACTTCCTGCCGGGCTCGTTCGACGTGGTGCTCTGCCACGGGTTGCTGAGCGGCGCGCGGGATCCGGACGCGCATCTGGCGGGCCTCGCGCGGGTGCTGGCCCCGGGCGGGCTGCTGTCCCTCGTCGTACGCAACACCGGCGCCGCGGCGATGCGGCCCGGGCTCGCCGGGGACTGGCACGGTGTCCTCGCCGCGTTCGAGGCGCCGGACGGCGAGCGGGGCGCGGCGCGGTCCGGGCTGGACGCGCTGACCGCGTCGCTCGCCGGGATCGGCGCGCCGCTCCAGGAGTGGTACGGCGTCGGCGTCTTCACGGACGCCTCGGCCGACGCGGCGCCGCAGGTGCCCACCCAGGGCGGCGCGGACGGTGCGCGGCGGCGGGAGCTGCTGCTGAGCGCCGAGGAGCGGGCCGGGCGGACCGATCCGTACCGTACGGTCGCCGGGCTGCTGCATCTGTGCGGGGTACGGGGCGGCTGACGGCCCCGGTGTGACGACGTGAGGCCCGCGGCCCCGGTGGAGGGGGCGCGGGCCTCGTCGTTTCCGGGACCGGGGCGGCCGGTCAGTCGTCGTCGGCGTGGAGGCTCATCGGCCCCGCGTAGACCTCGGTGCCGTCCTCGAAGAGGCGGACCTGGTCGACGCCGCCGTCGCGGAGGGTCCGCCACTCCTCGCCGATCCAGGATTCGGCGTCCCCCTGGGTGGTGAATTCCTCCGGCTGCACCGACGGCGCCGTCTGCGTACCGTCCGCCGTCTCGAACCGCCACGTCCACGCCATGTCCGCCTCCTGGGTGCCTGGGCTCCGGGGCCGTGCCGGGGCCCGGTCCGCCGTGCCGTGATGTGCTGGTGAGCGCGTTGTCCTGCTGGTCGTACCTGGTGCCGGTCAGCAGCCTATCGGGCGTGTCGAGAGGTCCCCGGCGCGCTGTGCGGCCGGGCCCGGGGGAAAATCGCCGCGTGGAACTGACACTGCTCGGCACCGGAGCCCCCCAGGGGCTGCCGCGCCCCGGCTGCCCTTGCGCGGCCTGCGCCACCGCCGTCGGCGACGAGGCGCGGGCGGCCACCGCGCTGCTGATCGACGGCGCGCTGCTCATCGACCTCACGCCCGGCCCGGCGTTCGCCGCCGCCCGCGCGGGGCAGTCACTGGCGGGCGTACGGCAGGTGCTGCTGTCGCATCCGCACGACGGTCCGGCGCTGGAGGTGCCCGCCGGGCTGCCGCAGCCGGGGCGGGTCGCGGACGGGCGGGAGCTGGCGCTGCTCGACGGGCACCGGGTGCGGGCCATCGCGGTGGACATCCCCGGCACCGGCTACGAGATCGGCGGCGGGGGCGGCGAGCGGCTGCTGTACCTGCCGCCGGGCGCCGCGCCCGCGGGCCCGGTCAACGGGGCGGCGGGTGGCGGCTACGAGGCGATGGGCGGCACCGGCCCGTACGACCTGGTGCTGCTGGACGTCATCGGGCGGCCGGACGCGCTGGCGCGGCTGCGGGCGAGCGGCGCGGTGGATGCGGCGACCGATGTGATCGCCGTCCATCTCGACCACACGGTGCCGCCCGGCGCGGAGCTGCACCGCAGGCTGGCGGCGGCGGGCGCGCGGGCGGTGCCGGACGGGACGACGCTGGTGGCCGGGGAGTTCCCGGTCGGGACGCCGCCGGAGCTGCCGCGGCGGACGCTGGTGCTGGGCGGCGCGCGCAGCGGCAAGTCGGCGGAGGCCGAGCGGCGGCTGGCGGCCTTCCCGGACGTGCTGTACGTCGCGACCGGCGGCACCCGCGAGGGCGACACGGAGTGGGCGCAGCGGGTGGCGCTGCACCGCGAGCGGCGGCCCCCGGGGTGGCGTACCGCCGAGACCTGCGACCTGGTGCCGCTGCTGTCGGGCGGGGAGCGGGACACGGCGGGCGGGCCGCTGCTCGGTCCGGCGCGGGAGCCGGGCGCCGACCGGCGGGCGGGGCTGGGCGGCGACGACGCGGCCGACCGGGTCTTCGACGCGTCGCCGCTGCTCATCGACTGTCTGGCGCTGTGGCTGACGCACGCCATGGACGAGGTCGGGGCGTGGGACGACGCGGCGTGGGAGGCCGGGGGGCGGCGGGCGCTGCGGGAGCGGACGGACGCGCTGGTGGCGGCCGTCCGGGCGACGCGCAGGCAGGTGGTGGCGGTCAGCAACGAGGTCGGGTCCGGGGTGGTGCCGGCGACCCCGGCCGGGCGGCGCTTCCGGGACGAACTGGGGCGGCTGAACGCGGCATTCGGCGCCGAGTGCGAGCAGGTGCTGCTGGTCGTCGCCGGGCAGCCGCTTGCGCTGCGCGGATGACGCGGGGCCGCCGGGGCACGTGTCCGCTTGCCCGGCGGCCCGGCGGCGGGTGCTCTTGGACGGTGACCGAATCCGAGCTGACGGAGCTGACCGAGCCGACCGGGCGGACGGGGCCGGGCGCGGCGCCGGGGTCCGCCGCGCCCGTCGGGGCCTGCCACCGGGCCGCGCCGCGGACCCACGCCCGTACCGCCGTGCCGGAGGTGCCTCCGGTGCGGCGGCGGGCGCCGGACGGTCCCGGTGCGGTCGATCCGCCCGGGGTGCGGGCGGCGGGGCGGCGGGCCCGGTGCGTCGACGCGGCGGTGCAGGCGTATGTGGCGCGGCATCCGGAGGCGACGGTGGTGGCGCTCGGCGAGGGGCTGGGCACCGGCTACTGGCGGCTGGACAACGGGCGGTTGCACTGGCTGTCGGTGCTGTCGCCGGAGACGGCGGCAGTGCGGCGGATGCTGCTGCCGGACGGTGCGCGGCGCCGCACGGTGGTGCGCCCGGCGCACGGTTTCGGCTGGCTGGACGCGGTCGGTGAGCCGTCCCGCGGGGTGATCGTGACGGCGCCGGGGCTGCTGATGCGGCAGGCTCCCGGGGAGGTGCGGGCGCTGCTGGCGGCGTGCGCGGAGCGGCTGCCCGGCGGAGCGCTGGTCTTCGACGCGCTGCCGCGGCGGGCGGCGGCGGTGGCCCGCCGGTACCCGGCGCTCTCCGCCGGGCCGCTGCCGGGCGCGGTGCGCTGGAGCCTGGACCGCGGCCAGCTGGCGGCCCTCACCGCGGTACATCCGGCGATCACCTCCGTACGGGAACTGCCGCCGCCGGGCGGCCGGTTGGCGCTGCCGGGGGCCGCGGGCGGGTACGGGCAGCGGTTCCCGGTGCTGCGCGCGTGGACGCCGGTGGTGTGCGAGGTGCGGTTCGCGCGGTAGGGGCGTGGGCGGAGGTGGCGTGCGCCCCTCGGGGCGCGTCGGGCGCGGGTCCGGACGTCCGGCCGGTGGCGCCCGCCCGTCGTGCGCGGCCGAGGTCCGCCACGTGCCTGCCGTACGCGGCGGAGCCGACGGGCGCGGCGGCGCTCCGGCCTGCGGTGCGTGCCGTGGCGGCGGGTGGCGTGCCCCCGGCGGCACGGGGTGCGCTCCGGGCGCGTCGGCGGGGCGCGGTTGCCGGTAACCTGCGCCCAATGAGCGCCCTGAATCTCGATGACTTCGCCCACCTGATCGAGCGCCCCGACGGCAGCGCGCGCCGTGACGCCGAGGAGCGGCGGGCGCGGCTGGCCCTGCCGCCCGGGGCGTTGGGCCGCCTGGACGAGCTGGGGGAATGGCTGGCCGCCACGCAGCGGCAGGTGCCGGTGCGGCCGCTGGAGCGCGCCCGGGTGCTGCTCTTCGCCGGTGACCACGGGGTGGCGGAGCTGAACGTCTCCGGGCGCCCGGCCAAGGGCACGAAGGACCTCGTACGGGCCGCGCTGGAGGGCACCAGCCCGGCGGCGGTGCTGGCCCGGGGCGCCGGGGCCGGGCTGCGGGTGATCGACATGGCGGTGGACTGCGACGCGGAGGAGCTGCCCGCCGACGTCACCCGGCACCGGGTGCGGCGCGGTTCGGGGCGGATCGACATCGAGGACGCGCTGACGGCCGAGGAGGCCGAGGCGGCGTTCCGGGCCGGGATGGCGGTCGCCGACGAGGAGGCCGACGCCGGGACGGACCTGGTGGTGCTGGGCGATCTGAGCGTCGGCGGCACGACCGCGGCGTCCACGCTGATCGCCGCGTTGTGCGGGACCGACGCGTCGGTGGTGACCGGCCGGGGCGGCGCCGGAATCGATGATCTGGCGTGGATGCGCAAGTGCGCGGCGATCCGGGACGCGCTGCGCCGGGCCCGTCCGGTCCTCGGCAATCAGCTGGCGCTGCTGGCCACCACCGGGGGCGCCGATCTGGCGGCGATCACCGGGTTCCTGCTGCAGAGCGCGGTGCGCCGGACGCCGGTGATCCTCGACGGGGTGGTGTCGGCGGCGTGCGCGCTGGTGGCGCAGCGGGTGGCGTTCCGCGCGCCGGACTGGTGGCTGGCCGGGCAGCTCAGCGGCGAACCGGCGCAGGCCAAGGCGCTGGACCGGATCGCGCTCAACCCGCTGCTCGACCACGGCGTCACAGCCGGTGAGGGTACGGGCGCCCTGCTGGCGCTGCCGCTGGTGCGGGCCGCCGCCGACCTGGCGGCGCAGCTGCCGGTCCGCGACTGACCGCGGCCCTCCCGGCCGGGTGACGGCCGGTCATCCGGTCCGTGCGGGAGGGCGCCGTGCGCCGTGGGCAGAGCGGGCGCCGTCCCCGGGGCGGGCCGGTGACGTCCCGGAGCGCGGGCGGGCCGCCGTCCCCCTGCCGGGGCCTCGTACGGGGGCCGCGCCCGTACGGGTCCGCTCGCGCTCGCGCGAGGGGTGGCGGCGCGTCGATTCGCTCGTCCGCGCCCCGGTGAAATGCCGCAGGCCGCACGTCGGCCGGGCCATGCTCGGGGCAGCGCGCGCCGCGGGGCCGCGCGGCCTTCCGGGCGGGGGCGGTACGGGCGCGGCGCGCCGTGAGCAGCAGGGGAGCAATCGATGAGCGAGCCGGTCCGGGGCGGTGTGGTGCGCCGTGCCGTGGCGGCCGAGCGGGGTCCGCTGTGGCGGGCCGTGCGGGGGCCGTTGGCGGCGCGCGGGCCGCGGGCGATCCCGCTGACGCTGGCGTCGGTGATGCTGACGCTGGTCCTCCAGATCGTGCAGAACCAGTCGTGGGGGTACGGGCCGGTGCAGGCGGCCGGGGCGCCGACCGCCGGGACGCCGCTCTGGCTCGCGCTGCTGCGGACGCCGCTGTCGCTCTTCGTCCCGGCGCTCGATCTGCCGGTGTGGGGCGCGTTGGCGCAGGTCCTGGTGGTGTTCGGGATCGCGGAGGTGACGCTGGGCCGGTGGCGGACGCTGGCGATGGCGTACACCGCGACCCTCGCCGGGACGCTCTACGCGCGGCTGGGCATCCGGCTCGGGCCGGACAGCCCCATCGGCCTGCCGCCGGGCGACGCCTGGGTGGTGGACACCGGGCCGTCGGCCGCGGTGGTGGGCCTGGCGGTGTTCGTGTGCTGGCGGCTGCGGGCGCGGGTGACGTGCGCGTTGGTGGTGGTGGCGATGGTCGGCGAGGTGGTGTTCGTCAAGAACAACCTCGCGGGCAAGGAACACATCGCGGCCGTCGCGGCGACGCTGCTGGTGTGCCTGGGCTGGGAGGTGGCCGCGCGGCGGCGCCGGGCGGCGGGGGCGGCTTGTGCCGGTGAGGCGGGGTGGTTGCGGTGAGGAGGGCGGCGAGCGCGTCGCCCCGCCCCCCGGGTTAGCCTGCCGCGATGACCGACGCGCCCGATTCCGCAGCCCCCGCACCCGTACCTGCACCGACGCCGCCCGGCGGCCGGGCCGGTGCCGGGGACGGGCTGCGGTTCGCCTTCGGGACGTTGACCGTGTTGCCGGTGCGGGTGCGGCGCTGGGACCGGGTGGCGGCGCGGGGCGGGATGCTCTGTGCGCCGCTGGCCGGGCTGGTCGTCGGGGGGTTCGCCGCGGCGGTCGGTGCGGTGCTGCTCGCGTTGGGCGGCTCCCCGCTGCTCGCCGCGACCGGCTCCGCGGTGGTGCCCGCCGCGCTCACCCGCGGCCTCCATCTGGACGGTCTCGCGGACACCGCAGACGGCCTGGGCAGCGGAAAACCGCCCGAGGACGCGCTGCGCATCATGAAGCAGTCCGACATCGGCCCGTTCGGCGTCATCACGCTGCTGTTCGCGCTGGTGGCGCAGGTGGCGGCGTTGGCCGGGCTGTACGCGGACGGCTGGGCCCGCGGCGCGGTGGCCGCCGTCGTCTCGGCGACCGCCGCCCGTACCGCGCTGACCTGGGCCTGCCGCCGGGGCGTGCCCGCCGCGCGGCCGGAGGGGCTGGGCGCCGCGGTCGCCGGGGTGGTGCCGCGCCGCGCCGCGGCGGGGTGCGCGGCGCTGGTCTGTGCGGCGGCCGCGGCCGGTGCCACCGGCGGGGTGTTCGGCGCGGTGCACACCGCGCTGGCGGTGGTGGTGGCGCTGGCCGTCGCCGAGGGGGTGCTGCGGCACTGCCGGCGGCGGCTGGGCGGGGTGACGGGCGATGTGTTCGGCGCGCTCGCCGAGACGGCGGCGCTCACCGCGCTGGTGGTGCTGGCGCTGGGCTGAGCCCGCGCGGGACGGCCTTTCAGGGGCCGTTGGCGCCGCCCGAACGCGTGGCGTCACTGTGGCGCCGCTCTCATTCGGCGTGCGGAACAAGCCGTTCGCCCCCTTTGCCCCGGCGGCCCGTACCCGTCGAAAAACCTCCAACTACCCTGCTGAGAACGGGTCGTTGGGCCGTCCGGGCATCGCTCGGGAGGGCGCCGGGGAGCGGGCCGTCCAGGCCGCTCCCCGTTCCGTGCGGGCGCCCCGAGCGTAGGCTCGGCCGCACGCTGCTCCCTGAGCGCGAACGGATTCCCGGACGGAACAGGACTTTCATCACCGTGACTGCACTGACCCTCAGTACTTCCTCCGCCGCAGCGGCGCGCGCGGACGCCGTCGTCGTCGGCGTGGCCAAGGGCGCCAAGGGCCCCGTGCCCGCCACCGGCGCCGAAGCCGTGGACGAGGCGTTCGGCGGCAAGCTCGCCGCCGTCCTGGAGACTCTCGGCGCGACGGGTGCCGAGGGCGAGGTGACCAAGCTGCCCGCCGCCGACGGCCTCAAGGCGCCGGTCGTGCTGGCGGTCGGCCTCGGCGCCGCACCGGCCAAGGGCGAGACGTACGACAACGAGACGCTGCGGCGCGCTGCGGGCAGCGCCGCCCGCGCGCTGAACGGCACGAAGAAGGCGGCCTTCGCGCTGCCGCTGGAGGACGCCGAGGCGGCCGCCGCGGTCTCCGAGGGCGCGCTGTTCGGCGCGTACGCCTTCACCGCGTTCCGCAGCGACGGCGCCCCGGCCCACGCGAAGAAGGGCGCGAAGGGCGGCAACGGCGGCTCGGCGCCGCTCGCGGAGGTCGCGCTGCTCGGCGGCAAGCCGCGGGACAAGGAGTTCAAGGCGGCGACCGAGCGCGCCCTGGTGCTGGCGGCGGAGATCCACCGCGCCCGCGACCTGATCAACACCCCGCCCAACGCGCTCGACCCGAAGTCCTTCGCCGCCGAGGCGCAGGCCGCGGCCAAGGAGTTCGGCCTCAAGGTCGAGGTGCTGGACGAGAAGGCGCTGAAGAAGGGCGGCTACGGCGGTCTGCTCGGCGTCGGCCAGGGCTCGGACGCCCCGCCGCGGCTGGTGCGCATCGCCCACACCCACGCCAAGGCGACGAAGACGCTCGCGCTGGTCGGCAAGGGCATCACGTACGACTCGGGCGGTATCTCGCTGAAGCCGGCCGGGCACAACGAGACGATGAAGTGCGACATGAGCGGCGCCGCCGCGGTGTTCGCCACCGTCGTCGCCGCGGCGCGGCTGGGCCTGGAGGTGAACGTCACCGGCTGGCTGGCGCTCGCCGAGAACATGCCGTCGGGCAACGCCACCCGCCCCGGTGACGTGCTGACGATGTACAGCGGCAAGACGGTCGAGGTGCTCAACACCGACGCCGAGGGCCGTCTGGTGCTGGCCGACGCGCTGACCCGCGCGTCGGAGGAGGAGCCGGACGCCATCATCGACGTCGCGACGCTGACCGGCGCGATGGTGCTGGCGCTGGGCAACCGCACCTTCGGGATCATGGCCAACGACGACGCGTTCCGCACCACGATCCACGAGATCGCGGAGGAGGTCGGCGAGCAGTCCTGGCCGATGCCGATGCCCGCCGAGCTGCGCAAGGGCATGGACTCCCCGGTGGCCGACATCGCCAACATGGGCGAGCGGATGGGCGGCGGCCTGGTCGCCGGTCTGTTCCTGAAGGAGTTCATCGGCGAGGGCATCCCCTGGGCGCACCTCGACATCGCGGGCCCGGCGTTCCACGAGAGCGCGCCGTACGGCTACACGCACAAGGGCGGCACCGGCTCGTCGGTCCGCACCCTGCTGCGGCTGGCCGAGCGCACCGCCTCGGGCGACCTGGGCTGAGCCCCCGCTCCCCCCGCACGTCCGACGGCCCCGGGCTCACCGTCCGGGGCCGCCGGTGCGCCAGCGGTGACCGCGATCCGGGCGTCCTTCGGGGGCGGCGTTCGCCCTCAACGAAATCCGCAGGCGTCCCCCCGCCCTTCCCAGGTGGCGCTTCGCGCCGCGGCGCCGCTGCCTACGGCCGAGTAACCCTTGAGAGGCGGCGTACGTACCGCCGCCAGGCCCGGCCCGCCGTCCCAGCTTCACCGAACAAGTGCGAAGATGGGTCCTCGGCAGGACAGGGCCCCCCTTACCCAGGGCCGACGTGAAGAGCGGCCGAACCACAGCCGCCGACCGGTCATCGGAGACCGGCTCCGGCGTACCCATGCATGGAGGACGTGACGTGGCGAACGACGCCAGCACCGTTTTCGACCTAGTGATCCTCGGTGGCGGCAGTGGCGGTTACGCCGCGGCCCTGCGCGGGGCGCAGCTGGGCCTGGACGTCGCCCTGATCGAGAAGGGCAAGGTCGGCGGTACCTGCCTGCACAACGGCTGCATCCCCACCAAGGCACTGCTGCACGCCGGTGAGATCGCCGACCAGGCCCGCGAGAGCGAGCAGTTCGGTGTCAAGGCCACCTTCGAGGGCATCGACATCGACGCCGTCCACAAGTACAAGGACGATGTCATCTCCGGCCTGTACAAGGGCCTGCAGGGGCTGATCGCCTCCCGCAAGGTGACGTACATCGAGGGCGAGGGCAAGCTCTCCTCCCCGACCTCCGTCGATGTGAACGGCCAGCGCGTGACGGGCCGCCACGTCCTGCTGGCGACCGGCTCCGTGCCGAAGTCGCTGCCGGGCCTGAACATCGACGGCGACCGCATCATCTCCTCGGACCACGCGCTGAAGCTGAACCGCGTGCCGAAGTCCGCGATCGTGCTGGGCGGCGGCGTCATCGGCGTCGAGTTCGCCTCGGCGTGGAAGTCCTTCGGCACCGACGTCACCATCGTCGAGGGCCTCAAGCACCTCGTCCCGGTCGAGGACGAGAACAGCTCCAAGCTGCTGGAGCGGGCCTTCCGCAAGCGCGGCATCAAGTTCAACCTCGGCACCTTCTTCGACAAGGCCGAGTACACCGCCGACGGCGTCAAGGTGACCCTCGCCGACGGCAAGACCTTCGAGGCCGAGGTCCTCCTGGTCGCGATCGGCCGCGGGCCGGTCTCGGCGGGCCTGGGCTACGAGGAGCAGGGCGTCGCCATGGACCGCGGCTACGTCCTGGTCGACGAGTACATGCAGACCAACGTTCCGACGATCTCGGCCGTCGGCGACCTCGTCCCCACCCTCCAGCTCGCGCACGTCGGCTTCGCCGAGGGCATGCTGGTGGCGGAGCGGCTGGCGGGTCTGAAGACCGTGCCGATCGACTACGACGGCGTGCCGCGCGTGACGTACTGCCACCCCGAGGTCGCCTCGGTGGGTATCTCCGAGGCGAAGGCCAAGGAGCTGTACGGCGCCGACAAGGTCGTCACGCTGAAGTACAATCTCGCGGGCAACGGCAAGAGCAAGATCCTGAAGACCACGGGCGAGATCAAGCTCGTCCAGGTCAAGGATGGTGCCGTGGTCGGCGTCCACATGGTCGGTGACCGTATGGGCGAGCAGGTCGGTGAGGCCCAGCTGATCTACAACTGGGAAGCCCTGCCGGCCGAGGTTGCGCAGCTCGTTCACGCGCACCCCACGCAGAACGAGGCTCTCGGGGAGGCCCACCTGGCGCTGGCCGGCAAGCCCCTCCACTCCCACGACTGACCCTCAGTCCCGGGCGCGACCACATCCGCACTTCCCCGCGCGCCGACACCGTGCGCGCGGGGGAACCATCCGTTAGGAGCAACAGAAACCATGGCGGTTTCCGTATCCCTTCCGGCGCTCGGCGAGAGCGTCACCGAGGGCACCGTCACCCGCTGGCTCAAGGCCGAGGGTGAGCGCGTCGAGGCCGACGAGCCCCTGCTGGAGGTGTCGACCGACAAGGTCGACACCGAGATCCCCGCCCCCGCCTCCGGCATCCTGGCGGCCATCAAGGTCGCCGAGGACGAGACCGTGGAGGTCGGCGCCGAGCTGGCCGTCATCGACGACGGCTCCGGCACCCCCGCCGCGGCCCCCGCCGCCGCCGAGGCCCCCGCCGCACAGCCCGAGCCCGTGGCCGCCCCCGTGGCCGAGGCCGCTCCGGCGCCCGCCGCCGCTCCGGCCGGCGCCGCCTCCGGTACCGACGTCGTGCTGCCCGCCCTGGGCGAGTCGGTCACCGAGGGCACCGTCACCCGTTGGCTGAAGGAGGTCGGCGAGGAGGTCTCGGAGGACGAGCCCCTGCTCGAGGTCTCCACCGACAAGGTCGACACCGAGATCCCGGCGCCGGTCTCCGGCACCCTGCTGGAGATCCTGGTGGCCGAGGACGAGAACGCCGAGGTCGGCGCCAAGCTCGCCGTCATCGGCTCGGCCGTCCAGGCCGCGGCGCCTGCCGCCCCGGCTGCCCCCGCCGCCCCGGCTCCGGCCGCTCCGGCCCCGGCCGCCCCCGCGGCTCCGGCGCCCGCGCCCGCCGCTCCGGCTGCCCCGGCCCCGGCTCCGGCCGCGCCTGCCACTCCGGCCCCGGCCCCCGTGGCCCCGGCTCCCACCGTTGCAAGCACCGGCTCCACCGGAGCGGCTTACGCCGCGCCCTCCGCTGCGGCCCCGGCCGCCGGTGAGGGCGACGGCGCGTACGTCACGCCGCTGGTGCGCAAGCTCGCCGCGGAGAACGGCGTCAACCTCGCCACGGTCAAGGGCACCGGCGTCGGTGGCCGCGTCCGCAAGCAGGACGTCATCGCCGCCGCGGAGGCCGCCAAGGCCGCCGCCCCGGCCCCGGCCGCCCCGGCCGCCCCGGCCGCGTCGAAGCCCGCCGCCCCGGCCATCGAGGCGTCGCCGCTGCGCGGTCAGACCGTCAAGATGCCGCGGATGCGCAAGGTCATCGGCGACAACATGATGAAGGCCCTGCACGGCCAGGCGCAGCTCACCAGCGTGGTCGAGGTGGACGTCACCAAGATCATGCGGATGCGCAACAAGGCCAAGGACGCCTTCGCGCAGCGTGAGGGCGTCAAGCTCTCCCCGATGCCGTTCTTCGTCAAGGCCGCCGTCCAGGCGCTGAAGGCCCACCCGGTCGTCAACGCCCGGATCAACGAGGACGAGGGCACGATCACCTACTTCGACACCGAGAACATCGGTATCGCGGTGGACGCGGAGAAGGGCCTGATGACCCCGGTCATCAAGGACGCCGGTGACCTCAACATCACCGGTATCGCCAAGAAGACCGCCGACCTCGCCGGCAAGGTCCGCTCCAACAAGATCACCCCGGACGACCTCGCCGGAGCCACGTTCACCATCTCGAACACCGGCTCGCGCGGCGCGCTCTTCGACACCGTGATCGTGCCGCCGAACCAGGTCGGCATCCTCGGTATCGGCGCCACCGTCAAGCGCCCCGTGGTCATCAACCACCCCGACCTCGGCGAGACCATCGCCGTCCGGGACATGACCTACCTGGCGCTCTCCTACGACCACCGTCTGGTGGACGGCGCGGACGCCGCCCGTTACCTGACCACGGTCAAGCAGATCCTGGAGGCCGCCGAGTTCGAGACCGAGATCGGTCTCTGAGCGAGGCGCCGACCAGCGCGTGCACACGGCCCCGTCCGGGTTCTCCGGGCGGGGCCGCTCGCGTTCCCGGTCCCGGGGCCCGCGCCGGGGCCGGGAACCCGTGAGCGGCACCACGTGTGATTCCGGTCCCGCGGCACCGCCGGGCGACGACCACGCCCCGTATCGTCTCCGTCACCACCCCACCCGCGAGGAGCACCGTCATGACCCCGCCCGTCGTCCATTCGCTGCGCGAGCAGATCCGCGAGCACATCCTTGAGGGGATCGTCCGCGGCCGGTGGCAGCCCGGCGAACGGATCGTGGAGCGGCGGATCGCGGTCGAGCTGGAGGTCAGCCAGACGCCGGTGCGGGAGGCGCTGCGGGAGCTGGAGTCGTTGCGGCTGATCGAGTCGGCGCCGAACAAGGGCGTCCGGGTGCGGGACCTCTCCCCCGCCGACCTCAAGGAGAGCTACCCCGTACGGGCCGGTCTGGAGCAGGTCGCGGCGGAGCTGGCGGCCGGTCAGCTGGCCGAGGACACCGAGGCGCTGGAGCGCGAGGTGGACCGGCTGCGGGAGGCGGACCGGACGGGCGACGGCGAGGCGCAGGTGCGGCACACGGTGGCGTTCCACCGCGAGATCGTGCGGGCGGCCGGGAACGGCGTGCTGCTGCACACCTGGGAGTCGCTGGGGGTGGAGGTGTGGACGACGCTGTCGATCCGCTGGTTCAGCCCCGAGCCGCGGTCGCACGCGCAGGACCACCAGGAGATCGTGGACGCGTTCCGGCGCCGGGACCCGCGGATCGGTGCCCTGCTGCGGACCCATGTGCTGAGCTGCGCGCCGCGGGTCTGACCTGCGGATCTCATCGGGGCGGGAGCGGCCGTACGGCGGCGCTTCCGCCCCCTTCTGCGTCTGGCACGCGGTGCCCGGGTATGCGGCACCCCGTGCCGACCTGCGGTGATTCTTCCGGGGAGCGTTGATCGATCATCGATCAGGGGCGTATGGTCGCCCGCGGGGCGCGACATCCCTGCCTGCCGAATGCCTCCCGAATGCCTGCCGAACGCATTCCCCCTCTGTCCGGAAAGGGGCCATCCATGCCCGATCCCGTGCGCCTGCCGTACAGCCAGCTCGACCAGCTCCCGGACCGGGATCCGGAGGAGACGGCCGAGTGGCGCGAGTCGCTCGACGCCGTCACCGCGGCGGCGGGCCCGCACCGCGCGGCGTATCTGATGCGCCGCGCCCTGGAGCACACCGCCGACCCGGCGCTCGCGCCCCTGGAGACGGACTACGTCAACACCATCCCGACCTCCGCCGAGCCGGAATTCCCCGGCGACGAGGCGATGGAGGCCCGGATCACGGCGTGGAACCGCTGGAACGCGGCCGCCATGGTCACCCGTGGCTCCCGGCTCGGTCTCGGCGGCCACATCGCCACCTTCGCGTCGGCGGCGTGGCTGTACGAGACCGGCTTCCAGCACTTCTTCCGCGGCAAGGAGGGCACGGGCAGCGGCGACCAGCTCTACATCCAGGGCCACGCCTCCCCCGGCATCTACGCCCGTGCCTTCCTCGACGGCCGCCTGACCGAGGAGCAGCTGGACCACTTCCGGCAGGAGGCCGGCGGCGAGGGCCTCCCGTCGTACCCGCACCCGCGGCGCCTGCCCTGGCTGTGGGAGTTCCCCACCGTCTCGATGGGCCTGGGCCCGCTCTCCGCCATCTACCAGGCGCGCTTCAACCGCTACCTGGAGCACCGCGGTATCAAGGACACCGCGGACAGCCATGTCTGGGCGTTCCTCGGCGACGGTGAGATGGACGAGCCCGAGTCGACCGCCGCCCTGGCGCTGGCCGGTCGTGAGGGTCTGGACAACCTCACCTTCGTCATCAACTGCAACCTGCAGCGCCTGGACGGCCCGGTCCGCCCGAACTTCAAGATCGTGCAGGAGCTGGAGGCGCAGTTCCGTGCCGCCGGCTGGAACGTCGTCAAGTCGCTGTGGGGCCGGGCGTGGGACGAGGTCTTCGCGCTCGACACCGACGGCGCGCTGGTGCGCCGCCTGCGCGAGACGCCGGACGCGCAGTTCCAGACGTATGCCACCCGTGACGCCACCTACATCCGTGAGCACTTCTTCGGCGCCACGCCGGGGCTGCGCGCGTTGGGCGACTCGCTCGACGACGCCACGCTGCTGGAGCTGTTCCAGACCTCCCGCGCGGGCCACGAGCCGCGCAAGGTGTACGCCGCGTACCAGGCGGCCGTCGAGCACAAGGGCGCGCCGACCGTCATCCTGGCGCAGACCGTCAAGGGCTACACGCTCGGCGCCGGTTTCGAGTCGCGGAACGCCAACCACCAGATGAAGAAGCTCACCGGGCAGGAGTTCCGCGCCATGCGCGACCTGCTGGAGCTGCCGATTCCGGACAGCGCCCTGGAGGGCGACACCGTTCCCTACTGGCGGCCCGCCGAGGACTCCCCGGAGATGGTCTACCTCCGGGAGCGCCGGGCGGCCCTGGACGGCCCCGCCCCCGCCCGGAAGGTCACGCCGAAGCCGCTGCCGATGCCGTCGCAGAAGGCGTTCGACGCGCTGAAGAAGGGCTCGGGCAGCCAGGAGATCGCCACCACCATGGCGTTCGTCCGGCTGGTCAAGGACCTGATGCGGGACAAGGAGACCGGCAAGCGCTGGGTGCCGGTCGTCCCCGACGAGGCCCGCACCTTCGGCATGGAGTCGCTGTTCCCGTCGGCGGGGCTGTACTCCCCGAAGGGCCAGACGTACGACCCGGTCGACCGCGACCAGCTCCTGTACTACAAGGAGGCGAAGGACGGCCAGATCCTCAACGAGGGCATCACCGAGGCCGGTTCGCTCGCGGACTTCACCGCCGCCGCCACGTCGTACGCGACGCATGGCGAGCCGATGATCCCCTTCTACATCTTCTACTCGATGTTCGGCTGGCAGCGGACCGCCGACCAGTTCTGGGCGCTCGCCGACCAGCTGGGCCGCGGCTTCGTCATCGGCGCGACCGCGGGCCGCACCACGATGACCGGTGAGGGCCTCCAGCACGCCGACGGCCACTCGCACCTGATCGCCTCCACCAACCCGGCGGCGCTCTCGTACGACCCGGCGTTCGCGTACGAGGTCGCGGTGATCGTCAAGGAGGGCCTGCGCCGGATGTACGGTCCGGACGCCGAGGACGTCTTCTACTACCTGACGGTCTACAACGAGACCAAGGTGCAGCCTGCCATGCCCGACGGGCTGGACGAGGAGGCGATCCTGCGGGGTCTGTACCGCTTCCAGGAGGCGGCGGCCCCGGCGGACAACGCCCCGCGGCTCCAGCTGCTGGCGTCCGGCACGGCCATCCACTGGGCGCTGGACGCGCAGCGGCTGCTCGCCGAGGACTGGGGCGTGGCAGCGGACGTGTGGTCGGCGCCGTCCTGGACGGAGCTCCGCCGCGACGCGCTGGCCTGCGACGCCGCCCGGCTCGACGGGGAGGACCGCGTCCCGTACGTGACCCGTGCCCTGGAGGGGGCGCCCGGTCCGGTGGTGGCGGTCAGCGACTGGATGCGGGCGGTGCCCGACCAGATCGCGCCCTGGGTCGAGCAGGACTGGGTCTCCATCGGCACCGACGGGTTCGGCCTGTCCGACACCCGCGACGCGGCTCGCCGTCACTTCGGCGTGGACCCGCAGTCGGTGACCGTCCAGGCGCTGGCCGCGCTGGCCCGCCGGGGCGACGTCAAGCCGGAGACGGTCAAGGAGGCCAAGGCGCGCTACGGCCTGTGACCAGGGGCGGGGCGTCCGGCCCCGCTTCCGGGCGGTCCGGCTTCCGCCGGGTGCCGTCTCTCGGACCGGGCGGTCCGTGGTGCACCATCCGGCGCCACGAGCCGCTCCCCCGGCTCCCGTGCGGAGATCACCCACCGCGCCCGGGGTCTTCGCACGGGAACCCTTCCGGCCCGGCCGGTCGCGCCTTCGGGCGCGGCGGGCCGGGCCGTCGGTCATCGGTCATCGGGGGGGGCGGTCAACGACCGTCGGTCACAGGGGCCGCCGGTCAACGGCCCTCGCGCTGCGGGGCGTTGTCAGTGGTGCCCGGCATGATGGATCCATGCGTGCTGCCCGGCTGATCAAGATGCTGCTGCTCCTCCAGTCCCGGCCGTCGATGACCGCCGGTGACCTGGCAAGGGAGCTGGAGGTCAGCGAGCGCACGATCGCACGGGACGTCCTGTCGCTCTCCGAGGCGGGCGTGCCGGTCTACTCCGACCGCGGCCGGGCGGGCGGCTACCGCCTCCTCGGCGGGTACCGCACCCGGCTGACGGGCCTGGGACGCAGCGAGGCGGAGACGCTGTTCCTGTCCGGGATGCCGTCCGCGCTACGGGAGTTGGGCCTGGCGGACGCGGCGTCCGCGGCGCGGCTCAAGGTGTCGGCGGCGCTCCTCCCGGAGCTGCGGGAGGCCGCGAGCGGCGCCGCCCAGCGCTTCCACCTGGACGCCCCGGCCTGGTACCGCAGCCCGGAGACCCCCGCCGAGTTGCCCGCCCTCGCCGAGGCGGTGTGGGACGACCGCCCGATACGCGCCCGCTATCTGCGCAAGGACCGCGAGGTGGAGCGGGAGCTGGAGCCGTACGGGCTGGTGTTGAAGGCCGGGGTTTGGTATCTGGCGGCTTGTGCGCGGCGGGAGGGCCCGGCGGCGACTGCGAGGGGTGGAGCGGGTGCGGCGGAGGCGTCCGGTGCGGGCGCGGGCATGCCCGGCGGTGCGGGCATGCCCGGCCCGCCGGGTGGTGCGGGCGGCGGGCCGCCGGAGGCCTCGGGGCCGCCGAAGGGTGCGGGCTCGGCCCCGCCGGATTCCGCGGGTTCCCCGGACTCCCCCGCCCCGCCCGTCCCCCCGTTCCGTATCTACCGCGTCGACCGCTTCACCGCCGTGACGGCGGCGGAGGACGGGCATTTCGTCCGGGATCCCGGGTTCGATCTGCCCGCGTTCTGGGCGGAGCGGGCCGCGCAGTTCGCGCGGTCGTTGCTGCGGGCGGAGGTGGTGCTCCGGCTCACGGAGGGCGGTATACGCCGACTGCCGTACGTCACGGAGCCCGCCGCGGCGCGCGAGGCGGTGGCGGACGCGCAGGGCCCCGAGGCCGACGGCCGGTGGACGCTCACCCTCGCGGTGGAGAACGCCGAGGTCGCCTACGCGCAGCTGCTCGGGCTGGGCCCCGAGTGCGAGGTGCTGGCGCCCGAGCCGCTGCGCGCCCGGTTCACGGCGGCGGCCCGCCGGATGGCCGAGCGGTACGGCGGGTGACCACCGGCCGGGACCGGCACCGCTCGCCGCGCGGCGGCCCCGTACGGCGGACGGCCGCCAGGTGCCGCGGGCGGGACCGGCCGCAGGCGCCCCCTTCCGCGGCCTGCCCGCGCCACACCGGACTACCGGTACTCCTACCGGTAGTCCTCCGCCCTCCCCTCCTTCCCCCCGAGGACGACGTCCTCGAAGTAGCCGAAGCCGTCGGGGCGGGAGCCGTCCGCGTCGGTGAAGCCGTAGATCTTGGCGAGTTGGCCGCTGGAGAGGGACCGGCCGGTGAAGCGGGCGCGGTCGGGGTCGGTGGCGAGGGTGGCGACGGCGCGGCCGACGAGGGCCGGGGATTCGGCCACCGCGAAGTGCGGTTCCTGCGTGATGGCGTCCCGCCAGTTCTCCTCGGTGACGCCGAAGTGGTCCAGCATCTCCTCGGAGCGCAGGAAGCCGGGGGTGAGCGAAACGACCGTCGCGCCGTACGGTTCCACCTCGGCGGCGAGGCCGAACGCCATGCGGTGCGGGGCGTTCTTGGCGAGGTCGAAGCAGAGGTTGCCGCGGTAGGTGCGGTTGAACGCGGCGGTGCCGTCGGTCATGTCGACCAGCAGGCCACCGGGGGCGCGCAGCAGCAGCGGCAGCGCGTGGTGGCTGGTGATGAGGTGCGTCTCGACGCCGAGGCGGAGCATCCGCAGGCCCCCGGCGAGGTCCAGTTCCCACAGCGGGGTGTCGAACTGGAGGAGGTGGTCGCCGCCCCACACGCTGTTGACCAGGACGTCCAGGCGGCCCTGCTCCCGGTCGATACGGGCGACGAGGTCGGCGACCTGCTCCGGTACGAGGTGGTCGCAGGGGACCGCGATGCCGGTGCCGCCCGCGGCCGTGACCCGTTCCGCGGTCCCCTCGATCGTCTCGCCGGGGCGGCCCACCTCGCTGACGTGGTCCCGGGTGGTGCGGCCGGTGACATAGACGACCGCCCCCGCCCGGCCCAGCTCCACGGCCATCGCCCGGCCCGCGCCCCGGGTCGCCCCGGCCACCAGCGCCACCCGCCCCGCCAGGCTCCCCGCGCCCGCCGTACCGTTCCGTTCCGTCGTCATCCGTGCCACTCCTCGCCGTGTGCGGTGTACGTACACGGCGACCGTGCCAGCGATACCCGACATCTTCTGTCAGGTTTCCTGCGGACCTGGCGGACGTTCACGGGGAGGGCGTACAGGGCCGCAAGCGGTGGCCGGGCGTCCGGCGCGGCGGCCCCGCGCGGCCCGGCCGCCGCCGGATCCGGCCCCGGTGTCCGCCGGGCCCGGCTCACCGATCCCCCCTCACCTCCGCATCGCGTGCAGCAACCCCCCGGAGGCCAGCACCCCGGCGACCCGTACCGGGGCGGACGCCGGGACGCCGACGGCGAGGGTGGTGGCGCGGGTGGTGCGGCGCACCGCGCCGGTGACGTCGAGGCCGCGCACCGCGGGGCTGCCCGCCGCGAGCAGGTACCAGTGGCCGGAACCGGCGCGCCAGCGGGTCTCGCCGACGACCTCCGGGCCGTACGGGCTGCACGCGGCGGTGTCCCGGGCGCGGCCGACGACCCGGGCGGGCCGCTCGGGCCGGGCCACGGTCGGGTGGAACTGCACGGTGACCCGGCCCGGCCCGCGCCAGGTGTCGGCGCGGCTGCACACCCAGGTGGCGCCGGCGCCGCTCTCCGGCAGCCGCTGGCGGGCGTAGGCCCAGTTGTTCACCGACCGGACGCCCGCGCCCCGCTCCCCGCGCAGCGAGCAGGCGGTGTGGGCCCAGCTCAGCAGCGCCGCGGGGGTGGTGGCCTCGGCCGGGGGTGCGGCCGAGGGCCCGCCGCTCGCGGCCGGGCCGTACGTGAGGTGGACGGGCGTGAGGTCGCCGAGGTCGGTGAGCAGGAAGCTGTGCTGAGCCGTGACCCGCGCCGAGGAGCGCAGGCGCGCCACCGGCCACTGCCCGCAGACGGCGCCGTCCGCGGGCGGCTCCGGAACGCGGTCGGTGACACCGTCCGGGGCGACGTGCAGCGCCTTCTCGGGCGCCGCGGGCCGCAGCAGGTCGCGGGTGGTGGTGTCGGTGATCCACGGGGCGATGAGGTAGCGCATCCACCCGGTGCCGCGCCCGATGACCAGCGCCCCGGCGGTCGTCAGATCGGCGTTGTCGACGCGGGCGAACTCCAGTTCCGCCGGGGCCCCTTCGGGCTCCGCGTACCGCACCAGCCGGTCACCGTCGTGGAGGACGACCACCCTCACCCCGTCGATCACCCCGCCGTAGAGCAGCCGGGGCGGCTGGTCCGGCGGCCGGGTGGAGGTGCCGTCGGCGGCGGTGACGCGGACGTCGCGGCCCGGTGCGCCCCAGACCCGCAGGGCGCGCCCGAGCAGCGCCGTGTCCCCGGCGTACTCGCCCCGCGGCGACCAGGCGGTGAAGTCCACCCGGGAGGTGTCGGCCCATGCATCGTCGGGGGCGCGCACCAGCCGCTGCGGGTCCAGGGCCTGGCGGGCCCGCACGGTGGCCGGGTCCGGCTGGGCGGGCGGCGGGGTGCCGTCCGGCCCGCCGGCGGCGGTGAGCAGCGCCGCACCGGCCGTCAGTACCACGGCGGTGGCGACCGCCGCCCGCCTGCCCTGGCGGCGCCGGAGCAGATCGGTGGGGCGGGCCTGGACGGTGCACGGGTCGAACTCGCCGGAGTTCAGCAGCGCGGCGGTCCCCGGGCCGAGGTCGCGGCCGAGGGCGACGGCGGCGCGCTGCGCGGCACCGGGGTCGGCGACACCCGCCGCGTCGAGGACCGCGAGGACCTCGTCCTCGTTCAGCTCCTCCAGATGCCACAGGGCGACGGCGGCACGGGCGGGGGCGGAGAGCGCGGACAGCGCCTGGTCCAGGGCGAGTTCGTCGGCGCCACCGGCTCGGGGGAAGAGCCGCAGCCCCCACACGACCGGCAGCGGCGACCGCCAGCGCGGCGGCTTCGCCTGGGCGAGCGCCAGCTCCAGGACGCGCGAGCGGACGAGCGGATAGCCCGGTTCGGGCCGCGGGCCGCGCTGGCCGGGCAGAACGGCGCGGGCGCGCTCGCGGCCCGTGGACGGCAGGGCGCGCTGGACGATCCCGTGTGCGGTCAGCACCCGGCGGTGGCGGCCCATCGCGGGCGGCAGGACGAGGTGGGCGAGGCGCACCAGACGCGGGTAGTGCTCGACGATGGCCGCCTCGGCCCGCTCGACATCGGCGCGGGTTCGTTCGTCCATGGGCATGGCGTGGAAGCGCCCTTCAGGAATGGGGTCTGCCGATCGGGTACGGGAAGGTGCCGTAGGGGGCCAGCCTTCCAACGAGTGATTCTTGCACCGGTCACCCCGCTGTTGATCAACAACTCCGGTGCCCGGGAGCCGCGTACGCCGCATCCGGGGCATTCCACCTGCGCGTCCGGACGGGCGCCGCCGCGCGGGTGGCGGCGGACCGTTCCACATGCGTACGGCCCCGGCAGGCCCGATGCTGGAGCGGTGATGGACGAGACGGAGTTCTGGGAGCTCATCGACGCCTCCCGCGCGGCCGCCGGGGGCGATCCGGTGGACCACGCCGACGAGCTGACCGAGCGGCTACTGAGCCGCGACCCGGAATCCGTCCTGGACTTCGCCCGCCACTTCGAGGCCCGCTACCACCGCGCGTACACCTGGGACCTGTGGGCCGCGGCGGCGGTGCTGCTGGACGGCGCGAGCGACGATGTCTTCGACGCGTTCCGCTGCTGGCTGATCGGCCAGGGCCGGGAGGTCTTCGAGGGCGCGCTGCACGATCCCGACGAACTCGCCGTGCTGGTCGGTGAGTTCGATGAGGATACGGACGGCGACGGCGAGGAGCTGGGGTACGCCGCCGACGATGCCTACGAGCAGCTGACCGGCGCCGAACTGCCCGGCCTCGGCCTGCCACCGCAGCCCGCCGAACCGCTGGGCGGCTATGTCGACGTCGACGACGACGCGGCCCTGGAGACCCGGTTGCCCCGGCTGTGGGAACGCTTTCGCGCATAGCCGCGTCCCCCGGGGCGCGCGTCCGTACGGGGCGGGCGCGCGGCGGGCAGTATGGCGCCATGCGGATCGCGATCACCGGCTCGACCGGTCTCATCGGCTCAGCTCTCGTCCGGTCGCTGCGGGCGGACGGGCACACCCCCGTCCGGCTGGTGCGGCGGCCGCCCGCGGCACCGGACGAGGTGCGCTGGGATCCGCGCCGTCAGGAGGTGGACGTCGCCGGGCTCGCCGGGTGCGAGGCGGTGGTGCACCTGGCGGGCGCGGGCGTCGGCGACCACCGCTGGACCGCCGCGTACAAGCGCGAGATCCGCGACAGCCGGGTACGGGGCACCGCCGCCGTCGCCACGGCCCTCGCGTCGCTGGACGCCCCGCCCCGGGTCTTCGTCTGCGGCAGCGCCATCGGCTACTACGGCGACACCGGCAGCCGGCGTACGGACGAGACGGCACCGGCCGGTGAAGGGTTCCTGCCGGAAGTCTGCGTCAACTGGGAGGACGCGGCGGCGCCCGCCGCGGAGGCCGGTATCCGGACGGCCTTCGCCCGCACCGGCCTGGTGGTGGCCCGCTCGGGCGGCGCCTGGGGACGGCTGTTCCCGCTGTTCCGGCTGGGGCTTGGCGGCCGCCTGGGCAACGGCAGCCAGTACTGGAGCTTCATCTCCCTGCACGACCACATCGCCGCGCTCCGCCACCTGATCGACGGCGACCTCGCCGGTCCGGTCAACCTCACCGCCCCCGAGCCGGTGACCAACCGTGAGGTGACGGCCGCGATGGGCCGGGTGCTGCACCGCCCGACGCCGTTCCCGGTACCGGCGGCGGCCCTGAAGCTGGCCCTCGGCGAGTTCGCCGGGGATGTCCTCGGGAGTCAGCGGGTGATCCCGCGTCGCCTGTTGAAGAGCGGGTTCACCTTCGCGCATCCGGGCATCGAGGGGGCTATTCGGGCGGCTTGAGGGGGGATGCGGAGCGCGGCCCGGGGCGGGGTACGCGGGCGGAAGGCCGTGGCGGGCCTCGCGCGGCGGGCCCTGCGGGCCGGGCGTCGGCGGCCTCGCGCGGCGGGCGCCGCCCCGTACGGCCCGCGCCCGGCCGCACGGGGCGGCACCGGACCTCGTACGGCACCCGGGTGCCGAGGCGTGGCGCCGGGCCCCGCGCGGCGGTCTCGCACCGCGCCTCGCCCGCGCGAGGGGGCACCGGGCCCCGGCCCCCGCCCGTGGGCACGACCCCGCGTCCGGCGGAAAACGGCGCCCGCCCCGCTCCGACGCGCCCCGCGCGATCCCTGGCCGTCCGGGGCGGGCCGTCCCTACCGTGCCTCCACACATCATCCGGCGTCCCGTGTACCGGCCCGGCGCGGGCGGGCGGGACCGATCTGAGGAGGGGCACGTGCAGCGCACCTCATCGGCCGTGGACGCGGTCATCGTGGGGGCCGGCCCTGCGGGGCTGGCCGCCGCCCGTCAACTGACCGCCGCGGGACTCACGGTCACCGTGCTGGAGGCGGCGGAGCGGATCGGCGGGCGGTCGGCCACCGACGACGTCGACGGCTTCCTCCTGGACCACGGCGGCAGGCCGCTCGTCGCCACGCCCGGCCTGCTGCGCACTCCCGGCCTGGAGACGCTGAAACTCTGCCGGTTCGCACCGTGGATCGGGCTGCACAACGGGCGGCGCGCGCAGCGGGTCAGCGCACTTCGGAGCACAAGGGGCGCACTCGCCGCCGCGCGCGCCCTTTCGCGCGCCGATCGCCATCCGGCGCGCCCCCAGGACCGGCGCATGGACCGCCTCGGCGACCGTACGGCCCCCGACCGCCCGGCGGCCGACGCGCTGTCCGTCCGTCCGGTCTTCGCGCCGCGCGCCCACGACGCTTTCCTGCGGCCGCTGCTCGGCGTGCTGCTGGGCGATCCGCGGCTCGGCGGCTCCAGCCGCGGCGCCGCGCTGACCCTGCGGGCGTTCGCGGAGGGGCGGCTCTGCCTGCCCGCCGGGGGCGCCGCCGCGCTGCCCACCGCGCTCGCCGCGGGCCTGCCGCCCGGCACCGTCCGCACCGGCGTCCGCGTCACGTCCGTCGCCACCACCTCCGCCACCACCGCGGACCACGGCGAGGTGACCTGCCGCGCGGTGATCGTCGCGACCGGCGCGCGGGACGCGGCGGCGCTGCTGCCGGGGCTACGGGTACCGCCGTTCCATCCGGCGACGGTGCTGCACCACACCACCCCGCCCGGCCACGGCCCGCACCCGGCCGGGCCGCGCGAGACGCCGCTGCTGCTGACCACGCAGTCCCCGCTGGCCTGTAGCTACGCGGCCGGGGCCATCGACCCGTCGCGCGCCCCGGCGGGCCGGACGCTGCTGACGACGGTGGTGCTGGGCGCCCCCGCGGCGCTTCCGGCCGCCGCCCTGGACGCGGCGGTCCGGCCCCAGCTGGCCCGGGTGTACGGCACCGCCACCACCGACTGGGAGCTGCTGACGGTGCGGCACACCCCGGCGGCGATCCCGGCGATGCCCGCGCCGCACGACCCGGAGCGGCCGGTCCGGGTGCTCTCCGGGCTGTACGTGTGCGGCGACCACCGCGGCCTCAGCACCGTCCAGAGCGCCCTGGACTCCGGCCGCCGCGCCGCCCGCGCCCTCCTGACCGACCTCGGCCTGCCCACCGCCGAACCGGCCGCCCTGCACACGGCCGCCTGATACGGCGGGCCCGCACCGGCTCGGAGAGGGCGGGTGCGGGCCGGGGCGCCGGACGGGGAACGGGCTTCCACCGGACGCGGCCGGGGCCCCGCAGCCCCGGGGCCCGAGGCACAAGGCACAGGGTCCGAGGCACGGCCCCACAGGAGCCGAGGCCCCGGCGCCTCACCCCAACGCCGCCACCCGGTCCCGGTACCCCCGCACCGGCGCCGCATCGCGGTACGGCTCCAGCCGCCGTTCGAACTCGGCGACGTACTCATGGGCGCGCACCGACCGCATATCGGCCGCCTGGAGCGCCGCCTCGGCACCGAGCGAGCACGCCTGCTCCAGCTCGCCCAGGGCCAGCCGGGAGGTGGCCAGCACCACCCGGCAGAAGAGGCGGCTGCGGGCGAAGCCCGGTGCCCGCAGCTCCAGGGAGCGCTCCGCGTGCTGGGCGGCGGCACGGAACTGCCGCAGATCGCGGTGGCAGTGCGCCAGCTCGTCGGCCAGCTGCGCCTCGTCGAAGAAGCGCGCCCAGTGCGGCGTCTCGTCGCCGGGCCGGGCGCACTCCAGCGCCCGCTCGGACCGCGACAGCGCCGCCGTGCAGGCCCGCACCTCACCCATCAGGCCGTGGCCGCGCGCCTCCGCCGCGTGCAACAGCGCCAGCACCGCGGGCGGCGCCGCGGCCCCGACGCCCTGCTGCGCCACCCGCGCCAGCTGCACCGCCTCCCGGCCGTGTCCGAGGTAGACGGCCTGCCGGCTCATCGTGACCAGCACGTACGAGCCGTACGCGCGGTCGCCCGCCGCCTGCGCCAGCCGCAGCGCCTGGACGAAGTACCGCTGCGCCAGACCGTGCGCCACGATGTCATACGACGTCCACCCGGCCAGCCGGGTCAGATCGGCGGCCGCGGCGAAGAGTTTGCGGCCGGTCGCCTCGCCGTACGTGCCGCGCAGCATCGGCTCGGCCTCGTGCTCCAGATAGCGCACCAGGGCCTGACGGGCGTGGCCGCCGCCGTAGGCGTGGTCCAGCGCGCGGAACAGCTCACCGACCGAGCGCAGCGCCGCGACGTCCCCGGCGGTGACGCGGGCGCCGCCGACCCGGTCGACGTGGTCGGTGCGGCGCTGGCGGGGGACCGTGATCCGGCCCTGGAGCGGGACCCGGCCGGTGCCGTCGGGGCCCAGCTCGCCGCGGGCCACCCGTTCGTCGGGGCGGCCGATGAGCCAGTCCCGGCTGGGCACCACCAGCCCCGCCGGGGTGAAGGCGATCTTGCGCAGCTCGACATGGCTGCCGGAGTCCTTGCGCCACAGACCGCTGACGATGTCGACGGCCTCGGTGGGCGTCCCGGCGAATTCGAGTCCGGCGTAGACCGGTGCGCAGGCGTCCAGGCCGAGGTCCTGGGCCGACAGGCGGCGGCCCAGCTTGCGGGTGAAGACCTCGGCGATCAGCGCCGGGGTGGTGCCCCGGGGCTGCTGGCCGCGCAGCCAGCGGGTCACGGATGTCTTGTCGTAGCGGAGGTCGAGGCCGTGCTCGATGCCGAGCTGGTCGACGCGCCTGGCGAGTCCGGCGTTGGAGAACCCTGCCTCGGCGATGAGGGCGGCCAGCCGGCGATTGGGCGTGCGGTGCGGGGGTCGTTCCGTCATCAGCTTTACCGGTCTCCTGCCTTCCGGGCCGGGCCGCCGGGCCCGGCTGACCCTGTCCGGCACGCTCGTCGCCCTTGTGGAACGGCGCGAATGTAACGGCCTTCGGGGCTCTTCTGGCCGCCTGAGCACCGCGTTCATCCGATCGTGTGAGCAGGGCGCATGCGCTCCACACCGAGGTTCACCCGGCTCACGCCCCCGCCTTCCCGACCCGTCGACCGGTTTCCCGGCCCGGCCGCGCAGGGTCCCCCGGCCACCGGCCGACCTGCCCCCCGGCCGTACAGTGGCCTGGGCGCGAAGTGGCATCGACATGCAGGAGCCCCGTATCGAACGGATGCGGAGGTACTGCATCAAACGTCGCAGCCCGCTGCGACAGAAGTGCGAAGAGGAGCTGCCGTGACTGCGATCTCTCGGGGGGACACCCCCGCACCCGAGGGGCTGCGCTTTGTGCATCTGGGCTTCGGCTCCGACGCCGTGCCCTACGAGGCGGCCTGGCAGGAGCAGCGGCGGGTGCACGCCGCCCGGTTCGCCGACGAGGTCCCCGACACCTGTCTGCTGCTGGAGCACCCGCCGGTCTACACCGCGGGCCGCCGCACCGCCGACGACGAACGCCCGCTGGACGGCACGCCCGTCATCGACGTGGACCGCGGCGGGAAGATCACCTGGCACGGCCCGGGCCAGCTGGTGGGCTACCCGATCCAGAAGCTGCCGCGCCCGGTCGACGTCGTCGCGCACGTCCGCCGCCTGGAGGAGGCGCTGATCCGGGTCTGCGCCGACTTCGGCATCGAGGGCACCCGCATCGAGGGGCGCAGCGGGGTGTGGATCCTCGGCGACCCGGTCGAGCAGCGCCCGTCGCTCGGCGGTCTCCAGCTCGACCTCGCCCCGCAGGCCGGTGCGGACGCGGACGAGACGTACGACGCGCGGCTGCGCGGTCCCCAGTACGCGCCGTCCAACGCCGGTCAGCGCGGTGAGGACCGCAAGCTCGCCGCGATCGGCATCCGCGTCGCCAAGGGCGTCACGATGCACGGCTTCGCGCTGAACGTGAACCCGGACAACACCTCGTTCGACAAGATCGTGCCGTGCGGCATCCGGGACGCCGGCGTCGCCTCGTTCTCCGGCGAGCTGGGGCGCGACCTCACCATCGCCGAGGTGCTGCCCTCGGTCGAGAAGCACCTGCGGGACGTCCTGGAGGGCGTGGAGCTCCTCCCCCGCGCGGTCTGAGCGCCGTCAAGGAATGCCGGCCTCGTATCGGGGGTTGGTGAGCGCGTAAAGACGTGCGAAATCCCGGGCGTACCCTGGTGTACGCCGCTGAATCGAATGCCGCGATAGCAGAAAGGGGCGCCGACGTGTCCGCTGTCGCACCCGACGGACGCAAGATGCTGCGCCTGGAGGTCCGGAACAGCCAGACCCCCATCGAGCGCAAGCCCGAGTGGATCAAGACCCGGGCGAAGATGGGCCCCGAGTACAACCATCTGCAGGGCCTGGTGAAGAGCGAGGGCCTGCACACGGTCTGCCAGGAGGCGGGCTGCCCCAACATCTTCGAATGCTGGGAGGACCGCGAGGCGACCTTCCTCATCGGTGGCGACCAGTGCACCCGGCGCTGCGACTTCTGCCAGATCGACACCGGCAAGCCGCAGGCCCTCGACCGCGACGAGCCGCGCCGCGTGGCCGAGTCCGTGCAGACCATGGAGCTGCGCTACGCCACGATCACCGGCGTCGCCCGCGACGATCTGGAGGACGGCGGCGCCTGGCTGTACGCCGAGACGGTCCGCCAGATCCACGCCGCGATGCCGGACACCGGCGTCGAGCTGCTGATCCCCGACTTCCACGCGGTGCCCGAGCAGCTGGCCGAGGTCTTCTCGTCCCGCCCCGAGGTGCTGGCGCACAACGTCGAGACCGTCCCGCGGATCTTCAAGCGCATCCGCCCCGGCTTCCGCTACGAGCGCTCCCTCAAGGTCATCACCGAGGCCCGCGCGGCCGGGCTGGTCACCAAGTCCAACCTGATCCTGGGCATGGGCGAGACCCGCGAGGAGATCAGCGAGGCGCTGCAGGACCTCTACGACGCGGGCTGCGAGCTGATCACGATCACCCAGTACCTGCGGCCGTCGGTGCGGCACCACCCCATCGAGCGGTGGGTCAAGCCCGCGGAGTTCGTGGAGCTGAAGGAGGAGGCCGAGGAGATCGGCTACGCCGGTGTGATGTCCGGCCCGCTGGTCCGCTCCTCGTACCGCGCGGGCCGCCTCTACCAGCAGGCGATCGAGCGGCGCGAGGTCGACGCCTCCACTCAGGCGGTCTGACCCGCCCCGGCGCGCCGATGTGTGAATCCTGGCACATGCTGGGAGGACGCGGCCCGCACTCCCCCAGGCCGGGGGTGGCGCGGGCCGCTCCGTCGTCACGCCCAGGTGTGACCTGCGGGTCATCCGGCGGTCACACCCGTCGGTGACGATGGACCCACGCACCGCGTCCGTCCCGGGCGTCCCGCCGACCTCCCCGAGGGAGACCCACACCATGCAGGCCGCGCCGCTCCGCGCCACCGCACGTCCCGTCCCGTCCGTCACCGGCGCGCTCCGCGCCGTCGAGGCGCTGCTGCTCGGCGGCGGGCAGCGCACCGCCCGCCGCAACGCCTGGAACTCGGTCCTGGAGGACCGCCGCCGGGCCAGTGACCGGCAGGAGGCGCAGTACGTACTGGAGGCCGCGGCGACCCGCCGCCCGCGGGCCACGTAAACTTCTTGGTATGGCGAGGAAGGCAAACACAGACGGCGCTGGCGCCGGCACCCCCGGGCGGCTGAAGCAGATCGCCCAGACCTACAAGATGACCCGTCAGGTCGACTCCAAGGTCGGTCTTGTCGTCGCTGGCGTGGGCATCGTCGTGTTCGGCGTACTCCTCGCCGTCGGCTTCGCGATCGGCCACCCCCTCTACGCGGGCATCCTGGGCTTCGTCCTGGCCTTCCTCGCGATGGCGATCGTCTTCGGGCGCCGCGCCGAGCGGGCGGCCTTCGGGCAGATGGAGGGCCAGCCGGGCGCGGCCGCCGCGGTGCTGGAGAACGTCCGCGGCTGGACGGTCACCCCCGCGGTGGCGATGAACCGTAACCAGGACGTGGTGCACCGCGCCGTCGGCAAGGCGGGCATCGTGCTGGTCGGCGAGGGCAACCCGAACCGGCTGCGCGGTCTGCTGGCCGCCGAGAAGAAGCGGATGGCCCGTACGGTCGCCGATGCCCCGGTCCACGACTTCGTGGTCGGCGAGGGCGAGGGCGAGGTCCCGCTGAAGAAGCTCCGGACCCGGCTGATGAAGCTGCCGCGGGTGCTGCCCGGTGCGCAGGTCACCGCCGTCAACGACCGGCTGCGCGCGCTCGGCGACCTGATGAGCAACATGCCGGTGCCGAAGGGGCCCATGGGCACCCGCCCGCCCCGCGGCAAGATGCGCTGAGCGTCCCGGCCCGCCTCCCCCACCGACCACGACGCCCCGGAGCCTTGGGCTCCGGGGCGTTCTGCATATGGCCGACGGTCACGGGCCGTGCGGCCGTCGCCGCCGTTTCGTATACGCGGAGGTGTCCGCGCGGCGGGCGGCGCGCGCCCGCCCGGGGCTCAGATGCGGATCTGCACCGCGCGGCTCAGGCGGTCGTGGAGGCCCCGGCCGTCGCGGTCCCAGATGACGGCGGGGATGACGATCGCCAGCAGGACGGTGCGCACCACCACGCGCGGCAGCGAGAGGCGGCCGCCGCCCTCGGCGACGACCCGCAGGCCCAGCAGCCGCTTGCCGGGCGTGAAGCCGACGGTGCCGACGGTCAGGACGCTCAGGACCGCGAAGACGGCCAGCGCCCAGTTGCTCGCCGCCTGCGCGTGACCGCCGCTGAGCAGCCCGTACGCGATGAGCATGCACAGCGCCCAGTCGATGAAGAGGGCGGCGAAGCGGCGGCCCGGACGGGCGATCGACCCGGGGCCCTCCTCGGGCAGACCGAGCTGCGCCCCACGGTGACCGAACTCGACGCCCATGTCCTCGGCGGCCGCGCGGGGCCCGGAGATCCACGATCCGATTGCTTGCCTGTTGTCCACCCGCCCACGGTACTGCGGCCACGTACGTTCCCCGGCCGAGGGGCGCCGCCGAGGGGCCGGATGCGGCATGACCAGGCATGATCGGTAGTGAGGCAGGCCGCGCCCCGGTTAACCCCGACGAAACAAATGGGTCATGCTTGGGAAATCACGGCTGCCTATGGTCGGGCTAGCGCGCCACTCCAGAGGGTCGCGCTCCGTGCATCAGCCCCGTGTCCGCCGACCGGTGACCGGGCTAGGAGGAGTAGGTATGTTCCAGAACGCCGACGACGCGAAAAAATACCTCGCCGACGAGGACGTCAAGTTCATCGACGTGCGGTTCTGCGACCTGCCCGGTGTGATGCAGCACGTCACGATCCCGGCGAAGGCGTTCGACCCGGACGAGGAGCTGGCGTTCGACGGCTCCTCGATCCGCGGCTTCCAGGCGATCCACGAGTCCGACATGTCGCTCCGCGCCGACCTGTCGACGGCCCGGCTGGACCCGTTCCGCCGCGACAAGACCCTCAACATCAACTTCTTCATCCACGACCCGATCACCGGCGAGCAGTACAGCCGCGACCCGCGGAACATCGCCAAGAAGGCCGAGGCGTACCTCGCCTCCACCGGCATCGCCGACACCGCCTACTTCGGCCCCGAGGCGGAGTTCTACGTCTTCGACTCGGTGCGCTTCGACACCTCCGCGAACCAGTCCTTCTACCACATCGACGCCGAGTCCGGCGCGTGGAACACCGGTTCCGAGGAGAACAACCGCGGCTACAAGGTCCGCTACAAGGGCGGCTACTTCCCCGTCCCGCCGGTCGACCACCACGCCGACCTGCGCGCCGAGATGTCGCTGGAGCTGGAGGCCGCCGGGCTGGAGATCGAGCGCCAGCACCACGAGGTCGGCACCGGCGGCCAGGCGGAGATCAACTACAAGTTCAACACGCTGCTCGCCGCCGCCGACGACCTGATGCTCTTCAAGTACATCGTGAAGAACGTCGCCTGGCGCAACGGCAAGACCGCGACCTTCATGCCCAAGCCGATCTTCGGTGACAACGGCTCCGGTATGCACGTCCACCAGTCCCTGTGGCAGGGCGGCACCCCGCTCTTCTACGACGAGCAGGGCTACGCGGGCCTCTCCGACACCGCCCGCTACTACATCGGCGGCATCCTCAAGCACGCCCCGTCGCTGCTGGCCTTCACCAACCCGACGGTGAACTCCTACCACCGCCTGGTCCCCGGCTTCGAGGCCCCAGTCAACATGGTCTACTCGCAGCGCAACCGTTCCGCCGCGATGCGCATCCCGATCACGGGCGCCAACCCGAAGGCCAAGCGCGTCGAGTTCCGCGCGCCGGACCCGTCGTCCAACCCGTACCTGGCGTTCTCCGCACTCCTCCTCGCGGGCCTGGACGGCATCAAGAACAAGATCGAGCCGGCCGAGCCGATCGACAAGGACCTCTACGAGCTGGCCCCCGAGGAGCACGCGAGCGTCCAGCAGGTCCCGACCTCCCTCCCGGCCGTCCTTGAGGCCCTGGAGGCCGACAACGAGTACCTCCAGCAGGGCGGCGTCTTCACCCCCGACCTGATCGAAACCTGGATCGACTACAAGCGCACCCACGAAATCGCCCCGATCCAGCTCCGCCCGCACCCGCACGAGTTCGAGCTTTACTACGACCTGTGAGCGGCTGCCGGGGGCTTCGATGAGCCTCGGCGGGTAACGGTTTCATGGCGGAGGGCCACCCCGGATGGGGGTGGCCCTCCACTGTTTGGGTGGGGGCATATGCTTGAGACATATTTCGAACACTTTTTCGACAAGAGGCAGAAGATCATGTATATCTAGCCCCGTCCGCCGGTGATCGTCGGAGCCCTCAAGCTTCTACTCTCGGCACGTTCGTTGGTCGATCGAGATCGAAAGACGCCCACTCTTGAAGTACATACTCCGCCGCGCCGCAACGGTGGCGCTGTTCGGCATCGTCGCAACCGCTGTCCTCGCGGCCGCCCCAGGCCAAGTGATGTGGCTGACCGGCCCGAAGCAGGAACAGACAACCAGCTAAGCCCCGTCGGTCATCGGCTCCCGGCCGTGTGACGTCGGGCCGGGAGCCGAGGGGCGTTGGCGGCCGAGGAGGTGGCGGAGGGATTCGACCTCGCCTCGGGCGCCCAGGCGGTGGAAGAGCATCAAGGCCCGTTCCGCGTAGGAGCGGGCCGTTTCGCTGTCCCGCAGTCGCAGGTGGGTGCGGGCGGTTCCCGCCAGGGCGCGGGCGGTGCCGAGCGGGAAGGTGAAGTCCTCCGCGAGGCGCCGGGCGTCGTCGTAGGTTTCCAGAGCCGCCGCGTACTCCCCGGCCATCCGGTGGGCGTCGGCCCGTCCCACCAGGGCGCGTTGCCGCTCGTAGACGTTGCCGAGCCGCAGGGACAGTGCCTCCGCGGCGCGGAGGTGACGCATCGCCTCCTGCGTCCGCCCGGCCGCGGCGTGCACCCGGCCCAGCCCGATCAGCGAGTTCATCTCCCCGACGGCGTCGCCCCGGGCGCGGTTGCTGGACAGCGCCCGGCGGAAGAAGGCAGAAGCCTGATCGATCTGGTCCATGTCCCGATACACGTCGCCGAGGTTGTTGTCGAGGATCGCGGCCTCCTGTCGTCCGCCGAAGCTCTGGACCAGCTTCAGGGACTGTTCGTAGTGGTGCAGAGCCTGTTCCGTCCTCCCCTCATGCGAATAGATCTCGCCCATGTTGTTCAGCGCTTTCGCCTGCCCGTGCAGGTCCCGTAAACCACGGTGGATGTCCAGCATCGCGACGAAGCAGCGCATCGCCCGCGGGTAGTCGGCCCCGAAGATCAGCGAGGCGCCCTGGACGTTGAGGCTCTCGGCCACCCCGTACCGGTCGCCGGTTCCCCGGTAGAGCTCCCGCGCCTGTTCCAGTGCGCGCAGGCAGTCGCCGTCGCGGCCGGCCGCCAGATGTGCCCGGCCGGTCTGCAGGGAGGCGTCGGCGCGACCGTGGTCGTCGCGGACGGTCTCGAAGAGCACGTACGCCTCGGCGGCGCAGCTCAGGGCCTGTGCGTGGTCCGTCTGGGCCAGGACGTCGGCGCGCGCCACCAGGGACCGGGCCAGCGCGGCCGGGTCGTCGGTGCCCCGCAGCACGGTGACGGCGACGTCCAGCAGCTCCGCCGCGACCTCCCTGATGCCCCACAGCTTGAGGGAGTGGACGAGGGCGAGCGGGAACAGGACGGCGAATTCCGGGAATTCGGCCGCCGCGGTGCGCGCCGCGGCCAGGAGGTTGGCGCGCTCCACGGTGAGCCATACGGTGGCGCGGTCCGCGGCCCCGTCGTCGGTCGCGGCGAAGTCCGGCGCGTAGGGGGACTCCCGGTCGAGGGCGAGGGCCCGCCGCCCCGGGTGGGCGGCGCGCTCCGCGCGGTCGGCGGCCGTCAGGTAGTACGACAGGAGGCCGCCCATCGCCTGGCGGCGCGCGTACCGGGGTACCTCCACGCGGCACAGGCGGCGGCCGAACGCCCGTGACAGGTCGTGGAGTTGGTAGCGGTCGCGTACGGGTTCCTCGATGAGGTGCCGGTCCAGCAGCTCGTCGGCGGCGCGGCGGATCTCGTCCGGCGGCGCGGCGCACAGGGCCGCCGCCGCGTCGACGGTGAGGTCCGGGCCCGGGTGCAGCGCCGCGTACCGGAAGAGCCGCCGGGCCGCGGGGCGGAGTTCGGCGAAGGAGAGCTGGAAGGCCGCCGTGACGCGTTCGCCGACCTCGTCCAGGGGGTCGTCGGCGCGGGTCAGGCGTCCGGCGACGTACTCCAGGTCCCAGGTGTCCCGGTGCCGTAATCGGGCGGCGAGGAGTTGCAGGGTGAGCGGGTGGCCGCCGAAAATCCGCATGATGCGGCGGAGGGCCGCGGCGTCCGAGGAGCTGCTCCGTCCGGCGACCCGGGTGAACAGGGCGGACGCCTCGGAGAGCGAGAGTTCGTGGAGCAACAGGGGGGTGGCGCCGTCGAGTTCGGCGAGGCGGTTGCGGCTGGCCACGATCGCCCGGCAGCTCGCGGCGCCGGGGAGCAGCGGGACGATCTGGTCGGCGTCCCTGGCGTTGTCCAGCACGACCAGCACCCGCCGGTGGGCGGTCCACTCCCGCCAGCGGGCCACCCGTTCGTCGAGGGTGTCCGGGAGCGGATCGGGGAGACCGGCGCTGTGCAGGAGGAAGGCGAGCGCCTCGGCGGGCTCGTACGCAGGCTGGTCGCTGTAGGCGCGGAGGTCGACGTAGAACAGGCCGTCCGGGTAGCTGGTGCGCAGGCGGTGGGCCGCGTGGACGATGAGGGCGGTCTTGCCCACCCCGGGCATGCCGTGCACGACGGACAGCGGCAGGGCCGTGGCGTGGCCCTCGCGCGTCGGGGTGGCGAGCAGGGTGCGCAGTTCGCCGGTGCGGCCGGTGAAGTCCTTGGTGTCGCGGGGCAGGGTGCTGCTCGCCCCGGGGCGCGACACCGCGGCGGGTGCCGGTCCGAGGCGTGGGGTGGGTACCGCGGGCGGCGGGGGCGCGTCCAGCGTGGTGTCCTGCGCGAGGATGCGGCGCTGGAGGGTCCGCAGGTCGGCTCCGGGGTCGATGCCGAGTTGGTCGTTGAGTTGGCGCCTGGTGATGCCGTACAGCTCCAGGGCCTCGCCGTCGCGGCCGGAGCGGTAGAGCGCCAGCATCAGGGCGGCGACGGCCCGTTGGGCGAGGGGGTTTTCCGCCACGAGGTCGCGGAGTTCGCCGATGAGGTCGGTGTGGCGGCCCAGTTCCAGCTCCAGGCGGATGCGTTCCTCCTGGAGGGAGCGGCGGTCCTCGGTGAGCCGGGCGCCCGCCGCCGCGGCCCAGGCTCCGGGGAACTCGGCGAGCGGCTCCCCCCGCCACAGCGCCTGGGCGCGCCGCAGCTGGGCGACGGCGGCCTCCCGGTCCCCGTGGGCCACCGCCGCGCGCGCCTCGGCGCGGATCCGCCGGAGGCGGTAGAGGTCGACGTCGTCGGGGTCCGCGACGCGGAGCCGGTAGCGGCGCGGGGAGGCGAGATCGATGCGGGCCCGGTCGCCGACCGCCTCGGTGAGGCGGGTGCGCAGCCGCGACAGATAGCTCTGCAGGGTGGCGACGGGAGATTCCAGGGTGTCGTCCTCACCCCAGACGCGGTCCAGGAGTGTCTCCACACCCACCGGCTCGCCCTGCGCGTACAGCAGGGAGGCGAGCACATGGCGCGCCTTGGGTGAGCCGATCGGCCACTGGCGGCCGTCGTGCCACAGTTCGAGCGGCCCCAGCAACAGAAGTTCCACCATCGCCCCCTGATGGTTCGCCTTCCCACCCCCGCCCGGAGGTCACCGGGCACCTGGGCAAGGCTCTCCTCACTGTTGCCCGGCACCGGAAAGACCGGACGGGGCGGGCAGGGGCGCACCGTCGCGCCAGGGGCGCACGTGCCGTTGGCAGCTTCCGCACGGCGCTGACCGGCGGTTCAGGAATCGCACAAGGATTCTGCAGGCCCGGCGACAGGTCTCCCCCGCACAGTGGGCACCGCGGCGGAAGGGGTCGCACACGCGGGACCGGCCGACGGGGGCGGATACCGCGACCACATCACAGGGACCGGTCAACTCGGCCGGGACATGGGGGAGTTCGGATGAGCGTGACGGTATCGGGATTCGAGTGGCGGCATGTGCCGCTGCGGCTGGACGTCGAACGGTGGGCCACCCGCAAGGTCCGGAAGAAGATCCTCGCGGTGGTGCACACCGTCACCGCGGGGCAGCGGCTGCTGGACGCGGTGCGGCTGCTCGACGGCGACCCCCGGGTGCAGGTGATCTTCACCGTCGCACCCGACGTCTTCAGCCACGGCGTGGAAGCCTTCCTGGAGGGCACCCGGGCGCTGGTGCTGCCCTGGGCGCAGGCGGTGAACATCCCGTTCGACCTGGCGCTGGCGGCCAGCCACGGCAGCCTGCACGAGCTGCACGCGCCGGTGATCGTGCTGCCGCACGGCGTGGGACACAACAAGGTCGTGTCGTCGCCGGCCGGGCACGCCACCCCGGCGGCCGGACCGGCGGAGCGCGGTGTCTACGGGCTCAGCAGGCAGCGGCTGGTCCGGGACGGCGCGGTCATCCCGGCGGCGATCGTGCTCTCCCACGCCGAGGAGCTGGCCAGGCTCGGCCGCGAGTGCCCGGAGGCGGTACCGGCGGCCCATGTGGTCGGGGACCCCTGCTACGACCGGATCAGGGCGAGCATGCCGTCGCGGGCGCTGTACCGGAAGGCGCTGCGCACCGGGGCGCACCAGGAGCTGCTGCTCGCCTGTTCCACGTGGGGCCCGCAGTCGCTGCTGGGTGAGGAGTGGGAGCTGCTGGAGCGGCTGGCGGCGGATCTTCCGCGCGACGAGTACAGCATCGCGCTGATGCTGCACCCGAACGTCTGGAACGCGCACGGGGAGTGGCAGATCAAGAGCTGGCTGACCTGGCTCGGACGGTCCGGGGTGCAGGTGATCAGCCAGTACTCGGACTGGTGCGGCGCCGTCGCCGCGTCCGACATCATCGTCGGGGACCACGGCTCCGCCGCCCTCTACGGGACGATGACCGGCGCCCGGGTGCTGACCACGGGCTCGGCGAAGGCGGACCTGGACCCGGGATCCCCCATGGCCGAACTGCGGTCCTTCGCGCCCCGGCTGCGGGCCGACCGTCCGCTGCGGCGGCAGCTGCGCGCTCCGGCCGCGGCGGCACGGCCGGAACTGTACGCCCGGGTGGCCGCCCGGCTGACGTCGGAGCCCGGACGGTTCGCCCGGCGGATGCGGTCGCTGATCTACCGGACGCTGCGGCTGCGGGCACCGGCCGCGCGGCTGGTGCCGGAGACGGCGTCGCTGCCGGTCACCTTGGACTTCCGCGTACCGGGCGGGGTGGAGACATGACGGCGCGGCGGCTGAACCTCCACGGACCCGACGGCTGTGTGCTGCTCGCCGCCGTCGAGGAGACGCCGGTGCCCGAGACCGTGACGGCGGTGCGGACGGCGGTGCGGCTCCGGCTGCCGGACGGCGGGCGGGTGACCGATCACCATCTGCGCGTCGCGCCTCCGGCGCCGCGCCCGTGGCCGCTGCTCGCCGATGTGCTGGTGGTACGGGACCCCGGACGGGCCGGGGCGGCACACCTCGCGCCCGGGGCCGCCGTACTGGCCCTCCCCCAGGGGCCCACGGAATGCCGGATGCGGTGCGGCCCGCGGCGGAACGCCTGGGTGGAGCTGGGCTCCGGGCACGCCGCCGTGGCGCCGTGGGAGGTGTGGGCCTCGCTGGCGCACGCCTGGCTGGTGGCCGGTCTGCCGGTGCGGGCGCTGGCGGCGGTGCGGGCGGCTCCGGGCGGTCATCCGGCGGCGTCGAGCGCGGCCAGCCGGGCCCGTACGGCGTCGGCGCGTTCCGTGCGGTTCACACCGACGTAGAGGTCCAGCGCCTCCGCGTAGCGGGCCCTGGCCACGGGGGTCTCCCCGCGGTCCCCGGCGATCTCGGCCAGGGCCTCCAGGGCCCGCGCGGCCTCGTAGCCCGCGTCGACGCCGCGGAGCACGGCCAGTGCCTCGGAGAGCAGGACCTCCGCCTCCTCCGCCGCCCCGGCGAGCAGGCGGGCCCGCCCGAGAAGGGTCGTCGCGCGGGCCGCGTTGTACGGGTCGTCCGCCTCGCGCAGCACCTCGCGTGCCGTCCGAGCGGCGGCCGCGGCCTCCTCCGGGCGGGCGGCGTCGAGGGCGATGCCCGCGGCGTTGAGGCGGGCCAGGCCACCGGCGCGCGGATCTCCGTGGCGGGGCAGTTCGGCCGCGGCGCGGGCGAACAGGGCCGCGGCCGCCTCCGGTTCGCCGCGCCGTTGGAGGGCGAGGCCGCGGTAGTTGAGCGTCCGGGCGTGCCCCAGGGCGTCGCCGTCCCGGGCCAGGATCCCCGCCGCCGCCTCGAACATCTCCAGGGCCCGGTCGTGCTCGCCGCATCCCAGCTCGCCCAGGCCGCCGGAGGTCAGCATCCTGGCCTGCGCCGCCCGGTCCCCGCACTCCTCGGCCGCCGCCAGCCCTTCGCCGTGCACGGCGCGCCACTGGTCGTAGTGCTTGCGGCGCGGGAAGAGCGGCCACAGGGCGTCGGCCAACTGCCAGCCGAACCACGGGAAATCGGTGGTTCCGACGCGCCGGATGACCGCGACGAGGTCGGGCAGTTCCCGCTCCAGCCAGTCCAGCGCCGCCTCCGCGTCCCGGTCGCCGAACGGTGCGGAGTGCACCTCCCGGGAGGCCGGGTCGCGCTCCAGTGCGGGCCGCCGCGGCTCGATGGCGTGCTCCGCGCGGGTGGCGAGGGCGAGGTAGTGCCCGGCGATGCGGCGCAGCGCCCCGGCGCGTTCGGCCGCCGGTTCGTCCTCCTCGGCCCGTGCCAGGGCGTGCAGCCGTACGAGGTCGTGGAAGCGGTAGCGGTCCTCACCCGTTTCGGTGAGCAGATGGGTGTCGTGGAGGACGTCGAGGAGGTCCGCGGCCACGCCGACCGTCGCCCCGGTGGGGGCCAGCAGGGCCGCCGCGAGGCCGTCGTCGAAGTGTCTGCCCGGGTGGGTGCCGAGCAGCCGGTAGAGCCGGGCGGCCTCGGCGGGCAGGCCCCGGTAGGACAGGTCCAGGGCGGCGCGCACGCTGCGGTCCCCGTCGATGGCCAGGGCGTCGAGGCGTCCGCGTTCCTCGGACAGGGCGCCGACCATCATGGCGATGCTGCGCCGCGGCCGGGCGGCGAGGCGTGCGCCGACGACGCGTACGGCGAGCGGGAGACCGGCGCAGAGACCGACCAGGGCGCGGGCCTCGTCGGGGCGTTCGGCCACGCGGCGGTCCCCGAGGGTGTCCGCGAGCAGCTGTACGGCGTCGTCCGGTGCGAGCGGTTCGAGGTGGAGCTGGTGGCCGCCTTCGAGGGTGAGGCCGGTCAGGTGTCCGCGGCTGGTGACCAGGGTGACGCTGTTCCCGCCGGGCAGCAGCGGGCGGACGTGTGCCGCGCTCTCGGCGTCGTCGAGCAGCACCGCGACCGGGCGGCGGGAGGTCAGGGAGCGGTACAGCGCCGCGCGTTCGGCGAGGGTGTGCGGCACCTGCTGCGGTGGGGTGCCGAGTCCGCGCAGGAAGCGGCTGAGCGTCTCCGCCGGGTCGACCGGGCCGCTCGGCGACCGCGCGCCCAGATCGGCGTAGAGCTGTCCGCCGGGGAGGGACGGTCGCAGGGAGTGCAGCCAGTCCAGGGCGAGGGCGGTCTTGCCGACTCCGCCCAGGCCGCTGATCGCCGCCAGGAAGGGGTGCCCGCGGTGGACGCAGTGGTCGCGGCGGCGCTTCAGGAACAGCAGCTCGTCCGAACGGTCGGTGAGCGGCACGGCGGGTGGTAACTGCCACGGTATCGGCGGGAGGACGGGCTCCTGGCTCCCGATGTACACATCGCCGTGGATGATCCCCGCCTGCACGCTGGGGCCCAGGACCTGCCCGCTGATGTCGTTGTGAACGCTTCGCTCGTCCACCGGCATGCGCCCCCTTCGACCGGTCTCCGGCTGCACCCGGACGACTCCTGCATGAGTATGTCCGAGTACACGGCGGGCACACGGCGGCGGCACATGCGCCCGTCGCCCCGGGCGGGCGGTGATTCCTTGGCCGGGCGCCGCTACGGCCGGGCCGTACGGCCCCGTACGCGGCACACTGGCCCCATGCCCGAATTGCCGGAAGTTGAGTCGCTTGTTCGGTACCTGCGGGGGCGGGTCGGGGGGAGGACCGTGGACCGGGTGTTTCCGGTGGCGGTCAGTGTGCTCAAGACGTATGAGCCCGCGGTGACGGAGCTGGAGGGGCGGGTGTGCGGGGACGTCGTGCGGTGGGGGAAGTTTCTGGATGTGGGGGTCGGGGGGCTGCGTCTGGTGATGCATTTGGGTGTTCATGTCACCACGATGGGAACAGAGCCCGGACGTGCGCAGGGGTGCACACGTCGCCTATAACCTTCACGCGCACTTGGTGTTCATCACGAAACGCCGGCGGAAAGTATTCACGCCGGAGATGCTGACGCGGTGCGAAGAGATCATGCGCGCCGTCTGCGCCGACTTCGAGTCCGAGCTGGTGGAGTTCAACGGCGAGCACGATCACGTCCATCTGCTGGTGCACTACCCGCCGAAGGTCGCCCTGTCCCGCCTGGTGAACAGCCTCAAGGGCGTCTCCTCGCGACGTCTGCGCCAGGAGTTCACCTACAACGTCAACCGGTCCATCCTGCACGGCCGGTTCTGGTCCGGCTCCTACTTCGCTGGTTCCTGCGGTGGAACACCGCTGGCAGTGGTCGAGCGGTACATCGAGGCACAGCAGCGGCCTGGACCGGCTCCAGCCGGTAGGTGGGGCGATTCACCTACCGGCTGGAGCCGGTAACACTCTCACTCAAGATCGGCAGAGGGACGGCGCCGCCCCGGGCCCCGGCCTCGTCCGGGGGCCGGGAGCGTCCCCGGCACCCGGCCGGGCGCCGCGCGGCGACATGCGGCGCCCGGCGAAAGGTGACCGGCCCGGCCTGGCGCCGGGCCCCGGAAGCCGGGCGGGACCGGTAACCCACCCAGCCCCGTCAACCGCCCCGGTCAGCCCCCCGGCCGAGGAGGCGCCACGGCGCGACCGCCCCGGGTCACCCCTCCCCCATCAGCTCCCGCAGCTCCGCCACCGCCCCCCTGAGCTCCTCCGCGAACGCGTGCATGGGGGCCGCGACCGCCTCCGGGGTGCTGAGGTAGAGGTGGAAGCGGTCGGGGAGGAGGACGTAGGCGACGCCGATGCAGCGGCTGCTGGTGGAGCCGAAGCCGAAGTACTGGATGTGGGTGGAGGGGGCGGAGCTGGTGCTGAGGTAGTCGTCGCGCATGGTCAGCCAGCCCGGGGAGCGGTAGAGGGCGGGCTGGTCGGGGAGGCCGAGTTCCGGGCCGCGGCGGCGCTGGATCAGCTCCAGTTCCCACAGATGCTGTTCGGGAGCGCGGCCCGCCTGGCAGTCCTTGGCGCGGGTGGCGTGGGCCTCGGCGGCGGCGCGGAAGGCGGCGCGGCGGGTGGTGCGGTCGGTGGCCGGGTCCTCCATGGCGGCCACGTAGTGCGGGATCTCCTCGGTGACCACCCGCATCGCCTCGGTGCGGCCGCGCCGCCACTGCCGGGTGGCGATCGATTCGTAGGTGGCGCCCAGGCGGCCCTTGGCGCGGTGGTGGGCGAGTTGGTACGCGAGCTGGACGAAGGCGTCCGGGGAGACGCCGAGGGCCTTGGCGGTGTCGGCGCCGAAGTCGTCGAAGGCGACGGTGCGGGTGGCGGTGGCGCGGCCGTACGCGGTGAAGGCGTCGGCGGCGGCGCGGATACGGGCGCGGGTGGCGTCGTCGGTGGTGAAGGTGAGCGGGGACGGCGCGGGCGGGCCCTGGGTACGGGCACCGGCGAGGCGGGCGTGTTCCTCGGGGGTGGTGGCGAGCAGGCCGTCGACGAAGGCGAGGACGGTGGTGCCGTCGAGTTCGCAGTGCTCGATGTTGATGCCGGCCCGGCCGTCGGCGAAGACGATGAGGGAGACGGCCTTGTCGAACCAGCGGTTGCCGCGGTCGCCGTACAGCAGCTCGTCGCACGCCTCCTGGGTGCCGTCGGGCGCGACGTCCTCCAGGCAGACGCAGAAGAGGGCGGTTTCGACGGTGTCGAGGGCGGCGGCGTTGCCGGGGTCGGCGAGGAGGGCGGCGCGGGCGTCGGCCCATTCGGCGCGGGCCAGGGTGGTGAGGTGGCCGACGGAGGTGCCCGGTGCGGCGGGGGCGGCGCCCGCCTCGCGTACGGCGTCGAGCCCCGCGCGGAGGTCGTCGAGCCCGTAGGGGGTGCCGTCGGGGGCGAGGACGTCGAGGCGGAACATCCGGCCGTGGAAGAAGACCACGATGTGGCGGGCGCGGGACGGGCCGGGCCACTCGGCGGAGTACGGGGCGCGGACGGTGTCCTGGACGGTGCCGGGGATACGGGTGGTGGAGAAGAGGTAGCGGTGCTGGTCCATCGAGTGCGGGCGGCCGCGCTGGACGACGGGCGGGAGGCGTTCCTCGTCGAGGAGGCGCTTGTGGTGGAGGGCGCCCGCGATGAGACCGGCGGCGCGGTCGAGTTGGGGGTCGCCCCCGGGCCCGGTGGGCTCCTCGTCGCGGAAGAGGAAGAAGAAGTTGGCATTGAGGGCGATGCGGTCGCGGCGCCCCAGGTAGCGGTAGGGCCAGAAGGTGTCGAGCCAGCTGTGGGTGGCGGGGAGCGCGTCGTAGGCGGCGAGGGCGGCGTGCAGGGCGGGGCCGGGGCCGTCGGGGGCGAGGAAGGCCGCCACCTCGGCCTCGGTCGCGGCGCGTTCGGCGTCGGTCAGCAGCGGGCGGCACCACTCCAGGAAGAGGGCGCAGCTCTCCTCAAGGGTGGGCAGCGGCACCTTCGGGAGCTGGTCGTCGTGGGCGAAGGTGGTGCCGGGTGCGGTGTCCTCGGGTGTGGGCATGGCGGCTCTCGTTTCGACAGGGGCGTACGGGACAACGGGCTCAACGAGCCGGAATCGTACGGGAGTTGGGTCAGTCCAGGAGGGTGTCGCCGCGGACGGTGCGGCGGGCGGCGGCCAGGTGGGCGGGGAGGACCCGGCCGAAGAGCTGGCGGGTGCGGGCGACGCTGCCGATGACGCCGGGCCGCTCGCTGTAGGCGAAGATCGCGGAGTGGCGGGCCCGGGCGCCGCGCACCGGGCTGACCCGGTGCAGGGAGTAGCGGCCGCGGAAGAGCTGGAGGTCGCCGGGGCGCAGCGGGAGGCGGTGGACCAGGTGGTCGCCGTGGCCGTCGAGGACGGCGCGGACGTCGTCGAAACGTTCGTCGGCCGCGGACCTGATGCCGGGGCAGTACTCGAAGTCACCGCCGTCCGTGGCCTCCTGGGTGAGCATGCTGACGGTGAACTCGTTGGTGTCGAAGTGCCAGGGGTGGTCCATGCCCGGTTCGACGACGTTGAGGACGAGTCCGGCGAGCGGGTCGGCGAGCAGGTGCAGCCGGGGCAGGCCGAAGCAGGCGGCGAGGAAGCGCTGGAAGTCCGGGTCGGTGTGGAGGTGGCTGATGAGCGCGTCGGCGGGGATGCGGTCACGGGGGACGAAGGCGTTGCCGCGCCGGAAGGTGCGGCGCCCGGGGTGGCCGTCGGGCAGCGGGGCGTCGGTGGCGATGTTGTACACGTTGACGGTCTCGGTGGCGAAGTGGGCGCGGGGCGCGAGGTCCGCGCACTCCTCGCGGAGGGTGTCGCGCTGCGGCGGGCGGAGGAAGTCGGCGAGGACGGTGCAGCCGTGGGTGCGCAGGTCGCGGCGGGCCCGGTCGATGACGGTCCGGGCGGCGGGGGCCTCGGGGGCGGCGAGGGGGTAGCGGTCGGTGTCGACCACGTGGTCGAGCGTGAGCGTCGTGGGCGGTGTGCTCATGCGGTCCCTTCTGTGTGCGGGCGGGCGGGCATCACGGCGCGCGTCGTCGTTCCCGGATGGGGCGCGCCGCTGGCCGCCCCTCGGAGTGCGGCAACTCTACTGACAGGTAACCAAGTTGGGGTCGCGTGCACGGGAAGTTCACTGTGAAACGGCCCACGGCGCCCCCGCCCCGGGCGGCCGGGGCGGGGGCGCGCGAGCGGGGCGCGGGCGCCGGGGGCGCGTGGGGCGGCGGTGCGGGGCGGAACCAGGTGCGGGGCGGGCGGCGCCAGAGGCAGGCACCACGCGGGCGGCGCCGGGGCCGGATACGGGAGGGGGGGCGGGCCGTCGCCTGGGTCACTCTTTTATGCAACTTGTTGCACAACCCTGCCCCGGTGCCCTAGAACGTCCCTGACGACCGCCGCTGCGCCAGGAGGCCCGATGAGCCCGAGCCCGTATCCGTATCTGCTGAGCCCGCTCGCGCTGGGCTCCGTGACGCTGCCCAACCGCGTCCTGATGGGGTCGATGCACCTCGGCCTGGAGGAGGCGCCCGGCGGGTTCGCGCGGATGGCCGCGTTCTACGCCGAGCGGGCGCGCGGCGGGGTCGGGCTGATCGTCACCGGCGGGTTCGCGCCCAACGACGCCGGGCGGCCGTACGAGGGCGGGGCCACCCTGACCACCGAGGAACAGGCCGCCGAGCACCGGCAGATCACCGAGGCGGTGCACCGCGAGGGTGGCCGGATCGCCCTGCAACTGCTGCACTTCGGCCGGTACGCGCACCACCCGGACCTGGTGGCGCCGAGCGCGCTCCAGGCGCCGATCAGCCCGTTCACCCCGCACGCGCTGGCCGACGACGAGGTGGAGCGGACCGTCGAGGACTTCGTGCGCGCCGCGGAGCTGGCGCGGTCCGCCGGGTACGACGGCGTCGAGATCATGGGGTCCGAGGGCTATCTGATCAACGAGTTCCTGGTGACCGCCACCAACCGGCGTACGGACCGGTGGGGCGGCTCGTACGAGAACCGGATGCGGTTCCCGGTGGAGATCGTCCGCCGGGCGCGGGAGCGGGTCGGGCCGGACTTCCTGATCATCTACCGGCTGTCGATGCTCGACCTGGTGCCGGGCGGCTCCACTCTGCCGGAGGTGATCGCGCTGGCCGAGGCGGTCGAGGCGGCCGGAGCGACGCTGATCAACACCGGGATCGGCTGGCACGAGGCGCGCATCCCGACCATCGCGGCGTCCGTGCCGCGCGGCGCGTACGCCTGGGTGACCCGGCGGGTGCGCGGCGCGGTGTCGCTGCCGCTGGTCGCCGTCAACCGCATCAACACCCCCGACGTCGCCGAGGAGTTGCTGTCCGGCGGGGCGGCCGACATGGTCGCGATGGCGCGGCCGTTCCTCGCCGACCCGGAGTTCGTGGCGAAGGCCGGGCGGGGCGAGCCGGAGGCCATCAACACCTGCATCGGCTGCAACCAGGCATGCCTCGACCACACCTTCGGCGGGAAGATCACCTCCTGTCTGGTCAACCCGCGGGCCTGCCATGAGACGGAGCTGGTGCTGTCGCCGACGCGGCGGCGCAAACGCATCGCCGTGGTGGGCGCCGGGCCCGCCGGGCTGGCCTGCGCGGTGTCGGCGGCGGAACGCGGCCACGCCGTCACGCTGTTCGACGCCGCCGCGACGATCGGCGGGCAGCTCGACATCGCCCGCCGCATCCCCGGCAAGGAGGAGTTCGACGAGACGCTGCGGTACTTCCGCCATGCGCTGGAGCGGTGGAAGGTCGACGTCCGCCTCGGTACGCCGGTCACCGCCGAGACGCTGGACGGCGCCGGATACGACGAGATCGTGCTGGCCACGGGCGTCACCCCGCGCACCCCGCCGATCCCCGGCACCGACCATCCGAGCGTGCTCGGCTACCTCGATGTGCTGCGGGACGGGGCACCGGTCGGCGAGCGCGTCGCGGTCATCGGCGCCGGGGGCATCGGCTTCGACGTGGCGGCGTTCCTGACGGACGGGGGCGAACCGGCGAGCCGCGACCCGGAGGTCTTCTTCCGGCAGTGGGGCGTCGACACCGGCTACGGCGCCCCGGGCGGGCTGACCGCACCGAAGCGGAGCGCACCGCGGCGCCGGGTCCATCTGCTCCAGCGCAGCACCACCAAGGTCGGCGCGGGCCTCGGGAAGACCACCGGCTGGATCCACCGCACCGAACTGCGCCACCGCGGCGTGACGATGGTCGCGGGCGCCACGTACCACCACATCGACGACGAGGGGCTGCACCTGACGGTCGACGGGCAGCGGCAGGTACTGCCGGTGGACACGGTCGTGCTGTGCACCGGCCAGGAACCGCGGCGCGACCTGTACGACGCGCTGGTACGGGCCGGGCACTCCGTCCATCTGATCGGCGGCGCGGAGGTGGCGGCCGAACTCGACGCGAAGCGCGCGATCGATGGCGGGACGCGGGTGGCTGCGGGGTTGTGAGGGGGCGGCTGCCCGGTTCGGTGCGGGGCCGCTCACCCCAGGGGCGGGCGGGTGCGGGCCCTGGCCCGGGGCCGTCCGCTCCGGGCCCGGCCCCGGCCTCCGGGCCACGGCGCGCCCCCGGCCTAGGATGCGTCCATGTCCCTGCCGTACGCGATCCTCACCGCCCTGCTGGAGAAGCCGTCGTCGGGGCTGGAGCTGACGCGGCGGTTCGACAAGTCGATCGGCTACTTCTGGTCAGCGACGCACCAGCAGATCTACCGCGAACTGGGCAAGCTGGAGGCGGCCGGACTGATCCGCGCACTCCCGGCCGCGCAGCCGACCCGCGGGCAGAAGAAGGAGTTCGAGGTCCTGCCGTCCGGCCGCGCCGCGCTGACCGAGTGGGCGTCCGGGCAGCAGGACCCCAAGCCGCCCCGGGACGCCCTGCTGCTCCGGATGCGGGCCGCGGCCATGGTGGGACGCGACGGGCTCGACGAGGAGCTGCGCCGCCATCTCGGCCTGCACCGGCGGCAGTTGGCGGAGTACACCGCGATCGAGGAACGCGACTTCGCGGAGGCCGACTCCCCCGGCGACCGGCTGCGGCGGCTGGTCCTGCAGGCCGGGATCGATCTGGAGACGTTCTGGATCACCTGGCTGACGTCGGCGCTGGCGGAGATGGCGGAGATGGCGGACGACGAGAGTGCGGGGTGCCCGACGAGCGCGGGGCGCCCGGAGGACGCGGCGGGGGTGGGTGGACCGGAGGGCGTGCCCTAGACGAATGAGTCCGAAGTCAGCGCCTCAGCAGCGGTCATTGAGGCTGGCGACCACGGCGGGCAGCCGGTCCATGACGTGAGCTACGCCGAGCCCGTCCATGTAGTCGCGGACATGCACGATCCGACCGCTTCGGACCCGGATCACCAGGAGGCCGGGAATTCTGAAGGACCGGCCGGTCGTGGTCACGGTCCCGGTAACCGTCTGTTCGACGGTGATCACCTCGGCGTCGGTGCTCTCGTGCACGACGACTTCGCAGATCTCCTGCGGCTGCGCCGGACTTGCGCCCCACGCCGCTCGATAGCCTGCGCGGATCTCTTCGCGCCCCTGGTAACGCGCAGGCATGCCGGGAGAGAGGAAGGGGAACTCGTGGACGGCATCGACCGCGTACAGATCGGCCAGATCGTCCGCGGACTTGTCGAGCATCGCCCGCTGGTAGCGGGCCAGGACCTCATGAGGGCCGAGGTGGGCCGAGGTTGTGTCCGGCATGGGGGTGGGACTCCGTTCGGTCAACGCAGGGGCGAGCTCATTCGAGCGAGGGGCCCGGACTTCGGGGTGCGGACCAGAGGAAGGCCGCCAGGATCCGGTGGTGACGCCCTTTTTCCGTACCTGCCCCGGCAGCCCGGGTGCAACAAGCGCCTGCGCTCGGCACTGCCGCTGGTCAAGCGCGTGATCCGGGAACCGGCCATGGGCAGCGACTTCCCGGTTCTTCCGGAGCCCACGCCTTACCTCGTCCGGCAGGCGCACCGGCGGCGGCGCCTCCGGGAGATACCGGGACCTCGCGGGCGTCACCACGACGCCGGCGAGGGCCCGTTCCCCTGTCCCGTGCGTTCCTCGTGTCAGCAGTTGTCGTAGAGCAGGGCGCGCACCAGGCGGCAGGTGGTGTCGGACGGGCAGTGGACGCCGATGGCCTGGGCCATCGTGCGTATACGGCCGTTGGGGGCCTGGTCGGGGCGGTACACGCCGGTGTCGAGCAGGGCTATCGCCAGGCGCATGGCCTTGAGGCGGCGGTTGTGGGATTCATACCGCTCGCGGGGCCAGCCGGCGGGCAGCGGCTTCTTGGGCAGCGGGTGGGCCGGGAGAGGTTTCGTCGTCAGAGTGGCAGGGGCCATCGGGCAACCTCCGAGTGCTGGGTGAACCCTCACTTACTGGTTCCCATTCTACGGCCGACCACTGACAAAAGCCCCTGACCAGCGGCGATATGACGGTGCTTGACCGGGTCCGGTCAGGGTGCGGCGGCGACCGCCGCGGCCGGGCCGTCCGCCGCCCGCAGCCGGACCTTGTCGGGCTTGCCGACGGGCGTCAGCGGCAGCGCGTCGCAGATCCGGAACGCCACCGGCGCGTACATGGCGCCTTTGTCGTGAACCACCAACGCGCGCAGCTGTTCCGGGTCGACGGTGCGGCCCGGCGCCGCGACCACCGCGGCGTGCACCTCCTCACCGTCGTCGGTGGGCACCCCGTAGACGGCACACTGCGCGACGTCCGGATGGGTGTGCAGCAGATCCTCGATCTCCAACGGGTGGACATGGCCGCCGACGACGATGATCACGTCCTTGGCGCGGTCGAGGAGGTACAGCCGCCCCTCCTCGTCCAGAAGGCCGATGTCGCCGGTGCGCAGCCAGCCGTCACCGACCAGGACCTCGGCGGAGCGCTCCGGCTGCTTCCAGTAGCCGGTCATCACACCCGCCGACCGTACGTGGATCTCGCCCGCCTCCCCCGACCCCAGGGTGCGGCCGTCCCCGTCGCGTACGGCGATCTCGACGCCCGGCCGGGCCCGGCCGACGGTGAGCCGGCCGCCGGGCCCGACGACGTCGAGGTCGGCCGGGACCGCCTCGGCTATCGACAACGCCTCGGACTGGCCGTACTCCCCGTACAACACAGGTCCCAGCGCCTCGGCGGCCCGGCGCATCCGGGACGGGGACGCGGGGCTGCCGCCGTAGGTGACACGGGTGAGGGAGGAGAGGTCAGTGGTGGGCAGGTCCGGGTGGTCGAGAAGGCGGTAGAGGAGCGGCGGGAGCGCCCACAGGTGGGTGATGCGGTGACGGGCGACGGCGGCGAGCACCTCGCCCGCCTCGAAACCGCGCCGCAGGACCGCGGTGCCGCCGGCCACCAGCGCCGCATCGGTGAAGATGCCCGCGAGATGGGCGAGGGAGGTGGCGGCCAGGAAGCGGGGCGGGTTCCCGGCGGCGGCCATCGGGCGGGTCAGCATGCGCGCGTAGGGCGCGTGCGTCATCCGGACCCCCTTGGGGACGCCCGTCGTTCCCCCGGTGTGCCGGATGCACCAGTCGTCCCCGGGGAGCGCCGCCCCCGGCACCTCCGGGGTCTTTGGGAGCACGGCGCAGGCGGCCAGGAGGTCGTCACCCAAGGGCGGCTCGTACGCGTCCGGGCCGAGCGTGAGGACGGCGGGCCGGGGGCCGCGCAGATGGCCCAGGAGGGCGCGGGCGGTGGCGGCCAGTTCCGGTTCGACGAGCAGCAGCGCGGCGTCCACGCTGTCGACGAGGGTGGCGAGGGTCGCGGGGGCGAGCCCGTCGTAGAGCAACACCACCCGCGCGCCGAGGTGGTTGGCGGCGTAGCGGGCGGCGAGCACGGCGGGGGCGTTGCCGCTGAGCAGGGCGACGGTGGTGCCGCGGCCGGCGCCGCGGCCGGCCAGCACGGCGGCCATCCGGTGCACGGTGGCGGCCAGTGCGCCCGCGGTGATCTCCGTACCGTCGGCGGCGATCAGGGCCGTACGGGCGGGATCGCGGCGCAGGGCGGCGAGCAGGACGTCCGAATAGGGGGCATCGGGGGCGTTCACGGGTGGGCTCCTTCGCGCGGTGGAGGTGCGGCGGACGGGCGGCCGCCGCCGGAACGGACGGGTCCGCCGGTCCGGTACGCCGACGCTACGGCCAAACGCCGCCCGCACCTGCGGGAATGCGCCACCCCGGGCGACGCCCCGTCAGTCGAGCGCCTGCTCCGCCGCCGCCAGGATCTCGGTGACGCGGCGGCCGAAGCGGAGATCGCAGGGGTGCGGGCGGCCGGTGCGGGCGGCGAGGAGCAGGGCGTCGACGGCGCGGTGGTAGGCGGGCAGCGGGCCGTCCTGACGGCGCGGCAAAACGCTGACCCCGGCGGCGCCGCGCAGGGTGACGGCGACACCCGCCGCGGCGGCGGGCGCGGTCAGGCTCAGCGTGGCGGAGCTGGCCGCGCCGCCCCGGTGGCGCAGCGTCAGCAGCACCGTGTCGGCCGGGCCGCGTCGGGCGGCGACATCCACCGCGTCGCCGAGGACCGGCAGCAGGACGGAGAGCACGTGCGGGCCCACGTCCCACAGGGCGCCCTTCTCGCGGCGCCAGGCGGAGGCGGCGTACGGGCCGTCGCTGCCCTCGGCGAAGACCGAGCCGAGCCAGTCGGCGTGCGCGGTGAACCAGCCGCCCTCCTCCGCCCGCCCGGCGATCCACTCCGCCTCGTGGGTGCCGAAGCGTGCCGTGAAGAAGACGACGGAGGCGACGCCCGCGCGCGAGGCGGCCTCGTCCAGCACCCGGGCCTCGTCCGGATCGAGGGCGACGGGTTTGTCGAGGAGGAGGTGGCACCCGGCCTCGGCAGCGCGGGTCGCCAGGGGCGCCTGGACGGCCGGGGGCAGCGCCAGGGCGACGGCGTCGCAGGCGGCGAACAGCTCGTCCGGGGAGGTGTGGGCGCGGGCGCCGTGGGCGTGGGCCAGCTCCTCGGCCGCCGCCGGGCGGCGCCCCCAGACGCCCGTCAGCTCCACTCCGGGGTGGGCGGCCAGGGCGGGTGCGTGGACGCGCTGCGCCCAGAAGCCGGTGCCGAGAAGTCCGATGCGCGGGGTCGTCATGGGCCCAGTCTGCCCCGCCGGGCCCCGCTCCCCGGGGTGCCGGAGCCCGGCGCGGGCGTTGGAATCACCCGGGGTCGCGCGCATCCGGGCGGCGACCGGCAGATCGGGCCCGGCCCCGGGTGCCGCCGCGCCGGTACGGGCGGACGGCGCGCGCCGTCCGCCCGGGGGCTCGCGTACGCCCCCGCGCTCCCCCGTGGTCGCCCCGTACGCCCCGCCCGCGCCCGTACGGCGCCGTGCGGGCGCGGCCGAACTGGCGCCGTGGTGGGTACGGGTGGGGCGTACGGCGGGGCACGGTGCCCAAGATCCGGGCGATCCGTCTCACACCGCGGTCCGTGTGAAGGACATATCAACAGCCGTCTGGTTGAATGAGCGTCATGGCCAGCCTCAATGACAGCGCGACAGGTCGCAGCGACCTTGAGCCCTTCTGGCCGTCCCGCCAGGCGCACGCCTTCGATCGTCTGTGTTGCCACGCGCACTGAGCGCGGGCCCGCACTCCTCAGTCCGACGCCGTTGACCCGGTGTCGTCGGCCCTGCCCGCGCGCACGACGTCCCCTGACGCTTCTCTGCGCGAAAGAGCTGAATCCCATGACGAACATCCGCCCTTTGCCTGCCACTTCCGCGACGGCCCCCGTTTCCTCCGCTCCTTCCCCGCACCTCGGCCGTCAGCGGCTGCGCGCCGTGGCACCCGATGAGGTGCCGCCGGTCGCCGAGCTGCTGACCGCGGGCGCGACGTGGCTGCCCGCCCCGCAGGGCAGCCTGCCGGTACTGCCGGGCCGCCCGCCGATGGTCGGCTATCTGGTGCTCGTACCGGCCGAGCAGGCCACAGCGGCGGGCCGCCGTCCGGACGCCGCGCCGGCCGCCTCCGGGCCGCCCGGCGAGCCCGCCCCGGAGACCGCGTCCGGCCCCGGCACGGTGACCGACGACGAGGTCGTACGGATCGACCCGGAGCAGCGCACGGCGCAGGTGCTGGGCCGTCCACTGGATCTGACGTATCTCGAATTCGAGCTGCTGGCGCACCTGGTGGCGCATCCGCACCGGGTGCACACCCGCGATCAGCTGGTGACGACGGTGTGGGGCTACGGGCACGTCGGTGACGGCCGGACCGTCGACGTCCACATCGCCCGGTTGCGGCGGAAGCTCGGCTCCGACCACCGGGCGTCGATCGTCACGGTGCGGCGCGTCGGGTACAAGTACGTGCCCAGCGCCTGATCCGCACGGCTCCGGCCGGGCGCGGCACCACGGTGCGCGCCCGGCCGTTCGCCTGTCCGGACGGTCACCTGTCCTGGTACGTCGGCGTGTTGTGCGGTGCGGCGAGCACGGCGTCCCGGGCGAGGGCCGCCAGCTCCCGCCGGTCCCGGTGGCGCCCCGGGGGCAGCGCCGGGTGGACCGTGACCCGTACGGCGAGGCCGCGGGCGGTCAGGACGCGGCGGAGCGAGGCCAGGAAGGTGTCCGGGCCGCAGAACGCGGCGACGGTGGAGGGCAGTGCGTCCTGGGTGTAGGTGAGAGTCACCGGGCGGACGGGCGCACCGGCGTCGAGCGCGGCCTGGAAGGTGGCCCGCCGGAAGACGCCCCCGTCGGCGGTGCACCAGGTGGTGGCCTGCGGGAACACCACGACGGACCGGCCCGAGGCCAGGATGTCCGTCAACTCGGCGACCACGGACGGGAGTTGGCGCGGGCTGGTGCGGTCGATGAAGTGCGTACCGGCGCGGCGGGCGAGGCCGCCGACCACCGGCCAGCCGCCGACCTCGCGCTTGGCGAGCACCGGCGCCGGGTCGACGGCGAGCAGCGCCGGGATGTCCAGCCAGGAGATGTGGTTGGCGACGATGAGGGTGCCCGGCCCGGTGGACGGTGCGCGCAGCGGTCCGGCGCCGTCGAGGCGGACGCCGAGGGCGCCGAGCAGCGCGCGGGCGTGGGCGCGCAGCCGTGGCGGGTCGGTGAGGCGCCCGCCGTCGGCCAGGGCACGGCGGACGGCGGCGGCGAACGCGGCGCCGCGCAGCGCGGTGGTGGCCGCCGGGACGGGCGGCCGGGCGTGGTGCGCGCAGTGGCGGCCACAGCCGGGGGCGACGTCCCAGGGGCCGCCGGTCATGCTTCGGCCCCGAGGAAGTAGCGGCGGTAGCGGTCGCCGAGGCGTTCCATGTCGAGGACGACGAAGAAGTCGGCGACGCCGAAGTCCGGGTCGTGGGCGGGCGGGCCCGCGACCCAGGCGCCGAGCCGCAGATAGCCGCGGAGCAGCGGGGACAGCTGCGTGGCGGCGGGCCTCTCGGGCAGCGGTCCGGCGGGGAGCCAGGGCCGGTGCGGTACGGCGTGCAGACCGGGCGGGGCGGGGTGGCGGGTGCGGGCGAGTGCCCAGGCGTGGGCCGCGGCGGTGCCGCCGTCGGCGAGCGGGACGGAGGCGCATCCGGCGAGGTAGCGGTGGCCGGAGAGAAGCGTGTAGCGGGCGAGGGCGGCCCACATCTGCTGGATGACGGCGCCGCCGCGGTGGCCGGGGTGGACGCAGCTGCGGCCCGCCTCGATCAGCGAGGGCCGCAGCGCGTCCAGGGCGGTGAGGTCGAACTCGTCGTCGGAGTAGAGCCGCCGGGTGCGGCCGGGCGGCAGCAGCCGGTAGGTGCCGACGGTCTCGCCGGTGGGGTGGTGGATGGTGACGAGGTGGTCGGCGTGGGCGTCGAGGGCGTCGGCGTCGTGGCCGGGCACCTCGGTGTGCAGGGTGGCGCCCAGTTCCTGGCCGAATATCCGGTGCCGCAGCCGCTGTGCGGCGCGGATCTCCGCGTCCGTGGCGGCGAGCGCGGTGGTGTAGCCGGGCCGCCGGACGCCGGCGGGCGCGGGGCGGTCAGGAGCGGTCGGGACCGTACGCATGGGGAGCCCTCCAGGGGAGGCTGCGGCGGCCTCCCGGCTGCGGGAGACCGCGGAACGGTGACGGACGCCGGTCCCGGGGGAACGCGACCGGCGGGGTACGGGTGCGGGGGACGGAGCGGTGTCGGGGAGCGGGGGACGGGCGGCACGGCGGCGGGCCGCGGGCCCGGTGCGCGGGCGGGGTGACGGTGCGCGGGCGGGGAGGCGGTGCGCGGGCGGGGAGGCGGTGCACGGCACGGGCGGGGAGGCGGTGCGCGGGCGGGGTGGCGGTGCGCGGGCGGGGTGGCGGTGCGCCCCGCCGCCCCGACTGTCCCCGCGCGTGCCGCCCGGGCGCGTGAAGCGGAGGGAGCGAACGGGTGAGGGGCCGCCGAACAGTCACCGGAGGAGGCGCGGTGCGGGCGTGGCCGGGACGGGCGGGTCCCGAAGAACCCTTCCCTCACGCCTCCTTGGAGCGGCACCCCGTGACCGTTAGCGTGCCGGTGCGGGTGTGCCGCCCGCGCCGCGCTTCCGCACGTCCCCGTTGTGTCGCCGTACGACCGCCGAGCAGTGGAGGCAGCCATGCCCCGTCCGACCCGTCGCACCCTGTTGGGCTCCGCCGCCGCGCTCGGCGTCCGGGCCGCGCTCGGCGGCGGCGCCGCCGTCCCCGCCCCGGCCGCGGCGGACGGCGGCGTCCCGTTCGGCACCGGACCGGCGCACGACGCGCTGCGCCGTCTGCTGCCGCACCACGCGGAGCAGTTCCGGCTCGTCCGGCTGGCCCCCGGCGACCGGACCGGGGACCGTTTCCGGGTCGGCGGGCGGGCCGGGCGGATCGAGGTCGCGGGGACCTCCCCGGCGACGCTGCTGACCGGGGTGCACCACTATCTGCGCCACACCTGCGGGGCCCAGCTGTCCTGGGGCGGCGACCAGCTGGCACTGCCGGACCGGCTGCCCGCCCCGGGCGCGTCCGCCGAGCGGTCCTGCCCGCTGCCGCACCGCTTCGCACTCAACGACACCCACGACGGCTACACCGCCCCGTACGCCGACTGGCCGCGCTGGGAGCGGCTGATCGATCTGCTGGCGCTGCACGGGGTGAACGAGGTGCTGGTCACGCCCGGTTCGGAGGCGGTCTACCACCGGCTGCTGACCGGGTTCGGGTACACCGACGCCGAGGCCCGCGCCTGGATTCCGGAGCCCACCCACCAACCGTGGTGGCTGCTCCAGAACATGAGCAGTTACGGCGGGCCGATCGACCCGGCGCTCCTGGCACGGCGGGCGCGGCTGGGGCGGCGGATCGCCGACCGGTTGCGCGCCCTGGGGATGCGGCCGGTGCTGCCGGGCTACTTCGGGACGGTGCCGGTGGACTTCGCGGAGCGGAACCCGGGGGCCACCGCCGTGCCGCAAGGTGTCTGGGCGGGGCTGCCGCGCCCGGACTGGCTGGACCCGCGGACCGGCGTGTTCGCCGACATCGCCGCCGCGTTCTACCGTCACCAGCGGGAACTGCTGGGCCCGGCCGGGCACTTCAAGATGGATCTGCTGCACGAGGGCGGCGACCCGGGCGACGTACCGGTGGCGGACGCGGCGCGGGCGGTGGAGCGGGCGCTGCGCACCGCGCACCCCGGGGCGACGTGGGTGATCCTCGGCTGGCAGGAGAATCCGCGGCCCGAGCTGCTGGACGGCGTCGACCGGGACCGGATGCTGATCGTGGACGGCCTGAGCGATCTGGACACCGTCACCGACCGGGAGCGGGACTGGGGCGGGGTGCCGTACGCGTTCGGGACGATCCCGAACTTCGGCGGGCGCACCACGATCGGCGCGAAGACGCACCGGTGGACGGAGCGGTTCACCCTCTGGCGGGACAAGCCGGGCAGCGCGCTGGCCGGGACGGCGTACATGCCGGAGGCGGCGGAGCGCGATCCGGCGGCGTTCGCGCTCTTCGCGGAGCTGGCGTGGAGCGAGCGGCCGGTGGACCGCGCGACGTGGTTCGACGGTTACGCGGATGCCCGTTACGGGGGCCGGGACGCCGCCGCGCGGGCCGCGTTCGCCGCGCTGCGCACCAGCGCGTACGAGATCTCCAGCGTGGACGGGCGGCCGCACGACGCGGTGTTCGCGGCCCGGCCGAGCCTGGCCGCGCGGTCGGGGACGGCGCACGCCACGCACACTCCGGCGTGCGATCCGGCGGCAGTCGACACCGCGTTCGCCGCGCTGCTGGGCGTACGGCCCGCGCTGCGCGGCGCCGACACCTACCGCCACGATCTGACCGATCTGGCCCGGCAGGCGCTCGCCAACCGTTCCTGGCAGCTGATCGGGCAGCTCCAGGAGGCGTACGAGCGGGGCGACGGGGCGTCGTTCCGGGCGCTGTCGGACCTGTGGCTGCGGCTGATGCGGCTGAGCGAGGAGGTCACCGGGGCGCACCGGCGGTTTCTGCTGGGGCCGTGGCTGGCGCAGGCGCGGGCCGCGGCCGCCGGGGACGCGGCCCTGGAGGCGCGGCTGGAGCGGTCGGCCCGGGCGCTGATCACCACGTGGGCGGACCGGCCGACGGCGGACGGCGGGAAGCTGGCGCGCTACGCCAACCGCGACTGGCACGGGCTGATCGGCGAGGTGTACCTGCCGCAGTGGCAGGCGTATCTGGACGAGTTGGCGGATGCGCTGGCGGCCGGGCGGGAGCCGAAGACGTTCGACTGGTACGCATGGGAGGAGGAGTGGACGCGGCGGCGGGAGCGGCATCCGGAGCGGCCGGTCGCCGATGCGTACCGCACCGCGCGGCGGGTCCGTGAGGTGCTGGCGGCGGCGCCGTACCAGGGGACGTTGACGGTCACGGCCGAGCCCGCGGCGCTGCCGCCGGGCGGGCGGGCGCGCGTCACGGCGGCGCTGCGCAACGTCAGCGGGCTGTGCGCCACCGGCCGGGTGGACTTCGCGCTGAGCGGCCCGGAGGCGGCGCCGGACGGCCCGCTGTCGCTGCCGTCCGTCGGGCCGGGCGCCACCGGCCGGGCTCGCTGGCAGGTCACGGCGCCCGCGGGCCCGCCGAAAGAGCCGCTGCGGGCGCTGCCGTACACGCTGGCCGCCACGTACGGGCCGCGCGGGGAGGAGCGGGTGCGGGCGGTGCGCGAGGGCACGTTGTGGGTGGCGGGGCCGTTGGAGGCAGGGTTGGCGACGGTCACCACCAATGGGGCGGTTTTCGGTCAGGTGGCGGAGCGGTTCGCCGTCGACGGCGGCGGCAGCGATCTGTGGCGGGCCACCGCGGAGTTCGGCGCGGTGTACCGGCCGGGGGCGTTCGCCCCGGGCGGGTCGGCGCAGGCCGAGGTGGTGCGGCAGGACGCGACGGCGCCGTGGGCCCGCGCGGGCCTGATCGTCCGCAACCGGCTGGCCGCGGAGCCCGGTTCGCCCGGGACCCGCGGTTTCCTCAACCTCTCCGTCACCCCGGCCAACGGCGTGGTGCTCTCCTACGACGCGACGGGCGACGGCACCCTCGACACCTACGAGCGGCTGGCCGGGGTGACCGCGCCGGTGACGCTGCGGCTGGTGCGGGGCGCGGACGGGGCGGGCGGCGGTACGTACACCGGTTCCTGTTCGGTGGACGGCGGTGCGACGTGGCGGGAGGTCGGGACGGTGCGGGTGCCGGGGGCGGCCGGGGCGCAGGACACCGGGGTGCACCAGTGTGCGGCCAACTCCGGTTCGGGGGCGCGCGGGACGGCCGAGTTCCGCCGCTGGAGCATCCGGTGACCGGCCGGCCACCGCGTACGCTGAGCCGGAAGGACCACGTGAGCGAGGGGACAACGGCATGAGCGCCGCAGCGGAGCAGGAAGCAGCGGATCGGGAAGCGGCCGGGAAGGCGGCGGCGAAGGAAGCCGAGAAGGCGTGGCTGTACGGCCTCGACATCTCGGACGCCACCTGGCAGCGCGCACCGGGCGACGCCGAGGAGGCGGTGGAGATCGCGTTCCTGGAGCGCGGCGCGGTCGCGATGCGTAATTCCACCGAGCCGGATGTGGTGCTGCGCTACACCAAGGCGGAGTGGGACGCGTTCGTGCTGGGCGCCCGGGACGGCGAGTTCGACCTGGAGATCTGAAGCACCCCGGGCCCGTGCCCGGTGCCGGGCGGCTGTCCGCGGCCGGGCCCGGCCCCCTTCCGGTCACCCGTACCCGCCTTCGTGGCGGCGGGTGACCGGCCTCGTCTTCGCTCGTTTCACCGAGCGTGAAACAGCAGCCGACACCCTTCCGTCAGGACAGCGCCCCCGAGGACCGCGTCGCCGCTCACGCCCCCGGAAGGGCCCCGGACGGCCTCGACGCGGTGGACGTCGAGGAGGCCGAGGCGGCGCTGGTCGCGCACTATCCGCGGCTGGTGCGGCTGGCGTATCTGGTGCTGCCGCACGGCGGTGGCCGGGGCCGCCGGGTGTGCGCCGCGCACGCCGTCACGCAGCGTGCCCTGCCGCGCCGCCGCACCGGTACGCCGGCCCTGCCGCTGCCCGGCCCGCGCGGCCCTCTGGAGGCGGACGGTCCCGGGTATGCGGTGCTGCGGGTCCAGGTGCTGCGGGAGGCGCTGGCGGTGGCGGACGGCCGGTGGCGGCGGCCCGGGCCGTTGCCGCAGGTGTGGGGGGTGCGGCTGGCGCCGCGGTCCGGCGGGGCGGCGGAGTTGGCCCTGGACCGGGAGTTGGCGGAGCTGTCGGCGGCGGGGCGTGCGGCGTATGTGCTGCGCGCCCTGGAGCGGATGACGCCGACGGAGGTCCACCGGACGCTGGGGGCCGCCGGGGTGCGCGATCCGGAGGTCGCGGCGGTGGAGGCGGACGAGGTGACGGCGCCGGGCGCGGTGCGGGGCCGGTCCCTGCTGGAGTCGCCGGAGTTCGACGCGTGTGCGCTCCAGGCCCGGCCGACCGATCTGATCCGGCGGCGGCAGCACGGCCGGGCGCTGCTGGCGGCGGGCGCCGCGGTGGTGGTGTGCGGGGCGCTGCTGGGGCTGCCGGGGCAGGGCGGGGGGCCGCAGGGTGCGGCGGCGCCGCCGTACACGGAGAACGCGGCGGCGCGGGCGGCGATGGATCCGGCGCGGTTGGCGGTGTCGTCGCCGACGGCGTGGAAGTCGGCGGCGCGGGAGGACTTCGCGGCCTGGCCGGCGCGGGGCGACCGGATCGGCGACAAGGCGTTGCTGCGGCGGGCGCTGGCGGTGTGGGCGCGGCCGGGGCCGCGGGTGAAGGTGGCGGCGACGCCGGGTACGGCGGCGGGTCCGGCGGCCGGGCCGCCGCAGTTGCTGTTCGCGGGGACGGTGGATCACGCGGCGGTGGTGCTGCTGCACGACGGGCAGCGGCTGGTGCGGTACGCGGAGGCGGCGGACGGGTCGACGGACGCGGGCGCGGCGCTGGACTTCGCGCGGACGGACGGGGCGCAGGGCGCGTCGGCCGCCGCGCTGGTGGTGGGCCGCACGGCCCGCAACGTCCGCTATCTGACGGCTCCTTGGGCGTCGTCGGTGCGGCTGGTGGATCTGCTGAAGCCGGGCGCGCCCGGGGAGCGGCTGGCCGTCGACGCGCAGGGGGTGACCGCCCCGGCGCCGTCGCCTGGCCCGTCCGGCGGATGCGATTCCTGGCCCGCGCTGCGGACGGACGGTGCGCTGCTGACCGACCTGGGCGAGACGACCCCGGTGCGGCTGACGTACGGGACGCCGCAGGCGCCGGATGCGGTGGACGGTCCGGAGGGGCGGGCGGCGTGGGCGCGGACGGCGTGTCAGCTTCCGGCGCTGCGGGGGCTGGGCGTGCAGTCGGTGAACGCGTGGCCGTTCGCGCGGCAGGCGCTGCCGGGCGGGGCGGGCACCGCGTCGTGGCTGTGTGCCCGGGCGGAGACCTGGCGGGGGCCGGGCAGCCGCACGCTGTCGGTGTTCCAGGCCCCGGCGCCGAGCGGGCAGCCGTATGCGACGGGTGCGGTGACGGCGGCGGCCGAGGGCGGTACGGCGTGCGGGCCGCGGGCGCCGCGGGTGCTGGCCGGGGTGTTGTGGAAGTCCGGGGACGGGGCGTGGTGGCTGCTGGCGGCCGGTAGCCGGGAGGTGACGTCGATCGCGGCGACCGGCGGCGTACGGGGCGGGGCGAGGGGACGGTTGCTGGCGCTGCGGGTCCCGGCGGGCAGCCACGCGCAGCTGACGGGCCGTCTGTCGGGCGGTGGCCGGATCGACGGGCTGGGCTGAGGCCCGGCGGTACGGGGCGGCCGACAGCGGTCCCGTACGGGTCGGCGGGCGGCCCCGCAGAGGCGGACGGACGGATCCCGGGAGGCGGCGCGTGGGGCGCCGGGCTCCCGGGATTTTCCCTGTCCGAGGGGTATTGCCAACGTCTTACCCCCCAGTACATTGACGCCATGTCTAACAAGGCGTCGCCGCGGCCCGGACCGGCCGCACAGGAGCATGTGCCGCTGAAGGCCCGCAACGTCGCGTTCGACTGGGCCGGCACCCCTCTCCACTGGGTCCCCGGGGACCCGTCCACCACCCACACCATCAACGTGCTGCATCTGCTGCTGCCCGCCGGTGAGCGCTGGTTCGTGCACGTCTACAAGCAGGCGCTGCCGCTGATCCGGGACGCCCGGCTGCGCGAGGACGTCCTCGGCTTCATCGGGCAGGAGGCGATGCACTCGCAGGCGCACGACGGGGTGCTGCCGCATCTGCGGGCGCAGGGCCTGGACCCGGAGCCGTACACCGCGCAGGTCGACTGGTTCTTCGAGAAGCTGCTCGGCGACCGGACGCTGCCGCCGGGCCGGCCGCGCGCGTGGTGGCTGCGGGAGCGGATCGCGCTGATCGCGGCGATCGAGCACTACACCGCGTTCCTCGGCGACTGGGTGCTCAACGCCCAGGAGCTGGACGCGAAGGGCGCCGACCCGGTGATGCTGGATCTGCTGCGCTGGCACGGCGCGGAGGAGGTCGAGCACCGGTCGGTCGCCTACGAACTGTTCCTGCACGTCGACGGCGGCTACCGGCGCCGGGCCCGCACCTGGGCGCTGGCCTTCGGTGCGCTGGTGTTCCTGTGGCAGCGCGGTATCCGCTTCTTCATGGAGAACGACCCGAGTCTGCGCGACGGCAAGGCGTCCGCGCGGGACTTCCGGCGTGGCGGCCGGGAGGGCGTGCTGCCGGAGCCCGCCGCGATGCTGCGGTCCATCCCGCAGTACCTGAGCCCGTCGTACCACCCCTCGCATTACGGCAGCACCGCACAGGCCGCGGCCTATCTGGCCCGGTCCCCCGCCGCGGTCGCCGCCGAGGCCGGATCCCCTGGAGGCACCTGAGATGTCCGTCGTTCCCCGTCCCCGTGCCGTACGGACCGCGCTGGTGGTGGGCGGCGTGGCCGCGGCGCTGCTGGCGCGCGGTGCGCTGCGCCGCCGGATCAGGCGGTCGCCGCTGTGGCCGCTGCCCGCGCTGGAGGAGCCGGTTTCGGGCCGGGGCGGCGGCCGGGGCGCCGGGGCGCTGCGGCTGCGCGTCGCGGAGCGCACCGAGGCGGCCGAGGGCGTGGTGGCCCTGCGGCTGACCGGCGAGCGGCTGCCCGCCTGGGAGCCGGGCGCCCACCTCGGCCTCGTCCTGCCGTCGGGCACCGTACGGCAGTACTCGCTGTGCGGGGACCCGGCGGACGCGGGGTCGTACACCGTCGCGACGCGGCTGCTCGCGGACGGCCGGGGCGGTTCCCGGGAGGTGCACGAGGCGCTGCACGAGGGCGTGGAGGTGGAGGTCCGCGGGCCGCGCAACCGCTTCCCGCTCGCCGACTGCCATGCGTACCTCTTCGTCGCGGGCGGTATCGGCGTCACACCGCTGCTGCCGATGGCGCGGCAGGCGGAGGCCGAAGGCGTGCCGTGGCGGATGGTGTACGCGGGGCGGTCGCGGGCGTCGATGCCGTTCCTGGCGGAGCTGGAGAAGCTGGCGGGCGGCGACCGGCTGACGGTGGTGGCCGAGGACACCGACGGGCGGCCCGATCTGGCGGCGGCGCTGGCCGGGGCGCCGCCGCACGCCGCGGTGTACTGCTGCGGCCCGGATCCCCTGAGGGACGCGGTGGCGGCGCTGCTGCCCGAGGGCCCGGAGGGGCTGACGCTGCACACCGAACGGTTCGCGCCCGCCACCCCGCCCGAAGCGGCCGCCGGGGACGCCCCGTTCGAGGTGGAGCTGCGCCGCACCGGCCGCACGGTGACGGTGGAGCCCGGCACCAGCGTGCTGCGCGCCCTCCGCGAGCAGGCGCTGCCGGATCTGCCGTACTCCTGCGAACAGGGCTTCTGCGGGACGTGCCAGCAGCGGGTGCTGGCGGGCGAGGTCGACCACCGCGACGAGCTGCTGACCGACGCCGAACGCGACGACTCCCTGCTGATCTGCGTGTCGCGGGCGCGGGGGGCTTCTTTGACGCTGGACCTGTGAGCGGGGCGTGCGCCCCGGCCCGGTTACCGCCCGAGGACCGTCACCCCAGGCCGTTAGGGTGTGCGGCATGACGACCGGGGCGCGCCGCAGGATGGGCGTCGAGGAGCGGCGGGAGCAGCTGATCTCCGTCGCCCTCGACCATTTCAGCCACCGTTCGCCCGAGGACGTGTCGATCGACGAGATCGCTGAGGCGGCCGGGATATCGCGGCCGCTGGTGTACCACTACTTCCCGGGCAAACAGCAGCTGTACGAGGCCGCGTTGCGGCGCGCCGCCGACGAGCTGACGGCGCGGTTCGTGGAGCCGCACGAGGGGCCGCTCGGTCCGCGGCTGCTGCGGGTGATGGAGCGGTTCTTCGACTTCGTCGACGAGCACGGGCCGGGGTTCTCGGCGTTGATGCGGGGCGGCCCGGCGATCGGTTCGGGCCGCACCGGCGCGCTGATCGAGGGCGTACGCCAGGCCGCGTACGAGCAGATCCTGGCGCATCTGGAGGTCACCGCGCCGCCGCCGCGGCTGACGCTGGTGGTGCGCTCGTGGGTGTCGCTGGCGGAGACCACGGCGCTGCTGTGGCTGGACGACCGCCGGGTACCGCGCGGGGAGCTGGAGCGGCAACTCGTCCACGATTTCGCGGCGTTGGCGTCGGTGAGCGCGGCGTACGACGACGGGATGGCGGACATCGTCCGCGCCTTCCTGGCGAAGGAGCCGCCGGACGGGATGTTCGCGGACCTGACGGCCCGGCTGCTGGCGCTGGCACCGCAGCGCATCTGAGGGACGGGGCCGGGTACAGCAGGGTGATGCCCCGCCGTACCCGGGCGCGCCGTCATGCCCTCCCCGGTACGCCACCCCCCTCGCGGGCCGCGTCGTCGACGCCGTCCAGGTAGGTGAGCATCCGGGCGTTGACCTCGTCGGCGTGGTCGATCTGCGGGCCGTGGCCGGTGCGTTCCAGGATGACGACGCGGGCCCCGGGGATCAGCCGCGGGACGCGTTCCGCCTGCCGCTTCGGGTCGAGGAGGAGGCTCCGCCTGCCGAGGACCAGGTGGAGCGGGGTGCGGAGGGTGCGCAGTTCGTCGTCGGTGAGGGGCTTGGGGGCCGGGCGGCGGATGCGGTGGGCCCGGACCCCGGCCCGCACCATGGCGCGCAGCTCCGGGACGACGAGGACCGGCTGCTCCAGCCAGGCCGCCAGGCGCGGGCGGAGCGCCGCGGGGGCGGCGGTCGCGAAGAGGCTCACGAAGACCCAGGTGAAGAACCGCAGCCCCACCTTCTCCAGCCCGCCCGGGTCGAGCAGCGTCGCGGAGGCGAGGCGCCCGGGCCGCCGGTGCGCCATGTTGAGGGTGAGCCAGCCGCCGTACGAGGAGCCGATGAGGTGGACGCGGTCGAGGCCGAGCCCGGCGAGCGCCTCGTCCAGCCACTGTGCGGCGCGTTCCGGCTGGTGGAGCGGGACGCGGTGCACGCTGCGGTTGGCGTCGCCGGGGGTTTCGAGCGCGTAGACGGTGCGCTCCGCGGCCAGCGCCGGGGTGTTCGGGTACCACATGGCGGCGCAGCTTCCGGCGCCGTGCACCAGGACGACGGGGGTGCGGGTGGCGGCGCGGTCGGCGGACGCGGTGCCCTCCTCCGGCCCGTACCGGTAGACGTGCGTGGTCCCGAAGGAGGTCTCCACGTCGTACTCCGCGCGGGCGGGGGCGCCCAGCGCGTGGACCGCGTCGCAGGCGGCGAAGTAGCGGTCGCGCAGGGCGTCGTTGACGTAGCGGCCGATGTCGGCCGGGGCGCGGGTGGCGGTGTCGGACACGGTGGCACCTCCTGGAGCCTCGTTTTCGTGGTACGACCGTACCACGTTGGTGATACGGCGGTACCATGAAAACCGGAGGCCGCAACGGCCGGACGGACCGACCCCGGGGAGCACCGATGCCCAAGCGCGTGGACCACGACGAACGGCGCGCCGAGATCGGCCGGGCCCTCGTCCGGGTCGCGGGGCGCCGCGGACTGCACGCCGTCGGCATGCGCGACGTGGCCGCCGAGGCCGGAATCTCGCTCCGCCTCGTGCAGTACTACTTCCAGACCAAGGAGAACCTGCTGTTCCACGGCCTCCAGCAGCTGACCGAGGGGTTCGGCGAGCGGGTCGCCGCGCGGGTCCGGGCGGCCGGCGAGAACCCCGGGCCGCGCGCGGCCGTCGAGGCGCTGCTGATGACCTCGCTCCCCGCCGACGAGGAGAGCCGCGCCTTCCACCTCGTCCTCACCTCGTACGCGCTGCTCGCCGTGACCGATGAGGCGCTCGCCGCCCAGCCCTACCTCCGACGCCCGGACGCCGCCGAGGACGCCGTGACCGGACTGCTCGAACAGGCCCGGGAGGCCGGACTGCTCGCCCCGGACGCCGATACGCGGACGGAGGCGGTCGCCCTTCTCGCGATGGCCGCCGGGCTGGGGACGAGCATCCTGGCCGGGCAGCGCACCGCGGAGTCGGCCACCGCGGTGCTCCGGCACCAGCTGAACCGGATCTTCCGCACCTCGTCGGCGAGTTCACCCCGGCCCGCCGCGAACTCCCCCTCACCGAAAGGCACATCCCCCTCGAATATCGATTGACTTTCGATGGAAACCCATCGATATTCGATACATGCATCGACTCTTCATCGTCGCGCTACGGGCCGCCATCGCCGCGGCGATCCTGTTCGGCCTCTTCGCGCAGTTCGTGATCATCCCGGCGACCGCGGCCGACGAGGTCGACCGCTTCCCGCCGTACGCCCCGTTCGCCGCGCCGTACGCGGCGATCGCGATCGCCGGGGTGGCCTGTGTCCAGGTGGGGCTCGTCGCCGTGTGGCGGCTGCTCGCCATGGTGCGGCGCGGCGCGCTCTTCACCCCACGGGCCTTCCGCTGGGTCGACGTCATCATCGGCGCCTCCCTCGTGGCGACGCTGCTGGCCGCGGGCGTGACCGGGCATCTCTCGCTGGCCTCCATACCCTCGCCCGGTGACGGCATGGAGGTCATCGGCGCCCTGGGCGCCGCCCTCGCGGCCGTCGGGGTGGGCGCGGCCTTCGCGATGCTCGTCGTCGTCATGCGGGGCCTGCTGCACAAGGCGACGGAGTTGCAGCGCGAGATGGCCGAGGTCATCTGATGGCGATCATCGTCGACCTCGACGTGCAACTCGCCCGCCGGGGCCTCTCGGTGGGCGAGTTCGCCGCCGCCGTCGGCATCACCCCCGCCAACATCGCCGTCCTGAAGAACGGCCGCGCGAAGGCGGTCCGGTTCACGACACTCGATGCGATCTGCCGGGTGCTGGAGTGCCAGCCGGGGGATGTTCTGCGGTGGGTGCCGGACGGGGAGGAGAGTGACGCAGGGTAGGCCGGGCCGGCCTGCCGCCTCCCCGCCCGTCAGGCGCCCGGCATCAGGCCGACGGCTCAGGTGCCGGGTATCGGACGGACGGTGAGGATCTGTTCCGCGTGGCCGACGGGGCCGTGGACGTCGTGGAGGACGCTGCTGGTGACGCCCTGGCCGGAGGGGCCGAAGGTGACGCTGGTGTCCAGGCCGGTCCAGGGGCCCCGGGGCGTGCGGTGCAGGTGGATGGTGAGGTCGACGTTGGGGAACATCCACGCGGTGGGGTCCTGCTGCACGGCGATGCCGTTGGCGGTGTCGACGAGGGTGAGGTAGGAGGCGAGTTCACTGCGGGGCTCGTCGGCGACCAGGTCGACGGTGGACGAGATCCACGCCGTCGTACGGCCCTTGCGGTGCGACGGGACCCGGCGGGCGTCGAGGGAGGCGATGTAGCCGCCGCCCCAGGTGTCGCCCATGGTCCACGGCGCGAGGGTGTCGGGGTGCGGGATGCGCTCGAAGGGACTGTCGGCGACGGCCGTGGTGTCGAGCGAGGCGAGGAGCCAGGCGCGGGCGCGGACGACCGGACGGTCGCCGATCCGCAGGACGGCTTCGAGGAGTTCGATGGTCCGGCCCGGCCGGATCGTCTCCACAGTGACCTCGCACTCCTCGAAGGCGATGCGCCCGAGGATGTCGTAGCTGATCCGGGCCAGGGCCAGACCGGGGCCGGGGCGCTCGGCGACGTGGCGGTCGAGGACGTGCGCGAGGAGCCCGGAGACCGGCCCGAAGTGCTGTTCGTCGGGGCTCCAGGCGCCCTGCGCGTGGGGCGTCGGCTTGTAGTGGCGCTCGTCCGTGCGCTCGTAGTAGCTCTCGCGGTGGCTACGGCGGTGGCTCTCGTGTCCGGTGGGGGCGATGGTCACAGGCGATTCTCCTCACGCGGGACAAGTCATCGATCGGGGCGGGAAACCGGCCGGGACACACGCCCGGCCGCGCCGCCCGGCCCGTGCAAAGGAGGGTAAAGGGCCCGGTGTTGCGTGGGCAGGGGCCGTGATCGATTCCACAGGACGGCGGAAGCGATGCTGCGAAAGAGGCGCCGCGCCAGGGGCTCCCCGGCCTGCCGCAAGCGCACCGCCCCCTCCGCAAGCTCATACGCAAGGGATTGCAAGGGTGTGACGTTCCCGGGCAAGCCCCGGTCCGCCCGGCCGGAGGTCCGGGCGCCCCGTGGCCCGGGTCCACGCGCCCGGCGCGGGCGGACCGGCGGCGCATACTCCGGCCCGCCGTGGCGCATCCGACCTCATCACCACGCACACCGTGGGCCGGGGTGGGCAGTTGACCGTGTTGCCTGGCCGGCGCCGTGAGGGCCCTCACGGTCCCTACGATCCCTGAGAGCACCCGTGGGCATCGTGTCGTGTCGGGCCGCTGACATGCCCCGCCGCCTCTGCCCCGCCACCTCTGTCCCCGGTGGATGCGACGCGCGGGGGGGCATGACACCTGGAGCCGTGTCCCTGCCGGGTAGCGTGAAGCGGCCGACAGCAAGCGTTACCGGGTGGAACCGTTGGGCCGCTGCCCGACCGCCCCACGATGAGGTCAGATCGTCCTGCCCCGGCCTGGGAGGAGCACAACACCATGGAAATCGGAATCGGACTGCCGGTTCTGCGCCCTGACCCGGGCCTGTCGATCGTCGACTGGGCCAGGCACGCCGAGTCGCGTGGCTTCTCCACGGTCGGCTCCACCGACCGCCTGGTCTACGACCAATACGAGCCGCTGACCGCACTGGCTGTCGCCGCCGGAGCCACCTCCCGTATCCGGCTGACCACCAGCATCCTGCTGGCTCCGCTGCGCGCCAATCACGCACTGTTCGCCAAGTCCGCCGCCACGCTCGACCGCCTGTCCGGCGGTCGGCTCGTGCTGGGTCTGGCACCCGGCGCCCGGGAGGACGACTACGGGGCGAGCGGGCTCGAATTCCGGCGCCGCGGCAAGCTGTTCGACGCACTGCTCGAACAGGCCGCCGGGCAGTGGCAGGACCACGACGGAACCGGACCGCGCCCGGCCACGCCCGGCGGTCCCCCGCTGCTGTTGGGCGGGTTCACCAAGTCCGCCCTACGGCGGATGGTCACCTACGGGCGTGGCTGGGTCGCCGGCGCCCAAGGTGTCGAGAACTTCCGCGCGCTCCTCCCGGGGGTCCGACAGGCGTGGCAGGAGGCCGGGAAGGCGGGCGAGCCTCGCCTTGTGGCGACCGCGCACTTCGCGCTGGGCCCGGACGCGGAGCAACGCCTGCACACCAGCCTGGCGCACTACTACACCTCTGGCACCTACACCCAGAAGTCCATCGAAGCCGGTCTGGCCACGCCCGAAGACGTGGCCCGCGAGGTGGCTGCCTACGCCGAGGCGGGCTGCGACGAACTCATCCTCTTCCCGCACGGCGGCGGCCAGGAGCAGGTGGATCTGCTCGCCGACGCGGTCGGGCTGTGACCTCCGGGAAGCGGGCGGCGAGAGGCCACCGCCTTCGCCGTAACACGTCTGCTTCTGCGTCTGCGTCTGCGTCTTAAGAGGCGTCGGTGCGCTCCGTTTCCGGGCCGCCGGTGCGTTCCCGGTTCCGCCCGCCGGTGCGCAGACGGCCGCTGGAAAAGGGTTTGCGGTCGCCGTTCCGGCTCGGATAGAGGTGTCCCCGGCCCGCCCGCAGGCGTGGCCCGACGACCACGACATCGGAAGGAGGAGGCAGGCATGACCACCGCCGTCACCGCGCCCGCGTCCTCCCGGGACACGGCCTCCCGCTGATCCCGGAGGGGACGGGCGCCCCGTAGGAGTGCGCCTTGACCACGCAGACGAACCACCCGCGCGCGAACGAACGTCCGCGCCCGACGCCCGACCCGAACAGCCCTGATGACCCGAACGACCCGAACAACGACCTGACCCTGCGCCCCCTGACCGGGCCCGAGGAGCTGGACCTCTTCCGCAGCCTCCCGTACGCCCTCAATGACGAGTTGGCCGGTGACCTCGCCGAGGGGCGGCGGAAGCCGTCGTGGATGTGGGTGGCGCTGCACGGCGACCGCGTTCTGGCGCGCGTTGCCTGGTGGTCGCGGCCGGGTGATGCCGTCCCACTGCTCATGGACGTCTTCGACCTCGATGACGCGGGCGCCGCGCCCGACGGCTCCGGGGCGGGCGCCGCCGGACCCGATCCGTTCGATGCGGGGGTGCGGCTGCTGCGCGCCGCGTTGCCCGCCGTGCCGGCGGACGGGGCGCGGCCCGAGTACCTCCGGTTCGTCCCGCCCGGCTGGCGTACGGATCCGGTGGAGCGGCGCGCCGTGGAGAACCGCATGGCGGCGCTGGAACGGACCGGCGCCCGGCTGCTCGTCGAGCGGCTGCGGTGGGAGTGGACGCCGCGGGACGCCGCCGCGCCACCGGACCGGGAACGCGACGCCGCCGCTCCCTCCGGCCCCGCACGGGACGGACTCACGCCACCCGGCCCCGTACGCACCCCCACGGCACTCACCCCCACCGCGCTCACCTTCCGCCCACCCCGCGACCGCGAGGAGTTGCTGACGCTGATGACGTCGGTGCTGGACGGCACGTTGGACGCGCACAGTCGTGCCGAGCTGGGGCGGATGTCGGCGCGGGCGGCGGCGGTTCGGCAGTACGAGGAGGAGTTGGTGCGGTACCGCAGCCCGCGGGAGTGGTGGCGGGTCGCGGTGTCGCCCGGCGGTGAGCCGGTCGGGTTCGTGATTCCGGCGCGGAACGACTACCACGCGATCATCGCGTATCTCGGAGTGGTGCCCACGCACCGTGGCAAGGGGTACGCGGACGCGCTGCTCGCCGAGGGCACCCGGGTGCTGACCGTGCAGGGCGTGCCCCGGATCCGGGCGGCCACCGACCTCGGGAACGTCCCCATGTCGAACGCGTTCCGGCGCGCCGGATACCGCGATTTCGAGGGCCGCATCGACATGACCTGGGACTGAGCCCGCCCCGAACCGTTCCCCGAAGGCGGGGAGGCCCCACCGGCTCCCCGCCTTCCCGACCCGGAACGACCGCCCCCGGCCCCGGCACAGAACAGCCACTCCCGGTGGTGCCGTCGGCGCAGGACAGGGGTGCCGGGTCGGCGGTGATCCGGGCGGCGCTGGAGGCGGCGCGTGCGCGGGGCGAGAACCTTGTCCTCGTCCTCGGGCATCCCGCGTACTACCCGCGCTTCGGGTTCGTGCCCGCGTCCCGGTTCGGCATCCGGGCGCCGTTCGGCGTTCCGGACGAGGCGATGATGGCGCTCGCCCTGGCTCCGGATGCGCCGGTTCCGTCCGGGACGATCCGCTATCCGGCGGCGTTCGGCGTCTGACGGGCGGGGGGCGGGACGCACGCGGACTGGAGGGCGAGGCGCACGCAGGCAGGCGGGCGACCCGGGCGACCCCGCACCCGCCAACTCCAGCCGTAAAAGCGCGAGTTGAAGCCACTGTTCATTGGTCTCCCACTCCCCCTCCGCATCGTTCCCGGCCCGCCCCGCCGTGCGGAAATTCGTTCGCGCCGGGGCGGGCGTCGCCGTACCGTGGCGCGGTCGGCGGCGGGCGGGGGCACCGCGCGCCGGGAGCGCGTTACGGAGGGGGCTGGGCCCGGTGGAGCAGTGTCACGGTGAGGTGGACGAGGGGTTCGGGGGCGTCGCCGAGGCGTTCGTGCGGAACTTCACGGACTTTCCCGAACTGGGCGCGGCGGTCACGGTGTTCGTCGGCGGGCGGAAGGTCGTCGAGCTGTGGGGCGGGGCCGCCGACGAGCGGACCGGGCGGCCGTGGGAGCGGGAGACCGTCGTACCGGTGTTCTCGTGCGCCAAGGGCTTGGTCGGGGTGTGTGTGCAGCTGCTCGTTCAGGAAGGGTTCCTGAATCTTGATGTGCCGATCGCCCGTTACTGGCCGGAGTTCGCCCGGCACGGCAAGGAGGAGATCACCTGCCGGATGGTCCTCGGACACCGGGCCGGGATACCCGTCCTCGACCGGGTGCTCACGTTCGAGGAGATCGCCGCCTGGACGCCGGTGGTGCACGCCGTGGAGGAGCAGCGGCCGTTGTGGGAGCCGGGTGCGGCGTACGAGTACCACGGCCATGTCTTCGGTTTCGTTCTCGGTGAGGTGATCCGGCGGCTGACCGGGCTCACGCCGGGTGCGTATTTCCGCCGGGCGGTGGGTGATCCGCTGGGGCTGCGGGCGTGGATCGGGCTGCCCGAGGAGGAGGTGGCGGGCCGGGCGCGGCTGACGGAGGCGGCGGGGCGGCCCGCGATGCCGGGGCCGGAGCATCTGCTCACCCGCATCGTGACGATGAACGGCGCGCTGGTCTTCCCCGGCATCGACGCGCCGTACGGCTGGAACGACCCGGCGCTGCTCGGCACGGAGCTGCCGGGCGCGGGCGCGGTGGCCTCCGCGACGGGCCTCGCCGGGCTGTACGCGGCGGCCGTCACCGGTCTTGACGGGCACGGGCGGCTGCTGGCTCCGGAGTCCGTGACGGATGTGGTGCGGGAGGTCTCCTCCGGTGCGGGGTGGCTGGGGTTCGATGCCGGGGCCCGCTGGGGTGCGGGGTTCCTGCTGGATTCGCCGTTCCGGCCGATGCTCGGCGCCCGCAGCTTCGGCAACGACGGCGCGGGCGGTCAGTTCGCGTTCGGTGACGATGCGTTCGGCGTCGGGTTCGCGTACGTCGCCAACCGCATGATCGGCCATGGCGACGCGCGGGCGAACCGGCTGGTCGCGGCGGTGCGGGAGTGCCTGGGGGGCTGAGGGGCGGGCCGACACGGGCGGACGGCTGGTGGCGGCCATGCTCGGGCGGAGCCGGGCGGGCGGCAGCGGCCAGGGGTTGCGGAAGCTGCCCGGAGAGCCCCGGTGCGCCGTGCCCCGGCCGGCACCGGCCACCCGTCAAGGAGCGCCGGCTTGGGCCGCCGGCCCGCTACCGTCCGTTCTCCGGACCGGGTTCGCCGACCGACAGCAGGTGGACGGTCTCGCGGCCGTCGGGGGTGGCGTACTCGACGCGGTCGCCCGCCTCGTGGCCGAGGAGGGCGTGGCCGAGGGGGCTGTCGGCGGTGACGAGGGTCGGGTCGCGGTCCGATGCCAGTCGGGCGAGGTGGAGCGTGGCCCGGTCGCCGTCCGGGAAGCGCACGGTGACGGTGCTGCCCACGCCGACCGCGTCGACGGGCGGCACGCCTGCGCGTTCGCCCTCGTGCAGGCGCAGGGTGATCTCGGCCAGGCGGACCCCGATGTGGGTGGCCTCGTCGACGCGTTCCGACTGGTCGGCGGCGTCGCCGCGGTCGCCCGCCTGATCGGAGTCCTGCGGCGCCGGGGCGTCGGCCGCGCGGGCGGCGCGCAGCGCGTCGCGGTCCCGCTCCAGCGCGCGGCGCTCGGCGGCGCTGATCGGTTCGGGTTCCTGACTCATTCCAGCTCCGTACCTCTGACCTGCGGGGGCGGCCGGGCCCGCGCGTCCGGCTCGCCCGTCTCTCCGGCCCACCCGTACGACTGGCGGCCCCGCGCTCACTCCTCGTAGTCGGAGGGTGGGTACGGGTTCCGCTTCTTCCGTGGGGCGACGCTGCGGGGCATGGTGCCGCTGTTGGCCTCGCGTTCCACCTCGGCCCGTTCCTCCGCGTACCGGGTCGCGTCGTCCTTCCCGGCACCGTCGGGCAGGCCCACCTCGCGGCGGTCCTCCTCGGTACGCCGCTCGGCCTCCCGCCCGTCGGGCCGCCGGGGCATCCCGCGCCCGTGGCCCTCGTCCGGGTCGCCCTCGACCGCCTTGTTCGGCTTGTGATGGTGGTGTCCCATGCGCCCTCCTCCTCGGCTGCGGCAGCCGGACCGCGTCCCGCGCCCGGCCCCTCGGGAAATGCGCTTCTCCCAGGATCGCCGGGGCGGCGGGCGGGTGCATGTCGGGGCGGGCCCGGAGCCGGAGGTCAGCCGTACACGACCACGTACGACACCACGAGGGTCACCCCCGCGGCCACGAAGGCGAGGCCGCAGAAGGCGAGGCCGAGGGTGTTCGCCCAGCGGGCGCGCCAGGAGTGGATCTCGGCGGTGCCGGCGGGGGCGTCGGGGAGGTAGCGGACGAGGAACTCCTGGCCGGACTGGGGTTTGCTGAACTGCAGGGAGGAGCGGAAGGTCCGCTTGCGGCCGTCCTGGTCGGTGAACTTGATGACCGGGAGGTGGTGGATATCGCCGTTCTCGCCACGGCGCCGGAGGTCCTTGATGGCGCGTCCCTCGGCGGTCAGCCCCTCCCGGATCATCTTCCGGGCCCCGCGGTACCCCTCGAAAGCCTTCCACACCGCCCATGCGCCGCCGACCACACAGAACACGCCCGCCCCGTAGGCGGCGAACGGGTTGTCCGTGACGTAGAAGTCCCCAGATTCCGGATCCATTGCTGCCCCCTTTTGACTGTCCGCGGAAGGTGGTGCGGACATCTGCCGCGGAGGACGCCTGTGGCCTGTGGCGGGTTGCGGAGGTGGGTCTCTTTCGGTCAGGCCCGGTTCGCACCTCGCGCGGCCGGATCACCACCCCATCTCCGCCCGGACGATCTTGCCGACGCCGAGGCGGTCGGCGACCTCCCAGTGGTCGGCCAACGCATCGACGAGGAGGAGGCCCCGGCCCGATTCGGCGTCCGGTGCGGGCGGACGCAGCCCGTCCGGCCCCGGCGGCCGGGCCTCGGTGCGGGTGTCGGCGACCTCGATCCGTAGCCGGTCGCGTCCGGCGGGACCGCCTACGAGGGTGAGCCGCAGCTCGAAGTCACGCCCCGGGACACGGCCGTGGAGAACGGCGTTGGCGGCGAGTTCGGCGACGAGCAGGGCGACGGTGTCGGACCGTTCGCTGCCGTACGGGGTGCCCCAGGCGTCGAGCTGGGCGGTGGCCAATCGCCGGGCGAGGCGGGCGCCGCGGCGGGTGGCACTGAAGCGCTGTGCGAACACACGCGCGGTAACGGTGGCGGGGGCCGCGGGCGCGGCGGATGAGGCGTGCATATGCCCAAGTTGGCGCCCTGGTCAATGCCTTGACCAGCAACTGCGCTCGTACGCTGGGTCAGCGTACGGGCGCAGAGAGTGGACAGTACGGGTAACCGACCGTGAGCATGGCCGAGTTGGCTGGAGGGGCGCACACAGCGGAGGTGCCGGAACATGGCAGGGAACACAGGCGGCAACGAGCCGGAGTCCACGGACAGCCTCAAGGCGTTCGGCGCCGCCGTCAAGACATTCCGGGAACGGGCCGGGCTGACGCAGGAGCAGTTGGCGCCGCTGGTGAAGTTCTCGGTCCAGATGGTGGCGTCGATCGAGCAGGGGCGGCGCTTGCCCCCGCCTGACTTCATCACGCGGGCCGAGGAAGTGCTGGACGCGTTCGGTGTGCTGCGGGCGATGGCGCGGCATCTCGCCCGGAAGCCTGGCTTGGCGTCCTGGTTCCGCCAGTGGGCGGACCTGGAGGAGGAAGCCGTGAGTCTCTATACGTACGAGTGCCGGTTGATCCCGGGCTTGTTGCAGACGGAGGCGTATGCACGGACGCTGTTCGCCAATCAGCTTCCGCCCTTGGACGATGAGCAGATCGCGAACCAACTGGCGGCGCGGATGGACCGACAGCGCCTGCTGGGGCAACGGCCGAACACTGCGTACAGCTTCATCCTTGAAGAGCACCTGTTTCTCCGTCACGTTGGCGGGACAGACGTGACCAGGGAACTCATCGACCATATTCTGGACCTGGCCTCGGCAAGGAATGTCGAGGTGCAGATCATGCCGCAAGTCCGCGAAACGCACGCTGGGTTGGATGGCCCGATGCAGTTGGCGGAGACCCCGTCCAACAAGTGGTTCGGGTACTGCGAAGGGCAACGCAGCGGGCTCCTTCTCTCCGACCCCAAGGAGATCAGCGTGCTCCATATGCGATATGCCAGGATGCGTTCACAGGCTCTCTCCCCCGAAGACTCACTGAGCCTGTTGCAGCGGATGCGAGGAGCGCTATGAGCACCACCGACCTGGCCTGGTTCAAGAGCAGCTACAGCAGCGGCGGGGACGGCGACTGCGTAGAGATCGCCACCTCCCCCACCACCATCCACATCCGCGACTCCAAGGACAAGGACGGCCCCCAGCTCGCCGTCACCTCCGGCACCTGGCGGGCCTTCGTCGCGTACGCGGTCACTCGGGGCTAGGCATGTCTGATGGATGGCGCCGACTCGGTGCGCCGATCGATGCCCGTGACCTGTTCGCGGCGGAGCAGGCGGCGTTGATGGCCACCTTGCGGGGGCTGGCACCTGCCGACTGGGGGCAGGAGGCGGTGCCGGGATGGAGCGTGCACGATCTTGTCGCGCATCTTCTCGGTGACTTCTACGGGCGCCTCGGCCGCGACCGCGACGGCCATCGGGGCGGCCCCGCCCCGGCGCCGGGCGAGACGTTGGAGGGGTTCATCCACCGCATCAACCAGGAGTGGGTGGACGCCCACCGCCGGGTCAGCGCCGCCGCGCTGACCGACACGGTGGACCTGGTCGGCGGGCAGGTCACCCGGTTCTTCGAGACCGTCGATCTCGACAGGGCTTCGCTGGGGGTGTCCTGGGCCGGTGCCGATCCCGCTCCCATGTGGCTCGACAGCGCCCGGGATTTCACCGAGTTCTGGACCCATCGTCAGCAGATCCGCCACGCCGTCGGTCAGGAGACCGATCCCGATCCGCGCCTCCTGTCCGTGGTCCTGGACACCTTCCTGCGGGCCCTTCCGCACACCCTGCGCGACACCCCTGCCCCGTCCGGTACACAGGTCCAGGTGCACATCGGCGGCCCGGCCGGCGGCACCTGGACCGCCACCGTCGTCGAGGGCCGGTGGTCCCTGGCCGCGCCGGATGCCGGTCGGCCCGCCGCCCGGCTCGGGCTGGACGCTGCGACCGCGTGGCGGCTGTGCACCCGTGGTATCTCACCGGCCACCGCGTTCGCCGGGGCCCGCGTCGACGGCGACCGCCAACTTGCCGAAGCCGCCTGCCGAATCGTGTCCATCGTGTACTGACAACCATGCTTCTTCGGCTTGCCGCCGGTCAGCCCCGTACCGCCCCGGTCGACCCCCGCACCACCAACTCCGGCTGAAAAACGAACTCCGTATGCCGGACGGGATTCCCCTGCATCTCCTCGATGAGCGTGTCGACCGCTGCCGCCGCCATCGCCTGGACGGGTTGGCGGACCGTCGTCAGGGGTGGGTCCGTGAAGGCGATCAGTGGGGAGTCGTCGAAGCCGACGACGGAGACCGCGTCGGGGACCGGCAGGCCGCGCCCGCGGGCGGCGCGGACCGCGCCCAGGGCCATCAGGTCGCTGCCGCAGACCAGGCCCGTACAGCCGTCGTCGAGGAGGGTGTCGGCCGCCGCGTGGCCGCCCTCGACGGTGAAGAGGGTGTGGCGGACGCGGCGTTCGGCGTGCTCGGGCCGTAAGCCGAAGCACTCCCCCAGCGCCGCCGTGAAGCCGTCCGCCTTGCGGTGGGAGGGCACGAACCGTTCCGGGCCGACGGCCAGGCCGATGCGGGTGTGGCCGAGCGCGGCCAGGTGCCGGACCGCCATGCGGGCGGCGGCGCCGTCGTCGGGTGAGACGGAGGGGGCCGGGATGTCCGGGCGGTGGCCGTTGATCAGGACGTACGGAACGCCCCGCTCGCGCAGGCGGTGGTAGCGGGCCGGGTCGGCGCCGGTGTCGGCGTGCAGGCCGGAGAGGAAGACGATGCCGGTGACGCCGCGTTCCTCCAGCTGCTCGACGAGTTCGTCCTCGGTGGAGCCGCCCGGCATCTGGGTGCAGAGCACCGGCGTGTAGCCGTGACCGGCCAGTGACTGCTCGATGATCTGCGCGAACGCCGGGAAGATCGGGTTGGTCAGCTCCGGGAGGACCAGCCCGACCAGCCCGGCGCTGCGCCGCCGTAGCCGTACGGGACGCTCGTAGCCGAGGACGTCGAGGGCGGCGAGGACGCGCTGCCGGGTGGCGGCGGCGACGCCCGCGCGGCCGTTGAGGACGCGGCTCGCGGTCGCCTCGCTGACCTGCGCCTGAGCTGCGAGGTCGGCGAGGCGGGGGGTGGCGCGGGAGGCCGGTGCGCTCACGCGTCCCACCAGACGGTGGTGTCGGCGGGGAGGATGAATTCGCTGTCGGTGGAGCGGAGTTGGCCCGAGGAGAGCAGGGGCTCGCCCGGGGCCGGGAGGCGGACGGCGGTGTCGGTGGTGTTGACGGTGCAGACGAGGCCGCCGGGGCGGCGGAGGACGAGGACGCCGTCGGGGGCGTCCAGCCAGGTGACCTCGGTGCCCGCGCCGAGGCCCGGGTGGGTGCGGCGCAGGGCGAGGGCGGCGCGGTACAGCTCCAGGGTGGAGTCCGGGTCGCCGGTCTGGGCCGCGACGGAGAGGGCGCCCCAGCCGTCGGGCTGCGGGAGCCAGCTGCCGCCGTCGCCGAAGCCGTACGAGGGGCCGTCCTCGGTCCAGGGCAGCGGGACGCGGCAGCCGTCGCGCAGCCCGTCCTGGCCCAAGGCGCCGGTGCGGCGGGCGAACGCCGGGTCCTGGCGGGCCTCGTCGGGCAGGTCGGTGACCTCCGGCAGGCCCAACTCCTCACCCTGGTAGAGGTAGGCGGAGCCGGGGAGGGCGAGCATCAGCAGGGTCGCGGCGCGGGCGCGGGCGGCGCCGCCGCCGAGGCGGGTGGCGTGGCGGACCACGTCGTGATTGGAGAGGACCCAGGTGGTGGGGGCGCCGACGGGGCGCATCGCGTCGAGGGAGGCGTCGATGGTCTCGCGGAGGGCGGGGGCGTCCCAGGCGGTGCCGAGGTAGTGGAAGTTGAACGCCTGGTGGAGTTCGTCGGGGCGGACGTAGCGGGCGGTGCGCTCGGGGCTGGGCGCCCATGCCTCGGCGACGGCTATGCGCTCGCCGGGGTACTCGTCGAGGAGGGTGCGCCAGGAGCGGTAGATCGCGTGGACGCCGTCCTGGTCGAAGAAGGGCAGCACCTGATGGCCGAGGAGCGCTATCTGGCCGGTGGTGCCGGTGTCGGGCAGGCCCGGTGCCTTGACCAGGCCGTGGGCGACGTCGACCCGGAAGCCGTCGACGCCCCGGTCCAGCCAGAAGCGCAGCACGGCGCGGAACTCGTCGCGTACGGCGGGGTGCTCCCAGTTGAAGTCGGGCTGTTCGGGGGCGAAGAGGTGGAGGTACCACTGGCCGTCGGGCCCGGGCAGGCGGGTCCAGGCGGGGCCGCCGAAGACGGACTCCCAGTCGTTGGGCGGGAGTTCGCCGCTCTCGCCGCGGCCGTCGCGGAAGTGGAAGCGGGCGCGGAGCGGGGAGGTCGGGCCCTCGTCGACGGCCTGACGGAACCAGGCGTGCCGGTCGGAGCAGTGGTTGGGGACGAGGTCGACGATGACGCGCAGGCCCAGGGCGTGGGCGTCGCGCAGCACCGCGTCGGCGTCGGCGAGGGTGCCGAACATCGGGTCGACGGCGCGGTAGTCGGTGACGTCGTATCCGGCGTCGGCCTGCGGGGAGGCGTAGAAGGGGGAGAGCCAGACGGCGTCGACGCCGAGGTCGCGCAGGTGGGGCAGGCGGCGGCGGATGCCTTCCAGGTCGCCCATGCCGTCGCCGTCGGCGTCGGCGAAGCTGCGGGGGTAGACCTGGTAGATCACCGCGTCGCGCCACCAGTCGGGGCGGGCGGAATCCTGGCTCGGGGCGGGTGCGGGCTGGTCCGGAGTCATGTCATCCCTTGGTGGTGCCGGCGGTCAGTCCGGCGACGAGGTGGCGCTGGGCGAAGGCGAAGACGGCGGTGGCCGGGACGGCGATGAGGACGGCGGCGGCGGTCATCGAGCCCCAGTCGTTGGTGTACTGGTTGACGAAGGTCTGGAGGCCCCCGGCGAGGGTGAGGTGTTCGTCGCCGGTCATGAAGGCGGAGGCGTAGGCGACCTCGGCCCAGGCAGTGACGAAGGTGTAGAAACCGGTGACGGCGAGACCGGGGCGGGCCAGCGGCAGCACCAGGCGCCAGAAGGTGCCGAAGGGGGTGAGGCCGTCGACGCGGCCCGCCTCGTCGATCTCGACGGGGATGGTGTCGAAGTAGCCCTTCATCATCCAGGCGCAGAACGGCACGGCGATGGTCAGATACGTGACGATCAGGCCGCCGGGCTGGTTGAGGAGGCCCAGGCCCGCCATGAGGTTGTAGAGCGGCACGATCAGCACGGCCACCGGGAACATCTGGGTGATCAGCAGCAGCCACAGCAGCGGGCGCATCCCGGGGAAGCGGAAGCGGCTCAGCGCGTAGCCGGTGGTGGCGGCGAGGAGGACGCCGACGACGGTGGTGACGGCGACGACGAGGACGGAGTTGCCGAACCACGTCGGGAACGACGTATCGCCCAGGACGTGGCGGTAGTTGGCGAGGGTCGGGTGGGAGACGACGGCGGTGGTGAAGGCGTCGTTCTTGGGTTTGAAGGAGGTGATCAGCAGCCAGAGGGGCGGGAAGACGGCGATGACGGCGGCGAGCAGGAGCGTCGCGTGCAGGCCGACGGAGGCGAGGGGGGAACGGTGGCCGCGGGGGCGGGGTGCTTTCGCGGGGGCGGGGGCGGTCCCGTTTCTGATCTCGCTCATGGTCTCGGTCACCACGTCTCTCCCTGCTTGCGGAGCGCGCGGCGGTGGAGGACGGCGGCGGCGCTGAGGAGCAGGAGGATCAGGACGCCCCAGGCGGCGGAGCCGGAGAAGTCGCGGGGGCTGTCGACGAAGGAGAGGCGGTAGGCGTAGGTCACCAGGATCTCCGTGGCGTCGCCGGGGCCGCCCCGGGTGAGCAGGAAGATCACCGGGAACATGTTGAACGTCCAGATGGTGGAGAGCAGGATCACCGTGGAGCTGACGGTGCGCAGGCCCGGCAGGGTGATGTACCGGAAGCGCTGCCAGAGCCCGGCGCCGTCCATCTCGGCCGCCTCGTACAGCTCGCCCGGGAGGGACTGGAGCCCGCCGAGGAGGGCGACGAGCATGAAGGGGACGCCGAGCCAGACGTTGACGGCGATGACCGCGAGCTTCGCCCACGTCGGGTCGTTGAGCCAGGGGATCGCGCCGATGCCGCCGCCGGTCAGGACGGAGTTGAGCAGACCGTTGCGGTCGTTGAAGAGCATCCGCCAGGTGAAGACGGAGACGAAGGCGGGCAGCGCCCACGGCAGGATCAGCGCGAGGCGGTAGCCGGTGCGGCCGCGCAGCGGGCGGTTGAGGAGCGTGGCCAGGCCCAGCCCGATGAGGTACGTCAGGCCGACGCAGGCGACCGTCCACACGACGGTCCAGCCCAGGCGGCCCCAGAACACGGAGTCGGTAAGGATCGCGCGGTAGGTGTCGAGGCCGGTGAAGTGGTACGTCGCGGGCAGGTGGTTCATGCCGATGTCGCGGGCGACGTTGGCCTCGTCGGCGTCGGTGAGGGAGAGGTGGACGCCGCGCACCAGCGGGAACCCGATGATCACGCCCAGGACGACGGTGACGGGCGCCACCATCGTCCAGGCGTACCAGTGGGGGGCCAGCGCGCGGCGGACGCGGGCGGCGAGGGTCACTTGTAGTCCTTGAGCAGCTTCCGGTAGGCGTCGCCGGTGGCCTTGGCCGCCTGCCCGGGGGTGGCGGCGCCGGTGAGGACCTTGTTCATCTGGACCTTGACCGGCTCGAAGAGGGAGTTGCCCTCGGCGATCCACGGGCGCTGGACGGCGCCGTCGACGGCGGGCTTGAAGAACTTCACCATCTCGTTCTTCTTGACCGACGGGAGCTGGTAGACGGACTTGCGGGTCGGCAGCAGGCTGAGCTGTTCGGTGGTCTTCCGCTGGACGTCGGCGCCGCTCATGTACGTGACGAAGGCGTAGGCGGCGTTGAGGTTGCCGGACCCGGCGTAGACGGAGAGGTTCCAGCCGCCCTGCGGGGAGCCCTGGGCGACGCTGCCGCCGGGGACGGGCGCGACGCCGAGGTTGTCCTTGTCGGCGAACGCCTTTCCGGCGCGGGCGCCCTCGATGTCCCAGGGGCCGTCGATCGCCATCGCGACGTCGCCGTCCTTGAGGGCCTTGAGCTGGTTCTCCTGGCCGTCGGTGGCGTCGGTGACGGCGGCTTTGGAGTCGACGAGGCGCTTGAGGGTGGCGAAGGCGCGGGTCCCGGCGTCGTCGTCGATCGTGATGGTCTTGTCGCGGGCGTCGACCATGTCGCCGCCCTCGCCGTAGAGGTAGGGCAGGAACCAGTACGGGTCGTCGCCGCGCAGGTAGAGGGCGGTGGCGCCGGTCTTCGCCTTGATCTTCTCGGCGGCGGACTCCAGCTCGGCGAAGGTCTTGGGGACGGAGACCCCGGCCTTCTTGAGCAGCTGCTTGTTGTAGAAGAGGCCGAGGGTGTCGATGACCTGCGGCGCGGAGTAGGTCTTGCCGTCGTACTCGGTGGAGCCGAGGGCCTGCGGGAGGTAGTCGGCGGTGTGGTCGAGGGCGGGGGTGCCGTCGAGGGGGGCGAGGTAGCCGAGGTGGGCGAAGTCGGCGGTCCAGGCGACCTCGGTGCGCATCACGTCGGGGGCGCCGGCGTTGCCGCCCGCCGCGTTCTTGAACTTGGCGTTGGCGTCGCCGAAGGGCACGTTGACGTACGTGACGTCGACGCCGGGGTGCTCCTTCTCGAAGCCTTCCGCAAGCTTGCGGTAGGTCGCCTTCTCGGCGTCGTTGGAGGTGTCCCAGAAGGTGACGGTACCGGAAAGTTTTCCGTCGCCGCCGCCCTTGCCGTCGCCGCCACCACCGCAGGCCGTCGCCGCCAGGGCCAGGCCCGCCGCCAGTGCGGTGGCGGTGACGCCACGTATGCCACGCCGCATGTGAACTCCTTGGGGAATCGCCTGAGATGGCGGTGGGGAACGTAACAGCGCCGCAAGAAAACCGAAAGACCTTGCGAGATATTTCTGCAAGATTGCTGGAAAGGTCTGCGGCGGGAAGGCGTACGGGCCGTCACCCGACGCCCGTCCGCGCGTTGATTCCGGTGCCAGGCGCACCGCTCCTGGCGGCGCACGGCCCCTCCCGGTGGCATCCGGCCCGCGCCGGGCCGCACCGGCGGCACGCCGTCCGCCCTCCCCGCACGAAGGGACGGCAGATGACCCAGCAGCTCACCTCCCCCAGCCCCGCCCGCCAAGCCGCCGAACCGGCCCCCGGGCCCGGCTGGTGGCGCGACGCCGTCATCTACCAGGTCTACGTACGGTCGTTCGCGGACAGCGACGGCGACGGCGTCGGCGATCTGCGGGGGGTGCGCGAGCGGCTGCCGTACCTCAAGGACCTGGGCGTGGACGCCGTATGGCTCACGCCGTTCTACGCGTCACCGCAGGCCGACGGTGGGTACGACGTCGCCGACTACCGCACCGTCGACCCGCTCTTCGGCAGCCTGGAGGACGCCGACGCGCTGATCCGCGCGGCCCATGCCAGCGGGCTGCGGGTGATCGTCGACATCGTGCCGAACCACACCTCCGACCGGCACCCGTGGTTCCGCGACCCGGAGCTGGCCCGGGAGCGCTACCTCTTCCGGCCCGGCCGCGGCACCGACGGCGAACTGCCGCCCAACGACTGGGAGTCGGTCTTCGGCGGCCCCGCCTGGACGCGCACCGACCGCGGCGACTGGTACCTCCACCTCTTCGCGCCCGAGCAGCCCGATCTGAACTGGGACAACCCCGACGTGCACGCGGAGTTCGCGGCGATCCTGCGGTTCTGGCTCGACCTCGGCGTCGACGGTTTCCGGATCGATGTCGCGCACGGCATGGTCAAGGCGCCGGGTCTGCCGGACATCGGGCGCGGCAGCCAGGCCACCCTGATCGGCAACCAGTCGCTGCCCTTCTTCGACCAGGACGGCGTCCACGCCATCCACCGCTCCTGGCGCACCCTGCTGGAGAGCTACGGCGGCGCCCGCATCGGCGTCGCGGAGGCATGGGCACCCACCCCGGAACGGCTGGCGCTCTACGTCCGGCCGGACGAGCTGCATCAGGCGTTCAACTTCCAGTTCCTGACCGCGAGTTGGGGGGAGTCGGCGCTGCGCGAGGTCATCGACGCATCGCTGGCCGCCACCGCCTCCGTCGGCGCCCCCACCACCTGGGTCCTCTCCAACCACGACGTGGTCCGGCACGCCACCCGCCTCGGCTCGCTGGCCCGCGCCCGCGCGGCGACGCTGCTGATGCTGGCGCTGCCCGGCTCCGTCTACCTCTACCAGGGCGAGGAGTTGGGCCTCCCGGAGGTCACCGACCTGCCCGACGAGGCCCGTCAGGACCCGGCGTTCCTGCGCCGCCGGAGCGCCGCCGACGCCGCCTCCGGCTCCTCCGGGCAGGACGGGCTGCGCGACGGGTGCCGGGTGCCGCTGCCGTGGACCCCGGACGGAGCCTCGTACGGCTTCGGCGACGGCGGGAGCTGGCTGCCGCAACCGGCCGTGTGGGGCGGGCTGTCGGTCACGGCGCAGACCGGTGACGTGGACTCCACGCTGGAGCTGTACCGGGCGGCGCTCGCGCTGCGGCGGATGCTGCCGGGCCTGGGCGACGGCGGGATGACCTGGCGCGAGGCGCCCGAAGGGGTGCTGGCGTTCGCCCGGCCCGGGGTGGTGTGCACCGTCAACACCACCGGCGGCGACGTCGCGTTCGAGGCGCCCGGACGGCTGCTGCTGGCCAGTGCGCCGCTACCCGTCCGGGGGGCGTCGGCGGTGCTCCCCGGGGACAGCTGCGCCTGGTGGGCAATCTGAGGGGCGAAAGGTAAAGTCCCTGGCATGACCGCCCGGCTTGCCGATATCGCAGCGCAGGCGGGTGTCAGCGAGGCCACCGTCAGCCGGGTGCTCAACGGTAAACCGGGCGTCTCCGCGGCCACCCGCCAGTCGGTGCTGGCCGCCCTCGACGTCCTCGGCTACGAACGCCCCGTACGGCTGCGGCAGCGCAGCGCGGGCCTGGTCGGGCTGATCACCCCGGAGCTGGAGAACCCGATCTTCCCGGCGTTCGCCCAGGTGATCGGCCAGGCCCTGACACGTCAGGGCTACACGCCGGTGCTCGCCACGCAGACGCCGGGCGGCTCCACCGAGGACGAGCTGACGGAGATGCTGGTCGACCGCGGGGTGGCCGGGATCATCTTCGTCTCCGGGCTGCACGCCGACACCTCCGCCGATATGCAGCGCTACGCCCGGCTGCGCGGCCAGGGCGTCCCGTTCGTCCTCATCAACGGCTTCTCCCCGCAGGTGCAGGCGCCGTTCGTCTCCCCCGACGACCGGGCGGCGGTGCACCTGGCGGTCACCCACCTCGTGGCGCTGGGCCACCGCCGGATCGGGCTGGCGCTGGGGCCGCGGCGGTTCGTGCCGGTGCAGCGGAAGATCGAGGGGTTCGTCCGGGCGGTCCGCGAGCAGCTGGGGCTGGGCGCCGCGGCGGCCGAGCGGTGCATCGAGCACTCGCTGTACTCCCTGGAGGGCGGGCAGGCGGCGGCCGGCGCACTGCTGGACCGCGGGGCGACGGCGGTGGTGTGCGCCAGCGACATGATGGCGCTCGGCGCGATCCGCGCGGCCCGGCAGCGGGGCCTCGACGTGCCGCACGAGGTCTCCGTCGTCGGGTTCGACGACTCCCCGCTGATCGCCTTCACCGACCCGCCGCTGACCACCATCCGGCAGCCGGTCCCGGCGATGGGCCAGGCCGCGGTGCGGGCGCTGCTGGAGGAGATCGGCGGGACGCCCGCGCCGCACAGCGAGTTCGTCTTCCACCCGGAACTGGTGGTGCGGGGCTCGACCGCGTCGGCGCCCCGGGCGGCGGCGGGTGCGGACGCGGGGGCGTGGCCCGAGGGCGACCCGGACGCCGGGGACGCCGCCGCCACGGAGCACGCTTCCCCCTCGAAGCGGACAAAGATCCCGGAACCGTCCACTCCGCCTCTGACGGGCGAGGCCCGGACATCCACCCCGAGAAGTACACAGGTCGTCGTCAACCCCACCAGAGAATGACAGACGGGTAACCCCTTTCTGGCAAACTGTCTGCCCATGGGTGAAGCGCATGTGAGGACCGTCGACGACCCGCCGGCCAGCCCGCCGCCTCATGGCGCGACCGCGGAACGCCCTCCCCCTCCGGGCCGGATGACCCGGCTGCGGGCCCCGCGCGCCCCCCGGCTGTGGTTCGAGATCCTGCTCATCGCCCTCAGCTACTGGACGTACTCCGTCATCCGCAACGCGGTGCCCGAGCGGGAGGCGCAGGCGCTGCGGAACGCCGACTGGATCTGGCGGGCGGAACACGCCCTCGGCATCGCCGTCGAGCACACCGTCAACCACGCGGTGAACGCCGTGACCTGGCTGATCGTGCCGATGAACTACTACTACGCCACGCTGCACTTCGTGGTGACGATCGGCGTGCTGGTCTGGCTCTACCGCTGGCACCCCGGCCGGTACGCCGCCGCCCGCCTCGCGCTCTTCGCGACCACCGGCGTCGCGCTCGTCGGCTACTACTTCTATCCGCTGGCGCCGCCGCGGCTGATGGCCGACGGCGGGTTCGTCGACACCCTCGTCCGGCACAACACCTGGGGCTCGATGGCGTCCGGGAACCTCGCGTCGATGTCGAACCAGTACGCCGCGATGCCGTCGATGCACATCGGCTGGTCGCTGTGGTGCGGCCTGACGGTGGCGCTGCTGGCCCGCCCGCTGTGGGTGAAAACGGTGGCGCTGCTCTATCCCTTCTTCACCCTGCTGGTGATCATCTCCACCGCCAACCACTTCTGGCTGGACGCCTGCGGCGGCGCCCTGTGCCTGCTGTTCGGCTTCGCGGTGGCCTGCCTGTGGTACGGGACGCTGCCGCACCATCTGGCGCGGGACACGGCGGGGCACAAGCGGGAGTTGGTGCGGGTCTGACCGGGAGCCGGGGCGCATGCCCCGGCCCCCCTTCGTTCAGCCCCGGTGGGTGACGTGGCCGCCGGACATCGTCAGGCGGACCGGTGCGGCGGCGACATCGTCGGCCGGGGCGGTGACCGGGTCGACGGTGAGGGCGGTGAGGTCGGCGCGGTAGCCGGGGGCGATGCGGCCCGCCTCGTGTTCCTCGCCGACGGCGAGGGCGGCGTGGATGGTGCAGCCCTCCAGGGCCATCAGGCCGGTCAGGGCCTGTTCAGGGGTGATGGGGGCGGTGTCGGGGGCGCCCGCGGGGCGGCGCAGCCGGGCGGTGGCGAGGGTGGCGCGCGGGTCGTGGTGGGCGATCGGCCAGTCGGAGCCGAGGACCAGGACGGCACCGGCGTCCCGCAGGTCGCGGCAGCGCCAGGCGCGTCCGGCGCGCTCCTCGCCGACCCGGCGGGACCAGGCGTCGGTGTGGTCGGCGCGGGTGTAGGCGGTGTGCAGCGGCTGCATGGAAGCGGCGACGCCGAGCGCGGCGAAGCGGGGCAGCTGGTCGCCGGGGACGGTCTCGATGTGCTCGATGCGGTGGCGGAAGCGGCCCGTGTCGCCTAGGAGTTCGACGGTGTCGAGGGCGTGGCGTACGGCGGCGTCACCGATGGCGTGGGTGGCGGTGCGGACCCCGGCGCGGGCAAGGTGGTGGACGGCGTGGGTGTACGCGGCCGGGTCCGGCCAGAACGCGTCGGTGCCCTCGCCGTGGCAGTCCGGGTGCTCCAGCCAGGCGGTGCCGCCCTCGACGGTGCCGTCCATGAAGAACTTCACGCCGCCGACCCGCCACTGGCGGCCGTGCAGCTGCTGGAGGGCAACGAGGTGGTCGAGGCCGTCGGTGTCGATGCCGGGCATGCACCAGGGGGCGAGGCGGAGACGTACGGGGAGGTGACCGTCGGCCTCGATGGCGTCGAGGAGTTCGGGGACACCGGGGCCCTGCATGTCCATCACGTGAGCGCCGGTCAGTCCGGCGGCGGCCATCTCGTGCAGGGAGGCGAGCAGCCGGGCGCGGCGCTGCGCGGGGTCGGGCAGCGGGACAACGTCCGCCAGCAGGTCCATCGCGGCGGGCTCGACGAGGTGCCCGGTGGGGCCGTCCGGATCGCAGACGACGCTGGCGCGCTGGGCGAAGGTGCGCGGCCCGGTGACCCCGGCGGCGGCCAGTGCCGCGCCGCTGGCCAGCGCGGAGTGGCCGTCGTAGAGCCGCAGGAAGGCGGGGGCGCCGCCGAGGGCGTCCTCGATGAGGGCGCGGTGGACGGGGTGGTCGCCGAAGACGTTGTGGTCGAGGCCCCAGCCGGTGACCCAGCCGCCGGGCGGCAGGTCGCGGGCGGCCGTGGCGAGGGCGGCGCGGAGTCCGTCGAGGTCGCGGACGGCGGAGAGGCCGACGCCGTCGGACATGTCGACGCCCCAGACGGGGTGGCTGTGGCCGTCGACGAAGCCCGGGGTGAGGGTGGCGCCGCCCAGGTCGACGACCTCGGTGGCCGCGCCGCGCCAGTCCCGTACGTCGGCCTCCTCGCCGACCGCCGCGATCCGGCCGTCCTTGACGGCGACGGCGCTCGCCCAGGGACGCCGCGGGTCGAGGGTGCGCACCCGGGCGCCGGTCAGCACGGTGTCGGCGACGGTCAGCGGGGCGGGGGAAGCGGTGGGCACGGGGGCTCCTCTGTCGTGGGTGGGTGGTACGGGGCGGGGTGGGGTCAGGGGTGGGCGGTTCCGGAGGTGGCGGTGGTTGCGGTGGCCGTCGCGGGGCCGTCCGGCACCTCGCCGTCATCCTCATCGGCTTCCGCGGGTTCGGCCGCGAACCCCGCGTAGACGGCGGGGCGGCTGCGCCGTACGCGCCGGGCGAGGACGAGGCCGAGGAGGAAGGCGGCGGGGACGAGGAGGACCAGGACGGTGTTGGTGGCGAGCGGCGCCGCCGTCATCAGGTCGATCTTGGAGATGACGAGGCCGAGGGCTCCGGTCATCAGCACGGCGGCGGCGATCGGCGCGACGCGGGTGCGCCAGGCGCCCTCGCCGTGGGTGAAGCGGCGGAAGAAGAGCGGCACGGCGGCGGCGGTGAGCGCCTGGAGCGCGAGGAGGCCCAGCATGCCGGGGGTGTTCATCCACAGCAGCAGCTGCTGGTACGGGTCGGCTCCGGCCACCGCGAACCCCGCGACGACGAGGACCGCGAGGCCGCTCTGGACGGCACCGGCGACGTACGGGGAGCGGTTGCGGGGGTGGACGCGGCCGAGGGCGGCGGGCAGCACGCCCTCCTGGGCGAGGGAGAGCGCGTAGCGGTTGATGGCGTTGTGGAAGGCGAGTTGGGAGGCGACGATGCTGGTCACGATGAAGATGTGCATCAGGTCGGTGGCCCAGGCGCCGACGTAGCGCGTGGTGGCGGAGAAGAAGAGGCCGGACGGGTCGCTCAGGGCGGCGGCGACGATCCGGTCGGGGCCGTACGCCTGGACGATGATCCAGATGATGAAGGCGTAGAAGAGGCCGAGGAAAGCGACCGCGACGTAGGTGGCGCGGGGGATGGTGCGGGCCGGGTCGCGGGCCTCGCGGCGGTAGATCGCGGTCGACTCGAAGCCGGTGAAGGCGGCGAACGCGAAGGCGAGGACGGCGCCGGTGCCGGGCACCAGGACGTGCGCGGGGGTGAAGGAGTCGGCGGCGAGGCCGTGCGCGCCGCCGTGCAGCAGGACGCCCCCGGCCAGCAGCACGAGGATGCCGGTCTCGGCGACCAGCAGCACGCCGAGGACCTTGGCGCCGAAGTCGATGCTGCGGTGGCCGAGGTACCAAATGATGCCGATCCCGGCGAAGGCGAGCGGCGGCCAGGGGAGGTGCACGCCCCAGAAGGCTTCCAGGGCCTCCTGGGTGGCGGTGGCGAACAGCCCGTGGACGCCGATCTGCATGCCGTTGTACGCGAGGAGGGCGAGGGTGGCGGCGCCGAATCCGGCGGGGCGGCCCAGGCCACGGGTGATGAAGGCGTAGAAGCCGCCGCCGTGGCGGACGTGCCGGGCCATGGTGGTGAAGCCGATGGCGAAGAGGGCGAGGGTGGCCCCGGCCAGGAGGTAGCCGACGGGGGCGCCGAGGCCACCGGCGCCGATGGCGACGGGCGAGGTCCCGGCCATGACGGTGAGCGGGGCGGCGGCGGAGATGACGAAGAAGGCGATGTCGGCGGCGGAGAGGCTGGCGCGGCGGAGCGTCGGGCCGGAGGTACCGGGTGGTGCGGGGCGGTGCGGGGCCCCTTGCGGGGTCGTGGCGGGAGCAGCCATGGCGTGCGGGTGCCCTTCTGCGGCGGAGGAGGAGGGCGGCCCGGTGCGCGGGAGGGGTGGGCACGGCAACGGGACCGCAAGGAATTTAACCTAAAGCCTTTCGGTTTTTGCACCGTAACCCCCGCCCGTACGATTCGGGAAGACCTCACGGGCGGGAGAGATGACATGGCGAGGCCGCGGACACCGCTGCTGGACCGGGCACGGATCGGCGGGACGGCGCTGCGGCTCGTGGACGAGCAGGGCGATTTCAGCGTGCCGCAGATCGCCCGGGAGCTGGGGGTGCGCACGGCGTCCGTCTACCACCACGTCGATGGCCGGGCCGGGGTCATCGAGCTGCTGCGCGAGCACGTCGGCGCGGCCATCGACGCCACCACCCTGGAACTCACCCCGTGGGACGCGGCCCTGGAGGCATGGGCCCGCAGCTACCGCGCCGCGTTCGCCGCCCACCCCCGCACCATCCCGCTGCTGACCGTCTCCCCCGTCCGCGCCCCGCGCGTGCTGGCCCTCTACGAGCGGGCCTGCGGGGTGCTGCTGGACGCCGGGTTCGCCGCGTCCGAGGTGATCCCGGTGATCGTCGCCGTGGAGAACGTCGTCCTCGGCTCCGCCCTCGACCTGGCCGCCCCCGAAACGATGTGGGAGGTCGCCGACCCCGCCGACACCCCCCGCCTCGCCGCCGCCGTCGCCCACGCGGGCCCGCACCGCGCCGACACCGCCTTCGAGCTGTCCCTGACCGGCGTGATGGACCGGGTACGGGCGCTGCGCGCGGCGGGCGTGCGGGAGGGGACGCAGGGCGCGCCGTAACGGCAAAATGCCGCCAACTCCCGTCATGAAGACGGAAGTTGGCGGCACTTGATCGCCGGGCCGGGAGGGCGGAGCCCCCCCCGGCGGATCACACCGGCCGGACGTCGCCCTGCAGCTCCTCGACGGCGGTCACCAGCGGCGCGAGCACGGGCTCACCGGCCGCCCGGTCCAGCGCCTCCCGCAGGGCGGTGTTGTGGGTGGGACGGGCCTCCTCCAGCAGACGCAGGCCGGATTCGGTGACATCGGTGTAGATGCCGCGGCGGTCGGTGGGGCACAGGTACCGCGACAGCAGCCCGCGGTCCTCCAGCCGGGTCACCAGCCGCGTGGTGGCGCTCTGGCTGAGCACCACGGCGTCGGCGACCTGCCGCATCTGGAGGTGGCCGCCCTCGCCGTCGTGCTGGCGACTCAACACGTCCAGCAGCGAGTACTCACGGGCGCTCAACCGGTGCGCGGCCTGCAGCGCCCGCTCGACGCTGCTCTCGATGCGTCCGTGCAGCAGCGAGAGCGCCGACCAGCTGTGCGCCAGTGCGGTCATCGCCGGGTCAGTGGCGGTCATGGACAGCTCCCTCAGTCGGTTCGTACGGGCGGAGTCGCCGGCGGCGGGCCTGCCGCCGTATCACGCACTTCACTATACCCGCGTTTGCCATTAGCCATCGTATGCAACTATTGTCGATGCATGTAAGGCGCTCACGCATCTTCCTGGCGTCTCCCTTCCGGCTCCCCCTCCCCACCTCAAAGGACCCTCGTCATGCCGCTCGCGCTTCTGGCCCTGGCCATAGGGGCCTTCGGAATCGGCACCACGGAATTCGTCATCATGGGGCTGCTGCCCCAGGTCGGCGCGGACCTCGGGGTCTCGGTACCGACGGCCGGATTCCTGGTCACCGGCTACGCCCTCGGCGTCATGATCGGCGCGCCGCTCATGACCGTCCTCGGCACCAAGATCTCCCGCAAGAACATGCTCATGCTGCTCATGGGCCTGTTCATCATCGGCAACGTGATCTCCGCCGTCGCCCCGGTCTTCGCCGTCATGCTGATCGGCCGGGTGGTGGCCTCGCTGGCCCACGGCGCGTTCTTCGGCATCGGCTCCGTCGTGGCCGCCGAGCTGGTGGCGCCGGAGAAGAAGGCGGGCGCCATCTCCATGATGTTCACCGGCCTGACCGTGGCCAACGTCGTCGGCGTGCCCGTGGGCACGTTCGTGGGCCAGAGCGCCGGATGGCGCGTGACCTTCCTGATCGTCGCCGCCCTCGGCGTCCTGGGCCTCGCGGGCGTCGCCAGGCTCATCCCCGACGTGCCCAAGCCGGAGGGGGTGCGACTGCGGCACGAGGTCGCCGCCTTCAAGAACGGTCAGGTCATCCTGGCGATGGCCATGACGGTCCTCGGCTTCGGCGGCGTGTTCGCCGCGATCACCTACATCGCGCCGATGATGACCGAGGTCAGCGGCTTCGCGGAGTCCTCCGTCACCTGGCTGATGGTGGTCTTCGGGGTCGGCATGGTCGTGGGCAACCTCGTCGGCGGCCGGTTCGCGGACCGCAAGCTGATGCCGATGCTCCACACCGCCCTGGGCGGTCTGGCGCTGGTCCTGCTGCTGTTCACCTTCCTGGCCTCCGGCAAGGTCGCGGCCGTCGTGGCCGTCTTCCTCATCGGTGCGCTCGGCTTCGCCACCGTCCCGCCGCTGCAGAAGCGCGTCCTGGACCACGCCCACGGTGCCCCGACGCTCGCCTCGGCGGCCAACATCGGCGCCTTCAACCTGGGCAACGCCCTCGCCGCCTGGCTCGGCGGCCTGATGATCTCCGCCCGCCTCGGCTACGCCGCACCCAACGCCGTCGGCGCCGTCCTGGCCGCCGCCGCCCTGGTGCTGGCCGTCGTCTCGCACCGGCTGGAGCTGCGCTCCGCCCACGCCGAGGCGGTGTCCGCCCCGGCGCACCCTGACGCGGCCGCCGCGCCCGTCCCGGCGGGAACCGCCCACTCCTGACCCCGCGCCCGCACCGGCCGCGGGCCCTCCCCCGGACCGGTCGGCGGCCGCCGACCGCCCCCTCCGCCACCACGGCACCCACGAATTAGGAACCCCTGATGATCTCCGTCCCGAACGTGACACTCAACAACGGCGTGACCATGCCGCAGCTGGGCTTCGGCGTCTTCCAGGTCCCCGACGACGCGACCACCGCCGCGGTCTCGTCCGCACTGGAGGCCGGTTACCGCAGCATCGACACCGCCGCGATCTACGGCAACGAGCGCGGCACCGGCAAGGCCCTCGCCACCTCCGGCCTCGCCCGCGAGGAACTGTTCGTCACGACCAAGCTGTGGAACGAGGACCAGGGCGCAGGCCGCGCCCCGGCCGCATTCGACGCCTCCCTGGACAAGCTGGGCCTGGACCACGTCGACCTCTACCTCATCCACTGGCCCACCCCGGCCCGTGACCTGTACGTGGAGACCTACAAGGCGCTGGAGAAGATCCTGGCGGGCGGGCGCGTCCGCGCCATCGGCGTCTCGAACTTCCAGGTCCCGCACCTCCGGCGGCTCATGGAGCACACCGGCATCACCCCGGCGGTCAACCAGGTCGAGCTGCACCCCGGCCTCCAGCAGGCCGAGCTGCGCGCCTTCCACGCCGAGCACTCCATCGCGACCGAGGCGTGGAGCCCGCTCGCCCAGGGCGCGGTCCTCGGGGACGAGGCGATCGTGCGAATCGCCGCGGCACACGGCGTAACCCCGGCGCAGACGGTGCTGCGCTGGCACCTCCAGCTCGGCAACATCGTCATCCCCAAGTCCGTCACCCCCGCGCGCATCCGGCAGAACCTCGACGTCTTCGGCTTCACGCTCACCGACGCCGAGATGGCCGACATCGCCGGGCTCGACCGGGGCCTGCGCACCGGCCCGGACCCCGACACCCTCAACTGACCCCGAACCGCCCCGCAGCGCCTGTCCCCCGGGGACGGGCGCTGCGGGGTACCCACTCGATGCCGGCAGCTCCACCGCCCCGACGAGGGGAACGCCTCATGCAGATCGGTCTGTCCGGCTGCACCGCGCCGGTCGCCGGCTCCACCCAGGGCACCGGCCACGCCATCGCCGTCGGCCTCGCCCGCGCGGGAGCGCGCGTCGTCGTCAACGGGCGCTGCGCGTCGACGGCGGTCACGTGGACCCGATCCTGCCCTGAGCCCCCGGGGCGGCGCCGCCCGCCCACCCACTGCGGCCGGTCCGCCTCCGGAAGGAGGGGCCGGCCGCAGTCGTTTTTGCCGCCGGCCCTCGGGGTGACACCATCCACGCGACGCGCATAATGCGCGCTTGCATTATGCCGCGTATGCAAGTAACGTCGTATGCAAGCAAGTCCGTGAAAGCGCGAAACGGGGAGGCGCCCGACGGCTCGCCACCACCCAAGCCCTCCATGAAAGGGAGCTCCCGATGAGCCTCACCCACCTGCTGCCCGGTTCGCTGGGCTTCGGCACCGCCCCCATGGGCAACATGTTCCGCGCCATCCCCGAGGACGAGGCGCAGGCCACCCTCCAGGCCGCCTGGGACCAGGGCATCCGCTACTACGACAGCGCCCCCTTCTACGGCGCGGGCCTGGCCGAGATCCGGCTCGGCCGGATGCTGTCGCAGCAGCCGCGGGACGCGTACGTGCTGTCCACGAAGGTCGGCCGGGTCATCCACGACGAGGTCGAGGACCCCGCCACCCGTGAACTGGGCGAGAAGGGCGGCCTGTTCGAGCACGGCCGCCCCCACAAGATGACCGACGACTACACCGCCGACGCCACCAAGCGCTCCATCGAGGACAGCCTCAAGCGGCTGAACACCGACCGGCTGGACATGGTCTGGGTCCACGACATCGCCCAGGACTTCCACGGCGACCGCTGGCTCACCCAGTTCGAGACCGCCCGCACCGGCGCCTTCCGGGTCCTGGACGACCTGCGCGACCAGGGCGTGATCAAGGCCTGGGGCCTCGGCGTCAACCGCGTCGAGCCCGTCGAGCTGACCCTCGCCCTGGACGAGCCGCGCCCCGACGGGTTCCTGCTGGCCGGGCGCTACACCCTGCTCGACCACGGCCAGGCGCTCCAGCGGCTGCTGCCCGCGGCCCAGGAGCAGGACGTCGAGATGATCGTCGGCGGCCCGTACAGCTCCGGTGTACTGGCCGGCGGTACCCACTTCGAGTACCAGCAGGCCCCCGCCCACATCCTGGAGACCGTCCGGCGCATACGGGAGCTGACCGACCGGCACGGCGTGTCCATCAAGGCCGCGGCGCTGCAGTTCGTCCTCGCCCACCCGGTGACCGCCGCCGCGATCCCCGGCGCCACCCGCCCCTCCCGCATCGCCGAGGACCTCGGCGCCCTGCGCGAGGAGATCCCCGCCGCGTTCTGGCACGACCTGCGCGAGGCCGGTCTGCTCGACCCGGCGGCCCCGCTCCCGGCCGGCGCCTGACCGGCCCGGCACCCACCCCCCCCCACGTACGAAGGAGCCGACCATGGCCTCCACCTCCGTGAGCCGCACCGTCCCCGCCTCCCCCGAGGAGGTCTGGAACCTGATCGGCGGCTTCCACGCCCTGCCCGACTGGCTGCCCTACATCCCGGAGAGCGTCTCCGAACAGGGCGGCGGCGCCCGCCGGCTGACCAACGCCGACGGTGAGGTGATCGTCGAGCAGATGACGGCGTACAGCCGCCAGGAGCGCTTCTACAGCTACGCCATCCTGCGGGCCCCCTTCCCCGTCACCGGCTACCTCTCCACGCTCCGCGTGCACGCAGTGCCCGGCAGGCCCGAGGAGGCCGAGGTCCAGTGGGACGGGCGCTTCGTCCCCGACGGTGTGAGCGACGAGGAGGCCGAGGCGCTGTTCACCGGCATCTACCGGGACGGCCTCGACGCCCTCGACGCGACGGTCCGGGCGCACTGACCGGCGCCCTTGGACCGGCCCGCCCCTTTCACGCCCCGTAGAACACCTCCTCCACCACCCCGCGGGCGCGGCGGGTGGTGCGGCGGTAGTCGTCGAGCATGTCGCCGACGTGGCCCTCCTCGTAGCCGAGGTAGCGGCCGACGGCGGCCAGTTCGCGGGCGTCGGCGGGGAAGGTGTCGCCGGGGCGGCCGCGGACCAGCATCACGCCGTTGCGGACGCGGGCGGCCAGCACCCACGCCTCGTCGAGGATCTGGGCCTCCTCGGTGCCGATCAGTCCGGCCTGGTGCGCGGCGGCCAGGGCCTCGCGGGTGCGGGTGGTGCGCAGGCCCGGCAGCTCCCAGCCGTGCTGCATCTGGAAGAGCTGCACCGTCCACTCGACGTCGCTCAGACCGCCGCGGCCCAGCTTGGCGTGGGTGGTCGGGTCGGCGCCGCGCGGCAGCCGTTCGGACTCCATCCGGGCCTTGAGGCGCCGGATCTCGCGGACCGCGTCCTCCCCCAGGCCCTCGACCGGGTAGCGCAGCGGGTCGATCAGGTCGATGAAGCGGCGGCCCAGCTCCGCGTCGCCCGCGACCGGTTCGGCCCGCAGCAGCGCCTGCGCCTCCCACGTCAGCGACCAGCGCCGGTAGTACGCCGCGTACGAGGCGAGGGAGCGCACCAGCGGGCCGGAGCGGCCCTCCGGGCGCAGGTCCGCGTCGATGGGCAACGGCGGGTCGGCGGACGGGAGCTGGAGCAGCCGCCGCATCTCGTTGGCGACGGCCCGGGCGGCCTTGGCGGCCTCCTGTTCGTCGGCGCCCTCGCGCGGTTCGTGGACGAAGAGCACATCGGCGTCCGAGCCGTAGCTCAGCTCGTGGCCGCCGAAGCGGCCCATGCCGATCACCGCGAAGCGGGTCGGCAGGGCGTCGCCCCAGCTCTCGCGGACGGCGGCGCGCAGCGCACCGGCGAGCGTCGCGGCGTTCAGGTCGGAGACCGCGGAGCCGACCACGTCCAGCAGCCGCCCGGGGTCCTCCTCGGCGGGGCGGTCCTCCGTGCCGTACGCGCCGATCAGATCGGCGGCGGCGGTGCGGAACAGCTCGCGGCGGCGCACCCCGCGGGCCGCGGCCACCGCCGCCTCCGCGCCGTCCGCGCGGCCGACCGCCGCCAGCACCTCCTGCTCCAGCGCCACCCGCCCGCGCGGGCGCAGCCCGTCGGCGGCGCCGAGCAGCGCCACCGCCTCCGGCGCGCGCAGCAGCAGATCGGGGGCGAGGCGGCCGCCGGACAGCACCCGGGCGAGGTTCTCCGCGGCGGCGCCCTCGTCGCGCAGCAGCCGCAGGTACCAGGGGGTCTTGCCGAGCGCGTCGGAGACCTTGCGGAAGCCCAGCAGTCCGGCGTCCGGGTCGGCGGAGTCGGCGAACCAGCCGAGCAGCACCGGCAGCAGCGTCCGCTGGATCGCGGCCTTGCGGGTCACGCCGGACGCCAGCGCCTCCATGTGGCGCAGCGCCCCGACCGGGTCCGCGTAGCCGAGCGCTTCGAGGCGCTGTCCGGCGGCCTTCGCCGACAGGCGCGTCTCGCCGGGCTCCAGATGGGCGACGGCGTCCAGCAGCGGCCGGTAGAACAGTTTCTCGTGCAGCCGCCGCACCTCGCGGGCGTGCCATTTCCACTGGGCGCGCAGCGCGTCGACCGGTTCGGTGCGCAGCCCCATGGAGCGGGCCAGGCGCCGCAGATCGGTGCCGTCCTCCGGCATCAGATGGGTGCGGCGCATCCGCTGGAGCTGAATGCGGTGTTCCAGGGTGCGCAGGAAGCGGTAGGCGGCGTCGAGGGCGGCGGCGTCCTGGCGGCCGACGTAGCCGCCCGCGGCGAGCGCCGTCAGGGCGTCGAGGGTGGTGGCGCTGCGCAGCGTCGCGTCGCTGCGGCCGTGCACCAACTGGAGGAGCTGCACCGCGAACTCGACGTCCCGCAGCCCGCCGGGGCCGAGCTTCAGCTCCCGGTCGACCTCGGCGACGGGGATGCCCGCGATGACCCGGCGCCGCATCTGCCGCACATCGGTGACGAAGTTCTCCCGCTCGGCGGCCTGCCAGACCAGCGGCGCCAGCGTGTCGACGTACGCCTGCCCCAGCTCGGGGTCGCCCGCCGTCGGCCGGGCCTTCAGCAGCGCCTGGAACTCCCAGGTCTTCGCCCAGCGCTGGTAGTACGCGAGGTGGCTGCTGAGGGTGCGGACGAGCGGGCCGTTGCGGCCCTCGGGCCGGAGGTTGGCGTCGACCGGCCAGATGGTGCCCTCGACGGTGATGTCCGAGCAGACCTGCATCAGGCGCGCCGCGAGCCGGGTCGCGGCCTGGAGCGCCGCCGCCTCCTCGGTGCCCTCCTTGGCCTCGGCGACGAAGACGACGTCGACGTCCGAGACGTAGTTCAGCTCCCGGCCGCCGCACTTGCCCATCGCGATGACGGCGAGGCGGCACACGGCGGCGTCGCCCGGCGCCTCCCCGGAGGCGATCTCCAGGGCGGCGCGGAGGGTCGCCGTCGCCAGGTCGGCCAGCTCGGCTGCGACCTCGCTGAGGTCGGTGGTGCCGCACACGTCGCGGGCGGCGATGCCCAGCAGGCAGCGGCGGTAGGCGATCCGCAGCGCGTCCGGCCGCGGCAGCGCACCGCCCTCCTCGCCCCACACGCCCTCGGCGAGCGCCTGCTCGAACTCCGGGGTGGCCGGGTGCAGGTCCGCCGCCTCGTACGTGACGAGCGACTGCCAGTCGCGCGGGTGGCGGGCGAGGTGGTCGGCGAGCGCCTCGGAGGCGCCCATGACGCCCAGCAGCCGGTCCCGCAGCGGTTTCGCGGTGACCAGCGTGGCCAGCAGCCGCTGCCGCTCCGCCTCATCCTGCGCCTCGACGAGCCGGACCAGCCCGAGCAGCGCCTGATCCGGGTCGGCGGCCCCGCCGAACGCCTCCAGCAGCACCGAGTCGTCGTGTACGGGGGCGAGTTCGGGCGTCCGCAGCAGCCGGGCGGCCGCCGACGGGTCGGTGAAACCGTGGCGCAGCAGCCGGGTGAAGGTGCTGCTCCGCCGGCCCTGCGGAGCGGGTTGTGCCATGGCGGGCGCCTCTCGGGGTCCGCCCGGCCGCCGGGCCGGGCGACGGCGGGGATCGGGTTACAGAACCGGCAGCATCTTGCGCAGCTCGAAGGCGGTGACCTCGGAGCGGTACTCCTCCCACTCCTGTTTCTTGTTCCGCAGGAAGAAGTCGAAGACGTGCTCGCCGAGGGTTTCGGCGACCAGTTCGCTGCGCTCCATCAGGTCGATGGCCTCGCCGAGGTTCTGCGGCAGCGGCTCGATGCCCATCGCGCGGCGCTCGGCGTCGGTCAGCGCCCAGACGTCGTCGTCGGCGCCGGGCGGCAGTGCGTAGCCCTCCTCGATGCCCTTGAGTCCGGCGGCGAGGAGGACCGCGTACGTCAGGTACGGGTTGGCGCCGGAGTCGATGGAGCGGACCTCGACGCGGGTGGAGCCCATCTTGCCGGGCTTGTACATCGGCACCCGGATCAGCGCGGAGCGGTTGTTGTGGCCCCAGCAGATGTACGAAGGGGCCTCGCCGCCGGCGCCCGCGGTGCGGTTGGCGCCGCCCCAGATGCGCTTGTAGGAGTTGACCCACTGGTTGGTGACGGCGGAGATCTCCCCGGCGTGGCGGAGCAGTCCGGCGATGAACGACCGGCCGACCTTGGAGAGTTGGTACTCGGCGCCGGACTCGTGGAAGGCGTTGCGGTCGCCCTCGAAGAGGGAGAGGTGGGTGTGCATGCCGGAGCCGGGGTACTCGGAGAACGGCTTGGGCATGAACGTCGCCTGCACGCCCTGCTCCAGCGCCACCTGCTTCATGACCAGCCGGAACGTCATGATGTTGTCGGCGGTCGACAGCGCGTCGGCGTACCGCAGATCGATCTCCTGCTGGCCCGGGGCGCCCTCGTGGTGGCTGAACTCCACGGAGATGCCCATCGATTCGAGCATCGTGATGGCCTGGCGGCGGAAGTCCATGCCGACGTTCTGCGGGGTGTGGTCGAAGTAGCCGGAGGAGTCGCCGGGGGTGGGCCGCCGCCCGTCCACCGGCTTGTCCTTGAGCAGGAAGAACTCGATCTCGGGGTGGGTGTAGAAGGTGAACCCGAGGTCGGAGGTCTTCGCCAGGATGCGCTTGAGGACGTAGCGCGGGTCGGCGTACGAGGGGGAGCCGTCGGGCATCAGGATGTCGCAGAACATCCGGGCGGTGCCGGGGCCTTCCGCGCGCCAGGGCAGGATCTGGAAGGTGCCCGGATCCGGCTTGGCGATCATGTCGGATTCGTAGACCCGGGCGAAGCCCTCGATGGCGGAGCCGTCGAAGCCGATGCCCTCGTCGAACGCCTGCTCAAGCTCGGCGGGCGCGACGGCCACGGACTTCAGGAACCCGAGCACATCGGTGAACCACAGCCGAACGAAACGGATGTCACGCTCCTCCAGCGTGCGGAGCACAAACTCCTGCTGCTTGTCCATGGTTCACCAATCCTTGCAGGTCAATCGGCCCGTCCACACGTGTGGGACCACATCGTGTGGCACACCAATATCACGCGCGGGGGTTACCGTCACATTACGCACCCTTGGCCTGATTCAGAACCGCCCGGCCGTGTCCTCGGGCCGTCGCCCGCCACGCCGGGGGCGCACCCGGTGAGCCCGCCATGGTCAGCGTGGGGCGCACGGGCGCCGTCTGTCACGGCCCACGGCACGGCAAACCGGCGGCTTGGCGCACTCCTGACCTCTCCGGGAGCCGCCGTTGACCCGTTCGTGACGGACCGGGAAACGGCCCGTCACAGCTCCCGGACGGCCCGGGCGACGGCGTGCGGCGCGTCGGCCATCAGCAGATGCCCGGCGGGCGCGGCCACCACGAACCGGCCACCCAGCTCGGCGGCGAGGCCCCGCTGCCGCTCCAGCCACCGCAGCTCCCGGGGCGTCTCCCCGCCGCCGTACGCCGCGAGGACCGTCACCGGAACGGGTGGCAGCGCACGCTCCGGACGGAGCGCCGCCACTTCCGCCGCCTGGTAGGGGTGGGCGGCGTTCTCCAGCGCGCAGGCGCGGACGACGCGGCTGGTGCGGTACGTGGCGCGCTCCCAGGGGTGCGCGGGGTGCGGGCCGAGCGCCCCGGCGCGGGAGACGAGGCGGCGTCCGGCCGGGCCGAGGGCGCGGGGCAGTCCGGCGGCGGAGGCGGCGCCCGCCACGCCGCCCGCCCAAGCGTGCCGGACCGCGCGCGGCAGCACCGGGCGGACCGGGCCGGCGAGGCTGCCGTCGGCGAGGACCAGGCCCGCGCAGCGGTGCGGGTGGAGCCGGGCGAACGCCTCGGCGTGGAAGGCGGCCATGGAGTGGCCGACGACGGTGGCCGGGCCCGCGTGGCCGAGCGCGTCGAGGACATGGGCGATCCGGTCGGCCTCGGCAGCGGCGGTCGGCGGGCCGGGCGCGGGGGCGCTCAGGCCGAGGCCGGGGCGGTCGAAGCGGACGACGGTGCGGTCGGGGGCGAGCAGCGCGGCCACCGCCTCCCAGTCGAACCAGGCCATGCCGAGGCCGCCGCAGAGCACCACGACGGGACCTGCGCCCTCCTGGAGCACGTGCAGCGGCACGCCGTCGACGCGCAGCATCCGGCCGGGCGGCGCGCCGGGGCCCGGACCGTCCGCGGCGTCCGTGCCGCGGGGCCGGTCCGGCGCGCGGTCCGTGCCGTCGTCGTGCCAGGTGCCGTCGTCGTGGCTGCCGTTCCCGCGGCTTCCGCTGTCCTGACTGCTGCCCCTGCTGCGGTTCATCCGCGGCCTCCCGCTCATCCGTCTCGCACCGCCCCCGGCCGCGCCCTGCTCGGTTTCTTCCCGCCCGGCACCGATTCTCCCGCCCCGCGCGGTGATTCTCCCGCCGGGCGGGGTGGCCGTGGGCGGGGCGAGGGGCGCGCCGCGGTGTGCCGGGGCGCGCGGCGAGGAGGCCCGCGCGGGCGGCGCCCGCCGCCGTACGCCGGGTCGCGCGCCCACGGTCCCGGACGTCGCGCCCGCCGCCGCGTTCCGGGCACGCGTCCGCGGCGCCGGACACCGACGCCGTACGACACGCCGCCCGCCCGGCGGATACCCCGCGGGGGTAACGACCCGGAGTGGCCGATAGCCCCGGAGGAAGGAGCGGTGTCCGTGGCGGGCGCCGTGACGCCGCGGATTCCCGCCCCCCAGGTCGTAAGGTGCCCCGCGAGGCACCACCCGACCGCCGGGCCCGCCGCGCGCCGCCCACCGCCGCCCACCGGCCCCTCACCCCGAGCCCCCCACCCGCCTTCCTTCCGCTCACTCCCCCATCGGCAATTTGTCCGCATTCATTCGCTTTCGCACCCCACGTCCTGCCCGTGGTCGTGCGCCCACCGACACCCCGAGGTACTTCATGCGACCTGAGCGCTCCTCTCGTCCCCTGACCGATCCATCCGCCCGCCCCGCCGAGCCCGGGCGGCGGACGCTGCTCGGCGCGGGAGCCGCCGCCGTCGCCGCCGGGCTGCTCGGCGCGGGCGGCACCGCCGCCGCCCGCCCGGTGCGCGCCGACGGCAGGGGCGCGGCGGCCGCCTCCGGCGACGTCCCGCCCGGATACGTCACGCCCGGCGGGCCCCATGTCCGCGACGCCGAGAAGCGGCGCGGCAACGGCCCGGTGCGGCAGCTGTCCCTGCTCGCCACGCCCGCCCTCGTCCAGCTCGGCGGCCGCACCGTCCGCACCTGGGCGTACGACGGTTCGCTGACCGGCCCGGAGATGCGGGTGACGGCCGGCGACACGCTGGCGGTGGACTTCGCCAACAACCTGCCGCACCACACCACCGTCCACTGGCACGGGGTGGCGCTCCGCAACGACATGGACGGGGTGCCGGGCATCACCCAGGCCGCCGTGGCACCCGGGGCGTCCTTCCCGTACCGCTTCATGGTGGTGCGGCCGGGCACGTACTGGTACCACCCGCACGTCGGCGTACAGCAGGACCGTGGCCTGTACGGGCCGCTGATCGTCGACGATCCCCGGGAACCGCTCGCGTACGACAAGGAGTGGGTGGTCGTCCTCGACGACTGGGTCGACGGGATCGACGGCTCCGACCCGGACGCGATCCTCAAGGAGCTGAACCATGGGATGAGTCACGGCGGCCACGAGATGCGGGCCGCCGCCGCGCCGGAGGGGCCGTCGCGGATCCTGAAGGGCTCCCACAGCGAGCTGCTCGGCGGCGAGGCGGGCAATGTGGACTACCCGCTCCATCTGATCAACGGGCGGACCGCGGACGACCCGGAGACCTTCACCGCCGCCCCCGGTGACCGCATCCGGATCCGGCTGATCAACGCGGGCGGCGACACCGCCTACCGGGTGGCGCTCGGCGGGCACACCATGACCATCACCCACACCGACGGCCACCCCGTCGAGCACGCCGACACCGACACGCTGCTGCTCGGGATGAGCGAACGCTACGACGTGCTGGTCACCGCCAAGGACGGCGCCTTCCCGCTCACCGCGCTCGCCGAGGGCAAGAAGCACCTGGCCCAGGCCGTGCTGCGCACCGGCGGCGGCTCCGCGCCGGGCCCCGGCACCCGTCCCCGGGAGCTGGACGGGAAGCTGGTCACCGCGCCCGATCTGTACTCCGCGGAGTCGGTGCGGCTCCCCGAGCGTGACGTCGAACGCCGCCATCAGATGGTGCTGACCGGGTCGATGGGCCGCTTCAACTGGGCGATCAACCACGAGCCGTTCACGCCGTCGCAGCGCTACGCCGTCCGGGAGGGCGAGCGGGTACAGCTGGTGTTCCGCAACCACACCCGGATGTGGCACCCGATGCATCTGCACGGCCACGCCTTCGAGCTGGCGGACGGCGGGCCGCGCAAGGACACCGTCAGCGTGCGCCCGGGCCGCACCGTGCGGGTCCATCTGGACGCCGACAACCCGGGCCTGTGGATGCTGCACTGCCACAACGTGTACCACTCGGAGAGCGGGATGATGACGGTGCTCGGATACCGCGACTAGCCCTGTGTACAAGGGAGTTGGCGGGCGGCGGCCGCATACGCACGGGCCGCCGCCCACGGCCGGGCGGGGCGCGGGCCGCCCGGCCGCGCCCCGTCATCCGCCCGTCACACACGCGCCCCGCCCGTAACCTTCCCGACCCCCCTCGCGTCAGAAAGCCGAATAAAATGGTGGGGTGCCTCAGCTTCGCGTCGCCCTCAACCAGATCGACACCTGCGTCGGCGCTCTCGCACGGAACACCGGGACGCTGCTGCACTGGACCCGCCACGCCGCCCAGCAGGGCGCACACCTCGTCGCCTTCCCCGAGATGGCGCTGACCGGCTACCCCGTCGAGGACCTCGCGCTGCGCCCGTCGTTCGTCGAGGCGAGCCGCGCGGCGCTGGCGGAGCTGGCCGGGCGGCTGGCCACCGAGGGGCTGGGCGAACTCCCCGTCGTCGTCGGCCACCTCGACCGCTGCGCGCGGGAGCTGCCGCGCTACGGACGGCCCGCCGGGGCGCCGCAGAACGCGGCGGCGGTGCTGCACCGCGGCCGGATCGCGCTGAGCTTCGCCAAGCACCATCTGCCCAACTACGGCGTCTTCGACGAGTTCCGGTACTTCGTACCCGGCGACACGCTGCCCGTCGTACGGGTGCACGGCGTCGATGTGGCGCTGGCGATCTGCGAGGACCTCTGGCAGGACGGCGGCCGGGTCCCTGCCACCCGCGCCGCCGGGGCCGGACTGCTGCTCTCCCTCAACGCCTCGCCGTACGAGCGGCACAAGGACGACACCCGCCTGGAGCTGGTGCGCCGCCGGGCCCGGGAGGCCGGGTGCACCACCGCGTATCTGGCGATGACCGGCGGCCAGGACGAGCTGGTCTTCGACGGCGACTCGCTCGTCGTCTCCCCCGACGGCCGGGTGATCGCGCGGGCGCCGCAGTTCACCGAGGGGTGCGTCCTGGTCGATCTGGAGCTGCCCGCGGCCGCCGCCGAGCCACCGTCCGGCACCGTCGGCGACGGGCTGCGCATCGACCACGTCACGCTCTCCGCCGACCCGCTGCCCGCCTATCCGCCGCAGGCCCTGGGCGGCGAGGCGGAGCGGCTGGAGGACCTGGAGGAGATCTACACCGCGCTGGTCGTCGGGGTGCGGGCGTATGTCGCGAAGAACGGCTTCCACAGCGTGGTCCTGGGGCTGTCCGGCGGCATCGACTCGGCGCTGGTGGCCACGCTGGCCTGCGACGCGCTGGGCGCCCGGCACGTCCACGGCGTCGCGATGCCGTCCGCGTACTCCTCGGAGCACTCCCGCACCGACGCCGCCGACCTCGCCCGCCGCACCGGGCTGGCGTTCCGTACGGTGCCGATCGGCCCGATGGTCGACGCGTACATGGAGTCGCTGGGGCTGAGCGGGACGGCCGAGGAGAACCTCCAGTCGCGGGTGCGCGGCACCACGCTGATGGCGCTCTCCAACCAGGAGGGCCACCTCGTCCTCGCGCCCGGCAACAAAAGCGAGCTGGCCTGCGGTTACTCCACGCTCTACGGCGACTCCGTCGGCGCGTTCGGGCCGATCAAGGACGTCTACAAGAGCGACGTCTACGCGCTGGCCCGCTGGCGCAACGCCGCGGCCGCCGACCGGGGCCGCACCCCGCCGATCCCGGAGCACACCCTCACCAAACCGCCCAGCGCCGAACTGCGCCCCGGCCAGCTCGACACCGACACGCTGCCCGACTACGACGTCCTCGACCGGATCCTGGCGCGGTACGTCGACGGGGACCGGGGACGGGCCGAGATCGTCGCGGAGGGGTTCGACGACGCCCTCGTGGTGCGGGTGCTGCGGATGGTGGACGCGGCGGAGTACAAGCGGCGGCAGTACCCGCCGGGCACCAAGATCTCCGCGAAGGGTTTCGGCAAGGACCGGCGGCTGCCGGTCACCAACCTGTGGCGGGAGGGCGCCTGACGCGGCGGGCCGGGGTGCGTACGGCGCCCGGCGTGCACCGTCAGCCGCGGTGGCCGGCGGGTGCCGACGCTTCCACGGGCTCCTCCGCGGCGCCGCCGCGGGCCACGACGCGGGATACGTCGCAGCCGCCCTCCTTCGTACGGTCCAGGAGTCCGGCGGTGACGGCGACGGCGAGGCCCGCGGTGGCCAGCACCGCGCCGACGGCGGCGGGCGACGTCCAGCCCCAGTGCGCCGACAGGGCGAGGCCGCCCGCCCAGGCGCCGCCCGCGTTCGCGAGGTTGAACGCCGACTGGTTGGACGCGGCGGCCAGCGTCGGCGCGCCCTGCGCCTTCTCCATCACCAGCATCTGGAGCGGTGTGGTGGTCATGAAGCCGACCGCGCCGATCAGGACGACGGCGACCAGCACGAGCGGCTTGTGCGGCGCGGCCAGCGGGAAGACCGCGAGGACCGCGGCGAGGGCGGCCAGTGAACCGTAGAGGGTGGGGCGCAGCGCCCGGTCGGTGAGCGGTCCGGCGGCGAGGGCGCCGAGCGTCATCCCGATGCCGAAGAGGGCGAGGACCAGCGTCACGGAGGTCTCGGAGAAGCCGGTGACCTTGGTCAGCACCGACGCGAGATAGCTGTAGAAGGCGAAGACACCGGCGAAGCCGAGGACCGTGGTGAGCAGGCCGAGCAGCACCTGCCGCCCGGCGAGGGCGCGCAGTTCGCGGCCGAGCCCGGTGCGTTCCCCGGCGGGCAGCGGCGGCACCAGGCGGGCCAGTGCGGCCATCGCGACGACGCCGATGCCCGCGACGACGAGGAAGGTGGCGCGCCAGCCGAGGTGCTGGCCGAGGGCGGTGCCGACCGGGACGCCAACGATGTTGGCTACGGTCAGCCCGAGGAACATGGTGGCCACGGCGCGTGCACGACGCTCCTCCGCGACCATCCGGGCGGCGACAACGGCTCCGGCGCCGAAGAACGCACCGTGCGGAAGGCCGGCCAGGACACGGCCGATGATCAAAGTGCCGAAGTCCGGCGCGATCGAGGCTACGAAGTTGCCCAGGGTAAAGAGCCCCATGAGCAGAATGAGCGTGAGCTTTCGCGGCAGCCGGGTGCCCAGCATCGTCAGGAGCGGGGCGCCGATGACGACGCCGAGTGCGTATGTGGTGACGAACCAGCCCGCGGTGGGGACAGTCACCCCGAGGTCAGCCGCGACGTTGGGCAAGAGGCCCATCATGACGAATTCTGCGGTACCGATTCCGAACGCGGCGACCGCAAGAGCGAGCAGGGCCAAGGGCATGACGCGGTGGTCCTCCGGCGAGGTATGCGAGCGGGAGTGGGAGTGCGGCCGACCGCGTTGTCGGGCACGGAGAGGGCCGGTGTGTCACACACCGGCCCTACAGGCTCTCAGATACGGCGACAGCCCGCACATCGGTATTCCCGCGCGCTGCTCGTGGTCTGCGCGACTTCGAGCCAGCGCTATTCGCTGATCGCGGAAGGCCCAGGAAAGTCCTCTGGGAGGGCATCCATGATCAGCTCATCGACAGGCTTCCCCATCCAGTATCCGGATTGGCGCATGCGGCCAGCATGCCGGAACCCTGCTTTCTCGTAGGCGGCGATGCCCGCCGTGTTGGGTGCGAGGGCCTTGAGCCAGATCATGCGGAGGGCTCCGATGTGGAAGGCCCAGTCGAGGGTGAGGCGGGCGGCTTCGGCCGCGTAGCCCTTGCCGCGTTCGTGCGGGGCCAGCATCATCACGAATTCCGCTGTCCTGCTGACCTGAGCGACGTGGAGGGTGGTGAGTCCGATGGCGGCCTCGTCTTCGGTCCGGACCACTTCGAACCGCGGGCTGGAGGGGCTGTTGCGGAGGCGTTCCCAGCCGGCGGCGCGCGATTCCAGGATTGGGGGAAGCCTGCGCCGTAGCCGAGGAGGGTGCGGTAGTCGGTCTCCCAGCGGTGGTATTCGGGGAGCAGGTCCTCGCGCGGCATGCCCAGGGCGAGGCGTTCGCCGGTCAGGAGGAGGTGCGGAGTGCTCACGTTGTGTTCTCCCTCCGGTCCTGGCGGGCGGGGCCAGGGCCGTCCGGTGTGTAGGTGGGGGTGTAGAGCACGGTCTCGTCGGGTTCTTCGACGGGCCTTCCCCTGGGATCAACGAGCCAGGCGTGCAGGCGTACGGGGTTCCGAGGCCAAGCCGTGGCGCCACTCGCCGCGAAAGCCGGCGAGGGCCAGCAGCGTGGTGGCCGCGACGGACTCTTCCAGGCACGCCCAGCGGGCGGGGAAGTACGTCGAGGCCCGGCGTACGGCGCGGACAGCGAACTCGGCCTGGGCCAGAGTCGCGGGCGGGCGGCGGCTGCCGTATCGGGCTAGCCGTACGAGGCGGCGGAAGCGTCGGGCGCGTGGTCCGCAGGACCGTGCCGCGGCGGTGATGAGGATTGCCGGGATGGCGCCCAGGCGCCAGTGGATGGGCGCGAATCCGTTGGCGGGCAGGACGGCGGGTGCCTCGTTCGTGCCCCACGCGGGGGTGGAGGGCGGGATGTGCACGACGGTGCCGGCGACGGGCGGGCCGTCGAGCCGTCGCAATTCGGTGGTGCCGGTGTCGTAGTTGATGATCACGCGGGCGCTGGTGGTGAGGGCGATCACGGTGTGCGGGGTGGGTTTCATCGCCCACCTGCCCGGGTGGGGGCGGTGCTGGCCCATTCGATGGCCGGGGCGTGGTCGAGGGTGTCGAGCCACTGCTCGGCGGCCAACGTGGGGAGCAGCATGGCCCAGTTCGTCTCCACGCCCATTGCCGCGGCGTGAAGGCGAAATCGACAGAGGATGTGCTACTACCGCGGATGCCTTCGCCCTGATGGCTGGGCACCCCCTCCCGGGGCGTCTGCGTGTCATGTTGGGTGACTTCCACCGTGGCCTACTCACCCTCGCGCCAACCGCCACCGTGGCCCGGGAGTGGGGCGACCGATACCGATCTGAATGGAGCCCGGCGTGACAGCTGATATCGACCTGCGCCACTACACCAAGGACGACCTTCCGGAAATCCGATCGACGCTCTTGGACGTGCATGCCGACGCATACGCGGACCGTATGGGTGAGGATTTTGTACAGCGCTTCCCGTGGTTCGTTGACCGGTGGGGAAACAAGGCCGGATTCTCGTGCGTAATCGGCTACCAGGCCGGAGATCCAGTTGGCTTTTCCTACGGGGCGCCGAACGACCCCGGCAACGAATGGTGGCGTGAACACGTCCCCGAGCCCGATGATGCGTCAACGTTCGCGGTGTCCGAGCTCATGCTCCGGGTGAAGTGGCGGAAGCAGGGGTTGTCTGCGCGCCTGCACGAGGCGCTCATCAGCCCACGGCCCGAGGCGCACGTAACGCTCACCGTGGATACCCAGCGCCCCAGGCTGCAAGCTCTGTACGAGTCCTGGGCGTACCGGAAAGTCGGAGAGCAGCAGCCCTTCGCCGATTCCCCGCTTTATGCGGTCATGCTTCGACCTTTGCGCAGCGCCTGAAGCACTGACCGCACCTCGGCAAATTCATCCATGAATCCCACGCAACACAGAATACCCCCGCCCCGGCACGTGGCCGGAGCGGGGCTGGGGTACTCGATGTGCCGTTAGCAGCGGGCGCTGGCATCTGGCACACACTCACCCTGAGAGGCTCACCCCGGACGGGAGGCCCGTGCAGGCGAAGAGGCGGCCCGGGTGGCCGTCGCTGACGCCGGTCCGCCCGCCCTTCACCCCACCTACGCCCTCAGACGGTGGGCGATTTACGAGCGTTTTCCATGATTTTCAATTGATGCGGTGTATTCGCCAGAGTTGTCGCCGTACATTCCGGGGCGGTCGTTGTACGCGACAGTGATTTCGCCGTCTTCTTGGGCGGAGAAGGTCTGGGAAGGGCCGGCTGCGAACCACGGGCCCGAACCGACGCGGGCGATCAGCGCCCCCACGGGCGCTCCGGGCAGGACGGTCTGTGTCACATGCGCCCCAGCGAACTTGTCGTCGATGTACCGGGTCCCGTCGGGGTACGTCACGCGCGTCTGGTCGTACTGTGCCCGCCCGCTTCCGGAGACGGTGAAGATGTCGTCACGCCGGACGGTCACACCGGACTTCACCCCGCCCTCAATCTTTGCCGGCACGGACACGACATTGAAATCACCCATGGTGACACCTCCTGGATTGTTACTTTACGTAGTCACAATGTCACCTGGAGTCGAGTTGGTGCCAAGCGCAACGCCGGACTCACCGGCACTGAACCTGCATGAACTAACGCCGCCGAGCCGCGCGCCCCGTCCACAACCTCCCGGGACAGAACAACTAGGTCGCCCCGTGTGGTCAGGAGCCGCCGGAGAGGTTGATCGACGCGGCGATCGGCAGGTGGTCGCTGCCGGTGGCGGGCAGCGTCCAGGCGGCCACCGGATTCAGGTCCCGGGTCATGATCTGGTCGATCCGGGCCATCGGGAACGACACCGGCCAGGTGAAGCCGAAGCCGTCGCCCGCCGCGCCCTGCGCCGACCGCATCTGGGAGGTGATGGGCGCCAGCGAGCGGTCGTTCATCGTGCCGTTGAGGTCGCCGAGGAGCACCACCTGGCGCAGCGGCTCCTGCGAGACGGCCTTACCGAGCGCGGCGGCGCTGGCGTCGCGCTGGCTGGCGGTGAAGCCCGCCTTGACCTTGACCCGCACCGAGGGCAGATGCGCGACGTACACCGCGATCTTGTCGCCGTCCGGGGTGGTCAGCGTGGCGCGCAGGGCCCGCGTCCACCCCATCTTGATCGGCACCGACGCCGCGTCGGACAGCGGCCGCTTGCTCCAGAGGCCGACGGTGCCCTTGACCGCGTGGTACGGGTACGCCGTCGCGAGGCCCTTCTTGTAGGCGGGCAGCGCCTGGGCCGTCACCTCCTCCAGGGCGACGACGTCCGCGTCGGCGGCCACGAGGTCCCGGGCGGTGCCCGCGGGGTCGGGGTTGGCCGCGTCGACGTTGTGGGTGACGAACGTCAGATCGCCGCCGGTGCCCGCCTTGCCGGTGAGCTGGCCGCCGAAGAGGTTGGCCCAGGCGAAGACCGGCAGCACCAGGGCGACCAGCGCGGTCGCCGAGCGGCGGAACACCGCGAGCAGGAGCAGCAGCGGGATGCCCAGGCCCAGCCACGGCAGGAACGTCTCCAGGAGGCTGCCGAGGTTGCCCACGGTGTTGGGGATCCTGGCGTGCAGCAGGATCAGCAGGCCGAGCAGCACGGCCAGCACCGCGAGCGCGATGCCGCGCCGCCACATCCGCTCCGGCCCCCACCACCTGCGCAGACGCTCGGCCCGGGAACCGGTCTGTTCAGGGCCCGGCCCCTGCTCCGGCTCCGTCATGTACGCCTGCGCCATTCCGCTTCCCTCACTGCTCTGTCTCCCGCGGCCTCGACTCCGCCCACCGACCCTAGGTGATCGCCGGGCGCCGCTTTTCCACGTGTAGTGACGAGGCGGCCTCGGGGGAAAGTTCCGGCCGCGGGTCCCGCATCGCATCCTGTGACAGAACGGGCACATGCGTCCGCCCGCCCCGGCGCGCGGCACCCCGCCGGGCGCGGTCCGGGCGCCGTCCGCTCACGGGCGCGGGCGCACCCCCTCCAGCACCGTGTCGACGATCTGCTCGGCGAGCCCCTCGGGCAGCGCCGTGCGCTCGTCGAGGAGGGCCCGTGCCAGCATCGGGCCGACGAAGAGATCGGCGAGCACATCGACCTCGCGGTCGGCGCGGATCTCGCCCCGCGCCATCCCCCGCCGCAGTATCGCGTGCATCGCCTCGCGGCGGGCCCGTATGACGGTCTCGTGGTACTCGCGCCAGACGGCGGGCTGCGCCTGGACGTGCGTGAGGACGGAGCGGAACACCGCGGAGTGGCGCTTGGCGAGGCCGCGGCGGCGCAGATGCTCCAGCATGGCGACGAGGTCGTCGCGGACCGAGTCGCCGCGCGCCGGGGGAAGGTCGTCCTCCAGGGAGCGGACGACGTCCAGGAGCAGGGCGTTCTTGCCGGGCCAGCGGCGGTAGACGGTGGCCTTGCCGACGCCCGCGGCCCGGGCGATGCCCTCCATCGACAGGTCGCCGATGGAGGCACCTTCCTCGATGAGGCGCAGCACCGCCTCGACGATGGCGGTGTCCGCCGCGGCGGAGCGGGGACGGCCGCGGCGCCCGTCCGCCGCCTCCGGGGTGGCCGGGCCGGGGCGGCCGCCAGGGCCATCAGGTGCGGTCGGGCCGGTCATTTCGGGGCCCGCGCGGTCTCGTCCGGGCGCGGCGCGGCGACGGGCGCGGCGGTCGCCGGGCGGCCGGGCAGGAACACCGCGACCACCACGGCGCCGACCAGCGCGATGCCGGACGAGGCGAGGGCGGTGAGGTGCATGGCGTGGACGAAGGCGTCCTGCGCGGCGGTCACCAGGGGCCGCCCGGCGGGGCCCAGCCGGGCGGCGACGCCGAGGGTGGCCTCGATGGACTCACCGGCGGCGTGCCGCACCGGCCCGGGAAGATCCGGGACGGAGTTGAGGGCGTCCTTGATGGAGTCGCGGTAGGTCGTGGAGAGCACCGAGCCGAGGACCGCGACGCCGAGGGTGCCGCCGACCTGCCGGAAGGTGTTGTTGAGCGCCGAACCGGAACCGGCCTTCTCCCGGGGCAGCGACTGCATGATCGAGACGGTGACCGGCGGCATGATGTGCGCCATGCCGGTGCCCTGGAGGAAGAAGATCACCTCCATCAGCCACATCGGGGTGGAGACGTCGAGCAGCAGCAGTCCGGCCATGGTGACGGCGACGGTGAGCATCCCGGCGGTGCACACCGCGCGGGCGCCGAAGCGGTCGACGACGTGCCGGGCGCGCGGCGCGAAGATCAGCTGCGCGGCGGCCAGCGGCAGGATCAGCAGCCCCGACTCCAGCGGGGTGTAGCCGCGCACGCTCTGCACGTAGAAGACGATGAAGAAGGTGACGCCCATCAGCGCGAAGAAGACCAGCGCGATGGCGGCGACGGCGGCGGAGAAGGCCGGGTTGCGGAAGTAGCCGATGTCGATGGACGGGTGGTCGCTGCGCTTCTGGTGGACGACGAAGACCGCGAGGACGGCGAGGCCGCCGAGGACGGTGCCGATCACCTCCGGGTCGGTGAAGTCGGCGAGCTGACCGCCCTTGATGATGCCGTAGACCAGCAGGACCAGGCCGACGACGGAGAGCGCGACGCCGACCGGGTCGAGGCGGCCGGGCGCCGGGTCGCGGGAGTCGGGCACCAGGAAGGCCATCGCCACCAGCGTGACCAGCACGATCGGGACGTTGATCAGGAAGACCGAGCCCCACCAGAAGCGGTCGAGCAGCAGACCGCCGGCGATCGGGCCGACGGCGATGGCCAGGCCCACGCCGCCCGCCCAGACGCCGATCGCCTTCGGCTGCTCCTCGCGCTCGAAGACGTTCATCAGGACGGCGAGGGTCGCGGGCATCACGAAGGCGCCGCCCAGGCCCATCAGGGCGCGGAACGCGATCAGCTGAACGGGCGAGGCGGCGAACGCGGCGAGCACCGACCCGGCGCCGAACACCGCCAGCCCGAACAGCAGGACCTTCTTGCGGCCGAGGCGGTCGCCGAGCAGGCCCGAGGTGAACAGCAGCCCGGCAAAGACCAGCGTGTAGGCGTTGATCGCCCACTCCAGCTCGCTCTGGGTGGCGCCCAGACCGGCGGGCGCGGGCATCGCGATGGTCTTCATCGCGATGTTGAGGATGGAGTTGTCGAGCACCACGATCAGCAGGCTGAGCATGAGCACGGAGAGGATCACCCAGCGGCGGCGGTGCACGGTCGCGTCGACGCGGCCGGGGCTCGGGTCGCCCGAGCGGATCGGGGAGTTGGCCATGCCCGCCAGCGTACGCCTTTCGATACGGCACCGTTCCGTATCGCCGTTTCCTCCGGGGAAGGCCGGGGTGCGGCGGGGCGGACCCGGGGATGTCCCGGGGATATCGGGGCGCCCGCAGGGAACGGGACGGCCCTCCGGCCCGGCCCAGGTCAGGCGCCTGGCCCGCCCCCGCCGGACGGCCTCCCCCTTCCCCGTCCCGGTGGGGCGTGCCAGCATGGAGGGGAGTCCGGAGACGCCGTAAGGGCGCTTCGAGATGAGAACAGGAGCCGTCACCATGACGCAGCTTTCGCCTGCCCGGAAACCGGCCGCGGAGCCCGCAGCGACGCCGCCCGCCGAGCCCGGCAAGGCCCTCTACGGCGGGACCCGCTCACGCCGGGTCACCGTCCGCGACATCGCCGCCGCCAAGGAGCGCGGGGAGAAATGGCCGATGCTGACCGCCTACGACGCGATGACCGCGTCGGTCTTCGACGAGGCCGGGATCCCCGTCCTGCTCGTCGGCGACTCGATGGGCAACTGCCACCTCGGCTACGAGTCGACCGTGCCGGTCACGATGGACGAGATCACCCTGCTGTCCGCCGCCGTCGTCCGCGGCACCGACCACGCCCTGATCGTCGCCGACCTGCCGTTCGGCGCGTACCAGGAGGGCCCCGTCCAGGCGCTGCGCAACGCCACCCGGCTGGTCAAGGAGGCCGGGGCCGGGGCCGTGAAGCTGGAGGGCGGGGAGCGCTCCGCGCACCAGGTGGAGCTGCTGGTGTCGTCCGGCATCCCCGTCATGGCGCACATCGGGCTGACCCCGCAGTCGGTCCACGCGTTCGGCGGCTACCCCGTCCAGGGCCGCGGTGAGGAGGCCGCGCAGCAGCTGCTGCGGGACGCCAAGGCGGTGCAGGACGCGGGCGCGTTCGCGGTGGTCCTGGAGGCCGTCCCCGCGGAGCTGGCCGCCGAGGTCACGCGGTCGCTGCACATCCCGACGGTCGGCATCGGCGCCGGGGCGGAGTGCGACGCGCAGGTGCTGGTGTGGACGGACATGGCCGGGATGACCGCGGGCCGGGTCCCGCGCTTCGCCAAGCAGTACCTCGCGCTGCGGGAGCTGCTGGGCGGGGCGGCGAAGGAGTTCGCCGAGGAGGTCGTCGCCGGGACGTTCCCGGAGGAGCGGCACACCTTCCACTAGGGGCGTGGCCGGGGGCTGGTGCGCGTCCGTACCGGCCCCCGTGTCGGCCTCGTACCGGCCCCGTACCGGCGGTCCGTGGCCGCGGCCCGGCCCCTGTCGGCGGTCTGTCGGTGGCGTGTCGGCGGGGCCCGGCACCGTAGGGGCATGACACGACAGACGAAGACCCCCCGAGGCGGCAACGCCGTGGAGGTGCGCGGTCTGGTCAAGCACTTCGGCGACGTGAAAGCCGTCGACGGGGTGGACCTGGACGTGCGCGAAGGCACCGTGCTCGGCGTACTCGGACCGAACGGCGCCGGTAAGACCACGCTCGTCCGCTGCCTGTCCACGCTGCTCGTCCCGGACGCCGGGAGCGCCGTGGTCGCCGGGTACGACGTGGTGCGCCAGCCCCGCGCGCTGCGCCGCACCATCGGGCTGACCGGACAGTACGCCTCGGTCGACGAGAAGCTCTCCGGCTACGAGAACCTCTACCTGATCGGCCGGCTCCTCGACCTGTCCCGCACGGACGCCCGGCGCCGCGCCGACGAGATGCTGGAGCGGTTCTCGCTCACCGACGCCGCCAAGCGCCCCGCCGCCAAGTACTCCGGCGGGATGCGCCGCCGCCTCGACCTTGCCGCGTCCATGATCGGGCGGCCCGCCGTCCTCTACCTGGACGAGCCGACGACCGGCCTCGACCCGCGTACCCGCAACGAGGTGTGGGACGAGGTGCGGCGCATGGTCCGCGAGGGCGCCACCGTGCTGCTGACCACGCAGTACATGGAGGAGGCCGAGCAGCTGGCGAACGAGCTGACGGTCATCGACCGCGGCCGGGTCATCGCCGAGGGCCTCGTCGACGAGCTGAAGGCCAAGGTCGGCGGCCGCACCCTGCAGATCCGGCCCGCCGACCCCACCGCCCTCCACGCGGTGGCCGCGGCCCTGGCGGGCGCCGGTCTCGACGGCATCGGCGGCGCGACGCCCGACCCCGCCGAGGGCGTCGTCAACGTCCCCATCATCAGCGACGAGCAACTGACCGCGGTGATCGGCCTGTTGGGGCGCCATGACATCGCCCTCGCCGGGATCAGCACCCATCTGCCCAGCCTGGACGAGGTGTTCCTCGCCCTCACCGGCCAGAAGTCCTCGGAGGCACCGGCCGACGACGACGCGCGCGAGAACGACCAGCAGTACGCGGAGGTATCGGCATGAGTGCCGCGACACCGACGGCACCGGCGACGAAGCCGGGCGCCGACGAGGGCCGGATCGGACTGCGCGCCAACCTGCGCCACATCGGCGCGCTGGTGCGGCGCAACGCCCTCCAGATCAAGCAGGATCCCGAGTCGATGTTCGACGCCCTGCTGATGCCCGTCATCTTCATCCTGCTGTTCGTCTACGTCTTCGGCGGCGCCATCGCGGGCAAGGGCCAGCAGCAGGAATATGTGCAGTACCTGGTGCCCGGCATGATGGCGATGATGGGCATGAACATCGCCATGGCGGTGGGCAGCGGCGTCAACGAGGACTTCCGCAAGGGCGTCATGGACCGCTTCCGGACCATGCCGATAGCCCGCTCCTCGGTGCTGATCGCCAAGATCGTCGTCGAGGTCGGCCGGATGCTGATCGCCACCACGATCCTGCTGGTCATGGGCTTTCTGCTGGGCCTGGAGATCAAGGGCGGCATCCTGCCGTTCCTCGGTTCGGTCGCCCTGTCGACGGTCTTCGGCGCCGCCCTGATGTGGATCTTCATCCTGCTGGGGCTGTCGGTGAAGACGCCGCAGGCGGTGCAGGGGCTGGCGATGCTCGTCCTGATGCCGCTGCAGTTCGGCTCGTCGATCTTCGCGCCGACCGCGTCGATGCCCGGCTGGCTGGAGGGCTTCACCAAGGTCAACCCGCTCTCCAACCTCGCCGACGCCGCCCGCGCCCTGGTCAACGGGCACGGCGCCGTCGCCCACCCCGCGCTGATCACGCTCGGCTGGGCGGCGGTCATCACGGCGGTCACGATGCCGCTGGCGGTCAAGAAGTTCCGTACGAAGACCTGATCCGCGGCGGAGAGCCGTTCCGTTACGGAGAACCGACCGTTACGGAGAACCGCACCGCGCCGGTGGCGGGCCCGTTCCGCCGCCGGGCGGGGACCGGACCTGACGCGCCCGGCGGCCACGCGCCCCGGGAGTCCTTCGCCCGGCTCGCGTCAGATGAGGGCGGTGGCCTCCTCCAAGGAGAGGCCACCGCCTTCGGCGTACCACCGGGCGTACGCCGCGTCGCCGACCGCCGCGCGGGCATCCGCCTCCGCCGTCTCCCTGAGGTGCCGGACCACCCGCTGCGGGACGTGCCCCGGCGACCACAGGGCGTCGTACGCGCCCACCAGCCGTGCCGCGTCCCGCCCCGCCCCGGCGCCGTGCACCGCGAGCACCACCCGTGCACCGGTGAGCAGTTGGGTCACCGGAAGGTCCGGTGCCACCAGCCGGGTCAGCCCGTCCTGCATCTTGGCGAGGGCCGCCCGCAGCCGCGGCAGCAGCCCCTCGGGGCGGCCCGCCTCGACCTCCGCGGCGACCAGCACCCCGTCCACCATCCCGACGAACAGGTCCGGGCCCCACGCCAGGGAGTCCCCCCGCACCAGCTCCAGCTGCTCGCGCGCCGCGTCCAGCCGGCCCGTCACCAGCAGGTGCATCGCCAGCGTCAGCCGCGCGAACGGCACCGCGTCCCGCCCGGCGGCCAGGTCCTCGGTCCGCGCCAGCACCTCGCGCAGCAGCCGCTCCCCCTCCTCGCCCTGCCCGTCCTCGACCAGCGCCCCGCCCAGCCGGGTCCGCAGGATCAGCGTCTGGCCGTGGGCGCCCAGCTCCTCGGCGTACCGCATGGCCGCGCGGTAGTCGTCGGCGGCGAGCGCGTACCGGCCGCGCGCCTCCCGGGCCTCGCCCCGCCCGGCGAGCGCCTCGGCCACTCCCCAGTCGTCGCCGATCTCCACGAACAGCCGCAGCGACTCGTCGGCATCCCGGCTCGCCTGCTCCAGCGCGCCGGGCCGGTCGTTGAGGATCTTCGCGCGCAGTTGGAGGACGAACGCCAGCTCCCAGTCGTATCCGAGCGCGCGGCAGGCGGCGACGCCCCGATCGGCGAGCTCCACCAGATCGGCCTGCCGCCCGGAGAGCAGCACCGGGTAGTACCAGAGCGCGCCCGGCACCCGGCAGGTCTGCGGCATGCCCGCGCGGTACGCGGCGAGGACCCCGGCCATCTCCTCCTTCCGCCCCGATGCGGCCACCAGTTCCGCGTAGTTCTCCGCGCACGACAGCTCCACCAGCCGCACCTCCCGGCGGGCCTCCAGCAGCTGTTCCTCACTCATCGGGGGCGGCGCGTCGATCGGCCGGTCGTGGAGGTCCGGGGCGGGGGTGACGGGCGACAGGAACGGGTTCGGGCCCAGCGCCCCCGCCGCCCGCGCCCACGTACGGGCGTCGACCCGGTGATCGCGGAGCGTCCAGAACCACTGGAGCGACAGCACCAGGCACAGCGCCTCGTGCTCGTCGGACGCGGCGACGGCACGGCGCAGCGCGGTCCGCAGATTGTCGTGCTCCAGCTCCAGCCGCTCCAGCCACGCCCGTTGGCCGGGGCCGCGCAGCAACGGGTCGGCAGTGCGGGCCAGTTCGCGGTGGGCGACGAGGTGACGGCGCTCGGCGGCGGCGCGTTCGCCCGCCTCGTCCAGCCGCTCGCCCGCGTACTCCGCGACCGTCTCCAGGAGGCGGTGACGCATCCGGCCGTCCGCCGCCGGGGCGGCGACCACCAGCGACTTGTCGATCAGCGAGCCGAGGACGGCCGCCACCTCCCGCCGGCCTGCGCCGTCGCCCGCGCAGACCTCCTCGGCCAGCTCCGGGTCCCAGCCCCCGGCGAAGACGGACAGCCGCCGCAGCACGGCGCGTTCGGGCGCGTCGAGGAGGTCCCAGGACCAGTCGACGACGGCACGCAGCGTCTGCTGGCGGGGCAGCGCGGTACGGCTCCCGCTGGTCAGCAGCCGGAAACGGTCGTCGAGGCGATCGGCGAGCTGCCGCGGGGAGAGCATCCGCAGCCGGGCGGCGGCCAGTTCGATGGCGAGCGGCAGCCCGTCGAGGCGGCGGCAGATCTCCGCGCACGCGGCCGGGTCGTCGGCGGCGCGGAAGCCGGGCCGGGCGACGGCGCCCCGGTCGGCGAGCAGCCGCAGCGCCACCGGGTCGGGCAGCGGCTCCACCGGGCGCAGCACCTCGCCGGGGACGGCCAGCGGCTCCCGGCTCGTCGCCAGGACCGTCACCCCCGGGCAGTCGGCCAGCAGCCGCTCGGCGAGCGCGGCGGCGGCACCGATGACGTGCTCGCAGTTGTCGAGGATCAACAGCATCCGGTGGTCGGAGCAGTGCTCGGCGAGGCGGCCCAGCGGATCGAGCGCCGTGGGGTCGGTGGCGGCGCGCAGCCCCTCCGCGGTGGAGCCGCGTACCACCGTCTCGCGGGCACCGAGGGCGGTGAGCACGGTCTCCGGAACCGTCGCCGGATCGTCGACCGGCGCCAGCTCCACCAGCCACACCCCCTGCGGCCAGGCCCCCGGCAACGCCCCCGCGGCCACCTCCGCCCCCTCCTGCGAGAGCCGGGTCTTGCCCGCACCGCCGGGTCCCAGCAGTGTCACGAGCCGGTGCGCGGCGAGGTCCGCCCGCAGCCCGGCCAGTTCGTCGTCGCGGCCTACGAAGGAGGTGCGGCGGGCGCGGAGGTTTCCGGGGGACGGGGGCGCCGCCGGGTGCGGGGAGGGCTTCGGGTGCGCGTGGGGCGCAGGTGGGGCGGGGGGCGTGGCGGACTCACCGGGCGGGGCCGGGGACGCCAGTACGGATGCGGGCCCCGGCGCGCCGGCGGCGTCCGGCGACGGCCCGGACGCCGACGGGGCGACACCCTCCCCGACCGGCCCGGATCTCAGCAACTCCCCGTGCAGCTCCCGGAGTTCCGGCCCCGGATCCGCGCCGAGCCGGTCCGCGATCCCCACCCGGACCTCCTCGTACGCGGCGAGCGCCTGCGCCGTCCGGCCCGCGGCGCGCAGCGCCCGCAGCCGCAGCGCCTGCAACGGTTCGTCCAGCGGATGGTCCCGGCACAGCGCGTCCAGCCCCGGCAGCGCCTCCTCGGCCCGCCCGAGGGCGAGGTCCGCGGCGAACCGGACGCGGCGGGCGTCCAGCCGTCGCCGCTCGGCCCGGACCGCGTCCGTACGGGCCGCCGGAAGGTCGACGAGGGCCGGGCCCCGCCACAGCGCCAGCGCCTCGTCCAGCACGGCGGCGGCGCGGCGCGGGTCGCCGCCGGTGAGCGCCGCGGCGCCGTCCGCGGTCAGCCGCTCGAACCGCGGCAGGTCCACCGCGTCCGGCTCCGCGCACAGCAGGTACGCGCCGTCGGCGGACGCGACGGCCGCGTGCCCCAGGGCCCGCCGCAACCGGCCGACCAGCGCCTGGAGCGCGCCGTTCGCGTCCGCCGGCGGGTCCATCCCCCAGATGTCCGCGATCAGCGCGGCGGTGGGCAGCGCCCGGCCCGGCCGCAGCGCGAGCGCGGCCAGCAGCGCGCGCAGCCGCGCGCCCCCGAGAGGCACAGCCGTCCCGTCCGTCCTCAGCGCCTGCGTCGTGCCCAGAATTCCGTACCGCACCCGAACATTGTCGTTCACGTTCCGCCCCCTTCCTCCCCATACGGTCCGCCGCACCCGGAACGGGCCCGCCCCACCTTCTCCCGGGCGTCCGTTCCGCGCCCACCCGATTCCGCACCGGGATACGGGTGGCGCGCCGGGACCGGACGGCCGGGGGCACACGGGAGTCCCGGGTCCCGGCGCGGGTGCGCGGAGCCCGGCACCGAGCCGCCGGGGCGCACACGGGATGGCGCGCGCCCGTACAACGGTTCCGCCCCGGGCCGTGCGCGGACCGCCCCGGCGCCGATACGGTCGGGGCTACCGTCACCCTTGCGGTGCGGCCCGGCCACACCGCGTACGCACCGTCCACCGCCGTCCGCACCTGGGAGCCCCGCACGATGACCACCGCAGTACGGCACGCCGAGCGCCGCGTCAGCCCGGTCTTTCTCGCGCTCGTCGCGGTGATGGCGGTCTCGGGGTGGGCCGTCTGGAGCGAGCAGCTCGCCGCGAGCACCGGTTTCGCGGTGTTCCTGTTCGTCGTCTCCGGCTGGGTGGTGTCACTCTGCCTCCACGAGTACGCGCACGCCAGGACGGCGCTGCACAGCGGCGACATCTCCGTGGGCGCCAAGGGCTATCTGACGCTGAACCCGCTCAAGTACACCCACGCCCTGCTGAGCATCGTGCTGCCGGTGATCTTCGTGATCATGGGCGGGATCGGTCTGCCCGGCGGCGCGGTCTTCATCGAGGACCACCGCATCCAGGGCCGCTGGCGCCACAGCCTGATCTCGGCCGCCGGTCCGCTGACCAACATCCTCTTCGCCGCCGCCGTCACCGCCCCGTTCTGGCTGCACGCCCTGGACGGCGTCCCCGACCCGTTCCGCTACGCCCTGGCGTTCCTGGCCCTGCTCCAGGTGACGGCGGCGATCCTCAACTTCGTCCCCGTCCCGGGCCTGGACGGCTACGGCGTCCTCGAACCCTGGCTCCCCCCCGGCCTGCGCCGCCAGGTCGAACCGTTCGCCCCGTTCGGCCTGCTGGCGGTCTTCGGCCTGCTGTGGGTCCCGGAGGTCAACCACGTGTTCTTCCAGCTCGTGGACACGATCCTCGACCCCCTGGGCGTCTCCCGCTGGGACTCCTACTGGGGCCAGGAATTCTTCCGCTTCTGGCAGGGGGAGCCGCAGGTTCCGGTGCGGTAGGGGTGCGGGGCGGCGCCCCGGCCGCGCCCCCCTCAGCCCGTGGTCGCCGTCTCCGTCCCGGCGGCGCGGGCGAGCCGGTCGCGGCGGACGTAGAACCACGCCATGTTGCTGGAGATACCGGCCATCAGGATCCAGACGATGCCGAGCCAGCTGCCCTGGACGAACGAGACGACGGCGGCCGCCACGGCGAGGACGCAGACCAGGACGGCGAAGACGGCCAGTCGCGGTGCCGGGCGGGACGAGGGAACGGAGGGCATGGGGTCGGCTCCTGTCGGGATGGTGCGGTCCCTCCCAGTGTCCCCCATGGGTTCCAGGGGGCCGGCGAGGGTCGGGGGCCCCGGGAATCGCCCCCGGCACCGGCCGCGCCGCGCCCCCGCCGGGCGGTACGCCGTGGGGCGGGGCTCACACGTCCGTGAGCCGCACCCCCGCATGCGCCTTGTACCGCCGGTTGACGGAGATCAGGTTGGCGACGAGGGATTCGACCTGATGGGCGTTGCGGAGGCGGCCCGCGAAGACGCCGCGCATGCCGGGGATGCGGCCGGCGAGGGCCTGGACGAGGTCGGTGTCGGCGCGGGACTCGCCGAGGACCATCACATCGGTGTCGATCTCGTGGGTGTCCGGGTCCTGGAGGAGGACGGCGGACAGGTGGTGGAAGGCGGCGGTGACGCGGGATTCGGGGAGCAGGGCGGCGGCCTGTTCGGCGGCGCTGCCCTCCTCGGGCTTGAGGGCGTAGGCGCCCTTCTTGTCGAAGCCGAGGGGGTTGACGCAGTCGATGACCAGCTTGCCGGTCAGCTCCTCGCGGAGGGATTCGAGGGTCTTGGCGTGGCCGTCCCAGGGCACCGCGACGATCACGATGTCGCTGCGGCGGGCGCATTCGGCGTTGTCGGCGCCCTCGACGCCGTGGCCGAGTTCGGCGGCGGCGGTCTGCGCGCGGTCGGCGGCGCGGGAGCCGATGATCACCTTCTGCCCGGCCTTGGCGAGGCGGTAGGCGAGGCCGCGGCCCTGATCGCCGGTGCCGCCGAGGACGCCGACGACGTGCCCGGAGACGTCGGGCAGGTCCCACGGGTCGCGCTTGAGGGCGGCCTTGGCGCGGGTCGCGGCGTTCTCGGAGAAGGCGGGATCGGAGGCGGGGGCGTGGTCAGCAGTAGTCATGGCAGTGATGGTGCCATGGGCGGCGAGGCCGCGGATCATGCTCTGGACGGGCCTTTCGATCTTGGTCCGGGGCCGCGGGAGCGCCCCGCCGTCACGCCTTGAGGCCGCCGTCGGCCAGGCACGCGGTGTCGACATGGGCTCCGGCAGCGGCGAGGACCTTGCTGTATTCCTGGCCGCCGAAGAAGGCACGGTCGGCGTCGAGATCTTCGGTGGCGTAGCCCTTCACGGCGCCGGGGAATCCGTATCCGCCGTCGATGAGGAGGGCGAGGGATTTCGGGTCGGTGTTGAGCGGGAGCGCGAAGTCCAGGGCGCCCTCGGGAGAGGAGGCGGCGGGTAAGCCGGTGGTGGAGCCGCCCCGGTTCGCCTGGGCGTCGGTGCCTTTCTTCCCTTACCGGGCGCCCCGGGGGCGCCCGGAGGACGGTCACGCCTGGGCCCGCCCCGAAGTCAGCCCCGAGACCGGGCGCACCGCCCCCTCACTCCGCCAACCGCCGCCGGATGTCGCCGAAGTGCCGGTGCATCGCCTCGACCGCGCGGTCGCCGTCGCCCTCCTCCAGGGCGGCGACGATCTCGGCGTGCTGATGGTGGGTCACCCGGGGGTCCCGGGGACCGTCGGAGAGGTCGTCGCGGACGCGACGGAGCGCTTCCCAGAAGGCGTCAAGGACGTCGCTGAGCAGCTGGTTGCCGAGGGAGCGGTAGAGCGCGAGGTGGAAGGCGCGGTCGGTGGAGCCGTTGACCTGCCCGGCGGCGGCCTCCTCCCCCATGCGGGCGACGAGGCCCTTGAGGACGGCGAGGTCCTCGGGGGGCAGATCGCGGGCGACGGTGGCGATGAGCCCGGACTCCAGCGCCTCGCGGACCTCCATCAGCTCGTAGAGGCTGGATTCGCCCTGGTGGTGGCGGACGGCGGCGCGGAAGGCGACGCCCTCGACGAACGGTTCGAGGGTGAGGGGGCCGACGTAGGTGCCGAAGCCGTGCCGGATCTCGACGATGCGCATGGCCTGGAGCGCCTTGAGCGCCTCGCGGACGGAGTTGCGGCTGACGTCGAGGAGGCCGACCAGTTCGGCTTCGGTGGGCAGCGGGTCGCCGGGCGTGAGCCTGCGCTCCAGGATCAGCTGCTTGATCTGCCCCTGAACGTCCTCGGACAGCGTGCCTCGCGCCATGAATCTCCCTCTCCCGCATCTGCCGTGCGGCGGTCGGCGACCCGCCCCCTGCCGGGGACCGGCACCCTTGACCGACCGCGTGTCCACCTCGCTATTGTGACCCAGACATAGGACATCCCATGTCCGATGTCCCGCAGGACGGCACGCCCGCCCCACGCACCACCGCTGGAGAGCCCATGGCACTGCCCGCGCCCCTGCACGGCGTCGTCCCCCCGCTCTGCACCCCGCTCGACCCGCACGGCGAGGTCGACACCGCCTCCCTCACCCGCCTGGTGCACCACCTCCTCGACGGCGGCGTCCACGGGCTGTTCGCGCTGGGCTCGACCGGCGAGGTCGCCTACCTCACCGACGACCAGCGCGCCCAGGTCCTCGACACCGTCGTCCGGGCGGCGGGCGGCCGCGTCCCGGTGCTCGCCGGGGTCATCGACACCACCACCCCCCGCGTCCTCGTGCACGCCACCGCCGCGGCCCGCCTCGGCGCCGACGCCCTCGTCGCCACCGCGCCGTTCTACACCCGCACCCATCCGCGCGAGATCGCCGCGCACTTCCGCCGCGTCCGCGCCGCCGGCCTGCCGCTCTTCGCGTACGACATCCCCGTCGCCGTCCACACCAAGCTGCCCGCCGCGCTGGTGCGGGAGCTGGCCGAGGACGGCACGCTGGCCGGGCTCAAGGACAGCAGCGGCGACGAGGGCGGGCTGCGGCGGCTCCTGGTCGCGCTGGGCGGCCGCACCGGGCGCCGCACCGGCCCGGCGCCCGGATTCTCGGTGCTGACCGGCTCCGAACTGACCGTGGACGCCGCGCTGTTGGCGGGCGTGGACGGCGTGGTGCCCGGGCTCGGGAACGTCGATCCGGCCGGGTACGTACGCCTCCACGACGCGGCGCGGGCCGGGGACTGGGCGGCTGCCGCCGCCGAACAGGAGCGGCTGGCGGCGCTGTTCGCCATGGTGGACGTCGGCCCGGAGGCCGAGATGGGGCGCAGCTCGTCGGCGCTCGGGGCGTTCAAGGCGGCGCTGGCGCTGCGCGGCGTCATCGCGCACGGTACGACCGCAGTCCCCCAACTCCCGCTGGACGAGGCGGCCGTCGCCGAGGTCGGCCGGATGCTGGACGCCGCCGGGCTGCTCCCGGAGCGCTGACCGGCCGCCGCTCGCGACCCCCGCAGACCGCGCGCGTCCGGCCCCTGGAGGCACCGTGCACACGCCGCAGCAGCCGCCCCGGGACGCCGTTCCGTGGTACCGGGAGGTGGGCGGCGCCCGGTGGAAGGCGTTCTTCGCCGCCTGGCTCGGCTATGTCCTCGACGGCTTCGACTTCGTCCTGATCACGCTCGTCCTGACGGAGATCGGCGCGGAGTTCGGCCTGGACACGGTGCGGGCGGCCGGTCTGGTGTCGGGGGCGTTCATCACGCGGTGGCTGGGCGGCGCGGTGCTCGGGGCGGTCGGGGACCGCTTCGGGCGGAGGGCGGCAATGGTCGCGTCGATCGCGCTGTACGCGGGCGCCACGTTCGCCTGCGGCTTCGCCTGGGACTACACCAGCCTGTTCACCGCCCGGCTGCTGATCGGCATGGGCATGGCCGGTGAGTACGGCGCGAGCGCGACGTATGTCCTGGAGAGCTGGCCGGCCCGGTTCCGCGGGCGGGCCAGCGGCTTTCTGATCTCCGGGTTCTCCCTGGGCTCGGTGGCCGCCGCCGAGTGCTACAAGTGGGTCGTCCCGGCGCTGGGCTGGCGCTGGATGTTCTACCTCGGGCTGCTGCCGCTCGCGGTGGCGCTGTGGGTGCGCCGGTCGCTGCCGGAGACGGCGGAGTGGCGGGCGGCCGTCGGGGAGCGGGCGGCGGGGCCGGACCCGTTCCGGCCGCTGTTCGCGACACCTTTGCGGGCGGCCGTCAACAGCGTGGTGGCGGCGGTGGCGACGGCCGCGCTGTTCGGGGTGTTCACGCCGGTCGGCGCGGGCGCGGTGCCGGAGCTGGCGGCGGGCGGCGGGCTGGCCCTCGTCGCGCTGGCGGTGCAGCTGGGCGGAGCCCGCGGGTGGGTGCTGTACCTCTCGCTGAGCGCCACGGTGTTCGTCGCGTTCCTCTACAGCTGGCCACTCCAGGCACTGCTGCCGACGTATCTGAAGACGGAGCTGCACTACGACGCGGGGCAGGTCACCGACGTCCTGTACTTCGCGGGGTTCGGCACGATGGCGGGCTGCTGGCTGGCGGGGTTCGCCGGGGACCGGTTCGGGGCGCGGCGGGCGTACGTGTACACGCTGCTGGCGTCGCTGGTGTTCGTCTTCCCGGTGTTCGCGGTCGGGGACCATCCGGTCCTGCTCGGGGTGCTGCTCTTCGTGCTCCAGGGGCTGAGCTTCGGGGTTTCCGGGCTGCTGCCCCGTTACCTCGGCGGGCACTTCCCGACCGCGGGCCGCGGCGCCGGGCTGGGCTTCACGTACAACGTGGGGGCGCTGGGCGGAGCGGTGGCGCCGGTACTGGGGGCGCGGCTTGCCGAGGGCCGGTCGCTGGGCGGTGCGCTGGCGGGGCTGACGTTCGCCGGGACGCTGCTGGTGGTGGTGCTGGTCGGCTGCGATGTGCCGGGCCGGCTGCACCGGCTGCGGAACCCGGACGCGCCGCGCGACCATCTGGCCGGCGAGCCGGGCGCCGCCGCTGCGCGCCCCGGAACGGCGGGCCCCGGGGCGGCGGAGGGAGCCGCCCCGGGGGCCGCGCCCCCTTTCGGGTGAAGCGCGGGTGGGGCGGCCCGGGATGGCGGGCACTGCGGGAGGATGCCGGGCCATGGAAGCCGTACGGGTCGCGTTGCTGCGCGACGTTCTCGCCGGGACGGAGTGGCTACAGGCCACCCGCCGCTTCGCCGGGGCGCTGCGCTCCTCGGTCACCCCGCAGGGCGGGCTGCTGCTGGTGGGCGGCGAGACGTACGAACCGTGGCATCTGGCGGCGCATCTGGACGACGAGGCGGCCTGGTCGGGGCTGCCGGAGCTGTCGCCGACGCTGGTGCGGCACCGGGTGCCCGCCGGGAGCCCGGCGCATCTGGCGGTCTCCACGGAGCGGCTGGCGGCGGCCGGGCGGGGTGACACGCTGCTGGTCGTCTCGCCGGGGGCGCCGGGCTGCTGGAGCGGGTCCACGACGCGCGGCGCGGCGGCGCCACGGTGCTGGCGCTGGACGGCGGGGACGACGAGTTGCACGCGCTGGCGCACGAGGCGCTGGCGGCGCCGCCGTCGGCGGAGGGCGGCGCCGACGCCTCGTCCGCTCGATCTGGAGACGGTGCAGCACCTGGTCAGCGCCGCCGCCGGGGAGAACGGCAGGCCCGCCCCGCGCGGCCGCCGCCGCTTCCGCGACCGGCTCTCCCGCCTGGCCGATGCGCTGACGTCACCGCCGCCGCCCCGGTGGTGACGGGCGCCGGGCCCGGCTGCGTCAGTCGAGGCCGAGGGCGGCGCAGTCGGCCGCAAGGTCCTTGGTGCAGATGAGGTCGGCACGGACCGCGCCGTCGCGGATCACGGTGTCGGCCATGTTTTTCCGGGTGACGAGCCGGGCGTTGAAGAGCTTCGCGGGAATATGCGAATGACTCTTGCTGTCGACGGTTGCCGGGGTCAGGGAACCGATGCTCTTTCCCTGGAGCAGATTGACCGCGATTTCCCCGGCGGTTTGTGCCTCGGGCCGGACTTCCTTGTAAACGGTGAAGGCCTGAACACCCTTCACCAACCTTTGCAGTGCGGCGAGTTCGGCGTCCTGACCGCCGAGCGGGATGCGGTGTGCACCGGCCGCTTCGAGTACGTCGGCGGCGGCGCCCGCCATTCCGTCGTTGGCGGCGTAGACCGCGTCGAATCCGGTCGGGCCGAGGGTGTTCACCGCTTCGGTGATCTTCTTCCGGGCCAGCGGTACGGACCAGCCGGGAATGTCCTTCTCGTAGACGATCCGGTCGACCTTGCGGTCGAGGACGGCGTGGGCGCCCTTCTTGAAGGCAACGGCGTTGGGGTCGGAGGGCGAGCCGTTGAGCATCACCACCCGGGCGGTGGCGGCGCGCGCCCCGAGGGCCGTGACCAGGCCCTCGGCCTGCAGTTTGCCGATCTTCTCGTTGTCGTAGGAGACATACGCGGCGATGGCGCCCTCGGCGAGCCGGTCGTAGGCGACGACCTTGACGCCCTTCTTCGCGGCGGCGTCCACCCACGGGCCCGCCGCCCGGGCGTCGACCGCGTCGAGGACGACGACGCGGACGCCGTCGCGCACCATCTCCTCGAACTGGCGTCGCTGCGTTTCCACGTCACCCTGGGCGTTTCGGTATTCGATCTTGCATTCCAGGCAGCGGGCGCCGATCTTCGGGGCCATGATGCGGCGGTCGAAATCGTCGTAACGCGCGGCCCTGTCCGGCAGCAGCAATCCGATGGATCTGTTGCCGCTCGGCGCCTTCGGCTGTTCACTCCCGCAGGCGGCCAGCGGCAGGGTCAGGGAAAGGGCCAATGCGCCGGTGAGGATTCTGCGCGGTTGTGCGTTCATTTCGGATTCTCCCCCGTGGGCCGCCCTGGAACGGCTGAAGTGAACGCCACTACCGGTCGTAACGTCAAGAATGGGGAGAGTAACGATATGAAGTCACGTGGAATGCAGTGAGGGCTCCGGAACGCCCTTCTTCGTCAGGACTCCGGGTCGTCTTTCTTGCCGCTGTCGTGCCAGCGGGGGTCGGTCTCCCACTCCAGGTTGCGTTCGCGGGCCGTCTCCATGGCGTGCGCCGCCTCCTCGCGGGTGGCGTACGGGCCGAAGCGGTCGGCGGCCCGGCATTCGGGGCCCTCCTCGACCTTCTGGTGCCGCAGGCAGTAGAACCACTCTCCGGGCCTGCCCTCGGTCCTCCTCTTGAACAGCGCCATCGCCGCCTCCTGTGGTCCGTTTCCGTGCCGCCATCCTGCCCGATGGCCCGCCGATACACTCGCTGGCATGTCTGGCCAGTCGCTTCTTGTCCCGGGGAAAATCTCCCCCACCCGCCCTGTCCCCGCCTCGATCCCGCGGCCCGAATACGTCGGGAAGGCCGCGCCCACCCCGTACAGCGGTCCCGAGGTGCAGGACGCCGACACGATCGAGCGGATGCGGATCGCCGGCCGGATCGCCGCGCAGGCGATGGCGGAGGCCGCCAAGCTGATCGCTCCCGGTGTGACCACCGACGAACTCGACCGGGTGGCCCACGCGTTCATGTGCGACCACGGCGCCTACCCGTCCACACTCGGCTACCGCGGCTTCCCCAAGTCGCTGTGCTCCTCGCTCAACGAGGTCATCTGCCACGGCATCCCCGACTCGACCGTCCTGAAGGACGGCGACATCGTCAATCTCGACGTGACCGCCTATATCAACGGCGTGCACGGCGACAACAACGCCACGTATCTGTGCGGCGATGTCGACGAGGAGTCGAAGCTGCTGGTGGAGCGGACGCGGGAGGCCCTGAACCGCGCGATCAAGGCCGTCAGGCCGGGCCGCCAGATCAACATCATCGGCCGGGTCATCGAGTCGTACGCCAAACGGTTCGGCTACGGCGTCGTGCGGGACTTCACCGGGCACGGCATCAACACGTCGTTCCACTCCGGTCTGATCGTTCCGCACTACGACAGCCCGCACCACACGACGGACATCGTGCCCGGGATGACGTTCACCATCGAGCCGATGCTGACGCTGGGCTCGTACGAGTACGACATGTGGGACGACGGCTGGACGGTCGTGACGAAGGACCGCAGGCGGACCGCGCAGTTCGAGCACACGCTGGTGGTGACGGACACCGGCGCGGAGATCCTGACGCTGCCCTGACCTGGCGCCGCGCACGCGGCATCGCCACGCACCGAATATTTACCGACAGATCGTCGGGAACGGGTTGACCCGGGCGTCCGCCACGGGTCTACTCAGGCTTACCTAAGTCACCCGTTCCCGGAGGTCAGCCTTGGACACCACCAGCACGACCTCGTCCGCGCCCGCCCCCTTCTCGACGCTGCTGCGCACCGCCTCGCGCCCGCAGCACGACGCCACCTCGGGCGATTCGTTCCTGGCCGACCTCATCGGCGCCCGGCACGGCGTGACCGCCTACCGCTGCTACACCGAGCAGCTGTGGTTCGTCTACGGCGCCCTGGAGGAGGAGGCGGAGCGGCTGGCCGGGGACCCGGTCGCCGGTCCGTTCGTCCGCCCCGAGCTGACCCGCGCGCCGGAGCTGGCGCGCGATCTGGCCCATTTCCACGGCCCGTCCTGGCACGCGCGGGTGACGCCGCTGCCGGAGACGGTGGCGTACACCGACCGCATCCGGCACTGCGCGCGCCACTGGCCCGGCGGTTTCGTCGCACACCACTACACCCGCTACCTCGGCGACCTCTCGGGCGGGCAGGTGCTGCGCGCCACCGCCGAGAAGGAGTGGGGCTTCGCCCCCAAGGGCGACGGGGTGCGCTTCTACGTCTTCGAGCGGATCGCCCACCCCGCCGCCTTCAAGCGTGAGTACCGCGCGCTGCTGGACGCGGTCCCGGCGGACGATCTGGAGAAGCAGCGGATCATCGACGAGTGCAAGCGGGCCTTCGCGCTGAACGACGCGGTGTTCCACGCGCTGAGCGAGCGGTTCCCGCTGAGCGCGTAGGGCCGGGCGGGCGGGTCCGGGGCGGGGCGCATCCGCCCGGCCGCCGGGCCCCACCCCGCCGCCGTCAGGCCCGTCGGACCCGGCCGCCGACCTCGACGGTGCCGTCCGGGCCCGGCCGGGTCAGGATGCGGGAGGCCGCGCCCTGGCGGATGTCCAGGGGACGGCCGAGCTGATCGGCGAGGAGCAGGGCGGCGGCGCCGGTCGCCTCGTCCTCGGTGACCGCGTCACCGCGCCGGGGGAAGCCGCGGGCGCGCACCGTACCGGCGGTCTCGTCCTGCCAGGCCCAGGCGTACAGCCAGCCCTCGCCGGGCGGCGGCGCGGGCAGCGCGTCGACCTCGGCGGGCGAGCCGTACCGCACACAGCTGCGCCCGGTCACCCAGGCGGCGCGGCCGCGCACCCAGACCGTGTCGCCCTCGTACGCGACGGCCACCTCACCGGCCGGTGGGCGCAGGACGCCTGTCGGGCGGCCGAGGTCACGCAGCAGCCAGGCGAGGCCGACGAGGGGGTGGCCGGCGAACGGCAGGCGGACGGAGGGGGTGTGGATGTCGACGGTGCCGCGTGCGGGGTCGTCGAGGAACACCGTTTCGCTGTAGCCGAGTTCGGCGGCGAGGGCGGTGCGCGCGGCCCGGTCGGGCAGGGCGGCGCCGGCGCGGACGACGCCCAGCGGATTACCGCCCGCGCCGTCGTCGCCGCAGAACACCCGGAGCACTTCGATGTCGGTCATCGGGCCAGTCTGAGCCCCCACGCGAACGTGATGCGGGCCACATGAAGCGGTGTCATGCGGGGCGGCGCCCGGCTCCGTCACGTTCGGACGGCGAAGGAAAGAATCCAGCCAGGCCGCCGCCTGTCACAGCCATCCGGCCACGGCGCCCCTTACTTGACGATTCGATGACTTTTCCGTGACGCAAATCCGACTGTTCCGTCATCGCACCGTGTCCCGTGAGAGCCGGATCACGGACGTACGAGGGCATCTTTCAGGTAAGCCTCAGATAACTTAGGGCTGCCTTAGCAACCCCGTACCGTCCCTCGCCTCCACTGGAGCCCCGCATGCGAGCCCTCCGCTCACCCGTCGTCGCCGCCGTCGCCGTGGCCGCGGCCCTGACCGTCGTCTCCGGCTGTGCGGCCAAGAGTGACAGCAAGGGCGGCAAGGGGGTGATCGAGGTGGCGGCGAGCGACAACGCCTGTGAACTGTCGGCCGACACGTTCCCCGCCGGGCACGTCCGCTTCGCCGTGCAGAACAAGGGCTCCAAGGTCACCGAGGTCTACGTCTACGCGCCCGGCGACCGCATCGTCACCGAGCGGGAGAACATCGGCCCCGGCACCAGCGCGGAGATCACCGCCGAGATCAAGCCGGGCCACTACGAGGTCGCCTGCAAGCCCGGGATGAAGGGCGACGGCATCCGTCAGAAGCTGACGGCCGACGGCAAGGGCGCCGACGCCAAGCGCGACCCTCGCCTCGACGCCGCCGTCGCCGCGTACCGCACCTACGTTCAGCAGGAGGCCGACCGGACGCTGCCCGCCGCGCAGAAGTTCGCCGACGCGGTGCGCGCCGGGGACGTGGCGGAGGCGAAGAAGACGTACGCCCTCTCCCGCGTCGGCTGGGAGCGCACCGAGCCGGTCGCCGAGTCGTTCGGGGACATCGACCCGAAGGTCGATGTGCGCGCGGACGGTCTGGAGGACGGCCAGAAGTGGACCGGCTGGCACCGGCTGGAGAAGTCGCTCTGGCAGGAGAAGAAGATCTCCGCGGACGACAAGAAGCTGGCCGCGCAGCTGATCGACGACCTCAAGGACTGGCAGAAGCGCGTCGGCACCGCCGACATCACCCCGACCAGCATGGCCAACGGCGCCAAGGAACTCCTCGACGAGGTCGCCACCGGCAAGGTCACCGGCGAGGAGGAGCGCTACAGCCACACCGACCTGGTCGACTTCCAGGGCAACGTCGAGGGCGCCCAGAAGGCGTACGACCTGCTGAAGCCGGTGGTGTCGAAGAACGACCCGGAGCTGACGAAGGAGCTCGACCGGCAGTTCAAGGAGATCCACGCCCGGCTCGACGACCACCGCGACAAGGGCTCCGCAGACGGTTTCGTCTCGTACGACACGGTCGGCAAGGAGGCCCGTAAGAAGCTGTCGGACAGCGTGAACGCGCTGGCCGAGCCGCTGTCGAAGCTGGCCGCGGCCGTGGCGGTGACCAAGTGACCGAGCCGGTGGACGAGACGCCCGCGGAGGAGAAGCCCGCGGAGGGCTCCAAGCCCTCGCGGCGGAAGCTGCTGGGCTGGGGCGGTGCGGGGCTGGCGCTCGGCGCCGTCGCGGCGGGCGGCACCGCCACCGCGCTGCGCTCCGGCGACGCCGCTCCGGCGGACGCGGACGCCGCCGCCGGAGCGGCCGTGCCGTTCCACGGCGCGCACCAGGCGGGCATCGCCACCGCCGTCCAGGACCGGCTGCACTTCGCGGCGTTCGATGTCACCACCGACGACCGCGAGGCGCTGATCTCGCTGCTCAAGGAGTGGACGAAGGCGGCGGCCGCGATGACGGCGGGCGACGCGGTCGGCGACGGCGCGGTCGGCGGGCTCGCCGAGGCGCCGCCGGACGACACCGGCGAGGCGCTCGGCCTGCCGCCGTCCCGGCTGACGCTGACGTTCGGCGTCGGCCCGACGCTCTTCGGCAAGGACGGCAAGGACCGCTTCGGGATCAAGGACCGGCGGCCGGACGCGCTGATCGATCTGCCGCAGTTCCCCGGCGACAACCTCGACAAGGCGCGCAGCGGCGGCGACCTGTGCGTCCAGGCGTGCGCGGACGATCCGCAGGTCGCGGTGCACGCCATCCGCAACCTCGCCCGGATCGGCTTCGGCAAGGTCGCCATCCGCTGGTCGCAGCTGGGCTTCGGCAAGACGTCGTCGACGACGCCGGGCGCGCAGACCCCGCGGAACATGTTCGGCTTCAAGGACGGCACCGAGAACGTCGCGGGCGACGACCCGAAGTCGCTGGACAAGCACGTCTGGGTGCCCGCCGCGGAGGCGAAGGGCGACGCGGCGTGGATGGCCGGCGGCTCGTACCTCGTCGCGCGGCGCATCCGGATGCACATCGAGACCTGGGACCGCACCTCCCTCAAGGAGCAGGAGGACGTCTTCGGGCGGGACAAGGCCGAGGGCGCCCCGGCGGGCCGCAGCCACGAGCGGGACGCGGCGCATCTGCCGTCGATGCTGCCGACCGCGCACGTCCGCCTCGCGCACCCCGACAGCAACGGCGGCATCCGCATCCTGCGCCGCGGCTACTCCTTCACCGACGGCACCGACGGGCTGGGGCGGCTGGACGCGGGGCTGTTCTTCCTCGCCTACCAGCGCGATGTCCGGCACGGGTTCGTGCCGTTGCAGCAGAAGCTGGCGCGGCACGACGCGCTCAACGAGTACATCCAGCACGTCGGTTCCGCGGTGTTCGCGGTGCCGCCGGGCGTCCGGGACGCCGCCGACTGGTGGGGCCGGGCGCTGTTCACGCCGTCCGCCTGAACCGCCCGCACCACCACCGCCGTACGCCACGAACGCCATGAAGGAAGAGAAGGGACCGACGTGTTCGGCAACTATCTGATCGGTCTGCGCGAGGGGCTGGAGGCCAGCCTCGTCGTCTGCATCCTCATCGCCTATCTGGTCAAGACGGGGCGGCGGGAGGCGCTGCGTCCGGTATGGGCGGGGATCGCGCTCGCCGTGGTGCTGTCGTTCGGGTTCGGCGCGGCGCTGCAGTTCGGTTCGCAGACGCTGACGTTCCAGGCGCAGGAGGCGCTGGGCGGCTCGCTGTCGATCATCGCGGTGTGCCTGGTGACGTGGATGGTGTTCTGGATGCGGCGCACCGCGCGGCATCTGAAGAAGGAGCTGCACGGCAAGCTGGACGCCGCGCTGGCGATGGGCACCACGGCGCTGGTGATCACCGCGTTCCTGTCGGTGGGACGCGAGGGCCTGGAGACCGCGCTGTTCATCTGGACGGCGGCGCAGTCGGCGCAGGACGGCGTCCGGCCGCTGGTCGGCGCGCTGTTGGGCCTGGCGACGTCGGTGGTGCTGGGCTGGCTGTTCTACCGGGGTGCGGTCCGCATCAACCTCGCGAAGTTCTTCACCTGGACCGGCGGGATGCTGGTGATCGTCGCGGCGGGCGTCCTCGCGTACGGCGTCCACGACCTTCAGGAGGCGGGCGCACTGCCGGGGCTGTCGACCCTGGCGTTCGACGTCAGCGACCAGATCCCGGCGGACAGTTGGTACGGCACCCTGCTGAAGGGCGTCTTCAACTTCCAGCCGGATCCGACGGTGCTCCAGGTCGTGGTGTGGGCGGCGTATCTGGTCCCCACGCTCGCGGTGTTCCTCTCCCCCGGTAGGGTGGCGCCGAATCCCGCCACCCCGGCGGCCTCCGCGCCCGCCCCGGTCGCCCCGAAGGAGCCCGAGCCCCATGACACGCAGGTCGCCGTTCCGGGTGCCGCTCACACTGACGTCGGCAGCAGCGGCGCTGGCGATGCTGACCGGGTGCGTGACGGTGCACGGCGAGCGGGAGATCGTCCCGGCGGTGACGAAGGCTGACGCCACCAAGGCGCTGAAGCACTTCACCGACGGCTTCAACAAGGCGAACCGCACGCTGGATCCGGCCGTCAACGCCTCGTACGAGTCGGACGCGCTGCTCATGATCGACCGGGCGGGCATCAAGTCCGCCCACGCCGCGCATCCGCAGGGCAACCCCAACGCCAGCCCGCTGACCTTCCGCGACCCGCATTTCACGGTCCCGAAGCAGGCGGGCTGGCCGCGTTTCTTCCTGGCCGACGCGGTCAGCAACCGCCGGGGCGGCAGCGGGCAACTCTCCCGCTGGTTCCTGGTGTTCAGCCGCACCGCCGCCGACGCCCCGTGGCGGGCGGCGTATCTGGCGACGCTCTCCGGCGACCAGGTGCCGCAGTTCAGGACGGACGCGGACGGGTTCGCGGAGCCGGTGCCCGCGGACGGCGGGAACGGCCTGGTGGTGGACCCGGCGCGGCTGAGCAAGGCGTACACGGACTATCTGCGGACCGGCAAGGGCGATCTGTTCGCGCCGGGCTTCCGCACCGATGCCTGGCGCCGGGACCGCGAGGCGAAGTCCCGCACGCCGGGGTCGCAGATCCAGTACCTGGACCAGTCGGCGCGGTTCGCGCCGGTGGCGCTGCGGACGGCGGACGGCGGGGCGCTGGTGTTCTTCGCGAGCTACTACCACCAGCAGAAGACGGTGTCCGAGGGCTCGACGATGCAGGTGTCGCCGCAGGTGCAGGGCGTCATGGACAAGCCGGTGGAACAGGCCACGAAGATCACGCTGACGAATCTGACGGCGCAGGTCGTGAAGGTCCCGGCGAAGAGCGCGGGCGGCAAGGTCGCAGTGCTGAACTACGTCGAGGCGCGGACGTCGGCGAAGGTGCCGTAGAGCGGCGCCGAAGGGTGCGGGCGCCGGGAGAGGCAGGCGCGCGGCGTCCGGGAGGTGCGCCGTGGCGGTGGCCCGCCGGGCGTCCCGGCGGGCCCGGGTCAGCGGCCGATGGGCCAGGCGGTCGTCTCGTGGTCGGGGGTGCGGCCGATGAACTCGGCGCAGGCGTCGGTGAGGGTTTCCAGCAGCGTCAGCGGGTCGGGCAGCGGGCGCTCGGGGCCGCGCAGCCAGGACACGGCGGGCCGGTCACCGGGGAGGCGGGACGGCGGCAGCAGGACGTAGCTGCCGCGGCAGTGCCAGCGCAGGCCCGGGTGCTCGTCCATCGTCTCGGGGTGGCAGTCCAGCTCGCACGGCCACCATTCGTCCTCGTCGTCCGGGGTGCCGCGGGTGGCGGTGTAGAAGAGCATCCGGCCGTCGCCGATACCGGCGCCGCTCAGCGAGACCGGGCCCAGCTCGACGGAGGCGGCCTCCAGGCGTTCCAGGGCGGTGCGTCCGGCCTCGGCGGGGACGTCGAGGACGTCGTGGGCGATGCCGGTGGAGGTGATGAAGTTGGCCTGCGGGAGGGTGCGGACCCAGGCGGCGACCTTGTCGCGGTCGGTGGTGGCGACGGTCTGCCAGCCGAAGGAGACGGGGTGGCGGCCGGGGGTGGGACAGCCGATGCGTTCGCAGGAGCAACCGTAGCCGGACGGGTGCGCGGCGGGGGCGATGGGGAAGCCCGCGTCGGCCGCCGCCAGCAGCAGGTCCTCGCGGCCGCGCGCGGCCGCCGATCCCGTGTCCGTCTCATCGCCGTCCGATCCGCTCTTCGGCCGACGCAGCCACTGGGAGAACCTGCTCTTGCGTTCCATCTATCCCCTCAATTCGAGCGGTGGTCTGGGAACAATGCTGCCACCATCCTGCGCTCCGGGGGACCTGTGTCCGGATCCGGGGCCCGTACGGGGCGGACGAAGCAGGCATTTGCCATCCCGTACGAGGGAGCGCACGCCGGGCGCGCGGCTCAGTCGTGGGGGCGCACCGCGCGGAGTACCAGGTCGACGAGGGTGTCGGTGTAGGCGTGGGTCAGTTCGCCGGTGCGCATCAGCCAGCGCTGTGAGAAGGGACTCAGCAGCATCTCGGTGACGATGCGGGGGTCGGCGTCCGGGGCGATCTCCCCGGCGTCCCGGGCGGCGCGCAGCCGGGCCTCGTAGACGGCGAAGCCGGGCTCCAGCAGGCGGGCGAGAAAGGCGCGGGACAGCTCCTCGTCGGCGGCGCCCGCGGCGGCGAGCGCGCGGTAGGGCGCCTGGAAGGCCGGGTCGTTGAACTCGTCGCAGGTGGCCCGCAGGACGTACTTCAGGTCGGCGGCCAGGTCGCCGGTGTCGGGCAGCCCCTCGCCGTAGCTGTCGACGCCCTCGGTGAACGCGTCGAGCAGCACCGCCGCCTTGGAGGGCCACCAGCGGTAGATCGTCTGCTTGCCGACCCCGGCGCGGGAGGCGATGCCCTCGATGGTCAGGCGCGGGTAGCCGACCTCGCCGACCAGGGCGAGGGCAGCGTCGAAGATCGCGCGGCGGGAGCGCTCGCTGCGGCGCGCGGCGTGGGGCGAGGGGGTGGTGGGCATGGCGCGATCGTACCGAGCGGGGCGCCTGGGCGAGACGGGTCGTCTCGCAGGAGCCGGGGTCCGGCGGTCACCCCCAGGCGTCGCCCCAGGCCGCGTCCCGGGCCGCGCGGTACTGCGTGCCGTGGCGCTTGGTCACCGTCGTACGGCGCAGCCCCTCCTCCGCGGTGCACAGGTCCAGCAGCACCTGGCCCTTACGGAGCTGCGGTTTGCGGACGATGCGGTCCGCCGCGGGCGCAGTGGGGGCCGCGGGCAGCCGGACCGCCGCGACGTAGGAGAACTTCTCGTCCTCGTACGCCAGCGAGCCGCCCTTGACCTGGCGGTGCAGGGAGGAGCGGCTGACCCGGGCGGCGAAGTGGCACCAGTCCTCGCCGGGCACGATCGGGCAGGCGGCGCCGTGCGGGCAGGGCGCGACGATCCGCAGCCCGGCGGCGGTCAGTTGCTCGCGGGCCTCACGGATGCGGAGGTAGCCGTCGGGGGTGCCCGGTTCGATCAGGACGACGGCGGTGGCGGCGGCCGCGGCGTCCACCACGGTGCGGCGGGCCTCGGGCCGCAGCTCGCCCAGGACGTACGAGACGGTCACCAGGTCGGTGCCCTCCGGGACGGAGAGGCCGTCGCCGATGACGCCGCGCCGCCACTCGGTGCCGGAGAGCGTGCCGTCGGCCAGCTCCCGGCCCAGGTCCAGGGCGGGCTGCGCCCAGTCCACGACGGTGGAGCGGTGGCCGTCCCAGGTCGCGGCGGCGGCCCAGGTGGCGGCGCCGGTGCCGCCGCCGATGTCGAGGTGGGTGCGCGGCGCGAACTCCGGCACCCGGGCGGCGAAGGCGGTCAGCGCGGACCGTACGGCCTCGAAGGTGGCGGGCATGCGGTACGCGGCGTAGGCGGCGACGTCGGCGCGGTCGCGGAGCACCGGGGCGTCGGTGGGTGTGGTGCCGCGGTAGTGGGAGATCAGCCGGTCGACGGCCCGCGCAGCCTGCGTGGGCGGCAGGCCGTCGAGCAGGCCGGCCAGGGCGGCGCGCAGTTCGTCGTGCATGCGGCCAAGTTTACGGGGCGGGACGGGGGCGCCCGGGGCGGCTGCGGCCGGGCGCCAACCCGGGCGGGCCGGGCGGGCGCGTCCACCCCTACGGGAAGCCTCCGGGCGTTCCCGGGGATCGTGCGCGGTCCCCGCCCCCACCGACGGGTAGGGCAAGTCCGGGGGCCCACCCACCCCCTAGGGAACAACCCCGATCCCCCGCCCCGCCGGTCAGCCCGGGCCCGCCCCGTCCCACGCCGCCACCGCGCGCGCCAGGCAGGTGGCGGCCGCGGCGCGCGGTGCGCTGCCCGCGGTGCGGCGGCGGGGGTGGACGGTGGTGGCCAGCAGGACGAGGAAGGTGTCGGTGGCGCGGTCCAGGACGAGGCTGGTGCCGGTGAAGCCGGTGTGTCCGGCGGCGCCGCGGCCCGCCAGCTCGCCCATGAAGTACGGCTGGTCGACGGCGAAGCCGAGGCCCGGCGGGTCGAGGAGGGCGGCGACGGTCTCCGGCCGCAACACCCGCACCGCGCCGTACGCCCCGCCGTTGAGCAGCGTCCGGCAGAGGACCGCGAGGTCCTGCGCGGTGGAGAAGAGGCCCGCGTGCCCGGCGACGCCGCCCAGCGCCCAGGCGTTCTCGTCGTGCACCTCGCCGCGCACCATGCCGCGGTCGGCCTTCGCCCACGGCCGCCGCTGGTCCTCCGTCGCCGCCACGCCCTGCGGCGCCAGCGGCCCGTACGCCGTGGAGTGCAGGCCCAGCGGGACGGTGACGCCGTCGCGGACCAGGGCGGCCAGGCCCCGGCCGGTGCGGCGCTCCAGCAGCAGGTGCAGGGCGAGGAGGTTCAGGTCGGAGTAGCGGGGGCCGCTGCCGGGGCGGTCGTCGGGCGCGGCGGCCTGCGCCCAGACCATCGCCAACTGCTCGGCCCGATTCCTCCCTTCGTACAGCGGCAGTTCGGGGCGGAGACCGGACGTATGCGTGAGGAGGTGGCGGACGGTGATGCCCGGGGCGAAGGCCGGGAGGGTGGCGCGGACCTCCTCGTCGAGGGTGAGGGCGCCGCGTTCGACGTGCTGAAGGGCGACGAGCGCGGTGAAGAGTTTGCTGACCGACGCCAGGTCGAAGACGGTCGTGGGGCGCATCGGCTCCCAGGCGTCGCGGGGCAGCGGGACGCCGCGGTCGGCCGCCGGGTCGTGGGCACGGTAGCGGACCGCCCACCCGGCGGCTTCCTCGACGGCGACGACCGGGCCGCGCCCGGCGAGGACGACGGCGCCCGCGCACCACGGGTCCCGGCCGTGCGGCAGCGCCCGGACGCCGTCGGTCAGCCGTCCCGTCCAGCCGGGGTCGAGCCCGGCGTCGGCCGGGGTGCCGGGCCGGAGCACCGGTGCGTACGGGGCGGGTGAGGCGCCCGGGGTGTGCGGCGGCTTCGGTGTGTTCAGAGCGTGACCCTCCCGTCGGCGGTGCCCCCGTGCGTGCCCTCCCCACGCTGCCACGGGCGGCACAGGCCGAGGAAGCACACCAGCGCCAGAACGGCGCATCCGAGCTGTACCACGGCCATCGGGACGGCGGTGTGCTCGCCCGCGATACCGACCAGCGGGGAGGCGACGGAGCCGAGCAGGAACGTCGAGGTGCCCAGCAGCGCGGAGGCGGAACCGGCGGCGTGCGGGGTGCGCAGCAGCGCCAGGGTGTTGGTGCTGGGCATGACCAGGCCCATCGACGCCATCAGCACGAAGAGTCCGGCCGCGATCGGCCACAGCCCGACTGGGCCGAAGACACCGGAGGACATCAGCAGCAGCGCCGTGGCGGCCAGCGCGATCAGCGTGAGGCCGGTGCCCAGCACCTTGTTCAGCGGCACCCGGCCGACCAGCACCTTGCCGTTGATCTGGCCGACCGTCACCAGCCCCACGGAGTTGACGCCGAACAGCAGGCTGAAGGTCTGCGGGGAGGCGCCGTAGATCTCCTGGATGACGAACGGGGAGGCGGAGATGTACGCGAAGAGGGCGGCGAAGCCGAAGGCACCGACGAGGAGATAGCCGGAGAACGCCCGGTCGGCAAGGAGGTCGCGCATGGTGCGCAGGGTCTCCCCCAGGCCGCCCGCGTGGCGCCGCTCGGGCGGCAGCGTCTCGTGCAGGGTGCGCCACACGACGGTGGTCAGCAGCAGGCCGACGACGGTGAGCACCACGAACACGCCGCGCCAGTCGGTGATCCGCAGGATCTGCCCGCCGATCAGCGGTGCGACGACCGGGGCGACGCCGGAGATCAGCATCAGGGTGGAGAAGAACCGGGCCATCGCGACGCCGTCGTAGAGGTCGCGGACGACCGCCCGCGCGATGACGATCCCGGCGGCGCCGGCCAGGCCCTGGAGCAGCCGGAAGGCGATGAGGATCTCGGCGTTGGGGGCGAGGGCGCAGAGCGCGGTGGCGAGGACGTAGATGACCATGCCGGTGAGCAGCGGGCGGCGGCGCCCCCATTTGTCGCTCATCGGGCCGACGACCAGCTGCCCCAGCGCCATCCCGGTGAGGCAGGTGGTCAACGTCAGCTGGACGGTGGCGGCGGGGCTGTGCAGCGCCTGGGTGACCTCCGGGAGGGCCGGGAGGTACATGTCCATGGAGAGCGGAGGGACGGCGGTGAGGCCGCCGAGGACGAGAGTGAGGAGCAGTCCGGTGCGGCGGGACGCGGGCGGCGGTGCCGCCACGCCCCGCCCGGATATGGGGGGAAGATCCTGGTTCTCTGCCGTGCCGGGCGCGGCGTCCGTCATGAGCGTCTCCAGTTTTTGTTGATGGCCGCGGACCATCGTGTCATGCATCGGCCCCTTTCCGGCCGCTTCGCCCGGGGCGGCCGGGCGGCCTTCCGAGGGGCGGACGGGCCCGGCGCCCGCCCGCCCCCGGAGGCCGGGTCAGGCGGGCCGCAGCCCGGGGGCGCCCGCCTCGGAGACGAAGGAGGCGGCGGTGCGCACCGGGGCGCCCGGGGTGGTGACGGCGGACACCGTGCGGTAGTCGGCGCGCGCCGTGTCGTGGTCCAGGGTGACGGTCACATAGCCGCGTCGGCCGTTGTAGAACTTCAGGTGCGGGTTGGCGGCCAGGTACGTGTCCCAGTTGGCGGGCTTGTCCGCGCCGTCCTGGCCGCTGGTGATCGACGTGGTGACGAACTCGACGCCCATGGTGCGCGAGTCGGGGCGGGCGAAGTCCCGCTTGATGTCGAAGGCGTAGTGGACGTGGACGTCGCCGGTGAGCACCACCAGGTTGTCCGCGCCCGCCGCCTCGGCCCCGGCCAGCAGCCGCTCCCGGGAGGCGGGGTAGCCGTCCCAGCTGTCCATGCTCACCTTGTACGCGTCGCCGGTGGTGCTGCGCCGCTCGGAGAAGGTGACCTGCTGCGGCAGGACGTTCCAGCGGGCGGTGGAGGCCCGCCAGCCGTCGATCAGCCAGCGTTCCTGGGCGGCGCCGGTCAGCGTCCGCGCCGGGTCGGCGGAGTCCGGGCCCGGCGCGTGCCAGCCGTCGCCGTACGCCTGGTCGGAGCGGTACTGGCGGGTGTCGAGGATGTCGAACTGGGCGAGTTGCCCGTAGTGGATCCGGCGGTGGAGCCGGGCGTCGGCGCCGCGCGGGAGCTGGGGGCGGCGCAGCGGCTGGTTCTCCCAGTAGGCGCGGTAGGCGGCGGCGCGGCGGAGGAGGAACTGGTCGCGCGGGGCGTCGTCCTCGCTGATGTCGGCGGCGTAGTTGTTCTCCACCTCGTGGTCGTCCCAGGTGACGATGAACGGGTGCGCGGCGTGCGCGGCTCGGAGGTCCGGGTCGGACTTGTAGAGGGCGTAGCGCAGCCGGTAGTCCTCCAGCGTGACGGTCTCGTGGTCGAAGTGGGCGGGCAGGGTGCGGTCGGTGTACCGGCGGGCGCCGCCCGTGGCGTCAACGGCGTACTCGTAGAGGTAGTCGCCAAGGTGGAAGACGACGTCGAGGTCCTCCTCGGCGAGGTGGCGGTAGGCGGTGAAGTAGCCGTCGTGGTACGCCTGGCAGGAGACGGCGCCGAGCCGCAGCGCGGCGTTGCGGGCGCCGTATGCGGGCGCGGTGCGGGTGCGGCCGACGGGGCTGATCCAGGAACCGGCGCGGAAGCGGTAGTGGTAGACGCGGTCCGGGGCGAGGCCGGTGGGCTCGATGTGTACGGAGTGGTTGAACTCCGGGTGGGCGTCGGCGCGGCCGCGTCCGGCGAGGCGGGTGAACTTCTCGTCGTAGGCGACCTCCCAGCGGACCGGGACGCGGGCGGCGGGCATGCCGTTGCCGGGCTCGTAGGGGCGCGGCGCGAGGCGGGTCCACAGGACGACGGAGCCGGGCTGCGGGTCGCCGGAGGCCACGCCGAGGGTGAACGGGTCCTCGGCGATCCGGCGCGGGTCGGCCTCGGCGGCGTGGGCGGCGCCGGGGCGCGGCAGGTTGGTGGCGAAGGCGAGCGCCGCCGCCGCGCCGGTGACGGTGAGGAAGCGGCGGCGCCCGAGGTGCGCGGCGGCGTCCCGCAGCTCCCGGTCGTGCGCGGCCGTCCCCTGCTCGTGCGCTGCGTGCTGGGTCATCTGCCCCTCCCCTGACGGTGGTTGTCACCTGTGATTGCAGGGGCGGGGGACGGCGGGCCGCTGTCCCGTGTACGACGCATGCATGACAGCTCGGTGAGAACTCGGCCCGCAACGGGCGCGGTGGGGCGAAGTGGGCGGGCGGCAGGGCGGGGCCCGGCCGCGCGAGGTGCGCGGCGGGGGCGCACTCCCTCGGTCCGGGCGCCCTCCGGCGTGGCTCCGGGAGCCTGGCGCGTTTCCGGGGCCGTGCGCCCCCGGCGCGGGCCCGGCGGGCGGCTCCGGGACCGTACGCGTCGACCCGGAGGCGGCCGAACCAGCGGCTCATTAGGCTCCGGGGCATGGCTGAACTGATGACGCGGGACGGCACCTGGACCTTCGACGGCGAGGCCGTACGCATCGTGCCGGGCAGCGAGCGCGGGGTGCACCGGCTGCGGCAGGAGCTGGGCGAGCACACCGTCCCGCTGGAGGCGGTCGCGGGCATCTTCTACGAGCCGGCGCGTAAGGGCGGCCGGTTGCGGCTGCGGCTGCGGGACGGCGCCGACCCGCTGCTCCAGGCCACCGGCGGCCGCCTGCCGGACGACGCGAGCCCGTACCACCTGGCGGTCGAGGCGGACCGCGCCGGTGTCGCGGAGTACCTCGTCGGCGAGGTCCGGCGGGCGCTGACGCTGGAGGAGATCCCGGAGGGGCCCTGTCACCGCTATCTGCTGCCCGGTCCGGCGGTGCCGCTGTCGGCGGCGGGCGTCGACGGCACCGCGACGTTCGACGGCGAGCGGGTGGAGATCGCCTGGCGCTGGAACACCAACGAGCACAAGAAGCACGCCGGTCCCCAGGAGTTCGCCATCGGTGATCTGGAGGCGGTGGAGTGGCGGCCGCCGGTCGGCCTGGACTCGGGCTTTCTGCGGTTCCGCCCGCACGGCGTGAAGCCGCACGGCAAGCCGGAGCACGACCCGCACGCCATCGAACTGTGGGGCTTCAAGAAGGAGAGCGGCCGCACCGCCCTGCTGGCCTCGGCGGTCACCGCCCACCTCCCGCACCCCAAGGCACCCGCCCGACGCCCCGGGGCCGCGCCGTCCGGGCCGGCCGCCGAGCCGCGCGCGGCCGCCCCCGCCGAGGACCACGACACGCTCCTGCGGCGCCTGCGTGAACTGGGGGAGCTGCGGCGCGACGGCATCCTGACGGAGGGGGAGTTCGCCACGGCCAAGGCGTCGGTGCTGGAGCGGTTCCACGGGGCGTGAGGCGGGGCCCGGCCCGGTGAGCCGAGGGTGCGGCCCCCGGGAGGCGGGCTTCCGCGCTGAGCACCCCGGGCACCCTGAGGTCGCTCCCGGTACAAGGCAGCGCTCCCCGCTCCCGGCCCGGGAAACGCCCGGCGCACACCGGACCGTACGAGGCGGCCCACCCCGGGCGAGCACCCCCCGGGAATAGCTCGCCGCGCCGGCAGGTTCTCGCCGCCATGACACGCGACGACAGCTCCACGGCCGGTACCGGAACCACGGGCGTCACGACGGCGGCGCGCTCGGCCGAATCCACCGAATCCCCCGAAATCCTGCGCTACACCGCCTTCTCCGACGACCCCGCGGGCGGCAATCCGGCCGGTGTCGTCCTGGACGCGACGGGGCTCGACGGCGAGGCCCGACTCGCCATCGCCGCGCGGCTCGGCTACTCCGAGACGGCGTTCCTCACCGCCCCGCCCGAGGGCCTGGGCGCCCCCGGACGCGCGTTCACGATCCGGTACTTCAGCCCGCTCGCCGAGGTGCCGTTCTGCGGCCACGCCACGGTCGCCACCGCCGTCGCCCTCGCCGAGCGCCACGGCCCCGGCGAGCTGGTCTTCGCCACCCGCTCCGGCACCGTTCCGGTCACCGTCCGCGAGGAGGGCGGCCGCCTCGTCGCCACCCTCAGCAGCGTCGAGCCGTACGTCACAGACGTCGCCCCGGGCGATCTCGCCGAGGCGCTGGCCGCGCTGGACTGGCCCGCCGCCGACCTCGACCCGGCACTGCCGCCCCGTATCGCCTACGCCGGGGCCCGCCATCTGGTGCTGGGTGCCGCGACCCGCGCCCGCCTCGCCGACCTCGACTACGACTTCCCGCGCCTGGCCGCCCTGATGCGGCGCCTGGACCTCACCACGCTCCAACTGGTCTGGCGGGAGAGCGAGTCCGTCTTCCACGTCCGCGATCCGTTCCCGGTCGGCGGCGTCGTCGAGGACCCGGCCACCGGCGCCGCGGCGGCCGCCCTCGGCGCCTACGCCCGCACCCTCGGCCTCGTCACGGCCCCCACCACCCTCACCCTCCACCAGGGCCACGACCTGGGCCGCCCCGGTCTGCTCACCGTCGAACTGCGCGACGGTGACCCCCGCGCCCACGTCGGCGGCACGGCAACCGTCCTTCCGGAGAGATGAACAGCCCTTCCTCGTCACGGAGTTCGGGCCGGATCGGGGAATCGGGGCCGGGCGCCGCTCCCGGTGGACGGCGCCCGGCCCGGCGTGCGCGGGGTCTTACCGGGGCGTTCCCCCCACGCCCGGAATCCCCCTGGTCCGGACCATGGCCGCGGGGGCTCCCCGCTCCGTATCGTGTTGCCCGCACCGTCGACCGCTGTTCACCCCGCGTATGCCCAGGGGTACGACCGCTGTTGACGGCGGTCAGGACATTGTTCGCGACACCGGAGCCGTCGAAGGGCACACCGTGCGCAGTCGTCTTTCCCCGTCCCCCCACCGGTCCTCGCGCCGGATACCGCTCGCCCTCGGCGCGGCCCTCGGCCTCACCGCCCTCGGGCTGAGCGGGCCCGCGCTCGCCGCCGCCTCCGGCGGACCGGGCATCTCCCTGTCGTCCGGCTATCTCTCCGGCGCGGTGGGTGCCACCGGCGACCCGTCGGTGACCGTCAAGCTGTCGGGCGGCGACGCCTCGGCGCTGAAGGTCTCGGCGCGCGCCAGCTCCGACACGTCCGTCGCCCGTACCGGCGACGTCCACGTCAGCGGCGACGGCGCCACCCGTACGCTCACCATCACCGCCCGCGGCGTCGGCTACACCGACCTGAAGATCGAGGTCGCCGACGGCGACGGCGCCTCGGCCACCGCCACCCTGCACTACGCGGCGTCCGCCGCCGTCCAACGCGCCGCGGACACCCGCTACTTCACCGGCTCCAGCGACGCGTCGGCCGCCGTGGACGTCGGCGGCGGTTACGTCGTCGTCGCCGACGACGAGTCCAACGTGCTGCGCCTCTACGACCGGCGGGCGGGCGGCGCGCCGGTGAAGACCTGGGACTTCAGCGACGAGTTGGGCGTCTCCAAGGAGATCGACATCGAGGCGGCGGCCCGCGCCGGCGACACGATCTACTGGACCGGTTCGCTGGGCAACAGCAAGAAGGGCAAGTTCCAGCCCGACCGCGCCACCGTCTTCACCACCAAGGTCAGTGGCTCCGGCGCCGACACCCGCCTCTCGCTCGGCGGCTCGTACAAGAAGCTCCGCGACGACCTGGTGGCCTGGGACAAGAAGCACGACGACAGGTACGGCTTCGCCGCCGGTACGGCCGAGGGGCAGGTGCCCAAGCAGATCGACGGGTTCAACGTGGAGGGCCTGGAGTTCGCGCCCGGCTCCACCACCACCGCGTACGTCGGCTTCCGCGCGCCGCTCGTGCCGCCGAAGAAGGGCGGCAAGGCGCTGCTGGTGCCGGTCACCAACCTCGACAAGGTCGTCGGCGGCGGCGCCCACGCGGCCATCGGCACCCCCGTCGAACTGGACCTCGGCGGCCTGTCTATCCGCGACATCCGCAAGAACGCCGCCGACCAGTATCTGATCGTGGCCGGTTCCTGGGCCGCCGACGACAACAGCGAGGCGTACGCCCTCTACACCTGGGACGGCGTCCCCGGACACGCCCCGGCGAAGGCGCAGGACCTGCCGACGAAGGACCCCGGCGGCTGGGAATCCGTGGTGGACGTCCCCGACCTCACCGCCCCGGACGCCCGCGCCCAACTGATCACCGACGACGGCTCCGCCGACCTCTACGGCGACGGCACCGAGGCCAAGGACCTCCCGCACGACGCGTGGAAGAAGTCCCGCGCGACGTGGTTCCCGGTGGGCGCCAAGGGCGGCCGGTAGGCGGTACGGGGCTGCCCCGGCCCCGGTGTCCGCCGGACCGGGGCAGCCCCGTAGGCCCGGCACGGCGTCCCCCGGGTCTTCCCGGTACACGCACAGGGCCGCATCGTGGACCCCGACGTCCTCCGGGTGCAGCGGGTCCGCGCCTGGACCGCCCTGGCCATGTCGGCACTGCTCCTTGCCCTGTTCGGCGGCTGGGACGATGTGGAACAGGCGGATCACCAGTTCCTGCAACGGCTGATCTTCGCCCCCTGGTTGGCGCTGCTGAGCGCGGCGGTGGTCGTCGCGATCCTCCACCTGGCGGCCACCCCCGGGACGCGCCGGACGATGCGGAGCCAGCTGTGGCCGGCCGGGCGGTCGGCCCTGTGGTACTTCGGCGCCTGGACCCTGGTACCGCTGCTGGCCATCGGCTGCGCAGTCGGCATGGGGTGGCGTTGCGGGGGTAGCGCCGCGACCCGGCGCGACGGTACGGGCCCAGTCGCCCAGCGGCGTCAGTCGGCCTGGTTTTGGCGGCGCAGTTCGCGCCTCAAGGCGTTCGCCTTGAACAGGGACCGGACACCGAAGGCGAGCGTGCCGACTCCCGCGAGCACTCCGACGACACCGATGGTGGTCTCGAACTTGCGGTACGCGATACCGAAGACAATGAGTGCGGCACCGAAAATCAGGGACTGGACGAAGGCCCTGGTGCTGTTGTGGAGGCGAACGGTCAGGACACGCTGGGCGTGGTCGAGGCCGGGGTCCAGCGTTTTGTTCGGATCGTCGCTGAACATCCAGCCCACGCGCATCCGCGGCATCGGCTCTTCGGGCTGCGGATCAGACGGCTGATGCGGGCCGCGGTGTAGCTGCTCACGCCGACCGTGCTTCGCCGACCACATGGCCAACCTCCCCCGACCTACCTCAGATGTTCGGCGCGGAGTCTGCCACACACGCCCCGCGAGTGCGAGTGCCCAAGGCTCCGTGGGGACGGGAATGACTCCGGGAAGCGGGCGATGGACAGCAGTGAACGCATACCGTGGAGCCGATTCGCCCGGGAGCGCGGATCAACGGCCTTACGGGTACTTACTTGTCTGCGGGGTGCGGGGAGTTCACGGTCGGGGGGCAGAGGATTCTCCGGTTTCCCGGACCCTTGCGATGCACGGTTGATACCGTGGAGTCAAAGGTTCCTTGGCCGAGGCGAGGGAACACATCGCTGGGGGTTCCGGGGGCAGGATGGAATTTCGCGTCGAACCTGACGACATAAACAGCTTCGGGAAGCTGGTCGACCGGGCGGAACATGACATGCTCGCAGGTGGCGAATTCCTGCGCAACAATGCGAAGATCGAAACGTCTGGAGGTGCAGACGGAATCTGGAGCAAGGTTGTCGCCATGCACAAGGATCACGTCGATCTCGCAGATAAGGCGCTCAAGGGCTACGGAGGGATACTGAATTCCTCCAGCAGAGAACTGATCAGGTCCGCGCAGTACTACAGGGATACCGACACCAATGAGGCTGCTGCGGTAGACATGATAGACGGCGGAGGTGGCCGAGGGGCCCCGCCCGGCACTGGCATCACTGCCGGAACGGACATTTTCGGAAACGGCTTCAATGACCGTGTTGACGCACGGTCACACCTGGCGGCCGATCCGGAACCGGGATTCATCCAGTCCCGGTACGACCTCGTGATCAAACCCCGCATCGACGGCATCGTCGACAACCCCAATGGCGCCCTGGGAGTCATCGGGGAACTCGTTGGCGACGTCCTGGACTTGACCAGCCCGTCCGTGCTGGTCAACGAAGGACTCAAACTGGCCTTCGGCTGGGACCTCTTCGGCGATTTGGCCAACTGCGTTGCCGGTGACTGGGGGACGTTCAGCGAATGCGCCAAAGCCTGGGGGAAGCTGGGAGAACTGTGCGCCGCCACCTCCACGAATGTGTCATACGGAAACGACCTCTTGACCCTGACGTGGCAGGGCCAATCAGCTGACGTTGCGTGGGATTACTTCCATGCCGTAGCAGAAAAACTCGAAAAGGCCCAGGAGACTTTCAAAAAGCTCGACGAGTGCTATGCCAAGATCGGCACCGAAATCGCTTCGTTCGTCAACATGCTCAAGGCTGCGATATCGACGATCTCCGACCTGGCTCTCATGGCCGCCCTGGAAGCAGCCGCCGGCGCCGCGTCCGGGGTTACCGGGGTGGGGCTCATCGTCACCGCCGCTGCCGCCGCCGACATCGCGCTCAAGGTCGCCAAGATGATCCAGCTGTCGGACGAAATCGCGACGGCACTGACCGGCCTTTACCTCACGCTTCAGGGTGCGCAGGCCTCAGGGCAGTCCGAGGTGATAGCGGCTCTCTCCGCGATCAAGTCGTTCCCCGTCCCCAAGGAAAGCTACGACAACACCGCCGTGTAGCACCGCCTCCGCCCCTCTCGGCACTCCCCTCTCCCGTCATAGAGACCAACCTTTTCCACCGTGCTTGGAACCGGTACGCGCACCTCGGCCCCCCTGTTGCGCCTCTCGCTGCTCTTTCGCTATTTCTTGGCGTTCTTCCTCAAGGTGACGTTCACCCTGTGCGGCAAGATTTTGGCGTTCACTGTCGGACGTTTGATCCCACTTCTCCTTGAAGGGCTGCATACCCGTCACCAACGCATCGGAGTAGGCTGAGATCGTTGACGCCTCCCGCAACCCGACGCGCCCGGAAAGCACCTCCTGAGCCATCTCCTTCAACGTGTCCCCTGCGCCGCCTTCCGCAAGTCGCTCAAGTGCCTTTCGCAAGATGCGGGCTTGTGCCGGGTCTTTGGCGATGTCCATGAACTCGGAGTCGTCAACTCGCTTTTCCGACTCGGGACGTTCAACCATGTTTCTTCCTCCGGTGAAGTGTTCAGCTTCTGCGCGGACCGAGCCCGGCACTGATGTCCGCCGAACATACAAGTGCCCCTGCAGCGTGCTCAATTCGCTTCCTGCATCAGTCCTTCGGCTACGCCCCCACGCACACCCTCCAAGGACCTCGCCGCGGACCGTACCGGAAAAGGGCCGCCCCGGTGCCGGATCGCACCGGGGCGGCCCCTCCCGCCGCGTCCCCGCCGCGTCCCCGCCGCGTCCCCGCCGCGTCCCCGCCGCGTCCCCGCCGCGTCCCCGCCGCCTACAGGCTCCCGGCGACCGTACGGGCCCGGTTCAGTGCCTCCAGCAGGGTCGCCGGGGCGTGCGCGTCGCCGACGCGGTGGACCGTCAGGCCCCGGTCGCCCAGCGGTCCGGCGAGGTCGTCGGCGGGCACGCGGGCGGTGGACCAGACGACCTGGCCGACGTCGTCGATGGTGGCGCGCTCGCCGCTGAAGACGTTCTCGTAGTGCAGCGTCCCGCCGTCCAGCCCGGTCGCGGCGGCGCCGGTGACCACCTCGACCCCGGCGGCGGACAGCCGCCGGTGGATCCCCAGCCGACTGGTGTACGGCACCGTCTCGGCCAGAGCCAGGCGGGGGGTGAGCAGCACCGTCCGCGGGTGGCGGGCGGCGAGCAGTTCGGCCAGCGCGCAGGCCGCGGCGCCGTCGTCCTCGGCGAGGAGCACGGCGGTGCCCTCGGCGGACACCTCCGGCGCGGCGGGGAGGTCCCCGATCGCGGTGCCGTCGACGGCGGGCGGCCGCATCCGCGCGCCGGTGGCGAGGACGACCGCGTCCGGGCCGGTCGCGAGGACGTCCGCCGCCTCGGCGGGCGCGCCCTGGACGATCTCGACGCCGGACCGGCGCGCCGCGGCCTCCTGGGCGGCGACCAGCAGCCCGAGGTCGCCCCGCCCGGGGAGCGCGGCCTCGGCACGGGTCCGGCCGCCGAGGCGCGGTCCGGCCAGCAGCGTCACCCGGTGGCCGCGGTCCGCCGCCGCCCGGGCGGCCTCCAGGCCCGCGACGCCGCCGCCGACCACCGTCACCCGCAGCGGGTTTTCCACCGTGGCGGGCGGCTCGGCCTCCTTCGCGGTCAGGCCGAACGCCGGGTTGACCGGGCAGGCGGCCGGGCGCCCGGCGTGCACCTCGCCCCAGCAGGCGTTGCAGTACACGCAGGGCCGGATCAGCTCCTCCCGGCCCGCGCGGGCCTTGCGCGGCAGGTCCGGGTCGGCGACCAGGGCCCGGCCGAGGGCGACCAGATCGGCGGCGCCGGAGCGCAGCGCCGTCTCCGCCTCCGCCGCCGACCGGATGCGGCCGACGGCTACCACCGGCACCCCGCCGGCCGCGGCCCGCGCCTCGCGCTGGAGGTCCAGGTACGGGCTGGGCGGGTAGGACGCGTCGGGGACGTGGTCGCCGAAACTGGGCGCGATGGTGCCCTGCGCGAAGCACACGTAGTCCACGGGCGCGCCCGCCTGGATGCGGGTGAACAGCGCGGCGGCGTCCGCGGGCCGCAGTCCGCCGCGTACGCCCTCGTCGCCCGGCATCTTCAGGCCGATCACGAAGTCCGGGCCGGTGACCGACCGGATGGCCTCGATGACCTCCCGCAGGAAGCGGGAGCGGCCCGTGGCGTCGCCGCCGTAGTCGTCCTCGCGGTGGTTGGACCACGGGGAGAGGAAGAGCGAGAGCAGATGGCCGTGGGCGGCGTGGAGTTCGACGCCGGAGAAGCCCCGTGCGGCGAGCATCGCCGCGGAGCGGGCGAACGCCTCGGTGAGCATGGCGATATCGCCGTGCGACATGGCCCGCGGCACGGTGCGGCTGTAGTGGTCCGGGAGCGCGGAGGGGCCCATGGGCCGGGCGCCGCCCGTGGTCCACAGCTGGCTGCGGCCCAGGTGGTAGAGCTGCCCGATCATCCGGCAGTCCTCGCCCTCGACCGCCTCCGCGATCCGCGCGAAACCGTCCCACCCGGCCGGGTCGTAGGTGACCAGCGCGAACGGCTTCGGCTCGGACGTCGGATGGACCGCCAGCGCCTCCGACACCACCATCCCGGCGCCGCCGGACGCCATACGGGCGTACCCGGCGACGGTGCGTTCCGTGGGGAGGTTGCCGGCGCCGACGCCGGTGATCATCGCGGGGAAGGCGATGCGGTTCTTCACCTCGCGGCGGCCCAGCGTCATGGGGGTGAACAGCCGGTCGTAGCGGCCGTCGGGAGCCGCGGTCATGCGTCCCACTCCAGCCACAGCTTCTCGGGGCCGCGGAAGCAGATGTTCCGCGGGTAGTCGACGTCCTTGCCGGCCAGCCGCAGACTCGGTGCCCGCTCGGCCAGCAGCTCCAGCATCACCCCGATCTCCATCCGGGCCAGCGGCGCCCCGAAGCAGTAGTGGATGCCGCGGCCGAAGGTGAGGTGGTGGCGGGCCGCCTCGCGGCGGATGTCGAACACCTCGGGGTCGTCGAACGCCTGCGGGTCGTGGTTGGCCGAGCCGATCTGCAGCAGCAGCTTCGCCCCCGCCGGGACCTCGACGCCGCCGATGTCGACCGCGCGGGTGGTCTGGCGGCGCCAGGTGAACAGGCTCGGGTCGTACCGCAGCGCCTCCTCGACGGCCTGCGGCACCAGCGACGGGTCGGCGCACAGCGCCTCCCACTGCTCACGGTCGCCGAGCAGCCGCAGCAGCGCGCTGGTCGCCACGTTGGTGGTCGTCTCGTGGCCGGCGAAGCTGATCGCGTGGATCACGTTGGTGATCTCGTCGACGGTCAGCGCCTCCGGGTCGTCGAGGTGGACGCGTATGAGGTCGCTGGTGAAGTCGTCGCGGGGCTCGGCCAGCCGCCGGTGGACGAAGTCGACGCAGTACTTCCAGTACCGCACCATGAACTTCGCGACGTCGGTCTGCTGCTCGGGCGTGGCCCGGCCCCAGGTGAACACCATCCGCTCGGCGGCGAGTTCCTTGAGCATCACGGTGTCCTCGGCGGGGAAGCCGATCAGCGCGAAGACCACCGAGGCGGGCAGCGGATAGGTCAGTTCGTTCACCGCGTCGAACCGGGGGCGGCGCAGCATCCGCGTGATCAGCTCGTCGGCGCGGGCCCGGACCGTCGGCGCCAGGACCTCCAGGCGGCGGGCCGAGAAGACCTTCAGGCAGTGGGAGCGGACCCGGCTGTGCTTGGGCTCGGGGCCGTTGGACATGGTGGGGCTGGTGCCGAAGCCGTCGGCGAGGAGGGCGCGGGCCTCCTCGTCCAGCGGGAAGACCGGCTCCTGGGTGTTGGCGCCGCAGAAGGTCCGGTGGTCCTTCATGATCCGCTCGATGTCGGCGTGCCGGGTGACCACCCACATGTTCAGCTCGGGGTGGTGGAACACCGGGGTTTCCGCGCGGATCTCGGCGAGCTGCGGATACGGGTCGGTCAGGAAGGCGGGGGCGAGCGGGTCGTAGCCCGCGTGGACGGGGCAGCTCATCGGCCGGCCCGCTCGACCGCGGCGCGCAGGGCGACGCCGACGCGGGACATGTGCGGCTCGGCGCAGTCGAAGAGGGTGCTCGCCTCGGCGTCGATCTTCTCGATCTCGACCCGCTCCGGGTCCATGGCGTCGAGGGCCTTCGCGTACGGCGAGCCGGGGTCGACGACGTTCTCGCGGCGGGCGCCCTCGCCGACGGCGAGGACGTGCAGCCGTCCCTTCGGACCATCGGCCGGGCGGTAGGCGAACATCGCGCCGAGGTTGGCCTGGTACACCGCGATGCGGTGGCGCAGCACCCCGGGGTCGACGCTGCCCAGACCGGGCTGGGCGGCGAGGAAGTCCACCAGGATGTCGGTGCGCTCCCCCTCGGGCGCGGCCGCGATCCGCTCCAGCGGCAGCTCGACGGGGTGGCCGAGGAGCCGTTCGATGATGAAGCCGTAGTCGTGCAGGGCCCGGGTCTGGAGCGATTCCGCCTCGGGCAGCTCCCGCCAGGCGCGGGCGAACGTCGGCATCAGGTGCAGGACGAGCGGCACCTCCTCGCCGGCGGCCTCCAGTTGGCGGGCGGCCTCGAAGGCGGGCAGGCCGCCCATGCAGTTGCCGGCGAGGAAGTAGGGGCCCTCCGGCTGGACGCGGCGGATCTCCTCGATGCCGCGTGCGGCGATCTCCTCGACGGTGGTGGTCGGCGACTGGTCGCCGTCCAGGCCGGGCGACTGGCAGGCGTACACGCCCCAGGGGGCGGGGACGTGCGGCAGATAGCCGCTCATGTAGCCGACGCTGCCCTCCGTCGCCGGGAAGAAGAACAGCCGGGGGCTGCCCTCGCGCAGCACCTTGAGGTGGGAGCCAGTCAGCTCCAGCAGGCGGGCCTCGGCGTTCTTCTCGGCGAGCAGCCGGAGCAGCGCGAGCCGCTTGGTGTCGGACAGGCCGCTGACCCTGTTGGCGAGATCGGTCATGGGGAACTCCAGGGGGATTCGTGCCGAAGTGGGGATTCGTACCGAAGTGGTTCTCGGGGGTTCGGTGGTGGGTGATCCGGGGAGGGCGTGCCGGGCGCCGCGAGGCAGGCGGGAGGGTGACGACAGGATCCAGGGCGTGTCCGCAAAGTCCCGCCCGGCTCGCGACGCCCTAGGCGGCCGGGCCGGACAGGAGGGCCGCGGCCTCCTCGTCGGAGAGGGAGTCGAGCAGGGCGAGGGCCGCTTCGAGGTCGTCGGCCGGCCGCAGGTGGCCGGCGACCGCCGCGACCGAGGCGTCCTGCATGAAGACGTGCAGCGGGATGCGGGTGCCGGTGGACTCGCGCAGCCGGTACAGGACGCCGGTGGCGGCCAGGGAGTGGCCGCCGAGGCGGAAGAAGTCGTCGTGCCGGCCGACCCCGGTCAGGCCCAGGACCTCCTCGTACACCGCCGCGACGGCCTGCTCCTCGGGGCCCGCCGGGGGCTCCGTGCCACCGGAGGCGAGGGCCGCCGGGAGCGGCGTGCGGCGCAGCGCGCCGCGGTCGGTCTTGCCGTTGGCCGTACGGGGCAGCTCCGTGTGCGGGATGAACCGCTGCGGGATGAGCGCGGGGCGCAGCAGCCCGGCGAGGTGGGCCGCCAGCTCCTCCTCGGCGGGCGGGGCGGCCGGGTCGGCGGCCCGCAGATGGGCCACGAGCACATCGCCGTCGGCCGGGACGACCACGGCGTCGCGGACCGCCGGGTGGCGGCGCAGGGCGTGCTCGATCTCCTCCGGCTCGATGCGGTGGCCGCGCACCTTGAGCTGGTCGTCGGCGCGGCCCAGGAAGACGGGCGTGCCGTCGGGCAGCCGCCGGACCAGGTCGCCCGTGCGGTAGGCGCGTTCGGTCCGTCCGTCGCCGGTGTCGAGGGTGACGAAGCGCTCGGCGGTCAGCTCGGGCCGGTGGAGGTAGCCCAGCGCCAGGCCGTCGCCGGTGAGGTACAGCTCGCCGGGGACGCCGGGCGGGACGGGCATCCGGTTCCGGTCGAGGACCTGCAGCGCCGTGTTGGCGACCGGCCGGCCCAGCAGGACCGGCCCGTCCCCCGGCCCGACCTGCCAGCGGGTGGACCAGATGGTCGTCTCGGTGGGGCCGTAGAGGTTCCACACCTCGGCGCAGCAACGCAGCAGCCGGTCGGCCAGGTCGCGGCTGAGGGCTTCGCCGCCGGACCAGACGCGCAGCCGGGTCCGGCCGGGCCAGCCGGAGTCCAGCAGCATCCGCCAGGTCGAGGGCGTCGCCTGCACGACCGTGGCGTCGTGCCGCTCCAGCAGGGCGGCGAGGCGGTCGGGGTCGCGGGTCTCGGCATCGGTGGCGACGACGAGGGTGGCGCCGGTGAGCAGCGGGAGCAGCAGCTCCAGCAGCGAGATGTCGAAGAAGAGCGCGGTGACGGCGACGAGCACGTCGTCGGCGCCGAGGCCGGGCTGTTCGCCCATGGTGGTGAGGAGGTTGACCAGCGCGGAGTGCGGTACCTCGACGCCCTTGGGGGCGCCGGTCGAGCCGGAGGTGTACAGGACGTACGCGGCCGTCGTCCGCGGGTCGCCCGCCGCCCGCTCCGGCGCCGGGCCGGGCGGTGGGGCGTCCCCGGTGGCGTCCAGCGCGCGGATCTCTGCGGGCAGCAGGGCGGCGGTGTCCGGGCCGGTCCAGGCAGCGGTCAGCCCGCAGTCGGCGCTCATCCGCGCCATCCGGTCGGCGGGCAGGTCCGGGGCGAGCGGGACGAAGGCGGCGCCCGCGCGCAGGGAGGCGAGCACCGCGGCGACCATGTCGGCGGAGCGGTTCATCAGGATCCCGACCCGGCCGCCCGCGCACCCCTGGTCGTGCAGCAGCGCGGCGAGGGCGGCGACCCGGGCGTCCAGGCGGCGGTAGGACCACTCCTCGTCGCCGCAGCGCAGCGCGGTGCGGTCCGGGGTGCGGGCCGCCTGCGCGGCGAACAGGTCGGCGGCGGTCGCGTCCGACGGGGAGGAGCGGGCGGTGTCGTTGGCCGCCGCAAGGGCCCGCCGGTCGTCGTCGGACAGCACCGTGACGAGCTGCGTGGCGCGGTCCGGATCGTCGGCGAGCCGCTGTGCGAGCTGCTGCCAGCGGTGGGCGAAGGCGGTCGCGGTGACCGGGTCGAACAGCTCGGTGCTGTGGCGCAGTTCCAGCTCCAGCGCGCCGTCGGGCGCGGGCGTGAAGTACACCTCCAGGTCGAACTGGGTGGTACCGGCGTCGAACGGCACCGGGGCGGCGGTGACTTCGGGCAGGTCCAGGCGGCCCGGCAGGTCCTGGAGTGCCAGGAACGTCTGGAACAGCGCGTTGCGGCCGGGGTCGCGCTGCGGGGCGAGCCGCTCGACCAGCCGCTCGTAGGCGTAGTCGCAGTGGTCCCAGGCGGTGGCGCAGGTCCGGCCGGTGCCGGCGATCAGCTGCCGGAAGGTGGGCCGGCCGGTCAGGTCGACCGGCAGTACCAGGGTGCTGACGAAGCAGCCGGCGGTGTCGTGGAAGCGGGCGTCGGGCCGGTTGGCGTACGGGGTGCCGACGACCGCCCGGTCGCCGCCGGTGTGCCGGCCGAGCATCACGCCGTGGACGGCGAGCAGCGCGGCGAAGAGCGTGGTGCCCTCCGCCTCGGCGAGCGCGCGCAGCGTGTGCACCGTCGTGGCGGGCAGGGTGAGACCGGCGGTGGCGCCGCGGTAGCTGCGCTGCCGGGGCCGCGGCCGGTCCGCCGGCAGTTCGGCGGTGGCGTCGGTGGTGGCGTCGGTGGTGGCGTCGGTGAGCGTCTTCTCCCAGTGGTCGAGGGCGGTAACCCGGCCGGGGGCGTCCTCGACGGCGCGCTCATGGGCGACGAACTCGGCGTAGTCGGCGGCCGGTTCGACGGCCTTGCCGGCGTACGCCTCGGACACCCCGTTCAGCAGCAGGCCGTACGTCCAGCCGTCGGCTACGAGGTGGTGCACCGTCAGGCCCCAGATCCAGTCGTCGTCGCCGAGCCGCACCAGCGCGGAGCGGATCAGCGGCGGACGGGCCAGATCGAAGGGGCGTACCAGCTGGGCGCGGAGGAGCGCGGGCCACTCCTCGCCCGGACCGGGGTCGAGGACGGTGGTGGTGACGGTGACGGCATCGGGCAGGAACTGCACGGGGTGGCCGGCGAGTTCGGCGAAGCCGGCGCGCAGGCCGGGCTGGGCGGCGAGGACCGTGTTCAGCGCGGTGTCGAGGGCGGCGGGGTCCAGTCGTCCGCGGAGCCGGTGGGCGTAGCTGAAGGTGTAGCCGGTGCCGCTCGCGTCCAGTTCCTGGAGGAACCACAGGCGGCGCTGGATGCCGGAGAGCGGCAGCACCCGCCGGTCGTGGAGCCGGGCGAGCAGGGCGTCGCGGTGCGCGGTGATGTCGTCGCGCAGTGCGGGGGTGAGGGCGCCGTCGGGGCCGCGCAGCCGGAGGCGGCCCGCTTCGGCGCGGAGGTCGCCGCCGCGGGCGACGAGGGCGGCGAGTACCGGGTCCGTGGGGGCGTTCACAGCAGTACCTCCGTCGGGGCGTCCTGGGAGTGGCGTGCGCCGGCGTCGACGGCTTCCTCGGCAAGGGCGGTGAGCGAGGGGGCGGCGAGGATCCGGGAGACCTTGAGGTCGGTGTTCAGGTCCTCCAGCAGGGTGTTGCGCAGTTGCATCGCGACCAGCGAGCCGGCGCCGAGCGCGAGCAGCGGGACGTCGTCCGGCAGTTCGGCGGGGTCCGTCTGGAGCAGGGCGGCCAGATGGGTGCTCAGGTGGTGCCGGATCAGCGCGGCGGCCTCGGCGGGCGAGGAGGCGGCGGCGAGCCGGTCGGCCGGCGGCACCCGGTTTGTGGTCTCCTCGACGGCGCGCGGCGGATCGGTGATCCAGTAGCGGCGGCGCTGCCAGGGGTAGGCGGGCAGTGCGGTCAGGCGCCCGGCGGGCAGCGGGACACGGTCCCAGTCGAGGGCGACGCCCGCGGTGTGCAGGGTGGCCAGGGCCCGGGTGAGGGTTTCCGGGTGCGGCGCATCCCGGCGCAGCGCGCCCACCGCGCCGCCGTCCTGCCGTTCGCGGATCAGGTCCTGGAGCGCCGGGACCAGCACCGGGTGCGGGCCCAGTTCCAGGAAGCAGACCGGCCCGTCGGCGGCGATCCGGTCGACGGCGTCCGCGAACCGCACCGGCTCCCGCAGGTTCCGCGCCCAGTACCCGGCGTCCAGGGCCTCGCCGGGGTGGACGCGGCCGGTGACCGTCGACACGAAGGGCACCCGCTCCGCCCCGGGCGTCAGCGATTTCAGCGCACGCCGCAGGTCCGGAAGGAGCGGTTCGAACTGGCGGCTGTGCCCGGCGACGCCGACCTGGAGGACGCGCGCCATGACGCCTTGGGCGTCGAGCTTCCGGGCCGCGTCGGCGATCTCGTCGGCGTCGCCGGTGAGCACCGTGGCACGCGGTCCGTTGGCGGCGGCCAGTTCCACGCCCGGCGCGTACGGCGCGACCGCGGCGAGTGCCGCCTGTGCGTCGAGGTCCACCAGCAGCATGCCGCCCTGCCCCATCAGCGGGCCAAGGGCCGAGCTGCGGCGGCAGATCACGCGCACGGCGTCGGGCAGGGAGAGCGCACCGCAGGCGTACGCCGCCGCGACCTCGCCCATGCTGTGGCCGACCACGGCCGCGGGCTCGATGCCCCAGGACCGCCAGAGCGCGTCGAGGGCGACGCCCACCGTGAACACGGCCGGCTGGACCGTCTCGATGGCCTTCGGGTCCAGCGGCCGCTCCCCGCGCAGCCAGGGCAGCAGGTCGATGCCGCCCTCGGCGTGGATCAGCTCGGCGCAGGTGTGGGCCGCGCGGCGGAACGCGGGCTCGTCCCGGTACAGCTCCTGGCCCATCGCGGCGTGCTGGCCGCCCTGACCGGGGAAGACGAAGACCGTGCGGGTGGTGGCGGCGCGGGCCCGGCCACGCACCAGGCCCGGCGGGCGCTCGCCGCTGGCGTACGCGGTGAGGGAGGCGGCCGTCTCCCGGGCGTCGGCGGCGACGAGCGCGAGCCGGTGCTCGTGGTGGCCGCGGTGGGCGGCGAGCGTGTGGCAGATTCCGGGCAGTTCGCCGGGGGCGGCCGCTTCGAGGCGGCCGGCGGTCAGCCGTGCGGCCTCGGCGAGCGCCCGTTCGTCGCGGGCGGACAAGGTGAGCAGCGGGGGCCACGCGGTGGGGGCAGGGGCGTGCGGGAGCGCGTCGGCCGTTGCCGTGAGCTGCGCGGCGGCCGGTTCGCCCCGGCGCATCGACGGCAGGGCCACCCCGCGCCCGTCCAGGGTCCGTTCGGTGTCGAGCTGCGTGACCGGGTGCGGGTTGAGGTCGAGGAAGTGCCGGTGGCCGCGTGCCGCGAGGGCCTCGATGCCGTCGCGGAAGAGCACCGGCTCGCGCAGGTTGCGGCACCAGTAATCGGCGTCCAGCTCCTCCCCGGCGGCGGTCTCCCCGGTGACGGTGGACCACATCGGTACGGTGCCGGGGCCGGGGGCGAGGCCCGCGAGGGCCTTGCGCAGGGGGGTGAGCAGCGGGTCCATGTGCGCCGAGTGCGAGGCGTAGTCCACGTCGATCGGGCGTACCGTCACGTCCTGCGCGGCGAGCGCGGCGGTCAGGCTCCCGATCGCGGCGCGGCCTCCGGAGACGACGGTGCGGTCCGGTCCGCCGACGACGGCGACCGCGAGGTCCGGGGCGCCGTGGCGGGCGAGGGCGGCCCGGGTGTGTGCGGCGTCCAGGCCCACGACCGCCATCGTCCCGTCGCCGGCCAGCTCGTCGACGAGCCGGGCGCGGACGGCGACGAGGCGCGCCGCGTCGTCCAGCGAGAGCGCGCCGCTGACGTGGGCCGCCGCGATCTCGCCCATGCTCTGGCCGATCACCACCGCCGGGCGCACACCCCGGTCCGCCCAGAGCGCGGCGAGCGCGACCTGCATGGTGAAGACGGCGGCCTGGACGGAGCTGGTGTCGTCCAGCGGCTCCCGGCGCAGGGTGAGCAGATCCTTGACGCTCCGCCCGCCGAGGTGCGGCGCCAGCGCCCGGTCGCAGGCGCGCACCGCCCGGGCGAACGCCGGTTCCGTCATCAACTCCACGCCCATGCCCGGCCACTGCGACCCCTGCCCGCCGAAAACGAAGACCGGGCCGGCGGTCGCGTCGCCGGCCGCTCGGGGGGCGGCCGGGTCCGCCGGTACGGGCGCGAGCGCGGCCTCCGGGCCCGCCGGTACGGGCGTGGCCGGCGCCGTTGTGCCCGCCGTCTCCTCCCGGGGCGCCGCGGACAGCAGCAGGTGGCAGTTGGTCCCGCCGAAGCCGAAGCCGCTCACCCCGGCCCACGCCTCCTCGTCCGCGGCGCCCGGCCAGGGCCGTGCCGCCGTGGGCACCGCCAGCCGCAGGTCGTCGAAGGGGATGTGCGGGTTGGGGCTCTCGAAGTGCAGATTGCGGGGAACCTCGCGGTGGTGCAGCACCAGCGCCGTCTTGACGAACCCGGCCACGCCGGCGGCCGCCTCCAGGTGGCCGATGTTGCTCTTCACCGCCCCGAGCAGCAGCGGCGCGTCGGCGGCCCGCCCCTCGCCGTAGACGGCGCCCAGCGCCCCGGCCTCGATCGGGTCGCCGAGCATGGTGCCGGTGCCGTGGGTCTCCACGTACCGCACGGTGGCCGGGGCGACGCCGGCGTCCGCGCAGGCCCGGCGGATCACCGCCTCCTGCGCCTGCGGGCTGGGCGCGGTCAGGCCGTTGCTGAAACCGTCGTTGTTGACGGCGCTGCCGCGCAGGGTGCAGTAGATACGGTCGCCGTCCGCGCGGGCCCGGGAGAGCGGCTTGAGCACCACCAGGCCGCCGCCCTCGCCACGGACGTAGCCGTTGGCGCGCGCGTCGAACACCTTGCAGCGGCCGTCCGGCGCCATCGCGCCGAAGTGCGACATCGTCACGGTGCCCACCGGGTCGCAGAAGAGGTTGACGCCGCCCACGAGCGCAAGGTCGCACTCCCTGGCGAGCAGGCTACGCCGCGCCTGGTGCAGCGCGACCAGCGACGACGAGCACGCGGTGTTCACGGTCAGGCTGGGGCCGGTGAGGCCGAGGGTGTAGGAGACGCGGGCGGAGATGATGCTGAGGTCGCCGCCGGTGGCCGAGTGCGGGGTCAGCCGCATCGGGTCGGCGGCGGTCAGCGCGGCGTACTCGCTCCACATCGCGCCGACGAACACCCCCGCCGCCCGGCCCCGCAGGCTCCCCGGCACGATGCCGGCGTCCTCCAGTGCCTCCCACACCAGCTCCATCACCAGCCGCTGCTGGGGGTCCATGTGGAGGGCCTCGGCGGGCGAGATCCCGAAGAACAGCGGGTCGAAGCCGGCTATCCCCTCCAGGAATCCGCCCCACCGGGTCGCCATCCGGCCGGGCTCGCCGGGCGCGTACCAGTCGTCGACAGCCCAGCGCTCCGGCGGCGTCTGGGTGACCGCGTCCCGGCCGCCGGCCAGCAGGTCCCAGTACGCGGCGAGGTCCGGCGCCCCGGGGAACCGCGCGGCCATCCCCACCACGGCGACCGGCTCGTCGACCGCCGCCGCGGCGGACTCGGCGACGGCCGGCGCGGCACCGGTCCCGGACGGCTCCGCGCCCTGCCCGGCGAGTTGCCGCGCCAGCTCCGCGGGGGTCGGGCAGCTCCACGCGAGGGTGGGGGCGAGCGGACGCCCGAGCCGGCGCGACGCCTCGGCGACGAGGCGGGTGAGCGCCATCGAGTCCAGCCCGTAGGAGGTGAACCGCCGGTCCGCACGGACCTCATCGCGCGCCCGGCCGGTCGTCCCGGCCACCCACTCCAGAAGCCAGCCCTCAAGACTTCCGGCATCACCGGCCGCCGGTGTGCCGGGGCCCGCGCCCGGGCCCGGGCCGTGAGCCGTTCCGCGATGCGGATCGAGCCGCTCAGACATTCCTGAACTCCCTTGTGCGCCACCACTCACAGAGTGTTGAACCGTGTGTCACGGAGGGGACCGGAAGGACGTACCGGCGACGGCGGCGGGCGTCCAAGCGCAAGATCACAGCGCTCCCGCGAGCCTTCGGGCGTACGGAAGCGAACCAAGATCAACAGCGCGTGCAATCCCCGGCACAGACTGTCAACGGCTTTCCCCCCACCACACCTCTGATTGGATGTAGTGCACATCAAAACCCTGTGATATAGGCGCGACCTGCGGTTTTACCCCCACGCCACCTGGCAGGCCGCGCGCACTCCTGAGGACGCCGACCCGTTTCCCATGGCTCATTTCCCCCGAGCCCGGACACCCGTCGCGCCGGGAGAGACGCCCCCCGCGGGGCCCGCTCCGCTCCGGGGCGCGCTCCGCTCGGCCCCCATCCCCGGGCGCCCGCGACCACCCGCGCGAAGCCGAGCCCCATCCTCCGGCCGTCATGGCGCGCCACCACAGACACCAAAAAGGGGGCCCCCGACCCGGAGTTCCATCAGGTCCAGGACCCTTCACAAGCCAGCCGACGGACGAGACCGGCCTGTACGGGGTCCGGCATCGCCATGACGCCGATGGCCCTGGTGCTCACCAGCCTGGGCACCCTGGGATGAGGCTCCGCAGGAGCGCGTCCCCTACTCCCGGATGTCGGGCCCTGTACTCCCGGATGTCGGGCCCTGCTACTCCCAGATGCCGGGCCCTGCGCCTCGCCACACGATGACGGTGGAGTCCTCCAGGTCGACGGCTTCCGGGTCCAGGCCGGCCCGGCGGATGAACTCCAGCAGGTCCCGTCCGTTCATGGCCAGGCCGAGGATGGTTCCGTCGGCGCTGACACGACGGCCGCCCGTGCGGCTGGGGGGGATGGACGATGATCCTTGCAGTCATAGGACAAGGGTCGCTCCCAGGGCGATCGTCGGCACTCCTGGTGAGACCAAGAGACCCCCTCATATCCCATGAGGGGGTCTCCGGCTTGTTCAAGTAAGCTCACTCGGCCTTCGCGTACGCCTCGCGGATTTCGACGGGGACGCGGCCGCGGTCATTGACGTTGTAGCCGTTCTCCCTGGCCCAGGCCCGGATCGCCGCAGTGTCCTGGGCCGGCACGGAGGCCGCCCTCGGCTTGCCGGACTTTCCCTTCGTCTTGCGGCCTGCCTTGAGGAACGGGCCCATGGCTTCCAGCAACTGGTCGTAGGAGTCGGGCCCGAGGTCAATCTCGTACGTGACACCGTCAAGAGCGATGACGTGCGTAGCTGCTTCCGATGTCTCTTCGCCCGTGAGGTCATCGGTGTAAATGGTGACGATCTTCTGTGCCATGCGGGTCATCGTATACGGTGCGACGGACCAGAGCCGGGGCCCCGCAGACTCCGCTTCCTTGAATTGAATTCAATCCGCCAGCCCTGTACGCTTAGCCATTTCCAAAAGGTCGGGACGAGTGCGCTGGTGCATAACCATTAGTACCCGCAGCACCTCTCTGGCCATGGGGTGCATCACGGTCAGTGACGTTCCGGTCATCTGGACCGGCCCCGCCGTTTCCAGCGGAATGCACGCACCGCCGCCTGCGAGAACTGCATTGCGGAGCTGGAAAGCCTGATCTGGAATTACTTCGTTTCGAAGAACAGTCCGCAGACTCCCGCCTCCGCGGCAAGCTAGCCACTTAATTTCTCCCACGGAAATGGTTATCGCCGCGGAGGCGGGGCTCCACCCCCGCCTCAGTCGCCCCCGATTAACGGACAGGGCTAGCCGGCCGGGGCGGGTTGAAGTGCCTCAAGCAACATCCACGAGAAGGGATGAAATGTGATGGGGATTCTGGCGCATGACGGCGAGGACACGTTCATCAATCTGCCCAACGAGCCTGAGAAAGCTCTCATCGACCTCGGAAGCACCCTCCCTTCTTGGGACTTGGAGGGCACGTTCCTGGCGGATTCCGCGATCGAGCGGTACCAGGCCGAACTGGCTTCGGTCCCACTGGTCACCGAGACCATCGAATCCCTGCTCGCCATGCTCAGCACGACGGGCACCGGATACGCCGTGGTGCGTCTGGGGAAAATCGCTGACGTGCTGGGAACCGGGAAGCAGTTCCTGCGCCTGGCAACGGCCATCCTCGCGGAAGTGGCGCGGCCCTTCCAGCCCTTCCGCCGGTGGCCACTGTGGAAAGAGAGCGGGACCAACCTCAACGCCAACCCCGGCCTGTCCACCGGTACGGGGTACAACGCGTTCCACATGGACCTGGTCAACGCGACCCGGCCGCCGGACTACACCACGCTGCTGTGCGTCCGACCCGACCCGCTTGGGGCGGGCGCGAGCATCGTCTCCAACGCCCGCGAGGCCGTGTCTCGCCTGACGCCATCAAGCCGCGCACTCCTGACCGACGCGGCATACGCCTACGGCGGCTTCTTCCGCCTGGCCGACGTCGGCCAGGAGTACAAGCCGTTCCCGGTACTGGACAGCGAACCCGACGACCGCGGGTTTGTGCGGTTCACCGCCAAGATGCTCACCGAATCCGAACTCGATGAGGTACACGCCAACGCGGCCAAGGAGCTAGCGGGCCAGATGGTCGCCGGGCAGGTCTCCTTCACGCTCCAGCGCGGTGACATGTTGATCGTGAACCAGCATCGCTGGGTCCGCGGGCGTGAACCGCTCGCCAACGGCCAGCACGATGTCGAGCCTGAGAACCGCCGCCTACTGCTCCAACTGTTCCTGCGCAGCACGGGCGCCACCGAACCGGGCGCCTCGTAGGTGGCGCGGGCGCTGGCCGGGCCACCGTGAGTTCTAGATGCGTGAGTTACGCAGCGACTGCCACACGGCGCCGGCCAGCGCCCGCGTCGACCGAGGAACCGACAGCCCCTCGTGCTCCCGGTACAGCTCCCAGTTGTACTGAACAAGCGACAGCTTGTTGGAGGACAGCGATCCCGCCTGGTGGGCCCTGTATACGGCAAGCGGCTCGGAAAGGCCCCGGGCGTCCGCACCGTCACGCATGATCGACAGCCACAGGGCGTAGTCCTGCCGCTTCCGCATCTCCGGCATCAGCCTCGTGCCCAAGACGTTGCGGTCGTACATGGCGGTCAGGGCACCGATGTGGTCCCGGACCAGCATCTGACGGTAGTCCACGTGCTCCCTCGCGCGAACTACGCGCCCGTTCGGGATGAAGTCGGTGCTCTCGCCGTCGTAGTCGGCGTCCATCTTGAAGTACGAGGTGAACGTCAGGGGCGCACTGCCCGCCTCAGCGAATTCGATCTGCCGCTCGGTCTTCTCCGGCAGCCACATGTCGTCGCTGTCGAGAAAGGCCACGTAGTCCCCCCGGGCCCGCTCGATGGCGAGGTTGCGTGCCCGCCCGGCACCGCCCTGTTCAGGTGCCGACTCCGGTAGGACGCGCTTGTCCTGCCGGGCGAACTCCCTCAGCAGGTCCATGGAGCCATCGGTGGACTTGTCGTCGGTGACCAGCAGCTCCAGATCACTGTGGGTCTGCGTGAGCACCGACCGGACCGCTGCGTCGAGCGTCGCTGCCGAGTTGTACACGGGCATCACGACAGACACCAGGGGCACAGCGCTTCTCCTTGCTCAGCCAGGCACGACAGTCCATTCAAGCATTGCGATCGAGTAGGAGCTGCCATGCATGTTGTTGTCGCTGGTCAGGGCTACGTGGGGCTGCCGCTGGCCGTGCGCGCCGCCGAGGTGGGCCACCATGTCGTCGCTACGGACCCGCATCGCGTCCGGCAGCTCGCCGCTGGCGAGTCCTGTGCCAGCACGCTCGGCGCGCACCTACGTCCTGGCGCGACCGTGGTCCTGGAGTCCACGACCTACCCCGGCACCACCGAGGAACTGGTGCTGCCGATCTTGGAGAAGGCGTCCGGACTGATCGCTGGTGCGGACTTCCACGTCGGCTTCAGCCCTGAGCGCATCGACCCGGGAAACCAAGCGTGGCCGTTCGAGAAGACGCCCAAGGTGGTGGCCGGCATCGACGCCGTGTCGCTCAGCGTGGTCAAGGACTTCTACGACGACTTGGTGGAGACCACCGTTCCGGTCTCGGGAACGAAGGTGGCCGAGCCGACGAAGCTCATCGAGAACATTTTCCGGCACGTCAACATCGCGCTGGTCAACGAGACGGCGATGCTCGCCAGGTCGCTCGGCGTGAACGTCTGGGAGGCGATCGACGTCGCCGCATCCAAGCCCTTCGGCTACATGCGGTTCGCCCCCGGCCCCGGTGTCGGCGGACACTGCCTGCCGATCGACCCGACTTCGTGGTCCGGCGGCTCATAGAGGGGTTCAATACGCGGCGCATGGCCGTCAGTGGATCTCGTGTCCTGCTGCTCGGTCTGGCCTACAAGGCCAACACCTCCGACGCCCGGGAGTCGCCGTCGGCGCGTATCGCTGAGTTGCTACTCAACCTCGGTGCCGAGGTGCGGGGTGCGGACCCGCACGTCGTCAATGACATCTGCACCGACGCGCGCCTCATCCGAGTAGAGGCGACGGTTCGGCTCACCATCATCCGGATCATCCGCGACCACCTCCAAGATCCAGCAGCACCAACGACGTGGTGCGGGCGCGATCTGGACTTCACCGGGGCCATCTTCGATGGCGGGAGCTTCCAGGGCGCTGCGTTTACCGGCGGCATAGTCTCCTTCTAAGAGTGACCATCTCGCTCCGTCCTCACGGCGCACGCAAAGGGCCCCTGACCTGGAGCTTTACCAGGTCAGGGGCCCTTCGCCGGCTAGGCGACGGACGAGTCGGCCTTATACGCCGGGTTCTGTCTCCCCCGGTCCTTGCGGGCCGAGGGGAGGCGGCCATCCATCTAGGGCTGCCGTTGCCGACAGCCTCGTGCGGTCTACCCGCGGACTCGGGCGGGCAGCCCTCGATCGTCCGCGCAGGAGCGCCGGGGCGCTCCCTCTTGACCTTGCTCCGGGTGGGGTTTACCGAGCCCTCCGAGTCACCTCGGAGGCTGGTGGTCTCTTACACCACCGTTTCACCCTTACCGGTGCCTTGCGGCTCCGGCGGTCTGTTCTCTGTGGCACTGTCCCGCGGGTCACCCCGGGTGGGCGTTACCCACCACCCCGCCCTGTGGAGCCCGGACGTTCCTCGGGAGGGTCCGAAGATCCTCACGCGGCCGCCCGGCCGGCTCGTCCGCCGTGGTGACCATGCTACCCGGCCGGACCCGGCGGTCAGGCCGGGGTGAAGCGGACGGGGTCGCTGCCCGGTTCGGCGGCGGTGAGACGGACGCGGAGCGCGTCGCCCGGGCGGGGTGCGGGGGCATCGGGCGGGGTGGTGAGGTGGCCGGTGACGGCGGGGGTGTGGAGGTGGACGGTGGCACCGGTGACACCGGTGACACCGGTGGCGTCGTCGGGGTCGGGGTCGGTGTCGGTGTCGGTGACGACGGCGTCGAAGGTCTCGCCGATCCGGTCGCGCAGCAGGGCGGCGCCGACGAGGGCGACGCACTCGCGCTCGGCGTCGTCGGCGCGGCGGGCGCCGGTCGCCATCGTGGCGGGCAGCCCGGTCAGGACGGAGCGGACCCAGGACGGCGGCGCGATACCGGCCGAGGCGGCCAGGCAGAGTTCCGAGGTGTAGCGGTCGACGAGGCGGTTCAGCGGGGCGGTGGCATGGGCGTAGGGCAGGGCGACGGCGGCGTGCACCGCGGCGGACGGCGGCGGGGGGCTGCCGTCGAACGCGAGGTAGCCGCCGCCGCGCAGCACCGTGGCGCACTCCTGGAGGAACGCGGCGTGCGAGGCGCGGTGCGGGTCGAGGCCGCGGACGAGCGCGGCGTACGACGTGTGGTGCGGCCAGTCGACCCCGAGGGCGTGGGCGGTGCGGCGGAGGCGGGCGACGGAGCCGTCCGGTGCGGTGGGCAGGGTGCGCAGGATGCCGGTACCGGCGGCGAGCATGAGGTCGGCGGCGGCCACGCCGATGAGCTGGGCGAGCTGTGCGGTGAACCGTTCGGCGGGGAGCGGGGCGCGGTAGGCGAGGGCGTAGCGGCCGTCGTGGACGGTGAGCCGGGCCTCGGGGACATACAGGGAGATCGCGCCGCGGGCGCGTTCGCGGGCCTCGCACAGCAGGCCGATCTCGCGGAGCAGGGCGAGGGGTTCCTCGGCGGTGCCGTCGTCGAGGATGCGCTGGACGGCCGGGTGGTCGAGGCGGGCGCGGGAGCGGACCCGGGCGCGGCGTACGGAGGCGGTGGCCAGGGCGCCGTCCGCGTCGAGGTCGAGCTGCCACAGGATGGCCGGGCGGTCCTCGTCGGGCAGGAGTCCGGCGGCCCGCTCGCTGAGGGCGTACGGGTGGAGGGGGACGCGTTCGTCGGGGAAGTGGAGGGTGGTGACGCGGTGGTGGGCCTCGGCGTCGAGGGCGCCGCCGGGGGTGACGAAGGAGGCGACGTCGGCGACGGCGTAGTGGAGGCGGAAGCCGCGTCCGGCGGGGCGGCGGGCGAGGAACATCGCGCGGTCGAGGTCCGGGGCGCCGGGCGGTTCGAGGGTGAAGAGCGGCAGGTCGGTGGCGTCGGCGAGGCTGTGAGCGGTGGCCACGTCGCCGGTGGCGGTGGGGATGCGCGGGGCGAGGGCCGCGCTGTCGGCCTCCGCCTGGGCGGTGGGCGGGAAGTGTTCGGGGATCTCCAGCCGCCAGCGCAGTCCGCGCAGCGCGGCGCGCAGCGGGTCCTGCGCGGCGTCGGTCACGTGCATGGGGCGGCGGGGCATGTCACCGAGCGTAAGGCGGTGCGGCGTGCGCGGCGCGGTGCGGCGGGGCGCGCCGGGGCCGGTCGGGTGCGGGCCCGGATCACGGCCGTGAGCTGCGGTTCCGTCGTGGCGGACGGCAGGTCCCACCGTGTGGCGCGGTGCGCCGGGTTCGGCCGGGCCGGTCGGGTGCGGGCCCGTGAGCTGCGGTTCCGTCGTGGCGGGCGACAGGACCTACCCTTTGGCGGGGTCTGCGGCGCGGTGCGCCGGGCCCCGCCGTACCGCATTCGCCGCGTGAAGGAGAAGACCGTGCTGGTGCTGTTGCCGCCGTCCGAGGGGAAGGCCGCGGGGGGCGAGGGGGCGCCGCTGGATATGGCCGCGCTGTCGCTGCCGGGGCTCGGCGCCGCGCGCGAGGCCGTGCTGGACGAGCTGATCGCGCTCTGCTCGGGCGACCAGGAGAAGGCGCGCGAGACCCTGGGCATCAGCGTGGGGCTGCGGGCCGAGGTCGCGAAGAACGCGGCGCTGCGGACGGCGGGCACCCGCCCCGCCGCGGAGATCTACACCGGGGTGCTCTACGACGCCCTGGGCCTGACGACGCTGGACGCGGCGGCGCGGGAGCGGGCCGACCGGTCGCTGCTGGTGTTCTCGGGCCTGTGGGGCGCGGTGCGGCCCGGTGACGCGATCCCGTCGTACCGCTGCTCGATGGGGGTGAAGCTGCCGGGCCTTGGGGCGCTCGGGGCGTACTGGCGGGAGCCGATGGCGCGGGTGCTGCCGGAGGTCGCGGCGTCCGGGCTGGTGCTGGATCTGCGGTCGGCGGCGTATGCGACGGCGTGGAAGCCGAAGGGCGAGGTCGCGGGGCGGACGGCGACGGTGCGGGTGCTCCAGTCGAAGATCGTGGACGGGGTGGAGAAGCGGTCGGTGGTCAGCCACTTCAACAAGGCGACGAAGGGGCGGATGGTCCGCGATCTGCTGACCGCCGGGAGGGTGCCGGAGGGCCCGGCGGAGCTGGTGGAGGCGTTGCGCACGCTCGGGTACACGGTGGAAGCCGAGGCCCCGGCGCGGGCGGGCCGTCCGTGGGCGGTGGATGTCGTCGTCACGGAGCTGTGAGCACCCTCATTGCATAATTTGCAACGCTCGTTGCGAATTATGCAGAGAGGGGCGCAATATGGGCGCGTGATGCACGCTGCCCCCTCCCCCGCGCCCGCCTCCGTGCTGGGCCTCGCCCCCGTCATTCCGGTCGTCGTGATCCAGGACGTCGCCGACGCCGTGCCGCTCGCCCGCGCCCTGGTCGACGGCGGACTGCCCGCGATCGAGGTGACGCTGCGGACACCCGCCGCGCTCGACGCGCTGGCCGCCATCGCCGCCGAGGTCCCGGACGCGGTGGTCGGCGCGGGCACCTTGCTGACGCCCGAGCAGACCACGGCGGCCTGCGGCGCCGGTGCGCGGTTCCTGGTGAGCCCCGGGTGGTCGCCGCGGCTGCTGGCCGCGATGCAGGACGCCGGTGTGCCGTTCCTGCCCGGCGTCTCGACGGCGTCGGAGGTGGTGACGCTGCTGGAGCAGGGCGTGACGGAGATGAAGTTCTTCCCCGCCGAGGCCGCGGGCGGCACCCCGTATCTGAAGTCGCTGGCCGCGCCGCTGCCGCAGGCCCGTTTCTGCCCGACCGGCGGCATCGGCGCCGCGTCCGCGCCGTCCTACCTCGCACTGCCCAACGTCGGCTGCGTCGGCGGCACCTGGATGCTCCCGGCCGACGCGCTGGCCGCCAAGGACTGGGGCCGGGTCACCGAACTCGCCCGCGAAGCCGCCGCGTTGACCCGCTGAACACCGTACGACGACGGGCCCGGCACCTTCCGCAGGTGCCGGGCCCGTCGTCGTACGCGTCAGCGCAGATGCGAGGTGTCGTTCAGCAGCCGCAGCGAGGCGTTGCCGTCGGCGTAGTACGCGACGGCGGAGAGCGAGGCGGCCGACAGCTCCATGCGGTACAGCGCCTCGGGCGGCGCGCCGAGCGCCAGCCGGACCAGCGTCTTGATCGGCGTGACATGGGTGACCACGAGGACGGTGCGGCCCGCGTACCGGGCGGTCAGCGCATCCCGGGCGGCGGCGACCCGGCGGGCCACCGTCGCGAACGCCTCGCCGCCGCCGGTCGGCGCCACGCGGCTGGAGCCCAGCCAGGCGTCGAGGTCGTCCGGGTACCGCTCCCGGACCTCGCCGAAGGTCAGGCCCTCCCAGGCGCCGAAGTCCGTCTCGCGCAGCCCGTCCTCGACGCGGACGTCGAGCCCGAGCCGGTCGGCGACGACCGCGGCGGTCTGCCGGCAGCGGCGCAGCGGGGAGCTGACGACGGCTTCGATCGTGCCGCGGGCGGCGAGCGCGGCGGCGGCCGCCTCGGCCTGCCGCAGCCCCGCCGGGGACAGCTCCGGGTCGCCGCCGCCGCTGCCCGAGAAGCGCTTCTGCGGGGTCAGCGCCGTCTCGCCGTGGCGCAGCAGGACGAGGGTGGCGGGCGCGCCGAGGTCGGCGTTCCCCCAGCCGGCGACCGGGGCTGCCGCCCCGGTCGCGTCCGTGCCGGTGCGCGCCGGGGCGTCGAGCGCCGCGCGGGAGCCCTCGGGCCGCCACTGACGGCCGTCGCGCCCGGCGTCCATCGCCTCGTTGGCGAGCCGGTCGGCGTGCTTGTTCCGCGCCCGGGGGATCCACTCGTACGAGACCAGCGTCGCCGGGTGGGCGGCGGCGGCCTCGGCGGCGAGCGGCTTCATGTCGGGGTGCTTGATCTGCCAGCGGCCCGACATCTGCTCGACGACGAGCTTGGAGTCCATCCGCACCCGGATCCGGGCCGCCGGGTCGAGGGCGTGCGCCGCCCGCAGCCCGGCGACGAGGCCGCGGTACTCGGCGACGTTGTTGGTGACGGTGCCGAGGAACTCGGCGGCCTCGGCGAGGGGTTCGCCGGTGGCCGCGTCGAGGACGACGGCGCCGTAACCGGCCGGGCCCGGGTTGCCCCGGGAGCCGCCGTCGGCCTCGACGATCAGGGTGCGGGCCACGGCCTACAGACCGGAGTCGGGCGTGCGGACCAGGATGCGGCTGCAGTTCTCGCAGCGCATGACGGTGTCGGCGGCGGCCGCGCGGATGTCGTTCAGCTCGGTGATGTCCAGCTCCAGGCGGCAGCCCTCGCAGCGCCGCTGGTAGAGGCGGGCCGCGCCGATGCCGCCGTGCCTCTCCCGCAGCCGGCCGTAGAGCTTCATGAGATCGGCGGGGATGTCGGCGACGGTCAGCTCGCGCTCCTTGGTGACCGTCTCGGCCTCGGCGTCGATCTCGGCGCAGGCGGCGTCGCGGCGGGCGGTGACGTCGTCGGCCTTCGCCTGGACGGCCTCGACGCGGCCGGACAGCTCGGTGGCGCGCTCCTGGGCGGCCTCGCGGCGCTCCATGACCTCCAGGACGATGTCCTCCAGGGCGCCCTGGCGCTTGGCGAGGGAGGCCAGTTCACGCTGGAGGCTCTCCAGGTCCTTGGGCGAGGTGACGGCGCCGGAGTCCAGGCGCTTCTGGTCGCGGGCGGCGCGCTGGCGCACCTGGTCCACGTCCTGCTCGGCCTTGGTCTGCTCGCGGGCGGTGTCGCTCTCCTCGGTCTGCGCGGCGACGAGCAGGTCGCGCAGCTGGGTGAGGTCGGCTTCCAGGGTGGTCAGCTCGGCCAGCTCGGGGAGGTTGTTGCGCTTGTGCGCGAGCTGGGTGAGGCGGACGTCCAGGGCCTGGACGTCGAGGAGACGGATCTGGTCGGCGGGCGCGGCGTTCAGCGGGGGGCTCCTGTGGTGTGTGTCGGGGCGGAGGGGGAGGCGGACGCCGCGTGGGCGGTCCAGGGGTCGGTGACCGTACGGGAGACGTGCGTGCGCAGGCCCCAGCCGTGGCGGTCGGAGACGGCGTCGAGCTGGGCGGCGGCCTGTTCGCACCAGGGCCACTCGGTGGCCCAGTGCGCGGCATCGAGCAGCGCCGGGGGAACGGCGCCCACACTCTGGGTGGCCTCGGAGGCCGGGTGGTGGCGCAGATCCGCGGTGAGGAACGCGTCCACACCGGCGGCCCGCACCGCGTCGAAAAGGCTGTCGCCCGAGCCGCCGGAGACCGCGAGCGTACGGATGACGCGGTCCGGGTCACCGGCCGCGCGGATGCCCTGCGCGGTGGCCGGGAGCCGGGCGGCGGCGTGGGCGGCCAGCTCGGCGAGCGTCATCGGGTGCGGCAGTTCGCAGATCCGGCCCAGGCCGCGGCGGCCGTGCGGGTCGGTGGCGTCCGGCACCAGCGGGCCGGTGATCCGCAGGTCGAGCGCGCCGGCCAGGGCGTCGGAGACCCCCGGGTCGGCGGTGTCGGCGTTGGTGTGCGCGACGTGCAGGGCGATGTCGTTCCGGATGAGCGTGTGGACGACCTTGCCCTTGAAGGTGGACGCCGCGACCGTCGTCGTCCCGCGCAGATAGAGCGGGTGGTGGGTGACGAGGAGGTCGGCGCCGAGGGAGACCGCCTCGTCGGCGACGGCCTGGACGGGATCGACGGCGAACAGGACGCGCTCGACCCGCGCCGCGGGGTCGCCGCAGACCGCGCCGACGGCGTCCCACCCTTCGGCCCGCTCGGCGGGCCAGAGGGCGTCGAGAGCGGTGAGGACTTCAGACAGTGCGGGCACGGGTGGAAGGTTACCTCCCGCCCGGGGCCCGCCGTCCCGCGTCCCCGACGGGCGGTGACGGGCGCCCGGCGGCGTGCGGCGACGGGGTCCGCCGCCGCGCCACCGGGCCCGGACGTCACTTCTTGACGAGGTATCCGCGCAGGTCGTCGAGGACGCTGTCGGCGGCGGTGACGCCGAGGCCGAGGTACCAGGTCTCGTCCTTGACGTTCTTGGCGTGGCCGTCCTTGACCGCCTTGAGGTTCTTCCACAGCGGGTTGGACTCGGCGGTGTCCCGCTTGGTGGCCTTGGGGTCGCCGTAGACGCCGGTGAAGATCCAGTCGGCGTCCGCCTGGTTGATGTTCTCCGGGCTGACCTCGGTGGCGAGGTCGTCGACCTGCTGGTTCTTCGGGCGGGGCAGGCCGACGTCCTTGAGGAGGGTGCCGATGAAGGACTGCTGGGCGTAGAGCCGGGTGAACTGCGGCATGTAGCGCAGCATCGTGACGGTCGGCTTCTTCGGGCCGATGTCCTCGCCGAGCTTCTTCGCCTTCTCCTCGTACGCGGCGAGCTTCGCCTTGGCCTCGGCGGTCTTGTCCAGGGCGGCGGCGTTGAGGAGGTAGTTCTCCTTCCAGGTGAAGCCCGGGCGGATGGAGAAGACGGTCGGGGCGATCTTCGCGAGCTGCTGGTACTGCTTCTCGGCGCGGAGCTTGCTGCCGAGGATCAGGTCGGGCTTGAGCTTGTTGATGGCCTCCAGGTTGAGGCCGTTGATGGTGCCGACGCTCTTGGGGTTCCCGGCGTCCTTCTTCAGGTAGTCCGGGATCGCCTCGTCGCCCTCGGTGGGGGCGTAGCCGACGGGCTTGATGCCGAGGGAGACGACGTTGTCCAGCTCGCCGACGTCGAGGACGATGACGCGCTTGGGTTCGGCCTTGAGTTTCGTTTCGCCCATGGCGTGCTCGATGGTGCGGGGGAACTGACCGGCCTTGGCGTCGGTCCCCATCTTGGCCGTCTCCTCGGCCGCCTTGGCGAAGTCCTTGCCGCCCTGGGCGACGGACTTGGATCCGGCGCCGTTGTCGCTCTTGCCGCCCCCGGCGGAGGAACCGCAGGCCGCGAGGGCGAGGGCACCGGCGGCGGCGAGGGCTGCGGCGGCGGTGCCGCGGCGGCGAAGGGACATCGCGTACTCCTGGGGGTCGGACTGCGGGCGGTCCACGGGAGGCGGCACACCCGACACAACAAAGGTTAGGCAGCCCTTACTTTACGCACGCTTGAAACTGCCAGCACAGGGACCCCCGCCAACACCGGCGAACCGGACTTTCGCCACCCTTATGCGTGAACCCTCACCGCACACGTTGATCGGCCGGAAGTCCGAAAACTACCTTCGGCATGATGACTGGAGGTGATCATCCGATGACGGTCTGTGTCAGGAAAGACATCGCGGCGCTCGGACGTCCGCCCCGCGCGCCGCTGACGATCGCCGCCGACGGCTCGTACGCCGCCCGGCTGGTACGTCAGGACGACGGTACGGACGGCTGGTTCCCGGAGCGCTGGACGCTGAGCGGACCGGAGCCCTACGCCGTACCGCTGCCCGGCGACACCCCGGAGGCGCCGGACAGCACGCTGCTGCCGCTGGCGGACGGCCGGGTGCTGATCCGGCGGCCGGTCGAGGACGGTTTCGGCCTCGCGCTGCTGTACCCGACGGGCCCGGGCACCGGCGAACTCCCGCTCGGCACCATCGAGGCGCCGGAGCTGACGCTGTTGCCCCCGGCGCCCGGCGGCCGGAGCGCGCACGCGCTGACGCCGGGTGACACCTCCACCTCCCTGTGGCTGCTGCACGGCGGTCCGGACGGGCCCGAACACCTCGCGGAGATCCCCGGGCGGTGCACCGGCGGCGCCTGGCTGGACCGCTCCGGGCAGCTGCTCGCCGTCGACCAGGAGCTGGACGGCCGGACGAAAACCGTCGCCCTCGATCTGACCCGCGGCGGTGAAACGACACTGCTTCTCCAGATCACCGAGGAGAGCAACGACCGGCTGCTGCTGGCCGATCCGGACAGCGGACTGCTGCTGGTCCGCTCCGACGCGCCGGGCGAGGACCGGCTGGGCTGGGGCGTCCTGGGCAGTGCGCTCCCGGTGCGGTTCCCCTCCTGCCTGCGGCCGCCGGACGCGACGCTCACCCCCTTCGCCGTCCAGCCCGGCCAGATGCTGACGCCGGAGCAGTGCGCGGTGGCGTGGCGCGTCGAGGACGGCGACGGCGAACGCCTCGGCGTCTGGCGCCCCGCGGCCAAGGGGCTGCGGCAACTCCCGGCCCCCGAGGGCTGGTTGACCGGCGCGGGCCGCTGGGGCGCGGACGGCGAACTGCTGCTGCCGTACGTCACGGACACCGTCGCGTGCGGTCTGGCACGGATGGCCGTTCCGCTGGAGCCGTCCGAGGAACCGTGGGCGCGCACGGCGGACCCGGTGCCGGACCCGGTGCCGGTCGTGGAGCCGGACCTGGTGCCGGTGGCGGCACCGATGGCGGCGCTGCCCCCGGCGCTGCCCCTGGTACCCGTCCCGGCACCGGCGCTGCCCGCCGCGCGGGCCGCGGAGCCCGTGCCCGTACCGCCGGTGGGGGCCACCGTGCCCGTACCGCCGGTGGGGGCCACCGTGCAGACGCCGGACGCGGAGCGGCCGCGGCTGCCGCAGGCGGTGCGGACGATGCAGGGGCTGCGTACCACCCGCCCGCCGCTCCCGGTGCGCAACACCCTGGGCGGGGACGCCATCCGGCGGTGGCAGGACCGCGGCCGGATCGCCCCGATCGGCGCGGCGGTCCCGCCGCCCCGGGACGGCGGCTCCGCACCATTCCCCCCACCGGACACCGCGCTCCGGGAACCGTACGCGGGCGCCGCGCATCCTTCTCCCTGTCGGCCGGTGCCGCTGCAGGAGGCGCCGCTGTCGGCCGGGGAGGCCCGGTGGAGCGTGATCACCCGCCCCGTTAGGATTCAGCGGGGCTGATGGGGGTCGCCCTTCACTCCTGACGGAGCGCGGGTCGACCCCCGCGCAGCTGGTCGACCCGGCCATCGGCGGCGACACCGCGGCGGTCCCGACGCGTACAGCCGTAAGCGATCCGACGGAGTGACACTTTCCATGCCCGAAGCCCAGACCGACACGACCGAGGCGCGCCCGCAGGAGGCACCCGCCCAGGCCGCCGAGGCCCAAGGCTCCGGCAGGCACCGTGGTCCGGCAGCGACGGAGGAGGCCAAGGCGGCTGCCAACGGCCGTCACCGCCGCACCAAGCAGCCCCAGAACGCCTGATCACCAGGCGCCCCGGAGCCTGTCACGGCCCCCGTCCCCTTCTCCGGAAGGGGCGGGGGCCGTTGCCGTTGCGGAACGGGCGCCTCGGCCGCCCCGGAACGCGGCTTCCGGACGGGGCCCGCGCTCAGGCCCGTTTGAGGCCCAGCACCTCGGTGGCGGCGAAGGTCTCCCCCGCCGGGCGCTCCGCGTAGTACGGGGTGAGTACGGCGTCCAGTTCGTCGTAGGTGAAGGTCTCCTGCGCGCTGTCGAACTGGGCGGCGACCCGGGGGCGTTCGGCGACGGCGACCATGCCGCCGTGGACGACCAGCAGCTGTCCGTTGACGCGGGCGGCCGCCGGGGAGGCGAGGTAGCCGACGAGCGGGGCGACGTGTTCGGGGGCCAGCGGGTCGAGGCCGCCGTCGGTGGGTTCGGCGAACCCGGCGAAGACGTCCTCGGTCATCCGGGTGCGGGCGCGTGGGCAGATGGCGTTGACGGTGACGCCGTACTTGGCGAGCGCCAGCGCGGTGGAGGTGGTCAGGCCGACGATGCCGCCCTTGGCCGCGGCGTAGTTGGGCTGACCCGCCGATCCGGCGAGGAACGCCTCGGAGGAGGTGTTGACGATCCGGCCGTAGGTGGGTGCGCCGGACGCCTTGGCGCGGCCGCGCCAGTACGTGGCGGCGAAGTGGGTGGTGTGGAAGTGGCCTTTGAGGTGGACGCGGATGACCGAGTCCCATTCGTCCTCGGTCATGGAGAAGATCATCCGGTCGCGGAGGATGCCCGCGTTGTTGACCAGGATGTCGAGGCCGCCGTAGCTGGCGACGGCCAGTTCGATGAGCTCGCGGGCCTGCGTGTGGTCGGCGACGTCGCCGGTGTGGGCGACGGCCCGGCCGCCGGCCGCGGTGATCTCGGCGACGACCTGGGCGGCGGGGACGGCGGACGCCTCACCGGAGCCGTCGCGGCCCGGCGCCCCGAAGTCGTTGACGACGACGGCGGCGCCGAGCCGGGCCAGTTCCAGGGCCTCGGCACGGCCCAGACCGCGGCCCGCGCCGGTGACGACGGCGGTGCGTCCGTCCAGGGGAAGTACGGTGCCGGTCAATGCCGTTCCTCTCGGTCGCGGGGGCGGGCGGTCGCGGGGGGTGTGCGGCCCGGTCCCGGGCGGTCACAGCTCGATGCAGGTGCGCAGGGAGGTGCCGGTGCGCATCTGGTCGAGGGCGTCGTTGATGTCGTCGAGGCGGACGCGGTGGGTGATCAGCCCTTCGAGGTCGATGCGTCCGGCCCGCCACAGGGCGATGGCGCGTTCGTAGGAGCGCAGGACGTCGCCGCCGCCGTAGAGGGAGGGCAGGATGCGCTTCTCGTCGAAGAACAGCTCGAACATGTTGACCTGGAACGTGTCGTCGAGGGCGCCCGCACCGACGATGCAGAGGGTGCCGCCGCGGCGGGTGGTCTCGTAGGCGGTGCGGGCGGTGGCGGACTTGCCGACGACCTCGAAGACGTAGTCGTAGCCCTCGCCGGAGGTGACCTGGGCCTTGGCGTCGGCGAGGGCGTCGGGCGCCAGGGCCTCGGTGGCGCCGAAGCGGAGGGCGGCCTCGCGGCGGGCGGGCACCGGGTCGACGGCGGTGATGTGGGCGGCGCCGCAGGCCCGGGCGCCCTGGATGACGGAGATGCCGACGCCGCCGCAGCCGATGACGGCGACCGACGAACCGGCCTCCACCTTCGCGGTGTTGACGGCGGCGCCGAGGCCGGTGGTGACGCCGCAGCCGATGAGCGCGGCGATGTCGTACGGCACGTCGTCGGGGATGGGGACGGCGCAGTGCGCGGGGACGACGACCTCCTCGGCGAACGTGCCGGTACCGGCGAAGCCGAAGACGTCCCCGCCGGGCCGTTTGAAGTTGGGCGTTCCGGCGTTCATGAACCCGGCCAGGCACAGATGGCTCTGGCCGCGTTTGCAGGACGGGCAGGCGCCGCAGGCGGGCAGCCAGCACATCAGGACGCGGTCGCCGGGCAACAGGGCGGTGACGCCGTCGCCGACATCGAGGATCTCGCCCGCGCCCTCGTGGCCGGGGACGAACGGCGCGGGCTGCGGCAGCACCCCGCTCATCGCGGAGAGGTCGGAGTGGCACAGGCCGGTGGCCCGCACCCGCATCCTGACCTTGCCGGGACCGAAACCCACTGCTTCGACGTCGTCGAGGACGTCGAGGGTGTCCTGTCCTGTCTCGTGCTGTACGGCTGCGCGCACGGTGCGGCTCCTTCTCGTACGAACGGACGGTGCGGGGCGGGGCGGGGGTGGGAGGTACGGGGCGCGGATGCAGATGCGGGTGCGGGGTGCGGGTGGGTCAGGTGTGGTCGACGACGGTGTCGGCGAGGACCGGGGCGTCGTCGCGGTCGGCGGCGGTGACCAGCACCTGGATGCGGCCGGGCCCGGGGGCGTCGCGCCACAGCCGCAGGCGCAGTGTCTCGCCGGGGAAGACGACCCCGGCGAAGCGGGTGGTGTAGGCGCGCACCCGGGAGACGTCGCCGTCGAGGGCGGTGTCGACGACGGCCTTGAGGGCGACGCCGTACGAGCACAGGCCGTGCAGAATGGGCCGGTCGAACCCGGCGAGCTTCGCGAACGACGGGTCGGCGTGGAGCGGGTTCCAGTCGCCGGAGAGGCGGTAGAGGAGGGCCTGGTCCTCGCGGATGCGGCGTTCGGTGGTGAGGTCGGGGGCGCGTTCGGGCACCTGGATGCGGGCGGACGGGCCGCGGTCGCCGCCGAAGCCGCCCTCGCCGCGGACGAAGATCTGGGTGTCGCAGGTCCACAGCGGCCCGTCGTCGTCGGCGACCTCGGAGCGCAGCACGATGACGGCCGCCTTGGTCTTGTCGTACACGGCGGGCACGGTGGAGGTCTGGGTGGCGCGGCCGCGGACCGGGAGGGGGCGGTGGACGGTGACGGTCTGGCCGCCGTGGAGCACGGCGGCGAGGTCGACGTCGATGCCGGGCGCGGCCATGCCCCCGGCGACCGCCCTACCTTCCCCACGCTCTCGACCTTGCTCGAGCAGGGGAGACCCCGTTCCGGCGACGGTGGCGAAGCTGGGCAGCACGTGCAGCGCGCTCTCCAGGGTGTAGCGCAGTTCGTCGGGGTCGGTGGCGGGGTGTTCCTTCTCCGGGGTGGGCGCGCCCGCGCCGATGCCGAGGTGGTAGAGCTGAACGTCCTTGTGGTCCCAGGTGAGTTCGGTGGTCCGCGGCGGGGCGGCGGTGGCCTTGGCGACATCGATGGGCATCGGGCTGTTTCGCTCCTTAGGGGTGCGAGGACCCCGGCCCGCCGTCCGCACCGTCGACGGGCCGGGGCCGTACCGGTTCGGCGGGGACGCGTCCGGCGGCGCGGGGGCGTGCCGGGCGGGGGCGGGGCGTCCGGTGGGTCCGGGGCGCACCCCCGCTTTTAGAACGCGTTCTAGCCGATGGCCTCCTGTATAGCTGATCCGCCCGACGCCCGGAACCCCCCTGACGGTGCGTCAGTTCGGGAGCGGGTGGGGGCCGCACCGATGACATGCGCCGGAGGACGGCGCCCATCGTCCACCTCTGCCGCGCCGCGCCGTGCCATGCCGCGGCTGCGTAGCGTCGGGGCGCGAGGATCGTGGAGCGGGGGGGGCGAGGGCCGGGCCGCGCCGGACCCGGCCCCGTCCTGCGTTCAGCCGTGGGTCGCGTCCTCCCGGCGCCGGGGCAGGGCAACGAGCATCAGGACGATGGCGACCACCAGCACCAGGGCGCCGACGTGGAAGGCCAGGCCGTAGCCGCCGGCCAGGGCCGCGCGGCCGTCGCCGGAGAGGGCGCGGGCGGCGGCGACGGTGGAGAGGACGGACAGGCCCAGCGCGCCGCCCATCTGCCGGGAGGTGTTGATCAGCCCGGAGACCAGGCCCTGATCGCCGGGGGCGGCGCCGGAGGTGGCGATGGCGGCGACCGGGGTGGCGGCCAGTCCGGCGCCGAACGCCATCAGGATGCCGGGGCCCAGCAGGGTGCCGAGGTAGGTGCCGTCGACGCCCATGGTGCCCTGCCAGAGCATGCCGCACGCGGAGAGCGCCGCACCGCAGACCGCGAGGGTCTTGGCGCCCACCCGGTGCATCAGCCGCGGGGCGAGCTTCGAGCCGATGACGATGCTCAGCGAGTGCGGGATGAAGGAGAGTCCGGCCTGGAGCGGTGAGTAGCCGAGGACGTTCTGCACGTAGAGGGAGAGGAAGTACCACATGGAGAACATCGCCGCCCCGGACAGCAGCATCGCGGCGTTGGCCGAGGACACCGCCCGCATCCGGAACATGCCGAGCGGCATCAGCGGCGCCTTGGCGCGCGCCTCGACGGCGAGGAAGGCGGCGATGACCACCAGGCCGGAGGCGAACGGCAGCAGTGCGGCGGCGGAGCCCCAACCGGCCGTCTCCGTCTGCACGATGCCGTAGGCGACGAGCCCGAGACCGCCGGTGGCCAGCAGCGCGCCGGGTATGTCCAGGCGACGGGCGGTGGCCTGGCGGCTCTCGGTGAGCCAGAGCACGGCGCCGGCCAGCACCAGCGCGCCGACGGGGACGTTGATCAGCAGCACCCAGCGCCATGAGAGGTACTGCGTGAGCACCCCGCCGACCAGCCCGCCGACCGCGCCGCCACCGGCGCCGACCGCCGTCCAGGTGGCGATGGCCCGGGTGCGGGCCGGGCCGGTCGGGAAGGACGTCGTCAGGATGGTGAGGGTGGCCGGGGAGAGCACAGCCGCGCCGATGCCCTGGAGGGAGCGGGCCACGATCAGCTGCCAGGGCTGCTGCGCCACTCCCCCGGCGAGGCTGGCGACGGTGAAGAGCGCCAGCCCGAGGACGAATATCCGCTTACGGCCGAAGAGGTCGGCGGCCCGTCCGCCGAGGAGCATGAATCCGGCGAAGGTGATGACGTAGGCGTTGACGATCCACTGCAGGCCCAGCTCGCTCAGGCCCAGGCCCGTCCGCATGGCGGGCAGTGCGACGTTGACGACGGAGACGTCCAGGATGACGAGGAACTGACCGGCGCAGACCAGCAGCGTCACGAGCCAGCCAGGGACGGCGCTTCTACGGCGTGGGGGTGCGGACAGGGCGGTGGACGTGGCAGCAGACGGCATGCGCCCATCGTCGCACCCGCCGGACCGAACATGTATCGGATATCGGCCCGGCCCCGGCCCCGTCGCAGGTCGCAGGCATGGTCCTAGGACCTACGACCGATGCCGCCCCGGGGAGGCCCGGTTCGGGCCCGCGCGACGGGCCAACCCCCGTCCCTCCGACGTCACTTGCGGAGCAGTGTCACCACCGCGGCGCCGCCGAGGCCGATGTTGTGGGCGAGGCCGGTCCGGGCCCCGGGCACCTGTCGTTCACCGGCGGTACCGCGCAGCTGCCACACCAGCTCGGCGGCCTGCGCGAGGCCGGTGGCGCCCAGCGGATGGCCCTTGGAGATCAGCCCGCCGGACGGGTTGACCACCCAGCGGCCGCCGTAGGTCGTCGCGCCGTCGGCGACGAGCGCGCCGGACGCGCCCGCGGCGCACATGCCCAGCGCCTCGTAGGTGAGGAGTTCGTTAACGGAGAAGCAGTCGTGCAGCTCGATGACGTCGACGTCCTCGATGCCGAGGCCGCTCGCCTCGTAGACCCGGCGGGCGGCGGCGCGGGTCAGCGGGGTGCCGACGACGTCGGTGCAGGAGCCGGAGGCGAAGCTCTCCTCGGTGTCGGTGGCCATGGCCTGCGCGGCGATCTCGACGGCGCGGTCGGCGAGGCCGTGGGCGTCGACGAACCGTTCGGAGGCGACGACGACGGCGGCCGCGCCATCCGATGTCGGGGAGCACTGGAGCCGGGTCAGCGGGTGGTGGACGACGGGGGCGGCGAGGATTTCCTCGACGGTGTACACGTCCCGGAACTGCGCGTACGGGTTGTGCGCGGAGTGGCGGTGGTTCTTGGCGCCGACGGCGGCGAGCTGTTCGGCGGTGGTGCCGTGGCGGTCCATGTGTTCGCGTGCGGCGTTGCCGAAGAGCTGGGCGGTGGGCGGGGTCTTCCCGAAGCCGTGGGTGGCGGCCATCACGCCGTAGTGCCGGGCGACGGGCGACGCCGCGAAGTCGCCGCTCCCGGCGCCCGCGCCGAGCGCTCCGCGCCGCATCTGCTCGAAGCCGAGGGCGAGGACGCAGTCGTTGACACCTGCCTCGACGAACTGGCGGGCCAGCATCAGGGCGGTGGCGCCGGTCGCGCAGTTGTTGTTGACGTTGTAGACGGGGATGCCGGTCATGCCCAGTTGGTAGACGGCGCGCTGTCCGGCGGTGGACGGCTGGTGGCAGTAGCCGACCGGGACCTGCTCGACGGCGTCGTAGCCGATCCCGGCGTCGGCGAGGGCGTTGCCGCCCGCCTCGGCGGCCAGGTCCCCGTACTGCCGGTCGCCGCTCTCGGGTTTGGTGAAGGGCGTCATTCCGACGCCGACGATGTACGCCTTGCCGGTCATGGGTGCTCCTGGGCGTCGACGGGCCGGACGCGCCCGGGGGCGCGTACCGGATGCGGGTCAGATGAGGGGGCGGGGCTCGGGGTCGCGGGGCAGGCCGAGGAGCCGTTCGGCGACGACGTTGAGCTGGACCTGGGTGGTGCCGCCGGCGATGGTCAGGCAGCGCGACATCAGGAAGCCGTGCAGGGCGCGGGCGCCCGGCCCCTCGTCCAGGGAGCCGTCGGGGCCGAGGAGTTCCAGGGCCAGTTCGGCGGTTTTCTGCTGGTGGGCGGTCTGGACGAGTTTGCGGATGCTGGCCCCGGCGCCCGGTTCCTCCCCGGCGACCTGCTGGAGGGTGGTGCGCAGGGCGAGGCAGTCGAGGGCGTGCGCCTCGGCGGCGAGCGCCCCGGCGCGTGCGCGGACGGCGCCGTCGCGGCGCGCGGCGTGCCCGAGGAGGGTCTCCAGTCCGGTGCCGAACGTCATCTGGTCGGCCATGTGGACGCGTTCGTTGCCCAGGGTGGTGCGGGCGACCTTCCAGCCGTCGTCGACGGCCCCGACCACGGCGTCGGCGGGCAGCTCCACGTCGTCGAAGTAGACCTCGTTGAAGAGTGCGTCGCCGGTGATCTCGCGCAGCGGGCGGACGGTGATGCCGGGGGTGCGCATATCGACGACGAAGAAGGTCAGGCCGTGGTGTTTGGGGGCGTCGGGGTCGGTGCGGGCGAGGAGGATGCCGTGGTCGGCCTCGCGGGCGGCGGAGGTCCACACCTTCTGTCCGGTGACCCGCCAGCCGTCGGCGGTCCGCTCGGCGCGGGTACGCAGCGACGCCAGGTCCGATCCGGCCTCGGGTTCGGAGAAGAGCTGGCACCACGCGAGGTCGCCGCGGAGCGTCGGCGGCAGATAGCGGGCGCGCTGCGCCTCGGTGCCGTGGGTGAGGAGGGCGGGGACGACCCAGGTGGCGATGGACAGCCCGGAGATCTCGACCCCGGCGGCGGCCGTCTCCTGCTGGATGGCGAGCTGCTGGACGGGCCCGGCGCCGAGCCCGTACGGGGGCGGCAGATGCGGGGCGGCGTACCCGGAGGCGGCGAGCGCGCGGCGGGCGGCCGCCGGGTCGAGGCCGCGGGCGGCGTCGAGGGCGGTACGGGCGCGGGCGCGGAACTCCTCGGCGGTGGACGGGAGTTCGAGATGCAGGGTGCGGCGGACGCCGTCGGCGGCGAGGCGGACGGCGTGTTGCCGGTGGGCGTCGCCGGGGCCGAGGAGCTGGCGGGTGACGATGGCCCGGCGCAGATGCAGATGGGCGTCGTGTTCCCAGGTGAAGCCGGTGCCGCCGAGGATCTGGATGCAGTCCTTGGCGCAGTCGAAGGCGGCGTCGAGGGCGGTGGCGGTGGCGAGGGCAGCGGCGAGTCCGCGTTCGGCGGGCGGCGCGTCGAGCGCCCGCGCCGCGTCCCAGACCAGCGCCCGGGCCGTCTCGCAGCGGATCAGCATGGTGGCGCACAGATGCTTGACCGCCTGGAACTGCCCGATGGGCCGCCCGAACTGTACGCGTACGGCGGCGTGTTCGGCGGCGGTACGCAGGGTATACGCGGCGGTGCCGCAGCTCTCGGCTGCGTACAGCACCCCGGCGAGGTCCCGGACGAGCGCCTCGTCCAGGGCGAGGCGCCGGGCGGCAGGGACGGTCACGACGTCGGCACGCACCTCGGCGGTGGGGCGGGTGGGGTCGGCGGCTTTCCGGACGCGGACGGAGAGAGAGGCGGCGTCCATGGCGAACCAGAGGAGGGGTGAGGGGGTTTCCCCGGTGGCCGGGGCGGACGGTGCTCCTCCGGCAGGCCGGGCCGTGTCGGCGCCCGGCGGCTCCCCGGGGGCGGGGGCTGCGTCGGCGCCCGGGGCTTCCGTCGCGGCCAGCAGGATCAGGTCCGCCGGGCCGCCGCCCGGGACCGGGGGCGCGGTGCCGTCGAGGACGTATCCACCGGGGACGGCGGTGGCGGTGAGCGTGCCCGCACCGAGGGCGACGGCGCCGATCCGGTCGCCGGAGGCGAGCGCCGCCGCGAGGTGGTCCGCGCCGCCGCGGCGCAGCAGTTCGGCGGCGAGCGCACTGGGCAGATACGGGCCGGGGAACAGCGCGGCTCCCCACTCCTCCAGGACGACCGCGAGATCGAGCACGGTGCCGCCGCCCCCGCCCAGCCCCTCCGGAAGGTGCGGCCCAAGCAGCCCCTGGGCCGCCAACTCGCCCCAGTACGCGGGCCGCTCCCGAGCCGCCTTCCCGGTCTCCCCCGCGTCGACCAGCGCGCGCACCGCTTCGGGCGGCACGGCCCGCGCGGCCCAGCCCCGCACCGCCTCGGCCAGGTCACGTTGCTCCTGCGTGATTCCGATGCCCATGGCGGGCAGAGTAGAACACGTTTCAATCTGACGGAAGGTCAGGTGCGGGATGCGGGGCGGCGGCGCGCCAGGGCCGCGCAGGGGGCCGGTGGCGCGGTCGGGTCGCGCGGCGCCGGCAGCAGCCACGCCCACCCCGCCGTCCGATTCCGCCCCGCATTCCCGCCGATCGCCCTCTCCGGCCCAGGGCGTGTCCGCAAAGTCCCGCCTGGCGCGCACGCCCTCGCCGATTCCCGTATCCCGACTCCGGGCGGAAATCCCGGCATTCCGAGAACGGCACAGGTGAACGAGGAGAGCCCACGGCGAAGGGAGGCCACACGCGCACACCGTTGGCAGCGCAGCGAAATTCGGCAGGGAATACGCGCCGGAATACGGACGCGCTTTCCCCCTCTCCGGATTTCCACCCCGGCCACTCATCCCTCCCCCACCCCCACCGCCTCCTCCCCCATACGGCACCATGGCCCACCGGGCCCGCCCCTGGGCGGAAACCCACCGGACCGTACGACCAGGAGGACGCCATGGCCGCTGTGCCCGCCGACGTTCAGATCGCGCCGCAGACCCTCGCCGCCTTCGAGGCGGCCAAGGGGTTCATGCCCGTGGACGAGGGGCGGGCGCTGTATGCCGCCGCGGTGGAGGCGGCGGCGCTCGGGCTGCCGTTGCTGGAGGTCGGGACGTACTGCGGGCGGTCCACGATCCTGCTCGCCGACGCGGCGCGCGCCGCCGGGGTGACGGCGCTCACCGTCGATCACCACCGGGGCAGCGAGGAGCAGCAGCCGGGCTGGGAGTACCACGATCCGTCGGTGGTGGACGGGGAGGTGGGCCGGATGGACACGCTGCCGACGTTCCGCCGCACGCTGCACGCGGCCGGTCTGGAGGACCACGTCATCGCGCTGGTCGGGCGGTCGCCGCAGGTCGCGGCGGTGTGGGGGGCGCCGGTCGGGCTGGTCTTCGTCGACGGCGGGCACACCGATGAGCACGCCACCGCCGACTACGAGGGCTGGGCGCCGCACCTCGCGGAGGGCGGGCTGCTGGTCATCCACGACGTGTTCGCGGATCCGGCGGACGGCGGGCAGGCGCCGTACCGGATCTACCGGCGGGCGCTGGAGTCCGGTGCGTTCAGCGAGACCGCAGTCTGCCGTTCGCTGCATGTGCTGCGGCGCATCGGGCCCGGAATCTGAGCGGGCTACCATCACCGACGTGTTCTCCGGCCCCTCCCCCAGGTCCACCCTGTCGCCCGAGCCCCGTCGTCGCGCGCGCGGCATCCTCGTCGCCGCCCTGCTGGTGGCGGTGGTCGCCGCCGGGGCGGTGGGCTGGTTCCTCTGGCGGCCGGGCGGTGGCGCGTCCCCGCGGGCCGCGGCGCCGTCGCCGCACGGCGCGTCCGCCACACCCGCCCCGTCGCACGGCCCCACCGGGCACGGCGCGGGCCACGGCGCCCCGGGGCACACCAGGCTGAGCGGCAAGATCGTCGTCCTCGACCCGGGTCACAACCTCCGCAACCGTGACCACGGCGCGGAGATCGCCCGCCGGGTGGACGTCGGCAACGCCCGTAAGGAGTGCGACACCACCGGCACCGCCACGAACGACGGCTACGCCGAGGCGTCGTTCACGCTGGATGTCGCGCGGCGGGCGCGGGCGCTGCTCCGGCAGGAGGGCGTGAAGGTGGTGTTCACGCAGGACGGCGACCGGCCGTACGGTCCGTGTGTCGACGAGCGGGCGGCCCTGGGCAACACCGCGCACGCGGACGCCGCGGTGTCGGTGCATGCGGACGGTTCGGCGGTGGGCAACCGCGGCTTCCATGTGATCCTTCCGGCGCGGGTCACCGCGGGCAAGGCGGACACCTCCGCGATCGTGGCGCCGTCGCGGGCGCTCGGCGAGCGACTGGCCGGGCGATTCGTGGCGGCGACAGGCAGCGCCCCTTCCAATTACATCGGCAACGGAACGGGCCTCGACGTCCGTTCCGATCTCGGCGGCCTCAACCTTTCGAAGGTGCCGAAGGTCTTCATCGAGTGCGGCAATATGCGCGATCCGAAGGACGCCGCGCAATTGACCGATCCGCAGTGGCGGCAAAAGGCCGCGCGCGGGATCGCCGAGGGCATTACGGACTTCTTGGAGCATTGAGACGGAATCTCCCGGAGCGCCGGGCGCGGAATGCGCCCCCGCGGACTCCTGGTGTTCCCCCGCGGTACGCCGACCGGCAGGACGGCCCGCCCGCCCGGGCGATAGGTTCGCCTTTACGGTGGGGGCCACCGCCGCGCCTCCCGCCGCGCACACGAGCGACAGCGACGATCCGAACCCGAAACCGACAAAGGACCCTTACGTGAACATCCGCTCCCTCAGTCGAGGTGACGGCGTGGTGACCGGAGCAGCGGTGTTGCTGTTCATCGCCTCGTTCCTCCCCCTCTATTCGACCGGCGCTTCCGACTGTGTCGGCAAGTACTGCCCGGCGCCGTCCTCGGGCCCCAACGCCTGGGACGCGCTGCCGCTGCTGATGAGCGTGTACCTCGCGGGCGTCATCGCCGCGGCCCTGATCGTCCTGGCGCGGGCGCTGCCGCAGGCCCCGAAGGTCATCGGTCTGGAGCTGAACCAGATCGGCGTCGTGCTGTCCGTGTTCGTCGCCTGGACCGAGTTCTGGTGGATCGTCAGCGGCAGCGGCGCCTCGGCGGGCATGATCCTCGGCCTGATCGCCGCGCTGGTGCTGGCCGCGGGGGCCGTCGCCACGCCGCTGGTCCCGGCCCTGAAGGCGCCGCTGCTCGGCGCCCCGAAGCCGCAGACCGCCTCTCCGTACGGCGCCGGTCCGCAGCCGGGGTACGGCTACCCGGGCGCGCAGCAGCAGCCGCAGGGCCAGGGGTACGGCTACCCCGGCGGCGGTCAGCAGCAGCCCGACCCGGCGCAGCAGAGCTACGGCGGCCAGCAGCCCGCTCCGGCGGGCGGCACGGCCGGCGGCGCGCAGGGCGCGGCGGCCCCCGCGGAGTTCGCGGCGTTCTGGTTCGCGGTGCCGGTGGCGCGTCCGCTGTACGGCGAGGACGGTTCGCCGTCGCCGATCGCGGAGCTGGCGCCCGGCACCTGGTACCTCGCGGTGGAGCAGCGCGGCCAGGCCCTGATCGCGCAGACCCAGGACGGCCGTCGCGGCGTCCTGCAGGACACCACCGGCATCCAGCGCGGCTGACACACACCGCGCAACCGGCGTACGACGGCCCCCTCGCCTTTCCGGCAGGGGGTCTTCGTGTTGCCCGGGGGCGGGCGAGGCCGTTGCGGCGCGTGGGGCTGTTGTGCCGTGCGGCGCCGGGCGAGAGGCCATTGCACCGGCCGTCGCCGGGTCGTACAGTGCGCCCACCGCCCATTCCTGACGCTACGTCAGTTCTGGTGCGGGCTCTGCGGATTCCGGCGGTGGGAGGGGCGGGCATGCGACTGGGGCTGGCGCTCGGCTACTGGGGCCGCGGCCCCGACCCCCGCCATCTGGAGCTGGCCCGTGAGGCCGAACGGCTCGGCTACGCCTCGGTGTGGACCGCGGAATCCTGGGGATCGGACGCGTTCACCGCGCTCACCTGGATCGCCGCACACACCTCCCGTATCGCCCTGGGCACCGGCATCGCGCAGATGGCCGCCCGCACCCCGACGGCCACCGCGATGCACGCGCTCACCCTCGACCATCTCTCCGGCGGGCGGCTGCTGCTGGGCCTGGGACTGTCCGGGCCGCAGGTCGTCGAGGGCTGGTACGGGCGGCCGTTCCCGGCGAGCCCGCTGACCGCGACCCGCGAGTACGTCGACGTGGTCCGCCAGGTGCTGCGGCGCGGCGCCCCGGTGACGTCGGACGGGACGTACCACCCGCTGCCCTACCGCGGCGACGACTCCACCGGGCTCGGCAAACCGCTCAAGCCGATCACCCACCCGCTCCGCCCCGACCTGCCGGTACTGCTCGGCGCGGAGGGTCCGAAGAACATCGCGCAGACCACCCGCATCGCGGACGGCTGGCTGCCGCTGTACTGGTCGCCGCTGCGCACCGGCGTGTACGAGGAGTCGATGCGCGAGGCGCCCGAAGGCTTCCGGATCGCGCCGATGGCACGGGCCGCGGTCTGCGACGACGTCGCCGAGGGGCTGTGGCCGGTCAAGGCGATGCTCGGCTTCTACATCGGCGGCATGGGACACGCCGCGAAGAACTTCCACGCCCGGCTGATGGCCCGGATGGGGTTCGCCGAGGAGGCGCACCGGATCCAGGAACTGTTCCTGGCGGGCCGCCGGGACGAGGCGGTACGGGCCGTGCCGGACGCGTTCGCCGACGAGATCTCGCTGGTGGGGCCGCGGGAGCGGATCGCGGAACGGCTGGAGCTGTGGCGGTCGGGCCCGGTCACCGACCTGCTGGTGACCGCACCCGACCCCCACACCCTGCGGGTCCTGGCGGAGCTGACGACCTGACGGGGTGACAGCCGGGCGGGCCGGTGGCCGTGGCCGGGTCCCGCGCGGCGCCGGGTCCGCCGTGCCGCTGATCGCTCCGCCCGTCCCTCAGCCGAACGTCGCGTACGCCAGCCACCCGTCGAGCACGTCGCGGTCGCCGATGACCTCGACGCGGTCGCTGTCGGCGGGCAGCCGCTGGAAGGCGATCTGCAGGAGGTCGGTGAGCGGACCGCGGACCGCCACGGTGGCCTTCTCGTGGGCGCGGCGGTGGACGACGTGGTCACCGCTCAGGTCGAGGAACCACTCGGCGTTCAGCTCGGGCGGGGCGTCGGTGGCGTGCAGATGGACGGAGCGGCCGGGGGCGAACGGCGACTCCAGGCCCTCGCGGGCGGCCAGCCGCGCCGCGACCTCGGGCACCTCGCCCAGCTGGAACCACTCCTCCAGGCAGTCCGCCGCGACCTCCGGGGCGACCTCGAACGGCACCCCGGCGGTCAGCGCGGCATCGGCGCGGTGCACGACCGTCTCGTGGACCATCCGCCGCGACCAGAACCCCGCCCGCCGCTCCGGCGTCCACGTCCACACCGCAGCCTCCGGACCGGCCTCACGCAGCGCCCGTACGGTCTCCTCGGCGCCCTCGGCGAGCCAGCGGTCCAGGGCGTCCGGGTCGTCGCCGGGGCCCTCGCCGCCCGGGACGTCGGCGGGCGGGACGACCTCGGTGGCTCGGCGGGCGACCATCGTCCCGGCCCAGCGGTGCGCGCCGCCGACGTGCCGGACGAGGTCGGCGAGCGTCCAGTCGGGGCACGTCGGCACCGTGGCGGTGAGGTCCGCGCCGCGCACGGTGTCGCGGAACGCCTCGGCCTCCGCGAGGAGTTCGGCGCAGTACCGCTCGTGGCTGAGTGATCCTTGGAGTGTCATGGCCGCACCGTAATACAGCGGATTCCGGAGCGCTCGCACATTTCCCGAACACTCTGGCGAATTCTTTCCGCCTGCCGCGGGCGCCGTCAGCGGCAGCAGTCCGGGGCGAGACCCATGGGAAGACTTTCGCCGCCGAAGACCGAGGTGGTGGCCTCGTCGCCGCCGAGCGCCGCCACCGCGAGCAGCAGCGAACCGGCCGTCCAGGAGGTCCGCTCCCGTGGCCAGATCACATCGTCGTCGAAGACGTACCCGGTCCAGTACATGCCGTCGTCGGCGCGCAGATGCTGGATCCAGGCGAGGATCTGCACGGCGCGGTCGGACTCGCCCATCACCCAGAGCGCGAGGGCCAGTTCAGCGCTCTCGCCGCCGGTGACCCACGGGTTGGGCAGGACGCAGCGCACGCCGAGCCCCGGGACGACGAACTCGTCCCAGTGCGCGTCGATCCGGGCCCGGGCGGCGGCGCCGCGGACCGCGCCGCCGAGGATCGGGTAGTACCAGTCCATGGAGTAGCGGGACTTGTCGAGGAACCGCTCGGGGTGCTCGCGCAGCGCGTGGCCGAGGCGGCCGAGTGCCAGCTCCCAGTCGGGCTGCGGCTCCTCCCGCTGCTCGGCCATGGCCAGCGCGCACCGCAGCGCGTGGTGCACGGAGGACGAGCCGGTCAGCAGCGCGTCGGTGACGGGCGTGCCGTCGTCCTCCCGCTTCCAGCCGATCTCGCCGCCGGGCTGCTGGAGCGCGAGGACGAACTCGGTCGCGGCGTGGACGGCGGGCCACATCCGGTCGAGGAACGTCTCGTCGCCGGTGGACAGGAAGTGGTGCCAGACACCGACCGCGAGGTAGGCGCAGAAATTGGTCTCCCGGCCACGGTCGGTGGGCTCGTCGGCGTCGCCGTCGGCGTACGCCGCGTACCAGGAACCGTCGGGGTTCTGGGTGCGGCGCAGCCAGTCGTACGCCGCCGCGGCGCGCTCGTGCTCACCGGCGGCGTCCAGCGCCATGGCGGCCTCGGTGTGGTCCCACGGGTCGAGGTGGTGGCCGCGGAACCAGGGGATGGCGCCGTCGGTGCGCTGGGTGGCGAGGATGCCGGCGACCGTACGGGCGGCCTGTTCGGCGGTGAGCACCCCGGGGAGGACGAGGCGTTCGGTGCGGCCCGGGCTCGTCACTTGGCGGCCGCCTCGGGCAGGTGCGGCTTGGTGGCGTAGGCGACGAAGCTCTTGCCGATGAGCGGGTTGAGCGCCTGTTCGGCGACCCTGGTGGCCAGCGGCTTCTTCATGATGTCCCAGACCAGCAGCTTGTGGTACGCCTTCACCGGCAGCGCCTGATCGTTGTCGACCCCGAAGGCGCATTTCAGCCACCAGTAGGGGCTGTGCAGTCCGTGGGCGTGGTGGGTGCCGTACGGCTTGAGTCCGGCGGCGCGCATCTTGGTGAGGAGTTCGTCGCCGCGGTAGATGCGGATGTGGCCGCCCTCGACCTCGTGGTAGGCGTCGCTCAGCGCCCAGCAGACCTTCTCGGGACCGTAGCGCGGGACGGTGACGGCTATGCGACCGCCGGGGCGCAGCACCCGCACCATCTCGGCGAGGACACCCTTGTCGTCGGGGATGTGCTCCATGACCTCGGAGATGATCACGACGTCGAAGGAGTCGTCGGGGAACGGCAGGGCCAGCGCGTCGCCCTCCATGGCGGTGGCGGTGGCACCGGCGGGCGCCTCACCCGCCTCCTCCATGGCGGCGAACCACTTGGCGACCTCGCGGATCTCGTCGGCGTTCCGGTCGAGGGCGACGACCTGCGCGCCGCGGCGGTAGCACTCGAAGGCGTGGCGACCGGCGCCGCAGCCCAGGTCGAGCACGCGGTCACCCGGGGCGAGCGGGAAGCGGGAGAAGTCGACGGTCAGCACGGCGTTCTGCTTTCGTCCGGCGGGGCGGGTCGGGGGAACTCAGGGGCAGTTGCGGGGCTACACGCGCGCGGCGGCGCGGCGGGCGGGGGCGGCGCCGGACTGGCGGGCGATGGCCTCGCGGTAGCGCTCGACGGTACCGAGGGCGGCCTGACGCCAGGTGAAACGGGCGAGGACCCGTTCGCGTCCGGCGGCGCCCAGGCGGCGGCGGAGGCCAGCGTCGCCGAGGAGGCGCAGCAGTCCGTCGGCGAGGGCTCCGGCGTCGCCCGGCGGCACGGCGAGGCAGGTCTCGCCGTCGGGCCCAGCGACCTCGGGGATGGCGCCGCCGGTGGTGGCGAGCAGCGGGGTGCCGGTGGCCATCGCCTCGGCGGCGGGCAGCGAGAACCCTTCGTAGAGGGAGGGGACGCAGGCGATCTGGGCGCCGCGCACCAGGTTGACCAGTTCGGCGTCGGTGATGCCCTTGACGAACTCGATGGCGCCGGAGAGGCCGAGGCGTTCGACGGCGGCGGCGACCGGCCCGTCGTCGGCGCGCCTGCCGACCACGACGAGGTGCGCGTCGGGGTGCTCCGTACGGACCTTGCCGAGCGCTTCGACGAGGTGGATCAGGCCCTTGAGGGGGACGTCGGCGCTGGAGGTGGTGACGATGCGGCCGGGCACCTCGGGGACGGACGGGTCCGGGGAGAAGAGGTCCGTGTCGGCGCCGATGGGCACGACATGGATGCGGTCGCCGCGTACGCCGAGGTCGTCGATGATCTCCTGGCGGGAGGAGCCGGAGACGGTCAGGACGGACGGCAGGCGGCGGGCGACGCGCTTCTGCATACGGGTGAAGCCGTACCAGCGGCGGACGGAGAGGCGGCGGCCCACGCCGTCGGCGGCGGCGAGGTCGAGGCGCCGGTCGACGGTGATGGGGTGGTGGACGGTGGTGACCAGCGGGGCGCCGAGCGGGCCGGTGCCGCCGAGCAGGCCGTAGCCGAGGGTCTGGTTGTCGTGGACGATGTCGAACTCGCCGCGGCGGGCGGCGAGATGGCGCCGGGCCCGCAGGGAGAAGGTGAGCGGTTCGGGGAAGCCGCCGGTCCACATGGTGGCGACCTCCAGCGCGTCGACCCAGTCGCGGTACTCGCCGCGCTTCGGCGTGCGGAACGGGTCGGGCTGGCGGTAGAGGTCGAGGCTGGGCAGCTCGGTGAGCGGGACGCCCTCGTCGAGCACCGGGTAGGGCTGGGCGCCGATGACCTCGACGGTGTGCCCGAGGCGGGCCAGTTCGCGGGAGAGGTGCCGTACGTAGACGCCCTGTCCGCCGCAGAACGGGTTCCCCTTGTACGTCAGCATCGCGATGCTCAGGGGGTCGTCTCGGTGCGGCCGGGCGGTGGTGGAGGGAGCGCCGCCGGGGCGGGGCGTCGCTGCCTGGACGGCCTCTGCGGTCACGCGCGGCCCCCTTCCTCACTGGACGTCCGCCGGAGCGTAACCGCTGACGGTAATCTAGAACAAGTTTCAGAACTGAATGGCTACTGATCAGTTCACGAGCTGTTGAATCTACCGGCCGGGCACGGGGCACGAGGAGCCGCATCGGGTGATTCGCGCCACGGCCGGAGCCCCTGCCATGCTGTGCCGATCGCACCACCGGCACAGCGCCGCATCGCGGACGAAATGCCATGGAATGGGACATATGACTACGGAATCCAGGGTGGCCAGGCCGGCACTTCCCGCGAGTCCACCCCTGACCGAACGTCAGGAGGCGCGGCGCCGACGCATCCTGCGCACCAGCGCCCGACTGGCCGGCCGCGGCGGCTTCGACGCCGTCCAGATGCGCGAGGTCGCCGAATCCTCCGGCGTCGCCCTCGGCACCCTCTACCGCTACTTCCCGTCCAAGGTGCACCTGCTGGTCGCCACCATGCAGGACCAGCTCCAACACCTGCACACCACACTCCGCAAACGCCCGCCGTCCGACGAGGACCCCGGCGCCCGCGTCGCACAAACCCTCATGCGGGCCTTCCGCGCCCTCCAACGCGAACCCCACCTGGCCGACGCCATGGTGCGCGCCCTCACCTTCGCCGACCGCTCCGTCAGCCCCGAGGTCGACACCGTCTCCCGCCTCACCACCACGATCATCCTCGACGCCATGAACCTCGACAGCCCACCCACCCCCGAACAACTCTCCGCCGTCCGCGTCATCGAACACACCTGGCACTCCGCGCTGATCACGTGGCTGTCGGGGCGTGCGTCCATCGCTCAGGTGAAGATCGATATCGAGATGGCGTGCCGGTTGATCGGGGTTACGGGCGGTGGGGGTGAGAGGGGTAGCTCCGGTGAGTGGGGTTAGCTTCGGTGGGGTGGGGTTAGCTTCGGTGGGGGTGGGGGTAGTTGGCCCGCAAGGGGGCCTTTTGACCCTTACGGGACGCGCCCTACGGGACGGGCGGTCGGATCGGGGTGCGGGGCGGGGATCCCGTACGGCGGATCCCGTAGGGGTTCGGCGGGCCCCTCGCGGGCCAACTACCCGCTGGACCGGGGGACTTAGAACTCCTCACAAAAGTGGTGGACTTGACCTGGTCAGAGGTCGGTGTCGCGCACGGGGCCGCCGGGTATCGGGACGCGGTCAGCCGCGTAATCGCACGCGATAAACCCGGCGACATCGGCGATCATCCCCGGGATACTGGCCGCCCATGGATGAGGTCAAAGTCGTTGTCGCCCATTCCGAGCGCGCGACCCTGCGCGTCGGCGACGTGTTCCTGAAGGTGGACGCCGATCAGGCGCGCATCGACGTCGAGGTCGAGGCAATGTCCCTCGCGCCGGTCCCGACCCCGGAGGTCCTGTGGCGCAAGCCGCCCGTGCTCGCGATCGCCGCACTCCCGGGGACGACGCTTGGGCGCCTCGGCGGGCCGTCGACCGGGTCGTCGGCGGCATGGGCCGCGGCGGGCGCCGCCATCCGGAAGCTGCACGACGCGCCGCTGCCGCCCCTGCCCGGCCGGGCCGGCCGGAGCATCGTCGCGCTGGCGGCGGAACTCGACGACGAGTGCGAGTTGCTCGTGACGAACGGCCTCCTGCCCGCTGACCTGGTCACCCACAACCGCCAAGTCGCCGAGGCCGCACTCCGGCCGTGGACTCCGGCGTTCACGCACGGCGACCTGCAGATCGCGCACGTCTTCGTCGACGGCGACGAGGTCACGGGCATCATCGACTGGTCCGAGGCGGGCCAGGGTGATGCCCTGTACGACCTCGCCACCTTCACGCTCGGACACGAGGAGCACCTCGACGACGTCCTCACCGGCTATGGCACCGACATCGACCTCGACGTGATCCACGCGTGGTGGTCGTTGCGAAGCCTGCTGGCAGTTCGCTGGCTGATCGAGCACGGCTTCGACCCGTTCGCGCCGGGCTGTGAGGTCGACGTGCTGAGATCCCGGATGTGAGGCTGCGCGGGCCTGACTGCTACGAATGCGCTCTGACGCATCGAGCAGGCCATCCCCTGGGCTGATCGCCCGCCCTTACTCTCGACAAAGTACGGTGCGCAGTCGTCGCCAGCAGATGACAGCGCAGTCGAGGGTGACGAACGCGTGGTGGATGTCGTCGCGGATCTCCCAGCGGGTACGCAGGCGGCGGAACCAGTGCAGCAGCGCGATTGCTCCTTCCACGACCCAGCGATACACGCCCGGACGAGAACTGACACATCGTCATTCCCGAGGTCCGGAAACCTCCTTTTGTTAGGAGTCGTTAACGCTTCCGCCCCACGCCCCAGAACTCACCCCTCCCCCGCCTCCAGCCCCAAATAGCCCCTCATTCCTCCCTCGGCGGAAACACCACCTCCCCACTCCCCGTGAGCGCAAGAACAATCGCCTCCACCTGACACCCCTCAGCTGCCGCGAGGACAGGTTCCGCCGCGTCCGTTTCCGGGTTCACCGGATGGGACTGCCGGGCGCTGTCGAGGCGGAAGTGGTCCGGGGCGGTGGCGGCGCACATGCCGGAGCCGATGCAGACGCCGCGGTCCACCGTCACCTGCCAGCGGTCGCCCATCACGCACCCGCCGGGAGGTGGATCATCTTGTGCTCCAGGTATTCGCCGAACCCTTCGGGGCCGAACTCGCGGCCGATGCCGGAGTTCTTGTAGCCGCCGAACGGTCCGAGCATGTCGATGCTGAAGGTGTTCACGGAGTAGGTGCCGGTGCGGACGCGGCGGGCGAGGTCGATGCCGTGGCCGGTGTCGGCGGTCCACACCGAGCCGGACAGGCCGTACTCCGAGTCGTTGGCGATGCGTACCGCCTCCGCCTCGTCCTCGTACGGGAGCAGGCAGATCACCGGGCCGAAGATTTCCTCGCGGGCGATGCGCATGGCGGGGGTGACGTCGCCGAAGAGGGTGGGTTCGACGTACCAGCCGGTGGGCCGGTCGGACGGGACGCCGCCGCCGGCGAGGATCTTGGCGCCCTCCTGTTGTCCGAGGGCGATGTAGTCGAGGGAGCGTTGTTGCTGGCGGCGGGTGACGAGGGGGCCCAGTTCGGTGGCGGGGTCGAGGGGGTCGCCGACGGTCAGGGCGCCCGCGGCGGCGGCGAACCGTTCGGCGATCTCGTCGTAGCGGGAGCGCGGGGCGAGGATGCGGGTCTGGGCGACGCACGCCTGGCCGTTGATCATCCAGGCGAACGGGGTGATCCCGGCGACCGCCGCGTCCAGGTCGGCGTCGGGCAGGATCACCGCGGCGGATTTGCCGCCCAGTTCCAGGGTGACGCGGCTGAGGTTGCGGGCGGCGACCTCCATGACGCGTTTCCCGGCGGCGACGGAGCCGGTGAACGACACCTTGTCGACGCCGGGGTGCCCGACGAGGTATTCGCTGACCTCGCGGTCGGCGGGCAGGATCGACAGGACGCCCGGCGGCAGGCCCGCCTCCGTCGCGATGTCGGCGAGGAGGTACGCGTCGAGCGGCGTCTCGGGCGAGACCTTGAGGACGACGGAGCATCCGGCGAGGAGGGCGGGGGCGAGTTTGGCGGCGGCGGTGAACTGCGGGACGTTCCAGGGGACGACCGCGGCGACGACTCCGGCGGGCTCGCGGCGGATGAGCAGCGGGCCGAGGAGACCGTCGCGGCGTTCTTCGAACGGGAAGTCGCGGGCCACGGTCAGCGCGGCGTCCCACACCAGCATCGCGGCGAGCGCCTGGACCATCACGCCGGAGGTGTAGGGGGTGCCGTTCTCGGCGCTGATGACCTTGGCGATCTCCTCGCTGCGGACGGCGAAGGCGTCCTTGATGCGGGTGACCACCGCGATCCGCTCCTCCAGCGGAGTGTCGGCCCAGACGCCGGAGTCGAAGGAGGTGCGGGCGGCGGTGACGGCGCGGTCGACGTCGGCGCGGGTGGCGTGCGGGACGCGGCCGATGAGCTGTTCGGTGTGCGGGGAGATCACGTCGAGGGTGTCGGGTCCGGCGGGGTCGACGAGTTCACCGCCTATGTAGAGCTTGCCGTGTTCGACGAGGTCGCTCATGGCTGCCGCCTCCCGCGGTCGGCCGCCCCGCCCGGCGTCCGGGGCGGGGCGGGAACTTCCGTCAACTGCCTGCGCGTCGCGCGTGTCCGGCGCCGTCCCGGGCCGTCCGCCGGGGGGCGGAGCGACACCGAAGCAATTCTGACGGCACGTCAGTTATGGGTCGTTGAACTGATACCACCTCCCGGAGCAGGAGTCCACAGGGCCTCCGGGAACCGGCGGCGGGGCCCGCGCCGTCGCCGCCTTCGCGACCGGGCCTCCGTGGACGCCGATGTCGTCCGGCGCACCCGGGCGGCGCGGCCCGCCGCGTGGCGGGCGCGGCTGGCCGCGAAGCTGGCCGCCGCCGGGGCGCCCGAGGAGCATCTCGCGCCGTTGACGGGCGGCGGGGAGCTGCCGGGTCAGCGGGCGGCGGTGCCGGACCGGCACATCGCCCCGGGTGAGCTGCTGGAGCTGCCCGGCCGTCGGCTGCGTGCCGTCTGGACGCCGGGGCACACGCCCGGCCATGTCTGTCTGCATCTGGAGGAGGCGCACCCGGGGCGGGCGCCGGGCGCCGGGTTCGGGCGACTGTTCTCCGGTGATCATCTGCTGCCGGGGGTCAGCCCGCACATCGGTGTGTACGAGGGGCCGGGCGAGGCGCCCACCGACCCGCTGGGGGATTACCTCGCGTCGCTGGAGCGGGTCGCGCGGCTCGCCCCGGCGGAGGTGCTGCCCGCCCATCAGCATGCGTTCACCGACGCGGCGGGGCGGGCCCGTGCGCTGCTCGATCACCACGAGGCGCGGCTCGGCGGTCCGGTACGGCTGCTCGCGGAGCCGCTGACGCTGTGGCAGCTGACGGTGGCGATGGAGTGGAACCGTCCCTGGGAGCGGATCCCGTACGCCTCGCGGAACATCGCGGTGGCGGAGGCCGAGGCGCATCTGCGGCGGCTGATGACGCTGGGCCGGGCGGAGGCGGTGCCGGGGTCGGATCCGGTGACGTACCGGGCGGTGTGAGGCGTACGGCACGGGGCGGCCGACAAGTCTCGGCGGGGCCGTCGCACCCCGGTGGCGCCGGGGCCGGGTGGCCGTCGCGCCCCGGTGGCGGCCGTACGGCGGTGACCGTCGGGCCGCGCCTGCCTTCGTACCGCGGTGGCCGCCGCCCCGGCGCCGGGTGGGCGTAGCGGGGCGACCGCTAAAATGTGCGGACAACTCCATCCGTGCCCGATCGGGGGAAGCCGGTGAAATTCCGGCGCTGACCCGCAACCGTCAGGGCGGACGTGCGCCGTGGGCGCGGTCCGCACGAGCCGGAACACCCGATGGGGCGCGACAGGCTCCCGCCACCGGCGGGCCGCGTGCGGCGGCCGGACCGGTGGCGGCACCGTCGAGGTATACGGAGCTGAGCCCGGTGCCACCGCGTACGGCCCCGGCCGTCGTGCGGGTGGAGGGCCGAGCGCGGCCGTCCGCCCCGCGACGCCCCGAGCGCTCCGAGCGACCTGACTGAGAGGCACCGACGATGGCCCCCCTGGCCCCTTCCCGCGCCGCCCTGGTGCGCCGCGCCGCCGTGGTGTGCGCCGCGGCGCTCGTGCCGGTCGCGGCGACCGCGCCCGCCGCGTTCGCCACTCCGGCGCCGTCCCCCAAGAAGCTGCCCGCGGGCCTGTACGGCTCCGGTGACCCGCAGTACGACGGCGTGTGGCGGCAGTCGCTGGCGCTGCTCGCCCAGCACACCGTGCAGGTCAAGCCCGCCGCCACGGCCGTGGACTGGCTGACCGGCCAGCAGTGCGCCGACGGCGCGTTCACCGCGTACCGCGCCGACACCGCGAAGGCGTGCGGCGCGTCGACGATGCGGGACACCAACCAGACGGGCGCGGCGGTGCAGGCGCTGGCGGCGCTCGGCGGGCACGGCCAGGCGGTGGACAAGGCGGTGCACTGGCTGACGTCGGTGCAGAACGACGACGGCGGCTGGCCGTCGATGCCGGGGTCACCCAGCGACGCCAACTCCACCGCGGTGGTCATCGGCGCGCTGGCCGCGGCGGGCGAGGACCCGGCGAAGGTCACGTCGCCGAAGGGGCACACGCCGTACGAGGGGCTGCTGACGTTCCGGCTCGGGTGCGCGGTGAAGCCCGCCGAGCGCGGTGCGTTCACCTTCCAGCTCAAGGGCGCGGCGGCGAACGCGGATGCCTCGGCCGCCGCGGCGACCGGCGCGCTCGGCAAGGGCTTCGTCGTCCCGGCGGCGGGCAAGGACGCCGACACCCCGGTGGCCGCGCCGGACTGCGGCGGGAAGAAGGAGCCGACCGGTGCGGATGCGGCCGCGCTGCGGTCCGCCGCGTCGGGCGCGAGCGCGTACCTGGTGAAGGAGATGGACGCGCACGGGCAGCATCTGATGTCGGCGATGCCGGGCGCCGAGCCGCAGCCGGATGTCGGGAACACCGCGGACGCGGTGGTGGCGCTGGCCGCCGGCGGGCACGGCGCGGCGGCGGCCAAGCCGCTGGCGTGGCTGGAGAAGAACGGCCCGGCGTGGGCGAAGCAGGCCGGTCCGGCGGCGTACGCGCAGCTGGTGCTGGCGGCGCACGCCACGGGCACCGACCCGCGGGACTTCGGCGGTACGGATCTGGTGGCCGCGCTGAACGCGACGGGCCCGAAGCCGTCCGCCGCCGCGGAGAAGGCGGTGCCGAAGGAGAAGGGCACCGGCTCGATCAGCGCGTGGTGGCTGGTGCCGGTGGGGCTCGCCGCGGGTGCCGGTATCGGGTTCCTGCTGAGCGGCCGCCGGAAGCGCGGGCAGTGATGCGGCGGTCGCGGTGGGCCGGTGCGCTGGCGCTGGCCGGAGCGGTGACGGCGCTGGGCGCGGGCCCGGCGCAGGCGCAGGGGTACCGGTACTGGTCGTTCTGGGACGGCGCGGGCGGCACGTGGGCGTACGCGACGCAGGGCCCGGCGACGCTGCGGCCCGCGGACGGTGCGGTGGCCGGTTTCCGGTTCACGGTCAGCGCGGAGTCGTCGGCGGTGGACCGGCCGCGGGCGGCGGCCGATTTCGGGAAGCTGTGCTCCGGTACGCCGCAGAAGTCCGGGACGAAGCGGGTCGGCGTCGTCGTCGACTTCGGGTCGGCGGCGGACGCGCCGGACGGTGAGCGGCCGCCGCGGGAGCGGACGGCGTGCGCGCGGGTGCCCGAGGACGCGTCGGCCGGTGAGGCGCTGGCCGCGGTGGCGAAGCCGCTGCGGTACGACGCGCAGGGGCTGTTGTGCGGGGTCGCCGGGTATCCGGAGGCGGGGTGCGCGGAGCAGGTGAGCGGTTCGGGTACGTCCGAGCCGAAGGCGCCGGGGAAGCCTTCGGCCGGGGCGGACGGCGACGGCGGACCGTCGGCGGGGCTGCTCGGTGGCGGCGCGGCGGTCGTGGTGCTGGGGGCGGCGGCGGTGTGGCAGGCCCGTCGCCGTCGCGGATGAGGGCGCCGCAGGCCACCCGGAGTACGGCGCTGCACGCGGGCGCCTGGTGGCTGTGGGCGCTGGGGCTGGCCGCGGCGGCGTCGCGGACGACCAATCCGTTGCTGCTGGGGCTGCTGATCGCGGTGGCCGGGTTTGTCGTGGCGGCGCGGCGGACGGATGCGCCGTGGGCCCGGTCGTACGGCGCGTTCGTGAAGCTGGGGCTGCTGGTGCTGGGCATCCGGCTGGTGTTCGCGTTCGTCCTGGGGTCGCCGGTGCCGGGGACGCACACCCTGGTGACGCTGCCGGAACTGCCGCTGCCCGACTGGGCGCAGGGCGTCCGGGTGGGCGGCCGGGTCACCGCGGAGGGCATGGTCTTCGCCCTCTACGACGGGCTGAAGCTCGCCACCCTGCTGATCTGTGTGGGCGCCGCGAACGCCCTGGCGAGCCCGGCGCGGCTGCTGAAGTCGCTGCCGGGGGCGCTGTACGAGGCGGGGGTCGCGGTGGTCGTGGCGATGACGTTCGCGCCGCATCTGGTCGCCGATGTGCAGCGGCTGCGGGCGGCGCGGCGGCTGCGGGGCCGCCCGGACCGCGGGTTCGTGGCGCTGCTCCAGGTGGGGCTGCCGGTGTTGGAGGGCGCGTTGGAGCGTTCGGTGGCGCTGGCCGGGGCGATGGACGCGCGGGGGTACGGGCGCCGGGCCGAGGTGCCGCGCGCGGTGCGGCGGACCACGGCGGCGCTGACGCTCGGCGGGCTGCTGGGCGTGTGTGCCGGGACGTACGGCCTGCTGGCGCAGGCGGGCGCGGGTCTCGGGCTGCCGCTGCTGATCGCGGGCCTGGCGGCGGCGCTGGCCGGGCTGTGGCTCGGCGGCCGCCGCTCAGTGCGGACCCGGTACCGGCCCGAGCGGTGGGGCGTGCGGGCCTGGCTGGTGGCGGGTTCGGGCGTGGCGGTGGCGGCGTTGTTGATCGCGGCGGGCGGCTACGCCCCCGAGGCGCTGCACCCGTCGGCGGTACCGCTGACCGCGCCGCGGCTGCCGCTGTGGCCCGCGCTGTCCGTCCTCGTCGGGCTGGTCCCGGCGTGGGTGGCGCCGCGTCCGGCGGATGCGGCCGGGCGGGGCGCGGGCGGTGACGGTCCCGGGGCGGGGCCGGATGGTGGGGGCCGGGAGCGGGCCGTCCGCGGGGGGCGGGCCGTCGGCGCGGGGCCCGGCGTCGGCAGGGACCGGATCACCGGCCGGGCGCCCGCCGACCGAGCGCGCCCCGTACGCGGGGAGCGGGCCGTCGGCGCGGGGCCGGGCGTCGGCCTGGACCGGTTCGTCGGCCGGACGCCCGCCGACCGGGAGCGTCCCGGCCCCGGGGCGCGCCCCGTCCGCGACGCGCAGCCCGCCGCCCATGGCCGGCCCCCTTCCCCCACACGCCCCACGAAGGAGCGCGCCCAATGATCCGGTTCGAGCAGGTTTCGGTCACCTACGGCGAGGCGTCGGCGCCCGCCGTGCAGGGGGTCGACCTGACCGTCGCCGAGGGGGAGCTGTGTCTTCTCGTCGGCCCCTCCGGTGTCGGTAAGTCGACACTGCTGAACGCGGTGTGCGGGCTGGTGCCGCACTTCACCGGCGGCACGCTCCGCGGCCGCGTCACCGTCGCCGGGCGGGACACCCGTACCCACGCCCCGCGCGAACTCGCCGACGTCGTCGGCACGGTGGGCCAGGACCCGCTGGACCGGTTCGTCACCGACACCGTCGAGGACGAGTTGGCGTACGGCATGGAGTCGCTGGGCCTGGCGCCGGAGGTGATGCGGCGCCGGGTCGAGGAGACGCTGGACCTGCTGGGGCTGGCCGGGCTGCGGGACCGCGCGCTGACCACGCTCTCCGGTGGGCAGCAGCAGCGGGTGGCGATCGGGTCGGTGCTGACCGCCCACCCCCGGGTGCTGGTGCTGGACGAGCCGACGTCGGCGCTGGACCCGGCGGCCGCCGAGGAGGTCCTGGCCGTACTCCAGCGCCTCGTGCACGACCTGGGGACGACGGTGCTGCTGGCCGAGCACCGTCTGGAGCGGGTGGTGCAGTACGCGGACCAGGTCATCCTGCTGCCGGGGCCGGGCGCCGCGCCGCGGCAGGGCCCGCCCGCCGCGATGATGGCGCACTCCCCCGTGCGGCCGCCGGTCGTCGACCTCGGGGCGCTGGCCGGCTGGTCGCCGCTGCCGCTGTCGGTACGCGACGCCCGCCGCCGCGCCCCCGAACTGCGCGCCCGGCTGGCGGGGACGGAACCGCGCCACCCGAACGCCCCGGACGCCGCCGCTCCGGAGCCGTCGCCCGACGGCGCCCCGCCCGCGCCCGCCGCCCCGGGCCGTACCCGCCGACGGAAGCTGCCCGGTCTGCCGGGGCTGCGGCGGGGCGGGCGCCGGGGCGCGGCCGACGGGAGCGCGCCGGACGGTGCCGCGCCCGGGGCGCCGCTCGCCGAGGTGCGGCGGCTGGCCGTCCGCCGGGGCCGGACCGAGGCGCTGCGCGCGGTCGATCTGACCGTCGGCGCCGGGGAGACGGTGGCGCTGATGGGCCGCAACGGCGCCGGGAAGTCGACGCTGCTGGGCGCCCTGGTGGGGCTGCACGAACCGGCGTCGGGCACCGTCACCGTCGGCGGCGCCGTCCCGCACCGCACCGCGCCCGGCACGCTGGTCCGGCACGTCGGGCTGGTGCCGCAGGAGCCGCAGGATCTGCTGTACGCGGACACCGTCGCCGCCGAGTGCGCCGCCGCCGACCGGGACGCGGATGCCGCGGCGGGCACCTGCCGGAAACTGGTCGCGCGGCTGCTGCCGGGGGTGTCGGACGCGACGCATCCGCGGGATCTGTCCGAGGGCCAGCGGCTGGCGCTGGCGCTGGCCGTGGTGCTGACCGCGCGGCCGCCGCTGCTGCTCCTCGACGAGCCGACGCGCGGCCTGGACTACGCGGCCAAGGCGCGCCTGGTGGAGGTGTTGCGGGAGCTGGCGGCGCACGGGCACGGCATCGTCCTCGCCACCCACGACGTGGAACTCGCCGCCGAACTGGCGCGGCGGGTCGTCATCCTGGCCGGCGGGGAGATCGTCGCCGACGGGCCGACCGAGGAGGTCGTGGTGTCCTCGCCCGCGTTCGCCCCGCAGGTCGCGAAGATCCTCGCGCCGCTGCCGTGGCTGACGGTGCCGCAGGTGGCCCGCGCCCTGGGGACCGCGCCGTGACGGCCGCACCGGAGCCCACGACGGGCACGGGACGGCAGGCACGGGCGGTACGGCTCGGCCCCCGCTCCGTCGTCGCGCTGGCACTCGTATCGGTGACGGGCGTGATGGCGTTCGGCTGGCCGCTGCTGGCCTCCTCCGCCTCCGGGCTCGCGCACTCCGCGGACGCGCCGTGGCTGTTCGCCGCGTTGCTGCCGATGGTGCTGGCCGTGGTGGTGGCGACGATCGGGGACTCCGGTCTGGACGCCAAGGCCATCGCGATGCTCGGCGTCCTGGCCGCGGCGGGCGCCGCACTCCGCCCGCTCGGCGCGGGCACGGCGGGCATCGAGCCGATGTTCTTCCTGATGGTGCTGGCCGGGCGGGTGCTGGGCCCCGGTTTCGGGTTCGTCCTCGGCTCGGTGGCGATGTTCGCGTCGGCGCTGCTGACCGGCGGCGTCGGGCCGTGGATGCCGTTCCAGATGCTGTCGATGGGCTGGGTGTCGATGGGCGCGGGCCTGCTGCCCGGCCCGGACCGGCTCCGCGGCCGCCGCGAGCTGGCGCTGCTCGCCGGGTACGGGGCGGTGGCCGCGGTCGCCTACGGGCTGGTGATGAACCTCCAGGGCTGGCCGTACATCGCCGGGCTGGCCTCGGGTGTCTCCTTCGTCCCCGGCGACCCCCTCGCCGACAACCTGGCGCGGTACCTGGCGTACTGCCTGGCGACGTCTCTGGGCTGGGATCTGCCGCGCGCGGCGGTCACGGTGGCCTTGACCCTGACCGTCGGCGGCCCCCTGCTGAAGGCGTTGCGGCGGGCGACCCGGAGGGCGGCGTTCGATGCACCGGTGGAGTTCGCGACGCCGCCCGAGGGGGCGGAGCCGTTGGCGGAGGGGGAGCCCACGAGCCATGACAAGCGGGCCCCCTGCCCTCACCCACCCCCACCGAACGACGCATCCCGCAACGTAAGGACATAACCCGCCGTCACCGCCACACCACGGTCCTCATCGCGTGACAACTCCCCAAGGGCGCGTGCCGCCGTATCCCCCGGGATCCCGGCCAGCGCCTGGGCCAGCCGCCGCCGTACCGGCGCGCCCGTGGCGCCGGGAGCGAGACGGGCGACGAGCCCGGTGGCGATCTGCTCCGCCACCGCCGGATCGCCCGCCAGGGCACTCAACGCATCGGCCGCGTCGACGTCGTTGGCCTCCTCGGCGACCATGTCGACGAGGGTGGGGATCGCGTCGGTCAGCCCCCGGGCGCCGAGCGCCAGGGCCGCGCCCCGGCGGACCGCGGTGTCGGGGTGGGCGAGGGCGTCGCGCAGCGGTGCGGTCGTCGCGTCGCCCGGGAGTGCGGCGAGGGCCTGCACGGCGCGCTGCCGCGTCGCGGCCGCCGGGGCGTCGAGGGCCTTCGCCAGCAGCGCCGGTGCGGCGTCTCCGGAGCGTGCCAGAGCCCAGCGGAGGGCCCCGGCGACGTTCGGGTCCGACTCGCTCAGCACCGCCTCGACCAGGGCTTCCACCGGTGTGGGCCCCTCCGCCGCGGACAGGGCGGCGCGCTGCCGCCGCCCGGCGCTCTCCGACCCCAGCGCCTGGAGGAGGGCGACGGTCTGGAGGACGTCCGCCCAGTCGGCGGGTTCCGCGGCGCCGATCCGGCGGAGCCGGGTGAGCAGCGCCGTCTCCGTGGCGAGGCGTTCCCGGGCCTGCCGGATGAGGTCGTCGACGAGCTCCGCGGGCGCGAAGCCGGGGCCGTCCAGCGCGCGCCCGACCTCCCGCAGCGACAGCCCCAGCGACCGCAGGCTCTCGACCTGGAAGAGGCGCCGCAGATCGTCACCGGAGTACTCCCGGTACCCGGACCCGCTGCGGCCCGTCGGCCGCACCAGGCCGAGCGTGTCGTAATGCCGGAGCATCCGGGCGCTGACCCCGGAGCGCCGCGCCACCTCGCCGATCAGCACTCCGTCACTCCTCCCGGTCGTCCGTGCCGAGAGCCACGATGCGCTTCGCCTCCTCGATTGCGAAATCGAAACCGGCGTCCGGGTCGCGCCGCAGCTGCTCCGTGGCAAGGGCGTGCCGCCGTACGTGGGGTTCGCGGTCGGTCGTCGCGGCGTGCAGGGCCGGCGTGCTCGCCTCGCCGAGCGCGATCAGCACCCGGCTGAGGCTGAGCTGCGTCTCCCGCCCGCCGCGCCCGAGCTGCGTCGCCAGCGCTCCGGCCAGTGCCTGTTCCTCGCCGTCGGGTACGAGGACGACCGCCGCGCGCCAGGCGCTCCGCGCCACCTCGTCGTCGGCGTCGGTCAGCAGGGACCGGGTGAGCGCCGGCCACGCCCGCCGGTCCCCGATCTTGGACAGCGTGTGCAGCGCCTGGCTGCGGGCCTGCGCGCGCTCCGAGCGGAGTTCACCGAGGAGCCCGGGGAGCGTCGCCGACGACGGGTGCCGGGTGAGCGCCCACGTCAGCATCTCCCGTACGGGGAACTCCGGCTCGACCGCGCACCGTTCGATGAGTGGTGTGACGCACGGCGTCGCCGGGTCCGTACCGACCGCGAGCGCGGCGCGCAGCCGTACCGACGCGTCGCCGTGCGCCAGCGCCCGGAGCGCGCGCGTCGTGGGTGTGTCCTCGTCCGACAGGGTCATCGCGACCACCTCCGGGGCCCAGGCAAGACCTTCGCACCGTGTGAAGGTCAAGCCCGGCCCCGGCCCGTCACAACCGCTGGATGATCGTCCCCGTCGCCAGGGCCCCGCCCGCGCACATCGTGATCAGCGCGAACTCCTTGTCCCGGCGCTCCAGTTCGTGGAGGGCGGTGGTGATCAGGCGGGCGCCGGTGGCGCCTACGGGGTGGCCCAGCGCGATGGCGCCGCCGTTGACGTTGACCTTCTCCAGGTCCTGGTCGAAGACCTGCGCCCAGGACAGGACGACGGAGGCGAACGCCTCGTTGATCTCGACGAGGTCGATGTCCTTGAGGGTCATTCCGGCCTTACCGAGGACGGCGCGGGTCGCGTCGACGGGTCCGTCGAGGTGGAAGTGCGGATCGGAGCCGACCAGCGCCTGCGCCACGATGCGGGCGCGGGGCTTGAGTTTGAGGGCGCGGGCCATGCGCTTGGAGGCCCACAGGACGGCGGCGGCGCCGTCGGAGATCTGGGAGGAGTTCCCGGCGGTGTGGACGGCCTGCGGCATGACGGGCTTGAGGCCGCCGAGCGCCGCCATGGTGGTGTCGCGCAGCCCCTCGTCGCGGTCGACCAGGCGCCACATGCCCTGACCTGCGGCCTGTTCCTCCTCGGTGGTGGGGACCTGTACGGCGAAGGTCTCCCGCTTGAAGCGTTCCTCGGCCCAGGCGGCCTGGGCGCGCTGCTGGGAGAGGAGGCCGAGCGCGTCGACGCGTTCGCGGGTCAGGCCGCGGCGGCGGGCGATGCGTTCGGCGGCCTCGAACTGGTTGGGCAGGTCGACGTGCCACTCGTCGGGCCAGGGTTTGCCGGGGCCGTGCTTGGAGCCGCTGCCGAGCGGCACCCGGGACATCGCCTCGACGCCGCAGCCGATGCCGATGTCGATGACGCCGGACGCGATCATGTTGGCGACCATGTGGTTGGCCTGCTGCGAGGAGCCGCACTGGCAGTCGACGGTGGTGGCGGCGGTCTCGTACGGCAGGCCCATGGTGAGCCAGGCGTTGCGGGCCGGGTTCATCGACTGTTCGCCGGCGTGGGTGACGGTGCCCCCGACGATCTGCTCGACGCAGTCGGGCTGGATGCCCGTACGGCCGAGGAGTTCGCGGTACGTCTCGCCCAGGAGGTAGGCGGGGTGGAGGTTGGCGAGCGCGCCCTGGCGCTTGCCGATGGGGGTGCGTACGGCTTCGACGATGACGGGTTCCGCGGCCATGACTGACTCGTCCTCTCCTCGCGTCCGCGGGGCGTCCCGGCACCCACGGAAGAAGAACTAGTACGCGTTCTAGTTCTTCGGTCAGTCTCATGAGCCGTACCCCGGGGGCGCAAGGGGCATGCAGCCGCCGGGTCCGCGTCGCGCGCGCCGGAATTGGCCGCCGGGGCACCCTTGCCGACGGGTGGATGGCGCCGCGCCCCTTGCCACTTGCAGAACTCGTCACTACCTTCGCCGCGACATCTGATGACTCGTCAGAACCAGTGGTGGCGCCGGCGTCACCCGGCCCGTGACGGCCGGCCGCCGGGCCGCGCCGGACCGGATCAGGAGCCGCCGATGCCATGCCCCGCGCTGCCCGAGGGTTTCGACTTCACCGACCCCGACGTCTACCAGTCCCGCGTCCCGCTCCCCGAATTCGCCCGGCTGCGGCGCACCGCGCCGGTGTGGTGGTGCGCCCAGCCGCACAACATCGCCGGTTTCGGCGACGACGGCTACTGGGTGGTGACCCGCCACGAGGACGTCAAGGAGGTGTCCACCAAACCGGACATCTTCTCCGCGCACCGCAACACGTCGATCATCCGCTTCCACGAGTCCATGACCCGCGACCAGATCGACGTCCAGAAGCTGATCATGCTGAACATGGATCCGCCCGAGCACACCCGGGTCCGGCAGATCGTGCAGCGCGGCTTCACCCCGCGCGCGGTGCGGGCACTGGAGGACGCGCTGCGGGAGCGCGCCGGGAAGATCGTCGAGGGTGCACGCCGCTCCGGCACCGGCGACTTCGTCACCGACATCGCCTGCGAACTGCCGCTCCAGGCCATCGCGGAGCTGATCGGCATCCCCCAGGCGGACCGGGCCCGCATCTTCGACTGGTCGAACAAAATGATCGCCTACGACGACCCGGAACTCGCCATCACCGAGGAGGTCGGCACCACCGCCGCGATGGAGCTGATCTCGTACGCGATGAACCTCGCCGCCGACCGCAAGGCGTGCCCGGCGCAGGACATCGTCAGCAAGCTGGTCGCCGCGGAGGGCGACGGCAACCTCGGCTCCGACGAGTTCGGGTTCTTCGTGCTGCTGCTGGCGGTCGCGGGCAACGAGACGACCCGGAACGCCATCACTCACGGCATGCACGCCTTCCTCACCCACCCCGAGCAGTGGGAGCGGTACAAGCGGGAGCGGCCCGCCACCGCCGCCGAGGAGATCGTGCGCTGGGCCACGCCGGTGGTCTCCTTCCAGCGCACCGCCACGCAGGACACCACCCTGGGCGGCGCGCGGATCCGTGAGGGCCAGCGGGTCGGCATCTTCTACGCCTCCGCCAACAACGACCCGGACGTCTTCGACCGCCCCGAGGTCTTCGACATCACCCGCGACCCCAATCCGCACCTCGGATTCGGCGGCGGCGGACCGCACTTCTGCCTCGGCAAGTCCCTCGCCGTCCTGGAGATCGACCTGATCTTCCAGGCCATCGCCGACGCCCTGCCGGACATCGCCCTCACCGGCACGCCCCGGCGGCTGCGCTCGTCGTGGCTCAACGGGGTGAAGGAGATGCGGGTGCGGTACGCGTAGCCGACGCGTTGCCGACGCGTTGCCGACGCGTTGCCGTGCGGGACGGGCCCGTCGTCCACGGGGCGGCGGGCCTTCGCGTGCGCCCGGGGCGGCGGGCCGTCGCATGCCGTCGGGCGCCGGAGACCGGGCGTCACGGGCCCGCGCAGTCGGCCGAAAACCGTCGCACGCGTGTCCTTGCCAGCGGACAGCGGCGGAATTACATTCAACTCGCCGGTAACACCCGTGGTAACACCGGCAGTTCAGCGCCACCGGCAGCGCGCCGTCCGCAGACCCTGCCGGCACGCTCCCGTACCGCCGCACGGCCACCGTGCCCGCCCGCGCCCCACGCCGCCCGACGGCCGCGGCGCCCGGACGGTACGCCGCGTACCCGCACCTGGCACGCCCCCACACGTTCGACAGCGCGACCACCGCACTCATCGAAGGGGACACGTCGTGAAGGACGCACACGGCAGACACGTCACGGGACGCATCAGCTGGCGGCGGTTCGCCGTGCTGACCGTCCCCGCCGTCGCCGGCACCGCCGCCCTGGGCATCGCCCTCGCCAACGGGGCGCTCGCGGCCTCGTTCGCCGTCTCGGGACAGCAGTTCAAGGTGTCCGCGGACCGCCTCACCGGCGACGGATTCGCCCAGTACGGCAGCGTGGACACCAACGCCAGGGGCGATCTGCTGCCGGTCGCCGTCACCGCCATCAAGACCGCCGAACTGCACCATCTGTGCCAGTCCGTCGTCACCCATCTGCCGGTCCTCGGCGACATCTCGCTCAACCTGACCGCGGGCGCCGACAAGCCCGTACAGGCGACCGACCTGTTCGTTGACGCCACCCAGCTCTCCGGGGACGCGTCCTTCCACCGCATCGAGATCGGCCGGGACGCCTCGACGCTCACCAAGGGCCCGGCCGACGCCAAGGGCCTCCAGGACCTCTTCGCGCAGCAGGCCGACGACATCGCCATCAACCATCTGCGGCAGACCGCCTGGTCCACCAACGCCGGGACGTTCCGGCTCTCCGGGCTCAGCATGAAGGTGTCCAAGGGCGCGAAGGAATGCTTCTGAGATGGGCGCCGCCGGAGCGCGGGCCCGCTGGCGGCGCTGGCGGCGCGGCCGTCCCTTCTGGGGCGGGCTGGCGGCGGTGCTGGCCGGGGCGGAGATCTGCGCCCTGCCGCTGGCCCCGCTGAAGATCATGCTCCAGCAGGGCATCGCCGGTGTCCCGTCGGTGCTGATGGGGCTGGTGATGATCCTGATGGGCCTCTCGGCGTGGTTCACCCCGCAGCACCGGACCCTCGCCGGCGTCCTGACCGTCCTCGGCGCGATGGCCGCGCTGGTCATGTCCAACCTCGGCGGCTTCCTGGTCGGCACCGTCCTCGGCATCCTCGGCGGCGCGATGGTCTTCGCATGGCAGCCGGTGGAGACCAGGACGCCTCCGGACGGGGGCGGGGCTCCGCCCATAGGGCCTGCCGCGGCCGAGGCGTCCGGTGCACCGGACGCGGACGGGGCTCCGCCCGTGGCGCCCGGCGTGCCGGACCCGGCCGTGGAAAGCCGCATTCCGTGACGCGGTAGCCCCCGCCCGTCCCGGAGTTCGTCCCCCGCCTTCCGTACGGCACCCCACAGCCGACCGGCCCCGTACGGCTGCCCTTCCCCCGCGCACGGTGTCCGCCGTGCGCCCCCGCCACGCCGCGCGGCCATGCGTCCGTGTGCCGCCGCGTGTGCCCGCACCACCGCACTCCCCCTCACAGCCCGGCCCCGGGCACCCACCCGTACGAAGGAGTTCAGCGATGACCCAGCACCTCTCCCGCACCGTGCTCACCGCATCGGCCGGTATCGCGGCGGCCCTCGGGCTGATGCTGGCCGTGACGGGACCGGCGACCGCCGAGCCCGCCCCCACAGCACGGACCGCCGCCGCGTCCACCACCGTCACGCCCGCCGGGCACGCCTTCGGCGCGAAGCTGTCCGGCTCCGCGACGTTCTCCGCCGGTTCGGTGACGGTGACCTGCACCGCCTCCGACGCCACCGGTTCGGTCCCCGCCGCACCCGGCAACGCCAACGCCTCCGGGCCGGTGAGCAGCGCCGTCTCCGCGCCCACGTACAGCTCCTGCACCACGAGCATGCCGGGCGTCAGCGCCACCGTCACCACGACCGGCGACTGGACCGTGGCCCTGCAGAACGGCGCCCCGGCGACCGCCGGGCTCACCATGCCGTCGGGCGGGTTCGTGCTGAAGACCAGCGGTCTGGCCAGCTGTACGGTGACCGCCGCACCGACGGCGGCGGCGACCGTCAACGGCACCTGGACCAACGGCGCGCCGTCCACCCTGAAGTTCACCGACGCGGCGGTGCCGGTGAAGGCCGAGGGCGGCTTCGGCTGCCCGACGACCGCGACCAGCTCGCACTTCAACGCCACCTACACCGTCAGCGACACCACCGACCCGGCGTCCCGGATCACCGTCGGCGGCTGACCCCGCACCGCCCACGCACCGCCCGCACTCCGGTCGGCCCACGCGCCGCGCCGGTCCCGCCGCCGACGGCTGTTCCCCCCGGCCGTCGGCGGCACCACCGGGCAGGCGCTACGGAACCAACCACCGCTGTCGGTCCGGCGCCGCGCAGATCGCCCCGGGGCCGCCGCCTCACCGACCGCCCAGGGCGAAGCCCACCGCCGCCGCCACCACGACCGTGCCCGTCGCGTACCCGGTCAACAGGCGTCGCCGCAGCGCCCGGTGGACGCCCGCGTACTCGGCGCGCAGTGCGGTGGCGCGTGCCGCGATCCGCTCCAGGCAGTCGCGGGACAGCTCCGCCTGGTCGTGGCAGTAGCGGCGTTCGACCTCCGCGCGCTGGCTTTCGGTGAGCCAGGGCAGCCCGGCGCAGAACGCCTCGGCCCGGCCCCGCGCCCGGCGCTTCTCCGCCTCCCACAGCAGGAAGCCCTCGATCTCGTTGATCGCCTCGTCGGTCCGCATCCCGCCGGTCGTCCCGCTCATATCCGGCCGCTCCGCTCGGGCACGAGCGCCGCCCGTTCCCCGTTCCGTGGCGCATTGCCCTCGGCAGCGATCTCCGGATGGTGCAGATCGAACGCCGGGGATTCGGAGCGGATACGCGGCAGGGTGCGGAAATTGTGGCGCGGCGGCGGGCAGGAGGTCGCCCATTCCAGGGAGCGGCCGTAGCCCCACGGATCGTCCGCCTCGACCTTTTCCCCGTATTTCGCGGTCTTCCAGACGTTGTGGAAGAACGGCAGGACCGACAGGCCGAGCAGGAACGAGAAAATCGTGGAGACGGTGTTCAGCGTGGTGAAGCCGTCGGCCGCCAGATAGTCCGGGATGCGGCGGAGCATGCCTTCCGCGCCCAGCCAGTGCTGGACGAGGAACGTGCCGTGGAAGCCGACGAACAGCGTCCAGAAGGTGATTTTCCCGAGGCGTTCGTCCAGCATTTTTCCGGTGAACTTCGGCCACCAGAAGTGGAATCCGGAGAACATCGCGAAGACGACCGTACCGAAGATGACGTAGTGGAAGTGGGCGACCACGAAATACGAGTCGGTGACGTGGAGGTCGAGCGGCGGTGAGGCGAGGAGGACGCCGGTCAGGCCGCCGAAGACGAAGGTGATCAGGAAGCCGATCGCCCAGAGCATCGGCGTCTCGAAGGAGAGTGAGCCCTTCCACATCGTGCCGATCCAGTTGAAGAACTTCACCCCGGTCGGCACCGCGATGAGAAAGGTCATGAACGAGAAGAACGGCAGCAGTACGCCGCCGGTGGCGTACATGTGGTGCGCCCAGACCGTCACCGAAAGGCCGGCGATGGAAATCGTCGCGGCGATCAATCCGACGTAACCGAACATCGGCTTGCGGGAGAAGACGGGAATGACCTCGGAGATGATGCCGAAGAACGGCAGGGCGATGATGTAGACCTCTGGATGCCCGAAGAACCAGAAGAGGTGCTGCCACAGCAGCGCCCCGCCGTTCGCCGCGTCGAAGAGGTGCGCCCCGAATTTCCGGTCCGCCTCCAGGGCGAACAGCGCGGCGGCGAGCACCGGAAAGGCGAGGAGGACCAGTACGCCGGTGAGCAGCACGTTCCAGGTGAAGATCGGCATGCGGAACATCGTCATACCGGGCGCCCGCATGCAGATGATGGTGGTGAGGAAGTTGACGGCGCCGAGGATCGTGCCGAACCCGGAGAGCGCCAGCCCCATGATCCACATATCGCCGCCGATGCCGGGCGACCGGACCGCACCGGACAGCGGGGTATACGCGAACCAGCCGAAATCCGCCGCCCCTTGCGGCGTGAGGAACCCGCCGACAGCTATCAGGGACCCGAAGAGATAGAGCCAGTACGCGAGCATGTTCAGCCGCGGGAAGGCGACATCCGGCGCGCCGATCTGCAACGGCATGATCCAGTTGGCGAATCCGGCGAACAGTGGCGTCGCGAACATCAGCAGCATGATCGTGCCGTGCATCGTGAACGCCTGGTTGAACTGCTCGTTCGACAGGATCTGGTGGCCGGGCCGGGCCAGTTCGGCGCGCATCAGCAGCGCCATCACCCCGCCGATACAGAAGAACGCGAACGCGGTGACGAGATACAGCGTGCCGATCGCCTTGTGGTCCGTGGTCGTCAGCCACTTCACGGGAGTTCTCATGCCCGGTAGGTGTCCGGCGGCCCGCCCCGTGTCACCGTTCCGCGCCGCCGGGGGCCGTGGGATGGATCACCGCGGCGGGGTGTGACGATCCGGGGTGTGCCGGACACCAACCGATCATGAGCACGGACGATGCCTTCGCCGCTGCCTACCGCGCCCACTACTGGGCGGTCAGTCGTTTCGTGGCGCGGCGACTGGACGGGCAGGCGGACGAGGTCGAGGAAGTAGTCGCGGAGGTCTTCTCCACCGCTTGGCGGCGCCGCGCGGACCTCCCCGACTCGCCCCTGCCCTGGCTGTACGGGGTGGCCCGCAACTGCCTGGCCAACACGGTGCGCGGCAGGGGCCGTTACCGCCGCCTCCTGCACCGCCTGGGCAACCACGAGATCGCGCACCGCGGGGGGACGGTGGAGAGCCCGGACGCGGAGCGGCCCGGCTCCTGGGTGCACGAGGCGCTCGCCCGGCTCTCCCCCGCCGACCAGGAGGTGCTGCGGCTGACGGCGTGGGAGGAGCTGACCGTCGACGAGCTCGCCGTCACCCTCGGCTGCGGCCGGAGCGCGGCGGCGATGCGGCTCCACCGGGCGCGGGCCCGGCTCCGTACCCAGATCGACCGGATGCGGACGCCGATGTCCGCGCGAGCAGGAGGCGAGTGCGATGGATGACGAACTGGAGCTGCTGCGCACGGCCGATCCCGTGTCGGCGCACACCGGACCGTGGCGGGAGCAACCCCTCGGCCACCGGGCCGAACGGGAGCTGAACCAGCTGCTGTACCGCAGCCGCCGCAAGAAGATCGGCCGCCGTCTGGTGCTCCGCGCCGAGGCGGCGGCGCTGGCCCTCTTCGCGGTGCTCGCCTACACCCTCTCCGGGCCCGGCTCCACCCCGGCCGCCGCCGTCCCGGCCGCCCTCCAGGTGCGTTCCGGCGACCCGTCCGTGCCGCTGGCCGAGCTGGCGCGGCGCGCCGAGGCGTACGCCGCCGCGGCGGGCCCCGGGGCCGGGCCGCACCGGGGCAGCCATCTGCAGAGCTGGTACCTGGACCGCCGCACCGGCACCGCGGACGCGCCGCCGCTGACCGTGCCCGAAGAGCGGCTGACCCGTTGGAACGCCGACGGCAGCGGCGCCGAGCTGGTGGTGGCGACCGATCCGCGCCACCCGGGGCGCCCGGTGATCCACCCCACCGGCGACGGCCGCCGCGGCACCGTCGAGGACGGGAAGGTGCTGCACCGGGTGGTGTATCCGGCGGGCGTCGAGGCGCAGCGCGGCGGTCTGGCGTCGCGGACCCCGCCGCCGGACGACCCGGAGGCGCTGCGGCGGCTGCTGGGCGCGCTGTACGGCGAGGCCGACGGCGGAACGCCGCAGCTGCTCCAGGCGCTGTCCGCGTTCCGTCAGGAGTGGACGCCGGGGCCCCGGGAGAGCGCCGCCGTGGTGCGGCTGCTCGCCAGCGCCGGTGATCTGCGCCCGGTGGGCCGGGTCACCGACCGGCTGGGCCGCCGCGGCCAGGCGTACGTCTGTGCCGGGCGTGAGGGCGCCATGGAGGGCATCCGCCAGATGCTGATCCTCGACCCGACGACCGGTCGTCTCCTGGGCAGCGAGACGACCACCACCGAGGACATCCCCGGTACCCGGGTCGAGGCCGGTGCGGTGCTGTCGTACGAGGCGTGGATGGAGTGAGCGGTGCCCTCCGGGTGGCGGTCCGGGCGGACCGGGCGGATCCTTGAGTGACGCGACGATCCCTCGGCGCGGTGGCCCGCCACGGGCTGCCGCGCCGGTCGTGTGTGCGGGCCCGGTACGAGGCGTACGTACGGGCCGTCGGTCCCGTGCGGGCCGTACGGCAGCCCCGTGCGCGGCGGGCGGGAAGGCGTGCGGGAGGGGCGCGTGCGAGGAGGGCTGCGCGCGGGGTGTGGGCCGCCTCACCCCGGCGTACGGTTGCAGGCTCTCACCGCGATATGGCTCACACCACGACTCACCGCGGGAACGTCTCCGAAGCCGCGTTTGCCCTGCGTGGAACGGGTAGGCGACCAATTGCGCGGTCATCCGCGCACCGTCCGTGATGACCGGGTCTGCCCCTATGGTCGACTTCGCCCGTCACCCCGTGACGGGACTTTCCTTGTAGTCGACCCAGAGAGCGCAGGCGAGCGAACACGTGCCGACGCAGTCCCCCGTCGCACCGGGGCCCCGTGGCAAGGGCGGCAGCCAGACGGCTGCCGCATCCGACTCGGAAAAGCGCACCGGGGGAACGTCCTCCAAAGGACCTGCCGACGAGGTGACGGTCGTCGAACCGGCGATGGTCAAGCGCGCGGTATCCGCCGCGGCGCTCGGCAACGCGATGGAGTGGTTCGACTTCGGCGTCTACAGCTACATAGCGGTCACCCTCGGCAAGGTCTTCTTCCCGTCCGGGAACCCGACGGCGCAGCTGCTGTCGACGTTCGGCGCGTTCGCCGCGGCGTTCCTGGTCCGGCCGATCGGCGGCATGGTCTTCGGTCCGCTCGGTGACCGCATCGGCCGCCAGAAGGTCCTCGCCGTCACCATGATCATGATGGCTGCGGGCACCTTCTGCATCGGCCTGATCCCCTCGTACGCCTCGATCGGCGTCGGCGCCCCGATCCTGCTGCTCGTCGCCCGCCTGGTGCAGGGCTTCTCCACCGGCGGTGAGTACGGCGGCGCGTCCACCTTCATCGCCGAGTACGCGCCCGACAAGAAGCGCGGCTTCCTCGGCAGCTGGCTGGAGTTCGGCACCCTGGCGGGCTACGTCGGCGGCGCCGGTCTGGTCACCCTGATGACCGCGCTGCTCTCCACCGAGGACCTGCTGTCCTGGGGCTGGCGGATCCCGTTCCTGATCGCGGGCCCGATGGGCATCATCGGCCTCTACCTGCGGATGCGGCTGGAGGAGACCCCGGCGTTCGCGCTGCTGGAGCAGGAGGCACGGACGAAGGAGAAGGAGCGCCGGGAGGCCGAGAAGCGCGTCAGCGTCCGCGAGATGATCTTCGGGCAGTGGCGCTCGATGCTGCTCTGCGTCGGCCTGGTCCTGGTCTTCAACGTCACCGACTACATGCTGCTGTCGTACATGCCGAGCTATCTGACCTCGGAGCTGAAGTACGACGAGACGCACGGGCTGCTGGTCGTCCTCGCGGTGATGGTCGTGATGATGTGCGTCCAGCCGTTCGCGGGGCGGCTCAGCGACCGCTTCGGCCGCCGCCCGGTGATGGCCGCGGGATGTGCAGGGTTCCTGCTTCTTTCGGTGCCCGCGCTGCTGCTGATCCGGCAGGGTTCGCTGCTCGCCATCGCCCTCGGCATGAGCGCGCTGGGCCTGCTGCTGGTCTGCTTCACCTCCACGATGCCGTCGGCGCTGCCCGCGCTCTTCCCGACGAAGGTGCGCTACGGCTCGCTGTCCATCGGCTTCAACATCTCCGTGTCGCTGTTCGGCGGCACCACCCCGCTGGTCGTCACGGCGCTGATCGGCGCGACCGGCGACCGCATGATGCCCGCCTACTACATGATGGCGGCGGCCGTCATCGGCGGTATCGCGGTCTGGCGGATGTCGGAGAGCGCCCGCAAGCCGCTGCCCGGCTCGCCCCCCGCGGTCGAGACCGAGGCGGAGGCCCGCGAGGTCATCCACGCCACCCGCCAGGAGGCCGCCGCGGCCGCCTGACCGGCAAGTCGGTCGGAAGCGGTAGGAAACATGCAGGAGCCCGGTGCGTTACGGCACCGGGCTCCTGCGCGTCCGAGGCCACCGGCCGGGCTCGCTCCCGGCCCGCCGGACGCCGCCCCACCTGCCGGGCCCGCATCCGGCCCCACGCGCCCGCCCCGACCGGCCCCGGCGGCGGCGTCCGGTCGGGGGACCTGCCCCGGGGCCGTCCGCCGGGATGGGGCACGATGGCGGCATGAGCATCGTGAAGATCAACGCACTCACCGTCCCCGCCGAGCAGCGTGAGGTCCTGGAGCAGCGGTTCTCCTCGCGCGCCGGGACCGTCGACTCGTCCGACGGCTTCGAGTGGTTCGAGCTGCTGCGCCCCGTCGAGGGCACCGACCAGTACCTCGTCTACACCCGCTGGCGCGACGAGGCGTCCTTCCAGGCGTGGATGGAGGGGCCGATGAAGGCCGCCCACCAGGGCGGCGGCGAGGGCGGCGAGCGGCCGAAGCCCGCGGCGTCCGGCTCCACCCTCTGGTCCTTCGAGGTCGTCCAGCAGGCCGGTCCGAAGCAGGGCTGACACCGTACCGATCCGGGGCGCCCGCCTGGTGTGGGCGCCCCGGGGGGGGCCGGACCCATTGGGGCCTCCCCCTGGGGCCGGACCGGCCGGCTTGGGCCTCCCTTGGGATCCGGGCCGGCTTGGGCCTCCCTTGGGATCCGGACCGGCTTGGGCCTCCCCCGGTGCCTGGACCGGCTTGGGCCTCCCCCGGGGACGGACCCGCCTGGGCTTCTCCGGGGGCGGGCCTTCCGACCTCCCAGGGGACGCTCCCTCCCGGTTCCGGCCCCCTCACTTCGCCAGATCCGGCGGCCGCGGCGCCGAGCCCGTACGGGGCAGGGTGCGCCGGGCGTCGCCGTTGTGTGGCTCCTCGGCGTCCGAACCGCAGAGTTCCGAGGTCAGCTCGCGTACCAGCTCCGTCAGATCGGTCGGCCGGTCCTTCGTCCACCAGTCGCCGAGCATCCGCGCCAGCGATTCCTGCCGCGCCTCCGCCAGCCGCTCCGCGACCTCCCGCCCGGCGTCGGTGAGCCGCAGGTCGAGGCCCTCGCGTACGGCGAGACCGCGCTCCTCGACCTGCCGGGTGGCCTCGGAGATCACGCCGAGCGGCACGGTGGTGCGGTCGGCGAGGAGGGCCGGTTCCACCGAGCCGTGGTGCTGGATGCGCAGCAGCATCCAGCTGGCCGCCGGTTTCAGATCGAGCCCGGCCCGCTCGGTGATCTTCTCGTAGATCCGTTTGCGGCCCTCCAGGCCGCCGAGGCGGGACAGCGCCCGGGCGCACTCCTCGTACGAGGATCGTTCGACGGGGTTGGACGACAGCACCTCGGTGGTGTCCGGCGCCGTCACGCTGGAGCGCAGCGGCTCTTCCTTCAGGAACCATGCCAGAGCGAACGCGACGAGGACGACGGGCACCGCGTAGAGGAAAACATCGGTGATCGAGACGGAGTAGGCGTTCAGCACACCGGCGCGCAGCGCGGGCGGCAGCTGCCCGGCGACCCGTGGGTCCTGGGCGATGGCGGACGGGGAAATGCCCGGCGGCAGCGGGTGGCCCGCGACGGCGTCGGCGATACGGGGGCCGAGGTTGCCGGCGAAGACCGTGCCGAAGATGGAGACGCCGAAGGACGCGCCGATGGAGCGGAAGAAGGTCGCGCCGGAGGTGGCGACGCCCAGGTCCCGGTAGTCGACGGCGTTCTGCACGATGAGTACCAGCACCTGCATGACCAGGCCGAGCCCGAAGCCGAAGACGAAGAAGTACAGGCTCATCACCGCGACGCCGCTGGCCGGGCCGAGTTGGTGCAGCAGGAGCAGGCCGATGGCGGTCACGGCGGTCCCGGCCAGGGGGAAGAACTTGTAGTGCCCGGTGCGGCTGACGATCTGCCCGGACGCGGTCGACGACAGCAGCATGCCGAGGACCATCGGCAGCATGTGCACACCCGACATGGTGGGCGTGACGCCCTGGACAACCTGCAGGAACGTGGGCAGATACGTCATCGAGCCGAACATCGCGAAGCCGATGACGAAGCCGATGACGGAGGTCAGCGCGAAGGTCCGCAGGCGGAACAGGCGCAGTGGCAGCACCGGTTCGGCGGCCCGCCGCTCCACGGCGACGAACGCGGCCAGCAGGACGAACCCGAGGACGGCGAGCCCGATGATCTGCCAGGAGCTCCAGGGGTAGGTGACGCCGCCGAGCGAGGTCATCAGCACGAAGCAGGCGGCGACCGCAGCGATCAGGAAGGTTCCCTGATAGTCGATGCGGTGCGAGGTGCGGCGGACCGGGATGTGCAGCACGGCGGCGATGACGGCCAGGGCGATCACGCCGATCGGCACGTTGATGTAGAAGACCCAGCGCCAGCTGAGGTGGTCCACGAACACCCCGCCGAGCAGCGGCCCGAGCACGCTGGTGGCGCCGAACACCGCCCCGAAGAGCCCCTGGTACTTCCCGCGTTCCCGGGGCGGTACGAGGTCCCCGACGATCGCCATGGACAGCACGATCAGCCCGCCGCCGCCCAGGCCCTGGAGCGCCCGGAAGCCGATCAGCTCCGGCATGTTCCGGGCGAATCCGCAGAGCACCGAGCCGATCAGGAAGATCACGATGGCGGTCTGGAAGAGTTTCTTGCGGCCGTACTGGTCACCGAGCTTGCCCCACAGCGGGGTCGCCGCCGTCGACGCCAGGAGGTAGGCGGTGACCACCCACGAGAGGTGGTCGAGACCGCCGAGGTCGCTGACGATCGTGGGCAGCGCGGTGGCGACGATGGTCTGGTCGAGTGCGGCGATCAGCATGCCGAGCAGCAGCGCGCCGATCGCGACGAGAACCGTCCGCCGGTCCCCGGCCTCGACGGGCCCCGCCGGTGCCCCGGTGTCCTGCGCCATGAGCGTCTTCCCCTCTCCCGGGCTTCGCGGGTTCCGGATGGGTGGTCTCCGGGCCCGGATGCCGTCGCCGGGCGGCCTGGCGGCCGAGGCCGGGTTTCCCGGCTTCCGGCTCGTGATGCGCCGGGACGACCTGGGCCCCGGGCCCGGTTTCCCGGCCTTCCCGGTCCACCCGGGTACCGGCGTCCCAGCGGGTCCGGCCGTTCCGGCGTTCCAGCCGTTCCGGCCTTCCCGAAGCTCCGGCTCCTCCCGGTTCCGGCCGTCCGGCCTTCTGGTTCTCGCGGCCTCCTCGTCCTCCCGGCACTCGGTGCGCCGTGCCCTGTCAGCGGGCCCGGTACACGGACCCGGTGCACGGAACCGGTCGCCCGGGGTGGCCGTCCATGGCGGGCGCCCGCACCCTCCATCCTGGTGGTTATGTCCGGATCCGGCCCGCCGAGCGCGGGAGCGCCGCCGGTGCGGCGCCCCGCCGGGAGAGGGCCCGCGGCGCGGCGTCCGTACGGTGCGCCCCCGCGCACCCCTTCCGGACACCGCGCGCCGGGCCCGCCCCTCCTGGCGGCCGAGCGCCCCGCACAGCCACCAGGGCGCCTTCCGCCGTACGCCCCTGGATGTGCCGGAGTACCTGCGCGCGCCGGGGCGGGCCTGGATAATCGCAGCGGCCGAACGCCCGCGATGCCGCCGCGGGCCGGGGCAGGTCCGCGCGGCTCCGCCGTACGCCCGGAGGCGGGGACAGCGGGCCGCTCCGGGGCCGCCACGCGCACGTCGGGAGTTCCGGGCACCGCGGGAGGTACCGCTGTGACGTCTGCGAGGTGCCCGTACTGCCTGGCGCCGGAGAGCGGCGGCGGCCGGCCGGCGTGCCTGTGTGCCGTGTCCGCCACGGACGACTTCGAACCGCTGCGCTTACGGCCGTACGTGCTGCTGCCCGACCCCGAGGAACCGCCGCCCGCCCCGGCGTTCCCGCCCGTCGCCCCGCCGCCCCCACCGGGCGGCCCCGGGTGGCGGCCTCCCTCCGAGCCCCCCTCGGCGCCCGCCGCCGGGACCGTCCCGCCCGGTGACGCCCGGCCGCCTCTCGCCGCCCTGCCGGACCTGCGCGGGCTGCGAGGCGTCCGCCCGGTGGCGCGCGCGGGGGCGGTACGCCGGGCCCGGCCGGGGCTCGCGGGGCCGACCTCGCGGACGGTGCGGTGCCCGGAGCCCGGAGCCGAGGCTCCCGCGCCCCCCGGCGCGCGCCCGGGCAAACGCGCCGTACCGGCCGTCCTGGCCATGGCCGGTACCGCGGTGGCCGTGACCGCCGGGCTGCTCGGCGGCGAACCGTTCGCCGACCGGCGCGACCGGGCCGCACCACCCTCCGACGACACGGCCGTCCCGACCGCTGAGGACACCGCACCCGCCGACGACCGCGCCCCGGCGGTCGCGCTGCCGCCGTCGCGCTCCACGGCCCGCGCCGCCTCCCCCGGCCCGGCCTCGGACGCGGCCGTCTCCGCCCCCGGCGCCTGGCACCCCCGCCCACCGGCCCACGGCACCACCACCCCGCCCGCCCCGGTCCCGCTCAGCGAGGGCGCCACCGGCCGCCGGGTGACCGAACTCCAGCTCCGGCTCCGTGAGTTGGGGCTCTACATCGCCCCCGTCGACGGCCGTTACGGCGCGGAGCTCCGGGACGCGGTGGCCCGCTACCAGGCGCGGTACGGCGTCCCGAGCGACCCCCGCGGCGTCTACGGACCCGCCACCCGCGCCTCCCTGGAGTCCCACACGTACGGGCCGTAGAAGGACGCGGGCGCGCCCGGGCCTGCCCCGCACGCCCCCGCGCCCCCGCGCCCCCGCACCAGCCCGCCCCGGAGCGCCCCCGGTGCCGTGACATCAGGCACACCCCGACCCGGGAACTCAGGGGCGCGCGGGCGGTGGACGGGAGCCCCCGGCGTACGCGCAGCCCCGGCACGGCGGGCGCGAGGCCGCCGCCAGGGCGCCCCCGGACCGGGGGCTACGGGCGGCGCACCCCAGGGCGTGCACCCGGCGTTCACACGCGGGCCCACGAACGTTCGGCGGGGGCCGCTTGTCCGCACCCCGACGCGCTTTGTATCGTGTAGGAACAAAGTGGTTCCGCCCGCACTCCCTGACCGGCGGGCGGAGCCACTTGACCTCCCCGCGGCACCGGGCGCGCAGCGGCCCCGCCTGACGGCGCCCTCCGCACTCCCCGTAGCGCCCAGGAGCCCGCCGATGACGGCCACCACCACGCTCACCACCCGCGCCGTGCTGCTGGACATGGACAGCACCCTCGTCAACTCCGAGGCCGTGGTCGAGCGCTGCTGGCTCCGCTGGGCCGACGAGCGGGGGCTGGCCGCGGCGGACGTCCTGCGGGTGGTGCACGGACGTCAGGGCTGGGCCACCATGGCCGCCCTCCTCCCGGACCGCCCGATGGCGGAGAACCTCGCCGACAACCGGCGGATGCTGGCGCAGGAGACCGCCGACACCGACGGTGTGGTGCCGGTCCCCGGCGCGCCCGCCTTCATGGCCGCGCTCGCCGGACTGCCGCACGCCCTGGTGACCTCCGCGGACCGCGCCCTCGCCGACGCCCGGATGGGCGCCGCCGGGCTGCCCATGCCCGCCGTGCGGATCACCGCGGAGAGCGTGGGCGCCAGCAAGCCCGATCCGGAAGGGTTCCTGAAAGGTGCCGCGGAGCTGGGCTTCGCGCCCGCGGAGTGCGTGGTCTTCGAGGACTCCGAGGCGGGCATCGAGGCGGGCCGGGCGGCCGGGATGCGGGTCGTCGGCGTGGGCGACCGGGCCGCGGCCTTCGCGCCGACGGTGCACGTCACCGACCTGACCGGCATCCGCATCGAGGCGCTGCCGGACGGCGGGTTCACTCTGCGCCTGCCCGCCCGGGACGCGGCCGGGGCGTAGGGCCTGCCGCACCGGGTGGCACCGTTCCCGGCCGCCACCCGGTGGAAACTCAGCCGGCGATCGCCTCGTAGAGACTGAATCCGGCCAGCAGCAGCATCACGGCCGCCGCCACCTTGGTGATCAGCTTCAGCGGGACGTGCTTCATCAGCGTGCGGCCACCCAGGATGCCCAGGCCCGCGACGGCCCACAGGCCGAGGACGGCGCCGACGCCGACGGAGACCGGGTCGTCGTAGCGCGCCGCGAGGTTCGCGGTCATGATCTGCGTGAGGTCGCCGAACTCCGCGACCAGGATCATCATGAAGCCCGCCCCGGAGACCTTCCAGAAGCTCTGGTCGGCGGGCCTCTTCACCTCTTCCTCGCCGTCGTCCTTCTTGAAGAGCAGCACGGCGGCGCCCGCCAGGAAGAGCACGCCGACCACGCCCTGGACGAGGCGGTGCGGCAGCAGCGTCAGCACGCTGCCCGCCGCGATGGCCAGCGCCACATGGACGAGGAACGCCGCGGCGACGCCGACGAAGACGTACGAGGCGCGGTAGCGGGTGCCGAGCATGAGACCGGCCAGCGCGGTCTTGTCGGGCAGCTCGGCGAGGAAGATGACGCCGAAGACGACGGCGGCGACGGTAAGGCTGAACACGGGGCGGGATACCTCGTTCGGTCGGGCCGCGCCGAGGGGCCCGTATCCGGGGTCGCTTCGGCACGGCAGCGTCAGGACACTGCGGCCGAAGGTCTCGCTGGCCCGCGTACGCCGATGATTCCTCGACGGTCGCGAGCCTCCGGGCGCCGGCCCGCCGCGAGGGCGGGCAGTATGTCGACGGTCCGGCGAAGAGCTACTCCCCTTCTGCTCCGGCCAAGGGTACGGGGCCTGTCCGTCCACGCGCGCACGGCGCCGGGACCACGTCGCCCGGGAGTCTGCACCGCCACCGGCGTGAACTGTCGTACCGCGCCTGCCGGAACGCGCCGGAGGTCTCCGGGCGGCGGCTCCACGGGCGCCCCGGGCGGCGTGACCAACCCCACGTTCCCGGGTCCGGGCCGGTTCCCGGCGGTGCGGCGAACATCCGCACGAGGAATCCCGGCAGTCACGGCAGTGCCCTTCCGCCCCGGCCGATGCGGCGGCGAGCGGGCGGCGCCCCGTTGACCAGCGGTGGCCCGCGCTCGCACCAGGGGGGCGCGTGCGCGGGAGCGTCCCAACCCCCGTGCCCCGACACGAACATGGCGCGGCATCAAGCCCTTGAACTGACGTGAGCATGTCGTCACTCTGTTACCTGGCGCCTATGTACCGGCCATCCCACACGGCCACCATGGGCCCGCCCCACTTCCCCCCACGTCAAGGGAGTTCCGATGCCAAAGGTCTACGCGCGTCGCCTCACGGTCGCCGCGGGTTCGGCCCTCGCGCTCGTCTGCACCGTGGCCCTGACCGGCCAGACCGCCGAGGCGGCGCCGCCGAGCCCGCCGAGCGCGGCCACCGCCCGGACGTACCTCTCCGAGATCAAGGAGCAGCCCGAGGGTTCGAGCGACGGCTACAGCCGCGACAAGTTCCCGCACTGGATCACCCAGGAGGGCGCCTGCAACACCCGTGAGGTGGTACTCAAGCGCGACGGCACCGACGTCACGACGGACTCCAACTGTGCGGCGGTGAGCGGCACTTGGATCTCGCCGTACGACGACGCCAAGTGGACGAAGGCGTCGGACCTGGACATCGACCACGTCGTGCCACTCTCCGAGGCGTGGAAGTCGGGCGCCTCCCAGTGGACGACCGCGCACCGCCAGGAATTCGCCAACGACCTGACCCATTCCCAGCTCCTCGCCGTCACCGACAACGTGAACCAGGCCAAGGGCGACAAGGACCCGGCGAAGTGGCTGCCGCCGAAGACCTCGTACCACTGCGAGTACGCGCGGATGTGGGTCTGGGTGAAGCACGTGTACGAGCTGACGGCGGACTCGGCCGAGAAGGCCGCGCTGAAGAAGATCCTCGACGGCTGCTGATCCCGTCGGGCGACCGAGATCCGGCGGCCCGCCCGGACTCCCTCGCTCCCTGCCCGCCTTCCGGAGCCCTCCGGGAGGCGGGCTTTCGCATGTCCGGAATCCGGCGGACGACCGCGCCCCGGCGCCGAACACCCGGACGTACAGGGGCAGTCGGGGGCACAGGACACCCGGTGGCGGGTGGTGCGCGGATTTACCGCTGTCCGGACCGTTGACGCGTCCGGCCCCGCACGCATGATTGGTTCAGACCAATCAGTTCGGCAAGGTCGACCGTTGGTTAGAGATTGAAGTTGCAAGCACTATTAGGCATCCCTAACCTATGCCTCCATCGGTTGTCCGTCCCCTCCGAAGCCGTAGGAGTCTCACATGTCCGCTCAGCTCCATCCGCCTACTACCCCCCATACCGGCACCATCACCCCGATAACGTCGCTGACCACGAGATACGCGCCGCACGTCCTCGCGCTCTTCCGGATCGTCGTCGGTCTGCTCTTCGCCTGCCACGGGGCGGCCTCGCTCTTCGGGGTGCTCGGCGGCGCGATGGGCAACGGCTCGGCCCTTCCGGCGGGCTCCTGGCCCGGCTGGTACGCCGCCGTCATCCAGCTCGCCGGCGGCCTCCTGGTCCTGCTGGGCCTCGGCACCCGCGCCGCCGCCTTCGTCAGCTCCGGCTCGATGGCGTACGCGTACTTCTCCGTCCATCAGGGCAACGCGCTGTGGCCGATACAGAACGGCGGCGAACCGTCCGCGATCTACTGCTGGGCGTTCCTGCTGATCCTCTTCCTCGGCCCCGGCGCCTGGCCCCTCGACCGGCTCTTCTTCGGCAGCCGCGACGGCGCACCGGAGGCGACCGACTGACCGCCGCCCCTGGAGAACGGGCCCTCCGCTCACGGTCCGTGATCCCGCCGCCGGTCCGCACGGCGCCTCCCAGGGCGCACCGTTCACCCCTGGAGGCGCCGTTCAAGCCCGGGCACAGGGGGTCGAACCCCCCGGGTGAACGTGAAACGAACAACATCTGTCCCCCTGGGACAAAAGCCGCCGCATCCCAGGCGTACGCTGTACAGCTGTAGAGCCGCCCCTGCCGCCCCATGCGACGTCGCGGCGGGGTCCGGACCGGGAGTGGCACGTTGTTGGAAAGCCTGGGGCCTGTCAGCGGCACCCCCTGGGTGTACGCCCTGGTCAGCCTCTCGATCGTCCTCGACGTCTTCGTGCCGTTCCTGCCCAGCGGCGTCCTGGTGATCGCCGCGGCCACCGCGGCGGCGGGCACCCGTACCGCCGCGGGCGCCGTCGGTGCCCGCGTGGACGGCGGCGCCCCTCTGCCGGAGCTGTGTGCGCTGGTGCTGTGCGCCGCGACCGCGTCGGTCTTCGGCGACATGGTCGCCTACCGGCTCGCCTGGCGCGGCGGTGACCGCTTCGACCGCGCGATCGGCCGCTCCCGCCGTCTGACCGCCGCCCAGCAACGCCTCGGCACCGCCCTGGCCCGGGGCGGCGGCGCCATCGTCGTCCTGGCCCGCTTCGCGCCCGCCGGGCGCTCGGTGGTCAGCCTGGGCGCCGGGGTGGCCCACCGTACGGTCCGCGAGTTCCTGCCCTGGTCCGCGCTGGCGGGCCTGGCCTGGGCCGGGTACAGCGTCAGCCTCGGCTACTTCGGTGGGCAGTGGCTGGGCGCCTCCTGGATGAGCACCGTGCTCTCCGTCTGCGCCCTCGTCGTCGCCGGATCGGCGGCGGCGTTCCTGATGCGCCGCCCGGAACGCCGCGCCTCGGCCTGACCGGCGCCGATCCCCCGTTACGCGCCGGCGTCCGCCTCCGGCTTCCCCGTGGCGACCGTGGCCTGGCCGGGTACGACGGCGATCGGGCAGAGGGCGTGCAGCAGCACCGCGTGCGCCACCGAGCCGAGCCGCCGTCCGAGCGGCAACCGGCGGCGGTGGCGGGCGACGACCACCAGATCGCTCTCCAGCGAGGCGTCCACCAGCAGCCCCGCCGCGTCGGCGCCGCGCAGCTCCACCTCCACCTCGGTCTCCGGGTGGTGCCTGCGGTAGGGGTCGAGCACCTTCGTCAGCTGGTCGGCGAGCGCGTCCTCGTACTCCTGCTGGGTGGCCTCGTAGGCGGCGAGGTACTCGAAGGCGGGCGGCATCAGGAGCGGCCAGGTGTAGCCGGAGATCACCTTCAGACGGGCGCCGCGGCGGCCCGCCTCGGCGAACGCGAAGCCGATGGCACCGGGCTGGTCGTCCTCCGCGTCCACGCCGAGGGTGATCTGCGGCCCGTCGAGCCCGAGCCGTTCACCGTCGGCCCGGCGTCCGCCGCCGCGGTCCGGGCGGGGCACGATGACGACCGGGCAGGCCGCCTGACCGGCGGCGGCGAGGCCGTTCGAGCCGAGCAGCAGGCTGGCGAAGCCGCCGCGCCCGCGCGAGCCGAGGACCAGCATCCGGGCCTCGGCCCCCAGGGCGGGCAGCATGTTGTCGGGCAGTCCTCCGACGCTGCGGAACACCGGGTCGGGCTCTCCCTCCGCCCCCTCCCATTCGTCGCGCAGCCGCGCCAGGACGGGGTCACCGCCCGCCTCCCCGGCGGCGGCCCGCTCGGCCGTGGCGTACGGCCATACGTGCACCACGTGCAGCGGCGCCGCCTGTAGCCGCGCCGCCTCCCTGCCCCAGCGCAGCGCCCGCTCGCTGTCGACGGATCCGTCCACCGCGACGATGACCGGAAGGTTGCCCTCCATGCGACTCTCCTTGGATCTGTGGGGTTCTCTCACGGGCGGGGGCCATCGAACGTCGGGCGGCGCACCGGTGCCCGGCACCGCCCGCGGCGCCCCGGGCAGCCCCCACCCCCGTTGCCCACACGTACGGAAAAGCCCGCCCTGCGATGGTGGAAAACCTCCCACGCCCTTCGCCCCTTTACCGCTGTTCTCATCCTGCCCCGGTGGCTGCCGTACGGCACGGGCCGAAGGTCCCGTACCGGCCGCCCCGGGACCGGGACCTCGGGCGACGCTCCGCGCGCACCGGTGCGGCCGTCCGGCACCGGGTAGAGTCGGCCGTCACCATCCCGCCGCTCCGCCCCTGTGCCCGCGCACGCCGAGGGCGGCCCGGCGCCCCGGGCGGAGCCCCGCCCCGCGGCGTCCGGCCGGGTTCCGCACCATCCACACGAGGCACATTCAGGTGAACGCACCGCCGGTCGTCGCATGGACCGAGGCCGACGAGGCCCGTACCGCCGCATGGCGCTCCGAGAGCGGCGCGCCACCCCCGAAGCACGTCGTGATCGCGGACGACCGGATGAAGGCCGACGCCGCCTACAAGCTCGTCTGCGAGGGCACCGCGCTCCTCTGGCGCGGCGATTTCCACAACGCGCGGCAGATGCTGACGGCGCTGGCCCGCCGCATCGACCGCCGCCCGCGCAAGGCGCCGCCCGCCGATCCCGCGCTCGCGTTCCACCGGCACCGCGCGGCCCAGAACCAACGCGCCCGCATCCTGGGCATGCTGCTCGTCCCCCTCGACGCGGAGCTGGCGGTGCCACTGCCCCGCGCACCCGATGTGCGCGCGGCGTGCGCCCAGGCATACGGGCCGCCCCCGGAGCCCGGCGCCGCGCCCGCGGCCCCCGGAGCCGCCTCGGTCGTCTCCCTGCGCGAACTCCTCGGCCTCATCGGCGCGTACGAGTGGCGCCGCAAGGGCGTCGAGGTCCCGGCGCTGGGCGGCGACCGCATCCACCCGCACTACGGCGTCTTCTCCCCGGCCCGGGGCGAGTACGTCGACCTGGTGGCGGAGGCACCGCTGCCCTCCCTGGAGCTGGCCTTCGACATCGGCACCGGTACGGGCGTCCTCGCCACGGTGCTCGCGCGCCGGGGCGTGCGCCGGATCGTCGCCACCGACCAGGACCCGCGCGCGCTCGCCTGCGCCCGGGAGAACACCGCGCGCCTGGGTGCCGCGGACCGGGTCGAGATCATCGAGGCCGATCTGTTTCCCGAGGGGCGCGCCCCTCTGGTGATCTGCAACCCGCCCTGGGTCCCCGCCAAACCGGCCACCCCGGTGGAGCACGCCGTCTACGACCCCGGAAGCCGCATGCTCCACGGCTTCCTGAACGGCCTGGCGGCCCATCTGACACCGGACGGTGAAGGCTGGCTGATCCTCTCCGACCTGGCAGAACACCTCGGCCTGCGCCCCCGCGCGGAGTTGCTGTCCGCCTTCGAGACGGCCGGTCTGACCGTCGTCGACCGCCATGACATCGCCCCGCGGCATCCTCGGGCGCGCGATGCCTCCGATCCGCTGCATGCGGCGCGGGCGGCGGAGGTGACGTCGTTGTGGCGGTTGACGGCGCGTGCCGGAGAGGGCTGAGGGCACGCCCTTGCGGTGAGCGGGGAGCGGGCCCTTGCGGTGAGCTGCGGTCGTGCCCCCGGTGGCTGACGCCGCGTCCCTTCGGCGGCGGACGTCTACGGGGCGAGCGCGGCGCCGGTCTCCGGACGCCGTCGGGCGCGGGCCCGGCGCCCCCGCAGGCCGCTCCCCCACGCGCGCCGCCCCTCGGGCACCATGGACCCACCATGAATCCGCAGCATCTCCTGACGCGCGCCCGTCGGCTCGCCGCCTCCGCGACGCCCGGGCACCGTCGCCTGCTCGGCATCGCGGGCCCGCCGGGTGCCGGAAAGTCGACGCTCGCCGCCCATCTGGTGGCCCGGCTGGCCGGGCAGGCGGCACTGGTCCCCATGGACGGGTTCCACCTCGCCGCCGCCGAACTGCGCCGCCTGGGCCTCAGCCACCGCAAGGGCGCCCCGGACACCTTCGACCCGGACGGCTACACCGCCCTGTTGGAGCGGCTGCGCCACCCCGTCCCCGGATCGGTCGTCTACGCCCCGGAGTTCGACCGTCGCATCGAGGACCCTGTGGCCGGTGCCCTCCCCGTACCGCCTGAGGTCCCGCTCGTCATCACCGAGGGCAACTACCTGCTCCTGGACACACCTCCGTGGGGGCGCGCCCGCGCCCTGCTGGACGAGGTCTGGTACGTCGACCTGCCCGGCGTGGAACGGGTGCGACGGCTGATCGCGCGTCACGAGCGGTTCGGCACCGCGCGCGACGCGGCGGAGCGCTTCGTCCACACCTCGGACGAGGCCAACGCCCGCCTGGTGGCGGCGACCCGGGAACGCGCCGATCTCGTCGTGGCGTTCAGTCCCGACGTGGCGCCGCAGCCATCCGGCGACGGCTGACCGGGGCAGCGCGGCCGCCGGGTGGAGCGCCAGGCGCCGGGGTGCCGCTTTCGAGGCCGACGGCACGCCCCGCCACCACCACGCGGGCGCTGAACCGCCCGGCCGAGGAATTCCGGCACCTGGCGCACGGCTCGGACGTTGCCCCGAAGGGACCCGGCGAACCACCCGCAGCACCGCGCCCCACCCACCTCGTACGACACAGCTCACCACTCACCGCTCACGAAGGACGGACGGAGCATGACCCAGGGCATCAGCGCATGGAGCGACGTCGAGAACGGCACGGTGCCGATCGACGACGGCGAGCTGTTCTACGAAGCCGCCGGTACCGGCCCCGCCGTGGTGCTGCTGCACGGCGCGCTGCTGGACCAGCGGATGTGGGACGAGCAGTTCACCTGGCTCGTCAACTCCGGCCTCCGCGCGATCCGGTACGACCTGCGGGGCCACGGCCTCTCCTCCACGGCCACCGGCGACTTCGCCCACCACGACGACCTGCGGGCACTGCTCGACGCGCTCGCGGTGGATCGCGCCGTCCTGGTGGGTCTCTCCCACGGCTCCCGCGTGGCCCTCGACGCGGCGCTGGCGCACCCCGAGCGCGTCACGGCGCTGGCGCTCGCCTCACCGGGCATCAGCGGACGCCCCTTCACCGACCCGTTCCTCCTCGACCACCTGCGGGAGCAGTCCGCCGCGATCGGCGAGCCGGACGGTGTCGAGCGGTACGTCGAGCACTTCCTGCGTGGATGGGTGGACGGCCCGCACCGGGCGCCCGAGGCCGTCCATCCCGGGCTGCGCGAGCGGCTGCGCGCCGCAGCCGAGGCCAATGTCGAGGTGCACGCCGAGGGTACGGGTATGCCCCTGGAGATCGGCACCGCCGAGCGGCTCGCCGAGCTGCGCGTCCCCACCCTCGTCCTCGACGGCGACCTCGACAGCCGCGACATCTCCGCCAATGCCCACGCCATCACCCTCGCAGTGCCCGGCGCGCGCCGGGTCCGCATACCCGGCGCCGGACACATGGTCAACCTGGAGAACGTCGGGCAGTTCGACCACGCCCTCCACGACTTCCTCTCGTCCTTGAGCTACTGAGCGTGCGCCGCCCGGAGGGCCCAGGGGCAATTCAGGTGGCCTGACCGACCGCCGCTCCCGTCTCCCGGTCCGGCCCCCAGTGCGCGAGCGCGGCGGCGAGGTCGAGGGGCCGCACCCGGTCCGGTTCGTCCGGGCCCGGCCAGTCCTCGCGCGGCACCCGCCACATGACCTCGAACTCGTTGCCGTCCGGGTCCTTGGCGTACAGCGACTTCGATACGAGGTGATCGCTCTCCCCGACCAGCGCGCCACGCGCGGCCAGCAGTTCCCGGGCCGCGACCAGCTCCCTGAGCGTGCCGACCTCCCAGGCCAGGTGGTACAGCCCCACCCGCCCGGTCCCGGGCCCCGGTGCGTCCTCCCCCACGGCGAACAGTCCCAGGTCGTGATCGTTCAGGGAACCGGCCGCCCGGAGGAACGCCGCCCGGCCGGGCAACTCATCGACCGGCGCGAGCCCCAGGACCTCCCCGTAGAACGCCACGGACACCGTGACGTCCCGCACGTACAGCACCGCATGATTCAGCCTGCGCACCGACACCGGACTCACCCTCCTCTTCCTCTCCACACCGGCGGCAACGTCAGTTACGCACCAGCAGCACGATCCCGGCGAGTACCACGCCCAGGATCAGGGCCAGTGCGCCGTACCGCAGCCGGTGGGAGCGCAGGACCGGCACCCAGCGGTCGAGGGCGTAGCGCCCGGGCCCGGTCAGGGCGAGTGCGGCCGCCCCGAAGGTCAGCAGGAGTTCGTACTCGACGCCCTTGGGCGCGAAGAAGCCGCCGCCCCATTTGACGGCCAGCGCGTTGATCATCGTGCCCACGACGGCGGCGGCAGCCAGCGGCGTGAACAGCCCGACGGCCAGCCCGAGCCCGCCCAGCACCTCGCTGAGCCCGGCCACGACGGCCATGGTGTGACCGGCCGGGTAGCCGCTCATCGTGAAGAACTGGCCGGTGCCGTCCAGTCCGGGCCCGTCGAACCAGCCGAACAGCTTCTGCGCCCCGTGCGCAGCCATCGTCAGACCGATGACCAGCCGCAGTACGAGCAGGCCCGCGGCGTAGCCGTGCGGGGACGAATCGGGGTGTTCCGGCGCACCGGCGCGCGCCGTCGGGACGGTACCGAGGGGGGTGGTCATGGGAGGCCGCTCTTTCGGACGGAGACAGGGAAAGATTTACTTGAAACTTCAAGACATCTGCATTTGACGATACACAGCCACCCCATCCGCGACAACCGGCACCATCGGCAGCCGCCGCCCGACATCCCCGGCCTCCGCCCGGCCCCCACGTACGCGAAAGACCCCCTGCATGCTTCTTGCAGAGGGCCTTCGCGAGGACATGGCGCTACGGGGGGGGCACCAATCGGGCCGCTCCGGGCGTACCTCAGCGGCCCACTCCTTCCGGGACAGCAACCCCCACCCTCCGATCAAGGTCAGAGCGGCGATCACGGAAAAGGCGACGCCACCGAGCCCGAAGAGCGCACGCTGCCACCACACCCACCCCAGCCCGGGCACGACGGCGTTCCCGACCATGCCCGGCCCGCCGAGCAGAACGATGAAGAGTCCGCGGGCATCCCACGACCAGAACGAGGTCCGCCGCCCGTCACGCCCGTACGGCAGCACGGCCCGCGCGACCCCACGGCAAGCGCCTCGAACGCACCGCCCCGCCGCTTCTCCCGCGCCCCTTCCGGCCTCTCCTGCGGCATTCCGCCCCCTTCCCCTTCGGCCCCACACCGGAACCGATGTCATCCCTGGACGCGAAAGACCCCCCGCCACAATCGGCGAGGGGTCTTTCGACCGGTGGGCACAGACGGATTCGAACCGCCGACATCTGCTTTGTAAGAGCAGCGCTCTACCGCTGAGCTATGCGCCCTGGTCGAGGCGACAGACTACCTTGCCGTACGGGCCGAACTGCAAGCCAGCGGGCATATCGCGAACTTACCGGCCGGTGTGTTCGTTTCTCCCGAGTGGGAGAATGGCAGCCGGTTCCGGGGCGATCCGATCGGGAGAGGGATGTGACGGCGACACACACGCAGCCGTACGAGCAGCGAGCACGCCGTCGGGCCCGCGGGGGGCCGTTGCGTGAGGCGGTGGCGCTGGCCCTGCTGCCGTTGCCGCTGCTGGTCGCGGTGGCTCCGGCGGCGTTCGCCGGGGGCGGTACGCGGCGGTGGTTCGGGCGTGGGGACGGTCAGCGGGCCGAGGCGCAGGCGGCGAAGGACGCGGCCGCGGCGGCGTTCTACGAGCTGGACACCGCGCAGCGGGATCTGCGTATCTCGCTGGAGACGATCACCGCGGTCGACAACTCGCCGCGGGCGAGCCGGGCGGCCGAGGAGTACCAGGGGTTCATCCGGCGGATCGACGAGGTCAGCCAGGGGTACATCACGGCCGTCGACGCCCATGATCTGGACCGCGACGATCTGGACGGCGCAGCCGCCGGGCGGGCGCGGGCCGATCTGACGCGAGCCCGGGAGGAGCTGGAGCGCGCCAAGGCCGATCTGGACCGTTTCGGGCAGGGGCTGGGCCCGCTGCTGGCGGCGGCGGAGACGCAGCTCGCGCGGCTGGCGCCCGCCGTGGAGCGGGCCCGGCAGGCGCTGCTCGCGGCGAGCAACGCGCTGGACGCCGTCCGCGCCAAGGGCTTGGCGGCCGACGAGCTGGCGGCCCGGCTGGCGGCGCTCGCACCGGAGCTGACCAAGCTCAACGAGGGCGCCGGTCGGCACGGCGTGCAGGAGACGATCCGGCGCGCCGACGAGGTGCTGCGCCGGTCCGAGGAGCTGCGGGCGGAGGCCGAGCGGCTGCCGGAGCGGGCGGCCGAGATCGACAAGCGCCTGGTGTCGCTGCGTACCCGCGCGCAGGCGATCTCGACGCGGGCCGGGCAGGTCGATCCGGTGCTGAGCGAGCTGCGGCGGCGGTACAGCGCGGCGTGCTGGCAGGACCTCCAGCGCGTTCCCGAGCAGGCGGCGGAGTCGGTGGCGCAGGCCGGGACGAAGCTGCGCGAGGCCCAGCGGGCGCGGGACGGCCAGCGGTGGGCGGATGCGGCGAGCCTGCTGGCGACGGTCCGGGCGCTGCTGGACACCACGAACGACGCGGTCTCGGCGGCCGGTGACCGTCTGCAGCGGCTCGACGCGGTCGCCTTCGACCGGCAGAAGGAGGTCGACCGGACGCGGTTCGCGGTCCGGGATGCCCAGCGGCTGGCAATGACGGGCCGCAGTACGCCCGATCCCCGCCATGCGCGCCCGTTGGACGACGCGGTCGCCCGGCTGGATCGCGCGGTCGCCGGTCTGGAGGGCCGCCACCCCGACTGGTGGCACTTCCTGACCGAGACGGAGGCGGTACGCGAGACCGCCGCGCGGGTGGTCCGCGAGATCCGGGAGGAGCGGGGCGGGGGCTGAGCGAGCCCCCGCCCGAGTGGGCCGGGCCGGGCCCGGGCAGGTCCGGGGCGTCCGGGCGAGGCGGGGCCGCTTGCCTTCCCGGCCGGGCCGACCGAGGCCGAGCCACCCGAGGCCGCCGGTTCCGCCCCGAGCCAGGTGAGCCCGCCCCCGGACGCCGGGCACGCGCAACCTCACCGGCCACCGCCCCACCCCTCTACCGCAGAGCGACCACCCCGCCGCCCCCGCGGCGCATTGGCGTGACCCGACCCCCTGACGGATCCTGGAAAGCAACACAGCCCAAGCGGCACGTTCTGCGCAAGGGAGGCCGGAGATGGCAACGACTGGGGCTACCGGAACCACGAGGGTCGGACCGCACGGTCTGCACGGGCCCTCGAATCTGTTCCGTGGGGGCAAGCTGCGCCACACCCGACTCGACGAGCATCTGCCGATCGACCACCGGCTCAGCAAGGTCTACCGGGTCGGCGCGGGACTGATGGGCCTGGTCCTGGTCGCGTTCGGCATACTCGGTCTGCTCAACAGGATCGGCTTCTTCGACACCGGTGGCGCGATGGTCGCCGAGCTGAACACCAACGGCGCGCTGAGCGTCCTGTCGATCATCGTGGGCGTGGTGCTGTTCGGCGGCATGGTCATCGGCGGCAATCTGGCGTCGACGCTCAACATCGTGCTGGGCTTGCTGTTCCTGCTGAGCGGATTCGTGAACCTGGCGCTGCTGCAGACCGGCGCGAACTTCCTCGCGTTCAAGATCCAGAACGTGCTGTTCAGCTTCGTGGTCGGCCTGCTGCTGGTGGTCTTCGGCATGTACGGGCGGGTCAGCGGCGGGCTGTCGCACGACAACCCGTACTGGCGCGCCCGTCACCCCGAGGCGGCGCACCGGCCGACGCCCGCCCCCGGCCCCACGGCCGCCCGGGAGGCGGCGCTGGAGCAGCTGCGGAAGGGCGAGGGGCCGGACACCGGACGGGCCGGGGCCTGATCACCGGGCCGGACGTGCCGCCGCCGGGTGCCCGCCCGGCGGCATCGGGTGCCCGGGCGGGGCCGCGGGCGTGACAGCCCTTAATCTGTCGCCATGCCTCGTTACGAGTACCGGTGCCGTCCCTGTGGTTCCACCTTCGAGCTGAGCCGGCCGATGGCCGAGTCCGCCGCGCCCGCCGTCTGTCCGGACGGGCACGAGGACACCGTGAAGCTGCTCTCCACCGTCGCCGTCGCCGGTTCCGCCCCGGCGCCCGCACCCTCGGGAGGCGGGGGCGGCGGCTGCTGCGGGGGCGGCTGCTGCGGCTGACCGCGTTCGCCACGTAGCGGCATCCGGGACGCGAGCCCCCGGACGCGGGTACGGAAGAAGACCCCCGGTGTGATGGAGCTGTCCAGGAACACACCACGCCCGGAGGTCTTCGCCTCCTACCGTAGCTGCCGTTGACCTGCTCGGATGCATCCGGCCCGGCCCCGCCCCGAGGCGCCGGGCCTCCCGGGCCCCCGTACCGTCACGCGAGCGTGCCCCGGACCCCGTCCCCCTCCCGTACCGCCTCGTGGAAGGCGCGGAGGATGCGTTCGCCCGCGGCGGCTCCCCGCTCGGTCAGGGCGGTGACCTGCGGGGCGCGGAAGTCGGTGGCGGCCAGTTCGCCGTGGCCGGGGCGCCAGGCGCGGTCGGCGGCGAGGAGGAGATCGGCGTCGAGCAGGGAGTCGCCCGCGGCGAGGACCTCGGTGGCGCCGGTGCGGCGGCGGACCTCCGCGACCGCCGCGCTCTTGGTCAGCGGCTTCGGCACCGCGTAGACCTTGCGGCCCTGGAGCGAGACGGACCAGCCGCGGCCGTCCGCCCACGCGGTCAGCTCCTCGGTCCAGCCGTCGGGCAGCAGCGCCCGCTCCACGACGAGGTACGCGAAGAGGTCCTCGGCGGTCCGCTCCCTGAGCAGCCAGGCGGGGTCGGCGGAGCGGACCAGATGGGCGTGGACCTCGTCGAGCGGGGCGCAGCCCTCGGCGAGGCGGGCGGCGACCGTGCGCTGCCAGTCGCGGTCCGGTACGCCGTCCACCAGCAGATGGCCGCCGTTGGCGCAGACCGCGAACCGCGGCGGCGGGCCGGGCAGATGGATGCGCCGGTACTGCTCGCGGGTGCGGGTGGTGGCCGGGACGAAGACGGCCCGGGCGGCGAGGTCGGTGAGCAGCGCCGCCGCGGTCTCCGTCAGGTAGGAGAGCGGGCGCCTTTCGTAGACCTCGACGCAGAGCAGGCGGGGTGCCTCGGCGTCCGGCACGGTGAGGTCCAGCGCCGCCGCCGAGTAGATGAGGGTGCGGTCGAGGTCGCTGGCGACAAGGGTGGTCGTCATCAGGCCACCGTCCGGCCGTCGGCGCCGGTCGCCCCGCGGGTGTAGCGGGGGTGGATCAACCCGACGCAGGCGTAGGGGAGTTCGCCGACCTCCTCGACGGGGACGCCGCGTTCCTCGGCGAGCAGGCGTACGTGGTCGAGGTCGGGTCCGGCACCGCGGCGGGCGAGGATCTTCCACGGGACCCGGCGCAGCAGTACCCGGGTGGTCTCTCCCACGCCGGGCTTGACGAGGTTGATGTCGTCGATGCCGTACTCCTTGCTGATCCGCTCGACGGCGGCCCATCCCTCCCAGGTGGGGCGGCGGTCCTCGGCGGCCAGGCGGGCGGCGTCGGCGGCGACGCCGTCCGCGACCTCGGCGAAGCGGGCGGTGACCGCGTCGAGGAAGGTGCCGGAGAGGTCGGCGCCGGACAGCTCGCGGTAGAACTTGGCGCCGTGGAAGTCGTCCGGCCCCACCAGGTCGTCGCGGAGGACGGTGCGGGATATCAGCCCGGAGACGGTGGAGTTGAGGCAGGCGGACGGGACGAGGAAGTCATCGCGGGTGCCGTAGGTGCCGACGCAGCCGCCGGGGTCGGCGAGGACCGCGATGCGCGGGTCGAAGCCGGGGAACTCCGTCAGTGCGGCGGTGAGTTCGCGGGTGATGGCGCCCTTGCCCGTCCAGCCGTCGACGAAGACGACATCGGCCGGGTCGTGGTGGGCGGCGAGCCAGCGCAGTGCGGTGGTGTCGATGCCGCGGCCGCGGACGATGGAGATGGCGTAGTGCGGCAGGTCCAGGCCGTGCGCGTGGTGCGCCCAGCGGCGCATCAGCACGCCGACGGGCGTCCCGGCGCGGGCCAGTGAGGCCAGTACCGGCCGGGGCGGCGGGCCCGTGAGATGGCCGCGGCGGCGCGGGAGTTCGGCGAGGACGGTCTCGGTGACGGCGCCGACGGCGCGGGCGATGCGGGCGGCGGACGTCTCCAGCGCGGCGTGGAAGAGCGCCTGGTACCGATGGGACGGCTGGTACTCGACGGGCAGCGATTCCGCGTAGTGCGCGCCGCCGCTCTGGATGGCCTCCTCGCGCTCCTCGGTCGGCGCCTCCAGCGTCACCGCGGACAGGTCCTGGAGCAGCCAGCCGACCTCCTCGGGGGCGTACGAGGAGAACGCGGGGCCGCGCAGCGGCTCGGGGAGGGGCATGGGCGGGGCCTGTCGGTGTGGTGCGCGGTCCGCCGCGGCGGGCCGCGGGGTGTGGGCGGGGACGACGGCGAGGAGCAGCCGGTCGGTGTGGGCGGCGAGGCGGTCCAGCAGACCGCCGGGGGCGTGGAGTTCGGGGGTGTCGCCGTGCGAGTCGACGACAGCGACGATCGCGTCGAAGCGGCGGGCCGGGTCGCCGCCGGGTGCGACGTTGTAGGCGTGGCGCGGGCCGGGGCCGTCGGCCGGGTCGTCGTGGGCGGGGAAGGTGAGGCGGGTGCGGAGGGCGTAGCCGGGGTCGTCGACGGCGAGGACCGGGGAGCGGGTGGTGGTGGAGAAGAACACCGCGGGGCCGTCGTCGTGGCCGGCGCCGTCCGCGGCCCAGGTCTCGGCGGCGCGCTCGGCGTCCAGGGCGCCGAAGCCGTCGGGTGCGCCGAGCCGCTGGTCGAGGGCGTGGGCCAGCCGCAGCGGTGCGTACATCAGCTCCTCGTTGCCGAGCACGAGGACGCGGCGGGCGGCGCCGAGGTGGTCGCGGAGCCGGTCGGCCATGGCGGGCAGCGCCGCGTCGAGCCGGACGCGGTGGGCGGGGGTGAAGCCGTGGCGGCCGCCGTCCGGCAGGCCGTCCGGCCAGGCCAGATCGGTCCGGACGGCGGCGTTCCGCGGCGCGGCGGGCGGTGCCTCCTCCGGGGCGTCATGGGCGGCGACCAGCTCCTGGCCACGCCGCAGGACGTCGGCGGGCAGCCGTACGCCACCGGCGGCGAGCGCGAGGAGGTCGACGCGGGCGCCCAGGTCGGCGGCGAACTTCTCCAGGTGACGGCGGTCGCCCTCGGAGCGCATGTCGACGAGGGCGACGACGACGTACCGCTGCCGGGGGAAGCGGGCGTGCAGCGCCTTGATGGTGTTCAGGACCGTGCGGCCGGTGGAGAACTCGTCGTCGACGAGGACCAGCGGGCCGTCGCCCGCGAGCAGCGCCGGATCCTCGGGCAGCAGCAGATGGGAGGTGGCGTGGGAGTGCTCCTCCTCGAAGCCGCCGGCGGGTGCGACGCCCTCCACCGGCCTGCGGGTGGAGTGCAGATACGGCGCGAGGCCCAGGCCGTCGGCGACGGAGTGGCCGAGTCCGGTGGCCGTCTCGGCGTATCCGAGGACCACCGCGCGGGACGCCTCGTCGTCACCGAGCAGCGCGCGCACCCGGCGGCCCAGCCCCACGCCGACGCCGTGCACCACACCGGGCCGCTGCGGCACATGCTTGCCGAGCACATGCGAGACGAGCAGATGGGCCCGTTTGGGGTTGCGCCGCAGCGCCAGCCCCAGCAGCCCGGGCAGCTGGTCCCCGCCGCTGAGCGAGACCCCGAGCCGCCGAGCGACCCATTCTCCCGTCCACACCACGCGTTTCTTCCCCTCCGTCGAATTCCCTGTGCGACGGGCGCCGTGCGGTGCCCGCGGGGCGGTCGCGCCGTGCGCCGCCCGTCGTCCGTTCCGTCCGCCGCGGTCAGTCCTGCGGCACGCTCGCGGTGAGCAGTTCCACGAAACCGACACCCTCGCGGGCCACCCCGAACGCCTCGGCGCGCAGCAGGGTGCGCTCGGCCCAGGCGCGATGCGGCTTCACCTCGTTCATCTTGTTGGTGTACGCGGAGCGGAGGACGCCGCCGTCGCCGCGCTCGGGCCGCAGGATGTCGGCGGCGTCGCTGAACTCCTCGTGGCTGACGACCGAGAGGGCGTGCACCGGCGCGACGTGCGAGGGATGGATGCAGGTCTTGCCCAGCAGGCCGTTGGCGCGGTCGAGTTCGATCTCGCGCAGCAGCCCGTCCATGTCGTGCTCGATCAGCGCCGTCCGCAGCTCCTCGGCGCGGCCCTGGAACGGGCTGCGGCGCAGCTGCGGTTTGAACATCCGCTCATGCAGCCGGAAATACTCCCACACCGGCCCGGTGACGGTGAACCCGCTGCCGTCGGCCCGTCCCAGCACATTGACCACGTCGGCGATGACGGAGGCGACGATCTGGACGTCGTAGGCGGTCATGTCCGGCGCGCGGCGCAGTCCGTACGCGGAGCAGAAGTCGGTGACGCCGAGGCGCAGGGCGAGGACGCGGTCGCGGTGGTCGTCGACGGTCGCGGCGATCCCGGCCAGCGTTTCGCGGCGGCTCTCCAGGTGGAGCAGTTGCGGGGACTCCAGGACCGGCATCGCGAAGAGCCGTCGGCCGCAGGCGGCTTCGGTGGCACGCAGGGCCTCCAGGAAAGCGGCGCCGCGCTCCGCGGTGAACTTCGGCAGCACGAAGCCGGAGAGGCGGCGCACCGCGGGCCCCATCCGCCGCGCGAGGTCGGATATCTGCTCGGGCGTGCGGACGCGGATGAAGAGGAGGGGGAGGTCGGCGCCGTCTTCGGCCGCCGCGTCGAGCAGCGCGAACTGCCGGACGAGGTTGGCCTCCCCGGCCACCACCTCGGCGTCGCTGATGGAGTCCTCCAGGCAGAGGACCATCGACACGACGCCGCGCCCGGTCTGCTTGCGGATGTCGTCGGCGAGCCGTGGCCGGGTGGCGGGGCTGTAGAGCGTGGCGCCGAGCGCGGTCGCGAGGGTGCGGGCGGGTGAGGCTGTGGTGAACTCCACCGGCTCCCGGTGGAACAACTTCTTCCGGATGTCGGGCCCGAGATGCCCAAAATGCCGCATACAACTCCCCGTATACAGGCGCGAACCGGGCACACCCGCTGCGTCTTGACCTCTGGATCCAGCCGATAATCGTACGTGCGGGGGGTGACGGAAAGTTCCCTCGGGCGGGAAATCGCCCCGGTACGCCCGCCCCGCGCGCCCACCGGCCGGTGCCCCGCGTTGTCCGCCCGGCCTCGGGGAAGGCAGGATTGCGCTATGACGCACGCCATGCTGAAAGGGTCGAACGTACCCGTGGACACCACGGCCGTACGCGCCGTCCTGCGGTGGACACCCGGCGCGGACGTCCCCGACGTCGACGCCTCGGCGCTGCTGGTCGGGCCCGGCGGACGCGTGCGCTCCGACGAGGATTTCGTCTTCTACAACCAGCCGCAGCACCCCGGCTGCGGCGTCCGCCACCTGGCCAAGGCCCCGGTCGGCGAGAGCCTGACCGACACCCTGGAGGCCGACCTCACCACACTCGACGCCTCCGTCGACCGCATCCTCCTCACCGCCTCCGCCGACGGCGGAACGTTCGGGAACGTGCCGGACCTGCGGGTCCTGCTGTACGACGCGGCGGGCGGCGACGGCGAACCGCTGCTGCTCTTCGACATCGTGCCCGACACCGGCAACGAGACGGCCCTGATCTGCGGTGAGCTCTACCGGCGCGCCGGTAGCTGGAAGTTCCGCGCGCTGGGCCAGGGGTACGACAGCGGACTGCTCGGCCTGGCCACGGAGTTCGGGATCTCGGTCGAGGAGGACGGCGAGGGCCACACCCCCGAGCCGTCCGGCCCGTCCGCCGCACCGGCCCCGCACCCCACCGCCCCGCCGCTCCCGGACGGCCCCCCGGTGAGGGGCGGCGCCGACGGCCCGGTGGTCCCGCCGCCGTCCGCATGGCCCCAGGAAGCGGCCGCCCCGCCGGTCGCCGCGGCGGGCGGCGGTCACCCCGCGTCCGACCCGGACGCCGCGACCCAGCACGTCCCGGACCCGGCGACGGGCCAGCTGCCCGACGCCTTCCCCCTCGCCCCGCCGCAGGGCTCCCCGGCGACCGGCGGCTACGGCTACCCGCAGCACGTCCCCCCGCCGCCCGCCCAGCCCCCGGCCCAGCCCGCCTACGGCTACCCCGGCCCGCCGCACCAGCCGGGCCCACCGCCGTACCAGCCGCAGCCCGCGTACGGCTACCCGCAGCAGCCCCCGGCGTACGGCTACCCGCAGCAACCGGCCGCGCCGGAGCCCGCCTTCGTCCTGCCACCCCAGGGCCCGCAGTTCCAACGGCGCTGAGAGTGCCGCACCCCGGGGCGGGCCCCACTACGGAGGCGCGCCCCGGGGCGCGGCGGACGGCGGGCGGGCCCGGCGCGGCGACCGGCCGGGCGTGGCCCCGGGCTCACGTCTTCGACTTGTAGCCCCGGCCCCACTGGAGTCCCCAGCCGTAGAGCCGGTCCAGCTCCGCCTGGAAGCCGTAGACGTACTTCACCTCGCGGCGCACCGTCAGCTCGCCCTTGCTGTTCTCCAGCGTGAAGATCGCGCAGGACCGGGCCTGCGGCGCCCGCTCGTCGAGCCGGATCTGCACCCGCGGCCCGGTGGTCGGGTAGAGCGTCACCACCGCGTGCGTACGGTCGAAGGCGGGCGTGCCGTCGTAGATGTAGACGAAGATCAGCAGCCGCTTGATCTCATCGCGCTGGTCCATGTTGATGTACAGCGTCTCGCCGGACGGCGAACCGAACCGGTCGTCGCCGCTGAGCTGTACATACGGCGCGGTGTTGAGGTCGCCGAGGAAGTCGCCGAGCGGCTGCACCACGCCCTTGGTGCCGTCCTTCAGCTCGTACATGCAGGCCAGGTCGAGGTCGATCTGGACGACCGCCGGGCCCTGCGACTGCACCACCTCGGGCGTGAACATCCGGCTCGGGTGCCGCAGCAGGGAGCGCAGGCTCCGCCCGCTCCGGTCACCCAGATCCGTGGTCCGCATCTGCCAGTGCAGATTGACCCGCATATGGCCGTGGTCCGCGCCCTGTTTGCTGAGCGAGACCGTCGGTTTCCGCTTCGTCAGCTCGACGACGTACGACCCGCCGCCGTTGTCGAACGCCGGCGCACCGCCGCGCCAGAAGTTCCCGAGGAACGACACTTGCCCACCCCACTGCTCGGCCCGATGACAACGGGGCGGCCCGAGGTCCGCACCCCGTGGCCGCCCCGCTGAGAGCGTTCCTCAATCAGGCCGGCGTCACACGCCGGAGGATACTTCGGCCTTCGCCTCGGCGCCGTCGCCGGGCCCGGCCTCCCGGCGGTTCTTGACCACCGAGGACCAGAAGGACAGCCCGATCAGCACGACACCGATGAGACCGGTGATGACCTCGCTGATCTCGTACCTGATGGTGGCGAGCAGGATGACGGCGAGCGCGCCGATCGCGTAGTGCGCGCCGTGCTCCAGGTAGACGTAGTCGTCGAGGGTGCCCTTGCGGACCAGGAAGACCGTCAGCGACCTGATGTACATCGCGCCGATGCCCAGACCCAGCGCCATCGCGAAGATGTCGTTGGTGATGGCGAACGCGCCGATCACGCCGTCGAAGGAGAACGACGCGTCGATGACCTCCAGGTAGAGGAACATGAAGAACGCGGCCTTACCGGCCAGGCCCACGGCGGCGCCGGTGCCCTTCTTCGCGGGCGCCGCGGCGGCCTCGTCCTCGTCCTCCTCGTCATCCTCCAGCTTGTCCTCGAAGTACCCGGAGATACCGCCGACGACGAGGTAGGTGATCAGACCGCCGACACCGGCGAGCAGGACCGTGGCGGTCTTGTCACCGCCGCCGTGCGCAACGTTCGTGGCGACCGTCATGGCGGTCACCAGCAGCGCCGCCAGCGCGACGATCACGGAGAGGGTGTCGAGCTTGCCGAGGCGAGCCATCGGCTTCTCGATCCAGGCCAGCCACTTGTGGTCGCGCTCCTCGAAAAGGAATTCGAGGAAGATCATCAGCAGGAAAATGCCGCCGAAGGCCGCGATGGCCGGATGCGCGGCGGTGACCAGCTCCTGGTAATGGGCCTTGTCGTTGATGGCGAGCTTGACCGCCTCGATCGGCCCGAGTTTCGCCGTGATCGCCACGATGACGACCGGGAACACCAGCCGCATGCCGAAGACCGCGACCAGAATGCCGAGGGTCAGAAAGATCTTCTGCCAGAAGGCGTTCATCTTGCGCAGGATGCCCGCGTTGATGACCGCATTGTCGAACGAGAGCGAAATCTCCAGGATCGACAGGATCCCGACGATCGCGAGCCCCTGCCACCCCCAGAGCACGCCGGCCACGGCGAGGCCGACCACCGTGACGGCGAACGACCAGCCAAAGGTTTTCAGGAGCACTGCCTACCCATTCCCTAGCTCTACGGGCCCCCGCGCACACGGCGTGGCGCCTTTTTACGAAACGTTGACCCCGAAGTCTAGAGCGATGCCCCGCAGACCCGACGCGTACCCCTGCCCCACGGCCCGGAACTTCCATTCGCCGTGGTAGCGGTACACCTCACCGAAGATCATCGCCGTTTCGGCGGAGGCGTCCTCGCTCAGGTCGTACCGCGCGAGTTCGCTGCCGTCGGCCTGATTCACGATGCGGATGAAGGCGTTGCTGACCTGACCGAAGCTCTGGCCGCGCAGATCCGCCTCATGGATCGACACGGGAAAGACGATCTTGTCGACCCGGTCGGGCACGCGGGTGAGGTCGACCAGGATCGATTCATCGTCGCCCTCGCCCTCACCGGTGAGATTGTCGCCCGTGTGTTCGACGGAGCCTTCCGGGCTCTTGAGGTTGTTGTAGAAGACGAAGTACTCGTCGCCCAGCACCCGGCCCCCGGCGCAGAGCAGCGCGCTGGCGTCGAGGTCGAAAGGGGCCCCTGTGGTGGACCGTGCGTCCCAGCCGAGACCGACCATGATCTGCGTGAGGTCCGGCGCGGCCTTGGACAGGGAGACATTGCCTCCCTTGGCGAGTGTGACGCTCATGGTGTTCGGATCCTCCCCGGTGTCGTGACAGGCCGCGGCGCACCCTGGGCCGCCGCCCCTCTGTGCGCGCGTGCGGCGCCGCACCCCCTTGCGGGCGTACGGCGCCGCACGTGGTCGAGCGGTGCCGCGGGCGTTGCGCCTCGGGGCGCGGGCCCGCGAGCGGTCAGACGTTGACGCCGAAGTCCTGCGCGATGCCGCGCAGCCCCGAGGCGTACCCCTGGCCGATGGCGCGGAACTTCCACTCCGCGCCGTTGCGGTACAGCTCGCCGAAGACCATGGCGGTCTCGGTCGAGGCGTCCTCGCTCAGGTCGTAGCGCGCCAGCTCGTTGCCGTCGGCCTGGTTGACGACGCGGATGTACGCGTTGCGGACCTGGCCGAAGCTCTGCTGGCGGGTCTCGGCGTCGTAGATCGACACCGGGAAGACGATCTTCGCGACATCGGCGGGGACACCGGCGAGATTGACCTTGATGGCCTCGTCGTCGCCCTCGCCCTCACCGGTGGTGTTGTCGCCGGTGTGCTCGACCGAACCGTCGGGGCTCTTCAGATTGTTGAAGAACACGAAGTTCTGGTCGCCGGCCACCTTGCCCTGGTCGTTCGTCAGCAGAGCGCTGGCGTCCAGGTCGAAGTCCGTACCGGTGGTGGTACGCGCGTCCCAGCCCAGACCGACGAGCACGGCGGTCAGATTGGGGGCTTCCTTCGTCAGCGAGACGTTGCCGCCCTTGCTGAGGCTGACTCCCACGAGTCCTCCCATAGATTCGAGGGGTACGTCAAGATTTTTTGCGCCCCCATCGTGCATGGCATCGGATCAACGAATCGATCCTAGTGACCGGTTCCCGCCGATCGCAGATATCACCGGTGAATGTCGGCTGCGGCGGGAACCGGCGCCACCCACGGCGTCGCTCAGAGGGCGTCGAGCGCCTTGACGTACTCGTTCAGGTCGCGGGCGTCGGGCAGACCGTTGACCACCGACCAGCGGACCACGCCCTCCTTGTCGATGACGAAGGTGCCGCGCACCGCGCAGCCCTTCTCCTCATCGAAGACGCCGTACGCGCGCGACGCCTCACCGTGCGGCCAGAAGTCCGACAGCATCGGGTACTCAAGGCCCTCCTGCTCGGCGAAGACGCGCAGCGAGAACGGGGAGTCGTTGGAGACGGCCAGCAGCTGCACGTCGTCGTTGACGAACTTGGGCAGCTCGTCGCGGAGCGCGCACAGCTCGCCCGTGCAGACGCCGGTGAAGGCGAAGGGGTAGAAGAGGAGAACGACGGCCTTCTCACCCCGGAACTGGGAGAGCGTGACCAGCTCGCCGTGCTGGTTCTTCAGCTCGAAATCCGGAGCCTTCGTGCCGACCTCGATCGCCATGGGGTGCATCCCTTCGCTCACGTTCAAACGGGTATCGGCCCAACCCTACGCGCCCGCCCGCGCGCGCCGGAGGCCGTCCCCGGACGGCACCGAGCCCCCTCCGGACGGATCCGGAGGGGGCTCGGGTGCGGCTGGCGGAAAAGGCCGCTCAGCGCTTGCCGGACTTCGGCGTGACCAGCCGGCTGCCCGACCAGTCCTTGCCCGCGTTGATGCTCTTGGTCTGGGACAGACCCGCGGTCTGCGCGGCCTCATTGATGTCGCTCGGCTCGATGTAGCCCTCGCGCCCGGTCTTGGGCGTCATCAGCCACACAGGGGCGCCCTCGTCGATCAGGCTGATGGCATCCACCAGCGCGTCCGTGAGGTCACCGTCGTCGTCCCGGAACCACAGCACGACGGCGTCTGCCACGTCGTCGTAGTCCTCGTCGACGAGGTCCTGGCCGATAACGGCCTCAATACCTTCGCGGAGCTCTTGCTCGACGTCGTCGTCGAAGCCGATCTCCTGGACCACCTGTCCGGGCTCGAACCCCAGCCTGGCGGCATGGTTGGTCCGCTCCTCCGCGTGGTCCGCGGTCGCGCTCACGGATTGCCTCCTGTCGTGTTTCGGAAATGCTCTGAAACGCCCCGCGCGTGCGCGGAGCATTGGGCGTAGTCCACACGGGCGGGACGGATCGCGCAAGTACCCGGCCGCGGAGACCGCCTAAACGGTGACGATTGGCGGCGTCTCGCCGCAACTGCGACCCCGTCCGGACGGGCCGAAGTGATGCACCTCACGACGATCTGCCGGGTTTGCGGTGTGGACAGTCGCGGCGATCCCTCCTAGGTGTTCTACCCGCCTCTCGGACACCCATGCGGATTCCGTACCTCAGTACGTCACCCTCTGTCGACATGGGCGTATGGTTGCGATTTGGCCGACCTGTCACCGCGGCCCGCGCCGCCATCGGCTCCCGGCCTGGGGTTACCCCTCGGTAGAGATGACGTATCGCGATGCCTCGGTACACGATGGAAGGCGGCGCGACCATCGACAGGCACCACAGAGAGACACCATCCGACCGCGTGCGCAGCAGCTATCGCGTGCAGAGCACGACATGACCCGAACACGAAGGAACAGCGTGGCTTCCGGATCCGATCGAAACCCGATCATCATTGGCGGCCTTCCCAGCCAGGTCCCGGACTTCGATCCCGAAGAGACCCAGGAATGGCTCGACTCGCTCGACGCAGCCGTCGATGAGCGAGGCCGGGAACGAGCTCGCTACCTCATGCTTCGACTGATCGAGCGTGCCCGCGAGAAGCGCGTGGCCGTGCCCGAGATGCGCAGCACGGACTACGTCAACACCATCGCCACCAAGGACGAGCCGTTCTTCCCCGGCAACGAGGAGATCGAGCGCAAGGTCCTGAACGCGACCCGGTGGAACGCGGCCGTCATGGTCTCCCGGGCGCAGCGCCCCGGTATCGGCGTCGGCGGTCACATCGCCACGTTCGCCTCCTCCGCCTCCCTGTACGACGTGGGCTTCAACCACTTCTTCCGGGGCAAGGACGACGGCAAGGGCGGCGACCAGATCTTCTTCCAGGGCCACGCCTCCCCCGGCGTGTACGCCCGCGCGTATCTGCTGGACCGGCTCTCCAACGCGCAGCTGGACGCGTTCCGCCAGGAGAAGTCCAAGGCCCCCAACGGTCTGTCGAGCTACCCGCACCCGCGGCTGATGCCGGACTTCTGGGAGTTCCCGACCGTCTCGATGGGCCTGGGCCCGCTCGGCGCGATCTACCAGGCGCGGATGAACCGCTACATGGAGGCGCGCGGCATCGCCGACACCTCCGACAGTCACGTCTGGGCCTTCCTGGGCGACGGCGAGATGGACGAGCCGGAGTCGCTGGGCCAGCTCTCCATCGCCGCGCGCGAGGGGCTGGACAACCTCACCTTCGTCGTCAACTGCAACCTGCAGCGCCTGGACGGCCCGGTCCGCGGTAACGGCAAGATCATGCAGGAGCTGGAGTCGCAGTTCCGCGGCGCCGGGTGGAACGTCATCAAGCTGGTCTGGGACCGCAGCTGGGATCCGCTGCTGGCGCAGGACCGCGACGGCGTCCTGGTCAACAAGCTCAACACCACGCCCGACGGTCAGTTCCAGACGTACGCCACCGAGACCGGCGCGTACATCCGTGACCACTTCTTCGGCGGCGACCACCGGCTGCGCGCCATGGTCGAGAACATGACCGACGACCAGATCCTGCACCTGGGACGCGGCGGTCACGACCACAAGAAGATCTACGCGGCGTACGCGGCGGCCAAGGCCCACAAGGGCCAGCCGACGGTGATCCTCGCGCAGACCGTCAAGGGCTGGACGCTCGGCCCGAACTTCGAGGGCCGCAACGCGACCCACCAGATGAAGAAGCTGACGGTCGAGGACCTCAAGGGCTTCCGCGACCGGCTGCGGCTGCCGATCCCGGACAAGGACCTGGAGGACGGCCTGCCGCCGTACTACCACCCGGGCCGCGACTCCGAAGAGATCCAGTACATGCACGACCGCCGCACGGCGCTGGGCGGCTATGTGCCGACCCGTGTCGTGCGCGCCAAGCCGCTGCCGCTGCCGGACGACAAGGCGTACGCCGGTGCCAAGAAGGGCTCCGGCCACCAGAAGATCGCCACGACCATGGCGTTCGTCCGGGTGCTGAAGGACCTCATGCGGGACAAGGAGATCGGCAAGCGCTTCGTGCCGATCGCGCCCGACGAGTACCGCACCTTCGGCATGGACGCGTTCTTCCCGTCGGCGAAGATCTACAACCCGCTGGGCCAGATCTACGAGTCGGTCGACCGCGAGCTGCTGCTGGCCTACAAGGAGTCGCCGACCGGCCAGATGCTGCACGACGGCATCACCGAGGCCGGTTGCACCGCCTCGCTGATCGCCGCGGGCTCCGCCTACGCCACCCATGGCGAGCCGCTGATCCCGGTCTACGTCTTCTACTCGATGTTCGGTTTCCAGCGGACCGGCGACCAGTTCTGGCAGATGGCCGACCAGCTGGCGCGCGGTTTCGTGCTCGGCGCGACCGCCGGCCGTACGACGCTGACCGGCGAGGGCCTGCAGCACGCCGACGGCCACTCCCAGCTGCTGGCCTCGACCAACCCGGCGTGTGTCGCCTACGACCCGGCGTACGGCTACGAGATCGCGCACATCGTCAAGGACGGTCTGCGCCGGATGTACGGCGAGAACTCCGAGGACGTCTTCTACTACCTGACCGTCTACAACGAGCCGATCCAGCACCCGGCCGAGCCCGCCGATGTGGACGTCGAGGGCATCCTCAAGGGTCTGCACCGGATCAAGGCCGGGGAGAAGGGCGAGCACGCGGCCCAGATCCTCGCCTCGGGTGTCGCGGTGCCGTGGGCCGAGGAGGCCCAGCGGATCCTCGCGGACGAGTGGAACGTCAAGGCGGACGTCTGGTCGGCGACCTCCTGGAACGAGCTGCGCCGCGAGGCCGTGGACGTCGAGCGCCACAACCTGCTCCACCCCGAGGAGGAGCAGCAGGTCCCGTACGTCACCCGCAAGCTGGCGGACGCGCCCGGCCCGAAGGTCGCGGTGTCGGACTGGATGCGTTCGGTGCCGGACCAGATCGCGCGCTGGGTGCCCGGTGCGTACCAGTCGCTGGGCGCCGACGGCTTCGGCTTCGCGGACACCCGTGGCGCCGCCCGCCGCTTCTTCCACATCGACGCGCAGTCGATCGTGCTCGGTGTGCTGACCGAGCTGGCGAAGGAGGGCAAGGTCGACCGCTCGCTGCTGAAGCAGGCCATCGACCGCTACGAGCTGCTGGACGTCACGGCCGCCGACGCCGGGGAGGCGGGCGGCGACGCCTGATCCGCCGCACGGCCCCTGCCGCGCCCCCGACCGGTCCGCCGGTCGGGGGCGCGGTGCGTTTCCGGGCACGGCCGTGTCCGATGCGCGGGTCATCGGCCGGTCAGTGCTCCCAGATCTTCACGGCCCGGAAGCGGTACGGCGAGCTGGGCACCCAGCTGCCGCCGCCCGGGTAGGTGTCGAACTCGCCGGTCTCGGCGCATTCGGCGCTCTGGTACGTGGTGACCGGGCGGCCGGTGCGGTTGGCGAGCGAGGCGGCCGTGGTGCCCTTGGGCAGCGGGATACAGCTGTCGATGTCGGTGTCGGCCAGTTCGAAGGTCTGGCGCTTGCCGCCGAACTCCGCCCCGGGCCAGACGCAGAGCTGGCCGTTGGAGCAGTCGCCGGAGGTGGCGCTCTTCCCGCCGGGCGCCGCGTGGGCGGCCGGTGCGGTGAGGACGGTGGGTGCGGCGAGGGTGGCGGCCAGCGCGGTGAGGCCGGTGACGAGCGCGGTGCTGCGGTACGTACGCATAAGGAATCTCCCCCGTGTATACGGCGATGGGTCCGCCGCAGGCCGGTTGCCCGCGGCGGTTCACTGCCGAGCTTCGGCGTCGGCCGGGGCGGCTGCCAAGGCCCTGGCGACAGCACCACCCGGTGGGGCGATGTGGACGGAGCGTAGGGCTCGGGGCCAGGCTTCGCGGCGCCGGGTTGACGCGCCGACAGCGGCCGTGCGGGGCCGCGGAAACCGTTCCTCCCGCCTGTACCAAGGGGCCCGCGCGCAGACCGTGCGGGAGGCGCCGCGGCGAGTTCCCGTGCGGGACTCACCCGAAGGAGCGAAACGGGGCGGAGGCGGGGGCCGGACGCGGCAAGGCGTCGACGGTTGGGGCTCGAAGTGGCGCGTACGGCAGGGAGTTGACGCGTAAGGCAGGGGGAAATGCGTGGGGCGGCCCCGTAGCTACGGGGCCGCCCCGCACGGGAGCGGCGCGAGGGCCGGCGAGGGGCAACCGTGGGCCCGGGCAGCGCAACGGCGCGCGGGCGGACCGGAGTTGACCGGTCCGACCGCGCGCCGTCGGGAATGCGGTGGCTCAGATGTGGCCGACGCCCGCGCCCGCCTCCGCGTTCTCGCCGCGCTTGGTGAACAGCGCGACCACGGCGGCGACGACCGCGACACCGCAGGCCACGGCGAAGGCGAGGCCCATGCCGGAGATGAAGGTGTCATGGGCGACGGCGACGATCTTCTGGCCGATCACCGGCGGGGTGTTCGGCGGCACCGGCGCGAAGCCCGCCGAGACCGCGTCGGACGCCTGCGACAGCTGCTTCGGGTCAACCGCGGGCAGCCCCGCGTCCTTCCAATTGCCCGGCAGGTCGTTCTCCACGCGGGACGCCATCACCGCGCCCAGGACAGCCGTACCGAGGCTGCCGCCGACCTGCATCGCGGCCTGCTGGAGACCGCCTGCCACGCCGGACAGCTCCAGCGGGGCGTTGCCGACGATGACCTCGGTGGCGCCGACCATGACCGGGGCGAGGCCCAGACCGAGCAGGGCGAACCAGATCGACATCAGGACCGTGCCGGTCTCCGTGTCCAGACCGGACATGCCGTACATCGCGACGGCGGTCAGGACCATGCCGCCGACCAGCGGGATACGCGGGCCGAACTTGGTGATCAGGGCACCGGCCAGCGGCGAGCCGACGATCATCATGCCGGTGAGCGGCAGGAGGTGCAGACCGCTGTCGACGGGGCTCATGCCGTGAACGTTCTGGAGGTAGAACGTCACGAAGAACAGGCCGCCCATGAACGCGAAGGCCATCAGGACCATCAGGACCGTGCCCGCGGTGAGCGGCACGGAGCGGAACATCCGCAGCGGGATGAGCGGCTCGCGCACCTTCGTCTCCAGGAGTGCGAAGAGCGCGAAGAGCACCACCGAGCCGATCAGGAAGCCCCAGGTCTGCATCGAGCCCCAGCCCCACGCGGACGCCTTGATCAGCGGCCAGATGAGGCAGAACATCGCGCCGGACAGCAGCACGATGCCGGGGATGTCGAAGGAACGCGGGGCGTTGGCCGCGCGGTGGTCCTTGAGGATCACCAGGCCCAGGACGAGGGCCAGCACGCCCACGGGGACGTTGATGAAGAACACCGACTGCCAGCTGACGTGCTCGACGAGGAGACCGCCGACGATCGGGCCACCGGCGGTGGAGGCGCCGATGACCATGCCCCAGATGCCGATCGCCATGTTGAGCTTCTCGGCGGGGAAGGTCGCGCGCAGCAGACCGAGCGCCGCGGGCATCAGCAGCGCGCCGAACAGTCCCTGGAGCACGCGGAAGACGACGACGAAGGTGACTTCCTTGGAGAAGCCGATGGCCCCGGAGGCGGCGGCGAAACCAACGATGCCTATCAGGAACGTCTGACGGTGGCCGAAGCGGTCACCGAGCTTTCCGGCGGTGATCAGCGCGATGGCCAGCGCGAGCATGTAGCCGTTGGTGATCCACTGCACGTCGGCCAGCGAGGCGTTCAGGTCCTGCTTGATGGCCGGGTTGGCGATGGCCACGATCGTGCCGTCGAGGGCGACCATCATGACGCCGATCGCGACGGAGAAGAGAGTCAGCCACGGATGGCCGCGCAACCCCTTACGGGGCTCCGGTACGGGAAGTTCCGGCGCGCTCTGGGCAACCGGGGTCTGGGAACTCATACTCAGACATTAATGTCAGCCACTGACAGTTGACAAAGTAATTCATGAGTCGGTAACTGTCATTTCGCTCACAGCTATCCTGAGCAGCGAGAACACCATGGAAAGGCGGCGCAGCATGGACCCGTCGACGCCGCACGAAGCGGCTCTGTGCGGACTGCGCGCCCGCAAGAAACAACGCACCCGGGACTCCCTGATCCGCGCGGCGCTCGAACTGTTCACGGCCCAGGGCTACGAGGCGACGACCGTGGACGAGATCGCCGCCGCCGTCGACGTCTCGCAGCGCACCTTCTTCCGGTACTTCAGCAACAAGGAAGAGGTCGCCTTCGCCGTCCAGGAGATGGTCGAGGCGCGCTTCCTGGAGGAGCTGCGCCACCGGCCCGCCGACGAGGCGCCGCTGACCGCGCTGCGCAGCTCGGTGATGGCAGCCTGGGACGGCATCGCCGCCTCGATCGAGCCGATCGTCCCGGTGGAGCTGCACATGCGCGCCTACCAGATGATCGAGTCGACGCCCGCGCTGATCGCCGCGCACATGCGGCGCTCCTGCGATCTGGAGGAGGAGATCGCCCGGCTGCTCGCCCGGCGGGAGGGGCTCGACGCGGACCGGGACCCGCGCCCCCGGGTGCTGGTCGGGGCGTTCAACGGCGTGATGCGCGCTGCCGGGAAGGCGTGGAGCGAGGGCGATGAGGTTACCGTCGCATCGATCCGTGAGCTGACCCACTCGTACCTCGATCACATCGGGCCCGCCCTCGACGACAACTGGCGCGAGGAGCGGTGACGCGCACCCGGCGCGTAGGGTCCGCCCGCGCGCCGGGGACGTACACCGACCCGCCCCGGGACGCACCGTCACCTGGCATCGACTGGGCGTGACGCGCCGATTCCGGATGAGTCCGGTGCCGCACTCCTGAGCGCGGAAACGCGGCTTCCGGCGTCCACTTTGTTCGAATTACCTGCCGTGAAACGTGACATGACTCACCCGTGGAGCAGGCATGCCGTCGCGTCTCCTAGGGTGGCCCGCGGTGACTTCTTTCTCTGGGCTCGGCCCCTCCTTCGGTTCCTTCGGATTCCTGCAGTCCACCGCCTGGCGTGCGGCACTCGCCCTGGTGGTGGTGTTCGTCATGCTCACCCTCACCGGCTGGACGGCGATCAGAGGCCACCAGGAGGACGCCGACCCGCTGGCCACGGCGAAGACCGACTGGCGGCACAGCGCGTTCCACGGTGACCGGCTGCCCGACCCGGCCGCCGCACCGGCCCGGCTCCGCGCCTTCTTCGCCACCTTGGACCGCGCCGGTCGCCGCGACCTCGCCGACCGGTATCCGTTGGTCGTCGGCAACATGAACGGCGCGCCGGTGGATCTGCGCTACCGCGCCAACCGCACCGCGCTCGACCAGGCGCGCGCCATCGAGGAGCGGCGCTCCACCGACCGCCGCCTCACACCCGTCGGCCGCCAGGACGCGGGCCGGCTGATGCACCGCTTCGAGTCGATGATGTCCAAGGGCCGCCAGATCCTGGCGTTCGACCCGGCGGGCGGCGGCCGCGCCGCGGAGGTCTTCGGCGACCTCGACACGGCCCGCCGGGTCTCCGTGGTCGTCCCCGGGGTGGACACCAACCTGACGAACTTCGAACGCACCACCCGCGCCACCAGCGCCCCCGTGGGCATGGCTGACGCGCTCTACGGCGCCGAGCGTGCCGTGCGTCCGCACACCAGGACCGCCGTGATCGCCTGGGCCGACTACACCGCCCCGGCCGGTCTCGGGGTGGAGGCCGCCACCGGGCAGCTCGCCGAGGCGGGCGCCGTCCGCCTGCGGGCGCTGACCCGGGCACTGCCCTCCGCCGACGCCGTCGCGCTGTTCTGCCACAGCTACGGCTCGGTGGTCTGCGGCCTGGCCGCGCGCGATCTGCCGTCGAACGTGCGGGACATCGCGGTGGCTGGCAGCCCCGGCATGCGCGCGGCCAACAAGGCGGCGCTCGACACCCGGGCCCGGCTCTGGGCCATGCGGGACTCCGACGACTGGATCCAGGACATGCCGTACCTGGAGGTCGGCGGGCTGGGGCACGGTCCCGACCCGGTCGACCCGGCGTTCGGCAGCCGTCTGCTGTCGGCCGAGGGGGCCGTCGGCCACGCCGGGTATTTCACACCCGGCGCGGAGAGCCTGCGCAACTTCGCGAAGGTCGGTGTGGGCGCGCTCTCGGACGTGCGCTGCGCGGCCGACGACGCCGGCTGCGTCGCCGGGCTCGCCTGATCCGCTGCGACGGCCGGGGGCCGTCGGCCGCGGACGGTACAAGGTGTCCATAAGGGGGACGGGCGGGCAACCGCCACATACGATGAGCCGCATGGGTGATGTGCTGGCCGGTTTTCACGCCGTCTGGGAGTTCGGAACGGACTCCGTACTCATCCGCTTCGAACGGGGGATCCGCAGGCCGAAGCTGTTCCAGGCGCTCGGCGAGCGGCGCATTCCGTACGAGGCGCTGAGCGCCGTCGAGCTGTCCGAGGGCAGACGCGGCACCGTCGTGCTGCACGCCGTGCCGCGCCCGGGCGCCGACCCCCTGATGGAGGCGGCCGCCGGGCAGCTCAAGGAGGACGCCGACCCGTACCGTCTGGTGCTGCCCGCCGAGCACGGGACCCCGGCGGCGCGGTACGCCGACGAGCTGCGCCGTCTGCTGGGCCCGGGCGCCGGGGAGCCCGCCGACCGTCATCTGGTCGCGCCGCCCGAGGGCCCGCTGCACTTCAAGGCGTACGACGGCAAGGCGTCGTTCGACGGGAGCGCGGTGACGTTCCACTGGTTCTGGACGGGTGCGTCGTCCGCGAAGTGGAAGCGCGGCGACCAGAGCTTCGGCATCGGCGAGTTGAGCGGTGTGGAGTGGCGTTCGCCGGAGCTGGTCACCGGCCATCTGCGGCTCCTGGAGCGCACCGCCCTGGACGAGGCGCCCGGGGAGGCCGATCAGAACCCGGCGGCCGTGGTCTTCGGCCTCGGGTACGGGCCCGTCCACGAGTCGCTGCCGTTCGCCGCGGCGGTGCTCGCGGCGGTGCGGACGGCACAGTCGGGGCCGGAGCCGACGGCGTGCGAGCCGGTGCGCCGGGCCGGGGACGCCGGGCGGAATCCGGCTGATATCGCCGACCGGATCCGCCGGCTCGGCGAGTTGCACGGCGCCGGGCTGCTGACGGACGGCGAGTTCAGCGCGAAGAAGGCCGAACTCCTCGCGGAGTTGTAGCCGCGGCGCGAACGGCCGTGGGTCATACCGTGGTAGGGGGTGCAGCTCCGCACTGCGGTATGACGTTCGGTTCATCGCAGTCCGCTTACATTGACTGCGCGATGACCCGAGATCTTTCCTCTTCCTCGACCGGCACCGGCGCGGCGCGCGCACCGGCCCGGGAGCGCGCCCTGCACACGGCCCGCCGGGTCCTGGCCGCGCTCATCGGGCTGGGGGACCGGCCCGGCGCGCCGCTGCTCGGGTCGGCCCGCAGCACCTGGGTCCGCCGCCTCCCGTACGTCCTCGCCGTCCTCCTCACCACCGTGCTGATGCCCGTCGCCGCGCGCAACCTCGGGGAGAACTACGGCATGAGCGGTGCTCCCGCCGGGCTCCTGGGGGCGGCGCAGACGCTGCCGTTGCTGATGGCGGTGGTCCGGCCGCTGTCGGCGTGGTGGGTGATCTTCGGCTCCGACGTGCTGTGCGCGCTGCTGCTCTCCGCATCCCCGCAGACGCAGCCCTGGCCGTGGCCACCGGCGGCGATCATCGGCTATCTGGCGCTGATGGTGCCGCTGTCCCAGCGGGAGAGCCGCCGCACCCTGGGCACGGTCTGGGCGGCGACGGGCGTGGTGGGCGTTTTCCTGGAGCCGCTGACGCCCCGCGGCAGCGACAACACCTGGATGCTGCTGTTCGTGCTGGCGGGCGTGTTGCTGCTGGTCGGCGTCGTCGTGCGGGAACGCGGCGACGCCAGACGGAAGTTGCGGGAGCAGGAGACGATCAGTGAGGCGGAGCGGGCCCACCGCACCCTGCTGGAGGAGCGGGCCCGGATCGCGCGCGAGCTGCACGACGTGGTCGCCCACCACATGTCGGTGATCACCGTCCAGGCGGACAGCGCGCCGTACCGCATCAAGGGCATACCCCCGCAGGCGCGGGAGGAGTTCGCCGCCATCGCGACGACGGCGCGGGAGTCGCTGACGGAGATGCGGCGGCTGCTCGGGGTGTTGCGCAGCGCGGAGGCGGCGCGGGACGCGGGTCCGGAGAAGGCCCCACAGCCGGGTCTGGACGAGCTGCCACGGCTGGTCGAGGCCACCATACGGGCCGGCGTGCCGGTCGAGTTGGCGCTGCCCGAGGAGCCGGTGGCGCCGGAGCCCGCGGTGGCTCTCTCGGCCTACCGCATCGTGCAGGAAGCCCTGGCCAACGTGGTGCGGCACGCCCCCGGGGCCCCCACCCAGGTGTCGGTGGCGCGGTCCCCGGACGGCACCCTGCTCACGGTGGTGATCCTCAACGGCCCGCCCCCGACGCCGTCCACCGCCTGGGAGACCTCCGGCACCGGGCACGGTCTGGTGGGGATGCGGGAGCGGGTGCGGCTGGTGGAGGGTTCGCTGAAGACCGTGCCGCTACCGGGCGGCGGCTTCATGGTCGCCGCCCAACTCCCTTTGCCGTTGCCGTTTCCGATCGACAAGGACGCCGACTCCTCATGACCACACGGGTGATCATCGTCGATGACCAGGCCATGGTGCGGGCGGGTTTCGCCGCGCTGCTCGCCGCGCAGAGCGATATCGACGTGGTCGGCGACGCTCCGGACGGCGTCCAGGGCGTCGAGCTGAGCCGCCGGACACACCCGGACGTGGTGCTGATGGACGTACGGATGCCGGAGATGGACGGCCTGGAGGCGGCACGGCAGTTGCTGTCCCCGCCGCAGGGCGTCACGCATCGCCCGAAGGTGCTGATGCTGACCACCTTCGACGTCGACGACTACGTCTACGAGGCGCTGCGTGCCGGTGCCTCGGGGTTTCTCCTCAAGGACGCACCGCCCGCCGATCTGATCGCGGCGGTGCGGATCGTCGCCGCGGGCGAGGCCCTGCTCGCGCCGTCCGTGACGCGTCGGCTGATCGCGGATTTCGCACGCCAGGGTCCGGCGCCCCGCAAGGAGACCACCGTGCTGCGGCTCAACGGCCTCACCCCGCGGGAGACGGAGGTGCTGAAGCTGATCGCCCGCGGCCTCTCCAACCAGGAGATCGCGGACGCGCTGATCCTCGCCGAGCAGACCGTGAAGACCCATATCGGGCGCGTACTGGCCAAGTTGGGGCTGCGCGACCGCGCCCAGGCGGTCATCTTCGCGTACGAGTCGGGGCTGGTCACGCCCGGCGAACGCTGAGGCGCCACAGAGTTCGCGCCCTTGGCGGGACAGGGGGACGGTCTCGCCCGATACGGGTTCCGTGACGTCGGCATGCGGCGGGGTGTTCCGGCGTGCCGACGCAGCCCGCGGTCCGGTTTCCGGTGACCTCTGCGAGCGGTCGGGGCGCCGCCCCCCGGCCGGGCCGCGCCGCGATACGACCGCAGGTCAGCCCGCCACTCCCCCGCCATGGTGAGGCCGGGCGGTACTCAGGTGGGACCCGGCGTCACCATCTCCTACTGCGGTATCACTCGGGAGTTGGCTCCGAGGGGGGACGCCGTCTCACCCGACGCCTTTCTACGTTTCCTTCCATCGCACCACTGCACGAGGGAGACACCATGGCACTGCTACGAGCCGCCACCCGGCGCGGCCGACGCGCGCTGATCACCGCCGCGCTCGTCGCGCTCGTCGCCGGGGGCACGGGCGGCTGGGCCGCCGGCTCCGCGGAGACCGCCGTGACCGGGCCCGCGCCGGGCGCCGCCGCCTGGCGCGCGGACCACTCCTTGGGCACCCGGCTGCCGGATCCGGCGACGGCGCCCCCGGCCGAGGTGGCCCACTTCTTCGACGGGCTGACCGCGGCCCAGCGGTACGCCCTCGCGGTGCGGCACCCTCTGACCGTCGGCAATCTCGACGGTGCTCCCATAGCGCTGCGGTACCAGGCCAACTCCCTTGCGCTGACGGCCGAGAGGGACCGTCAGCGGGCGCTGTCGACCGACCCCGGCGGCACCCTTGAGGACCATCGGACGGCGCGCCGGGCGGCCGACCGCTACACCGAACTGCTCGCGCCCGGACGCCACATCCTCGCCTTCGACGCACGTGGTCGCGGTCAGATCGCGGAGGTGCACGGCGACTTGGCAAGGGCGGAGCGCACCGCCGTCGTCGTCCCCGGCTCCGACATCGATCTGACCACCTTCGACCGCGACCTCGATCCGTACGGCACCCCGACGGGGATGGCGACGTCGCTGCGCGCCCGGATGGCCGCCGACGCCCCCGGTGTCCGGACGGCCGTGATCGCCTGGACGGGGTACACCACCCCGGTCGGTCTGGGACCGGACGCCGCGACCGGGAGGCTCGCCGAGGCCGGTGCTCCCCGGCTGGTGCGCTTCCTGTCCGGGCTGGCAGCGGTCGGCTCCCCCGCACCGGCGCTGCTGTGCCATAGCTACGGCTCGGTCGTCTGCGGTCTCGCCGGGCCGGTTCTGGGCCACACCGCGAGGGATCTGATCATCTTCGGCTCCCCCGGCATACGTCGGCCGTCGGCCGCCGCGGTGGACGGCTACGCCCAGGTGTGGGCCGCGCGGGATGCCACGGACTGGATAGGCAACGTTCCCCACGTCGACGTGCTGGGGCTGGGCCATGGCGAGGACCCCACCGACCCGGCGTTCGGGGCACGGCAGGTCTCCGCGATACGGGCCGAGGGCCACACCGGCTATCTCGCCCCGGGCACCGACTCACTACGCAACTTCGCCGCCATCACGCTCGGGCGCTACGCAGCCGTCAGCTGAACCGGGCCCGGCAAGTGGGCGGTTCAGGGCCCGGCGCCGCCTGGTTCGGGCCGGGTCGCTGGCTGGCCGAAGGCTCGGCGACGGGCTCGGGCCACCGGCTCGCTGAGTGCCCGGACCGGCTCGGCAACGGCCCGCCCGGCGAGGGCGGCCCAGCTCCGGCGGGCGGCCTTCCCCCCGCCGTCCCGAAGGGTCCAGGCACCCGCCCCGCCCGCAGCTCCCGTCCGTCACTCCCGTCCGGCAGAGGTGAACGTCATGTCCGCGTACCGGCCCCCCGCGACCTTCCCCGCGATGGGTTCCAGCAGTGCCAGCTCGTCCCCGGTCAGCCGGATGCGGGTGGCGGCGGTGTTCTCCTCGATACGGGTGCGCCTGCGGGTGCCGGGGATCGGCACCACGCTCAGGCCGTGGGTCTCGGCCCGCTGCTGGACCCAGGCCAGCGCGATCTGTCCGGGCGTCGCGTCGTGCGCGGCGGCGAGAGCGCGGACGGGTTCCAGCAGCGCGGCGTTGGCGGCGGCGTTGTCCCCGGTGAAGCGCGGCTGCTGGCGGCGGAAGTCGTCGCTGCTCAGCTCCTTCTCCGCGTGGACGAAGGAGCCGGTCAGGAATCCCCGGCCGAGCGGCGAGTACGGGACGAAGCCCACGCCCAGCTCGGCCGCGGCCGCGACCACGCCGTTCTCCACGTCACGGCTGAAGAGCGACCACTCGGACTGGACGGCGGCGATCGGGTGCACGCTTTGGGCGGCGCGCAGTTCGGAGGCGGTCACCTCGCTGAGCCCCAGGTGCTTGACCTTGCCCTCGGCGACCAACGCGGCCATCGCGCCGACGGTTTCCTCGATCGGGACGGACGGGGCGCGGCGATGCATGTAGTAGAGGTCGATCGTGTCCACGCCGAGTCGCCGCAGACTGCCCTCGACGGCCTGCCGGATGTAGGGCGGGTCGTTGCGGATGACGCGCTTGTTCGGGTCGGCGGAGTCGATGGCCAGCGCGAACTTGGTGGCCAGCACGACCTCGTCGCGGTGGTCGCGGAGGAAGGGCCCGAGGAACTTCTCGTTCTCGCCGTTGCCGTAGAGGTCGGCGGTGTCGTAGAGGGTCACGCCCAGTTCCAGGGCGCGTTCCAGGGTGGCGCGTGCCTCGTCGGCGTCGGTCGGGCCGTAGGCGAAGCTCATGCCCATGCAGCCCAGGCCCTGGACTCCGACGCGCGGGCCGCCGGTGCCCAGCTCCACGGTGTCGATCTTTTCGCTGCCCATGTCGGCTCAGCCCCTCTCGGACGCCCGGCGTCGGGCGTCGGCGTAGATGTCGATCTTGTAGTCGAGTACGGCGAGGGTGCTCTGCAGTTCCGCGATCCGGTGCCGTACGTTCTCGCGGTGCGCGGTCAGCAGCCGTTCCCGCTCGGCGAACGTCGCGTCGCCGGCCCTGACCAGTTCGGCGAAGCGCACCATGTCAGCGACCGGCATACCGGTCAGCCGCAGCTTGCCGACGAGCGCCAGCCAGTCCAGGTCACGGTTGGTGAAGCGCCGTTGTCCGGTGTGGCTGCGGTCGACGTGCGGCATCAGGCCGATCCGCTCGTACCAGCGCAGGGTGTGGGCGCTGAGCCCGGTGTGTGCCGCCACCTCGCTGATCGAGTAGCGGTCCCGGCCGGTCGGGCGCGGGTGGAACACCTCCTGGGCGCAGCTCCGCGCCGCCCACTGCGGACCGTCCGGTGTCCGTTGCGTGGACACCGCTCCGCCACACGTCATCACCGTTTCCTCGATCACCGGCTCGCTCCGGGTCACCGTCATGCCGCGTCTCCCCTGTTCGGCTGTCGCCCCCGTCGACGTCACTCAACGCTAGAGAGTTGGAGCGCACTCCAAGCAAGCGCGATCTTGACCGGGATTTGGCAAGCACCCCACGTGGCCCGGAGCTCCGCCGGCCCGTCTCCCGATGCTGCCCCGACCGCCGCCCCGTCTCCGGCCCGGCTCCCGGCGCGACCGGCCCGATCCGGTCCGAGCGAGCACCCCGTACCGGGTCGGAGCCCTGCACCGACCGGCCTGCGGCCCCCGGGCAGGCGGCCTTTAGGCTCGTCCCATGCAGAGCCTGCGGATGATCGAGAACTGGCCGGTGCCGACCGCTGCGGCCGCCGTCGTACGAGCCGACGGCAGCGTGGCCGGAGCCTACGGGCCCCAGGAGCACCGTTTCCCGCTGGCCTCGGTGACCAAGCCGCTGGCCGCGTACGCCGCGCTGGTGGCGATCGAGGAGGGCGCGGTCGAGCTGGACGAACCGGCCGGGCCCGAGGGCTCCACCGTGCGCCATCTCCTCGCCCACACCTCCGGCCTCGCCTTCGACGAGCGGCGCGTGATGGCCGCCCCGGGCACCCGCCGGATCTACTCCAACGCCGGTTTCGAGGCGTTGGGCGACCACATCGCCGAGGCCACCGAGATCCCCTTCCCGCAGTATCTGCGGGAGGCGGTGCTGGAGCCGCTCGGGATGGCCGCGACGGAGCTGGCCGGTTCCCCCGCCAAGGACGGCGTTTCGACCGTCGCCGACCTGATCCGGTTCGCCACCGAACTGCAGGCGCCACGGCTGCTCGCGCCCGAGACCGTCGCTGCCGCAACCTCCGTGGCCTTCCCCGGGCTCACCGGCGTACTGCCCGGCTACGGTCACCAGAAGCCGAACGACTGGGGTCTCGGGTTCGAGATCCGCGACGGGAAGTCGCCCCACTGGACAGGCGCCTCGTCGTCGGCGCGGACGTTCGGGCACTTCGGTCAGTCCGGTACGTTCCTGTGGGTGGACCCGGAGGCGGCGGGCGGCACCGGTGCCGCCTGCGTCGCGCTCACCGACCGCGCCTTCGGCCCCTGGGCCATCGACGCCTGGCCGCCGCTGACCGACGCGGTCCTGGCCGAGCTCCACTCCGCCTGACCCCCGGCGGCCGGGCCCACACGGATCCCGGCCGCCCACCACCCGGCCCACCACCCGGCTCCGACCGGCACCCGCGGCGCACCGCCCGGCCCTCGCGGCTTACCGCCCCGTACCGGCGCACCACCCGGCCCTCACGCCGCACCGGCGGGCCCGCCCACCACCACGGCGCCGGGCCACCAGGCCACACCACCACGGCTTTCACGCCGCACCGGCGAGCCCGCCCACCACGAGGCCAGGCCACCAGGCCACCGACGTCCGCCGCCCCGGCGCCCACCGCAACCCTCACCCGCGCACCGTCCTCACACGTACCGCGGCTCCGCGCCCATCTCCCAAACCAGGCACTCGGCAGGCCTCTCCGCCCGCAACAGCGCACCACGTTCCTCGGTGAGCCGCACGGCATCACCAGATACCAACACGTCCTCACCGAGCCGCAGTTCACCACGTACCACCTGCACATACACCCGCGGCGCGGCCGGGACCTCGGTGCTCTCGCCGGCGGCGAGGCGGCGGACGTGCAGCGTCGCGCCGGCGCGCGGGACGGCGTACGGGGCGTTGTCGGTGAGGCCGCGCACCACGTCGTACGAGGGGGTGCCGCCGAATTCCGTCGGTGCGAGCCACATCTGGACGAAGCGCAGCGGTTCGGGGCCGTCGTTGCGTTCGATGTGCCGGACGCCGTCGGCGGCGGTCAGCCGGGCCAGGTCGCCGGGCCCTACCGTCGTCTCATGGCCCGTGGAGTCGCGGTGGGTCAGTTCACCCTCGACGACCCAGGTGACGATCTCCGTGTCGCGGTGCGGGTGCTCGTCGAAACCGGCGCCCGGTGCGAGCCGCTCCTCGTTGCAGGCGATCAGCGCGCCGAACCGCAGATTGGCGGGGTCGTAATGGGGGCCGAAGGAGAACGCGTGCAACGTCTCGATCCCGGCTTCCGGATCGCCGCCCCGATAGCGTTCCGCGCCCGCGTGCACCTGAATCATGCAGTCACCGTAGCCCCGCCGCGCCACCTGCCCGCCCCGATAAGGCAGTCTTGTCCCGTGTCTGAACCCGCATCGCGCGCCCCTCATCCGCACCAGGCGACCCTCCGCAGGCTGGAGCAGTCGTCCGGGAAACTCGCCGCGGCAGCCATCGCCCGCATGGACGCGCAGCTGCCGTGGTACCGCGCAATGCCACCGGAGAACCGCTCCTGGATCGGCCTCGTGGCGCAGGCCGGTATCGCGGCGTTCACCGAGTGGTTCCGGCATCCCGAGACCCCGCAGGCGATCAGCACCGACGTCTTCGGCACCGCGCCGCGCGAGCTGACCCGGGCGATCACGCTGCGCCAGACCGTGGAGATGGTCCGGACGACCATCGAGGTCATGGAGTCGGCGATCGACGAGGTCGCGGCTCCCGGTGACGAATCGGTCCTGCGGGAGGCGCTGCTCGTCTACGCCCGCGAGATCGCCTTCGCCACCGCGCAGGTCTACGCCCAGGCCGCCGAGGCCCGCGGCGCCTGGGACGCCCGCCTTGAATCGCTGGTCGTCAACGCGGTGCTCTCCGGAGAGGCCGACGAGGGCGCGGTCTCCCGGGCCGCGGCCCTGGGCTGGAACTCCCCCGAGCACGTCTGTGTCGTCCTGGGCACCGCCCCCGACGGCGACAGCGAACTGACCGTGGAGGCGATCCGCCGAGCCGCCCGGCACGCCAAGCTCCAGGTGCTGACCGGCGTCCTGGGCAGCCGCCTGGTGGTGATCGCCGGTGGCTCCGACAACCCGCTCAAGGCGGCGAAGGCGCTGATCGGGCCGTACGCGGCGGGCCCGGTGGTGGCCGGTCCGGTCGTCGCCGACCTGCTGGCCGCGACGCGGTCGGCGCAGGCCGCCGCCGCGGGTCTGCGGGCCTGCGCCGCCTGGCCCGACGCACCGCGGCCGGTGCTCGCCGACGATCTGCTGCCGGAGCGCGCGATGGCGTCGGACCCGGTGGCGCGCGACCAGCTGGTGGAGGAGATCTACAGGCCGCTGGAGGAGGCGGGCTCCGCGCTCCTGGAAACACTGAGCGTCTATCTGGAGCAGGCCAGCAGTCTGGAGGGCGCGGCGCGGATGCTGTTCGTGCACCCGAACACCGTGCGCTATCGGCTCCGACGCGTGACGGACGTCACGGGATGGTCCCCGTCCGATGTCCGCTCGGCCTTCACCCTGCGTATCGCACTGATCCTGGGGCGTCTGGCTGACGGAGAATCGCAGCTCTAGACTTTTGTCGGACACCAACAATTCCCCCGATGGTTCTTCGTCCCTGTCCCCACGGGCGGGCGGGACCTCCCACAAGAGAGAGTGTGAGGGTGCTCGTATTCGTCGCTCCTGGCCAAGGCGCTCAGACGCCCGGCTTCCTGACCCCCTGGCTCGACCTCCCCGGTGTCGAAGACCGGCTCCGTGAGTGGTCCGCGGCCATCGATCTGGACCTGATCCACTACGGCACGCAGGCCGACGCGGACGCGATCCGCGACACCGCGGTGGCGCAGCCGCTGCTGGTGGCGTCCGCGCTGATCTCCTCCCGGCAGCTGTTCGCCACGCCCGAGGAGTTCACCGCGCACGTCGGCGCCGCGGCCGGTCACAGCGTCGGCGAGCTGGCGGCCGCCGCGCTGACCGGCACGCTCACCGACGCGTCGGCGATGACGCTGGTCCGGCGGCGCGGCCAGGCGATGGCCGAGGCCGCCGCCGTTACCGAGACCGGTATGGCGGCGCTGCTCGGCGGCGAGGAGTCCGTCGTCGTCCCGCATCTGGAGAAGCTGGGGCTGACCCCGGCGAACGTCAACGGCGCCGGGCAGATCGTCGCGGCGGGCACCACCGAGCAGATCGCGGCGCTCGTCGCGGACAAGCCGGAGGGCACCCGGCGGGTCGTCCCGCTGAAGGTGGCCGGCGCGTTCCACACCCACCACATGGCCCCCGCCGTGGCGGCGCTGGAGTTCGCGGTCGGCGAGCTGACCGCCACCGACCCGCACACCCGCTACGTCTCCAACAGGGACGGGCGGATCGTGACCACCGGCGATGAGCTGGTGCGGCTTCTGGTGGGCCAGGTGGCGAACCCGGTGCGCTGGGACCTGTGCATGGAGACGTTCAAGGAGCTGGGCGTCACCGCGCTCATCGAGGCGGCGCCGGGCGGCACGCTCGTCGGCTTGGCCAAGCGCGCCCTGCCCGGTGTGAAGACGCTCGCCCTGAAGACCCCCGACGACCTCGACGCAGCCCGTACCCTGATCGCCGAGCACAGCTCTCCGGTCGCCGATCCGTCGGCCGAAGAAGGAGCCCGCGCATGACCGCGAAGATCAAGCCCACGAAGGGTGCCCCGTACGCACGGATCATGGGTGTCGGCGGCTACCGCCCGACCCGTGTGGTGCCCAACGAGGAAATCCTCAAGCACATCGACTCCTCCGACGAGTGGATCCGCTCGCGGTCGGGCATCGCCACCCGTCACTGGGCGGGCCCGGAGGAGACCGTCGCCGTCATGTCGGTCGAGGCGGCGGGCAAGGCCATCGCCGACGCGGGCATCTCGCCCGAGCAGATCGGCGCGGTCGTCGTCTCCACCGTCTCGCACTTCAAGCAGACCCCGGCCGTCGCGACCGAGATCGCGCACCGCATCGGCGCGGGCCGTCCGGCCGCGTTCGACATCTCGGCCGGCTGCGCGGGCTTCGGCTACGGCCTGACCCTGGCCAAGGGCATGGTCACCGACGGTTCCGCCGAGTATGTGCTGGTCATCGGCGTGGAGCGGCTGTCGGACCTCACCGATCTGGAGGACCGTGCGACGGCCTTCCTGTTCGGTGACGGTGCGGGCGCGGTCATCGTCGGCCCCGCCAAGGAGCCCTCGATCGGCCCGACCGTCTGGGGCTCCGAGGGCGACAAAGCGGAAACGATCAAGCAGACCATCGCCTGGGACGCGTACCGCACGACGCCGGTGCCCGGTGGCGACGGCCCCGAGGAGCGGACGGCCCCCGAGGCGATCCGCTACCCCGCCATCACCCAGGAGGGCCAGGCGGTCTTCCGGTGGGCGGTGTTCGAGATGGCGAAGGTCGCCCAGCAGGCGCTGGACGCGGCCGGTGTCAGCCCGGACGACCTGGATGTCTTCATTCCGCACCAGGCGAATATGCGGATCATCGACTCGATGGTGAAGACACTGAAACTGCCGGAGAACGTCACGGTCGCCCGTGACGTGGAGACCACCGGCAACACCTCCGCCGCCTCCATCCCGCTCGCCATGGAGCGGCTGTTGGCGACCGGTCAGGCCAAGAGCGGCGACACCGCGCTGGTCATCGGCTTCGGGGCGGGTCTCGTTTACGCGGCTACGGTCGTTACCCTCCCCTAGGCAGGATCTGCGCAGCGCCGTCCGTCCCCCTGATGTGCCGGTCGCTGCGCCTAGCTTCACCCCGTCAGTTACCACTAGAGCACCAAGGAGCGCCATCATGGCCGCCACCAAGGAAGAGATCGTCGCCGGTCTCGCCGAGATCGTGAACGAGATCGCCGGGATCCCCACCGAGGACGTCCAGGTGGAAAAGTCCTTCACCGACGACCTCGACGTCGACTCGCTGTCCATGGTCGAGGTCGTCGTCGCCGCTGAAGAGCGCTTCGACGTGAAGATCCCCGACGACGACGTCAAGAACCTCAAGACCGTCGGCGACGCGACCGAATACATCCTCAAGCACCAGAGCTGATCCAGCTCCTGCGCATGTCGCCACCCCGCGGTGGCGCCGTATTCAGACCCCTCTACCCGTGGAGTAAGAATTCCCGTGAACGCGACCAATCGCACCGTGGTCGTCACCGGTATCGGCGCAACCACACCGCTGGGTGGCGACAGCGCTTCGACCTGGGAGGCCCTGCTCGCCGGCCGGTCCGGTGTACGCGCCCTGGAAGAAGACTGGGCGGCCGACCTCCCGGTCCGCATCGCCGCCCGTGCGGCGGTCGACCCCGGTGAGGTCATCCCCAAGCCGCAGGCCCGCAAGCTGGACCGCTCGGCGCAGTTCGCGCTGATCGCGGCCCGCGAGGCGTGGGCCGACGCCGGTTTCACCGCCAAGGCGGGCGAGGACACCACCGTCGACCCCGACCGGCTCGGCACCGTCATCGCCTCCGGCATCGGCGGCGTGACGACCCTGCTCGACCAGTACGACGTGCTGAAGGAGAAGGGCGTACGCCGCGTCTCCCCGCACACCGTGCCGATGCTGATGCCCAACGGCCCGTCCGCCAACGTCGGCCTGGCCGTGAACGCCCGCGCGGGTGTGCACACCCCGGTCAGCGCCTGCGCGTCCGGCTCCGAGGCCATCGGCTACGGCATCGAGATGATCCGCACCGGCCGTGCGGACATCGTCGTCGCGGGCGGTACGGAGGCGGCGATCCACCCGCTGCCGATCGCCGCGTTCGGCAACATGATGGCGATGTCGAAGTCGAACGACGACCCGCAGGGTGCCTCGCGCCCCTTCGACACCGCACGCAACGGCTTCGTCATGGGTGAGGGCGCCGGCGTCATCGTCCTGGAGTCCGCGGAGCACGCCGCCAGGCGTGGCGCGCGGGTCTACGCCGAGGCCGTCGGCCAGGGCATCTCCGCCGACAGTCACGACATCGTGCAGCCCGAGCCGTCCGGCAACGGCATCGCGCACGCGCTGCAGAGCCTCCTCGACAACAGTGATCTGGACCCGGCCGAGATCGTGCACGTCAACGCGCACGCGACGTCGACGCCGCAGGGTGACCTCGCCGAGCTGAAGGCGCTGCGCAAGGTCTTCGGCGACGACACCGACCACATCGCCGTCGCCAGCACCAAGTCGATGACCGGTCACCTCCTGGGTGGCGCCGGCGGTATCGAGTCCGTCGCGTCGATCCTGGCGGTGTACCACCGGGTGGCCCCGCCGACGATCAACGTCGAGAACCTCGACCCCGAGGTCGATGTGGACATCATCCGCGGCGAGGCCCGCAAGCTGCCCGCCGAGGGCCGTATCGCGGCGCTGAACGACTCGTTCGGCTTCGGCGGTCACAACGTCGTGCTGGCGTTCCGCACGGTCTGAACGCACCGCTGACGTACGAGGGCCCGCCCGGTCATGACGACCGGGCGGGCCCTCGGCGTACGTGGCCGGGTCAGTCGCCGAAGGAAGCGTGGTAGGCGGCGGCCGCGTCCTCGTCGCCGTGCCCCTGTTCCTCCGCCCGGCGCAGCCGTTCGGCGGCGGCCGCGGCCAGGTCGGTGCGGACACCGGACGCCGCGGCGGCCTCCGCGATCAGCCGGGCGTCCTTGCGGGCGGCGGAGACGGTGAAGCTGGGCCGGAGGTCGCCGGAGAGGATGGCCTCGGCCTTCATGCGCAGGTAGGGCAGGTCCAGCGGGCCGCCGTCGACGGCGGCGAGGAAGTCGCGCGGGTCGACGTCCAGCCCTTCGGCGAGCGCCACGGCCTCGCCGACGCCGTTGATGACGGTCAGCACCCAGCTGTTGAGGACGAGCTTGAGGCGGCTGGCGTGGCCGTCCGTGCCGTCATCGCCGACCCAGCGGGTGGTCCGCCCGATGACGTCGAAGACGGCGGCGGCCCGCTCCCGTACGTCGGCGGGTCCGGCGGCCAGGACGGTCAGTTGGCCCTGTTCCGCGGGGGCCTTGGTGCCCAGGACGGGGGCGTCGACGTAGCGCAGGCCGTGGGCGGCGGCGAAGGCGGCCAGTGGGGCGGTGCCCTCGATTCCGACGGTGCTCATCTGGAGCCAGAGGGTGCCGGGGGCGAGGCGCGGGGCCGCCGCCGTCATCGCGTCGAGGACGGCGGGTCCGTCGAGGAGCATGGTGAGGACGGTGTCCGCGCCGTCGACGGCCTCGCCCGGGGTGTCCATGACGCGGATGCCGTCGGCGGTGAGGGGTTCGGCCCGGGCGCGAGTGCGGTTCCAGGCGCGGACGTCGTATCCGGCGCGGGCGAGGTTGCGGGCCATCGCCGTGCCCATGATGCCGGTGCCGAGCACCGCCACAGAGATGTGATCAGCCATGTCCGCACGCTAAGACTTCGAGCGCGCTCGAAGGCAAGGCGCGGCGGGGCGGTCAGACGACTTGATGCAGCCAGCGGACGGGGGCGCCTTCCCCGGCGTGACGGAAGGGCTCCAGTTCGTCGTCCCAGGGTTTGCCGAGGAGACGTGCGACCTCGGCGGCGAGTTCGCTCTCGCCGCCCTCGGCGCGGACGACGGCGGCGCGCAGCCGGTCCTCGGGGATGAGGATGTCGCCGTGGATTCCGGTGACGGCATGGAAGATGCCCAGGTCAGGGGTGGAGCTGTAGCGCTCACCCTCGGCCGTGGCGCAGGGTTCGGCGGTGACCTCGAAGCGCAGCAGATGCCAGCCGCGCAGCGCGGAGGCGAGCTTGGAGGCGGTGCCGACGGCGCCCTGCCAGGAGAATTCGGCTCTCCAGGTGCCAGGGACGACGGGCTGGGCGATCCAGTCGAGGGTGACGCGTACGCCGAGGACGCCCGCGACGGCCCATTCGACGTGGGGGCAGAGCGCGCGCGGTGCGGAGTGGACGTAGAGAACTCCACGGGTCGTCACCGGGACCTCCAGTGCGGTTCGAGGTTCGCCTTCCCCGGCGGCCTCGTGCCCGCCCCGTCGGCGGCCGGGACGAGTGCCGGCGGTCCGCCCCGGTGAGCGTTTCGGCACCGGCCTGCCAGGTGACCTACAGTAAACACCATTGGGCCCAATATGCCGCAATCTGCCGTAAAAAGGACGGGAAATGACGGGTTGCCAGAGGTTTACGCCGACTGTGCACACCCGTTCGGGTCATGGCGCGGCGACCCCGGAACGGGGCTGTCCCGCGGACCCGGCCGAGGGGTGACGTACCGTCGGTACCTCGAAGAGATATCACCCACGCGCCGGAGGGGACAGGGGATGACAGAGATCGACCGGTCGTTCCCCTCTCGGCGTACGGCTTCGTTCCGGATGTGGTCCGCGGAGGCGGCTCCTCCAGGGCGGAACGGCGCGTCGGGGGGCGTGCGGCGTCGCGCGGGCGCCGCCCTCGTCGCCGGCGCGCTGCTGCTGTCCGTGACGGCGTGCAGCGAGGACGGCGCCGACGCACCGTCGGCGCGGCCGAGCCCGAAGGTCTCCGCGCCGTCCGTTAAGCCCGTCCCGGTATGGCGCACCGCCCCGGCGTCGATCGCGGCGCTCGGCGACTCCATCAGCGTCGGCTTCGACGCCTGCACGGTGCTGTCCGACTGCCCCGAGGTGTCCTGGTCGACGGGCACCTCGCCCAAGGTCGACAGCCTCGCGAGGCGGCTGCTGGACCACCCTGCGGGGCACAGTTGGAACCACGCCCGCACCGGCGCGCTGATGAGCGATCTGCCGGATCAGGTCGACGCGGCCAAGGCCGACCGGCCCGAGCTGGTGACGGTGCTGATCGGCGCCAACGACGCCTGCCGCAGCGAGGTCCGCGCGATGACCCCGGCCGCCGCCTTCCGCGCCGACTTCACCCGGGCGATGAAGAAGCTGCGGCGGTCGCTGCCCCGGACGCAGGTGTACGTCGCGGCGGTGCCCGATCTGCTGCGCCTGTGGTCGGAGGGGCGCAAAAACCCGCTCGGCAAGCAGGTGTGGCAGCTGGGGATCTGCGGCTCCATGCTGCGCGACCCGGACGATCTGACGGAGCGGGCGGCCGAGCGCCGCGAGAAGGTGCGCGACCGCGTCAAGGCGTACAACGAGGCGCTGGAGGAGGTCTGCGCCGAGGACTCCCTCTGCCGCTTCGACCCGGGGGTCTTCGACTACCGCTTCACGGAACGGCAGTTGAGCAGCTGGGACTGGTTCCATCCTGGCGTCCGCGGCCAGGGGGAGCTGGCGGAGATGGCGTTCCGGACGATCACCCGTAAGGGATCGGCGGCCTGACCTCGGGGGCGTCCTCCGGGTCCGGTCGTCCTGTGGCATGAGGCGCCCCGGGGAGCCGTGCCGGAGGATTCCGGTGACCGGTATCGCCGTCGACTCCTGAGGGAACCTCGCCATGACCCGTCTCCGTACCGCCTGTCTCGCCCTGACCTGCGCGGGAGCGGCCGCCTTGACGACCGGCTGCTCGGGCGCGCTCGGGCCGTCGAAATCCGCGGAGCGGACGTACTCCGTGCCCGGTGACGTCCGCACGGTGACGGCCACCACGGCGGGCGGCTCCATCGAGGTGGTGACGGTGGACGGCGGCGGCCCGGTACGCGTCACGGAGAAGTACGCGTACCACGACAGCCGCCCGGCCCCGACCCATTCCGTCGCGGGTGGCGGGCTGACGCTGGACGCCTCGGTGTGCCGGGGCCTGGGCAACAACTGCTCGGTGAGCTACCGGGTGCAGGTGCCGCGGGCGACCGCGGTCGATCTGCACACCAGCGGTGGGAACATCACGGTGCGCGGTACGACGGGTTCCGTCGCCGCGGAGACCAGCGGCGGGGACGTCACCCTGGACGCCGTCGCCGCGCGCAAGGCCCGGGCGAAGACCAGCGGCGGCTCCGTGAGTGCCACGTTCACCACCGTGCCCGATGACGTGTCGGGCACCACCAGCGGCGGCAACGTCACGATCCGGCTGCCGCGGAGCAGTTACGCCGTGGAGGCCACGACCAGCGGCGGCGACCGAAAGGTCTCGGTACCGACGGATCCGGCCGCCCGGCACCGGGTGGTGGCGCGCACCAGCGGCGGGGATGTGTCGGTGGTGACGGCTTCCTGAACAGCGAGCGCGGGGGCTGCAATCGGCGGGCGGTCGCTGGCCGATCCGCCGGTCCGCGGTCTGCGGTCTGCGGTCCGCCGATCGGGAGTTATCCACAGGCTCTGCGCGGGTGAGTTGCGCGGATGCATGATGACGGCATGTTGATCGCCGCAGCTCAATTCCCGTCCCGCCGCCACGACATCGCGGCCAACGCCGCACGCATGGCCGCCCTCCTCGCCCGCGCCGCCGACCTCGGCGCGGCCCTGGTCGTCTTCGCCGAGCTGGCGCTCACGCAGTACGACCTCGACGCCCTCGCAGCGGATCCCGGCCTCGCCCTCACCCCGGACGACGCGCGGCTGGCGCCGGTGCGGGAGGCGTGCCGGGCGCACGGTGTCGGGGCGGTGGTCAACGTCCCCGCGCGGGAGCCCGGCGGCCCGGCGGGCATACCGGGCCTCACCTCGTTCGTCTTCGGTCCGGACGGGGCGCTGCTGACCCGCTATACGAAGCGTCATCTGTCCGGCCGGGAACGCGACCTCGTCACCCCGGGCCACACCGAGGGCCGCTTCCGCCTCGGCGGTGTCCCGTTCGCCCTCGCCACCTGCTACGACAATTCCTTCCCGGAGCTGGCCGAGCGGGCCGCGGCGGACGGCTGCCGGGTGTACCTCGCCAGTTCGTTCCACAGCTCGCCGGAGAGCCTGACGAAGTACCCGGACCGGGCGTGGGACAACGGCCTCCACGTCCTGCTCGCCAACGGCGCGGGCATGGGCAGCGGCACCTCCGGCCCGGGATGCGGGCTCAGCGGCGGCTGGCTGCCGGACGGGCGGCAGGTGGCGTCGGCCGGGCCGGGGGCGGACTGCCCGGAGGAGGGCGAGCTGGTGCTGACCGACGTACGCGACGCCGTCGTGCTGATGGCGGACCCGGCGGTGGCCGCGATGCCGGTCCGCGAGTGCGGGGAGCCGCTGGTGGACGTACGGGAGGCGGCGCCGAACCTGCTGGCGGCCGCAGCCGATACGGAGGAGGCGACGACGGACGGCGCCGGTGCCCATCTGCGGGCCGGGGTGCTGGAGCGGCTGCTCGCCGCGGAGCGGGTGCTCCCCGACGGCCTGCGGCTCCGCTTGGTCGAGGGGTACCGCCCGCCGGCCCTCCAGCGCCACTACTTCGAGAGATACGCCGACAGGCTGCGCGGGCTGCACCCCGACTGGGCTCCGGACCGGGTGCGCTCCGCCGCCTCCCGGTTCGTCTCGCCGCCGGAGATCGCCCCGCACAGCGCGGGCGGCGCCGTGGACGTCACCCTGATCACCGCCGACGGCTCACCGGTCGACATGGGCACCCCTGTGGACGCCTCGCCGGAGGAGAGCGACGGCGCCTGCTACACCGCCGCGCCCGGCATACCGGCGGCGGCACGTCGGGCCCGGCGGACACTGAGCGCCGCGCTGACGACGGCCGGGCTGGTGAACTACCCGACCGAGTGGTGGCACTGGTCGTACGGCGACCGCTACTGGGCACTGGAAACAGGCGCGGACGCCGCGCTGTACGGACCGAGGGAGCTGAGGTGAGCGAAGACCGCGAAGGCGGCGGCGGGTTGACCGGGCCGGTGCTGCTGGGCGACGCCGAGGTACGGGAGTCGCTGGACGCGACGTGTGCGGTACGGGCGGTGCGAGCGGTCCTCGCGGGCTCCGCACCGGGCCGGACCGACACCGACGCGATCACCCTGTTCTCGTCGGTCGGCCTGGCCGGCACGGAGGTGGCGGTGGCGGCGGAGCTGGCGGGGAGGTGTCGGGGGCGGGGTCGGCGGGGGTGATCGTCGGGGCGGGCCGTTCCGGGGTGGACGAGCCCACGTCCCGGTGGGGCAGTGACCTGCGCCGAAGCTTCACGCCCGGCCTGCACCGAAGCTTCACGCCCGGCCTGCGCGAGGCGCACGCCGTGCACCCACACGCCGCTCACCCCACCACCGTTCAGCTCCCCAGCAAGGCGTCCAGGTCAGCCAGAGTCGGGTAGGACGGCTGGGCGCCCGGCTTGGTGACGGCGGCGGCGCCGACACGAACCGCGAAGCGGGCGGCGGCGGGCAGGGTGTCGCCGCGGGCCAGGCGGGTGGCGAGGGCTCCGGTGAAGGCGTCGCCGGCGCCCGTGGTGTCGACCGCGTCGACCGTGACGCCGGGCACCTCGTGCAGGCCCGCGCCGTCCAGGAGCAGCGCGCCGTCGGCGCCGAGGGTGACGACGACGGAGCGGGCGCCCAGCTCGCGCAGGGCGTGCGCCCAGTCCCGCGGGGTGCCGTCGGCGGCGCCGGAGAGACAGCGGGCCTCGTGCTCGTTGACCACCAACGGGTCGGCCGCCGCCAGAAGTTCGGGGGCCAGTCGCTCCGGTACCGGGGAGGGGTTGAGGACGACGCGGGTGCCGCACTCCTCGGCGGTCACGGCGGCCGCCCGCACGGTCTCGGTCGGAATTTCCAGCTGAAGGGAGAGAACGGTGGCAGCGGCGACGGTCTGCCGGGCGGCGGCGACATCCTGCGGCGTGAGAGCGGCGTTGGCGCCGGGTGAGACGACGATGCTGTTGTCGCCGTCCGGGCCGACGATGATCATGGCGGTGCCGGTGCGGGCCGCCTCGTCGACGACGACCGGCGTCACATCGGTTCCGGCCTCGCGCTGCGCGGCGAGCAGCAGATCGCCGTACGCGTCCTTGCCGACCCGTGCCAACAGGGCGGTCCGCCCGCCGATCCGGGCCGCCGCCGCGGCCTGGTTGGCGCCCTTGCCACCGGCCGATTCCACCAGATCGGTGCCGAGCACGGTCTCCCCCGCACCGGGCCGCCGGTCCACCCGTACCGTCAGATCCGCGTTGGCCGAACCGACCACCAGAACGTCGTACACACGCCCCTCTCCACTCATCACCTTCGCCGCTCCCCTCTCTCGTATCTGTCGTGAAACTCTTGCCTGTCGCGTCCGGCGCGGCGGCCACGTCACCCGTCGGCGCTCCACAGGCCACTTGGCACGCACGGCTCGTATCGCCCGTATGGCACAGGCGGCGTGGGCCGCGGCCCGTTCAGCCGTCGAACGACGCCGCGTTGTCCGACGTCACCAGGACGACCGGCACCTTGACCGAAGCGGGCAGCTTCTCACCGCGGGCGGCCTTCAGCGCCCAGTCCACCGCCTTCTTGCCGAGCAGTTTGGGCTGCTGGGCGACGGTCGCGGTCAGCGTGCCCCGGCGCACGGCCGTCACCCCGTCGGGGGTGCCGTCGAACGCGACGACCTTGACGTCCTTGCCGGAGCGGGCCCCGAGGGCCTTGGACGCGCCGAGCGCCATCTCGTCATTGGCGGCGAAGACCCCGCCGATGTCGCGGTGGGCCTGGAGCATGTTCGCCATCACGTCCATGCCCTTGGTCCGGTCGAAGTCGGCGGGCTGGCGGGCCACGACCTGGATGCCGGGGTACTTCCTGATGCCTTCCTCGAAGCCCTGGCCGCGCTCGCGGGCCGCGGACGTCCCGGGCTGGCCCTCCAGGAACGCGACCTTGCCCTTGCCACCCAGCGATTCGGCGAGCGTCTTCGCGGCAAGGCGGCCGCCCGCGACGTTGTCGGAGGCGATCGTGGAGCCGACCTTGCCGCCGTTGACGCCGCGGTCGATGGAGATGACCGGGACGTTCGCGCGGTTGGCGACGCCGACGGCCGGAACCGCTGCATCCGAATCGACCGGGTTGATAATGGCGGCCCGGACGTCCTGGCTGGTGAACGTCTCCATCTGGTTGATCTGCTGGGTGGGGTCGTTCTGCGCGTCGGTGATGTTGACGTGCAGGCCCCGGGCGTCCGCCTCCGCCTGGGCGCCCTCCTTGATGCCGACGAAGAACGGGTTGTTGAGCGTGGAGAGCGCCAGCCCGAGGTCGGTGTCGCCACCGCGGTCGCAGCCCGCCAGCCCCAGCGCCAGCCCGGCCGCCGCGGCGGCCACCGCGCACCGCACGCCCCACCTGCGGCCCGCGCCCATGCCCGCCATACGGGTCCGTCCCGTACGAGCCCGTCCCGTACGGGACTGGGCCTCGCGGCCTTCGGCCGCCGCGTTCCGGGCGTTCATCGGGCGCTCCGGCGGCGCAGCGTGTCCAGGAGGACGGCGACGGCGATGACCACGCCGGTGGCGACCTGCTGCCAGAACGCGGAGACGCTCAGCAGGTTGAGGCCGTTGCGGAGCACCGCGAGGATCAGGGCGCCGATGAGGGTGCCGGATGCCTTGCCGGAGCCGCCGGAGAGGCTGGCACCGCCGATGACGACGGCGGCGATCGCGTCGAGTTCGTATCCGGACGCGGCCTGCGGCTGTGCGGAGGTGAGCCGGGCGGCCAGCACGATACCGGCGACCGCCGCGAACAGGCCGGAGAGCGCGTAGATGACGAGCTTGCGGCGTTTGACGTGGATGCCGGAGAGGCGGGCCGCCTCCTCGTTGCCGCCGATCGCGAACATCGCCCGGCCCGTGTACGTACGGGACAGGATCACCGCGGCGATCAGCCCCATCGCGATCATCACGAGGACGGGGACCGGCAGCCAGCCGCCGAGGGTGTCACCGAGAGCGCTGACCGAGGAAGGGAACGGGATGGGCGTACCGCCGGAGACGACCAGCGCCAGGCCACGGCCGACCGACAGCATCGCCAGCGTCGCGATGAACGCGGGCAGCCTGCCGTACGCCACGAGCGCGCCGGAGACGAGACCCGCGGCCACACCGACCGCCAGCCCGAGGAGGACCGCGCACCACACCGGCAGTCCCTCGTGGGTCGCCGCCCAGGCGACGACGGTGGCGGAGAGCGCGGCGACCGAGCCGACGGACAGGTCGATGCCCGCGGAGACGATGACGAAGGTGACGCCGAAGGCGAGGATCGCGGTGACGGACGCCTGGACACCGACGTTGAGGAGGTTCTGGCCGTTGAGGAAGTCCTTCGACAGCGCGGCCATCACCACGACGAGCGCGATCAGACCGCCCAGCGGGCCGTTCTTCAGGACCACCCTGGTGAACCATCCGCCGAACGCGGCGCCGCGGCCCGCCTCCAGGGGCGGAGGAGTCTCCTCCGGGGTCTTCAGCAACTCAGTCATCGGAGCCCTCCATCGCGCTCTGACCAGGGGTTTTCATGGGATTCTGCGGGGTGGCGGACAAGGCGGGGCCCGCAGGGCCGGCCGCCGTGGCCGCCTCGGTGGGGCCGCCGGCCGTCGGCTTCGGTGCCTCGGCGGGCGCCCGGCTCCCGGTGGCCGATTTCGGGGCCTGCACGGCCAACTCCATGACCGCATCCTGGGTGGCCTGTCCGGCCGGGAGTTCACCGGCGATCCGGCCCTGGGCCATGACCAGCACCCGGTCGCTCATGCCGAGCACCTCGGGGAGGTCGCTGGAGATCATCAGGACCGCGCATCCGGCCGCGGTCAGCTCATTGATCAGCTGGTAGATCTCGACCTTCGCGCCGACGTCGATGCCGCGCGTCGGCTCGTCGAGGATCAGCAGCCGGGTCTCGGTCAGCAGCCATTTGCCGATCACGATCTTCTGCTGGTTGCCGCCGGAGAGGGTGCGGGCGCTCTGGCCCAGACCGCTCATCCGGACCTTCAGCTGCGAGGCGACCGCGGCCGCCTCGCGCCGCTGCCCACGCCGGTCGACCAGCCCGCCGCGGGTGTCCCGGTCCAGCCGGGCCAGCACCAGGTTGTCCTGCAACGACGCGTCCAGGACCAGCCCCTGGCCCTTGCGGTCCTCCGGCACCAGCCCGAGCCCGGCGCGCATCGCCGCCCGTACGTCGCCGGGGGCCAGCTCCCTGCCGTCCACCTCGACGGTCCCGGCGTCATAGCGGTCCACACCGAAGAGCGCCCGCGCGACCTCGGTACGGCCCGCGCCGACGAGCCCGGCGAGGCCGACCACCTCGCCCGCGCGCACCTCGAAGTCGACGCCCTCGAAGACGGGCCGGGCCGGTGCGCCCTTACTGCCGCGCGCTCCGTGCCTGGTCAGACCGTGTACGCGCAGCAGCGGCGCGCCCGGGGAGTCGGGGCGTACGCGCGGATACTGCTCGGAGATGTCGCGGCCGACCATCAGCCGGATCAGCTCGTCCTCGTCGGTGGTGGCCGGGACCTCGGCGACCGAACGGCCGTCGCGCAGGACGGTGACGCGGTCGCCGAGGGCACCGATCTCCTCCAGGTGGTGGGTGATGAAGATGACGCCCACGCCGTCCGCGCGCAGCTCCCGCACGATGCCGAAGAGCGTTTCGACCTCCTCGGAGGTGAGGACCGCGGTCGGCTCATCCATGATCAGGACGCGGGCATCAAGGCTGAGCGCCTTGGCGATCTCCACCATCTGGAGCCGGGCGATGCCCAGTTCCGCGACCGGGGTGGACGGGGAGACGTCCAGGCGGACCCGGCGCAGCAGCTCGGCGGCGCGCGCCCGCATCGTCTTCCTGTCGACGAGTCCGAGTGCGGTGCGCGGCTGCCGCCCCAGGAAGATGTTCTCGGCGACCGTCAGGCCGGGGACGAGGTTGAACTCCTGGTAGATGGTGGCGATCCCGATCCGTTCCGCGTCCTGGGCGGAGCGGATGTGCACCTCGTGGAGTCCGTCGGCACTGCCGTCCGCGCCTCCGGCGGCGAGGATGCGTCCCTGGTCGGGGCGGTGGGCGCCGGAGAGCATCTTGATGAGGGTGCTCTTGCCCGCGCCGTTCTCGCCGAGCAGGACGTGCACTTCGCCGGAGCGCAGGCTCAGGTCCACGCCGTCCAGCGCGCGCACGCCGGGGAACGACTTCGTCACCCCCACCACGCGCAGCAGTTCGCGGCCGCCCGGTACGTCGTCTTTGACGCCGGTCATGCGCTGCCCTCTCTTCCTCGGTGTGGTGCTCGGGGTTCTCGTGCTTGGTGGTGTGGGTGGGGGACGGGTGGCGGGTTCGGGGCGCCGGGGGCGGATGGCGCCTCCGGGGTTCGCCTCGGCGCCTGCTTGACGTCCTTCCCGGAACGGGGCCGGGGACGCGGCGAGTTGGGGGCGTCGCCGGACCGCGCCTGGCCGGGATCGGCCCGGAGGGCGGTCCGGTGGGCGGTCCGGTGGGCGGTCCGGTGGGCGGTCCGGTGGGCGGTCCGCCGCTCAGGACACGTCGGCGTTCAGAACAGTCGGCTCATACGGCATCGGCGGGCCTGGGCACGGGCACCCGCCCCCCGGCCGGTTCGCCGCACGAGCTCCGGGCCACCAATAGCGCCGGGAGCAGCACCGATGCGGCCTCGCGGCCCTCGATACGTGCCAGCAGCGTGTGCACGGCGGCCCGCCCCAGCTCACGGGTGGGCTGGGCGATGACGGTCAGCGGCGGATCGGCATGGCGGAACCACGGGACCTCGTCGTAGACCACCAGCGCCATGTCCTCGGGGATGCGCAGCCCCCGCGCGCGCAGTTCGTCCATCGCGCCGAGCGCCATGAGGTTGTCGGTGGCCAGCACCGCGTCCGGCGGCTCGGGAAGATCGAGGAAGGCACGCATCACGGCGCGGCCGCCGGTGTGCTGAAGGTCCGGGGTGGCGCCGACGCACGCGTCGGGGAGCGCGATGCCGTGCGCGGCGAGCGCCGTACGGAAGAGCCGGAGCCGTTCGTCGCCGGTGGGCGTACCGGCCGGTGCCACGATGATCGCGGGACGACGGCGCCCGAGGGCGGCGAGGTGCGCGGCGAGGTCGGTGAGGGCTTCCCGGCCATCTGCGCGTACGCACGGAGCGTCGACGCCGGGCACGATCCGGTCCAGCAGCACCAGCGGCGTACCGGACGCGACGACCTCGCCGAGCATCGTGGAGCCGGTGCCCGCCGAGCTGACCAGCAGCCCGTCGATCTGCCGGTCGAGGAGCGTGCGGATGTAGTCGTCCTGCTGGTCGGGGCGTTCGCCGGCGTTGCCGATGACCAGGCTGTAGCCGAGGCTGCGGGCCTCGTCCTCGACGGCGTCGGCCAGCTCGGTGAAGAACGGATTGGTGAGATCGCCGATGATCAGCCCGAGTGTGCCGGTCCGCGCGGTGCGCAGGGCACGGGCGACGTTGTTGGGGCGATACCCCAGCTCCCGCACGGCGGCGAGCACCCGCTCCCGTGTCTCGGCCACGGGACTGTGCCCGTTGAGCACCCGTGACACGGTGGCGACCGAGACTCCTGCCCGCTCCGCCACGTCCTTGATGTTCGCCATGGCGCCGTTGCCATCCTCTGCGTGCGATCGACGTGTAATCGATTTCTCGGAGGATACGAAATCGATTACATGCGGGCTTCGTCAAGGCGGCGGGGACGTGGCCTGCGTCACGTGGGGGGGGTGCTTCGGCTGATGCCGATGCGTCCTCGGCGGCCGGGCGAGGGCGGGACGCGGCGGTCCGGGAGGCGGATACGGGGGGGGTGGCTCGGTGCGCTGGGGCGCTCGGCTACGCCGGTCACCGGGGCGCCGGTCGATCGGCTGACTGGTGGCTCGGTACGCAGGTCACCGATGCGCCGATCGTCCGGCTGGCCGATCGCCGGTGTCGCCGTCGACGGCGGGTCAGGGCAGCAGGCCCGGGTGGCCTGCCGTGGCTGGCCGAGACACATCGGTGACCAGTAGTCAGGACATCGAATGGAGTCGCCCCTTGAATCCCAGTCACCCACCCCACCAGACAAGGTCCCTGACAACACGCCAGCCCTCCCCCTACACCCCACAACCCCCAAAGGCCGCCCCCCACCGGAAGCGGCCTTCAGGTTCAACTGCCCCACCGTCTTGCGGTGTCAGCCAGTTGAGGGTTCGCGGCTGGCGACGCCGGTCCCGTAGGTCAGGCGACGGTAAGCGTGACCTCGATGTTGCCGCGGGTGGCGTTCGAGTACGGGCACACCTGGTGGGCCTTCTCGATGAGTTCCTTGGCAGTGGCGGCGTCGACGTGGGGAATCGACGCGGAGATCTCGACCTTGAGGCCGAAGCCACCGGCCGGGGTCTTGCCGATGCCGACATGGGCGGTGACGCGGGAGCCCGAGACGTCGGCCTTTTCCTGGCGGGCGACGACGCTGAGCGCGCCCTGGAAGCAGGCGCTGTAGCCCGCGGCGAACAGCTGCTCCGGGTTGGTGCCCGCGCCGCTGCCACCTTGCTCCTTGGGCGGGTTGACGATGACGTCGAGCTTGCCGTCGTCGCTGGAGACGCGGCCGTCGCGGCCGTTCTCGGCGGTGGCGACGGCGGTGTAGACGACGTCGACCGGCTGGATGGACATGTGAATCCTCCTGCGGTTCGCCGCGACTCGCGCCCACGATCGCGACGGCTTGCCCCGAGCCTAACGGTCCCCCCGTACGCATGGCGCGGCGAGCCGGTGAAGCCGGGCCCGACCGACGGCGGGCCGACCGACGGCACCGCCACCGGACGCCGACCACCTCACACCGGCCAGCAGCTGCCGAGTTCGCAGGCCCCGGGACCGTACGCCGTCCCCCTCGGCGCGCGGCCCCGGCGCCGATCCACGGCGGAGGCGGGTCAGTCCGCCACGGTCACGATCATCTTGCCGGTGTTCTCGCCGCGGAGGAGGCCGAGGAACGCCTCGACGCCGTTCTCGATGCCGACGACCTCGGTCTCGCGGTACTTCAGCGCACCGGAACGGATCCAGCCGGAGACCTCCTCGACGAACTGCGGCTGCAGCGCGCTGTGATCGGCGACCAGCAGACCCTGGAGGCGGAGCCGCTTGCCGATGACCAGCGCGAGGTTGCGCGGGGCCGGGGTGGGCTCGGTGGCGTTGTACATCGAGATCATGCCGCAGATCGCCGCACGGCCATGGACGTTGAGGGAGCTGATGGCCGCTTCGAGGTGGTCGCCGCCGACGTTGTCGAAGTAGACGTCGATGCCGTCCGGTGCGGCTGCCTTGAGCTGCCCGGAGACCGGGCCGTTCTTGTAGTTGAACGCCGCGTCGAAGCCGTACTCCTCCACGAGGAGCTTGACCTTCTCGTCGGAACCGGCCGAGCCGATCACCCGGGACGCACCCTTGAGCTTGGCGATCTGACCGACCTCGCTGCCCACCGCACCGGCCGCGCCGGAGACGAAGACCGCGTCCCCCTCCTTGAAGGAGGCCACCTCCAGCAGACCCGCGTAGGCGGTCAGGCCGGGCATACCCAGCACGCCGAGATAGGCGCTCAGCGGGGCCAACGAAGGGTCGATCTTCGCGGCGCGCGCGGCGTCGAGCACCGCGTACTCCCGCCAGCCGAGACCGTGCAGCACATGGTCGCCGACGGCCACGTCGGCCGAGCGCGAGGCGATGACCTCGCCGACCGCGCCGCCGTCCATGGGGCGGTCCAGCTGGAACGGCGGGACGTAGGACTTCACGTCGTTCATCCGGCCACGCATATAGGGGTCGACGGAGAAGTGCCGCGTGCGGACGAGGACCTGGCCCTCGCCGACCTCGGGCACCGCGGCCTCGCGCAGGGCGAAGTCGTCCGGCGTGGGCCAGCCGTGCGGACGGGCGACGAGGTGCCATTCACGGCTGGTCGTGGGCAGTGCGGACATGACGCGATCCTTCCTGATGCTTCAGCTACTGAAACAACCATGCCTCTGAATATTTCATCCTGTCAAGCAATTGGGTATCCTGGTGGACATGACTCCGCGCGCAGACCACCTGACCGTCGAGGTCGTCGATCTCATCGGCACCGTCGTCGCCCGTTACCACGAGGAGTACGAGCACGCGGCGTCGCAGCACTCCCTCACCGGGGCGCAGGCCCGGGTGCTCGGCCTGCTGGCCGCCCAGCCGCTCCCCATGCGGCGGATAGCGCAGCGCCTGAAGTGCGAGCCGTCGAACATCACCGGCATCGTCGACCGGCTGGAGTCCCGCGGGCTGGTCGAGCGGCGGCCCGACCCCGCCGACCGCCGGGTGAAACTGGCCGCCCCGACGGACGAGGGCAGACGCACCGCCGAGGCGCTGCGCGGCTCGCTGAACTTCGCGCGCGAGCCGCTGGGCCGCCTGACGGTCGCCGAGCGGACCCTGCTCAAGGAGCTGCTGCAGCGGATGCTCGGCACCGCCCCGGAGTGAGCGGCCACGGCGCCGGTTCGGCTCCGGCCGGGTGGCGGCGCCCGGTGGCCCACCCCTGCGGACGGAAAATGGCCCGGGCACTACGCCTCGTCCCGGCATAGCCTGAGCCCATGACCGAGATCACCGCCCCGGAAGACCGCACCCCGCAGCCCGGGTCCGCCCGCCACACCGTCGACTTCTACTTCGATCCCATCTGCCCGTTCGCCTGGATCTCCTCCCGGTGGATCCTGGAGGTCGAGCGCCACCGCGACCTGGATCTGCGGTTCCGGGTCATGAGCCTGTCCGTGCTGAACGAGGGGCGCGAGGACCTGCCGGAGAAGTACCGGGCGCTGCTGGACGAGGGATGGGGCCCGGTGCGGGTCTGCATCGCCGCGGCTGCCGGGCACGGCGAGGAGGTGCTGCGCGATCTGTACACCGCGCTCGGCACCCGGCTGCACAACGAGGCCCGCGAGGACACCGAGAACGTGATCCGGGAGGCGCTGGCCGAGGTGGGGCTGCCCGCCGCGCTGGCCGGGGCGGCCGAGACCGACCGCTACGACGAACTGCTGCGCCGGAGCCACCACGAGGGCATGGACCCGGTGGGCGAGGACGTCGGCACGCCGACGATCCACATCGACGGGGTCGCGTTCTTCGGGCCGGTCCTGATGTCGATCCCGCGCGGCGAGGACGCGGTGCGGGTCTTCGACGGCGCCCGGCTGCTCGCGGGCTACGACCGCTTCTTCGAGCTGAAGCGGACCCGCACCGGGGAGTTCGACTTCAGCTGACGGGCCGCGAGCGGGCGGGGTGACGGCCCGGTCGTCACCCCGCCGCTCCCCAACTCCCCTACCTCCCCGACCCGGTGGCGCGCCCGACGCGGCCCGCACCGTCCACCACCCCTCGTGCACAACGATGTCCCCCATGAACCCACCCCACGCCCCCGGCCCCTCCGGTGCGCTGCCCGGCCCGCTCGCGTTCCAGCTCGTGCTGTTGCGGCGGATGGCCGACCACCAGCCCGGTCTCGTCGAGGCGGCGCTACGGGAACTCGACGTGTCCCGGGCCCAGCAGCGCGAGGCGAACAAGCGGTGGCAGGCCCGGCTGCACGCGCCCGGGGCGCGCACCGGGGCGCGGCCCTACCGTGCACTGCTCGGTACGCCCGAGACCGTCACGACCCGCCGGGTCGGCGATCTGACCTGCGAGGCGCTGCGCTGGCCGGTGCCGCTCTGGCCCGATCTGCGGTTCGAGGTGCTGACCGCGCCGGGCGGCGCCGTCTGGAACGCCTGGCTGGTCCGCGCACCCGGGGCCCCCGCCCCGCGGCTGCGCACCGCCGACGACCTCACCCCTTGGTCCTGCACCGCCGACGAGGCCGCCCGCGCCTTCGCCCCGGCCCGCCCCTTGGAGGGCGACGCCCCCAACCGCTGGAACCTGTGGGCCACGCTCCCCGGCCCGACGGGTGAACTCCGCTCCGCCGTCCTGGAGTTCACCTGGGGCCTCTTCCAGCGCCGGCTGAGCTGACGCCGCCCCGGGGCCCGTTCCCGGCGGGTATCGGTACGTCCCCCGACCGGACCTCCTCAACGCGCAGCGGGCGGGCGGGCGCCACAGGATGGCCGGGAGTGCTCCTTGCGACGCTCCATCCGTACCGGCCCACAGGGGAGGAATCTTCCATGACCACCAGCCTCGCCCAGCTGCGCCGTTGTTCGGTGGCAGTCGACATCGGGGCGTCCCGGACCCGCATCTACCTCAAGAATCAGGGGCTGATCGTCGACGAGCCGACGGTGGCCGCCGTGAACGTCCGTACCGGCGCGCTGCTGGCCGTCGGCACCGACGCCGCGGTGATGGACGGCCGTACGCCGGAGTACATCCGGGTCGTACGGCCGGTCGCCAACGGCACGGTGGTCGACATCGACATGGCCCAGCGGCTGCTGCGGCAGCTCGTCGGCAACAAGCTGCGCCGGACCTGGCGGCGGCGGCCGACGATGCGGGCCGCGATCTGCCAGCCGTTCGGCAGCGAACCGCTGGCGCAGCGCGCCGCGGTGGAGACGCTGAGCGGGCTGGGGGCACGGCGCGTGGAGCTGGTCGACACGCTGGTGGCCGCGGCGGTCGGCTGCGGACTGCCCGTCGAGCAGCCCGAGGCGACCATGATCGTGGTGTGCGGGGCGGGCACCACGCAGATCGCGGTGCTCTCCCTGGGATCGATCGTGGCGGCGGAGACCGTGGCGGTGGGCGGCAACGCCATCGATCACGCCGTCGTCCAGCATCTGCGCCAGCACCACGCGGTGCACCTGGCGAGCCGCGCGGTACGGCCGCTGCATCTGATGCTCTCCGGCACCGGCGGCCTCGCCGCGGGGCCGGCGGAGGTGCACGGACGCGATGTGGTCAGCGGGACGACGCGGTGCGTGCAGGTGGACACCGACCGGGTCCGGCACGCCATCGCGACACCGCTGACGGCGATCCTGGACGGCATCGGGTCGGTGCTGCGCCGCTGCCCGCCGGACCTCGTCGCCGATCTCGGCGAGCGCGGCATCATGCTGGCCGGGGGCAGTGCGCTGATCCCGGGCCTGGAGTCGATGATCCGGGAGGCGACCACCGTGCCGGTGCACATCGCCGACCGGCCCGACACCTGCGCCGTCCAGGGGCTCGGCGCCATGATCGAGGGCAAGGTCGAGCCGATGTACCTCGACCCGATGGCGCCCTGACACCGGGGCGCCCGCCGACGGCACGGCCCGCCGCCCTCGAACATGCCCGTGGGGCAACACCGCCGCCGCTCACGGCCCGGCGGCTACCGGGCGTTCCACGCCACCACGGCGGGTCGGCCGTGCTCGGTGCCGAGGATGCCGACGGCGCCGGTCCCGAACGTGAACAGCGCCCCCGCGGACGGCGGCAGACCGAGCCTGCGGGCGGTCAGCACCCGCAGGAAATGCGCGTGCGCGACGAGCGCCACGTCCCCGTCGTCCGCCGCCAGCAGCGGCACTACGCGCGCCAGGACGGCGTCCGCGCGCGCCCCGACCTCCTCGGGGGACTCCCCGGGATGCCCGTCGGGGCCGGGAACGGTGCCGTCGGTGAAGAGGAACCACTCCGGCCGCTCCCGCTGGATGTCCGGCGTCGAGATGCCCTCGTAGCCCCCGTAGTCCCATTCGCGCAGACCGTCGTCGGTCCGCGCACCGTCCAGCCCGGCGAGCTCCGCGGTGCGCCGTGCACGTGCCATCGGGCTGACGCGGACGGAGGCGATCCGCCGGTGGGCGAGGAGGGGCCGCAGGGCGCGGGCCTGCTCCTCGCCCTCGGCGGTGAGCGGCAGATCCGTCCAGCTGGTGTGCCGGCCGTCCCTGCTCCACTCGGTCTCGCCGTGCCGGACCAGCAGCAGCTCGCTCACTTCTCCTGCGCCTGCTCGGCCTGCTGCGCCTCGGCGACCGAGGTGCGGACCTCGTCCATGTCCAGGCCGCGGGCCTGCCCGATGACGTCCTCCAGGGCGGCCTCCGGCAGCGCCCCGGGCTGGGCGAACACCGCGATGTTGTCGCGGACGATCATCAGCGTGGGGATCGACTGGATCTGGAACGCCTGGGCCAGCTCGGGCTGCGCCTCGGTGTCCACCTTGGCGAAGACCAGATCGTCGTGCTTGTCGGAGGACCGCTCGAAGACCGGACCGAACTGCTTGCACGGGCCGCACCACTCGGCCCAGAAGTCGATGAGGACGAAGTCGTTGCCGGAGACGATCTCGTCGAAGTTTTCCTTGGTCAGCTCTACGGTGCTCATGCGGGCTCCCTACTTGCGGGTCTGTCGTGTATGTCCGGTCCGTATCCAGCTGCGGCAACGGGATCGCCCCGCACCGTATTCCGCACGCCGGACCGTCCCGCTCCCCTGCCCACGGCGCGGCGTCCTAGACATCCCGGTGACACGCGTTTGACGTGGCGCTCAGCACACCCGGAGGGCGCCCCGGGACGGGTCGCCGAGGGCCTGTGCGGGGCGGTCCCGCCGCCGATCGGGCGGCGGCCCGGGGCGTTCGGGTGCCACCGGGGAGACGCGGGCCGCGCCGGGGCTCCCGCGCCCCGTCCGCGCATAGAGTGAGGGCCCTCACAGTCGACTGCGAGGGCCCTGTTACGTGCCTCCCAGGCAAGACGCCTGGCCTGTGTGGGGCAGGTGGGGCTCGAACCCACGACCGACGGATTATGAGTCCGCTGCTCTGACCGGCTGAGCTACTGCCCCCACACGGCGCGCCGCGCACATTTGTGCGCGCCGTCTGCCGCAGCATAGCCGCTCATACGATCTGCTGCCCGTGTGGGCTGCCGTCCGGCGGCTGTGCACGGTCAACAGGACTTCACCCGCAGGGCTTTCGGTTCCCCACACATGAAAAAGGACCCCTTTCCGGGGCCCTCTTCATTGTTGCTCCCCCGACTGGACTCGAACCAGTAACCCTCCGGTTAACAGCCGAATGCTCTGCCAATTGAGCTACAGGGGATCGCGCTCCCCCGACTGGACTCGAACCAGTAACCTGCCGGTTAACAGCCGGCTGCTCTGCCAATTGAGCTACAGGGGAATGCTGCGTGTGCCTCGAATGCTTCGCCGACCGGAACTCCGGACGGCGTGCGCTCGCTGCGACACATACATTAGCGCAAGCAGGGGGGTGCTCCGCCAATCGGTATCGCCACAGGTGATCACCGGCCCCGCAGGGCAGGCGCGCGGCACAGCCCGCAGGTCCGGTGCACCGGTACCGGACGCGACCGAACGCCATCGGCGGGCGGCACCGCGGCGGAGGCGGCACGGCCCCTCCCCGGCGGACGCGCCGCCGACGACAGGAAAGGGTGGAGCGATGCGCTACCGGCTCACGTTCATCGCGGGACTGGCCGTCGGATACGTGCTCGGCACGCGGGCCGGACGGGAGCGGTACGAACAGCTGCGCAAGGCGGCCCGGCGGGTCGCGGAGAACCCCGCGGTCCGCAACACCGCCGAAACCGCCGCGCTGGGCGGCCGGGAGGCGGCGACGAAGGCGTTCGACAAGGTTTCGGCCAAGGTCGGCGACCGGATGCCGCAGGCGGTCACCGACCGGGTCCGTTCGCTGCGTGAGCAGCGCGATGCCGACCCGGACGACTGGGGTACGAGCAACACCTGACGCCGCCCGCCCCCGCCCCGCGGCGGCCGTCGTAAACCCTGAGGCGTCCCGGGCCCGCCGGATGGGGCATCATCTGGAGCCATGGGGAAAGTCGCCGGGTTGGACAGTTCTTCCGAGTGCACACGGATCGTGGTCTGCGATACCGATACCGGTGCCGTCATCAGGCGGGGGTACGCGCCGCACCCTGTCGAGAAGGGGCCCGAGGTCGACCCTCAGGCGTGGCTGATGTCACTGGGTGAGGCCGCCGGGAACGGGCTGCTCGAAGGCGTCCAGGCGATCGGGGTCTCGGCTCAGCAGCACGGGCTGGTGCCGCTGGACGCCGAGGGCGGGCTCGTCCGCCCGGCGCTGGTCGGCAACGACAAGCGGGCGCAGAGCGCCGCGGCCGATCTGGCGGACTCGCTCGGCGGACGGGCGGCGTGGGCGCAGGCCATCGGGGCGGTGCCACAGGCGGCACACCCGGTGACCAAGCTGCGCTGGCTGGCGCGGAGCGAACCAGCAAACGCCGCCCGGATCGCCGAGGTCATGCAGCCGCACGACTGGCTGGCCTGGCAGCTGCTGGGCCGCCCGGCGCGGCGGACGACGGACCGGGGCGGTGCCTCGACCACCGGGTTCTGGTCGGCGGCCGCCGAGGCGTACCGGCCGGATCTGGTGGAGATGGCGCTCGGACATCAGGTGCGGCTGCCGGAGGTGCTGCGCCCCTGGGGGACGGCGGGCTTCACCCCGGAGGGGCTGCTGATCTCCGCGGGTACGGGCGAGACGATGGCGGCGGCCTTCGGGCTCGGCGTGGGCGTCGGCGACGCGGTGATCTCGCTGGGCGCGTCGGGTTCGGTGTTCAGCATCCACCACGAGGCGCTGGTCGACGCCGAGGGCACCATCACCTCGTTCGCCGATGCGACGGGCCGCCATCTGCCGGTGGTGCACACGAGCAACGCGGTGCGGGTGCTGCGCGGCACCGCCGAGATGCTCGGGACGGACCTGGAGGGGTTGTCGGAGCTGGCGCTGACGTCGACGCCCGGTGCGTACGGCATGGTGCTGCTGCCGTATCTGGAGGGCGAGCGGACGCCGCATCTGCCGCACACCGCGGGGTCGTTGCACGGAATGCGCCGGGAGAGCATGAAGCCGGAGCATCTGGCGCGCGCCGCGGTCGAGGGGATGCTCTGCGGGCTCGCCGACGCGCTGGACGTGCTGCGCGGCCGGGGCGTGACGGTACGCCGGGTCTTCCTGCTGGGCGCGGCGGCGGAGCTGACCGCGGTGCAGGCGGTGGCGCCGGCGCTCTTCGGCGTGCAGGTCGTGGTGCCACAGCCGGCCGAGTACGCGGCGCTGGGCGCGGCACGGCAGGCGGCGTGGGCGCTCGGCGCGGCGCACGGCACGCTGCCCACCGCCGAGCCGGGCGGTCCGGCGGAGCCGCCGCAGTGGCCGGCGGCCGCGAGCCAGGTCTTCGAGCCGGGCGAGGAGCTGCCGGTGGGGCAGGCGGTGCGCCAGCAGTACGCGGCGGTGCGGGAGGAGGCGTACCCGGGGGCGTTCACCGCGGCGCCGCCCGCGGAGGCGTTCGTACCGGAGGGGTGACGGCGTCAGTCGAGGTAGCCGCGGAGCTGGTCGGCGTAGGCGTGGTCGCGGAGCTTGCCGAGGGTTTTGGACTCGATCTGGCGTATGCGTTCGCGGGTGACGCCGAAGAGGCGGCCGATCTCCTCCAGGGTGCGGGGGCGGCCGTCGGCGAGTCCGTAGCGGAGCTGGACGACGCGGCGTTCGCGTTCGCCGAGGGTGGACAGGACGGCGTCGAGGTGTTCGCGGAGCAGGAGGAAGGCGGCGGATTCGGCGGGTGAGGGGGCGTCGCCGTCCTCGATGAGGTCGCCGAAGGAGACGTCGTCCTCCTCGCCCACGGGGGCGTGCAGCGAGACCGGTTCCTGGGCGAGGCGCAGGACCTCCTCGACGCGTTCGGTGGTGAGGCCGAGGTGGACGGCGATCTCGTCGTGGGACGGTTCGCTGCCGGTCTCCTGGAGGATGCGGCGCTGGGTGCGGACCACGCGGTTGATCAGTTCGACGACGTGCACCGGTACGCGGATGGTGCGGGCCTGGTCGGCGAGGGCGCGGGACATCGCCTGGCGGATCCACCAGGTGGCGTAGGTGGAGAACTTGAAGCCGCGGGCGTAGTCGAACTTCTCGACGGCGCGGATCAGGCCGAGATTGCCCTCCTGGACGAGGTCGAGCATGGTCAGGCCGCGGCCGAGGTAGCGCTTGGCGACGGAGACGACGAGGCGGAGGTTGGCCTCGATCAGACGGCGTTTGGCCATCCGGCCGCGGACCACCAATGTGTCGAGATCGCCGGCGAGTTGGGAGCCGAGGTCCGGAGTGCGGGCCAGCTTCTCCTCGGCGAAGAGCCCGGCCTCGACGCGGCGCGCGAGGTCGACCTCGTCGGCGGCGGTGAGCAGCGGGATGCGGCCGATCTCGCGGAGGTACTGGCGGAAGAGGTCGGCGGACGGGCCCGCCGCCTCGGAACGCAGCGGCGGGCCGGGGACGCTGTCCGCCTCGTCCTCGGGGACGCCGTCCGCCTCCTCGCCGGGGACGGCCGGCGGCCCCTCCGGGAGGTGTCCGGCGTCCGGCGGGGCGGGGCGGGCGGGCTGCGTGGGGACGCGGAACGCGCCGGGGGCCTTATGGGGGCCGCCGCGGCCGGCCGGGCCGCGGGCCGGGGCTTCCTCCCCCTGCGGCAGGGTCTTCCCGGTCGCGGCCTGCGGGGCGCCGGGCGCCCCGGGGAGGATCTGGCTCTGCACGGGGGCGACCTCCAGGGGATTCGCTGCGCGGGCGGCAGGGTCCGGGAGCGGCGGCGGGCCGGCCGCCGTACCGCGAGTGGCCGCGGGCGGGAAGCGGGTGCGCGGGAGCGGATGGGGCGCGGCGGACTCGCGCACCGCTTCTCAGTGTGGAGTACGACACAGGGCTGCCACGAGGGGCGTGCGAGCACTTTCTGAGTTCGTTCCGTGACCGTCCGGATACGCCGGGGCGTCGGGCGGAGCGCGGCGATCGGGTGTGCGGGGCGCGGGGGTGTTCCTGGGGCCGACGGGGCGGGGCCGGGCTGCCGCAGCGGCGGCGCTGTCCCGGAGCCGGGCGGCCGGAAGGGGGAGCCGGGCCCGGGGCCGGGCTGCCGGAACGGAAGGCGAGGCCGGACGGCAGGGGCAGGCCCCGCGGCCGGGCGGCGTGAACGGGGCCCGCGCCCTGCCCGCCGCGCCTACAGCGCCGCGTACCCCCGTTCGCGCAGGGACTGGCCGTACTGCTGGAGGACCCAGAGTTCGTTCTGGACGGCGGCGAGGTGTTCCGGGTCGGCGCGGGGGCCGAGGCGCTGGAGGGTGCCGCGGATCTCGGTGATGCGCTGGTTGACGGCGGCGAGGCGGACGGCGACGAGCTGGACGCCCGCGTATGCCTCGTCCGGGTCGCGGCGGGTGTGCAGCGGCTCGACGATCAGCTCGGTGACCATGGCGCGGACGGTGTCGTCGGGCGCGGCCTCGCGGACCCGCTGGACGTAGCCGTCGTCGTGCGCCGCGGCGCCCCCGGCGTCCTCGATGCAGCGGCGGACCACGACGTACGGCGGGGCGGTGAACTCATCGATGCCGTACGCGTCGAAGGCCGGGGAGACCAGGTCGGGGCGTTGGAGGGCGAGCTTGAGGAGTTCGCGCTCGACGCGGTGGGCGGGGCTGCGGAGGTTGAGCGCGGGACCGCGCAGGCCGGGGGCGGGCGCCTCGGCCTCGGACACCGGGGCCCGGCCGCGGGGGGCTCTGCGGGACTGGTCGGGCCCGCCGTCGCGGCCGCGCTCGCGGGCCCAGCGGGCGAGCTGCCCGACGCGGCGGACCACGAACTGGGTGTCGAGGATGCCGAGCATCCCGGCCAGCTGGACGGCCACTTCGTGCTGCGCGCCACTGTTCTTGATGCGGGCCACGACGGGCGCCGCCTCGTCGAGGGCGGCGGCGCGACCCGCAGGGGTCTCCAGCGCGTAGCGGCTCACGATCTGGCGGAGGGCGAACTCGAAGAGCGGGGTGCGGGGTTCGGCAAGATCGGCGACGGCCGTGTCGCCCTTGGCGAGGCGCAGCTCGCAGGGGTCCATGCCGTCGGGGGCAATGGCGATGTAGGTCTCGGCGGCGAACTTCTGGTCGTCCTCGAAGGCGCGCAGGGCGGCCTTCTGGCCCGCCGCGTCACCGTCGAAGGTGAAGATCACCCGAGCCGAGCCGTTGTCCATCAGGAGTCTGCGGAGGATCTTGATGTGGTCGCCGCCGAAGGCGGTACCGCAGGTGGCGATGGCGGTGGTGACTCCGGCGAGGTGGCAGGCCATCACGTCCGTGTAGCCCTCGACGACGACCGCGCGGGAGGACTTGGCGATCTCCTTCTTGGCCAGGTCGATGCCGTACAGGACCTGGCCCTTCTTGTAGATCGGGGTCTCGGGGGTGTTGAGGTACTTGGGGCCGTTGTCGTCGTCGCGGAGCTTGCGGGCGCCGAATCCGACGACCTCGCCGGAGATGTCGCGGATCGGCCACATCAGGCGGCCGCGGAAGCGGTCGATGGGGCCGCGGCGGCCGTCCTGGGAGAGACCGGAGAGGATCAGCTCCTTGTCGGTGAAGCCACGGCCGCGCAGGAAGCGGGTGAGGTGGTCCCACCCGGCGGGGCTGTAGCCGACGCCGAAGTGCTGGGCGGCGGCCTGGTCGAAGCCGCGCTCGGCGAGGAAGCGGCGGCCGATCTCGGCCTCGGGCGAGTCGAGCTGCTCGATGTAGTAGCCGGCGGCGGCCTTGTGGGCCTCGACCAGGCGGGTGCGTTCGCCCTGCTGGCGGCCGGGGGTGTAGCCGCCTTCCTCGTAACGCAGGGTGATGCCCGCCTGGGCGGCGAGGCGTTCGATGGTCTCGGCGAAGGAGAGGTGGTCGATCTTCATGATGAAGTCGACGGTGTCGCCGCCCTCCTGGCAGCCGAAGCAGTGGTAGAGCCCCTTGGCCGTGCTGACGTGGAAGGACGGGGACTTCTCGTCGTGGAACGGGCACAGGCCCTTGAGGTTGCCGCCTCCGGCGTTGCGGAGCTGGAGGTATTCGGACACGACGGCGTCGATCGGGACCGCGTCCCGTACCGCCTTCACGTCGTCATCGTTGATCCTGCCTGCCACGCGTGAATTCTACGGCCGGGCGCCGACAGTCCCGTCCGGGCCGCCGCGTCAGAGGGCGTCCGGGGCCGCGCCCATCACCTCCAGGAAGCGGTCGAGGGCGATGTTGCCGCCCGAGACGACCACGCCGACGCGGGGCGGGAGCGCGGCGATACGGCCGCTGAGCAGGGCGGCGAGGGCGCAGGCACCGCTGGGCTCGGTGACGATCTTGAGGCGTTCGAAGGCGAACCGCATGGCGGCGCGGATCTCGTCGTCCGTGACGAGCACGACGGAGTCGAGGAGCCGCCGGTTGATCGCGAAGGTCAGCTCGCCGGGCATCTCGATGGCCTGCCCGTCGGCGATGGTGCGCGGCACGGGGACGGCGACGCGCTCCCCGGCGGCGAGCGAGCGCGCGGTGTCGTCGCCGGTCTCCGGCTCCACGCCGATCATGCGGATACCGGGGACGAGGGCGGTGGCGGCGGTGGCGCAGCCCGCCATCAGGCCGCCCCCGCCGACGGGTGTGAGCAGCGCGCCCAGCGGCCCGGTCTCCTCGATCAGCTCCAGGGCGGTGGTGCCCTGGCCCGCGATGACGTCCGGGTGGTCGTAGGGCGGGATGAGGGCCAGCCCGCGCTCCTCGGCCAGTGCGCGGCCGAGGGCGGTGCGGTCGCCGGTGTAGCGGTCGTACGTGACGATCTCCGCGCCGTAGCCCGCGGTGGCCTCGCGCTTGGAGCGCGGGGCGTCCTCGGGCATGAGGATGACGGCGGTGGTGCCCAGTTCGCGGGCGGCGAGGGCGACGGCCTGGGCGTGGTTGCCGGAGGAGTAGGCGGCGACGCCGCGGCGACGCTGCTCGGGGGTGAGGCGGGCGACGGCGTTGTAGGCGCCGCGGAACTTGAACGCGCCGACGCGCTGGAAGGACTCGCACTTGAGGTGGACCTCGGCGCCCACCAGCGCGTCCAGGGTGCGCGAGCGCAGCACCGGGGTGCGGTGCGCGACGCCCGCCAGCCGGGCCGCGGCGTCACGGACGGAGTCGAGGGTGACGGCCGCGGCGGGGCCGGCGGGCGGCGTGGGGCCACTGGGGCCGGAGATGCGGGCGCTCATGGCGGCACGCTACGGGAGCAGGCTCTCCAAGGAAACCTCGGGATCGGCCAGGGCCGCGGGGTCCAACGGGTGCCCGGAGCGGATGAGTTGCTGGATCGGCTCGGTGACGTCCCAGACGTTGACGTTCATCCCGGCGAGCAGCCGTCCCTCGGACAGCCAGAAGGCGATGAACTCACGCTTGGCGACGTCACCGCGGCAGACGACCTGGTCGTACGAGCCGGGCGGGGCGTAGCCGGAGTACTCCATGCCGACGTCGTACTGGTCGGAGAAGAAGTACGGGACGCGGTCGTAGGCGACGTCCTGGCCGAGCATGGCGCGGGCCGCGGCGGGGCCGCCGTTGAGGGCGTTGGCCCAGTGCTCGACGCGGATGCGGGTGTCCAGCAGCGGATGGTCGGCGGCGGCGACGTCGCCCGCGGCGTAGACGTGCGGGTCGGAGGTGCGCAGGGCCGCGTCGACGGCGATGCCGCCACCGGAGGAGCGGTCGACGAGGGCCAGTCCGGCCTGTTCGGCGAGGGAGGTGCGGGGCGCGGCGCCGATGGCGGCGAGGACGGCGTGGGCGGGGTGCTCCTCGCCGTCGTCGGTGCGGACGGCGAGCACCATGCCGTCCTGGCCGACGATCTCGGTGAGGCGGGCGCCGAAGTGGAAACGGACGCCGCGCTCGCGGTGCAGATCGCCGAAGAGGTCACCCAGCTCGGGGCCGAGGACGGTGTGCAGCGGCGTCGGCGCGGTCTCCACGACGGTCACCTCGGCGCCGTACGAGCGAGCCGCGGCGGCGACTTCGAGGCCGATCCACCCTGCCCCGGCGATGACGAGATGGCCGTTGTCGCGGCCCAGGGAGGCGAGGACGCCGCGCAGCCGCTCGGCGTGGGCGAGGCGGCGCAGATGGTGGACGCCCGCGAGGCCGGTGCCGGGGATGTCGAGGCGGCGCGGTTCGGCGCCGGTGGCCAGCAGCAGCTTGTCGTAGACGATGAGGGTGCCGTCGCCGAGGCGTACGGTCCGGGCGTCCGGGTCCAGGTGGACGGCGGGCTGGCCGAGGTGCAGTTCGATGTCGGCGCCCGCGTACCAGGCGGGTTCGTGGACGAAGACGCTGTCGCGCTCCTCCTTGCCGAGCAGGTATCCCTTGGACAGCGGCGGGCGTTCGTACGGGTGGTCGCGCTCGTCGCAGATGAGGATCACCCGTCCGGTGAAGCCCTCCGCGCGGAGGGTCTCGGCGGCTTTCGCCCCGGCCAGGCCGCCCCCGACGATGACAAACGTCTGGTGTGCTTCGACCACTTGCTTCCTCCTCGTTGTCGGTGCCGTACGTCCGCTTCCGCGGCCGTGCACGTCGCCGATCGTTCCCCCGCTGTTCGGTCCCCCGTGTACGCTCCCCCGTTCTCCGTCCTCGTTACCGTGTTTCGCGGCCTGGTACCGGTGCGGGTGTCGCGCCCGGCGACACCCACGTGGTGTGCGCGCCCCGGATGCGGCCGCCGTGCGCCGTCCGAGCCTCCCGCACGGCGGGGGCGGACGGAAGGGTCCGGTCCGGTGCGGCGCGTCCCGGGTGGCGCGGTCAGGGCGCCCCGGGGGCACGGGTGAGGCGGGCGTGGAGGCTGCGGGCCGAGGCGTCGGTGAGGGCGGCGATCTGGTCGATGACGACGCGCATCCGGGCGGTGTCATCGGCGGCGGCGTCAGCTTCGTCGAAACGTGACCGGAACTGCGGGTCGAGGCCGTCGGGGGCGCGGCGCAGCAGGGCCTCGGCGAGTTCGGCGAGGACGACGCGCTGGTCGGCGCGGAGCGCCTCCTGGTCGGGGCGCTGCATGACGTAGCGGTCGGCGACGGCCTTGAGGACGGCGCACTCCAGCCGGCTCTCCTCCGGGACGACGAGGGAGGCGCCGTACCGGGTGAGGCGGCCGGTGCCGTACGCGGCGCGGGTGGCGGCCTCGGCGGCGGTGCAGAAGCGGCCGATGAGCTGGCTGGTGGCGTCCTTGAGGCGGGCCTGGGCGAGGGCCGAGCCGTCGTAGCCGTGCGGCCACCACTCCTGGTCGAGGAGGCGGTCGAGGGCGGCGGCCAGTTCGGCGGGCCCGGCGCCGGGGGCGTAGCGGCGGGCGGCGACGGCGAAGATCTCGGCGCGTTCGGCGTCGGCGAGCAGGAGGTTGGGGTCGAGGTGCCCGGCGTGCAGACCGTCCTCGACGTCGTGGACGGAGTAGGCGACGTCGTCGGACCAGTCCATGACCTGGGCCTCGAAGCTGCGGGCGGCGGCGGGGGCGCCCTGGCGGAACCAGGCGAAGACCGGCAGGTCGTCCGCGTAGACACCGAATTTGGGCGAGGTGGGGTCGGTGGGGTGGCCGCCCCGGGGCCAGGGGTATTTGGTCGCGGCGTCCAGCGCGGCACGGGTGAGGTTGAGGCCGACGCTGACGGGGGGGCCGTCGGCGGTGGTGCGGAAACGTTTGGGTTCCAGGCGGGCGAGGAGGCGGAGCGACTGGGCGTTGCCCTCGAAGCCGCCGCACGCCGCGGCGACCTCGTTGAGGGCCTGCTCGCCGTTGTGCCCGAAGGGCGGGTGGCCGAGGTCGTGGGCCAGGCAGGCGGTCTCGACGAGGTCGGGGTCGCAGCCGAGGGCCGCGCCGAGTTCGCGGCCCACCTGGGCGCACTCCAGGGAGTGGGTGAGGCGGGTGCGGGGGCTGGCGTCCCAGAGGTGGGTGCGGGTGCCGGGCGTGACGACCTGCGTCTTCCCGGCGAGGCGGCGCAGGGCGGCGGAGTGCAGGACGCGCGCCCGGTCGCGCTGGAAGGCGGTGCGGCCGGGGCGTTTGTCCGGCTCGGCGACCCAGCGGTCGGCGTCCGCCGGGGCGTATCCGGGGGTGGCGGACGGCGGACCGGCCGGTGCCTGGCGGCCCGGGTGCGCCTCGGCCGGTCCGCCGGTGTCCTCGTGGCCGGTACAGCCGGTGTGTGCAGGAATGCCCGTCATACTGCGACGGTAGCCGCCCCGGTGGAGTCCCGAACGGAAGCGCCGCCTCCGGCAGCACCTCCGCCTCCGGCGACGAGTGCGTCGTCGTAGCGGTGCAGCAGCAGGCGGGCGAGGGCCGGGTGGTCCCCCAGAGGGGCGGCGGCGATGTCCGGGGCGTCGGCGGCGCACCGGGCGGCGAAGCATCCGGCGACGGCGATCCGGCGGTGCCCCCGGGCGGTGAGGGCGCGGACCGCCCCGGTGACGGTGGGCGCGGCGGCGGAGGCGTACCCGGTGACGACGGGGAGGCCGCCGAGCCGGGCCGACAGGAGCGCGGCGACGGCGTCGGTGTCCGCGGCGGAGCGCGGGGCACGGGAACCGGCGGCGGCGAGGACAACGGCGGTGTGGGCGCGGCGCCCGGGCGCGGCGTACGGGTCGAATCCGGCTTCGGCGAGGCGGCCGTGCGGCGCCTCGGCGAGCAACGGGTGCGGGCCCAGGGGCGCGGCGATCCTGCCGTCCAGGTGCGGGGCGGTGGCGAGAGCGGCGGGCAGGTCGTGGGTGACGTGGTGACCGTGGCCGAAGAGCAGCGGGACGAGCACGGCGCCGCCACGGAGCCCGGCGAGGGTATCGGCGAGCAGCGGCCGGTCGAGCCCGAGGTGGCCCAGCCGGACGGGTAACCCGGGGCGGAGCGCCCGGACCCGCGCCAGCAGCGCGCGGACGACGGGCAGGGCACGCGGGTCGCGGCTGCCGTGGGCTACGGCGACGAGGGTGGGGGCAGCCTGGAGGAGGCGGGGAGGCCCGCCGCCGGGGCCCGGCCTGCTGGGGCCCGGCCCGGCGGAACCCGGCCCGGCCGGGCCCGGTCCACCGGTCTCGTACAGGGCTGCGCCGGGCGGACGGAGCTGGGTGCGGGTGCGGGACGCCGTCATGGGGCGAGGGTGCCGAGCGGGCGTTTCGGGGGTGTTTCCCGACGGGGAACGGGTGGTAACCGGGGGCACCTTGGGCGGGGAGGGGGCGTGAGAGGGGCGGGCGGGGCGGCAGCCGCCCCACGCCGGGTGCGGGGCCCGTCGCCACCGGATGCGGACCGCGTCGTCACCGGGTGGCCCCTTCGCCCTAGCCCTGGTGCGCGTCGAGCTCCTTCAGGTACTTCTCGCGGGTCGCCTCGTCCAGGAAGGCCGCGCGGAACGAGTTGCGGGCCAGGGTGCGGAGCGTCGCGTCGTCCAGGTGGAGGGCGTCGCGTACGGCGGTGAAGTTGTCGTCGGCGTAGCCGCCGAAGTAGGCGGGGTCGTCGGAGTTGACGGTGACCAGCAGTCCGGCGTCGAGCATGGCGGGCAGCGGGTGGTCGGCGAGGTCGTCGATGACGCGCAGCCGGAGGTTGGAGAGCGGGCAGACGGTCAGCGGCACCTGTTCGGCGGCGAGGCGGGCCACCAGCCGCTCGTCCTCCATGCTGCGCACGCCGTGGTCGATGCGGTCCACGCCGAGGATGTCCAGCGCCTCCCAGACGTACGCGGGCGGACCCTCCTCACCGGCGTGGGCGACGCACTTGAGCCCCGCCTCGCGGGCCAGTTCGTAGACCTCGCGGAACTTCGACGGCGGGTGGCCGACCTCGGCCGAGTCGAGGCCGACGGCGGCGATGCGGTCGAGGTGCGGGCGGGCCGCCTCGAAGGTGGCGAGGGCCGATTCGGCGCTCTCGTCGCGCAGGAAGCACATGATCAGGCGGGTGGTGATGCCGTGCCGCTCCGGGGCGGCGTCGAGCGCGCGGGCCAGGCCGTTGATCACGGTGACGAGGGGGACGCCGCGGGCGGTGTGGGCCTGCGGGTCGAAGAAGATCTCGGCGTGCCGGACGCCCTGGGCGCGGGCGCGGGCGAGGTAGGCGTCGGCGAGGTCGTGGAAGTCGTCCTCGGTGCGCAGGACGGCCATCAGCGCGTAGTAGAGGTTCAGGAACGACTGCAGGTCGGTGAAGGAGTAGGCGCGGCGCAGCTCGTCGCGGGAGGCGTACGGCAGGGTGACGCCGTTCCGCTCGGCGAGGGCGAAGGCCAGCTCGGGCTCCAGGGTGCCCTCGATGTGCAGATGCAGTTCGGCCTTGGGGAGCGGGGCGGGGGCGGCGGGCGGGGAGGAAGGCACGGTCACACCTGTTCTGCGGTACGGATCGATGGCCGGTCGGCGGATTCGCCCAGGTTAGCCGTGGTGGGGGCGTTGCGGGTGGTGGGCCGGGGGCCGTGCGGCGAGGACGTGCGGTGGTGCGGAGCGGGGCGGCGAGCGACGGGCGCGGGGCGGGGCCGGGGCGTCGACCAGGTGTCCACCGGGGCGTTCGGCCGTGGCTTCGGGCCCGGTGGCGAGGGCCTTGCTGCAACCGTGCCGGGCCGCCCTGCGTCGCTGCCGGTGACGTGCGGGCCGGGTCCGGCCCCGGGGAGTGGAGGAACGGGGATGCGGGGGCCGAAGGGGCGGGTGTGGTGGCGGCTGCCGCGGACCCGGCGGGGGCAGCGGCGCGTCTACCAGGTCGTGGTGGCGCTGACCGTCCTGGCGCTGGCTCCGGCGACCTGGCTGAACGTCTCCGCGGGGCCGCGGGTGCGGGCGCTCGACGAGGTGCCGCGCGCCCCCGTGGCGGTGGTGTTCGGGGCGGGCCTCTGGGACGGCGAACCGTCGCCCTATCTGGCGGACCGGCTGGACGCGGCCGGACGGCTCTACCGGCGCGGCACGGTCCGGGCGGTCCTGGTGACCGGCGACCACGGGCGGGCCGACTACGACGAGCCGGACGCGATGCGCCGCTATCTGGTGCACCGCGGCGTTCCGGGGCGGCGGATCGTCGGGGACCACGCCGGGTTCGACACCTGGGACTCGTGCAGCCGGGCGCGCCGGATCTTCGGCGTGCGGCGCGCCGTGCTGGTGAGCCAGGGCTTCCACATCCGGCGGGCGCTGGCGCTGTGCACCGCTGCGGGGATCGACGCGTACGGCGTGGGCGTGGCCGCCCCGCACGATGTGACCTGGGTGTACGGCGGCGTACGGGAGGTCGCCGCGGCGGGAAAGGCGGCGGCCGACGCGGCCCTGCGGCCCGACCCGCGCTTCCTGGGGCCGCGCGAACGGGGGCTGATGGCGGCGTTGCGGTAGGGGTAGCCCCTGGGCCGGGCCCGCCCCAGGGGGCGCCCGGCCGGACCGCAGCCCCGGGGGCACGCGGCCGTGCGACCGCCCCAAGGACGGACACGCGGCCAGGTACCCCCGGAGCCCCTTGCTCACCCGCTGATCGCCCGAAGGTAGAGCATGAGGATGTTCGCGCCGTAATAGGGGCTGTAGGAGGTGCGGTCGGCGTGGGGGCCGCTGGGGCCGCCGCCGTTGAGGCCGCCGATGTTGCCGATGACGCGGCCGGTCTTGGTCCGCTCGTCGAAGTGGGTCAGCCAGGGGCTGCCCGAGGTGCCGCCGTGGAACCCGTTGCACTCCATGCGGAGTTGGCGGTATCCGTCCAGCCGCCGGGTGCCGGTTTCGCAGCGTACGGCACGGTCCTGGGGGTCGTTGCGGACGCTCGGGTAACCGATGACGGTGACGTTGTCGTTGGTGTAACCGGGGGTCGGGGTGAGGGTGTTGCCCCCGGTGAGCGATTCGACGGAGCGGCCACGCCCGTCGGGGGCGACGGTGGCGAACGCGAAGTCCAGGTCGGAGGCGTCGCCCGTGGTGCCGTGCCCCGGGTACGTGAACGACTTGGTGATCGCCCACACCCCGTACGGCTGGATGGTCGCCCCGGAGCGGTACTTCGGGACGAACGCGGCGTGCGTACCGGGATTGCAGTGGCCCGCGGTGAGCAGGAGGTTGCGGCGCGGGCTGGTGACCACGCTCGCGGTGCAGTAGTGCGCGCGGGCGTCCTTGTCGACGGAGAAGAGGACCCCGACGGACGGGATGCCGTCGATGTGCCGGGCGGTGGGCACGGACGCCGCGGCCGGAGTGCCGGACGAGGTCATCGCCTCCGGGCCGCCCGGCGCGGTCCTGCGGGGGAACGCCGCGGCCATCTTGGCGGGCGTCCAGAAATCGGCGGCCGCCTCGGTCGTCCAGGAGGCGGCGGCGGAGGTGATGGTGATCCGGGGGGTGTGGCCGTCGCCGGTGGCGGACGGCCCCGGGGACGCAGAGGGGGCGCCGCCCTCGGGGGCGCCGGGTGCCGCGTGCCCCTGAGGGCGGTTGTCGGAGCCGGTGGTTCCGGCCTGACTGACCGTTGCCGTGGTCAGCCAGGCGGCCAGGCCGAGGCCCGCGCCGAGCGCGGCCGCCACCGCTTTCCCGCGGTGCTTCCTGCCGTGTCGTCGCATGTCAGCGGGTCTCCTTCGCGATCCAGTCCAGATAGTCCGCCGAGCCGCGCACCACGGGCGTCGCGATGATCTCGGGGGTGTCGTAGTCGTGCGCCGCCCGGATATGGGCCTCCAGCGCGTCGTAGCGGGCTTCGGTGGTCTTGAACAGCACCTGCACCTCACGGCTGGTCTCCACGGCGCCCGCCCAGCGGTAGACGGACGTCACCGGGGCGCTGACCTGCGCGCACGCCGCCACCCGCGCCGCGATCGCACCGCGCGCCAGCTCCTGCGCCTTCGCCTCGTCGTCGGTGGTCGTCAGCACGGTCAGGCAGCGGGCCGGGCCGCCGGCGGGTTCCGGGGGCTCGTACGGGTCGGTCACGGATGCGCACCTTTGCGGGTCGGGTGCCCCGGCCGGGACGATTCCCGGCCGGAACGGTTCATGGCGGGACGATTCTTGGGCGGAGAGGCCGAGTTGATCCCCGGAGGGCATGGTACGGACGCGGACGATCACAGTGGACCGGGACGGCGGCACCGGACGGGAGCGGGGCACCGACCGGGGTGCGGCCCGGGGCGTGTGATCGCGAACGCGCGCCCCGACTTCGCGCGCGGGCGCCAGGCGAGCGGGGCCGACGCGGGCGCCGGAGGGCGGCGACCGGCGCCGGACGGGGCGGTCCGGGCCGGGGCGGGCGCCGGGCGCGCACGGCCCGGCGGGGGCGCCCCGTACGGGCCCGGCTGCATCTCCCCCGCCCGGCCTGTCCGCCTCTCCCCGTCGGCCCGGCTTGCGCCCCGCGTACCAGCGGCCACGATGGAACGGGACGGACGGCACACGGCCCCCGGGGCCCGTGGGCCGCGGCACGGCCCGGCGTATCCGGCAGGCCGCACGACCGGGTCGGCCCGGTGGCGGGCGGACGGGGCGGCGGGAGGCCGGAAGCGGGACGGCCGGACGCCCGGATGGCCGGAAGGCCGAGGGCGGCGGCGGAAAGGGCAGGGCACGGCATGGACAACGACGTCAACGACCTCAAGGCCCTCGTCCGCGATCGGCTCGACGACGCCCGCACCTCGGCGCACGGCCGCAGCGCCCATCTGTTCCTGCACGACGGACCGCTGCGCCAGACCGTGATCGCGCTGCTGGCGGGCCGCGCGCTGGAGGAGCACAACGCACCGCCCGCGGCCAGCCTGGAGGTGCTGCACGGCCGGGTCCGGCTCACCGCCCCCGGCGGCAACCGCGAACTGGTCGCCGGACAGATCGCCCGCATCCCCCAGGAACGCCACGCCCTGCACGCCGTCGAGGACTCCGCGGTCCTGCTCACCGCCGTCACCGCCGTACCGGAGACACCTCACCCCGCCCCGGCGGGGTCGGCGACGGCCCAGGGGTGACGAGCCCGGGGCGGCGCGCCTGAGGTGACGGCCCCGGGGCGCGCGGGACACAGCGGCTCAGGCCCCGTACCACTGGTCGTACGCCAACTTGCACAGCAGCCCGACGACCACGACCACCAGCACGCCGCGGACGAATCCGGCGCCCCGCTTGAGCGCCATGCGGGCGCCCACCATGCCGCCGATGAGGTTGAACAGGGCGAGTACCGCGCCGAGTTGCCACAGGACGGCGCCCTGGAGGGTGAAGACCGTGAGCGCGCCCACGTTGGTGCACACGTTGACGATCTTGGCGGTGGCGGAGGCGGCCACCAGGTTCATGCGGAGCACTGCGGAGAGCGCGACGATCAAGAACGCCCCGGTGCCGGGCCCGATCAGCCCGTCGTAGAAGCCGATGCCGAGGCCCACCAGGAGGATCGCCGCCAGCACCCGGCGCCGGGTGACCGGCCCGGACGGTGCGGACGCGGCCCCGAAGGCCGGGCGGAGGAGGACGAACGCGAGCACGCCGAGGAGGATCACCATGATCAGCGGGCGGAGCACCGCGCTGTTGATCCCGGCGGCGAAGAAGGCACCCCCGAGCGATCCGGCGAGGGCGGCGAGCCCGATCCGCAGCGCCGCCCACACGTCGACGGGCGTCTTGCGGACGTAGGTCACAGCGGCGGCGGTGGTGCCGACGACAGCCGCGGACTTGTTGGTGCCCAGGACCTGGACGACGGGGGTGTGCGGCAGGCCGACCAGCAGTGCGGGGAGCAGCAGCAGCCCGCCGCCGCCCACGACGGCGTCGATCCAGCCCGCGGCGAGCGCCGCCAGGCAGAGCAGGGACAGGACGGTGAGGGATATGTCAGGGGGCACCGTGCGATCTTACGAACGCGCCGCCCCGCCAGCCGCGTTGTCGGCCACGGCGTCGACCGCCCCGCGCCCGCCCGCCGTTCCGGCCCCTCCGCCCCCTCACACCCCCACCCCCCGCCCGCTGAGCGCAGCGTTCCGTACGGGAAACAGGCAGGACCCCTACGGGTAACAGCGGCGGCGGACGCTGAACGACGCCCGCTCCCCCGTTGCGCCGTTCCCCCGCTCCCCGCTCCCCGCTCCCCCGTGATGGAGGCACCGACATGGCCCCAGCCACCGCCCGCCCCTCTGCCGCAGCGCCCCCGGCGCACCGCCCGGCCCTCGTGCTCATCGGGCACGGCATGGTCGGCCAGCGGTTCCTGGAGGAGTTGGCGGACCGGGGCGTCACCGGGCAGACCCGGATCGTGGTACTGGGCGAGGAGCCCCGACCCGCGTACGACCGCGTCCAGCTGACCTCGTACTTCGCCGGCCGCAGCCCCGAGGAACTCTCCCTCACCGACCCGGACTTCCTCACCCGCCACTCCATCGAACTCCGCCTGGGCGACCCGGCGGCGGCGATCGACCGGCGGACCCGCACCGTCACCACCCGCTCCGGCCGCACCGTCCGCTACGACACCCTCGTACTGGCCACCGGCTCGTCCCCGTTCGTGCCGCCGGTCCCCGGGCGGGACAGCGCGGGGTGCTTCGTCTACCGCACCGTCGAGGATCTGCTCGCCATCGAGGAGTACGCGGGCAGCTCCCGCACCGGTGCGGTGATCGGCGGCGGGCTGCTGGGCCTGGAGGCGGCCGGCGCGCTGAAGGGGCTCGGACTGCGCACCCACATCGTGGAGTTCGGCCCCCGGCTGATGTCCCTCCAGGTGGACGAGGGCGGCGGGCGCGCCCTGGGCCGTACGGTCGAGGGGCAGGGGCTGCGGGTGCACACCGGGGTCGCCGGGAAGGAAATCGTCGCGGACGCGTCCGGCGCGGTCACCGCGCTGGAGCTGTCGGACGGCAGCCGGATACCGGCGGACCTCGTGGTGTTCTCGGCGGGGGTGCGGCCGCGCGATCAGCTGGCGCGCGAGTGCGGGCTGCCGGTCGGGGAGCGCGGCGGGGTCGTCGTCGACACGCGGTGCCGCACCGACGACCCGGCGCTCTACGCGATCGGCGAGTGCGCGCGGGCCGCCGACGGCCGGGTGTACGGCCTGGTGGCGCCGGGGTACGAGATGGCCCGCACCGCCGCGGCGGCGATAGCCGGGCAGGAGGTACCGGCGTTCACCGGGGCGGACCTGTCCACCAAGCTGAAGCTGCTCGGGGTGGACGTGGCGTCGTTCGGCGACGCGCACGGCACCACGGAGGGCAGCCTGGACGTCGTCTACGCGGACGCCCGCGCCGGGATCTACAAGAAGCTGGTGGTGGGCGCGGGCGGGGAGTTGCTGGGCGGCGTGCTGGTCGGCGACGCCGAGGCGTACGGCATGCTGCGCCCGCTGACCGGGTCGGTGCCCCCGGTGGCGCCCGAGGAGCTGGTGGTGCCCACCGGGGCGGGTGGTGCCGCGCTCGGCCCGGGGGCGCTGCCCGACGACGCGGTGCTGTGCAGCTGCCACAACGTCACCAAGGGCACGGTCCGCGCGGCCGTCACCACGCACTCCTGCACCTCCGTGCCCGAGGTGAAAAAGTGCACCAAGGCCGGTACGGGCTGCGGCAGTTGCGTCCGGACGCTGACCGCCGTCGTCCACGACGAACTGACCGCGTCCGGCGCCGTCGTCGACACCGGGCTGTGCGGCTGCTTCCCGCACACCCGCGCGGAGCTGTACGAGATCGTCCGGACGCTGCGGTTGCCTTCGTACGCCGCGCTGCTGGAGTCGTACGGACGGCCGCGGGCGCGGGGCGGTGAGGGGTGCGAGATCTGCAAGCCGGTGATCGGTTCGGTCATCGCGTCGCTGGCGCCCACGGTCGGCGCCGACGGGTACGTCCTCGACGGCGAGCAGGCCGCCCTTCAGGACACCAACGACCACCATCTGGCGAACCTCCAGCGCAACGGCTCGTACTCGGTCGTGCCGCGGATCCCCGGCGGCGAGATCACGCCGGAGAAGCTGATCGTCATCGGGGAGGTGGCCCGCGAGTTCGGGCTCTACACGAAGATCACCGGCGGGCAGCGGATCGATCTGCTGGGCGCCCGCGTCGAGCAACTGCCGCGGATCTGGGCGCGGCTGGTGGCCGCCGGTTTCGAGTCGGGGCACGCGTACGGCAAGGCGCTGCGGACGGTGAAGTCCTGCGTGGGGCGGACCTGGTGCCGCTACGGCGTGCAGGACTCCGTACGGATGGCGATCGCGCTGGAGCTGCGCTACCGGGGGCTGCGCGCGCCGCACAAGCTGAAATCGGCGGTCTCCGGGTGCGCCCGCGAGTGCGCGGAGGCCCGCGGCAAGGACTTCGGCGTCATCGCCACCGCGGGCGGCTGGAACCTCTACGTGGGCGGCAACGGCGGCGCCACGCCCCGCCACGCCGATCTGCTGGCGCAGGACCTGTCGGACGCCGAACTGGTGCGGCTCATCGACCGGTTCCTGATGTTCTACCTCCGCACCGCCGACCGGCTGGAGCGCACCGCGGCGTGGCTGGAGCGGATCGAGGGCGGTCTCGGCCACGTACGGGACGTGGTGGTGCACGACTCCCTGGGGCTCTGCGCGGAGCTGGAGTCCCTGATGGCGGCGCATGTCGACGGCTACCTGGACGAGTGGGGGCTCACCCTCGCCGACCCGGAGCGGCTGGCCCGCTTCGCCTCCTTCGTCAACGCGCCGGACGCACCGGACCCGTCGGTCCGCTTCGTCCCCGAACGCGACCAGATCAAGCCCGACCTGCCCCTCCTGGCCGGGCCGGACCTGCCCGTACGCACACTGGAAGGGACCTTTGCGCGATGACCTCCATGGACACGAGGGCCGCCACAGGTGCGGCGGGCGCGGGGTGCGCGCCCGGCGTGCGGTCCACCGCGGGCGCCCCGGGCACGGCGGCGGGCGTCGTCGAGGTGTACGGGCCCGACGGCTGGTTCCCGGTCTGTGCGCTCACCGCGCTCACCCCCGGGCGCGGGGCCGCCGTGCTGCTGCCCGACGGCGGCCAGGCGGCGCTCTTCCGCGACCGGGCGGGAGCGGTGTACGCGATCGGCAACCGCGACCCGTTCACCGGCGCACAGGTCCTCTCCCGCGGCCTGACCGGTTCGGCGGCGGGCCGCCCGTACGTCGCCTCACCGCTGCTCAAGCAGCGTTTCGACCTCGCCAGCGGGGCCTGCCTGGACGATCCGGGGGTGGCGGTGCCGGTGTACGCGGTACGGGTGCGGGAGCCGTAGCGGGGCGCTCCCGGGGGCGGGCCCCGCGGCGGTTTCGGGGAGGCCCGGCCCCGCGGCGCCCTCGGGGCCAAACACCTCGGCGTGCTCGGCCGGTCCGGGCTGGTCACCGGCCACCGGGCGGGCCGGGAGACGCGGTACGCGGTCGTCCCGGCGCGGCTGGGCGCCACGGCCCGCTGGCTGGACCGCCTCGCCGCCGACTGGGACCACCGCCTGGCCGCCGTCACACGGCCCGCGGAGGGAGAAACCCCACCGGGCCCGCCCGCATCACCCTGAGTGCCCCGGGTGCGGACCCCGCGCCCGTCCGGTTCCGTGCGCCCCGGGCGTACGCTGATGCGTCCCCGACGGAGGAGGCGCCGTGCCCCGGTGGAACCCCAGCCACATCCCGGACCAGACGGGCCGCTGCGCCGTCGTCACGGGCGCCAACAGCGGTATCGGCTACGCCACCGCGCGGGAGCTCGCCCGGCGCGGTGCCCGGGTGGTGCTGGCCTGCCGTAATGCAGCGCGCGGTGAGGCGGCCCTCGCCGAGCTGCGGCGCGAGGTGCCCGCCGCCGAGGCGGAGTTCCGCCGCCTGGACCTGGCGGACCTCGCGTCCGTCCGCGACTTCGCCGCCGGGCTCGACAGCTTCGACGGCGTCCGCCTCGACCTGCTCATCAACAACGCGGGCGTGATGGCGCTGCCCCGCGGCACCACCGCCGACGGCTTCGAGCGGCAGTTCGGCATCAACCACCTGGGCCACTTCGCCCTCACCGGCCTTCTGCTGCCCCGGCTGCTCGCCACCCCGGGCGCCCGTGTCGTGACCGTCTCCAGCTTTCTCCACATCCTCGCCGGGATCGACCCGGACGACCTCAACAGCACGCGTCCCTACCGACGTTGGCGCGCCTACGCCCGTTCCAAGAGCGCCAACCTCCTCTTCGTCCACGAGCTGGCGCGGCGGCTGGCTGCGGTCGGCTCCCCCGTCGTCGCGGCCGCCGCACACCCGGGGTACGCCGCCACCAACCTGCTGACCACGGCGCCCCGTATGGAGGGCCGCCGGTCCGCGGAGCACCTGATGGAGCTGGGCAACCGCCTCATCGGGCAGAGCCCGGAGGGCGGCGCGCTGCCCGTCCTGTGCGCCGCCACCGCCCCGCACATGGAGCCGGACACCTTCGTCGGCCCCCGCGCCCTGCTCCGCGGCGCCCCGGCCCCCTCACCCCGCGCCCCTTGGGCACGCGATGACGCGGCCGCCGCCCGCCTCTGGGAGGCGTCGGAGGAACTCACCGGGGTGCGCTACGACTTCACGGTGCGCGGCGGCCGGAAACCGGCCTGAGCCAGGGCCCGCACCGGCCTGAGACCGGAGCCTCACCGGGCTCCGGGCGGCGACCGGCGCGCGGGTCCCCGGCGCGCGCCCCCGGGGTAGAGTGACGGCGCATTCGCAGTGGACGAGACGAGGAGGTGGGACCCATCACCGCTGTATCAGGTGGGTGCTCTCGCCCCGACACCGCGCGGTTCACCAGGCAGAGGTGACCGGAGAGCGCCCTTTTCGGCACCCCGAAAGGCCCTCATGCCCGCGCGTCGCCCCGCCGTCCCTTCCTCCGCACCGCCGTCCTCGCCCGGCCTCGTCGCGCGCCTCCGCGCCGCCGGATGTGTCTTCGCCGAGGACGAGGCGGAACTGCTCCTCGCCACCGCCCGTACCCCCGCCGAACTCGCCGCCATGGCGCGGCGCCGCATGGACGGCCTGCCCCTCGAACACGTCCTGGGCTGGGCCGAGTTCTGCGGCCACCGGATATGCGTCGGGCCGGGCGTCTTCGTCCCCCGGCGGCGCAGCGAATTCCTCGTCCGCCGGGCCGCCCGGCGCACCCGCCCCGGCGCGGTCGTCGTCGATCTGTGCTGCGGCTCGGGTGCGCTGGGCGCGGCCCTGGCCGCCGCTGCCGGGCCGGTCGAACTGCACGCCGCCGACATCGACCCGGCGGCGGTGCGCTGCGCCCGCGCCAATGTCGCCACGGCGGGCGGCCGGGTCCATGAGGGCGACCTCTTCGCCGCGCTCCCCCAGGAGTTGCGCGGCCGGATCGACGTCCTGCTGGCCAACGTCCCGTACGTCCCGTCCCAGGAGGTCGGGCTGCTGCCGCCGGAGGCGCGGGACCACGAACCACGGGTGGCGCTGGACGGCGGCGCCGACGGCCTCGATGTGCTGCGCCGGGTCGCCGAGGCGGCCCCGCAGTGGCTCGCGCCCGGCGGCAGCGTGCTGAGCGAGACCAGCGAACGGCAGGCACCGGCGGCCCTCCGCGCCCTGTCCGGCAGCGGCCTGCACGCCCGTACGGAACGCTGCGAGGAACGGGCCGCCACGGTCGTCATCGGCACCCGCCCCGTAAGCGGCACGTAGCGCCCGCCGTTCCCGGGGCGCGCAGGGTGCGCGGGGCGTGCAGGGCGTGCGGCGCGCCCCGGGCGCCCCCGCCGCGCACCCCGGGGCGCCCCGGACGGGCCGTCACCTCACCGCTCACCGTGCGGATTCGTCCAGTTGCCATGCGGTGGTAACGCGCGTACGGCACAGTGGTCGGGCACCACGCGGTGATCGTCGATCACCGTCGGCAGGCACCGAGCAGCGGACGCAGGGGGCGAGGCCATGACGGGCACCGGCACAGGCATCGGCAGAAGGGGGCTGCTGGCCGCCACCGGGGGGCTCACGCTCACCGGCCTGCTGGCCGCCTGCGGCTCCAACACCGGGCGGGGCGGCGACGGTTCGGGGCCCGGGATCAGCCAGTGGTACCACCAGTACGGTGAGCCCGGCGTCGAACGGGCCGTCCGGCGCTATGCCGACGCGTACAAGAAGGCGCACGTCACCGTCCAGTGGCGGCCCGGCGACTACGACCGGCAGACCGCCGCCGCGCTACTGACCGACTCCGGACCGGACGTCTTCGAGGTCAACGGCCCGACGCTGGACCAGATCCGCGGCGGCCAAGTCGTCGATCTGACGGCCGAGGCCGAGCCGGTCAAGGACGACTTCCACCAGGCGGTGCTGGCCCCCAAGATCTGGCAGGACCGTATCTGGGGCATCCCGCAGACCATCGACACCCAGCTGCTCTACTACCGCAAAAGCCTCCTGAAGGATGCCGGGGTCGAACCGCCGCGCACCCTGGACGCCCTGGTGGACGCCGCGCGGAAACTGACGACGAAGAAGACCAAGGGGCTGTTCCTTGGGAACGACGGCGGCGCGGGCGTCCTCGGCGGCACGCCGCTCTTCGCCGCCGGGCTGAGCCTGGTCACCGAGGACGGCAAGGTCGGCTTCGACGACCCGGCGGCCGCCCGTACCCTCGGCAAGATCCGCCGCCTGTACGCCGACACGTCGCTGCTGCTGGGCGCCCCCACCGACTGGTCCGACCCGGCGGCGTTCCTCCAGGAACTCACCGCGATGCAGTGGTCGGGCCTGTGGGCGCTGCCGCAGATCCAGCAGACGTTCGGCGACGACTTCGGCGTCCTGCCGTTCCCGGCGGACGGCCCGCACGGCGCACCGGCCGTCCCGGTGGGTGCCTACGCCTCGGCGGTCAGCGCGCACAGCGCCCGTACGGCGGAGGCCAAGGCGTTCGCGTCCTGGCTGTGGATCGAACGCACCGACCTCCAGCAGGACTTCGCGCTGTCGTACGGCTTCCACATCCCGGCCCGGACATCGCTGGCGAAGAAGGCGGCGCGGCTGCGGACGGGCGCCGCCGCGGATGCGGTGCGTTACGCCACCGACCACGGCCACGCCGAACCGCTGCGGTGGACGACGGCGTCGCGCACCGCCTACCAGGACGCGCTGAGCCACATCATCAAGGACGGCGCCTCCCCGGAGAGCGAGATGCGGACCGTGGTGCGCAAGGTCGACGCCGAGCTGGCCCGGGTCAGGAAGAGGTGACGGCGCGGACGGCGGAGGCTCCCCCGGACGGGCAGGGAGCGCGCGGCGCCGCGGAGCGCGAACGGCGCACGCCCGGCGCGCGGTTGTTCGGCCCGCAACGCCGCTCCCTGTGGTTCTGGATCTTCGTCGGCCCGTTCGCGCTGGGCCTGGCGTTGTTCACGTACGTACCGCTGGCGTGGAGCGTCTACCTCAGCTTCTTCGACGCGCACAACACCGTCACCCCGACCGACTTCGTGGGCCTCGGCAACTACACGTCGATGCTGACGGACGGCGCGTTCCTCTCCAGCCTGGGCACCTTCGCGCTGTTCACCCTGTTCATCGTCCCCGCGACGTATGCGCTGTCGCTGGCACTGGCCGTGATGGTCAACCGGCTGCGCTTCGCCCAGGCGTTCTTCCGGTCGGTGTTCTTCCTGCCGACGGCGTGCTCGTATGTGGTGGCGGCGCTGATCTGGAAGCTGTCGCTCTTCAGCGGGGTGCGCTTCGGCCTGGTCAACACGGTGCTGGGCTGGTTCGGCGCGGACCAGACGGCCTGGCTGTCGACGACCGATCCGCCCTGGTACTGGCTGGTCATCGTGACCGTCCGGCTCTGGCTCCAGGCCGGCTTCTACATGATCCTCTTCCTCGCCGGGCTCCAGCGGATCTCCCCGCAGCTCTACGAGGCGGCGGCGGTGGACGGCGCGCGGACCGGCTGGCAGACGTTCCGCCACATCACCTTCCCGCAGCTGCGGGCCACGTCCGTGGCGGTGGTGCTGCTGCTGGTGATCAACGCGTTCCAGGCGTTCGACGAGTTCTACAACCTGCTGAGCGACGCCCGCGGCTATCCGCCCTACGCCCGGCCGCCGCTGGTCTACCTCTACTACACGGCACTCGGCCGGGAACAGAACCTCGGGCTGGGCAGCGCGGGCGCGGTGATCCTCGCGCTGATCATCGCGGTGGCGACGGTCGTCCAGGCCCGCTGGCTCGGCCTCGGCCGCAAGGAGGACTGACCGCCGATGCACCACGCCTGGATCCGGGTGGGCCGCGCGCTGCGGGTGGCGCTGCTGACCGCCCTGGCGCTGCTCTTCCTCGTCCCCTTCTACCTGCTGGTGCGCAACGGCCTGGCCACCGAGGCGGATATCACCGCGCCGGACTGGACGTTCTTCCCGCACCATGTGCAGTGGTCGAACCTCACCAAGGTCTTCGGCGATCCGAACCTCCCGCTGGGCCACGCGCTGCTCAACTCCACGCTGATCGCGGTCTCCACGACGCTCGGCACGGTGCTGTTGGCGTCCCTCGCCGGGTACGGGCTGGCCCGCATCCCGTACCGCGGCGCCAACGCCGTCTTCTACGCGATCCTCGGCACGCTGATGGTCCCGGCGGCCGTGACGTTCGTACCGAGCTTTGTGCTGGTGTCGTCGCTGGGCTGGATCTCCACGCTGCGCGGTCTGGTGATCCCGACGCTGTTCAGCGCGTTCGCCTGCTTCATCTTCCGGCAGTACTTCCTCGGCTTCCCCCGGGAGCTGGAGGACGCGGCGCGGGTCGACGGCCTCGGCCACTGGCGGACGTACTGGCGCATCGTCGTCCCCAACTCCCGCCCGGTGTTCGCCGCCGTCTCCACCATCGTCTTCATCGGCGCCTGGAACGCCTTCCTGTGGCCGCTGGTCATCGGCCAGGACCAGGAGGCATGGACGGTCCAGGTCGCCCTGTCGACCTTCACCACCGCCCAGAACCTCAACCTCCACAAACTCTTCGTCGCCGCCGCGGTCTCCATCGCCCCGCTGATCGTCGTCTTCCTGCTGCTTCAGCGGTACATCGTGGCGGGGGTGGAGCGGTCGGGGATCGACGACTGAGGGCCGGGCGAGGGGGGGCGCGGGTCCCGGTGGGGGTGCCGGGGCATCGTGTTCGCCCTGCACACCGGGAGGGGCGGAGGGGAGTGCGGTGACCTGCGCCGACGTGGCTATGCGAGGTGGGCGAGGAGCGCGTCCAGTGCTCTGACCAGAGCCTCGGAGTTGGCCGTGTCGAACCAGGTGCTGCGGATGCGCTCGTTGCTTCCGTTCGGCGTCTCGTGGTCACTCGCGAGCTGATGCAGGGAGCGCGTGCCGTCGCCCAACGCGCGCCCGACGCCCTGGAAGAGGCCGCGGATGTAGCGGTCGGCGTCCTCGGAGGGAATGCCCTGCCGGGAGGCCCAGTCGGTGAGCGTGGCCAGGTACCGGTAATGGACGGTCAGCGTGCCCGTCAGCGTGGAGAAGACGCTGAAGGCCGCTTCGTCCGCGACCGGCAGCGCCCCGCCGAGGCGATCGAAGAGGGCGTCGACCACCGGGTGGGAGGGGTGGGTGACGGTGACGGACCGGCGCTCGCGCGCGGCGGGCAGCGGGATGGCACGCACCAGGGGAGCGCCGGTGCCGAGCGTCCGGCGCAGTTCGCTGAGGGCGACACCGGCGATCACGCTGACCACGGTACGGTCGCTGCCGATCCGGAGCCCGGCGAGCGCCTCGGCGTGGCCCACCGGGCGGACAGCGATGATCACCACGTCGGAGTGGTTCACCACGTCCTGGTTGTCAGCGCACACCTGCACATTCGGATACCGCTGGGACAGCTCCGCGGACGTACGGGCGCCGCGAGGCGAGAGGTAGATCTCCGGTGGCTCCTCGACGCCGTCGCACAGGCCGTCCACGATGGCCCGGCCGATCTCGCCCACGCCGATGATCCCGATGCGCTCCACTGCGTCTCCCTGTCGTCTCGCCGGTGGTGGCCCGCGTTTCGCCGCGCAGTGTAGGTGCGAACGGCATGCACACGCAGGCCACTTACCGTTCCGTCAAGGGAGGGGCCACGCGGCTACGTTGCGGCGGGTCATCGGCTGCCCGGCACGTCCGCCCGTCCCGGGTCCTCCGGCGAAACCGATCGGCCCTCGGCCGCGTGGGTTACCTTGACCGTCCTCATCCGCAGCGCACCGAACGAGGAGCATCCATGACTGACCCCGGCACGCCGGTCGGCGGTTCCGCCCTGCCCCCGCCGCCGCCGCTTCCACCGGAGGCGCAGACCACGGGCGGACCGGTGCCGCACAGCGCGGACGAGGCGCTGGAGATCGGGCGGAACCACTTCCCGCCGGTCGGCTCGCCCGGTGGCCCCACCGGCCTGTTCGTCCACGAATTCGACGAGGGCTACCTCATCCACGCGGGCTGGCCGCTCCCGGAGGACCCGAGCGCTCCCCCGGCGCAGCCCGGCGGCAGCAACGTCGTGATCGCCAAGGAGGACGGTGAGGTGACCTTCCTTCCCAACTTCCCGCCGCCGGAAGCCGTCAAGCTCTACCACCGTCTCCGCGCCAACCGGCCCGGCTGACCTCCCGCGCAACGGGCGCCGGCGGGCCGCTCCTGCCCGCCGGCGCGCCCGCTCACCGCCGCCAGGACAGCGCGTGGCCCGTATCACCTGTTCTCTTGTCAGTGCCCCTGACTACACTCCGTCTTGAAAGTGTCATGGGACAACCGTTACGGAGTCGGGGGACGTCGTGGCCGGATCGAGCAGCTTCCAGGTCAATACCGAGGGCCTGAAGGCCCAGGGCACCAACTTCAACCAGCTCGGCGAGGACTTCTCCGCGTCGGTCACACGGCTGATGGACGGCCTGAGCGCACTGGGCGCCGGACCGCCCGCCACGGCGAAGCCGGGCGGCGGCGCCCCGCCGGAGAAGTCGTTCGGGCAGCAATTCGTCGGCGGTCTGACGACGCTCGACAGCATGGCCGGCGCCCCGCCCTGGGGCGACGACGACATCGGCGAGAAGTTCGGCGTCGTCTACGAGGGCGTCCGCGACGGCATGTACGAGTCGATGGGGCATCTGTCCGCGCAGTTCCAGAAGATCGGCAAGGCGCTGCAGGAGATGTCCAAGAACCATGCCGAGAACGAGGACTTCAACGACACGCTGATCAAGCAGAAGGTCGCGAACAAGCAGGGCTGGCAGGACCCGACGGCCTCCTCCAGCAGCATAAAGCCGGTCTGACCTGTCGTCCTTCCCGCCCGCGCCCGGCCACTGATTCCGCACACCGGGGCCCGGTTTCCCGAGCCCTGATCACGTCGGCGCCGCACCGCGGGCACCCACCGGACGGCAGGTCACCACCCGCCTTCCGCCCACGCACCATGCAGCGTCATCTCACGGGGGAGCTTCATCTTGTCTGTCATGCTGCCGGATCCGCTGGAGTGGGTCCTGGACATGCTCGGCTTCAACTGGCCGCACGCGGATGAGGACAAGCTCATGGAGTGCGCCCAGGTGTGGCGCACCTTCGCGTCGGAGGTCCAGGGGCACGCGGCGCAGGGCACGTCGTACGCCGGGAACGTCCTGTCGGAGAACTCCGGAGACGCCATCGACGGCTTCCGGAAGGAGTGGGACAAGTTCTCCGGCGGCTCGGGGTACCTCGACGACGCGGCGCAGGCCGCCGAGGTGATCGCCTTCACGCTGGAAGCCGCGGCGATGCTGGTCATCGGCATGAAGGTGGCCGTCATTGTCCAGTTGGCGATTCTGGCGGCGGAGATCATCGCGGCACAGGTGGCAGCACCGTTCACGCTCGGCCTGTCGGAGATCGGTGGCGCGGCGGCGACGCTGGCCACGCGTGAGATGGTCCGCCGCCTCCTCAAGGAGGTCGCCAAGCAGCTGCTGGACGCCATTCTTGAGGCGGCCAAGGAGCCGGTCATCTCGGCGCTGGAGGCGATGGCTTCCGACCTCATCGCGCAGACCGTCAACCAGAACTTCGGCGCGCAGAACGGCTACAACCTCAGCCGCACCGCGAAGGAGGGGTACGCGGCAGGCAAGGACGCCCTGGAGAACACCGGCGAGACGCTCGGCGAGAGCCTGCGCGACGGCGCCGCCGGCCGGGCCGGGAACCGCGCCCACGGCGGCCTGGACTCCGCCGCCGGCCGCGGCAGCGACGGCGACGGCGACGGCGGCTCGGGCGAACACGGCGGTGACGGCCCGGGCGACCGCGGTGGCGACGGGCCCGAGGGCAGCGGGCCCGAGGGCGGCGACGGTCCCGGTTCGCGTTCCGAGGGCGGCGACGGTCCCGACGGAGGCGACCGCAGCGACACCGGTGACGGCCCGGGCGACCGCGGTGACACGGGCGACGGACCCGCCACACACTCCCCGCGCGCGTCGGACAACGTGGGCGGCGACCGGGACACCCCCCTGGGCGACACGGGTGACCCGCGCACCGACCCCGCCTCGCCCGACTCCCCCACCACGGACCCGGCGCACCGCCTCCCGCCGACCCAGCCGCTGCCGCCCCCGGAGCAGCGGTCCCCGTTCGACGACGGCTACCAGGGCGGCAACGACAGCCCGTACGGCACGACCGGCCCGGACCCGGTCAGCACGCAGCCCGCGCACGACAACGCGACACGGCCCGACCTCGGCCCGGACCCCGTCAGCACCCAACCCGCACACGACAACACCCCGGACGCGGTACGCCCCACCCCGGGACCCGACCCGGACTCGATCAGCACCCGACCCGCCCACGACAACGCGACGCGCCCCGACCTCGGCCCCGACCCCGTCAGCACCCAACCCGCACACGACAACACCCCGGACGCGGTGCGGCCCGAGCCGTCGCCGGTGCCCGAGCCGTCGCCCGCGCCGTCCTCGCCGGGCCCCGAGCCCCTGGGCGGCAACCCGCCCGTGGCCGACGGCGGTCCGTCCGGGAGCCACGATTCCTCCGGCGACTCCGGCAGCGGCTCGGGGGCCGGTGCCGGGCGTCCGTCCGTGCCGCACATGGGCGCGCCGTCCCAGGGCGCCCCGCCGTCCGCGCCCCCGGTGCAGCAGCGCGACCCGGCCCCCGGCAACCCGATGCCGACCGTGCACGACCCCGACGACACCACCGTCACCACCCAGTCCGCCGGTTCGGCGACCCTGCCGCCGCCCACCCAGCAGGCGCCGGACACCGCCGGACCCACCGCGTCCGCGCCCCACCAGCAGTCCCCGCAGTCCGGGGCCCCGCAGTCCGGCGGCCCGGTGATGACGGGCGCCATGCCGCCCCAGGGCGGCTTCCCCTCCCAGGGCGGCCCCGGCACCACCTCGCCCCGCGGCGGCGCCCCGTCCGCGAACACTCCCCACCGCCCCGGTCCCCACCGCCGCCCCGACGGCTCCCAGGCGATCCAGGACGCCTCCCAGCGGCCCGCCCCCGACCGCCCCGCGTACAACCCGCGCCTCGACGGCCCGCGCCGGGAAGAGACGTCGCGGCCGTACAACCCCCGTCTCGACGGGCCACGCCGGGAGGAGACGTCCCGGCCCTACAACCCCCGCCTCGACGGCCCGCGGCCGAACGACGCCACACCACCCGGTGACCAGCGCAGACCCGACGGCTCCCAGGTGGTCCAGGACCACACCCGGCAGCCGGCCCCGCAGGCGCCGCCGCACAACCCGCGCCTCGACGGGCCCGCCCGCGACGGCGGGTCCCGGCCCGGCACCGGCGATGCCACCCGGCCCGACGCCACCCGCCGGGACGAGGGACAACGCACCCCGGAAGCCGCACCCCGCCCCACCGGCTCCCCCACCCGCCCGACCGACGAACGCCCGGGCACCGACCGCCCCCGGGGCGACCGGCCCGACACCACGGCTCCCCGGGGCGACCGGACCGGGACCACCGCCCCCGGGGACGGGCGCCCGGCCTCCCCCGCCCCGGAGGGCAACCGTCCCCCCGGCGACGGACCCGGCACGCGCCCCGGCGCCGCCACCCCCCGGCCGGACGCGCCCGGGCCGGACGCCCCGCGCCGCCCCGACACCCCGGCCGGTGCCACCACGCAGCCCGGCCGTACGGACCGCCCCCGGGACGGCGCCCCGGCCACGCCCCCGACGACCCCGGGCCTCCACTCCGCCGGGAGCCCGGCCCCGCACGGCAACGTTCCCCACCCGCAACAGCCCCACCACCAGGGCCCGTACACCCCACAGCACCAACAGCCGCAGCACACGCCTCAGCAGCAGCCACAGCAGCCGCACCAGCAGGGTCCCGAGCAGGGCCACGGCCAGGTTCCGCCCCAGCATGAGCCGCCGGTGCCGCAGCCCCCGCATCTGCGCAGCCACACCGACGTACGCATCGGCCTCCACGTCAAGCCGAACGGCCTGTATTCGCCGTACGCGCACGACCAGCAGGCGCTGTTGACGAGCTTCCCACGCAATCCGGACGGGTCCCCGCGGCCGTTCAACGACCCGTTCCAGCCCTGGGCGCAGCTCCAGAACGACGGCGGCGTCAATGTCCTCGGCCGCTCCAACAACTGCGCCGACTGCACTCGTTCGTTCATGGAGTCCTGGTACGGCAACCCGCAGGTCTCCGCGGTACGCACCTACGACCCGGACGGCAACGGCGGCATCGACCGCGCCTCCGGAGAGCGCGACGGCACCGCCAACATCGAGCAGTGGGCCGGAACGACCTTCCGCAACTCCGGGCAGAACGCGAAGGACGGCTATTCCCGGATCGCCGACGAACTGCGCAAGGCCGGCCACGGCGCCTCCTCCGCGGTCCTGGTGACCTGGCCCAAGAAGCCCGACGGCAGCGGCGGTGGCGCGCACGTCTTCAACGCGGTCAACCACAACGGCCGCGTCATCTGGGTCGACAGCCAGAGCGGCGAGATCAGCCAACAGCCCATCAACACCAGCGCCGAGAACGTCTGGCACCTCACCCTTGACGCCAACCGCCGCCCCTTCGACCCTGCCGCCGCCCAGCAAAACCCTCAGCCCCAGAACCACCAGAGCCCCAACCCCCAGCAACAACCGGGCCCGTACGCACCACAGCCGGGGCCCCACGCGCAGCAGCCGCAGCCGGGGCCGCAGCAGCCCGGCCCGTACGCGCAACAGCCGAATCCCCAGAACCCGCAGCCTCAGCATCAGCAGGCCCCCGGCCCGTACGCCCAGCCCCAGCCGGGCCCGCACACCCAGCATCCCCAGCCCCAGCAGAACCCCTACGCCCAGCAGCCGGGACCGTACGCGCAGCAGCCGCAGCCCCAGCAGAACCAACCGGGCCCGTACACCCAGCAGCCGCAGCCGGGCCCGCACCAGCAGCAGGCCCAGGCGAACCCGTACCAGCAGTCCCAGCCGGGTCCCTACGCCCAGCAGCCGCAGCCCCAGCAGCAGCCGGGACCGTACGCACAACAGCCCCACCCGCAGCAGCAACCCGGCCCGCACTCCCAGCAGCCCGGCCCGAACCAGCCGCACCCGCAACAGCAGCCGGGCCCCTACGCGCCGCAGCCGACCCCACAGCACCAGCAGCCCAACCCTTACGCCCAGAACCAGCAGCCCGGCCCGTACGCCCAGAACCAGCAGACGCCGTACGCCCAGCAGCCCGGGCCGCAGCAGCAGGGCCCGTACGCGCAGCAGCCGAACCCACAACAGCCCGGTCCCTACGCGCAGCAACCCGGCCCGTACTCCCCGTCGCCGCAACAGCCGGGGCCGTACGCCCAGCAGCAGCCGGGTCCGTACTCACCGCAGCAGCCGGGCCCGCATACCCAGCAGCCCCCGCCCCAGCAGAACCCGTACGTCCAGCAGCCCCAGCAGCCGGGCCCGTACGCGCAGTCGCCACAGCAGAATCCGCAACAGCCGTCGCCGTACGCACAGTCGCCGCAGCCGCAACAGCAGCCCGGCCCGTACCAGCAGCAGACGCCCCCGCAGGTTCAGCAGCAGAACCCGTACACCCAACAGCCGCAGCAGCAGACGCCTCAGCAACAGGCGCCGGCCCCGCAGCAGCAATCCCAGCCCCAGCAGTCGCAGCAGACCGCGAAGGCGCCTCAGCCGAAGCAGCAAGGTCCGCAGCAGTCCCCGCAACAGCAGGTGCCCCACCAGCAGCCCCCGGTGGACGAGGCGTCCCCGCAGACGCAGCAGGAGCCGGCCCCGCAGGCCGAGCCCCACACCGAGCCGCCGAAGCACGAGACCGAGCAGCCGGAGCACGAGACCGAGCAGCCGGAGCACCAGGCCGAGCAGCCGGAGCATCAGCCCGAGCACGGGGAACAGCAGCCCGAGCAGCCGGACCAGAAGGACGACGGCCAAGCCGACCAGCAGCCGGACCAGCAGGATCCGCAGCACCAGGCCGACGCGGAGCAGGACTCCGAGGCGAAGGACCCCAACAGCCTCGGGGCGATCCGCGACGATCTGGACCACCACCCCGGTGGCCTGCTCCCGCCCGACCCCAACGACCAGCAGCGCCTGGAAGATGCCATTCCGCGCAACGAGGACGGCACACCCCAGCGGTTCGCCGACCCCTTCGGTACCTGGGGGCAGTTGCAGAACGACGGCGGCCACACGGTTCCCGGCCGCAGCAACAACTGCGCCGACTGCTCCCGTTCGTTCCTGGAGTCCTGGTACGGCAACCCGCAGGTCTCCGCCGCCCGCACGCCCGACACCGACGCCAACGGGAAGCCGGACTCCTGGTCGCCCGAGAGCAACGCCAACGAGAACCAGATCCGCTGGAGCGGCGCCACCCACTCCTACGCCGGCCCCGGCAACAACCCTGCCACGGCCGCGCGGATCGCGAACGAACTCCAGCAGGCCGGACACGGCTCGGCCGCGATCGTCCAGGTCAGCTGGCCCAACGGCGGCGGCCACGCCTTCAACGCGGTCAACCACCACGGCAAGATCATCTGGATCGACACCCAGTCCGGAAAGGTCAGCCACGAGCCGCTCCACATCCCCCAGGCCGAACACGTCTGGCACATCCCCCTGGGCCCCGACCGCCAGCCCCTCCACGCGGATCACGCGGTCAACAAGACCGGCGATGACGGGGACAAGAAGGACAAGGGCAAGGAGACCGGCAACGGGGCGGACAACGGCGCCGACGCGAAGGCCGACACCAAGAACACGGCCGATGAGGGCACGTCGCCGTCCGACGCCTCATCCGGGGCCACATCCCACGCATCCGTCCCGGAGGACAGCTCCCACCCCGATGCCACGGCCGAGGGCACGCCCATCGGCCAGGCCCCGGCCAAGAGCGACGACACGCCCGTCAGCGAGCAGCCTTTCCCCAGTGCGGCGGCGGCCCGCGAGAACACGCCGGACAGCCGTGGCACGCACGTCTCGCAGTACCTCGCCGACGCGCTGCGCCACGATCAACACCCGATGCCATACGGCAAGCCGCCCCTCGCGGCACCGGACAGCCATCCGGCGTCTGAGAATGCCCATAGGCAGAACCCGTCCCCGGCCGACCCGCAGTCGAGCCAGAGCCCGGACGGTCACCAGGGACCCCCTCGGGATACTCCGGCGACGGATGACGACCACCTGTCCACGCCCGAGGCGGAACCAGCGCAAGAGCACCCGCACGACGACCACACCTCGGCCGACGACCATCCGGCACCCGAGGAACCGGGCAGCGCCCCCGCCCCGGACGATGAGCCGTCGTCCCTTGCCGAGCGCCGCAGCCAGGCCGAAGCCCTGCTCGGCCCCACCGCGGAACGTATCGTCGATCTGGATTCGTGGCTCCAGTTCCACTCCCAGAAGGCCGACGCAGAGTTTGAACAAACCCTGAACGAAATGCGCGAGGCAAGAAGGCTCCTGGAGGAGAATCCGGACCATGTGCTCCACACGGCACTGGAGTTGAACGCGCCCACCACGGAATCGAACGAGGCCCTAGCAGAATTTGACCTCGGGCTCGCAGAACCCGACGGTCCCATCACACGCCGCGTAGAAGTGACGACGGTGGAGAAGGAGATCACCAAGCCGGGCGACATCAGAAACGCGGTAGCGCATGGCTTCGATAAAATCAACAAGCGGGAGGCGTACGGCGTCCCGCTTCCGCGGCCGCGAGATGTCAGCATCTACCTCAAGGTGAAGGCCGAGGTGCGATCGAAAAAGGGGTTGACGACCGAGAGACTCCCCGATGGAAGCGTCACCCTCCGCAGGCCGGACGGCACTCTCATCAGTGAAAGGAATCTTTTCGACGACATCCTCGAGAATCTGGGAAAGACACCCGACGCCGAAAAGCTGGACCGCATCATCTGCTCGGATCCGGACCTTGGCGTACTGGCGGAATACATGCATGACGGGGTCAAGTGGGAGCGCATCCGATGACACAGGCCAGAATTATCGACTTTCCGGGATCTTCCATCCGTCTGGAACGCGACGTCGAAGCGATGAGCGAAGATCACATCGGATTGGCCAGACTCGCGATCGCCAGCGTTTTTCAGTTCTCGCAGAGGCTGTGCATCCCACTTGCCATGGAGGTCGAAACCTCTTACTGGGATAATGAATTCGACCTCCCCATCACTTCACCATCACGCCTGCGCGAATTCGGGATACTGCGATGCAGCAACCTTCCGGAAGGTCTCACAGTAGACCCACGCGGACGCAATTCGCCGGTGACCAATGTTCAGGAAGTCAGCGAAAGCGTGGCACTCGAGTTCGTCGAGAGCCTTCTCACCGAAGACGCATCCGACGCTGCCGGCCTCAGCATCGGATGGCAGGAGATCGAATTCAACGGCATGATGGCCCGACTCCCGGAGAATTTCCTCCCGGAGGGTGAACAAACCGTCAGCCTGGAAGTGGCGCGAGGACACGTGGAGCATCCGGTCCAGTCCATCGGTGACACGTCCTGGATCTACGGTCCGATCGGAGCGTCTGTCGTACACGCACCGTTCGAGTATCGAATTCACAGAGATCAGGGTGAGATCGCTCTGGACATCTCTACCTACTGGTCCCTCTGGGCTCCGGGAGGCCCAGGGCGCCCCGATGTCGACCGAGCCGTCGAAACCCTGCTCAAGGACGGGTGGCAGCGATCTTGATCTCTCGCGGCTTCCCTTCCCCGAGGGTCGGACCACCGGCCTCGTGACCTACTGGAGGGACTGACCTGCGGCCCCCAACAGCATTGGTACGCCGACGGGGCGAAGAAGAAGGAAGGGCAGTCGGAGATGGGGGTGGCGGTCGGCGGGCGTGAGTGGCACCCGAACGGCCAGCTGGCAGAGCACTATGTGTCCGCCCGCACCGCACGAGGGAAAGATGTTCATCGCCCACGAGGACACTCATCGCGACGAAGATGCGCGCCTTTTTTGCGGGGACGATCCCGTCACGGGGGAAGTCATCCACATCGACGGAGTAGGCCGACTGATCGCCGCTATCTCTTGTGTCGAAGGCGTTCCTTCCGGGACACAGACGTGCTGGTACCCGGATGGAAAAAAGAGAAGTATGGGGAACGTCAGGTACGGCATCGCCATCGGTGAATGGCGTGTCTGGCACCCAAACGGAAACCTGGCCCGATACACACTCTTCCACACTCAGGGTCACCGCGTAAGCCTTCAAAAGTGGAACAAGGAAGGGAATCTCATGAAAGACAGGTCTTACCCACAGTGAACTGAGCTGTCCTCATTCGCTGCCCGGCGTCCGCGGTCGACGCGGTTCGGTTCGCGGCGGCACGAGGCGCGGGCGATCTGCAGCCCGGGCCGTACGAAGGATCCCCCGGAAGCACACCGGATTACGCCGAACAGGAGCCAAGCGGCCATGCCCCAGCACGCCGATACCCCGCCGACCACTTCCGAGGAAGCGCTCGGCCTCGTCCGTAGCCGCTACGCGGAGCCGAGGCTGCCCGACGGTACGCCGGTGCCCTTGGCGGTCGAGGAATTCGACATCGGCTACCTCGTCTACCCCGTTTTCCCCCGGGTCTCCCGGACCGATGCCGCAGGAAACCCTCTTCCCGCACCACCCGGCGGAGCGAAAATCGTGGTGTCCAAGGCGACCGGCGAATCCGTCACCGTCCCCAATCTCCCCACCGAAAGCGCCATCGCGCTCTACCGGGAGCAGAACCAGTAATTCCCGTCGGGACAGTGGGAACAGCGCCCCTGGGGAATGGGGACAGTGCCCCGCCCACCCCGGGGGAATTCCGAAGGCGCCACGCATGACCGACATCAGGCTTCTCGACTTCCCCAGCCACGTCGTCCGTCCGGAGCGGGACGTGGAGGCGAGGGCGGACGATCACCTTCGGCTGGCGCAGCTGGCGCTCGACGGTGCCTTCGCCTTCTCGGAGAACCTCTGCGTACCGCGCTCCATGGAGGTGCACGCCCCTTACCGGCACGGCGAGTTCGGCCTCCCTCCGGACTTTCTGGGCGCGCCGGCGCGACTCGCTCCAGCCCGTCGAGGCGCACGACGCCACCCGCTGGGTCCGCGGCCCTGCGGGGGCCGCCGTCGTGCACGCGCCGTTCGAGTACCAGGTGCACAGGGACCGATCCACGCTGACCTTCGACATCGCGGTCCACTGGTCGCTCCGGACTCCGGGCGGCCCGGGGTACCCCGACGTCCACCAGGGCATCACGCCCTTGCTCCGCGCCGGATGGGAACGGGCCTGAGCCGCTCGGCCGTTGCGGTCGACTCCGTACAGCCCCGATGCCGGCGCCCCTCACACCGGCCGTGCCGCCAACGCCGTCACGAGGCGCCCCGACTGCTCAAGCCGCCCCGCCCGCCCCCGCTTCCCCGGCCTGACCGCCCCGCAGGAGGGCCGCGCCGAGCGGTGTCAGGGTGTGCAGCACCGCGTTGCCGCGGCGGAGGGTGAGGAGGAGGCCGGCGTCGCGGAGCACCGTCGCGTGTTGGCTGGCGGAGGCGAGGGAGACGTCGACGCGGCGGGCCAGTTCGGTGGTGGTGCAGCCGGCGCCGACGCCGCGGAGGATCGCGGAGCGGGTCTGCCCGACGAGGCGCCCCAGGGAGCGGCCGGGCGGTGGTACGGGTGTGGCGCGTGGGGCCGGGTGATCGACGGGGTAAACCAGCACCGGTGTGAGGTCCGGGTTGTGGAAGGTGACCGGCGTGCGGCGGCAGAAGTAGGACGGCATGAGGAGGAGCCCGCGTCCTCCCAGGTGGAGGTCGCGGTCGACGGGGTAATCGATCTCCAGGACCGGGGCGCGCCAGCGCAGTGCCGACGGGAGGGTGGCGAGCAGCCGGTCGGCGCCGCCGTCGAGCAGGGTCCGGCCCCGGGCGGCGCGGTCGGCTTCTATACGGGCCTGAAGTCGCGGCCAGTAGGGGGCGACGGCCGCCGCGTGGTAGCGCTGGAGGGCTCCGGCGAGATGGCCGAGCTGCCGGGTGTCGCCGTCGCCCATGGCCCGTATCCAGGTGGGCAGCGTCCGGGTGCGGGCGAGCCCGGCCAGTTCGGTGTGGACGCGGGCGGGCGGCGTCTCGCGCAGTGCGGACAGCGCGTCGTCGACGCCGAGTTGGCCCTCGGGCGGGGTGAGGAAATCCGGGAAATAGCCCCGGGTGGGGACGAGTGGCGCCAGCAGCCGCGTTTCGCCGTTCAACTTTTCCCGGGTTTCCGCGCGCCATTTCCCGAAGGCCAGGCCGTCCCGCCGGTCACGGAGTCGGTGAAAACTTAAAATTGTTTCCCACAGCACATCGGGCCGTGCGGCTATCCGCACGCGGGCCAGATCGGGTCCACTGAAATGGACGCGTAACACCGAACCCCCACCCCTGGTTACCTCTGACGACCCCAACCGCCTGAGTATGCACGCCGATACGTGCGGTCACCATGCCCTTTTGGCCAGAGTTGAAAAGGGTCGCGCACAGGGGTGGACACCAGGAATGCTGTACTCAATTCAACGCCGGTGTACGCGGCCCGGATTGCTCGATCCCGTGGGGGGTGACGGGCATGGTACCGGCCGCGCCGCATTGCGTTGAAAGCCGCCCCCCACGCCGACAGGGGAGGCGGCGGCTCCCGAGGGGGGAGTTCGGAAAGAGCGAGGGCGGCACCTCCGCACGGGTGCCGCCCTCGTCCGCATGACCAATCGGAGCGGAGATCCCCACTCCTCCAGCAGCCAGTCGAGGCGGTGTTCGCCCAACCGTGTCAGCGCTCCTGGAACAGCGACTGGGCGTGGTCCAGGCCGTACCTGGCGCAGGGGCGGCGGTGACGTTCGACGCTGCGCCGGTGGCGACCAGCAGTGCCGTGGAGGCCACCAGGGCCACACGGGTCTTCGGGGAGTTCATGGGAGTAGCTCCTCACAGGGGGTGGGGCCGGGTGTCGGCCCCACCCCCTGCCCGCGGAGCGGGATGCCACTGCGGGCAGGGGCGGTCTTCGGTATGGCCGGGCGTGCGCCGGCGGTGATGTATCCGGGGAACTGGCGAGCCCGGGCGGCGCCCTGATGACCTGGCGGGGATCAGGCGGGGTCGGCGTTGATGTGGAAGGGGACGGTGACGATGTTGGAGGCGACGCCCATCAGAGCCAGGTCCTTGGCGTCGGTCTTCCCATCGCCGTTGAGGTCCTTCACGACGTTGGGTGCGTCGTTGTAGATGCCGTCGTGGTTGAGGTCGCCGACGACGGCCACGGTCAGGGTGGTGTCGACCTTCTGCCCCGCGATGGGGGCGCCCACGATCCAGGTGTCCCACAGTTCGGTCTTGTCCGGGGTGCGGTTGGTGACGCCGGAGAGGTTGAACAGGTTGGCCAGGTTGGTGCCGGGCCCGGAGAAGCCGGGGAGGGTGCTGTTGGTGGTGGAGTCCAGCACGACCAGTCCAGGGATCTTGTCGTCCTGGCCGGTGGAGAACGTGCTGGGGAAGGGGGCGATGTTGTTGTGCGCGGCCGGGCCGGTGAGCTGGAGCCCGTTGAAGCCGGTCTGGGCCAGGGTCTTGCCCCGGAAGGAGAGCTTCAGGTCCACGAACCAGCCCTTGCCCTCCACGCCCGCGTTGTCCCCGCTCTTGGGCGCGAGGACCTCCACCTTGACCGGGTGCGATGTACTGGCGGCGGACGTGTCCGGGCTTGAGGCGTTCGCGCCGGACAGCGCGGAGGCCGCGACGCCCAGGCCGAGGACCATGGTCGCACCCGCGCCGAGGGTCCAGCCGAGCTTCTTCTTGCTCATGACGTGTTCTCCTGAGTGTTGAGAGGCTTGCGGTCATGCGTACGACCACCTGCGGCACCCGGTTCAGTCCTCAGGCCGACCAGTAATGCTTTCTTGGGTGGCGCGCGCCGGGGGCTGGTCACGGTCGCGTTCCGGCGGTTCCTTGTCCCTACGGCTCCGGACGAGGATGCCGTCCGGCGCGCCCGTGGTCTCCACGCCGACCCCGCGTCTGCACGCCCGTGCACACCCCTGCCAAAAAGCGCCGACGGGCCTTCGGTCGAACGGACGGCGAGAACCTGAGTTCATCCGCTGCCTGCAAGGTGAACTCAAACTCCCAGCTCGTCGTATACGTAGCCGCGAGGGCACACGATCAGTGCCTCAGGACACAAGAAGCCGCATGTCGCAGCCGTCCTCGAAGACGGCGCGGCCAGTGCGGTCAGGTATGGAAGTGAGTCGGATGGATCGGATCTGGTTCCGCGCCTCCCCGGGGCGCGGGCTGTCCACCGCCCGTAGCCCGGGCCCGGCGATGCTCCAAGCGACCCCAGCCTGCGAGACGAGGACATCGAGCGTGACGCCGGACGAGCAGTTGATGACTGCGTTGTACACCGAGCACCACGATGTGCTGCTCTCCTTCGTGCGCAGATATGTGCGCAGTCCCGAGCAGGCGGAGGACATCGTGCAGGAGACGCTGCTGCGGGCGTGGCGCAGCATCGACAAGATCGAGGCACACCACGTCACCATCCGCTCGTATCTCTTCACGATCGCCCGCAACGTGCTCACCGACGGCTGGCGCGCTGAGCAGCGACGTCCGGAACCGCTCTACAACAACGAGGCACTCGCGGCCATACCTTCCGCCGATGATGTGGAGGCGGCGCTGGAGGGGCACGTGATCACCGCAGCGTTGGAGCGCTTGTCCAGCGAGCATCGTGACGTGATCCAGGCGCTGTACTTCGAGGGGCTGACCGTCGCCGAGTCCGCGTCACGGCTCACGATCCCGGAGGGGACGGTCAAGTCCCGCGCTTACTACGCCGTACGCAACCTGCGCGCAGCCTTTGAAGAAATGGGAGTTCTACGGTGAGCACCGACCACGATGACGTGCGCATGCTGATCGGCGCGTATGTGCTGGGCGGTCTCAGCGAGACCGACCGCCGCGTCCTGGAGTCCCACCTGCCCACGTGCCGGGAATGCCGTGACGAGCTCGCGCGCTCGGCCCCGCTGGCGGGACTGCTCCGCCGTTCCCCGGGCATGCCCGCGCCCCGTCTCCAGGCCACGCGCGAGGCCGACGCCGATGCGGCGCCCCCGGCTTCGTCGGCCGGGCTCGGCCGTCTGCTGGAGCAGGTCCGCGCCGACGATGTCGCACGCAGGCGCCGGGCTCGTCGGCAGTGGCTGGCATTGGCTGCGGCTCTGATCGTGGTTGCCGGGCTCGGACTGGGGTCGATGCTGTCGTTCCCGCACTCGGCCGACCCGGCCACGGCCTTCACCTCAGCCGCCGAGTACTCCGTGTCCGGCAGTGCCACGCTCACGGCCAAGCCCTGGGGCACTGCGGTGAGCGTCACGCTGGCCGACCTGCCCGCAGGAGCACCAGGACCCTTCGTCCTCCAGGTCTCCTCGGTAGACGGCCGCAAGGAGCAGGCGGCCACCTGGGGGATCACTCCCAACGGCAGCGCCGCCGTGACGGGGGCGAGTGCCCTGCACCTTCCCGACATCCGATCCATCTCCGTGATGGACCATGCGGGACGCCTGGTCGCCACGACCCGACCACTCTGAGACTGACGCGCTCCCGACGGTCCCCAGCCGCAAAAAAACGAGGGCGGCACCTGCGCACAAGGTGCCGCCCTCGTTGGGTTCCGGAGTCCGGCGAGGGGCGGGTGAGGGTCGGGCGCCCGGCCGCCGGCTCCGGTGGTGCGTTTCCGGGGCGCCACGGTGCGCTCGGCATCCGTGGGGCCCCGGAAATTCGGTTCAGCGGCTGTCGCTGCCCTTCGACTCCGCGGCCGCCCGGCCCGCCTCCAGGCGGGCGACCGGGATGCGGAACGGCGAGCAGGAGACGTAGTCGAGTCCGACCTCGTGGAAGAAGTGCACGGACTCCGGGTCGCCTCCGTGCTCACCGCAGACGCCGAGCTTCAGGTCGGGGCGGGTCGCCCGGCCCGCCGCGGCGGCGTTGCGGACCAGCGAGCCGACACCATCCTTGTCGATCGTCTCGAAGGGGCTGACGCCGAAGATGCCCTTCTCCAGGTACGCGGTGAAGAAACTGGCCTCGACGTCGTCGCGGGAGAAACCCCAGACCGTCTGCGTGAGGTCGTTCGTGCCGAACGAGAAGAAGTCGGCGGACTCGGCGATCTGACCGGCCGTGAGAGCGGCGCGGGGCAGTTCGATCATGGTGCCGAGGGTGAGCTTGAGGCTGACGCCGTGGGTCTTCTCGACCTCCGCGATGACCTGCTCGGCCTCGTCGCGGACGATCTCCAGCTCCTGGACGGTGCCCACCAGCGGAATCATGATCTCCGCACGCGGGTCGCCCTTGGCCTCCTTGCGCTCGGCCGCGGCCTCCGCGATGGCCCGTACCTGCATGGCGAACAGACCGGGGATGACCAGGCCGAGGCGGACGCCGCGCAGGCCCAGCATCGGGTTCTGCTCGTGCAGCTTGTGGACGGCCTGGAGGAGGCGCAGGTCGTTCTCGTTGGCGTCCTTGCGGGCCTCGGCGAGCGCGACGCGGACCGACAGCTCGGTGATGTCGGGCAGGAACTCGTGGAGCGGCGGGTCCAGCAGCCGGACGGTGACCGGCAGGCCGTCCATCGACTCGAACAGCTCGATGAAGTCGGCCTTCTGGAGCGGCAGCAGCTGCTCCAGGGCGGCGTCCCGGTCGGCGTCGGTGTCGGCGAGGATCAGGCGCTCGACCATCTCGCGGCGCTCGCCGAGGAACATGTGCTCGGTGCGGCACAGGCCGATGCCCTGGGCGCCGAACCGGCGGGCGCGGGCGGCGTCCTCGGCGTTGTCGGCGTTGGCGCGGACCCGCAGACGGCGGACCCGGTCCGCGTACGCCATGATCCGGTGGACGGCCTTGACCAGCTCGTCGGCGTCGTCGGCACCGGCGTGCATCCGGCCCTCGAAGTACTCGACGACCGGGGACGGTACGACGGGCACCTCGCCGACGTAGACCTTGCCGGTCGAGCCGTCGATGGAGACGGTGTCGCCCTCCTCGACGACCACGCCGTCCTGCGTCGTCATCCGGCGGCGTTTGGTGTCCACCTCCAGCTCCTCGGCGCCGCAGACACAGGTCTTGCCCATGCCGCGGGCGACGACGGCGGCGTGCGAGGTCTTGCCGCCGCGGGAGGTGAGGATGCCCTCGGCGGCGATCATGCCGTTGAGGTCGTCGGGGTTGGTCTCACGGCGGATGAGGATGACCTTCTCACCCGAGCGGGACCACTTGACCGCGGTGTACGAGTCGAAGACGGCCTTGCCGACGGCGGCGCCGGGCGAGGCGGCGATGCCGCGGCCGATGGTGTCGGCCTTCGCCCCCAGGTCGAAGCGGGGGAACATCAGCTGCGCCAGCTGCGCGCCGTTGACCCGCTGCAGGGCCTCGGCCTCGTCGATGAGTCCCTGGTCGACGAGCTGGGTGGCGATGCGGAAGGCGGCGCCGGCGGTGCGCTTGCCGACGCGGGTCTGGAGCATCCACAGCTTGCCGCGCTCGATGGTGAACTCGATGTCGCACAGGTCCTTGTAGTGCGTTTCGAGCGTTTCCATGATCTGCATCAGCTGGTCGTAGGAGGTCTTGTCGATGCCCTCCAGGTCGGCCAGCGGCACGGTGTTGCGGATACCGGCGACGACGTCCTCGCCCTGCGCGTTCTGCAGGTAGTCGCCGTAGACGCCCTGGTGGCCGCTGGCCGGGTCGCGGGTGAAGGCGACGCCGGTGCCGGATTCCGGGCCGAGGTTGCCGAAGACCATCGAGCAGACGTTGACGGCGGTGCCGAGGTCGCCGGGGATGCGCTCCTGGCGGCGGTAGAGCTTGGCGCGGTCGGTGTTCCACGAGTCGAAGACCGCGCGGACGGCGAGGTCCATCTGCTCGCGCGGGTTCTGCGGGAAGTCCCGGCCGGTCTCCTGGGCGACGATGCCCTTGAACTGCTCGACCAGCGTCTTGAGGTCGCCCGCGTCGAGGTCGACGTCGACGGTGACGCCCTTGGCCTTCTTCGCCTCCTCCAGCGCCTCCTCGAAGAGGTCGCCGTCGACGTCCAGCACGGTCTTGCCGAACATCTGGATGAGGCGGCGGTAGGAGTCCCACGCGAACCGCTCGGAGCCCGCCTGCTGCGCCAGGCCGCTCACCGAGGCGTCGGAGAGGCCGATGTTGAGGACGGTGTCCATCATGCCGGGCATGGAGAACTTCGCACCCGAACGCACCGATACGAGCAGCGGGTCGTCGGCCTGGCCGAGCTTCTTGCCCATCCGCTGCTCAAGGGCGTCGAGGTGGTGCGAAACCTCGGCACGGAGTGCCGCGGGCTCCTCCCCGCTCTCCAGGTACACCTTGCAGGCTTCGGTGGTGATGGTGAAGCCGGGCGGGACGGGAAGACCGAGGTTCGTCATCTCGGCGAGGTTGGCGCCCTTGCCGCCGAGCAGATCCTTGAGGTCCTTGTTCCCCTCGGTGAAGTCGTACACGAACTTCGCGGACGCAAGCTGGGTTACGTGGGGATTCTGTGTTTCCGACACGGGACTGGACTCCTCGCGGATGGCTGCCCTGACGGCGAGGAACATACCCAGATCGCAGGCATCTGGGTACGTCCACTTGGTCGACATCCGTACGTAACCGCCCGTCCGCCACCGGATCGAAAGAGATATCTCCTTGGCGAGTGAATACATCACTTGAACGGACGTGCGCGGAGTGTTGCCGAGTTGCGCAGCTTCCTCACTCTCTGGAGTTCATCACTACGAGTAATGAACATCAACTACGTGGCACCCAGTGCCAGCATTGGAGAGATGGACCCCACGCGAACCGCTCATCTGAGCACAGGGGCTATCAGGGGTGGCGAGAATCACGCGCTCGGACGGGCTGCGGTCCCATCATTCGAGCACTCTCGGGTCCGATTCCGGATCTCTGCCAGGTGGCGGGGCGCCCGGTCGGCCCATGCCTCCAGGACGCGGCGGCCCCGGGCGGGAAAGCTGGCGGGCAAGCAGCACCCCACGGCAAGGAGTGAGCGATGGCCCGCCCGCACGACAGCCACGACGCCGGACCCGAGGACGCCGCCCCCACAGCAGGAGGAGCCGCGTCCGCCACCGGCGACGGCGTCGGCAACACCGCCTACGGCCGCAAGCCGTTCTCCCGTTCCCGCAGCCACTTCGCCGACCGCATCACCGCCGACGGCCGGTTCGGCTGGCCGGTCGAGGCGGGGCGCTACCGGCTGATCGCCAGCCGCGCCTGCCCCTGGGCGAGCCGGGTGGTGATCTCCCGGCGGCTGCTCGGGCTGGAGGACGCGCTGTCCCTGGGGATCGTCGACCCGATCCAGGACGACCGCAGCTGGCGCTTCACCCTCGACCCCGGCGGCCGCGACCCCGTCCTCGGCATCCGCTTCCTGAGCAAGGCGTACGACCGGCGGGAGACGGGATACCCGGGCGGGGTCAGCGTCCCGGCGGTCGTGGACGTACCGAGCGGACAGCTCGTCACCAACGATTTCCGGCAGATCACGCTCGACCTGGCCACCGAGTGGCGGGCGCTGCACCGGCCCGGGGCGCCCGACCTCTACCCCGAGGCGCTGCGTGACGAGATCGACGAGGTGATGGAGGGCGTCTACCGGGACGTCAACAACGGGGTCTACCGCGCCGGGTTCGCGACCGGGCAGGAGGAGTACGACACGGCGTACGCGGCGGTGTTCCGGCGGCTGGACCTGCTGTCGGAGCGGCTGGCCGAGCGGCGCTACCTCGTCGGGGACACGATCACCGAGGCCGATATCCGGCTCTTCACCACGCTGGTGCGGTTCGACCCCGTCTACCACGGCCACTTCAAGTGCAACCGCTTCAAGCTGGCCGAGGACCCGGTGCTGTGGGCGTACGCGAAGGACCTCTACCAGACGCCCGGGTTCGGCGACACCGTCGACTTCCACCACATCAAGCAGCACTACTACCGGGTGCACAGCGGCGTGAACCCGACCGGGATCGTGCCGGACGGCCCGGAGCTGGACGGCTGGCTGACGCCACACCACCGCGAGGAGATGGGCGGCCGCCCGTTCGGCGACGGCACCCCGCCCGGACCGGTACCGGCGGCCGAGGTGGTGCCGCCGAGCGGACGGCCATGAGCGCGCGGGCGTCCGGCGCGGCGGCCCCGGCCGGGCGGCGGCGGGCGCCGGGCCGGGCGGGCGCGGAACCAGCTGGTCCGGTGCGGGTGCCGGGCCGGGGCTCAGCCGCCCGAGGTGTCCAGTTCGGCGTCGGCGCCGACGCCCGTGCAGTCGTTGGGGTCGTCGAGCCAGCCGTCGGGCAGGACGACGCGGTCGCGGCCCGAGGTGCGGCCGCGCGGACCGTCGGCGCCCGCGGGCCACGGCTGGTCGCCGTCGATCCTGCCGAGCAGATCCTCCAGCTCCGCGAGGGAGGAGCTGACGGCGAGGCCGCGGCGCATCTCGGAGCCGACCGCGAAGCCCTTGGTGTACCAGGCGACGTGCTTGCGGAAGTCGATCACGCCGCGCTTCTCGTCGCCGATCCACTCGCCGAGCAGCGCCGCATGCCGCACCATCACGGCCGCGACCTGCTGGAACGTCGGCTCGGTGTACGTACCGGTGCCCTCGAAGGCGGCGACCAGATCGCCGAAGAGCCAGGGGCGGCCCAGGCAACCGCGGCCGACGACCACGCCATCGCAGCCGGTCTCGCGGACCATCCGCAGCGCGTCGTCGGCGCACCAGATGTCGCCGTTGCCGAGCACCGGGATCTCCGGAACGTGCTCCTTGAGGCGGGCGATGGCGTCCCAGTCGGCGGTGCCGCTGTAGTGCTGGGCGGCGGTCCGGCCGTGCAGCGCGAGGGCGGTGATGCCCTCCTCGGCGGCGATCCGGCCCGCGTCGAGGTAGGTGAGGTGGCCGTCGTCGATGCCCTTGCGCATCTTCATCGTCACCGGCAGGCTGCCCGCGTTCGCCACCGCGTCGCGCAGGATCGCCCGCAGCAGCGGCCGCTTGTACGGCAGCGCGGAGCCGCCGCCCTTACGGGTCACCTTGGGGACCGGGCAGCCGAAGTTCAGGTCGATGTGGTCGGCCAGATCCTCGTCGGCGATCATGCGGACGGCCTTGCCGACGGTGTCCGGGTCGACGCCGTACAGCTGGATCGAGCGCGGCTTCTCGGACGCGTCGAAGTGGATCAGCTGCATGGTCTTCTCGTTGCGCTCGACCAGTGCCCGCGTCGTGATCATCTCGCTGACGAAGAGGCCCTTGCCGCCGGAGAACTCCCGGCACAGCGTCCGGAACGGGGCGTTGGTGATCCCGGCCATGGGCGCGAGCACCACGGGCGGGGACGCCGTGTGCGGTCCGATCTGGAGCGAGGTCATGGCAGGCGGATTCCTTCGGCGGTCGGGGGCGGTGCGGCGCCGGGCGACCCGGCGGTGCGACCTCCCATTGTCCCGCATCCGGCGGGCGGGCCCGGCGGGTGCCTTCCGGACCGGCGGCCGGGGCCGGGCCGGGGCGTGCGGGGAGGGTCGGACCGGGCCTGCGCCGGGCGACGCCGGACCACACCGTGCAGGCCGGTCCGGGGCGGCGCCGGGCACGCGGGCGCGCGCAACGCCGGGCCGGAACCCGTCGTCCGGCCGGGCCGCCCCGCACATATCGTTGTAGCGTTCAACCATGTCTGAGCTGAGCCACCGGCGGCGCCTGCTCGTCCTGGCGATCTGCTGCATGAGCCTGCTGATCGTCAGCCTCGACAACACCGTCCTCAACGTCGCACTCCCCTCCCTCCAGCGCGAGCTGCACGCCTCCGTCTCCGGCCTGCAGTGGACCATCGACGCCTACACGCTGGTCCTGGCGTCGCTGCTGATGCTGTCCGGCTCGACCGCGGACCGGCTCGGGCGGCGCCGCGTCTTCACCGTCGGGCTGACCGTCTTCAGCCTGGGCTCGCTGCTGTGCAGCCTCGCGCCCAGCCTCACCTGGCTGGTCGTCTTCCGCATGGTGCAGGCCGTCGGCGGGTCGATGCTCAACCCCGTCGCGATGTCGATCATCACCAACACCTTCACGGAACCGCGCGCGCGGGCCCGGGCGATCGGCGTGTGGGGCGGCGTCGTCGGCATCAGCATGGCCGCCGGGCCGGTCATCGGCGGGCTGCTGGTGGAGTCCGTCGGCTGGCGCTCGATCTTCTGGATCAACGTCCCGATCGGCGCCCTCGCCCTCTTCCTCACCCTGCGGTACGTCCCCGAGTCCCGCGCACCGCGGCCGCGCCGCCCCGATCCGGTCGGCCAGCTGCTGGTCATCGCGCTGCTGGGCGCCCTGACGTACGCGATCATCGAGGCGCCGGGCACGGGCTGGCTCTCCGCGGAGATCCTGACGTTCACCGCCGTCGCGCTGGCCGCGCTGGCCGCGCTGATCGGCTACGAGCGGCGGCGCCGCGAACCCCTGATCGACCTGCGGTTCTTCCACAGCGTGCCGTTCAGCGGCGCCACCGTCACAGCCGTCTGCGCCTTCGCGTCGCTGGCCGGGTTCCTCTTCCTCAACACGCTCTACCTCCAGGACATCCGGGGCCGCTCCGCCCTGGAGGCCGGGCTGTACATGCTGCCGATGGCCGGGATGACACTGGTGTGCGCCCCGCTGTCCGGGCGGCTGGTCGGCAACCGCGGGCCACGGCTGCCGCTGCTGCTCGCGGGCTGCGCGATGGGCGCCAGCGGGCTGATGTTCGCGGCGTTCGACGCCGAGTCGACCACCGCGCTGCTGTTCACCGGGTACGTCCTGTTCGGCATCGGCTTCGGCCTGGTCAACGCGCCGATCACCAACACCGCGGTCTCCGGGATGCCGCGGGCCCAGGCGGGCGTCGCGGCGGCCGTGGCGTCCACCAGCCGCCAGGTCGGCTCGTCGCTGGGCGTCGCGGTGATCGGCGCGGTACTGGCCGGTGGCGTACGGACCGCGGGCCCGGGTGGCGCGGCGGCCGCGGCCGACTTCGTCGCGGCCGCCCGCCCCGCCTGGTGGATCATCGCCGGCTGCGGCGCCGCCGTCCTGCTGCTCGGCGCCCTGACCACCGGCGTCCGGGCCCGTACGACGGCCCGCCGCACCGCCGCGCTCTTCGACGGCGAGACGGTACCGGGGGTGGCGCGGTCGGGGGCGGGACGCTGAGGCCCGGGGCACCGGGCCCCGCGCCCGGACGGTGAGGCCCGGGGCACCGTCGGCCGCCGGGCGGCCGGGCGCCCGCTGACGCGGCTCTCGCCCGGCCCCGCCGGATCAGCGGCCCGGTGCCGCCACGCCGAGGAACCGCAGCACCGCCAGCACCCGGCGGTGGTCGGCGTCCGCCTTCGGCAGGTCGAGCTTGGTGAAGATGCTGTTGATGTGCTTGGCGACCGCGCTCTCGCCCACCACCAGCTGCGCCGCGACGGCGGCGTTGGAGCGGCCCTCCGCCATCAGCGCCAGGACCTCCCGCTCCCGTGCGGTCAGCCGCTCCAGGGGGTCGCTCGCCCGGCGCACCAGCAGCTGGGAGACGACCTGCGGGTCGAGGGCGGTGCCGCCGCCGGCGACCCGGCGCAGCGCCTCGACGAACTCCTCGACGTCCGCGACGCGTTGCTTGAGGAGGTACCCCACCCCGCCGGTGTGGGCCGCGAGGAGATCGGCCGCGTACCGCTCCTCGACGTACTGGGAGAGCAGCAGCACCGCCGTGTCCGGCCACTCCCGCCGGATCGACAACGCGGCCCGGACGCCCTCGTCCGTGAAGCCGGGCGGCATCCGGACGTCCACGACGGCCAGCTCCGGCCGGTGTTCGGCGACGGCGGCCAGCAGCCCGGCCGCGTCCCCCGCCTCGGCGGCGACCGTGAAACCGGCCATCTCCACCACCTTGACCAGCCCGATCCGCAGCAGGACGGAGTCCTCCGCGATCACCGCACGACGCACACCGCTCGCCCCCTCGCTCGCGCCGGGCCCGGTGGCAAGCGCCGTCGGCGCGTTCACCCCGGGCACGGCAGCTCCACACTCATCATCGTCGGGCCGCCCACGGGGCTGCTCATCCGGAACGTCCCGTCCACGGAACGCACCCGCTGCGCCAGCCCCTTCAGACCGCTGCCCCGGGCGGGATCGGCCCCGCCCATCCCGTCGTCGGCGATCACCACCCGCAGTATTCCGCCGACCCTGGTGACCGTCACCTCGGCCCGGGTCGCCTCGCGCGCGTGCTTGGCGACATTGGTGAGCGCCTCGGAGACGACGAAGTACGCGACGCCCTCGACGGCGGCGGCCGTCCGCTCCAGGGGATCGACCCGCAGCCGTACGGGCAGCGGCGCGCGGGCCGCGAGCCCCGACAGGGCGGCGTCCAGGCCGAGTTCGTCGAGGACGGCGGGGTGCAGCCCGCGGACGAGGTGGTTCAGCTCCTCGATCGCGTCCTTCGCCTCGCGGTGGGCCGCCTCGATGACCTCCCTGGCCTCCGGCGGCAGGTCGGTGAGGGTCGCCTTCGCCAGCCCGAGGTTGAGCGCGAGGGACACCAGGCGCTGCTGGGCCCCGTCGTGGAGGTCGCGTTCGATACGGCGGCGTTCGGCGTCCGCCGCGTCCACCGCCCCCGCCCGGCTCGCGGTCAGGTCCTCGACCCGCCGCTCCAACTCGTCGGAGCGGCTGACGCCCAGCACCGCCCGCCCCACCAGGTTCTCCAGCCGTACCAGCCCGGCGGCGAGCGGGACGACGGCGGCCAGCGCGAGCAGGCCGAGCCCGGTGAGGTAGGCGGCCTGGGTGGTGTAGCCGGGGTGGCCGATGCGCCACTGCCAGGGCACCGCCCAGATCCACAGCAGCACCGTCGCCGCGGCCAGCCCCGCCACCAGGAGCGTCAGCAGCAGGAGTTCGAGGGCGCCGAGGAGCGGGCCGATCAGCCCGTTGTAGCCGAACTGCCGCCGCAGCCGCCGGAGTCCGAGACGCGGCAGCTCCACCCCGCACAGCGCCCGGAACCGCCACCGCTGGACCTCCGTCAGGCCCGGACCGGCGGCGCAGAGCAGGGCGAGCGGGGCGGCGAGGATCACCGGCGCGTCCGAGTCGCTGCCGGCCACCGTCGCGCCGAAGAGTACGGCCGCCCACAGGTACAGCGGGACCACGAGCAGATGCGGCAGCACCCCGGCCGCGAGGAAGAGGAGATCGCGCCGGAGCCGCAGCAGGGCCCGGCGCGACCGGGGCGGGAGGGTCATGCCGGAACCGTACGGGGCGCCCGCGCGGGGCCGCCATGGAGGTGGGGACCGGATCGGGGGTGCACCTGGCACCACCCCGGTCCGGGCCTGTGGGCTACCGACACCGGCAGCCCGGATGACAAGGGTGGAGTGCGGGCCCGACGTCCGGGTTCACCGTCGCCGCAAAGGACCCGGATCATGACGCTCCTCCTCAACCCGCCCTCGGTGAAGGCCGGTTGGCGCCCGCTCGCCGCGGAAGGGCGCCGGTGGCCGGGCCGGGTGCTGACCGGCGCCGGGCTCGCCCTGCTGCCGTGGACCGTCTGCCTCGCCGCGACGCTGCCGCCCGGGCAGGCCGCGGCGTGGGTGACCCTGGACCTCCTGGAGGCCGCCGCCCTGCTGAACGCGGGCCGCCGCCTGCTGCGCGGCGCCCCGGGGCACCGCCGTCCCGCGGCGGGCGCCGCGCTGCTGCTGCTCGCCGACGCCGCCCTGGACCTCGCCACCGCCGCGCCCGGTGCCGAACTGGCCACCGCCGTCGCCATGGCCCTGGCCGCCGAGCTCCCGCTGGCGGCGGTGTGCGGCGCGCTCGCGCTGCGCCCGGACCGCCCGGCGGCGCGCTGATCCGCCGCGCACAGCACATCGGCCCCGCCCGCAGCGTTCGCGGGCGGGGCCGGCGGCCACGCTCAGAGGTGACGGGCGCGTGCCCGGCCGGGGTCAGCAGCCGAGGAGGCGCGCGCCCAGGTACGCCTGGATCTGGTCCAGGGAGACGCGCTCCTGCTTCATGGTGTCGCGCTCGCGGACGGTCACCGCGTTGTCGTCGAGGGTGTCGAAGTCGACGGTGACGCAGAACGGGGTGCCGATCTCGTCCTGACGGCGGTAGCGGCGGCCGATGGCGCCCGCGTCGTCGAACTCGATGTTCCAGTTCTTGCGCAGGTCGGTGGCGAGGCCCTTCGCCTTCGGCGACAGCTGCGGGTTGCGGGAGAGCGGCAGGACCGCGACCTTGACCGGCGCCAGGCGCGGGTCGAGGCGCATGACCGTGCGCTTCTCCATCTTGCCCTTGGCGTTCGGCGCCTCGTCCTCGATGTACGCGTCGAGCATGAAGGCGAGCATCGCGCGGTTCACGCCCGCCGCCGGCTCGATGACGTAGGGGGTCCAGCGCTCGCCGGCCTCCTGGTCGAAGTAGGAGAGGTCCTGGCCGGACGCCTTGGCGTGCGACGACAGGTCGTAGTCGGTGCGGTTGGCGACGCCCTCCAGCTCCGAGAACTCGGTGCCGCCGAAGTTGAAGCGGTACTCGATGTCAGCGGTGCGCTTGGCGTAGTGGGAGAGCTTCTCCTTGGGGTGGTCGTACCACCGGATGTTCTCCTCGCGGATACCGAGGTCGCGGTACCAGTTCCAGCGCTCGGCCATCCAGTACTCGTGCCACTGCTCGTCCTCGCCCGGCTTGACGAAGAACTCCATCTCCATCTGCTCGAACTCGCGGGTGCGGAAGATGAAGTTGCCCGGAGTGATCTCGTTCCGGAAGGACTTGCCCATCTGCGCGATGCCGAAGGGAGGCTTCTTCCGGGAGGTCTGCTGGACCTGCGCGAAGTTGGTGAAGATGCCCTGCGCGGTCTCGGGGCGCAGGTAGGCCACCGAGGCGGTGTCCTGCGAGGGGCCGAGGTGGGTGGAGAGCAGACCGGAGAACTGCTTGGGCTCGGTGAAGCCACCCTTGTTGCCGCAGTGCGGGCAGTTCAGGTCGGCCAGACCGTTGGCGGGGAGGCGGCCGTGCTTCGCCTCGTACGCCTCCTCCAGGTGGTCGGCGCGGAAGCGCTTGTGGCAGGAGGTGCACTCGGTGAGCGGGTCGGTGAAGGTGGCGACGTGACCGGAGGCCACCCAGACCTCGGGGGCCAGGATCACCGACGAGTCGATACCGACGACGTCCTCGCGCGAGGTGACCATGGCGCGCCACCACTGGCGCTTGAGGTTCTCCTTCAGCTCGACGCCCAGCGGACCGTAGTCCCAGGCGGCGCGCGAACCGCCGTAGATCTCACTGCAGGGGTAGACGAAGCCACGGCGCTTGCTCAGGCTGACGATGCTGTCGATCTTGTCGGCGGCCACGGTGCTCTCTTCATTACGACGGCGAACGGTGGATGGGCGGCGGCGCTGCGCGCCGGTGCGGGTGAATGATTCAGGTTACCGGCGGGCGTGCCCCCCGGGCCAAATCGCCTGGGGCACCTCTCCGCTTCCTCCCGGTACCACCCGTCCCAGGGTTCCGTTCGAACATGTTGTTGACAATCGTTTCCACTTTTGTTGAAAATGACAGTCATGAACGTACGCCGTCGCATACCCACCGCCGTCCTCGCCGGAGCCTGCGGCCTCGGCCTTCTGGCCCTCTCCGCCTGCTCCGCCGTCACCACGGGCGGCAGTGGCGGGAAGGTGAGGGTGACGGCGTCCTTCTATCCGATGGAGTTCCTCGCCCGGCAGATCGGCGGCGACCACGTCGAGGTGTCCAACCTCACCAAGCCCGGCGTCGAACCGCACGACCTGGAGCTGACCCCCCAGCAGACCGGCCGGCTCGGCGAGTCCGACGCGATCGTCTACCTCAAGGGGCTGCAGCCCGCCGTCGACGAGGCGGTCGCCCAGTCCGGCGTCAAGAACGTCGCCGACGCCGCCACCATGACCTCCCTGGAGGAGCACGGCGCCGAGGTCGACGGCCACCACCACGGCCACTCCGCTTCCGGGGCCGATGCCGACCCGCACATCTGGCTCGACCCCGTGAAGTACGCCGAGGTCGCCAAGGGCGTGAGCGCGACGCTGGCCAAGGCCGACCCCGCCCACAAGGCCGACTTCCAGAAGAACACCGACGCCTTGGTCAAGAAGCTGGACGGGCTGAACGCCGACTTCAGGGACGGCCTGAAGAACCGCGCGTCGGACACCTTCCTCACCACCCACGCGGCCTTCGGCTACCTCGCCGAGCGCTACGGCCTGACCGAGGAGGCCATCAACGGCCTCGACCCCGAGTCCGAGCCCAGCGCGAACCGCATCAAGAACCTCCACACCGTGGCCGAGAAGCACCATGTCTCGACGGTCTTCTTCGAAACGCTCGCCAACCCGGCCACCGCCAAGGCCCTCGCCGGTGACCTGCACCTGAAGACCGACGTCCTCGACCCCCTGGAGGGGATCACCGACGCCTCCCGCGGCAAGGACTACTTCGGCGTGATGCACGCCAACCTCGCCGCCCTCCAGAAGGCGCTCGGCACCAAGTGACCACTCACCCCGGGCCCACGACGGAGGTCAGCATGGAAGAAACGTCACCCCCGCAGCCCGACGGCCCGGTCATCGCGCTGCGCGGCGCCACCGCGTCGCTCGGAGCCCGGCCCGTCCTGCGCGGCGTCGACCTGACCGTCCGCACCGGAGAGGTCGTCGCCCTGCTCGGCGCCAACGGCTCCGGCAAGTCCACCGCCGTCCGCTCCGTCATCGGCCAGGTGCCGCTGACCGGCGGCGACCTCACCCTCTTCGGCACCCCGCTGCGCCGCTTCAAGGAGTGGCACCGCGTCGGCTACGTACCGCAGCGCACCACGGCGGCGGGCGGGGTGCCCGCCACGGTCCGGGAGATCGTCGCCTCGGGGCGCCTGGCCCGCAGCCGCTTCGGGCTGCCGCGCCGCGCCGACCGCGAGGCGGTCCACCACGCGCTGGAGCTGGTCGGGATGGCCGACCGCGCCAAGGACTCCGCCGCCGCGCTCTCCGGCGGCCAGCACCAGCGGGTGCTGATCGCCCGCGCGCTGGCCGTCGAACCGGAACTGCTGATCATGGACGAGCCGATGGCCGGGGTGGACCTCGCCAGCCAGGAGGTGCTGGCGAGCGCGCTGCGGGAACAGGTCGCCCGCGGCACCACCGTCCTGCTCGTCCTGCACGAGCTGGGCCCGCTGGAGCCGCTGATCGACCGGGCGGTGGTGCTCCGCGACGGCTGCGTCGTGCACGACGGCCCGCCGCCCGAGGCCGTGGGCCAGCACGCCCTGCCCGGCCACGACCACGTCCACCCGCACGCCGACGACACGGCCCCCGCGATGCTGGGGACGGGACTGCTGAGCTGAGATGGAAATCCTGACCTACGCCTTCATGCAGCGGGCCCTGATCGCCGCCCTGATCGTCGGCATCACCGCACCCGCCATCGGCATCTACCTCGTCCAGCGCCGCCAGTCCCTGATGGGCGACGGCATCGGCCATGTCGCCCTCACCGGCGTCGGCCTCGGTTTCCTGATCAACAGCGGCTCGGCCTGGGCCGGTCCGGTGTGGATCGCCACCTTCGTCGCCATCGCCGGTTCCGTCGCCATGGAGCTGATCCGCTGGTACGGGAAGACCCGCGGCGATCTGGCGCTGGCCATGCTGTTCTACGGCGGCATGGCGGGCGGCGTGATGCTGATGAACCTCTCGGACGCCGGTTCCAACGCCAACCTCAGCACCTACCTCTTCGGCTCGATCACCACCGTCTCCGCGCAGGACATGACGGCGATCTGGGTGCTGGCCGCGCTGGTCCTGGCGATCACCGTGGGGCTGCGCCGCCAGCTCTTCGCGGTCTGCCAGGACGAGGAGTTCGCCCGCGTCACCGGCCTGCCGGTACGGCTGCTGAACCTGCTGATCGCGGTCACCGCCGCGGTCACCGTCACCGTCGCGATGCGCGTCGTCGGCCTGCTGCTGGTCTCCGCACTGATGGTGATCCCGGTCGCCGCCGCCCAGCAGATCAGCCGCAGCTTCGCGGTCACCTTCGCGCTGGCCGTGGCGATCGGCGTCGGCGTCACCGTGACCGGCACCGCGACCTCGTACTACGTCGACGTCCCGTCCGGCGCCACGATCGTGCTCTTCGCCATCGCCGTCTTCGTCCTCTTCACGCTGCTCGCCGCGCCACTCGCCAGGAAGCGGGCGCGGGCCGCCACGGGGGGCACCGACGGGTGCACCCTGGAAGTACCCAGGGGCCGCGCTCCGGCGGACGACGTACGGGTCTGACCGGCGGGCGCGGCGGGCGGCCCGCGCCGGGCGGCGCCGCGGGTCGTCGGTGTTCCCCCGGCGATCCGGTCATCACCTGGCACAATGGCCACACGCCCGTCCAGGGGGACGACCAGGACCTAGGAGGCAACGGTGGCGACGAGCGCGGGATCTCCGGTACGCGGCCGGTCGACGCGACAGCGGACCGCGGTGTCGGCCGCTCTCGACGAGGTCGACGAGTTCCGCAGCGCCCAGGAACTGCACGACATGCTCAAGCACCGGGGCGACTCGGTGGGCCTGACCACCGTCTACCGCACGCTCCAGTCGCTCGCGGACGCCGGTGAGGTCGACGTCCTGCGGACCAGCGACGGCGAGGCCGTCTACCGCCGGTGCAGCACCGGCGACCACCACCATCACCTGGTCTGCCGCTCCTGCGGCAAGGCCGTCGAGGTGGAGGGCCCGGCGGTGGAGAAGTGGGCCGACCAGATCGCCGCCGAGCACGGCTTCCGCGATGTCGCCCACACCATCGAGATCTTCGGCACCTGCGGCGACTGCGCGGAGACCGAGCAGAAGTAGCAGCGCCCGGACACGGCGAAAGGGCCGCCTCCCCGAGCGGGAGGCGGCCCTTTCGCATGCCCGGTGGCCGTCAGGTCGCCGACTCGCCCTCCGCGACCGGCGCCGCGCCGAACCGGCGGTCGCGCCGGGCGTACTCCAGGCAGGCATCCCAGAGGTTCCGGCGGTCGAAATCAGGCCAGAGAATGTCCTGAAACACCATCTCGGCGTAGGCGCTCTGCCAGATCAGGTAGTTCGAGGTGCGCTGTTCGCCCGACGGGCGAACGAAGAGATCAACGTCCGGCATGTCCGGGTAATACATGTATTTGGCGACGGTCTTCTCGCTGACCTTGGACGGGTCGAGTTTGCCCGCCTTCACATCCGCAGCGATGGCCGCGGCGGCATCCGCGATCTCCGCCCGACCGCCGTAATTCACGCAGAAATAAAGCGTCATCGCGTCATTGTCCTTGGTCTGCTCCTGCGCGACCTGGAGCTCCTGGACAACGGACTTCCACAGCTTCGGCATGCGCCCGACCCAGCGGATACGAATACCCAGCGCGTCCATTTCGTCACGCCGCCGCCGGATGACATCGCGGTTGAAGTTCATCAGGAAGCGGACCTCGTCCGGCGAACGCTTCCAGTTCTCGGTGGAGAATGCGTAGAGCGAGAGGTTCTTCACGCCCATTTCGATGCATCCCTTGAGGACGTCCAGGACGACACCCTCGCCGACCTTGTGCCCTTCGGTGCGCGGCAGTCCGCGATCCTTGGCCCATCGGCCGTTTCCGTCCATGACGATGGCCACATGCTCGGGAACGAGATCCCGGGGGATCTGCGGGGGACGCGCACCGGAGGGGTGCGGCTCGGGCGTCTCGTATGCGCGTCGATTACGGCCCAGAATTCCGCGTCGTGCCATGCGGCCCACGTCTCCCATTGTCTTGAATACCGAGGTCGATTGAGTTCGCCGGGCGGCTTCGCGCCGCCGCCCGGACCATACCGTCGGGCTATTTCTCCACGTACCGGAGCGAACGCAGCCCGCGCTCCAGATGCCAGTGCAGATACGCCGCGACGAGCCCGCTGCCCTCCCGGGCATGCCGGGGTTCGCTCGCGTCCGCGGTCGCCCAGTCGCCGGTCAACAGCGCGCTGAGGAGCCCGATGGCCTCCGAGGAGGGTACGACGCTTCCCGGCACCCGGCAGTCGCCGCACACCACGCCACCCGAAGCGACCGAGAAGAACCGGTTCGGGCCGGGCAGCCCGCATTTCGCACAGTCGCCGAAGCTGGGGGCGTAGCCGTTCACCGCCAGCGAGCGCAGCAGGAAGGCGTCGAGCACCAGATGCGGCGCGTGCTCACCGCGGGCCAGCGTCCGCAGGCCGCCGACGAGGAGCAGGTACTGCTGGACCGCCGGTTCGCCCTCGTGGTCGGTGAAGCGCTCCGCCGTCTCCAGCATCGCGGTGCCCGCGGTGTAGCGGGCGTAGTCGGTGACGATGCCACCGCCGTACGCGGCGAGCGATTCGCTCTGGGTGCACAAGGGCAGCCCGCGCCCGACCAGCTCGCTGCCGCGGGCGAAGAACTGTACGTCGACGTGGGAGAACGGCTCCAGCCGGGCACCGAATTTCGACTTCGTCCGCCGCACTCCGCGCGCCACGGCCCGCACCCGGCCGTGGCCGCGGGTGAGCAGCGTGATGATCCGGTCCGCCTCCCCGAGCTTCTGGGTGCGCAGCACGATGCCGTCGTCGCGGAACAGACTCATGGCGCCATTGTCCCGCATCCGCCGGGGGCGACGGGCGGGCGGTCGGGGGCGGGGAATGTCCGCACCGTCGGCGCGGGCGGTGCGGACGCGTGCGTGCGGACGGGGCGGCGGAAATGCCGATAACGGCGGGAATCACGGAAAGCTCGGGAATCGCGGAAAACCGGGGAATCGCGGAAGGCACAACGGCCGGGGAATTGCACATCGGCGGACAAAGGGGGCCGCCGGGCGGCGGGGTGGAGCCTTTTCGGCCCGGACCCCGCCGGGAAGGGCGTCAGGCCAATTCGCCTCTGCTGCGGGCGTTCACGTACGCGGTCGTCGCCCGGAGACGTTCGGTGACGGTGGCCGGCCGCACCGTCGTACGGGCACATTCCCAGTCCCGGCCGCCGCCGACCGGCCGCAGCCGGAGGATTTCACCGTCGACCGCCACGACCTTGCCGACCCGCGCCGTACGGATATCGAGGGCGAAGGCGCCGACCGGTGGCCGGACCCCGGTGTTCATCGTTCCCCCAGCGCGTCCGTCAGCCGCCGGGCGACATCCATCGTGCAGCGGCCCAATTCCACCAGCGGGAGCATCGCGTAATTGGCACAGGAAACGGGGTCGGGACCAAGGGACGGCAGGACGATCCCCGCGCGTGCGAGGGTATTTCGCAATTCTTTGGTGACGGATTCAACTTCTTCGATCCGGTCCATCGGAGACCCACACCTTCTGTCGGGGCTTTCGCCGTTGGGGGGTAAAGAGTGACCCCTCGGCCCGGACTGCGCAACGAGGGGCGCACCGCAAAGCCCTGATCGGGTAACCGGACCAGGGTTATGGCCAATGCTTCACATGGCGGTGAACATCGGGCGGTCCGGGCCCCATTCGGAGGGCGCCGGGCCACCGGTCCGATGAAAGAGTGCGCGCCTCCACAAGGCGGCCCGTTCGTGCATGCATTCCTTTTCCGGCACCTTGCCGGACGGCATGGACGGAGGCCACACATGGGCCCGTAAGACCCCTTTCGGTACGGCGCCCCTTATTCCGTAAACCCCGGCCATCCGGCCGTTCTTTCGAGAAAAACTCAGAGGGTGAGCGAAAATCCGTCAGCCTTCGGGGATTTCACGACAGACACCGGGCCGGGATCCCGCCGGTGTGACGCCATCCAGGTGATCCGGCGCAAGAGGCCCGAGGGCGCGCGAGGGTGCGGACCGGCGCGCGGAAATGCCTTGCGCGCCGGGGCCGGACACCGACGGCAGAAGGCCCCGGAGAACGCGCCGCCCACCCGTTTAGATCACCGGGGGCCGCCTCGTCAACCGCCCTCTCCGGGCCCGGCGTTGTGAGGCGAACGACGTCCGTCCATCCCTGGTGAAGGGCGCGGCGGCCCCCTACGCTTTTCTCGTCGCCGCGGCGCTCGCCGCGGGCGTCCCTGACCTGGCCGCATCGGCGTCGGAGGAAGGCAAGCAATGCACCGCCGCCCGCTCGAACACCCCGCCGCGGCGCACCCGTACCCGCGGCGGCGGCACCTGCGGCAACCACCGGAGGCGGCGCGGCGACCCTCCGCGTGCCACCGTCGCCCGGGAGCACCCCCGCCCGCTCCCCCCTCGGCCAACGGGACGGATGCACACCTTCCGCACCTCTCCGACCACCCCGGGAACGGCCCGTTACCGGGCCCGACGCGCCGGTAACATACCGTCAGCGCCGGTCCCCCGTATGGCTGTTCGTGGCTCCCTTGCGCTGTTGACGCCGTGCGACCGGCACCGTGATGACCGGCCCCGTTCCCCCCACGAGGATCTCGATGACATCCATACCGGAGGCGCTGTTGTGGTGCCTCAGTGCAGGAACGGCCGCCGCTGTGGTGCTGGCCGCGTGCCTGTTCCGCGCCCAGCGGCAACGCAAGGTCCTCGCCGGCCGCCTGGCCGCCGCCGAGGAACAGAACGCGGCGACGGTGGGCAGCAACACCGAACTGACCGCCCGGCTGCGGGCCACCGAGGCGGAGATCCGGCATCTGGCCGGTGCGCGCATCCCGGACCTGACGGCGGCGCTGGCCCATCCGCACGTACCCGTCCGTGGTCTCCTCGACGGACGCTTCGCGGACTCCGAGACCGACCACGCGCTCACCGCCGTACTGGACCAGATCTCCGAGACGGTCACCAAGGAGCGGCTGCGGGTCGACGCCGCCGCCCAGGCCACGCTGCGCGGCGCGACCACCACCATCCAGGCGCTGCTCTACCGCCTCCAGACCGCGCTGCAGGAGATGCAGCACCGCTACGACGACCCGTCGGTCGCCCAGGACCTGCTCCATGCGGACTTCCTCAACGAGCAGGCGCTGCGGCGCATTCAGGCCACCGGCGTCGTCTGCGGCGCCTGGCCGGGCCTGACCCGGGAGGACTCCTACCTCGCCGAACTGGTCGTCGGCGCCACCTCGCGGCTGCGCGGCTACGAGCGGGTGCAGGTCAGCAACCAGCTGCGGGACCCGGTGGCGGTCGTCGCCCGCGCCGTCGAGCCGGTGGCGATCACCGTCACCGAACTGCTCGCCAACGCGCTGCACCACTCGCACCGTGAACTGCCGGTCACCGTCACGCTCCAGCAGGGCAACCGCGGCGCTTCGGTGATCATCGACGACTACGGCGTCGGCATGCACGCCGACGAGATCGAGCACGCCACGGCGCTGATGTCCGGCGACCGGGAGGTGCTGCTCACCAAGCTCGGCGACCCGCCGCGGGCCGGTTTCGCCGCCGCCGGGCAGCTGGTGCGCCAGTACGGCTTCGGGGTGCACGTCGAGTCGTCGCCGTACGGCGGTGTGCGCGCCGTGATCTACATCCCGGGCGACCCCCTTCTGACCGTCCTCGACGAGAACCGGCAGCCGATGTCCGTCATGGCCCCGATGCCGCACCGCCCGGCCGCCCCGGCGGACGGCGCCGTCCCCGCGACGGGCAGCGGCGCCAGCCCCGCGCCGGTGGCCGCCCCGCAGCCACCCGCCCAGCACGCCCCCGCAGCGGCCACCGAGTCGTACGCACCGACCGGCCACCCTGACACCGAGGGTGAGCTGCCGCGCCGGCGCCGCCGCAGAGCGGTCGCCGAACCCGAGCAGAACCTGCCGCGCAGCGAACCGGTCGCCGACCGTACGCCGGAAGAAACCGCATCCCGCTGGGCCGCGCTCCAGCAAGGCACCGAATCCGGCCGGGCAGCCGTCGCCCGTCCGGAGAACCCTCGCTCCCCCGAAGGGAATTCCCCCGCATGAACACCCCCGCCCGCCGCCGTGTCACCGAGGACAAGTCCTGGGTGCTGGAGCCTCTCCTGGAGCTGCCGCATGTTATCCACGCCGCCGTCATCTCGGGTGACGGATTCATCGAGGGCTCGTCGCCGGGCCTGACCCGCGAGGCGGGCGAGGGCGTCGCCGCGATGATGTCCGCGCTGCAGGGCGCCGGCCGGGCGGTGACCGCCGCCTTCGCCGAGCGGGACGCCACCCTCCGGCAGACCGTCGTCGAGTCCGAGCAGGGCTGGGTGTTCGCCATCCCCGCCGGGGAGAACACCTGCCTCGCGGTCTTCGCCAGGCCGGAGGTCAACATGGGCATCGTCGCCCACCACATGCAGGTGCAGGTGTCGACGCTGGGCACCAAGGTCATGAACAGCCCGGCCCGGGACCTCGGCAGCCCCGCATGACCCCGCGGCAGAACGGCAGGCGCCTGGTGCCGGCCTATCTGGCCACCGCAGGGCGGGCCCGGCCCAGCCGCAACACACTGGACCGGCTGACCCTGCTGCACGGCGTGGACATGCCGCCCACCAGCGAACTGCGGCCGGAGGAGCGCCGGATCCTGGAGCTGCTGCGGCCCGGCGCGCTGTCGCTGGCCGAGGTCGCCGCCCATCTGCGGCTGCCCGTCAGCGTGGTGAAGGTCCTGGTGGCCGACCTCGTCGACGCCGGGCGGCTGCACGCCCGTGTCCCCATCCCCGAAGCCGAGCAATTCGACCGGCAGATCCTGGAGAGGGTTCTCGATGGACTCCGCTCTCTCAAGTCCTAGCGGCGGGCCCGCCACCCACGGCGACGACACCATGTACCTGCCCGGCACCGACCAGACACTCGTCAAACTGCTGGTCGCCGGGCCGTTCGGCGTGGGCAAGACGACGCTGATCCGCGCACTGTCGGAGACGCAGCCGCTGCACACCGAGGAGGTGATGACACAGTCCGGCGCGTTCGTCGACGACCTCGCCGGGGTGCGGGAGAAGACCACCACCACCGTCGCCATCGACTTCGGGCGGCTCACGCTCCCCGGCGACCTCGTGCTGTACCTCTTCGGCACGCCCGGCCAGAAGCGGTTCCGTCCGCTGTGGCAGGACATCGCCCGCGGCGCGCTGGGCGCCCTCGTCCTCGCCGACACCCGCCGCCTGGCGGACTCCTTCGAGGTGATGGACATCATCGAGGAGGCCGGGCTGCGGTACGCCGTCGCGGTCAACACCTTCCCGGACGCGCCGCATTACGACACCGACAAGCTCCGCGACGCGCTCGACCTGCACCCCGAGACGCCGCTGGTGCTCTGCGACGCCCGCGACCGCGACCAGTCCGTCGACGCGCTGATCGCCCTCGTCGGACACGTGCTGGCCCATACGCCCCAGGAGAACCGGAACCCGTGACTTCCCCGTACGAGCCGGGCGCCGCCCCGCCGCCCGGCTGCCCCGCGCACGCGCACGGCGGCGCGGCCCCCGCCGGACCGGACGGCTACGCGCCGGGCCCCGCGCACGGCGTCCCCGGGCCGGACCCCGCCGGTGAGCAGAACGGGCCGGTCCGGCTGTACGCCCCGGAGTTCGCGGCCGACCCGCACCGCTACTACGCCCAGCTGCGGCAGTACGGCGCCCTGGCGCCCGTCGAGATCGGCGCCGGCGTGACCGCGATGCTGGTCACCGACTACCGCGCCGCCCTCGACCTCCTCAACGACGACACCACCTGGTCGAAGGACTCCCGCAGCTGGCAGCAGACCGTGCCGCCCGACTCCGCGGTGCTGCCGATGCTGGGCTGGCGGCCCAACACGGTGTTCGCCGACGGCGACACGCACCGGCGCCTCCGCCAGGTGATCACCGACAGCTTCCGGCTCGTCGAACCGCACGAGCTGCGGGCCCGGGTCCGGCACGCCGCCGACAGCCTCATCCGGAACTTCGGCGCCCGCGGCGACGTGGACCTCATGCCGGAGTACGCCCAGCAGCTGCCGCTGCTGATGTTCAACAACCTCTTCGGGATGCCCGAGGAGTACGGCGACCAGCTGATCGCCGCCATGGGCGGGCTGATGGACGGGGCGACACCCGAGGAGGCGGCCACCGCCAACGCGGCGTTCTCGGCGTACATCATGGAGCTGGTCGGCCGGAAGAAGGCCGAGCGGGGCGCCGACCTCACCTCGTGGTTCCTCGACCACCTCAACGGTCTGAGCGACGACGAGGTCATCGCGCAGATCGTCGTGACGATGGCCGCCGGCAACGAACCGCTGGCCAACCTCATCGGCAACGCACTGTCGCGGATGCTCTCCGACGACCGCTACTACAGCACGCTGTCCGGCGGCGCGCTCACCGCACAGGACGCCATCAACGAGGTGCTCTGGAACGACCCGCCGATGGCCAACTACTCCGCCCACTTCCCGCGCCGCGACGTGTTCTTCCACGGCACCTGGGTGCGCGCGGGACAGCTGGTACTGGTCTCGTACGCGGCGGCCAACACGCAGTTCGGCACGGTAGCGTTCGACGACCGTTCGGGCAGCGGCGCCCATCTGGCGTGGGCGGCGGGGCCACACGTCTGCCCCGTCCAGCGGCACGCCCTGGTGATCGCCACCACCGCGATCGAACGCCTCACCGCCTGGCTCTCCGACATCGAACTCGCCGTTCCGGCGGGGGCGTTGACGTGGCGGCCCGGCGGGTTCCAAAGGGCCCTCGCGGCCCTCCCAGCCCGCTTCACCCCGATCACTCCCAACCAGGTAGGAGCCACACCATGGGACAGCAGCCCGTCACCATCGACCCGACCGGAGCCGACGTCCACGCCGAGGCGGCACGCCTCCGCGCACTAGGCCGCGCCACCCTGGTCCAGCTGCCCGACGGCCCGCTCGCCTGGTCGATCACCAGCCACGCCCTGCTCAAGGAGCTGCTGACCGACCCCCGCGTCTCCAAGAACGCCCGCGAGCACTGGCCCGCGTGGCAGCGGGGCGAGTACCACGAGACCTGGCTGCAGACCTGGGTCGGCGTGAGCAACATGTTCACCGCGTACGGCGCCGACCACCGGCGGCTGCGGAAGCTCATCGCGCCCGCCTTCACCGCCCGCCGCACCGAGGCGATGCTGCCGTCCGTGCAGCGCATCACCACGGCGCTGCTCGACGACCTCGCGGCGATGCCGCCCGGCGTCACGACCGATCTGCGCGAAGGGTTCGCGCACCCGCTGCCGATGCAGGTCATCTGCGAGCTGTTCGGCATTCCGGACGGCGACATCCGCGCGGAGCTGGGCCAGCTCTCCGAGATCATCATGACCACCGTCGACCCGGAGGAGGCCGGGGCCACGCTGGTGGCGATCCATGAACTGCTCGGCGGGCTGGTCGCGTTGAAGCGGAAGGAGCCCGCGGAGGACCTCACCAGTGTGCTGGTCTCCGCCCGCGACGACGAGGGCCACAAGATGAGCGAGGAGGAGCTGGTCGACACCCTCCTGCTCGTCCTCGTCGCCGGCCATGAGACCACCGCCAACCTCATCGGCAACGCGGTGCACAGCCTGCTCACCCACCCCGACCAGCTCCAGCTGGTCCGCGACGGGAAGGCGAGCTGGAACGACGTCATCGAGGAGACCCTGCGCCGGTCGCCGAGCGTCGCCAACCTGCCGCTCCGCTTCGCCGTCGAGGACATCGAGATCCCGGGCGGCCCGGTCATCCGCAAGGGCGACACGATCCTGACGTCGATCGCCGCCACCGGCCGGGACCCGGAGCGCCACGGCCCCACCGCGGAGTCCTTCGACATCCGGCGGGCCGACCCGGAGCACCTCACTTTCGGCCACGGCGTCCACCGTTGCCTCGGCTCCCCGCTGGCCCGTATGGAGGCCCGGATCGCCCTCCCGGCGCTCTTCGCCCGCTTCCCGGACCTGGAGTTCGCCGTCCCCACCGAGAAGCTGGAGCCTTCGGGCGGCTTCATCGTCGACGGCTTCCGTACGCTGCCGGTGCGCCTGACCCACGGCTGAGCCGTACGTGACGGCCGTCGGCCCCGCCGCCCCTCGAAGGGCCGCGGGGCCGACGGCCGTTCCGGCGTCCGGGCCGGTCAGGACGGGGTACGGGCCGCCGTCAGCAGGCGTTCGGTGTCGGCGCTCGCCAGCGTCAGCGCGGTGCCGACGGTGGCCAGGACCTCCCGTTCGGCGGGGGTGTACGCGCCGTCGGCGAGGGCGATCCGGGCCGCCTGGAGCAGCAGCGCCTCGCGCCCGGCGGGGGCGAGGTGCGGGGCGAGCGGCCCGAGGGAGGCGTGCAGCTCGATGGCAAGGGCCGTCCCGCACGGGTCGAGGCCGCGGGCCGCGCCGGAGTCGCCGGTCAGCGTCTCGAAGGCGGGGGCCAGCGCGCCGGTGTCGGCGGCGAGCGCGGCGAGGAGGGTGAGCAGCTGGTCCTCGCAGCAGTCGGGGAACCCGGCGTCGCGGACGGTGGCGACGGCGGTCTCCCGCACCGCGCGCGAGGCGGTGCCGCCGGCCGCCAGCAGCGCCAGGGTGATGGTGTGCACCGCGTCCCGCAGCATCGCGGAGAGCCGCACGGTGGTCGGGTGGTCCAGGGCGTCCGGGGCGAAGCGGCCCCGGCAGGCGGAACATTCGACGACCGGTCCGGCCTGGCCGCGGGAGAGCAGCGGGAGGCCGAGGACGGTGAGGCGTCGGTGGCCGGTGCGGCGGCGGTAGTTGCGGTCGCCGCCGCAGTCGGGGCAGAAGAACTCGCCGTCGGCGACGGTCCGCCAGGACGTGCGCACGCCCACCACACCCAGCTTGACCATCGCGCCAGACCTCCGTATCTCCCCCGTAGCCATGAGGGCACCGAACGTCTGCTTCTCGGCCCCTTCGCCGCACCGACGTGATGTTAGCCACATCCGTGATCCGGCGTCAGCACCCCGGACGGACAACGGCTGAATGACGAAGGGTGCGGCCCATCGGGGGAGGCGGCGGGCGGCGGGTTGACGCACGGTGCCCCGCCCGCCGCGTACACGGGGTACGGGCGGACGGGGCACCGGAAAGGCGCGGGGCGGTGCCCCGCGCGGTCAGCGGGCCGCGCGGTTGACCGCCGAGGCGACGGCCTTGATGGAGGCGCGGACGATGTTCGCGTCGATACCGACGCCCCACAGGACCTTGTCGCCGATGGCGCACTCGACGTACGCGGCGGCCTGGGCCGCGGCGCCCTCGCTCATGGTGTGCTCGACGTAGTCCAGGACCCGTACGTCCGCGTCGATCGCGTGCAGCGAGTCGATGAACGCGGCCAGCGGGCCGTTTCCGGTGCCGGTCAGGACGGTGTCGGCGCCGTCGACGACCGCCTCGACGGTCAGCGCGTCGGTGCCCTCGCTGGTCGTCGAGGTCTGCGCGGAACGCAGCGCGATCCGGCCCCAGGCGTTCTCGGGCGTGGGCAGGTACTCGTCCTGGAAGACGGACCAGATCGCCGCCGGGGTCACCTCGCCGCCCTCGGCGTCGGTCTTCTCCTGGATGGTGCGGGAGAACTCGATCTGCATCCGGCGCGGCAGGTCCAGCTTGTGGTCGTTCTTCAGGACGTACGCGATTCCGCCCTTGCCGGACTGCGAGTTGACGCGGATGACCGCCTCGTAGGAGCGGCCGACGTCCTTCGGGTCGATGGGCAGATACGGCACCGCCCACTCGATGTCGTCCACGGTCGTGCCCTGGGCGGCCGCGTCGGCCTCCATGGCGTCGAAGCCCTTCTTGATGGCGTCCTGGTGGGAGCCGGAGAAGGCGGTGTAGACCAGGTCGCCCGCGTAGGGGTGGCGCGGGTGGACCTCCATCTGGTTGCAGTACTCGCTGGTGCGGCGGATCTCATCGATCTGCGAGAAGTCGATCTGCGGGTCGATGCCCTGCGAGAAGAGGTTCATACCCAGGGTGACCAGGTCGACGTTGCCGGTCCGCTCGCCCTGGCCGAACAGGCAGCCCTCGACGCGGTCGGCGCCGGCCATCACGGCCAGCTCGGCGGCGGCGACGGCGGTGCCGCGATCGTTGTGCGGGTGGGTCGACAGGCAGACGAACTCACGGCGGGTCAGATTCCGCGACATCCACTCGAAGCGGTCCGCGTGGGTCGAGGGAGTGGAGCGCTCGACCGTGGCGGGCAGGTTCAGGATGATCTCGCGGCCCTCCTCGGGCTGCCAGACGTCACAGACCGCCTCGCAGACCTCCAGCGCGAAGTCCAGCTCGGTGTCGGTGAAGATCTCCGGGCTGTACTGGTAGCCGAAGATCGTCTCGTCGCCCAGGATCTTCTCGGCGTACTCCATGACCAGCCGGGTGCCGTCCACCGCGATCTGCTTGATGTCCTCCTTGGAGCCGCGGAAGACGACCCGGCGGAAGGTGGGGGCGGTGGCGTTGTAGAGGTGCACGGTGGCGCGGTGGGCGCCGCGCAGCGACTCGACGGTCCGCTCGATCAGGTCCTCGCGCGCCTGCGTCAGGACGGAGATCGTCACGTCCTCGGGGATCGCGCCCTCTTCGATGATGGAGCGGACGAACTGGAAGTCGGTCCCGCCGGACGACGGGAAGCCGACCTCGATCTCCTTGTAGCCCATCCGCACCAGCAGATCGAACATCTCCCGCTTACGGGCCGGGGACATCGGGTCGATCAGCGCCTGGTTGCCGTCGCGCAGGTCGGTCGAGAGCCAGCGCGGGGCCTTGGTGAGGCGCTTTTCCGGCCAGGTGCGGTCGGGAATGGCCACCGCTTCGTACCGGCCGTACTTGTGGACCGGCATACCGGAAGGCCGCTGCGATTGCGTGGCGTTGGTGACCGGGGTGGGACGGCCGACGGCGTTCTCGGCGGGGGTCGACGGGTTCGACATGGTGCGTGGGGCTCCTCGTGCAGTCCGCGGAAGTCCCCGGTCCGGGACGTGTCCGGGAGCCGGGGAAAGGCCGACGGGGCGATCGCTCGCAGCACCGAACTCCGCGGGGAGGGGGTCGGCCTACGACTACAGGCCCTCGCCGCGGCAGCTAAGGAGAAGCAGCCCGAAACGCATGATGCCTCGCACCTTAACCGAGCCGATCGAGTCCTGCGGCCCCGTATCAGTATGCGGGACCGCCTCGACAGCATGGCCGGAATGCGATCAGGCACACGTTTTCGCACCACACGTTTTCGGGAAATTCAGGAGCGGGCAGTGACACGGGCGTCACGCAATGCGACATTTGCGGGATGGACGTCACCTCGAAGCCGGACTCCCCGGCAACTCCCGTTTTCTGCACGATCGTGCCGCCCCACCTCCTCGACAAGCTGGCACAATCCGACGCTCCTGAACACCACGAGCCGGCCCGCCGCACCCTCGCACACGACGCGCTCCTCCGCACCCGGCGCCACGAGTGCACCCTGCGCACCGCCGCGGCCCGCGCAGCCGGCTCCGACAAGCCCCACCGCACCATCTACGACGCCGGGCACAGCCAGGACCTGCCCGGCACCAAGGTGCACTCCGAGACCGACGGCGCTTCCAAGGACGCCTCGGTCAACCGCGCGCACGCCGGGCTCGGCGCCACCTTCGAGCTGTACCTCAAGGTCTACGGCCGCCACTCCATCGACAACGCCGGTCTCCCACTCAACGCGACCGTCCACTACGGCGAGAAGTACGACAACGCCTTCTGGGACGGCGAGCGGATGGTCTTCGGCGACGGCGACGGCAAGCTCTTCCGCGACTTCACCATCCCGGTCGACGTCATCGGCCACGAACTCACCCACGGCGTCACGCAGTACACCGCGGGCCTCGACTACTCCGGCCAGTCCGGCGCGCTCAACGAGTCCGTCTCGGACGTCTTCGGCTCGCTGATCAAGCAGTACGCCCTCCACCAGAGCGCCGACCAGGCCGACTGGCTGATCGGCGCCGACCTCCTCGCCCCCGGCGTCAAGGGCGCCGCGCTGCGCTCCATGAAGGCGCCGGGCACCGCGTACGACGACCCCACCCTCGGCAAGGACCCGCAGCCGGCGACGATGGCGGGCTACGTCGACACCCAGGACGACAACGGCGGGGTGCACCTCAACTCCGGCATCCCCAACCACGCCTTCTACCTCTTCGCCACGGCGGTGGGCGGCAACGCCTGGGAGAAGGCCGGGCAGATCTGGTACGACGTGCTGACCGGCGGCAAGCTCGCCAAGAACGCGAAGTTCGCCGACTTCGCCAAGCTGACCATCGAGGCGGCGAAGACCCGCTTCGGGGGCTCGGGCGCCGAGCACGAGGCCGTCGTCAAGGCGTGGTCGACGGTCGGCGTCGTCACCGCCGAATAGCGCAGCCCCGGGACGTCTGCGGCGCCCCGGGCGGGTAGGAGCCACCCATGCACATTCACATCCGACGCACCGGTGGCTTCGCGGGCATCGAGCGCCGCGCCGAGGTGGACACCTCGGCGCGGTCCGACGCCGACGCCTGGCACACCCTCGCCGAACGGTCCCTCGCCCACGGGCACACCGAGCCCTCGGTCGGGGTCCCGGACGGCTTCTGCTACCGGATCACCGTGGACGGCACGACCGTCTACTGCTCCGACCCGCGCCTGACCGATGAGCAGCGCACGCTGATCACCCGGGTGCTGAAGGAGGGTGCCTGACGTACGACGCCCGGGAGGTGGCGGACGGAGGGCGATGGCGGCCGGTGGGCCGCGCCGCTCTCCGTCCGCGTTCCCGGGCCGTTTCGGACAGCCGGAGGCGCGGCCCTTGACACCGTTACCGGCGGTATCCATGCTCCGGCCATGACAACGGTGCCGGACGCCTCCACCCCGCTCCCCCGTTTCCCCGCCGACTTCCTCTGGGGCGTCTCCGCCTCGGCCCAGCAGACCGAGGGCGCCGTCGACGAGGGCGGGCGCGGCCGGTCGTCCTGGGACGCGTTCAGCGAGCGGCCCGGCCGGATCAAGGACGGCTCCGACTCCCGGGTGGCGACCGACCACTACCACCGCTACCGCGAGGACGTCGCGCTGCTGCGGGAGCTGGGCGCCGGGGCGTTCCGCTTCTCGGTGGCCTGGCCGCGCGTGGTGCCCGACGGCGACGGCGCCGTCAACGCCCGGGGCCTGGACTTCTACGACCGGCTCGTCGACGCGCTGCTGGCAGCGGGCGTCACGCCGGTACCGACACTCTTCCACTGGGACACCCCGCTGGCGCTGGAGGAGCGCGGCGGCTGGCTGCGCCGGGAGACCGCCGGACACTTCGCCGCATACGCGGACGCCGTCGCCGCCCGGCTCGGCGACCGCGTCGACCGCTGGATCACCCTCAACGAACCGGCCGAACTGACCCTCCTCGGCTACGGCATCGGCCAGCACGCGCCCGGCCGTCAGCTGCTCTTCGACGCGCTGCCCGCCGCCCACCACCAACTCCTGGGCCACGGTCTTGCCGTACAGGCGCTGCGCGCCCGCGGCGCCCGGAACATCGGCATCGCCAACTCCCACGGCCCGACCTGGCCCGCCTCTGGCTCGGCGGCGGACACCGGCGCCGCCGACCTCTACGACCTGCTGCTCAACCGGCTGTTCGCGGACCCGCTGCTGCTGGGCCGCTACCCGGACGACGACCTGGCGGCGCTGCTGCCGGGCCCGGTCGCCGAGGATCTGGCGGTCATCGCGCAGCCGCTGGACTGGTACGGCCTGAACTACTACCAGCCGACGCGGGTGGGCGCCCCGCTGCCGGGCGGCGCCCCGACCGACTTCGGCGGTATCGCCCTGCCGCCCGAACTCCCCTTCGCGCCCCGGGAGATCGGCGGGTATCCGCGGACCGGCTTCGGCTGGCCGGTGGTGCCCGCGGCCCTCACCGAGCTGCTGCTGTCCTTCCGCGACCGCTACGGCGACCGGCTGCCCCCGGTGATCATCACCGAGAACGGCTGCGCGTACGACGGCATCGACGACCGGGAGCGGATCGCGTTCCTCGACGGGCATCTGCGGGCGCTGCACACGGCGATGGCGGCGGGCGTCGACGTCCGCGGCTACTTCGTGTGGTCGCTGACCGACAACTTCGAGTGGGCCGAGGGGTACACGCAGCGGTTCGGTCTGGTGCACATCGACTACCCGACGCAGGTCCGTACCCCGAAGGCGTCCTTCCGCTGGCTGCGCGACGCCTGGCGGGCGCAGCGGGGATGACCGTCCCGGCGGGCGGCGGGGCGCTCGCGGAGCCGGTCGCGCCGGTCGGGCACGGGTGGACGGCGGCGCTGTCGCTGGCCAACGGCGCGATCTGGGTGGGCTGGTACGGGCCGTTGCAGATCCTCCTCGCCGTCCAGGCGGCCGCGGTGGCGCCGCCCGGGGTGGCCAAGGAGTCGGTGCTGGCGTGGGTGACGGGCGCCGGGGCGGTGGTCTCGCTGCTCGCCAATCCGCTGTTCGGCGCGGTGTCGGACCGTACGGTGTCGCGGTTCGGGCGGCGTACGCCGTGGATCGTCGCCGGGGTGGTGAGCGGCGGCGCGGCACTGGTGTGGCTGTCCGGGGCGCGGACCGTCTGGTCGATGGCGGCCGGGTGGTGCCTGGTGCAGCTGACGTTGAACGCCGCGTTCGCCGCGGTGACGGCGGCGGTGCCGGACCAGGTGCCGCGGGCGCAGCGGGGCACGGTCGGCGGGTGGCTGGGCGCCGCGCAGATCCTGGGGGTGCTGGCCGGGACGGGCCTGGCGACCTCGGCGCCGTCGCTCGCCACGGGCTATGCGGCGTGCGCGGTCTGCACGGTGCTGGCGGCGCTGCCGTACGTGCTGTGTCACCGGGACCCGGTGCTGCCCGCGGCGGCGCGGCCACCGCTGAGCGCGCGGGCGTTCCTTGCCGGGTTCGTCTTCTCGCCGCGGCGCCACCCCGATCTCGGCTGGGCCTGGCTGACCCGCTTCCTGATCAATCTGGGCAACGCGCTGGCCCTGCTCTACCTGCTGTACTTCCTGCGCGATGCGCTGCACCGGCCCGATCCGGCGGGCGGGGTGCTGGCCCTGACGGCGGTCAACGGCGCGACGCTGCTGGCCACGGTGGTGGTCGCGGGGCGGTGGTCGGACCGGGTGGGGCGGCGGCAGCCGTTCGTGCTGGGGTCGGGGGTGGTGATGGCGGTGGCGACGGTGGGCCTGGCCCTGTGGCCGACCTGGCCGGTGGCGCTGGCCTCGGCGGCGCTGCTCGGCGTCGGCTTCGGGGTGTTCACCGCCGTCGACTTCGCGCTGCTGACGGATGTCCTGCCGGACGCCGCCCACCGCGGCAAGGACCTCGGCGTCCTCAACGTCGCCAACGCGCTCCCCCAGGTCATCGCCCCGGTCCTGGCCGCCCCCCTCGTCGCCCACCTCGGCGGCTACCGCACGCTGTACCTCACCGCGGCGGCGACGGGGCTGTTGGGGGCGGTGCTGGTACGGCGGATTCGAGGGGTGGCGTGAACGGATGGGCTCCGGCGGCGGGTCGGGGGGCGGTCCGGCCCGCACAGGCCGACGGCCCGCACAGGCCGACGGGCCGCACAGGCCGACGGGCCGCACGGGCCGTGGCGTACGGGCGCTAGAAGCCCAGCTTGCGCAGCTGCTTGGGGTCGCGCTGCCAGTCCTTGGCGACCTTGACGTGCAGATCGAGGAAGACGGGCGTGCCGAGCAGCGCCTCGATGTGCTTGCGCGACTTGGTGCCGACCTCCTTCAGCCGCTTGCCCTTGGGGCCGATGATGATGCCCTTCTGGCTGGGGCGCTCGATGTAGACGTTGGCGTGCACGTCCAGCAGCGGCTTGTCCGCGGGGCGGTCCTCGCGCGGCAGCATCTCCTCGACGACCACGGCGATGGAGTGCGGCAGCTCGTCCCGTACGCCCTCCAGCGCCGCCTCGCGGATCAGCTCGGCGACCATGACCTGCTCGGGCTCGTCGGTGAGGTCGCCCTCGGGGTAGAGCGGCGGGCTCTCCGGCAGCAGCGGCACCAGGAGATCGGCGAGCAGGCCCACCTGCGCGTCACCGACGGCCGAGACCGGCACGATCTCGGCCCACTCGATGCCCAGCTCCTGACCGAGGCGGTCGACGGCGAGCAGCTGCGCGGCCAGCGTCTTGGAGTCCACCAGGTCCGTCTTGGTGACGACGGCGATCTTCGGGGTCTTCTTGATGCCGGCCAGCTCAGAGGCGATGTAGCGGTCGCCGGGGCCGAGCTTCTGGTCGGCCGGGATACAGAAGCCGATCACGTCGACCTCGGCCCAGGTGGTGCGGACCACGTCGTTGAGCCGCTCACCGAGCAGGGTGCGCGGCTTGTGCAGCCCCGGGGTGTCGACGAGCACGAGCTGCGCCTCGGGGCGGTGCACGATGCCGCGGACGGTGTGGCGGGTGGTCTGCGGACGGTTGGAGGTGATGGCCACCTTCGTGCCGACCAGAGCGTTCGTCAGGGTGGACTTGCCCGCGTTGGGGCGGCCGACGAAGCAGGCGAAGCCAGCGCGGTGCGGGGCGGAGGAGTCTGTACGAGCGCTCATGGCGCCTATTGTCCCCGATCCCCGCGGCACCACCGACCACCGGCCACCCCACCGGGAGGCGGGCGCCCCGGGCGGCGACGGTCCGGGGCGGCACCGGCCGGGCGGGCCACGGGCCGGGCGCCCCGGACGAGGCGCCGTGGCCCGGCCGCGCCGGACGGGGTCCGAGGGACGGCGAACGGGGGCGCCGCACCCCCGCCCGGACGCCGCCCGTCAGGCTCAGGCGCTCGCGTCGCCCGCCGGGGCGGAGACCCGCAGGGTGCCGTCGGGGCCCGCCACGAGAACGGGGGTGGCCGGGCCGCCCAGGTCCGCGACGGCCGCACGGTCCGCGACGGCGGCGTGCTCCGCGTCGGTGACCACGGCGGCGGCCTCCAGGGACCGCGCGCCGCTGGCGACGGCCATCGCCACGGCGGTCTGCAGCGCGCTGAGCTTCAGCGAGTCCAGGACCACGGTCCCGGCGACGTAGGTGCGGCCGGTCTCGTCGCGGACGGCGGCGCCCTCGGGCACGCCGTTCCGGGCCCGCGCCGAACGCGCGAGCGTGATGATCTTGCGGTCTTCGGGATCCAGCGCTGCGGCTTCGCTCATACGGGCGAGCATATGCGGGGGCCGGGCCCGGCGGCCCCACGGGGCGGCAGGGATTCCGGGCCGCCCGCGCCCCGCCGCTCCGGCGCGGTGTCGAAGCGTACGGCCGCCACCCGCTCCCGGGTACGGGCGTCCAGCGCCACCAGCGAGGTCACGTCGGCGAGCGCATCGGGCAGCGCCGTCGAAGGACCGGCGGCGGGACGGTCCAGGGTGCGCAGCAGCCGGTCCAGGCCACGGCGGTGGCGGGCGAAGACGCGGCGGCGCACCCAGCGGGCACGGGCCCGCTGCCCGGAGAGCGCGGTGGCGGCGCCGACGTCCAGCAGGACCAGGTGCAGGGTCCGGCCGTGGCGGGCGGTGGCGCGCGCCAGCAACCGACGCAGCCAGGCCCTGCTTCCGCAGTCGTGGACCAGCACCGGGCCGTCCCCGCGCAGCGCCGCGCACACCTCGCGCAGCAGCCGCCAGCGCGCCCACGGCCGGTAGACCGGGTACGGCAGCCAGTGCGGCATCGCCGCCTCGCAGGCGAGGTGCACGGCGCGCGGATCGATCAACCGCACCGCCGGTGCCCCGGCTGCTCCGTGCGACGCCCCGCCGGGCTCGCCCACCCGGCCTGACCAGCGGTGTAGCAGGGTGCTCTTGCCGCTGCCCGGCAGCCCGGCGACCACGACGACGGCATCGGGCGGATAGCGGAGCGCCCCGGGCACGGCGCCCGTCGCCCGGAGGTCCAGCAGCCCGTCGGGGCTCGCCTCCCCTGGTGCGCTCCCGGACCCGGCCGAGGCCGCTCCCCGGGGCGTCTCCCCCGGTGCGTCCGCGTCCCCGGGTGCGTCCCCCATCGGCTCCCCCGGGGCCGCCGCGTCGCGGCCGTCCGATGGTGTCCGTACGGCGGGCACCGGGCGGGCCGGTCCCCCGTCCGTCCGCTGCTCGCCCGTCCCGCTGGTGATGTCGGATCCCCCTCGCCGTGCTCCGCTTCCGGGCAAGCTTCGCATGGGCGGCGGAAGGGGCGGGAGGCCCCAGGTCAGCCCTCCGCGCTGCTCCGGTCCGCGCTCCGAACGGCCTCCGCCGCTCCCCGTACCGGCTCGCACAGCACCGTGATGATCTTGTTCCGCCGTCCCGCCGGGGACTCGGCGGTGAGCCGGAGGCCCGTGAGGTCCGGGTCGGCGGCGTCGGTGGAGAGGTCGACGACGGCCGTGGCACCGGCGATCGGGACCCGGCCCAGCAGCTTGGCCAGCAGGCCGCCGACCGTTTCGACGTCCTCGTCGTCCAGCTCGGCCAGGCCGTACAGCTCGCCGAGGTCGCCGATGTCGAGGCGGGCGGTGACGCGGTAGCGGCCGTCGCCCAGCTCCTCGACGGGCGGCAGCTCCCGGTCGTACTCGTCGGTGATCTCGCCGACGATCTCCTCCAGGATGTCCTCGATGGTGACGATCCCGGCCGTGCCGCCGTACTCGTCGATGACCACCGCGACGTGGTTGCGGTCGCGCTGCATCTCCCGCAGCAGGTCACCGGCGTTCTTCGTATCGGGCACGAAGACGGCGGGGCGCATCGCGGAGGAGACCAGCTCGGTCTCGGCGTCGCGGCTGACATGGACCTTGCGGGACAGGTCCTTGAGGTAGACGATGCCGACGATGTCGTCCTCGTTCTCGCCGGTCACCGGGATGCGGGAGAAACCGGAGCGGAGCGCGAGGGTCAGCGCCTGGCGGATGGTCTTGTACCGCTCGACGGAGACCAGGTCCGTGCGCGGCACCATCACCTCCCGCACCAGGGTGTCGCCGAGCTGGAAGACGGAGTGCACCATGCGGCGCTCCTCGTCCTCGATCAGCGATTCCTTCTCCGCGAGGTCCACCAGCGCCCGCAGCTCCGCCTCGGAGGCGAACGGGCCCTTACGGAAGCCCTTGCCCGGTGTGAGGGCGTTGCCCAGCAGGATCAGCAGCTGCGGGACGGGGCCCATGATCCGGGCCAGCGGCAGCAGGACGTAGGCGGCGGCGGTCGCGGTGTTGAGCGGGTGCTGACGGCCGATGGTGCGCGGCGAGACGCCGACCGCGACGTACGAGACGAGGACCATCACGGCGATGGCGACGGTCAGCGCCTGCCAGGTCTCCTCGAAGGAGCGCAGGCAGGCGTAGGTGACGAGGACACCGGCGGCCATCTCGCAGCCGACGCGGACCAGCAGCGCGACGTTGAGATAGCGGGTCGGGTCGGCGGCGACGGCGGCGAGCCGGTCGCTGCCGCGGCGGCCCGAGCGGACCGCCTCCTCGGCGCGGAAGCTGGTCGTCCGGGCGAGGCCCGCCTCTGCGCAGGCGGCGAGCCAGGCGATCACGACGAGCAGCACCGCGACCGCGATGAGTTGGATGGTCATTGCGGCGCCCGGTCAGGTCACGGTGGGGGCCGGGGAGGGGCCCGTCAGCCCCCGCTCGGCGCGCCAGCCGTCGATGATGGCCGCTTGGAGGCCGAACATCTCGGCCTTCTCGTCGGGCTCCTCGTGGTCGTAGCCGAGGAGGTGCAGCACGCCGTGGACGGTCAGGAGCTGGAGCTCCTCGTCCATGGAGTGGCCGGTCGGGGCGTCCTCGCCCTGCTTCTTGGCGACCTCGGGGCAGAGCACGATGTCGCCGAGGAGGCCCTGCGGGGGCTCGTCCTCGTCCTTGGCCGGGGGGCGCAGCTCGTCCATCGGGAAGGACATCACGTCGGTCGGGCCGGGGAGGTCCATCCACTGGAGGTGCAGCTGCTCCATCGCCTCGGCGTCCACGACGATCACGGACAGCTCGGAGAGCGGGTGGATGCGCATCCGGGCGACGGCGTAGCGGGCGACGTCGAGGATCGCCTGCTCGTCGATGTCCGTGCCGGACTCGTTGTTGACGTCGATCGACATGGGGGGTGTGACTTCTCGCTTCTGGTGGGTGCCGGCCGGCCGCGGGTGGGCGGCCGGCCGGCGGAACGGACCTAGCCGCCGTTGCGGCTGTCGTACTTCTCGTAGGCGTCGACGATACGGCCCACGAGCTTGTGGCGGACGACGTCCTGGCTGGTGAGGAGAGAGAAATGGACGTCGTCGACGCCCTCCAGGATCTCCCGGACCTGACGCAGCCCGCTCTTGGTGCTGCCCGGCAGGTCGACCTGGGTGACGTCACCCGTGATGACGATCTTCGAGTCGAAGCCGAGACGGGTGAGGAACATCTTCATCTGCTCGGGGCTGGTGTTCTGCGCCTCGTCGAGAATGATGAACGCGTCGTTCAAGGTGCGGCCCCGCATGTAGGCGAGCGGCGCGACCTCGATTGTCCCGGCGGCCATCAGGCGCGGGATGGAGTCGGGGTCGAGCATGTCGTGGAGCGCGTCGTGGAGCGGCCTCAGATACGGGTCGATCTTCTCGTAGAGGGTGCCGGGCAGGAAGCCGAGGCGTTCGCCGGCCTCGACGGCGGGGCGGGTCAGGATGATGCGGTTGACCTGCTTGGCCTGGAGCGCCTGGACCGCCTTCGCCATGGCGAGGTAGGTCTTGCCGGTGCCCGCGGGGCCGATGCCGAAGACGACGGTGTGCTTGTCGATGGCGTCGACGTAGCGCTTCTGGTTGAGCGTCTTGGGGCGGATGGTGCGGCCGCGGTTGGAGAGGATGTTCTGGGTGAGGACCTCGGCCGGGGTCTCGCCGCTGCCGTCGCCGTCCGCGCGCAGCATCGCGATGGAGCGTTCCACCGCGTCCTCGGTCATCGGCTGGCCGGTGCGGAGCACCAGCATCATCTCGTCGAAGAGGCGCTGGACGAGGGCGACTTCCTCGGCGTCGCCGACGGCGGTGACGTCGTTTCCGCGGACGTGGATGTCGGTGTCGGGGAATGCCTTCTCGATCACACGGAGGAGCGCGTCTCCGGATCCCAGGACCGTCACCATGGGGTGCTTGGCCGGGACGGTGAACTGGGCGCTCGCCTGCTGGTGCCTGGGTGTCTGCGTCATGGTTCGGCGCTGTGGCCTGCTCAACCCCTGTCCTTTGCCGATAGCTGATGAGCGGTGCGTATGGCTCAGCTCCTACGGTCTCCAGAGTACGACGGGGCACCGACATCACCGAAAGACTTTACGAAGATCGAAGGGGCGGACGGGAACGGTCCCGCCCGCCGCCGTCCGCCGCCGCGGGCCTACGCCGGGCGCCGGAAGCCGATCGTGGGGACGGCGCGGGCCGGTGGGGTGCAGCGGCCCGGCGCGGGCAGGACGGCGTCGAGGAAGGCGTAGCGGTCGCGGAGCGCGTCGGTGGCCGGGGCGCGGTCGGCGCGGACCCGCTGCCACCAGGTGACGATCTCGGCCCAGCCGGGCGCCGCGAGGGAGCCGCCGAACTCCTGGACGGAGAGGGCGGCGGTCAGCCCGGCGAAGGCGAGCCGGTCGGCGAGCGGCCAGGCGGCGAGGGTGCCGGTGACGAAGCCCGCGACGAAGATGTCACCGGCGCCGGTCGGATCCAGCGCCTCCACGGCGATGGCGGGCACCTCGGCGCTCTCGCCGGTCCGGCCGTCGACGGCGCAGGCGCCCTCGGAGCCCATGGTGACGACGGCGAGCGGCACCCGCTCGGCGAGCTTGCGGGCCGCGGCGCGCGGGTCGGAGGTGCGGGTGTAGCGCATCGCCTCCTCGGCGTTGGGCAGGAACGCCTCGCAGTGTTGGAGCCCGTCGAGGTCGGCCGGGTCCCAGCGGCCGGTGTCGTCCCAGCCGACGTCGGCGAAGATCCGGCTGCCGCGGGCGGCGGCGCAGCCCAGCCAGCCCTCGTGGCGGCCGGGCACCAGCGAGGCGACGCAGGCGCGGGACGGCGGCGGGCAGCCGGGGGCGTGGCCGCCGTCGAAGGCGGTCTCCGGCGGCGGTGCCTCGTGGCCGTGCGAGACCATCGTGCGTTCGCCCTCGTACGCCATGGAGACGGTGACGGGGGAATGCCAGCCGGGGATGGTGCGGGAGTAGGTGAGGTCGATGCCCTCGCCGTGGCTGAGGGCGTCCCAGCAGTACTCGCCGTACATGTCGTCGCCGAACGCGGCGGCGAGGGAGGTGCGCAGGCCGAGGCGGGCGAGGGCGGTGGCCATGTTGGCGACGCCGCCGGGGCTGGAGCCCATGCCGCGGGCCCAGGACTCGGTGCCGCGGACCGGCGCGGAGTCGAGGCCGGTGAGGATGATGTCGAGGAAGACGGTGCCGGTGAGGTAGACGTCGGTGGCCGGGTCGCCGTCGGCGCGGAGGGGGGCGAGCGGGTCGAGTACCGGCGTCGTGACGCCCGGCCGTACGGGGTGTTGCTGTGGTCGGGGTCCAGCGCTCACCGTGCTCGCCTCTCTCCCGCAGGTCCGGTCGCGGTGGTTCCGTCGCGTGCGTCCCCGTCCCGGCGGTGCCGACAGTGTGCCTGATGCCGGTGTACGTTCCGGCCCATGAGGCTCACGATTCTCGGTGGCGGCGGATTCCGGGTGCCGCTGGTGTACCGCGCGCTCCTGGACGATCCGGCGCGCGCAGTCGACGAACTGACCCTGTACGACACCGATCCGCGGCGGCTCGCGGTGATCGGGGACGTGCTGGCACGGCAGGCGCAGGGGCATCCGGCGCCGGTGCGGGTACGGCGGGCGGCGAGCCTGGACGAGGCGCTGACCGGCGCCGACTTCGTCTTCTCCGCGATCCGGGTGGGCGGCACCGCGGGCCGGGTGCGCGACGAGCGGATCCCGCTGGCCGAGGGCGTGCTGGGCCAGGAGACGGTGGGCGCCGGCGGGGTGCTCTACGGGCTGCGGACGATCCCGGTGGCGCTGCGGATCGCGGAGCGGGTGGCGGAGCTGGCGCCGCGCGCGTGGGTCATCAACTTCACCAATCCGGCGGGGATGGTGACGGAGGCGATGGCGGAGGTGCTGGGCGAGCGGGTCATCGGGATCTGCGATTCGCCGGTGGGTCTGGTGCGGCGGGCGGCGCGCGCGGCCGGCGCGCACGGCGGGGCGTTCGCGGCGGGCCGGGTGACGTACGACTACGTGGGGCTCAATCACCTCGGCTGGCTGCGGTCGTTGGCGCTGGACGGGCGGGAGCTGCTGCCGGGGCTGCTGGCCGATCCGGCGGCGCTGGGCTCGTTCGAGGAGGGGCGGCTGTTCGGCGCCGAGTGGCTGGCGGCGCTGGGCGCGCTGCCCAACGAGTACCTGCACTACTACTACTTCCGCCGGGAGACGCTGGCGTCGGTGCGGGCCGCGGACGAGACGCGCGGGGAGTTCCTCGACGGGCAGCAGGGCGGGTTCTTCGCGCGGGCGGCGGAGGCGAGCGGCCCGGAGAAGGCGTACGCGCTGTGGGAGTCCACCCGGCGCGAGCGCGAGCAGACGTACATGGCGGAGAGCCGGGAGGCCAGCGGCGGTTGGCAGCGCGACGCCTGCGATCTGGAGGGCGGCGGGTACGACCGGGTCGCGCTGGCGCTGATGCGGGCGCTCTCCCACAGCGCAAACAATGCAGACGGTGCGGGCAGCCGCCTGATCCTCAATGTGCGCAACGGTACGACGGTGCCGGAGCTGGCGCCGGACGCGATCGTGGAGACGGTGTGCGAGGTGGGCGCGGACGGGCCGGTGCCGCTGCCGTGCGCGCCGCTGCGGGCCGATCAGTTGGGGCTGACGCTCCAGCTCAAGGCAGTGGAGCGGGCGACGGTCGAGGCGGCCGTGCGCAAGGACCGGCAGGCGGCGCTGCGGGCGATGGCGCTCCACCCACTGGTGGACTCCCCGGCGGTGGCCGCCCGCATTCTGGAGCGGGCGGCCACGGAGGGGTGAGGGGCGGTCCCGGCGGTACGGGACCGCCTGCGGGGCGGGCGCGGGGCCCGGCGCGAGGCCCGGAGGCCAGGCGCGGGCCCGGACGGCGCGGGGCCCGGCGCCCCGTGCCCCCGGCCCGGCGCGAGGCCGGGGCCCGCGCGCCCCCACGTGCCCCTCAGTGCCCCCTCTTGATCCACTCCTCCAGATGCGGTGCCTCGTCCCCGATCGTGGTGGTGTCGCCGTGACCGGTGCGGACGACGGTCGTCGCCGGGAGGGTCAGCAGCCGGTCGCGGATCGAGTCGATGATCGTCGGGAAGTGGGAGAACGACCGGCCGGTGGCGCCCGGGCCGCCCTGGAAGAGGGTGTCGCCGGTGAAGACGGCGCCGAGCCCCGGTGCGTACAGGCTGACGGCGCCCGGTGCGTGGCCCGGGGTGTGCAGCACCGTCAGATCCTCCCCCGCGATGGTCAGGACCTGGCCGTCGGCCAGCTCCCGGTCGGGCGGGGTGCCCGGGTGGGTCTGCCGCCACAGCGGCAGGTCGTCGGGGTGCAGATGGATCAGGGCACCCGTACGGGCCGCGAGGGCGGGGGCCGCGTCGATGTGGTCGTTGTGCGCGTGGGTGCAGATGATGGCGCGCAGGGTGCGGCCGCCGAGCGCTTCGAGGATGGCGTCGGCGTCGTGGGCGGCGTCGATGACCAGCGCCTCGTCGTCGTCCCCGACGATCCAGACGTTGTTGTCGACGTCCCAGGTGCCGCCGTCGAGGGAGAAGGTGCCGGAGGTGACGAGGTGGTCGATGCGCGCGGCCATCAGAGCGTCACCACCGAACGCAGCACATCGCCCTCGTGCATCCGCTCGAAGGCCCGCTCGACGCCATCGATGCCGATGGTCTCGGTGACGAAGCCGCTCAGGTCGATCCGGCCCTGCTGGTGCAGGTCGATGAGCATCGGGAAGTCGCGGGACGGCAGGCAGTCGCCGTACCAGGAGGACTTGAGGGAGCCGCCGCGGCCGAAGACGTCCAGCAGCGGGAGTTCCAGCGTCATCTCGGGGGTGGGGACGCCGACGAGGACGACCGTTCCGGCCAGATCGCGGGCGTAGAACGCCTGCTGGTACGTCTCGGGGCGGCCGACCGCCTCGATGACGACATCCGCGCCGAAGCCGCCGGTCAGCTCGCGGATCGCCTCGACCGGGTCGATGGTGCGGGAGTTGACGGTGTGGGTGGCGCCCATGATGCGGGCGGTCTCCAGCTTCCGGTCGTCGACATCCACCGCGATGATCTTCGCGGCGCCGGCCAGCCGGGCGCCGACCACCGCCGCGTCGCCCACACCGCCGCAGCCGATGACCGCGACGGTGTCACCGCGCCCGACGTTGCCGGTGTTGATGGCCGCACCGATACCGGCCATCACCCCGCAGCCCAGCAGCCCGGCGACGGCGGGCGAGACGGACGGGTCGACCTTGGTGCACTGCCCGGAGGCGACCAGCGTCTTGTCGGCGAAGGCCCCGATGCCCAGCGCGGGCGTCAGCTCCGTACCGTCCGTCAGGGTCATCTTCTGCTTCGCGTTGTGCGTGTCGAAGCAGTACTGCGGGCGACCGCGCAGACAGGCCCGGCACTGGCCGCACACCGCACGCCAGTTGAGGATGACGAAGTCGCCGGGCGCGACATCGGTGACGCCGTCGCCGACGGACTCCACGATCCCGGCGGCCTCGTGGCCGAGCAGGAACGGGAAGTCGTCGTTGATGCCGCCCTGCTTGTAGTGCAGGTCGGTGTGGCACACCCCGCACGCCTGGATCTGCACCACGGCCTCGCCGGGTCCGGGATCCGGCACCACGATGGTCTCCAGCCGGACCGGTTCGTTCTTCCCCGGCGCGATGACGCCGCGCACTTCCTGTGCCATGGGACAGCCCCTCTCAAAGATCACGTACGGGACCACTGTGGCGTACCGCCACCGAGCCGTGCCACACCGTACGCGGGGCGGGCGGCCGTCCGCAGGCCCCGGGAGAGATTCCATGATCCGGCGTACGCGAACGGGCGGGCCGGTGCGCCCGACCCCCGTCACCAGCGGGGCACGGCCGGGACGCGCCAGTCCGGGTCGGCACGACGCATGGCGGCGGCGTCGTCGCGGGAGCGGAGCGCGCCGTCGTCGTCGAGCCAGCGGCGGTGCAGGGCGGCGAGCCGGTCCCGGTCGAGGGTGACGCCGAGGCCCGGCGCGTCACTCACCGCCAGGGCGCCGTCGTGGAAGGCGAGCCGTTCGGTGAGGATGTCCTCGGTCTGCCAGGGGTAGTGGGTGTCGCAGGCGTGGTCGAGGCGGGGGACGACCGCGGCGGCGTGCGTCATCGCGGCGAGGCTGACGCCCAGATGGGTGTTGGAGTGCATGGACAGGCCGACGCCGAACGTGGCGCAGAGCGCCGCGAGTTCGCAGGTGGCGCGCAGTCCGCCCCAGTAGTGGTGGTCGGAGAGGACGACCTGCACGGCACCCCGGGTGAACGCCTCGGGGATCTCCTCGAACGTCGTCACACACATGTTGGTGGCGAGCGGCAGCGGCGCGGCGCTTCCGGCCCGCAGCGCGGCGGCGATCTCGGCCATCGGGCCGGTCCCGGCCGCCGGGTCCTCCAGGTACTCCAGGGTGTCGCCGAGTGCGGCGGCGACGCGCAGCGAGGTGGCGACGGACCAGGCGCCGTTGGGGTCGAGCCGCAGCGGCTTGCCGGGGAAGGCGGCGGCGAGGGCGCGGACGGCGGCGATCTCCTCGTCGGGCGGGAAGACGCCGCCCTTGAGCTTGAACGAGCCGAAGCCGTGCGCGTCGGCGAGGCGGCGGGCCTGGGCGACGATGCCCGCCGGGTCGAGGGCCGCGCCCCAGTCGTCGGTCTCGCCGCGGCCCCCCGAGTGCGCGGCCCAGCGGTAGAAGAGGTAGGCGCTGTAGTCGACGCGGTCGCGGACCTTGCCGCCGAGCAGCGCATGGACGGGCAGCCCCGCCGTCTTCCCCCAGGCGTCCAGGCAGGCCACCTCGACGGCGGAGACGACGGAGCGGCGGAGCTTGTCGGCGGTGCGCACGCCGCGCAGCCCGGCGGCGTCGACGGCGCCGACCCCGGTGGCGTCCGGGGAGTCGCCGCAGACGCGGGCGGCGAGCGCGGGCAGGGCGTTCAGATCGGTGACCCGGTGGCCGGGCAGGGCGTCGGCCAGCGGCCGGGCCAGATCGAGGTAGGCGGTGTCGCCGTACGTCTCGCCGACGCCGGTGACGCCGCCTGCGGTGACCACCTCGACGATCAGGCGCGGCGTGTACGGCTGGTGGACTCCCTGGGTGTTCAGCAGCGGCGGGTCGGCGACCAGGATCGGGGTGAGCCGGACCTCGGTGACGGTGAGGTCGTGAGCACGGGTGGCGGCCAAGGGACGCACTCCTGTCTCCAGAGGGACGCCGCCGGGCGACGGCGCCACGCAGATCCGTACCTGCATGTCCGCGGAGGCATCTCCGCGTCTGCATGTCCGCGTATGTGGACGGTGTCCACGGACGGGAAGGGAGGTTAGGAGGACGGCGCGGGAGCGTCAACGGGGCGTCCGGGGCGCGGAGTCGAGCGGCGCGCGCCCCCGCGCCCGCCCGGCGTCCGCCCCCACGCCCGCCCGGCACCCCCTCCGCCTCCGCCGCAACGCCGCCACCCACCCCACCCAACTCCCCCCTCTTTACCAATCGTTGAATCTCCGCGCGTAGATCCCACGCCGCGCCTCTGTTACATCTACCTGGTCCGGGCAGGTCAGACCCGGACCCGCGCGGCCCCGCGCGGACCCCCACCGCTTCCCGAAGGAGCCGCGCATGCCCCGCTCTTCCCTGTCCCGCCGCCTTCCGGCCGCCCTCCGCTCCCGCCGGGCCCGGGCCGGCGCCGCGACGGTCGCCGCGCTCGTCGCCGGTACCGCGGTGTTCGGCGTCGGCCAGGCCACCGCGGAGCACTCGGTGCCCCGCACCGACAAGGAGATCCCCAACCTCACCCTCGTCCAGGACAAGATCAAGGCGTACTACGGCGACACCGTCACCGCCGACGGCGAGCACTACGCGTCCCCGAAGAGCAACTACGCCCGCCAGGTCCACGGCATCGAGGCGAAGGCGCGGGCCCACCTCACCCGCGCGCTCGCCCGGCAGGACGCCCGCGCGGACAAGGGCCACGCCAAGCCCGCCATCGTCCTCGACATGGACGACACCACGCTGCTGACGTACAACTACGAGCTGCGCGTCGGCTTCCACTTCACCGAGAAGAGCCAGGACGCGTACCTCGCCTCGACCGACATGGACCCGGTCTTCGGCATGGACCGCCTGGTCAACTGGGCCCACTCCAAGGGCGCCGAGGTCTTCTTCCTCACCGGCCGCAAGGAGGCCCAGCGGGAGTGGAGCGTGCGCAACCTCAAGAACGTCGGCTACGGCGTCCCGCTCGACCGCGGCCACGTCTACCTGAAGGACAAGGAGCACCCCCCGGCCTACCTGCCGTGCGGCGCGGACTGCACCACCGTCGAGTACAAGTCCGGCACCCGCAAGCACATCGAGTCGCTGGGCTACGACATCGTCGCCAACTTCGGCGACCAGTACAGCGATCTGCGCGGCGGCGCCGGTGACCGGACGTTCAAGCTGCCGAACCCGATGTACCACCTGCCTTGAGGGCGCGGGAGTGACCGGCGCCGGTCACTCCCACCGCGTCTCGGCACGGGCGGACGCCTCCGGAACCCTCCGGGCCGCCCGCTGCCACGCCGCGGCGATCTCCGCCGGATAGCGCCGGGCGCTGCGGGCGAGCCGGACGCCGGGGATCAGCTCGACGACGTCGTTGACCCGCAGCAGCGCCGGGGTCTCCCCGCTCAGCGCCGTCCATTCCCGGGCGCCGTACGGGAGCAGCAGGCTGCCGCGGCCGCTGAGGTCGCGCAGCCACAGGGCGCCCTCCGCGTCGACGGTGACCTCGACATGGCGGCGGCTGACGCTGTCCAGCAGCCGCCGCGGCAGCACGTCGTGGAGGGCGATGCCCGCCGCGCCGGGCGCCCGGCCCAGTGCCGCGGTGGTGCCGACGTCGAGGGTCACCCGGTGCACACACGCGTCGTCGGCCATCACCTTCAGCTGGGCGACGCCGGTGCGCGGCCCGTCGTCGGCGAGCGGGGTGCGGTGCAGTTCACAGACCGGCACCCCGCGCCGCATCACCGGGAGGCGTACGGCGTCGCCGCGGCGGCTGTCACTCCACTCGTCCGCCGTCCATCTCAGCACATCGAACGGGAAGATCCCAGCCGCCCCGGGCCCCCAACCACCGTGCACTCAGCGCCGCTTCGGCACCGCCACCCGCATCAGATCGCGGGCGACCGTCAACTCGCCGGTGAACCCGGCCTCCCGCGCCTGCCGTTCGAAGACGGCCGGGTCGGAGTAGCGCTGCGAGAAGTGCGTCAGGACGAGGTGCCGCACCTCGGCACCGGCCGCCACCTTCGCCGCCTGCCCGGCCGTCAGATGGCCGTGTTCGGTGGCCAGTTGAACGTCCGCGTCGAGGAAGGTCGACTCGATGACCAGCAGGTCCGCCCCTTCGGCCAGCGCGTCCACCCCGTCGCACAACCGGGTGTCCATGACGAACGCGAACCGCTGCCCGCGCCGCACCTCGCTCACCTCGTCGAGGCGCACCCCGCGCAGTTCCCCGGCGCGCTGGAGGCGGCCGACGTCGGGCCCGGCGATGCCGTGCGCCGCGAGCCGGTCCGGCAGCATCCGCCGGGCGTCCGGCTCGACCAGCCGGTAGCCGAACGACTCGACCGGATGCGACAGCAGCCGCGCCTCCAGCGTGTACGCCGGGGTCGTGGCCAGCACCCCGTCCGCCGCGACCGGCTGCTCCGTCAGGCGTACGGTCTCGCGGTACGCGGTGGAGTAACGCAGCCGGTCGAAGAAGCGCTGCCCGCTCGCCGGGTAGTGGGCGGTGACGGGGTGCGGCACCCGGTCGAGGTTGATCCGCTGGATCACCCCGGCAAGCCCCAGCGAGTGGTCACCGTGGAAGTGGGTGACACAGAGCCGGTTGAGGTCGTGGGCGGCGACCCCGGCACGCAGCATCTGCCGCTGGGTGCCCTCACCGGGGTCGAACAGCAGGCCCTCACCGTCCCAACGCAGCAGATAGCCGTTGTGGTTGCGGTGCCGGGTCGGCACCTGGCTGGCGGTGCCGAGGACGACCAGTTCGCGTACGGACAACTTTCGGCCTTCGTCCCGTCAGACCAGGCGCTGCAGGTCGCGGCCGCCGAGCACATGGGCGTGGGCGTGGAAGACCGTCTGCCCGGCGCCGGGGCCGGTGTTGAAGACGATGCGGTAGCCCGTCGCGTCGACCTTCTCGTCGGCGGCCACCTCGCCCGCCTCGCGCACCACGTCAGCGGCGATGGCCGGTGCGGCGGCGGCCAGCTCGCGCGCGTTGGCGTAGTGGACCTTGGGGATCACCAGGACGTGGGTCGGCGCCTGGGGGTTGATGTCGCGGAAGGAGACGGTGGTCTCGGACTCGCGGACGATGGTCGCCGGCACCTCCCCCGCCACGATCTTGCAGAACAGGCAGTCGGCCTGCGGTTCTCCCGCCACCGGTGGGCTCCTCCCGGGTCATCGGCCGCCTCGCCCGCCGGAGCGCGAGGGCCGCGCCGTGTGCCGCCCTCGTCACGTCCCGGCGTACGCGGCGGACGCCGTACGCACCGTGCGTACGCCCTCGGATGCTACCGGCCCGGCCCGCCGTCCGGCCGGGTGGGCGGAGTGCACCGGGGCGCGGCACGAGGTGCCGCCCGCACCGCGAGGCGGCGCCTAAGCTGACCCCGCGTACCAGGCTTTCCCCCACAAACCGGGAGTTAATGCACCATGGCAACCACGCGCACCGCCACCACCCACTGGGAGGGCAACCTCCTCCAGGGCAAGGGCACCGTCGCCCTGGACTCCTCCAAAGCCGGGACCTTCGACGTGAGCTGGCCGGCCCGCATCGACAAGCCCAACGGCGTCACCAGCCCGGAAGAGCTGATCGCCGCCGCGCACTCCGCCTGCTACTCCATGGCCCTCTCCCACGGCCTCGCCGAGCAGGGCCACAACATCGAGGACATCGACACCGAGGCCGACGTCACCCTCCAGCTGGGCGAGGGCATCACCGCCATCGCCCTGACCGTCAAGGCACGCGTGCCGGGCCTGTCGGAGGCGGACTTCCAGGCGGCGGCGCTGGACGCCAAGGCCAACTGCCCGGTCAGCCAGGCGCTGACGGGCGTCAAGAACATCACCCTCACCGCCGAACTGATCTGACGCTCACGGACGGGCCGGGCGCGCGGCACCGGGCACCGCCGCGCCGCCCGGCCCGTCCGCCCGTCAGCTCCAGCGGCCGGTGCGCCCCAGCAGCAGCGCCGTCGCGGCCGTACCCGCCGTCGAGGTACGCAGCACCGTCGGGCCCAGCCGGTACGGCGCGGCGCCCGCCGCCTCGAACGCGGCCAGCTCGTCCGGCGCGACCCCGCCCTCGGGGCCGACGACCAGCACCACCGAACCGGATGCGGGCAGCTCCGCGGTGGCCAGCGGGGCGGCGCCCTCCTCGTGCAGCACCGCCGCGAAATCGGCCTCCGCCAGCAGCTCGGCCACCTGCTTGGTGGTCCGCGCCTCGCCCACCTCGGGGAACGTCAGCCGCCGCGACTGCTTCCCGGCCTCCCGGGCCGTCGCCCGCCACTTCGCCAGCGACTTCGCGGCCCGCTCGCCCCGCCACTGCGTGACACACCGCGACGCCGCCCAGGGGACGACGGCGTCCACCCCGGTCTCCGTCATCGTCTCCACCGCCAGCTCGCCGCGGTCGCCCTTGGGCAGCGCCTGGACGACGGTGATCCGCACCGGCGGCGCGGGCTCCGTCCGCACCTCCGCCACCGCGACCGTCAGCCGGTCCTTGCCCTCGGCCGCCGCGACCGTGCCGTACGCGCCGGTCCCGGCGCCGTCCGTCAGCACCACGTCCTCACCGGCCCGCAGCCGCCGCACCGACACCGCGTGACGGCCCTCGGGACCATCCAGCACCAGCGTGCCGCCGGGCCGCGCGCCCGCCAGCGAATCCACCACGAAAACCGGCGCCGTCATGCCTCGCCCCTCACCCTGTGACCGTTCCACTCCTCGCGTGCCGCGCCCAGTTCGGACGCCAGCAGCGCCACCAGCGCACCGGCGGGCAGCTCCCGCGCCAGCCGGTGCCCCTGCCCGGCCCACAGCGCCATGCCCTGTGCGTCACCCGTCCGCGCGGCCGCCTTCCGCAGCCCGGCGGTCAGATGGTGCACCGCCGGATACGCGGCCGGGGCATACGGGCCGTGCTCCCGCAGGAAGCGGTTGACCAGGCCCCGGGCCGGGCGCCCGGTGAAGGCGCGGGTCAGCTCGGTGCGGGTGAACAGCGGGTCGGTCAGCGCCCGCTTGTGCAGCGGATGCGCGCCGGACTCGGGGGTCGCGAGGAAGGCGGTGCCCAGCTGTGCCGCCTCGGCACCGGCGACGAGCACCGCGGCGATCTGCGCGCCGCGCATCAGCCCTCCGGCGGCGATGACCGGTACCCGCACCGTCTCGCGGACCTGCGTGATCAGTGACAGCAGGCCGAGCGGGGCGCCGGTGCCGTCGGCGTGCGGATCGTCCCGGTGGGTGCCCTGATGGCCGCCCGCCTCGACGCCCTGCGCACACACCGCGTCGGCGCCCGCCGCCTCCGCCGCCCGCGCCTCGTCCGGCGTGGTGACGGTGACGACGGTGTACGTCCCGACCGCGGCCAGCGAGGCGAGCACCGCGCGGGAGGGGCAGCCGAAGACGAACGACACCACCGGCACCGGGTCCTCGCGCAGCACCGCCAGCTTCGCCTCGTAGCCGTCGTCCGAGCCGCCGTACGGATCGACCTCGCCGAGCCCGGTCTCGTACCACGCGGCCTCACCGGCGAGCTGATCGCGGTAGACCTCGACGGCGGCGGTGTTCGCGAGTTCGGGCTGCGGGAGGAAGAGATTGACGCCGAAGGGGCGGCCGGTCAGCCCGCGCAGCCGCTTGATCTCCTGGTACATGCCGTCGGCAGTCTTGTACCCGGCGGCGAGGAAGCCGAGCCCGCCGGCCTCACCGACGGCGGCGACCAGCTCCGGACCGGAACCGCCGCCGGCCATCGGCGCCTGCACGATCGGATGACGGCAAAGAGCGGTCAGCGCGGTGGACATGGCCACATCGTGTCATGCCCCGCGCACCGCACCGAAACGGGCAGACCCGCCCGGCACCACGGCCGACCGGGATCGGCCAACGGCCGCCGAACGCACGTGGGGCCCGGGGAAAACCCCGGGCCCCACACGCGTGGACCTACGGTCGCCTACCGCCCGTTGAACGCATCCTTCAACCGCGAGAACAACCCCTGCTGCCCCGGCTGAAACTGGCCCGTCGGGCGTTCCTCGCCGCGGAGCTTGGCGATGCGGCGCAGCAGCTCCTCCTGCTCGGGGTCGAGCTTGGAGGGGGTCAGCACCTCGACGTGGACGATCAGATCGCCGCGGCCGCCGCCCCGCAGATGGGTCACACCGCGCTGGTGCAGCGGGATCGACTGGCCGGACTGCGTACCGGGCCGGATGTCGATCTCCTCCAGGCCGTCCAGCGTCTCCAGCGGACACTTCGTGCCCAGCGACGCCGCCGTCATCGGGATGGTGACCGTGCAGTGCAGATCGTCGCCGCGCCGCTGGAAGACCGAGTGCGGCAGCTCGTGGATCTCGACGTAGAGGTCACCGGCGGGACCGCCGCCGGGACCCACCTCGCCCTCGCCCGCGAGCTGGATGCGGGTGCCGTTGTCGACGCCCGCCGGGATCTTGACGGTCAGCGTGCGGCGCGACCGGATACGGCCGTCACCGGCGCACTCCGGGCACGGCGTCGGCACGACCGTACCGAAGCCCTGACACTGCGGACACGGCCGCGACGTCATGACCTGACCGAGGAAGGACCGCGTGACCTGCGAGACCTCACCGCGGCCGCGGCACATGTCACAGGTCTGCGCCGAGGTGCCGGGGGCTGCGCCCTCACCGGTGCACGTGGTGCACACGATGGCGGTGTCGACCTGGATCTCCTTGGTCGTCCCGAACGCCGCCTCCTCCAGCTCGACATCGAGACGGATCATCGCGTCCTGGCCGCGCCGCGTCCGCGAGCGCGGACCGCGCTGCGAGGAGGCGCCGAAGAACGCGTCCATGATGTCGGAGAAGTTGCCGAAGCCCGCGCCGAAGCCACCGGCCCCGCCAGCGCCGCCGGCCTGCGAGAGCGGGTCGCCACCGAGGTCGTAGACCTGCTTCTTCTGCGGGTCCGACAGCACCTCGTAAGCGGCGTTGATCTCCTTGAACCGCTCCTGGGTCTTCGGATCCGGGTTCACATCCGGGTGCAGCTCGCGCGCCAGCCGCCGGAAAGCCTTCTTGATCTGGTCCTGCGAGGCATCGCGGCCGACACCGAGGACCGTGTAATAGTCCGTGGCCACTTACGACTCCGCCAGGATCTGTCCGACGTAACGTGCCACTGCGCGTACCGCTCCCATCGTTCCGGGGTAGTCCATGCGGGTCGGTCCGACCACGCCGAGTTTGGCGACTGCCTCGTCGCCCGAACCGTAGCCGACCGCGACCACCGACGTGGACGCAAGTCCTTCGTGGGCATTCTCATGCCCGATACGTACGGTCATGCCCGAGTCCTTGGCCTCCCCGAGCAGTTTGAGCAGCACCACATGCTCCTCAAGGGCCTCCAGCACCGGCCGGATCGTCAGCGGGAAGTCGTGCCCGAAGCGGGTGAGATTGGCAGTACCGCCGATCACCAACCGCTCCTCGGTCTCCTCCACCAACGTCTCCAGCAGCACCGACAGCACCGTCGAGACCGTGCCGCGGTCCTCCTGCTCGAAGGAGTCCGGAAGATCCTGCACCAATTGCGGCACATCCGCGAACCGGCGGCCCACGACCCGGCTGTTGAGCCGGGCCCGCAGATCCGCCAACGACGCCTCGCCGAACGGCCCCTGACAGTCGATCAGCCGCTGTTCGACGCGCCCGGTGTCGGTGATCAGAACGAGCATCACCCGCGCCGGTGCCAGCGCCAGCAGCTCGACATGGCGGACGGTGGACCGCGTCAGCGACGGGTACTGCACGACCGCGACCTGCCGGGTCAGCTGCGCCAGCAGCCGGACCGTGCGGCCCACGACGTCGTCGAGGTCGACCGCGCCGTCCAGGAAATTCTGGATCGCCCGGCGCTCGGGGCTGGAGAGCGGCTTGACGCCGGCGAGCTTGTCGACGAAGAGGCGGTACCCCTTGTCGGTGGGGATCCGGCCCGCGCTGGTGTGCGGCTGGGCGATGAATCCCTCTTCCTCCAGGACCGCCATGTCGTTACGGACCGTGGCCGGGGAGACACCGAGCCGATGGCGCTCGGTCAGCGCCTTCGAGCCGACCGGCTCCTCCGTGCCGACGTAGTCCTGGACGATGGCACGCAGCACCTCCAGCCTGCGTTCACTGAGCACCGCGCACACCTCCAGTCCCGCCGTCCTGCGGCTTCCTCCCCTGGCACTCCACCGGTCCGAGTGCCAGTACCGCTCCAGTGTACGGCCGGGTCGCACCGGCGGGGCAAGGGTCCCGCGTGCGACACCGACCACGCCCCGTGAACCACCGGGCAACGCCACCGCGCTACCGATAGCGTCTCGGCATGCGCACGACTTGGGAAGAGGCGGGATGGGAACGGCTCGGTGACGGCATCGCCCGCCGCCGGATGCCGGGCTGGGACGAGACGGTGGGCGTCGTCGCGGGGACGGAGGGCGTGCTGCTCGTCGACACCGGCGCCACCCTGCGCGACGGCGCCGAACTGCGGCTCGCCGTCCGCCGGGTGCTGGGCCGCGACGTGACGCACATCGCGCTGACCCATCCGCACTTCGACCACGTCCTGGGCACCGCCGCCTTCGCCGGGGTGCAGGTCTTCGCCGCCACCGGGGCGGCCGAGCTGATGGCCCGCGGGCGGGACGCGCTGCGGGAGGACGCAGTACGCCACGGCGTCGACCCGGACACCGCCACCGAAGCCACCGACATCCTGGTGCTCCCGCACCACGGGGTGCACGGCGAGCTGACCGTCGGCCTCGGCGACCGGACGGTGCTGCTCGCCAACCTCGGCCCCGGGCACACCGCGCACGACCTCACGGTCCTCGTCCCGGGCCGGGGCGGCGCGCCCGAGGTGGTCTTCTGCGGCGACCTCGTCGAGGAGTCCGGCGAACCGTCCGCCGGGCCCGACGCCCTCGGACGGCAGTGGCCCGCCGCCCTGGACCGGCTGCTGGCCCTGGGCGGCGAGGACGCGCGGTACGTCCCCGGGCACGGCGCCGTGGTGGACGCCGCCTTCGTCCGCGCCCAGCGCGACGCGCTCGCCGCCCGCTTCGGCGCCCCTCCGGCCTGACCGGCGCCCGTATCCGTCACCCGACCGTCACAGAACAGGCACCCCGACACCATGCAGAGCAAGCGCTACAGCCCCGATCTCACCCCGCCGTGGAAGAAGCAGCGGCCCGCGCCCGAGGTGGCGGCGGAGACGGATCTGGTGGTCGAGGAGGTGACCACGGGGTTCTGCGGGGCGGTGATCCGCTGCGAGAAGTCGGCGCAGGGGCCGACGGTCACCCTGGAGGACCGGTTCGGCAAGCACCGCGTCTTCCCGATGGAGCCGCGCGGCTTCCTGATGGAGGGCAAGGTCGTCACGCTCGTACGGCCCCCGGAGCGGGCGGCGGGGAGCGGTCCGGCGCGGACGGCGTCCGGTTCGCTGGCGGTGCCCGGTGCGCGCGCCCGGGTCGCCCGGGCGGGCCGGATCTACGTGGAGGGACGGCACGACGCGGAGCTGGTCGAGCGGGTGTGGGGCGATGACCTGCGCATCGAGGGCGTCGTCGTGGAGTATCTGGAGGGCATCGACGATCTGCCGGAGATCGTCCGCACCTTCTCCCCCGGGCCCGACGCGCGACTGGGCGTCCTCGTCGACCATCTGGTGCCCGGCTCGAAGGAGTCGCGGATCGCGGCGGGGGTGACCGATCCGCATGTGTGCGTGGTGGGCCATCCGTACATCGACGTATGGGAGGCGGTGAAGCCGTCGTCGGTGGGGATCGCGGCGTGGCCGGTCGTGCCGCGGGGCCAGGACTGGAAGACGGGGGTGTGCCGGGCGCTGGGCTGGCCGCAGAACACCGGCGCCGCCTGGCAGCGCATCCTGTCGGGCGTACGCAGCTACAAGGACGTGGAACCGGCGCTGCTGGGGCGGGTGGAGGAGCTGATCGACTTCGTTACGGTCGGCGGTGCCGCCTGACGCCGGGGAGGATGCCGAAGTCGCCGGTCTCCAGCTCGACGTCCAGCACGTCCACCGGCACCGATTCGCCGAACTTGCTGATCCGCTGGACCGCGTAGTCGGCTTCGTCGCCGCTGCCGAACGGCTCGGTGAGCAGGACACAGTGGGCCACGATGGGATCGACGATCAGGTAGGCGGGGATCTTGCCCGCGGCGTAGAGCGAACGCTTGACGCCGTAGTCGCGGTCCACACTCGTCTTGGAAACCACCTCGACCACCATCGTGACCACCGCGGACGGCAGCAGGCGGCCGGACTCCGGCCCCGCGCCGCTCTCCAGCACCACGAGATCGGGCACCGGCTCGCTCTGCTCGCTCAGGATGTCGATGTCCTGGGTCTGCAACCGCTCCCACCGCTTCCGCGGGATCTGGTCCATGACCTCCTGGACGATCCTGTTGTGGACCAGGTCCGGTCCCGCCATCATCACGATTTCCCCCCGGAGGAGCTCAATCTTGACGCCCTCGGGAACATCGATGTTCTCGAAGAGCTCCGTCATCCGGCGTTCATCCACAGCGGTCATCTCCATGGCCTCCGTTTCCCGTCGCCGTGTCTTTCGGCACAGGTTAGGAGGAGCGTAGGCAGGCGCGTGGGCCTACCGCATCGGTTCACTCTTTCGGTAATCAGTCCACCAGATCCCGCACCACCGCGTCAGCCAGAAGCCGGCCCCGGAGTGTCAGAACGGCGCGGCCCGCGTCGTACGGAACCGTCTCCAGGAGGCCGTCGGACAGCGCACGGGCGGCGGCGCGCGCCCCCGCGGGGGCGAGGAGGTCCAGGGGACAGCCGTCGGCGAGGCGCAGTTCCAGGAGGATGCGTTCGACGCGGCGGTCCTCGTCGGCGAGGAGTTCGCGGCCGGCGCCCGGGGAGCGGCCCTCGGTCAGGGCCTGGGCGTAGGCGCCGGGGTGCTTGACGTTCCACCAGCGGACGCCGCCGACGTGACTGTGGGCGCCGGGGCCCGCGCCCCACCAGTCGGCGCCGGTCCAGTACAGCTCGTTGTGGCGGCAGCGGGCGGCGTCGGTGGTGGCCCAGTTGGAGACCTCGTACCAGCGGAAACCGGCGGCGGCGAGGCGTTCGTCGGCGATGAGGTAGCGGTCGGCGTGCACATCGTCGTCGGTCATCGGGACCTCGCCGCGGCGGATGCGGCGGGCCAGCTGGGTGCCCTCCTCGACGATCAGGGCGTACGCGGAGACGTGGTCGGGTCCGGCGCCGAGGGCGGCGTCCAGGCTGGCGCGCCAGTCGTCGTCGCTCTCGCCCGGGGTGCCGTAGATCAGGTCGAGGTTGACGTGGTCGAACCCGGCGGCGCGCGCCTCGGCCACGCAGGCTTCGGGGCGGCCGGGGGTGTGGGTGCGGTCGAGGATCTTCAGGACGTGCGGGCGGGCGCTCTGCATGCCGAAGGACATGCGGTTGAAGCCGCCCTCGCGCAGCTCGGCGAGGTAGCGCGGGCCGACGGTCTCCGGGTTGGCCTCGGTGGTGATCTCAGCGCCCTGGGCGAGCCCGAACTCGTCGCGGATCGCGGCCAGCATCCGGCCGAGGTCGGCGGCGGGCAGCAGGGTCGGGGTGCCGCCGCCGACGAAGACCGTCTCGACCTGGCGCGGGTCGTCGCCGAGCACCTTGCGGGCCAGCCGGATCTCCTCGACGAGGTGATCGGCGTAGGTCTCCCGGGAGGCGAGGGCGCCACCGGGGCCGCGCAGTTCGCTCGCGGTGTAGGTGTTGAAGTCGCAGTAGCCGCAGCGGGTCGCGCAGTACGGAACGTGCAGGTAGAAACCGAGCGGGCGGCCGGCGGCGCCGGTCAGTGCGGCGGCGGGCAGCGCCCCGTCCCCGGGCATCGGCTCCCCATCGGGCAGTGCGGAAGGCATGGGGTCCATTGTCCGTCATACGGGAGCGAGCCGGGGCCGTGGCTCGTCCCGGCTCCCACAGGGCGGGCGCGGGCGGGGCGGCGGGCATCGGGGGCGGGCCCCTGGGCGCCCCGGGCGGGGCGGTGGCCCGGGGCGCCGCGGCCGGTGCGGCGGGCGGCTGAGCAGGCCGTGGGCAGGCGCCGGGCACGGGCCCACACCCCGCAGCCGACGCCCCGGGTCCGCGGCTCGCCCTACTCCGCCTCCCCCTCCGTCCGTCCCTCCGGGAGGGCCTGGAGGACGAGGAGGGCCAGGTCGTCGTCGGGTGGGGTCGGGGAGAAGCCGTGGACGGCGCGGCGGATGTGTTCGGCGATGTCGGTCGCGGGCAGGCCCGCGCAGGCGGCGAGGGTGCGGGCCAGGCCGTCGTCGTCATCGAACTGGTTGCGGCCGGAGCGGCGTTCGGTGACCCCGTCGGTGACGCAGAGCAGCGTCTCGCCCGGGGCGAGGTCGAACGCCTCGCTCTCGTACGTGGCGTCGCCGACCACGCCCAGCAGCATCTGCGGCGCGGCGACCACCCGGACCATGCCGTCGGTGCCCAGGACCAGCGGCAGCGGGTGACCGGCGCTGGCCAGGGTGCAGCGGACGCCGCCGGAGCCCTCGGGGTGCGGGACGATCTCGCCGTAGAGCAGCGACAGGAAGCGGGCCTGTTCGCCCTCGTCGCGCAGGCCGACGGAGGACTGCACCCCGGCCTCGGCGGCGACGGCGGCGGCCACCGCGGCGACGGAGTCCGCCGCCTCACGGGCCATGGTCTCGTTGAGCCGGTCCAGCACCGCGCCGACGCCGAAGCCGTCGCGGGCCAGCAGCCGCAGCACCGGCCGGGCGAGCCCGGTGACCGCCGCCGCCTCCGGGCCGCTGCCGCAGACGTCGCCGAGGGCGAAGCACCAGCGGCCGTCGCCCGCGTCGAAGAGGTCCCAGAAGTCGCCGCCCGCCCAGGCGCCCGCGCGCGGTTCGTAGACCACCGCGGAGGCGACGCCCGGGACCCGCGCCCGGCCGTGCGGCAGCAGCCGCCGCTGGAGCACCCGGCTGATCCGCTCCTGCCTGCTGTACGCGCGTGCGGTGGCGACGGCCCGGGCGACCCGGCGGCACAGGTCCTCGGAGAGGCCGACCGCCGCATCGGGGAAGCGCGGCAGCCCGGCCCGCCCGAGCAGCACCGTGCCCAGCCGGAGGCCGCCGCTGATCAGGGGGCAGGCGAGGGCGGCGCCACCGATGGCGGGACGGGCGTCCGGTACCGCCTCGGCATCCGGTGCGATGGACTCCCCGGGGCCGTCCGGCTCCCCCGCCCCCTCCGGTAGGGCCGGGGCGCCGGGATCCGCCCCGTCCGCGCCCTCCGGCCACGCCCAGGGGATCGCCGAGCCGCCGGTGGCGCGGGCGGTGGCCGGGGGCGGGGCCTTCTCCAGGGCCAGCCGCAGTGGGTCGATACGGCTCTCGCGGGAGTGCCAGACGTGGGCGAGGCGCGGCGGTTCGTCGCCGCCCGCGGTGCCCGGCACCGGGCCGCCCGCCTCGCCGTCGTAGAGCCACACCGCGCACCAGTCGGCGAGCCGGGGCACCGCGAGCTGGGCGGCGAGGGAGGCGATGCGGTCGGCGTCGAGCGGGCCGGAGAGCAGGTCGGACGCCTCGGCGAGGAAGGTCGGCGCGCCATGCGTGATCCACTCGGCGGCCGCGCCCGAGGGGCCACCGTCGGGTGCGGCGTACTCGTAGGAGGTGTCGCTGTAGCTGCCCGCTCCGTAGGCGGCGTCGGCGTATCCGGCGGCGGGCCGGCCGGCCGCCGGGGCCTCGGTGTCCGGGTACGCGCCACCGGTGTCCGCGGGGTCACGGCCGGGCGCCGGGCGGTACGCGCCCTCGGGAGGGCCATCGGGAGGGCCGTCAGGGCCGTCCGCGCCGCGGTACGCCGCGGGGGCGTCGTCCGGGGCGGTGCGGGCGGCCGGGACATGGCCGGGTGCCCGGTCCGGGCCGGGGTCCGGCGCGGCGGTCGCGAGGCGGAACCAGACGGCCTTGGCGGCGCGGTCGTAGGTGATGCCCCAGGAGGCGGCGACCGCGCCGACCAGCTGCAGGCCGTGGCCCCCACCGCCGGGCAGCTCGCCGTGGTGCGGCCCGCACACCGGCCGGGTGGGATGCCGGTCGGCCACCTCGACGACCAGGCCGCCGGGCCCGTCGGCGTCGAGGCGGCAGTGGACGTCGACGTCGGTACCGGCGTGCACCACGGCGTTGGTCACCAACTCGCTGACCAGCAGCACCGCTTCGTCCGTCACCCGGCCGTCCAGCCCCTCCGCACCCGGTGACCGCCGGGCCGCCCAGTCGGCGAGCGTGGCGCGGATGAAGCGGCGGGCGTCGGCCGCCGCCCGGGCCGTGCCCGGCAGCGCGAGGGAGCGGGCCGTCCCGGCCGCGCCCGCCGGGCCCGCGGCTCCGGTCTCCGCCGCTAACGCAGTCGTCGTCATCCCCGCACCTCCCGCGCGGCACGGCCGTCCGCCGCGTGCCGCACGGACAGGGTGACAGACCGGGCGCGTGCCACGACACCGCGTCATCGCGGAACGGCGCGCGGACGGCGGGCGAGCGGCCGGGAAGCGCAGGCAGCGGGCCTGTGGACGGGTCCGTCACCGGACGGGCGAGGGGGCGCGCGGCGCCCCGGCGCCCGCCCGGGCGGGCGCCCTCACGCCTCCCGCGCGCCCGCGTACATCTCGTCGAGGAGGTCCTTGAAGGCCCGCTCCACGACCGGCCGCTTGACCTTGAGGCTGGGGGTGACCTCGCCGTGCTCGATGTCCAGGTCGCGCGGGAGCAGCCGGAACTTGCGGACCTGCTGCCAGCGCTGAAGGCCCTCGTTGACCTGCTCGACATAGCCGTCGATCAGCTCGCGGGTCCGCTTGTCCGCGACGACCTCGGCGTACGGGCGGCCGCCCATGCCGTGCTCGGCGGCCCAGGTCAGCAGCGTCGGCTCGTCGAGCGCGATGAGCGCGGTGCAGAAGTTCCGGTTGGCGCCGTGCACCAGGATGTGGGAGATGAACGGGCAGACCGCCTTGAAGCGGCCCTCGACCTCCGCCGGGGCGATGTACTTGCCGCCCGACGTCTTGATCAGGTCCTTCTTGCGGTCGGTGAGCCGCAGATAGCCGTCGGCCGACAGCTCCCCGATGTCGCCGGTGTGGAACCAGCCGTCGGATTCGAGGACCTCGGCGGTCTGGGCCTCCAGCCCGTGGTAGCCCTGCATGATGCCGGGGCCGCGCAGCAGGATCTCGCCGTCCTCGGCGATCCGCACCTCGGTGCCCGGCAGCGGCTTGCCGACCGTGCCGGTGCGGTACGCCTCGCCCGGGTTGACGAAGCTGGCGGCGCTGGACTCCGTCAGGCCGTAGCCCTCCAGGACGTGGATCCCGGCACCGGCGAAGAAGTAGCCGATCTCCGGGGCGAGGGCGGCGGAGCCGGAGACCGCGGCGCGCAGCCGACCGCCGAACGCCGCGCGCAGCTTGGCGAAGACGAGCGTGTCGGCGACCTTGTGCTTGGCGGCGAGCGCGAAGGGCACAGAGGCGTTGCCGGTGCGGCGGAAGGTGTCCTGGGAGACCTTGGCGTACTCCCGGGCCACGCCCGCCGCCCAGTGGAAGATCTTGTACTTGGCGGCGCCGCCCTCGCGTGCCTTGGCGGCGACGCCGTTGTAGACCTTCTCGAAGATGCGCGGGACGGCCGCCATGTAGGTCGGCCGGACCACCGGCAGATTCTCGATGATCTTGTCGACCCGGCCGTCGACGGCGATGACATGGCCGACCGAGATCTGCCCGGCGGTCAGCACCTTGCCGAAGACATGGGCGAGCGGCAGCCACAGGTACTGCACGTCCTCCGCGGTGACCATGCCGGTGGCCTGGATGGCGCGCGCCATGTACGACCAGCAGTCGTGCGCCAGCCGTACGCCCTTGGGGCGGCCGGTGGTGCCGGAGGTGTAGATGAGCGTGGCGAGCTGGTCGGCGCGGAGCGCGGCGACGCGTTCGGTGACGCAGTCCGGGTGCGCCTCCAGGTAGGCCGCGCCGCGCTTCTCCAGATCGGCGAGGGAGAGCACCCAGCCCTCCGGGTCGTCCTCGGCCGGGCGCGCGTCGGCCTCCTCGATGACGACGACATGAGCCAGGCCGGGCAGGTCGGCGCGGCGCTCGCGGACCTTGTCGAGCTGGGCGGCGTCCTCCGCGATCAGCACCCGGCTGCCGGAGTCGGACAGGATGAACGCCGTCTCCTCAGCGTTGGTGCTGGGGTAGACGGTGGTGGTGGCCGCGCCGGAACAGAGCACGCCCAGGTCGGCGAGGATCCACTCGACGCGGGTCGCCGCGGCCAGCGCCACCCGCTCCTCGGGGCGTACCCCGAGCGCCATCAGACCCGCCGCCGTGGCGTACACCCGCTGCGCGGCGTCGTTCCAGGTCAGCGACTTCCAGTCGTCGGGGCCCGAGCCCGAGGCGGGCGGCACGGGGTGACGGAACGCCTCCGCGTCGGGCGTCGCGGCGACCCGCTCCAGAAAGAGGCTCGCCACCGAAGGCGGCCGGTTGTCGATCAGCGTATGGGTGTCCGTCACGGCATCCTCCGGGGCCCGCTACGTTGCTGGTGACTCGCGAGTAACCTTTGAGCAGAGATCAGAGTAGGCCGCGTTCCGCCGCCATGTAAGGGTCTACGGCCGACTGGTTCACGAAGTGATCCGTACGCTGTACGCGCAGATGCGCCCGCACCGCATCCCCGGCATATCCCCCGGAAGTCCACCGTCCGGGATGTCTCACCGCCCGCGGGCCCCCGTACGCCGAAGGGCGCCGACCCTCGCGCGGGTCGGCGCCCTGTCCGGTACGTGCCCGCTCCTCCGTGCCGGGAGGGCGGGCCGCGACCGCTACTTCTTCTTGTCGCCGTCGGAGTCCGAGGAGAGCACCGCGATGAATGCCTCCTGCGGCACCTCCACACTGCCGACCATCTTCATCCGCTTCTTGCCTTCCTTCTGCTTCTCCAGCAGCTTCCGCTTACGGGAGATGTCACCGCCGTAGCACTTGGCGAGGACGTCCTTGCGGATGGCGCGGACCGTCTCACGGGCGATGACGCGGCTGCCGATGGCCGCCTGGATCGGCACCTCGAAGCCCTGCCGCGGGATCAGCTCGCGCAGCTTGCCGACGAGCCGGACGCCGTATGCGTACGCCTTGTCCTTGTGGCAGATCGCGGAGAACGCGTCGACCTTGTCGCCGTGCAGCAGGATGTCGACCTTGACGAGGTCGGCGATCTGCTCGCCGGTGGGCTCGTAGTCCAGCGAGGCGTAGCCGCGGGTCTTGGACTTGAGCTGGTCGAAGAAGTCGAAGACGACCTCGGCGAGCGGGAGGGTGTAGCGGATCTCGACGCGGTCCTCGGAGAGGTAGTCCATGCCGAGCAGGGTGCCGCGCCGGGTCTGGCACAGCTCCATGATCGCGCCGATGAACTCGCTCGGCGCGAGGACGGTGGCCCGCACGACCGGCTCGTGCACCTTGTCGATCTTGCCCGTGGGGAACTCGCTGGGGTTGGTCACCTCGTGCTGGGCGCCGTCCTCCATGTCCACCTGGTAGACGACGTTGGGGGCGGTGGCGATCAGCTCCAGGCCGAACTCGCGCTCCAGGCGCTCGCGGACGACCTCCAGGTGCAGCAGGCCCAGGAAGCCGACGCGGAAGCCGAAGCCGAGCGCCGCGGAGGTCTCCGGCTCGTAGACCAGCGCCGCGTCGTTGAGCTGGAGCTTGTCCAGCGCCTCCCGCAGCTCCGGGTAGTCCGAGCCGTCCAGCGGGTACAGCCCGGAGAACACCATCGGCTTCGGGTCCTTGTAGCCGCCCAGCGCCTCGGTCGCGCCGTTGTTGAGCTGGGTGATCGTGTCACCGACCTTGGACTGGCGGACGTCCTTCACACCGGTGATCAGATAGCCCACCTCGCCCACGGACAGACCGTCGGCGGCCGTCATCTCGGGCGAATTGGTGCCGATCTCCAGCAGCTCGTGGGCGGCGCCGGTGGACATCATCCGGATCCGCTCGCGCTTGCGGAGGGTGCCGTCGACGACCTTCACGTACGTCACGACGCCGCGGTAGGCGTCGTAGACCGAGTCGAAGATCATCGCGCGGGCGGGGGCGTCCTTGACGCCGACCGGCGCCGGGACCTCACGGACCACCTTGTTCAGCAGCTCGGGCACGCCGACGCCGGTCTTGGCGGAGACCCGCAGCACGTCCTCCGGCTCGCAGCCGACGAGGTTCGCCAGCTCCGCGGCGAACTTCTCGGGCTGCGCGGCGGGCAGGTCGATCTTGTTGAGGACGGGGATGATCGTGAGGTCGTTCTCCATCGCCAGGTAGAGGTTGGCGAGGGTCTGTGCCTCGATCCCCTGGGCGGCGTCGACGAGGAGGACGCAGCCCTCGCACGCGGCGAGCGAGCGGGAGACCTCGTAGGTGAAGTCGACGTGACCGGGGGTGTCGATCATGTTGAGGATGTGGGGCGTGCCGCTCCGCTCCTCACCCTCGGAGGGCGACCAGGGCAGCCGCACCGCCTGGGACTTGATCGTGATGCCGCGCTCGCGCTCGATGTCCATGCGGTCGAGGTACTGCGCGCGCATCTGCCGCTGGTCGACAACACCGGTGATCTGGAGCATCCGGTCGGCGAGCGTCGACTTGCCGTGGTCGATGTGCGCGATGATGCAGAAGTTACGGAGGAGGTCCGGATCGGTACGGCTCGGCTCCGGCACGTTCGTAGAGGTCGCGGGCACGCAGGGTCCATTCAGGCGGGTAGGCGGAACAGGGTGCGTCCGGCGGACCCGCCATGATCCGCAAGACCACCCTCGGGTGTGACGTCCTCCCCATGGTCCCATGAGCGGCACCCCCGGCCCGTTCCGGGCGCTCCCCCGGCCCGTTCCGGTACCTCCCGACGGCGGTGCGTACGGACGGAAACGGCCCGGATTGGGTGGCCGAGGAGGTGGCTGGTAACCTGGTCCACTGCGCTTCGTGCCCTCTCGGTGCGCGGCGCAACTCGAAACTCCAACGAACCTGAAAAGGCTCTTTCGTGGCGAACATCAAGTCCCAGATGAAGCGGATCAAGACCAACGAGAAGGCTCGTCAGCGCAACAAGGCTGCCAAGTCCACTCTGAAGACCGCGATCCGTCGCACCCGCGAGGCCGTGGAGGCCGGTGACCTGCAGAAGGCCACCACCGCCCAGGCCGAGGCGGCCAAGAAGCTCGACAAGGCCGTCAGCAAGGGTGTCATCCACAAGAACGCCGCCGCCAACAAGAAGTCGGCGCTGGCGAAGAAGGTTGCCGGCCTCAAGGGCTGAACGACCTCCGTCGGACGGTCCGCCGTCCGGCACCCGCACCACCCCGCCGTCGGGGACCCAGCGGCCCCTCTCTCCGCTCCTCGCACGGTGCACCACCGCGCCGCACACGGCCTGCGTTCGCCACGCGGGTGCGGCGCATCCCGGCCCACCCTGCCATTCGCCGGGCAGGCCGACATATGACACATACGGAAAGCCCCGTTTCGCCCTTCCCCAGGGCTGGCGGGGCTTTCTGTCGTGCGGGGGTCCGGGGCGCGGGCCGTACGGGGGGCGTGCTCGGGGCGGTGTGCGGGCCTGGGGTGTGGGGCGCGGTCATCCGGGGGCGTTGGGGGCTGGTGCGTGGACCTGGAGCCCGGGGCTCAGAGGCCGGACCGATGGATCACCGGGAGGCGGGCCCACCGGCCCCGAGCGTGTCGGTTCAGCGGGAGCGGGCCGCGCGGGCGACGGCCACCACGGCCTTCTCCAGGGCGTATTCGGGATCGTCGCCGCCGCCCTTGACACCCGCGTCGGCGGCGGCCACCGCGCGCAGCGCTGTCGCCACACCGTCCGCCGACCAGCCGCGCATCTGCTGCCGTACGCGGTCGATCTTCCACGGCGGCATGCCCAGCTCGCGGGCGAGATCTCCGGGACGGGCGCCGCGCGGGGCTGAGGCCAGCTTGCCGATGGCACGGACGCCCTGGGCCAGCGCGCTGGTGATCATGACGGGGGCGACGCCGGTCGCGATCGACCAGCGCAGCGCCTCCAGCGCCTCGGCCGCCCGGCCCTCGACGGCGCGGTCGGCGACGGTGAAGCTCGACGCCTCGGCGCGCCCGGTGTAGTACCGCGCGACGACCGCCTCGTCGATCGTGCCCTCGATATCGGCGGCCAGCTGCGAACAGGCCGACGCCAGCTCCCGCAGGTCACTGCCGATCGCGTCGACCAGCGCCTGGCAAGCTTCGGGCGTCGCGGAGCGCCCCACCGCCCGGAACTCGCCCCGCACGAACGACAGCCGGTCGGCAGGCTTCGTCATCTTCGGGCACGCCACCTCGCGCGCGCCCGCCTTCCGGGCGGCGTCCAGCAGGCCCTTGCCCTTGGCCCCGCCCGCGTGCAGCAGCACGAGCGTGATCTCCTCGGCGGGCGACGCGAGATACCCCTTCACGTCCTTGACCGAATCCGCCGACAGATCCTGGGAGTTGCGCACCACCACGACCTTGCGCTCCGCGAAGAGCGACGGACTGGTCAGCTCGGCGAGCGTGCCGGGCTGGAGCTGATCGGAGGTGAGGTCCCGCACATCGGTGTCCGCGTCGGCGGCGCGGGCGGCCGCCACCACCTGCTGCACCGCGCGGTCCAGCAGCAGGTCCTCCTGGCCCACCGCGAGCGTCACGGGGGCGAGCGGATCGTCGTTTGCACTCTTCCTGGCCATCGCGTTCCAGCATCCCACGCCCCACTGACAACGCCGCCCCGCGCAGCCGGCGCACCCGCCCGCTGACCGACAATGGCCGGGTGAGCGATGCACGACACGTACTGGTACTGCCCGACCGCGACGCCGCCGAGGAAGTGGCCGAGGCCCTGGCCGAACGCTTCGGCGTCCCCGAGGAACCCCAGCTCGTACGGGACGCCCTGGCCGGGGAGGACGACGCCGAGGACGCACAGTGGCTGGTGGTCGTCGAGGACCCGGACGGCCGCTACGACGCACCACAGCTGGACGCCCTCGCCGCCGAATATGAGGGGTGGCGCGAAGGGGAGTAGCGGGCGGGGAACGCCCGAGGCGCGCCGGGCGGTTACGGAACGGGCGGGCAGCGCGAGGCCGACGGAAGCCACGATCCGTGCGGAGGCAGCGGGTCGTACGACGGCGACGGGCCACGCGGAGGCCACGGGACTCCCGTGCGCGACGGCCCCTCGTGGTCACCGACAGGCGGTTGTGGGTACCCAGCACAGCCAACGCACCCCCGGTATCGGTACGCAGAACCACGGCTCCCCCACGCCGCAACGCATCGACCGTCCGCGGCGCCGGATGGCCGTACGGGTTGTCCGCGCCCACCGAGATGAGGGCGAGCCGGGGTGCCAGGCGTTGGAGCAGCGTCGGGTCCTGGTGGGCGGAGCCGTGGTGGGCGACCTTGAGGACGTCCACGGTGGTCAGCTCCGGGTGTGACGCCAACAGGGCCTGTTGGGCAGGTGGTTCGAGGTCGCCGAGGAGCATCAGGGTCACATCGCCGCTGCGGACGAGCAGGGTCACGCTGGCGTCGTTCGGTCCCGTCACGTCGCCCGTGCCGTCCGCGGGCGGCCACAGGACCTCCCAGCTCAGCTGCCCCAGGCGACGCCGTTCCCCCGGCACCGCCGGGACCACCGGAACGCCCGCCTCCGTCGCCGTGCGCCGTACGAACTCCGCCTGTCCGGGCGGCTCCCGGAGCGTGGTCGTCTCGATCAGACCGACCGATCGGCCGCGCAGCACTCCGGGCAGTCCGTCGACGTGATCGGCGTGAAAATGGCTCAGCAGCACCACGGGCACGCTCCGCACCCCCAGAGCCGTCAGGCAGCGGTCCACCGCGCGCGGCTCGGGGCCCGCGTCCACCACCAGCGCCGTGCCGTCACCGGCCGCCAGGACCAGACCGTCGCCCTGCCCGACATCGCAGGCCACCACCCGCCACCCCGGCGGCGGCCAGCCCGTCAGCACCCGGGTCAGCGGCACCGGTCGCCACACCACCAGGACCAGCGCCAGCGCACACAGGGCGCACAGCCACCGGCGGCGCAGCATCCGCCGCCCGAGCGGCACCAGGACGACCGTGACGGCGGCGAGCGCGAGCCCGCCCGCCCAGCCGCCCGGCCAGCCGAACTCCGCCCCCGGCAGCGTCGACCCGGTACGCGCCACCCCGGCGATCCAGCTGACGGGCCATCCCGCGCACCACGCCAACGCCCGGGCGACGGGCGGCAGTACGGGTGCCACGGCGAGCGCCGCGTACCCGAGGACGGTCGCCGGGGCGACGGCCAGCTCCGCCAGGAGGTTGCAGGGCACCGCCAGCAGGCCGACCCGTGCGGCGAGGACCGCGACGACCGGGGCACAGACTGCTTGGGCGGCGGCAGCGGCGGCGACCACCTCGGCGAGGCGCGGCGGCACCCGGCGCCTGCGGAGGGCCGCGCTCCAGCGGGGTGCGAGCAGCAGGAGCGCGCCGGTGGCCAGGACCGACAGCAGGAACCCGTAGCTACGGGCCAGCCACGGGTCGTAGAGCACCAGCAGCAAAACCGCCGCGCCCAGGGCGGGCAGCAGGGAACGGCGGCGCCCCGTACCGATCGCCACCAGGGTGATCAGGCCGCAGGCCGCGGCCCGCAGCACGCTGGGGTCCGGTCGGCACACGACGACGAAGGCGAGCGCGAGTCCGCCCCCGGTGAGGGCGGTGGTCCGCAGCGAGAGGCCCAGGCGCGGGGCGAGGCCGCGGCGTTCGGCGCGGGAGGCGAGGTGCGGCGGGCCGATCAGCAGTGCCAGCACGATGGTGAGGTTGCTTCCGGAGACGGCGAGCAGATGCGTGAGGTCGGTGGCCCGGAACGCGTCGTCGAGGTCGGGCGGCACCCGTGACGTGTCCCCGACCACCAGTCCGGGCAGCAGCGCGCGGGCGTCGGGCGACAGTCCGCCGGAGACGTCGCGGAGCCCGGCCCGCAGGCCGCCGGCCAGGCGCTGGAGCCCGGACGGTGCGCCGGTGACCTGCGGCGGGCCGTCGGCGGAGACCCGGAGGACCGCGGCGATCCGGTCGTCGGGCGGCATCGGCGGGGCGGCGCGGACCGGCATCCGGACGCGGGTGGTCGGCAACAGCGCCCGCCACCGTTCGAGGACCGCACCGCCCTTCGCCCCGGCTTGCTCCGGGGAGTCCGGGTGCACGTCCCGGGGGCTCGCGGCTCCGGGCCCCGGGGCCGTGGCCTGGGGGTTCGCGTCGGCCTTCGGGTGATCCGTATCGCCGCCACGGCTCGCCACGACGACGAGGGCGGGCGTCCGGAGCGCGGTCACCGCACCGTCCGGAGCGGTGAGGCGCACCACATCGGCGGTGAACACCAGGGACGGCGGCAACCGGTGCGATCCGCGGACCTTCGGGCGGACCGTCCGGGGGTCGCCGGTCACCTCCACCTCGGCGGTGAGGTGGGCATGGCGCGCGGCCCAGGAGGGCAGCGGCCCGCGCCGGGCGTCCGCCGCGTGCAGCGCCGCGCCGGCCGCGCCCGCCGCCCCGCAGAGCAGCACCGCCGCCAGGGCCACCAGCGCCCCGGCGGACCGCACGTACGCTCCACCGGTGCGCGAGCCGTCCGCCGTTTCCGGGCCCTCCGTCCGGCGTCGCCTCACCGCCGCCCACAAAGCCGGTACGGCGAGGGCGACCGCGAGGGCGCAGCCCGTCGCCACCACGCCCGCCGGGGCACCCAGGGCGACCGCGGCCGCGCCCCACGCCGCCATCGCCGGGGCCACCAGGCGCAGGTCGGCCGGGCCCTCCTGGCGCGGGTCCGCGGTTCCGTACGGGGAGGCCGCCGCGGTGTGCACGGCCGTGCGTCCGGTGCTCACGGCTGCACCAGGGGCCGCAGGTCGGCGAACTTGCGGTCGCCGATGCCGGTCACCTCCCGCAACTGGTTCACCGAGGTGAACCCGCCGTGCCGGGTGCGGAATTCGACGATGTGCTGCGCCAGTACGGGCCCGACGCCGGGCAGGGTGTCGAGCTGCTGCACGGTCGCCGAGTTGAGGCTGACCGGCTGCCCTGGCCCGGCGGCGCCCGGCCCGCCGGGCCCTCCCGAGGCGCCGGACGAGTCCACGCCGGGCGGCCCGTTCGCACCACCGCCCGGGTCCGGCGCGCTCCCGGCCCTGCCGACGACGATCTGTTCACCGTCGACCAGCAACCGGGCGCGGTTCAGCCCCTGGGTGTTCGCCCCGCGCAGCACCCCACCGGCCGCGGCGAGCGCGTCCATCACCCGCGCCCCCACCGGTAACCGGCGCACCCCGGGGTGCTCGACCTTGCCCACCACGTCGACCACCATCCGACGGCCCACGCCACCGCTCGCCGCCGCACCGGGCACGGGAGCGGCACCCGACGGCCCCTGCCGCTGCGAGGCACCGGGCACCGGCACCGCCCGCTCCGCCACCGGAGCCCGCACCGCCTCCGGCCCACCGGACCAGAAGTGCAGCGCCGCGAGCACGAGCGCCACCACCAGCACCACCCCCACCGCGGCCAACGTTTTCGGCTCCACCCCGCACCGCACCTGCACCCACACGGGCAACCGCTCCCCCACGGCAAGCCGCATGCGCGTCCGACGGGTGAGGACGGGGGGACGGGGGCTGTTGTATGGGGCGGGGGCGGCGCCGGCGCCGGGTTTGCCGCCGGGGTTGGGGGTCGCCCTGTCATCGGGGCCGAGGCTCGCCCTGTGGTGAGGGCTGGGGTTCGTCTTCCGGCTCGGGCCGGGGGCAGGGCTGGAGGCGGAGGACGCCTTACGGGACCGGTCCGCCTCATGGCCAGGGGCAGGAGCAGGCCCGGAGCTCGACCGGTGGCCGGAGCCGGGGCTCGCCCTGTGTCCCGTGCCCGGGACAGGAGTGGAGGCGAGCGGCGCCTCGCCGGACGGGCCCACCTCGCGGCCGGCGGCGGACCCGAGCCTTGCCCCGTATTCGGAGCCACCACCAGGCCCGGCCCCGGTCCCGTCCCGCACCCCCTCACGTACGCCACCCCCGACACCGTGCCCCCGCTCCCCCGGCGCCGCCCCCGCCGCATCGAAGAGGGCGGCTGCCCGCGCCCGCACCGCCGCCGACGCCGTGGCGCGGCGCGCGGCCCGCCGCCCCGCGCGACCGCCGCTCCGCACCGGGTGCGGGACGAGGCCGACGGCCGAGGCCGCCCGGGGGCCGACCTCCTCACCGAGACGCGACACCCCACCAACCGAACGTGACTCTCTGCTCATGCCGACCGACGGTAGGTCGCCCCCGTCAGCCGCGCTGAGCAGCCTCACATCCGGTGGATAACCAGCCACTTGTGGATAACCACGCCACCCGCAGGGGTGACGACCTCCCGGCCCGCCTACCCGGTGTGCCCGAGAGCCCCGCCCCCAGCACTACCGCAGGACGACAGCGCTACCGCGGCGCGACCACGGCCCCCAGCAACCCGGGACCGGTATGCGCACCGATCACCGCACCGACCTCGCTGACATGGAGCTCCCGCAGACCCGGCACGCGTGCGCGCAGGCGGGCGGCGAGGGCCTCGGCGCGCTCCGCGGCGGCGAGGTGGTGCACGGCGATGTCGACCTCCGCCTCCCCCGCCCGCTCCGCGGCGATCTCCTCCAGCCGTGCGATGGCCTTGGACGCCGTACGGACCTTTTCGAGGAGTTCGATGCGGCCGTCGGCCAGTTGCAGGAGGGGCTTGACGGCGAGTGCGGAGCCGAGCAGTGCCTGAGCGGCGCCGATCCGGCCGCCGCGGCGCAGGTAGTCGAGGGTGTCGACGTAGAAGTAGGCGGAGGTCGCGGCGGCGCGGCGCACGGCCGCGGCCACCGCGGCGTCGGCGTCGCCGCCCGCCTCGGCGGTCTCGGCCGCCGCCAGGGCGCAGAAGCCGAGGGCCATCGCGACCATGCCGGTGTCCACGACCCTTACGGGGACCGGCGAGTGCCTCGCGGCCAGTACCGCGGCGTCGTAGGTGCCGGAGAACTCGGAGGAGAGGTGCAGCGAGACGATGTCGGTGGCACCGGAGGCAGCGACCTTGCGGTAGGTGTCGGCGAAGGTCGTCGGGGCGGGGCGCGAGGTGGTCACCGGCCGCCGCTTCTGCAGTGCCTGGGCGACGGATCTCGCAGAGATCTCGGTGCCCTCCTCCAGGGCCTGGTCCCCCAGGACGACGGTCAGCGGGACGGCCGTGATGCGGTGGCGCTGCAGTGCCACCGGCGGCAGGTAGGCCGTGGAATCGGTGACGATGGCGACATGGCGGGACATGAAGGGGAGGTTATCGGGGGAAGACCGGCGGCCGACACTGTGGGGCCTCCCCGCACGCGGCCCACGCACCCTCCCGCTCCGCCCCCCGGACCGGCCCCGGGCAGCGCCCCCGCCCCGTCAGCCCCCGTTCTCAGTTGGCCCGCCCGGCCCCCGGCGCCTTCTGCCAGGAAGGCGACCTCTCCCAGGAGGAGCGGCCGCGCGGATCCGGGGCCGATATCGCCTGCGGCTGCTCCGCCCCCGGCCCCGAGGCGGCGGACGGCCGGGCGCCCGGCCCGGCACCGGCCGACCGGTCCGCGCCCTCGGCGGAACCACTCTCCGTCACGCCTTCCGCATCGTCCGAGGCGCGGGTCCAGTGCCGCAGCGCGCCCGACTCGACGTCGATCTGGTCGCTCAGCGCCGCCAGATCGTCGTCGGCGAACTTCCGCTGCCGGTCGCGCGCGGCCCAGCGCAGCGACTCCGCGGAGCGGGTGATGCGCTCCAGGCGTTCGCGCATCTCCGGCAGCCGGGCGGCCGTGGTGGCGCGGTCGGGCTCGCGCTCCAGGCGCCTGAGTTCGTCGTCGAGTGCGTGGCCGTGGGCGCTGAGGCGGTCGAACAGGCCGAGCGCCTCGCCCAGGGACGCGTCGTCGGCCGCGCCGCTGCGCAGCGCCTCCTGGGTCGCCCGCATCGACGTACGCAGGGACAACCGCAGCTGGGCCAGCTCGCCCGGGACGCCCGGCTTGGCCAGCTGCCGCGCCCGCAGGCCGGTGTCCTCGACCGTCCGCCGGGCCTGGGCGACGGTGCGGTCCACGCCGCGCTTGGTCAGCTGGACCGCCTTGACGGTGACGAAGACCCCGGCGACGACGAACAGCAGGAAGAGCAGCCCCAGGACGGCGATGGCGGCTTCCATGGGCTCTCCCGGAAAGGTCACGGCGCCGGCCGGTCACCCGCGCCCGTCTCTCCACCGTAAACGGCTCGGGCAGGTTGCGGGCCCCGACGGAACCCCCAACCTGCCCGTAGGGGAAACCCCCTACAACCGCGGCCGGAACCGGCCGCGCCGCATCATGCCGGGACGATGTTGACCAGCTTCGGCGCGCGGACGATCACCTTGCGGATACCGGCGCCACCCAGCGCCGCCACCACCGCGGGCTCGGCCAGCGCCGCCGCCTCCAGGTCCGCGTCGGAGATCGTCGGGGCGACCTCCAGACGGGCCTTGACCTTGCCCTTGAGCTGAACGACGCAGGTCACCGTCTCATCGACGACATACGCCGGGTCGGCCACCGGGAAGTCGGCGTGCACCACCGAGTCCGTGCGGCCCAGCTTGCGCCACAGCTCCTCGGCGATGTGCGGCGCCAGCGGCGCGATCAGCAGCACCAGGTGCTCCGCGACGGTGCGCGGCACAGGACCGCCCGCCCGTCGCCCAGCGCCGCCCTCGGTCGAGGGTGCGGACCCGCCCCCATAATGCTTGGTCAGGTGGTTGTTCAGCTCCGTGACCTTGGCGATGGCGGTGTTGAACCGCAGGTTCGCCATGTCCTGGGTGACGCCGTCGATCGCCTTGTGCAGGGCCCGCAGCGTCGCCTCGTCCGGCTCCGCGTCGACGACGGTGACCTCACCGGTCGACTCGTCGACGACATTGCGCCACAGGCGCTGCAGCAGGCGGTACTGGCCGACGACGGCCCGGGTGTCCCAGGGGCGGGACACGTCCAGCGGGCCCATCGCCATCTCGTACAGGCGCAGCGTGTCGGCGCCGTACTCCGCGCAGATCTCGTCCGGCGTGACGGCGTTCTTCAGGGACTTGCCCATCTTGCCCAGGACGCGGCTGGCCTTCTCGCCCTGGTAGAAGTATCCGCCGTCGCGCTCCTCGACCTCCGCCGCCGGGACGGCGATGCCGCGGCGGTCCCGGTAGACGAACGCCTGGATCATGCCCTGGTTGTACAGCTTGTGGAACGGCTCGGAGGACGAGACGTGTCCCAGGTCGTGCAGGACCTTCGACCAGAAACGGGCGTACAGCAGGTGCAGGACGGCGTGCTCGGCGCCGCCCACGTACAGGTCGACGCCCCCATGGGGCTGCGCCTCGCGCGGGCCCATCCAGTACTGCTCGATGCCCGGGTCGACCATCGCGCTGTCGTTGTGCGGGTCCAGGTAGCGCATCTCGTACCAGCACGAACCGGCCCAGTTGGGCATGGTGTTGGTCTCGCGGCGGTAGCGCCGCACGCCGCGGCCGTCGCCCAGGTCCAGCTCGACGTCGACCCAGTCCTCGTTGCGGGAGAGCGGGGTCTCCGGGGAGGTGTCCGCGTCGTCCGGGTCGAAGGTGCGCGGAGAGTAGTCCTCGACCTCCGGCAGCTCCAGGGGCAGCATCGAGGTGGGCAGCGCGTGCGCGACGCCGTCCTCGTCGTAGACGATCGGGAACGGCTCGCCCCAGTAGCGCTGGCGGCTGAACAGCCAGTCGCGCAGCCGGAAGTTGACGGTGCCCTCGCCGATACCCTCGGCGGCCAGCCACTCGGTGATCTTCGCCTTGGCCTCGGTGACGCCCAGGCCGTCCAGGCTGATCGTGTCGTCCGAGGAGTTGACCAGCTTCGCCTCGTACGAGGAGAACGCGTCGTCCCAGGTGGACGTGTCGGTACCGCGGTCGTCGGAGGGCTGGACGACGCAGCGCATCGGCAGCTCGAAGGCGCGCGCGAAGGCGAAGTCGCGGCTGTCGTGCGCCGGGACCGCCATGATCGCGCCGGTGCCGTAGCCCATCAGCACGTAGTCGGCGATGAAGACCGGGACCTGCTCGCCGCTGACCGGGTTGGTGGCATAGATGCCGGTGAAGACGCCGGTCTTGTCCTTGGCCTCGGCCTGCCGCTCGACGTCCGACTTGGCGGCGGCCTGCTTGCGGTACGCCGCGACGGCCTCGGCCGGGGTGGCGTGGCCACCGGTCCAGACCTCGTGGGTGCCCTCGGGCCAGGCATCCGGCACCAGGGAGCCGTCGGCGATCAGCTCGTGCTCCGGGGCCAGCACCATGTACGTCGCGCCGAAAAGGGTGTCCTGGCGGGTGGTGAAGACCGTGATCGTGCGCTCCCCGGCGGGGAAGTCGACCCGGGCGCCCTCGGAGCGGCCGATCCAGTTGCGCTGCTGCAGCTTGATCGCCTCGGGCCAGTCCAGGCCGTCCAGGTCGTTCAGCAGGCGGTCCGCGTAGGCGGTGATGCGCATGTTCCACTGGCGCAGCTTGGACTTGAAGACCGGGTAGTTGCCGCGCTCGGAGCGGCCCTCGGCGGTGACCTCCTCGTTGGCCAGGACGGTGCCCAGGCCGGGGCACCAGTTGACCGGCGCGTCCGAGGCGTACGCCAGGCGGTACTCGCCCAGGACACCGGCGCGCTCGGCGGCGGACAGCTCGCCCCAGGGGCGGCCGTCGGGGGTGGACCGGGTACCGGCCTCGAACTGCGCGACCAGGGTGTCGATGGGGCGCGCCTTGTCGGCCTCCGGGTCGTACCAGGAGTGGAAGATCTGCAGGAAGATCCACTGGGTCCACTTGTAGTACGCCGGGTCGATCGTCTCGATCGAACGGCGCTGGTCGTGGCCCAGGCCCAGGCGGCGCAGCTGGCGCCGCATGTTGACGATGTTGGCCTCGGTGGAGACCCGCGGGTGGGTGCCGGTCTGCACGGCGTACTGCTCCGCGGGCAGGCCGAAGGCGTCGAAGCCCAGGGTGTGCAGGACGTTGTGGCCCGTCATGCGCTGGTGGCGGGCGTAGACGTCGGTGGCGATGAAGCCCAGCGGGTGGCCGACGTGCAGGCCCGCGCCCGAGGGGTACGGGAACATGTCCATGATGAACTTCTTGGGGCGGGCGGCCACGGCGGCGTCCCCGGCCAGGTCACCGCTCGGGTTGGGCGCCTCGTAGGTGCCCGCCGCCTCCCAGAAGTCCTGCCAGCGTGCCTCGATGTCCGCGGCCAGCGCGGCGGTGTAACGGTGCGGGGCCGCCTCGGGTGCGGCGCCCGCGCCCTCACCGGCGGGGGAGGTGGTCGTCTCGCTCATCTCTTCAAGCTCCATCGATCGTCTCTGCCTGCGGCTGCCGCGGACACGGTTGCTGCGGAAACAAAAAGGCCCCTCGCACAGGAGGGGACGCCGCGCCGATGCCGACCCGGACGGCCACCGCGGGTGGCCCGGTCGGTACTGATCAGCGCGGCCCGCTAAGCAGAAGGCGTACGGCACGCATGGCGCCAGGGTACCGCAGGGGGCTCGGGGCCCGCGTCGAGGATTCCCACCCGGCGCGGGCCCCGGCCCGCGCGCCCCCCGGATTCAGGGGCGCGCCGGTCCCGGGATCAGTGGCGGTACGACGCGATGTAGCCGTCCGCCGGGGAGCCGACGCCGGTGACGTCGTCGTAGCCGGGGCGGGCGCTCAGGGAGCTGTCCTGGCCCAGGCTGCGCAACGAGGTCGTGGTGCCCTTGGAGGCGTCGACGCCGTTGACGTAGTCGGTCCGGACGACGGCCAGGCCACGGCCCACGCCGAGCGGGTGGTCGGTGACATCGTGGTACGCCGGGGTGCCGTACCGCTGGTAGATGCCGGGGTTGGCGAAGCCGATGGGGATGCCGTGGCGGGCCTGCTGGGCGAGCGCCTGGATACCGGCGATCACGGGCGCGGCGAGCGAGGTGCCGCCGATGCGGTACTCGTCGTAGCCCTGCTTGCCACCGGGCAGGGTCTGGGTCTGGCCCACCAGGAAGCCGGTGTTGGGGTCGGCGACAGCGGCGATGTCGGGGACGGTGCGCATCGCTCCGCCGCCGCCCGCCTTCGCGAGCCCGTCGGGGACGACGCCGCGCTGGTAGAAGGGCTGCGCGACGGTCTTGCTGGTGCCGCCGCCGGCGCCACCGCTGAACGCGCCGGGGAAGCCGTCCCAGCCCGCGCCGTCCTTGGACAGCAACGCCTTACGGGTGCCCCAGCCGGTCTCCCACTGGTACGTGTCGTGCTTGCCGACGGCGAGCGCGGTGCCGCCGACGGCGGTGACCCACGCGGAGTTCGCCGGGGTGTCGACCTGCTTGGTGCCGGTGTTGTCGACCTCGTCGCCGTTGTCACCGGACGAGAAGTAGAAGCCGATGCCCTCGACGGCGCCCTGCTGGAAGACCTGGTCGTAGGCGGCGGCCACGTCCGGGGTCTCGTTGGCCTCGATGTCGCCCCAGGAGTTGGAGACGATGTCGGCGAGACGGCCGTCGACGACCCGGCCGAGGGTGTCGAGGAGGTCGTCGTCCATGCAGGAGGCGGCTCCGGCGTAGACGATGTCGGCGGCGGGTGCGACGGCGTGCACCGCCTCGACGTCGAGTGTCTCCTCGCCGTACCACCCGGAGGCACCGCACTCCTCGATGTGCGTGTAGTCCTCGGGCAGCACCTGTGAGAGCTGGCCCGGGCGGTACCCGGCGTCGCCGTTGCGGGCGGCGTAGTGGCGGGCGTCGGCGGCGATGGTCGGCGAGGCGTAGGCGTCGGTGATCGCGACGGTGACGCCCTTGCCGGTCCACTTCCCCGCCCCGTAGGCGGCGCGCAGCTGCTTGCCGGTGTACCCCTTGACCGCGTACGGCGCCTTGCCCCCGTACGCGCTCGGCAGGCCCTTGGCGGTCCGGGAGCCGTGGTACGTGGAGAACGGCCCGGCGTTGCGGAAGACGTCGGGCGGCGGCGGCAGCTCGGTGGAGTGGTGCCGGGCCATCCGGGGCGCGTTGTCCAGGCCGGTGACGGTCAGCACGGCGCCACCCAGCGAGGCGGGGGCGGAGGCGGTGGCCGAGGGGGCGTGGTAAGTGTGGCTGCCCTTGCGGTAGTTGTGCAGGTCGGTGGCGAAGGCGCGCTCCGCGGCCGAGGCCGGACCATGGACGGTGAGGTAGCGACTGCCCGCCTCGGTGACCTTGAGCCCGGCGCCGCGGAGCCAGTCGGTCACGGCGTTCACCTGCTGCCGGGTGGCGCCGTAGCGCGCCTTCACCTGGCCGGGGGTCAGGTACTTCCCGTAGTGGGCGGAGTGCGGGTCGGAGACCGCCTTGGCATACGCGGCGAGTCCGTCGGCGTCCCGGCCCGCGAGGTAGACGCGGGCGGTGATGCCGGTGTTCTCGGCGGTGGCGCCGCGGTCGGACTGCTGGGTCGCCCAGGCCGGTTTGGTGCCGCGGAGCGCGCGCCGTCCACCGTCGTGACCCGCGGCGTCGGCGGCGGGCGCGCCGAGCGCGAGCGCCCCGGCGATCAGCGGCAGGGCCGCCGCCCACGCCGTCGCGGTACGCGCCCGCCCGGCTCTGCTGCGGCTCGATCTCATGGAACCCCCTGTGGTGACGATGCGGTAAGTGCTGACGGTGGCACCGCGACCGGCTCCGCGACGGCTCGCCGTACGCGCCGCCGTACACCGGCGTCCGGTGCCTCGCGTGCGGCGTGAGACGAGGGAGGTGACATGCACGCGATGCGTCACTCTTTCGGTGAAATGTTCACGTCAGGGGCATGAGCACGCCAAGAAGACCCCAAGGAACGACAGGGACAGGCAAGGAATGAGCGGGGGACGGAAGGGAGCGAAGGGGGCCGCGCGCACGCCAAGAACGGCCCCAACGGGGGGACAGGGGACGGAATGTGAGCAGATGTCAGGGTACGGCGGGGTGAAGCGGGCGCCGGGGAGGCCACCTCGCGCGGCGCGGAACACCGCCCCACCGGCGCCCCGCTCCCCCGGGACCGCCCACCGTCATGCCGTACGTCACACCCACCACGGGGCGCCCGCCCCATGGCACACACCACACGCGACGGCCGCACAGAGAAAGGGCGCACAGAGAAAGGGCGCACAACAAGAACGGGCCGCCCTCTTCGGACGGCCCGCTCTGATTCCTGTGGAGCTAAGGAGAATTGAACTCCTGACCTCCTGCATGCCATGCAGGCGCTCTACCAACTGAGCTATAGCCCCAGGTCTTCTCCGCTGCGGTCTCCCGCGGCGACATCGACTACATTACACGGCCCTCCCGGGCTTCTGCCAAATCGCTCCTGCTCCGGCCCCCGGAACCGCCCGGGGTACTGTCGGCGGACCGTGCCCGATTCGTCCTGGGGAGCCGTACGCCGTGACCGCGCCGGAGCTGGAACATTCCACCGAGTCCGGCGGCCGCGCCCCGCTGACGGGGGCGCCGGGACGCCGTGCGGTCCGGTGGGCCGCTCTCGGCTGCCTCGTCTCGTTCGCGGCGTTCTGGACCGCCCAGCGGCTGGTGCACGTGACCATGATCGACCTCATGGTCTACCGCGCGGAGGGCTGGACCGCGCGCACCGGCGCGGACCTTTACGACATGGTCGCCACCTCCGCGCACCTGCCCAACACCTATCCGCCGTTCGCCGCGCTGCTGTTCACCCCGCTGACGCTGGTCGGCGTGGGCGCCATGCGCACCCTGGCGACGGCCGGGAACCTGCTTCTGCTGGTGGCCGTCGTCCATCTCTCGCTGCGGCTGGTGGGACGGCCGCACCGGCTGCCGCGCCCGGCCGCAACGCTCGCGCTGTCCGCGCTGCTGGTGTGGTGCGAGCCGGTGTGGACGACGCTGCGCTACGGGCAGATCAACCTGCTGCTCGCGGTACTCGTGCTGTGGGATCTGACCCGCAGGGACAGCAACCGCTGGGCCGGGATCGGGATCGGCGTCGCGGCGGGGATCAAGCTCACACCCGCGCTGTTCGCCGTCTTCCTCGCGCTCGCCGGGGCCGTACGGGCCGTCCAGCTGCTGCGCGGCGGCGCCCCGCTGCGTACCGCACTGCGGGTGCCCTGGCTGCGGCAGGCCGCGGTGGCCACCGTGACGTTCCTCGCCACCGCCGGTCTGTCCGCGCTCGTCCTGCCGCGCGATGCGCACCGCTTCTGGACGGAGATCGTCTTCGCCGCGGACCGCGTCGGTGAGGTCGAGATCACCGCGAACCAGTCGCTGCGCGGCGCCCTCGCGCGGCTGCTGCACACCCACGACCCGGGCGGCGCCTGGGTGGTGGCCGCCGCCGTGACGGTCGCGGCGGGAGTGGCCCTCGCGGCCGGTGCACTGCTGCGCGGGGACCGTGCCTGGGCGGCCATCAGCTGCGCGGTGACGGCCCTGCTGGTCAGCCCGATCTCCTGGTCGCACCACTGGGTGTGGTGCGTACCGGCGCTGATCCTCGTCGGCTCCGAGGCCCTGGCACGCACCGGCGGCGCGGCGCGCCGGTGGTGGGCGGCGACGGGCGTGCTGGCCGCCCTGTTCGTCAGCTTCGCGCTGTGGTGGGTGCCGCACGCCTGGCACCGCCACGAGGAACTGCACCAGAGCCCGCTCCAGCTGCTGCTCTCCGATGTCTATCCGCTCGCCGGGATCGGACTGCTGGTGCTGTGCGCGCTGCGGCTGCGACTGCGACTGCGACTGCGACGGACGGGACGCGACGCGGGCCCGTACGTCCCCGGCCCCGACCCCGGCGACGAGCCTCGCATGACGTGACGTCAGGACGGGCCGGGCATCGGCTCACACGGCGTCAGGCGGGGCCGCGCGTACGGCGATCGGGCGCGTGCCGCGGTCGCACTCAGGCCGTGGCGAAGGAGTAGAAACGCTTCAGCGCGCAGTGTTCGTCGAGGAGTCGTCCGTAGATCGGCTCGCCGTCCAGTTCGCGGTAGGTCTCGATCGGGTCGCCCTTGATGACCAGCGCGCGGGCGCACTCCTCGCACCAGTACTGGAACGCGGAGTTGAGCGGTTCCATGTCACGGACGATCGGCGTACCGCTGCCGCACCAGTCGCATTTCCTGCTGTGGGCTCCCATCGGTCAGCTCCAACTGTGGCCGCAGGACGTACAGACGAAAGAGACGCCGCCGTTGTCGCCGAGCATCTGCGCCACCCGGGGGGAGCCGCAGGCGGGGCACTGCAACGACGGGACCGCGCCGTGCGGGGAGGCGGTGTCCGGCAGCCGGTGCGGGCGCGACGGCCCGGCGGCGTCGGGCAGGTCGACGACCTTCCCGAGGATGCTCCTGGGCATCGCGTCCTCCTCCCCTGCCGGCCGTCCGATTCTGCCACGGACCGCCGGGCGGGACGGCCTGGCCACGGCGCGGGCCCGGACGCGACGGCCCGCGCACCGAATCTGCCCGCGCCATCGACGCCGAACCGTCCGGCATCCGCTCGGCCCGACGGCGTTCCGGACACAGCAATGATCCCGCCTCGCGCGATCCAGTACGGGACTGGAATCCATGAGACGGGATCATCCGGGTTGTGGAGCTAAGGAGAATTGAACTCCTGACCTCCTGCATGCCATGCAGGCGCTCTACCAACTGAGCTATAGCCCCGGGTCTTGTTCCGCCCCTCCGGGTTTCCCCCGGCGGCGCCGCGAACAAGAAGAACTTTAGCCTGCGACCTGCCCGGATGTGAAATCCAGGCCCGCGGGACGCTCCGCAGGCGGCTCAGGCGTCGTCGCCGAGCACCGGCTCCGGGAGGGTCCCGGCGTTGTGCTCCAGCAGCCGCCAGCCGCGCGCACCCTCGCCCAGCACCGACCAGCAGCAGTTCGACAGACCGCCGAGCCCCTCCCAGTGGTGCGCCTCCAGGCCGAGCAGCCGCCCGATGGTGGTGCGGATGGTGCCGCCGTGGCTGACGATGACGAGGGTGCCGTCGTCGGGCAGCTTCGCGGCGTGGTCCAGGACCACCGGGGCGGCCCGGTCGGCGACCTCGGTCTCCAGCTCACCACCGCCGCGCCGCACCGGCTCGCCGCGCTTCCACGCGGCGTACTGCTCGCCGTACCGCTCGATGATCTCCTCGTGCGTCAGCCCCTGCCAGGCACCGGCGTACGTCTCCCGCAGCGCGGCGTCGTGCGCCACGTCGAGCCCGGTCAGGGCGGCCAGCTCACCGGCGGTCGCCGCGGCCCGGCGCAGGTCGGAGGCGACGATGGTGTCCGGGCCCAGGGCCGCGAGGAGCCGCGCGGCGCGCCGGGCCTGCTCCTGGCCCGTCGCGGTCAGCTCGATGTCCGTGGAGCCCTGGAAGCGGCGCTCCAGATTCCAGGCGGTCTGGCCGTGGCGCCACAGGACGATGCGGCGGCCGCGGCCCGCGGAGGTGCCCTTCAGTTGCTCGCTCCCTCTGCCTCGCCCGCCGTGGCCTCGGCGTGCTCGGCGGCCTTGCCACGGGTCGCCTTGGCGTCCTCGGGGAGCTCGATCTCGGGGCAGTCCTTCCACAGGCGCTCCAGCGCGTAGAAGACGCGCTCCTCGCTGTGCTGGACGTGGACGACGATGTCGACGTAGTCGAGGAGGACCCAGCGGGCCTCGCGGTCGCCCTCGCGGCGGACCGGCTTGGCGCCGAGCTCCTTGGTGAGGCGCTCCTCGATCTCGTCGACGATCGACTTGACCTGGCGGTCGTTGGGTGCCGACGCCAGCAGGAAGGCGTCGGTGATCGAGAGGACGTCGCTGACGTCGTACGCGATGATGTCGTGCGCGAGCTTGTCGGCGGCCGCCTGGGCGGCGGCGGTGATGAGCTCGATGGAACGGTCCGTGGCGGTCACAAGCGGCTTTCGGTCGGGGACGGGCCGCCCTGCCCCGGGCACACGGCCCACGGCACCACCGCCCGGGCGGGCGGTCCAAGCGGCTTCGGATTCTTCTCAAGGGTCTCACGGACCACCGACACCCCGGCCGGGGATTTTCCGGTGGCCCGTCGCCGCAGGTCCGGCCCCGTACGAAAGCGGGCCGAGCGCCTGCTCAAGCAGGAGATGCCCGGCCCGCTCCGCGGCGGTCAGCCCCGGTAGTCCTGGCCCAGAACGACCGTGATGTCCGCGTTGGCGGCGCCGTTCGCCTTGCGGACCGCGGTGTCCGGCAGCCCCAGCGTCTTGGCGACCTCCGCCGCCTTGCCCTGGTCGGCGGCGTCCGCGTAGGTGACCTGCGAGGCGGCCGCGGCGGCGTCCGCGGTGCCGCCGCTGACGACGGTGTACCCGCCGTTGACCAGCGCCGCCTGCGCCTTGGGGGCGGCCTTGGCGTCACCTGTGGCGTTGCGTACGGAGACCCGCGGGGTGCCGTTCGGGTCGGTCTTCTTGACCGTGCCGCCGAGGACGTTCTTGACGACGGAGCCGGCCGCGTCGGGGCCCAGGGTGCCGTTCGCCCGCACCGGCAGCAGCAGCGTGCCGTACGCGCCGGTCTTCGCCAGATCGGCGCGTACCGCCAGCGAGCTGCCCAGCTGCGCCTCGGTGAGCGGCGGGTCGAGCACCTGGAGCAGCGACTTCACGGTGGCGGTGGCGCCGTCGGCGTCGCTGGAGACCTTCTTCAGCGTGGCCTGCATGACCTGGCCGAACCGCGTGAGCTGCTTGTCCTGGGTCTCGCCGGGGCCGCGGTAGGTGGCGTAGGCGACCGCCGACTGGCCGTTGAGGAGGCGGTCACTGCCCGGCTTGACCAGGGGCGAGTCGCCCTTCTTCGCCCCTGGGACGGTGGTGTCGGTGTCGACGGAGATGCCGCCGACGGTCTCGACGAGGTTCTCCAGATACGGGGTGTCGAGCCGCCAGGACGCCTTGAGGTCGGCGCCCAGGAGGGTGCCCAGGGCGTCCCGGGTGGGCTCGGTGCCGTCGTCCTTGACGGACTTGCCGAGCGTGGTGGCGGTGCCGTCGTCCTTGGTGACGACGAGGTTGTTCGGCAGCAGGACGGTGGTGCCCTTGCCGGTGGTCTCGTTGTCGACCAGCAGGGCGGTGGAGCTGTCGCCGGTGCGGGTGTCGCGGAGGTGCACGACGAGGACGTCGCGCTTCTGCCCGGCGCCCGCCTCGGCCGCGGTGCCGCCCGGGCCGCTCAGCCCCGGCAGCTTCCCGGCCCACCAGAGGTAGCCGACCCCGCCGGCCACCAGCAGCACGAGCAGCACCACGAGGGCCACGCGGCGGCTGCGGCCCCGGCGCTTGGCCTCCTCGCGGCGCTCGGTGCGGCTCTCGGTGAACTTCAGCCAGTCGATGACGTCCTCGGAGTCCTCGTCCGGCTCCTCGATGAACGCGAACTGCTCCGTCTGGTACTCCGGGCCCCGGTCGCCGCCGGGCGCGGACGGCTCGCCGGGGGCGTCCGCCGGGCCCGCGTCCTCGGACGGGCGCCGCTGCTCCGGTGGCCGCGGCGGCTGCTCGCGGTGGCGCTGCGGCTCCTCGGAGTAGGCCCGCGGCGCCTCCTGGTCCGCGGGGCGGTGCCCGCCCTGGGACGGGTCGCCGTAACCGGGCTGCGCGTAGCCCTGCGCGCCGTACTGCTGCCCCGCGTAGGTCTGCTCCCCGTAGGGGGCCCCGCCGTACGCGTCCTGCCCGTAGGCGGACTGCTCGTACGACGGCTCGTAGGCGGGCGGCGCGTAGGACGTCTGCTCGTACGGGGGGCGGGGGGCCTGCTGAGGGACCCAGTTCTGCGGCGGTGCACCGGGGGCCGGGTTCCCGTAGGGGGCGTAGCCCTGGGCGTGGCCGTCGTAGCCGTTCCCCTGGCCCCCGTAGGGGTCGTGGCCACCGTAGGACGACGGGTCGCCGTACGGCGCGGCGGGCCGCCCGTACGGGTCGTAGTGCGGTTCCTGGCCGGGCGCGGTGTCCTGGTGCACCGGCTGGCCGTACGCGTCGTAGGTGTACTCCTGCCGACCCTGCCGCCGCTCATGGGCGTACGGGTCGGGGGTGTACGGGTCCTGCGGCCCGTACGGGTCCTGTCGGTCGGTCACCGGTGCCCCTTTCGATCCGCCCCGTCAGCCGTTGTCGCGGTAGAGCTGCTTCTTGTCGATGTAGCGCACCACACCGTCGGGCACGAGGTACCAGACCGGGTCGCCCTGGGCTACACGCGCCCGGCAGTCGGTGGAGGATATGGCGAGCGCGGGCACCTCGACGAGGGAGACCGCGCCGTCGGGCAGCCCGGGGTCGGCCAGCACATGGCCGGGCCGGGTGACGCCGATGAAATGCGCGAGGGAGACCAGTTCCTCGGCGTCGTGCCAGGTGAGGATCTGTCCCAGCGCGTCGGCGCCGGTGATGAAGAACAGATCGGCGTCACCGTGCAGCACCCGTAGGTCACGCAGCGTGTCGATGGTGTACGTCTTGCCGCCGCGGTCGATGTCGATGCGGCTGACGGAGAACTGCGGGTTCGACGCGGTCGCGATGACCGTCATCAGGTACCGGTCCTCGGCCGGGGACACCGTTTTATGGCTCTTCTGCCACGGTTGCCCGGTCGGGACGAAGATGACCTCGTCGAGGTGGAACTGACTGGCCACCTCGCTGGCGGCGACAAGGTGTCCGTGATGGATCGGGTCGAACGTCCCGCCCATCACTCCGAGTCGCCGCTTCACGGGCTCTGTGTGCTCTCCCATGCGTGCAGACCCTACTGGGCGCCGCGCAGTGCCGGAGGCCGGGTACCGGGCTCAGCGGTCCCGGTTGAAGCGGGTGGTGATCAACAGCAGGAGAAGCAGGACGACAAACGCCCCGCCGCCGGTGACGAGCGGGTTGAGGCTGTTGTGCTGGCCCCCCTCGGCGAGGGCGACCAGGGACTGTGCGGGGGTGTGCAGACTCATCGTCGGGGGACCAATCCGGGCTGGGGGCGGGCAGAGACTTCCGCCACATCGTAACGACCTGGGGGGCAATGGTCCTCGGGGGGAGGAGCGGTGTCCGGTGCGGTCGATCGCAAGGCGCCGGGGCCCGGCACGCCGCCCGGCGGCCTCACTCCCCGGGTTGCGCGGTCAGTTGTCGTCCGAGTCGCCGTAGCCGCGCAGCAGGATCCAGGCGAGGAGGATCGCACCGAGGACACCGACGATGATCACACCGCGCAGCAGCCACCCGGGGCCGTCGTCGGCGTGGGAGACGCCGCCGGTGGCACCGGCCGTCGTGGCGGCGTCGGAAGCGGCGAGCAGCACGCTCGGAATCGTCATGGCGGGGCGCTCCGTTTGTACGGGACTGTGCGGTCATGTGGTGCGAGCGCCAGCGTACGCCCGAGCATCCAATCGGGTGTCAGTGGCGTCCTCTAGTCTGAATCACACGCAGTCGAACAGGGGGAGGCCCCAATGACGGAGAGCCCAGACAGCGAGCGCGTACCGAGCAGGGACCGCAGGCGGTTCCCCGGTATCTCGTCCCGTGCGTACGAACACCCGGCGGACCGGTCGGCGCTGGTGGCGCTGCGGAAGCTCAGCGGGTTCGACACCGTCTTCAAGACGCTCAGCGGCTTGTTGCCGGAGCGCAGCCTGCGGCTGCTCTTCCTGTCGGACTCGGTGCGCGTCGGCGACCGGCAGTTCGCCCATCTCAACGACATGCTGCGCGACGCCTGCTACATCCTGGACCTGGAGAAGGTCCCGCCGATGTACGTCAATCAGGACCCGCAGCCCAACGCCATGTGCATCGGTCTCGACGAGCCGATCATCGTGGTCTCCACCGGCCTGGTCGAGCTGCTGGACGAGGAGGAGATGCGGGCGGTCATCGGCCACGAGGTCGGTCACGCCCTGTCCGGGCACGCGGTCTACCGCACCCTGCTGCTCTTCCTGACGAAGATGGCGCTGCGGGTGGCGTGGATCCCGCTCGGCAATGTCGCGGTGATGGCGATCGTGACGGCGCTGCGCGAGTGGTTCCGCAAGTCGGAGCTGTCGGCGGACCGCGCCGGGCTGCTGGTCGGGCAGGACGTCCAGGCGTCGATGCGCGGCCTGATGAAGCTGGCGGGCGGCAACCACCTGCACGAGATGAACGTCGATGCGTTCCTGGAGCAGGCGGAGGAGTACGAGACGGGCGGCGATCTGCGCGACTCCGTGCTGAAGATCCTCAACGTCCTGCCGCGCAGCCACCCCTTCACCACGGTGCGCGCCGCCGAGCTGAAGAAGTGGGCGGCCAGCCGCGATTACCAGCGGATCATGGACGGCCACTACCCGCGGCGCGACGAGGACAAGGACACCTCGGTCTCCGACTCCTTCCGCGACTCCGCGTCCCACTACGCCGACTCGGTGCGCAACAGCAAGGACCCGCTGATGGGCCTGGTGCGGGACATCGCGGGCGGCGCGGGCGACCTCGGCGGCAAACTGCGCGACACGGTCTTCCGCGGCACCCAGCGCCCCGGTGACTCCGGTGGCGACGGCGCTAGCGGGCCGGGTGGTTCGGAGTCGGCTGGGAAGTAGCGGCGAGACGGCCGCAGAGCGAGGGGTTCGCCCCCTGGCGGGAGTAGGGATCGGTGCCCGCCGGACGGGCGTCCCCCGCGTGCTGCCCGGCGAGCAGCGGACGCAGCACGTCCGCCTGCGGGGCGCAGGCCATCGGCCCGGCCTGGAGACTGCTCTGCGCGATCGCGAGCCGGTGGTCGGCGAGGTCCTCGCGGTCCAGCCGGAAGCGGATCTCGCGGCGCACGGTGAAGAGCGAGGAGGCGCCGGGCACGGGCTTGCCGGTGCCGTGGGCCGCCTGCTGGGCGGCGCCGCCGGTGGCCCGTACCGCGTAGACGAAGGTGTAGTCGGCGGTGACCTCCAGGGAGTCGGGGCCGCTCTCGGACGTGGCGAGAACGCCGTTGACCCGGACGTTCTTGTCGGCGAGGGCCGTCGTGCCGTGGTCGAAGCGGATCAGCCAGCCGGTCGCCGCATGCCGCCCGTCGTCGACGGGGCGCGCCATGCTCCGGTCGAACTGATCGAGCTGCCCGGTGTCCAGCAGCAGGCGGACGGAGCGCACGGAGCCGCCGGTGAGGGTGGCCGGGTCGATCGAGGAGCGGACGAGGTACTCCTTCGCCAGCCGCAGCGCCTCGGTGAGCTGCCCGCCGGAGAAGTGCGGGGTGCGGGAGACGTTCGGGAGGTTGACCCCGGCGGCGCCGACCCGGAAGTGGGCGGCCGGGCTGTGGGCGAAGAGATCACCGGGGGCGCCGCCCGGTACCGCGCCGGGCGGGGTGAGCGGCACCACCGACGACCGCAGCGGCTGCGCGCCGAGCCCCGGTTCGGCGGCCTTGTACGGGTGGCGGATGCCCATGTAGATGGCGGTGCCGAAGGCGATGACGATCAGCAGGACCAGCAGCAGCGCCTGGCGTGAGCCGGGAAGCCGCGCCCACGGGCGGCGGCGGCGGACGGCGGGGGCGTGGTGCTCACCGAGGCGTTCGTCTGCGGAGTTCTCCTGGAGCCGGGCAGCGCGGATGAACGACTCGTCGAAGACCATCGACCGGTACTCGTCCTCGCCGCCTCCCGGAGCGCTGTCCGGCGTCCCCTCCGGAGGGTCACCTCGTCCGCTCATACCACCAGGGTAGGTCGGCGGGGCGGCGCGTAAACGTCGAGGAGCCGACGCCGTGCGCCCGGCGGCGCGACGGCCCAAGACGCTCCCGGGCCATCAGTGCGTCCGGGGCCCGGCCGACGCGGACGGCGGGACGGCTCCGGCGGACGCGGGCGGCGGCAGACCGGGGCGGGCCGGTCCGTGGCCGGGCGCGGGCCCGCCGGACGGGGTGTCCGGGCCGCTGGAGGCGGGGGGCCGCCCAGGAGTCCCGGCACCGGCGGTGCGGTGGACGGCGGTGAAGGCGAGGGCGACGAGGCCGACGCCCATGACGACGGCGAGCACCCAGGCCACCGGGCGGTGCCAGTGGGCGGTGCCGCGGTACGGGCGGAGCGCGCCGCCGTGGGGCCCGTACGGTCCGTAGGGCGCGAAGTCGTCGTACGGGGCCGGGCCGCGGGGCCCGTCGAAGGGGTCGCCGCTCTCGTGCTCGGGGCCGACGGCGAGACCGGCGCGGGCCTCGGCGGCGGCGACGAGGCGTTCGACGGCGGAGGGTTCGTGGATCTGCGCGCCGCGGACGAACGCCTCGTCGAAGACCACGGAGGCGAAGTCCTCATCCGCCGCTCCGTGGCTCCCGTGGTCGTGCTCGTCGGGCTGTTCGCCGTCCGGGAACGGCGTGCCCCCCGCGTCGTCCGGCACGCGCCCAGATTAGCCCCGCTCAGGCAGCTTGGGCAGGGAGCGGGGCCAACGACCTCGCCCGCGATGGTCAGCAGCGTCGCGGTGTCCGGGACCTCCGCCTCCCGCGTTGTCGTCGGTCGCGATGGCTCCGCCATCACTCCCTCCTCCGCCTTGGATACGAAGGCCCGGGACACCGCTCCTTCTCCCACTGACCCACGGGCAAGGTCGTCACCCTGCTGGGGATCAGCGGGTGTGCCCGTCGCCGGTGACGATGTACTTGGTGGAGGTGAGTTCGGGCAGTCCCATGGGGCCGCGGGCGTGCAGTTTCTGGGTGGAGATGCCGATCTCGGCGCCGAAGCCGAACTGGCCGCCGTCGGTGAAGCGGGTGGAGGCGTTCACGGCGACCGTGGTCGAGTCGACCAACTGGGTGAAGCGGCGGGCGGCGGCCTGCGAGCCGGTGACGATGGCCTCGGTGTGGCCGGAGGTCCAGCGGCGGATGTGGGCGACGGCCGCGTCGAGGTCGGGGACGACGGCGGCGGCGATGTCGTACGAGAGGTACTCGGTGGCCCAGTCCTCGTCGGTGGCGGGCGCGACCAGACCGGGACCGGCCTGCTGCCAGGCGGCGTCGCCGTGCACGATCACACCGGCCTGGGTGAGGGCTTCCAGGGCGCGGGGCAGGAACGCGTCGGCGATACCGGCGTGCACGAGGACGGTCTCGGCGGCGTTGCAGACGCTGGGGCGCTGGGCCTTGGAGTTGACGAGGATGGACAGCGCCATGTCGATGTCTGCGGCCTCGTCGACGTAGACGTGGCAGTTGCCGGTGCCGGTCTCGATGACCGGGACGGTGGACTCCTCGACGACGGTGCGGATGAGCGAGGCGCCGCCACGCGGGATCAGCACGTCGACCAGGCCACGGGCGCGCATCAGCTCGCGGACCGCGTCGCGGCTCTCGCCGGGAACCAGCTGGACGACGTCGGCGGGGAGCCCGGCGCCCGCCACGGCGTCGCGGAGGACCGTGACGAGGGCGGTGTTGGAGGCGTACGCGGAGGAGGAGCCGCGCAGCAGGACGGCGTTGCCGGACTTCAGGCACAGGGCGGCGGCGTCGACGGTGACGTTGGGCCGGGCCTCGTAGATGATGCCGACGACGCCGAGGGGGACGCGGATCTGCCGCAGGTCGAGGCCGTTGGGGAGGGTCGAGCCGCGGACGACCTCGCCGACCGGGTCGGGCAGGGTGACGACGTGCCGGACGTCGTCGGCGATGGCGGCGATCCGCTCCGGGGTGAGGGTCAGCCGGTCGACCAGCGACTCGGAGGTACCGGCCGCGCGGGCCTTGGCGGTGTCCTCGGCGTTGGCCGCGACGATCTCATCGGTGCGGGCGACGAGGGCGTCGGCGATGGCGAGCAGGGCGCCGTCGCGGTCGGTCCGCGGCAGCGGCGCGAGAAGGGCGGCGGCCTCCCGGGCGCGGGCCGCGGTCGCGAGGACGGGTGAGGAGTGCGAGGCGCTGCTGCTGGTCATGGGCGGAAGACTAGACGAGCGGCGGCGGGGGGCCGCGGGGTGGTTCACGGAGCGGACGGGGCAGGGCGGCCCCGCCGGACCGGGCCCGACCCCCGCCGCCCGCCGCCCTCAGTACGGATGCACCCCCACCGGCGCCGCCGGGGGCGGGCCGTAGCCCTCGGCGATGCGCTGGTGGTAGGTGTCGCGGTCGATGACCTCCAGGCCGACGATCTCCCAGGGCGGGAGGCCCGCCGTGGAGCGGTGCTCGCCCCAGAGGCGGAGGGCGACGGCGGCGGCGTCGTGCAGATCGCGGGCCTCTTCCCAGTACCGGATCTCGGCGTGGTCGTTGGCGTAGCGGCCGGTCAGCAGGAACGGGTGGTCGTGGGCGAGCCGTTCGAGGGCCCGCCGGACGTCCGCCGGCGGGGCGTCGGCCCCGGAGACGCTGAGTGTGACGTGCCACAGCCGGGAGACCTCCTGGCTCCCGGGGTGCGGCGCCTGTTGCGGTGCGGCGTGCGGTCGGTTGCGGGCGGCGTCGTCGTCCGGCCGGGCCGGGGCGTCCGGCGGGGGGCCGGTCCCGACGCTGGTCAGTGTGCGCTCCGCCGTCCCTCGGAGCGGTGCCCCTGGGCGCCCTCGTACCACGGCGGCCTCCTGTGCTGCGAATGATGCGAACCGCCCCGCGCGGGCGCGGAGCCGATCGGCGCGGTCTTCCTCGGCGTGCTGCGGGCACCGCTCACCTGCGGTGCCCCGCAACAAAGTGGAACAGTCCACGGACCGTCGCGGGGGCGTTTTGGCGAAGGTCCCCGCGGAAAGGGGGCACGCCGCTCCGGTACGCGCGCCGCGGCGCCGGGTGGCCGCGGGCGCCGGACGCGGCGTCACCGGCGGGGCGGGCGGGGCCGTCGGCGCAGTTGAGGCGTCAGTGGCCGAGGAGGACGAGGTCGTCGCGGTGCACGACCTCGCGCTCGTAGGCGGGGCCCAGCTCGCGCGCGAGGTCACGGGTCGAACGGCCGATCAGACGAGGGATCTCCCGGGCGTCGAAATTGACCAGCCCGCGGGCGACGGCGGCGCCGGACGCGTCCCGCAGCTCGACCGGGTCGCCCGCGGTGAACTCGCCCTCCACCGCGGCGATCCCGGCGGGCAGCAGCGAGGAGTTCCGCTCGACGACCGCGCGCACCGCGCCGTCGTCGAGGACCAGTGCGCCGCGCGGGGTGGAGGCGTGCGCCAGCCACAGCAGACGGTCGGCGGAGCGGCGGCCGGTGCGCAGGAAGTGGGTGCCGGTGGGGCCGCCGGCCAGCGCCTCGGCGGCGTGCACCGCGGAGGTCAGCACGACCGGGATCCCGGCCGCGGCGGCGATCCGGGCGGCCTCGACCTTGGTGACCATGCCGCCGGTGCCGACCCCGGCCCGCCCGGCGCTGCCGATCTCGATGCCCTCCAGGTCCTTGGGGCCGCTGACCTGCGCTATCCGCGTGGTGCCGGGGGTGGACGGGTCGCCGTCGTAGAGACCGTCGACGTCGGAGAGGAGGACCAGCAGGTCGGCGCGGACGAGGTGGGCGACGAGGGCGGCGAGGCGGTCGTTGTCGCCGAAGCGGATCTCGTCGGTGGCGACCGTGTCGTTCTCGTTGACGATCGGCACGGCACCCATGGCCAGGAGCTGGTCCAGGGTGCGGCAGGCGTTGCGGTAGTGGGCGCGGCGGCTGGTGTCGTCGCTGGTCAGCAGGACCTGGCCGACGCGGCGGCCGTAGCGCGCGAAGGAGGCGGTGTACCGGGCGACGAGGAGGCCCTGGCCGACGCTGGCGGCGGCCTGCTGCCGGGCGAGGTCGCGGGGGCGCCGGTCGAGGCCGAGGGGGGAGAGGCCCGCGGCGATGGCGCCGGAGGAGACCAGGACGATCTCCTTGTCGCGGTACTTCGCCAGCGTGTCCACCAGCGCGTCGACCCGGTCGGCGTCCAGTCCCCCGGCGGCGGTGGTCAGCGAGGACGAGCCGACCTTCACCACGACCCGGCGGGCCTCGGCGACACCCTCGCGCCCGCCCCCGGAGATCCCGTCGGCCGCCGCCCCCTGATTCGCCCCTGCCACTGCTACCCCTGTGCTCGCGTCCGGTACCGCCGTGCGGGACGGCCCACGGGCCGTCCCGTCCAGGCAATCTACGGCAGCGGGCGGGGCGGACGCGTGGCGATATCGCCTGGCGGACGGCGTGGTGGACGGTGCGCGCGGGCGGCGGGCGCGGTGCACTTCTGCTCACGCCGGGCGCCGCGGGGCGTGACGGCGGGGCGCGGTAAGGGCATTGGCACCCGGGCGGCGAGGACAAGACGGATAAGACGGCGATGGCGCCTTGGAGGTTGCGTTCGTTTGGTCCGCATTCGCGGTGATGAGAACCACAGCAGATTGTCACCGGAGCCAACAAGGTCATACGGTCGGGTGTCCACCGGTCCCGTTTCCCCGCCCCAGCGGCGTCGCAGCGCGGGGCCCGGCCGCCCCCTCGGCCTTCCCCTGACCTTCTTTTTGCTGCCAGGAGCCCTTCCCCGTGCCTTCCGCCGGAATCGCCCCCCGCCGAGCCGTACAGCTCGCGGCGCTGCTCGCGATGATGGTCGCCTTCATCGCCCAGCTTCTCGGTGCGCTGTTGCCCGTCATACCGCTGTTCATCGTCGCATCCGTGGTCAACCTCGGTCTCGACCTGTTCCTCCAGCACAAGCAGCCCGCGCTGCTGGCGGTGCTGGGCCGGGTCCGCTTCGATGTCACGGTCCGTCAGCTGCTGCGCGACATGCTGATATTGGTCGGCCTGCTGCACATCGACGGCATCAACCCGCTCGTCGAGCAGGCGCCGCTCACCATCGCGCTGCTGGCCTTCTACGGCACCCACTTCGTGTGCCAGGCCCTCGCGGTGCTGGTGCGGCGCAGCCGTGCGCTGCCGTTCGTGACGCGGAACGTCGACGCGAGCGCGCTGGGGCTGTCCGACGCGCCGCCGCGGCTGCTGTCCCGGCAGACCGGCCGCCGGCTGCTGCGCTTCTCGGTGCCCACCACGGTCGGCATGATGGTCACCGCGCTCACCACGGACGCGTTCTGGGGCGGCGTCGGACTGGCCGTCTCGCTGGTCCTCTCGATCGGCGGCTCGGTGTACCTGGGCACCTGGCTGACGCCGAAGAAGCGGGTGCTCGGCGAGGCGCGGGCGCTGGAGTGGCTGGACCGGTGGCTGGCCGCGTACGAGCCCACGGTCGGCATGTACTTCTCCGGCGGCGCGTCCTCCGCGTACCAGGCCAACATGTGGCTGTCGACCCTCGACGGTCTCGACGGCAAGCCGATCATCGTGCTCCGTGAGCGCTTCATGGTGCAGAAGATCGAGGCGACGGACATCCCGATCGTCTGCATCCCGAAGGTCGCCAACCTGATGCGCCTGGAGCACTCCGCGCTCAGGCTGCTGCTGCACCCGGCGAACTCCGGCAAGACCTCGCAGGTCCTGCGCATCCCCTCCATCAAGCACGCCTTCATCAACCACGGCGAGAGCGACAAGCTGTCGTCCTGCAACCCGTACGCGAAGGCGTACGACGAGGTGTGGGTCGCGGGCCCGGCGGCCCGGGACCGCTACCAGCTCGCCGACATCGGCGTGGAGGACAAGGACGTCGTCGAGGTCGGCCGCCCGCAGCTGGCGCCGATCCGGCCGTACGCGGGTCCGCCCGCCGCGGACCGGATGACGACGGTGCTGTACGCCCCGACCTGGGAGGGCTGGGACGGCAATCCGGGCAACACCTCGGTGATCCTGGCCGGGGAGAACATCGTCCGGGCACTGCTGGCCGACCCCAAGGTGCGGCTGCTGTACAAGCCGCACCCGATGACCGGTTCGGTGGACCCGCGGGCGGGCGCCGCCAACGCCCGTATCCAGGCGATGATCACGGAGGCCAACACCCGGCGCGGCGGCGAGCGGCCGGGCGCGGAGGCGGCGGCCGAGCTGGACCGCCGTGAGGCGGAGCTGGCCGCGCTGACCACCTCGGAGTTCCGCAAGAGCGCGGACGAGCTGGAGCGGATGCGGCTCCAAGGCACGCCGCCCGAGGGCCGCGCGGCCGCCGTCGCGGCCGCCGCCGACGCCTGGGAGCGCGCCTACTTCGCGTCCTTCCCGACGTGGGAACACCTCGTCATCACCACCGCCCGCCCCGGCATCTTCGGCTGCTTCAACGAGGCGGACGTGCTGATCAGCGACGTCTCCAGCGTCGTCTCGGACTACCTCACCAGCGAGAAGCCGTACGCGGTCGCCAACACCTCCGGTATGACGGAGGAGGAGTTCCGCACCCACTTCCCGACGGTGCGCGCCTCGGCGATCCTCACGCCCGAGGCGGACGGCGTCACCGGGCTGCTGGAGAGCGTCCGCAACCCGGAGCTGGACACCCTCGCGGCCGAGCGCGCCGCCCTCAAGGAGCATCTGCTCGGCCCGTCGGACCCGCCCTCGTCGGTCCGCTTCAACCAGGCCGCGCTGGGCCTCTGCGCGAAGGCCGACGCCCGCCGCGTCCGGATGGAGCGCCGCCTGGCCGGTATCCCCGGGCAGCGCGCCCAGGACGAGGAGGCCGCGGCGGAGCCCGGCCCGACCACCCCGGAGGCGCCCGCGGCGGTCTGAGCCACGGGACGCAGCACACCGGCCCGACGGGGCCCGCCGGTCAGCGGCGGGCCCCGTCGGCGTTCCGGGACGCACGCTCCCGGCGGCCTTCCGTACCCGGTCGGACCATAGACTGTGAGAGATATCCGCAGGCGACAGTCGCCGGTCCGGTACGAGAGCGAGCCGAGGGAATTCCGATGGCCGAGTGGCGCCCCGTGCGGCAGGCCCGCACGCATGAGCTGGTGCTGGAGAGCATCGAGGCGCAGGTGCTCGCCGGGGAGCTGAAGGCCGGGGACCGGCTGCCGCCGGAGCGGGAGCTGGCGCCGGTGCTCGGGGTCAGCCGCTCGGCGCTGCGCGAGGCGCTGCGGGTGCTGGAGACCGTCGGAGTGCTGGTCGCGCAGGCGGGCCGGGGCGCGGACGCCGGGGCGCGGATCGTCCGCCATCCCGACGACGCACTCGGCCGGCTGCTGCGGCTGCACTTCGCGCTCGGCAGCTACAGCCTCCACGACGTGCTGGAGGCCCGGGTCACCCTGGAGCGCTCCAGCTTCGAGGCGGCGGCGCGGCACGGTGCGCCGGACGCGCTGGACGAGGCCGAGGAGCTGCTGGTGCGGCTGCGCGCGGAGGGCTTGTCCGCCGCGGACTTCAACGATCTGGACACCCGTTTCCACGTCGCGATCGCCCGCAGCTCCGGCAACGATCTCACCTCGACGCTCACCTCCGCGGTCCGCGAATCGGTCCGCCCGCTGATTCTCCGGGCCCTGGAGGCCGCCGAGGACTGGCCGGCCACCGCCGCCGCCCTCAACGACGACCACACCGCACTGCTCCGCCTGGTCCGCGCGGGCGACGGCACGGCCGCCGCCGACCTCGCCGAACGGCACATCCGTGGGTTCCACGGGGGGCTGGTGGAGGGGGCGGACGGTTCCGGCGAGGCGGGCAGCTCCGGCGACGTGGAGGACACGGACGCGTAGCCGGGGCGGACGCCGGGCCGGATCGTGGCTCGGCCCCGCCCTTGGCCTGCCCGTAGCCCGACCCTGGCCCGGCCTGCCTTTGGCTTGCCCGTAGCCCCGGCCCTGGCCCGGCCCGCCTTGGCTTGCCCGTAGCCCGGCCCTGACCTGACCTGCCCGCCCCCTTCCTCCCGTACGGCCCCACGGCCACGTCCGTACGACGCCGCGCACAGCGCCCCCGCCCCCTCCGCAGACATGCCCGACCCGCCCGGTCCGCGCCACCCCCCACTCCCGCTTCCGGACCGACGCTAGAATGGTCAGACCGTAAAACTCTGTGGGAGGCGCTCCATGCGTATCGGACTCTTCGCCACCTGCCTGGGGGACACGCTCTTCCCGGACGCGGTGAAGGCCACCGCCCTGCTGCTCGCCCGCCTCGGGCACGAGGTGGTGTTCCCGCCGGAGCAGACCTGCTGCGGCCAGATGCACGTCAACACCGGCTACCAGCGCGAGCCGGTCCCCCTCGTCCGCGGCTTCGCCGAGCAGTTCGGGGACGCGTCGATCGAGGCGGTGGTGATGCCGTCCGGTTCCTGTGCCGGTTCGGTACGCCATCAGCACGAGATCGTCGCCGCGCGCTACGGCGACGCCGCGCTCCGCGCCGGGGTCGCCACCGTCAAGGAGAAGACCTACGAGCTGTCGGAGTTCCTCGTCGACGTGCTCGGCACCACCGACGTCGGCGCGCACTTCCCGCACCGCGTCACCTACCACCCCACCTGCCACTCTCTGCGGATGCTGCGGGTCGGCGAGAAGCCGGTGCGGCTGCTGCGCGCCGTCGAGGACATCGACCTCGTCGAACTGCCCGAGGCGGACGTCTGCTGCGGCTTCGGCGGCACGTTCGCCGTCAAGAACGCCGACACCTCCACGGCGATGCTGCACGACAAGGTCGGCCACATCACCTCGACCGGCGCCGCCGTCTGCACCGCGGGCGACTCCTCCTGCCTGATGCACATCGGCGGCGGACTCTCCCGCATCAAATCCGGCACCCGCACCCTGCACCTCGCACAGATCCTCGCCGCCACCCGCACCGCGCCGTACGTCCCGACGGAGGCCGTCCGATGAGCCGCACCTTCCTGGGCATGCCCGCCGCCCCGCCCCGCGCCCCGTACGGCGCCGGAAACCTCCGCGGCGACCGCAGCTTCCCCAAGGCCGCCCACGATGAACTGCGCAACGACCAGCTGCGCCGCAACCTCGGCAAGGCCACCCACACCATCCGCGCCAAGCGGCTCGCGGTCACCGGCGAACTCCCCGACTGGGAGCGGCTACGCGACGCCGGTTCGGCGCTGAAGACCGCCACCATGAGCCGCCTCCCCGACCTCCTGGAGGAGCTGGAGCGCAAGGTCACCGAGCGCGGCGGCACCGTCCACTGGGCGCGCGACGCCGTCGAGGCCAACGCAATCGTCACCGAGCTGATCGAGGCGACCGGCAGCCGCGAGGTCATCAAGGTCAAGTCGATGGCCACCCAGGAGATCGGCCTCAACGAACACCTCGAAAGCCGCGGCATCACCCCGTACGAGACCGATCTCGCCGAGCTGATCGTGCAGCTGGCGCACGACAAGCCGTCGCACATCCTCGTCCCGGCGATCCACCGCAACCGCGATGAGATCCGGGAGATCTTCCTCAAGGAGATCCCCGGCGTCGACCCGGAACTGGACTCCGTGCCCGCGCATCTGGCGGCCGCCGCCCGCGCCTATCTGCGGGAGAAGTTCATGACGACGAAGGTCGCCGTCTCCGGCGCCAACTTCGGCGTCGCCGAGACCGGCACCCTCGCCGTCGTCGAGTCCGAGGGCAACGGCCGGATGTGCCTGACCCTGCCCGAGACGCTGATCACCGTCATGGGCATCGAGAAGGTCATCCCCCGCTACCAGGACCTGGAGGTCTTCCTCCAGCTGCTGCCGCGCTCCTCCACCGGCGAGCGGATGAACCCGTACACCTCGATGTGGACCGGCACCACGCCGGGCGACGGGCCGCAGGACTTCCACCTCGTGCTGCTCGACAACGGCCGCACCGCCGCCCTCGCCGACTCCGTCGGCCGCGAGGCGCTCAACTGCATCCGCTGTTCGGCCTGTCTCAACGTCTGCCCGGTCTACGAACGCGCCGGCGGCCATGCGTACGGCTCGACGTACCCGGGCCCGATCGGCGCCGTCCTCACCCCGCAGCTCGCCGGGATGCACGCCGCCAAGGACGACCCCAACAGCTCGCTGCCGTACGCCTCCAGCCTCTGCGGCGCCTGCTTCGACGCCTGCCCCGTCAAGATCGACATCCCGTCGCTCCTGGTCGAACTGCGCCACCAGAAGACCGAACAGTCCGGTACGACGGCGGAGAAGCTCGCCATGAAGGCGGCCGCCGGGGTGATGAAGCGGCCCGCGGTCTACACCGCCGCGCAGAACGCCGCGCGCCTCGGCCGGATCGCCGGTGGCCGCAGCGGCACGATCTCCCACCTGCCGCCGCCGTTCAGCGGCTGGAGCGAGAGCCGCGACACACCCGTCCCGCCCCGCCGCACCTTCCGCTCCTGGCTGGCGTCGGCCGACGGCACCGCCGCCCTGCGCGACGCGGCCGCCGAGGGCGCCCGGCAACGGGCCGCCTCCCCCGAGAACCCCGACACCCCTGAGGAGGAACGGTGACCGCCCCCACGACCGCACGTGAGACGGTGCTCGGCCGGGTCCGCGACGCCCTGGCGCTCGCCCCCGCCCCGGAGGTGACCGTCCCCCGCGCCTACCGCACCGGCCGCACCCTCCCCGACGCCGACCGCCTCGCTCTCTTCACCGACCGGCTCGTCGACTACCGCGCCGAGGTCCACCCCTGCACCGCCGAGGCGACCGCGGCCACCGTCGCCGCCGTCCTCGCCGCCCGCGGCGCCCGCCTCGTCGGCATCCCCGCCGGACTCGACCGCGCCTGGCTGGCCGGATACGACGGCGAGGTGCGCGAGGACGACGCGACGGTGGCACCGCCCGCGCTGGACGCCCTCGACGGCGTGGTCACCGCCTCCGCCGTCAGCTGCGCCGAGACCGGCACGATCTTCCTCGACGGCTCCCCGGACCAGGGCCGCCGTGCCCTGACGCTCGTCCCCGACCTGCACGTCTGCGTCGTCGACCTGTCGAGCGTGGAGGTCGGCGTCCCCGAGGCCGTCGCCCGGCTCGTCCCCGACCGCCCGACGACGCTGATCAGCGGCCCGTCCGCCACCTCCGACATCGAGCTGGAACGCGTCGAGGGCGTCCATGGCCCCCGCACCCTGGACGTGATCATCCGTACCGACGCCTGACCGGACGTCTGACCGGACCGGCACGGCGAAGGCCCCGGAGGAGCGTCGAGCGTCCTCCGGGGCCTTCGCCGTCACTGCCAGAACTCACTGCCAGAACTCGCGTCAGAACGGGCGGAAGCCGTCGTACTCCTGCTCCGCATCGTCCCGCGCCGCGTCGCGGTCCCGGCGGCGCTGGGCCGCGGGCCGCGGTGCCTCCAGCCGGTGGTCCTCACCGCGTCGGCCGAGCATCTCCGCACCGGCCGCCATCGTCGGCTCCCAATCGAAGACCACGGCGTTGTCCTCGGGGCCGATCGCCACGCCGTCGCCGGTGTGCGCACCGGCCTTGAGCAGGGCGTCCTCGACGCCGAGGCGGCTGAGCCGGTCCGCGAGGTAGCCGACCGCCTCGTCGTTGTTGAAGTCCGTCTGCTGCACCCAGCGCTCCGGCTTCTCGCCGCGCACCCGGTAGAAGCGGTCGGCCTCCTCGGTGACGGTGAAGCCGGAGTCGTCCACCGCCTTGGGCCGGATGACGATACGGGTCGCCTCCTGCACGGGCTTGGCCGCACGCGCCTGCGCCACGATCTCGGCCAGCGCGTACGACAGCTCCTTCAGGCCCTGCCGGGCGACGGCCGACACCTCGAAGACGCGGAAACCGCGCTCCTCCAGATCGCCGCGGATCATGTCGGCGAGGTCCTGGCCGTCCGGGATGTCGACCTTGTTGAGGACGACGAGCCGCGGCCGGTCCTCCAGCCCGCCGTACTGCGCCAGCTCCGCCTCGATCATGTCGAGGTCGGAGAGCGGATCGCGGTCCGACTCCAGCGTGGCGGTGTCCAGAACGTGGACCAGCACCTCGCACCGCTCCACATGGCGCAGGAACTCCAGGCCCAGGCCCTTGCCCTGGCTGGCGCCCGGGATCAGACCGGGCACGTCCGCGATGGTGTAGACCGTCGAGCCGGCCGTCACCACGCCGAGGTTGGGGACCAGCGTCGTGAACGGGTAGTCCGCGATCTTCGGCTTGGCCGCCGACAGCACCGAGATCAGCGAGGACTTACCGGCGCTCGGGAACCCGACCAGCGCGACATCCGCGACGGTCTTCAGCTCCAGCACGATGTCGCGGGCCTCACCGGGCTCGCCGAGCAGCGCGAAACCGGGCGCCTTGCGGCGGGCCGACGCCAGCGCGGCGTTGCCGAGACCGCCGCGGCCGCCCTGCCCCGCGACGAAGGTGGTGCCCTGCCCGACGAGGTCGGCGAGGACGTTGCCCTCGCGGTCCATGACGACCGTGCCGTCCGGGACGGGCAAGACGAGGTCCTGGCCGTTCTTCCCGGCGCGGTGGTCACCGGCGCCCGGCTGGCCGTTGGTGGCCTTGCGGTGCGGGTGGTGGTGGTACTCAAGAAGCGTCGTGACGTCCTGGTCCACGACGAGGGTCACATCGCCGCCGCGTCCGCCGTTGCCGCCGTCCGGCCCGCCGAGCGGCTTGAACTTCTCCCGCATCACGGAGGCCACGCCGTGGCCTCCGTTACCCGCGGCGACGTGCAGTTCGACGCGGTCCACGAAGGTGGTCATGGTGAGGTGCCTCCAGATAACTACGGGAATGTCTCTGTACTAACACGCCAAGGGCGGACCGGCCTTCCCGCTCGCGCGAGAAAGGCGGTCCGCCCTCGGAGTGGTGCTGCTGCTGAGCTGTCGCCCGGCGGCTGATTACTCAGCGACCGGAACGATGTTCACGACCTTGCGACCACGGTGGGTGCCGAACTGCACCGCGCCCGCAGCCAGGGCGAACAGGGTGTCGTCGCCGCCGCGGCCGACGCCCGTGCCCGGGTGGAAGTGGGTGCCACGCTGGCGGACCAGGATCTCACCGGCGTTGACGGCCTGACCGCCGAAGCGCTTCACGCCGAGCCGCTGAGCATTGGAATCGCGACCGTTCCGAGTGGACGATGCGCCCTTCTTATGTGCCATGTCTCCTCAGTCCCTTACTTCGCCGGAGCGTCGATGCCGGTGATCTTCAGCGCCGTGTGGAGCTGGCGGTGGCCGATCCGCTTCTTGTAACCGGTCTTGTTCTTGTACTTCTGGATCCGGATCTTGTCGCCCTTGTGGTGGTCCACGACCTCGCCCTGGACCTTCACGCCGGCCAGGACCCACGGGTCGCTGGTGACCGCTTCACCGTCGACGACCAGCAGCGTCGAGAGCTCGACGGTGTCGCCGACCTTGCTGGTGGAAATGCGGTCAATCTCGATGACGTCGCCGACAGAAACCTTCTGCTGGCGTCCGCCGGTGCGCACGATCGCGTACACGCGGAACTCTCCTTCGCTGGAAACGGATCCTCTGATGCCAGCCGCTCACACGGGCTTGGGAGACTCCCGTGAAATCCGAGTGGACGAGCGGCCTCCCCCGGCGGAGAGCCGGGAGGTGTGTGCTCAGGGGTTTGGCGTCACAGACACCGACGGTCAAGGTTACGGGGCCTTGACCTGGGGGTCAAACCGGCCCCGGGTCGTCACCGACCCGGGGCACGGCCGGGACCGTCAGTCCTCCGCGGCGGACGAGGCGGGCTCGGCGGCGGTGGTCTTCTTGGCCGCCGCCTTCTTCGCCGTCGTCTTCTTCGCCGTGGTCTTCTTCGCGGTCGTCTTCTTCGCGACGGTCTTCTTGGCGGTGGTGGTCTTCTTCGCCGCCGCCTTCTTCGCCGTCGTCTTCTTGGCCGCGGTCTTCTTCGCCGTGGCCTTCTTGGCGGTGGTGGCCTTCTTCGCCGCCGCCTTCTTCGCCGTCTTCTTGGCGGCGGGCGCCTCCTCGGCCGGGGCCTCGGCGGGCGCCTCGACGGTCTCCGCCGGAGCCTGGACCGCCTCCGCGGGGGCCTCGGCGGCCTCCGGTGCCTCGACCACGACGACCGTCGCCTCGGCGGCCTGCGGGGAGCCCGCCGGGGCGGACACCTTACGGGTCGCCCGGCGGCGCGGACGGGCCGGAGCGGGCTCCGGCGCGGCGGGCGCCTCGGGCTGCGGCTCGGGCGCGACCTCCGGCTCCGGGGCGGTCTCCGCCACCGGCACCACGATCGCGGCGGCCTCGGCGGCCTTCGGGGCACCCGCCGGGGCGGACGCCTTCCGGCTCGCCCGGCGACGGCCACGACCCCGCGCGGTGGCGGCGGCCTCGGCCTCGGCCGGGCTGCTGTACCACTCGTCGGCGTCGGCCACCGCGGGCTGCAACTCCGCCTCGGTCACCGGCGCGGGCTCCAGCTCGGGCGCCTCGGGCTGCTCGGCCACCAGCTCCGCGGGCTGCTCGGCAGCCTGCTCGTGGCGCTCGCCACCCTTGCCCTTCTTCTTGCGCTTGCCGCCACCGCCGACCGACGTCGGCTGGTCCATGTGGACGATGACGCCGCGGCCGTTGCAGTGGACGCAGGACTCGGAGAACGACTCCAGCAGGCCCTGGCCGACCCGCTTACGGGTCATCTGGACCAGGCCCAGCGAGGTGACCTCGGCCACCTGGTGCTTCGTACGGTCGCGGCCCAGGCACTCCAGCATCCGCCGCAGCACCAGATCGCGGTTGGACTCCAGGACCATGTCGATGAAGTCGATGACGACGATGCCGCCGAGGTCGCGCAGGCGCAGCTGGCGGACGATCTCCTCGGCCGCTTCGAGGTTGTTCCTCGTCACGGTCTCTTCGAGGTTGCCGCCCTGACCGGTGAACTTGCCGGTGTTGACATCGATCACGACCATCGCTTCGGTCTTGTCGATCACCAGCGAACCGCCGCTGGGCAGCCAGACCTTGCGGTCCAGCGCCTTCATCAGCTGCTCGTCGATCCGGTACGTCGCGAAGACGTCCACGTCCGACGTCCACTTCTGGAGCCGGTCGGTGAGGTCCGGGGCGACGTGCGCGACGTAGCCGTGGATGGTCTCCCAGGCATCGTCACCGCTGACGATGACCTTCGAGAAGTCCTCGTTGAAGATGTCGCGGACGACCCGGACGGTCATGTCCGGCTCGCCGTAGAGCAGGCTCGGCGAGCCCGTCGAGGGCGTCTTCGCCTTCTTCTGGATCTCCTCCCACTGCGCCTGGAGGCGCTCCACGTCGCGGCGCAGCTCGTCCTCGCTGGCGCCCTCCGCGGCGGTACGGACGATCACGCCCGCGTCCTCGGGGACGATCTTCTTGAGGATCTGCTTCAGCCGGGCGCGCTCGGTGTCGGGCAGCTTGCGGCTGATGCCCGTCATCGAGCCCTCGGGCACGTAGACGAGGTAGCGGCCGGGCAGCGAGACCTGGCTGGTCAGGCGGGCGCCCTTGTGGCCGATGGGGTCCTTGGTGACCTGCACCAGCACGGACTGGCCGGACTTGAGGGCGGTCTCGATGCGGCGCGGCCCGTTGGCCATGCCCAGCGCCTCGAAGTTGACCTCACCGGCGTACAGCACGGCGTTGCGGCCCTTGCCGATGTCGACGAAGGCGGCCTCCATCGACGGCAGGACGTTCTGCACCTTGCCGAGGTAGACGTTGCCGACGTACGAGGTCGACTGCTCCTTGTTGACGAAGTGCTCGACGAGGACGTTGTCCTCCAGCACACCGATCTGGGTGCGCTCGCCGCTCTGGCGGACGACCATGACCCGCTCGACGGCCTCGCGGCGCGCCAGGAACTCCGCCTCGGTGATGATCGGCACCCGGCGACGGCCCTGCTCACGGCCCTCGCGGCGGCGCTGCTTCTTCGCCTCCAGACGCGTCGAGCCCTTGATCGACTGGACCTCGTCGACGCTGGTGGACTCGGTGTCCTTCGCCTTGCGCTCGCGCGGCTCGCGGACCTTGACGACGGTGCGCTCCGGGTCGTCGCCGGGGTGGGCGTCGCCCCCGTCGGCGTCCCCGCTGCGGCGGCGACGGCGGCGACGGCGACGGCTGCTGCTGGAGCCGCCGGACGGCTCGTCGGCCTCGGCCTGCTCCTCGGCTGCCTGCTCCTCGGCGTACTCCTCGTCCTCGGCGCCCTCCTGCTCCTGCTCGGACGCCTCGGCGATCTGCTCGTCCGCGTCGGCGGCCTCACCGCGACGACGGCGGCGGCCACCGCGGCGGCGACGGCGGGAGGGGCGATCGCCCGACTCGTCGTCGTGCGCGGCCTCGCGCTGCGCGGCCGCCTCCTCGGACTCCTCGGACTCCTCGGACTCCTCGGGCTCCTCGGGCTCCTCGGGGCTCTCCTCCGGCTCCTCGACGGGCGCGACGACGGCGGGCTCGGCGGCCCGCTCGGCGCGGCGACGGCGACGGCGGCCGGACGGCTGCTCCTCGCGGGGCTGCTCGATCTCGGTCTCGGTCTCGATCTCGGCCGCGGCGGCCTCCTCGCGGCGGGCCGCGGCGGCGGCAGCGGCCGCGGTCTCCGGGGTCTGGAACATCGGCTCGGCGAAGACCGGTGCCTGGAAGACGGCCGTCGGCGGACGCTGCGCACGGCGGCGACCACGGGCCGGGGCCTCCTTGGCGGGGGCCTCCTTGGCGGGGGCCTCCTTGGCGGGGGCCTCCTCGGCGGCGGGCGCCTCGGCGACGGGCTCGGCGACCCGCTCACCCCGGCGACGGGCCCGGCGCTTCGGCGCCTCGGCGACCTCACCCTTCGGCTCGACCGGAGCCTCCTTCACCGGAGCCTCCTCGACGGCCTTCGGGCTCTCGTCCGCGCCCTGCGGGGCCCCGGCGGGCGCGGTGGCCTTACGGGTCGCCCGGCGGCGGGTACGGGGGGCGGGTGCCTCCTCGACGGCTTCGGCCTGCGGCGCCTCCTCGACGGGTGCGGCGGCCGGAGCCTCCTTGGCGGGGGCCTCCTCGGCAGCGCGCGGGGCACCGGCCGGGGCGGTGGCCTTACGAGTGGCACGGCGGCGCGGACGAGCCGGAGCGGCTTCCGCAGCAGGTGCCTCCTCCGCGGCGGGGGCCTCGGACGTCTCCTCGGCGGCGGCCTCCGGGGTCTCCTCCGCGCTCTGCGGGGCCCCGGCGGGCGCGGTGGCCTTACGGGTCGCACGGCGGCGGGTACGGGCACGCGGCGCGGCCTCGGTGTCAGCGGCGGCCTCGGCCGGGGCCTGCGGCGCAGGCGACTCGGCGGCGGCCGCTTCGGCGGCGGGCTGCGGGGCACCGGTCGGGGCGGTGGCCTTACGGGTCGCACGGCGGCGCGGACGGGCCGGAGCGGCTTCCGCAGCAGGCGCTTCCGCGGCAGGTGCTTCCGCAGCGGGCGTCTCGGCGGCGGGCGCGGCCTTGGGGGCGTCGCTCACCACGGCGGCTCCGGCGCCCTGCGGCGGGCCCGCCGGTCGGGACGCCGCGCGGCGCCTGCGGCGCGGCGGCAGCGTGTCGCTGGGGGAATTGTTGTCGTCCGCGCCACGGTCCGTGGACGGCGCGGGTGCGGTGGGCTCAATAGGTTCGAGCATGCGGGCGGTTCTCCCGTCACGCTCCCGGGCGCCGGGCCTGGTCCGGCCGCAGCGCCGCGTCATGGGCGCGGCTCTGCGGTCCGGGGCGCGGGCGCCGCACGGGAGCTGTCGTCTCGCTCGCCGGGCCCGTGGTCCGGGGCCGACGAAAGTCTTCTGGTCAGTGCGTCTGCCGCACCGGGGTGGCTCCCTGGTTGGTCGGCGACGCGACGACGGCGCTCTACGCGGTGCCGTGCCCGGCACCGGCCGGGTTGTCCCCGCTCGGCGCCGTCGCGGCACGTGGCCCGGCGGCCATGGATGGGGCGGCCGTGGCAGCGTCGCGGTCGGGCGCCAGCGGGTCGGTCACCGCGCCGGTCTCCTCATCGAGCAGCCCCTGCGCCAGCCTGGTCACCGCTGCGGGGACCGGCGGCGCCAGGTCGGCCGCGGCTCGGAGGCCGGACAGGACGTCGTCGGGTCGAACGGCAGGTGTCACATGCCGAACAACCAGCCGCAGTATCGCACAGGCTTTGCCGTCGGGCCTATCGCCATCGGCGGCGGAGGTCTCCAGCGCGCGCACCGCGGCCCGCGCGTCGAAGGCGCGCATGCCGTTCTTCGTGCGGCGCTCGACCTGCACCTCCTCGGCGGCGAGGAACACCGCCGAGGCCCGCTCGGCCTCCTCCGGCGCGACGCCGTCGAGCCGGATCTCCCACACCGACGCCTGGAGCCGGTCAGCGAGTCCGCTGGTCCGCGCCTCCACGGCGTCGATCACGTCGAGGCCCGCGGGCAGCGACGCGTCCAGCAGCGCCCGCAGGCTCGCGGGGTCGCGCTCCTGGGTGAGCTGGATCTCCAGATACTCGGCCTCGCTGCCCGTACCCGTCGGGGCGGCGTTGGCGTACGACACCTTGGGGTGCGGGGTGAAGCCCGCCGAGTAGGCCATGGGGACCTCGGCGCGGCGCAGCGCCCGCTCGAAAGCGCGCTGGAAATCGCGGTGGCTGGTGAACCGGAGGCGGCCGCGCTTGGTGTAGCGCAGACGAATGCGCTGCACCGCCGGTGCGGGCGGCGGGCCTTCGGGCTGTCGCTTGCCCAGTGTCGTTCAGTCCTTCGTGAGTGCGGTCGTACTGCTACCAAGAGTACGTGCCACGCGCACCGGTGGTTCCCCGCGGTGCGCCCCGGCGGCCGCCGGAGGCCGCGCTCAGGCGCCGAAGAGCGAGCGGCGGACCTCGCGGGCGGCCTCCCGCGCCAGCCGCAGCGGCGGCCCGAGAACGGCCCGCAGCCCATGGCCCACCGGGGTGAACACCCACCGGTACAGCCACCGCGACGGGCGCGCCACCAGCCACCGCCAGAGGAACGCGATGCCCCGGCCGACGGCCCGGGAGATCCGCCCGGCAAGCCGCCAGCAGGCGGCGAGGAACGCCCCGAGGACGCACAGCACCGGCCACAGCACGTACTGCCACACGGCGGTGGCGGGGATCACCACGAGCCACCGGAAGAGCGGGGTGAGGATCCGGCGGTACATCCAGCAGGCCGGGACGACGATCAGATACCGGGTGAGGAACCGGACCGGAACCACCAGAACGTGGTGGAGCAGCCAGACCGTCGCCCACCCCAGCGGACCGAGCACCCAGCGGTACAGCCAACAGGCAGGGACCATGACCAGATACCGGACCAGGAACGCCACCGGGACGACGATCAGGTGGTGGAACAGCCAGGCCACCGCCCGGCCCACCGGCGCGAGCAGCCACTCGTACAGCCACCGCCCCACGGGCGCGAGGACGTTCCGGCCGGTCCAGCACAGCCCGTCCCACAGCAGCCGCAGCGGCACCATGACGATCAGCATGGGCACTGCGAGGAGCCGGGCGAGGCAGCAGCCCGGGGCAGCGGCTCCACAGGGCGCCGCCCCTTTCCATGCGTCGCCACCGTGCGTCATGCGCCGTTCCCCCGGTCATTCCGTACCGCCGTCGTTCCTGTGCGGCCTCATCAGGGCACGCGGGACACCTCCCCCGTCGTCACCCAGAAGCGAAGCTTCACCCCGCGCCGGTCCTCGAACCGTCCGCCGCACGCCTCGATGACCTTACGGGAAGCGGTGTTGGTGGCATCACAGGTGATCAGCACCCGGTCGAGGCCGAGCACGCGGGCGCGGGGCAGGGCGGCGCGGAGCATCGCGGTGGCGTGGCCTCGGCGACGGGCGGTGGGCCGGACGGCGTAGCCGATATGGCCGCCGTGGGCGAGCAGGAAGTCGTGTGCGGGAACGGGAACGGCCCGGCACCGCGGTTCGCGATGCCGGGCCGAACTACCTTGTCTGCGCGGCCACTTGGGGTTCCGGTGATGGCAACTCCCGTATGAACGTGGCCGCTTGGGGAGCTACCGATGGCAACTCCCCTCCATGCGCGGCTACTTGTTGACGACCGACAGTGGCAGCAGCTTCTTGCCGGTCGGGCCGATCTGGATGTCGAGGTCGAGCTGGGGGCAGACTCCGCAGTCGAAGCACGGGGACCAGCGGCAGTCCTCGACCTCGGTCTCGTCGAGGGCGTCCTGCCAGTCCTCCCAGAGCCAGTCCTTGTCGAGACCGGAGTCGAGGTGGTCCCAGGGCAGGACCTCCTCGTAGGTGCGCTCGCGGGTCGTGTACCAGGCGACGTCGACGCCGAAGTCCGGCAGCGCCTTCTCGGCCGCCGCCATCCACCGGTCGTACGAGAAGTACTCACGCCAGCCGTCGAAGCGGCCGCCGCCCTCGTAGACGGCGCGGATGACGGCGCCGACGCGGCGGTCACCGCGGGAGAGCAGGCCCTCGACGATGCCGGGCTTGCCGTCGTGGTAGCGGAAGCCGATGGAGCGGCCGTACTTCTTGTCGCCGCGGATCTTGTCGCGGAGCTTGGTGAGCCGGGCGTCGGTCTCCTCGGCGGAGAGCTGCGGGGCCCACTGGAACGGCGTGTGCGGCTTGGGGACGAAACCGCCGATGGAGACCGTGCAGCGGATGTCGTTCTGACCGGAGGCCTTGCGGCCCTCGGCGATGACGTTGACCGCCATGTCGCCGATCTGGAGGACGTCCTCGTCGGTCTCGGTCGGCAGACCGCACATGAAGTACAGCTTCACCTGGCGCCAGCCGTTGCCGTACGCCGTGGAGACGGTGCGGATCAGGTCCTCTTCCGAGACCATCTTGTTGATGACCTTGCGGATGCGCTCCGAGCCGCCCTCGGGCGCGAAGGTCAGTCCCGAGCGACGGCCGTTGCGCGTCAGCTCGTTGGCCAGGTCGATGTTGAACGCGTCGACCCGGGTGGAGGGGAGGGACAAGCCGATCTTGTCCTCCTCGTACCGGTCGGCGAGGCCCTTGGCGACGTCGCCGATCTCGGTGTGGTCCGCGGAGGACAGCGACAACAGGCCGACCTCCTCGAATCCCGTGGCCTTCAGACCCTTGTCCACCATCTCGCCGATGCCGGTGATGCTTCGCTCCCGGACGGGACGCGTGATCATGCCGGCCTGGCAGAAACGGCAGCCGCGGGTGCAGCCACGGAAGATCTCGACCGACATCCGCTCGTGGACGGTCTCGGCCAGGGGGACGAGCGGCTGCTTGGGGTAGGGCCACTCGTCGAGGTCCATGACGGTGTGCTTGGACACCCGCCACGGGACGCCGGAGCGGTTGGGCACGACGCGGGAAATCCGCCCGTCGGCCAGGTACTCGACGTCGTAGAACTTGGGGACGTAGACGTTGCCGGTCTTCGCGAGGCGGAACAGCAGCTCGTCGCGGCCACCGGGGCGGCCCTCCGTCTTCCAGGCCCGGATGATGTCGGTGATCTCCAGGACGGCCTGCTCGCCGTCGCCGACGACCGCGCAGTCCAGGAAGTCCGCGATGGGCTCCGGATTGAACGCGGCGTGGCCGCCCGCGAGGATCAGCGGGTGGTCCTCGGTACGGTCCTTGGCCTCGATCGGGATACCGGCGAGGTCCAGGGCGGTGAGGAGGTTGGTGTAGCCCAGCTCGGTGGAGAAGGACACACCGAGCACGTCGAAGGCGCTGACCGGGCGGTGCGCGTCGACGGTGAACTGCGGGACGCCGTGCTCCCGCATCAGCGCCTCCAGGTCCGGCCAGACGCTGTAGGTGCGCTCGGCGAGGACGCCCTCGCGCTCGTTGAGCACCTCGTAGAGGATCATCACGCCCTGGTTGGGCAGGCCGACCTCGTAGGCGTCCGGGTACATGAGCGACCAGCGGACATCGCAGTCGTCCCACTCCTTGACGGTGGAGTTCAGCTCGCCGCCGACGTATTGGATCGGCTTCTGGACGTGCGGGAGGAGGGCCTCCAGGCGCGGGAAGACCGACTCGACAGGCATCGTGGGATCTTTCGTCAGCGGGCAGGGGTGACCCTCAAGGCTAACGTGTCCGAAGGGGCGGCCTTGACGCGCGCCGGGGGTGACGTGGGGGATGCGGTGGGTTACGGGGCGGTGCCGGGCGGTGCGGTGGGCCGGGCCCTGCACCGAGCCGGGTGGTGCGTCCGGGGCGCTGCGGGGCCGGGGGCCTGGGTGGGGCCGGGTCGCGCGGCGGGCCCGAGGCCGTGGCGGGCCCGGGGCCGTCAGCCGCTCGCCTTCGCGCCCGGCGGCGCCTGCTTCTCGGCCTTTTTCCACAGTCGGGGCAGCCGCTCCTCGCATACCGTCGCCAGCGCCTCCTGTCGGCCGTGAAGCAGGCCGTAGGTGAAGGCGTTCTCGCCCGCCGCGTACGCCCGGTCGGCCAGGTCGCGGAGTGCGGCGCGGGTCACCACGCTGTCGTGGTGGTCGCCGAGCACCTCCTGAAGGGCGGTGGCGCGGCGGACGCACCGGGCGGCGGTCCGGCCCAGCGCCGGGCGGGCCGCCTCCGCGCCGTACCGGAGGCGCTTGGCCGCCTTACGGGCCTCGTGCAGCGCCTGGTCGCGCTCCGGTCCCGGCGAAGCGTCCAGTGCGCGGCGCATCCGGCCGGACAGCCGCCGGAAGTCCTTGCGCAGCGCCCGGAGCAGCTCCTTCTCGGGCGCGCGGGCGGCGGCGGGGCGCAGCGGCGGGTCGGCGAGCAGCCGGTCCAGGGTGTCGAGCAGCGTCAGATAGCGGTGGCCGTCGAGCACCGTGGTGAGATGCCGGGCGGCGCCACGGCGGGGCCGGGACCAGGTGCGTACCCGGGTAGGCACCGGCCCGACGCACAGCTCCCGCGGCAGCGCGGCGAGCCCGTCGGCGATCCGCGCGGTCAGCACCTCGCGGTCCCGGTCGATGCCCAACTCCCCGGCCAGCCAGGCGAGTTCGGCGACGGCCGGGTCGGTCGCCGTCCGGTCGAGCAGTCGCCGGTAGGAGCGCAGTGCACCGCGCAGCCGACGGGTGGCAACCCGCATCCGGTGCACGGCGTCGGGCAGCTCACGGCGGACCGCGGGGTCGAGCGCGACGATCGCCCGCATCTGCTCCCGGAGGTACGCGAGGACGGTGTCCCCTGCGGTGGGCACGGGGGCGCCGCTCCCCCGCCGCGCGGCCCGCCCGGATGCACCCTTGCGGGCGGACTCACCCTTGCGGGCGGGCTTCTTCTTGTGGCCGGAGAGATTTTTCCGGCAGGGTTCCTGTCCGTTACGGGGCGCCATTCCCCGGCCGGGCTCCTTTCCCCGGCCTGTCTCCTTTCCGCTGCCGGGCGCTTCCCCTGGACCGGACTCCTTCCCGGACACCTCCCCCGGGCCGGGCCCCTTCCCGCGGCCAGGCTCCTGCGCGCTGCCGGGCGCCTCCCCCCGACCGGTCTCTCCCGCCGCCCCGCCCCCGCGCTCCGCCCCGGTCACCGCCAAGGCCCGGGCGAGCTTGGACGGATACGCCCCCGGGGTCAGCCCTCCGGCCCGCAGCCAGGCGTCCAGGGCGTCCAGCAGCTCCGGCGCGGCCCCAAGCGACAGTTCGGCCTCCACCTCGCACCAGGACGCGCGCGTACCGTCCGGCCGCTCCGCGCGGACCTCGTCGTACGCCAGCTCCGCGAGGGGCGTGCCCGTGGCGTCGGTCAGCAGCGTCACCTCGCGCCGGGTCCGCAGCCGCATCACGGGGACCAGCGCGGCGCCGCGCACCCGTGACCGTACGAGGGCTGCCAGCTCGGGCGGTACGGCGTCGGCGAGCGGTGCGCGGATCTCGTCGCGGACGTCCGGGCGCACCGGGAGCTTCAGATGCCATCCGGGGTCGGGGCCGCCGGTCCGGCGGCGCAGGGTGAGGCCGTCCGCGGCGAGGCGGCGGTCCTCGGTGTCGTAGTAGAGCGCGTCGAGGGCCGTGACGCCGCCCGGCTGCGCGGCGGCGACGCCCGCGACGGCGGCCGGATCCGGGAGCCGGACGCCGTCGGCGGCGTCGTACTTCCGCTCGGTCTCCCGCACGGTGCGCGCCATATCTCGAATCTAGAACCTCGGTCCGGTATGTGCCCTGCGCGGCGACGGGCGGACGCGGCGCGAACGGCCCGGGCCGACGCCCGGCCCCCGGCCCCAGGACCGCACCCCCCGGGCCCGCGCCCCCGGAGAGCGCGGCGCCCCCGGAGAGCGCGGCGCCCCCGCGCCGGGGCGGGCGGGCACCGGCGCGCTTGCCGCCGTGCGCCACCGTTCCGCGCCCCCGTGCGCCCCACCTGACGACGGCGCGCCCGCGGGACGGGGAACGCTCCGCGCACCCTGAATTACGGTGTGCGAGGGCCGGAGGCGGAGGGTCCCAAGGGGTGTCTTTCCGCTCTTCGTGGATCAGGCCGTGGCGTCCGGTGCCGTGCCTCGCAAGGCGGAGTCCCGCCCGCGGACCGGGTGTCCGTGGGTGGGGCGACAACGCCGCGAGGTGCGGTGCCAGGCGTCACGGCCACGGCGGGCCCGGCGGCCCCGCGCCCCGAACCGGCCCCGCGCCCCGAACCGGCCACGACGGCGCCGCGGACCTCTCCGGCCTGCTGTTCGGCGCCCTCGCCGACGCCTGGGGCATGGCGGAGCCCGGCGGGACGGACCGCCCCGCCGGGCTCTGGTTCGCACTGCGGGCCCCGCGCGTGGGGCGTCAGCGGGAGGCCGACACCGGCCGCTCCACCCGGATGGACTGCAGCAGCCCTATGGCGATCCAGACGGCGAACATCGACGTACCGCCGTAGGAGACGAACGGCAGCGGCAGACCGGTGACCGGCATGATGCCGAGCGTCATGCCGATGTTCTCGAACGCCTGGAACGCGAACCACGCGATGATCCCGGCAGCGACGATCGTGCCGTACAGCTCCGTCGTCTCCCGGGCGATGCGGCAGGCGCGCCACATCACGATGCCCAGCAGGACGATGATCAGGCCCGCGCCGAGGAAGCCCAGCTCCTCACCGGCGACGGTGAAGATGAAGTCGGTCTGCTGCTCGGGGACGAACTGGCCGGTGGTCTGGCTGCCGTGGAAGAGACCGGAGCCGGTGAGCCCGCCGCCGCCGATGGCAATGCGCGCCTGGTTGGTGTTGTAGCCGACGCCCGCCGGGTCCAGGCTCGGGTTGGCGAACGCGGCGAAGCGGGCGATCTGGTACTCGTCGAGGAGATTGAGCTGCCAGATCGCGAGGCACCCGACGACGCCGGTGCCCAGCAGGCCGAGGATCCAGCGGTTGGAGGCTCCGGAGGCGAGCAGCACACCGAGGATGATGGCGCCCAGCACCATGATCGATCCGAGGTCCGGCATCAGCAGGATGACCAGAACGGGCACGGCAGCGAGGCCGAGCGCCTGGACGACGGTCCGGTGGTCGGGGTGCGGGGTGTCCCCCGCGTCGACCCGGGAGGCGAGGATCATCGCCATCCCCAGCGTGATGGTGATCTTGGCGAACTCGGCGGGCTGCAACGAGAAGCCGCCGGGGATCGCCAGCCAGGACCGCGAGCCGTTGATGGTGGCGCCGATCGGCGTCAGCACCAGCAGCGCCAGCACCACCGACACGCCGTAGAGCACCGGGATGGCGCCGCGCAGCGTGCGGTGGCCGAGCCAGATGGTCCCGGCGGCCATCGTCAGGCCGATGCCGGTGTTCAGCAGGTGCCGCAGGAAGAAGTAGTACGGGTCGCCGTGGTTCAGCTCCATGCGGTTGCGGGTCGCGGAGAAGATCAGCAGCGAGCCGAGCAGCGACAGCGCCAGACAGGACAGCAACAGCGGCCAGTCGAGCTTGCGGACCGCCGAATCACGGTCCATCAGCTTGCCCCAGGCGCCGGTCTCGGGGGCGTACCGCCGGACGTTGAACATCCGGGAGGTGGGACTCGTCGTCACTCTTCCTCCGCCCCCTGGCCCGTCTCGTCCGCCGACGGGTCGTCAGCGTTCTCGATGGGTTCGACGGGCTGCGCCTGGATCGTGCCGTCGCGTTCGATGACCGGCAGCGACGCCTCCGGGGCCGGGAGCAGCGCGGACTTCTTGTCGATCCCGCCGCTGTCATCGACGCCGTAGAGCGCGTTGTAGATCTTGCGGACGGCCGGTCCCGAGGCGCCGGAGCCGGTACCACCCTGGGAGATGGTCATGACGATGGAGTAGTCCTTGGTGTACGTCGCGAACCACGAAGTCGTCTGCTTGCCGTAGACCTCGGCGGTACCGGTCTTGGCGTGCATCGGGATCTTCTCCTGCGGCCAGCCCTGGAAGCGCCAGGCAGCGGTGCCGCGGGTGGCGACGCCGGCGAGCGCCGCGTCGATCTGCTGGAGCGTCTGCGGGCTGTCGGGCAGCTTGCCGTGCGCCTTGGGCGTGATCTTCTCGATGCTCTTGCCGTCGGGGCTGACGATCGCCTTGCCGAGGGTCGGGTCGTGGAGCGTGCCGCCGTTGGAGAGCGCGGCGTAGATCGTCGCCATCTGGATCGGGGTGACGAGGGTGTCGCCCTGGCCGATGGAGTAGTTGACGGAGTCACCGGCGCGCATCTTCATGCCGGACTCGCAGTTCTCCTTGGCGATCTTGGAGACGTAGTCGTCGGCGTTCTTGCCCTGGGCGCACCAGCCGGTCTTGTTCGCCTCCCAGTAGTCCTTCTTCCAGCGGCGGTCCGGGACCCGGCCGCTGACCTCGTCCGGCAGGTCGATGCCGGTCTTCTTGCCGAGGCCGAACTGATGGGCCGTCTTGTAGAACCAGTCGGCGGGGTTCTTGGGGCTGTTGCCGCCGTCCTTCTTCCACTGGTCGTAGGCGATGTTGTAGAAGACCGTGTCGCAGGAGACCTCCAGCGCGCGGCCGAGGCTGATCGGGCCGAAGTTCTCCGACTCGAAGTTCTTGAAGACCTGGCTGCCGATGTTGAACGAGCTGGTGCAGGGGTAGTGCCCGTTGAACGGGTAGCCCGCGTTGACGGCGGCGGTGGTCGAGATGACCTTGAAGATCGAGCCGGGCGCCGCCTGCCCCTGGGTGGCGCGGTTGAGCAGCGGGTAGTTGGACTTCTTGCCGGTGAGCTTGGCGTAGTCCTTGCCGGAGATGCCGCCGACCCAGGCGTTCGGGTCGTACGAGGGGTTGGACGCCATCGCGACGACGCGGCCGGTCTTCGCCTCCATGACGACGACGGCACCGGCGTCCGCCTTGTAGTTGGTGCCGGTGTTCTTGTCGTGCTCCAGGCGGGCGTCCTTCATCGCCTGGTACAGCTCCTTCTCCGCCACCGCCTGCACCCGGGCGTCGATGCTGGTGATGACGTTGGCGCCGGGGACGGCCGGATCACTGTGGGCCTTGCCGATGACCCGGCCGAGGTTGTCGACCTCGTAGCGGGTGACCCCGGCCTTGCCGCGCAACGCGCTGTCGTACGTCCGCTCCAGGCCGGAGCGGCCGATCTGGTCCGACCGCAGCAGCGGCGAGCGGGTGTGCTCGGCCTTCTTGATCTCCTCGTCGGTGACGGGCGAGAGATAGCCGAGGACCTGCGCGGTCTCCGCCTTCGCCGGGGCGGCGTAGCGGCGGACGGCGGTCGGCTCGGCGCTGATGCCGGGGAAGTCCTCGGAGCGCTCGCGGATCTGGAGGGCCTGCTGGGTGGTGGCCTTGTCGGTGATCGGGATGGGCTGGTACGGCGAGCCGTTCCAGCACGGCTGCGGGGTCTTCGCGTCGCAGAGCCGGACCTTGTTGCGGATCTCCTGCTCGGGGATGCCGAGGACGTCGGAGAGGCGGCCGAGGACGGCCTTGCCGTCGTCCTTCATCTTCAGCAGCTCGGTGCGGCTGGCGGAGACCACCAGCCGGGTCTCGTTGTCGGCGAGCGGCACCCCGCGGGCGTCGAGGAGCGAACCGCGGGTGGCCGGGTCGACGACCTGCTGGACGTGGTTGCTGCGGGCCTTGCTCGCGTACTCCTGGCCGTTGCGGATCTGGAGGTACCAGAGGCGGCCGCCGAGGGTGAGCAGCAGGGAGAAGACGAGGATCTGGATCGCGACGAGCCGGGCCGTGACCCGGGAGGTCCGGCCGGTCTCAGGAATGTTGCTCATGGCCCCTCCGCAGCTCGGCCCGGACGCGCGGCAGTCGGTCGGTCACAGCCGCTTGACCCCCTTGATACGGGCGGCCTTGTTCCGCGCGGACCGGCCGAGGAGGCCGCCCCGGGAGGTCCGGGCCGGCTTCGGCGCCCGCCCGGCCTTCATACCGCCACGGGACGCCTTGAGGCCGGTGCCGGTGGTCATCCAGCCGTACGCGGGCTCCCGCCCGGCGACCGCGCCGCTCGGGCTGCCGGGGCCGTCGCCGGTCAGCGGCTCACCCTCCAGGCGTCGGGCGAGCGCCATCACACCGGGGACGATGAACGGGGCGAGCAGCAGATCGTAGACGGTGGCGCTGAGGACCAGACCGCCGACGCCGACGTGCCGGGCGGTGGTGTCGCCGACCAGCGCCCCGACGCCCGCGTAGAGCAGCGTGGAGACGACGGCGGCGCCGAGGACAGCGAGCAGCGGGACGGTCGCCGAGCGGTGACGGCCGTTCTCCGGGCGGGTCAGGCCCACGGCGTACCCGACGACGCAGAGCACCAGGGCGTAGCGGCCGATGGCATGGTCGGAAGGGGGCGCGAGGTCGGCGAGGAGTCCGGCGGCGAAGCCGACGAGGGCGCCACCGACGTGCCCGTAGACCAGCGCGAGACCGACGACGACGAGCAGCAGCAGGTCCGGTACGGCGCCGGGGAGTTGGAGCCGGGCCAGGACACTGACCTGGAGGACCAGGGCGACGAGCACGAGCGGGACGGTCAGCAGGATCCGGTAGATGCGCATCAGTCAGCTCCTGGGTATGCGCCGTCGGAGGGGGTGGCGGTGACGGTGACCGTGGGCGTCGGCCGGGGCTTCGCCGGCGCGGGCGGGAGCACGGAGTCACGCGGGTCCTGGCGCGGCGGCTGGACGACCACGCCGACGACATCGAGCTGGGAGAAGCCGACGTAGGTGCGGACCTGGACGGTACGGGTCAGATCGCCGTTGGACGGTTCGACCTTGACGACGCGGCCGACCGGCACACCCGGCACGAACGGCTTGTCCTTGCTGGAGCCGAAGGTGACCATCCGGTCGCCCTTCTTCACCGCCGCCTTGCCGTTGAGGAGCTGCACCCGCATCGCCCGGCCGCCCTGACCGGACGCGAACCCGATCTCGTTGGTCTTCTCCATCCGGGTGCCGACGGTGAAGTCCGGGTCGTTGGCGAGCAGGATGGTGGCGGTGGAGGTGCCGACGGTGGTGACGCGGCCGACGAGCCCGTCGCCGTTGAGCACCGTCATGTCGCGGGCGATGCCGTCGCGGCTGCCCGCGTCGATGGTGACCGTCCAGGAGAAGCCCTGGGCCGCGCCGATGGCGATGACCTGGGCGCCCTTGATGCCGTACTGCCCGGCACCGGCGGTCTTGAGCATCTTGTCCAGCTCGGCGGCGCGGTTGCGGTTGCGGTCGGACGAGCCGAGCTTGGCCTTCAGGGTGGCGTTCTCGCGTTCCAGCGCGGCGATCCTGGTGTGCCGTTCGCCCGAGTCGCGTACCGCGCCGATGGCGTTGCCGATCGGGTTGACCGCTCCGGCGACCCCGTTCTCGACGGGGCCGAAGGCGGAGGCGGCGGCCTGGCGGGCACCGTCGAGCGGGGACTGTTCGCCACCGCGGATGTCCACCGTGATCAGCGCGAACGCGATGGCGACCAGCAGCACAAGTAGCAGCCGGCTCTCTCGTGTGTCCCTCACGTGCGGCGGCCGTGTCCTTCCTCGTAGGACCGGCCGGCTGCGGGCCCCGCCGGTCTCGTTCGGGAGTGCTGAGCGTGGTGCCTGTGTATGCGGTGACTGGTGGTGCGGGGTCAGTCCACCGGATTTTTCGGGGAGTTGGGGCGGTGCCCGGGGGCCGGGCGGGGCCCGTCCCGGGGTGGTGCCTGTATATCAGCGGACCGCCGCACGAACGAGGCGGCCCTCCGCCATGGTGCCCGCCCGGCACGGACGCCGCAGGGCGTCCGCGGCCCGGACGGTCCGGTCGGGTTACCTGCGCGGCTGGGAGTCGAGGACCTGCTGGAGCGCCTCGAACTCCTCGACGCACTTGCCGGAGCCGAGCGCGACGGAGTCGAGCGGGTCCTCGGCGATGTGGATGGGCATGCCGGTCTCGCGGCGCAGCCGCTCGTCGAGACCGCGGAGCAGGGCGCCGCCGCCGGTGAGGACGATGCCGCGGTCCATGACGTCGCCGGACAGCTCCGGCGGGCACTTGTCGAGGGTCGTCTTGACCGCGTCGACGATGGAGTTGACGGGCTCCTCGATGGCCTTGCGGACCTCGGCGGCGGAGATGACGACGGTCTTCGGCAGGCCGGAGACCAGGTCGCGGCCGCGGATCTCGGTGTGCTCGTCCTGCTCCAGGTCGTACGCCGACCCGATGGTGAGCTTGATGCTCTCGGCGGTCCGCTCGCCCAGCAGAAGGCTGTACTCCTTCTTGATGTGCTGGATGATCGCGTTGTCCAGCTCGTCACCGGCGACGCGGATGGACTGGGCCGTGACGATGCCGCCGAGCGAGATGACGGCGACCTCGGTGGTGCCGCCGCCGATGTCGACGACCATGTTGCCGGTGGCCTCATGGACCGGCAGACCGGAACCGATCGCGGCGGCCATCGGCTCCTCGATGATGTGCACCTGCCGCGCACCCGCCTGCGTCGACGCCTCGATGACGGCGCGGCGCTCGACGCCGGTGATGCCGGAGGGGACGCAGACCACGACCCGCGGGCGGGCCAGATACCGCCGCTTGTGGATCTTGAGGATGAAGTAGCGGAGCATCCGCTCGGTGATCTCGAAGTCGGCGATGACGCCGTCCTTGAGGGGCCGTACGGCGACGATGTTGCCGGGCGTGCGCCCGATCATCTTCTTCGCCTCGGCGCCCACCGCGAGGATGCCGCCGGTGTTGGTGTTGATGGCCACGACCGAGGGCTCGTTCAGCACGATCCCGCGACCCCTGACGTACACCAGCGTGTTGGCGGTGCCGAGGTCGACAGCCATGTCACGGCCGATGAACGACATGTTGTTCCCCATGAGGATACGTCTGGCCTTCCCAACTGGAGCGAATGCTTACTGGAGGTCGGCAGGAGGTGATGCGCCGCGGCGCGGAAGCTTCATCGTAGTTCGTCGCGCCACCCGCCCGAACACGGCGGTGGGCGCCACTTGCGCCATTGTCGGCGGTACCCGCACCCGCCTTCCTGAATGGTGACGTCGTGTCGCCGAGTCGCGTTCCCCCGAACGTGCCACACATGCCAGGAGGCGACCGGTGATTTCACCGGTCGCCCCTGGTCACGAGCGGTATACGCGCGATGACGTATCAGGAAAGGCCGGGAAAGAAGATCTTGATCTCCCGTTCGGCGGACTCTTCGGAATCCGAGGCGTGGATCAGATTCTCCCGGGTGATCGTGCCGAAGTCCCCACGAATGGACCCACTCGGTGCGGTAATCGGGTCGGTGGGACCGGCGAGCGCGCGGACGCCCTCGATGACCCGCTCACCCTCGACGACGAGAGAAACCACCGGACCGGACGACATGAAAGCGACCAGCGGCTCGTAGAAGTCCCGGCCGGCATGCTCGGCGTAATGCTGCTCCAGGATCGCGCGGTCGAGGTTGCGCAGCTCCAGGGCACCGATCGTCCAGCCGGCCTTCCGCTCGATCCGGCCGATGATCTCGCCGACCAGGCCACGACGGACCGCGTCAGGCTTGAGAAGGACGAGAGTGCGCTGGCTCATGAAGAAGGCTCCTTGCAAAGAACGGGATGCGGTGAGGCGAGGCTACAGGGAAGCGGCCTGAGCCCGGCGGGCGGGAGCGGGCGGGGCGACGCCGGGGCGCCCGCCCGCGCGCACCGGCCGGGCCGCCCGTCCCCGCGGCACTACGCCGCCTCCGCCTCCGCCTCCGCCATCGCCGCCCAGCGGGCCTTCGCCTCATCGATCTTCCGGCCGTAGTGCACCGACGCCCACCACAGCGCGGCGAACACCACGCCGAGGAAGAACATCGCCGGGACGACGAAGCCGCTGGCGATCAGGGCTATCTGCAGGCCCCAGCCCAGCTGGACGCCGCCGGGCCGGGTCAGCGCGCCGCACAGCAGGACGCACAGCAGCATGGCGATACCGCTGACCGTCCAGACCGTGGCCGCCGGGAGGTCGTTGAGCTGTACCGCCACCAGGCCGGCGAAGCCGATGACGAAGAACTCGCCGATCAGGGTGCTCGCACAGAGCGTGCGCATCGTCAACGCCTCCCCAGCAGCAGCCGGGCCTCGCCGACCGTGATCACCGAGCCGGTGACCAGCACACCGGCTCCGGAGTACTCGCCCTCTTCCTCGGCGAGGGTGATCGCCGCCTCCAGGGCGTCGTCGAGCCGCGGCTCGACCTGGACCCGCTCGCTGCCGAAGACCTCGACGGCGACCGCGGCCAGCGCGTCCGGGTCCATCGCGCGATGGCTGGAATTACGCGTGATCACGACCTCGGCGAAGACCGGCTCGAACGCCTCCAGGAAGCCCCGGACGTCCTTGTCGTCGCTGGCGCCGACCACGCCCACCAGGCGGCTGAAATCGAACGCCTCGGTGACCGACTCGGCCGCCGCCCGGGCGCCCGCCGGGTTGTGCGCGGCGTCCAGCACCACCGTCGGGCTGCGGCGGACGACCTCCATCCGGCCCGGCGACGCGACGGAGGCGAACGCCTTGCGGATGGTGTCGATGTCCAGGCTGCGGGCGTGCGCCGAGCCGATGCCGAAGAACGCCTCGACCGCGGCGAGCGCCACCGCGGCGTTATGCGCCTGATGGGCGCCGTGCAGCGGCAGGAAGATGTCCGGGTACTCGCCGCCCAGACCGCGCAGCGTCAGCATCTGCCCGCCGACCGCGACCTCGCGGGAGAGCACGCCGAACTCCATGCCCTCACGGGCGACGGTGGCGTCCACCTCGACCGCGCGCTTGAGCATCACCGACGCGGCCTCCACCGGCTGCTGCGCCAGCACGACCGTCGCGTCCTTCTTGATGATCCCGGACTTCTCGACGGCGATCTTCTCGGGGGTGTCCCCCAGCCGGTCGGTGTGGTCCAGCGCGATGGGGGTGATCACCGCGACATCGCCGTCGATGACGTTGGTCGCATCCCAGGTGCCGCCCATGCCGACCTCGACGACGGCGATGTCCACCGGGGCATCGGCGAACGCGGCGTACGCCATCGCCGTCAGCACCTCGAAGAACGAGAGCCGGTACTGCTGCTGGGCGTCGACCATCTCGATGTACGGCGCGATGTCCCGGTACGTCTCGATGAACCGCTCGGCGGAGATCGGCGCGCCGTCCAGGCTGATCCGCTCGGTGACGGACTGGACGTGCGGGCTGGTGTACCGGCCGGTACGCAGATCGAACGCGCCGAGCAGCGCCTCGATCATCCGGGCGGTGCTGGTCTTGCCGTTGGTGCCGGTGATGTGGATGGCGGGGTAGGCGCGGTGCGGGGAGCCGAGGATGTCCAGCAGCGCCTTGATGCGCTGCACCGACGGGTCGAGCTTGGTCTCCCCCCAGCGGCCCGCCAGCTCCTCCTCGACCGCGCGCAGCGCACGGTCGGTCTCGGGGTCCTCGGGACGGGTCGGCACGCCGTCCCCCTGCGGGGGGCCGGCCTGTGCGCGCAGGGTCCGGCTGCCGGCCTCGATCACCGCAAGATCGGGGTCGCGCCGGGACTCGGCGTCGACCATCTCCTCGAAGGCGTCGGTCTGCTCGGGGTCGTCGTTCTGGGGGCTCTCGCTCACGCCGACCAGTCTACGAGTCACCCCTGACAACGGTCTCGCCCGCACCACGGCCCGCGGCCGCCCCGCAGGTCCCGGGCCCGCTGCCGGGACCGGCCGCCCGGCACACCCCCGCGGCCCGTCGCGCCGGACCGGTCCGCCCTCGGTGCCCGGCCCGTCCGGCTCACCGCAGCGCCGCCTTCATCATCGCCCGGGCGACCGGCGCCGCGAGGCCGTTGCCGGAGACCTCATCGCGCGCGGCGCCGCTGTCCTCGACCATCACCGCGACCGCCACCTGCCGCCCCCGGTCGTCCTGCGCGTACGACACGAACCACGCGTACGGGGTACCGCTGTTGTCGACGCCGTGCTGCGCGGTGCCGGTCTTGCCGCCGACGGTCAGGCCGTCGATCTTGGCGTTGGTGCCGGTGCCCTTGTCGACGACGGTGCGCATCGCGGAGCGCAGCTGCGCGGCGGTGTCCGCCGACATCGCCCGGCCGTACGTCTTCGCGCCCGGCTTCTCCAGGGTGTTGCCGGAGCCGTCGGTGAGCCGGTCGACCAGCTGCGGGGTCTTCAGCTCGCCGCCGTTCGCGATGGCCGCGGCGACCATCGCCATCTGCATCGGCGTCGCCTGGTCGTCGAACTGCCCGATGCCGGAGAGCGCGGTCTGCGCCTCGTCCATGTCCTTCGGATAGACGCTCTTGCCGGTCCGAACCGGGGTGTCGATCTTCCCGTCGTTGAACCCGAACTTCTCCGCCTGCGCCCGGACCTTGTCCTTGCCCAGGTCGGCGGCCATCTTCGCGAAGACCGTGTTGCAGGAGTACTGGAGCGCGGTGCGGATGTCCGCGTTCTCGCACGGCGCCGAGGCGCTCTCGTTGGTCAGCCGGGTGCGGGTGTGCGGCAGCGTGTACGGGTCGGGGCTGCGGGTCGGCTCGTCGACCGAGGAGTACAGCCCGTTCTCCAGCGCGGCGGCCGCGACGACCAGCTTGAAGGTGGAGCCGGGCGGCAGCGCCTGCCGCAGCGCGCGGTTCACCTCGGGGCTGTCCGGATCGTCACTCATCGCCTGCCACGCCTTGCCGTCCGCGTCATCCGATCCGGCGAACTTCCCCGGGTCGTACGAGGGCGTGCTGACCATCGCGAGGATCTTGCCGGTCGCCGGGTCGAGGGCGACGGCCGCGCCCTTCTTGTCGCCGAGCGCCTTGTACCCGGCCTTCTGCACCGACGCGTCGATGGTGGTGGCGACGTCGCCACCCTTGGGGCGCTTGCGTGACAGTGCGTCCGCCGGGGACTGCAGACGGCTGTCGGTGCCGTCCAGGAGGTCGCCGTAGAGCGCCTCCAGCTGGGTGGATCCATAGACCTGCGAGGAGAAGCCGGTGACCGGCGCGTAGAGGCTGCCGTCGGTGTAGGTGCGCTTGTACCGCAGCGATCCGGAGGTCTTGGCGGAGCCGGTGACGGGTTGCCCGTCGATGAGGATGTTGCCCATCGGGGCGGCGTATTTCCCTATGGTGACCCGGGGGTTGTGCGGATCGCTGCGGTACGCGTCGGCCTTGACGCCCTGGATCCAGGTGACCCAGCCCATCAGCGCGACGATCAGCGTCAGGCAGAAGACCGAGACCCGGCGCAGAGGTTTGTTCATGATCGGGCGCTGCTCCTCACGGTTCGGGCGGTTCGTCCGGAAACTCCGGCGGCCCCGCCCAGGGTCACCCGGCTTCATGAGAGGGCGATGAAAATGACCTTTCGGCCCGGACAGGGAACGTTTCCACGGATTACTCCCTCTTCGTCGGAGGGGGCTCCGGGAGCCCTTTCCGGAACGAGCGGACGGAATACGGGAGCGAAGAACGTGCCGCCGACGCGTCAGCGGATGCATTTGGTGCTGCTCACCGGCTGGACGGTGCTGTGGTTCGCGGTGGTGGAGCCGCACGGCGGCTTTTCCTGGCACTATCTGCGGGCCGGGGGTGAACTCCTCTACCAGGGGTCAGCCGGCGACGGCACCGGCGGCCTCAACCTCTACGCGCACCACCCCGAGCTCCAAATGGGGCCGGTCAGCTTCCTGATCGCCGGGGTCTTCAACCCGTTCCCCGAGGCCACCGGGCAGTTCCTGGCCGCGGCGCTGATGTCGCTGCTGGGCCTGGTGATCACCGTGCTGGCCGGGCGCAGCGCCGCCGAGCACTTCCTGGGCACCGGCACCAACCACCGGCGGCTGCGGCAGCGCGTGCTCATCGCCGGGCTGGCGTTCATCCCGATGTGGATCGAGGTCGCGGTCCGCTTCGGCCACCTCGACGACGTCCTCGCGCTCTTCTTCACCGCACTCGCCGTCCGCTTCCTGACCCGCGGCAACCCGGCCGCGACCGGCGTCTGCCTGGCACTGGCGATGGACGCCAAGCCCACCGCCCTCGCCTTCCTGCCGCTGCTGCTGGCCCTCCCCCGCCGGCAGTGGCTGCGGGCCGGGCTGTGGTGCGCGGCGCTGGTCGCGGTCGCCTGGCTGCCGTTCTTCCTGGACTCCCCCGACACGGTGGCCGCGGCGCGCTTCGCCATCCCCAACCATCCGGCGTCCGCGCTGCGCTGGCTGGGCGTCGGCGACCCCGAGACGCCCGGCTGGGACCGCCCCGCACAGGCCGTACTGGGCCTGACCCTGGGCTCGCTGGCGGTATGGCGGGGCCGCTGGGCCGCCGTGGTGCTGCTCGGCGCCAACGCCCGCATCGTCCTCGACCCGAGCGTCTACACGTACTACACGGCGTCGGTGCTGCTGGGCACGCTGCTCTGGGACGTCATCGGGCAGCGGCGGCTGGTGCCCTGGTGGAGCTGGCTGGCGCTGCTGACCCTCTACGGCAGCGTCTTCGCCGTCCCCGACGACGCGGCGCGCGGTCTGATCCGGCTGGGCTTCGTGGCGGTGTCCACGGCGTACGTCCTGCTGTGGCCGGTGCGCGAGCGGAGAGGACGGCGCAGGCCCCCCGCCCGTACGGACGAGGGGCCTGCGGTGTACATCCCGGGGCAGTCCCCGGGTGCGGTCATGCCTGCGGGAGCGCCGCCAGCTGAGCGGTGATCCGGACGAGGTCCGCCTCGGCGGTCTCCAGCCGGCCGCGGATCTTGTCCACGACCTTCTCGGGCGCCTTGGCGAGGAACGCCTCGTTGCCGAGCTTGCCCAGGGCCTGCGCCTTCTCCTTCTCGGCGGCGGCCAGGTCCTTCGTCAGCCGCTTGCGCTCCGCCTCGACGTCGATCGCACCGGAGAGGTCCAGCGCGACGGTGGCACCGGCGACGGGCAGCGACGCGGTGGCGCTGAACTCCTCCCCCGCGGGCTGGAGGCGCAGCAGCGACCGCATGGCCGCCTCGTGCGCCGCCAGCGCCGTACCGGCCAGCTCCAGCCGCGCGGGCACCTTCTGACCGGGCTGGAGACCCTGGTCGGAGCGGAACCGGCGGACCTCGGTGACGACCTGCTGGACCACCGCGATCTCCTGCTCGGCCGCCGCGTCCCGGAAGCCGGAGTCGGCCGGCCACTCGGCGACGACCAGCGACTCGCCGCCGGTCAGCGTCGTCCACAGCGTCTCGGTGACGAACGGCACGATCGGGTGCAGCAGCCGCAGCGTGACGTCCAGGACCTCGCCCAGGACCCGCGCCGAGACCTTCGCCCCCTCGCCACCGGCCATGAACGTCGTCTTCGACAGCTCGACGTACCAGTCGAAGACCTCGTCCCACGCGAAGTGGTAGAGGGCGTCGGCGAGCTTCGCGAACTGGTAGTCGTCGTAGAGGGCGTTGACGTCGGCGACGGTGGCGTTGAGGCGGGAGAGGATCCAGCGGTCGGTCGCCGACAGCTGCTCGGCGGCGGGTAGCGGGCCCTCGATCGTCGCGCCGTTCATCATCGCGAAGCGGGCGGCGTTCCAGATCTTGTTGGCGAAGTTCCGCGACGCCTGGACCCAGTCCTCGCCGATCGGCACGTCGGTGCCGGGGTTGGCGCCGCGGGCGAGCGTGAACCGCAGGGCGTCGGAGCCGTACTTGTCCATCCAGTCCAGCGGATTGACGGTGTTGCCGAACGACTTCGACATCTTCTTGCCGTGCTCGTCACGGACCATGCCGTGGAACGCGACGGTGCGGAAGGGCACCTCGTCCATCGCGTACAGGCCGAACATCATCATCCGGGCAACCCAGAAGAACATCAGGTCGTACCCGGTGACCAGCGTCGCGTTCGGATAGAACTTCGCGAGGTCCTCGGTCTTCTCCGGCCAGCCCAGCGTGGAGAACGGCCACAGACCGGAGGAGAACCACGTGTCGAGCACGTCGGTGTCCTGCTCCCAGCCCTCGCCGCTCGGCGGCTGCTCGTCGGGGCCGACGCACACGGTCTCGCCGTTCGGGCCGTGCCAGACGGGGATGCGGTGGCCCCACCACAGCTGCCGGGAGATGCACCAGTCGTTGAGGTTGTCGACCCAGTCGAAGTAGCGCTGCGTCAGGTCGGCGGGGTGGATGTTCACCCGCCCGTCGCGGACCGCGTCGCCCGCCGCCTCGGCGAGCGTTTCGACCTTCACCCACCACTGGAGCGACAGCCGCGGCTCCAGCGTGGTCTTGCACCGCGAGCAGTGGCCCACCGAGTGGACGTACGGCCGCTTCTCGGCGACGATCCGGCCCTCGGCGCGCAGCGCGGCGACGATCGCCGAGCGCGCCTCGAAACGGTCGAGCCCCTCGAACGGGCCGTGGGCGGTGATGACGCCCCGCTCGTCCAGGACCTTGATCGATTCGAGGTCGTGGCGCAGGCCGATGGCGAAGTCGTTCGGGTCGTGGGCGGGCGTGACCTTGACGGCACCGGTGCCGAACTCCGGGTCGACGTGCGTGTCCGCGACGACCGGGATGGTGCGGCCGGTCAGCGGCAGCACGATCCGCTTGCCGATGAGGTGGGCGTACCGCTCGTCGTCCGGATGGACGGCGACCGCGGTGTCACCGAGCATCGTCTCGGCGCGGGTGGTCGCGACGACGACGGTGTCCTCGCCCTCGCCGTACTTCAGCGAGACCAGCTCGCCGTCGTCGTCCTGGTAGTCGACCTCGATGTCCGAGATGGCCGTCAGGCAGCGCGGGCACCAGTTGATGATGCGCTCGGCGCGGTAGATGAGGCCGTCGTCGAACATCTTCTTGAAGACGGTCTGGACGGCGCGGGAGAGGCCCTCGTCCATGGTGAAGCGGTCGCGGTCCCAGGCGACGCCGTTGCCCAGGCGCCGCATCTGCCCGGCGATCTGGCCGCCGGACTCGGCCTTCCACTGCCAGACCCGCTCGACGAACGCCTCGCGGCCCAGGTCGTGGCGGGACTTGCCCTCCTTGGCCAGCTCCCGCTCGACGACGTTCTGCGTGGCGATGCCCGCGTGGTCCATGCCGGGCTGCCACAGCGTCTCGTAGCCCTGCATGCGCTTACGGCGGGTGAGGGCGTCGATCAGCGTGTGCTCGAAGGCGTGGCCCAGGTGCAGCGAGCCGGTGACGTTCGGCGGGGGGATGACGATCGTGTACGGGGGCTTCTCGCTCTTCGCGTCGGCGGTGAAGTAGCCCCGCTCCACCCAGCGCTCGTACAGCGGCCCCTCTACGTCGGCCGGCGTGTACTGAGTCGGCAGTTCGGGGGCGCTGTGGTGGCTCTGCTGAGTGTTCTCGGTCACGACCGACAGTGTACGGGCGTGGATGTCGCAGCTTCGAATCGGTTTCGCCCCCGGGGCACCGACTGTCAGCGGTGTCGTACAGGATGTGTACGGCAGGAACGCAGCCTGCCCGCCAGTTGTCACGAGGGGAACCGCTCCATGAGCTTCAACCAGCCGCCGCCCGGACCGTACGGCCAGCAGCCGCAGCAGCCGCAGCAGCCCGGACCGTACGGTCAGCCGCAGCAGCCCGGAGCGTACGGTCAGCCGCAGCCTCCGGCCCCGCAGCCCGGCTACGGCTATCCGCAGCAGGGCGCCCCGGTGCCCCCGCAGCAGGGCTACGGCTACCCCCAGCAGGGCGCGCCCCAGCAGGCACCGTACGGCCAGCCGCAGCAGCCGGGCCCCTACGGCCAGCAGCAGGCCCCGTACGGCCAGCAGACGCCCTACGGCGCGATCCCGCAGGGGCCGCCGCCCTCCTCCGGCGGCGGCAAGAAGATCGGCCTGATCATCGGCGGCGTGGCGGTCGTCGCGGCGATCGCCGTGGGCGCGTACTTCGCGTTCGGCTCGGGCGGCAGCGTTCCGCCGTACACGATCGTCCTCAAGGACAAGCTGGTGAACGGCGAGTACACCAAGGCGCCCGAGCAGCCGGGGTCGGAGGGCGGAGCCAAGGACTTCTCCAACGACAAGGAACTGCGGACGATGGGGATCACCAACGGCAAGGCCGTCACGGGGTCCTACGCCAACGCCGGCGATCAGGCCCTGAGCGTGGTCGGCGTCTACGGCGAGGTCGCGGACCCGAATTCGGCGGTGGACACCCTGTTCGCCAAGATCGACGCGGACCAGAAGAAGAGCGCGGCGAAGACGACGATCGAGACGACGGTGCCAATCACGTCGTTCTCCCCCGACGACTTCGACGGCGCCGTGATGAAGTGCCGCACGCAGAAGGCCACCTTCTCGTCGGGCGGCGTCAGCGCGTCGGCGACGGCCTCCACCTGCATCTGGGCCGACAGCAGCGCCATCGGCGTCGTCAACTCCGCCGCCAAGCCCGACCCGTCCGGCGCCTCCGCCGCGCAGGCGCTCAGTGCGGAGCAGCTGTCGGAGAAGACCGCGAAGGTCCGCAACGAGGTGCGCCAGGAGAAGTAACGGCCCCGCGGGACCGACGAGAGCCGCCCGGCAGCGCGTTCGCTGCCGGGCGGCTCTCGTGTGTACGGGGTGGGCGCTACGCGCTCTTCTCGTGCGGTTCGCCCGACTCGCCGCGGCTGCGCGGCACCAGGGTCGGGTTGACGTTGGAGTGCACGACGTCCTCGGTGATGACGACGCGGGCCACGTCCTTGCGGGACGGCACCTCGTACATCACCGACTGGAGGACCTCCTCCATGATGGCGCGCAGACCGCGGGCGCCGGTGCCGCGCAGGATGGCCTGGTCGGCGATGGCCTCCAGTGCCGGGCGGTCGAAGTCCAGCTCCACGCCGTCGAGTTCGAAGAGGCGCTTGTACTGCTTGACGAGGGCGTTGCGCGGCTCGACGAGGATTTGCAGCAGCGTCTCGCGGTCGAGGTTGTGGACCGAGGTGAGGACGGGCAGGCGGCCGATGAACTCCGGGATCATCCCGAACTTCACCAGGTCCTCCGGCATGACGTCCTTGAGCTGGTCCTTCGACTCGATCTCGCGCTTGGAGCGGATCGTGGCGCCGAAGCCGATGCCCTTGGCGCCGGACCGCGCCTCGATGATCTTGTCCAGGCCGGCGAACGCGCCGCCCACGATGAACAGCACGTTCGTCGTGTCGATCTGGATGAACTCCTGGTGCGGGTGCTTGCGCCCGCCCTGCGGCGGCACCGAGGCGGTGGTGCCCTCCAGGATCTTCAGCAGCGCCTGCTGGACGCCCTCGCCGGAGACGTCACGGGTGATCGAGGGGTTCTCGCTCTTGCGGGCGACCTTGTCGATCTCGTCGATGTAGATGATCCCCGTCTCGGCCTTCTTGATGTCGAAGTCCGCGGCCTGGATCAGCTTGAGCAGGATGTTCTCGACGTCCTCGCCGACGTAACCGGCCTCGGTGAGGGCGGTGGCGTCCGCGAAGGCGAACGGGACGTTCAGCATCCGGGCGAGGGTCTGCGCGAGCAGCGTCTTGCCGGAGCCGGTGGGGCCGAGCAGCAGGATGTTGGACTTGGCCAGCTCGATGCCCTCATCGCCGCGGCCGCCGCCGTTCTCGCCCGCCTGCACCCGCTTGTAGTGGTTGTAGACGGCCACCGAGAGGGCCTTCTTGGCGGGATCCTGGCCGACGACGTAGCCGTTGAGGAACTCGTAGATCTCGCGGGGCTTGGGAAGCTCCTCCCAGCGCACCTCGGAGGTCTCGGCCAGCTCCTCCTCGATGATTTCGTTGCAGAGGTCGATGCACTCGTCGCAGATGTACACACCAGGTCCCGCGATGAGCTTCTTCACCTGCTTCTGACTCTTTCCGCAGAACGAGCACTTGAGCAGGTCGCCGCCGTCACCGATGCGTGCCACGAGGTGCTTCCCCTTCGCCTGGGATCCGCATTACTCCTACGGACCCGGGTGCTTGCCTATCGACGGTACCTTGCCGGGCCCTTCGTACGGGCCCCCCTTGGACCGACTCCGTCGACTCGGTTCAAGGGGGCGGGCGCCCGGCGGCTGTGCGGTACCGCTAGCCCATCGAGACCGACGCCTTGCGCGTCGACACGATCTCGTCGACCAGACCGTACGCCAGGGTCTCCTCGGCGGTCAGGATCTTGTCACGCTCGATGTCGTCCCGGATCTTCTCGATCGGGGTCGAGGAGTGCTTGGCCAGCAGTTCTTCGAGCTGCGCGCGCATCCGCAGGATCTCGTTGGCGGCGATCTCCAGGTCGGAGACCTGACCGCGGCCGGTCTCGCTGTACGGCTGGTGGATCAGCACGCGGGCGTTGGGCAGCGCCATCCGCTTGCCGGGGGTACCGGCGGCGAGCAGCACGGCGGCGGCGGAGGCCGCCTGGCCCATGCAGACCGTCGAGATGTCGGGCTTCACGAACTGCATCGTGTCGTAGATCGCGGTGAGCGCCGTGAAGGAGCCACCCGGGGAGTTGATGTAGATCGAGATGTCACGGTCGGGATCCATCGACTCCAGGCACAGCAGCTGCGCCATGACGTCATTGGCCGATGCGTCGTCGATCTGCACGCCGAGGAAGATCACCCGCTCCTCGAAGAGCTTCGCGTACGGGTCGTACTCGCGCACGCCCTGCGAGGTGCGCTCGACGAAACGCGGAACGATGTAGCGGGACTCGGCGCGCGGGCCGGAAAACTCGGACTCGGCGCCCTGGTACAGGCCGCTGCCGGGGAAGTTGTTCATCGGGAGGTTCACCGTCCTGGTGGCGATCAAGGGGCTGGGTGGCTGTGGGGCGAGTGGTCCGCGGGCTCAGGCCCCGGTGCCGCCCCCGCCCGGAACGCCGGCGGCGGAGGTCATGACGTCATCGATGAGGCCGTACTCCTTGGCCTCGTCGGCGGAGAACCAGCGGTCACGGTCGGAGTCCTGGGTGATCCGCTCGACGGTCTGACCGGTGTGGAAGGCGGTCAGCTCGGCCATGCGCTTCTTGGTGTGCAGCAGCCGCTCGGCGTGGATCTTGATGTCCGACGCGGAACCGGCGAGACCGGCCGAGGGCTGGTGGATGAGGATCTCCGCGTTGGGCAGCGCGAACCGCTTGCCCGGGGTACCGGCGCTCAGCAGGAACTGCCCCATGGAGGCGGCCAGGCCCATGGCGATCGTCACCACATCGTTCTTGATGTACTGCATGGTGTCGTAGATCGCCAGGCCGGCCGAGATCGAGCCGCCCGGGGAGTTGATGTAGAGGAAGATGTCCTTGTCCGGGTCCGCGGCCAGGAGAAGCAGCTGCGCGGTGATCTTGTTGGCGATGTCGTCGTCGACCTGCTGGCCGAGGAAGATGATCCGCTCGCCGAGCAGCCGGTTGTAGACCTGGTCGCCGAGGCCACCGAAGGTCGGCTCAGCGGCGGCGGAAGGCATCGGGATCGTCACGTGTCCACCTGCTCGTTGTCGGACGGTACGGAACCGTCTCAGCGTCGTCTGCCGGGGCGTGGGGGTCTGCGCCGTACGGTGTGGCCCCGGCGCGTTTCGGAGACTCCCCTGCCCTCGTATCTACGGACCCTAACGCGCAGGTCGGACAACGCCATCCCGCTGGGAGAACTGTTCGCTGTGAGCGCAGGCTCACCGGGCGGTGACGAGCACGGGCCCGAACACACGCAGCGGCGCGTTCGGGCCCGTGATCAAGGGGTGCGGGAGGGTGCCGGAGCTCAGCTCTCGGTCTTCTCCGCGGCCTCGGTGCCCTCGGCCTCGGCGACGACGGTCTCGGCGATCTCGTCCTCGTCGTCGTCCAGCTCGACGACCTCGCCGTTGCTGTCCTTGACGGTGGCGGCCTCAACGACGACGGCGAGCGCCTTGCCGCGGGCGACCTCGCCGACGAGCATCGGCACCTGGCCACCCTCGACGACGGCCTGGGCGAACTGGTCGGGGGACATGCCGGAGGACTGGGCGCGGCGCATGAGGTGCTCGGTGAGCTCCTCCTGGCTGACGTTCAGCTTCTCCTTGTTGACCAGCTCATCGAGGATGAACTGGGTCTTGATGCCCTTCTCCGCCTGCTCCTTGGTCTCGGCGTCGAACTCTTCCTCGGTCTTGCCCTGGATCTCCAGGTACTTCGCGAGGTCGAGGCCCATCTGGCCGAGCTGGTGGTTGACCAGGTTGTGCTTGCGGGTGTTGATCTCGTCCTCGAGCAGCTTCTCGGGGATCGGGACCTCCACGAGCTTCAGCAGCTCGTCCAGCACCTTTTCCTGGGCCTGGGTGGCCTGGTCGTACTTCTTCATCTGCTCGAGGCGCTTGACGCTGTCGGCCTTCAGCTCGTCGAGCGTGTCGAACTCGCTGGCCAGCTGCGCGAAGTCGTCGTCCAGCTCGGGCAGTTCGCGGGCGGCGACGGCGGTGACGTCGACCTTGACCTCGGCCTCCTTGCCCTGGGCGGAGCCGCCCTTGAGCTCGGAGGTGAAGGTGGCGGTGCCACCGGCCTCGACACCCTTGACGGCGTCGTCGATGCCGTCCAGCAGCTCACCGGAGCCGACGGTGTAGCTGACGCCCTTGGCGACGCCGTCCTCCAGGACCTCGCCGTCCACCTTGGCCTCGAGGTCCAGGGTCAGGACGTCGCCGTCCTGCGCGGCGCGCTCGACCGGGCTGGTGGAGGCGAAGCGCTCACGCAGCTGCTCGACCGACTTCTCGATGTCCTCGTCCGACACCGCGACGGCGTCGACCTCGACCTCGATGCCGGAGTAGTCCGGGATCTCCAGGGCGGGGCGGATGTCGACCTCGGCGGTGAAGGCCAGCAGCTCGCCGTCCTTCAGCTCGGTGATGTCGACCTCGGGCTGGCCGAGGACGTTCAGCTCACCCTCGTTGACCGCTTCGGTGTAGAACTTCGGGAGCGCGTCGTTGACGGCCTCCTCCAGCACGGCGCCGCGACCGAACCGCTGGTCGATGACGCGGGCAGGGATCTTGCCCTTGCGGAAGCCCTTCACCGTGACCTGCTGGTTGATCTTCTTGTACGCCGCGTCGAGGCTGTCCTTGAGCTCCTCGAAGGGCACCTCGACAGTGAGCCGAACCCGGGTCGGGTTCAGGGTCTCCACGGCGCTCTTCACGGTTCGGTCTCCTTGGGGCTGACTTCTTGGGGTTCTGCTGGGATCTTCCGGGATGCTCCCTCAGGCGCGGGCCCCGGCCGATCGCGCCCGGTACAGAGACACACGGGCACGCAGCTTGCATAGTAACCGCAAGGAGGACGGCACCGACAATGCGACCTCGCGGGCCCGTCCGGCGGGCGCTCGCGGCGCCTGGGGCCGTGGACGAACCACCTACGGATATCCGTAGGTGGTGGCCGGGCGGGCCGCGTCCCGGGGAACCTGTCCACCGGGACGTACGCCGTACTGCTGGTCGGGGTGGCCGGATTCGAACCGACGACCTTCCGCTCCCAAAGCGGACGCGCTACCAAGCTGCGCCACACCCCGTCGGTGCGACACGTAGGGTACATGGCCGATGGCGCTGCGGCTGCCGGATATCCGAGGCGTGGTCAACCGGTGTGCGGTGGAGGGGCCCGACCCGCTACAGTGCACTGCGTGCCGGGGTCGCGACGACCTGTGGCGCATGCGGGCGTAGCTCAATGGTAGAGCCCCAGTCTTCCAAACTGGCTACGCGGGTTCGATTCCCGTCGCCCGCTCAGAGAGTGAAGAGGCCCCGGACCGACTGGTCCGGGGCCTCTTGTTTCGTACGCGGGCGGGCGCACGGGGTGCGGCGGCGGCCCATAGGGTGACCGGCATGGAGATCTGGATCAATCCCGCGTGTTCCAAGTGCCGTTCGGCGGTCGACCTGCTCGACGAGGAGGGGGCGCAGTACACGGTGCGCCGTTACCTGGAGGAGCCGCCGACGGCGGACGAGCTGCGGGCCGTACTGGAGCGCCTGGGGCTGGAGCCGTGGGACATCACGCGGACGCAGGAGGCCGAGGCGAAGGAGCTGGGGGTGGCGTCCTGGGAGCGGTCGGACGCGGGGCGGGAGCGGTGGATCGAGGCGCTGGCCGCGCATCCCCGGCTGATCCAGCGGCCGATCATCACCGCGGACGACGGCACAGCCGTCGTCGGGCGCAGCGAGGACGCGGTGCGGTCGGCGCTGGCGCGGGGCGCACAGGGCGGTCCGGCCGGGAGCTGACACGGATCCGGGGCCGGGCCGCGGGTGCGGTCCGGCCCCGGGGCCGGCGGGCGGTGCCGCGCGGTGTGCCGCCGGACGGCGGCGGGGCGGCGCTCAGAAGGTGATGTGGTTGATCGTGTCCGCGAGGGAGTTGAAGAACCGGTTTATGGACGGGGCCATACCGCTGGATGCGAGGAAGAACCCGAAGAGAATGGCGACGATCGCCGGGCCCGGCTTGATCGTCTTGCCGCGGATCAGCACGATCAGCACGATCCCCAACAGCAGCACCACTGACAGCGACAGAGCCACAACTGATCACACCCTCGGTCGGAAGCCTCACCGGCCGGGAAGTGTGCAGCCGTGCACACCCCCGCAGGCACCCATCGTGCCACCAAGTCACTTCCCACTGCATACGGGTGATGAATCATCGGCCAACGCTTTGCCCGCTTCGTACCGTTGAGGGGCGAAGCGGACGAACGTCACGCTCGCGTGGTGGGCGAGGGGACGTTTCGGCAAGGTGCCAGGAAGCGGGCGCGGAGGCGGCCGGGCGGGGCACCGTACGGTGCGGGCGGCGCGGAGAGAAACGGTGCGTGCCGCGTGAACGGTAATTCGGCCTGATCATTTCGTTCCACCTGGCCGGTAAGTGACGTTCACCACTTGGGTATTCACCCGGCGGAGCCGGTGCATTCGCCGCGCGGGCGCCGGAGCACATTTCCCGATGTGGCGTCACTCACGTTCGGCGCGGTGATGTGCGGCCGGGGAGTGTGACATTCCCTCCGGTGACTCCGTCGCACCTTATTGACCGTTTCATGAGGGTGAAATGCCACAAAACGGCGCGTTGATCGGGGAGTTCGCCGGCGAATGAGGCATTCGTACGCGATATTGCGGAGCGTCCCGCGGAAATGGATCACGCGGGGGTCGGCGCCGGTATGCGGCGCTTACCTGGGGGAATGGCGAATTACCTGACGGCGGTTTTACGCATTCGGCGAATCGCCACTAGGGTGCCTCAGATGTTTCAGCCTGCGCCGACCTCGCGACGTGCCCTCCCCGAGGCCCGGGAGGGGGCGGATGCGGACCCGGCGCCGCCCTCGGGCGGACCGGCCGAGCACCCCGGTCCCGGGGTGGCGGCGCCCGCGCAGGGGCGGGACGCGTTCTTCGACAATGCGAAGTACCTCGCCATCGTGCTGGTGGCGATGGGGCACTCCTGGGAGCCGCTGACCGACGGCAGCCGCGCCGCCGAGGCGCTGTACATGACGGTGTACGCCTTCCACATGCCGGCGTTCATCATCATCTCCGGCTACTTCTCGCGCAGTTTCGACATGCGCAAGGACCGGCTCCAGCGGCTGATCACCGGCGTCGTCGTCCCGTACCTCCTCTTCGAGGTCGCGTACACCTTCTTCGCGCGGTGGGCGAACGACGATCCCAAAATGCCGATCAGCCTGCTCGATCCGTGGTTCCTGACGTGGTTCCTGGTCGCGCTGTTCATCTGGCGGCTGACGACGCCGCTGTGGAAGGCCGTCCGCCGGCCGGTCCCGCTGGCGCTCGCCATCGCCGTCGCGGCCTCCGTCTCGCCGGAGATCGGTGACGACCTCGACCTCCAGCGGGTGCTGCAGTTCCTGCCGTTCTTCGTGCTGGGGCTGAATCTGAAGCCGGAGCACTTCGCGTGGGTGCGGCGGCGGGCGGTGCGGATCGCGGCGGTGCCGGTCTTCGCGACGGCGGTGGCCGTGGCGTACTGGGCGGCGCCCCGGATGACGTCGGCGTGGTTCTACCATCGCGACAGCGCGCAGGAGCTGGGCGCCACCTGGTGGGCCGGGGCGGCGATGAGCCTGGCGCTCTTCGGGTGCTCGCTGGTGCTGACGGCGTGCTTCTACTCCTGGGTGCCGACCCGGCGGACGTGGTTCACGGTGCTGGGCGCGGGCACGCTCTACGGCTATCTGCTGCACGGCTTCCTCGCCAAGGGCTCCCGTTTCTGGGGCTGGTTCGACGATTACGCCTGGCTGCACACGCCGCTCGGAGAGATCGCGGTCACGGTGATCGCCGGTGTGGTGGTGACGGCGCTGTGCACCCCGCCGGTCCGCAAGGTCTTCCGGTTCGCGATGGAGCCGACGATGGCGTGGGCGTTCCGTAAGGACCCGGAGGACGCGCGTCGGGCGGTCGCGGGGCGGAACGGGCCCGAGGCGGGCGCCCCGGGAGCGGACCGGGACAGTCGCACCGCGGCCACGCGGTAACTCCGAAGGCTCGTCACTTCCCTCACCCGCGTGATCCGCAGGGTGATGCCGTGGGGGCGAGGACGGCACCCGGGGCGTAAGGACGCGGACATCCCCGGGCCGGCAGCGTCATCCCACGGCCGACCGTAGCCGTACCGTCCGCCGGATGTCGCGGAGACCTTCCCGGCCGAGCCTGAGTATCAGGAGCGGCATGAGGATCACGAGCGCGAGCCCGACCAGGGTCAGCATGCCGTACCCCGTCCTGTTGCTCGTCACGGAGTGGGTGGTCGCTGTCTCTGGGCGCCCCGGCTCGTAGCGGACGCGGATCGTGTCGCCGATGTCTGCATCGCCGGCCTCCCAGAACCGGTAGGACGTCCCGGCGGCCGTGGTGAAACGAACTTCGATCCTCTTGCTGTGGCTTCCCTGGGGCTCGCTCACCTTGTCTTTCGCCAGGACGGTTCCGTCGACGGACCGTTCACGCGCGGCGCCCGCGGAGGCGTCGTTCAGCCCGTCGAGTCCGGTACGGACGAACCCGTACCCGAGGACGACGAACGACGCCGCCAGAGCCGTCACGGCCACCCCGCCCACAACTTTCCCGGCGACGCGCGCCCGCCCTCCGAACCGGTACAGCCACCGACGCGCGCTCACCGTCTCCCACCCGTCCCCTGAGCCACGGCCCCTCCTGCCAGACCTCGCACCGGGCGGCCTCCGCCGCGTGTTCCTCACCTTCCCGTCGTGCAGAGGTCTATCCGGGAAATCCTGTGCCGCGGCGCGGTGGGGCACCCGCGTCGTCGACCGGCTGATCGCCACCCGGGACGCGGCGCAGGAGGAAGCGGCGCCGGAACCCGTCGGCGCTACGCGTCCCGGCAGATGAGGAGCAGCGCCCGGTCGTCGTTGACGTCCTTGGCCACCGCCTCGATCAGATGCCAGGCGGCGCCCGCGAAGCCGGCCGCGACATAGCGGTCGGCCTCGCCGGTCAGCCGGTCCATGCCCTCGGCGATGTCGCGGTCCGCGGACTCGACCAGGCCATCGGTGAACATCATCAGCACATCGCCGGGGCGCAACCGGCCCTTCACCGGGTCGAACTGCGCCCCGTCGTAGACCCCGAGCAGCGGGCCCTCGCCGGACTTCTCCTCCCAGCGGCCGGTCCCGGCGCAGAGCTGGAGGGCCGGGAGGTGGCCCGCGGAGAGCAGTTCGTAGTCGCCGGACTCCAGGTCGAGGACGAGGTGGATGGAGGTGGCGAAGCCCTCGTCCCAGTCCTGGCGCAGCAGATAGCCGTTGGCCGCGGGCAGGAAGCTGTTCGGCGGCAGGGAGCCGAGGAGGCCGCCGAAGGCGCCGGAGAGCAGCAGCGAGCGGGAGGCCGCGTCCATGCCCTTGCCGGAGACGTCGGTGAGGACGACCTCCAGGATGTTGCCGCCCTGGGTGCGGGAGGCGACGACGAAGTCCCCGGAGAAGGACTGCCCGCCTGCCGGGCGCAGCGCCATCTCGTGGTGCCAGCCCTCCGGCAGCCGGGGCAGTTCGCTCTGTACCCGGATGCGTTCGCGCAGGTCGAAGAGCATGGTGCTGCCGCGCCGCCAGGGCACGCCGACCCGGCTGCGGAACTGCGCGATCAGCAGGCCGGTCAGCCCGACGGCGGCGACGATCAGGACCGTGCCGGGCGTGATGCGGTCCGGACCCTCGTCGTACGGACCGAAGAGCGCCGCCTCCACGATCAGGGCGGTCGCGGAAGCGGCGTAGAGGGCGAGGAGGTTGGCGGGGCGCAACAGGAGGCCGCCGGCGATCACCGGAAGGACCAACGCGGTCGGCCCGAACCACTCCGGATGCCACAGCGTGCCGCCCGCGATGAGCACCACCGAGAACAGCAGCGCGGCGAGCGCGGGCCCGTCGGAGCCGTCGCCGCGGAAGTAGTCGACCCCCGCCTTGCGCACGCCGGCGCGAGCCCGGTGCAGCGCTTTGTGCAGCCGGGCCGTCAGGGGTTCCGATCTCGGGCGGCGTGTCATGTCACGGGGACTTTATCCACCCGTTCGGCGGCGCGTCGATTCGCCGGACGCCGCTCGGTGTGATTGCCGGGAATCGCGTTCGAAATGCGGTCGCGCTGCCGGAGGGCCTCCTGGTACAGGTGGCGTATGACGACAGAGTTGCGGGTGTTGCAGCCGGATGAAGGAGACGCCTGGTACGGGAAGCTGGAGCGGGCGTTCGGCGAGGAGGAATCCGCCGAGGAACGGGCCATGTGGCGGGAGCTGATGGAGCCCGGACGCTCCCTCGCGGCCTGGGACGACGACGAGATCGTCGGGACGGCGGGCGCGTTCTCCTTCGGGCTGACGGTGCCGGGCGGGGCGTCCGTGCCGGCGGCCGGGGTGACGATGGTCAGCGTGCAGCCGACGCACCGCCGCCGCGGGGCGCTGCGGGCGATGATGCGGCGGCAGCTGGACGACGTACGGGAGCGGGGCGAGCCGCTGGCGATGCTGACGGCGTCCGAGCCCGCGATCTACGGACGGTTCGGGTACGGCGCGGCGACGCAGGAGATGCGGATCAAGGTCGACACCACCCGGGTGGCGGAACCGGACCTGCCCGGTTCCGACGACGTACGACTGCGGCTGAAGGAGCCGGCCGAGGCGCTGGCGGCGTGCGAGGCGGTCTACGCGCGAACGGTCGCGGGGCGCGCCGGGATGCTGGTACGGCCGCCGGGCTGGGATCGGATGATGATCCTCGACCCGGAGGACGACCGCGACGACGACGAGGGGCCGCTGCAGTGCGTGGTGGCCGAGGCCGGCGGCGAGGTGTGCGGCTACGCCCGCTACGCCGTGGTGGCCGACTGGTCCGATGCGGGTCCGCAGGGCACGGTCCGGGTGTGGGACCTGACCGCGACCGATCCGGTGGTGGGCGCCGCGCTGTGGCGCTATCTGTTCGGCATCGACCTGACGACCTACGTGACGGCGCGGAATCTGCCGGTGGACGATCCGCTGCTGCACCTCGTCGAGGACATGCGGCGGTGCCTGATCGGGCTCCACGAGGCGGCGTTCGTACGGCCGGTGGAGCTGGGCGCGGCGCTGGCGGCACGGACGTACCAACGGCCGGTGGACACGGTGCTGGAGGTGGCCGACCCGTTCTGCCCGTGGAACGAGGGCCGCTGGCGGCTGTCCGGCGACGGCACCGGCGCGACCTGCGAGCGGACCACCGACCCGGCCGAGCTGGCGCTGTCCGTGCGGGAGCTGAGCTCGGCGTATCTGGGCGGGTTCACGCTGTCGGCGCTGGCCGGGGCCGGGCGGGTGCGGGAGCTGCGGCCGGGCGCGCTGGCGGCGGCGTCGGTGGCGTTCGGCACGGACGTCGCGCCGTGGCTGCCGCACGAGTTCTGAGCGCGGCGGCGGGCGGCTGACGGGCGCCTCCGGGCGGGCGCCGCCGGGTGCCCCCGCTCAGCCCCCGTTCGTGGGCTGGCAGCGCGGGCACCAGAAGAGATTGCGGGCCGCCAGGTCGGCGGTGCGGATCTCGGTGGCGCACAGGTGGCAGGGCTGGTGGGCGCGGCGGTAGACGTACACCTCGCCGCCGTGGTCGTCGACGCGCGGCGGGCGGCCCATCGCCTCCGGCATGTGCTCCGGCCGTACGGTGTCGATCCGGTTGTGGCGGACGCCCTCGCGCATCAGGGCGACGAGGTCGGCCCAGATCGCGTCCCAGTCGTCGCGGGCGAGGGCCCGGCCGGGGAGGTACGGGTCGATGCCGCGGCGGAAGAGGACCTCGGCGCGGTAGACGTTGCCGACGCCCGCGACGATCTTCTGGTCGAGGAGGAGCGCGGCGACGGTGGTGCGGCTGCGGGAGATACGGCGCCAGGCCCGCTCGCCGTCGTCCTCGGGGCGCAGCGGATCGGGGCCGAGGCGGTCGTGTACCGCCTGCTTCTCGGCGTCGGTGATCAGCGCGCAGACGGTGGGTCCGCGCAGGTCGGCGTGGTGCTCGCCGGTGGCGAGGCGGAGCCGGACGGTGTCGGCGGCGGGCGCGGGGGGTCCCGCCTGGACCGGAGTGTGCCGGAGGTCCCCGGAGGAGGGGGCGGTGCCGAAGCCGAGCTTGCCGAAGAGGCCGAGGTGGATGTGGATCCATCCGGCGGGCCCGAAGCCGAGGAAGAGGTGCTTGCCGTGGGCCTCGGCGCGCTCCAGGACCCGGCCGTCGACGAGCGCCGCACCGGCGGCGAACCGGCCCTGCGGGCTGCTCGCGCGGACCGTCTCGCCCGCGAAGCGCTCGCGGTGGTCGAGGGCGAGGCGGTGGATGGTGTGCCCCTCGGGCATGCGGTGCGTCCTTAGGTGGGCGCGCCCGCTCCCCCGGCGGTCGGGGAAGCGGGCGGCATCGGGCTCGCGGGCGGTCAGCCCTGGGGGTGGTGGGCCGGGATCGGGGGGAGTTCGCCGGTGGTCTCGTACGCCGAGAGCATCTCGATGCGGCGGGTGTGACGCTCCTCGCCGGAGTACGGGGTGGCGAGGAAGATCTCGACGAACTTGGTCGCCTCCTCAAGGGAATGCATCCGGCCACCGACGGAAATCACGTTTGCGTTGTTGTGCTCGCGGCCGAGCTTCGCGGTCTCCTCGCTCCAGGCCAGTGCGGCCCGGACGCCCTTGACCTTGTTGGCGGCGATCTGCTCACCGTTGCCGGAGCCGCCGATCACGATGCCGAGCGCGTCGGCGTCGGCGGCCGTGCGCTCAGCTGCACGGAGGCAGAACGGCGGGTAGTCGTCCTGGGCGTCGTAGAGGTGGGGACCGCAGTCGACGGGCTCGTGGCCGTGGGCCGTGAGCCACTCGACGAGGTGGTTCTTGAGGTCGAAACCGGCATGGTCGGAGCCGAGATACACGCGCATGGCATGAGTGTGGCATGCGGAATGCGGCTCTGTGGCGCCGGGTCTTCGTACATATGGCGGGGAGGTTTCAGCCACTCTTCATACAGCTGAACAGGAACGACAACGATCCGGAGTCGGATCTTCCTAAGCGGTCGGTGTCGACTGTCTAATGCGGGGACTCGAAACCGAGAACCACTGAAGGACGGTGCACATGGGCACGCACCCGCCTACCACGGACGGGCTTCAGGCAGGACTCAAGAACCGGCATCTGTCGATGATCGCCATCGGTGGCGTCATCGGCGCCGGACTGTTCGTCGGGTCCGGAGCCGGTATCAAGGCCGCCGGGCCGGGCATTCTCCTCTCCTACGCACTGACCGGACTTCTGGTAGTGCTCGTCATGCGGATGCTGGGTGAGATGGCCGCGGCCTCCCCCACGTCCGGTTCGTTCTCCGCATACGCGGACCGTGCGCTCGGCCGCTGGGCCGGGTTCACCATCGGCTGGCTGTACTGGTTCTTCTGGTCGGTCGTGCTGGCCGTCGAGGCGACCGCGGCCGCCTCGATCCTCACCAACTGGGTCCCCGCCGTCCCGCAGTGGGCGTGGGCACTGTTGGTCATGATCGTACTGACCGGCACCAACCTGATCTCCGTCAGCTCGTTCGGCGAGTTCGAGTTCTGGTTCGCCGGTATCAAGGTCGTCGCCATCGTCGTCTTCATCGTCATCGGCGCGCTGGCGATCTTCGGCCTGCCTCCGGGCGACCACGCGGTGGGCATGGAGAACCTCACCGGCCACGGCGGCTTCCTGCCGCACGGCCCCGGGGCGATCCTCTCCGGCATGCTGCTGGTGGTCTTCTCCTTCATGGGCAGCGAGATCGTCACCCTGGCGGCCAGCGAGTCGCCGAACCCGGTGAAGGCCGTGCGCCAGGCCGTCAACAGCGTCATCTGGCGGATCGCGCTCTTCTACCTCGGCTCGATCGCGGTCATCGTGACGCTGCTGCCGTGGAACGACCCGAAGCTGGACGCCAGCCCGTACGTGGCCGTGCTGGAGTCGCTGAAGATCCCGTACGCGGGCACCGTGATGGACATCGTGGTGCTGACGGCGGTGCTGTCCTGTCTCAACTCGGGTCTGTACACCGCGTCCCGGATGGCCTTCTCGCTGGGTGAGCGCGGCGACGCGCCGAAGGCGTTCGCGAAGGTCAACAAGGGCGGCGTCCCGGCCGTCGCGATCTGGGCGTCGGTCGCCTTCGGCTTCGTCGCGACGATCTTCAGCTACACCTCGCCGGAAACCATCTTCCAGTTCCTGCTGAACTCCTCGGGCGCCGTCGCGCTCTTCGTGTGGCTGGTCATCTGCTTCTCGCAGCTGCGGATGCGCAAGATCATCGAGAAGGAGATGCCGGAGCGGCTGACGGTCCGGATGTGGCTGTACCCGTGGCTGACGTACGCGACGATCGCGCTGATCCTCTTCGTCGTGGGCTACATGTTCTACGACCCGGACGGCCGCAAGCAGATGGTCCTGTCCGTCGTCGCCGCGGTGGTCGTCCTCGCCATCGGCCTGGTCCTGGACCGGCGCCGTCCCCGCGAGGCCGCCGCCGCCGTTCCGGCGCAGGCCGTGCCCGCCGAGGCGCCCGAGGCCGCCCCCGCGAAGGCCGCGGACCGCGCGTAGCCGCCAGGCACGTACGGCACGAAGGTACGGATACGGGGAACGGGCCGGGCCCCGCAGTCACCAACTGGGTGAGTGCGGGGCCCGGCCCGTTCCGCGGTTCCGGGGCCCGGCGCGTGGCATGCGCCGGGCTGCCCGTGGTCCGTCAGCCGCGGCGCCCGGCCAGCTTCCAGGCGGTGGGCAGGGCGCCCATCGCCAGGGCCGCCTTGAGGGCGTCGCCGATGAGGAACGGCACCATTCCGGCGGCGAGCGCCTGACCGAAGGACATGCCGGTGCTCAGCGCGAGGTAGGGGACGCCGACGGCGTAGATCACCGCGAGACCGGCGGCCATCGTCCCGGCGGTGCGCAGTGTGCCCCGGTCGCCGCCGCGGCGGGCCAGCGCGCCGACGACGACGGAGGCCAGCAGCATGCCCAGGACATAGCCGAAGGTGGCGCCGCCGGGGCCGGACCTGCCCTCGGCGAACCACGGCACGCCCGCCATGCCGACCGCCGCGTACAGCGCGAGGGAGGCGAGGCCGCGGCGGGCGCCGAGCGCGGTGCCCACCAGCAGCGCGGCGAAGGTCTGGCCGGTCACCGGCACCGGGGAGCCGGGGATCGGCAGAGCTATCTGGGCGGCGACGCCGGTCAGGACGGCGCCCCCGGCGACCAGCGCGGCGTCACGGACGCGGGCGCGGGTGGCGGTGGCGGCGGGCAGCAGATCGGCGAGGACCGCACCGGGACGGGTGAGAGCGGCAGTGCTCATCAGGACTCCGCGAAGGTCAGAGGGATACGGACAGGTCGGACCCGATGGACGTTAGTCGAGCGGGGCCACCGCGATCATCGTGTGGCGGCGACAAAGCGGCGCCGGGCGGCTTGGAGAGTTCCGAACAAGGCCCACGGTGCCGGGCGCGGCCGCCCGCGCGGACCTTTTCGCAGGTCACGTGATGCTCGTCACCAAGCGGGCGAGCGTTTTGCGGTGGTCGCCGGGGCGGGGAAACTGTGAAGGACCACAGGCCACGCCGTCCGCGGGGCCCCCGCACCTCGCGAGAGTACGAGCCATGCACGACGCACCGCCCTCCTCCGGGAAACCGCCGCTCGGAGAGGGGGCCGGCGAGCGGGAACCGCTCTCCGGGGGGCTCAAGCAGCGGCATCTGACGATGCTGGGCCTGGGCGGGGTGATCGGCGCCGGGCTGTTCGTCGGATCCGGTGCGGGCATCGCGGTGGCCGGTCCCGGCATCACGGTGTCGTATCTGATCGCGGGCGCGCTGGCGATGCTGGTCATGCGGATGCTGGGCGAGATGTCGGCGGCGATGCCCGCGTCCGGGGCGTTCTCGGTGCACGCGGAGCGGGCACTGGGCCGCTGGGCCGGGTTCAGCGTCGGCTGGCTGTACTGGTTCCTGCTGGTCGTGGTGCTCGCCGTGGAGGCGACGGGCGCAGCGCAGATCGCGCACGGCTGGGTTCCGGCGGTGCCGCAGTGGGGCTGGGTGCTCCTCTTCATGGTGGTGTTCACCGGCGCCAACCTCGCGGCGGTGAAGAACTTCGGCGAGTTCGAGTTCTGGTTCGCCACGCTGAAGGTCACCGCGATCGTGCTCTTCCTGGTGCTGGGCCTGCTGGCGGTCTTCGGCGTGCTGCCGGACACCGAGCCGGTGGGGCTCGCCAACCTGACCGGGCAGGGCGGCTTCCTGCCGCGTGGCTGGTCCGGGGTGGTCTCCGGGGTGCTGGCGGTGGTGTTCGCGTTCGGCGGTCTGGAGGTCGTCACCATCGCGGCCGCCGAGTCGGACGATCCGGCGCGTGCGGTGGGCCGCGCGGTGCGCAGCGCGGTGTGGCGCATCCTCTTCTTCTACGTCGGCTCGATGCTGGTGATCGTCACGCTGCTGCCGTGGTCGAAGCTGGTGCCGGGGAAGAGCCCGTACGTCGCGGTGCTCGATCGCATCGGGATCCCGGGCGCTGGGATGATCATGAACATCGTGGTGTTCGTGGCGCTGCTGTCGGCGCTGAACGCCAATCTCTACGGCGCATCCCGGATGATCTTCTCGCTGGCGGAGCGGGGCGAGGCGCCGCGCGGGCTGCTGAAGGTGGCGGGCGGGGGCGTGCCGCGGCGGGCGGTGCTGGCGTCGGTGGCGTTCGGCTTCGTGTCGGTGCTGCTGAACCTCAAGTGGCCGGATTCGGTTTTCCTCTATCTGCTGAACGCGGTCGGCGCGGTGCTGCTCTTCGTCTGGGCACTGATCGCCGTCTCACAGTTGCGGCTGCGGCGGCGGATCGAGCAGGAGGCGCCGGAGAAGCTGACCCTGCGGATGTGGGCGTTCCCCTATCTGACGTGGGCCGCTCTGGCGGGGATGGCCGCGGTGCTGGTGCTGATGCTGACCGACGCCACTGCCCGGCCGCAGCTGCTGTGGTCGGCGGGGGCCACCGCGGTGGTCCTGTTGGTCGCCGGTGTCCGGGAAGTGCGGGGCCGGACATCCCGTCGCTGAGGCGGAGTTGTGCCGCCTTGGGCGGGCTTGTGGTGGCATACAACGATGACCTGGACACGTACGGTCACGATCGCGTCTGAATACCGAACATTCGCTGTATGCCTGTTGCCCTGAGCGGACACCGACGCCCAGACTGAGCGCGCTTCACCGAGGACCCCCCGTTTACGACCTGGGGAGCAACGCGCCATTCGCAGGGCTGTGCCTGCCGTCGCGGGCGGGGGGCCGGGGGTCGGCGGCGGAGGCGTACAGGTCGCAGCCCCGGGAGAACGCAGATTCGCTCCGCTTCGCTCTCACCACTGGGACAGGTACGACATGAATGGGATACCCCCGTCCGCCGCGACCGCGCGCGAGCGGTCCGACGCGGACCCGGGAGGCGACGGCGGCACCCCGCTGTCCAACGGCCTCAAGCAGCGCCATCTGTCGATGATCGCCCTGGGCGGGGTGATCGGCGCGGGACTGTTCGTCGGGTCCGGTGCGGGCATCGCCGCCGCCGGGCCGTCGATCGTCCTCGCCTATGCGGTGTCCGGCGCGCTGGTCATGCTGATCATGCGGATGCTGGGCGAGATGGCGGCGGCCAACCCGGCGTCCGGATCGTTCTCGGTGCACGCCGGGCGGTCGATCGGGCCGTGGGCCGGGTTCACCGCGGGCTGGATGTTCACCGCGCTGCTGTGTGTGGCGGTGGCCGCCGAGGCGATCGGCGCGGCGGGCATCATGACGCAGTGGTTCCCGGGCACCCAGACGTGGATGTGGGTGCTGCTCTTCATGGTGATCTTCTGTGGCGCCAACCTCGCGTCGGTCAGCAACTTCGGTGAGTTCGAGTTCTGGTTCGCCGCCCTGAAGGTCGCGGCGATCGGCATCTTCCTGATCCTGGGCCTGCTGGCGATCTTCGGCGTCCTGCCGGGCACCAGCGCACCGGGCGCCACCCACCTCACCGGCGACGGCGGCTTCCTGCCCAAGGGCGTCGACGGCCTGATGGTCGGCCTGCTCGCGTCGGTCTTCGCGTACGGCGGTCTGGAGACGGTGACCATCGCGGCGGCCGAGTCGAAGGACCCGGTGCGCGGCGTGGCGCGGGCGGTGCGGACCGCGATGTGGCGGATCGCCCTCTTCTACGTCGGTTCGATGGCGATCATCGTCACCGTCATCCCGTGGAACGATCCCTCCCTCACCAAGAGCGGCCCGTACGTCGCGGTCCTCGACTACCTGGACATCCCGGCGGCCGGTCAGATCATGAACGTGGTCATCCTGGTGGCGCTGCTGTCCGCGATGAACGCCAACATCTACGGCTCGTCCCGGATGGCGTTCTCGCTGACCTCGCGCGGGCAGGGCCCGGCGTTCCTCGGCAAGGTCAGCGGCGGGGTGCCGCGCCGTGCGGTGGTGTTCTGCTCGGCGTTCGGCTTCCTCGCGGTGCTCTTCAGCTTCTGGTGGCCGACGACGGTCTTCCAGTGGCTGCTCAACATGGTCGGCGCCGCGGTGCTGGTGGTGTGGGGCTTCATCGCCGCCGCCCAGCTGCGGATGCGCCGCCAGCTGGAGCGGGAGACGCCGGAGAAGCTGGTCGTGAAGATGTGGGCGTTCCCGTTCCTGACGTGGGTGGCGCTGGCCGGTATCGCGGCGGTGCTGCTGCTGATGCTGCGGGACGAGAACCAGCGCATCCAGCTGCTGTTCACCGGCGGATTCGCGGTGGCGCTGGCCGCGATCGGGTTGCTGCGGTCGAAGCTGGGCCGCACGGAGGGCGAGCGGACGGCGGCCGGCTGACCGGACCGCACGCACCGCACGAGGCGGGGCGGGACTCCTTCGGGGGTCCCGCCCCGCCTCCGTCTTCGGAACCAGGCAGCCCGCCCTTACCGGGCCGGTGATCACCCCGGCTGGTAGCGTGGCGACCGTTCTTGCACATCCATTGCAATAGCTCCCTGTTGCAATAAGAAGGCGTAAGCAGTTGGAGAGGCTGGGCACATGGCGACCTACACCCTTCCGGAGCTCCCCTACGACTACTCGGCGCTGGCCCCGGTCATCAGCCCCGAGATCATCGAGCTGCACCACGACAAGCACCACGCGGCCTATGTGAAGGGGGCGAACGACACCCTGGAGCAGCTCGCCGAGGCCCGCGACAAGGAGCAGTGGGGCGGCATCAACGGGCTGGAGAAGAACCTCGCGTTCCACCTCTCCGGGCACATCCTGCACAGCATCTACTGGCACAACATGAGCGGTGACGGCGGCGGCGAGCCGGACGCGAAGGACGGCGTGGGCGAGCTGGCCGACGCCCTCGCCGAGAGCTTCGGTTCGTACGCCGGTTTCCAGGCCCAGCTGACGAAGGCCGCCGCCACCACGCAGGGCTCCGGCTGGGGCGTGCTCGCCTTCGAGCCGGTCAGCGGCCGCCTGATCGTCGAGCAGATCTACGACCACCAGGGCAACGTCGGCCAGGGCTCCGTGCCGATCCTGGTCTTCGACGCCTGGGAGCACGCCTTCTACCTCCAGTACAAGAACCAGAAGGTCGACTTCATCGAGGCGATGTGGCAGGTCGTCAACTGGCAGGACGTGGCCAAGCGCTACGCCGCCGCCAAGGAGCGCGCGCACACGCTGCTGCTGGCCCCCTGAGGCCCCTTGAGCGTCCTGCCTCGTGATCGTCTTCTCACCCTTCACCCGGCAGGCGGAAAAACGGCGGGGCCCCGCGAGGACGTGACTCGCGGGGCCCCGCCCATGTCCGGGGCGTCAGTCGAAGACCGGACCGGCCGTGCGGGTCCGCTTGATCTCGTAGAAGCCGGGGACAGAGGCGACCATCAGGGTGCCGTCCCACAGCTTGGCGGCCTCCTCGCCCTTGGGCGCGGGCGTGACGACCGGCCCGAAGAACGCGATCCGCTCGCCGTCCGCGCCGGGCACCGCGATGACGGGCGTGCCGACGTCCTGCCCGACCAGCTCGATGCCCTCCTTGTGGGAGGCGCGCAGCGCGGTGTCGTACGCGTCGGAGTCCGCGGCCTCGGCCAGCTCGGCGGGCAGGCCCGCGTCGGCGAGGGCGCCCGTGATCGCGGCGCGGTCGCGGCCCAGACCTTCGTTGTGCATACGGGTGCCGAGGGCGGTGTAGAGCGGCCCGAGGACCTCGCTGCCGAACCGCTGCTCGGCGGCGATGCAGACCCGCACCGGGGCCCAGGAGCTGCCGCCGGGCCGCATCGGCTCGGCGTACTCCGGCGGCAGTTCGTCGAGGCGGTTCTCGTTGAGCACCGCCAGGCTCATGACATGCCAGCGGACCTCGACCGGGCGGACCTTCTCGACCTCCAGCATCCAACGGGACGTCATCCAGGCCCAGGGGCAGAGCGGATCGAACCAGAAGTCGGCGGGGGTCTTCGCGGTGTCGGACACAGGCTCTCCTCGTGTGCGGTGGACGCCGGGGCGTACGCCGGTCGGCGCCCGCTTCAACAGAGATCGGGCGTGCCATGATTCCCGTGTTCGACCGGTGGACGACGAAACCGAAGAAGACGACGAACAGGACGAAGGAGTCACAGCGTGCCAGGTGAGAATCTGTCCCGGGACGAAGCCCACGAGCGCGGACGGCTGCTGAGCGTCGACGGGTACGACGTGGCGCTGGACGTCCGGTCGGCGGTGAAGGGCGAGGGCACCTTCCGCTCGCTGACCACGATCCGCTTCCGCTGCGCCGAGCCGGGCGCCACGACCTTCGCGGATCTGCTGGCGCCGTCGGTGACGTCGGTGACCCTCAACGGCACGGTGCTGGACCCGTCGGCGGTCTTCGACGGCACCCGCATCACGCTCGCGGGCCTCGCGGCGGAGAACACCCTCACCGTCGACGCGCAGTGCGCCTACAGCCGCACCGGCGAGGGCCTGCACCGCTTCGTGGACCCCGAGGACGGCGAGGTCTACCTCTACACGCAGTACGAACCGGCCGACGCCCGCCGGGTCTTCGCCACCTTCGAACAGCCCGACCTCAAGGCCCCGTTCACCTTCGAGGTGACCGCGCCCGAGGAGTGGCTGGTGCTCAGCAACGGCGCGGAGGAGGGCGAGCCGTCCGGCGGCCGCCACCGCTTCGCGACGACGCGGCCGATCTCCACGTACATCACCGCGGTGGTCGCCGGGCCGTACCACTACGCACGCGACAGCTACCGGCGGACGTTCGAGGACGGCACGGAGCTGGTGATCCCGCTGGGCGCGCTGTGCCGCAAGGGGCTGGCCAAGCACTTCGACGCGGACGACATCTTCACCGTCACCAAGCAGGGCCTGGACTTCTTCCACGACCACTTCGACTACCCGTACCCGTTCGGCAAGTACGACCAGGCGTTCGTCCCGGAGTACAACATCGGGGCGATGGAGAACCCGGGGTGTGTGACGTTCCGCGAGGAGTTCGTCTTCCGCGGCAGGGTCACCGAGGCGGCGTACGAGCGCCGGGCCAACGTCATCCTGCACGAGATGGCGCACATGTGGTTCGGCGACCTCGTCACCATGGAGTGGTGGGACGATCTGTGGCTCAAGGAGTCGTTCGCGGACTACATGGGTGCCCTGTCGCTGGTGGAGGCGACGCGCTTCCGCAACGGCTGGATCACCTTCGCCAACCACCGCAAGGCGTGGGCCTACCGCGCCGACCAGCTGCCCTCCACCCACCCGGTCACCGCCGACATCCGTGACCTGGAGGACGCCAAGCTCAACTTCGACGGCATCACGTACGCCAAGGGCGCCTCCGTCCTCAAGCAGCTGGTGGCGTACGCGGGCCGGGACGCGTTCCTGGAAGGCGCCCGCCGCTACTTCAAACGGCACGCCTACGGCAACACCCGGCTGACCGATCTGCTGTCGGTGCTGGAGGAGACCTCCGGCCGCGACATGGCCGCCTGGTCACGCGGCTGGCTGGAGACCGCCGGGGTCAACGCGCTGACCCCGCAGGTCACCTATGACGCACAGGACCGCATCACCGAGCTGAGCGTCTTCCAGGAGGCCGCCGCCTCCCACCCGGAGCTGCGGCCGCACCGGGTGGCGGTCGGCCTCTACCGGCGGGAGGACGCCGACGGCTCGCTGGTGCGCTACGCCCGCGCCGAGGTCGACGTCGCCGGTCCGCACACCGTCGTCGCGGAGCTGGCGGGCGCCGAGCGGCCCGAGCTGATCCTCGTCAACGACGACGATCTGACGTACTGCAAGACCCGCTTCGACGAGGGCTCGCTCGCCACCCTCCGCGCCCGCCTCGGCGACCTCGCCGACCCCCTGGCGCGGGCCCTGTGCTGGTCGGCGGTGTGGGGGCTGACGCGCGACGGGCTGATGCCGGCCCGCGACTACCTGGACCTGGTGCTGAGGTTCTCGGGGCGGGAGAGCGACATCGGCGTGCTCCAGACGCTGCACACGCAGGCGCAGGGGGCGCTGGAGTCGTACACGGCGCCGGAGCACCGGGAGGCGGCGGCCCGTGCGCTGGCCGAGGGTGCGCTGCACGAGCTGCGGGTCGCCGCGCCGGGCAGCGACCACCAGCTGGCCTGGGCCCGTCACTTCGCCGCGGTCGCCGCCGAGCCCGCCGACCTCCAGCTGCTGCGCGGCCTGCTGGACGGCACCGCGCGCATCGACGGGCTGGACGTGGACCAGGAGCTGCGCTGGACGCTCCTCGCGGCGCTGGCCTCCGCGGACGCGGCCGACGCCGCCGCGGTGGACGCCGAGCTGTCCCGCGACGACACCGCGTCCGGCAAGCGGCACCAGGTGCGCTGCCTGACCGCCCGGCCGGACGCCGGTGTCAAGGCGCGGGCATGGGCGGACGTGATGGAGTCGGACGCCCTGTCCAACGCGCTGGTGGAGGCCACCATCAGCGGCTTCGCCCGGCCCGGTCAGGGCGAGCTGCTGGCGCCGTACGGCGAGCGGTACTTCGCGGCGATCGAACGGATCTGGCAGGACCGGTCGATCGAGATCGGTATGGCCGTGGTCCGCGGGCTGTTCCCGTTCTGGCGGATCGAGCAGGCCACGCTGGACGCGACCGACGCCTGGCTGACGGGGCACACGGACGCCGCCCCGGCGCTGCGCCGCCTGGTGTCGGAGCAGCGCGACGATCTGGCGCGTGCGCTGCGGGCCCGGGCGTGTGATGCGGGGGCGGGCGAGCGGGGGTGACGGGCCCGGACCCGGCCCGGTCGGGAGGCGGCGGGCTCGCGGCCTCCGGCGGCCCGGGCCGGGCCCCGGCCGCGGTGCGGGCCACCGGGCCCGGCGGGTGCGGGCCCGAACACCCGTCCATCTGAACGGAGTTGTCCGCTTCCTGCCACAGGTGTGTAACAACCGTGAGCGGGCGGCCCGCGCACGGGAAGGTGCCGGGCATGACCCAGAACACCCCGCTCTCCCCGCTCCCCCGCACCGACGGCAGCAGCCCACTGGTCACCGCGCACCGGTTGCGTGAGCGGGGCGTCACGCCCACCGAGGCCGCCGGGCGCTGCCGCCCCGGCGGCCCCTGGCGCGAGGTGCTGCCCGGCGTGTACCTGCTGCGTCCGGGGCCGCCGTCCACCGAGGAGCGGCTGCGCGCCGCCGTGCTGTACGCGACGGAGCGCGGCCCGTCGGTCCCGTATCAGGGCGGCGGGGTGCGCCCGGGCGCGCGGGCGATGCTGACCGGTCCGGCGGCGCTGGCGCTGCACGGCGTCGCCGCCGCTCCCCCGCTGCCGTCGCTCAACCGGCTGCACGTCCTGGTGGGCCGCGGGCGGCGGCTGCGCTCGGCGGGTTTCGCCCGGGTCGTCCGGTCCGCGGAGCTGCCGGGGGCCGAGGAGATCGACGGGCTGCCGGTGGCCCCGGTGGCGCGGGCGCTGGCGGACACCGTGGCGACGCTGACGGATACGGCGGCGGTGCGGCATCTGGTGACGGAGGCGGTACGCGACGGGCACGCCGAGGCGGCCACGGTCGTCGGCGAGCTGCGGCGGGCACGGCTGGCGGGGCGGCCACACGTGGTGGACACGGTGACGCTGCTGCTGGCCGGGGACCGCGCCCGCGCCGAGGACCGGCTCTACGCGCTGGTCCGCGATCACGCGCTGCCGGACCCGCTGTGGAACGTCGGCCTGCGGCTGCCGGGCGGCCCGCACCTGGGCGGGGTGGACGCGTACTGGCCCGCCGAGGCGGTGGCGGTGGAGATCGACACGGCGGCGCCCGACGGCGACGGCACCCTGCCCGGCGCGGCCTGGAACCGCAAGCGCGAACATCTGGAGCGTCTGGGTATCACGGTGGTCCGCTGCACCCCCGACGACCTGCGCCGCGCCCCCGGGGAGCAGGCGGTCGTGGTGCGTACGGCGCTGATGGCGGCGGCGGACCGGGACCCGGCGGGGGCGGTGGTGGTGGCGCCGCGGTAGGGGCGGGGCAAACGGACCGGGGCGCCGCCGGGCCGGGGCGTCCGCCCGTACGAGGCCGGGCAGCGGGCGTCGCCGGGCCGGGACGCGCGGGCGCGGGACCGGGCTGCCGCCGGGTCGGCCGCGTCCGCCCGTACGCCCCCAGGTCCCGCGTCGCTCAGGCCCGGATCCGGTAGCAGACCCCGGCCCGCAGCGGGCCCTCCGGGACGGTGGGGTCCTCGTAGTCGTCGGCCGGGTCGTGGACCATGCCGAGGCGTTCCATCACCGCGCGGGAGCGGGTGTTGGCTGCGGTGGTCAGCGCCAGGATCTCGGGCAGGCCGAGCGTGGTGAAACCGTGGCCGAGACAGGCGCGGCCGGCCTCGGTGGCGTAGCCGTGGCCCCAGGCGTGGCGGGCCAGCCGCCAGCCCACCTCCACGCCGTGGAACGGCAGGCTTTCCTCCTCGACGCGGTCGAACCCGGCGAAGCCGAGGAACGCGCCGCCCGCCCGCTCCTCGACGGCCCACCAGCCGTACCCGCGCGCGGCGAACGCGGCACGGAAGCGGGCGACGGAGGCGTCACTCTCCTCGCGGGTGAGCGGGCCGCCCAGGTGGCGGCGGACCTCCGGGTCGGCGTTCATCGCCGCCCAGGGCGCGAGATCGGCGTCCCGCCATTCGCGCAGCAGCAGACGGGCGGTGTGCAGACGGGGTACGGGCGGTGCGGCGGCCATCCGGCCAGCCAAGGGGGTCGCGGCCCGGGTGTCCAGCGGATTTCGGGGCGGGCGCACCCGGCGGGCAGGGCCACGGCACGGCCGCCCGGCGCTGCCCCGCCCGGCACGGCGGCGCGGGACTCCCCGGCCCCGCCCGTCAGCGCCCCCGCACCACCAGCTCCAGGTTCCGGTCGACGGCCTCCCCCGCCAGATCCTTACGGGCCTTGGGCGCGTTGGCCGCCAGTTCGCGGTAGAGGGCGGCCAGGCCGGTCCGGGAGAGGTCGGCGGGGTCGGCGCGGTGCGGGGCCGACGACTCGACGAGGGTGGTGAAGAGCGACAGCGTGCCGTCGTGGTTGTCGGTCAGCTCGATGACCCGGGCGAGCTGCGGGAAGTCGATGTGGGAGGCGGTGGAGACCTCCCAGAAGCCCGGGTGGGCGGTGACCTCGTTCTTGTGGCTGTGGCCGTTGATCCAGGCGACGATGGACGGGTGGGCGGAGAACAGCGCGGCCAGCTCGGCCCCGGTGTGCCGCTTCTCGCGAGGGCGGGCCGGGTCAGGGCGGGTGTTGTCCATCGTCGCGGAGGTGTGGTGGCTGAAGACCAGCACATGCCGGGCGCCGCCCCGCTCGTTCTCCCGCAGCGTCCGGCGCAGCCAGGCGAACTGCTCCGCGCCGACGGAGCCGGTGTAGTGGCCCGCCGGGTCGGTGGTGTCGAGGCTGATGCCGAGGACGTCATCGGCGACGGGGAAGGTGTAGTGGAGGCGGCCGTCGTCGAGGTGGTCGGCGGTGTAGCCGTGGCCGTGCGGTCCTGGGCCGGTGTGCGCCGGGTCGAGGTGGGCCCGCAGGTACTCGGTGCGGGTGAAGGGGGCCCGCCGGGGGTCCGGGGTGACGTGCCGGGCCTTCTTCGCCTGGGAGCGCAGCAGCTCCTTGAAGTCCTCACCGCGCGGGTCGAGGCCCTTGCGGACGGCCTTCCACACCTGGGCGGCGCGGTCGGCGGGGAGCGTCTCCAGCTTGCGGTCGCCGGTGGCGACGGCGGTGAAGAACGGGTCGCCGGGCGCGTAGCAGCCGCCGGGCAGCGAGTCGTGGTTGCCGACGGTGGAGTACCACGGCATCCGCAGGCCGGGGCTGTGGACGGTGCGGATCGCCGCGTCGAGGAAGCCGTCGATGCGCGGGAAGCCGAGGCGTTTGTCGGCGTCGCGCAGCGCGCTGCCGGGCTGCCAGTAGAGGGCGAGGCCGCTGTCCTGGACGCCTTCGTAGCGGCGCGGGTCGCCGGAGTTGGGGGTGATCCGGCCGCCGCTCATGGCGGTGAGGAACCAGTCCAGCTCCAGCCGGGAGTTGTTGTCGGTGTTGTCGCCGGTGGTCATCACGAAGGCAAGGGGCGCTCCGGTCGCGGGCCCGCCGGGCAGTGCGTTGACCCGTTCGATGAGCGAGACGACACCGGCGACGGAGAGCGCTTCCTGCGGCCGCCAGGCGCTGGCGGTCTCGGCGCGCAGGTACTCGTACCGCAGCGGGCTCTGCACATCGACCAGGTGCAGGTCGGTGACGTGCACGAACGAGGCGAGGGCGGTGCGCCGCCCGCTCCGCCCGGGGTGGGCGGGGGCCAGCTCGGTGCGGACCAGCCGCCGCCAGCCGGGCCCGTCGCCGAGCCGCCGGTAGCCGCCGGGGCCGTGCGGGGTGGCGACGGAGGCGAGCGTGGTGCCCCGGGTGTACGGGACGCGGGGCCCGGGCGGGGCGTCGACGGGGACGGGGACGGGCGCCACGGGGGCGGCGTCCGTGGGCGTGGCGGCAGCGGCGGGCCGGTCGCCGCCGCCGAAGGCGAGGCCGAGACCGGCGGCGGCGCCGACCGCGCCGGTGGCGGCGAGGAAGGCGCGGCGGTCGAGGGCGGAAGCGGCGGACCGTGTGCGGGACATGCGCGAACTCCCCGGTTGCGTACATGCGAGCGGCCGGGCAGCTCAACTGCCCGCTCACCGGGGATGTTTGGCAGCTGGGGTGTCGGCGGCGTGAACGCCACCGCAACACCGGTGGCCCATCACCGCACAGGGATCACCGCGCCGCGCGGACCGGTCCGGTGCCGTGGACGGCCGCGGTGACGCGGGCCACGTATCGGAACGGATTGGACAAGGCGACGGGGTTCACACACATGATGGGGACACTTCTGAGCAGGTGTTCCCCAGAGAAGCACCGATGTCAGGTCAGGAAAGAGGGAGTTCCATGAGGATCGGAATCGTCGGAGCCACCGGCCAGGTCGGCGGCGTGATGCGGGGCATTCTCGCCGAGCGGAAGTTCCCGGTCGAGCAGCTGCGCCTGTTCGCTTCGGCGCGGTCCGCCGGACGCACCCTGCCCTGGCAGGGCACCGAGATCACGATCGAGGACGCCGCCACCGCCGACTTCTCCGGCCTGGACATCGTGCTGTTCTCGGCGGGCGGGGCGACCTCGAAGGCGCTGGCGCCGAAGGTCGCGAACGCCGGTCCCGTCGTGATCGACAACTCCTCCGCCTGGCGCCGCGACCCCGAGGTCCCGCTGGTGGTCTCCGAGGTCAACCCGTCGGCGGTCACCGAGCGTCCCAAGGGCATCATCGCCAACCCGAACTGCACCACCATGGCCGCGATGCCGGTGCTGCGCCCGCTGCACGACGAGGCCGGGCTGGTGTCGCTGGTGGCCGCCACCTACCAGGCGGTCTCCGGCAGTGGCCTCGCCGGTGTCGAGGAGCTGAACGGGCAGGTCCGCAAGGCCGTCGAGCAGGACGCCACCCGCCTGACGCACAACGGTGCGGCCGTGGACTTCCCCGCGCCGGAGAAGTACGTCGCCCCGATCGCCTTCAATGTGCTGCCGATGGCGGGGGCGATCGTCGACGACGGGCTGCACGAGACCGACGAGGAGCAGAAGCTCCGCCACGAGAGCCGCAAGATCCTCGGCATCCCGGACCTGAAGGTCTCCGGCACCTGCGTGCGGGTCCCGGTCTTCACCGGCCACTCGCTCCAGCTCAACGCCCGCTTCGCCCGCCCGCTGAGCGCCGCCCGCGCCCAGGAGCTGCTGGCCGCCGCCCCCGGCGTCACCCTCTCCGACGTGCCCACCCCGCTCCAGGCCGCCGGTCAGGACGTCTCCTTCGTGGGCCGCATCCGCGAGGACGAGACGGCGGAGAACGGCCTGGCGCTGTTCGTCACCGGCGACAACCTCCGCAAGGGCGCCGCCCTCAACGCCGTCCAGATCGCCGAACTGGTCGCGGCGGAGCTGCGCGGCTGAGCGGGCCCGCACCGCGTCACCGAGGCGCCCGCCGGAGAGGTCCGGTGGGCGCCTCCGCTCACTCGGCGATCCGTGTGACCGTCTCCCCGGGGAAGCCGCTGGTGTCGATGGAGAACTTCCGGCCGTCGGCGAGCTCCATCTCCACCACGTCCCCGTACCGGTACGTGCTGCTCTTCTCGTACTGTGCGCCGACCGCGCCCTCGTGCAGGGTGCACACGCGGGTGAACGGGTCGATGATCAGGTAGGTCTCGATGCCGAAGCGGCTGTATTTGGCCACCTTCGTCACGTAGTCGTTGGTGTCGGCCGCCGTCGAGACGACCTCGATGGCCGCGACGACATCCATGTAGACATAGCGCTTGCCGCGCGGCTGTGCGTCGAGGTCGAGGATCGCGAGATCCGGAGCCAGGGAGGTCTCTCCCGGGAAGTCGATCCCCACGTCGAAAACGAGGGGCACCTCCTCTCCCAGCTCGCGCTCCGCCTGCCGGATCAAGCTGCGGATGGTGTTCGACCGGGTCGGGCTCCGCGGCGTCATGATCACCTTTCCGTCGATGATCTCCACGACGTAACCCTCGATACGGCTCTGTGCCTCGACATCCCGCCAGAGTCGGTCGAGAACCGCCATGGCCACCACCTCCTAGTGCCGACTGCCTCTTCGGCCACAGTACCTACCGACCCCGACAATGCGGGCGTGGAAGGATGGCCGCACCCCGCAGACGAGGACTCTTACGAGGAGATGACCTGGTGCCTGGCACGAACCTGACCCGCGACGAGGCACAGCAGCGGGCGCGGCTGCTGACCGTGGACGCGTACGAGATCGTTCTCGATCTCTCCGGCGCGCAGGAGGGCGGCACCTTCCGGTCCGTCACGACGGTGCGCTTCGACTGCGCCGAGGCGGGCGCCGAGAGCTTCATCGACCTGATCGCGCCGACCGTGCACGAGGTGCACCTCAACGGCGCGGCGCTGGATCCGGCCGAGGTGTTCGCCGACTCGCGGATCGCGCTGCCCGGACTGCTCGCCGGGCGCAACGAGCTGACCGTCGTCGCCGACTGCGCGTACACCCACACCGGCGAGGGGCTGCACCGCTTCGTCGACCCGGTCGACCAGCAGGCGTATCTGTACACGCAGTTCGAGGTGCCGGACGCCCGGCGGGTGTTCGCCTCCTTCGAGCAGCCGGACCTGAAGGCGACGTTCGCGTTCACCGTCACGGCGCCGGAGGGCTGGACGGTGATCTCCAACTCGCCGACGCCGGAGCCCGAGGGCACGGTCTGGACGTTCGCGCCGACGCCGCGCATCTCGACGTACATCACGGCGCTGATCGCCGGGCCGTACCACAGCGTGCACAGCACGTGGGAGGGCGCGGACGGAAGGACGGTGCCGCTGGGCATCTACTGCCGGCCGTCGCTCGCCGAGTACCTGGACGCGGAGGAGATCTTCGACGTCACCCGGCAGGGCTTCGACTGGTTCCAGGAGAAGTTCGACTACGCGTACCCCTTCGAGAAGTACGACCAGCTCTTCGTGCCGGAGTTCAACGCCGGGGCGATGGAGAACGCGGGCGCGGTCACCATCCGCGACCAGTACGTCTTCCGCTCGAAGGTGACGGACGCGGCGTACGAGACGCGCGCCGAGACCATCCTGCACGAGCTGGCGCACATGTGGTTCGGCGACCTCGTCACCATGGAGTGGTGGAACGACCTGTGGCTGAACGAGTCGTTCGCCACCTACACCTCGATCGCCTGCCAGGCATACGCGCCGGGCTCGAAGTGGCCGCACTCGTGGACGACGTTCGCGAACTCCATGAAGACCTGGGCCTACCGCCAGGACCAGCTGCCGTCGACGCACCCGATCATGGCGGACATCCGTGACCTGGACGACGTCCTCGTCAACTTCGACGGCATCACGTACGCCAAGGGCGCCAGCGTCCTCAAGCAGCTCGTCGCGTACGTCGGCATGGACGCGTTCTTCCAGGGCGTGCAGGAGTACTTCAAGGCGCACGCCTTCGGCAACACCCGGCTGAGCGATCTGCTGGGCGCGCTGGAGAAGACCAGCGGCCGGGATCTGAAAACCTGGTCGAAGAAGTGGCTGGAGACCGCGGGGATCAACATCCTGCGGCCCGAGATCACCCTCGCCGCGGACGGCACCGTCGCCTCCTTCCACGTACGGCAGGAGGCGCCGGCGCTGCCGTCCGGCGCCACGGGCGAGCCGGTGCTGCGGCCGCACCGCATCGCGATCGGCTGCTACGACCTCCAGGACGGCAAGCTGGTCCGCACCGACCGCATCGAGCTGGACGTGGACGGCGAGCTGACCGCGGTGCCGTTCCCGGCGGGCACCCGGCGGCCGGACGTCGTGCTGCTCAACGACGACGACCTGTCGTACGCGAAGGTCCGCCTGGACGAGGAGTCGCTGAAGGTCGTCACCGCCCACCTCGGGGACTTCACCGAGTCGCTGCCGCGGGCGCTGTGCTGGGCGTCGGCGTGGGACATGACCCGCGACGGCGAACTACCCACCCGCGACTACCTGGCGCTGGTGCTCTCCGGCATCGGCAAGGAGTCGGACATCGGCGTCGTCCAGTCCCTGCACCGCCAGGTGAAGCTGGCGCTGAGCATGTACGCGGCCCCGGCGTGGCGCGAGACCGGGATGGCCCGGTGGGCGGACGCGGCGCTGGAGCAGCTGCGGGCGGCGGCGCCGGGCAGCGACCACCAGCTGGCGTGGGCCCGGGCGTTCACGGCGGCGGCCCGCTCCGGCGCCCACCTCGACCTCGTCCAGGGACTGCTGGACGGTACCGAGACGGTGCAGGGTCTGGTCATCGACACCGACCTGCGCTGGTCGCTGCTGGGCCGGCTGGCGGCGACCGGCCGGGCCGCCGAGCAGGCCATCGCGGCGGAGCTGGAGCGCGACCGCACCTCAGCGGGTGAGCAGCACGCGGCGTCCGCGCGGGCGGCACGGCCGACGGCGGAGGCGAAGGCCGCCGCGTGGGCCGCGGTCGTCGAGGCGGACACGCTGCCCAACGCGGTGCAGGAGGCCGTCATCGGCGGCTTCCAGCAGTACGACCAGGAGGAGCTGCTGGCGCCGTACACCGCGAAGTACTTCGCCGCGGTGAAGGGCGTCTGGGACACGCGCAGCCACGAGATGGCGTCGCAGATCGCGATCGGGCTCTTCCCGACGCTGCACATCTCCCCCGAGACGCTGGAGACGACGGACGCGTGGCTGGCGTCCGCGGAGCCGAGCGCGGCGCTGCGGCGGCTGGTCGTGGAGTCCCGGGCGGGCGTCGAGCGGGCCCTGAAGGCCCGCGCGGCGGACGCTGCGGCGGGCTGACAGCCCTTCGTACACGGGGCGCCCGGGACCGTGTGGTCCCGGGCGCCCCGTTTTTCGTACGCGGTGTCAGCCCCCGAGCGCCGTGAAGCGCTCCTCCAGCGCGTCCCGCCCGTCGGCCGTGAGGCTGCCGTGGACGCGCATCCGGGCGAGGCCGCCGTCGGGGAAGACGTCGAGCCGGATGTGGGTGGCGGTGACCGCCTCGGGCAGGGCGAAGCGGTGCGGGGTGTCGGGCTGGAGCCCGGTCCGGGGCAGGATCTCGAACCAGGAGGCGTCGTCCTCGGGGGTGCCGTCGCAGCCGTACAGCGCGGCCCAGCCCGCGGAGTTGCCCTTCAGATAGGCGGTGTCGATCTCGATCGCGCGGATCTCGCCCCGCGCGGCGAGACGGAAGCGGACCCAGTCGTTCGTGCCCTTGACGCGGCGGCGGCGGTTCTCCCAGCCGTCGTCCATCTTGCGGGAGAGGTCGGGCCGGATGATCTGGGTGGGCGAGGAGTAGAAGCGGTCGGAGGCGTCCTCCACCGCGCCGCCGTGCAGCACCGACGCCAGGTCGACGGTGCCGAGGGCGGTCAGCCACGCCGGGTCGGGCACGACCTCGCCGTGTACCCGCAGCCGCGCGATGCCGCCGTCGGGGTGCTGCTTGAGGCGCAGATGCGTGAAGCGGCGCTCGGCGATGACCTCGAAGCCGTTGGCGGCGTGGCCGCGTACCGGTGTGCGGGGGACGATCTCCTCCCACTTCACGTCGGAGGCGAGCAGCTCCTCGGGGCCCGGGCTGCCGGGGAGGGCGGTCGCCTCGACGGTGACCTGCTGCGGGTGGTTGCCGCGGAAGTGGGCGGTGTCGACGATGACGCCGCGGATCACGCCGGGGGCGGCGAGGCGGATCAGCGCCCAGTCGTGCTCGTCGTCGGTCGGGAAGGGGTGGTCCGCGTCCGCGCCGCGGCGCCGACGGGTCTCCCAGCCGTCCATGATCTTGCCCTTGTGGCCGAAGCGCTCGGGGTCGAAGACCGCCGGGCCGGGCTTCAGCAGGTTCTCGCGTTCGGCGAAGAACTCGTCGTTCGCGGCGATCACCCCGGCGCCGAACCGCCGGTCGGCGAGGTCGACGAGCGAGGTGAAGGCGAAGTCGCCGCCGCGGTAGTCGGCGAAGGGGTCGCCGCCGCCGTACGGGTTGGCGTCGTTGGCGTGCGGATCGGTGGAGTCGGCCGGGGTGGTGGTCATCGTCGCCCTTCGGTGAAGTGAGGCGCCCTTCGGTGGTGCGGCGCTGCGGACCTCTCCACCGTCGCAGCGGCCACCCGGCAGGTCCATCGACAGTTCGTGAGGTCGTTGTTCAGCTGGACTGAACGGTGGGCGGCCCGTCCGGGGGCGCGTCGCCGTCCGCGGGCGCCGTACGGGCACTGGCGCGCGCTGCGGCCGCCTGCTGGAGCGCGGCCAGCACCCGGGACAGCCCCGGCGCCCCCTCGGAGCCGCGGCGGGCGGCGGCGACGACATGGCGGCGCGGCTGGTCGGCGTGGAGGACCCGCAGGACGACACCGGGGCCGCCGCCCGCGCCCCGGACGGGCGCGCCGACGCCGCCGGGCCGCGCCATCCGGGGCACCAGCGCGACGCCCATGCCCGCGGCGACCATCGCCCAGATCGCGTTCCAGTCGGCGGCGGCGTGCGCCCGCTCGGGGACGAAACCGGCGTTCTCGCAGGCGGCGGTGGTGATCTGCGACCAGGGGCCGCTGCTGCCGAAGATCCACGGCTCGCCCGCGAGATCGGCGAGGCGCAGCCCCGGCTCGGCGGTGAGCGGATGCCCGGCGGGCAGCGCCACGTCCAGCGGGTCGGCGAGCAGCGAAAGGCGGCTGAACTTGGGGTCCCTGGGGGTGGGCGCGTGCGCGGCGAGGGAGAGCGCCAGGTCGACGCTGCCCTCGGCCAGCAGCTCGTACGCGGCCTCCGCCTCGACCTCCCGTACGGCGACGGCGAGCCCGGGATGGGTGCGGCGCAGCTCCTGGACCGCGGGGACGACGAGGGCGGGAATCGCGGTGGAGAACGCGCCGATACGGACCCGGCCCGCCTCGCCCCGCAGATGGCCGAGGAGTTCCGCGTCGGCGCGTTCCAACTGGGCGAAGACGACGTCGGCATGGCGGAGCACCAGATGGGCCGCGCCGGTCAGCCGCACCCGGCGGCCGTGGGCCTCCAGCAGCGGGACGCCGAGCGCCTTGGCGAGTCCGGCCAGCTGCTGGGAGACCGCCGACGGCGTCAGGTGCAGCGCCTCGGCGGTCGCGGTGACCGTGCCCAGCTCGTGCAGCGTGCGCAGGATCCGCAGCTTCTTGATGTCCCAGTCGGCCATGCGGGCAGCGTACGCATCCGGGGGCGCGCCCACCGCTTCCCGGCGGCGGCCCTCGGGCGGGCTCACCGTTTGCCGCCCGCCCCCAGCACCACCCCGGCGACGATCAGCGCCATGCACACCACTTGGACGGCTCCGGCGCCCTCGCCCAGGACCGCGTACGACAGCAGCGCCACGCAGACCGGCTGCAGGTGGTGGACGACTCCGGCGCGGGCGGCGCGACGGCCTTGTTCCAGGTGAAGAAGGCGACGGCGGAGGAGAGGACGCCGTTTGGGAGCAGCCGCCCGGCGGTGGCGGCGGTGAGCGGGAAGCCGCCCTCGACGGCGAGGCTGACGCCGTAGGCGGGCAGCAGCATCGCGGCGCCCAGGGCGAACGTCATGAAGAGGTAGGCGCCTTGGCCGATGCCGTCGGGGCGGCGGCGCAGCAAGAGGGGGCGAGCGTCAGGCCGACGGCGCGCGCCGCTCCCGCGCGGGGGTGCGGGGCCGTTCCAGAACTGCCACGGTGCCCTTTCGGTCGGGAGGGTGCCCGCCCACCGTGGCACCGTGGCAGTACCGGAAACATCAGGTCCATCGAAATATTCGACGTGTTCCGTTCAGTCGAACTGAACGGTGTGACCTACGCGGCGCGGGCGGCCCGGCGGGCCTTCAGGGCGGCGCGCCGCTCGTCGAACTTGCGCGCCTGGTCGTCGAGCCCGCCCATGAACAGACCCAGCTCCTCCTGCGCCGCCAGGCCGACGGGGCCGAGGCCGCCGATCTCCAGCACCTTGAGGTGGCGCAGCACCGGCTGGAGCACGTCGTCGTGGTGGATGCGGAGGTTGTAGATGCCGCCGATGGCCATCCGGGCGGCGGCCCGCTCGAAGCCGGGCATGCCGTGGCCGGGCATCCGGAAGCCGGTGACGACATCGCGGACGGCGGCCATGGTCTGGTCGGGGGCCAGCTCGAAGGCGGCGCGCAGGAGGTTGCGGTAGAAGACCATGTGGAGGTTCTCGTCGGTGGCGATCCGGGTCAGCATCCGGTCGCAGACCGGGTCACCGGAGTGGTGGCCGGTGTTGCGGTGCGAGATACGGGTGGCCAGCTCCTGGAACGCGACGTACGCGACGGAGTGCAGCATGCTGTGGCTGTTGTCGGACTCGAACCCCTCCGACATGTGGGCCATCCGGAACCGCTCCAGCTCGACCGGGTCCACGGCGCGGCTGGTGAGCAGGTAGTCGCGCATCACGATGCCGTGCCGTCCCTCCTCGGCGGTCCAGCGGTGCACCCAGGTGCCCCAGGCGCCGTCGCGGCCGAAGAGGGTGGCGATCTCGTGGTGGTAGCTGGGGAGGTTGTCCTCGGTGAGGAGGTTGACCACGAGGGCGATGCGGCCGATGTCGGTCACCTTGGACTGCTCGGGCGCCCACGCCTCACCGCCCATGACGCCGTCGAAGTTCCGGCCGTCGCTCCACGGCACGTACTCGTGGGGCATCCACTCCTTGGCGACCTTCAGATGGCGGTTCAGCTCCTTCTCCACGACCTCTTCGAGGGCGTGGAGGAGGTGGGCGTCGCTCCAGGCACTGAGGCCAGGCTCTCCGTCATGGCGGGCGGGGGCGATGGTCACGGGGGAACTCCTGGGGACGACGATGACCTACGGCTCCGTAGGTTGGACCTACGGCTCCGTAGGTTACGGCATCGTAGGTGAGGTCGAGTTAAGCGCCCGCCCTGCCAAATCGCCCGATTTCACCTCGTTCACCTGCGGAAACGACAAAGGGCGCCCTTCGGTTCGTACGAACCGAAGGGCGCCCTCGAAGGCGTCGGCGCCCGGCGTCAGCCCTTGGGCTTGGCCTGCTTGCGGGACTTGTCGCCCGCCACGACCAGCCCGGCGATGACCAGGAAGAGAACGATGGGGGCAGCGACGTAGAGGCCGAGCGTGGAGAGCACGCTCAGACCCGGACCCGGGTCGTCACCGTCGTCGCGGGTGAGCGCAAACGCGGGGGACGACATCAGCAGCATCAGCGCGGTGCCGGCCGTGACGGTTCCGGCGCGCAGGGCATTCTTCTTGACCTTGTTGCTCACGGACTCAACGTATAGGACGCCCCGACCGCCCGCGCGCCCGGGGTGACGCAAGGCGGCACCGCCGGAGAAAGGCGGCCGCACGGGCATCAGGCGGCACCGGGACGGCCCCGGGCCGCACGGCCCGGGGCCGTCAGACCTCCATGGACTCCGTGCCCAGACCGGCGGCGGTCGGCTCGCTCGTCAGCGGCAGTTCGGCGGAGATCGGGACCTCGCTGATCAGCGGGGCGGCGTCGGCGAGCGGCGGCTCGCTGGTGAGCGGCGGTTCGATGAAGCTGCCGGAGCCGGAGCCGTCCAGGCAGTCGGGGCCGGAGAGCCCGTCGAAGAGGTCCGGTTCCACGGGCCCGTCGCCGGGTGTGGAGGACAGGGCGTCGAGGAGCAACTGAGCGGACCCGGCCACGAGGGCCTCCCGTTCATCGGCAGTGTGACAAGGGCTGAACTACCCAGCGATCCGGATCACAGACGCCCCCACCCGGTAAACGTGACCCACATCATATGGCTCGGGACGGGCGATTTCGCGGTACGGCCCCGGGCCGGGCGCACAGATTGCGGCGGGAGCGGGTTCCCGGCGGCAAGTTCTGCGGGGCGCGGGGCCGCCGGCCGACCCGTCGCACGGAGGCCGCCCCCGTACGCGCGACGGCCCGGGACGCGAAGGGCGCCGCGCGGCGGGACGGCGCTCCCACCCGCCCAGCGGCCCGCGCACCCCGGGCCGGGCCCGGCACACGAAGGCCCGGATCTATGCCGTCACGGCACTGATCCGGGCCAGGGCGTCGTCGGCGCCGTACGGCTGCAAATACGGCAGCCACCGCGGATCGCGGTGGCCCGTCCCGATGATCCGCCAGGCCAAGCCGGACGGCGGGGCCGGTTGATGACGCAGGCGCCAGCCGATCTCGGCGACATGACGGTCGGCCTTGACGTGGTTGCAGCGACGGCAGGCGGCGACGACGTTCTCCCAGGTGTGCTGGCCGCCGCGGCTGCGGGGGATGACGTGGTCGACGCTGGTGGCGACGCCACCGCAGTACATGCAGCGGCCGCCGTCGCGGGCGAACAGTGCCCGCCGGGTGAGCGGAACGGGGCCACGGAAAGGCACCCGCACGAAGCGTTTGAGACGGACCACGCTCGGGGCGGGGATGACGCGGGTCGCACTGTGCATCAGGGCGCCGGACTCCTCAAGGCTGACGGCCTTCTCATTGAGGACGAGGATGAGCGCGCGGCGGAGCGGTACGACGCCGAGCGGCTCGTACGACGCGTTGAGGACCAGGACATGCGGCACGGGTGCCTCCTTGTACGCCGGCGGCGCGTGGCTCGCGCCGGGACGATCTCCCCCAGTGTCACCCGGTGCCCGGCCGCGGCGCCACCATGACCGGGTAACGGGCCGGAGGTGTTTTCCGGCACACCCCCTCAGTTCGCGCGGCACGGTGTTACTTCGCCCTCATTCGGGCGCACTCGCGGCGCTGCGGGAACCCTCCGGAAACCGTCGGCGTTCGAACAAGGGCGCGGTTCAGGTCCGTTGCCCCGTTAGTGTGGTGGGTCTGCCCGAGCCGTGGCGCCACCTCGGTCCGGGCGTCCCGCCCCACACGGAAGGTTCTGCTGTGCACTGGTCAGCCCTGCCGGTCGCCGCCGCGCCCTACAGCGCAGCCCCGGCGCCCGACGCCACCGGCCCGACCTCGCTCGACGACGCGACGGAGAAGGCCACCAACGCCGCCGGGTGGATCCAGGAGAACTGGGGGACGTGGGTCGCGTCCGGCCTCCAGATCGTGCTGATCATCGTGATCGCCGTGGTGCTGCGGCATGTGGTGCGCCGCACCCTCACCCGGCTCATCGAGCGGATGAACCGCACCGCGAGCGCCGCCCAGGGCACCGCGCTCGGCGGTCTGCTGGTCAACGCCGAGCGGCGCCGGCAACGGTCCGAGGCGATCGGTTCGGTACTGCGCTCCGTCGCCTCCTTCGTGATCATGGGGACGGCGGCGCTGATGGTGCTGTCCACCCTCAGCATCAACCTGGCGCCGCTGCTGGCCAGCGCCGGTGTGGCGGGCGTCGCGATCGGTTTCGGCGCCCGCAACCTCGTCACCGACTTCCTCTCCGGCGTCTTCATGATCCTGGAGGACCAGTACGGCGTCGGCGACGAGATCGACGCCGGGGTGGCCACCGGCACCGTCATCGAGGTCGGTCTGCGGGTGACGAAGCTACGCGGGCCGAACGGCGCCATCTGGTACATACGCAACGGCGAGGTCAAGCGGATCGGCAACCTCAGCCAGGGCTGGTCGACCGCCCACGTCGATGTGCAGCTCGCCGCCGACCAGGACCTGGAGCGGGCCCGCGAGGTCATCACCGCCGTCGGCGAGGAGATGTCCAAGGCGGAGCCGTGGAACGAACAGCTGTGGGAGCCGGTGGAGGTGCTGGGCCTGAGCGAGGTCTCCCTGGACACCGTCACGCTGGGCATCTCGGCCAGGACCATGCCGGGGAAGGCCGCGGGCATCGAGCGGGAGCTGCGCTGGCGGGTCAAGCAGGCGCTGGACCGCGCCGCCATCCGCCTCGCACCGCGCCCGGAGCCGGAGGAGGACGAGGGCGCCGCGGACCCGTCCGCCGCGGTGGCCGCGCCGTCCGCGCTCAACAACCCGGATTCGCCGCAGTCCCTCGCCGCGGCGCCGATCGCCCGGCCGAAGCTGGGCAAGTAACGGCCCGCACGCCGACGCCCCACGGCCCCCGTACCGCACCGCGCGGTACGGGGGCTGTTCGCGTGGCGGGACCTGCGGCGCGGGGCAACGGCCGGGCGGTGGGCGGCAGATGACGTTCCGGCCACCTCCGGGAAAAATCTTCGCGCGTAAACCATTGACGGCCGCTCTGGGCGCGCCCTACCGTCCTTGCAACCGATTGGAAAGTTTCCTAACAGATGGTGGCGGGGCCACCGGGAAAGAGGTGGGTGCGCACATGGCCGCAGCGGGGCAGGGGACGCCCGGAACGCCTCGGGTACTCCGGGCGATGAACGACCGGGCCGCGCTCGACCTGCTGGTGTCCCAAGGGCCGTTGACCCGCACCCAGATCGGCGAGCTGACCGGCCTGTCGAAGCCGACCGCCTCGCAGCTGCTCGCGCGCCTGGAGGCCGTCGGGCTGGTGCGGACCACCGGCAACGTCACCGGGCGCCCGGGGCCCAACGCCCAACTCTACGAGGTCAATCCGTTCGTGGCGCAGGTCGCCGCGCTCGCCGTGGATCAGGAGGGGATCACGGCGGCCGTGGCCGACATCGCCGGGCAGGTGCGCGGCGAGGCACGGGTGGGGACCGACGCGGTGGCCGAGGACGTACCGCACCGCACGGCGCAGCTGGTCGCGGCGGCCGTCGACGCGGCGCTCGCCAAGGCCGGGCTGGGCCGGGAGCAGCTGCACGGCGCGGTGATCGGCACGCCCGGTGCGCTCGACCCGGGCACCGGGCGGCTGCGGTACGCACCGCATCTGCCCGGCTGGCACTCGCGGGCCCTCAAGGAGGAGCTGGCGGAGGTCCTGGGCACGCCCATCGAGATCGAGAACGACGTCAACCTCGCGGCCGTCGCCGAGCAGCACGACGGCGCCGCCCAGGACTACGACGACTTCGTACTGGTCTGGGCGGACGAGGGCGTCGGCGCCGCGATCGTGCTGAACGGCACGCTGCTGCGCGGGGCGACCGGCGGCGCCGGGGAGATCGGCTACATGCCGCTGCCCGGGGCGCCGCTGGCGCGCGGCGGGGACCGCAGCGCCGCGCAGCCCGACGGCGGCGGTGGCTTCCAGAGCCTGGTCGGCGCGCCCAGCGTCGTCGAACTCGCCCACCGGCACGGCGCCGGGCACGTCCGCACCGTCGAGGAGGCGCTGCGCGTCGACTCCGTACGCACGGAGGTCGCGGGACGGCTGGCCACCGGGCTCGCCGCCGTGGTGGCCGTCGTCGATCCGCAGCTGGTGGTGTTGTCCGGGTCGGTCGCGCACGCCGGCGGGGAGGAGCTGCGGGCGCTGGTCAAGGAGGAGTTCACCGGGCTGACGCTGCCCCGGCCCGAACTGCGCATCAGCCACCTCGAAGGCAATCCGATTCTCACCGGCGCGCTCCGCACCGCACTCGCCGCCGCCCGCGACATCGTCTTCAACACGGCCTGAACTCCCTTTTCCTGCTCGATTACTCCTTTCATTCCTCCCGCGGTAAAGGAAGTGCGCCATGTCACCCACGCGCGTACGCCGGTGTCTGATCGTGGCGCTGGCCGGTGCCGGGCTGCTCGTCTCGGGGTGTGCCCGGCCGAGTGTCGGCAGTGACCGTGACGATCCGACGAAGCCGGTGACGCTGAAGTTCTGGCACGGCTGGTCGGAGGCGGGTGAGGTGAAGGCGGTGAACGACAGCATCGCCCGCTTCGAGAAACTCCACCGCAACATCAAGGTCGAGGTCGTCGGCAATGTCACCGACGAGACGATGAACCAGGCGCTGCGGGCGGGCGGGGACGACGCCCCCGATGTCGTGTCGTCGTTCACCACCAACAACGTCGGGCAGTACTGCTCCTCGGGCATGTGGGCGGATCTCGATCCGTTCCTGAAGAAGAGCGGGATGGAGAAGGAGAAGGTCTTTCCGAAGACGCTGCTCGACTACACGCAGTACAAGGGGCGGCAGTGCGCGCTGCCGCTGCTGGCCGACGCGTTCGGGCTCTACTACAACAAGGACGCGTTCGAGGAAGCCGGGATCTCCCGGCCGCCGCGGACGATGTCGGAATTCGAGCGGGACGCGGCGAAGCTGACCAAGCGCCGGCAGGACGGTTCGTACCGGCGGGTGGGTTTCATGCCCGCCTTCCGGATGTACCAGAACAGTCCGGACCGGCTGTTCGCGCAGTGGGGTCCCACCTATTTCGACGCGAAGGGCAAGGCGGCGCTGGCGAAGGATCCGCGCAGCAAGGATTTCTTCCGTACGCAGCTCGCGCTGATCAAGGCGCAGGGCGGCTACGGTCCGCTGGAGAAGTTCCGCACCATGTTCGGTGACGAGATGTCGTCGCAGAACGCCTTCCTCACGCAGAAGGTGGCGATGCATCTGGACGGCGAATGGCGCGGGTTGATGCTCAAGGACGCCAAAGCGAAGTTCCACTGGGACACCGCGCCGCTGCCCGTCCCCGACGACCAGGCGGACACCTACGGGCGCGGCTATCTCACCGGCACCGTCGCCGGAATCGCGCACAGCAGCACGCATCAGAATGCCGCCTGGGAACTGGTGAAGTTCCTGACCGCCGACACCGATCAGGTGGTCGCCTTCGCCAACGCCATCCACAACGTCCCCTCGACGTTCGCCGCGCTGAAATCGCCGAAGCTGGACGCGGACCCGACGTTCCGCAGCTTTCTGAACATCGCGAAGAACCCGCACAGTTCGGCGCTGCCGCCATCCAACAACGGCGGGCAGTACGTCACCACGCTCCAGGACTTCTCCTACGACGTCGAAGCCGGAAAGGTCCCCGATCTCGACAAGGGACTGCGGACCCTCGACTCGCAGATCGACGCCGACAACCTCCAGTCCGAGAACTGACGGAGCCCGCCATGGCACTCAACACCCGCGCGCCCGCGCTGCGCCGTAAGAAAATGCGCGAGAAACTGCGCACGGTCGGTTTTCTCTCCCCCTGGCTGGTCGGCTTCTCGGTCTTCTTCGGCTATCCGCTGCTCGCCACCATCTATTTCTCGTTCATGCACTACAACCAGATCGAACAGCCCGCTTTTGTGGGGCTGAAGAACTGGAAGTACGTGCTGACACAGATGCCGCTGTTCGGTCCGGCGCTGTGGAACACGCTGTGGCTGGTCGTGGTGATGGTCGCGCTGCGGGTGGTCTTCGGGCTCGGTATCGGCCTGCTCGTCACGAAGATCAAGTCGGGGGCGGGGTTCTTCCGCACCGCGTTCTATCTGCCGTATCTGGCACCGCCGGTCGCCGCGACCGTCGCGTTCGTCTTCCTGCTGAACCCGGGAACCGGGCCGGTCAACGAGATCCTCGGCGCCGTCGGCATCGACGCACCCTCGTGGTTCAACGATCCGAACTGGGCGAAGCCGTCGCTGGTGCTGCTGTCACTGTGGGGCATCGGCGACCTGATGGTGATCTTCATGGCGGCGCTGCTGGACGTGCCGCGCGAGCAGTACGAGGCGGCGGAGCTGGACGGCGCCGGGGCGTGGGGGAAGTTCCGCTACGTCACCTGGCCGGCGATCACCCCGATCGTGATGTTCGCGGTGGTCACCGGCGTCGTGCAGACCATGCAGTACTACACGCAGGCACTGGTCGCCGGGAAGCTCGCCTCCGGCATCACCATCGGCCCCGGCACGGTCATCCAGCCCGGCTACCCGGACCACTCCACCCTGACCGTCCCGCAGCTCGTCTACTCGCTGGGCTTCCAGAACTTCAACACCGGCGCGGCGTGCGTGCTCTCGCTCGTGCTCTTCGTCATCGCCATGGCCGTCACCACCCTGCTGATGCGCAAGCGCGCGGGCCTGCTCCCGGCGGAGGACTGATCCCATGACCACCACGACCCTGAGCGCCCCCGGCGCACCTGCCCGTACCGGCGGCGGCGACGCGATCGGCCCGGCGCTGCGGGCCCGCCGCACCCGGCTGCTGCACTGGATCGCCGTGCACACGGTGGCCGTCGCCGCCGCGCTCTTCTTCGTGCTGCCGTTCGCCTTCGTCTTTCTGACGTCGGTGATGAGCGACGGCCAGGCGATGAGCGGCGAATTGTGGCCCACCGAATGGCACTGGTCCAACTACGCCACCGTCTTCCACACCCCGGGCTTTCTGGACTGGTGGAAGAACTCCCTGATGTACGCGAGCCTGGGCACGCTCTTCACGGTGTGCTCGGCGGTTCCGGTGGCGTACGCGCTGGCGAAGTTCCGCTTCCGTGGCCGCCGGGCGGCGATGATCCTGGTGATTTCCACGATGATGCTGCCGCCGCAGGTCATCGTCATTCCGATGTATCTGGTGTGGGCGCAGCAGCTGCACCTGTCCGGGTCGCTGTGGCCGCTGATCATTCCGATGGCGTTCGGCGACGCGTATTCCATCTTCCTGCTGCGGCAGTTCCTGCTGACGATTCCGCAGGAGTACATCGAGTCGGCGAAGGTGGACGGCTGCGGTGAGGTCCGTACGCTGCTGAAAATCGTCGTGCCGATGGCGAAGCCCGGTATCGCCGCCATCGCGCTGTTCCAGTTCTTCTACTGCTGGAACGACTATTTCGGCCCGCAGATCTATGCGGCGCAGAACCCCGGGGCCTGGACGCTCTCCTACGGCCTCGAATCCTTCAAGAGCGCACACAACGTCGACTGGAATCTGACCATGGCGGCGACGCTGCTGATCATGGTTCCGGTCATCCTCGTGTTCTTTTTCGCACAGAAAGCCTTCGTCGAAGGCGTCACTCTCACCGGAGTAAAGGGCTGAACCTGTGGCTGTTCCCATGAAACTCGCCGTGGTCGGCGGCGGGTCGACCTACACCCCCGAACTCATCGACGGCTTCGCGCGGTTGCGGGACGTCCTGCCGCTTGCGGAGCTGGTCCTCATCGACCCGGCGGCCGACCGGCTGGAGCTGGTCGGCGGGCTCGCCCGCCGTATCTTCGCCAAGCAGGGCCACCCGGGCCGGATCTCCTGGACCTCCGACCTGGACGCGGGCGTGGACGGCGCCGACGCGGTCCTGCTCCAGCTGCGCGTCGGCGGGCAGGCGGCCCGCAACCAGGACGAGACGTGGCCGCTGGAGTGCGGCTGCGTGGGCCAGGAGACCACCGGCGCCGGCGGGCTCGCCAAGGCGCTGCGGACCGTGCCGGTGGTCCTCGACATCGCCGAGCGGGTGCGGCGGCGCAACCCCGACGCGTGGATCGTGGACTTCACCAACCCGGTCGGCATCGTCACCCGGGCGCTGCTCACCGAGGGCCACCGGGCCGTCGGGCTGTGCAACGTCGCCATCGGCTTCCAGCGGAAGTTCGCCCGCCTGCTGGGCGTCACGCCCGAACAGGTGGAACTGGAGCATGTCGGGCTCAACCACCTCACGTGGGAGCGGGCGGTCCGCGTCGACGGCGAGGACGTGCTGCCGCGGCTGCTGGCCGAGCACGGCGACGCGGTCGCCGAGGACCTGCACATGCCGCGCTCCCTGGTGGACCGCCTCGGCGTCGTCCCCTCGTACTACCTGCGCTACTACTACCAGCACGACGAGGTGGTGCGGGAGCTGCGGCGGAAGCCGTCGCGGGCGGCGGAGGTCGCCGCGATCGAGAAGCAGCTGCTGGAGATGTACGGCGACGAGAGCCTGGACGAGAAGCCGGAGCTGCTGGCCAAGCGCGGCGGAGCGTTCTACTCGGAGGCGGCGGTGGCGCTGACGTCGTCGCTGCTGCGGGACACCGGCGACACCCAGATCGTCAACACCTTCAACAACGGGACGCTGCCGTTCCTGCCGGACGACGCGGTGATCGAGGTCCCGGCGACGGTCGGCGCCACCGGCGCGCGGCCACTGCCCGTGCGCCCCCTGGAGCCGCTGTTCTCCGGGCTGATCGCGAACGTCACCGCGTACGAACGCCTCGCGCTGGACGCGGCGCTCAAGGGCGGCCGGGACCGGGTCTTCCAGGCGCTGCTGGCACACCCGCTGATCGGCCAGATCGCCTACGCCGAGCAGCTGACCGACGATCTCCTCGCACACAACCGGGAGCACCTGACGTGGGCCTGAGCGGCGCCTCGCTCGCGATCGACGCGGGCAACAGCAAGACGGACGTGGCCCTGGTGGGCGCCGACGGCCGGGTGCTTGGCACGGCCCGCGGCGGGGGCTTCCAGCCGCCGGTGGTCGGCGTCGGCCCCGCGGTGGACGTCCTGGCGCCGCTGGTGGCGTCGGTCCTGGCGCAGGCGGGGGCCGAGGGCCCGGTGGCGCACGTCGCGGCGTACCTCGCCAACGCCGATCTGCCGGTCGAGGAGGCCGCGCTGGAGGCGGAGATCACCGGCCGCGGCTGGGCCGGGTCGGTGACCGTCGCCAACGACACCTTCGCGCTGCTGCGGGCCGGGCTGCCGGACGGCGCGGAGCCACGCGGCGTGGCCGTGGTCTGCGGCGCCGGGATCAACGGCGTGGGCCTGGGCCGGGACGGGGCGACGGCGCGGTTCCCGTCGGTCGGCCGGATCTCCGGCGACTGGGGCGGCGGCGGCCATCTCGCCGACGAGGCGCTGTGGTTCGCGGCGCGCGCCGAGGACGGCCGCGGCGGCCCCAGCACGCTGGCGCGGGCGCTCCCCGCCCACTTCGGCCTGACCACCATGGCCGAACTGATCGAGGCGCTGCATCTGCGGCACCTCCCCGACCACCGGCGGTACGAGCTGACGCCGGTGCTGTTCGACGCCGCGGCGGACGGCGACCCGGTGGCCCGGTCGATCGTGGCGCGGCAGGCGGACGAGGTGGTGCTGCTGGCGGCGGTCGCACTGGAGCGGCTGGAGCTCCTCGGCGAGGAGACCCGGGTGGTGCTCGGCGGCGGGGTGCTGGCCGCCCGCCATCCGCTGCTGCACGAGCGGGTGGTCCGGCTGCTGGCGGAGCGCGCGCCGAAGGCGGTCGCTCAGGTGGTGACCGCTCCCCCGGTGCTGGGCGCCGCCCTGTCCGCCCTGGACCGGGCCGGGGCCCCGACGGCGGCGTACGCGCGACTGCGGGAGACCTGGACGTAACGGCACACCGATCCGCGCGCAGGGGCGCGGGGCGGGCGGCGGCTGCGGAGGGCGCCGCGCCACCGCCCCGCGCCTCTTTCGCGTGTGCGCCCGGATCCGGGGCCCGGGCCCCCGGGCCCCGGATCCGGGCGCACGGGCTTCCGCAGCTCACGTTCCGAGGCCAGGGCTCCCGAGGCTCGCACCCCGCCCCCCGACCCCCATTTCCGGTGATTCCGGCAATTCCGGCATCGTGGGACCACCGTCGGCGAAATACCCCGCCTGATCGCCCCCACTCGGTGCGCCGGGGCGTCAGTATTGAGGAAAAGTGGGGGTAGCAGCACCCGAGAGGCGGCCGAAGCGCACCAACCACCGCGCCCCGTACGCAGTTTGGAGAGGTGATCGATGGGGGTCTTGGGACCCTTTCCCGGATCCGCGGAGCGGCCGCCCGGCCAGGCTCTGGACCGCGAGGAGGCCGACCGTGCGCTGGAGCGGCTGAGCGCCGAGTACGAGGCGATCGATTCCTCGCTACAGGCGCTCCAGGACCACGCGGGGCGGCGGCTGCTGGAGGGCGCGGACCTGACCGGCGTGACCAAGGAGCGCTGGGCGGCCACCGAACGCTCGCTGGCCGCGCTCTGGGCGGACTTCGACGCGTACACCGAGGCGCTGGCCACCGTCCGCACGCTGCGCGAGCGGCGGCGCTGGCTCTCCCCCGACGACCTCGCCGAACTGACCGGCCTGCTGCGCGACGCACCGATCCCGGCGACCGGGGCCACCGACGGGGCCGACGCCACGCCGTGCACGCTGCGCGAGCTGGTGGCACGGCTGAACGGCCGCTACGCCCGCGCGCTGGACACCATCGTCGCCGCGGACGCGGTCTGGTCCACGCTGCCCGCCCGTATCGACCTGCTCGCCGAGGAGCTGCGGCGCACCCGCTCGCTGGCGCACTCCGTGGGCGTCCGCCCCGGCACCCACCCCTCCGGCGACGACCTGGAGGACATCACCGACGAGCTGACCCGGCTGCGCGCCGAGGTGATCGCCGACCCGCTGGCGTTCTGGGTGGCCCCGGCGGGCGGCAGCGCCGCGCCCGGCGGCGGACGGCCCGACACCGCGCGCTACGACCGGGCGGCCCGCGCGCTGGAGGACGTCCGCCGGGAGATCGAGGCGGTGCTGGACGTACGGCAGGACGCCGAGGCCCGGCTGATGCGCCTGCGGGACGTCCTCTCCCGCGCGGACCGCACCCTGACCGAGGCGCGGCAGGCGCGCGGCGAGGTGCTGGCGAAGATCGCGGCGTGCGAGGTCCCGGCCGTCAGCGGCCCGTCGACGGCGCTGCACGAACAGCTCACGGCCGCCGCCGACTTCCGGCGGCGCGCCCAGTGGCACCGCCTCTCGCCACTGCTGGACCGGCTGGAGGAGAGCGCCGAGGACGAACTGCTGCGCGCCCGCGAGTCACTGACGGCGGTGACCGCACCGCTCGCGGTCCGCGCCGAGCTGCGCGGCCGCCTCGACGCGTACAAGGCGAAGCTGGCCCGGCACGGTCTGGCGGGCGATCCGCTGCCGGCCGAGCGGTACGACGCGGCCCGGCGGCTGCTGTGGAGCGCGCCCTGCGATCTGCGGGCCGCCGAGGCGGCGGTGGCGCGCTACCAGCGGGCGGCGGCGGAGGCGCTCGTACCCGACCGGGGCGAGGCGTGAGCGGGCCCCCGGCCGAACGCACCGGCCCGTCCGCCGACTTCGGCCGGGGCGGACGGCACCGGGAGGATCCGGCCAGCGGGGCCACCGGAGTACGGAACCACGGCGCGGACTGGGTACTCTCCGGGGGCCACGGTGCCCGTCCGGCCGACGGACCGGGCCGTGCGGTGCCGCCGGAGCCGCCGCACCGCCGGAGGCGGCGCCGACCGCGCGGCAGGGCGCGGCGTGGCGAGACAAGGATCGAGCTGGTGGAGCGGGCCTACCGTTTCCGCCCCGGGACGTGGGTGTGACATGGGTGTGACTGGGCCGTCCAGGTGTCCGAGCTGCGGCGAGCCGCCGGAGGAGGAGGGCGCGGGCTGCGGACGCTGCGGCGCCGGAAACCCGGCGCCGCCCGACCCGCAGGCCCGGATCCCCGACGCGGCGCTGGGCGGGGAGGCGACCGGACGGCAACCGGCCACCGACCCGCGGGTCGCCGGGTACGAGGCGGTCGCCGACGCCGCCGAGCAGACGCCGGTGCGCGGCATCCGCCGGTGCGTGCTGTGCGGCGCGGGCGGCGTGGACGCGGCCGGTTACTGCCCCCGCTGCGGCCAGGCCCAGCCGCGCGAACGCGACCACATGGAGCGGGAGTTGGAGGGCGTCGGCGCGGTCAGCGACATCGGCCGCCGCCACCACCGCAACGAGGACTTCTTCACGGTGTCGGCGACGGCCCTCCAGGACGGTTCGCCCGCCGTCGTCGCCGTCGTCTGCGACGGGGTGTCCTCCGCGACCCGGCCCGACGAGGCGTCGGCCGCGGCGTGCGAGGCGGCGGGCGAGGCGCTGCTGGAGTCGCTGCCGCGCGGGGTCCACGCCCAGCGGGCGATGCACGACGCGGTGGTGGTGGCGGCGGCAGCGGTGAACGCGCTGGCCGGGCCGGACGATCCGCAGGAGCCGCGCCGGGAGAACGCCCCGGCCTGCACCTTCGTCGGCGCGGTGGTCGGCGGCGGGCTGCTGACCGTCGGCTGGGTCGGCGACAGCCGCGCCTACTGGGTGCCCGACGACCGCAGCGTCCCGGCGACCCGTCTCACCGAGGACGACTCGTGGGCCGCGCAGATGATCGCGGGCAATCTGATGTCCGAGGCGGAGGCGATGGCCGACGAGCGGGCGCACGCCATCACCGGCTGGCTGGGCGCGGACGCGTACGAGGTCGAGCCGCACACCCGGCACTTCCAGCCGGACGGTCCGGGCGTCGTCGTGGTCTGCACGGACGGGCTGTGGAACTACGCGGAGTCCGCCGAGCTGATGGCCGCGGTGCTGCCCGCCGACGCGCACGTCCGCCCGCTGGAGAGCGCCCGGACGCTGGTGACGCACGCGCTCGACGGCGGCGGCCACGACAACATCACGGTCGCGGTGGTGCCGTTCCCCGCACCCGCGGGACACGCCGCGACGGCCTGACCCGGGCGCCCGGTGCCGGTCCGGCGGAACGTCGCGGCCACTCTTGGGTGGGACGTACGGATTCGTCGGATCGGCACCGTTTCGGGTGGCGGGTGACGCACTCCACAGCCCGGGGCGGGCGGGGGCCGCGACGCCCGGTGACGCCCCGGCGGCGGGCGTTCCCCCTTCCGAGGCGGGCGGCGGCCGTGGCAGGGCGAACGGTACTGTGCGACGGGGCGGCGGCTCCGCCGCGCGTGGGGCACTCCCGCCGCGGCCGTGAGACGGTCCGCCCCACGCCATGACAGACCAACGAGAGCACCGGCCGTAAGCGCCGGAGACGGTACGGAGGGGGAAGAAACCGACATGCCTACCTGCCCGAACGGACACCAGTCGGTGGCCGAGGACTGGTGCGAGGTGTGCGGCCGGCCGATGGCGGGCGCCGTCCCCCCGCCGCCCTCCCTGCCCGCCGGCTTCCTGAACGCCCCGCCCGCCGGAAGCCCCGGCCCGCCGCCCCCGGGTCAGGGCTTCCCGCCGCCCGGCGGCCCCCAGGGAGGTCCCCCGCCGCAGGACGGCCAGGGCTTCCCCCCGCCACAGGACGGTTACGGCTTCCCGCCGCCGGGCCAGGCCGGTCCGCCGCCGGGCGCGCCCACCGGTCCGCCGCCCGGTCAGATGCCGCCGCCTCCCGGCGCACCCACCGGGCCTCCCCCGGGTCAGATGCCCCCGCCTCCGGGCGGCCCCCAGGATGGCTACGGTTTCCCGCCGCCCCCCTCGCCCCAGGGCGGCCCGGGTCCGCAGGACGGCTACGCCTTCCCGCCGCCGGGTGGTCCCCAGGGCCAGCCGCAGGACGGTTACGGCTTCCCGCCGCCGGGCCAGGCCGGTCCGCCGCCCGGTCAGATGCCGCCGCCTCCCGGTGCCCCGCAGGACGGCTACGGCTTCCCGCCGCCCGCGCCGCAGGACGGCTACGGCTTCCCGCCACCCGCGCCGCAGGACGGCTACGGTTTCCCGCCGCCCGCGCCGCAGGACGGCCCGTCGCAGGGCGGTTACGGCTTCCCGCCGCCCGCGCCGCAGGGTGCGCCCGGTTTCCCGCCGCCCGGCGGTCCCCAGGGCGGCCAGGGCTTCCCGCCGCCCCCGGGTGCGGCCGGTCCCGGCGGCCCCCAGGGCGGTTACGGCTTCCCGCCCGCGCCGGGCCCCGGCCCGCAGGGTGGTCCGGGTCAGCCGCCGCAGGGCGCTTACGGTTTCCCGCCCGCGCCGGGCCCCGAGCAGCAGGGGGTGCCCGAGGCGTGCCCGCAGTGCGGTACGCCGCGGGCCGCGGGTGCGCCGTCCTGTGAGGAGTGCCGCTTCGCCTTCGCCGGGCAGGCGCCCGCGTCGTTCGCGCCGCCCGTCGGACACCCGGGCCCGCCGCCCGGCGGCCCCCAGGGCGGCTACGGCTTCCCGCCCGCACCGGGCCCCGGCCCGCAGGGCTTCCCGCCGCCGCAGGACGGTTACGGCTTCCCGCCGCCGCAGCAGGGCCCGCCGCCCGGTGGTCAGCCCGTGCCGCCGCAGCAGCCCGGGGACGACTGGCCGCTGAGCCCGCCGGACGCCCAGGGCGCGCCGCCCGCGCCCCCGGCGCCGTTCGGGCAGCAGCCGCCCGGACCGCCGCAGGGCCCGGTGCCGCCGCAGCAGCCCGGTCCGTACGACCCGCAGCAGACGCCGCCCCCGCCGGGTGAGCAGCAGTGGGGCGGCGGCCCGGGGCAGGCGCCGGAGGCGCCGCAGGGTCCGGCTCCGGTCGTCGGGGACGGCTGGGTCGTCGCCATCGCACCGGACCGTGCGTACTTCGCGGCGATGATGGAGCGCAGCGGCCCGGAGGCCACGGGGCTCAACCTCCCCGCGTACGGCCCCGAGCAGCAGCTGCCGCTGGCCGGTGGGCAGATCGCCATCGGGCGGCGGCGCAACAGCACCGGTGAGTCGCCCGACGTCGACCTGGGCCGCTCGCCCGAGGACCCGGGTGTCTCGCATCAGCACGCGCTGCTGGTGCAGCAGCCGGACGGCAGCTGGGCCGTGGTGGACCAGAACTCCACCAACGGCACCACGCTCAACCTCGCCGAGGAGCCGATCCAGCCGTACGTCCCCGTCGCGCTGCACGAGGGCGACCGGGTGCACGTCGGCGCGTGGACGACGCTGACCGTCCGCCGCGGCTGACCCCACGAACGGGGCGTGACCTGCACGGTCACGCCCCGTTCGGGTATCCGCCCAGCTCCCAGGCGTAGGGGCCGGACGGATCGTCGAGCCAGAACCACTGGCGGTCGCCCTCGACCGTCACGCCGTACCGCTCCCGCCGCGGCCGCCGCTCGCGCCGCCACAGCACGTACGCCTCCTGCGGCAGCAGTCCGGCCGCGCCGATGTCCAGCAGGAAGCGGAACCGGTCGTCACCCAGCGCCTCGCGGGGCAGCCCCAGCCCCACCGCGTCCACCTCGTACGCCCCGTCGGCGCCGGCCGCCCGGCCGGGGGTGCGCAGCGGTACGAAGTACACCGGGGTGGGCAGGAAGCGGCCCTCGGCGCGGCCGTCCGGCGCCACCCGCAGCTTCAGCAGGCCGGTGCCGAGCGGCGCGAGGATCACCGCGTCCGCCGCGCACTGCCGGGGCCAGGCCGTCGGCACCGCCCCCAGCGAGCAGGTTGCGATGATCCGGTCGAAGGGGGCGCGGGACGGGCAGCCGAGCGCCCCGTCGCCGGTCACCACGTACGGCCGGAACCCGGCGGCCGCCAGCCGTTCCCGGGCCGGCGCGGTGATCTCCTCCTCCAGGTCGACGGTGGTCACCCGGGAGGCGCCGAGCCGGTGGGTGAGGAGGGCGGCGTTGTAGCCGCTGCCAGTGCCGACCTCCAGGACCCGGCAGCCGTCGGTGACCTCCAGCTCCTCCAGCATCAGCGCCATCAGCGACGGCTGGCTGCTGGACGACACCAGCCGCCCCTCGTCGTCGACGCGGAGCGCCAGCGGCGCGTCCTGGTAGACGCCGCGCAGCCAGGCGGCCCGGCGCAGCGGATCGGCGTCGTCGCCCGACAGCCGCTCGTAGCCGCCGAGGACGCTGTCGTGGAAGACCGGGACGAACGCCTCGCGCGGCACCGCGGCGAACGCCGCCCGCCAGCGCGCATCGCGCAGCCCGCCGCCGCGTTCGATGCCGCGTACCAGCCGCTCCCGCTCCGCGACCGCCGCCGCGGGCCCGGCGGGGTCGCCCCGTTCCGCGTCCATGTCTCCACTGTCCACCCCGCGACCCGGCCCGCGCCGGTCGGCGTGTCTGACACCATGGACGGGTGACTGACGACCCACGCACCACCGATCCGGAGCAGACCTTCTACGACCAGGTCGGCGGCGAGGAAACCTTCCGCCGTCTGGTGCGCCGCTTCTACGAGGGCGTGGCCGGCGACCCGCTGCTGCGGCCGATGTACCCGGAGGAGGACCTCGGTCCGGCCGAGGAGCGGATGACGCTGTTCCTGATGCAGTACTGGGGCGGGCCGCGCACCTACAGCGAGCGCCGCGGCCACCCGCGGCTGCGGATGCGGCACGCGCCGTTCACCGTGGACCGCGCCGCCCACGACGCCTGGCTGCGCCTGATGCGGGACGCGGTGGACTCCCTGGAGCTGTCCGAGGAGCACGCCGCGCAGCTGTGGAACTACTTCACGTACGCCGCCACCACGATGATCAACTCCCCGGGCTGAGCGGCCCGGTGGCGCCGCGTGTCACGATCCGGTGACGTCCCGGCGGTCGGCTGACGGCACGGGCCCCGCTCTGACAGCATCCGAACAGTGTTCGGTTGCTGAACGGTGCAGGGGGCCCCGTGTTCGGCTTCGTCCTTCCGCGTCTGCGTGCGCACCGGCTGCTGCCCGGCGCCGCGCTCGTCGCGGTGCTGCTGACCACGACGGTCCTGACCACCCTCACCGGCTACGCCGACGCCGTCGGTGACGCCGGACTCCGCCGGGCCCTCGCCACCCGCGCCGCGCCCGCGGCGGCCCTCCGCGTCACCGCGCAGCTGCCAGCCGACGCCACCGCACCCGCCGACCGCGCGGTGCGCCGCGGCGCCGACCGGGCCTTCGGCGGCCTGCCCTACGGCGTCCGGACGCCGGTCCGCTCCGGCCCGTACGCACTGCCCGGCGGCCTCGCGGCGCCCGGCGTCCGTCCGCGGCGCGGCGGCGACCCGGACCTCACCCAGCTCGCCGCCCTCGACCCGTCCCGCGTCACCTTCACCGCGGGCACCCGGCCCGCCGCGCCCAGCGGCGGCGGGCCGCTCCAGGTGGCGCTGCCGGAGGCGGCCGCCGCCCGGCTGGGGATCGCCCCCGGCCGCCGCCTCACCCTCACCGACCGGCTGTCCGGCCCCGACCTGACCATCCGCGTCACCGGCGTATGGCGCCCCAAGAACCGCACCGACCCCTACTGGAAACTCGACGAACTCGGCGGCCGGGGCGTGCGCACCCTCGGGTTCACCACCTACGGGCCGCTGCTGACCGCCCCGGAGGCGTTCCACGGCGGGCGGGTCGCCCAGGAGTCGGCCGGGTGGCTGGTCACCGGGGACTTCCGCACCCTGACCGCGGGGCGGCTGGACGCGCTGACGGATGCCGCCCGCCCGGCGGCCAAGGCGCTGATGGCCGATCCGGCGTTCGCGGGGCGCGCCACCGCGAGCACCGAACTCCCCGACACCCTGCGGGAGTTGCGGCGCGCCCTGCTCGTCAACCGCTCCGGCGTCCGGATCGTCGCCCTCCAGCTGATCCTTCTCGCGGGTGCCGCGCTGCTGCTGGTCGCCGGGGCGCTGAACGGGGAACGCGCCACGGAGGGCGCGCTGTTGCGGGCCCGCGGCGGCGCCCGCCGCACCCTGGCCGCCGCCGCCCTCACCGAGGCGCTGCTCCTCGCCCTGCCCGCCGCCGTCGCCGCCCCGCTCCTCGCCGTACCGCTGCTGCGGCTCCTCGCCTCCGACGGCCTGCCGCTCGACACCGCCCCGACCGCCACCACCTGGGCCACCGGCGCCGCCGTGGCGCTGGGGTGCGCCCTCACCCTGGCGGCGCCCGCCCTGCGCACCGGGGCGGCGCGGCCCGGCCGCCGCCGGTTCGCCGCGCCGCCCGGGGCGCTGCGCGCCGGGGCCGATCTGGGGCTTCTCGTCCTCGCCGCTGTCGCCTACGTGCAGCTGCGGCAGCACGCCGCGGACGGCGGCGGGGTGCTGACCGAGGATGCCGCCGGGCGTCCGGTCATCGATCCGGTGCCGGTGGCGGCGCCCGCGCTGGCGCTGCTCGCGGGCGCCGTGGTGACGCTGCGGCTGCTGCCGCTCGCCGCCCGCCTCGCCGAGCGCGCCGCGGCCGCCGGGCGGGGCCTGACCGCCGCGCTCGCCGCCTGGCAGATCGGCCGCCGCACCACCGGCGCCACCGGCCCGGTGCTGCTGCTCGTCCTCGCCACCGCGCTGGGCATGCTGGCCGTCGGCCAACGCGCCTCCTGGGACCGCTCCCAGGACGACCAGGCCGACCACCGCGCGGGCGCCGCCGTCCGCGTCCTGGCGGGCCGTGCCCCGCAGTTCGGGACGGGCGGCGCGCTGGCGGCCACCCCGGGCGTGGCGGCGGCGCTGCCCGCCGGGCAGGCCACGCTGAGCCTCTCCGACGGCCACACCGCCACCCTCCTCACCCTCGACACCCGGGCCGCCACCGGCACCCTGCTGCTCCGCGGCGACCTCGTCGGCGGCTCGGCCGACGCCCCGCCGGGCCGCGCCGCCGACCCCGTCCTGCGGGCCCCGGCCCCCGCGGGCGGCGCCCCCGGTGTGGCCCTGCCCGACCGCACCGCCCGGCTACGGCTGACCGTCGCCCTCCGCTCGCTGCACACCCTCGCCGCCGCCCCCGGCGCCCCGGCGCACGACACCGGGCCGGTCCCCGCCGACCTGACCGTCCAGCTCACCGACGGCCACGGCGCGCCGTACCCGCTGGCCCTGGGCCGCGTCGCCGCCGACGGGCGGCCGCACACCCTCACCGCCGATCTCACCGCCGCGGCCGGGAGCGGCGGCGCGGCCGTCGGGCCGCTGCGGCTGACCGCGCTCACCGCCACCCTGTCCCAGCCGCCGGTCGCCCACCGCCAGCAGCTCACCCTCACCGCCGCCCGCGCCGACCTCCCCGACGGCACCCACCACACCCTGCGCCCGCCCCGCGGCCTGGCCTGGACCGGGCAGCTCGGCACCAAGAGCACCTACGCCGACCAGGATTTCGGCCCGCGCGCCGGTGCCGCCACCGTCCCGCCCGGTGCGCTCGCCGCCCAGACCTACGACACCGGCGCCCGGCCCGCCGACGGCTACGGCGCCGCCGTCACCACCGTCCGCACCCTCGCCGCCCATCCGCCGCGCGGCCCGCTGCCCGCCGTCGCCACCGACGCGTATCTGCGCGCCAGCGGCTCCACAACGGGCGCGACGGTGGACGTCACCGTCAACGGGCAGCCGCTGCGGGCCCGTATCGTCCGCGCCGTGCGGGCGCTGCCCGGCCCCGCCGACCGGCCCGCCGACGGCGCGGGGCTCCTCGTCGACCTCGGCGCCGTCAACGAGGCGCTCACCGACCGCGACGCGGCGCCGCTGCCCGCCACCGAGTGGTGGATCCGGCCCGCGGGCGGCGACGCGGCGCGGGCCGCGGCCGCCCTGCGCGGGCGCGCCGACACCGAGCCCGGGCAGGTCCTGGTCCGCGACGAGACCGCCGCCGCGCTCCACGGCGACCCGCTGGGCCGCGGCCCGCGGGCGGCGCTCGCCGCGGCCACGGCGGTGGCCGTCGCGCTGGCCGCGGCGGGCTTCGCGGTCGGCTGCGCCGCCGCGCTGCGCGCCCGCGCCGGGGAGTTCGCCGTGCTGCGGGCCCTGGGCGCGTCCCGGCGCCGCCGGGCCCGCGCGGTCGTGGCCGAACAGGGCCTGCTGATCGCGGCGGCCACCGCCGTCGGCGCGGCCCTCGGCGCGCTGCTGACCCACGCCGTCGTCCCGCTGATCGTCCTGACCGAACACGCCGGCCGGCCCGTCCCGCCGGTCCTGGTGGAGCTGCCGGCCGGGCAGGTGGCGCTGCTGATCGCCGCGGTCGTCGCGGTGCCGCTGCTGACCACCGCCGCGGTGGCCGCCCGGCGCGGCGACACCGTCCGGGACCTGCGCGGCCGGGGAGCCCTCTGACATGACCCGCACCCCCGGCCCCGCCCGGCACCCCGCGTACGGCCCCGCCCTGGTCCTCGGCGCGCTCGTGCTGCTCACCGCGTTCCTCGCCGCCGCGTTCGTCCGCGGCGCCGACGCGTACGAGACCCGCGGCGCCCGCGCGGCCCTCGCCACCGCCCCCGCCGAGCAGCGCACCCTCCAGCTCTCCCTGGCCCGCGCCGACACCACCGGCCCCGGCACGGCCTTCGCCCCGGCACGCACCGACCGCGAGGACCGGGCGGTGCGCCGCACCCTGGGCGTCCCCGTCGCGCCCGGCGACGCGGTGCACGGCGTCCGCACCACCGTCCCGCTGACCGCCCCCGACCCCGCGCTGCCCCGCCCGGACGGCGCACCCGCCGCGTTCGCCCTGTACGCGCCCGCCGGCCTCGCCGACCACGCCACGCTCACCGGGGGCCGCCTGCCGCGCGCCGCGGCCCCCGGCGCCCCGGTGCTGGAGGCCGCCGTCACCACCGCCACCGCCCGCGCCCTGCGGCTGCGCCCCGGCGACACCCTGCACCCCGGCGCCCTGACCGTCCGGATCACCGGCCTGTTCACGCCCCGCGCCGCCACCGGCACGTACTGGTCCCTCGACGACCTGCTGACCGGCCCGCACCTCTCCGCCACCAGCGGCGTCCCCCCGCAGCGCGCCTGGCGTGCCGCGCTGCTGCTGGCGCCGGGCGACGGCCCCGCACTCGCCGCCGACGAGCGGGGCGCCCCGGAGAAGTTCTGGTGGTACGGGCTCGACCCGCGCGCCCTCACCGCCCGTCAGGTTCCGGCGCTGCGCGCCCGGCTGGCCTCCCTCGAACACGGCGCGGGCCTCACCGCCGTCCGCGCCGCGACCGGCCCCGACACCGTCGTCGACACCGCCGCCGACACCCTCCTGACCGGCTACGAACGGGCCCGTGCCGCCCTCACACCGGTCATCGCCGTCGCCGCCTGCACCGTCGCCACCACCGCCGCCGTGGTCCTCGTCATGGCCGGATCCCTCGCCGCCGCCCGCCGCCACGACGAACTCGCCCTGCTGCGGGCGCGCGGCGCCTCCCTCCCCGGACTGGCCGGACGTCTCGCGGCGGGTACCTGCGCGGTGGCGCTGCCCGCCGCCGCGGCCGGCTGGGCGGCCGCCCGGCTCCTCGTCCCCGGTTCTCCCGGCGCACCGGCCACCGGCCCGCTGCTCGCCGCGGTCGGCGTCGCCGTGGCGGGCGCGGCCGTCCTGCCGCTGCGGGCCGCCCAAACCCACCGGCGCCCGCACCCCGCGGCCCGCCGCGACACCGCCACCGCCCGGCCCTCCCGCCGCCGCGCCGTCGCCGAACCGACCACCGTCGCCCTCGCCGCCGCGGCCGTCGCGGCGCTGCGGCGTCACGGCCCGGCGGACGGTCCCGACCTCCTGGTCAGCGCCGCGCCCGTGCTGATCGCGGTGATCGCCACGCTGGTGCTGCTCCGGCTCCCTCCGCTGCCGCTGCGCGCGCTGGCCCGGCCCGCCGCCCGGCGCCGCGGTCTCACCGGCTTCCTGGCGCTGGCCCGCGCCGGGCGCGCCCGGACTGCCACCGGGCTGCCGCTGCTCGCCCTGCTGACCGCCCTGACCTGCGCAACCTTCGGCGGCGCGGTGCTGTCCGGCGTCGGCCACGGCCGGGACGCCGCCGCCCTCACCGCCGTCGGCGCGGAGGCCCGCATCACCTCCGACCGGCCCCTGCCGCCCGCCCTCCGTACCGCGCTGACCAAGGTCCCGGGCGTCACCGACGCCGTACCGGTACGTACCGAGGTGCAGCCCGCGCCGGACAACGGCCCGCCGCTGACCCTCGTCGTCGCCGACGCCGACGCCTACGCCCGGCTGTCCCGCGCCACCGGCCTCGGCGCGTTCCCGGCCCGCACCCTCGCCGACCCCGGCGGCGACGCCCCGCTGCCCGCCCTCGTCTCCCCCGACGTCCTCCGCCGCTTCGGCCGCGACCCGATGCCGCTGCAGCCCGAGGCCGGGGCGCTCGTCGTCCGGCCCGTCGCGGTACGCGCCGACACCCCCGCACTGCCCGGCGGCGACTTCCTGGTGGTCGCCGCCGACGCCGTGCACCGCTGCCACCCGGACGCCGACACCGGGCCCACCGCCCTGCTGCTCTCCGGCGCCTCCCCCGACCCCGCCGCGCTCCGCGCCGCCGTCCGCGCGCACACCCCGCCCGGCGCGCACCCCACGACGGTGTTGCGCGGGGAGGTCCGCGCGCGCCTCGCGGACGCGCCGCTCCAGCAGGGCGCCGCGCGGCTGTACGGCGCGGCGACCGCCGCCGGCGCCGGGTTCGCGCTGCTGGCCCTGCTGCTCGACGGGCTGCGGGCGGCGCCCGAACGCGCCCCGCTGCTCGACCGGTTGCGGGCCCTGGGCATGACCCGGCGGCAGGGGCGGCGGCTGCTGGTCCTGGAGGCGCTGCCGCAGGCCCTGCTCGCGGCGGCCGGCGGGGCGGTGACCGCCGCCGCCACCCTGTGGCTGCTGGGCCCGGCGACCGACCTCACCCCGCTGGCACTGCCCGGCAGCACGGCCGGCACCGTCCACCTGCGGACCGGGCCCGCCACGCTGCTGCTGCCCTCGGCGGGCATCCTCGTCCTCACCCTGGTGGCGGCCCTGGCCCAGGCATGGCCGAGTGGACGACGGCAGTCCCCCGACCGGAGAGCAGGTGACCTGTGACGGAACGACCCGCACACGCCGACGGGACGGCGGACGACGGCACGCCGGAGGGCCGTGCACCGGACCACGACGCGCCGGAGGGCGGCGCACCGGAGGGCCGCACGCCGGACGGCTCCACCCCGGCCGGCCTCGCCGAGCTGGAGCGCCGCGCCGCCTCCCGTGGTGACCGCCCCGCCTACGGCCACGACGCGCTGATCGTCTGCGACCGGCTGGTCCGCGTCTTCGCCACCGACGGCGTGGAGGTCCAAGCCCTCCAGGGGCTCGATCTGCTGGTCGCCGAGGGCGAGTTGATGGCCCTGGTCGGCGCGTCCGGCAGCGGTAAATCGACGCTGATGAACATCCTCGCCGGACTGGACGTCCCCACCGCCGGAGCCGCCCGCGTCGACGGCCGCGACCTGCTGACGATGGGCGCCCGGGACCGCCTCGCCTACCGCCGCGACACCGTCGGCTTCGTATGGCAGCAGACCGCCCGCAACCTCCTGCCGTACCTCACCGCACTGCAGAACGTGGCCCTGCCGATGCGGCTGGCGGGCGGGCGGCGCCGCGCGGAGCGGGCCCGGGCCGCCGAAGAGCTGCTGGCGATGCTGTCGCTCGGCCACTGCCGCGACCGCCGCCCGCACGAGATGTCCGGCGGGGAGCAGCAGCGCGCCGCCATCGCCGTCGCCCTCGCCAACACCCCGAAGGTGCTGCTCGCGGACGAGCCGACCGGCGAACTGGACTCCGCCACCGCCGAGCAGGTCTTCGCCGCGTTCCGCACCGCCAACGAGGAGCTGGGCACCACCGTCGTCATCGTCACCCACGACCGGACGGTCGCCGACGAGGTGCGCCGCACCGTCGCCATCCGCGACGGCCGCACCGCGTCGGAGGTGCTGCGCCGCACCGAACGCGACGCGGCGACCGGCACGGAATCGCTGGTCTCCCGCGAGTACGCGATGCTCGACCGCGCCGGACGCCTGCAACTGCCCACCGACCACATGACGAGCCTGGGCATGGCGCACCGGGTGCTGCTGGAGCTGGAGAGCGACCACATCGGCGTCTGGCCCGACCACACCGCCGACGACGCGGCCCGCACCCGTACGACCGGGGAGGCGGACCGGGATCCTCAGGACGGGGATGCTCGGGGTGCGGCGCCCGGCGCCTGAGCGGTCACCGGCCGGGCGCCGGGCCCCACCGCTCGGGCCGGACAGGAGCAGGCCGGACGGCCCCGCTCAGGTCGGCGTGACCGTCAGCCCGGAAAGCCCCGGGCCCGCCACCCGTACCGCCACCGACCCGTACGCCGTGGACAGCCGCAGCCAGCCACCGGCGGCGAGCAGCACGGGCGGCTGCGGGGCGGGCGCGGTCAGTGTCCCGCCGCCGGGGCCCGCCGCGACCTGCGCGGGGCGCAGGAACCCCAGGGACCGCGCGGCATGCACGGCGCGCAGCGGCAGCCGGGTGTCGCCGAGCGTCCGCGACCAGATCTCCCGGCCGATCGCGTCCCGCGCCGCGCGGGTGCGGTCCTGCGGGGCCAGCGCCTCGTCCCGGGCCCGGAACTCCGCGACCGCCGCGGCGACCGCCCGGCCCAGCGCCTCGGGACCCGGCAGCCCCGGCACCCGCCGCCAGCCGCCACGCGGCGGCAGCACCCCGGCCCACGGCGGCCCGGTGACGGCCGCGGGCACCGTCAGCGCACCGGCGGCCTCCCCGGCATCCTCCGGAGCGATCGCCTCCAGCAGATCACCGGCGGAGACGGTGGTGTCCAGCCGCATCCCGTCGGGGCCGCCGGGGCCCCGCGGATCGGCGAGCCGGGCCGTGCGGATCGCCAGGACCTCGAAGGACGGCGGCCGCCCGAAGACGGCCAGCGCCCCACCACCGCCCTGCAACCGCACCGCGGCGGCCTTGTCGTAATGCAGCAGCCGGGCCAGGAAGGCGGCGAGATCCGCCGCCTCCCCGGCATCGGCCAGGCGCAGCACCGTCATCCGGCGACTGCCCCCTTCGACTGCGCGGCGTCGTCGAGGTACTCCTTCAGATGCGCCTTCTCCTCCGCGGTCAGGCGGCGGGGCCGCTCGGCCGCGAAGTCGTACGGCACGACGACGGTCGAGGCACGCAGATACAGCGTCTCCTCGTCCTTGACCTCATAGGCGACCGTCATCGACGCGGCACTGATCTTGGTGACCCACATCTCGATGGCCACCGGGGCGTGCCGGTGCACCAGCGGGCGGACGTAGTCGATCTCGTGCCGGGCGACGACGGACCCGCCGGTGAACGACACGCTGCCGTCCCCCGGCGCCAGCCGGTCCATGAAGTCGATCCGCGCCTCTTCGAGATAGCGCACGAATACCGCGTTGTTGACATGACCGAACGCGTCCATGTCGGACCAGCGCAGGGGGCAGGCGAAGGTATGGCGCACGACGTCAGCCCCGCGTCAGCTTCTTGTACGTCGCACGGTGCGGACGGGCCGCGTCGGCACCGAGCCGCTCGACCTTGTTCTTCTCGTACGACTCGAAGTTGCCCTCGAACCAGAACCACTTGGATTCGCCCTCGTACGCCAGGATGTGCGTGGCGACGCGGTCGAGGAACCAGCGGTCGTGGGAGACGACCACGGCGCAGCCGGGGAAGTCCAGCAGCGCGTTCTCCAGCGACGACAGGGTCTCGACGTCGAGGTCGTTGGTCGGCTCGTCGAGGAGCAGGAGGTTGCCGCCCTGCTTGAGGGTGAGCGCCAGGTTGAGGCGGTTGCGCTCACCGCCGGAGAGCACCCCGGCAGGCTTCTGCTGGTCCGGGCCCTTGAAGCCGAACGCCGACACGTACGCGCGCGACGGCATCTCGACCTGGCCGACGTTGATGTAGTCCAGCTCGTCGGAGACGACGGCCCACAGCGTCTTCTTCGGGTCGATGTTCTCGCGGCTCTGGTCGACGTAGGAGATCTTCACCGTCTCGCCGACCTTGATGGAACCGCCGTCCGGCGTCTCCAGGCCCTGGAGCATCTTGAACAGCGTGGTCTTGCCCGCGCCGTTCGGACCGATGACGCCGACGATGCCGTTGCGCGGCAGCGTGAACGACAGATCGTCGATGAGGACCTTCTCGCCGAACGCCTTCGAGAGGTTCTCCACCTCGACGACGACACTGCCCAGACGCGGGCCCGGCGGGATCTGGATCTCCTCGAAGTCCAGCTTCCGCATCTTGTCCGCCTCGGCGGCCATCTCCTCGTAACGCGCCAGACGCGCCTTCGACTTGGCCTGCCGCCCCTTCGCGTTGGAGCGGACCCACTCCAGCTCGTCCTTGAGCCGCTTGGCGCGCTTGGCGTCCTTCTGGCCCTCGACCTTCAGACGGGTCTGCTTGGTCTCCAGGTACGTGGAGTAGTTGCCCTCGTAGCCGATGGCCCGGCCGCGGTCCAGCTCCAGGATCCAGCCGGCGACGTTGTCGAGGAAGTACCGGTCGTGGGTGACGGCGACGACGGTGCCCGGGTACTTCGCGAGGTGCTGCTCCAGCCACTGCACGGACTCGGCGTCCAGGTGGTTGGTGGGCTCGTCGAGAAGCAGCAGGTCGGGCGCCTCCAGCAGCAGCTTGCACAGCGCGACGCGGCGCCGCTCACCACCGGAGAGGTTGGTGACCGGCCAGTCACCGGACGGGCAGCCCAGCGCGTCCATCGCCTGCTCCAGCTGGGTGTCCAGGTCCCACGCGTTGGCGTGGTCGAGGTCCTCCTGGAGCTTGCCCATCTCCTCCATCAGCGCGTCGGAGTAGTCGGTCGCCATCAGCTCGGCGACCTCGTTGAAGCGCCGGAGCTTGCCCATGATCTCCTTGGCGCCGTCCTGGACGTTCTCCAGCACCGTCTTCGACTCGTCCAGCGGCGGCTCCTGCAGGAGCATGCCGACGGTGTAGCCGGGGGAGATGAACGCGTCACCGTTCGAGGGCTGCTCAAGACCTGCCATGATCTTCAGCACCGTGGACTTACCGGCGCCGTTGGGGCCCACGACACCGATCTTCGCGCCCGGCAGGAAGCTCAGCGTCACGTCATCGAGGATGACCTTGTCACCGTGCGCCTTGCGCGTCTTGCGCATCGTGTAGATGTACTCAGCCAAGAGAAACCGTCCGGCAGTCTGGATCGTGCGGGTCTGTAGGGGCTCCGCCGCGTGGGCCATGAAGCGGCGTGGCCGCGCGAAGGCAGATACACCCATCTTGCCGTACGGCCCTGCCCAGGCGGAAACGCGCGGGGGAATGCCGGGGACAGCGGGGCGGAGGAGGTGCCCGGGGACGGCCGGGCTGCGGCGCCGGTACACCGCTGGGCGGAGTGCGGGCCCGGGGCCCGGACCGGGCCCGCGGCTCGTGACCGCCTCGGGCCCGTGGCCGCCGTCCGGCCTGCGGTGCGTGCCCGTCCGGGCATACGGCGGCGGGCGGCGCCCGTCTCAGGGGTGCCGCCCGCCGTCGCTCACGAGGAGGTGTTACGCAGCCCTCTTCTTACGGAGGAAGAACACCGCGCCGCCGCCGATCAGCACCAGCGCGACCGCGGCGCCCGCGATCACCGGGGTGGCGCTGCTGGAACCGGTCTCGGCGAGGTCACCGCCGCCGGTGTCACCACCGCTGGTGCCGCCCACCGACGCCGGGCTGGGCTGCGGGGTGGGCTTGCCGCCACCGGAACCGGCGGTCTTGCAGTCCAGCACCCCCGAGAACGTCTTCTCGAAGCCGCCCTCGCCCTTCACCGTGATCTTGTACGGCTGGTCCTCGCCCACCGGCACCGTCACGGTCTTCGACTCACCCGGCGCGACCTCGTAGTCCTTGCCGGACAGCGAGAAGGGGAACGCCTCGTCACCACGGTTGGTGGTGGTGACGTCCACCCCGCCCTTGGAGCAGTTCTTCTGCGCGGTCACCGCGGGAACGGCACCCTGCTTCTTCCACGACGCGGTCGCCGCCGCCGACACCGTCGACTCGCTGGACCCGGCCAGGATCTGCGTCTGACTCTTCGCGTGCTCACCGATACCGGTGAAGGCCCGGCCGACCGGCACCTTCGTGGCGGCCTGCACGGTCAGCGAGGTGCTGCCGTCCTCCGCGCCCTTGGGCACATCGAAGAACAGCTGGGAGCCGTCGGCGGCGCTGGTGACGGGCTTGCCGTCCTTGCCGACGACCTTCACACCCGACGGCAGATCCGCGGCCGGGGAGACCGCGACGCTGTCCGCGTTGGTACGCACCGTCACCGGACCGAGACGGCTGCCGGACTTACCGGAGACCGCCGGCGGGTCCAGCGTCAGCGACGCCTTCGGCTCCGCGAGGTTGCGCGCGCTGCGCTCCAGGTAGTCGGCGAGCTTCTCCGCCGCCGGGTTCACCGCGTCCACCTTGACGTGGTCGGAGAACCGCCAGATCGCGACCTGCGTACCGGCCGCCGCCGTCTTCTCGCTCAGCCCCTGCGCACCGGCCTTCTGCGCCAGCGCCGCCAGGTCGTTCACCTGCGGGTACGAGTTCTGCAGAATCCAGCGGATCTTGCCCGCGTCCGCGTTGTTGTGCAACGACGAAGCACTCCAGGGCACTTCCTGGTACTTCGCCTGCTGCTGCGTCGGGTTGTGCACGTCGATGCAGTACGTCTGCAGCGTGCCACCGTTGTCCACGGACATCTCGAACAGGCCCGCACCGAGGGGCTGGTCCCCACCCTCACCGTGCACGATCGCCTGGTCGTAGACCTTCAATCCACCGAGCGTGGCCGTGGCACCACCGTGCCCCGCGACCGTCTCGTCCGCCACGGCGGACCCCGCCGTGGCTATCGCACCCGCCGCGACCAGGCCCGAAGCCACGACCGCGGCGGCAAGGCGGGCTGCGCCCCGCCTCTTCCTCGAAAGCATGAATTTCCCCTCTGGGCGAGGCGGTCGAGTGGGGAGAAGCCTCGCCGGAAAGATCCCAGACAACTCAACAGCTGAACAGATCAGCCCCCGTGAGTACTCGTCGGATCCTAGGGAGAAGGCGCAACACGGTCCCCGGGATCACACCCTCGTACGCGATCCGAATCGCAATCGTTATCGAGGGGGGAACGTGGGGGCTGGGATTATCGATAAATCGGCGGGGGCGGGGCCCCCTCCCCCTCCCTCCCCGCTCCCCACCGACCACCACTGCCACCACTGCCACCACTGCCACCACTGCCACCACTGCCACCACTGCCACCACTGCCACCGACACCGACACCCCATCAACCTCCGGGTGGGCTCGGGCCCGAGCCCACCCGGAGGCACTCCCCGCCTACGTCATCACCCCCACCGCAACGCCCTCCGGCGCTTCCCTCTCCGCGGCGCCCTCCGCCGCTCTCGCCGCGGCCTCATCCGCGACGCCCGCAGCGACTTCGGCCGCGCCACCGCTCCCCCCTCCGCCCGCGTCCGGCACCGGCGACGGCGGCGACGCCTTCCGCCACGCCCCTTCCCCTGTCGACCAATCCGGACTCAACTCCCCGCTCTTCCCGCCGTCTTCGCCTGCTTGCGGCTCGATCCGCGCCCGGGGTGACGCCCGGCGGAACGCTGCGGTCCCCCGGGTGAGGTCATGGCCGATCGCGACGGCCTCGACCTCCGCCGCGAGCCACCGCTGCCCGCCGCGGTCCGCGGGCTGCTCGCCCTCCCGTACGCGCAACCGCCCCTGCACCATCAGTGGTTCGCCCACCGTCACGGACGCCGCGACGTGGTCGGCGAGCGCGCGCCACGCCTTGACGGTGAAGAAACTGGTGTCCCCGTCCGTCCACCGCTCGCGCGCCCGGTCCCAGCGCCGGGGCGTGGCCGCCAGCCGGAATCTCGCCACCGGTACGCCCGTTGCCGTCTGCCGGTGCTCCACCGCGGTGGCGGCGTTCCCCACCAGCGTGACCATCGTGTCGTTCATCGCTCCCCCTCATCAGGCCGCCGTCACCCGGCGCCCTCGCCTCTTCTTCCGCTCCTCGCCCACGTCCGTGCCGTGCGGGCCACCGCTGTCGCCGTGGACAGTTCTCATGCTGCGCGCATCCGCCAACCCCCGCTTGTGCCTGTGGACGACGAATCGTCCTGTGCACAACTCGGCCACCCGAAGGGGGAATTCACACATCCACCCCGACGGAGCGAACGCCCCCGGCCCTCGGCCCCGCCTCAGCCCCCCGAAGCCACCGCAAACTGCTCCCGGACCTCCTGGTACCGCAGCAGTTCCGCCGCGACCGGTTCGAGGACGTGGGCCCTGCCGTAATGGGCCGCCGTGTCGCGCAGGCGGCGTTCCGTCTCCTGACCGTGGCGGCGTGCCGGGGCGCGGGCCGCAGCCGCGCAGGCCCAGGTCAGCGTGGGTGCGCCCAGCACGCCGAGGGCCGTCACGGCCAGCGCCCCCGGCCACCCCGTCACGTCCGCGGGCCCCGTGAGCGTCCCCAGCAGCCACACCGTGCCGATGATCTGCAGGATGCACATGAGCCCCTGGAGCGTGGCGGTCACCGTCCACCACCTCGGCCGGTCGGGGCCGGGCCGCAGTGCCTCCTCGGCTTCGGCGGCGACCGTGTCCAGCGCCGCGGGCAGCCCTTCGGCGCCCCGCCCGGCGGCGTCACGTACGGCGTGGGCCCACGGCGCGGGCAGTCCGCGGGACGCCTCTCCGACCAGGTTCCGTACCGCCTGTTCGATGACGGGGCGGGCCGCGGCGCGGTCGTCGGTGGTGCGGGGGGCGTCGCCGGTGGGGCGGGTGCGCCGGTGGTGGAGGCGGGTCCAGGGGGTGGCGCAGGCGCGGTCGGCGTGGCGGAGCCAGTCGTGTTCGGCGGTGCGGCCGGTCGCCGCGGCGCCGACGGCTTCGGCGAGCCGTTCGTCGAAGGTGCGGCGGGCCTGTGCGGTGAGCGTCACGCGGCCCTGTGCGGTGTAGACGGGGCGGAGGCGGGCGGCGGCGGCGTCGACGTCGGCGGCGAGGCGGCGGTCGGCGGCGTCGTGGTCGGCGACGAACCGGGCGAGGGCGTCGCGGAGTTCGCCGACGCCGGTGCCGGTGGCGGCGGAGAGGGCGAGGACGGTGGCGCCCGGTTCGCCGTGTTCGCCGAGCGCCATCCCGTCGTCGTCGAGGAGGCGTCGCAGGTCGTCGACGACCTGGTCGGCGGCGTCGCCGGGCAGTCGGTCGATCTGGTTGAGGACGACGAAGGTGACCTCGGCGTATCCGGCGAGGGGGCGGAGATAGCGCTCGTGCAGGACCGCGTCGGCGTATTTCTCGGGGTCGACGACCCAGATGACGGCGTCGACGAGGCCGAGGAGCCGGTCGACCTGTTCGCGGTGGCCGGTCTGTGCGGAGTCGTGGTCGGGCAGGTCGAGGAGGACGAGTCCGTCGAGCCCGGTGGCGTCGCGGGCGGGGGTGTGGCGGCGGTGCGGGGGGACGCCGAGCCGGTGGAGGAGGCCGTCGGCGCCGGGGCTGCCGCCGGTCCAGACGCAGGCGACGGGTTCGCCGGTGGTGGGCCGTTGGGCGCCGGCCCGGGAGCGGGGTGCGCCTGCCAGGGCGTTGAAGAGGGAGGATTTGCCGCTTCCGGTGGCGCCGGCGATGGCGACGACGGTGTGCCGGTCGGAGAGCCGGTGGCGTTCGTCGGCGGCGTCGAGGACCTGTCCGGCGTCGTCGAGCGTCGCGCCGTCCAGGCGGGTGCGGGAGAGCACGATCAGTTGGCGGAGGGCGTCCAGGCGGGCCCGTAGGGAGTCGCCGAGGTCGTGGCGTCCGGCGTCGGGGATCCGTGGGAAGCCGCCGCCGGGGAGTGCCCAGCCGTAGGGGACGTGCCCGGGGGCAGGCTCGTCGCGGGGTGCGGGTCCGGTCGGTGCCGCCGCGTCCATTCCCCGTGCGGCGGGTGCGGCGGCGAGGGTCTCCCCGTCCCCTTGCGGGCCGATGCGGCGGCCTTCGCCCTCCGGGGTGCGGGGGCTGTTTCTGGTGATCCAGGGGGTGGGCAGTCGTCGGCGTCGGCGGGGTGTTCCGTCGGGGCGACGGGCGGTGTCGCGTGGTGTGGCGGGGGCGCGGCGGGCGATGAGGCCGTCGTCCCAGGCGGCGGCGCGGGTGACGAGGCGGCCGTCGGTGCAGACGACGGTGCCCGCCGCCCATGCCCGGTGGTCCTCCGGACGGTCGGCGTCGCGCGCGGAAGGGGCGGGGCCGGGGGCGGGCGGCACCACGTCCGCGCCCGGGGACACGGCCACGTCCGGTTCCGGTTCCGGCTCGTCGTGCGTGTGCCCCCGGGGCGGGGTGGCGTCGACGCGTTCGCCGCAGGTCCGGCAGGCGCGGCACATGCCGGTGCGGCCGCATGCCCCGCACGGGTCGGGCGGTGCGGGCGCCGGGTGCGGATCGGTGCCGTCGGGGGTGTCGGGTCCGCTCGCCCCGTTCATCCGGTCACCTTCTCCCTCTGCAGTACGGACAGTGCGGCGATGAGTTCGGCCTGCTGGTCGGGGGGGACGGTGAGCCGTTCGAGGGGGGCGAGACGGCGTTGGCGTTCGGCGGTGAGGGCGCGGTCCAGGTAGGTGGTCAGGAGGCGGGTGCCCCGGTCGTGGAGGCGGAGGGTGCTCTGGGCGCCGAGGAGGGTGGCGAGGCGTTCGGCGGCGGCGCGGGCGCGGTCGCCGCCGAGGAGCGCGGTGGCCAGCAGGGTGGTGGGTTCATCGGGGGTGACGGAGCCGGGCCGTCGGGCGGCCCGGCCGCCCCGGGCCTCGCGGATCTCCTCTTCGGTGAGTTCTTCCAGGCAGCGGCGCCAGCGGCGGACGGCGACGCCGAGGCGGTCGGGTGCGCCGGTGGCACCGGCGGCGGCGGCGGTCGGTGCGATGTCGGCGGCGGCCGGGTCGCGGCGCCAGGCGTCGGCGGTGCGTTCGTCGGCCCGTTCGACGGCGCAGGCGAGGAGGGCGGTGAGGCCGTGGGTGAGGGCGTCGAGGAGGTCGTCGGGGCGGCCACCGAGGGCGTGGTCGCGCCAGTGGGCGCGGGCGTCGCCGGACAGCACCTCGCCTGCGGTGATCTCGCGCCGTACGCGGGTGGCGGCTTCCGCGTACGCCTCCTCGACGCGGGCGGCGAGGCGGAGGGCGGCGGCGTGCTGGGCGGCGGCGGCCCCGGCGAGTGCGGGGAGGCGGCTGCGGAGGGAGGCGATGACCCCGGCGGTGGTGCGGTCCGCGGCGGCGGTGCGGGCGGGCGGGTCCTGGGCGTGGCGGGCGAGCCAGTCGCGGAGGGCGGCGACGGCGGTGGCGGGCAGGAGTCCGGTGCCGCCGCCCGCGGATTCGGGGAGCTCGGGGATGGTGAAGCGGGGGACGTGGCCGAGTCCGGCGCGCTGGAGGAGGGCGGCGTAGCGGGCGGAGATGTCCGCGGCGATCTGGTGGGGTACTCGGTCGAGGACGGTGACGAGGGTGACGTCGTACTCCTTGGCGGTGCGGAGGAGGTGCCAGGGGACGGCGTCGGCGTAGCGAGCGGCGGTGGTGACGAGGACCCAGATGTCGGCGGCGCAGATGAGTTCGGCGGCGAGTTCGCGGTTGCGGGCGACGAGGGAGTCGATGTCGGGGGCGTCGAGGAGGGCGAGTCCGGCGGGGAGGGCGGGGTCGGTTTCGATGCGGAGGGTGGGGACGGGCGGTTCGTCGCGGGTGGGGTGCGGTGCGTCGTGTGCGGCGCCGTGGCTCTCGGGGTGCCCGCCGGTGCCGTACGTTCCGCTTGTCCCGTAGGTGGGGTACGGGGGTGTGGTGCGGGCGGGGCTGCGGCGGGGTTCGCGGGTGGCGGGGCCGGGGCCGTCCTGTTCGGGGACCCAGAGGCGGGCCAGGTGGGGCAGGACGCGGCGGCCGGCGAACCAGTGGAGGTCGTCGGGGTGGCAGACGAGGACGGGGGTGCGGGTGGTGGGGCGCAGGACGCCGGCTTCGGAGACGCGTCGGCCCACGAGGGAGTTGACGAGGGTCGATTTTCCGGCGCCGGTGGAGCCGCCGATGACGGTGAGGAGCGGGGCGTGGGGTGCGCGCAGCCGCGGCATGACGTAGTCGTCGAGCTGGGCGAGCAGCTCGTCCCTGCTGCGTCGGGCGCGGGCGGCGCCTCTCAGGGGTAGCGGGAAGCGTGCGGCGTCGACGCGGTCGCGCAGTACGGACAGGGCGTCGATGAGTCGGGGTCGTACGTCCAGGGTCGCCACATGTGCAGAATGCCCAATTTGGTTGGGTTTTTGAAGCGTATACACCTGTGTGCGCGCCGTAAAAACTGCCACAGAACGGTATGAGTGGCGCGTGAGACGATCGAGGTGAGCGGCCCGCAGGCATAACGACTGCACAACAGCCGCCGCCGGAGTGGCCAAAACCGGTGCAGGATTCGTACCCGCCTGCGATTATCGGGACCGCTTCACTGAATCTCCACAACGTGCCACGGAGGTGAAGCAACCGGGACGAGGCACCCGGACCTCTATCCTTGTCCGCGGTCCGTGATCCACGTCCACCACCGGCCCCCGTAGCTCAGCGGATAGAGCAGGTGCCTTCTAAGCACTTGGCCGCAGGTTCGAGTCCTGCCGGGGGCGCCATCGCCCATACTGCGCCCAGCCCTCCCTTGTGGAGGGCTTTTTTGCAGGTCAGAGGCGGTTTAACAGACGCGGCGTGACGGCTTTGGCAGGCCGGAACGACTCCCGGCGGCGAGGGCGCCAGTCCGGCCGACGCCGGTTTTGAACGGCTCTCGGCGGCTGGTTTCCCGAAAACTTCCCGAAGTTTTCCGACGGGTCCTTCACGGCTGCGGGCACGGCAGGCAGCCGCTGGGGCCCATCGATCCGCCCCTGGAGTTCGGTCAGCTGCCCGGTGATGCAGTGTGTGTAAGCGGCCAGGAGGACAGGAACACTGTTGCCCCCCAGGCGGCGACCTGGGCCCGCACGAGCCCTGACCCGATCCTGTGGACCGGCGCCGACACCTGCGCACTCGGCCCCTACCGAGCCGACCTGGTCGAGACGTACTGGCGCCGGGAACAGGACCCCACTCTCCTCGTCGGCTACGACCGTTAGGCACCAGAACCCCTCTGACTCAAGGTTCTCGCCCCGAACAAGGCCGGCATCCGTGCCTACGAGAAGGCGGGCTTCCGCGCTGCCGGCAACCTCCGTGAAGCCGGGTACTGGTTCGGGCAGACGTGCGACGAAGTCATCATGGATGCCGTCGCTGGAGAGTTCGAAGGCCCTTCGGTTGTTAAACCCCTACTGCCTAGCCGGCAAGGCGCTCCCGGCACATTGGCGGCTCGGCGCCGACGACCAGGCAGCATGCTCACGCCTGCCCCTCAGGGGCGATCTCGTCGACCAGTCCGCGAATCCGCCGCTCGATGTCATCGCGGATTGGCCGTACGGCCTCGACACCCTGCCCCGCGGGGTCGGGCAACTGCCAGTCGAGGTAACGCTTTCCGGGGAAGACGGGGCAGGTGTCGCCGCAGCCCATCGTGATGACGACGTCGGATGCCTGCACGGCCTCGATGGTGAGCACCTTGGGCACCTCGGCCGAGACGTCGATGCCCACCTCGGCCATTGCCGCAACGACGGCCGGATTCACGGAGTCGGCGGGGGCGGACCCGGCGGACCGCACCTGTACGCGGCCGCCCGCAAGGTACGCGAGGAACGCGGCGGCCATCTGCGAGCGGCCGGCGTTGTGGACGCAGACGAACGGCACGGAAGGCAGGGCGGTGTCAGACATGGGCAGGGTCTTCCTCCGTCAGCGGCGCAGGGGTGGCGAAGAGGCGGCGGGCGTACAACGCGACGTAGACGAGGCCGATCAGCACCGGTACCTCGATGAGCGGACCGACCACGCCCGCGAGGGCCTGTCCGGAGGTGGCGCCGAACGTGGCCACGGCTACCGCGATGGCCAGCTCGAAGTTGTTGCCGGCGGCGGTGAACGCAAGGGTCGTCGCGCGCGAGTAGTCAAGGCCGACGGAGCGTCCAAGTGACGGGGCCCAGCGGATGATCTCCGACGCTCGGCCCGATGAATCGGGCCGAACCGCAACTCCCCTTGATCCGCCGCCATTCACCGCCGCGCGGCGATGCACCGGCGCCACCAGCGCCAGAACGCTCAGCAGGAGGCGGCAGCCCAGCGGACGAACACGTCCGTGCAGCCTTCCAGGAGCCGAACGGCGCGACCACCACCCACGCATCATCACAGATCTCAGGCTCATCCCTCACGGCCGGAGCAACGGCCCGGTGACCGGAAAGCCGCTGCCGCCCCCAGGGGGCGTCCGCACGAACGGTTCCAGGCCGCTTGTTTGTGCTGGCCGTGAGTTTGCTCCGGCGTCAAGGCGTGATGTCCACGCACGGTCCGTGGCAGCAGCGGCCCCGAGTAAGCGTTGCGCCATTCGGGCGGCATCTGGGTCATCCCCCTGTCCGGGGCCCGCCGGTGACGCCTTAAATAGCAAGAGTGAGTCCGAAGGTCGCCCATCCCTCTCGGAGACTCATGTTTTGCCGGTTGGCCGGTAGCGGTCAGCGGCATTGCCTGATGGGCGCTCCTTGGACGGCTGGTCAGTTGCCCCTCCCAGCTGTTGGCTGACTACCGGTCAGTCTTTTGAGGAGCCCCGAACTAGATCCATACAGACCTAGATCGCGAGGGCTCAACATGGGCAAGGGTTTTCAGCCGAAAGGCATCAACTGCCGTAAGTCGTGGTGAGTGGACATCAACTCACACTGCCGACTCCGCTGAATACGACCGTACTGGAATTGGCGGATCCCCTCTCCACCTGGCTCCACCGGCCGCTAGCACGCCCAAGTGACCGACTCGGGCGACAACTCCGCTGTTTCAGGCGACCTCCGGTGCGGCGTCACCAGGAGCACGGGGCACGAGCGCCGACGGCTGAGTGCGCTCCGGCAGCTGTGGCGAGTGCGCACACCACACCCGGTCGAAGCCTTCATGTTCCTTCCGGCGCGCAGCGCATGGCACAGCTCACCCGTGCCCAAGGCACCAGTCGCAAGCGGTGCAAGCCCGCCGATCTCCCACAGTCCCAGGGCGGCATCAGGGCTGCCCCGGAAGCCTTAGGAAAGGAAACGCACGATGGCAACAAATGTACCTCTGGGTACCGCCGCCACCTTCGGGGTGCTCGCCAACACGGCGATCACCAACACCGGCCCCACCGTGGTCGCCGGCGACCTCGGAGTGAGCCCCGCCGGTGCGGTGACCGGGTTCCCTCCCGGAACGGTCACCGGAACCATCCACGTGAACGACGCTGCCGCGGCGCAGGCCCAGGCCGACCTGCTGACCGGGTACGCCAACGCACTTCTCCAACCGGTCACGAACACTGTCCCGACGGAACTCGGCGGGACCACCCTGACCCCCGGCGTGTACAACTCCGCCTCCGGCACGTTCAGCCTCAACGGGACACTGACCCTGGACGGTCAGGGAAACCCCAACGCCGTCTTCATCTTCAAGATGAACACCACGCTCATCACGGGAGCCACCGGCAACGTCAACCTCATCAACCAGGCGCAGTCCGCCAACGTCTTCTGGCAGGTCGGCAGCTCCGCAACACTCGGCGCCGGCTCCACCATCAGGGGCAGCATCCTCGCCTTCACCTCGATCACCGCCACGACCGGGGCCATCGTGGACGGCCGGCTGCTGGCTCTCGGTGCCGCCGTCACGCTGGACTCGAACGCGATCACCGTGCCGGCCCTGTCCACCTGCCAGGTAGTGATCCAGCCGGTGGTCGGGCCGGTGGTCGTCGGGCAGCCGACCTCCGTGTCCGCTGTGGTGACCTGTAACGGTCTGCCGGTCTCGGGTGCCTCGGTCACCTTCACCGGTGGTGCGGTCCCGGTGACCGCCACCACCAACCTGGCGGGCGTCGCCACCGGATCGCTGACCTTCAACACGGCCGGGGCCGCCACCATCACTGCCACGGTCACCGCGGCCGACTCCGGCTGTACATGCACCGGCGTCGTCTCCGCACCCCTCCCCATCACCGTCACTCCGCAGCCGTCCTGCCTGGTGGTGATCCAGCCGGTGGTCGGGCCGGTGGTGGTCGGCCAGCCGACTCCTGTGTCGGCTGTGGTGACCTGTAACGGTCTGCCGGTCGTCGGTGGGACGGTGACCTTCACCGGTGGTGCGGTCCCGGTGACCGTCACCACCAACGCGGCCGGTGTCGCCACCGGATCGCTGACCTTCAACACGGCCGGTACCGCCACGGTCACCGCCACGGTCACCGCGGCCGGCACCGGGTGCGCGTGCACCGGCGTCGCGTCCGCGCCCCTCACCATCCCCGTCACTCCGGCGACGGGCCCGCTGAGCGTGGCGCCCGCCTGCTGGCACGTCAACCTGCCCATCCCGATTCCGAACCTGTTCGCGGCGACGTTGACGGCCACCGTCACGCCGGCGCAAGCGGGAGTCACGGTCACCTTCTTCGTCTCGGGCCTGCCGGTGGGCACGGCGGTGACCAACGCCAACGGCATCGCCACCCTCAACGCCGGCCTGTCCCTGCTCCAGATCAGCGCCAGCAGCTACACGGCGACCGCCACCGTCGGCGACATCCCGGTCCAGGCCACCGGCACCCTGAGGCCCTGCTTCCCGCCGGTGTGACCGGCCTGCGCCCGATCGACCGGGGCGGCGTGACGGGTCCTGTGGCAGTACTCGCGCACAGGTCCGGTCCGCGCAGTGCCGCCCCTGACCTGAGGGCCTTCCGGTAAGCGGCCTGCCCCTCAAGGGCTGTCCCCCGTCGTGGAAGGACGGGGGACAGCCCTACTCAAACTTACCGGTGAGCCATTCGGCACCACGCCCGTCGGCATGACAGAGCAGGCGCTGAAGCGGCACCTGCTCTGTTCCCCCCATTCCCTTGCCGCGCATCATGCAGGGAGCCCGACGGCTCTCGGACGCCGCTCGCCGCATGCACCACAGCCCTACCCGTTCGGCCACCGCCGCAGCGCCCCTGGCCGCCCTGCGCGCCTACGGCCGGCGCCTCCCCGCCTGGGCCCGGCAGCGGCACGCCGGCACGGTCCGCACCACCCCCGCCGCTGTCAGCCGCGCCCGATACCGGAGCTGACCCGCCCCGCGTCGTTGCGACACCCAGGTGTCGCCACACATCCGGGGTGCCGGAATCTTTCCGACCACCCCATAGCCGGCTGATCTGCAGATCTGACGGTGCCCGACTGCTACTGCTTCAGTCATCGATCGTCCACTTCAGCGCACTGGCCTGTGCCAGGCAACGATCGCCTCCTCGAAGACCTTGTCCACATCGGCGAGACAGGTCCGGCGGTCTGCGGTCCACACCTGGGCGACGCGAAGGCGAGGCCGATGGCGGGCAGGGCGGGCAGGGCGGGCCGGCATTGCGTACCGAGGCGACGCCTCCCATGGTGGTGCGGCGCGCCATCGGGCCGGTGACCGGCAGCGTTCCGACGGCGAAGGCGACGACGGCGAGCAGGGAGCCCGCGAGGAGGGCCAACGAGCCGGCAAAGACGACGACGTCCTGCCAGCTGCCCAACGGCATGCCTGCCGGCACGATACGACTCCTCGCAGGGCGCTCGGTCAAGAGGCCCGTCCGGCCGCGGTCACGGGTGTGGCGACGGCCGCGTGTGGGCCGCTCGTCGCGCTGTCGGCCTGGCCTGGTGGGCAGCCACCTTCCTCTCGGCATACTTCGAGAGTCGATATATGACCCGCGTGTGAAGAAACGTCAACCCACCCTGACCGAGCCGCAGTACTTCATCCTCGCCGCCCTTCTGGACGGGCCGTTGCACGGGTACGGCATCATCAAGGCCACCGAGCGCGCCACCGAGGGTCGGCTCACGCTCGCCGTCGGCACCCTGTACGGGGCGCTGGAGCGGATGGAGCGGTCAGGGCTGCTGGTCGCCGACCGCGAGGAGGTCGTGGACGGGCGCCCGCGCCGGTACTACCGCCTCACCCAGGACGGCACCGGCGTGCTGGAGCAAGAAGCGCTGCGGATGCAGCAGGCTGCGGCCGTCGTCACCGGGCGTCCGGGAGCCCTGGGGACGGCCCAGCCGTGAACCGCCTGCTGCTCTCCGCGTACCCCAAGACCTACCGCGACCGGTACGGAAGCGAGCTGCTGGCCTGCCTGGCCGAGGCACACCCCGACCGCACCTGGCCGCCGCCCCGCGAAGCCGTCGCACTGCTGCGCGGCGGGGTGCAGGCGCACGCCCGGGCCGTCGTTGACGACACGGCTCGGCCGTGGTGGCTGGACGGCATGCATCTGGCAGCCCTCTGCCTCGCCGCCCTGGCCCTGGTGCCTTACCTCCAGGACATAGGGGACTGGACGCTGCACATCGATCCCGGCGGCCGTGCCATCAGCTTCCACCACGTCGGCTGGTACCCCTGGGCGCAGGGGCCCAACACGGCGCCGCGCATGCTGCCCTACGGACTGCTCCCGCTGATCTGCGTGGTCGCGTTGCTGCGGGGCAATCCGTGGATCGCGCTCCCGGCCTCGGCGGCGATGGTCTACTGCGGTGCCACGCTGGGCAGTTCGGCGTTCTTCGGCGACGAGGGCGTGGTGGGCACGGGCTATTACGGGCTGGCCGCCCCGATCCTGGTCAGCGACCTGGTCCTGTCAACGGCGCTGTGCGTCGCCTGCGCGGTGCTGGCGACGTGTCGGCCCAGCCGGCTGCGCCGCCGCTCCTACGGGTGGCTCGTCCCGATCACGGGCGCCATGTTCCTGGCCGGGGGCCTGCACCTCACCTCGTCCGATCCATGGTTCCAGCGGGGCCAGTTCGCGCTGGAAGCCGCCGCGCTGCTGGCGGCGTGGTGGGCGACGGGCAGCACCGGCGACTACCGGTGGACGATCCCCGTTGCCGCGTTCACACTCGTCCGCGCCCACGCGGTGCTGAGCGAGGCGATACCGCTGGACATCCACCACCTTTCGAGCGCGGGCATCGTCCTCGTCCTGACCGCCGCGGCTCCGGTACTGGCGCTCACCGCGCGGGACAGGCGCAGCAACAGCCGCCTCGGATAGCGGCGGCCGCCGTCACACGGGCGCCGCGACGAACGGGATACCGCGCGAGCGGCCAATTCACCGGTCCAGGAACGAGACCATGCGCCCACAGAACATTCCCGCAGGTGGCTCCCGGGAGGACACCGGGGCCGGGGAGAAGAAGACCACCGCCTCCGGGGCGGCGAGGCTCCTCACTTCTCTGACGCGCCCGATACCGGCCGTGGTGTTTCTCGTCGCGTTCGCGGCGGTCTACCTGCTCGCCGTGTGGACACCGATCGGGCAATCGGCGGAGAACGCCTTGGTCGTCGGCTACGCCGACCAGGCGCGCATCTTCTCCTGGAGCCAGTCGGTGGGCCCGCCCCCACTGACGGCCGAGTACGCGACCGTCATCGCGGGGATCGCCGTGATCGCCCTGGTGCGCTGTTGCTGGCGTGAGGGCTGCGCGGCGGTCGCCGTCGCGGTGATCACGATCGCGGGGGCGGAGGCGCTGAACACGTTCGTCCTCCCCCGTCCCGACCTGGTGAACGCGCCGAGCAATCTCACCGAGGTGAGTTTCCCCAGCGGCCACGTCGCCATCGCCGCCGGGCTGGCCCTCGGCGCCACTCTCGTCGCCTCCCCACGTACCCGTCCCTATGTCGCCGCCGCCGGGGCCCTGTGGCTCGCGGTCACCGCCGCCGCCGTCCAGGCCCTCTACTGGCACCGGCCCAGCGACGCCCTCGGAGCGACGCTGCTGGCCTGCGCCTGCTACACCCTCGCGCGCCCGTTGGTGTTCGCCGCGGTGGCGTTCCTGTGCGCGGTGCTGATCTGGTCCACTGCCACGAAACGCCTCGCCGGGCCGGCACCGCTCCTTCAGCGGTGACGTGCCCAAGCGGGCGGTGAGGCCGGGGCCGCACGGAGGTCAGAGCCTCATCGCCCCGCCCCCACCAGGCGCCTTCTCAGCGCTCGGACGCAGGTTCGCGTCTGCCGGAACGCCGACGTGGAGCCAGCCGGTCAGGCAGGTGTGCGGAGGTGACACGGCGAACGGATCGCTGCCCCTACGGGGCCGTGCTGCCCAGCCACAGCACGTCACGGGCCCGGGTCATCGCCACGAACAGCTGACTGCGCAGCAGCTCTTCCCGTTCGCGTGCCGATTCGGTCACCTCTGTCACGCCGGCGTCGGCGCTCGGTGACCCGTTCGGCAGGGCCGCATCGTGCTGCGGCAGATATACCCGTTTGAACTCGAGCCCTTTGGCCCTGAGATAGGTGCCCAGTTTGACCGCGTCAACGGGATGGCCGTCGTAGTGCTCCAGCGGGCATACCGGGATCTCCGCACGGGCGAGAAGCCGCTGGTAGTGGCCGACGGCTCGCGTGGAAGGGCACAGTACGGCGGCGTCGGCACGCGCGCCGTCGGGCAGTGCGCGCAGGGCGTCCAGGAGCGCCTGGTCGTGTTCGGTCACGGTCGGCTTCGCGACTCGGACCACCTGACCGTCGTGGTAGGTGAGGTCCACATCCCGGATGCCGGGTGTGCGCAGGCCGTCGATGTCGTCGAAGGCGTCGTCGGCGACGACCGCGAGGGCCGCGTCGAGGATCTGTTTGCTGTTGCGGTAGTTGGTACGCAGCACCTGTCCGCGATCGCCGCGGATGTCGATACCGGCGTCGGAGAGCCGGAACCCGCCCGGGTAGACGGATTGCTGGCCGTCGCCGACCAGGAGCAGCCCGTTGGGGGCATCGCCGACCAGGGCATGCAACAGCCGCACCCCGACGAGGGTGAGGTCCTGGACCTCATCGACGATCACGGCCGCGTAGCGCGACCCGTCCGTGCACCGCGTCGCCTCCGCCAGGGCGAGGGAGAGGACGTCGTTGAAGTCGTGCACGCCGCGCTCGACGCGCAGGGACTCGTACGCCTCGTACAGCGCCCATACCGCCTGGCGGTGCGGTTGCCGCAGGATCGTCCTGCGGCGGCGCCGGGGCACGGTCGCGTACTCCTCGAAGTCGGTGAGGCCCCGGCCCTTGATGACGTGGTCGATCTCCTCGCGCCAGTAGCGCGACGCCGGATCGATCTCCGCCAGTCTGCTGTCGCGACCGACGTGCTTCCAGGCGAGGCTGAAGGCGGTCTCGGCCTTTTCCCCGTGCAGCCGGACCTGCACCCCGCGCTGCTGCAGGAACTCCTGCGCCCACGAGTGCAGGCTGCGGAAATCCACCCGGTCCGCGACGGCCGGGGACATGGTCCGGAAGAAGGTGCTCTGCACCCGGGGCAGGTTGTTGGCGAACGTGACGTAGAGGATCCGGCCGCTGGTGCGCCTGGCGAGGTGGGCTGCGCGATGGAGGCCGACGACCGTCTTGCCCGTGCCCGCGGGACCGCTGATACGTGCCGGGCCCGACCAGTTGCGGCGTACCAGAGCGACCTGATCGGGGTGGAGAAATGTCATCCACTGCTCGATCGGAGCCTGCAACGCCTCCTCCAGCACCGCGTCCCGCAGACCGTTGAGGTCGAACAGCCCGTCGGCTTCGGGCTGTTGAGGGAGTGCGGTGGGAGGTATCGACGCCTGCCCGACCGCCGATCCCTCGTAATCGGGGAAGACCCGCTCCAGATGGTCGGCGATCGCGCGGACGGATTCCCTCCGCAGCCTGCAGCGCTCGGACAGGAGCGCCGGGCCGACCTCATGCTCGCCCAGAAGCCGGATCCTGCCGAGCGTGGCGTCGACCCGCCGGCCCGCGAAGACCATGAGCGGCTGGACCGCCACCGGAGACAGCCCGAGCGACGCGACCGCACCCTCGGCGGCCTTCGTCACCGCCAGGAGCTTGGCCGCGTGCTCATCGCGCGGCTCGCCACCGGCGTGGAGCCTGCCTCCCGAGACCTCCGGAGCGGACCGCCAGTTCTTGACGTCGAGCACGAAGACACCGCCGGGCCCCACCAGCAGCATGTCCACGTTGGCGGTACGCGTCCCCGGCCACCGCCGGTCCACGAGCAGCCGCCATCCGCGCTCCGTGAGCACCAACAGCTGAGCGGCAACGAGACGTTCGCCCTCACTCGCCGCTTCCCACTGACGCGCCTGCCGACGGGCCGCCTGCCACTGCTCACGCAACAGCCGCTCCTGCCGCCGCGCCTCCTGCGCCCGCCGCGACGCCGACCCGCCTGCCCCCATACCCAGCCTCCTCCTACGCGGGTGGCGATCATAGGACGGTCAGCGACCGGGCGGCAGGTACATCGTCCGACAACCGGGGGACACCGGTGCCCGGAGTTCAGCCGCCACCCGCACGGGACGGGCTCCTGCCGCCCAGGCGGCGGCCGGGCGGACGCCCGCGGGTGGAGGCCGACGCCAACTCCCTCCGGAGGAGGCGGCGACGCCCCCTGCCTCTCCGGCTGCCGGCACCCGGAACGCACGCATCCGCAGCTATCACTCCGCCACACCCCACAGGGTGACGGGCGATGAGATCATGGCCACTTGCGCCGTCCCGGCCGCCCGTTGTCGATCACGGCGGACGGGCCCGGCCGGACGGCGCGAGCCGATACCCCCTGCGGGCGGGACGTCAGTGGCAGTCGAAGCAACAGAGGGGGACCCGTGGGCGAAGGGGCCGGGGCATGGATACGGGTACCCGTGGGCGCCGAGGCGGGCCGGTGGGACACCCGGGGGTCGGTGCGGCGGGTGTTGCTCGTGGTGCACAACGTGACCTCCGCGACCCGGCTGCTCGATGTCCTGCCGCTGCTCCGCGACTGGCGCGTCCAGCTGCTGGCCACCTGCACCGGTTCGTCCCCCTTCCAGGCCGGGGTGCCGGAGCTGCTGGCCGAGGTCGGGGTGCCCGTACTGCCGTGGGCGCAGGCCCTGCGGACGCGGGTGGACCTCGCCGTCTCCGCCAGCTTCGGCGGCCAACTCCATGAGGTTTGCGGCAGGTTGGCCGTTTTGTCGCACGGTGTTGGGTACAATAAAACGCTGGCGACGCCGGACGCCGGACGCCGGACGCCGGACGCCGGACGCCGGACGCCGGACGCCGGACGCCGGACGCCGGACGCCGGACGCCGGACGCCGGACCCGGTATTCGGGATGTCGGATGCGTGGCTGCTCGTCGACGGGGAGCCGATCGCGGACGCCATGGTGCTCTCGCATCCCGAACAGCTCGCGCGGCTGCGGGCCGCGTGCCCGCCCGCCGCGCACACCGCCGTCCTCGCCGGAGACCCCTGCTTCGACCGGATGCTGGACGCCCGCCCCTACCGCGACCGCTTCCGCCGGGCCCTCGGGCTCCGGGCCGGGCAACGGCTCGTCGTCCTCAACTCGACCTGGAACCCGGCCTCGCTCTTCGGTGACGGCGGCGACGACCTGCTGCCTTCCCTCCTCCCCCGGCTGACCGGCGAACTCCCCGCCGACGACTACCGCCTCACCGCCGTCCTCCACCCCAACATCTGGCACGGCCACGGCCCGGGCCAGGTACGGGCCTGGCTGGAGCGTGCGCGCCGCGGTGGCCTGGCGCTCCTCGATCCGCTGGCCGACTGGCGGCAGGCCCTCCTCGCCGCCGACCTCGTCATCGGCGACCACGGCTCGGTCACCTACTACGCCGCCGCGCTCGGCACCCCCGTCCTCCTCGGAGCCGCGCCGCTCGACGGCCTCGACCCCGCCTCGCCCGTCGCGGAATTCGTCCGCACCGCGCCCCGACTCGACCCGCTCCGGCCCCTGCGCCCGCAGCTGGAATCCGCGATCAGCGACCACCGCCCGCACCGCGGACCGGCCGAACTCACCACCTCCGTCCCCGGAAAATCCGCCGCCCTCCTGCGCACCCTCTTCTACGACCTCATCGGCCTCCCCGAGCCCGACGCCCCCGCCCTCCTCGACCCGCTGCCACTGCCCGACCACACGCCCCCGCGGCACACCACCTCCCTCCGCGTCCTGACCCGCCTCCTCGACCCGCACGAAGTGGAGCTGCGCCGCTACGCGGAGCCGACGTACGAACCGGAGGAGCCCGAGGAGCTGCCAGAGGGCCCGGCGGGCACCTCCCGTGGTGGCCGTCCGGGCGACGGCGAACCCGTCCGGGCGCACACGGCGGCACACGAGGACACCGCGGACCGGGAGGCGGTGGCGGCGGCGGACGTAATCTTCCGCCACAGCCCGGCCGACGATCCGCGTCTGGGCCCGCCCGCGGCGTGGTGCGCCGAGGTGCTGGCCCGCCGCCCGCAGTGCGCCCTCGCCGTCTACGTCAGCGCTCCCGGCACCTGCACCGTCCGCACCCGTACCGGCGTCACGCTCACCCTCACCGCCGACGCCTCGGCGGCCGACCCCGCCGCACACGCCTCGGCGCTGTTCGCCTGCCTGTCCGCGGGCACGGCGCCGCGGAGCCTGATCGCGAACGGGCTGACGGTACGGACCGCCCGCGCCCGCCACCGGGTGACGGTCACCCCGGCCGACCCTGCGGAGGACGGCACCGGGACCGCCTGGTGACCGCGGCGGAGCGGCCGCCCGACCCGTACCGCCGCCCCTACTCCGCGTCCCGCTCGACGGCCTCGCGCAGCTCCCGCAGGCGTATCAGATGGAACTCCGCACCGCCCTCGTCCAGCAGCCCGGCGGCCTCCTCGAAGTGGGCCAGCGCCTCCCGCGGGTGCCCGGCCTCGTTGCGTGTCTCCGCGAGGTCGGTGAGGGTGCGGGCGGTGTTGTACGCGTCCTCGACGCGGAAGAACTCCAGGGCCTGCTCCAGCCATCGCGTGGCTTCGTCGCAGCGGCCCAGGCCTCGCAGCGCCCGGCCCCGGTGGCGGCGCAGAAGAGCGCGGGCGCGGGGGACGCTGCCGCTGCCCTCGCCGCCCTCCGGGAGGGTGACGAGGACGGCGTCGGCCTCCTCGAAGAGGTCCAGCGCCTCGGCGTACCGCCACTGCCGCAGCCTCAGCAGGCCCAGGGTCTCCACCGCGGTGGCCTGCCCGAGGCGGTGACCGGCCAGCTGCGACGCCCGGGCGGCCTGCCGCAGCTCCTCCTCGGCCTCGGCGAAGTGCTCGGCGCCCAGCTCCGTCAGGGCCAGTGCGAGCTGGGTGTGCATCCGGGCCCGCACCCGGACCTGCGCACCGGACACCTCGGCCGCCGCGGACGTGTCGCCCTCGGGCGCCAGGGCGCCCGCTGCGCGGACGCCCGCCCGCAGCGCCGGCAGGACCTCCTCGTGACGCCCGGCCTTGAGCTGCACCGCCCACAGGGCCTCGCACAGCTGCCAGACGCTGTGGTGATCGCCGTACTCCTCCCCCGCCAGCACGGCCGCCACCAGCGTCGGGAGTTCGCGGTCCAGGGCCGCCAGCGCCGCCCGGTCGTCGGCGTACGGGCCCTGCGGCAGCAGGTCGTAGAGCGGGCCGAGGTGCCAGCGTTGCGGCAGGGCGGCACGGTCGGCGGGCACCGCCAGGCGCAGCGCCCACGTCACCACGCGGGCGACGGCGGTGGAACAGCCCGCGGGCCGGTCCTCCTGTGCGGCGAGCGCTTCCGCGTGCTGCCGGACGAGAGGGCGCTGGTGGTGGCGCACGCCGTCCCGCGTCTCCAGGAGCCCGCGCGCGACCAGCTCGCCCAGGAGGCGTTCGGCCTCGGTCTCGGTGATCTCCGCGGTGACCGCCGCCTGTGCGGGGCCGATGGCGGGCCAGGGGCGCAGCGCCAGCAGCCGGTGGAGCCGGGCGGCGTCCGCGGGGAGCGCGCGGTAGGCGTCGTCGGCGGCGGCGCGCACCGGGTCGGGGTCGGCCGCGGCGGGCTCCCGGACCGGCGGAGTGGCCCCGTCCGCGCCGTCCGGCGCGGGGTCCTGCGGCAGGGCCAGGGAGGTGGCGGCGGTCCGCAGGGCGTAGGGGGAGCCGCCACACCGGTCGAGGACATCCTGGAGCACGGCCTCGTCGTCGCCGCGCCACCGCAGTCCGGTGAGGTTGCCGAGGAGGGTCCGCGCGTCCTTGGCGGAGAGCGGCCCGACCGGGACGGGCACGGCGTCGAGTCCGGTCAGGGGGCGGCGCGCGACAACGATGGTGAAGACGCCGGGGGCGCTGGTCAGCAGGGGGCCGACCTGCGCGGCGGACCGGGCGTGGTCGAGGACGACGAGCAGCCTGCGGTCCGCGACGAGGGTGCGGTAGAGGTCGATGCGGTCCTCGGCCGCGGGCGGTACGTCCGCGTCGGCGACGCCCAGTTTGCGCAGGAAGTGGCGGAGCGCCGCGGGGGCGTCGAGACCTCCGGCGGCGCCGCCGCGCAGGTCGAGGTAGAGCTGGCCGTCCGGGAAGCGGTGCGCGTTGCGGCTTCCCCAGTGGACGGGCACGGCGCTGGTGCCGATGCCGCCGGGCCCGTACACGACGGCGACGCGGGGCAGGCCGTCGGCCTTGCGTCCGGCTTCCTTGTCGAGCTGTTTGAGGGGCTGGCGGCGGTCGGTGAAGAAGCGTGCGGTGGTGGGGAGCTGGCGCGGGACGGCCGTCGCGCTCGCGCGGGCGGGGGCGGTGCGGAAGAGGACGCCGAGGGCGCGGGCGTACTCGGGGTCGCGCGCGGCGCCGTCGGCCAGCACCGCGGCCAACTCACCGCGCGCGTCGGCGCCGACCGGCGCGGGCACCTCGCGTCCCGCCATCCGGCGGGCGAGCGCACCGAGCGATTCCCAGCCACGTTTGCCCGCTTCTGTCGCCATGGACATCGCCATGGTGGACAGCAGGGACGAAACCGCCCCCATCGACGTGGGATCCAGCATGCCGTCACTCCCCCTGTAGGCCGCCCCGTACCGCTGCCGGGCGGCCGTGCCGATCCGTTCTCCGCCCGCGGTCAACCGTAGTGGCGGAACCGCCGGACGCCGTGCTCCTCCCGCACATCCTGCCGGGAGGGACGCGGACCGGGAACTCCCTCCGGCCGAGACCTCATCCCAGGCGTCGCACCGCTCACACCTCTACCGGCTGACACATCGTCCACTTCCTTTCCCTGCACGCACTTTGACGCTGTATCGAATAGACGAACGACGCGTTGACGGCATTCCCCACGCCCATAAATGTTTACTTTTGGCTTGTTTGCATATGACTCTGATCACGTGGAGTCCGTATCCGGATTGCGAACGATCACTCTCGGGCAGATCGTGGGAGCCCGGACTGTCTGGTTCCGGCCCACCCCCCAACCGGGGCGCCGGATGCTACCGGCGCCCCGGACTGTCTGCCCATCGGAGTTGAAACATGGACAACAACCTCGTCATCGACGCGGCGGTCCCCGGCCAGTCCGGGTTCGACGAGAAGCAAGTCCCCCTCTACTACACCCGCAAGACCACCGACATCCTGCACAAATACGGGCCTGGACCGCGTGTCCACTTTCATATGGGGATATTTGACGAAGGAGCGCGGCCCAACACCACGGTCGCGCAGCGAGTCCTCCGGCGCCGCATCGTCGAATCGCAGGAGGCCGTACTCGACCACGCCGCCGAACTCTGGGACGTACCGCGCAACCCGCCCGGCCATCTCCTCGACATCGGCTGCGGCGTCGGCGGCGGTTCGATCTACTGGGCGCAGAAGTACGGCGCGCAGGTTACCGGCATCACCGTCACCGGCGAACACATACCGGTCATCGCCGACCTCGCCCGTCAGGCCGACGTCGCCGACCGGATCACGCCGGTCCTCGGCGACATCCACGACCTGACCGACGAAAACCGCTACGACGGCGCCGTGGCCATCGAGAGCTCCGGCTACATGGACCGCGAGCGGCTGTTCTCCGTCGTGGCCAAGGCCCTCAAGCCCGGCGGCTGGTTCGGCATCCAGGAACACTTCCTGTGCCGCCCGGAGTGGACCGATTTCATCGACGCCTATTACAAGACCCGCCTGGGCACCCTCACCGAGTACATCAACGCCGCCCGCGCGGCCGGTCTGGAGCTGGAGCAGGACGAGGACATCACCGACCGCGTCGCGGAGTTCTGGATGCAGTCGATGGCCTGGAGCACCGCGGAGATGGAGGCGATGGACCGTACGGGCGTACCCTCGCCCATCGCCCGCGACCGGCTGCTGGAGTCGGAGCGCACCCACGGCAAGCTGTTCCGCATCTGGCGCGACCACGCGGTCGAGACCCGGCTGCTGCTCTTCCGCCTGGGAGGCAACTGACATGAGTGTCACCTCCGACCTCCGCACCACCCCGGGCGGCGACCGGTCCCGCCCGTCCCCCATCGGCTGGCAACTCCCGCCGTTCTACTGCCCGATCACGCTCACCGGTGGCATCCACCCGCGCCACGCGGAACTGGAACAGCGCGCCCTGGACTGGCTCGACGACTACGGCCTCTACCCCGATGCCACCGAACGCGCCTGGGGACTGGCCACCCACAGCGCGAAGTTCAGCTGCCGGATCATTCCGTGCGGCCAGCCGGAACCCCTGTTCATGTTCGTGCTGTGGAACTACTGGGCCTACACGATCGACGACTGGCTCGACTCCGGCAGCGACGCCACCGCCACCGCCAAGATCGTCGACACCAGTGTCCGGCTGATCCGCGCCCTGGAGTACCCGGGATCGTCGATGGCGAGGCCCGGTCCGGTGGCCGACGCCCTGCACGATCTGGTGACCCGGACCCGGGACATGCTCAGCCCCTGGCAATTGCGACGGTTCATCGACGCCATGCGGGACTGGCTGTTCGCCTCTGCCTGGCAGATGACCAACGTCGAACGCCGCATCATGCCGACCCTCAACGACTTTGCCGGCATGACCGTTTCGATCAACGGCACACGATTCTCGCTCACCTGGTGCGAGGTCGCCAACGGCATCGACCTGCCGCCCGATGTTCTCTGCTCACCGGCGGTGCAGGCCGTCACCGACGCCGCGGGCTTCATCGTCTCCACGGACAACGACCTGTTCTCCTACGCCAAGGAAGACCACCTGGAGCTGCCCGAACAGAACCTCATCAATGTCATCGCCCATGAACGGGGCTGCACCCCGAAGGAGGCACTGGCCGAGGCCGTCGGTCTGCGCGACCGGACGATGACGCTGTTCATCCGGCTCAGCGAACAGCTCGCCGCCCAGGGCGACCCGGAACTGCGACGCTATCTGGTGGCGCTCGGCCACTACATCGCCGGCTGCATCGCCTGGCAGAACAGCGCCCCGCGCTTCGCCAGTCCCCGCAACCGCAACCCGTTGCCCGTACCGGGCTCGTCGTTCGGCATCACCTACCGGGACACGCCCAGCGACCCCTCGACGGACGCACCGGCACTCCCGGCGATCGCCTGGTGGTGGGACCAGCTGACGTCCCCCGACGCTCCCTGAGCGTGGTGTCCCGCCCCCACCGGGACACCCCACCAACCGCGGGAACGGCGGCACGTACGCACCGCCGCTCCCCTTCAACTCCCCGGCCCGCGACGCATTCCATACGTCCGCGGCCCCAGGACCGTACAACTCAGTGGCCGCTGAACCAGCGCCCCCACCAAGTGCTGGCGCGGCGCTTCGCCGCCGTCGCGGGCACCGCGACTGGCGGCAGCGGTCCGGCCGCCTCGGGCAGTGGCTCCGAACGATGCGGCGTGGGCAGCTCGGAGCTGGCCTGCGTCGGCATGCTCGGCTTCGGCGTGAACGTCACCGGGAGCTCGACCAAATGACGCGACATCAGCGATGAGCGGTACGGGAGCTCGGGATCGGCCACCGCCAGCTGCAGATCGGGCAGCCGGGCGAGCAGGGTGTCGATGCCGGTGTCGGCGATGGCCCGGCCCACATCCTGACCGGGGCATTCGTGCGGGCCGCCGCTGAAAGCGAGGTGTGAGCGGTTGCCGTGCACCGGCTCCGTGAGGTCGGGGCGGATCTCCGGATCGACGTTGCCCGCCGCCAGGCCCAGGATCAGCATGTCGCCCTCCTTGATGCGCTGACCGCCCAGCTCCGTGTCGCCGGTGGCCCACCGTCCGAGGATGGTGGTGAACGGCGGCTCATCCCAGAGCACCTGCTCCAGCGCGTCCGGCAGGGTCATGTGACCGCCCGAGAGGCTGGCGCGGAACCGGCGGTCGGTGAGGACCATCCGCACCGTGTTGGCGATGAGGTTGGCGGTCGTCTCGAACGCGGCGATCAGCACGACACGCAGATGCTGTGCGGCTTCGTCGTCGGTGAGGGCGGAGCGGTGCTCCAGCAGCCAGGTGGTGAAGTCGTGGCCGGGGGTAGCGCGTTTGCGCTCCACGAGCTGCAGCAGCGTCTGCATGACGAACTCGTTGCTGGCGACGGCGGTTTCGGTGCCCTTGATCATGTCGCGGGCGGCCTCGACCAGCCGGGGGCCGTACGACTCGGACATGCCCAGCAGCTGCGTCATGACCAGCATCGGCAGATGCTCGGCGAACCGGCTGACCAGATCGGCCTGGCCGGCACCGGCGAACTCGTCGATCAGCTGGTTGGCGAAGCGGGTGACGTAGCGGCGGATGCCGCGCCGGTCGAAGCGGTTGATGGAGTCGGTGACCGCGGCCCGCAGCCGCTCGTGGTCGGCGCCGTCGGCGAAGTTGCACACCGGCTGCCAGGCGGTGAGCGGGGTGAGCGGATGCTCCGGGCCGACGCGGCCCTCCCGCATGTCCCGCCAGCGGCGCGAGTCACGCGAGAAGCGGGACGGGGTGCGGGCCACGTCCAGGTTCTCGCGGTGTCCCAGCACCAACCACGCCGGGAGGTCGCCGTGCAGCAGCACCGGCGCGACCTGGCCGTGTTCGGCGCGCAGCTTCTCGTACAGCCCCATCGGGTCGGCCTCGGCCTCCGGGCCGTACAGCCGACGCAGCCCCTCCGGGCCGACGCCGTGGGCCGGGCAGCCCGGGGGCGGAGTGGGGGAAGTGCTCACAGTGGCTCCTTGGCTCCTCGTCGGCTCACGCCACGGCGAGGGAATGCAGATACCGCATCAACGTCATCAGTACGTCGCGGCTTGACGGGCGCAGCCGGGCGTCGCAATCGACTATCGGCACGTTGGCCGGCAGGTCGAGGGCGGCGCGGACCTCCTCGACCGGGTGCGGCGGTGCGTCCGGGAAGGAGTTGACGGCGACGACGAAGGGGACGCCGCGCTCCTCCAGCCGCCCGATGACGTCGAAGCTGACCTCCAGCCGACGGGTGTCGATCAGCACGACGGCGCCGAGGGCACCGTCGAACAGGCCGTTCCACAGGAACCAGAAGCGCTGCTGTCCGGGGGTTCCGAAGAGATAGAGGACGAGTTCGTCGTTGAGACTGATCCGGCCGAAGTCCATGGCCACGGTGGTGGAGGTCTTGCGTTCCACACCGATGGTGTCGTCGACGCCGACACCTGCCTGGGTCATCGTCTCCTCGGTCGTCAGCGGACGGATCTCGCTGACGGAACCGACGAGCGTGGTCTTGCCGACACCGAACCCGCCGACGATCACGACCTTGACCGCTGCCGCCGCGGTATCCGGCAGTTCGTCCTCGGTCCGTGGGCCCTCGGCAGGGTGCTCGACAAGCGTCTCAGAGCTTTTGAAGTCCATGGATCACCGCCTCAATAAGGGCACGGTCGGGAAGTTGAGCGGGGGGTACGGGTGCCCGTGCGACGACGCGACTGTCCGTCAGCAGGTCACCGAGCAGGACGGTGAGCACGCTGACCGGCAGGCGCAGGTAGGCGGAGAGCTCCGCCACGGACAGTGGGGAGTGGCACAGCCGCATGATCGTGGCGTGCTCGGGCTGCATGCCCGGTTTGGGGGCGTTCTTGGACACGATCAGCGTGACCAGGTCGAGGGAGGCCGACTTTCCGGAGGATCCGCTGCGCCCGCCGGTGATCACATAAAGCCTCTCCGGGTTCTCGTCCTCCCAGCCCTCGTCCGCATCGCTCACTCCGGAGCCCCTCTTCCCCCTCGGCGGGGACGCCGCATGTCCTCAACACGTTCGACGACCTCGCTCATACGACCTGTCCGTTGTGGCGCGGTGGGCTGCTCAGGTGCTCGCCGATGCGGGCCACGAGGTCCCGCATCCGCGCACCGATCAAGCCGGCGTCCACGTCTTCATCGGCCAGCACCGCGAGGTAGGCCCCGGCGCCTGCTGCCATCAGGTAGAAGAACCCACCATCCAGTTCGATCACGACCATACGCATCCGGCCGTCGCTGCGCGGGAACTCCGAGGAAACCGCACCGGCCAGGCTCTGCAGCCCCGCGCAGGCGGCCGCCAGCCGGTCCGCGGTGTCGGTGTCGGTGCCGTGCTGGGCCATCCGCAGGCCGTCCGATGACAGCACGATGACGTGACGGGTCTGCGGCACGCTCTCCGCGAGGTCCTTGAGCATCCAGTCCAAGTTGGGCCGGTGCTGAATCATGGCTGCTCACTCTTTTCCGACGACTCGTCACTCTCACGGGCTGCACCGGCCTCACCGGAGGCACCGGTGGGCGCGGGTGTCTGGCTCTCGCCGGACAGGCCGCTCTGGAACGCCGCCAGCCACATACCGGGCTGCACTGGTGATGCTTTGGCCGGGGCGGGGGCGGGGGCGGGAACAGCGGGGGCCGGCGCCGGGGTGGGGGCGGGGGCGGCCGGCGGGGCCATGGGGGCGGTCGGCCGGGCCTTGCGCCGTCGCTGCGGAAGTCCGGTGGCGGTCCGCTCCGTCACCACGGGGATGTCGTCCATGGTGTCGCCCGGGTACCCGCCGTTGACCGGCGCGGGGGTGGCGGGCGCCATCGCCGCGGGAGCAGGGGCGGGAGCGGGGCGGGAGATCCCGGCGGGACGCTCCGTGCGGGCGGTCAGCGGGCCCGAGGAGGCGCCGATGCCGTGGGCCCGGCCGGTGGCGGGGGCGGTGGTGATCAGGTCCTGCGGGACGATCAGCACGGCACGGACACCGCCGTAGGCGGAGGTACGCAGCGACACCTGGAAGTTGTAGACCTGCGCGAGGCGGCCGACGACGGCGAGGCCGAGGCGCGGGGTCTCGCCGAGGTCGTTGACGTCGATGCCCTTCTGGGCCTGCTCCAGCATCCGCTCGGCGCGCTTGCGCGCCTCCTCACTCATGCTGACGCCGCCGTCCTCGATCTCCACGGCGATGCCGGACTGCACCTCAACGGCGGTCAGGTGCACCCGGGTCTGGGGCGGGGAGTAGCGGGTGGCGTTGTCCAGCAGCTCGGCGAGGGCGTGGATGAGCGGTTCGACCGCCGGGCCGACAACGGCGACCTCGGAGACCGAGTGCAGTTCGACGCGCTGGTAGTCGAGGATCCGGGACATGGCGCCACGGAGCACGCTGTACAGCGGAACCGCGCGGCTCCACTGGCGGCCGGGGCGGGCGCCACCGAGCACGGCGATGGAGTCGGCGAGGCGTCCGATCAGGGCGGTGCCGTGGTCCAGCTGGAGCAGGTCGCCGAAGACCTCGGGGACGTGGCCGTGGCGGTCCTCCATCTCGCGGAGTTCCTGGGCCTGCTGGTGGACGATCGCCTGGACGCGCCGGGCGATGTTCACGAACGCGCGCTGGGCGGCGTCACGGAGGTCTTCCTCCGCGACGACGGCTTCCATGACGGACCGCAGCACGGCCTGGTGGGCGCCGTGGAACTCGGGGGTGAGCTCCGCCTCCTTGGCGTGCTTGGCGAGCCGCTCCCCCATGGCGTTGAAGACGTCTTCGGGGAATTCACCGCGGCTGAGCCGGTTGACCATCTCGGGCAGCAGGTCCTTGGCCAGGCGGATGGTCTCCGACTCCTGGCGGGACATGGCCGTGCGGTACTCCCGGTCGCGCTGCCGCAGCCCGGCGATCACCTTGGCCCGTCGAGCCAGCTCGGCCGTGACCAGTGCGACCGCCACGGTGGCGATCACCCCGACCCAGGCGACCGGTGTACTCGCCTGGGAGGGGACGGTCACCGCGGCGATGACTCCGGCAACGGCCGTCACCGCGGCGGGCACGGCCCACGCAAGAACCGAGACGGGACGTGACCCCCCGGGCGACGATCCTTCTCGAACCATCTGCACCCTCAAAACCCTCAAACATTGAAAGATCGGGACGACTTACTGAATCCGCGACACAACGGACAGCGCCGACACGGTGGTTACCGTGCAACACTTCCAGGGGGGCGGCGGACCGGAAGTAGCATAACCGGGTTTGATCGCAGGCTGACGCCAGGTCACTACGCCCCGAACAAGCGGAAATCGAACTTCCCCTTCGTATTCGACACTCCGTCAATTCACTTCCCATACGGGGTGAGTCGTGTCATCGGACAGGCTTTCGGCAGTCCGGCGGGAGTGGTCCGGCAGTGCGATCCCCTCGGATACCTCCCACCTCTCATCGAGCATCGCGGCACATGCCTCTGGTGCGTTCAACAGAGCGTGGCGGGCGTCGATCGCCTGCTGGGTGCGGGGTGCCAGGAACTCTCCGACCTGGCGTCCGCCCTCCTGACACCGGGTGGCGTAGGGCCGCATCCGCCGTTCGTAGCGGGCGAAGACGAGACGGTGGTCACCTCGGGCGGCGGAGAGTTCACCTGCGAGGCTGCAGGCCCCCACGAGAGCGGCGCCGGCCCCCATGCCGCCGAGGGGGGCGCCGTGGGCAGCCTCGCCGGGCAGGGCGGTGCGGCCGGTGGACCAGGTGGGCACGTCCACGCGGCTGATGGCGTCGACGTGGATCCCGGTGGCGTCCGGCAGGGTGGCCAGCCCATCGGCGGCGCACCCTTTACACCCTTCGTACGCCGCGGCGATAAGCCGTATCTGCGGCCCGGGGGCCGCGTCGGTCGTGAGGCAGGCGGGGCCCGGCGAAGACGCAGAACGCCTTGCCCGCGTACCCGGTTTCGACGACGAGGTCGACGTGGCGGGGCGCGTTCGAAGGTGACGCGCACGCCGTCCGGGGTCTCCGTGAGAGAGGCGAGGGAGTCACCGAAGAGGTATGCGGTGGCGGCGGGGCGACACGGCCCGGGGGCTGGACGGAGCGCGCCGTCTCCGCGTCGGCGGACACCGGCCTGACCGGGGGCGACCAGCTCGACGCGGTGGTGTTGCCGACCGGTCCTGTGCGGGGCCTCGCCCAGGTCGGGCCGCCATGGGCGACGGCCTCCGAGCGGGCGTCGGCGCCGGAGGAGGTCCTGAGCGCCGCGCTGAACGAACTGCTCGTCGGCCGCTCGGACCGCTTCCCGGCGCTGGCCTCAGCCCTCGCGTCCGGCGCCACCGGCGGCGCGCACCAGGCACGGGAATTCGGGCTGGAGCGGATCCTCGACGGCCTCGAAGCGCTGATCGACCGGCGGGCGGCCCGCTGAGCGCCCCGGGCGCCTCCGTCTGACGCCCGGGGCCTTTCGCACCACAACGCGCTACAGGCGGCGCACCGCTCGCCGGGGCGGCTCCTTGGCGTCGGCCAGCAGGCCCTTCAGCGTGGCGAATTCGTCGACGCACTTGGCGGTGCCGTTGACGACGCAGTCCAGCGGCTGGTCGGCGACGGTCACCGGCACCCCCAGCTCCTGGCGCAGCCGCTGGTCGAGGCCGCGCAGCAGGGCGCCGCCGCCGGTCAGCGCGATGCCGCGTTCGACGATGTCCCCGGACAGCTCCGGCGGGCACTCGTCCAGGGTGCGGTGGACCGCGCGGACGATCGCGTCGACCGGCTCGGCGAGCGCCTGGCGGATCTCCTCCTCGGTGACCTCCTGGACGCGCGGCAGTCCGCCGACGTGGTCGCGGCCGCGGACGGTGTACGTGGTGGGGCGCTCCGGGGTGCCGTCCTCGTCCTCGGCGACCGGGCTCCAGGCCGCCGAACCGATCGCGATCTTGATGTCCTCGGCGGTGCGCTCCCCGATGGCCAGCGCGTGCTTCTTCTTGACGTAGGCGATGATCGCGGCATCCAGGGCGTCACCGGCAACGCGTACGGACTGGGCGGCGACAAGGCCGCCCAGGGAGAGGACCGCGACCTCGGTGGTGCCGCCGCCGATATCGACGACCATGCAGCCGACCGGCTCGGCGACCGGCAGTCCGGCGCCGATCGCAGCGGCCATGGGCTCCTCGATGAGGTGCACCTCGCGGGCGCCCGCGCCGCGTGCGGAGTCGATGACGGCGCGCCGCTCGACGCCGGTGATCCCGGACGGGACGCAGATGACCACCCGCGGCTTGGAGAAGCGGCGGGTGGGCAGCGCCTTCTTCATCAGGGCGCGCAGCATCTGTTCGGCGGCGTGGAAGTCGGCGATGACGCCCTCGCGGAGGGGCCGTAGGGCGGTGATGCCGGACGGGGTGCGGCCGATGGTGCGCTTGGCCTCGGCGCCGACGGCGATGACGTCACCCGCGGCGTTGACGGCGACGACGGACGGTTCGTTGAGCACGACCCCCTTGCCGCGCGCGTGGACCAGGGTGTTGGCGGTGCCGAGGTCGATGCCTATGTCGTACGTACCGGACGAGGTGCTGGGCGCCATGGGGAGTTCGTTCGCTCTTTCTCAACTGGATGACAGGCCCCGGCTGAGCGGGGTCCTCGGACATCGCGGCCCAGGCGGCACCAAGGGAGTACCAATGGCGTCAATTACGGGCATTTATCAAGAGTACTGGGGTCGCGGATTGGTTCCTGCGGTGGGGAAACGGGCGGACCGCCGAGGGGGTTCCGGACGGGTCCGCACCCGGGGAGGGGCGGTTTCCGTACCGCTCCCGGGGGCGGGCCGATTCCGGGAGCGCACCGGGGGGAGCCGCCCCGGGTCCGCCGGTCACCGACTGCTGCTGCCCAGTCTGCCCCGGACGGCGCGGTTGCGGCCGCCGGGGCCGCGGGAGAGGGCGTGGGCCAGGTCGTCGAGGGCGTCGAGGAGGAGGTCGGCGCCGCGCAGGGCGACGCCCTGGCTCTCGTCCTCCGCGTCCCAGCGCTCCCACACGGCGCGCAGTTCGCTCCAGTCCAGCTCCTCGCGGTCCACCACGGCCTGGGTGGCGCGCTCCAGGGATTCGCGCAGCTCGTAGGCGAACGCGGTGGCGCCGACCGACGGTTCGGCGTCCTTCTTGGGGAGGTGGGCCTCCAGGATCATCGCGACCCGGCCCATGGTGGCGAGCGCGGTGGTCGCCGCCGCGGCCGAGGACCGCGACAGCCCCCGGTGGCGTACCGGCTCCTTCTCGGCGCGCTCCTCGCTCTCCTCCCAGGCGGCGCGGGCGGCGCGGGAGTCCAGCAGCGCGTCGCGGACCTGGCGGGGGCGGCGTTCGGCGGGGCGGGCGTGCAGTTCGAAGACGGCGAGCGCGTAACGGCCGTTGGCCTCCAGCCATTCGGCGAGGCGGCGGCGGAGCCGGGGCGTCTCCCAGGCCGGGAAGAGGGCGTAGGCGGCCATGGCGAGGAGGCCGCCTACGAGGGTGAGGACGAGGCGCTCCAGGACGGTCTGCTCCCAGCCGGCGCCCGCGATGCCGAGGAGGAAGACGACGTACGCGGCGACGCAGGCGGAGGTGACCGAGACGCCGGTGTGCATGAGCAGGTACATCAGCAGGACGCAGCAGAGGGCGAGCGCCGCGGCGACATGGGCGCCGGGGTGGAAGAGCGCCATCAGGGCGCCGGCGACGGTGACGCCCACGAGAGTGCCGCAGAACCGGGCGACGCCGCGGGCGTAGGTCTGGCCGAAGTCGGGGCGCATCACCATGACGGAGGCGAGCGGCACCCAGTAGCCGTGGCCGAACGGCAGCGCGGTGCCCAGGAGGTAGCCGACCGCGGCGACCGTACTGACCCGTACGGCGTGCCGCAGGATGCGGGAGGACCAGCGCAGTTCGCGGTGGAGGGAGCGCAGCGCGCCCGGGATCAGCCGGGGCACGCTGGGGCGCAGCAGATGGCTGCGTTCCTCCTCGGTGGTGGGGCGGGTGGACTCCACGGGCTCGTCGGTGCTCTCGACGGCGTCGGCGAGGAGGGCGATCAGGCGGTACGCGGAGCGGCGGGCGGCTCCCTGGAGCACCGGTCCGGACGGCGGGACCTCCAGGGCGGCCATCGCCTCCGGGGGCAGCCGTACGGGGCGGTCGTGGCGGATGGCGTGGGCGACGGCGTCCAGGACGGTGGCGGCGGCGCCCAGCAGATCGCGGGTGCGGTCGCGTTCGGGCCCTTCCAGGGGCGCGCCGACCACGGGGTCGGCGAGGGAGGCGAGGACCGGCCGGATCTGTTCGGCGATGCCGCGGGGGCCGTGGAGCTGGACGGGGCGCCGCTTGGCCTGGCGTGGCGTCACCGCGGAGGCGAGCCGGGCGTCCATCAGGGGCTGCGGGTCGAACGGGGCGACGGGGTCGTGGCGCAGCCGCCGGGCGTAGTCGGCCTCGGCGGCGAGGGCGTCCGCGAGGGCGTCGCGCTGGATGCCCCAGGGACGCACCGGGAAGACGATGATCAGCGTGGCCTGGATGAGGCCGCCGAAGGCGATCAGGGCGGCGTGTTCGAGGGCGCCGAGCACGGAGGTCGGCAGGGTGACGGTGACCAGCATGATCGAGACGGTCTGGGTGCCGACGATGCCGGAGATCGGTCCGATCGCCCAGGCCAGCCCGGCGAGGAAGGTCCATCCGGCGAGCAGGAGGAGGAAGGCGAGGAGGTGGGAGGCGGCGAGGTAGCCGAGGAAGGTGGAGAGGGCGAGGCCCCCGGCGACGGCGAGCGCGAGGACGGGGCGCGGGCGCCAGCTCCGTTGGAAGGTGACGGTGCCCGCGGCGAAGGCGCCGAAGGCGGAGGAGACGGCGAGCGTCGGAGTGCCGCGCCACAGGCAGAGTCCGATGACGAGGGCGACGCCGACGGTGCCGCGCACCGCGATGAGGGGGGTGAGCTCGGCCCGCTCGATGGTCAGCCCGGAGCGGGCGGTCTTCTTCAGCGCGCGCGACCAGGTCATACCGAGAGAATACGGGGCACAATGTCGCGGTTCGGGGCGGCTGGTACCGGCGTCTCGCGTGGCGCCGGGGGCGTACGGGAGCGGTGCCGGTGGGGCGCGGGCGGGCACGAGGCCGGGGCGTGGCCGGGGCTCGCGCCCGAGGCGCGGGCAGGGCGCGGCCGGGGGCGCGTTCCGTTCCGTCGCGCGCCGTGCGGTGCGGTCCGCGGGCAGGCGTGCGCACCCGGCGCGTGGGCCCACCCGACGCGCCCCCGGCCGAGAGCGCCCGGGGCAGCCCCATGAGCGGTCAGGCGCCGCCCCGGAACGGCCGGACCGCCCCCGGAGCGCCCCTCAGGACACCACGTCCTTACGGGCGAAGCCGCGGAACGCCAGGGCGACGAGGACCAGCGCGTACGCGACCGAGACGGAGGCGCCCTGGAGCATGCCGGACCACTCCACCTTGGGCTGCAGCGCGTCGGCCCAGGCGAACTGCCAGTGGGCGGGCAGCACATCGCGCCAGCCGCCGAGGGCGGTGACCTGGTCGAGGACGTTGCCGATGATGGTCAGGCCGACCGCGCCGCCGACCGCCCCCAGGGGCGCGTCGGTGGCCGTCGACAGCCAGAACGCCAGCGCCGCCGTGACCAGCTGGCTGACGAAGAGGTACACCACCACGACCGCCAGCCGCCCCACCGCCTCATCCGACGGCAGCGCGCCGCCGGTGGGCAGGGTGAGCGGGCCCCAGCCGTACGCGGCGGTGCCCACCCCCAGGGCGACCAGGGGCAGCAGCGCCATCGCGGCGGCGCTGAAGAGCAGGCCCACGGTGAGCTTGCTCAGCAGCAGCCGGGCGCGCGGCACCGGCGCCGCGAGCAGATAGCGCAGCGACGACCAGCTCGCCTCGGACGCCACCGTGTCACCGCAGAACAGCGCCACCGGCACGACCAGCAGAAAGCCCGCCGAGACGAAGAGCACGGTGGCGGTGAAGTTGCCGCCGGATGCCGTCGCGGTCTCCATCAGGGTGACCCGGCCGCTCGCCCGCCGCCCCGGGGTGCCGCCGATGGCGAAGGCCACGACCAGTACGAACGGCAGCAGCGCCAGACCGGCGCCGATCACCAGGGTGCGGCGCCGCCGCAGCTGCCGCAGCGCCTCGACGCGCAACGGGAGGGTGCGGCGGGCACGGTAGCCGGGGGCGGCGGCCGTCGCCGGGGGCGCGGGGTGCGGATCCGGGGTGGTGGCGGTCATCGGTCGCCTCCGATCAGGGTGAGGAACGCGTCCTCCAGGCGGCGGTGCGGCCCGACGCGGTACACCGGCAGGTCCAGCCGCAGGAGTCCGGCGAGCAGGCGCGGGGTGGCCGCGGCATCGTCGAGGCGGACCAGCAGACCGTCGTCGGCGCGGACCGCCGCGAGCACACCGGGCAGCGCGCGGACCTTCTCCACCACCGCCTCGGTGAGCGCTCCGGGGTCCGCGACGCCGACGAGGACGCTGTCCTGGGCGCCGGTGATCTCCGCGACCGGCCCGGACCTGACCAGGCGTCCGCGGTCCATGACGACCAGATGCGTACAGCTCTGTTCGACCTCGGACAGCAGATGGCTGGAGACGATGACGGTGCGCCCGGCGGCCGCGTAACGGATCATCACCTCGCGCATCTCGCGGATCTGGGGCGGGTCGAGGCCGTTGGTCGGTTCGTCGAGAATCAGCAGGTCGGGCAGGCCCAGCATGGCCTGGGCGAGGGCGAGGCGCTGCCGCATGCCCTGGGAGTAGGTGCGCACCGCGCGGTCCAGGGCGGTGCCGAGCCCGGCGATCGCCAGGGCCTCCTCGGCGTGCGCGTCGGCGGCGGGCCGCCCGGTGGCGCGCCAGTACAGGTCGAGGTTGGCGCGGCCCGACAGATGGGGCAGGAACCCTGCACCTTCGACGAACGCGCCCACCCGGGAGAGCACCGGGGCGCCCGGCCGGATGGCGTGCCCGAAGACCCGGATCTCGCCCTCGTCCGGCCGGATCAGGCCCATCAGCATCCGCAGGGTGGTGGTCTTCCCGGCGCCGTTGGGCCCGAGCAGCCCCAGGACCTGCCCGGTCTCGACGCGGAACGACAGGTCCCGCACCGCGTACCGGTCGCTCGCCCCGGCGTACTTCTTGCTCAGCCCGTCGATCACCAGCGGCACGGCGGCGAGGGACGGATCGGGGGCCGGGGCGGTGGCGCGGCGGCGGGCGGTGAGCAGCAGGGCGGCGGCGAGGACGGCGGCGGCCGACGGCAGCAGCCACGTCCAGGCGGGCAGCGGGGGCGCGGCGGCGCGGACCCGCGCGTCGGTGGGGACGGTCAGGGCGCCGCCCCCGGCCGCCGCCACGGTGTAGGTGGCGGGCTCGGCGGGTGAGGCGTAGCCGAGGTCGGTCGCGGCGAGGACCAGGCGCATCCGGTGCCCGGCGGCGAAGTCGTGGTCGACGGCGGGCAGCCGCAGTTCGACGCGGACGCCCCGGTCGGCGCCGGAGATGCGGTACGGCGTGACGAGCTGGGCGGGCAGCACCTGCTTGGTGCCGTCCGGGGCGACGTCGTAGAGCTTGGCGAAGAGGACCGCGTCGCGGGAGGTGGACCGTACGGTCACGGTGGTGCGTGGCGCGCCGGTGAGGTGGACGGGCGCGGTGAGCGGCGCCGAGTCGAAGCGGGCGTACTGGCCCGGGAAGTCGACCGCGAGGCCGCCGGTGCCCAGGGTGGAAAGGGTGCCGAGCGCGCCGACGCCGGGGACCGCGGAGATCGCGGGCGGGCTCGCGCCGGGCGGGCTGGTGAAGCGCTGTTCGGGGCCGGTGAGCTGGATGCGGAGCGGGTCGTGGGCCAGGCCGGGGTAGGCCGGGCCGCTCGCGCCGCGCAGTTGCAGGGAGCCGTTGGTGGAGTCCACCCCTCCGCTGCGGCTGACCCGGAACGCGGGCCCGGTGTCGGCGCCCTTGTCTCCCTTGAGGTAGCGGTCGAACCAGGCGCGGGTGCGGTCGGTGAGCCGGGCCGTCTCGCGGTCACCGCCGTCGTGGCCACCGGCGATCCAGTCGACGGAGACGGGGGCGCCGTTGCGGCGCAGGGCCCGTTCCATCGCATCGGCTTGATCCAGTGTGAAGAGCGAGTCGGTCTGCCCCTGCATGATCAGGGTCGGCGCCTCGACCCGGTCGCCGACGGCGGACGGGCTGCGCTTCTCCAGGAGGGCGCGGGCCGCCGCGTCCGGTTTCCCGGCCACCGCGACCCGTTCGTACATCGCGCACAGGTCCGCGGCGAACCGGCCGCAGCCGCCGGACGACGCGGGGACGCGCCCGGGCGCCGCGGTGGGATCGCCCGCCGAGCCGGTGGTGAAGAAGATCCCGGACCACAGCTTCTTGAACACGCCGTGGGGGAAGAGCGCGTCGGCGAGGTTCCAGTAGGTGATCTGCGGGGCGAGGGCGTCGATCCGCGGGTCGTGCCCGGCGGCGAGCAGCGCGACGGCGCCGCCGTACGAGGCGCCGGCGATCCCGACGCGCGGATCCCCGGCCTTGTCGAGCCGTACCTCGGGACGATTCGCCAGCCAGTCGACGAGGCGGCTGACGTCGGCGACCTCGCGGTCCGGGTCGTTGAGCCCGATGTGGCCGGTGGAGTCGCCGAAGCCGCGCGCCGACCAGGTGAGGACGGCGTACCCGTCCCGGGCCAGCCGCTCCGCCTGCGGACGGACCTCGTTCTTGCTGCCGCCGAAGCCGTGCGCGAGCAGCACGGCGGGGCGGCGCGCGGTGGAACTCCCCGCGGTGAAGTAGGAGGTGTCGATCCGTACGGTCTTCGTGCCGCCGGGCTTCTCGGGCACCGCCAGCGCCCGGTCCTCGCGGTGCACGACGGGTGCGGCGTCCGAAGTGGCGCCCGCCCACACGCCGCCGCCCATGAGCAGGGCCAGAACACCGACGGCCGCGTACAGCCGCCGTCCGCGCAGTCGCAGATCCATAGGGGGATCCTAGGGAGTGGCCCTTACGGGGTTCCCGGCGAGTGGCCGGGAGGCGGCGCCGGGGCCCGGCCCGGTGGCGCGGGGCCGCCGTGGGTGCCGCCACCGACGAGCCGCCACGAGCCCTTGGGCGAACCGGCGTTCCGTGCCGGAGCCCGGGCCTCCACCCCTACGGTGAAGGGACTCCGTGCGGACGGGCCGAGGGGCGGCCGTTCCCACCCGCACGACGGCCGGGCGCCCTGGCCCGCGCCGCGCCGCCCGGGCTTCTCCTCCCCTGCCTCCCGGCCACCGGAACGGTGTTGATCGCCTCCGCCGTAGCCCTCGTCCTGACCGGCATCAGCGGTACGGGCCGGAGCACGGGCGACGGAAGCGGCGGCCAGGAGCGGGAGGGGGCTCGCGCCGACGAGGGGGTGCGGTCGGCGTAGGCGGGGCGCTCCGGTTGGCCGGTGTGCCCCGGCCCGCCGGGAGACGTGGGAGCCGTCGCGGCGCGCCCCGCGCAGCCGTCGGCCGTACGGGGGGTGCGCGCCGCGAGGCGGCACCGGCCGCAGCTCCCGATCAGTACTGCGGAGGCCCGAACCCACCAAGGGCCGGCGGGTTGCCGGGCGGGACCGGCGGGGCGGTCGGCGGTATCGGCGGGGCCGCGGACGGGACAGGCGGGGCCGCGGGACCCGGCATCGGCATCGGCATCGGCATCGGCGGGACCGGGCCCGCCTGCGGGGGTACCGGGCCGCCGGGTACCGGGCCGGACATCGGGCCGGGAATCGGGCCGCCCGGCGGCGGGATCGGCGGCTGCCAGCCACCCGGCTGCGGGCCCTGCGGGCCGGGCGGGACGAAGCCGGGGCCGCCGAACTGCGGTGCGGGCGCGGGCGGCTGCCAGCCGGGGGCAACCGGCTCGCCCTTGGCCATCAGGGCGAACAGGGCGAGCGAACCGAAGAGGTCGAGTGCCACCTGCGCGATGCCGAGGATGCTCTGGCCCGGCGCCGCGCCACTGATCTTGAACAACTGGCCGGAGAACCCGGGGCCGATCACCGTCAGCAGGGCGTTCGGCAGCAGCATCGTCGCCAGGCCCAGGGCCAGGCCACGGGCGGCGGTGCCGCGGATCAGGCAGCTGAGCGCGGCGATGACCGCCAGCATCAGCAGGATCAGCGCGTCCCAGCCCGGGGCCAGCGACGTCAGGGACGACAGGATGCCCTTGCCCAGGTAGAGCATGAAGAGGGCATCGGCCGCCCCGCCGCTCTGGACCAGCATGTAGATCTGCCAGATCACCGAACACAGCGCCACCGCACCGAGAACGAGACCGGCGACGACCCCGGCGGCCTTGACCGGACGCATCGGCGGCAGGCTGGGGGCGCGGCGCGGCCAGGACCGCATCCCGGCGAGCAGCACGATCCCGGTGACGAAGGCCAGCAGGGCGAGCACCGGGCTGCCGAGGAAGACCGCCTCGAAGGGGTCGGCGTCGATCTGGGCGTGGAGGAACCAGCGGTTGTCGCCGGTGTGGGAGCCGACGCTGACCATGGTCTGGACGGCGGTGGCGAAGGTGAAAGTGGTGGCGACGGCCATCAGGCCGCCTGCCGTCCGCCGCCCCGCGAACGCCGCGATCGCCCCGCTCAGCTGCACCAGGGCCAGGCAGAACTGCGTGGAGTTGCTGACGGTGTTGAGGCCGGGGGGACGTGCGCCGGTCCAGTAGTCCCACACCGCGGGGAAGCCGAACTGCGAGAGGTCGTAGCAGAGCCAGAACGCGGTGTAGAGGAAGAAGACCAGGCAGAAAATGCCGCCCGTGATCCGTGCGCCCTTGGCCAGCGCCGTACTAGGTGGCATCGCGTCCCCCGATAGTGGTGTTGTGTACACGCCCGGTCACCGTAGCAACCCCGCCGACGGCCGTCCCTCTGAACGCCGTGCCCCCCCCGGCGGACGGAGCGCCGCTGCCCCGCCGGTCGATGACCGGCGGGGCAGCGTACGTACCGTCAGTGGTTGCTGGGGAAACCGAGGTTGATGCCACCGTCGGACGGGTCGGGCCAGCGGGTGGTGACGACCTTGCCGCGGGTGTAGAAGTGCACGCCGTCGTTGCCGTAGATGTGGTGGTCGCCGAAGAGCGAGTCCTTCCAGCCACCGAAGGAGTGGTAGCCGACCGGGACCGGGATCGGGACGTTGACGCCGACCATCCCCGCCTCGACCTCCAGCTGGAAGCGGCGGGCAGCGCCGCCGTCGCGGGTGAAGATGGCGGTGCCGTTGCCCCACGGCGAGGCGTTCATCAGCGCGATGGCCTCGTCGTACGTGGCGACGCGGACGACCGACAGCACCGGGCCGAAGATCTCGTCGCGGTAGGCGTCCATCTCGGGCGTGACGTTGTCGAGCAGCGACACCCCGAGCCAGTGGCCGCCCTCGAAGCCCTCGACCGTGAAGCCGGTGCCGTCGACGACGACGTCGGCGCCCTGCGCGGCGGCGCCCTGGACGTACGAGGCGACCTTGTCGCGGTGGACCTTGGTGATCAGCGGGCCCATCTCGGACGCCGGGTCGTCGCCCGGGCCGATGCGGAGGGCGGCGGCGCGGGCCTTGATCTTCTCGATCAGCGGGTCGGCGGTCTCGCCGACGGCGACGACGACGGAGATCGCCATGCAGCGCTCACCGGCCGAGCCGTACGCGGCGTTGATCGCCGAGTCGGCGGCGAGGTCGAGGTCGGCGTCCGGCAGCACCAGCATGTGGTTCTTGGCGCCGCCCAGCGCCTGCACCCGCTTGCCGTTCGCGGTGCCGGTGGTGTGGATGTACTTGGCGATGGGGGTGGAGCCGACGAAGGAGACCGCGGCGATGTCCGGGTGCTCCAGGATGCGGTCGACCGCGACCTTGTCGCCGTTGACGACGTTCAGCACGCCGTCGGGCAGGCCCGCCTCGGCGGCCAGCTCGGCGAGCTTGAGGGCGGCGCCGGGCACCTTCTCGCTGGGCTTGAGGACGAAGGTGTTGCCGCACGCCACAGCGAGCGGGAACATCCACATCGGCACCATGGCGGGGAAGTTGAACGGCGTGATGCCGGCGACCACACCGAGGGACTGCCGGATCGCTGCGACGTCCACCCGGGTGGAGACCTGCGTGGACAGCTCGCCCTTGAGCTTCTCGGGAATGCCGCACGCCAGCTCGATGATCTCCAGACCGCGGGCGACCTCGCCGAGGGCGTCGGAGTGCACCTTGCCGTGCTCGGCCGTGATCAGCCGGGCCAGCTCCTCGCGGTGGGCGGCGACCAGCTCGCGGTAGCGGAACAGCACCGAGGTGCGCTTGGCGAGGGAGCTGGTGCCCCAGGTGGCGAACGCCTCCTTGGCGGCGGCGACCGCGGCGTCGACCTCCTCGACGGAGGCGAAGGCGACCTGCTTCTCCTGGGCGCCGGTGGCCGGGTTGAACACCGGGCCGAAGTTGCCGGACACACCCTCGACGGGCTTGCCGCCGATCCAGTGGCTGATGGTCTGCATGCGGGGGGCCTTTCCGGTGGTGACTACTACGGGCTGAGATCAGAGGTGTCGGCGGCGGTCGGCGGCGTGTTGGTCGTAGGCCAGGCGCGCGGCGACCGCCGCGGGACGCGTCGCGGTCTCGGCAACAGGTACATCCCACCAGGACTGGGCGCCCGGCGCGCCCGGCACTGTGTCGGCCGTTTCGGTCTCGATGTAGACACATGTGGGACGGTTCGCGCCACGCGCCTCGGCGAGGGCGTCGCGCAGCGCGCCGACGGTGGGCGCGCGCAGCACCCGCATGCCGAGGGAGGCGGCGTTGGCCGCGAGATCGACGGGCAGCGGATCGCCGGTGTAGGTGCCGTCCGCCGCGCGGAAGCGGTAGTCGGTGCCGAAGCGCTCGCCGCCGGTCTGCTCGGAGAGGCCGCCGATGGAGGCGAAGCCGTGGTTCTGGAGCAGCACCAGCGTGAACGCGGCGCCCTCCTGGACCGCCGTGACGATCTCGGTGGGGTTCATCAGGTACGTACCGTCGCCGACCAGGGCCCATACCGGGCGGCCGGGGGCGGCGAGGGCGACGCCGAGGGCGGCGGGGATCTCGTATCCCATGCAGGAGTAGCCGTATTCGAGGTGGTACTGCCTGCGGGACCTGGCGCGCCAGAGCCGGTGCAGGTCGCCGGGGAGGGACCCTGCGGCGTTGACGAGGATGTCGGTGTCGTCGACGACGGCGTCGAGGGCGCCGAGCACCTGGGTCTGGGTGGGCCGGGCGGCCGGGTCGGGGGCGGCGTACGCGGCATCGACGCGGCGCTCCCAGGCGGCCTTCGCGGTGGCGTAGCCCGTCTCGTACGCGGCGTCGACGCGGTGGCCGTGCAGCGCGCGGGTGAGCGCGGTGAGCCCTTCGCGGGCGTCGGCGACCAGGGGCAGCGCCGCGAGCTTGTGGGCGTCGAAGGCGGCGATGTTGAGGTTGACGAAGCGGACGGCGGGGTCGGCGAAGAGGGTGGCGGAGGCGGTGGTGAAGTCGGTGTAGCGGGTGCCGATGCCGAGGACCACATCGGCGTCGCGGGCGAGTGCGTCGGCGGTGGCGGTGCCGGTGTGGCCGATGCCGCCGACGTCGGCGGGGTGGTCGTGGCGCAGCGCCCCCTTGCCCGCCTGGGTGGCGGCGACGGGGATGCCGGTGGCATCGGCGAAGGTCCGCAGGGCGTCCTCGGCCTCGCTGTGGTGGACGCCGCCACCGGCGATGATCAGCGGGCGGCGGGCGGCGCGCAGGGCCCGGGCCGCCTCGGCGAGGGCGTCCGGGTCGGGCGCGGGGCGGGGGACGCGCCAGATGCGGTAGGCGAAGAACTCCGGCGGCCAGTCGTACGCCTCGGCCTGGACGTCCTGCGGCAGGGCGAGGGTGACGGCGCCGGTGTCGACGGGGTCGGTGAGGACCCGCATCGCCTGGAGGGCGGCCGGGATCAGCGCCTCGGGCCGGGTGACGCGGTCGAAGTAGCGGGAGACGGGGCGCAGGGTGTCGTTGACGGAGAGGTCACCGGCGTACGGGACTTCGAGCTGCTGGAGGACGGGGTCGGCGCGGCGGGTGGCGAAGGTGTCGCCGGGCAGCAGCAGGACCGGGAGGTGGTTGACGGTGGCGAGGGCGGCGCCGGTGACGAGGTTGGTGGCGCCGGGGCCGATGGAGGTGGTGACGGCCTGGGCGCGGAGCCGGTCGCTCTGGCGGGCGTAGGCGGTCGCGGCGTGGACCATGGCCTGTTCGTTGCGGCCCTGGAGGAACGGCAGGGCGGCGGGGTCCTCGCGCAGGGCTTGGCCGATCCCGGCGACGTTGCCATGCCCGAAGATGCCCCAGCAGGCGTTCACCAGGCGGTGGCGATGGCCGTCGCGCTCGGTGTACTGGCGGGCGAGGAACCGCACCAGGGCCTGCGCGACGGTGAGGCGGAGGGTGGTCATCGGGTGTCTCCCGGGGGCGCGGTGTAGCGGGGCAGGCGGGGGTCGGTGGGTTGGCCGGCCCAGGTGGAGCGGATCCAGCCGTGGTCGGGGTGGTCGCGGATCAGCCACTCGCGGGTGGCGCCGGGTCCGGCCATGACGTTGAGGTAGTAGAGGGCATGGCCGGGTGCGGCGATGGACGGGCCGTGCCAGCCGTCGGGGATGAGGACGGCATCGCCGCCGCGGACCTCGGCGAGGACGTCGGTGCGGTGGCCGGGCCCGGAGGGAGTGACGCGTTGGTAGCCGACGCCCGGGGTGCCGTGGGCGGGCTCGATCTCGAAGTAGTAGATCTCCTCCAGCTCGGACTCCTCGCCGGGGCGGGCGGTGTCGTGTTTGTGCGGCGGGTAGGACGACCAGTTGCCGCCCGGCGTGAGGACTTCCACGGCGATGAGCTTGTCGCAGGGGAAGGCGTCGGCGGCGGCGAAGTTGTTGACCTGGCGGGAGCAGGGCCCGGCGCCGCGCAGCTCCACGGGGACGTCGGCCGCGGCGCCGCGGCGGGCGGGCAGGCGGCGGGCGCAGCGGGCTCCGGCGAGGGCGAACCGGCCGCCCGCCCGGCTGGTGAGCCCCGCGCGCGCGTCGCGCGGGACGTAGGCGAAGTCGGTGAGGCCGCTGAAGACGCTGTCGCGGCCGGTGAGTTCGTACGGGGCACCGTCGGTGGTGACGGTGCAGCCTCCGGCGAGGGGCAGCACGATCCATTCGCTGTCCCCGGCATCGAAGGCGTGGTGGCCGCCGGGCGGCAGGTCGAGGACGCGCAGCGAGGAGTGGCCCCAGCCCGCCCGCTCCGGCGTGATGTCCAGGGCGTACGGCCCGGTACCGCCGTGACCTGCCGGGATGTGGAGGCCGAGGGCCCGGCCGGGGCCGGGTGCGGAAGCGGATGACGCGGATGCGGGATTCATGACCACAAGTCTCCACCCGACCACTGACAGTGAGGGAAAATCCGTGCGCCGCGGCGGTGCCCACCGGTCCGCGCGAGGCCGTCGGGCCGGTCCGGGGCCGGGGTCCGGACGCGGCCGCAACGGCCCGGCGGCCCCAACCGCTCTTTCCGGGCGGGGCTTCGGGGCACGCCGGGGTTCATCGTCCGGCGAGGAACGCGTCGACCTCCGCCGCGGTCGGCATGGCGGGCGAGCACGCGAGGCGGGTGGCGACGAGGGCACCGGCCGCGTTGGCGTAGCGCATCATCGGCTCCAGGTCCCAGCCATGCAGCAGGCCGTGGCAGAGGGCGCCGCCGAAGGCGTCACCGGCGCCGAGGCCGTTGACGACGTCGACGGGGAAGGCCGGGACCTCGGCGGTGCGGCCGTCCCGGTGCACCGCGAGGACGCCCTTGGGGCCCTGTTTGACGACGGCGAGTTCGGCGCCCCCGGCAAGCAGCGCCTCGGCGCAGGCCCTCGGGTCGCGCAGCCCGGTGGCGACCTCGGCCTCGTCGACGTTGCCGACGGCGACGGTGGCGTGGGCGAGCGCCGCCTCGTAGTGCGGGCGCGCGGCGGCCATGGCGGCGGCGCCGGTCGTGCCACCGTCCCCGGAGGCGCCGCCCGCACCGCCCCAGAACAGGGGACGCCAGTCGAGGTCGAAGACAGTGGGGCCGCGCCTGCCGCGGGCGGCGAGCGCGGCGAGGGTGGCGGTGCGGCTGGGCTCCTCGCACAGTCCGGTGCCGGTGACCCAGAGGATCCGGGCGGCCCGCAGCGCGTCGTGGTCCAGCTCGTCGGCGCGGAGGGTGAGGTCGGGGGCGGTGGGGCGGCGGTAGAAGTAGAGCGGGAAGTGGTCCGGCGGGAAGATCTCGCAGAACGTGACCGGGGTGGGCAGACCGTCCACGGCGGTGACCCAGCGGTCGTCGACGCCGAATTCCCGCAGCGCCTGGTGGAGGTAGTCGCCGAAGGGGTCGCGTCCGGTGCGGCTGATGACGGCGGTGCGGCGGCCCAGTCGCGCGGCGGCCACCGCAACATTGGTGGCGGAGCCGCCGAGGAACTTCCCGAACGTCTCCACGCGGGCGAGCGGCACGCCCGTCTGGAGGGGGTAGAGGTCCACCCCGATGCGGCCCATGGTGATGAGGTCGAACGGTTCCGTCATGGGGCCCCTTCGCTTCGGCCGACGCGGTACGGCGGGGCCGGGCGGCGCGCCCACGCCCCGTCGCGGGCACAGGTCTAGTGGGGCTGCCGGACCGTGTCAACGGCGCGGCACACCGCCCTGACCTGTACGGGGACGGCGGTACGGCGAGTGGCCCCATGGGTGGGGCCGCCCCCTCGCGCGGGCTTCCGCCAGGGGAGCGACGCGGCGGAACCACCGCTTCCAGGGGCGCCGTCCGGCGCTCCCCAGGGCGGTCGTGCCGGGAGATCCTTATGGCAGAACGAAATCTTGACACCCCCCGAGGCGCCCGCGAGGCTGAGCCCACCACTCCCACGCCCCCGGTCACCGCCGACCGGCGAGAGGAGAGCCGTCGCATGTCCGCAGCCCGTGCCGACGCGCCCGTTCTGGACCGCATCCGAGTGGGGTCCGCGCCGGATTCGTGGGGCGTGTGGTTCCCCGACGACGCGCGGCAGGTCCCCTGGCGGCGCTTTCTCGACGAGGTCACCGAGGCGGGCTACGACTGGATCGAGCTGGGCCCCTACGGGTATCTCCCCACCGACCCGGCGGTGCTGCGCGACGAGACCGCGCGGCGTGGCCTCGGTGTCTCGGCCGGGACGGTCTTCACCTCGCTGCACCACGGCCCCGCGGTCTGGGAGGCGACATGGGCGCAGGTGTCCCGGGTCGCCGCGCTCGCCCGGGCGACGGGCGCCGGGCACCTCGTCGCCATCCCGTCCTTCTGGCGTGACGACCGCACCGCCGAGGAGCTGGAGCCCCCCGAGCTGACGGCCGCGCAGTGGCGGCACCTGACCGAGGGCACGGAGCGGCTGGCCCGGCGGGTGCGGGAGGAATTCGGCCTGATGCTGGTGGTGCATCCGCACGCGGACACCCACCTCGACACCGAGGAGCACGTCACCCGCTTCCTCGACGCCACCGACTCCGGCCTGGTCTCCCTCTGCCTGGACACCGGCCACTACGCCTACTGCGGCGGTGACAGCGTCGCGCTGATCCGCACCTACGGCGAGCGCATCGGCTATCTCCACCTCAAGCAGGTCGACCCCGGTGTCCTGGCCGATGTCCGCGCCAAGGGCACCGCCTTCGGTCCGGCCGTCCGGCAGGGCGTGATGTGCGAACCGCCGCGCGGTGTGCCCGCGTTGCCGCCCGTCCTGGAGGCGGCGCAGGAGCTGGGCACCGCGCTCTTCGCCATCGTCGAGCAGGACATGTATCCCTGTCCGCCGGAGCGGCCGCTGCCCATCGCCCGGCGCACCCGCCGCTTTCTGCGCTCCTGCGGCGCCTGAGCGACGGACGGAACGGACCGCGAGCAGGAGGACGACATGCACGGGACGCTGGGGGTGGCCGTCATCGGCGCCGGGCGGATGGGCGCCGATCACGTACGCCGGATCGACGAGGTGATCAGCGGGGCGCGGGTGGCGGTCGTCGCCGACGTCGACGGGGCGCGCGCCGAGGCGCTGACCGACGCCATCGAGGGGGCCGTGGCCTGCACCGATCCGGTGGCCGCCATGGATATTCCGGGGGTGGACGCGGTCCTCGTCGCGTCGCCGGGGGCGGCCCATGAGGCGGCGCTGATGGCGGCGTTCGACCGCGGGCTGCCGGTGCTGTGCGAGAAGCCGCTGACGCCGGATCCGGACTCCGCGCTGCGGGTGCTCGCCGCCGAACAGCGAGGCGGCCGCCGCCTCGTCCAGCTGGGCTTCATGCGCCGCTACGACGCCGACTACCTCGCCCTCAAGGCACAGTTGACGCGCGGCGCGTACGGCCGTCCGCTGATGCTGCACCACACGCACCGCAACGTCGCCTCGCCGCCCGGCTGCACCGACACGCAGACACTGCACGACTCCGCGGTGCACGAGATCGATGTGACGCGCTGGCTGCTGGACACCGAGATCACCGCCGTGCGGGTGCTGCGCCCGGCGCCCTCCGGCGGTGCGCCCGAAGGGCTGCACGATCCGCAGCTGATCGTCTTCGAGACCGCGGACGGCCACCTCGTCGACACGGAACTGTTCGTCAACTGCGGCTTCGGCTACCAGGTGTCCTGCGAGGCGGTCTGCGAGCGGGGCACCGCCCGGATCGGCGACGACCGCGGCGTCTTCGTCAACGCGGCGGGCCGCTGGGGCGGCACCATCCCGCCGGGCTTCGTGGAACGCTTCGCGGGCGCGTACGACCGGCAGGTGCAGCGGTGGGTGAACGCCACCCGGCGCGGCACGGTGGAGGGCCCCGGCTGCTGGGACGGCTACGCCGCCGCGGTGGTCTGCCGGGCGGGCGTCCAGGCGCAGCGCACCGGCGAGCGTGTCCCCGTCGACCTGCCCGAACGGCCCGCGCTGTACCGCTGATCCGCCCCCTTCCCTGCACGTCCGGCGTCGATGCGAGGGCGGCGGCCGCCCCTTCGCGTCCCCCGACCCACGGGATGTTCGGCGCAAAGCGACTGGTCCGTGACGATGCCCCCTCATCACCCCTCTTACGTAGGAAAGTTGACGCACCGGACTCCGCACCTCCGGCAACCACGGCGGGCGCGGGCGGCGTGCCCGTAGATGCACGGCATCCGGATGCGGGGCGGTCCGGCGCGCGTACCCCCTGGGGGTGGCCGGATACGCACCATACGGATGCATGGCGTTCAACGGGGGAAAAGAGGACATCATGCGCATCGCCTCACTGCATCGCACCATCCGCCGCCCGGCCGCCCTGGCGGCCGCCACCGGCCTGATCACCGCCGCTCTGCTGACCGGCTCGGCACCTGCGGCACAGGCCGCCGCCGGACCGGACCCCCGGGCGGCCTGCGCCTACTACAACGGCACCGCGCTCACCGTGTACGGCCAGCGCAACGACCGGGTCAAGCAGGTCCAGTGCCTGCTGGCCAACCGCAAGTACCTGCCCTGGAGCAGCCTCACCGGCTACTTCGGCGACCAGACGCGCGCCGCCGTCAAGAAGTTCCAGAAGGCGTCGCATCTGACCGCTGACGGCAAGGTCGGCAAGAAGACCTGGAAGGCGCTCTACGCCTGACCCGACCCACCCGCGCCCTCAGCGCGGCACCCTTCACACGACGGGCCGTCCCGAGCGGGGCGGCCCGCCGCTCACGTCCGGGACTTCCCGACCGGTAAGGCCGCCTCCCTCCCGCATCCCTCCCGCATCCCGCATCCCGCCACGGCCTCCCCCTCACCCCCCTTCCGTTCCGTCCCTGTCACGTCCGTCCCCGGCGCGTCACATCCGTCACGATTACGCGGGCCTTCCGTCACAGGTGATCAACAGCCCCTGTCCGTGCAGCGGTCGGTGTCGTTGTCCCGGCGCAGGGCACAGGAACACCCGCCCCGTCCGCGCCTCCCGCAGGCCGCGCGGCCGGGGCCCCGGATCCAGGGAGGCGAGGCAGCGATGACCGACCGGAGGCTCTGGTCCTACAAGGACATCGCCGCGCACATCCGGGTACGGCCGGACACCGTGCGCTCGTACCGCAAGCACGGGCTGCTTCCCGAGCCGGACCTCGTCGAGGGCGGCAGGCCGTACTGGTTCGCCGACACCGTCCGCGACTGGGTGACCCGCAGACCGGGCCACAGCCGACGGGGATGACTCCACCTCCGCACGACCTAGGTCACGGTGCACGGGCCACGCCGGTCCGGGGCCTGCCTCGCCTCCGCGGACGCCCCGGGACACGGGCGGATCCGGGCACCGCCGGACACGCCGGGCGGCACGCCGGTGCCGGACTTCACCACCGCCACCTGGCGCAAGCTGTTCCTCAACCTCGCCGCCAACCCCCTCACGGCGCTGCTCGGGCAGCGGATGGACATCTTCCGGGAGGCGGAGATGACCGCGCTCGCCCGCGCGCTGCTCACCGAGGCGGCGGAGGTCGCCCGCGCGGAGGGGGCGGACATCGGCGACAGCGATATCTCCGGGACGCTGGAGATCTATGCGATGGCCCCGCCCGGCGGCGGTTCGTCGATGCTCTACGACCGCGAGGCGGGCCGACCGCTGGAGCACGAATACCTCTCCGGAGCGGTGGTCGCGGCAGGCGAACGGCACTCCCTCCCGACGCCCCTGAACCGCATGCTGCTCACCCTGCTGCGCGCCGTCGACCGCGAACTGCGGGCCACGGACGGCACCTGAATCCGGGCACCTCGGCGGACCACCCCGGCACCCGGCGGCCACCGGTGAGCCGCGCCACCCATAACGCGACCCACTCCCCCGGCCCGACCGTCCGGGACCCCGGAAGACCCACCCGGAGCGCGAAGGGCCCGCCACGCCCAGCCCGACGCGTACCCCAACACCAAGATGATTACGGAGAGTTCGTAAGTCATGACTCAACGGTAAGGGCGACCACTGACAACGGACCGGGGACGTCGACCCGGACCCGGGACGCGGCATCCACCCTGCGCGACATCGCCCTCGCCCCGCCACCGCGTACCGCCGGAGCCACCACCCCGGACCGCCACCCCGGCAGCGGTCACCCGGCACGCCGACACCCTCCGCGCCCGGACGGCGCGGCGGCGCGCCACCCATGGAACGACCGCACCCAGAACGGCGACGGCGCACGAGATGCCGATGCCCAGGGCGGCGGCGTAGAGGCGGTTACCCACGGCGGCGCTGCCGAGGTAGCCGAGGCCGATCGAGTAGGACGCCCACACCGTCTCGGCGATGCCGGCGCCGAGCAGATAGCGGCGCAGCGGGTAGCGCAGGACGCCGGAGGCGACGGCGCCGACGATCCGGCCGCTGGGCAGGAACCGCACCGCGAGGACGAAGGGCAGGCCGTACCGCTCGATACGCCGGGAGGTCCACTCCAGGAGGACGCGGCGGCGGACGCTGCGCCGCATCCAGGCGCGCGCCGGGCCGCCGAAGCGGCGGGCGAGCAGATACATCAGTACGTCGCCGAGGGTCGCGCTGCCGGCGACGACCAGCAGGACGAGCGGGAGGAAGAGATCGCCGTGCGCGGCGAGGACCCCGGCGGAGACGAGCACCGCGGAGTTGGGCACCAGCGGTGGCAGGGTGGTGAGCACCAGCAGCCCGTAGAGGGCCAGCACGTCCATCCGGCGCGCCTCCTCCGATCGCCCCGGTCCGGCGCGCTCCGGTCCGGTACCTCCCAGGCTGACGCGCGACACGCGGGACGGCAACGTGTGCCGGGGCGAACGGCGCGACACCGCTGGATCGATACCCCCTAGGGGTATACAGTGGGCATCGCCGGACGACGTCGGCGACTCCGGTCGCACCGCCGCACCTCTGGTGGCGCACGCTCCGGCGACCCGTACAACACCTCGACATCCACGGACCATCGGCACCACGAGGAGACTCCCATGACCGCCGCATCGACGAACGGCTCCTGCTGCACGCCCGAAAGCTCCTGCCACTCCGGCGAGAGCGCGGCGCAGGCGGGCGAGATCACCACGACCTACAAGGTGACCGGCATGACCTGTGGGCACTGCGAGGGCGCGGTCAACTCCGAGATCTCGGAGCTGGACGGCGTCGTCTCGGTGCGCGCGGAGGCCGCCACGGGCCTGGTGACCGTCGTTTCGCGGGCCGCCCTCGACGAGGCCGCGGTGCGCGAGGCGGTGGGCGAGGCCGGTTACGAGCTGCTGGGTCCGGCCTAAGCCTCCCCGGTATCGACCGGAGGGCTTTTCACCACAGGGGCCGCTCCGTAGCCCACACAGCCCACATGTTCACAAAATTCCCACAATGGGCACAACACCCATACGTCAGGGCCGCGAAATTCAGATCGCGGCCCTTGACCGTTTTCGCCCTCATATGGCAAGAGACCCAGATCACAGAGTTCCGAACGTAACCATCGTGGGGGGTCGAGAGTCTAACCAGGTGTGCAGGCTCCCCGGCGGGGCCTGCTCGGCAACAGCCGTGCCGGTCTTGGGGGATCGGACCGGCTACGCGTGGCCGGGGCGACGTGCCCGGGGAGCTTTGAGCGGCCCTCCCGAACGTGCGCGTCCCGGCAGATCGCGGTGCACCCTGAACGCCCGGACGGATCCCGTGGGGGGAATCCGACCCGGGACAAGGGAAGCGCCCCGCGCTCTGGACCCGTGGGGGGATCTGGAGGCGGGGCGCTTCTCGTTTCTCCACCGCGTTCACCGCAGCGAACGCGAACGGGCCCCCACCCTGGACGGGCGGGGGCCCTCTCCGTGCCGGGCACGGGCGCCCGGACGGATCAGCGCTGCTCGACGGGCACGAAGTCGCGCTCGACGATGCCGGTGTAGATCTGCCGCGGGCGGCCGATCCGCGAACCGGGCTCCTTGATCATCTCGTGCCACTGGGCGATCCAGCCCGGGAGGCGACCGAGGGCGAAGAGGACCGTGAACATCTCGGTCGGGAAGCCCATGGCCCGGTAGATCAGACCGGTGTAGAAGTCGACGTTCGGGTAGAGCTTGCGCTCGACGAAGTAGTCGTCGGAGAGCGCGTGCTCCTCCAGCTTCAGGGCGATGTCCAGCAGCTCGTCGGACTTGCCGAGTGCCGAGAGGACGTCGTGCGCCGCCGCCTTGATGATCTTCGCCCGGGGGTCGAAGTTCTTGTAGACGCGGTGCCCGAAGCCCATGAGCTTCACGCCGTCTTCCTTGTTCTTCACCTTGCGGATGAAGGAGTCGACGTCGCCGCCGTCGCGCTGGATGCCCTCCAGCATTTCCAGCACGGACTGGTTGGCACCGCCGTGCAGGGGGCCCCAGAGCGCGTTGATACCGGCGGAGATCGAGGCGAAGAGGTTCGCCTGCGAGGAGCCGACCAGGCGCACGGTGGAGGTCGAGCAGTTCTGCTCGTGGTCCGCGTGCAGGATCAGCAGCTTGTCGAGGGCGCTGACCACGACCGGGTCCAGGTCGTACTCGGCGGCCGGCACCGAGAACGTCATGCGCAGGAAGTTCTCGACGTAGCCAAGGTCGTTACGCGGGTAGACCACCGGGTGGCCGACCGACTTCTTATAGGCGTACGCCGCGATCGTCGGCAGCTTGGCCAGCAGGCGGATCGTGGAGATGTGCCGCTGCTGCTCGTCGAACGGGTTGTGGCTGTCCTGGTAGAAGGTCGACAGGGCGCTGACGACCGACGACAGCATCGCCATCGGGTGGGCGTCCCGGGGGAAGCCGTCGTAGAAGCGCTTGACGTCCTCGTGCAGCAGGGTGTGGTACGTGATGTCCTGCTTGAAGGTGGACAGCTGGTCGACGGTGGGCAGCTCGCCGTTGATCAGCAGGTACGCGGTCTCGACGAACGTGCTGCGCTCCGCGAGCTGCTCGATCGGGTAGCCGCGGTAGCGCAGAATCCCCTGTTCACCGTCCAGATAGGTGATCGCGGATTTATACGCGGCGGTGTTGCCGTAACCGGAGTCCAGGGTCACCAGACCGGTCTGGGCGCGCAGCTTCGAGATGTCGAAGCCCTTGTCGCCGACGCTGCTGTCGACGACCGGGTAGCTGTATTCGCCGTCCCCGTAACGCAGTACTACAGAGTTGTCGCTCACGTCATCCCTCACCGACGTTGTGCCTCTTCTTCGAGGTGCCCTGACTGCCTCTACCTTCCCCCATTTGGACGTGGGATGTGCACTCGGGGTCGGCAATTCGGCCTTCGGGCGGCACTGAGTGCCGTTTACGTGACCATCCTGCGCCCCTTCGACCCGATTAGGGAAGTTGAGCGACCGCCACCGCTCCGGCGAGTCGGTGATCGAGCGCCGTACACCGCCGACCGGCGGACACCGTGCGCACGGCCTGCCCCAGAGCCCTCCGGGACCCCACCAGCACCACCAAGCGTTTTGCCCGAGTTATCGCGGTATACAGCAGATTTCGCTGCAACATCATCCAGGCGCCCGTGGTGACCGGAATCACCACCGCCGGATACTCGCTCCCCTGGGAGCGATGGATCGTCACCGCATAGGCGTGCGCCAGCTCGTCCAGCTCGTCGAAGTCGTACGGAACCTCCTCGTCCTCGTCGGTGCGCACCAGGAGACGCTGGTCATCGGTGTTCATATCCGTGACCACGCCGACCGTGCCGTTGAAGACGCCGTTGCGGCCCTTCTCGTAGTTGTTGCGGATCTGGGTGACCTTGTCGCCCACCCGGAAGACCCGGCCGCCGAAGCGGCGCTCCGGCACCTCCGGGCGCGCCGGGGTCACCGCCTGCTGGAGCAGGGCGTTGAGCGCGCCCGCCCCGGCCGGTCCGCGGTGCATCGGGGCGAGCACCTGGATGTCCCGCCGGGCGTCCAGCCCGAAGGTCGCGGGAATGCGGCGGGCCGCCACGTCGACGGTCAGCCGTCCGGCCGCCTCGGTGTCCTCCTCGGCGAAGAGGAAGAAGTCCGGCAGGCCCTGGGTCAGCGGCGGCCGTCCGGCGTTGACGCGGTGCGCGTTGGTCACCACACCGGACTGCTGGGCCTGGCGGAAGATCCTGGTCAGCCGCACACACGGCACCGGGCCACCGTCGGCGAGCAGATCCCGCAGCACCTCCCCCGCCCCGACCGAAGGCAGCTGGTCGACGTCGCCCACCAGCAGCAGATGGGCGCCCGGCGGGACCGCCTTGACCAGCTTGTTGGCGAGCAGCAGATCGAGCATGGACGCCTCGTCGACCACCACCAGATCGGCCTCCAGCGGCCGGTCGGCGTCGTACGCGGCGTCCCCGCCGGGCTTCAGCTCCAGCAGCCGGTGGACGGTCGACGCCTCCGCGCCCGTCAGCTCCGCCAGCCGTTTGGCGGCCCGCCCCGTCGGCGCGGCCAGCACCACCCGGGCCTTCTTGGCGCGGGCCAGCTCGACCACCGACCGGACCGTGAACGACTTGCCGCAGCCCGGGCCGCCGGTGAGCACCGCCACCTTGCGGGTCAGCGCGAGGCGCACCGCGTCCTGCTGCTCCGGCGCCAGCTCGGCGCCCGTACGCCGCGCCAGCCAGGCCAGCGCGCGCTCCCAGTCGACGTCCCCGAAGACGGCCAGCCGGTCCTCGGGGGTGCGCAGCAGCCGCGTCAGCCGACCGGCCAGGGACAGCTCGGCGCGGTGGAAGGGCACCAGGTAGACGGCGGTGACGGGCTCCTCGCCGCCGCCCTGGGGGATCTTCTCGCGCACCACGCCCTCCGGGTCCGCCGCCAGCTCGGCCAGGCAGTCGATGACCAGGCCGGTGTCCACCTGCAGCAACTTCACGGCGTCCGCGATCAGTTGTTCCTCGGGCAGGAAGCAGTGCCCTTGGTCCGCCGACTGCGACAGGGCGTACTGGATACCGGCCCGGACCCGCTCCGGGCTGTCGTGCGGGATGCCGACCGCCTGGGCGATGCGGTCGGCCGTCAGGAAGCCGATGCCCCAGACGTCGGCCGCCAGCTGATAGGGCCGCTCGCGCACCACGGTGACGGCATCGTCCGCGTACTTCTTGTAGATGCGTACGGCGAGAGAGGTGGAGACGCCGACGCCCTGGAGGAAGACCATCACCTCCTTGATCGCCTTCTGCTCCTCCCACGCGGCGGCGATCATCTTCATCCGCTTCGGGCCGAGACCGGGCACCTCTATGAGGCGCTGCGGCTGCTCCTCGATGATGTCGAGCGTGCCCGCGCCGAAGTGCTCGGTGATGCGGTCGGCAATGCGCGGGCCGATGCCCTTGATCAGGCCGGATCCGAGATAGCGGCGGATGCCCTGGACCGTGGCGGGCAGGACGGTGGTGTAGTTCTCGACGGTGAACTGCTTGCCGTACTGCGGGTGGGAGCCCCAGCGGCCCTCCATCCGCAGGGATTCGCCGGGCTGCGCGCCCCACAGCGCCCCGACGACGGTCAGCAGCTCGCCCGCGCCGCGGCCGGTGTCGACCCGCGCGACGGTGTAGCCGCTCTCCTCGTGGGCGTAGGTGATCCGCTCCAGGACCCCTTCGACCACCGCTGCGTTGACCGCGTTGCCCATGCTCCGAACGGTACCGCCGGGGTCTGACAACGCGGTCGGCCGGGATGTGCTCCCCCGGGACGCGGGGTTCTGACGGGCCGCCGAGAGACGAACGCCCGCCGGGCGCACGGCGCCGTCCGCGCCGCAACCGCCGGGCGGCGCCGGTCAACAGGTCATTGACCGCGCGATACTTTCGGGCTATCCGTGATCCTCCGAATGTCCCTCACTTCGCCGGGGAAGCCCGCCGGAAGGAACGCACATGCACTCCAGACGTGCCGTCCTCACCACCGCAGCCGCGGCCGCCGCCGCCTGCGCCGCGGGCACCTTTCCCGCGGCCGCCGCAAGCCCTGTCGCCGCCCGTCCCACCGCCGCCGTACGGGACCGGATGCGGCGTCTCATCGCCCGTATGACACCGGAGGAGAAGGCCGGTCAGCTCTTCGTGATGCGGGTCTACGGGCACTCCGCCACCGACCCGGACCCGGCCGACGTGGACGCCAACCGCAAGGAGATCGGCGTCGCCAACGCGGCCGAACTCATCGCGAAGTACCACGTCGGCGGCGTCATCTACTTCAGCTGGGCGCACAACACCCGCGATCCGCACCAGATCGCGGAGCTGTCCAACGGCATCCAGCGGGCGGGCGCCGCGCAGCGGCTGCCCGTCCCGCCGCTGATCTCCACCGACCAGGAGCACGGCATCGTCGCGCGGATCGGCGCGCCCGCCACCCTGCTGCCCGGCGCGATGGCGCTCGGCGCCGGGGGCTCCCGCGCCGACGCCACGACGGCGGCGCGGATCAGCGGCGCCGAGCTGTACGCGATGGGCATCCGGCAGGACTTCGCCCCGGACGCCGACGTCAACGTCAACCCCGCCAACCCGATCATCGGCGTCCGGTCCTTCGGCTCCGATCCGCAGGCCGTGGCGCGGATGGTCACCGCCCAGGTACGCGGCTACCAGGGCGCCGGGGTGGCCGCCTGCGCCAAGCACTTCCCCGGGCACGGTGACACCGACGTCGACAGCCACGTCGGGCTGCCCACCATCCACCACACCGCCGAGGAGTGGGAGCGGCTGGACGAGCCGCCGTTCCGTGCCGCCGTGGCCGCCGGGATCGACGTGATCATGTCGGCGCACATCGTCGTCCCCGCCTTCGACCCCAGCGGGGACCCGGCGACCCTCTCGCACCCCATCCTCACCGGACTGCTGCGCGAACGGCTCGGCTACGACGGCGTGGTGATCACCGACTCCCTGGGCATGCAGGGCGTCCGCGAGAAGTACGGCGACGAACGGGTGCCGGTCCTGGCGCTCAAGGCGGGCGTAGACCAGCTGCTCAACCCGCCGGACCTCGCCGTCGCACACGCCGCCGTCGTCCGCGCGCTGAAGGATGGCGAGCTGTCCGAGGCCGACATCGACGCCAAACTGCTGCGCATCCTGCTGCTCAAGGAGCGCCGCGGCCTGTTCGCCGATCCGTACACCTCGCGGGCCGAGGTCGACCGGGTGGTGGGCGTCCGCCGCCATCTGGAGACGGCGGACGCGCTCGCCGACCGGACGACGACGCTGCTGCGCAACACCGGCGGGGTGCTGCCGCTCTCCCGCCGCCGCGAGCACCGGCTGCTGGTGGCGGGGGCGGACGCGGCCGCGCCGTCCGGGACGGGCGGGCCGCCCACCGGGGTGCTGGCCCGGGAACTGACCGGGCTCGGCTTCGCCGCGACCGCGCTGTCCACGGGCATGACACCGGACCGGGCGATGATCGACGAGGCGGTGGCGGCGCTCGGCGAGCACGACGCCGCGGTCGTCGCGACGTACGACGTCACGCCCGGCTCTCCGCAGCGCGCGCTCGTCGAGGCGCTGCTCGCCACGGGGAAGCCGGTGGTGCAGCTCGCGGTCCGCAATCCGTACGACATCGCGCAGCTCGACGGCGTACGGGCGGGGCTGGCGAGTTACGGGTGGACCGATGTCGAAGTGCGGGCGGCGGCGCGGGTGATCGCCGGGCGGCGGTCGCCGCGGGGGCGGCTGCCGGTGCCGGTGATGCGGGCCGACGCACCGGACGAGGAGCTGTACCCGGTCGGCCACGGGCTGACGTACTGACGCGCGGGGCGCGCCCCTCCCGGGCGGAGGGGCGCGCCGTAACGTTCCGCCGGATCGTGACCGGCCCGGGATCCGGAGGTCAGGGGCGCAGCGGCGGGGTGCGGCGCAGCTCCTGCCGGTCCAGCTTCCGGTCGTAGGGGGCCTGTGCGGTGGCCTTGCCGTCGGTGGCGACGCCCGCCCACTTCAGGAGGGAGGCGGTAGCCTTCGTGCGGTCCGCGTCCTTGAGCTTGGCGATGTTGGAGCCGTGGTTGCCGCCGGGCACGGTGTAGACGGAGGAGTCCCGGGCGCCCTTGCCCAGTTCGAAGTGTTCCGAACTCCACGGGTCCCACTGGCCGTTGACGAACATCATCCGCTGCGCGTGGTGGCGCACCCAGCGGTCCACATCGGGCATGGCGCGCTTGTCGAACCGCATCGGGATGTCACGCGGCACGAACGTCCGCGAGTTGTTGATGCCCGGGTACTTCAGCAGGCCCTTGAGGTGCGGGTAGCCGTATCCGGGCTCACCGAGCTGCGTACCGGCCTGGTAGTAGTACGGCGTGTACGGCTCCACGCCCTGGTCGGTGTAGCTGTCGAAGCCGCCGACCTCGTCCATCCAGGTCCACAGCGCGTCGGTGGACACGTCCGGGGAAGGCACGTCCTTGCAGGCGGTGGCGGCGGGCTGGTACTGCCAGAAACCGAACTCCAGGTCCGTCACCAGCACTTCGTAGGCGCGGTCGACGGATCCGAAGAGGCGGAAGGTCTTCTTCTCCTTCTCGGCCCACCGGGCGAACCGCTCGTCCATCTCGTCGCGGCGGTTGAGCGCCTCGCGGGTGAGGGCGTGCAGCGCCGTGCGGCACTCCGGCGTACCGACGGTGCGGAAGAACCGGTCGTACGCGGAGTCCTCGTCGTTGACGACGTCGTTGGGCGCGACGTAGGCGACGGTGCCGTTCATGTCGTCGGGGTGGAAGCGGCGGTAGTACGTCGCCGTCATACCGCCCTTGCTGCCGCCGGTGGCGATCCAGTTCTTCCCGTAGATGCGGTGCAGCGCCTGGTAGATGCGGTGCTGGTCGTCGGCCGCCTGCCGGATGTCCAGCTTCTTCCAGTCGGCGGGCTGCGGCCGGGAGGGGGTGAAGTAACGGTATTCCAGGGAGACCTGGTTGCCGTCGATGATCTGCGTCGGCTCGCTGCGGGACGGGGTGGTGCTGACGTTGTAGCCCGAGGTGTAGAAGACGGTTGGGCGGTCGACCGCCTTGTGCAGCACGGTCAGCCGCTGCTCGAACGTGCCCCGGGCGGGGTGACGGTGGTCGACCGGCTGGGTGTACGTGAGGACGAAGTAGCGGTAACCGTCGACCGGCTTCTCCTCCACCAGGTGCATGCCCGGTATCGCGAGCAGGCGCTCCTCGATGTCCTGCGTCTCCGGCGCGGCGGTGGCAGCTCCGGCCGGGGCGGTGGTGGCGCCCGCCGTGCCGATCAGGACGGCAAGCGGCACCAGCCAGCTGAGCGTTCTTCGCATGATCCCTCCCCAGGGGTCGCGGAATTCGCGCCGAACCTACCTGGGGGGAATCGGGGCCGACCAGCACCGATGGGTAACGCCTGTCCGGCGGGGGTTGGCGGCCCCCGCCGGGCCGTGGTCAGATCCGCGCCGTCGCCTCCTCGCCGGCGAACGCGCGCCACAGGGCGGCGTAACGGCCGTCGAGGGCGAGGAGTTCGGCGTGGGTGCCGTCCTCGGCGACCCCGCCGCGGTCCATCACCACGACCCGGTCGGCGCGCGCCGCGGTCGTCAGACGGTGGGCGACGACGAGCGTCGTACGGCGTCCGGCGAGCCGGTCGGTGGCCTGGTTGACGACGGCCTCGGAGGCGAGGTCGAGGGCTGCGGTGGCCTCGTCGAGCAGCAGGATGTCAGGGTCGACCAGTTCGGCGCGGGCCAGGGCCAGCAGCTGGCGCTGACCTGCGGAGAGGTTGCGGCCGCGCTCGGCGACCTCATGGAGGTAGCCGCCGTCGAGGGTGGCGATCATCGCGTGGGCGCCGACCGCGCGGGCCGCGGCCTCCACCTCGGCGTCGGTGGCGTCCGGCCGCCCGTAGGCGATGGCGTCGCGGACCGTACCGGCGAAGAGGTACGACTCCTGGGGGACGATGCCGAGGCGGTGGCGGTAGCCGGTGAGGTCCAGCTCCCGCAGGTCGGTGCCGTCGGCGCGGACGGCACCGGCGGTCGGGTCGTAGAAACGGGCGACCAGCTTGACGAGGGTGGACTTTCCGGCGCCGGTCTCGCCGACGAAGGCGACGGTCTGCCCGGCGGGGATCGTCAGGTCGATGCCGGTCAGCGCCTGTTCGGTGCCCTCGCGCCGCGCACCGTAGTGGAAGTCCACGCCGTCGAAGGTGATCTCGCCGCGCAGCTCCGGCACCGGGCGGGGGTGTGCCGCGGCGGGGGTGGTGGTCGGCTCACGCAGCAGCTCCTGGATGCGGCCGAGCGAGACGGATGCCTGCTGGTAGCCGTCGAAGACCTGGGAGAGCTGCTGGACAGGGGCGAAGAACAGGTCGATGTAGAGGAGGTAGGCGACAAGCGCACCGGCCGTCAGGGTGCCCGCGCCGACCCGTCCGGCGCCGACGATCAGCACCAGGGCGGCGGCGACCGACGACAGCAGCTGCACGAACGGGAAGTACACCGATATCAGGAACTGGCCGCGGACCCGGGCCTGGCGGTAGGCGTGGCTGCGGTCGGCGAACCGCGCGGCGCCCATGCCCTCGCGCCGGAACGCCTGGACTATCCGCAGTCCGGCGACGCTCTCCTGAAGGTCGCCGTTGACGACGCTGATCCGCTCACGGGCCAGCTCGTACGCCTTGACACTCTGCTTGCGGAAGAAGTACGTGCCGAGGATCAGCGGCGGGAGGGTGGCGAAGACGATCAGGGCCAGCTGGGCGTCGATGACGAGCAGCGCAACGAGGATGCCGCCGAAGGTCAGCACCGAGACGACGGCCGTGACCAAGCCGGTCTGCAGGAACGTCGACAGTGCGTCGATGTCCGTGGTCATCCGCGTCATGATCTTGCCGGTGAGTTCGCGCTCGTAGTAGTCGAGGCCGAGACGCTGGAGCTGGGCGAAGATCTTGACGCGGAGGGAGTACAGGACCCGCTCACCGGTACGGCCGGTCATCCTGTTGCCGCCGATCTGCGCGGCCCACTGGACGAACACCGTCACCAGGGCGAGGAGCGCGGCCATCCACACCCCGGCGAGCACCCCGCGGCGGACGCCTTCGTCGATGCCCTGCCGGATGAGGATCGGCACCAGGAGACCGCCGAGGGCGTCCACGGCCACCAGGCCGAGGGCGATCAGCAGCGGTCCGCCGAAGCCGTGCAGCAGTTGTCGCAGGCCGTACGAGCCCTCGGCCGCGGCGGCCCGCTCCTCGTCGACGTCCGGGGTGTCGATGGCCGGCGGGAGCTCGGCGACCTGTTCGAGGAGTTCGGGGGGCGCTGCCGGCCCGGTCGCTCCTTCCGGGGCGCCGTCGGTGTCGCGGCGGACCCACAGCTCGGGGGTGATGCCGTCGGGGCCGGGGGCGCGGCCCGGGGTGACGGGGTGGGCTCCATCAGGGTGGGCGCCATCAGGGTGCGCGCCGTCGGGGCGGGCCGTCGCAGGGCCCGTGGGGAGTGGTTCGAGGAGGCCGGTCGCGGCGGATTCGCCGTCGAAGGCGCCCGCGACCTCACCCGCCGGGTCGTGCGGGACGCTGCCCAGCTCGTCCGGGTCGGTCAGCAGGCTGCGGTAGAGGGGACAGCGGTCGGTGAGTTCGTCCTGGGTGCCGATGTCGACGAGCCGGCCGCCGTCGAGCACGGCGACGCGGTCGGCGAGGGCCAGGGTGGAGGCGCGGTGGGCGATCAGCAGTGTCGTGCGGCCCGCCATCACCCCGCGCAGCGCTTCGTGGATCTCGTGCTCGACGCGGGCGTCGACGGCGGAGGTCGCATCGTCCAGTACCAGCAGCCGCGGGTCGGTGAGGATGGCGCGGGCGAGGGCTATGCGCTGCCGCTGCCCCCCGGAGAGCGTCAGGCCCTGCTCGCCGACCTTGGTGTCGTACCCCTCGGGCAGCGCGCTGATGAAGCCGTCGGCCTGCGCGGCGCGGGCGGCCGTACGGATCTGCTCGTCGGTGGCCTCCGGGTGGCCGTACGCGATGTTGTCACGCACCGAGTCGGAGAAGAGGAAGCTGCTCTCGGGCACCAGGCCGATGACGGAGCGCAGCGACTCCAGGGTGAGGTCGCGGACGTCGTGGCCACCGATCAGGACGCGACCGGCGGTGACGTCGTAGAAGCGGGGCAGCAGCAGCGAGACGGTGGACTTGCCGCTGCCGGACCGGCCGACGACGGCGACGGTCTCCCCCGGGGCGATGCGCAGCGAGAAGCCGTCCAGTACGGGGCGGGGCGCGGTGGTGTCGCCTGGGGCGGGCCTCTCGGGGACGCCGGTGGCCAGGGCTCGGACGGCCTCGGCGTCGTACTCGGGCTCGGGCTCGGGCTCGGGCTCGGGCTCGGGCTCGGCGGTGGCGGCCTCGCCGTAGCCGAAGGTGACGGCGTCGAACTCGACGGTTGCGGGGGCGTCGGCGGGGAGTTCGTGGGCGTCGGGGCGCTCCTCGACGACCGGGTCGGTGTCGATGAGTTCGTAGACCCGCTCGACCCCGGCCCGTGCCTGCTGGCCGACGGTCAGCACCACGGCCAGCATCCGGACCGGGCCGACGAGCTGGGCGAGGTAGGTGGAGAAGGCGACAAAGGTGCCCAAGGTGACCTCGCCGCGGGTGGCCATCCAGCCGCCGAGAGCCAGCATCGCGACCTGCCCGAGGGCCGGGACGGCTTGGAGGGCGGGGTTGTAGACGGCGTTGAGGCGCACCGTGCGCAGCCGTCCGGCGAACAGCTTGCGGCCCACGTCCCGGAGTTTGCCGGTCTCCTGCTGCTCCTGCCCGAAGCCCTTGACGACGCGGACGCCGGAGACCGCGCCGTCCACGACGCCCGCGACCGCGGCGGCCTGGCTCTGGGCGTACCAGGTGGCGGGGTAGAGGCGCGCGCGGCTGCGCTTGGCGACGAACCACAGGGCCGGGGCGACGGCCAGCGCGATGACCGTGAGCAGCGGCGAGAGCACCAGCATCACGACCAACGAGACCAGGAAGAGCAGGACGTTCCCGATCATCATGGGCGTCATGAAGAGCAGGCTCTGGATGAGCTGGAGGTCGCTGGTGGCACGGCCGACGACCTGGCCGGTGCTCAGCTCGTCCTGACGCCGTCCGTCGAGCCGGGCGATCGAGCCGTACATGCGGGTGCGGAGGTTGTGCTGGACGTCGAGGGCGAGCCGTCCGCCGTAGTAGCGGCGGACATAGGTGAGGGCGTAGACGACGACCGCGGCGGCGATCATGAGGGTGGCCCAGGGGGCGAGCGCGCGGTCGTGGCGGACGATCACATCGTCGATGATCAGCTTCGGGATGAGCGGCACCAGCGCCATGACCGCCATACCGCCCAGCGAAGAGCCGAGGGAGAGCAGCACATCCGTCCTGTGATGCCAACAGTCACGGATCAGCCTCCGCGCCCAGCTCTGTCCTGCCGTGTCCGTCCCCGCCACCCGGTGCCTCCCGCGCCTCGTCCTTGACGGAATGTTCCAACATCGCTACCGGCGGATTTCATCCCGCCGCCACACTCCGCGCGGGAGATCGGTCAGGAATCCGGGTCTTCCCCGAGACGGAGTCAGGGGGAGTCAGGGGCGATCTCCGGGGGATCCCTGATGGCGACCGAGCCGGGCAACCGTCACGCTGAGTGACATGAGAACACAGATTCGCGCACTCGCCCCCTCCAACCGCTCGTCGGCGCCGCCCGAGCGGTGCGGCGGCTCCCCCTTCGACCTGCTTCTCCACATCTTCCGCTGCGTCCACGGGCGCGGCCGGGGCACCGCCGACCGCGCGGAGGGCGCGATATCCGGCCGACCGTGGCAGGGACGGCGTGCGGCGGCGGCCGGGCATCGGGGTGCGGCCCGGCCGCCGCGCGGTGTGTCGAGGGCGGTGCGGGTCAGTTCCCGGCGCCGCCCGTGCCGGTGGCTTTCTCCACCGTCAGTTCGGCGATCCCCGGGCGCTTCTTCGGCGTGCCGTCGGGGTTCGGCCGTGGATCTCCGTGGACCGTGACGCGGACGTACCGCGCCGGGGTGCGGCCCGCGTATCCGGTGCCGGTCCAGTGGCTGCCGTCCCGAGAGACCTGCACGGTGAAGGAGAGCGGCTTGGTCGCGTTCCAGTGCGGGGTGATCTGCCCGACGGTCACGACGCGGCCGAGGTCGACGGTGAGCGTGCCGTCGGCGGCGTCGGGCACCCACGCGGTGGTGGCGTTGCCGTCCACGGCGGCGCCCGCGTACATCCCGGGCTCCTCGGACGTCGCCTTCGCCGGGGTGCAGCGCGCGGCGTTGTCCGTGGGGGTGAGGTCGGGGCGCCGGGTCGTGAGGACGGCGGGCAGGCCCTCGCGGGCCACCTTGACGCCCTGCGGCGTCTCGATCCGCAGGGGAGCACCCGCCGTCAGCCGGACCAGCGTGCGGTGCGCGCTGATCGCCACGTCGTACGTCCGGCCCTGCCAGCGCAGGCCGCGCAAGGTGACGCCGCGGGAGAGCTGCGGCGGCAGCGTCGGGTCGAGGTGCACGGCGTTCTCGCGCAGTCGCAGGCCGGTCAGGCCGTGGGTGAAGGTCTGCAGGAAGCCGCCCTTGCCGGTGAGGAAGTCCTGGGCGGGCTGTCCGGCGTGCGGGTCCTCGGCGCCCGCCTTGTCGCCGCGTGCCTCGGAGAACTGCGCGAACGGCCCGCGGACGAACGGCTTGATGGACCGCAGGAGGTAGGTGTGGGCGGCGCAGCCGGGTTCACCGAGGGCGGCGGCGTCGATGGCGTGGACGGAGTCGGTCATGGCCGGGCCGTCGGGGTCGGTGCGGGCCGCGTAGTAGTCGAGCGTGTCCGCCGCCTGCTGGGTGGTCATCGGCCATTCCAGGGGGTACATCAGCAGCACGGTGTCGGCCTGTTTGATGGTGGTGCCCCGGTATCCGGCGTACTGCGCGAAGACCTTGCTCTTGGCGTCGTAGGGGATGCGCAGCTTGTCGGCGATCGTCCGCCAGGCGGCGGGGGCCGGTTCGCCGAGGACGGCGGCGACGCGCAGGGCGTGCCGCAGCGCGGTGGCGGCGCCCGCGTTGGTGAAGACGCCGTCGTCGACGCCGTTGCTGTACTCGTCGGGCCCGGCGACGTTCTTGACGGAGTAGCTGCCGTCGGCGTTGCGGGTGGCGCGGGAGGCCCAGAATTCCGCGATGCCCTTGAGCACGGGCCAGCCGCGCGACCGCAGCCAGGCGGTGTCCTTGGTGGCGAGGTAGTACTGCCAGGTCGCGAGGGAGATGTCGCCCATGAGGTGGTTCTGGGTGCGGCAGTGCGGCGGGTCCCAGCTGTGGCATTCGCTCCACAGGTCGCCCTTGCTGCCACTGGTCCAGGAGTAGAACAGCCCGTCGTAGCCGAGCTTGCGGGCGTTGGCGCGGGCACCCGCGCGGGTCTTGTAGCGGTAGTCAACGATCGACCGGGCGAGCGCGGGGTGGCTCGCCAGCAGGCCCGGGTACATCCAGGTCTCGGCGTCCCAGAAGACCTCGCCCGCGTAGTTGTCGCTGGTCAAACCGGTGGGGCCGATGCTGTTCCGGTTTCCGGCGCGGGTGGCGGAGAGCAGTCCGTACTGTGCCGAGCGGATCCAGGACTGCAGCTCGGGCCGTCCGGCCACCTCGATGTCGCTGCGCCACAGGGAGCGCCAGGCGGCGGCGTGCCGGGCGAAGAGCGACGGCCAGCCCCGCTCGGCGGCCCGCAGCGACGCCGAACGGGCGGCGGCGCGGGGCGAGCGGGAGGTCAGGGCGGTGTCGACGCCGATGTATTTGGTCAGTTCGTAGCCGCGGCCGTTGCGGACGGGGAAGGTGACGCGCTGCCGGTTGGTCAGCCCGGAGGCACGGGCGGGCCGCAGGCCCCGGCGGGGGTGGACCTGCGGCCCGGGGCGCAGCGTCGAGGCGACGGCACCGTCGGTGTCGGTGCCGTCGGTGCGGAAGGCGACGTCCATGGTGCCGTGCGCGGAGGCGGTTCCGGTGGCCTTCATCCGGCGGGCGCCGTGTCCGTCGAGCATGTCGGTGACGGTCGCCGCGCCGCTCCAGTGCGGCGTCATCCGCAGGCGTACGGCGCCGATGTGGGCGTCGGTCCGGTCGGCGAGGACGTCGTAGACGAGGTCGGTGGCGCGGCCGTCGGCGGTGGTCCAGGTCAGGGAGGTGCGGACGAAGCCGCAGCGCAGGTCGAGGGTCTGCCGGTAGTGGGAGATGCGGGCGGCGGGGGTGGCGGAGGAGAAGGTCTCGGCGCCCGGTCCGCCGGTGGTCACATCGAGCGTGGTCCAGGTGGGGAGCGCCGCGACGGCCTGCCGTCCCTCGACGTTCGCGGGGCCCTTGGCGTAAAGCCCGGAGACGAACGATCCGTCGTAGGCGGGGGTCTTCAGCGGCCAGCCGGTGGCGCCGCCGGGGGCGGCATATCCGGTGCCGTGGGGCGGGATGCGCTGGCCGAGATAGCCGTTGCCGACGTAGGCGTGGTGACTGTCCTTGGGGTCGATACGGGTCGAACTCGCCGTCCATCCCGGACCGTTGCCGCAGGGCGCGCCCCGGCCGGAGCCGGTTTCCGAGGCGGCGGGCGCGGTGCGGAGGGGGTGCGCTGCGGCCGAGGCGGGGGCCGAGCCCGCGAGGAGGGCCGCTGCGACGAGCGGGGCGAGCAGCCTGCGGGGGCGGGCGGCCGCGCGGGCCGTCCGGTGGCGCTCGGGAGGTGGTGGATACGCCGGATGCCGTGCCGTGTGATTCATCGCTCTCCGTCGTCCGTGTGCGGCCCGTATCCGCAACTGCCCGGCGCGGGCCGCTTCCTGGGGAAATCGCGGCGTCCTTGCGACGTCAGGGGTGACCTTAAGCACGTAGCGCCGCCGAGCGCACCGAAATCGGGCATTTGGCGAGGCCCCGATTGGTCAAGCGAGGTTCGATGCGGCAAACTTTTAGACTGACCAGTCAGACTAAAGGAGGGGCAGTGGACACCACCCGTCAAGGGGCGGCGATCATCGCCAAGGGGATCGGCGTCAAAGGACCGCGCGGATGGGCCTTCAGAGGTGTCGACATCTCCGCGGAGCCGGGTGCACTGATCGCACTGCAGGGCCCCTCGGGCTCCGGCCGCACCTGCCTCCTGCTCGCGCTCACCGGCCGGATGCGGCTCACCGAGGGCCAGGCCACCATCGCGGGCTTCCCGCTGCCCAAGCGGATGGGTGCGGTGCGCGGCCGGACGGCGGTCGCCCACGTACCGGGCGTCGCCGAGCTGGAACCGGCCCTCACCGTCGGCGAACACCTCAAGGAACAGGCCCTGTTGGTCCGCCGCCTCAAGGGCTCCCCGCTCGGCGGGTTCTCCTGGGGCCGTCGCCGCAAGGCGGAGCGCCGGGCCAGGATCGAGGCCACGCTGGCGGCCGTGAGCCTCGATCCCGACACCCTGCCGAAGGGGCTGAACACCGCCGTCCGCGACCTCGAACGCCTGGAGGCGCTGCGGCTGTCCCTGGCGCTCGGCATGCTGCACGCCCCGCATCTGCTCGCCGTCGACGATGTCGACCTCAAGCTCTCCGCGGCCGAACGTGAGCAGATCTGGGGACTGTTGCGCGACCTCTCGGCGGCGGGCACCACCGTCGTGGCCGTCGCCGGCGACGCCCCCGAGGACGCGCTGATCGTCCGGACGGACTCCGACGCCGCGCCGCGCGCCGCCACCACCGATGCCACGACCACCGCCGGCCCGCAGGGCCCGGCCGACACCCACGAGGAGGAAACAGCGCATGCGTTCGCCGAAACTGGCCGCGCTTGAGCTGAGGCGTTTCGGCCGGGGCAAGCTCCCCCGGCTCGGCATCATCGCTCTCACGCTGATCCCCCTGCTCTACGGAGCGCTCTACCTCTGTTCCTTCTGGGACCCCTACAGCCGACTGGACAAGATCCCGGTCGCTCTCGTCAACGACGACAAGGGCGCCACGGCCGACGGCAAGCACCTCGACGCAGGCTCCCAGCTCGTCAAGAGCGTCCGCGACAGCGACACCTTCGACTGGCAGGAGGTCGGCTCCGGTGAGGCGTCGAAGGGCCTGGAGGACGGCAGGTACTACCTGTCGCTGACCATCCCCTCGAACTTCAGCGAGCGCATCGCGTCCAGCGGCGGGGACTCCCCGCAGACCGGCGCGCTCCAGGTCCGTACGAACGACGCCAACAACTACATCGTCGGCTCGATCTCCAAGACGGTGTTCTCGGAGATCCGGGCCAAGACGTCGGCGAAGTCGTCGCGGCAGTTCCTCGACAAGATCTTCGTCTCCTTCTCGGACCTCCACGACCAGACGCAGAAGGCCGCCGACGGCGCCGGAGAGCTGGACGACGGTCTGCACGACGCCAAGGAGGGCGCGGGCAAGCTCGCCGACGGGCTCGGCACCGCCGAGGAGAGCACCGGCAAGCTGTCGGGCGGCCTCGGCGAGCTCAACGAGGGCTCGGGCAAGGTCAGCGACGGTGCGGACACCCTGCACGACAAGGCCGGGCAGCTCGGCAAGGGCGCCTCGGACCTCCACTCCGGTATCGGTCAGGCACAGGCCAAGGCCAAGGAGCTGAGCAAGGGCGCCGGGCAGGTCGCCGACGGCACCCAGCAGCTCGCCACGAAGCTCAACGGGCTCGCCAAGAAGGACCTCCCGTACCTCAAGAAGCACAGTGAGGAGATCGCCAGGGGGGCGCAGTTCGTCGCCGACCTCACCGAGACCCTCGACCACGACCTGGGCACGCTGCCCGGCAACTCCAAGACCGCCGCGGCCCAGGCGCGGCAGGCGGCCGACGACGCGGCCGAGGTCTACCGCAAGCAGTGCACGGCCGGGGCCTCCGGCACCGAGTGCGCGGAACTCAAGGGTGTCGCCGCCGGTACCGCCGCCGCGGCGGACGCGGCGGAGAAGGTCGACGGGGCCCTCTCCCGCCTCGACCTCGACACGCAGCGCGCGAAGCTGCGCGAGATCCACCAGGGCGCGGTGATGGTCGCCGAGCAGGTGCCGGACATCGCCCGGCACGCCGACGGGCAGATCGCGCAGATCAACAAGTTGAACGCCGGGGCGCACCAGGTGGCCGACGGCGCCGACCGGTTCGTCACCGGCCTGGGCGCGCTCTCCGACGGCAGCTCCAAGATCGCCGACGGCAGCGGCCGGCTGGCCGACGGCGCGGGCGACCTCGCCGACGGCGCGGGCCGGGTCCACCACGGCATCGGTGACGCCAGGAACGGCACCGACCAGCTGGCGGGCGGCCTGGGCAAGCTGAAGGAGGGCGCGATCTCGCTCAACGGCGGTCTGTACAAGCTGAAGGACGGCTCCAACCAGCTGGCCAGCGGTCTGCACAGCGGCGTCGCCAAGATCCCCGACTACGACAAGCAGGAGCGCGACACGCGGACCGAGGTCATGGCCGACCCGGTCGAGCTGGCCGCCAAGTCGATGCACAAGGCGCCCAACTACGGCACGGGCCTCGCCCCGTACTTCATCCCGCTGTCCCTGTGGGTCGGCGCGATGGTCGCCTTCATGCTGTTCCAGCCGCTGGGCAAGCGGGCGCTCGCCGCGGGCGCGCCGGGCTGGCGGATAGCCCTCGGCTCCTGGCTCCCGGCCTTCGCGATCGGCGTGGCCCAGGTGCTGGCGCTGATGGCGGTGCTCCACTGGGGCCTCGGCCTGGAGATGGCGCGGGCGACCGCCACGATCGGCTATCTGCTGCTGGCGACGGCGTGCTTCACCTCCCTGATCCAGCTGCTGAGCGCGGTCTTCGGACCGGCGGGCCGGGTGCTCACCCTGGTCATCCTGATGCTCCAGCTGACCTCGGCGGGCGGCACCTACCCGGTGCAGACCAGCCCCGGGTTCTTCGCGGCGATCCACCCGTTCCTGCCGATGAGCTACGTCGTCGACGGGCTGCGCCGTCTGATCACCGGCGGCGATCTCTCGATCGTCGGCCAGGGCAGCATCGTGCTGGCCGTCTTCACCCTCGGCTCGCTGGCCCTGACCGCGCTGACCGCGCGTGGCCGGCAGGTCGTCCGGATGAAGGACCTGCATCCGGAACTCAGCCTGTGACCGACACAGTTGCAAGCCGTAGGGGCGGTGCCGCAAACGGCACCGCCCCCGCGGCGGTTTCCCGCGCCGCCCGGCGTGAGAGCACCCGCCGCAAGCTCTTCGAGGCCGCCGTCACGCTCATCGCCGAGCAGGGCTTCTCCGCCACCACGGTGGACGAGATCGCTGAGCGCGCCGGTGTCGCGAAGGGCACCGTCTACTACAACTTCACCAGCAAGAACGTCCTCTTCGAGGAGTTGCTGCGGGACGGCATCGATCTGCTCGCCGCCTCCCTGCGCCAGGCCTCCGACGACGTGACGGCGCGCGGCGGCACCCACATCGACGGCGTGGACGCGATGATCCGCGCCGGGCTGGAGTTCATCGCCGGCGCCCCCGCGCTCACCCAGCTGTACGTCGCCGAGCTGTGGCGCACCAACCGCAGCTGGCGCGCCACCTTGCGGTCGGTGCGCGGCCGTGCGATGACCGTCGTCGAATCCGTCCTGCGGGACGCGGTCGACGCCGGTGAGCTGAGCGAGGAGGTCGACGTCCCGCTCACCGCGTCCGCCCTCTTCGGCATGGTCCTGGTGGCCGCCCTCGACTGGCAGTCCTTCCAGCCGCACCGCACGGTCGAGGACGTCCATGCCGCGCTGTCCCGGCTGCTCCAGGGCCGCATCGGTGGCACGGCCACCCCGCCCCCGGGCCCGCCCGCGGCTGGCCCGGCCCCCGCACCTCATATATCCCGCCCGGGCCGCCGGGGGCGGTCACCGCGCGCCACCGGGCACGCCGCCTCGGCCTGAGCGGGGGCGGTCCGTGGAACGACCTGTTCGAGGGCATCGGCGACTGGATGGCGGACGACTACCACACGGGCTGGGACGAGCTCCGCGAGATGCCCGCCGCCGAAGGCGAGGAACGACGGGCGGGCGGCGGCCCCCGACGGCCGCCGCCCGCCCGCTCGTTGCCGTCGCGTCAGCCGCGCGCCGCCGCGATCTGCCGCGCCATGATCGTGGTGAGTTCGTACGCCGTGTGGGAGGCGGCCACCGACGTGATCTCCGCGTGGTCGTAGGCCGGGGCGACCTCGACGAGGTCGGCGGAGACGAGGTGGCAGGAGGCCAGACCGCGCAGGATCTCCAGGAGTTCGCGGCTGGTGAGACCGCCGGCCTCCGGGGTGCCGGTGCCCGGGGCGTGCGCCGGGTCCAGGACGTCGATGTCGATGGAGATGTAGAGCGGGCGGTCGCCGATGCGCTGCCGGAGCTGGTCGGCGATCTCGTCGACGCCGCGCCGCATGACGTCGGCGGAGGTGACGATGCCGAAGCCCATCTTCTCGTCGTCCGTGAGGTCCTGCTTGCCGTAGAGCGGGCCGCGGGTGCCGACGTGGGAGAGGGCGGAGGTGTCGAGGATGCCCTCCTCGACGGCGCGGCGGAACGGCGTGCCGTGGGTGTACTCGGCGCCGAAGTAGGTGTCCCAGGTGTCGAGGTGCGCGTCGAAGTGGAGCAGGGCGACCGGGCCGTGCTTCTTCGCGACGGAGCGGAGCAGCGGCAGCGCGATGGTGTGGTCGCCGCCCAGCGTCATCAGGCGGGCGCCGGTGCCGAGCAGGTCGTCCGCGCCCGCCTCGATCGTCTCGACCGCCTCGTTGATGTGGAACGGGTTGGCGGCGATGTCGCCCGCGTCCGCGACCTGCGCCAGCGCGAAGGGGGACGCGTCCTGCGCCGGGTTGTACGGGCGCAGCAGGCGCGACGCCTCACGGATGGCGTTGCCGCCGAAGCGGGCGCCGGGCCGGTACGAGACGCCGGTGTCGAACGGCACGCCGACCACCGCGACATCGGCGGCGGTGACCTGGTCGAGGCGGGGCAGACGGGCGAAGGTCGCGGGCCCGGCGTAGCGCGGGACGCGGGAGGAGTCGGTGGGGCCGACGGGGCCGGACGAGGCGGCGGATGCGGTGGTCATGAGGGTGAGGGTAGGGAGACCCGAAGCCCCGGGGGATGGACATTTGCGTGAGTCGGGCGCGAGGTGTTCGACGGAACGGCCAGGCGGGCGCCCGGACCGCCGTGGGACAGCTGCCCCGAAGGCCGGCAGGCCGCGCCCGGCGCGGGCGTTCCGCCCCGGACCCCCGGCCCGCCGCCGACCGCGGCGGGCACAATGGCGCCATGCCGATACCCACCGTGGACGCCGTCCCCACCCGCGCCGAACTCGTCGACCATCTCGTACGGACCCGGATCGCCGGTGACGTCGCCACGCCCCGGGAGAACAACCTCTCCCACTACCGCAGGCTCGCCAACGGTGACCGCCACTACTGGTTCGGGCTGGAGCTGGGCGACCGGTGGACGGACGAGCAGGACGTGCTGGCCGTCATGGCGGAGCGGTGCGGGGTCAACGACGACCCGCACCACCGCAGCGGGCAGGACACCATCGACCCCGAGCTGACGGTGGACGCGCTGGACCGCGCGGCGGCGGTGCTGCACAAGGCGGCCGCGGGGCGGCAGCGGGTGCTGTTCGCCACCGGGCATCCGGGCGGACTGCTGGACGTGCACCGGGCGACCGCGGAGGCGCTGCGGGCCAAGGGCTGCGAGATCGTCGTGGTGCCGGACGGGCTCCAGGCCGACGACGGGATGGTGTTCCAGTTCGGCGAGGTGGCGATGCTGGAGCGCGGGGCGACGCTGTGGCACACCCACTCCCCCGCGCCGATGGCCGCGGTCCTGGACGGGCTGGAGCGGGCGGGCCGTCCGCTGCCCGATCTGGTGATGGCCGATCACGGCTGGGCCGGGTGCGCGGCGCAGCGCGGTATCGAGGCGGTGGGCTTCGCCGACTGCAACGACCCGGCGCTCTTCCTCGCGGAGGCCGAGGGCACGCTGCGGGTGACGATCCCGCTGGACGACCATGTGCGTAGCCCGCGCCACTACGACCCGCTCACCGCGTACCTCCTCAAGGCCGCCGGGCTGCTCTGAGCGGCGCCGGGACGGCCGGGAACGGCCGGCGGCGCCCGCCCCGTACGCCCCTCACCCGCGGGGTGCCCGGATCACGCCCTCCTGGATGACGGAGACCGCCAGCTGCCCGTCGGCGGTGAAGATCCGGCCCCGGCCGAGGCCACGGCCGCCCTGGGCGGTGGGCGACTCCTGGTCGTACAGCAGCCAGTCGTCGGCGCGCAGCGGCCGGTGGAACCACATGGCGTGGTCCAGGCTGGCGCCGACCACATCGCCGACCGCCCAGCCGCCGCGCCCGTGGGCGAGCAGCACCGAGTCCAGCAGCGTCATGTCGGAGACGTAGGTGACCAGGCAGATGTCGAGCAGCGGACGGGCCGGCGGCGCATCGTCGGCGGGCACGTCGGCGCCGGTGGCGAACGGCAGGTGGTCCAGCGACCCGTTGGTGCGGAACCACACCTGGGAGCGGGGTTCGCGCGGCTCCCCCGGTGTCGCGTACGGGGGCGGTTCGACGTAGCGGAGGTCGATGGCGGCGCGGGCGCGCAGCAGCCGCCGGGTGACGTCGGGGTCGGCGAAGTGCCCGGCGTAGTGGGGCAGCGTCTCGGCGGCGGTCGGCAGCGACAGCGGGTCGGGCGCCTTCGGCATCGTCTCCTGGTGTTCCAGGCCCTCCTCGTGGACCTGGAAGGAGGCCGAGAGGTGGAAGATCGGCTGGCCGTGCTGGACGGCGACGACCCGGCGGTTGCTGAAGGAGCGGCCGTCGCGGATCCGGTCGACGGTGTAGACGATCGGCGCACCGGGGTCGCCGGGCCGCAGGAAGTAGGCATGCAGGGAGTGCGGCAGTGGGGCCTCCCCTGCCCGAGCGGAGCCGAGAGCTTGGAGCGGGGCCTCCCCTGCCCGAGCGGAGCCGAGAGCTTGGGGACGGTCGGCGGCGACGGTGCGCCCCGCCGCGACCAGCGCCTGGGCGGCGACCTGCCCGCCGAAGACGCGGGGCACCAGCGAATCCCGGCTGGCGCCGCGGAAGATGTCCTGGTCGATCCGCTCCAGGTCGAGCAGGTCGAGCAGGTCCTTGAGGGCGTCGTTCACGGCATGCGGAGCTTTCGGTCGGGTGCGGTACGGCGTACGGACCCGGGCCCCGTGAACCGGGGGCCGGGTCCGTACGCCGTCTCAGGGGTGCTGCCGGGGCCGGGCCGCGGTCACAGGCCCATCGACTTGGCGATGATGGAGCGCATGACCTCGCTGGTGCCGCCGTAGATCCGGCTGACGCGGGTGTCGGCGTAGAGGCGGGAGATCGGGTACTCCTGCATGTAGCCGTAACCGCCGTGCAGCTGGAGGCATTTGTCGATGACGACGGCGGCCCGCTCGGTGGTGAAGAGTTTGACGGACGCGGCGTCGGCGCCGGTCAGCTCCCCCGCGTCGTGCGCGTCGAGGGCGCGGTCAACGAACGCCTCCATCGCGTCCACCTCGGACTGGCAGTCGGCGAGGACGAACTTGGTGTTCTGGAAGGAGGCGACGGTCTTGCCGAAGACCTCGCGCTGCTGCACGTACTCCTTGGCGAACCGCACCGCCGCCGCGGCCTGGGCGTACGCGCCGAGGGCGATGCTCAGGCGCTCCTGCGGGAGGTTCTGGCCGAGGTAGGAGAACGCCTTGCCCTCCTCGCCGAGGCGGTCGGTGACGGGCACCTTGACGTCGGTGAAGGAGAGTTCGGCGGTGTCGGAGGTCTTCAGGCCGAGCTTGTCGAGCTTGCGGCCGACGGCGTAGCCCTCGGAGGTGGTGTCGACGACGAGGAGGGTGATCCCGGCCCGGCGGTCCTCCGGCGTGGGGGCGGCCGTGCGGGCGCAGACGATGACGCGGTCGGCGAGGACGCCGCCGGTGATGAAGGTCTTGGCGCCGTTGAGGACGTAGTGGGTGCCGTCGGCGGAGAGCTTGGCGGTGGTCTTCATACCGGCCAGGTCGGAGCCGGTGCCGGGCTCGGTCATGGCGATGGCCATCATCATGTCGCCGGTGACGAAGGGCGGCAGCCAGCGCTGCTTCTGCTCCTCGGTGGCGTACGCGAGGAGGTAGGGCAGGCAGAGCGCGGTGTGGACGCTGGAGCCGCCGAAGCTGACGCCGGCGCGGGAGCACTCCTCGGTGATGACGGCGGTGAACTTGAAGCTGGTCTCGCCGGCACCGCCGTACTCCTCGGGGACCTCGATGCCGAAGACGCCCAGCTCACCGAGTTTGCGGTAGAAGTCGCGGGGGGCTGACCCGGCCTCCATCCACCGGTCGTAGACGGGCACGACCTCCGCCTCGATGAAGGCGCGGATGGTCTCGCGGAACGCCTCGTGGTCCTCGTTGAACACTGTGCGACGCACGGCCGCCTCCTCCGGATCGCTACCTAAGCGCTTGCTCAGCGAAAGCTACCGGCCGGTCTGCACCCTGTCCAGAGACCTCTCACCCGGCGGACGGGCCCCCGGCGACCCCCGCCCCGTCCGCCATCGCGCCGAACGCCCCGAGCGCCAGCCGCCGCAGCAGCCGGGCCATGTCCGTGCGGCCCGGCAGGGAGCCGGGGCGGCCCAGGTGCGGGGTGGAGTTGAGCAGGCCGAAGACCGCGTGCACGGCGGCGCGCGCCTCCGCCTCGGAGGGGGCCGGGTGCACCTCGCGGACGACCGTCACCCACAGCTCGACGTACTCGCGCTGGAGGCGGCGCACCCGCTTCCGGTCGGCCTCGCGCAGCCGGTCCAGCTCCCGGTCGTGGACGGTGATCAGCGGGCGGTCGTCCAGCGCGAAGTCGATGTGCCCGTCGATCAGCGCGTCCAGCACCGCCCCGGGGCTCTCGCCCCCCTCGGCGACCCGCATCCGGCCGCCGTCCAGCAGCCGCTCGCTGATGCCGACCAGCAGCTCGGCGAGCATCGCGTCCTTGCCCGCGAAGTGGCGGTAGAGACCGGGCCCGGAGATACCGACCGCGGCCCCTATCTCGTCGACGCCGACGCCATGGAAGCCGCGCTCGGCGAAGAGCCGGGCCGCCTCCTTGAGGATCTGCTCGCGGCGGCTGGTCGGGGCGGGGGCGGGCGCGTTGCTCATGAGCGCAATTGTAGACAGTCGAGTTAGTGGTCGTTAACCTGAACGGAGCGACGTTAACGGCCATTAACCGCACGTCCGTCTTCGCGGGCGGTTCGCGGCGACCGAACAAGGGAGCGCGTACTGATGGAGCAGGCACCGGTGCTGGGGAGCGCCGCCGACCCGGCGTCCGACTCCTGGCGGGCCAACGAGGCCGCGCACCGCGCGCTGACCGCGCAGCTGCGGGAGAAGCTGGCGGCGGCCCGGCTGGGCGGCGGCGAGCGCGCCCGGGCCCGGCACACCGCCCGCGGCAAACTGCTGCCCCGGGAGCGGGTCGACGCCCTGCTGGACCCCGGCTCGCCATTCCTGGAGATCGCGCCGCTGGCCGCCGACGGGATGTACGACGGCGCCGCACCGGCCGCCGGGGTGATCGCCGGGATCGGCCGGGTCTCCGGCCGCGAGACGCTGATCGTCGCCAACGACGCCACCGTCAAGGGCGGCACGTACTACCCGATGACGGTCAAGAAGCATCTGCGGGCGCAGGAGATCGCGCTGGAGAACCGGCTGCCGTGCCTGTATCTCGTCGACTCCGGCGGCGCGTTCCTGCCGATGCAGGACGAGGTCTTCCCCGACCGCGAGCACTTCGGGCGGATCTTCTACAACCAGGCCCGGATGTCCGGCGCCGGGATCCCGCAGATCGCCGCCGTCCTCGGCTCCTGCACCGCCGGTGGCGCCTACGTCCCGGCGATGAGCGACGAGGCGGTGATCGTGCGGAACCAGGGCACGATCTTCCTCGGCGGCCCGCCGCTGGTGAAGGCCGCCACCGGTGAGGTCGTCACCGCCGAGGAGCTGGGCGGCGGGGAGGTGCACGCGAAAACCTCCGGCGTCACCGACCATCTCGCCGAGGACGACGCGCACGCGCTGCGGATCGTCCGCACCCTCGTCTCCACGCTCGGCGACCGCCCGCCGCTGCCCTGGCCGGTGCGGCCCGTCGAGGAGCCGAAGGCCGATCCGGCCGGGCTCCACGGCATGGTGCCCACCGACTCCCGTACGCCCTACGACGTGCGCGAGGTCATCGCCCGGCTCGTCGACGGTTCGCGGTTCGCGGAGTTCAAGGCGGAGTACGGCCAGACACTGGTCACCGGCTTCGCGCAGCTGCACGGGCACCCGGTCGGGATCGTCGCCAACAACGGCATCCTGTTCTCCGAGTCCGCCCAGAAGGGCGCCCACTTCATCGAGCTGTGCGACCAACGCGGCATCCCGCTGCTCTTCCTCCAGAACATCTCCGGCTTCATGGTCGGGCGGCAGTACGAGGCGGGCGGCATCGCCAAGCACGGCGCGAAGATGGTCACCGCCGTCGCCTGCACCCGGGTACCCAAACTGACCGTCGTCATCGGCGGCTCGTACGGCGCCGGGAACTACTCGATGTGCGGCCGGGCCTACTCGCCGCGCTTCCTGTGGATGTGGCCGAACGCCAAGATCTCGGTGATGGGCGGCGAGCAGGCCGCGTCCGTCCTCGCGACCGTCAAGCGCGATCAGCTGGAGGCCCGCGGCGAGGAATGGGGCGCCGGCGACGAGGACGCCTTCAAGGCGCCGATCCGCGCGCAGTACGAGACGCAGGGCAACGCCTACTACGCGACCGCCCGGCTGTGGGACGACGGCGTCATCGACCCGCTGGAGACCCGCCAGGTGCTGGGCCTGGCGCTGACCGCCTGCGCCAACGCCCCGCTGCCCGCCCGGGACGCCGCGGCGCCCGGCTACGGCGTCTTCCGGATGTGAGCGACGTGCCGCACACGAGAGGGACTTCGAAGGCCATGCCCACCACCATGTTCGACACCGTGCTGGTCGCCAACCGCGGCGAGATCGCGGTCCGCGTCATCCGCACCCTGCGCGCCCTCGGCATCCGTTCCGTCGCCGTCTTCAGCGACGCGGACGCCGGTGCCCGGCACGTGCGGGAGGCCGACACCGCCGTGCGGCTGGGGCCCGCCCCGGCCACCGAGAGCTATCTCTGCGCCGAGCGGCTGCTGGACGCGGCGGCCCGCACCGGCGCGCAGGCCGTCCACCCCGGCTACGGCTTCCTCGCCGAGAACGCCGCGTTCGCCGCCGCCTGCGCCGATGCGGGGCTGGTCTTCGTCGGCCCGCCCGCCGCCGCCATCGAGCTGATGGGCGACAAGATCCGCGCCAAGGAGACGGTCCACGCGGCCGGGGTGCCGGTCGTCCCCGGCTCGTCCGGCAGCGGCCTGAGCGACGCCGAACTGGCCGCCGCCGCCCGCGAGATCGGCACCCCCGTGCTGCTCAAGCCGTCCGCGGGCGGCGGCGGCAAGGGCATGCGGCTGGTGCGGGACGCGGCGCTGCTCGGCGAGGAGATCGCCGCCGCCCGCCGCGAGGCCCGTAGCTCCTTCGGCGACGACACGCTGCTCGTCGAGCGGTGGATCGACCGGCCCCGGCACATCGAGATCCAGGTCCTCGCCGACGGCCACGGCAACGTCGTCCACCTCGGTGAGCGCGAATGCTCCCTCCAGCGGCGCCACCAGAAGGTGATCGAGGAGGCGCCGTCGGTGCTGCTGGACGACGCCACCCGCGCCGCGATGGGCGAGGCGGCGGTCCGCGCGGCCCGCTCCTGCGGCTACCGCGGCGCCGGGACCGTCGAGTTCATCGTCCCCGGCAAGGACCCGTCGGCCCACTACTTCATGGAGATGAACACCCGCCTCCAGGTCGAGCACCCGGTCACCGAGCTGACCGCGACCGTCGCCGGGCGGCGCGGCCTCGACCTCGTCGCATGGCAGCTGCGGGTCGCCGCGGGCGAGGAACTCCCCTTCACCCAGGACGACATCGGTTTCACCGGGCACGCCGTCGAGGCCCGGATCTGCGCCGAGGACCCGGCCCGCGACTTCCTGCCCACCGGCGGCACCGTCCACCTGCTGCGCGAGGTGCAGGGCGCCGTGGTCCGCACCGACTCCGGCCTCTCCCAGGACGCGGAGGTCGGCAGCCGCTACGACCCGATGCTCTCCAAGGTCATCGCGTACGGCCCGGACCGGGCGGCGGCGCTGCGCGTCCTGCGGGCCGCGCTCGCGGAGACCGTCACCCTCGGCGTCACCACCAACGCCGGGTTCCTGCGCCGCCTGCTGGCCCACCCGGACGTGGTGTCCGGGGAGATCGACACCGGGCTGGTCGAGCGGGAGGCGGCCGCGCTGCTGCCGGACGGGGTGCCCCCGGAGGTGTACGCGGCGGCCGCGGCGGTCCGGCAGGCGGCGCTGGAGCCGTCGGCGGACGGCGGCTGGCGTGACCCGTTCGGCGTACCGAGCGGCTTCCGGCTGGGCGGCGAGGCGGCCCCGGTGCGGCACTGGCTCAAGCTCCCCGGGCAGGAGCCGGTCGCCCAGGACGTGCCGCCCGGCGCGGACGGCGCCGAGGTGACGGCGGACACCGTGCGCGTCACCGTCGACGGTGTGCTGCACACCTTCCACCGCGCGGGCGACTGGCTGGGCCGCGACGGCGATTCCTGGCACGTCACCGACCACGACCCGGTGGCGGCGGCGCTGCTCGGCGCGGCCGGCGGGCACGGCGCCGACGCGCTGACCGCGCCGATGCCCGGCACCGTCACCGTCGTCAAGGTCGCCGTCGGCGAGGAGGTCCGGGCCGGGCAGGGGCTGCTGGTGGTGGAGGCGATGAAGATGGAGCACGTCATCGCCGCCCCGCACGCCGGGACCGTCACCGCCCTGGACGTCGCCCCCGGCGCCACCGTCGCCATGGACCAGGTGCTGGCCGTGGTCGACCCGCACGACGAGGAGCCCTCGCCCGAGGGCCCGGCCGACGACGGACAGGAGGCGTCATGACCGCGTCCGGACTGCCCATGACGGTGCCCGCGCGGGGGCTGCCCGCGCGCGTACGGATCCACGAGGTCGGCGCCCGCGACGGCCTCCAGAACGAGAAGACGGTCGTCCCGACCGAGATCAAGGCGGAGTTCGTCCACCGGCTCGCCGGCGCCGGGCTGCCCGTCGTCGAGGCAACCAGCTTCGTCCACCCCCGCTGGGTGCCCCAACTCGCCGACGCCGAGGAGCTGTTCGGGAAGCTTCTCGACGTGGATGGTCTCGATCCGGCGATGCTGCCGGTGCTGGTCCCCAACGACCGCGGCCTGGACCGTGCGCTCGCCCTCGGGGCGCGGTCGGTCGCGGTCTTCGCCAGCGCCACCGAGTCGTTCGCCCGGGCCAACCTCAACCGCACCGTCGACGAGGCGCTTTCGATGTTCGCGCCGGTCGTCGCGCGGTCGAAGGAGGCCGGGGTGCGGGTCCGCGGCTATCTGTCGATGTGCTTCGGGGACCCCTGGGAGGGCCCGGTGCCGATCGAGCAGGTGGTGCGGGTGTGCCGGGCGCTGCTCGGCATGGGGTGCGACGAACTCAGCCTGGGCGACACCATCGGCGTCGCCACCCCCGGCCACGTCCGGGCGCTGCTGACCGCCCTGAACGGCGCGGGCGTGGACACCGGCCGGATCGGCGTGCACTTCCACGACACCTACGGACAGGCGCTGGCCAACACGCTGGCGGCGCTGGAGCACGGCGTCACCACCGTGGACGCCTCGGCGGGCGGCCTCGGCGGCTGCCCGTACGCGAAGTCCGCCACCGGCAATCTCGCCACCGAGGACCTCGTGTGGATGCTGCACGGCCTCGGCATCGACACCGGCGTCGACCTCGGCGCCCTCACCGACACCAGCGTGTGGATGGCCGAAGCCCTCGGGCGGCCGAGCCCGTCCCGCACCGTCCGCGCCCTCTCCCACAAGGAGTGACACCCATGTCTCTGGACCACCGTCTCCCCGACGAACTGGAAGAACTCCGGCGCACGGTCGAGGCGTTCGCGCACGACGTCGTCGCCCCGCAGATCGGCGAGTACTACGAGCAGCACGCCTTCCCGTACCCGATAGTCCGCGAGATGGGCCGGATGGGCCTGTTCGGGCTGCCGTTCCCCGAGGAGTACGGCGGGATGGGCGGCGACTACCTGGCACTGGGCATCGCGCTGGAGGAGCTGGCGCGGGTCGACTCCTCGGTGGCGATCACCCTGGAGGCCGGGGTGTCGCTGGGCGCGATGCCGCTGTACCTCTTCGGCACGGAGGAGCAGAAGCGGGAGTGGCTGCCCAAGCTGTGCTCCGGTGAGACGCTCGGCGCGTTCGGGCTGACCGAGCCGGACGGCGGTTCGGACGCGGGCGGCACCCGCACCACCGCGGTCCGCGACGGCGACTCCTGGGTGATCAACGGCAGCAAGTGCTTCATCACCAACTCCGGTACGGACATCACCGGACTGGTCACCGTCACCGCCGTCACCGGCCGCAAGCCGGACGGCCGCCCGGAGATCTCCGCGATCATCGTGCCGTCGGGCACCCCCGGCTTCACGGTCGCCGCCCCGTACTCCAAGGTCGGCTGGAACGCCTCGGACACCCGCGAACTCTCCTTCTCCGACGTGCGGGTGCCGCTGGCCAACCTCGTCGGCGAGGAGGGCCGCGGCTACGCGCAGTTCCTGCGCATCCTCGACGAGGGCCGGATCGCCATCGCGGCGCTCGCCACGGGCCTCGCGCAGGGCTGCGTCGACGAGTCGGTGAAGTACGCCCGCGAGCGGCACGCGTTCGGCAAGCCGATCGGCAGCAACCAGGCGATCCAGTTCAAGCTCGCCGACATGGAGATGCGGGCGCACACCTCCCGGCTGGCGTGGCGGGACGCCGCCTCCCGGATGGTGCGCGGCGAGCGGTTCAAGAAGGAGGCGGCGCTGGCGAAGCTGTACTCCTCGGAGATCGCGGTCACCAACGCCCGCGAGGCCACCCAGATCCACGGCGGCTACGGCTTCATGAACGAGTACCCGGTCGCCCGGATGTGGCGGGATTCCAAGATCCTGGAGATCGGCGAGGGCACCAGCGAGGTCCAGCGGATGCTGATCGCCCGGGAGCTGGGCGTGGGCTGAGGCCCCGTCGTGCACGAAAGGGCGGGCGGACCGTTCACCGGCCCGCCCGCCTCCGTGTGCCTATCCGCTCACCTCATGACCGCGTCGGCCAGGGCACCTCCGGTGAGCGGTGGTAGCCGATGCCCAGCGCGTCCCAGCGCGGGCCCTGGGCGGCGAGCCGGGTGCGGTAGCGCGCCCAGTCGTGGCTCGACGCCGGGGACCAGCCCAGTTCGGCGATGCCGGGCAGCCGGGGGAAGGCCATGTACTCCAGGTGCGCGGGCGTCGACAGCGTCTCCGTCCACAGCGGCGCCTCCACGCCCAGCACCCCGCCCTTGGGGACGCCCGGCAGATAGCTGTCCGGGTCCCAGTCGTAGGAGCGCTGCACGCTGACGTAACCGGCCCAGGCCAGGCCCAGCGGCGTGTTCTTGTCGTACTTCATGTCGAGGTACGAACGGTCGGCGGGCGAGAGGATCAGCCGGGTGCCCTGCGCCGCCGCGTCCGTGACCTCCTTCCGCTCGGCGGCGGAGGTCGCGTCGTAGCCCCAGTACTGTGCGACGGCGCCCTTCGCCGGGTGCGCACCGGCCAGCTGGTGCCAGCCGACGGCGGTCTTCCCGTACTTCGCGACGATCGGCTGCACCTTGTCCATGAAGGCGACGTAGTCGTCATGGCTGGTGGAATGCGCCTCGTCGCCGCCGATGTGGAGATAGCGGCCCGGTGTCATCGCGGCCAGCTCCCGCACGACGTCGTCGACGAAGTCGTACGTCTCCTTCTTCGGCACGCACAGCGAGCTGAAGCCGACGTCGGTGCCGGTGTAGAGCGGCGGCGCCTTGCCGTCGCAGTTCAGCGCGGCGTACGAGGAGAGCGCGGCGTTGGTGTGGCCCGGCATGTCGATCTCCGGGACGACGGTCAGATAGCGGCTCGCGGCGTACCGCACGATCTCGCGGTAGTCCGCCTTAGTGTAGAAGCCGCCACGCCCGCCGCCGACCTGGGTGCTGCCGCCGTGCGAGGTGAGCTTGGGCCAGGAGTCGATGGCGATGCGCCAGCCCTGGTCGTCGGAGAGGTGGAGATGCAGGGTGTTGATCTTGTAGAGAGCGAGCTGGTCGATGTACCGCTTGACCTGCTGGACGCCGAAGAAGTGCCGGGAGACGTCGAGCATCGCGGCGCGGTAGCCGTAGCGCGGGGTGTCGGTGAGGGTGCCGCCGGCGATCCGCCAGGCGCCGGGCTGCTCGGTGCGGTGCTCGACGGCGGGCGGCAGCAGCTGACGCAGCGTCTGGACGCCGTGGAAGAGCCCGGCCGGGCGGGCCGCGCGGACGGTGACGGCGCGGGGCCCGGACTCCAGCCGGTACCCCTCGGCGCCGAGCTTCGCGGTGTCCCGCCCGCCGAGCCGCAGGACGATGCCGTCCGGTCCGGAGCGGGTGGTGACGGGCAGCGCGAAGCCGGTGGCGGGGCGGAGCAGTCCGGCGAGATACCCGGCGACCTGCCGGGCCTCGGCGCCACCGCCGGGCACCCGGATCGCGGTCCGGTCGCCGAGCGTGTACGGATCCCCGCCGGGGCGTACCGCGGCGGGGGCGGGGATGACCTGGTCGAGCGGGGTGGCGGCGGGTGCCGCGGCGGCCGGCGGCGGTGCGGCGGCGGTGCCCATCCCGGCGGCTGTCACCAGCAGCAGGGAACAGAGGAGTCTGCGTCGTCTCATCGACGATCCCTTCGGCGAGCATCGTGCATGGCATGTCGAACATGGCATGGAGCGACCGAACGGTCACCATGCGTACCGCGAGCCCCCTTCCGGGTCAAGGCGTGGACCAATTCCCGGCGATCGCGCCACGTTCTTGCCCGATACCGGGCAGGTTTCTTGCGAAACTCTTCGCGCCCCCGCAGTATCGACCCGTGCTCGAACCCCCCGCCCGTGGCGTGGACACCCGTCCCGCCCCCCATGACGACCTGGTGGACCACCTGGTGCGCAGCACACCGCTGCAGCGCGGTGAGGCCACCCGGGTGGTGCTGGACGTGCTCGCGTACTTCGACGAGACGACGGAGGCGTTCGTCCGCCGCCGCCACCGCGAGCTGCAGTCCCAGGGGCTGCGCAACGACGCGATCTTCGAACGCATCCGGCAGGAGCTGCCGCACCGCGCCGTGACCCCACCGGATCTCACGGCCCGCCAGCTCCGCCGCATGGTCTACGGCTGACCGCGCCGCGGCCGCCGGGCCCACCCGCCGGTTCACCGGCACCACCTCCCGTCCATCCGTCACCCCTTTCTTTCCGTTCGCCCCGTTCCTCCCTTTCCATCCGTTCCTACGTCATCACCCGCGCGGCCGCCACGCATCGGCACCGCTCCGGCGCGCGCCGCGCGGGCCGTCACCACGTCACCCAGGAGGCTCACCCCATGTGCGGAATCGTCGGATACATCGGTAAGCGCGATGTCGCCCCGCTGCTGCTGGAAGGGCTGCAGCGCCTGGAGTACCGCGGCTACGACTCGGCGGGCATCGCCCTCCACGCCAAGGCGTCCGGCAAGGCCGCCGGCGGCCTGAAGACCGCCAAGGCCAAGGGCCGGGTGCGGGAGCTGGAATCCCGGCTGCCCAAGCGGTTCCAGGGCACCGTGGGCATCGCCCACACCCGCTGGGCCACCCACGGCGCGCCGACCGACGAGAACGCCCACCCGCACCTCGACACCACCGGCGACGTCGCCGTCGTCCACAACGGCATCATCGACAACGCCTCCGAGCTGCGCGCCAAGCTGACCGCCGACGGTGTGGACTTCGCCTCCGAGACCGACACCGAGGTCCTCGCCCACCTCGTCGGCCGCTCCACCGCCGACACCCTGGAAGAGAAGGTCCGCGAAGCGCTGCGGCACATCGAGGGCACCTACGGCATCGCGGTGCTGCACGCCGCCTTCCCCGACCGCATCGTCGTCGCCCGCAACGGCTCCCCGGTCGTCCTCGGCATCGGCGAGCACGAGATGTTCGTCTCCTCCGACGTCGCCGCGCTGGTCTCGCACACCCGCCAGATCGTCACCCTCGACGACGGCGAGATGGCCACCCTCAAGGCCGACGACTACCGCACGTACACCACCGAGGGCTCGCGGACGACGGCGACGCCGGAGACGGTCGAGTACGCGGCCGAGTCGTACGACCTGGGCGGCCACGACACGTACATGCACAAGGAGATCTCCGAGCAGGCGGAGGCGGTGGACCGGGCGCTGCGCGGCCGGATCGACGACCGTTTCTCCACCGTTCGCCTCGGCGGCCTCAACCTCGACGCCCGCGAGGCGCGCGCGGTGCGCCGGGTGAAGATCCTGGGCTGCGGCACCTCGTACCACGCCGGTCAGATCGGCGCCCAGATGATCGAGGAGCTGGCCCGCATCCCCTCGGACGCCGAGCCGGCCTCCGAGTTCCGCTATCGCAACCCGGTCGTGGACCCCGACACCCTCTACGTCGCCGTCTCCCAGTCCGGCGAGACCTACGACGTGCTCGCCGCCGTCCAGGAGCTCAAGCGCAAGGGCGCCCGGGTGCTGGGCCTGGTCAACGTGGTCGGCTCGGCGATCGCCCGGGAGACCGACGGCGGCATCTACGTGCACGCGGGCCCCGAGGTCTGCGTGGTCTCCACCAAGTGCTTCACCAACATGGTGGTCTCCTTCGCGCTGCTCGCCCTGCACCTGGGCCGGATCCGGGACCTGTCGGTCGCGGACGGCAAGCGGATCATCGAGGGCCTGCGGAAGCTGCCCGGCCAGATCGACGAGATCCTCAAGGGCGAGGACGACATCAAGAAGCTCTCGGCGCTGTACGCCGACGCCAAGTCGATGATGTTCATCGGCCGGGTGCGCGGATACCCGGTGGCCCGCGAGGCCTCCCTGAAGCTCAAGGAGGTCTCGTACATCCACGCCGAGGCGTACCCGGCCTCGGAGCTCAAGCACGGCCCGCTGGCGCTCATCGAACCGGCGATGCCGACGGTCGCGATCGTGCCGGACGACGACCTGCTGGAGAAGAACCGCGCCGCGCTGGAGGAGATCAAGGCCCGCAGCGGCCGCATCCTCGCCGTCGCCCACCAGGAGCAGGAGAAGGCCGACCACACCATCGTCGTGCCGAAGAACGAGCCGGAGCTGGACCCGATCCTGATGGGCATCCCGCTGCAGCTCCTCGCCCACCACACGGCGCTGGCGCTCGGCCGCGACATCGACAAGCCGCGCAACCTCGCCAAGTCCGTGACCGTGGAGTAGTCGGCCGGGGAGGCGACGGCTCCGTGCGTGCCACCACGCCGCACGGAGCCGCCGCCTCCCCTGTTGCCGGCGTCGCCCATACGCCGGCGGATGCCGCCGCGCCGGTAACCGTCATCTCCCGGTCGGCGACACGCTCCTGACACGCCCGGGACCTGCCCGGACGGCCATCGCGCCCGACCGGTATCTACCCGTCACACCGTCACAATCCACCTCGGTACGGCAGTTGATCTCACGACTGCCCGCAATCCCCATGTCTCCCCCGCAACTGTGCACACTCCAGGGAGATCCGGGCGCGCCCCGGGGAGCCGCACGCGGGCGCACGACGGCACGGACGGGGCCGAGGCGAACACCGGACGCTCCACGGCGCCGTACGGGCGCGTGGGGCGGCGGGAGAGGGCCCGGCGGGGGGGCTCAGGGGACGACGATGACCGGGCGCTGCGCGCGGCGCGCCAGACGGCCCGCGACGGAGCCGAAGATCCGCCCCACGATCCCGTGGGTGGAGCCCACCACGATGCCGTCGGCCTCGTACTCCCGGCCGACCTCCTCCAGTTCGTGGCAGATGTCCCCGCCGCGCTCGACGAGGATCCAGGGGACCTCGGAGAGATGGGCGGCGCAGGCCAGCTCCAGGCCCAGCACCTCGGTGCGGTGATCGGGGACGTCCACGAAGACGGGCGGTTCGCACCCCGCCCAGACGGTCGTCGGCAGCCTGTTGGCGACATGCACGATGATCAGGCCCGAGCCGAGGCGCCGCGCCATACCGATTGCATACGCCAACGCCCGCTCGCTCGACATCGATCCGTCGAAGCCGACGACGACGCCGTGCCGGAACGCGGGATCACAGGGATGGTGTGCCTCTTCCGCCGCCCGGAGGTCGGCCAGCGGGTCGGCCACCTGCTTGCGGTGCGCGGGTTCGGGAAATTCGTGACCGGCCATTGGTGTCTCGGCGAGGACGTCCTCTTGCGGAGGGGCGAACGGGGGGACGGCGTGTGACTTGATCCGGCAGTTGACTGAGCTGACCCGATCGAGGGGCCGACGTCTTAGTTCAACGAAGAACAATGCGACCGGGAATCATCTTTCCAAGGCTTTACCCCAAGAGTACGGCGCCACTCCCCCGCTGCCCAGGGGCCGCAGGGTGGCGGAGCGCCCGCACGGGGCGGGGTGCCACCCCTCGAACGGTCCCCCGGAGCATGCCGGAGCCACGCCCGGATGGCAATGCCCCGGCCTGCCCCCGTACGTACCCCCTGGGACACGAGTGGCGTTCTCCGGCTCCGCACACCGCCCGTGGGGCCCGGGAGCGCCGGGCGGAGCCGCCTTCTCCACCGCCACCCGGCGCCCGGCGGCAGCCCCTGGTCCACGCGGTTCGGCGGGCGCCGGGAGCACACCCCGGGCGTCACCCCTGGGGCTGCCGTGACGGCCACCGCACATCAGGACGGAGTAGGGCGTAAGCGGACGGGGGCGCACGGAAGCAAGGGGTGTTCCGGCACGTACACAGGGCTCGAAAAGAGAGCGCACAACCCCCGCCACAACCGTTTTCAGCCAACTTCGGGTCCGGATCACCACCTTGCTCCGGCCACCCCCCAACCCCGGTGTGAGCAGGGCGGAAAGGACCGCTCGGCATGGTTGTGCCCTACTGCGAACGGGCAGAGCCGAGACGCGCACTTTTCCTGGAGGCCCGACGAGTGGAACGCTTCGTGATCGAATGCTTCGCGCCAAGTTGCCATATCGACATACCAGCGGGTGGTGAACTTGGCACGCCATCCTCACGGGACACAGTAGATTCGATCTTGGTAGTTATGGCGGGGGAGCTGTGCAGTACCGAGAGGGCGAGACGACCGAGGGGGGCTTAAGTGCCATGAGCCAGGACTCCGCTGCCGTACCAGATCCCGCACGCAAGCTCGCTGCCCGACGACGCCGCGAAATAGTCGCGGTGCTCCTCTTCAGCGGCGGCCCCATTTTCGAGAGCTCCATACCGCTCTCGGTCTTCGGAATCGACCGCCAGGACGCGGGCGTTCCCCGATACCGATTGCTTGTGTGCGCGGGCGAAGACGCGCCTTTGCGCACCACCGGGGGGCTGGAACTGTCCGCTCCCTACGGGCTGGAAGCCATCGCCCGCGCCGGGACGGTCGTCGTACCGGCCTGGCGCTCCATCACCCAGGCCCCGCCGCCCGCGGCACTCGACGCGCTGCGCCGCGCGCACGAGGAGGGGGCCCGGATCGTCGGGCTGTGCACGGGGGCGTTCGTCCTCGCCGCGGCCGGACTGCTCGACGGCCGCCCGGCCACCACCCACTGGATGTACGCGCCGACGCTCGCCAAGCGTTACCCGTCCGTCCATGTGGACCCGCGCGAGCTCTTCGTCGACGACGGCGATGTGCTCACCTCCGCGGGGACCGCGGCCGGTATCGACCTGTGTCTGCACATCGTGCGCAGCGACCACGGCGCGGACGCGGCGAACGCACTGGCCCGCAGGCTGGTCGTGCCGCCCCGGCGCACCGCGGCCGACCTCGGGCACCAGCGTTACCTGGACAGGTCTTTACCCGAGGAGATCGGCGCCGATCCGCTCGCCGAGGTCGTCGCCTGGGCGCTGGAGCACCTCCACGAGCAGTTCGACGTGGAGACGCTGGCGGCCCGCGCCTATATGAGCCGTCGCACCTTCGACCGGCGGTTCCGCTCCCTGACCGGGAGCGCCCCTCTCCAGTGGCTGATCACGCAGCGGGTCCTCCAGGCCCAACGGCTGCTGGAGACCTCCGACTACTCGGTCGACGAGGTCGCGGGGCGCTGCGGTTTCCGTTCGCCGGTCGCGCTGCGCGGCCACTTCCGGCGACAGCTGGGTGCCTCGCCCGCGGCGTACCGCGCGGCGTACCGGGCCCGGCGGCCGCAGGGTGGTGCGCCCGAGGGCGGACTGCGGACGGAGCGGGGCGAGCGGGCGGCTCCGATGGGCGACCGGTTCGCGGCGCTGGCCAATCCGGCCGCGGCGCTGGCCACCGCCGACCCGGAGGCCGGCAAACCGCAGTCGGACGCCTATGCGGCACGCCTTCCGGAAGCGCCGGTCGGGCGGGGCACCGGACGCCCCGTGCTGCCCAGCCAGCGTGAGCGCCCCGTAGGGTGAGTCGTATGAACGATCGCATGGTGTGGATCGACTGCGAGATGACCGGTCTCTCGCTGGCGACCGACGCGCTCATCGAGGTGGCCGCCCTGGTCACCGACTCGGAGCTGAACATACTCGGCGACGGCGTGGATGTGGTGATCCGCCCGCCCGCCGAGGCGCTGGCCACCATGCCGGAGGTGGTGCGCGAGATGCACACCGCCTCCGGACTGCTGGACGAGCTGGACGGCGGCACGACGCTGGAGGACGCCCAGGAGCAGGTGCTGGCGTACCTCAGGCAGCACGTACCGGAGGCCGGCAAGGCGCCGTTGTGCGGCAACTCCGTCGGCACCGACCGGGGCTTCCTGCACCGCGACATGCCGACGCTGGAGAACTACCTGCATTACCGGATCGTCGATGTGTCGTCGGTGAAGGAGCTGGCCCGGCGCTGGTATCCGCGGGCGTACTTCAACAGTCCGGACAAGAGCGGCAACCACCGGGCGCTGGCCGACATCCGTGAATCCATCGCGGAGTTGCGCTACTACCGGGAGGCGGTCTTCGTGCCGCAGCCCGGCCCGGACTCCGACACCGCGAAGGCCCTCGCGGCCAAGCACGTGGTGCCGCCGGCGGCCCCGGCCACGCCGTAGTGACGTAGCTCGCTCCCGGCACAGCGAAAGCCGGGAGCGAGCACCCCTTCGGACCCTGTACACTTTTTCTCAGCCGGTGGGGAAAAAGAACCACACAGCACCGGTCATGGTGGGTATAGCTCAGCTGGTAGAGCACCTGGTTGTGGTCCAGGATGTCGCGGGTTCAAGTCCCGTTACTCACCCCAGTACGGCGAGGGCCCCGATCCGCGAAAGCGGGTCGGGGCCCTCGCCGTTTTCCGCTTCTTCGAAGATCGCAGCCTCGAAGACCGCGGCCCCGGACTCGGGCTTCCGTGTGTCATGTCCCGGATGCAGCAGCAACGCCGGAGCGTCACCCGCGCTTCACCGGCGGCTGGTGGTGTACCTCTCGTCGTCACCCGCCCCGCGGAACACTTCGAGGAGCTGTTTCATGCCCAGATCCGTCCGTCGCCACCTCACCATCGGCGCCGCTCTGGTGGCCGCGACCACCGCCGCCGTGGCCGTCACGACCGCCGCCGGTGCCTCCGACACCAAGGAGCAGGCCCAGCAGGCCATCAAGGGCGGGAAGGCGAAGAACGTCATCCTGCTGATCGGCGACGGCATGGGAGATTCGGAGATCACGCTCGCCCGGGACTACACGGTCGGCGCGAACGGCCGCCTGAACATGGACCGCTTCCCGCTCACCGGCGCGTACACCACGTACTCCGTGCACCAGGACGGGACGCCGGACTATGTGACCGACTCCGCGGCGAGCGGTTCGGGGTGGGCGACCGGGCGGAAGACGGTCAACGGGCGGATCTCCAAGACACCGGACACCGACAAGGCCGTGCCGACGATTCTGGAGCTGGCGCAGAAGGGCGGCTATGCGACGGGCAGCGTCACCACCGCCGAACTCACCGACGCCACGCCCGCGGTGCTCGCCTCACACGTCACCGACCGCTCCTGCCAGGGGCCGGCCGACATGGCCAAGTGCCCCACCGACGCGGTGGCGGGCGGCGGGCCCGGTTCGGTCGCCGAGCAGTCCGTGAACCACAAGGTCGACGTCCTCTTCGGCGGTGGCAAGCAGCGGTTCGACCAGAAGGTGACCGACGGGCGGTTCAAGGGCCTGACGGTGACCGGGCAGGCGGAGAAGCTGGGCTACCAGGTCGTCACGGACAGCGCCTCGATGAAGGCGGCCACGGCGGGCAAGCCGGTGCTCGGGCTCTTCTCGCCCGGCAATGTGCCCACCGAGTGGACGGGAAAACCGGCGGCCAAGGGCGGCACCGACCCGCAGCGTTGTGTCACGTCCAACCCGGGCCGCCCCGGCTCCACGCCGAGCCTCGCCGACTCCGCGACCAAGGCGATCCAGCTGCTGGAGGCGAAGCAGAAGCACGCCAAGAAGGGCTTCTTCCTCCAGGTCGAGGGCGCCTCGATCGACAAGCAGGACCATGCGGCGGACCCGTGCGGGCAGATCGGTGAGACCGCCGCGTTCGACCGCGCCGTCAAGGTCGCCCGGGACTACGCGGCCAAGCACCCCGACACGCTCGTGGTGACCACCGCCGACCACGGTCACTCCAGCCAGATCGTCCCGCTGGAGGCGGCCCCGCCCGGTCTGACCTCCACGCTCGTCACCGACGAGGGCCAGCAGTTGAAGGTCAACTACTCGACCAACCCGCCGGGCGAGTCCCAGGAGCACACCGGCACCGAGGTGCGGATCGCGGCGCAGGGCCCGAAGGCGTACCGGGTCCTGGGCGTCACCAACCAGACGGATCTGTTCGGAACCCTGCGTGAGGCGATGGGCCTGCGCTGACCTGCGGAAACGGGAGGGGGAGACCGGGCGCCGGTCTCCCCCTCCCGCCGTGTGCGCGGCCCCCTTCAGACACCGCCCTCAGTAGCCGACGGTGAAACGCTCGCCGAGGTGGCGGGGGTGCTCGATCTCGTCGAGGACGGCGACCGCGTAGTCCTCGGCGGAGATGCGGCTGCTGCCGTCCTCCGAGATGAGCAGGTCGTCGAGGGCGGTGCGGTAGCTGCCGGTGCGCTTGCCGGGCTCGATGGTGGCGGCGGGGCTGAGGTTGGTCCAGCGGATGTCAGAGACGGTGTGGTAGAAGTCCAGCGCGTCGCCGTGGGCGTGCATGATCTGGAGCAGGAACGCGGGCAGGCCCTCGGCGTCCCAGATCTGGGTGCCGTCCGGCTTGCGGAGGGATCCGGCGCCGCCGACGGTCAGCAGCCGCGGGGCCGCGTCGCCGAGGGTGCGCAGACCGGCGACGAGCGCCTCGGCGGCGGGCCGGATGGTGGCGATGTGGCCGGGGCCGTCGCCGCCGCCGACCGCGCTGATCACGGCCTCCTTCCCGGCGGCGACCGCGGCGACCGACGCCGGGTCGAGGACGTCGCCGGTGGTGACGGTCAGCATCGGGTGGGCGAGGGTGAGCTTCGCGGGGTCGCGGACGACCGCGGTGACCTGGTGGCCGCGGTCGAGGGCCTCCTGGACGATGCGGCTGCCGATGGTGCCGTTGGCGCCGAAGATCGCGAGCGTGGACATGGTGTCTCCTGGGGTCTGCCGCACCGGGGCGGGCTTCCGTTTTCCGTCATCGGCCGGGCCGATGTCTTCTACGCTAGAGCGGTCAGGTGGACATACCGCGGTGGACATGGGACGGGTGGTGGTGAAAATGCGACAGGATCGGGAGCTGGGGGTCGGGCGGGACATTCCGGAGGTGGCGTTCTCCGCTCCGGCCGGACGACCGTCCGGGGTCGAGGTGATGACGCTCGCGGAGCTGCGCGAGCGGGCCGACGCCTGTCGGCTGGCCACCCCGCACCGGCCCGGCTTCCACCATCTGCTCACCGTCGGGCGCGGTCGTCTGCTGCACACCGTCGACTTCCGGGAGCACTCCGTCGGGCCCGGCGACTGGCTGTGGTCGCGGCCCGGGCAGGTGCAGCACTTCGGGGACCTGTCGCGGGCGGAGGGGCTGCTGGTGCTGTTCGAGCCCGGGTTCCTGGATCCGGCGACGGCGGCCGCGGCGCGGATCGAGGACTGGTACGGCCCGGCCGTACGGCATCCGGAGGGCGCGGCGGCCGAGCGGGCGCGGGCGGCGCTGCGGCAGCTGCACGAGGAGTTCGGGGAGCGGGCCGGGCTGCCGTGGGCGGCGCATCTGGACGTACTGCGGCATCTGCTGGCGGTGCTGGTGCTGCGGGTGGCGCATCCGGAGGTGCCCGCGGCGGACGCGGAGTGCGCGGCGGGGGCGACGTTTCTGCGGTTCCGGGACGCGGTGGAGCGGGACTTCGCGCACAGTCGCCGGGTGGCGGACTACGCGCGGGCGCTGGGGTACGCGCCGCGGACGCTGTCGCGGGCGACGGAGGCGACGGCCGGGATCGGGGCGAAGGAGTTCATCGACCGGCGGGTGGTGCTGGAGGCGAGGCGGCTGCTGGCGCACGGGGACGGCTCGGCGGCGCGGATCGCCGGGCGGCTGGGCTTCGCCGACGCCGCCAACTTCACCAAGTTCTTCCAGCGGCACGCCGGTACCACCCCGGCCGCCTTCCGGGAGGCGGTACGGGGCGGGAGCGGCGCGGCGGTCGCGGAGTAGGGGCGGCCGGGGCGGCGGCGCCCGCGGCGCGGGGCGGGACGCGGTCCAGGGGCGTGCCCCGTGGCCCGGCGCCTCAGCCGGTGTACGCGGCGAACGCCCTGGTGAAGTCCAGTGGGTCCTGGTCGATCGAGCTACAGGTGGGCGCGGCGGTCGGCCGGGGACCGTCGTCGCACGGCCGGTCGCGGGCGGCGGACCACATCGACAGACCGCCGAGGTGTCTGCGGCGGGCGAACGCCACGAGGGCGGTGGCGTCGTCGGGGGTGAAGGTCTCGGTCCGGACGTCGTTGACGCCGATCATCGGGGTGACGGCGACGGCCTTCCAGGCGTCCGCGTCGTCGAGCCCGAGGGCGTCCTTCAGCTGGGCCTGGGTCGCGGTGGCCGCCCGGCGGGCGTAGGCGCCCATGTCGCCGTCGTAGGAGGAGCCGTAGTCCATCGCCATGACGTTGACGGTGGAGACGGTGACGCCGTTGCGCCCCGCGCCCGCGACGAGGCGTACGCCGTCCTCGGTGAGGCCGTCGGGCATCACCGGCAGGGTGAGGGAGACGTCCAGGCCCGGGTGGCTCCGCTGGAGCCGGGCGACGGCGCGGGCGCGGCGGGTGTTGGCCTCGGTGTCCGCCAGGGAGCCGCCCTCGATGTCCAGGTCGACGGCGGTGAGCCGGTAGTGGTCGACGACCTTGCCGTAGGCGGCGGCGAGCGCGTCGGCCGAGTCGCAGACCAGGCCGAGTTCGGAGCCGTCGGCGCCACCGAAGGAGACACGGACATCGCCCCCGGCCACCCGCAGGGCGTCGATCTGCCGCGCGACGGGGTTGGCGTCCAGGTCACCGTCGCCGCCCCAGGCCGGATCGCAGCCGCCGTCGGAGGTGATGAAGGCGAGGGTGAAGTGGTCGACGCCGGTCCGCCGCGCCGTGTCGCGGAGGTCGGGGGCGGGGCTGAGCGAGGTGTCGACGTACGGGGAGAAGGCGGCGGTGGTCCGGGGGGCGGGGGGTTCCTCGGGAGCGATGGTCGCCTTGGGGGCGGCGGTCGCCTTGGGTGTGGTGGACGCCCTGGGGGCGGCGGGCCGCGGGGTGTCGCCGGACGGGGCGGGGGCGACGGCGGCGAACGCGGCACCGGCGGTGGCCGCCACGGCCGCACCGGCCGAGAACAGCTTGGCCGAGCGGCTCGTACGGCGGCGCGGGACCGGGGAGCTCATGGCGTACACCTGCCTGTCGTCGCGGGTGGGGACGGTGGTGCGCCACGACACGCGGCGGACCGGGTGGGCAAACGAGGGGAACGGTACGGGAGTTGAGGGGTTCATGCCCGGTTTGCGGGCGGGGAAGGGGGCGGTTGAGGGGGGCGTGAGCGGGTGTGCCGGGCGCTCCGGGGCGCATGGGCGGTGCGCCCCCTGGCCGGGGCGGGGGCCGTGCCGCTCGTGCACCACCTGGCCGGGGCCGTACCGCTCGGGCCGGGGCCGTACCGCTCGCCCGGTCCGCGGGCCATCCCGCCCGTAGATCCACCCGTCGCCCCGTCAGCCCGCCTTCCCTCTACGGCGAGCCCGGAGTGGGAGCCGACGGCGGAGGCGGTGGGTGCCGGTGTGGTGGGGGGCGCCGGGCGGGCCGTGGCCGTCGAGGGCGAGCCAGACGCGGACCTCGGTGCCGCCCAGGACGGAGCGGCCGATGCGGACGTCCCCGCCGGTCGACTCGGCCAGCCGCCGGACGATGTCCAGGCCCAGGCCGGTCGAGCCGTCGCCGCCGCCGGAGTGGCCGCGGCGCAGTGCGGCGTCCGGGTCGTCGATGCCGGGGCCCGCGTCCGAGACCAGCACGATGACGGCGTTCCCGGCCAGCCCCGCGTGGTGCACATCGACGGCGAAGGCGGTGCCCTCGGGGGTGTGCCGGAAGACGTTGCCGAGCATCGCGTCGAGCGCGGCGGCCAGATCGGGGCGGGCCACCGGGACGCGCAGCGGGCGGTGGGCGCCCGCCACCCGGACGGTGCGGCCCTCGTCCTCGGCCAGCGCCGACCAGAACGCCATCCGCTCCCGGATCACCTCGGCGGCGTCGCAGCCTGCCGTCGCCCCCGGCTGCCGGGAGTGCGACTTCTGCTCCCGGGCGGTGCGGATGATCTGGTCGACCTCGCGCTCCAGCTGCTCGACGGCGGCCCGGGTGTGCTCGGCGGCCGGGCCGTCACCCAGCGACGCGGCATTCAGCCGGAGCACGGTGAGCGGGGTGCGCAGCCGGTGCGACAGGTCGGCGGCCAGCTCGCGTTCGTTGGCGAGGAGCTGGACGACCTGGTCGGCCATGGAGTTGAAGGCGGTGGCGGCAGACCGCAGCTCCTTGGGGCCCTCCTCCGGTACACGGACGCCGAGTTCGCCGGTGCCCAGCCGGTGCGCGGCCCCGGCCAGCCGTTTCGCGGCGCGCACCATACGGGTGCCGAGCCGGTCGGCGACCGCGACCGAGCCGATGATCAGCGCCAGGCCGACGCCGGAGAGGACCAGCCAGGACGTGGCGACGCCGTTGCCGAGCGCGGCGTCGGGCACGTACACCTCGACGACGGCGACGCCGGTCGCCACGGCCGTCGGCTGGAGCAGCGAGGAGCCGCCGCGGACGGGCGCGATGGAGGCGCGTCCGAGGGCGACGACGGAGGCGACGTCGCGGTCCGAGGCGCGGCGGAAGCCGATGCCGACGTCCCGGGCGCCCTTGCCGTCGCCCGGGACGTGGACGCCGATCCGGCAGCCGGGTCCGGTATCGGCGCTGGCGAGGGCGCGTTCGAGCTGGGTGCGGTCGGTGGTGATGGCGAGGACGGGGCCGATGGTGGCGGCCTGCCGTTCGGCGTTGGAGAACGCCCGGTCGCGCGCCATCTCCTTGACGACGAGGCCCAGCGGCACGGCGAAGGCGACCACCACCATGGCGGTGACCGCCAGCGCCACCTTGACCAGGGCCCATCTCACCGCGGCGGCTCCAGCTTCACACCCACCCCGCGCAGCGTGTGCAGATAGCGTGGCCGGGCGGCGGTCTCCCCCAACTTCCGCCGCAGCCAGGAGAGATGGACGTCGATGGTCTGGTCGTCGCCGTAGGACTGCTGCCAGACCTCGGCGAGGAGTTCCTTGCGCGGGACGACGACGCCGGGCCGTTCGGCGAGGAAGGCCAGCAGGTCGAACTCGCGGCGGGTCAGATCGAGGACGGTGCCGTCCAGCGTGGCCTCACGGCGCAGCGGGTCGACGCGGAGGCCGCCGATCCGCACCACCCGCGACGGGGTCTCCGCGGCGCCGCCCGCGCGGGAGCGGCGCAGCACGGCCGCCATCCGGGCGGAGAGGTGTTCCACCGAGAAAGGTTTCGTCAGGTAGTCGTCGGCGCCGTCGTTCAGCAGCCGGACGATCTCGGCCTCGTCGTCCCGGGCGGTGGCGATGATCACGGGGACATCGGTGACGCCGCGCAGCATCTTCAGGGCCTCGGCGCCGTCCAGATCGGGCAGTCCGAGGTCGAGGACAACCACGTCGAAGCCGATGTGGGCCACCTCCCGCAGCGCCTCCAGGGCGGTGCCCACGCTCCGTACGGTGTGGGACGCCTCGGTCAGATGCCGGATGAGGGCCGAGCGGACGAACGGGTCGTCCTCGACGACGAGCACACTTGCCATGGGCGGCACCGTACGCCATCCGGGGGTATCGTCCGGCCGGAAGTTGACGCCTGCCCGGTAGCGCCGCGGGCCGGGGGGACGAGGCCGGGCGCGGGGTGGGTGGTGGTGCGGGGATGAGCCGGATGCGGCGCGGGCTGATGCATACGGGGGCGTGGACGCTGGCGACCGGCGGCGCGGTCGCCCTCTCGTGGTTCGGGGTGCACGCGGTGCTGTCCGGTACGGCGTACGACCCGCCGCGCGCGGTCCCGCTCTCCGCGGCGGCCGCGCCCTCGGCGGCGACGGCCGCACCGCAGGCGTCCTCCACGCACCGCCCCAAACCCTCCCCCACGGCGACCACCGCCTCGCCGAGGCCGTCGCCCCCCGCGCCGCCCGCCCGCACCGGGGACGCGGCGCCGAACGACCGGCCCTCCCCGAGGCCGACGGCCGTACCGCTGGACAGCAGCGGCACCGTCAAGAGCTTCACGACGTCGGGCGGCCGGGTCGTGCTGGACCTGCGGCCCGACTCGGCGCAGCTGGTGTCGGCGACGCCGGAGGCGGGCTGGGAGATGCAGGTGTGGAAGCAGGACACCGTGATCCGGGTGGAGTTCACGGGCAGCGGCGGCGACCGCCATGCCACGGTCCTGTGCACCTGGGACGGCCATCCGCCGGTGGTACAGATCAGTGAGAGCAGTCGGCGGAGCAGTAGTCGTGCGGGGTGAGGGGCGGGGCTGCGCGGGGCTCGGCCCCGGCGTGGTGCGGGCCCGGATGCGGTGCGGGCCCGGCCCGGTTCCGGTGTGGTGCGGGCCCCGGGGCGGTGCGGCTCCCGGCGTGGTGCGGCGCCCCGGGCGTCCCGTCCCGTGGGCGCGCCCCGGGCCTCCGGCCCCGTAGGCGTCAGGCGAACACGTCCGGCGGCGGCTGCGGCGACGCGACGGCCGTGGCGTCGGTGACGGGTGCCGCGCCGCCGGTGAAGTCCCGTAGCGCCCGGCCGTGTTCGACGCGTCCGGTCTGCGGGTCGCTCGCCGCCCGCCGGGTCAGCTCGGCGACCGGCAGCGGGTGCGCGGCGGCGAGCAGGACGGCGTTGCCGAACCGCTTGCCGCGCAGGACGGCCGGGTCGGCGGTGAGCGCCAGCTCCGGGAAGACGACGCCCGTGGTGGCGATCTGACCGCGCAGGAACCGCAGCGGCGGCCCGTCGGCGACGTTCGCCGCGTACCAGCCGCCGTCCGTCAGCGCCCGCCGGACCTCGGTGACGAACTCGGTGCTGGTCAGATGTGCGGGCGTCCGGGCGCCGCGGAAGACATCGGCGATGATCAGGTCGGCCCAGCCGTCAGGGACCTTGGCCAGTTGTTCCCGGGCGTCGCCGCCGCGCACCCGGATGCGCCAGCCGCTCTCCAACGGCAGCTCCCGCCGCACCAGTTGGACCAGCGGCGCGTCGATCTCCACGACCTGCTGGGTGGAGCGGGGCCGGGTCGCCGCGACGTAACGGGCCAACGTCAGGGCGCCGCCCCCGAGGTGGACGACACGCAGCGGCTTGCCCGGGGGCGCCACGAGGTCGGCGGCGTGACCGAGGCGCCGCTGGTAGGAGAAGTCGAGGTGGTCCGGTGCGTCGAGGTCGACGAAAGACTGCGGGGCGCCGTCGATCAGCAGGGTCCGGGCCCGGGGCCGGTCGCGGTCGGGCCGCAGTTCGGCGACGCCGCCGTCCACCGTCTCCACCACGGATTCCGCGCCACCGCGCCCGCGTCTGCTCTTCGCCATGCCCCCAGTATGGCGGCCGGTCCGCCGGGGCGTGACGGCTGGGCATGACGGCGTCCGCGCAGGTCAGGCACGGGAGGCCGAGTGTCCGGGGGCGGTGCCGCCCGGCGTGCGGGAGGCCCGTACGCGCCCCGGCGTACGGGTGACGGCGTACGGCCGGGGCGGCGCGGCCCGGCGCGCGGAAGGAACGCGCACGCCCCGGCGCCCGTACCGTAATCGCCCCCGCACCGCGAGCGGGCCGCCGCGACCGAAGTCGCGGCGGCCCGCTCTCACCCGCACGGTCCCGGCCGGGATCACGCCACGGCCGGTGGCCGGGTCATTTGTTGGCGCACTTGTTCCCGAATGCCGGGTTGAGCAGCGCCAGCACATGGATGCTGTTACCGCAGACATTCACCGGGATATCGATCGGAACCTGGGTGACATTTCCGCTCAGCACGCCCGGCGAGTGCGTGGCAACGCCGACGGCGGTGGCGCCGCCGTGGCCGTCCTCGTGACCACCATCGGTGGCGGAGGAAATCCCCGCGCCGCCGATCACGAGTGCGCAGCTGGCTGTGGCCAGGGCGGCCGACGTGACGATCCGCTTCATCGCCCGTCTCCTTTCCTTTTCGCGAATGGGACATCGGCCCAACGACCGGGGTCACGCCAGGGATGCGGGCATTCCCCCGTAAGGGAGAAACGTTCATCCTTATGGAAGACAGAACCCCGGTCGCCACGGTTGCGGGAATCGCCCCGATGCCGTATCCCGGGACGCCCGTCCGGCGTGCCGCCCAGTGCGGCGGGGGACTCTCTGACAGAGTGCATTCCTGTTCGGCAGCCGCCGGTCAGGAGGACGTCAGGCCCCGCAGTCCGGTCCGCGGGGCCCGGGAATTCCGGGGAGACCGTGCGGCGGCGCACGCACCGCGATTCCCCGGAATTCCGCCCGCCGGACCCACCGCGGCGCCGGATGCGTCTCCGGTACATCCGGCATCCCGCACCCTTTCCGTTTCCCCGGAGAACGGTGCGCTTTCCACCGCTGCCGCCACACCGGAAAGCGCACGGCCGGAGCCATTCGGCGGCACGGTCCGCCACTCGCCGCCGGATGGCTCCGGATTCCCCCCTTCTTTCCGGTCCGAAGAACCCGGGAAAGCGGGAAAAGCGAGAAAGGGAGAACGGAAGAACCCCGCCCGGCGCCCCGGGAAACGCGGTGCGCCGTGGTCACCGCCCGTCGCCCCGATGAGACCCGCCCGTAGGCCCCCCGGGCCCGTAAGGAGGTAACCGGTGAAAGTCCTGCACCTCGTCACCGGACTGGAGGTGGGCGGCGCCGAGCAGCAGCTGCGGCTGATGCTGCGCCGGCTGCCGTACCGCTGCGACGTCGTCAGCCTGAGCGGCGACGGCCCGGTCGGCGACGGCATCCGCGCCGACGGCGGGTCCGTCGTCCCCCTGGACGGGCCGCCCACCCTGCCCCGTCTCGTCCGGCTGATCCGGCGGGGCGGCTACGACGTGGTCCACACCCACCGCTACCGCGCCTGCGTCACGGGCCGGATCGCCGCCCGGCTGGCCGGTGTCCGGGGCGTCGTCGCCACCGCCCACACCCTGGGCGCTACGGAGATCGACGGCCGTCCGCTGACCCGCCGCGTCCGCGCCCGCTACCGGCGCACCGAACGGCTGGGCACGGCGACGGTGGCCGCCTCGGAAGCCGTCGCCGTGCGGCTGCGCCGCCTCGGCGTCCCCGGGGAGCGCATCGAGACGGTCACCCCGGGGGTCGACGCGGACGCCTTCCGGTACGACCCGGCCGCCCGTGCGGCGGTCCGCGCCCGGCTGGGGCTCGCGGCGGACGCGTTCGTGATCGGGGGCGCCGGGCGGCTGGTGCCCGGCAAACGCTTCGACGTGCTGATCCGCGCGGTGGCGCAGGTGCCCGGCGCCCGGCTGGTGCTGGCCGGGGACGGGCCGGAGCGGGTGGCGCTGCGGCGGGCCGCCGATCAGTTCGGGGTGGGCAACCGCGTCCTGCTGCCGGGTGCCTGGCACGGGGGCGGCGGCACGGAGGGCGACCCCGGGCTGCCCGCACTGTTCTCGGCGCTGGACGTCTTCGTCGCGCCCGCGCCCGCGCAGGCGTTCGGGACGGCCGTGGTGGAGGCGCTGGCCGCGGGGCTGCCCGTGGTGCACACCGGGTGCCCGGCCCTCGACGATCTGCCCGGGGAGATGGCGCCCGGTGCCCGGCGCACCGGCTCGCGGTCGCATCTGCTGGCCGCCGTGCTGCGCGAGGAGCGGCGCGCCGCACCGCGCCGGCTGCCCCCGCCGCCCGTTGTGGCGCACCACGGGGCGGACCGCGCCGCGCGGGCGCTGGCCGCGCTCCACGAGCGGGCCGCCGGGTTCCGGGCGGCCACGGCGGGCGCCGGGGTCCCGCAGCCCGCCGCGCCCCCGGAAACGGCCGCATCGGACCCGTCGCTGACGGGCTGAGGCGCCGGCCACCGCACACCGGCACCGCGGCCCGTACGGCGCCGCTCCGACGAGAACCGCACGACGAGAAGGAGCAGGGATCTTCCATGGACGACCTCGTGGTGGTGGGCGCCGGCCCCTACGGACTCTCGATCGCCGCGCACGCGGCGGCCGCCGGGCTGCGCCCGCGGGTCCTGGGCCGGCCGATGGCCGCGTGGCGGGACCACATGCCCGGCGGCATGTACCTCACCTCCGCACCCTGGTCGTCGGACCTGTCCGACCCGGCGGGCACGTACACCCTGGCGGCGTACTGCGCCCAGGCGGGCATCCCGGTGCGGCAGGGCGTGCCGCTGCCGGGCACCGTGTTCACCGCGTACGGCCGGTGGTTCGGCGAGCGGGCGGTGCCGCAGGACCTGGAGGAGCGCGCGGTCACCACGGTGCGGCCGGACGGCGGCGGCTTTCTGGTGGAGACCGCGGACGGGGCGCCGATCCGGGCCCGTACGGTCGCGCTGGCGGTGGGCGCGGTGCCGTTCGCGCGGCGCCCGGAGCCGCTGTACGGGCTGCCCGCCGCGCTCGCCTCGCACAGCAGCGACCACCGCGATCTGTCCGGGTTCGCCGGGCGGGACGTGACCGTCGTCGGCTGCGGTCAGTCGGCGCTGGAGACGGCGGTGCTGCTGGCCGAACTGGGCGCGCGGGCCCGGGTCGTGGCGCGGGCCGGGCGGATCCACTGGGAGGCCGCGCCGCCGCCGCTGGGCCGTCCGTTCCCGGCCGCGCTGCGCGCCCCGCACAGCGGTCTGGGCGCCGGGTGGGGGCCCTGGCTGCGGGCCGAGCTGCCCTGGGCGGTGCGGTGGCTGCCGGTGGCAGCCCGGGGGCGGGGTGCGGACCGGCCGCCGCGACCGGCCGGGGCCTGGTGGCTGCGGGACCGTTTCGAGACCGCCGTCCCGGTGCTGACCGGGCACCGGGTGCGCGCCGCGGTCCCCGGGGACGGCGCGGTACGCCTCGAACTGGCCTCCGCCGACGGCCGGTCCACGGTGGTGGAGACCGAGCATGTGATCGCGGCGACCGGGTTCGTCCCGGACCTGCGGCGGCTGCGTCTGCTCGACCCAAGGGTGCGCGAGGAGCTGCGGACCGTACGGCCCGGCCGGGCGCCCGAACTGAGCGGGCTCTTCGAATCGTCGTGGCCGGGGCTGTTCTTCGCAGGCCCGCTGGCCGCGGCGTCGTTCGGCCCGGCGATGCGCTCCGTCTACGGCACGGCGTTCACCGCCGGGCGGCTGCTGCGCGGGGTGCGGCGGCGGCTGGGCCGGGGGCCGGGCGGGCTCGTCATCCCCCATCCGGCGCCGGGCCGCGCCGCACCCGCCGCGCCGCCCCTGGAGCGGATGCCGTGCGGCGCGGCGTACGCCGACGAGGCGGCGCAGCCCGCCGGCTAGACGGCGCACGCCCGACTCCACGCGCCCCGGCGCCGCCTCGGAATTCCGGGGCGGCGCCGGGGCGCTTCGTACGTCCTGACCGGGGGTCAGCGGCAGCGGTCGACGGCCTCGATGGTGCGGGCCGCCTCGCCCAGGGCGGCCCGCAGGACGACCGGGTCGGTGGCGTCGCCGTACGCGCCCTCGGGCGGCACCAGCCAGCCGGTCCCGGTCACCGGCGGCTCCGGCGCGCCGCGCCCGGCGGCCGTGGCGGACCCGCGGCCGAACGTCCGGGTGCAGGCGCTGCCGGGCAGGTCCCAGCGTTCGGCGGTCCCGGCGGGCACCAGGAAGCCGAGGGTGTGGCAGGGGGCGTCGTGCAGGACCGGGCCGACGCCGTCGCGGAGCCGCAGGATGTCGACGGCTTCGAGTCCCTGCCGGGCGGGCACCGTGACGAGGTCGCAGAACGGGGCGTGACCGGGCGGCGCACCCGTCCCGGCGCACCTCGTGCCGCCCTCGCCCACACTGGACTTCCTCACGGAAAACCCCTCCTCCTGCACCGCTGCGTATCGACACCGTGTCCAACGGTGTGCCCCGTCAACAGCTACGGCGCCGGACCGCCGCAAAGGATGGCAGTTCATGGCGGATCGTGGGTGAGATATCCGGTTTGTAGCCATACCCTCCGTATCGGCTCCGTCACAGCCGGTACGGTCGTCCCGCCGCTCCGCCAGGAAGCGGCATCGCCGGAAAGATGGCACGGAGAGGGCACGGAGAGGTCCGCCATGACGTCGCCAGCTGCGCATTCAGCGTCGTCCCGCACCGTCCCCGCCCGTCCGAACACCGCCTTCCGGCAGCTGCGCGGCAAGCTGTCACCGGGCGAGTTCGCGGCGGCGGTCCGACGGTCCGCCCGTGAAATCGGCGAGCAGGTCTCGTGCGACGCCCGCTATGTGGGCCGCGTCGAGTCCGGGGAGATCCGCTGCCCGAACTACGCCTACGAGCGCGTGTTCCGGCACATGTTCCCGGGGCTGTCGCTGTCCGACATGGGCTTCGTGCCGCGCGAGGCGGTACGCGGACGGGGGGCGCGTACGGCGGTGGTCAGCGCCCCGCCCCTGGCACCCGAACCCGACCACCGCGATACCTGTATCCAGAGCTGCGAGGAGAGCGACGTGCTGCGTCGCGCGTTCATCACCGGCGGCCCGGCGGCCGCCCTGGGCATCGCCGCCCCACCCGCCTTCACCGTCCCCGCGCCCCGGCCGTCGTCCGGCGGCCGTCCCGGCGCCGCCGAGGCCGACGCCGTCGAGGACGCGGTCCGGCGGATCCGGTTGCTCGACGACCGGCACGGCGCGGACGACATCTACCACCGCGCGATGGCCCCGCTGCACTCCGCGTACGCTCTGCTGGACGCGGGCGCGGAGCGGCGCTCGGTCGCCGACCGGCTGCACTGCGGCGCCGGTGAACTGGCCCTGTCCGTCGGCTGGCTGGCGCACGACTCGGGCCGCTTCGGGGACGCCCGCTCGCACTACGCCGAGGCGCTGGCCACCGCCCGGGTCTGCGGCGACGCGGCGCTGGAGGCGCACGCGTTCTGCAACACCGCCTTCCTCGCCCGGGACGCCGGGCGCCCGCGCGAGGCGGTCCGCGCCGCGCAGGCCGCCCAGCGGGCCGCGCGGCGCCTCGCCTCGCCCCGGCTCCAGTCGCTGCTGGCGCTGCGGGAGGCGGGCGGTCTGGCGCTGCTCGCCGACCGCTCCGGCTGCGAGCGCGCGCTCGCCCGGGCCCGGCGGTCCTTCGGGAGCGGGCCCACCGACCACGACCCCGAGTGGATGAGCTTCTACGGCGAGGCCGAGCTGGAGGGCCTGGAGGCGCAGTGCTGGGCGGCGCTGGGCGACGGGGGGCGCGCGGTGGAGCACGCGCGCCGTGCGGTGGCGCTCCAGAAACCGCACTTCACCCGGAACATCGCGCTGTTCACGACGGAGTTGGCGGGCGATCTGGCGGCCGACGGCGCCCCCGAGGAAGCGGGCGTCACCGGGAGCCGGGCGCTGCGGCTGCTCGGGCAGGTGAAGTCGTCCCGGATCCGCGCGATGCTCGACTCCACCGCCCGCGCGCTGCGGCCGCACCGCTCCGTCAAGGAGGTCGCCGCCTTCCTGGAGCGGCACGCGGCGCTCCCGGCACCCCGCCGGGGCTGACCCCCGGGGGCGCGGCGGCCCTGACGCCCCGTAGCGCCGTCAGCCCAGGTGGCCGGTGTCGTTCCAGCGCTCGATGGCGGGCTCGCCGTAGGCCCAGCCGAGGACCGACAGGGACGTCGGATCGAGGCGGATGCGGGCGGCGAACGAGACGTCCAGGCCGAGCCAGCGGGCGCCCAGGGAGCGCAGGATGTGGCCGTGCGCGAAGACCAGCACATCGCGGTCGGCCGCGCGCGCCCAGTCGATGACGCGGTCGGCCCGCGCGGCGACCCCGGCGAGCGTCTCACCCTCGGGGACGCCGTCGCGCCAGAGGAGCCAGCCGGGCCGCCGCTCCTTGATCTGTGCGGGCGTCAGCCCCTCGTACGCGCCGTAGTCGACCTCCATGAGGGCGTCCCACTCCTCGGCGCGGTCGCCGAACCCGGCGAGTTCGCAGGTCTCCTTGGCGCGCCGCAGCGGGCTGGTGCGCACCTCGACGCCGGGCAGGCCGTCCCAGGGCGCGCGGTGCAGCCGCTCGCCCAGGAGTTTCGCGCCCGTGCGCCCCTCTTCCAGGAGCGGGATGTCCGTACGGCCGGTGTGCCTGCCGGAGAGGGACCACTCGGTCTGTCCGTGCCGGGCCAGGAGAATGCGCGCTGCCATGAGGGCCGTACCTCTCGCCGATGTCTCGGCTGTTCGTCGCAGGTGGTGCAGGTGACACCGCGGGCGCACCGCGGCGTCATCGCCGTACGGGCGGGCGCGAGCGCGGCGCCGGGCCCGCGCGCCCCGCGGAATTCCATCATCGCGTACCGGGTCGTCCGGGGCCGGGCCACCCCCAGGGCCTGTGCGGAGCACCGAGCCATACAGCGTATGGTGGACGGTCGCCGGAGACGCCGGCGGGGCGGTGCGGTGGCCACCGCACCCGTACGAAGCACGACGAAGAAGGTGCGCGATGGTGAGCGCAGCGCCCCGCACGGCGGCCCGGCCCGGCCGCCCCCGGTGGTGGACCGAACTCCCGCTCCTGACAGCGGTGTACGCCGCGTACTCCGCGGGCCGCCTGCTGGCCCGGGGCGACGTGACCGCCGCCACCGGGCACGGCACCGCCCTCCTCCGGGTGGAGCGGATCCTGCACCTCACCCCGGAACCGGCACTCAACCGGCTGTTCACCGGGGTCCCGGTGGTCGGCGTCCCCGCGGCGTACGCGTATGCGGCGCTGCACTACGTCGTCACCCCGGCGGTCCTGGTCTGGCTGTGGCGTCGGCGGCCCGCGCACTACCGGGTGGCGCGCAGCCGTCTGCTGACCGCCACCCTGATAGGGCTGATCGGTTTCACCCTCTTCCCGACCGCGCCGCCGCGCCTGCTCGACGCCGGGCAGGGCTTCGTGGACGGCATGGCCCACTACGCCGGATACGGCTGGTGGGGCGCCGAGGCGAGCGCACCCCGCGGCCTGGGCGGGCTGACGAACCAGTACGCGGCGATGCCGAGCCTCCATGTGGGCTGGGCGCTGTGGTGCGGCGCGGCCGTGTGGCGGCTGGCCTCCTCCCGAATGGCGCGGGCGCTCGCCGTGGCGTACCCGCCGGCCATCGCCCTGGTGGTGATGGGCACCGCCAACCACTACCTCCTGGACGTGCTGGCGGGCGTGGCCGTCATGGGCCTGGGCGCCTGGCTCACCGGCCCGCTGCTCCGGCTCGTCGACACCCTCCGCGCCCGGGGCACGGACCCCGGCGCCGCACCGGAACCGGACGGTCCCGCCCGCGGGACTCCCGGGGCGGCGTGGCGGCGCCGGACCCGGCGGGGCCGCGCGGCCGCCGCTCGTCGCGCGAGGGCCGGGGGCGTTGTCGGTGCCGGATGCGAGACTTCGCCAGGTGAACGTTTTCCGCGACAGCCGACCCGCGGCGGCCGCTGCCCCGAGCGCACGGCCGACGCCGCCCCCGAGCCTGCGGCAGCGCCTCACTGAGCTGCGCGGGCCGGGCATACGCCCCCGCGCGCTGGACGCCCGGGCGCTCGCCGCGCTGGCCGCCAACCCGGGCTGCCGGCGCCGCGCGCTGCTGGACGGCGCGGGCGTCGACAAGGGCGCCCTGGCCCAGGCGCTCGGCTCCCCCGCGGGCCACGGCCAGTCCCGGTTCGCCCTCGCCCGGGGCAACAGCTTCGAGGCCCGCGTCAAGGCGGACGGCGGCGCCGAGCTGCTGCGGCTGCTGCACGCCCGGCTGCCGTCCGGCACCCCCGCGCCCGAGGAGGGCGAGGTCGCCGCGCCGGACCTGGCGGCGGCCGGTCCCGAGGGCCGGGCCGCCCGCACGGCGCTGGCGCTGCGGGAGGCCACGGCCGCCGGTGGCTGGACGCTGCTGGACCACCCGCTGCTCGCCGTCGAAGTCGCCGGTTCGCCCGCCTATGTGGAGCCGGACGCGGTGGTGGTCCGCCCGGACGGCGTCTGGACGGTCGTGGAGATCAAGTCCTTCCCGATGATCGACGGCGCGGCGGACGCCGCCAAGGTGGGCGCGGCGGCCCGGCAGGCGGCGGTCTACGTCCACGGCCTGGAGGGCGTCGCCGCGCAGGTCACCGCCCATGGGGAGCGCCCGGCCCGGGTCGGCGACCGGGTGCTGCTGGTGTGCCCGCAGGACTTCTCCAACCTCCCCACGGCCGCCGCCGTCGACATCCGTAAGCAGCTCGCCACCACCCGGCGGCAGCTGGCCCGCCTCACCCGGGTCGACGAGATCGCCGCCGCCCTGCCCCCGGACACCACCTTCGACCTGCACCTCGCCGACGACGGCCGGACGGCGACCCGCCCGGCGGACGAACTGGCCGCCGCCGTCGAGACGGTCGACGCGGCGTACGCCCCGGAGTGCCTGGCCGCCTGTGAGCTGGCGTTCCACTGCCGCGGCCGCTCCCGCGAGCGGGGCGCGGTGGAGACCCTGGGCCGCGGCGTACGCGGCGATCTGGGGTCGCTGCGCACCATCGACGAGGTGCTGGCGGCGGCAGCGGAGCGGACGGCGGACGCCGCCGCTCCCCCGGCGGACGCCCCGGGGCGCGGCGCCGGACCGGAACACCCGGCCGCTCCGGAGCACGCCCCGGAGGCCCCGGACGCCGCCCCCGACGGCACCGACCCCGCCCTCGCCGCGCTGCGCCGCGCCGCCCCATGTGCCGCTGCTGGGCCGCTGGTTGACCCATCTCGGCGAGCGCGCCCGGGTGCCGGGTTCCTGCCTGTTGCTGTCCATGACGGAGCTGCTGACCCGCCATTGGGCGACGGGCCAGAGCGCCTTGGAGGACCAGCATCTGGGCGCCCTGCTCGCCTGGATCGACCCGCCCGAGGGCCTGTCGGGCCGGGCCGCCGCCGAGCGTGCGGAGTCGGCGCGCGGCGAGGACGGCATGCTGCACTGCCCGCCCGCCGGTCCCGCCACCGACCCGGCGTTCGACAACGCCCTGCTGGCGCCCGCGATGGCCCGGTACGACGCGGACGTACCCGGCGCCGCGGAGGAGCTACGCGAGCTGATCGGCGGCCAGCTGCGACCCACCTGGGACGCGGTCTGGCGCGGGTACGACCTGCTGCGCGCGCTGCCGCCCGGCGCCCACGTCGTCGACCGCTGGAAACGCGACCGCTGGTCGTACACCGCCCACCGCGACCGGGTGCGCGCGGGCGAGCCGCCGCAGCCCAAGCGGGACGACGCGGTCACCGCCGCCCGCAAGCTCGCCTCCCGGGAGACGGCGCAGGCCCAGCTGGACGCCCAGGAGGCGCTGGACGACCCGCTGGTGATGGCGGGGCGGCGGCTGGCCGGGGAGGCGTTCGCCGGGGAGGCCACCGCCGTCGAGGAGTCGTTCTCCAAGGGCCCGCGCCCGATGCCGCGGCCCCTGGTGACGCTGCGCACCGCCGACACCCCGCTGCTCACCGACGGCGCCCGGCTGCACCGCCCGCTGCCCGACGGCAAGGCGCAGAGCGCCGTGTTCGTGGCGTACGAGGACGGGGCGGCGGGCAGCCTGACGGTGCGGCTCACCGGCGGCATGGGGCGCGGCAAGGTGCCCGCGCCCGGTTCGGTGCCCGAGCCCGGTGAGACGGTGTGCTGGACGCTGTTCGAGCACGCCCCGCGCGGCGGCCCGCAGCTGCCGGAGCCCGAGGACACCCCGTGGACGCACGGCGGCCCGCCCGCCGCCGGACCCGAGGGTGACGCCCCCGACCCGATGACACCGGAGGACTTCCTGTGACCGGCGCCCCGTGGACGACGCGACGGACCCCCGGGCCGGGCGGCGCGGAGCCGTTCGACCCGGGCGCGGCGGCCGCCGCCGCGACGGACGCGATCCTCCACGACACCCTGCACAGCACCCGTCCCGGCGTGGTCGTCGACTCCCCGCCGGGCGCGGGCAAGTCCACCCTCGTGGTCCGCGCGGCCCGGGAACTCGCCGCGGCCGGGCACCCGTTGATGATCGTCGCGCAGACCAACGCCCAGGTGGACGACCTGGTGCTGCGCCTCGCCGAGAAGGATCCGCAGCTGCCGGTCGGGCGGCTGCACGGCAGCGAGGCGGGCACCGTCGACCCGGCGCTCGCCGCGCTGCCCGAGGTCCGTACCTCCGCGAAGATCGCCGACCTCGCCGGGATGGACATCGTCGTCTCCACCGCCGCGAAGTGGGCCCACACCAAGGTCGAGGAGGGCTGGCGGCACGCGATCGTCGATGAGGCGTACCAGATGCGCTCCGATGCGCTGCTGGCCGTCGCCGGGCTCTTCGAGCGGGCGCTGTTCGTCGGCGACCCGGGACAGCTGGACCCGTTCAGCGTGGTCGGCGCCGAGCAGTGGGCGGGTCTTGCGTACGACCCGTCGTCGAGCGCCGTCGCCACCCTCCTGGCGCACAATCCCGACCTGCCGCAGCACCGCCTGCCGGTCTCCTGGCGGCTGCCCGCGTCGGCGGCGCCGCTGGTGTCCGACGCGTTCTACCCGTTCGCCCGCTTCCGCAGCGGCACCGGCCCCGGCGACCGGAGCCTGGCGTTCGGGGTGCCGGGCGACGGCTCGGGCGTCGACCGCGTCCTCGATGAGGCCGCCGTGTCCGGCTGGGGCCTGCTGGAGCTGCCCGCCCGGCACACCCCGCGGACGGACCCGGAGGCGGTACGGGCGGTGGCCCTGGTGGTGCGGCGGCTGCTGGACCGCGGCGCGGCCGCCACCAGCGAACGCGGTCCGGATCCGGAGCCGGTGACGGCTGCCCGGGTCGCGGTCGGCACCGCGCACCGCGATCAGGCCGCCGCGGTGCGCGCGGCCCTGTCCGAGCTGGGGGTGAGCGGCGTCGTGGTGGACACCGCCAACCGCCTCCAGGGCCGCGAGTACGACGTCACGGTGGTGCTCCACCCGCTCTCCGGACGCCCCGACGCCACCGCCTTCCACCTGGAGACGGGCCGCCTGTGCGTGCTCGCCTCCCGCCACCGCCACGCCTGCATCGTGGTCTGCCGGGCGGGCGTGGCCGAGCTGCTGGACGAACACCCGTCGACGGAGCCGGTGCAGCTCGGCGTCACGGTGAAGTTCCCGGACAGTTGGGAGGCCCACCACGCCGTACTGGCCCGGCTCGCGGAGCACCGGGTGGGGTGGCGGGGGTGAACCGGACGGCCGCAGGTGCTCTGACCTGCGCGGAAGGCTTCGAGATCGACCGGAGCTGTGGACCATGAAGGACGCGGCCGACTGCTCCCAGTGCCACGCCGGGTGCACGGACAGCCCCGACAGCGGGAAGCGGTAACACTGCACCGACATGGGCAACTCCCCTCGGGGACGGGGGGAGTTGACCTCATGAGGAGAGATTCAGCAGCCCGAGGGGGCCACCTTCCCGGCCTCACCTTCCACACGGCAGAGGTGACCGACCACCTGACCCATAAAAGACTGTCGCCTGGCGGCGTACCGGCCCGGCTCGCGGAGCACCGGTGGGGTGGCGGGCGCGACGACGCCACGCGCGCCGGGCGGGACCTCGTACGCAAGGGGCCTGCCCCCTTGCGCGACGCGGGACAATGGAATGCGGCACTCGACCCTGGAGGTACGTTCATGTCCGAGCCGCGACCGGCTCCCGACCCGCGCGGCGCGGCGCCCCGGCGCATGCGGCCCGCGCCGCTGCTCTTCGAACCGCCCGAGGCCACGGCGGACCCGGAGCACTTCTTCGGCCTGGAGTCGATAGCGGACCCGCGCGAGCTGCTGGGCCGCTCCACGGAGCTGGCGCTCGCCTTCCGCGCCGCCGCCGACCGGGCGACGGAGTTCCAGGCGCTGGCCGCCGCGCAGCTAGCCGACCCCAAGCGCTTCGACCGCCTGACGCCGGCGGCGCTCGCCGAGCGCGCGGAGTGGACGGAGGAATACGCCCGCAAGATGGTCGAGTTCGGCCGGAGCCTGATGCGCGACGGCGCCGCCCGCCCCGACGGCGGGGACTGACCGGCACGGCCGCGGGCCGGGCCCACCGGGGAGGACCGGTGCCGGGCCCGGCACCGACGCGGCACCGGTGAGAGCTGCGAGGGCCGGTCGACCGCACTCGTACGGGCCACCCGTACGCCCCCGGGAGCGCCCCGGAAGCCCGTCCCGCGGGGCCTGCCCATGAGCCCAGGGCATATGCGCGAGGGGAAGATACTCCCTACCGACCCGTAGTGTCCCGGTTTCGGAAATCCGCCGCGGGGCGCCCCGTCCGTCGGTAGACCTGTCCCCATGAGCGACTGGCAGTCCGACATCTCCCCCGCCCCGGCGTCCCCGGGTTTCCCCACCTCCTCGTACGTCACCCTCGCCGGCGCCGACTGGCTGGCCTCCGCCAGCGCGCGTCCGGGGGCCGTGCGCTCCCTGTGGGCGCAGCGGCCCACCGCGCCGAGCGTGCTGCCGTGCGGCACCGCCTTCGACGTGATCAACGCGCCCGCGCTCTTCGGCCGCCGGATGGTCGACCGGCTCTGGTCGGACGGCCCCGGCTCCGGCCCCGTCGCCGCCCACCAGGGCCGGATCCTGCTCTTCGCCGCGCCCGGGACCGCGCAGCGGCTGCCCGCGCTGCTGGAGTGGGAGGAGTGGGCGGCCGCCGTCCCGCCGCTGCTGTGCCACGGCAGCGGGGACGCGGTGACCGTCCCGCCGCTGCACCCGTGCGCCGGCCCGGCGGACCGCTCCGCGCCGCCCGCCACCCGGTGGCTGGTCGCCCCCGACGTCCGCTCCCCCTGGCTGCCGGGGCCGGACGTCCTGCTGTGGGCCTGTGTGCGCGCCGCCCGCGCGGACACCGGCGCCGGATACGCCATGGGCCCGGAGCACCCGGTCCGCACCGCCTCCGGCCGGGCCCCGGAGTACGCCGCCACCGCGCTGACCTCCCGCTGAGCGCCCGGCCACCGGGTATCCGATTTTTGCCCTCCCCCTTCCGGGTGCTAAGGTCTTCCACGTCAGCAGGCGCCGCTAGCTCAGTTGGTTAGAGCAGCTGACTCTTAATCAGCGGGTCCGGGGTTCGAGTCCCTGGCGGCGCACAGACAGACAAGGCCCTCACTTCGGTGGGGGCCTTCGTCGTATGCCCGTGGGGCGGGTCAGGCGCGGGTGATCCGGACCGTCCAGTCACCCGAGGGCGCGCGCCCCTCGACCTCCACCCGAACGCCGTCGGCGGCGTCGCGCAGGCTCTCGCCCACGCCGAGCGGGGCGTCGGCGAGCGGCGGGTGGACGGAGGTGCCGCTGCAGGCGGAGGTGCCCGGGTGGCCGTCGAGGACCTGGACGGGGCCGGAGCCGGAGGCGGTGGCGGAGCGGACGCGGTAGACGAGGACGCCCTCGCGGCAGACCGTCCGGTCGTTGCCGCTGGCGTCGCGTGCCTCGACGGCGAGGGCGGTGTCCCGTCCGGTGCGGACGACCAGGAGCCGGGAGCGGCGCTCGTCGCCGGGCTCCATGGGGGCGGACAGCGGGCGCAGGGTGTGCCAGCCGGTGCCGGTGAGTCCGGCGCAGTCGACCTGGTTGTCGGTGAGCCAGCCGAGCTTCCACCGGTGCCAGCCGAACGGGTCGGGCGCCAGGCCGAACTGGCTGCCCATGAGGTCCCAGTCGCCGACGTAGGTGTCCCAGTCGCCCTTGCCGCCCTCGGGGCGGTGGTAGAGGTCCGGCAGGTCGAAGACGTGGCTGGTCTCGTGGGCGAGGACGTTGCGGTCCGGCGGGTTCTGCTCGAAGACGGTGACGAAGCGCCGCAGGTCGGTGTGGTCGGCGCGCATCGGCTGGTCGAGGTTGACGACCTTGGTGGCGTCCGAGTCGACGCCGGGGGCGTCCGGGTCGGCGACGAAGTAGACGATGTCGTAGCGGCTGTAGTCGATGGTGGGGTCGGCGGCGGCGACCGCGTCGCGGAGGTAGGACGCCCGGCTGTCGGCCGCCCAGTCGCGCCGTATCCCGTAGTCGGTGGAGCGGTGCGGCATCCGTACCCACTTCTGGTGGAGGTGCGGGCGGAGCCGGAACTTGCCGTACGAGGCGTGGTCGAAGAAACGGGAGGTGGCCGGGAAGTAGTTCCGGGCGAGTTCGCCCGCTCCGACGACGGGGGTGGAGTCGGGGAACGAGAGGAAGATCATCACCGCGTCGAGCGTGCCGCGCGGGCGGGGGTAGGCGGCGTTCCAGGTGTCCAGCCCCTCGGAGTGATGGGCGTCGGTGCGGCCGAGGGCGCACGAGAGGGTGGCTTCCGAGGCGGTGGCGGGACCGGCGACGATCGAGGTCGCTATGAGTGCGGTCAGTGAGGTGGCGACTGCCACGACGCGCCGCAGCCTCCGGGGTTCGGCCCTGTCGGGCGTCTGGGGGCGCACCACATCGACCTCCGGGGACGGGATTCGGACACCCCACCCACCCTGTGATGATTTAACGCTATTCGTCCTGTTTCCGCGGCCAGAAGAGTGAGCGGCGCCCCACCGCTGCTCCGTCACGGAACGTCACACGTGGCCATCGCAGCAATTCCGGCGAACCCCGATGAACACAGCTGGGCAGAAATGGCTGAACTTCCGTCACCCGTGCCGATGATCACGGCGATGTCGCTGGCTCGCCCGCCGCGGCAGCCTCTATGATCGCCACACTTTCCAGCGCGGATTCCCCCCTCCGTCACGAGACCAGCGCCATGCGGGAGCGAGCAGTGAGCGGACACCCCGACAGGCCGGGCCGCACGCCCGGAGTGACGCTTCCCTCCGTGACGGAGCGTAAGGGTACGACCAACGAATCCGGTGTACGGGCCGAACGGCAGGGCACGGCGGGCCGCCTCCCGGCGCTCGCCCACGAGAGCCCGGCCACGGCGTTCGGCGACTACCGCGCCGCGTTCCACTCCGCGCGGCTGCCGATGGCCCTGCTGGACGGCGACGGCTTGATCATCGCGGCCAACCCCGCCTTCGGCGAACTGCTCGGCACCGACCCCGGGCGGCTCACCTCGGCCGCCGCCGCGGACCTCGCCGACCTCGGCTCCGACCCCCGGCTGTGGACCGCCTACCGGGAGGTGCTGTGCGGCCGCAGCGACCGGCTGCGCTGCACCCGCCGCCTCAAGCACCCGGCGGGCCAGACCCTCTGGGTGGAGGTCGGCGTCGAGCCGCTGCCGGACGGCGAACGGTTCCTGCTGACCGTCGCCGACAGCAGCGACCGTCACGACCTGCTCGCCCGGGTGCGGCATCTGCAGATGCACGACCCGGTGACCCGGCTGCCCAACCGCGCGCTCTTCTTCGAGCGGCTGTCATCGGCGCTGGAGGCCGCGTCGTTCGAGCCGTCGGGGACCGGCCGCATCGGCCTGTGCTACCTCGACCTCGACGGTTTCAAGGCCGTCAACGACACGCTCGGGCACCGCGTCGGCGACCGGCTGCTGAGCGCGGTGGCACAGCGTCTGAGCCGCTGCGCGGAGCGCACCGGCGGGCGGGGCGGCGACGCCTCCCGCGGCCATCTGGTGGCCCGGCTCGGCGGTGACGAGTTCGCGCTGCTGGTGGAGAACTCCGCGGGCACCGATCAGGTGGCGGAGCTGGCGCAGTGCGCGCTGGACGCCCTTCAGCAGCCGTTCGACCTGGCCGGGCAGCGGCTGTCGGTGTCGGCCAGCATCGGCGTGGTGGAGCGGACCGCTGCGGGGACGACGGCCACGGGCCTGATGCAGGCGGCGGACACCACGCTGTACTGGGCCAAGGAGGACGGCAAGGCGCGCTGGACGCTCTTCGACCCCGAGCGCAACGCGCACCGGATGACCCGCCAGGCGCTGTCCAGCACGCTCCGTCCGGCCGTGGACCGCGGCGAGTTCACGCTGGAGTACCAGCCGCTCGTCGGGCTGGGCGACGGGCGGGCCGAGGGCGTGGAGGCGCTGGTCCGCTGGCGTCATCCGCAGTTCGGCACGCTGGCGCCGAATCGGTTCATCGCCCTGGCCGAGGAGAACGGCTCGATCGTCGAACTGGGCCGCTGGGTGCTGGAGACCGCCTGCCGTCAGGCCCGCGCCTGGCAGTTGGAGCGGCCCGCCGCGCGGCCGCTGTTCGTCAGCGTCAATGTGGCCGTGCGTCAGGTGTGGGACTCCGACCTCGTCGCGGATGTGGCCGGGATCCTCGCGGCGACGGAGCTGCCACCGGAGCTGTTGCAGCTGGAGCTGACCGAGTCGGCGGTGATGGGGTCGGCCGGGCGGCCGCTCCAGGCGCTTCAGGCACTGAGTGACATGGGCGTACGGATCGCCATCGACGATTTCGGCACCGGCTACTCCAACCTCGCCTACCTCAGCCGGCTGCCGGTGTCCGTCCTGAAGCTCGACGGCACGTTCGTCAGCGGTTTTCGGTCACAGGAGCATCCGAATCCGGCCGATGAAACGATCGTGGAGGCGCTGGTGTCGCTGGCGCACCGGCTCGGGCTGACGGTCACCGCGGAGTGTGTGGAGAGCGCCGAGCAGGCGGCGCGGCTGCGGCGGATCGGCTGTGACACCGGCCAGGGCTGGCTCTACGCCCGGCCGCTGCCCCCGGAGCGGATCACCGCCCTGCTCGACGCGGACGGCCGCACCGACGACTTCTGACCGTGCCCCGCGTCCCGCGCCGGGTGGACGCGGGGACGCGGGCGAGGCCGGGTGGCGGCCGGTCCGTGCGGCGGACGGCCCTTACGACAGGCGGCCCGGCCGGTGCGGCAGGCGGCCCCTGCGGCGCGCGCCTCGTGCGGCGACGGCCCCGGCTCAGTCGCGCGGCAGCCCGTACGCGTCGGCTATCAGCTCGTAGGAGCGCAGCCGGGTGGCGCCGCCGTGGGCGTTGGCGGTGAGCATCAGTTCGTCGGCGCCGGTGCGCTTGGCCAGGTCGTCGAGGCCCTGACGGACGGCGTCGGGGGTGCCGTGGACGATGTTGGCGAGCCAGTTGTCGACGAACTCCCGCTCGTGGGCGTGGTACGGGTACGCCGCGGCCTCCTCGGGGCTCGGCACCAGGCCGGGGGTGCCGGTGCGGAGGCGGAGCATGGAGAGTGCGCCGGTCATCACCTGGCGGCGGGCCTCCCGTTCGTCCTCGGCGGCGAGCGCGGCGACGCCGATCAGGGCGTACGGCTCGGCGAGCACCTCGGAGGGGCGGAAGGACGCGCGGTAGAGGTCGAGGGCGGGCACGGTGTTGGCGGCCGAGAAGTGGTGGGCGAAGGCGAACGGCAGGCCCAGGGACCCGGCCAGCCGGGCGCTGAAGCCGGAGGAGCCGAGGAGCCACAGCGGCGGGCGGTGCGGGGACTGCACCCCGCCGGGCGAGGTCGCCTGAACGGGCCCGGGGACCGCGTGGATACGGGCGTACGGGTGGCCGTCGGGGAACGTGCCGTCCAGGAAGCGGGTCAATTCGGCGAGCAGCTGCGGAAATTCTTCCCCGCGGTCTCGGCTTCGCTCGACCAGGGGAGACCCCATTGCTCCCTCATGGAGCCGCTCGGTGCGGCGCAGGGCCGCGGCGGTGGCGCCGTCGGTGCCCGGGGCGCGGCCAAGACCGAGGTCGACGCGGCCGGGGGCCATCGCCTCCAGGGTGCCGAACTGTTCGGCGATGACCAGCGGCGCGTGGTTGGGCAGCATCACGCCGCCGGAGCCGAGGCGGATGCGGTCGGTGTGCGCGGCGAGATGGGCGAGGAGGACCGCCGGGGAGGACGACGCGACGCCGGGCATGGAGTGGTGTTCGGCGACCCAGTAGCGGTGGAAGCCGCGGCGCTCGGCGATGCGGGCCAGGTCGACGGCGGTGCGGACGGCGTCCGTCGCGGAGCTTCCCGCGCCGACCGTCACGAGGTCGAGCACGGACAGGGGGACGGGCGCGTCGCCCCGGGCGGTACCGCGGATCTCGTCGCGCTGCTGCTGGTCGTTGTCGCCGCTCACGGGCGGGTCCTCCTCGCTTCGCCGGTCTGCTGCCAGGACAACCGGAGATGTTCTCCGGTTGTTCCCGGATCCGGTTCACCCGTTCCCGTGAATCCGCCCCCGGATGACGTGGCGGTGCCCCCGGCCCAAGGGCGGGGGCACCGGCACCGGGAGCGGTCGTTCCCTCACCCCTCCCTGTGGGCGGCGGCGGTGAAGAGCGTGCCCAGGGCGGGGTGCACGACGGTGCGGCCCACCAGGCGCAGGCCCTCCCAGACCGTCACCTGATTGGCGGTGAGGACCGGCTTGCCCAGCTCGGTTTCGAGGTCCGCCAGATACGCCGCGGTGTGCAGGGCGGTGTCCGGCAGCAGGACCGCTTCGGCGGCGGGGTGGTCGCCCGCCCGGGCCATGGCCAGCACCTCGTCGCGGCCCCAGGTGCCGACCTCGGCGGCGGTGATGATGCCACTGCCACAGGCGGCGACGACCTCGGTGCCGGACGCCTTCAGGAAGGCCCGGAACAGCTCCGCGACATCGGTGGGGTAGGTCGCGGCGACCGCGACGCGGCGCAGGCCGAGCGCCCGGACCGCGCCCGTGAACGCGAAGGACGTGCTGGACGCCGGGAGCCCGGCGGTGACGGACAGCTCCCGGGCCTGCTCCTGGGCGCCCTCCCAGCCGAAGACGAAGCTGGCGCTCGTACAGGCCCATACGACGGCCTCGGCGCCCAGGGCGCGCAGTTCGCCGACGCCGGCGGCGAGCCGTGCCGCCGACCCCATCTCCAGCAGCGCGTCCACCCGGTGGGCGTCCTCGCCGATATCGGTGTGGACCAGGGGCAGGGCGATGCCCTCGCCCAAGAGGGCGGCGAGGCGCGGGTAGTCGTCCTCGGCGGAGTGGCCGGGGTAGAGGAAGCCGACCGTGGTCATGCGGTTCTCCCTTGGGTGGGGGCTCGGGTCGGGGGACGGGGCGCCGCGACGGGGCGCGCGGGCGGGTCCGGACGGCGCGCGGGCCGTGGTCCGCGCGCCCGGGGGCTGCTCCGGGGTCAGTGGCGGGTGCCTCCCCGTCGGGTCCGTGCTTTTCGCGTGCGGCCCTCCGGGGGGTCGGCGCTCGGCGACGGTTCCCCGGGCGGGGCCGTGCGGGCGGTCTCGGGCGGGGCGGCGGGGTCCGGTTCCGGCGGGGTGTCCGGCCGGGTGCCGGGCACCTCCGGGGCGGGCGGGGCGGGGGTCATCCCGGCGGGACCGGCGCGGGCCACCGGGTCCAGCAGCGCCTGGTACGGCCCGACCGCCCGGACGCCGATCGCCCGCAGCGCGGCCCACAGCGTGACCTGGTTGGCCGAGACCACCGGCATCCGCAGCTCCGCCTCCAGCTGCGGGATGGCGTCGTACGTCGGCAGGTTCGTACAGCTGATGAAGAGCGCGTCGGTGCCGTCGGCCACGGCGGTGCGGGCCATCGCGACAACATCGCGGTAGGGAACCTGCCAGATGTGCCGGGTCAGGCCGAGATAGGCGCGCCCGGTGACCGTGATGCCCGCCTCGCCGAGAAACGCCTCCAGGGAGTCGGTGACCGACCGCGTGTACGGCGTGACCACGGCGATGTGCCAGGCGTCCAGCTCCCGCAGCGCCTCGATGAGCGCGCCCGAGGTGGTGAGGGAGAGAACCGCCCCCGCCTGGACCATCGCGGCCGTCATCGCCCGCTCGCCCGCGAGCCCGCCGACGAAGCTTCCGGACGTACAGGCGTAGGCGATGGCCTGCGGGGAGACCGCGCTCAGCGCCTCGACGGCGGCGCGCAGCGTTTCGTGTTCGCTGACCATACGGGCCAGGTCGAGGCTCACCTCGACGGGTACGAACGGGGTACGGGTGAGGTGGAGGGACACATCGTCCGGTACCCAGCGCCACAGCTCGCGATCGAGGGCGAAGTCGAACGGTGCGACGACGCCCAGGCCGAGCTGGGGCTGAGGGCCACCGAGAAAGGAGACGTCCATGTAAGCCCCTAGGAGATACGAAGGGCAGTGGCCAAACGGTGGCCAGAGGGGGATGGAGCAGCCGGTACGAGCCGGGACGTCGGAACAGTGCCGTTGTTGACACGGTAGATACGACTTCTTAGCGTGGTCAATCCTCACATCTCCGACATTTGTCGGCCTCTTGTTGTCCGTCACCTCCCCGGCCCTCTCCCGTTGCTCACCGGTCCGTCGCCGCCGTCCCGCCGTCCCGCCCTCGCCGCCGTAGCCTTCCCGTGGGGCTGCTCCCCCGCCTCCTCCGCCCTCGCCCGGTACACGTCTCAGAACGGTTCTGGCCCATGTCCGAAAGCACCGTCCTCGTCCTGGGTTCCGACCCGCCGCCGAAGCTGGACCGGCTCGCCGGCCGGGCCCGGGTGGTGCACGCCGACGCGGCCACGCTCGCCGACCGGCTGCCCACCGCCGATGTGCTGCTGGCCTGGGACTTCACCTCCGACGCGATCCGCGACGCATGGCCGGCCCGGGGGCCGCGGCCCGGGTGGGTGCACACCGCGAGCGCCGGGGTGGACCGGCTGCTGTGCCCGGCGCTGGTCGCCGACGACACGCTGGTGACCAACGCGCGCGGCGTCTTCGAGCAGCCGATCGCGGAGTACGTCGCCGGGCTCGTCCTGGCCATGGCCAAGGATTTCCACGGGAGTTGGGAGTGGCAGCGGCAGCGGCGCTGGCGGCACCGCGACACCCGGCGGCTCGCCGGGACACACGCCGTGGTGGTCGGCTCGGGCCCCATCGGACGGGCCGTCGGCACCACCCTCAAGGCACTGGGTGTCACCGTCGATCTGGTGGGCCGCCGGGAGCGCACCGGCGATGCGCAGTTCGGCACGGTGCGGGCGTCCGAGGCGCTGCGCCCGCTGCTGGGCGGCGCCGACTGGGTCGTCTGCGCGGCGCCGCTGACCGATGCGACGCGCGGCCTGTTCGGCCCGGAGACGTTCGCCGCGATGCGTCCCGGGGCCCACTTCGTCAACGTCGGCCGGGGACCGCTCGTCGACGAGGACGCGCTCGTCGAGGCGCTGCGCTCCGGGCATCTCGCGGCCGCCGCGCTCGACGTCTTCCAGCAGGAGCCGCTGCCGTCCGGCAGTCCGCTGTGGGACGCGCCGGGCCTGATCGTCTCGCCGCACATGAGCGGCGACACGCTGGGCTGGCGGGATGCGCTGGCCGAGCAGTTCGCGGACAACTTCGACCGCTGGGCGGCCGGTGAACCACTGCACAACGTCGTCGACAAGCGGCTCGGCTACGTCCCGGTGCGCTGATCCGGGCCCGTCCGCTCCCCCGGCGCCCGGCCCCGCCGGACCGCCCGTCTCCATCCGCCCCCGCCCCGCCCCGGGGCGGCAGCCCGACCGGAGGACGCCCCATGACAGCACCGAACCGGCTCGCCACGCTCTCGGCCCAGCAGCTCACCGACGGGTACGCCGCCGGTGCGTTCTCGCCCGTGGAGGCGGTCACCGCCGCGCTGGAACGGGCCGGGGCCGCGCAGGAGCGGACCAACGCGTTCACCCTGATCGACGCCGAGGGGGCGATCGCCGGGGCCCGCGCGTCCGAGGAGCGCTGGCGCGCCGGGCGCCCGGCCGGGCCCGTCGACGGGGTGCCGGTGACCGTCAAGGACCTGCTGCTCACCCGTGGCAGCCCGACCCTGCGGGGTTCGTTGACGCTCTCCCCCGACGGCGCGGCGTGGGACGAGGACGCGCCGTCGGTGGCCCGGCTGCGGGAGGCGGGCGCGGTCTTCCTCGGCAAGACCGCCACCCCGGAGTTCGGCTGGAAGGCCGTCACCGACAGCCCGCGCAACGGCGTGACGGGCAATCCGTACGACCCCGGGCACACCTCCGGCGGCTCCAGCGGCGGCAGCGCGGCGGCGCTCGCGCTGGGCGCCGGGCCACTGAGCCTGGGCACCGACGGCGGCGGGTCGGTCCGGATCCCCGCGTCGTTCTGCGGGGTCTTCGCGCTGAAGGGGACGTACGGGCGGGTCCCGCTGTATCCGGCGAGCCCGTTCGGGACGCTCTCGCACGTCGGGCCGATGACGCGGGACGTGGCGGACGCGGCGCTGATGATGGACGTGATCAGCGCGCCCGATCCGCGCGACTGGTCGCATCTGGGCCCCGTCACCGGCTCGTTCCAGGCGGCCCTGGCGGAGCCGGTGGCCGGGCTGCGGGTGGCGTACAGCCCGGCGCTCGGCTGGGATGTGCCGGTCGCGCCGGACGTGGCGGCGGCGGTGCGCTCGGCGGTGGAGAAGCTGGCGTCGCTGGGCGCGCACGTCGAGGAGGCCGATCCGCCGATCGCGGACCCGGTGGAGGCGTTCCATGTGCTGTGGTTCAGCGGGGCGGCGCGGGTGGTGGAGCATCTGGACGCGGCCGGGCGGGAGCTGCTGGATCCGGGGCTCGCGGAGATCTGCGCCCTCGGCGCCCGGTACGGCGCGCTGGACTATCTGGCCGCCGTCGACACCCGGATGGCACTCGGCACGGCGATGGGCCGCTTCCACACCACGTACGACCTGCTGGTGACGCCGACGCTGCCGGGCACGGCGTTCGCGGCGGGCGTCGAGGTGCCGCCCGGCTCCGGGTTCGACCGCTGGACGGGCTGGACGCCGTTCACCTACCCGTTCAACATGACGCAGCAGCCCGCCGCAACGGTCCCCTGCGGGCTGGACCGCGACGGACTGCCGATCGGCGTGCAGCTGATCGCGGCCCGCCACGCGGACGCCCTGGTCCTGCGCGCGGCGCATGCGCTGTACGAGGCGGGGGTGGCGGGGGTGACGACGGCTTGGGGATGAGGGGGCGGGGCCGTCGGGCGAGGTGGGCGGCGGGCGGGCTTGAGCGGCGCGGCCCGGGACGCGACCCCGGGCGGCGCGCGGCCCCGGCCCAGGCGGCGCGCGGGCCAGGCCCGGGGCGCGCGGACCGCACCCGCACGCCCCCATGCCGTCCCGCCTCTAGGCCCGGCGGAAGCTGAGGCTCTCGCCCACGGCGCCGGCCCGCCACAGGTCCTGGCAGGCGTCGGCCATCCGGTCCAGGCCCTCGACGACGGTGCCCCAGACGATGCCGGGGACCCAGCCCGCATCGCCGTTGATGAGCAGGTTGTTGCGTTCGTAGAAGAGCGCGAGGTCGACGACGGTGGACCGGCCGTGGGCCTCGGACCCGGCGGCGTAGCCGTAGGAGGAGGTGCCCAACTCGGTGCCGCTGAAGGTGAAGTAGCACAGGTCACCGGGGATCGGGGTGATCGTGGGGTTCTCCAGCGGGGGCTCCTGCGCGGCGAACGGCGCGATGAGGGTGTAGATCTCGTTGCGCGCGTACTTGGCGTGGTAGACGTCGCCGCCCAAGGGCAGCGCGTCCCAGACGGCGGCGCAGGTGAGCGGCGCGCGGTCGTCGAGCAGCCGGGCGGTGCAGTGGACGCCGCGCTTGTCCAGCGAGACGTCGAGGAAACGGTCGGCCATGGGGCCTCCTTCGGTCCGTGGGATGCCGGGGCGTGCGCTGCCGGGCGGCGCGCCCCGGGGCGGTCCGCGACGCCGCGCCGCGGACCGGGCGGGCTCCGCGGGACCCGCCCGGTGCCTGCCTATCCGCCGGACCGCCCGGAATCCGGGAGGGCGGCGCCGGGCGAATCGGTGAATTCCGCGCGGCCCGCGGGAATGACGGGCTGCCGGCGGCGGCGACGTACCCAGCCACACCGCCGCACAGGGCAGCCAATCGCCCGGACAGTTCCCGATGCGGCGTATCCGGCACTCTCACCGTAGACGGCGATAACGGATTCACACCACGCCCGGGCGGCAGTTCCATCAAGGGCCGGAAACAATCGGCATATGTTCGAACGGCGCGGGTAGTCGCGCGCCCATGGCTCCACCACAGGGGAAAGATTCAGGCATCAGCGTCAGAGGGATAAACCGCCGCTCGCTGTTGACAGGAGCGGCGGCTTTCGGTGCGGCAGGCGCGTTGACGGCGGCCACCGGGTGCGCCCGGGTCGATGTCACCGGCGCCACGGACGGGGGACATCTGCTCGATGATCTGCGGGAGCGCTCCACGGTTCGGATGGGGATCGCCGGTGAGGCGCCCTATGCGTACATCGACAGGAACGGCGAGCTGACGGGCGAGGCACCCGCCGTCGCCCGCACCATCTTCAAGAAACTGGGTGTCCGGAATTTCGAGCCCGTACCGGTCGAATTCGGCGCCCTGGTCCCGGGTCTGCATTCCTTCCAGTTCGACGTGATCGTCGCCGGAATGTTCATCAACAAGGCCCGCTGCCAGGCGGTCCTCTTCTCCGATCCGGATTACGAGTCGAAGGACGGATTTCTCGTCCCGAAGGGGAATCCGAAGAAAATTCGCTCCTATCGGGACATCGCTCGCGGCGGGTTCCGGATGGGCACCGGTGTCGGCTACGCGGAGCTCGACTACGCGGTCGGCAACGGCGTGCACAAGAACACCGTCCAGACGTACGGCGACACGATCGCCGGGATGGAGGCGCTGGAGGCGGGACGCATCGACTGCTTCGCGGGCACCGCGCTCGCGATGATCGAGGCGCTGAAGACCGGCCGCCACCCGCGGGTGGAAATGACCGAGCCGTTCACCCCGGAGGTGGACGGCACCCCGCAGCGCGACGGCGGTGGCTACGGCTTCCGGATCGGCGAGACGAAGCTGCGCGACGCGTTCAACCGCGAGCTGCACGCGATGAAGCGGAGCGGTGAACTCCTGCGCCTGGTGCGGCCGTTCGGATTCACCGAGGAGTTCATGACCGATCTCACGACGAAGGAGCTGTGCAAACGGTGACCGGAGCACTGTGGGAACTCTTCTTCAAAGGCGTGTGGATCACCGTCCAGTTGACGGTCTACAGCGCCGCGCTGGCCGCCGCCGTCGCGTTCGGCGTCGGCATCGCCCGCACCTCCCGCCTGCGCGTGGTGCGCTTCCTGTCGGGTGCGTACGTGGAGATCTTCCGCGGCACCTCGGCGCTGGTCCTGATGTTCTGGCTGTTCTTCGCCCTGCCGCTGCTGGGCTGGCAGCTGGCCGGAGTGTGGGCCGGCACCCTCGCCCTCGGCCTGTCGTACGGCGCGTACGGCTCCGAGGTGGTGCGCGGCGCGCTGGGGGCGGTGGCGCCCGCGCAGCGGGAGGCGGCCATCGCGCTGAGCTTCACGCCCTGGCAGCGGATGCGGAAGGTCTTCCTGCCGCAGGCGCTCCCCGAGATGATGCCGCCGTTCACCAACCTGCTGATCGAACTGCTCAAGTGCACCGCGCTGGCGTCGCTGCTCTCCATCGGCGAGCTGACGTTCGAGGCGAAGCTCGCCCGGCTCTCCACGGGTGAGAGCGCCCAGGTCTACGGGATCATCCTGGTCCTCTACTTCGTCATCGCGTTCGTGGTGACCCGGATCATGCGGCTGGCGGAGCGGCGGGCCAAGGCGTCCGTCGGGCGGGCCCCGGAGATCTCCGGCGGCCTGTTCTCCCGCACACCGGCCGTCACGGGCACCGCCGCACCGGCCGCCGGAGGTGGCAAGCCGTGAACACCTGGTCATGGGGGTACGTCGGCGACATCCTGCCCGACCTGCTGAAGGGGCTCGGCGTCACCGTCGAGGCGACGCTGCTGGGGTCGCTGGTGTCGTTCGCGCTGGGTCTGGTCTGGGCACTGGCGCTGCGGTCGCCGAGCCGCTGGGTGGCCTGGCCGGTCGGCGCGGTCGTCGAATTCGTCCGCAACACCCCGCTGCTGGTGCAGCTCTTCTTCCTCTTCTTCGTGCTGCCGAGCTGGGGTCTCACCTTCTCCCCGCTGGTCACCGGCGTCATCGGCCTCGGGCTGCACTACTCGACGTACACCGCCGAGGTCTACCGCGCCGGGATCGACGGGGTGCCCGCCGGGCAGTGGGAGGCGGCCGTCGCGCTGAACCTGCCGCGGCGGCGCACCTGGACGGCGGTGATCCTGCCGCAGGCGCTGCGCCGGGTGGTCCCCGCGCTCGGCAACTACGTCATCGCGATGTTCAAGGACACGCCGATGCTGGCCGCCATCACCGTGGGCGACATGCTCTTCCAGGCGAACACCATCGGCGCGACCACCTTCGACTACATGGAGCCGATCACCGTCGTCGGCATCCTGTTCATCGTGATCTCGTACCCGACCTCTCTCCTCCTGCGAGCCCTGGAGCGCCGCCTTGTCCGCTGACACGCACCTTCCGAAGGACGCCGCCCGGCCCGCCGGCGGCACCGAGCTGATCCGCTTCGACCGCGTCACCAAGCGGTTCGGGTCCCACACCGTGCTGGACGCGCTGGACTTCACGGTCTCGGCGGGCAAGCACGTCACGCTGATCGGCCCGTCCGGCTCCGGCAAGACGACGATCCTGCGGCTGCTGATGACGCTGCTGACGCCGGACGAGGGCACCATCAAGGTCGGCGACGCCTTTCTCACCCACGAGGAGAAGGACGGGCGGCTGATACCCGCAGGTGAGAAGCACATCCGCGAGGTCCGCAAGAACATCGGCATGGTGTTCCAGCAGTTCAACCTGTTCCCCAACATGAAGGTGCTGCGCAACATCACCGAGGCGCCGGTGCACGTGCTGGGTCTGGGCAAGGACGAGGCGGAGGAGCGGGCCCGCGGGCTGCTCGACCTGGTGGGGCTGACCGCGCATCTCGACAAGTACCCGACGCAGCTCTCCGGCGGCCAGCAGCAGCGGGTGGCCATCGCCCGCGCGCTGGCGATGCGGCCGCAGGTGCTGCTGCTGGACGAGGTGACGTCCGCGCTCGACCCGGAACTGGTGGCCGGGGTGCTCGACGTCCTCCGGGACATCGCCCGCACCACGGACATCACGATGCTCTGTGTGACCCATGAGATGTCCTTCGCGCGGGACATCTCCGATGACGTGCTGATGTTCGATGCGGGCCGGGTCATCGAGTCCGGTGCGCCGGAGAAGATCTTCACCGACCCCGAGCACGAGCGGACCCGGGAGTTCCTCGGCGCGGTGCTGTGACGCCGATCCTGCCGCTCAGAGGAGCCCGGCCCCGTTCCGGAGGCCGGGCTCCGGCGCGTCCGGCGCCCGCCGCACGCCCGTGACCATGGCATATGCCGTCGCGCGAGGCTCCGCGCGGGCCGCGTGCGGAGCGCGGTTTTCGGTCAAGACCCTCTCCATCGGGGGCCGTTGGCCGCTATCGTGATAGAAGTCCCGCCGCCCGGGAACCGCCGGCGGCCCGCGCCGCTCGCGCCCGACGGCGGCGCGTACGACGCAAGCGGTACCGACCTGCTAGGGGGCCACCGTGGCGCTGAAGCCCGATCCGACCGCGCCGTTCGCTTCGGTGCAGCACGCCCTGCGCGTGCTCGAAGCGGTCTCCCGGCACAGCGGCGGCGTGACCGATGTCGAGATCGCGCGCCACACCCATCTGCCCGCCACCCATCTCGCGCAGATGCTGACGATGCTGCGGCGCGAGGGGTACATCGAGCAGGTGCCGGACGGCTCGTACGTCGTCGGCGAATCGCTGCTGCTGCTGGGCACCGGCGGCGACCGCGATCAGGCGCTCCGCGACAAGCTCCAGATCACCCTCGACGACCTGCGGGATTCGGTGGGCGCGGCGGTCTACATCAGCCGGTACATCGACGGCGAGGTCAAGATCCTGCACTACGCGGACGGGCCGCTCGCCCCCAAGGTCAACGAGTGGGCCGAGTTCCGTCGCACCGCGCACGCCAGCGCGGTCGGCAAGTGCCTGCTGGCGCAGCTGGACCACGACGGACGCAAGGACCATCTGGCCCGGCACAAGACCGCCCGGCTCACCTCGCGGACGATCACCAACGAGAAGATCCTGCTGCACAAGCTCGACAGTCAGCCGCCGACGGTCCCGGTCCTCGATCTCCAGGAGTACGCCGTGGGCACGGTCTGCGCCGCGGTGCCGATCACGGCGGGTGCGGCGGTGGGCTGCCTGGCGCTGTCGATGCCGCTGGAGAACGCCCACCGGCTGCGGCAGGCGGCCGACGCGCTGAACCGGCGGGCCGCGCCGGTCCTGCTGTCGCTGGCGATCTGACCTGGGGCGGGGCGCCTCGGGGCCCGGCGGGCGGGGTGGTCGGGAGCACCCCACGGAAGCAGGTAGTATTTCTTTTGTCAGCGCGCGCCGCTAGCTCAGTTGGTTAGAGCAGCTGACTCTTAATCAGCGGGTCCGGGGTTCGAGTCCCTGGCGGCGCACCTGTGAAGTGGGCGCCTCTGGTTTTCCGGAGGCGCCCACTTCGGCGTTCCGGCACTTATGCACGCCCCCTGCACGTGCGCGGTGGCCATTTCCGGCCCGGCGTACAGGGGGCGTACGAGGAGCGTGACCGGGGGCATCCCGCGCGGACACCCGGCCTCCGGTGGGGGCACCCGGCCCGCCACCCGTACGGGGATCCCGTACGGATCGGGGACGCGCGGGACGGTCGGGCTCCGGAGGCCGGGCGATCGGGGAAGCCGTGGCGGCGGGGGCCGGACGGCGGGCCCGGACGCGGCGGCGGACGGACGGCCGGGGTGGACGGCACCCGGGCACCCGCCGGTGGGGACGCCGCGTCGACGGGCCCGCCGTACGGCGGTCACCGGGTCAGGAGAGGTCGACGTCCGAGCAGGCGTAGAAGGCGTTGCCGGTGTCGGCGATGTTCCAGACGCCCAGGATGACGTGGTGCCCCTTCTTGCCGGTGGGCACGGTGCCCTGCTGCTGCCACGTGGCATCCGGCTGCTTGCCGCCCATCGGGACCTTCATGAACGGCTCGGGCTCCAGGTCGGCGCGGGTGAGCGGCTTGCTCGGGTCGTAGCCGTCCTTGGTGATGAAGTATGCGAAGTCCGTGGTGGCATGACGGGCGGTCAGCCGCCAGGTGAAGGTGTAGCCCTGGCCGCCGGAGAGCTTGGTGGCGGGCCAGTCGCCGCCGCGCGGGTCGTCCAGCTCGGCGAAGCCCTCGTTGCCACCGGAGCAGATCTTGCCGTCGGCGGGACCGGCCCCCGGGAAGCCCTTGGGGCCCTCGACGCTCTGCGGTTCGTACTGGATGGCGCCGCAGTTCTTGACGGCGCCCTGGGCGCAGAGTGCCTGACGGCTGACTGGTGCGTCGCTGTAGCCGTGACTGGAGGCGCTGCTGGCGGACAACAGGGAGACGCCGACGACGCCGAGCCCGATCACGGCGGCACTGAACCTCTTGCGCATAGTTCGCTCCTGGAGGACGTGGGGGGTTCCAACGACAGGGGGAATGTGCGGTGCGGTCTAGACCAATGCGAGGCTACGAGCGGATGCTCGACATGTCCAGACCAATAACAAACCGGGATTCCGGGGTCCGGGAACGAGGCGGCCGAGCGTGCGGCCGATGCCGGCGGTCGGCCGGGAGGGCCGCCGCCCCTACGGGATCCCGTACGGGAACGGGGCGAGCGGCCGGGCGGTCCCGCCGTACCACCGTGGGGGCGTCGTACGGCGCGGCGGTGTGCCGGGGGCGGTCAGGCCGCGACGCTGAGGGGGGCGGAGGCCGGGGCGGCGGCGGACTGGATCAGTGCGGTGTAGGTGCGGCGCAGGGCGATCAGGGACTCCTGGGCCTCGCGGTAGACGGCGGCGTCGGGGCCGCCGCGGTGGGCGAGGGTGCGGACCGGGGCACAGTGCCGGTCCATGGCACTGAGCCAGGCACGGTGATGGGCCGGGAGATGCCGGCGGAGCAGTTGACGGCCGCCCTCCCCCATGCGGCGGCCGCCGATGCCGAGGACCGCGTCCGCCGCCTGGAGCACGGGCGGCTCCAGGGCGCCCTGCCCGGCGAGCGTCCCGATCACCTCGGACTGCCGGGCAGTCGCCGGGGCGTCCGCCAGCTCGGCGGCCTCTTCGTGGAGTTGGGCGCGGAGCGCGTGCTGGATGCGGACCAGGCGGCGCAGTGCCGTGCGGGTGGAGGAGTCGTCGGGGGCGCGTCCGGCGAGGGTTTCGGCGAGGCGGAAGAGCCAGATGCCGTGCGCCTCCAGGCGGGTCACGGCGAGCATCAGCCGGTCGAGGCGGCAGAGCGGCTCGCTCTCCGGGGCCCAGCGCACGATCGGTACGAGCTGTTCGGTGCGGGCGAGTTGATCGATCGGCAGATGGCGGCGGGGTTTGCGCTCCGGCGCCCAGTTGTGCAGCGACAGCGCGGGCAGCGCCACGAACTGGTCGTGGTCGATGCGGTGCGCAATGGCGGACCACAGGTCGAGGAAGCCGGTGTCGGCGCACCGTCTGGCGGCCGGGGCCTGCGGGTCGAGCCCGGACCAGCCGCAGGCCACCGCGATCACGGCGATCCGCATCGCGGCGGCCTCCGCATTGCGCGGGGAGAGCCGCGACACCCGCTGCCGCAACGCGGTCAGCTCACCGGCCCGGCCGGACCGTTCGACCGCGGCGACGGCGTCCGCGGCGCCCGGCGCGAGGGCAGCGGTCCGCGCCAGGGCGTCCAGCAGAGTCCAGGTTCCGATCATGCTGCGCACCGGCGGCCGCTCCGGCAGGAAGCCGTGCGCCCGCGGGTCGTGGGTGCCCGCGCCCGCGGTACGGGCGTCGGCGTCGCCGGGCACGGCGCCCGCGGCCGTCCGGGGCTCGGGGCCGGAGCCCTGCCGGGGGACGGTCGCGGACCGGCCGGTGCGCTGCGCGGGTGGCACCGTCGGGCGGCGCCGCGCGGGGGCGGCCGTCTCCGGGGCTTCGGCGGTCGTGGTCCCGGTCGTCATCGTCGTCCTCACCGTCGTCACAGTCATCGCCGTCTCAGCACTTCCCCGCCAGCAGCCGGGCCAGGTGGGTGTCCAGCTCCAGGTACCGGTCCTCTTCGCCGGGCGGCACGATCGCCGCCGTCTGCTCCAGCCAGGCGGTCAGTTCCGTGGCCCGCACCGACAGTTCGCAGACGCTGTCGTCGCTGAACAGCTCGATGTGCACCCGGCGCCGCCCGTCCGCCGCGACCTGCGGCCACACCCGTACGTCGCCCTCGCCCTCCTCGCCGCGCACCCCGCCCAGCAGCAGTTCCCTGGCGAACACCCAGGTGGCGGCCGTCACTCCACGGCTGATGAAGGCGACCTCGACCTCGTACGGGCGGTCGCTGCGGTAGCTGAACCGGCCCGCCACCGGCACCTCGTCGTCCGGGCCGAGCAGCAGGGACATGTCGAGGGTGCGCTTGGCTGTCGACACCATGACGATCAACCTTTCCGAGGGAGGGACGGTCCCGGCGGACCCGGGCGGGGTGCGCGTCTTAGCAGACGTGAGGGGGCCTGACGGGGTTGCAAAAGGCAGGTAACGAGTGACGGAGACCATCGCGCCGGACGGCCGGTGGCAGTCGCTTCGGCGGGCGGCCCGGGGGCACCGGCCCGCTACGACGGCCGGGCCCGGCAGCGGGCAGGGCGCGGGCGCCGGTGACCCCATCTGACCTGTTCGTACCGTGCGTTGATATCCCGTCATCGCTGCCACCTCCGTCCGTTCGCGCCTCGCCCCGCTCCCGTCCCAGCCTCGCAAGGGGCGCCCCGGGCCGCACGTCGGCGGTCCGGCCAATGGCGCAATACCGTGGCTTCGATCCTCACAGACCGTGGCGGACGCCCCACCTGCCGAAGGTCCCAAGATCACGGGACTTTCGCCCGGCCGGGCCCGTCGCCGCCCGAGCCCCACGGCCGTGTGATGCACCTCACCGCCCTTGGAGGCATGAAAAGGCCCGGGGTGGTCCGGAGTGGCCGGGGGAACCCGGGAAGGTCGTGTAAAGTTCTTCAGGTCAGCAGGCGCCGCTAGCTCAGTTGGTTAGAGCAGCTGACTCTTAATCAGCGGGTCCGGGGTTCGAGTCCCTGGCGGCGCACAGACAGGCGAAAGGCCCCCACTCCGGTGGGGGCCTTCGTCGTATGCCCAGGTCCGGGCCACGTCCGGCCGGTTCAGTGCGCGGCGCCCCCGGTGTCGTACCCGCTCAGGAAGGCCGAGACGACCACGGTCGGGGCAGTGGGGCGGCGGGTGATCAGGCGGAGTTCGGCGCGGTGCGGGTCGCGGGCGGCGGTGGCTGTGGCGGGCAGGGCCTTGCCGGGCGGGTAGAGCCGGACGTCCTCCACGGTGAAGCGGGCCGTGGCGCCGTCGGCGCGGCGGACGTCCACCCGGGCGCCGGGCGTGAGGCGGGCCGGACCCCCGGCGGTGGGCCCCCGTGCGAGGAGGACCGCGGCGCCCGGGGTGCCGGGCTGCGGCCCGTAGGCGTACCACCCGGCGGGGCCGTCCGCCGGGGCGGCGGGGACGGCGGCGGCGTCCGGGGGGCCGGGGGCGAGCGGTGCGCGCAGGCCGAGGGCGGGGACGGTGAGGGCGCGCGGGGTTCCGGCGGCGGAGACGGGCAGCGGCGGGTGGGCGCGGGGCGGCGTGGGGCCGGGCGGGCGGCCGACGGCGGCGATGTCGCCGGTGGTGGTGAGCTGCGCGACGGCGGCGCTGCGGGCGGCGTCGCTGCCCCAGAGCCAGAGGCCGAGCAGCAGCACCGCCCAGGCGGCACCGGTGAACCAGCGGCCGCGACCGGCGGCGGGCGCGGGCTCCGTACGGGGATCGGCGCGCGGGGGCGGGTCGGCGGGGCGGGCGAGGGGCCGGACGGGGTGCAGCTCAGTGGTCATCGGTGCCGCCGCCTTGACGCTCGCGGCGGATGCGGAGCCGGAGCCGGAGCAGCTGCCCGGCGATGATCAGTATCGCGCCGCCGGCCAGGACCAGACCGACCGCCTGGGCGCCGCTCATCTCGGCGGCGGTGCCGCTCGCGACGGGACGGGCCGTCGCGCGCGCGGGCGCCGCCGTCGCGGTACCTCCCGCCGCGCAGACCGCGAGCAGGGCACAGAGTGTGAGCAGTAGCGAGCGCATGGTGAACCTCCGCATACTCCGAAGGTCCGCCCAGGCGCGGGCGCCCGCATCCGGGGCGCGGCGCCGGTGCCCCGTTCAGGTGAGCGGGGGTGACGGGTGGCGGGGCCCGGCCGTCCCGCCGGGCCCCGGTCCGCCAGGTCCTAGATCAGGTCGACGAGGTCCGCGATGGAGTCGACGACGCGGGAGGGGCGGAAGGGGTGGCGTTCGACCTCTTCGGGGCGGGTGAGGCCGGTGAGGACGAGGAAGGTTTCCATGCCCGCCTCCAGACCGGCGAGCATGTCGGTGTCCATCCGGTCGCCGATCATCGCGGAGCTCTCGGAGTGGGCGCCGATGGCGTTGAGGCCGTGCCGCATCATCAGCGGGTTGGGCTTACCGACGAAGTACGGTTCGACGCCGGTCGCCTTGGTGATGAGTGCGGCCACCGAACCGGTGGCGGGCAGCGCGCCCTCGGCTGACGGCCCGGTCTCGTCCGGGTTGGTGGCGATGAAGCGGGCGCCGTTGTTGATCAGCCGGATCGCCTTGGTGAGGGCTTCGAAGGAGTAAGTCCGGGTTTCGCCCAGAACTACGTAATCGGGTGCGTGGTCGGTCAGGACGTAGCCGATGTCGTGCAGCGCGGTGGTCAGGCCCGCCTCACCGATGACGTAGGCGGTGCCGCCGGGCCGCTGGTCGTCCAGGAACTGCGCGGTGGCCAGCGCGGACGTCCAGATCGACTCCCACGGCACGTCGAGGCCGATGCGGCTCAGCCGGGCGTGCAGATCGCGCGGGGTGTAGATGGAGTTGTTGGTCAGGACGAGGAAGGGGCGACCCGATTCGCGCAGCCGCTTGATGAAGGCGTCCGCGCCGGGGACGGGGATGCCCTCGTGCATCAGGACGCCGTCCATGTCGGTGAGCCATGACTCGATCGGCTTGCGCTCTGCCACTGCCGGACTCCTGCCGTACGTGTTGGCCTGGGGCGCCGACGGTAACCCGGCGGGGCCTGCTCGCCCAGCCCAGCCTACGTGCGCCGGGAAACGGGCCGGGGACGGGGCGGCGGGCGCCCCGTCCCCGGTGGATCGGGTCAGCTGCCGGTGGCCTTGCGCCAGGCGTCGAGGTAGCCGCCGAGGTTCTTGTCGATGTCCTTCCAGTCGGGCTCGAAGACGTCGACGCCCTTCATGAGGACGGCCAGTTCGGTGGCGTGGGCGTCGGTGGCCTTGATGTCCTGGCGGGCGGCGAAGCCGCCGCCGACCGCGGAGACCTGGCACTGGACGGGCTCGGAGAGCAGGTAGTCGAGGAACTTCACAGACCGGGGCGGCCGGGCCATGCGGACCTGCGGCGGCTGCGGGAGGCCGGGCCACCCCGGTGGGCAGGGGCTCGGGCGGGTGCGTCGCCATGGCGCGGTCCTTTGCTGCTCGCTGGCCGGGGCACGCGGCGACACGGCCACCGCGCACCGCACGTGCCGGACCCTGCCACGGCCGACGGCCACCGCCGAGAGGCCGGGCGCGGGTGCACCCGACCGGGCATGGGATGTCGCCTTATCAGATGATGTTTCGTCAGGGTCGGGTACACGGGTGGCGCCGGGTACCGCTGCCAGAAGGGGCCGGTCGGGCGCCGGGAGGGCTCGGCCGTTCGCCGCGCCGGGCAATCACGGCCAGGCGCCGGGCGGGCTCGGCCGTTCGCCGGGCGGGCATGGCCGTTCGCCGGGCAGACTCGGCCGAGCGCCACCGCCTGAGGGGCCGGCCAGGCGCCGACCGAGCCCCCGCCCACCACGGCGGCCCGGACGCCCGCCAGCGGGACAGCCGCCACCCACCGGGCTCTCCCGGCCTTCCTCAGCCGCCGCCACGAGCCCGGGACGGGTCCCCGGCAACCGCCCCCTGCGGAGGCACCTGCCGCTACGGAAGCGCAGTCATCGCCCGTACCTCGGACTCCTCCGAAACCACCCCCCGTTGCGGCACAGCAGCCGACCCCGACGAAGCGCCGAACAGCGGCCCGAGGATCAGCTGCGCCGCCCCCTGCGCCACCGTCCCTGGGCCGTCGGCCGGGACCACCGCCACCGAGGGGCGCGCGGACCCGCGAGCGGCGGCCCGGTCCGTCAGCTCCTCGGTCACGCCGCGCAGGAAGACGTCCGGGTGCGTGGCGACCGTGCGGCCGCCCAGCAGGATGCGGTCGATGTCCAGCAGTTCCACGAGGTTGGCGGCGCCGACACCCAACGCGCGGGCGGCGCCGGGAAGATCATCGCGGGCGAGTGCCGCCAGGCACAGCGCCTCCACGCAGCCGCGCCGCCCGCATGCGCAGCGCGGGCCGTCCCACCACACCACCTGATGGCCGAATTCCCCGGCGCCGGTGCGCGGCCCCCGGTACAGGGCGCCGTCCAGCACCAGACCGGCGCCGAGGCCCGTCCCCAGATGCAGATAGGCGAACGAGCCGGGACGGCCGGGGCCGTGTGCCAGGGCGAGGGCGGCGGCGTTGGTGTCCTTGTCGACGACGACCGGGAGGTCCAGCCGCGCGGCGAGGGCGTCGCGCAGCGGGAAGCCGTCCCACCCCGGGGCGCCGGTGACCCGGCGCAGCACGCCGGTGGTGTGGTCGAGCGGGCCGGGGCAGGCGACCCCGGCGCCCAGCACACCGGGCGCGTCGGCCTCCGCCCGTACCGCGGCGACCTCGCGGGCGACCGCGGTGAGGACCGGCCCGGCGCCCGCGGTGAGGTCGAGCGGGGCGCGGCGGACCGCCACCGGGGCGCCCGCGAGATCGGCGAGGACGAGGACCGCCTCGTCACGGTCGAGGTGGATGCCTATCGCGTGGCGGGCGCCGGGGACGAGCCGCAGCAGCGTGGCGGGTTTGCCGCCGGTGGAGGCGCGGCGGCCCGCCTCCACCGCCAGGCCCTCGGCCCGCAGCCGGGCGGTGATCTTGCTGACCGCCTGCGGGGTCAGCGCCGTACGCGCCGCCAGCTCCAGGCGGCTGACGCCCTCCTCCCCCGCCGCCCGCAGCAGGCCGAGGACCAGCGCGGCGTTGTGTCCGCGCAGCGCGGGGAGGTTGAAACCGGCCGCGGCACCGGCGGCGAGGGACGCGGCGGCCGTCGCTCCGGGGTGCTCCGGCGGCCCGTGGTCGTTACTGGTCACCTCTCCATTGTCCCCATCCCTTGCGCTTTGGCAACACTGTTGCTTAAGTGGATTCATGAACGATTTCCCCGGCATCCCCGCGCCCACGGCACGCGACGGCGCCCCGCTCCGCGTCGGCCTGATCGGTTACGGCCTGGCGGGCTCGGTGTTCCACGCGCCGCTGATCGCCGCGGCCGAGGGGCTGGTGCTGGACACCGTCTCGACCCGCAGCCCCGAGCGGCAGGCGCAGGCCCGCGCGGAGCACCCCGGGGTGCGGACGGTCGCGGGCCCCGAGGAGGTTCTGGCCCGCGCCGGTGATCTCGATCTGATCGTCCTGGCGACGCCCAACAAGACGCATGTGGCGCTGGCGTCCGCCGCGCTGGAGGCGGGGTTGCCGGTGGTGGTCGACAAGCCGCTCGCCGCGACGGCCGCCGAGGCCGACCGCCTCGCGTCGCTCGCCGCCGACCGCGGTCTGCTGCTCTCCGTCTTCCAGAACCGCCGCTGGGACAACGATTTCCGCACGGTGCGCAAGCTGCTCGACGAGGGGGCGTTCGGCGAGGTCCGGCGCTTCGAGTCGCGTTTCGAGCGGTGGCGGCCGCGCCCGAAGGGCGGCTGGCGCGAGTCCGGCGACCCGGCGGAGATCGGCGGCCTCCTCTACGACCTCGGCAGCCACCTCGTCGACCAGGCGCTGACGCTCTTCGGGCCCGTCGCGTCCGTCTACGCCGAGTCCGACGTCCGGCGGCCCGGCGCGGAGGCCGACGACGACACCTTCTTCGCGCTCACCCACACCAGCGGGGTCCGCTCCCATCTGTGGGTGAGCGCCGCGGCCGCCCAGTTGGGCCCGCGCTTCCGGGTGCTGGGCAGCGCGGCCGGTTATGTGAAGTACGGCCTCGACCCGCAGGAGGCGGCGCTGCGCGCGGGCGCCCGGCCCGGCGCCGAGGGCGCGGCCTGGGGCGCGGAGCCGGAGTCCGCCTGGGGCCGCCTCGGCGCCGGGGAGTCCCCGCAGACCGGGGGCGGTACGCCGGTGCCGACGCTGCCCGGCGCCTATCCGGCGTATTACGCGGCGGTGGCCCGGGCCCTGCGCGAGGGCGGTCGCCCACCGGTGACCGCGGCGGAAGCCGCGGCGGCCCTGCGGGTCCTGGAGGCCGCGAAACGGTCGGCGGCCGAGGACCGCACGGTCCGGATCGAGATACCGGACGCCTGAGGCCGGGCCCCGGGCCCCGAGCCCGGGTCGGACACCCGAGTTCGGACGCCTGCCCCCGGCACGACGCCCCGCCCGTCGGATATGGCGGGCCCCAAGATCTGCCGTAGCGACGCGCCCGGGCACCGTCCCGCGGGATGTCATCCCGTCAGACGGCGTCCGGTCAGGCGTCCTTGAGCTGCTGGCGCTGGCGGCCCAGGCCGTCGATCTCCAGCTCGACCACATCGCCCGCCCGCAGATACGGCTTGGGTTCCGGCTGCCCCATGGCCACCCCCGCCGGGGTGCCGGTGTTGATGACGTCGCCCGGGTACAGCGTCATGAACTGGCTGACGTACCGCACCACCTCGGCCACCGGGAAGATCTGCTCGGCGGTCGTACCGCGCTGCTTCAGCTCGCCGTTGACCCACAGCCGCAGGCCGAGGGACTGCGGGTCGGGCACCTCGTCCGCGGTGACCAGCCAGGGTCCCAGCGGGTTGAAGGTCTCGCAGTTCTTGCCCTTGTCCCACTGGCCGCCCCGCTCGATCTGGAAGGCCCGCTCGGAGACGTCGTGGGCGACGGCGTACCCGGCGACGGCGGCGCGCGCCGCGTCGTCGTCCGGGAGGTAGCGGGCGGTGCGGCCGATGACGGCGGCCAGTTCGACCTCCCAGTCGGTCTTCTCGGCGCCCCGCGGCACCAGCACCGTGTCGTCGGGGCCGACGACCGTGTCCGGCGCCTTCAGGAAGATGATCGGCTCCTCGGGGACGGCCACGCCGGTCTCGCGGGCGTGGTCGTGGTAGTTCAGCCCGATGCACACGACCTTGCCGATCCGGGCGACGGGCGGGCCGGTGCGCAGCCCCGCCGCGTCGAGAACGGGCAGGTCGCCCGAACCGGCTGCCGTCCGGACGCGGGCCAGCGCGGCGTCGTCGGCGAGCAGCGCCCCGTCGATGTCCGGTACCAGGCCCGACAGGTCCCGCAGCACCCCGTCCGCGTCGAGCAGTGCCGGGCGTTCCGCCCCTGTCGTTCCGACACGCAGCAGCTTCATCGGTACCACTCCCGTGGTCGAAGGTCGGCCCGGAAGGGTCCTCCCGGTCCGGCCGATGGGGACGGCCATCGAGCAATTGGCCGATCGTCCAAGAACCCCGACCACTCCGCAAGACCCCCGTCCACGTGCGGGAGCGGGGGGCCGGAAACCCGCGCCCCGACGGGCACCGGGGCGCGGTTTCCGGCCGCCCGGCTCAGCTCCGGGCGGGCACGGCGTCCGCCCGGGCGCCGTCGTCCGGGCTCGCCCCGGCCGCCATGGCGGGCCGGTCGCGGTGGAGGAGGGCCCGCTCGGCGGCCGTCCACGCCGTGGTGGTGACGACGTACAGCGCGGCGGCGAGCGGCACCACCGCGACGGTGATCAGCGTGGCGTACGAGAGCAGCGGCAGCGCCTTGGTCAGGCCCGCGGCGCCCGGCAGCGCGGGGGCGGCGGCGTCCGGCAGCCGGGCCGCCGCGGCCCGCGCCCGCCGGACGTTCCAGGTGGCGACGGCGGTGACCAGCGCGAACAGGCCCAGGTAGACCAGGCCGTGCGGGCCGAACGGGCCGCCGTCGGCCAGCGCCTGCGTCCAGGGCGGGCCCTGGGTACGTTGCCGAGGCGGGCCCCCGGATGCGGGGGCCCGGCGGGCGGTGCGGGCGGAGTGCCCGCGGTGCGTCTACGCGGCCGTCGGGAGGGCGCGGCCCGGTGCCCGGGGGCGCGGGCGGCCCGCGGCGTCCGGGTCGCGTTGCGGCAGGAAGGCGGTGCGCCGTTCACGGTCCCGGATCGCGGTACGGACCCGGCCCGGCGGCATCGGCCGGGCGCATCCGGCGAGGAGCCCCAGCAGGAACGCCCGGCACAGCAGCACGACGGCGCCGGTGGTCGCGGCCGCGGTGAGCGCCGTGGCCAGGCCGCTCTCCGCCAGCAGCAGGCCGACGACGAGGAGCGCCAGGGCGGAGGTGTGGAGCCGCCAGATCTCGGCGATGCGGGACATCGGGCGCCTCCTCACGGTGATCGGTGCGCCGGGCGGCCCCGGCGCGACCCGCTCCCGTACGGCGCGGGGCCTGTCGCGGCGTCAAGGGTAACCAGGGCGCGGAGGGTTCAGGAGGCGGGTGGGCGGAGTGGGAACTCCGGGTCCCGCCTGGTCCGCCCGCCTCACCCGTCAGCTCACCGCGTCCGTCGCGCCCACCGCGTCACCCTGTTCCCGCTCCCCCACCCGCGGGAACTCGTCCTCCACCGCCAGCACCTCACCGTCCGGCCGCTCGTCCCGTTCGCGCGGTCCGAAGCGGGTGACGGTGAGGGCGACCGCGACGTTCAGCGCGAGCGCGAGCAGTCCGGCGTTGACGCCCCAGAGCGGGTCGTGGCCGCTGAAGACCGCCGTGCAGACGAGGGTGATCCCGGCCGCCGCCCCGGCGACCGCCGCCTGCCAGGTCAGCCGTCGCCAGACCAGCCCCAGCAGCAGCATCGGCACCAGTTGGGCCATGCCCTCGTACGAGATGAGGGAGAGGCGGACAAGGGTCTGCGGGGCGAAGTAGGTCAGGAGCAGCGCGAGGGTTCCGGCGGCGACCACGACCAGCTGCGACCACCGCTTCTGCCGCTGTCCGGCCGGGCCGTCGACCGGTGCCTCCGGGCCCGTACCCGTCCGGCCGCCGGACCGCGCACCGAACACGCTGCGGCCCCACATCGTGCCGATGACCAGCATGAACACCGCCATCGGGACGATCGAGGAGAGCGCCGCGGCCACCCCGATCACGCCGACCGCCCAGGCCGGGAGGGAGTCGGTGACCAGTTTGAAGAGCGCCAGGTCGGACTGGGCGCCGGTCAGCCCCGGCACCACGAACAGCGCCGCCATGCCGAGCGCCACCGGAACGAACAGCAGCACGTTGTACGCCGGGAGGTAGACGGCGTTGCGGCGCAGCGTGTCGGCGCTGCGGGCGCCGAGGTATCCGGCGACGGTCGTCGGGAAGATCACCACGGTCAGGGAGTTGACGACGGTGGTGGAGAGGAACCAGCCCTGGCCAAGACCGCCCGACTCGTGCCCGGGGAACGTCAGCCACTGCGGCTTCTCGGCGACCATCCGGTCGAGGAAGGCGCCGTAGCCGTCGAAGTAGTGCAGCGGTACGTAGACGGCGAGGAAGCCGAGGGTGGCGATGACCAGGACGTCCTTGAGGACGGAGACCCAGGCGCTGCCGCGCAGTCCGCTGACCACGACGAAGGTGGTGGTGAGGGCGAAGCCGAGGAAGTAGGCCCAGCGGAGGCTGATCGCGCCGTAGGAGATCGTCGAGACGACGACGCCCATGCCGGTGATCTGGAGCTGGATGTACGGCAGCAGACAGACGGTGGCGAAGAGGGCGACGGCGGTGCCCAGCCAGGGGCGGCCGTAGCGGTGCGCGACGATGTCGGTGATGCCGACCAGTCCGTGGCGGCGCGCGTACGCCCAGAGCATCGGCCCGACGACGTAGCCCAGGGCATAGCCGCAGGACATGTAGGCGATGACGTAGAGGACCGGGGCGCCGAACCGGTAGCCCCACCCCGCGGCGCCGAGGTAGCTGAAGCTGGTGTAGCTCTCCCCGGCCATCAGCACCCAGATGAAGACGGTGCCCAGGCTGCGGCCGCCGACCGACCACTCGGCGAGCCCGCGCTCACGGCGTCCGCCGCGCCGGGCGCGGACCGCCAGCAGGCCGAGCGCGAGGGTCAGCGCCATGAAGGCGGCGAAGACGGAGGTGGCGACGGTGGCCTTCATCGGTGCCCCCGCCGCAGGTCACCACGGCGCGCCAGCCACACCGCGCCCGGTGTCGCCACGGTCGCCAGCAGCATCCAGAAGAAGAGGAACGGCAGCCCGAACACGGTCGGCGTGAGCCGGTTGACGAGCGGCAACGCGGCCAGGAAGAGGACGTAGGGCAGCAGCAGCCACAGCAGCGCCGGGCGCTTGCGGGAGCCCGGGGGCGCGCCGCCGGGTGTCTGGTTTCGCACGGGGCGAGAGCTTAGGCGGTGCCCTGCCGGGAGCGGCAGGCCGCCTCAGCGCGGCCGGGTGCCGCGCAGCACCGCCCAGACGATCAGCCGGTACGTGGAGGTGAACTCCGGCGTACAGGTCGTCAGGGTGAGGTACGCGCCCGGGGCGGTGAAGCCGTACGCGGGGTGGACGGTGCTGCGCGGGACGGGGGCGAGGACGCCGGTGTCGCCGGGGGTGGTGCGGGGCAGGACGGCGCGGACGACGTAGGTGTGGACGGCGTCGGCGGTGTCGATGCGGACGGTGTCGCCGGGCCGCATCCGGTCGAGGTGGCGGAACGGCTCGCCGTGGGTGTTGCGGTGCCCGGCCAGCGCGACGTTGCCGGTGTCGCCGGGCTGCGCGGTGCCCGGGTAGTGCCCCGCATACCCCTTGTCGAGGACCGCGGCGCGGCCGGTTCCCTCGGCGACCGGGACGTCAAGACCGAGGCGGGGGATGCGGAGGACGGCGTACCCGGCGTCCGGACGGGGCGGCGGCGCGGGCCGGGCGGCCGGGGTACGAGGACGCGGGGCGGGGCCCGTCGTCGGTGAGGCGCCGGGGACCTCGGCGGGTGGCGGGACGGGCGGACGTTCCGGGTGGGCCCATTGGCGTTCCAGTTGCCCGACGCGGTCCTGCGCGGCGTCGTGGGCCTGGCGGTTGGTCCACCACAGCTGGTGGACGACGAGCAGCAGCAGGACCACGCCGAGCGTGACCGTCACCTCGGCGAGCGCCCGCACCGCCCGCCCCGGCGCCCGCCGCCGCCCGCGCATCGCGACCGCCCGCTCCCAGGACCCCTGCACGCGGGCACGGTAGACGTTGGGGGCTGAGGTCACCAGGGGGTGGACGGGGCCGAAACGGGGGCGGGCCGGGCGCGGCCGGGAGCCGGGCCCGGCCGGGAGGCAAGCGCCACCCCCCAGCCCCCGGCCCGGGCCCCTCACCCCCCGAACACCCGCGACACCACATAAATCCCCAACCCGGCCAGCGCCCCGACCACCGTCCCGTTGATCCGGATGAACTGAAGGTCGCGGCCGATGTGCGCCTCGATCTTCCGGGAGGTCTGTTCCGCGTCCCAGGAGGCGACGGTGTCGGTGATCAGGGCGGTGATCTCGTGCTGATACGTCGTCACGACGTAGACGGCGGCGCCCTCCAGCCAGCCGTCGACCTTGCCCTGGAGCCGTTCGTCGCGGGCGAGGCGCCGCCCCAGGGAGAGCAGGGCCGCGCGGGCCCGCTGCCGCAGTTCGCTGTGCTCGTCCTCCGCCGCCGCGACGATCATCGCGCGGACCGAGCCCCAGGCGGACGCGATGAGGTCCTGCACCTCGCCACGGCCCAGCACCTCGGACTTGAGACGTTCGACGCGGGCCCGGGTGTCCGGATCGGTGCGCAGGTCGGTGGCGAAGTCGGTGAGGAAGCGGTCCAGCGCGCCGCGCGCCGGGTGCTCGGGCATGTCGCGCATCTCGGTGACGAAGCGCAGCAGCTCCTTGTAGACCCGGTCGCCCACCTTCCGGTCGACGAACCGCGGCGTCCAGCCGGGCGCGCCTCCGGAGACCGCGCTCATCACCGAGTCACCGTGCAGGACCAGCCAGTCGTGGGCGCGGGCGCACACCAGGTCCACCACCCGCCGGTGGCCGCCGTCCGCGACGACCTTGCCGAGCAGGGCACCGAGCCCCGGCGCGATCTCCTGCGCGTCGGCCCGCCGGGTGATGGCCTCCCCCACGACCGCCTGGACGTCGGCGTCGCGCAGCACGGTCAGCGCGCCGCGCAGCGCGGTGGACAGCTCGGCGGTCACCCGGTCGGCGTTACGGGGCTCCGCCAGCCAGCCGCCGAGGCGACGGCCGATGCCGACGGAGCGCAGCCGCCGGCGCACCACCTCGTCGGAGAGGAAGTTCTCCCCGACGAACTCGCCGAGGCTCTGCCCCAGTTGGTCCTTCTTGGTGGGGATGATGGCGGTGTGCGGGATGGGCAGCCCCATGGGCCGCTTGAACAGCGCGGTGACCGCGAACCAGTCGGCCAGCGCGCCCACCATGCCCGCCTCGGCGGCCGCGGCGACATATCCGGCCCAGCCCCCGGCACCGGCCGCCCCGGCCCATTTCGCCAGGACGTAGATCAGCGCGACCACCAGCAGCAGGCCGGTGGCGAGCGTCTTCATCCGCCGTACGGCCCGACGTCTGTCCTGGTCGGCGGCGGTCCCCGGGCCGGTGCCGCCCGGCTGGGCCGCGTGCGGCACCGACGTCGTCTGCGTGCGTTCCATCCACTCCACCGTTCCCGAATCCCGCGGTGCGGCGCACCACGGACCGGCCGCGCCGCGCCGGGTCCCGGCCGCGGGAGGCCGCGTGGGTCAACTGTGACCCACCCATGGAACGAACCACGAGTCCCGCGCGTCCGGACCAGGAGGGGGCGCGCAAAGGGCGGCGGGCGCCCCCCGAATCCGCCGTGGGATCATGGCGGGACCGATCGGACCGCAACGGTGCCGCTGATCGCCGGACGTCCAGGTCCGCCGCCCTCCGCCCGGCGGAGGCGCGGCAGCCGACGCGCCCGGCAGCCCCTGCCCGCCCGGAGCCCGCGGCTCCGCCGTCCCAGGAGATCCGCCCCGCATGAACAAAAGTGTGGGCTACGCCCTGCTCGCCGGTCTGGCGGCCGTGGTGGTGCTCGTCTCGACCGCCATCTTCGTCGGCTTCGGCGGCACCGGCGGGTCCTGGGGCAACAACGCCACGCACCAGCCCCGCGACCCGGCGGCGCCCGCCGTCTCCGGTCAGTGGGTCGGTACGTGGTCCGCGGCGGCCGCGGCGGCCGAGCCGGGCACCCTGGACGGCTACGCGGGCATGTCGATCCGCAACGTCGTGCACAGCAGCGTCGGCGGCTCCAGCGCCCGCATCCAGCTGTCGAACCTCTACGGCACCCGCCCGCTGCCGGTCAGCCACGCCTCCCTGGCGCTCGCCGCGGCGCCCAGCGACCCGACGGCCGCGCCCGGCACGATGCGGCGCCTCGCCTTCGGCGGCCGCTCGGCGGTGACCATCCCGGCGGGCGGCGCGGTCACCAGCGACCCGGTCCGGCTGGCCGTCCCGCAGGACGCGGACCTGCTGGTCACCACGTACTCCCCGTCACCGTCCGGCCCCGCCACGTACCACCCGTACGCCCGGCAGACGTCATATCTGGCGCGCGGCGACCGTACGGAGGACACGACGGGCGCGGCGTACACGGAGCAGAGCCCGTACTGGCGGTATCTGACGGGCGTCGACGTGTGGAGCACCGAGGCGCACGGCGCGGTCGTGGTCATCGGCGACTCGATCACCGACGGCATCACCTCCACCGCGGGCGCCAACCACCGCTGGACGGACTTCCTCGCCGCCCGCCTGCGCACCGAGCCGGGCGCGCCCCGCTACGGCGTCCTCAACCAGGGCATCAGCGGCAACCGCCTGCTGGTCAACGGCTCCCGTTTCTCCCCCAACAACGGCCCCAGTGTGCTGTCCCGCCTCGACCGGGACGCGCTCTCGCGCAGCGGCGTGAAGGCGGTCCTGGTGGAGATCGGCATCAACGACCTGCTCAAGACGCCGCGCCAGTACGACCCGGAGAAGATCCTCGCCGGGATGCGGCAGATCGTCAGCGACGCCCACGCCCGCGGCCTGCGGGTGACCGGCGGCACGCTCACCCCGTTCAGCGGCCACCGCGGCTACACCGCCGAGCTCGACGCGGTCCGCCGCACGGTCAACGCGACCATCCGCTCCGGCGCCGTCTTCGACGAGGTCGTCGACTTCGACAAGACCCTCCGCGACCCGTGGTCCCCCGAACGCCTCCGCCCGTCGTACGACTCCGGCGACCACCTCCACCCCAGCGACGCGGGCTACCGGGCGATGGCCGATGCGGTGAACCTGGAGCATCTGCGACGGGCGGCACCGGCGTCGCTCTGAGGCCCCGCCGGGCGCGGCGCAAGCCCGCTGGAAACGGAACGAGAGCCCCGCCCGGCCTCCCGGGAGAACGTCGCCCGCTTCCTGCGGGGCGAGGAGAAACCCGCCGGCCACAACGCCCGCCGGCAGACGGCAGGCCGGAACTGGTCCAGCGGTACCGGGAGGTGGCAGCGGAGTTCCCCGTCGTGGATCTTCCGCCGCTGGAGACGGCGCACTGGCTGATCAAGCCGGGCGCCCTGGTGCGCGGCACCTGGGACGAGCCGGCGGCGGCGGCCGACTGGCTCGGGGATCGGCTCGCCGGGTACGCGTCCCGGTTCGCCGCGGAGCCGGACCGCGACCGTGGGCGGCCGGCGGCGCTGGCCCGCTGCGCCGCCGCCCGGCTCGGGTGGGGCGGTGATGTCTCCCACGGCTTCTCCCTCGAACGTCCGGCGTTCCTGTCCCTGGCGCTGGTGTGCTGCTCCCCGAACCGCGCGCTGCCGGAGCTGGACTGCCCCTTGGGTCAAGGACTGTCCGGGGAGTCAGGGCGTCCGCCCATCTCCCGGTGGAGTTCCAGGAGGTAGGGGTGGTCCAGGCAGGCGTCCTCGACGCGGCCCCGGGCGTCGGTGAGGAGCCAGTCCAGCAGCTCCGGGGTCGCGTGGTACTCGTCGTAGAAGCCCAGGCGCAGGTCGGTGATCTCGTACTCGAACATCACGTCGTCGATGAGGTCGGCGAGGTGGGCGTCGGCGGCCGGGGTGCGGGTGTCGGTCCACACGTCCAGCCAGGGGCGCAGGGTGTGGGTGGCGACGGTGATGAGGCTGAGGGTCTCCCTGATGCGCACGGGGCTGGGATGGGTGTGCAAAGTGTCCCGCCACCAGGCCGACCAGACGTCGCGGAGGGCATCGGCCAGGGGCTTGTCCCACGTGGTCCAGGACGCCTCCAGCAAGCGGGTGGCGATGAGGTCCTCGTCGACGTGGAACTCACCGGTGACGACGGGGCGGATGATGCGCGGGGTCAGCCGGCGGTAGAGGCGGGGGAAGTCGTCCCAGTGGCTGGGCACCTCCTGGGCGACGGAGGAGACCATGTCGTCGGATATCAGGTGCAGCGGTCCGGCGAGTTCGGCGAGGCCCCGCTCGCCGTAGCAGTGCGTGCACCCGTCGACGGGGAAGGGCTCTTCGCGGGCGAACGCGCGGTCCAGCGCGTCGAGCGCGGTCATGAGGTGCTGCCGGTGAGGAGACATGTGCGGCCTGCCGGGGACTCCGTCCGGGCGACCGGCGAAGAGCGCAGAGTATCAGCGTGGCCGCCCTGACCGTTGGCCTTTCCGGGCCGTCCGGTCCGGTCCGGACCGTCCGGACCGCGCCTCGTGACCGGCGCGGCTCGGACGGCATATGCGCCCCTACGGGTGGTAGATCTCCTGCATGGCCGTGACCTTGCCCTGGCCGTTGAGGCGGTAGGCGAAGTGCGGGGTGTTGGTGAGCTTGTGCTTCGTCAGCCATTCCGGGGTGACCTTCACGGCGGTGTTGCCCTTGAAGACCGTGACGGTGGCGCCCCGCACGAAGCCGAACGACCGGGCCGGCCCGGTCGGGGTGTAGACGACCTCCTCGTCGTTGGCCGCGTTGTACTTGCACGTCTCCGGGGTCACGCGCACGACGGTCTTGCCGCCGGTGTTCTTGGCGGAGTTCAGCTTGAGGAAGTGCCGGTACCCCGTGGGCGGGTGGCACGGCTTCCAGACCGTGGCCCGGACGGACGCAGGCGAGGCGGGTGCCGCATGCGGGGCGGCCACGGCGGCGCCGGACACGGTGGCGACGAGGGCGGCGGCGGAGGCGAGGACGGCGGCGCCGGAGACATAACGGTGGTTCATGAGCATCCTCTGGTGCGAAGAGCTGAAGTCTGCTGACGCCCGGTGAGAGGCCCCTCCGCGGCGTTGCGTTGCACCGCGCTACCCCTATATCGGGACGGATCTCGGCCCCTCCCGGAAACGGCGCCCGCAGCCGGGCGGAAATCCCTTCACGTCACGGTGGCGCAGCCGCGAAACTCACCCCATGACCACAGACTTCACCGTGCGCCCGGCCCGCCCCGCCGATGCGCGTCCCTTGGCCTAACTGTGCTGGAGGTTCAAGCAGGAGGACCACGCAGGGCAGCCACCGGACCCGGACCGCCCCCTGGAAGAAGCCGAACACTGGATCCGGCACCGGCTCGGCGACGGCCGCTGGCTGGCCTGGGTCGCGGAGACCGGCGGGGAACTCTGCGGCCACCGGAGCGGTGGCCGCCTGCTCACGGTGGCGGCCACCGGGCACCGCCGGGGCGCGTCAGGGGCGGCGGCGCCGACGTGTCAGTTCTGGTTGACCGGCCAGACGGCCGCCGGATCGCAGCGGTCCGGGCACGCCAGCAGGTAGACCTCGTTGCCCAGGAACAGCCAGTAGGTGTCGGCCCTGACGCTGTAGGGCTGTTCCGGCAGACCGGGGTGGACGGCGAAGTCCATGCCCTCGGGAACCTGGCAGACGTACACCAGGTCCGCGCCGCACGCGCACGTGTACTCCTCGGGCTCCTGCGCCCAGGACGGGTTACCGCCCACCTTGAAGGTCTGGGCCCCGCCGCCCTCCTCGTCGGAGGTGTCCGCGAAAGGCCGCAGAGCCAGCGGCAGCGCACACACGGACGGTTCGGCTTCCGGGGACGGCAGCGCCGCACCGCTCTGTATCAGTACACGCCAGAACGGCGCCGGGTAGGGCGGCTGCGGAGCGTCCCAGTACTTCGGTACGAGCCGGCCGTCGGCGAGCTGGGGCTCGGACGCATCGTTGTGCGCCCGGCAGTGAAAGACCAGGAGGTGGTCTCCGCCGAAAGGCTCCACGTCCCTGGGCATGTCGAACTGGAAGAACAGCGTCATCCGCTCACCGCAGAAGCACTCGGGCCACTCCTGGCCCCGGTCGAGGAAGGGCCGGCCTCCCACCGAGTTCCGTGCCGGACGGACCATCGGTTCGGTTCCGACCTCGACCGCGTAAGCAGGCAGCACCGTCCGCATCCTCTCGTATGACGTTCGAACGTCCGCTCAGGCTATAGCTCCCCTGTGACAGCCGGTCGTGGGTGGGATGACCTCGATGTGCTTGATGTGGCTGTGTGATCGCAGCGCGGCCAGGTCGGCGCCCCTTCCTGCCGATGTCAGACCTCCGTGGAGACCGTGATGAGGATCAGGCCCGAGAGTCCCGTCACTGCCCGGATCGCGTCCGCGAACACCTCCGTCGTCCACGCGGACACGGTGACCGTCAGCGCGGCCGCGGCGGACGGGCGGGCGAGGGCGAACCAGTCCGCCACCTCGGCGAGTTCGATGCGGGCGTCCCCGGCGGGGTGCAGCGGTACGAGTGCGTGGGTGCCGGTGAGGCGGACGGTGCCGACGCGGCGCAGTGCGTCCGGCGAAGAGGCCGGGGCCCTCGACCTGCCGCCGCAGCCGCACGGAATACGGGCCGTACTCGCCGATCGGCAAGCACGGCCCGCTGAACTCCCTTTCCTCATCCGCCGGTTGCCGGACTGTCGGGCCAGGAGATCGCCCCCGGGCCTCGCCGCGAAGGCGCATCCCGCAGGGTGGTCACGACGCGATGCGGGCGCTACATGTTGCCGCCCCGGTGTTCAGGTCCGGCCAGGAACGAGGGAGGGTGCGGCAGCGGCTTTCCGAGCCCGCCGCCGCACATCGGACCAGCTCAGGCCCGGAATTCGTCCGGTCACCTGGGTGCAGGCGCCGCCCGGGGGTATTCGTGAACGAAGCCCCGCCCGGCCTCCAACTCAGGAGGCCGGGGGGCTTTCGTCGTACTCGGGAGCGCCAGGCGGGGCCTACAAAGCCGGCAGTCCGGAGCCCGGGCACATGTCGCGGCCGTCCGGGGGTTGATGGGGAGTGGTGGGTGCTCCCGACTCGGAGCCGACCGTCTGGCCGCACGCCGGGCAGTTACCTTCACACTGTGCGGGGGTCGAAACGCTGCACTCAGACCTCCAACGAGGGTCCGTACCATTTCTGCTGGTCCGTGCTCTGTCCCGGGCGCAGGAGGTGTGCGACGGCGACGTGCATGATGCCTTCGCTGTGGAACGTGACGGTGACACCGGCGTGCTCCGGTGTGCCGCCGTCACGCTGCGACCAGGCGTTGAGGCTCTTGATCTCCCGTGACCCGCTGGAGGCGTAGAGCGCCAGGAGCCACGCTTCCAGGTCCTGCACCTTGATCTTGCCGCCCTGCCCGAAGCCGTCGGGGAACGCGACGGGCTCGATGGCCTCCTCCCCTTCCACCGGCGCCTCGGCCTGGTCGTAGTTCTCACCTACGGGAGCCGTGACGGGATGGTGCAGATACGCCGTGGCACCGCTGGCGAACTGGATCACCTCGCCCGAGAAGTCGGGGGCGTCCGTAAATCCGGCATCCCCGAAGGTCTGCGCTCCCTTGACCGCGGGATGCGCGGCCTTGGTGATCAGGTCGATCGTGAACTGCTGGAATCGAGTAGGGCGCATGGTGGGTCTTTCTCCTTCTCGGCGGACGGACCACTCTTTCACGAGAGGCCCGTGGGAGCCGGGCCCGCCATGCGCCGTGCCCACACCCGAGGGTAGGGCCCCGGCGGCGGCGCGGCGAGAGGGCAGAAAAAGCCCCGCCCGGCCTCCAACGCGGAGGAACGGACGGGGCTTTCGCCGTACGCGGACCAGCTCAGGCGCGGAACTCGTCCGCCTTCACGCCCGCGACGAAGGACGCGAAGGCGGTGGCGGGCACGCTCAGCGCCGGGCCCTGCGGGTCCTTGGAGTCGCGGACGGGGACGACGCCGCGCGAGGCAACGAGGTTGGCGGCAACCTCGATGCACTGGCCGCCATTGTTGCTGTACGAGGACTTGAACCAGCGGGGAGATTCGGTCGTCACGGGGAGCCCTTTCGCAACTGCTTGATCATGGCCACGGATTCCGCCTGGGAGGGCGCTTCGGCCTGTAGCTGATGGTAGGCCGTCAGCAGAGGCAGCACGAATGTGATGTCCCGCTCAAGGTGCCCCTGCTGAGCGGACTCGGCGTAGGCCATGAGCGAGCGGTCGGACTGCGTCAGCACGGTGACCGGCAAGTCGAACGGGCGCTGCGTCCCCATGTCGAACGGCGCCACCTGAACCACGGTGTGGGACAGCTCGGCGAATTCGAGCACCCGGTCCAGTTGGGCGTTCATGACTTTCGCCCCGCCCACAGGTCGCCGTACGCAGCCCTCGTCCAGCACGACGAAGACCAGCGGCGGAGGCGTCCGCAGGAGGGCCGCCTGCCGCTCCGCGACGAGCGCGACCCGTTCCTCCGCCTGCTCCTCCGTGATCGCGCCGCGCTTCACGGCGCTCTCCGCCAGTGCCGTCGCGTATTCCGGCGTCTGAAGGAGTCCCGGTATCACCCCGACCTCGTACAGACGGATCTCCGCCGCCTGCGCCTCGTACTCGACGAACTGCGGGAAGCCCTCCAGCAGGCCCGAGTGTTGGAGCTTCCGCCACGCGCGTTCGAATTCTTCTCCGGTGCCCAGCGCTACGTCCGCCCGCCGGGCGAGCGGAAGAGTCGGACGTTTGCGGCCAGTTTCGACCGCCGAGATATGCGTGCCGGAATATCCCATCCGCTCGGCCAATTCCTCCTGCTTCCAGCCGCGTTCCTCACGCGACGTGCGCAGACGTGCCCCGAACGCCGCCTCCGGCGAGCTGTCCGGGTCCAACTCCTTGCGATTCAAGGGTAGATCACCAACTTTTCCTCCCCCTCACACACGTTGAACGACGCCTCCAACGTAGGTCACGCTGCACCCCCCTGGTAGTGGAATGACTACAGAGAGGAACGATCGTGTCTGTCGAACGTGGGTCCGAGGAGCGCGATCAGGTCCCTTACCGGCCGGAGGTCGGTGAGCTGGTCGCGGACGCCGACCGCCGCTGTCTCGGCGTCGTCAAAGGGGAGTTGTGCGGGGCGTGGTCCCTGCGGTCGCTGACGGGCGGCGTGGAGTGGGTCGCCGATGCCGCGTACATCCGCCGCGCGTCCCGCGCCGAGCGGCTGATCGCGGGGATCACGCTGGTCAACGCGCGCAGCCGGGGAGAGATCCTGTGACCGGCTATCTCGCCGAAGTGCGCCTGGAAACCCGGCCGTCGGGGCCCGGCGAGGGCGCCACGTACACCGTCTGCGCACTGTGGACCGTCTCCCCCGTCCTGGCCGTGCGGTGGCTGCGCGGGCAGGCGCTGCGGCTGGCGGAACGGGTGGAGCCCGAGCCGGTGCGGTCGCCGTGGGCCTGGCTGACGCGCGGGGCGGCGGACGTACCGGATCACGCCGCGAAGGTGCGGGCGTGGGCGTGGGACGCGGGTGAGGAGCGGGCCGCGCGCGAGCACATCAAGCGCGGGCACGCCCTGTTCGTCACCCTCCCGGAGGCCGAGCGCACCCACACGCTGAGCATCTGGCCGGGTCAGCCGCCCGGCGATTCAGGTCAGGCGCCACCGGAACCGTTCCGGCACCGCATCGGCGGGCTCAGCCACCCGCTCCACGTCCTCGCCGAAGACCCATGGAGGTAGCCGTGACCGACCCCGAGCGCCCGGACGCGCCCCGCTCCGGCACCGTCGGCGAAGACGTCCTGCGCGTCCACGCACTCATCGGCAACGACGACCCCCGGCCCAAATGCGGCGCCGGGGAGGGCGAGACCGTCGACGAATGGCTGCGGGCGGTCAACTGCCCGGAGTGCCGGTAGCGGGAGGAGCGTTCCGTCGGATCAGGAGTGGGCCGATTCCATGGCGCCGCGACCGTCGCGGCCATTCACCTCCGACTTCATTCATGATCCGTCGGACAGTTCTCGGCCACGAGATGGCCAACCGGCCGCCGCCCTGGCCTTCTTGTGGGCTACAGCGTTTCCGGCCTCCTGATGCGCTTGGGGGCGGCCCGCCTTCCCTATATTCAGAAGGGGTGAAAATTACCAAACGGCGATTTTTGGATGATCTCGGAATTCAACCTGGATACCCGATCGTTTAGGTGTCTCTGTCGGGCAGCAGGTTCCCTTTGCACCGTTCGAGGCGAAGGGACACGAACATGACTGACTGGCAGCAAGTCTCCGGTGGTCTCACGACGATCTCGGTGGGGTCCAGGACGCACGTGTGGGGGGGTGAACTCCCTCGGCCAGATGTACCGGTACACCGGATACGACTCCAACCCCTGGACCGGGATCCCCGGTAACGCCGTAGACATCGGGGTGGCCGCCGACGGCACCGTCTGGCACGTCAACTCCGGCGGCGGAATCTACCGCTACACCGGAGACCAGCCGAGCTGACCTCAGTCAGCAAGCCCGAGAGGCCCTGCCGGGACCGCACGGGCCTCTCGCCCCCTTCCACCGGGCAATGTCACCGCGCACCGATCGCTCTACGGCTACGCGAGTGACCCACCGAACGACACGCCTAGGGTCTGTCGGGCTCGTCCTCACCTTCCTGTCCTGCCCGGACCGCCCGCCGCCGCTGCGCGAGCCGCTCCCACGACCACGCGGTCCACGGATGTTCCGGGCCGAGCACCCGCGCCCGCGCATCGGCCACCCGCTCGGCCTGCGCCACCGCTTCTTCTCGCTGACCCAGCTCACCGAGGACGCGGCTCAGCAAGGAGCGGCCGGCGAGGGTCTTGGGGTGGTCCGGTCCGTAGCGGCGCTCGAAGGCGGCCACCACGCCGCGGACCAGGGGCAGGGCCCGGTGCTGCTGGCCGCTGACGATCAGGGCGAAGGCGTAGTTCAGCTCGGCGGCCAAGGTGATCGGATGCCCGGGGCCGACCGCGGTGCGGCAGTCCGCCAGCAGCTCGGGGCCGGTGACCGGGTCCAGCTCCGGGCCGACCGTGAACTCCAGCAGGTAGGTCCGCGCGATGAGCGTGGACGGATGGGCTGCGCCCAGCGTGACGGTCCGGCCCTCGACGGCCCGCCGCAACAGCGACACCGCCTCCGTCTTCCGATCGAGTCCCCAGAACAGCACCGAGGACAGTCCCACACAGCTCTCCAGCGTCTCGACGGCTTCCGTGCCGAACGCGGCGGTGCAGTCGTCAAGGGCCCGGCGGTGGGACGCCTCCGCTTCCTCATACCGTCCGAGCCGGTAGAGGGCCCGCCCGACGCGTTGGCGGAGCGCGATCACCGCGGGGTGGCTCGCGTCCGGAAGCTCCGTCGCGAGAGCGTCCTGCGCCACCGACAGCGCGGACGCATAGTCGCCCGCCCGGTGCAGGGCCGTCACGAGCCGCAACGCGCAGTCCAGCACCCGGGCGAGGGGCTCCGGACCGATCTCCGTCCATTGGCACGCCCGGCGCAGCAACGCCCGGATGTGCGGCGCGTACGGAGCGAGTGACGGATCCTCGCGCGCCCACGGCTGCGTGGCCTCGGGCAGCACCGTGCCGAGCAGCTCGGCGGCGGCGCCGACCAGCGCCCCACGACGGTCCGCCGGGGTGCTCCGGGCGATGCTGTCGAGCAGCACCCCGTGCGTACGCACACAGCGGGGCGGACCGGGTACGAGGCGGGTGAGCGAGTGGTCGAGCAGTCCGCGGAGCGCCGTCTCCACCCGGGCGCGGGGCAGCACCGCGCCGATGCCCGTACCGGCCAGCAGGTGAAGCGGCAGCGGGTCGTGGGACCAGCAGGCGAGTAGCTGGATCAAGGTGGTGGCCTCGGGCAGCCCGTGGGTGCGCAGTGCGTCCAGGGACAGTTCCCAGGTGCTGCTGGCGAGATGGCGCGAGTCGTGACCGCTGCCGTACGCGGCGCCTTGGTCCAGCAGGTCGATGGCGTCCGCCTCGGGCCCCCGCTCAAGGGCCCGCCCGTACTCCGCCATGTTCCACGGGTCGATCACCTGGTGCGCCAGGTAGCCGCCCGCGAGGGTGAGCGCCAGCGGCAGCCGCCCGAGCCGGTCCGCGATCTCGGCCGCCTCCTCCACCGTCCCGCTCTCCGGAGCCAGATCGCACAGCACCCGTGCCGCGTCCTCCCGCGGCAGCACACCCACGTGATGCAGCTCGGCACCGGGCCACCAATGCGCGGCAACCTGTCGGGTGGTGACCAAGGTGGTGCCGCGCGGGCTGGTGCGCAGCCAGCTGCCGTCACGCAGGATGGCCGGGTCGTCGGCGTTGTCGATCACCAGCAGCCACGGCTGGTCGGAGTGGTCCAGCCGGTCCCAGACCAGGTCCGCGGCGGCCCGCAGCCCGCTGCGCGCGGCGGTCAGCTCGCCTTCGCCCGCCCCGCGGTCCGCGGCGACGGCGAGCATTCCGGCGCGCAGCGAGGTCAGATCGGAGGCGTTGACCCACAGTCCGATCCGGCCGCCCTCGGCCGTCGCGGAACGGAAGATCTCGGAAGCGACGGCGGTCTTGCCGCAGCCACCCAGGCCGTACAGCACGTAGACGTCATGGGCTCCGCCGTCCTCGATGGCGGTCCGCAGCCGCTCCATCAAATCCACCCGGTCCCGCAGGACCACCGGGGAGCGCCCTATGGCCGGTCGCCGTACGGAGTCCGGCGCCGACCCCGGGGTGGCGGGCCAGGCATCACCGTGGTGGTGGTGCTCGGTGATGTGCTGGTCCCCGCCGGACTGGTAAACCCGGCCGTTGTTGTCCGCCCGGCCCTCGGTCGGCCCATTCATCGGCGCATGCTCCTCACGCTGCCGCGCTCAGGCGGCATATCAGCGGACGGCGGGCGGTCCGAGCGGGGCGATCTCCCGCTCGAAGAACTCCGAGAATTCCTCGCCCTTGCGGTAAAGGGACTCGAATTCGGCGACCGTCGTCGCGATCTGCTCGGGATCGAGAAACCGGCGCGCGCCCGCACCCTTCAGCTCCTCGTCGTAAATCACCGCGTACATCACCGAATTCCCGAGGGCGACGATCTCGGGCAGCGGCCCGTCCTGCTCCAGGTCGGCAATCTCCCGGGCGTCCAGCACCCGGATCTCCTCGCCCAGCTCCGACCGGAGCCGGAAGGAATTCATCTCCCACTGGAGATACGGGGTCACGGGGAATTCGACGATACGAAGCCGCCGGAACGCCAGGCCACGTCGGGCGCAATCCTGGAAGTACGCGGCAAGGGGGTCCCGCTTGGCTTCGATCAGCCGCAACGCGCCCGTCCAGTCCCCGGCGGCGAAGGCGTCCCAGCTCGTAGACCCATGCTCCTTGAACGTCTGACCGCGCTCGATCTTGGCGAGGAACGGGATGTCGCTCTCGTAGAACCGGCCGAAGTCGGCGAGGTAGTCCGGCCTCTTGAGGGTCTCGCCGGCACCGTCGCGGAAGCACTCAAACACGAGGGATGTCTTTCTTTGCTGCGATGAGCGTGCTGCGGGGGATGACCACGAGGCGCTCGTCCGCACCGATCGAGACGCCGTCCGGGAGACGAGCACCGAGGGAGGCGGTGAGATCACGTCCGATCACGGCGATATCGCCGCTCTCCAACTCCCAGCTGTCCGGGCATTCCGGACCTTGATCGCTGCTACCCAGCTCCAGCGCCGATTTCCCCAGACGCCTCTTGAATCCCGTTTCCGGATCCGCTTCCCATGGCCTGCCCATGACGCCCCCTCCGCTCGTCCTGTCGCCCCAAAGTAGCAGCAGTATTCGAGCAAGTACCTTGTGCAGTAAGGGGTTTGGACTGATTGGGTGAAGAATTGGCCAGAGCGGGCGAGGGCACCGCCGCGCCGCTGGGCTGATGTCTCCGGGCCCGCCGCCTTCCCCGGCGGCGGGCCCGGTGGTCAGCCGCCCGCCACCGGCGCCGCCGCCCCACCCGCATACAACCGCGCGATCACATCCTCGATATCCGGCTCGCGGATCGACAGATCCACCAGCGGGTAACGCTCGGCGATGGCGGCGACCAGGGGGGCGGCGCTCGCCGAGGCGGGGAAGGCCAGCCATTGGCGGGGGCCGGCGACCTTGACCGTGCGGGCGCCGGGTACGCCGTCGATCGGGGGGAGTTCGCGGTCCAGGTCGACCACGAGGGTGCGTTCGCCCTCGCCCGCCGCGCGCAGTCCGGCGAGCCGGCCGTCGTAGACCAGGCGGCCGTGGTCGATGACCATCACCCGGCGGCACAGCTGCTCGATGTCGGTGAGGTCGTGGGTGGTCAGCAGGACGGTGGTGCCGCGTTCCGCGTTCACGTCGCGGAGGAAGGAGCGGACCTTCGCCTTGCTGACGACGTCGAGGCCGATCGTCGGCTCGTCGAGGTAGAGCACCTCGGGGTCGTGCAGCAGCGCCGCCGCGATGTCCCCGCGCATCCGCTGCCCGAGCGAGAGCTGCCGTACCGGCACGTCCAGCAGCGGCGCAAGGTCCAGCAGCTCCACGCAGCGCTCCAGGTTGGCGCGGTAGGCGGCGTCCGAAACGCGGTACATCCGGCGCACCAACTCGTAGGAATCCTTCAGCGGCAGGTCCCACCAGAGGGTGGTGCGCTGGCCGAAGACGACGCCGATGCGGCGGGCGAGGCGTACGCGTCCCCCGGCGGCGCCGCCCGCCCCGGAGCGGGCGAACGGGTCGATGCCCGCGACCCGCAGCCGCCCGGCGCTGGGCATCAGAATGCCCGTCAGCATCTTGATGGTGGTGGACTTCCCGGCGCCGTTCGGGCCGATGTAGCCGACCATCTCGCCGCGGGCGACGGTGAAGTCGAGGCCGGCGACGGCCCGTACCTCCTCCCGCACCCGCCGCAGCCGCCCCACCTTGCGCCGCACCGAGAACACCTTCTCGACCCCGGCCACCTCGATCAGCGCGTCCCCTGCGCCGCCTTCGTTCACTACAACTCCCTTTTTCCATACGCCTGTTGGATGGATACGTCAGCTGCCGGTGCTGCGGTACGCGGAGAGTGCGCGGCGCCACAACAGGCCCGCGGCCGTGCAGAGCAGCGCGGCGACCGCCGGGCCCAGGAAGGCCACCCACTGCGGCAGGCCCAGCGGCTCGGGGCGACCCAGCAGCCAGAGGGCGGGCAGCCAGTTCACGAAGGCCAGCGGGACGATGAAGGTGACGCCGCGCACCAGGTCCCTGGCGAAGACCGTCGGCGGGTACTGGAGCATCGCCTTGCCGCCGTAGGTGAAGGAGTTCTGCACCTCGGCGGCGTCCTGCGCCCAGAACTGGAAGGCGGCGCCCGCCGTGAAGACCGCCCCGAAGATCGCAGTCCCGGTCAGCAGCATCACCGGCACCATCAGCACCCGGCCCGCCGTCCACTCCACGTCGACGTGGCCGAGCGCCCAGCCCAGCACCAGCAGCGCCTGGGTGATGCCGCCCAGCCGCCGCAGCGCGAACCGGTCGGCCGCCAGCTGCGCGAAGACCGGCACCGGGCGCAGCAGCAGCGTGTCCAGCGAGCCGTCCCGGATCCGGCTGCCGAGCCGGTCCATGCTGCCCATCAGCAGGTCCGCCAGGTTCATCGCGGTGCCCGACGCGCCGTAGAGCAGGGCGACCTCGGGCAGCGAGAAGCCGCCGAGGACGTCGACGCGGGAGAACATCAGCAGCAGCGCGACGAAGTCCAGCGCGGTGGCGGCGAAGTTGCCGAACGTCATCATCACGAACGACGCCCGGTAGGCGAGCGTCGAGCGCACCCACATCCACACCAGCAGCCGGTACGCGCGCAGCCCGTGCGCCACCACCGCCATCCGGCCCCCGGCGTCCGGCGCGCGGTCCGCGGGCGGCGCGGCCGTCTTCAGCACCCCGTCAACCACCGTTCACCACCACCTTCCTGGTGGCGTACGACTGCACCAGCCGCCCCAGGGCGAGCAGCGCCACCGCCCAGCCCGCCTGGAGCAGCAGGCCCCGCAGCGCACCGGCGCCGGTGCGGGCGCCGAGCAGTACATCGGCGGGGACCTGGAGCAGCGCCGCCCAGGGCAGCAGCTGCGCGGCGTGCGCGAGGGCGTCGGGGAAGACCGGCAGCGGCAGGACCATGCCGGAGAAGAACGTCGCCGCCAGGCCGGTGATCATCGACAGGCCGGCACCGTCCAGCAGCCAGAACGAGGTGAGCGCCACCAGATACCGCAGACCGAAGCTGACGACGACGGCCAAGATCGCCGAGGCGAGGAACAGCAGCCAGGTCAACGGCGCCTCGGGCAGGGCCAGTTCGAAGAAGCAGGCGCCTACGGCCAGCGGGACGATGCCCCGGCCGGCCAGCTGGAGCACCGCCCGCCCGAGGTCGGCGGCGAGCCACCACAGCTGGAGGTCGGCCGGGCGGTGCAGGTCGACCGCGATGTCCCCGGTGCGGATGCGGTCCTGGAGTTCGGCGATGCCGCCGCCGCCCATCATGGAGGTGGCGGCGAGCAGCGCCTGCCCGGTCCAGGCGAAGGTCAGCGCCTGCGGCAGGTCGTAGCCGCCCAGATGGGGCCGCTGGTCCCAGAGGGCGGTGTAGGAGTAGGCGACGATGAAGCCGAAGACGGTGTTGGTGAACACTCCGGCTGCGGTGGCGACCCGGTAGGTGGCGTAGCGCCGGAAACTCCCGGTCGCCACGGCCGCGTACAGCATCGAGCCGATTCCCCTTCCTGTTCGGCGCCGTGGGGCGCGGACGTGGTGCTGCGTCCGCGCCGGAGGGCGCGGACGTACGGCGCCCGGTCCGCCGGGCGCGCGGGGTGGTGCCCGCCTCGCGGGCGTGCGTCGGTGCCCGGCCGTGGGGCGCCGGGCCGGACGGTGCCGGACGGGCGCACCGGCGGCGGCCGGGCGGGGTGCGGAGGCGGATGAGGGTCGGGGGCGGGCGACGGGGCCACACCCGGGCGTCGGGCCGTTTTCCGGGCACTGAGGTCCGGCGGCGTACGTGCCGGGGCGGGGCCCGGCGGCAAAACACCGGAGCTTAGCGGGACGCCCGCCGCGGGCACCACGCATTTATCACCCGTGGGGGTGAGACAGGGGCGCCATCCGGCCGCCCGCGGACCGGTCACCGGTGTGTGCCGCACCCCGGGAACGGATCAGATGATGCGACAGTACGTATCGGGACAAGCATCATCATTCCCGCACATTGCGCGTATTCCTTCCGGTACCGGCCCGCCGCGGCATCCGCCCCGGCGGCGGCAGAGGAGCCCCACCAGACATGAGCGAAGAGCCGCACGGCCCGGAGAACGGCGGCCCCCGGAAGTGGGGCCCCCGCCCCGGCACTCCGGCAGCCGCAGGGACGGACACCGCCCGGCGCCGCGGAAGGCGCACCGGCTGGCGCCGCGCCTTCCCCACCTGGCGGATGCTCCTCGGCACCACCCTGCTGATCGTGCTGCTCGTCCTGGGCGGACTGGTCGCCGGATACCTCCTCGTCAACATCCCGGCCGCCAACAGCGCCGCCCGCGCCCAGAGCAACGTCTACCTCTACGCCGACGGCTCCGAGCTGGCGCGCGACGGCGACATCAACCGCGAGAACGTCGCCCTCTCGCAGATCCCCCAGCGCGTCCAGCGGGCCGTCCTCGCCGCCGAGGACCGCGACTTCCACTCCGAATCGGCCGTCGACCCCGCCGCCATGCTCCGCGCCGCCTGGAACACCGCCACCGGCAAGGGCAGACAGTCCGGTTCGACCATCACCCAGCAGTACGTCAAGAACTACTACCTCGGCCAGGAACAGACCCTCACCCGTAAGGCCAAGGAGTTCTTCATCGCCATCAAGCTGGACCGCGAGGTCAACAAGGACAAGATCCTGGAGGGCTACCTCAACACCAGCTACTACGGCCGCAACGCCTACGGCATCCAGGCCGCCTCCCAGGCGTACTACGGCACGAACGTCGACCAGCTCACCACCGCCCAGGGCGCCTACCTCGCGGCCCTCCTCAACGCCCCCAGCGCGTACGACGTCACCGCCCACCCCGAGAACCGCGCCCGCGTCCTCAGCCGCTGGAAGTACGTCCTGAACGGCATGGTCAAGGAGCGCTGGCTCAGCGCCGCCGACCGCGACGCCATGACCTTCCCCGCCCCCCTCTCCACCACCACCCCCGCCGGTCTCACCGGCCAGCGCGGCTACGTCGTCAAGGCCGTCACCGACTATCTGACCGACCACCACCTCGTCGACGAGGACACCCTGCGCTCCGGCGGCTACCGCATCACCACCACCCTGGAGCGCACACGCCAGGACGCCCTCACCCACGCCGTCGGCGCCAAACTCACCGACCGGCTCAGCGACACACGCCCCGTCGACGCCGCCGTCCGCGCCGGTGGCGCCTCCATCGACCCGGCGACCGGCCGCGTCGTCGCCCTCTACGGCGGCACCGACTACGCCAAGCAGTACGTCAACAGCGCCACCCGCCGCGACTACCAGGTCGGCTCCGTCTTCAAGCCGCTGGTCTTCGCCTCCGCCGTCCAGAACGGCTCGACCACCCAGAGCGGCGCCCGCATCACCCCGAACACCCCCTACGACGGCACCAACAAGCGCATGACCGTCCAGCACGGCCACTCCACCGGCTTCGCCCCCGCCAACGAGGACGACCGCTCCTACGGGCAGATCACGGTCACCGCCGCCATGGACAAGTCCGTCAACGCCGTCTTCGCCCAGATGGGTATCGACGTCGGCCCCGCCAAGGTCAAGGACACCGCCGTCGCCCTCGGCGTCCCCGAGGACGCCCCCGGACTCGCCACCTCCCAGGGCGCCATCTCCCTGGGCACCGCCACCCCCAGCGTCCTCGACATGACCCAGGTCTACGCCACCCTCGCGCACCACGGGCGGCACCGCCCGTACACCCTCGTCGACAAGGTCACCAAGGACGGGCAGCAGATCGCGCTGCCCGACCGGCCCGAGACCACCGCCGTGAGCCGCTCCGCCGCCGACACCACCACCTCGATGCTCCGCAACGTCGTCGAGGGCGGCACCGCCACCGCCGCCCAGGCCGCCGGGCGGCCCGCCGCGGGCAAGACCGGTACCGCCGAGAACGACAAGGCCGCCTGGTTCGCCGGGTACACCCCCGAACTCGCCACCGTCGTCGCCGTCCTCGGCCAGCACCCGGAGACCGCCGCGCAGCAACCCCTCTACGGTGCCGCCGGGCTGCCCCGCGTCAACGGCGGCGGCTTCCCCGCCCAGATCTGGGCCGACTACACCGCCGCCGCCCTGCGCGGGCATCCGGTCCGCAACTTCGACCTGAAACTGGAGCCCGGCGCCCAGGGCTCCGCCTCCCCGGGCCCGTCCGCCTCGGGCGCCTCCCCGTCCCCGTCCGGCTCCGCCACCGCCCCGACCGGCGGCCCGCAGCCCACCAACCGGCCCGGCGCCCCCACCGCGGGGCCACCGCCCGCCGGTCCCGGCGGCGCGGACGGCGGCACGGGCGCGGACGGCGGCGCAGGGGAGAACGGCGGCGGCGAGGGCGGTTACAGCTACTGAGCGACCGGCGAGGGCAGCGGTTACGGCTGCTGAGCGACGGCCGCCGGACGGGCGGCGAAGGCCGGTCCCGGACCGCCCGCCCCCGGCCGGGCTCAATGCCCCGATGTGGCCTTCAGCCCCACCACCGCGACCAGCAGCAGACAGATGAAGAAGATCCGGGCCGCGGTCACCGGCTCGCCGAGGACCACCATCCCGATCACCGCCGCACCGGCGGCGCCGATCCCGACCCACACGCCGTACGCCGTACCGATCGGCACCGTACGCGCCGCGACCGACAGCATCAGCATGCTCGCCACGATGCCCGCGCCGGTGAACACGCTCGGCCACAGCCGTGTGAACCCGTCGGTGAACTTCATCCCGATCGACCAGCCGACCTCCAGCAGACCGGCGACCGCGAGCAGGATCCATGCCATGACGGCACCTCCGTGAAAAAGCGTCAACAGGGGGTGCGTCGTCTTTTCCTGCCCGGTACGGCGCGTCTCGTCGGGTGCTCCCGAGGCTAGCAACGCGGTATGCGAAACGGGCGGTGACCTCGGTCACCGCCCGTACACCGCGGGCCCGCTCCCGTACGGCGGCGGGCCCCGGAACGCCTACAGGTACAGCCCCGTCGAATCGTCCGCGCCCTCCAGCCGCTCCGCGGCCACCGCGTGCAGATCCCGCTCCCGCATCAGCACGTACGCCACCCCGCGCACCTCGACCTCGGCCCGGTCCTCCGGGTCGTACAGCACCCGGTCACCGATCTCCACGGTCCGTACGTTCTGCCCCACGGCGACCACTTCGGCCCAGGCCAGCCGACGGCCGACGGCGGCGGTCGCCGGGATGACAATGCCCCCGGTCGAGCGGCGCTCGCCCTCGGGGATGTCCGTCCGCACCAGCACGCGGTCGTGCAGCATCCGGATCGGCAGCTTGTCGTGGGTTTCCTTGACGTTATTCGGGCTCACGGCACGACCGTACCCGTACCCCGGCCGCCGCCCGACCGCCGGGCGCCGCTCAGCCGCGCCGCTTCCGGGAGCGCACCACCAGCAGCCCCACGACGCCGACGCCGACCATCGCGACCGGCACGATCCGCTCCAGCCGCGGCGCACCGTCCTCCGACACCAACTGGGCGCGGACGTCCGACACCACGCGGTTGGCCGCCACATAGGCGCGACCGGCCGTGCGGTCCACCGCCTCGACGGTCTTCGCCTTCGCCTCACCGATGATCGTCTTCGGGTGCAGCCGCACACCGATCTCGTCGAGCATCACGGCGAGATCCTGCCGCCTGCGGACGATGTCCGCCTCGATCTGCGCAGGGGTCCTGGCTTCCGGCACCGCGCTGCCTCCGTCGTCTCGGGCCGATGCGTACGGGCCCTGGCACGAGGCCCCGTACGGAACCGGCCACCACATGCGTACCGATTCGTGCACACAGTCTGTCAGCTCACACCTCGCCGCGCCCCACAGCACCCCCTGTAACGCGTGGCCCCCGCACCCCGGCGCCACCGGGCCATCGGTCCGACGCCGTAATCTCGGGGCGTACGGAACCTTCGAAGGAGAGCCATGAGCGAGCGACTGCAGCCCGGCGACACCGCCCCCGCCTTCACCCTGCCCGACGCGGACGGAAACGAGATCTCGCTCGCCGGCCACAAGGGCCGCAAGGTCATCGTCTACTTCTACCCGGCCGCCCTCACCCCCGGCTGCACCAAGCAGGCGTGCGACTTCACCGACAACCTCGACTTCCTCGCAGGTCACGGCTACGACGTCATCGGCATCTCGCCCGACAAGCCGGAGAAGCTGGCGAAGTTCCGCGAGCAGGAGGAGCTGAAGGTGACGCTCCTCGGCGACCCCGACAAGAAGGTCCTGGAGGCGTACGGCGCCTTCGGCGAGAAGAAGCTGTACGGCAAGGTCGTCACCGGCGTGATCCGCTCCACCGTCATCGTCGACGAGGACGGCAAGGTCGAGCGCGCGCTGTACAACGTGAAGGCCACCGGCCATGTCGCGAAGATCATCAAGGATCTGAAGCTCGCACCGGCGTCCTGACGCGTTGACGTCCTGACGCGGTCGGTCCGGCGACGGGCGGGCGGACGGAGGCGGGCCCGCTCCGGCCACGCCGCGCCCGGTCCGGCGGCGGAGGGCGGAGGCGGGCGGTCCGGCGCCGCCACCCGCCCGCCGGACCGGCCCCGGGCGGCCTACTCCGGCCCGTCCGCCGCCACCGCCACCCGGTCCGGCAGCTCCAGCACCGCCCGGGCGCCGCCGTCCTCCGCCGCACCGAAGTCCAGCCGCGCCCCCAGCACCCCGGCCTGACCCACCGCGATCGTCAGCCCCAGACCGTGCCCGGTCCCCCGCTCCGGCGCCGCCGTACGGAACCGCCGCGGCCCCTCCGCACGCAGATCCGCCGGATACCCCGGCCCGTGATCCCGCACCACGATGCGGTTGCCCGCCACCACCACCTCGATCGGCGGCTTCCCGTGCCGCTCCGCGTTGGCCAGCAGATTCACCAGCACCCGCTCCACCCGGCGCCGGTCCGTCTCCACGATCCGCGGCTCCCCCTCGACCGTCACCGTCACCTCGTCCACGCCGCGCTGACCCGCCGCCCGCCGCACGATCCCCCGCACCAGCGACGGCAGCTCGCAGGCGTCCACATCCGCCCGCTCCACCCCGGCGTCCAGCCGCGACACCTCCAGCAGGTCCTCCACCAGCCGCCGCATCGCCTGCGCCCGGTCCCGCACCAGCTCCACCGCCCGCGGCTGCGGCAACAGCTCCGCCGCCGCCACCAGCCCCGCCACCGGCGTCCGCAGCTCATGCGCCACATCCGCGGTGAACTCCCGCTCCGCCTGCGCCTGCGCCGCCAGCGACGTCGCCATGTGATGCACACTCCGGCCCAACTCGGCCACCTCGTCCCGCCCCGCGCTCGCCAACCCGTCCCACTCCAGCTCCGGCCCCGCACCCGCCGCTATCCGCCGCGCCGCCGCCGCACTCAACCGCAGCCGCCGCGACAGCCGCTGCGCCACGAACCACGACACCCCCGCCATCAACACGACCGTGCCCACACCCGCGATCAGCAGCGCCCGGTCCAGCGCCACCCGCGCCGGATCGTCCTCCGGATACGCCGCCGACACCGACAGCGACCGCCCCCACCGCGCGCCGCCCGTCCCGTCGTCGACACCCGTCGCCGCCCACACCCGCGGATCCTCGCCCCCGCTCAGATACGTCCCCGACCGCCCCGCGAACACCGCGTCCCGCAACGGCCCCGGCAACGCCGCGTCGTCCAGCTGCGCCCCCATCGCCAGCGTCCCGTCCCGCTGGTATATCTGCACCGCCGAACTGAGCCGGACGTCCTGATACGCGCGCGCCGCACGCTCCCGCCCGGCATCGGCGATGTGATGCACCGCGAAACCCAGCACCACCACGGCGAGCGCCGTCATACACGAAATGGCCAGCGCGATCCGGCCCCTGATCCCCATCACGCGAGGCTGTACATCTCCGTCGTGTCCCCCATCGGCGTCGAACCGTCGTACGTCACCTCAAGCCCGGTGAACGCCCGGCCCCCCTCGACCGTCCGCACCCCGTACAGCCGGAACCTCGCCGGGAACACCGCGTCCCCCGCCGTCCCCGCCGCCGCCTTCTCCACCTGCACCACGCCCCGGCCCTCCGCCGATGTCCGGCCGTACCGCTCCCAGGTGATCCCCGTCGCCACCATCCCCGAGTCCGCACACGTCAACGTGATCACCTGCGGCTCGACCTCCGGCTCACCGAAGCCGCAGTCCCGCACCCCGGGCAGCCCGTCCGCCGCCGCCTTCTGCGGCGCCTCCCCGGGCGCCGGGCGCTGCCGCGCCGCCGACGTCTGCGGCGCCACATCGACCGCCGACGCGTGCCGGCCCGCCTGCGCACCCCACACCCCGGCCGCGATCAGCACCGTGAGCACGGCGCCCACCGGCACAGCGGTACGCCACCCCACCCGGCGCGCCCCTACGCGGTCGCCCATCGCCCTCTCCTTCCGGGGCCGCGGCCCCGCACCCCGCCCGTACACCCGACGCCACCACCCCCCGCGAGGGGCCCGGCGAACGGCGGCTTCGCGGGCACACGGCAACGGCACCGGCCCACCCTGCCCCGCCCCCCGCACGGGCTGATTGCCCGCACACGGCGATGACCGCGCGGCTTCGTACCAGTTCTGTAACAACGCCCCGCCGACCGGGTTCGGAGAGCCCCCGCTCGCGGACCTCGAAACCCCAGGCCACCATGGCTTTCCCCGGACGGCTCAGCCGGGGTGACGTACCTCCCCTTCCGGAGCCATGGTGGTTTGATCCGCGCTCGACTGCGCAGGCGCACCCGTCGTATCCCCGCGCACTTCGCGCTCTGAACGAGAGGACCGCCTCGTGCCGACCGGCAGCACCGAAGCAGACCCCGCTTCCGAACACGATCCGGAAGCCCTCAAGCGCCACCGTGCGCTCTTCCGTGCCATAGCCCGGCGCAGGAATCCCAAACTGCGGCGCACCGACATCACCATCACCGACGAGCGCGTGGTCAAGCGGGCCGTGAAGGCGGCCGCCCTCGGTAACGCCATGGAGTGGTTCGACTTCGGGATCTACAGCTATCTCGCGGTCACCATCGGCAAGGTCTTCTTCCCCAACGGCAGCGGCACCATCAGCCTGCTGTCGTCCTTCGCCACCTTCGCCGTGGCCTTCCTCGTCCGGCCCCTGGGCGGCGCCTTCTTCGGCCCCCTCGGCGACCGCGTCGGCCGCAAGAAGGTCCTCGCCCTCACCATGATCATGATGGCGGCGGGCACCTTCTGCATCGGCCTGATCCCCTCGTACGCGGCGATCGGCTTCTGGTCCCCGGCCCTGCTGATCCTCTTCCGGCTGGTCCAGGGCTTCTCGACGGGCGGCGAGTACGGCGGCGCGTCCACGTTCATCGCCGAGTACGCGCCCGACAAGAAGCGCGGCTACTTCGGCAGCTTCCTGGAGATGGGCACTCTGATCGGCTACACCGGCGCCGCCGGGATCGTGCTGATCCTCAACAGCACCGTCGGCGCCGACGCGATGCTCCACTGGGGCTGGCGCATCCCGTTCCTGGTCGCCGGACCGCTCGGCCTGGTCGGTCTCTACCTGCGGCTGCGCCTCGACGAGACCCCCGCCTTCCAGAAGCTGGAGGCGTCCCAGACGCACTTCGCCACCGGCTCGCCCGCCGAGGCCGAGGAGGAGTTCACGCACCTCTCCGAGAACGCCCCCAGGAAGAAGATCAGCGAGATCTTCGCCCAGCAGTGGCCCACGCTGATCCTCTGCATCGCCCTCGTCGGCGCGTACAACATCGCCGACTACATGCTGCTGTCGTACATGCCGACGTACCTCACCGACACCCTGCACTACAAGGAGTCACACGGCCTGCTGATCCTGCTGGCCACCATGATCGCGCTGATGCTGATCATCACCACCGTCGGCCGGCTCAACGACCGCTACGGCCGCAAACCGCTGCTGATGAGCGGCATGCTCGGCTTCTTCATCACCGCCATCCCCGCCTTCCTGCTGGTCAAGCAGGGCAGCCTCGCCGCGGTCATCGCGGGCATGGCCCTCCTGGGCCTCTCCCTCGTCTGCCTGCTGGGCACCATGTCCGCCGCCCTCCCGGCCCTCTTCCCCACGGACGTCCGCTACGGCTCGCTCTCCATCGGCTACAACCTCGCCGTCTCGCTTTTCGGCGGCACCACCCCGCTGGTGATCACCGCCCTGATGGGCGCCTTCGACGGGAACGTCATGGTCCCCGCCTACTACACGATGGGCGCCGCCCTCGTCGGCGTCATCGCCGTCGCCTGCATGGAGGAAACCGCCCAGCAGCCCCTGGCGGGCTCCCCGCCCTCGGTCGCCACCAAGGAGGAGGCGGTCGAAATGATCACGGCCCAGAACCAGGAGCCGAAGTTCTGAGGGGTGGCGCATGGGGAGGGGCCGGGGAGGGATTCCCCGGCCCTCTTCACGTTGGCGGGGCGCTTCTTGCACCGCCCGTATCCGATCGCAGATTCAATCGTTGTTCAGTTCGATAAGCGAGAGGGTGCACGGGATGGGCCTGGTGCGCCGCTACCGAGGGGGCAGCATGCCGGTGAGTCCGTATACGCGGGAGCGGCTGAAGGCCGCGGCGTCGACGTCACGCCGCCGAACCGCCAGCTACGGCGGGCACTCCGAGAGGCCGGTGTGCCCGAGCAGTGCGCGAGGTGCGGTGTCGGATCTGAATGGCGGGGGAAGCCCATGACGCTGGAGATCGATCACATCAGCGGGGACTGGAGTGACGACCGGCGGGAGAATCTGCGGTTGCCGTGTCCCAACTGCCACGCGATCACCAGTACCTGGTGCAGAGGCGGCCGCACACGGCGGACAACTGCCGGTACGATGAAGACGGCTGGCGGCGGTGGCGCAGTGGCGACGCAGCAGACTTAGGATCTGTGGCCCGTAAAGGGCTTGAGGGTTCGAATCCCTTCCGCCGCACCCTGAATGGCCTGCGAATCGAAGTTTCGGTTCGCAGGCCATTTCCCTGCGTACGGGCTCAGCCCAGAAGCTCCCGCACCACCGGAACCAGTGCCCGGAACGCCTTGCCGCGGTGGCTGATGGCGTTCTTTTCGTCGGGGGTCAGTTCGGCGCAGGTGCGGGTTTCGCCGAGGGGCTGAAGGATCGGGTCGTAGCCGAAGCCGCCGGTGCCGGACGGGGTGTGGCGGAGGGTGCCGGGGAGGGTGCCCTCGACGACGCGTTCGGTGCCGTCGGGGAGGGCGAGGGCGGCGGCGCAGGCGAAGTGGGCGGCGCGGTGGGCGTCGTCGATGTCGGAGAGCTGGGCGAGGAGCAGGTCGAGGTTGGCGCGGTCGTCGCCGTGGCTGCCGGACCAGCGGGCGGAGAAGATGCCCGGCGCGCCGCCGAGGACCTCGACGCAGAGGCCGGAGTCGTCGGCGACGGCCGGGTGGCCGGTGGCGCGGGCCAGGGCGTGCGCCTTCAGCAGGGCGTTCTCGGCGAAGGTGACGCCGGTTTCCTTGACGTCGGGGATCTCCGGGTAGGCGTCGGCGCCGACGAGTTCGACGTCGAGACCGGCGGCGGTGAGGATCGCGCGGAGTTCGGTGACCTTGCCGGGGTTGCGGGTGGCGAGGATGAGGCGGCGGGGTGCGGCGGGCCGCTGCTCGGTTGTGTGCTGCATGGGGAGTGATTATCCCGGGGTGCAGACCTTGGTCAGTTCCCCGGCCGCATCGGCGAGCGGCTGGAGGTCGGGGTTCTTGCCGTCCTGCATGGCCTGGCGGGCGTTGTCGATGCCGTCGTTCATGCGCTTCAGGGCCTTGGTGAGGTCGGGGTCGCCGGTGGCGTCGCCGATGCCCTTGAGGTCGCGGTCGAGGCCGTCGAGGGCCTTCTCGGTCTGCTCGGGGTGGTCGGCGGCGTTCTGCGCGGTCTGCTGGAGCTTGTCGACGCCGTTGGCGACGGCGGCGGCGGTGTGGGCACAGTCCATCGCCTTGTCGACGGCGCTACAGGCGGTGAGCACGGGCATCGCGAGCGCCGCGGCGGCGAGGGCCGCGAGGGCGGTGGCGGCGGGTCGTCGGCGCGGGCGGGTGCTACGGGTACGCAGGGTCATGGGACGGTTCCTCCCCAAAGCCATGAACAGGTAAAGCAGTTAGGGGGAGAAACGCGGGGCGGGGGAATTTGGTTGCCGCGAGGCGCTGGTGGATACGCCTCCGGCCGCGCCCCGGGAGGGGACGCGGCCGGACGGCACGAGCGGGCCGGGGCCCGGCGGGAAGGGCCGGGGCTCAGAGGGTGTGGGCGAGGGCCTCGCGCTGGGCGGCTTCGAGGTCGGCGCAGCCGGTGACGGCGAGGTCGAGGAGGGCGTTGAGTTCGTCGCGGGCGAAGGGCTCGGCCTCGGCGGTGCCCTGGACCTCGACGAAGCGGCCGTCGCCGGTGCAGACGACGTTCATGTCGGTCTCGGCGCGGACGTCCTCCTCGTAGCAGAGGTCGAGGAGCGGTACGGAGTCGACGATGCCGACGCTGACGGCGGAGACGGTGCCGGTCAGGGGCTTGCGTCCGGCCTTGACGATCTTCTTGTGCTGGGCCCAGGTGATCGCGTCGGCGAGGGCGACGTAGGCGCCGGTGACGGCGGCGGTGCGGGTGCCGCCGTCGGCCTGGAGGACGTCGCAGTCGAGGACGACGGTGTTCTCGCCGAGGGCCTTGAAGTCGATGACGGCGCGCAGCGAGCGGCCGATGAGGCGGCTGATCTCGTGGGTGCGGCCGCCGATCTTGCCGCGGACGGCCTCGCGGTCGCCGCGGGTGTTGGTGGAGCGGGGCAGCATCGCGTACTCGGCGGTGACCCAGCCCTCGCCGGTGCCCTTGCGCCAGCGGGGTACCCCCTCGGTGACGGAGGCGGTGCAGAAGACCTTGGTGTCGCCGAAGGAGACGAGGACGGAGCCTTCGGCGTGCTTGCTCCAGCCGCGTTCGAGGGAGACGGGGCGGAGCTGTTCGGGGGTGCGGCCGTCGATGCGAGACATGACGTAGAGCCTAGCGGGAACGGGGTGGGGGGCGGTCCGGCGGCGGAGGGGCAGGCCGGGAGCGGCCCCGGCCCGGGCCGGGGCGGGAGCCCTCCGGCCCGGCCCGGGAAGCCGCGGGCCCCGCCCGGTGCGTACGCCAAGGTCCCGCCCCCGGCACTCCCCGAGAACGCCACGGGCCCTGGTTGCCGTGCACGGGTGCACGGCAACCAGGGCCCGGGCAGGCGAGCGCCTCAGCTACATCAGATCTTCGATCTCCGCCGCGATCGGGTCCGCGTCGGTGCCGATGACGACCTGGATGGCGGTGCCCATCTTGACGACGCCATGGGCGCCGGCGGCCTTGAGGGCGGCGTCGTCGACGAGGGAGGCATCGACGACCTCGGTGCGCAGGCGGGTGATGCAGCCCTCGACCTCTTCGATGTTGTCGAGTCCGCCGAGCCCGGCGACGATCTTCTCAGCCTTGGTGGCCATGTCCACTCCTGCTTGTCTCGGCCGCCGGCGAGGGTGCCGGGCGGTGGTGCGGGGTGCGGTGGTGCCCTGCGATTGACGGAACGTCACGCACGTTCAGCCCAGCTTTACGGGCTTTTGTCCGCTGTCTGGCGAAGGATAGCGATCACCCGGAGTGCGTACCGGGGGCCCGGGGCCGCACCACAAGTGGTCTACACCACCAGTATGCGATACCCGCCGGGCACGGTGTCGTCGGGCGGTTGCCGGAGGTGGCGGATGAGTTCTGGCGCGGCGGCGGCACCCCGCACGAAGCGGGGCGCGCATCTCTTCCAGGGCATGCAGAAGATGGGGCGCAGCCTTCAGCTGCCGATCGCGGTGCTGCCCGCCGCGGGCATCCTGAACCGGCTGGGGCAGCCGGACGTCTTCGGCGCGGACGGGCTCGGCTGGAACGCCGTGGCCAAGGTTTTCGCGGGCGCGGGCGGCGCGCTGCTGGATTCGGGGCTGGGGCTGCCGCTGCTGTTCTGCGTCGGGGTGGCGATCGGGATGGCGAAGAAGGCGGACGGGTCGACGGCGCTCGCCGCGGTGGTGGGGTTTCTCGTCTACTTCGCGGTACTGCACCAGTTCCCCCAGGCGTGCCCGTCGGGGCAGACGTTCACGCAGGTGGGCCCGTGGGGCGGGGTGTGTGCGGGCGGGACGGGGACGGCGGCGCAGGCGACGTTCCAGAATCCGGGGGTGTTCGGCGGCATCGTGATGGGGTTCGCGGCGGCGTGGTGCTGGCAGCGGCTGCACCGGGTGAAGCTGGTGGACTGGCTGGGGTTCTTCAACGGGCGGCGGCTGGTGCCGATCGTGATGGCGTTCGTGGGGCTGGCGTTCGCGGCGGTCTGCCTGTTCGTGTGGCCGCCGGTCGGTGCCGCGCTGACGTCGTTCAGCAAGTGGCTGACGGATCTGGACTGGATCGGTTCGGGGATCTTCGGGACGGCGAACCGGGCGTTGCTGGTGGTGGGGTTGCACCAGTTCCTGAACACGTTCGTCTGGTTCCAGTTCGGCGACTTCACCAAGCCGGACGGCACGGTGGTGCACGGCGACATCAACCGCTTCCTGGCGGGCGATCCGACGGCGGGGCAGTTCACCACCGGCTTCTTCCCGATCATGATGTTCGCGCTGCCCGCCGCGGCGCTGGCGATCACGCACTGCGCGCGTCCGGGGCGCCGCAAGGAGGTGGGCGGGCTGATGCTGTCGGTGGCGCTGACGTCGTTCGTCACGGGCGTCACCGAGCCGATCGAGTACTCCTTCGTCTTCATCGCGCCGGTGCTGTACGGGATCCATGCGGTGCTGACGGGGGCGTCGCTGGCGGTGTGCTGGGCGCTGGGGGTGCACGACAGCTTCAGCTTCTCGGCGGGGCTGATCGACTACGTCATCAACTGGGGGCTGGCGACGAAACCGTGGCTCATCATTCCGATCGGGCTGTGCTTCGCGGCGCTCTACTACGCGCTGTTCCGGTTCGTGATCACGAAATTCGATCTGGCGACTCCGGGGCGTGAGCCGGTGGAAGTGGCGGAGGAATTGGAGCGGGAGAACGTGAAGTAGTCGCGGCGGTACGCGGGGTTTCCGGGATGGCCGTCCGGGGGTCGTGAGGCCGTACCGTGCCGGGAACGGCGGCAGGCGACGCCCTCCGGGACGCGAGACCGGAAACCTGCCCTGACCTGCATTTTTCCTGTACCGGTGACACGGCTCCCGGTCTCCTGGGCGCCCTCCTCCAGGGCCGCCCCGCATGTGGTCCACACCACTGGGAAGAATGGATTCCTTTCCGTCGGGACCACGTGCTAAGAATGGTCTAAACCACTGAGTGGTGTAGACAACAAGCGGGCCGCACCCCAGGAGTGCCCGCCGCACCTGGAGGAACCCGATGAGTTCGGCCACTGCCTCGGCGGCACCGGAAAAGAAAAGCCGCGGCTCCGCCGCCATGGCCGTCGGTCAGCGCATCGGCCGCAGCCTCATGCTGCCGATCGCCACACTGCCCGCCGCGGCGCTCATGGTCCGCCTCGGCCAGCCCGACATGCTCGGCCGGGACCACTTCCCCGCGTTCCTGAACAAACTCGCCGAGTTCATGGCGGCGGGCGGCGGGGCGCTGCTCGACAACATGCCGCTGCTGTTCGCGGTCGGTATCGCCATCGGCTTCGCGAAGAAGTCCGACGGCTCCACCGCGCTGGCCGCCGTCGTCGGCTATCTCGTCTTCAGCAAGGTGCTGGGCACCTTCACGGACGACAGCCTCCCCAAGGTCCAGCAGGTGATCGACGGGAAGATAGCCGAGGTCGCGCCGCCGGTGAACGCCGGTGTGCTCGGCGGTGTCGTGATCGGCATCGTGGTCGCCCTCCTCTACCAGCGCTACAGCCGCAAGAAGCTCCCCGACTGGCTGGGCTTCTTCAGCGGCCGCCGTCTGGTGCCGATCCTGGCGTCCTTCGCCGGTCTGGTCATCGGCATCGTCTTCGGCTACATCTGGCCGGTGCTCGGCGCCGGGCTGCACCACTTCGGTGAGTGGCTGGTCGGTTCGGGCGCGATCGGCGCCGGTGTCTTCGGCGTCGCCAACCGCGCGCTGATCCCCGTCGGCATGCACCACCTGCTCAACTCGTTCCCGTGGTTCCAGGCCGGTGACTTCGACGGCAAGCACGGCGACATCGCCCGCTTCCTCGCCGGTGACCCGCAGGCGGGCCAGTTCCTGACCGGCTTCTTCCCGATCATGATGTTCGCGCTGCCCGCCGCCTGTCTGGCGATCGTGCACTGCGCCCGCCCCGAGCGCCGCAAGGTCGTCGGCGGCATGATGTTCTCGCTCGCGCTGACCGCCTTCGTCACCGGCGTCACCGAGCCGATCGAGTTCACGTTCATGTTCATCGCGCCGGCCCTCTACGCGATCCACGCCCTGCTCACCGGTCTGTCGCTGGGCCTGACCTGGGCGCTCGGCATGAAGGACGGCTTCGGCTTCTCGGCCGGTGCCATCGACTACGTCCTCAACCTCGGCATCGCCACCAAGCCCTGGCTGCTGGCGCTGGTCGGCCTCTGCTTCGCGGTCGTGTACTACGCGCTCTTCCGCTTCGCGATCCTCAGGTTCAACCTCCCGACGCCGGGCCGCGAACCCGAGGACGAGGTGCCGGAGACGGAGAAGGAGACCGCGAAGGCCGCCGCGAAGGCTGCCGCGAAGACCGACGGTAAGGCTGCCGAGAAGGCGTCGCTGGCGAAGTAGCGGCTTCACCACGTACGAGGCGGCGGCCCCCGAGATCTCTCGGGGGCCGCCGCCCTTCCGCATCCGGGTCCGGTTCCGGGTCCGGTCAGACCTCGTGGACCGTGCCCGCGCGTGCCGTCTCGACCGGGCCGTCGTAGACCTTCTGTGCGTCGCGCAGGGTGATGTCCGGGTCGGTCCACGGCGGAATGTGGGTGAGGATCAACCGCCCGGCCCCGGCCCGCGCGGCGGCCTCGCCGGCCTCGCGCCCGTTGAGGTGCAGGTTCGGGATGTCCTCCTTGCCGTGCGTGAAGGACGCCTCGCAGAGGAAGAGATCGGTGCCCGCGGCGAGCCGGTCGAGCGCCGCACAGGGCCCGGTGTCACCGGAGTACGTCAGCGACCGCCCGCCGTGCTCGATCCGGAAACCGAACGCCTCGACAGGGTGGCTGACGAGTTCCGCCCGGACGGTGAACGGGCCGATCCGGAACGTTCCCTCCGACAGCGTCCGGAAGTCGAAGACCTCGCTCATCGCGCCCTCGTGCGGCAGGTCCGCGTGGGCGGCGGTCAGCCGCCGCTCGGTGCCCGCCGGGCCGTACACCGGCATCGGCCCGCAGCGGCCGCCGTCCGGCCGGTAGTAGCGGACGACGAAATAGCCGCACAGGTCGATGCAGTGGTCGGCGTGGAGGTGGGACAGCAGGACGGCGTCGAGGTCGTAGAGACCGCAGTGGCGCTGCAGCTCGCCGAGGGCGCCGTTGCCCAGGTCGAGGAGCAGCCTGAAGCCGTCGGCCTCCAAGAGGTAGCTCGAACAGGCCGAATCCGCGGAGGGGAACGACCCGGAGCATCCGACGACAGTGAGCTTCATGCGGGCGTGAACCTCCTGGGCGGGGACGGGCGGAGCGGCGGACCGTGCCAGGCGATGGCGTCCGGCGGGTGGCCGGTCCGTACGGGTGCCCGGCGGGTCCGGTCGCGCGGTGCGGTGCCCACGAGGGTAAGGCGCCCCGGGTGGCGCCGCTCCTGTGGCGGGGCGAGCTGTGGGAGGAATCACCAGTCCGGGTGGGCCCCGCGACGGGTCCGGCCGCCGTGCCGCGCGGGCCGGTCGCGGTACGCCCGGCGCCGGCCCGCGACGCACGGCGGCGGGCGGCCCGTCGCAGGGCCGCCCGCCGTCGAAGTGCTGCCTCCTGCCTAGGCCCAGAGCTGGCCGTGGAGGGTGGCGATGGCCGCCTCGGTGGATTCGGCGGTGTAGACGCCGGTGGAGAGGTACTTCCAGCCGCCGTCGGCGACGACGAAGACGATGTCGGCGCTCTCCCCGGCGCGCAGCGCCTTGCGGCCGACGCCGAGCGCGGCGTGCAGGGCGGCGCCGGTGGAGATCCCGGCGAAGATGCCCTCCTCCGCGAGGAGTTCGCGGGTGCGGGCGATGGCGTCCTCCGAGCCGACGGAGAAGCGCGTGGTGAGCACGGACTCGTCGTACAGCTCGGGGATGAAGCCCTCGTCGAGGTTGCGCAGACCGTAGACCACATCGTCGTAGCGCGGTTCGGCGGCGACGATCTGTACGCCGGGAACCTGCTCGCGCAGATAGCGGCCGACGCCCATGAGGGTGCCGGTGGTGCCCAGGCCCGCGACGAAATGGGTGACGGACGGGAGGTCGGCGAGGATCTCGGGGCCGGTGGTGGCGTAGTGCGCACCGGCGTTGTCCGGGTTGCCGTACTGGTAGAGCATCACCCAGTCGGGGTGCTCGGCGGCGATCTCCTTGGCGACGCGGACGGCGGTGTTGGAGCCGCCCGCCGCGGGCGAGGAAATGATCTCGGCGCCCCACATCGCGAGGAGTTCACGCCGCTCGGACGAGGTGTTCTCCGGCATCACACAGACGATGCGGTAGCCCTTGAGCTTGGCCGCCATGGCGAGCGAGATGCCGGTGTTGCCGCTGGTGGGCTCCAGGATCGTGCAGCCGGGGGTGAGCCTGCCGTCCTTCTCCGCCTGCTCGATCATGTGCAGCGCGGGGCGGTCCTTGACGGAGCCGGTGGGGTTGCGGTCCTCCAGCTTGGCCCAGATGCGGACGTCGGCGGAGGGCGAGAGGCGCGGCAGGCGGACGAGGGGGGTGTTCCCGACCGCCGCCAGCGGGGAGTCGTACCGCATGTCAGGCCATGCCCGCCGGGCTGCCGTCCGCGGCGGCGGAGCCACCGGCGACGGCCGGGAGGATGGTGACGTTGTCACCATCGGTCAGCTTGGTGGCGATGCCGTCCAGGAACCGGACGTCCTCGTCGTTGAGGTAGACGTTGACGAAGCGGCGCAGCTGCCCGCCGTCGACGAGGCGCGCCTTGATGCCCGCGTGGCGGCTCTCCAGGTCGTCGAAGAGGTCGGCGAGGGTGTTCCCGCTGCCCTCGACGGCCTTCGCGCCGTCGGTGTAGGTGCGCAGGATGGTCGGGATTCGGACCTCGATGGCCATGAGAGAGCTCCTGTCGGAGTGCGGGGGCGGATGGCTGTGCGTCCCGTGTGCACGGCGTACGGCGGTGCGGGTGTGGCGGGTGGTGCAGGCCCGGATCAGGCCGCGGCGCGGCCCGGACACAGGGCGCTGGTCAGGCGGCACAGGTCGATGTGCAGCCGGGCGGCTCCGCAGCCGAACGCGCCCAGCAGGGCGGAGGCGGAGCGACGCGTGGCGAGCGGAGCCTGCTGGCGCATGGCCCTCCTCTGCTCGCTCACGTCGCGGTCAACCATGCGGTCATCGTATCGATTCCCGGTCCGGGTTTTGATACCTCGTCCCATGATGCGGACGGTTGTGTACGTCAGGTGGGACGCGGCGGGCGGCGGTCCGCCCGGGACGGCGAGGAACCCCAGGTCACGGCGGGCGGGCCGCCCCCGGCGGACGCGCTCCCGGACGGCCGGTCCGGGCCCGGACCGTCAGGCGTACGCCGCGACGATCCGCACCTCCTCCTCGGTGATCTCGCCGTCCACGATGCGGAACGAGCGGAACTGGAAGGGGCCCGCATCGTCCGTGTCGGCGGTGGAGACGAGGACGTAGTGCGCGCCGGGCTCGCCCGCGTAGCCGACGTCGGTGCGGGAGGGGTACGCCTCGGTGGCGGTGTGCGAGTGGTAGACGATCACCGGCTCCTCGTCGCGGTCGTCCATCTCACGGTAGAGGGAGAGGAGATCGGCGGAGTCGAACTCGTAGAACGTGGGCGAGCGGGCGGCGTTGAGCATCGGGATGAACCGCTCGGGGCGGTCGCTGCCGGCCGGTCCCGCGACGACACCGCACGCCTCGTCGGGGTGGTCCTGGCGGGCGTGCGCGACGATCCGGTCGTGGAGGTCCTGGGTCAGGGTCAGCATGCGGCAAGGATAGGAGGGCGTCCGCGGCGGCCGGGAGCGGGTGCGCCGCGGTGGGCGGCGCATACGGCGACGGGCCCGTACCCACCGCGGGATGCGATGCGTACGGGCCCGTCGCCGGACAGCGGCCGGTCAGTCCTTGGCGTCCGTACCGGGCGTCTGCTCCCCGGTGGCCGAGGCCGGGACGGCGGCGCAGGCCTCGGAGCCCCCGGCCGACCGACGCTTGATGGACAGGTAGCCGACGCCCAGGATGGCCGCCCAGATCGGCGCCGCGTAGAGCGAGATGCGGGCGTCCGGGTCGACGCCCATCAGCACGATGACCATGCCGATGAATGCCAGCGCGAAGATCGAGGTGTACGGGGCGCCGGGCGCCTTGAACTCCGACTGCGGCAGTTCACCGCGGTTGGCCTTGGCCCGGTAGCGCAGCTGCGAGAGGAGGATGACGACCCACGCCCACATGCCGGAGATCGTGGCGAAGGACACCACGTAGTTGAACGCGTCGCCGGGCCACTGGTAGTTGATCCAGACGCCGACCAGCATCATCCCGACGGAGACGCCGGTGCCCCAGGTGGGCAAACCGTTTTTGCTCAGGTGCGTGAAGAGCTTCGGTCCCTGACCGTTGAGCGCGAGGTCGCGGAGCATCCGGCCGGTGGAGTACATCCCGGAGTTGGCGGACGAGAGGGCAGCGGTCAGCACGACGAAGTTGACGATGCCGGCGCCGGCGGGCAGGCCGATCTCCTGGAAGGCACGGACGAACGGGCTGACGCCGGGCTCGAAGACCGTCCAGCTGACGACCGACAGGATGATGATGAGCGCACCGATGTAGAAGAGGCCGATGCGCCACGGCACGGTGTTGATCGCCTTCGGCAGAATCTTCTTCGGGTCCTTCGCCTCGCCCGCGGTGACGCCGACGAGTTCGACGGCGAGGAACGCGAACATCACGATCTGAAGGGTCATCAAAGTGCCGCCGATGCCCTTGGGGAAGAATCCGCCGTCGGCCCAGAGGTGACTGAAGGAAGCGGTCTTACCGGCATCCGAGAAGCCCAGGATGATGACGCCGAGACCGATGAGGATCATGCCGATGATCGCGGTGACCTTGACCATCGAGAACCAGAATTCGAGTTCACCGAAGATCTTCACGGAGATCAGGTTGATCCCGAAGAGCGCGACGGTGAAGACGAGCGATGACACCCATTGGGGTATGTCTTGGTTCCAGTAGTGGATATAGGTGGCTGCGGCGGTGACTTCCGTGATTCCGGTCACAACCCAGAAAAGCCAGTAGGTCCAGCCGGTCACAAAGCCGATGAAGGGGCCGAGGAATTCGCGTCCGTACTCCGAGAAGGAGCCGGAGACCGGGCGGTACATGAGCAGTTCGCCCAGCGCCCGCATGATGAAGAAGATGACGAGACCGACGATCGCGTAGGCCAGGATGATACTGGGCCCCGCCTTGGATATCGCCTTGCCCGCGCCGAGAAACAGGCCGGTACCGATGGCGCCACCAATGGCGATCATCTGGATCTGGCGGTTTCCCAGACCCCGCTGGTAGCCCTCTTCCGGGCCTTCCCCAGCCGCCTCATTGGCGTCGTGCTGCTTATCGACCTGCACAGAGGTCATGAGTGGTGCGCCTTTCTCCATACCGACCCGGCCTGTCCGGATCGGGTTCCGATCCCCCCGGATGGAGTTCCTGCACGCCGGCGGTGGCCGGCTCAGCGCTCCCGCAGCGACAGGGGTGGCGTCGCTCACGGCAGGTCGTGAACATCTATCACGGCGCCTTGGATGGCGACCAGAGACGTCGTAAGGCAAGGTCGCGCGAAAATTAGGACAAAGCCCTAAACAATCGGCAAGGCGCACGCGTGCGAGATGGGATCGTTATCCGGATTTGAGCATCCTCTGAGCGAACGCTTGAGGAATGGTAACCAGGACTCAGGCCATCAGCGATTCGACGAGCGTTTCCTGGAGACCGCCGAGCCAGAGGTAGGCCAGCACCATGGGCTTACGGGGATCGGAGTCCGGAAGGCGCAGCAGCTCGCCGCCGTCGTCCTCGTCGGTGACCTCCAGGCGGGTGCCGATGGCCAGCCGGAGGTCGTTGAGCCCGCCGAGCCAGCGGCGGCACTCCTCGGGTGTGAGCCGCAGCACGGCGCCGTTCTCCGGGTCGGGGTGCAGCGCGTCGAGCGACCGGATCAGCGCGAGTGCGTCGTCGCGTTTGCGGGCGCGCAGATCATTCTCGGTGTAGCGGCGGAACTCCGCGGACGCGGCGCGTACGTCGTCGTCCGGCACCCGGTCCGGGCCGCCGTACGCGTCCGGGAAGAGGCGGGCGAGTACGGGGTCGGCGGGCGGTTCGCTCGGGCCGTCCCGGAAGACGGAGGCAAGCAGGTCCTCCGCGGCGTCGCCGCTCTCGTCACCGGGGCCGACCAGCTCCAGGAGCTGGACGGCGAGGCTGCGAAGGATGGAGATCTCGACCTCGTCGAGGGCGACGGCCGCGCCGCCGCCGGGCCGGGGCTCGAAGTGGCCGGCCATCAGCGGTCCTGCTGAAGGGTCGCCCACAGGCCGTAGCCGTGCATGGCCTGCACGTCGCGCTCCATTTCCTCGCGGCTGCCGCTGGAGACCACCGCGCGGCCCTTGTGATGGACGTCGAGCATGAGCTGGTGCGCCTTGTCCTTGCTGTAGCCGAAGTAGGACTGGAAGACGTAGGCGACGTAGCTCATGAGGTTGACGGGGTCGTTGTGGACGACCGTGACCCAGGGGACGTCGGGTTCGGGCACCGCGTAGGGTGCCTCGCTCGACTCGGGGCGCTCGATCTCCACTGGGACACTCACACGCCCCATGCTGCCACCCGGGGCCGGGCCGTGCACAAACGCCCCTGGGCGGGTGAGTCGGCCCGGGGTCCGCACCGGGCGCCGGACACCCGCTCGCGGGGCCCGGCCGACAGGGCCGCGATGCCGCCGCCGACGGGGCGCCCGGCCCACCGTGAGCGGCATCACGGGCCCGGCCACCAGAAATCGTCAATCTGACGAGTATTGGGGGTAGCATCGTCCGCATGAACACAGCAGACCTGGGGCTGCCGGTGGCGGTGCCGTCGACGGCGCTCTTCACCGACCAGTACGAACTCACCATGCTGCAGGCCGCGTTGCGGTCCCAGAACGCCGACCGGCGCTCGGTCTTCGAGGTCTTCACCCGGCGCCTGCCCGAGGGCCGGCGCTACGGCGTGGTCGCCGGCACCGGCCGGGTGCTGGACGCGGTGGAGAACTTCCGCTTCGACGAGACCATCCTGGGCTTCCTGCGCGAGCGTGGCATCCTGGACGAGCCGACGCTGGAGTGGCTGGCCGGCTACCGCTTCCGCGGCGACATCTGGGGCTACCCGGAGGGCGAGGTCTACTTCCCCGGCTCCCCGATCATGCGGGTCGAGGGCACCTTCGCCGAGGCGGTGCTGCTGGAGACGGTGATCCTCTCCATCCTCAACCACGACTCCGCGGTCGCCGCCGCGGCGTCCCGGATGTCGGTGGCCGCCGGGGACCGTCCGCTGATGGAAATGGGCGCCCGCCGCACCCACGAGCTGGCCGCGGTCGCCGCCGCCCGCTCCGCGTACGTCGGCGGCTTCCACACCACCTCCGATCTGGCCGCCGGCTTCCGCTACCACATCCCCACCGTGGGGACGAGCGCGCACGCCTTCACGCTGCTGCACGACACCGAGCGGGACGCGTTCACCGCGCAGGTCGACACGCTCGGCCGCGGCACCACGCTGCTGGTCGACACCTTCGACGTGACGGAGGCGGTGCGCCTCGCCGTCGAGGTCGCGGGCCCGGAGCTGGGCGCCGTCCGCATCGACTCCGGCGATCTGCTGCTCGTCGCCCACCGGGTGCGCCAGCAGCTGGACGAGCTGGGCGCGACCCACACCAAGATCGTGGTGACCAGCGATCTGGACGAGTACGCCATCGCCTCGCTCGCCGCCGCCCCCGTCGACGCGTACGGCGTCGGCACCCAACTGGTGACCGGCAGCGGGCACCCGACCTGCTCGATGGTGTACAAGCTGGTCGCCCGCGCGCAGAGCGACGCACCCGACGCGCCGCTGCGGCCGGTCGCGAAGAAGTCGCTGGGCGGCAAGTCGTCGGTCGGCGGCCGCAAGTGGGCGGCGCGGCGGCCGGACGAGAACGGCGTCGCGGAGGCGGAGGTCATCGGCGTCGGCGAGGTGCCCGCGGAGCTGGCCGGCCGGCAGCTGCTGGTGCCGCTGGTGACCGACGGCAAGGTGGTCGCCCGCGAGCCGCTGGACGCCGCCCGGGACCGGCACATCGCCGCCCGCGCGGGGCTGCCGCTCTCGGCGACCCAGCTCTCCCGCGGCGAGCCGGTGCTGCCCACCGAGTACCTCTGAGGCACGGCCGCGGGCGTCCCAGGCGCGGCGGCGGGCGTCCCAGGCGCGGCGGCGGGCGTCCCAGGCGCGGCGGCGGGCGTCCGGACCCGGTGCCCGCCGTGACCGGGCCGCCCGTGCGCCGCGCCACCCGGGCGGCGTACGCCCCCTCCCCCCGGCGGCCGTGGCGTGGCTACGCTCGGCTGTAGGGCCACACCGTTCACCGGCGCCCCGGCCGTCCCCACCCGTTCCGCCTTCTCCACCCGTTCCAGCAGTCCCACCCATTTCCCGTCGGAAGGCACCGACCATGCACCGGGCACTGATCGTCATCGACGTACAGAACGACTTCTGCGAGGGCGGCAGCGTCCCGGTGACGGGCGGCGCGGACGTCGCCGCCGCCATCACCGACCTCGTGGGCCGGGCCGCGGGCAACGGCTACCGCCATGTGGTGGCCACCCGCGACTACCACATCGACCCCGGCGCCCACTTCTCCGACCACCCGGACTTCGTGGACTCCTGGCCGGTGCACTGCGTGGCCGGGTCCGAGGGCAGCGGCTTCCACCCCCACTTCGCCCCGGCCGTCTCCTCCGGCGCCATCGACGCCGTCTTCGACAAGGGCGCATACGCGGCCGCGTACAGCGGATTCGAGGGGGCGGACGCCGAGGGCACCGCGCTGGCCGACTGGCTGCGCGCCCACGACGTCACCGAGGTGGACGTGGTCGGCATCGCCACCGACCACTGCGTCAAGGCCACCGCGCTCGACGCGCTCCGCGCCGGGCTGCGCACCCGGGTGCTGCTGGATCTGACCGCGGCGGTGTCCGCGCCGACCACCGAGCGGGCCATGGCCCAGCTGCGGGCGGCGGGGGCGGAGCTGACCGGCACGCCGGTGCTGGCCGGGGGCTGATCGGCGGCGGGCCGCGCGCCCGAAGCCGACCGGCCGCCCCGGGCCCTCCGGGGGACGGGTCAGGCGGCCTGCGCCGGGCGGAGCAGGGCGCGTATCGGGTGCCAGGACTCGGTGTCGTCGTCCAGGCTCTGGCGCCAGACGACGCCGTCGGGGTGATGCAGGACGGCGGTCACCTCGTCCGGGGTGGGCGGGCGCATGTTGCCGCGCAGGTAGACGGCGCGCAGTCCGAGGTTGCGCAGCCTGGTCAGGGCGCGCTGGCGGTTGGCGGCGTGGACGAGGACACGCACCCGGCGGCCGTCGCCCCCGGGTCCGGGCAGTGCCAGGGCGACCACCACGCTTCCGCCGGGAAGCCGGATGAAGCCGCCTTGGGACATCTGCATTTCTCCCCCGTGAGGCTGGGTGTCAACAAGAAGTCGTAGGACGCATCTAAACGCGATCGGCCGCCGCCCGCCAGGGGGCGACGGCCGATCATGGCGTGACCTGCGGTTTCCTTATCCCTTTGGGGTGGGGGTTGCGGCGGGGGCCACCTGGAGCGTCACCGTGGAGCCGCCCTTGGCCTCCTTGGTGATCTTGATCTGGGTGTGGGTGTCAGGAACGAGCACGCCACCGGTCGGGTTCGCCTTGTCGTAGTAGACGCCGCTGTGATCGTCGAAGAGCGAGACGCCCTTCTTCGCGACGATCTTCGCGAGCTTGCCGTCCTTGTGCAGCTGGAGGGCGTCCGTGCGCTGCGTGGTGAACGTCGCGTCGTACGTCTGGAAGCGGTTGCGCATCAGCTTGCCGTCGGCCCACTTCTCGGCCTTCGGGTGCGCGTCGACCGGCAGGATCTGGCCGTGGCCCGGGTGCTCGCCGACGTTGTTGTCCGCCTGCGAGGTGTCCCACAGCCAGATCAGCACGCCGTTCTGGAACGGGAAGTGCTCGACCCAGCCGGGCCGGCCGGTGATCCAGCCGAAGTTGTACGGGCCGGTCTTCAGGGCCTTGTCGTACGAGACGTACTGGCGGTTCTCGGCGAGGTAGTACTGCGGGTAGTCCTTGGTGAAGGACGCGCCGATGCGGGAGAAGCCCTTGGCGGTCCAGCCGTTGTCGCCGCTCTCGGCGTCGTCGGTGAAGACCGGCTTGCCGTCGGCGGTGACGGAGAGCGCGTCGGCGGCGAAGCCCTTGAGGGCCAGTCCGCCGTCGGTCTGGTAGCGGAACCGCAGATCGATCTTCTTGCCCGCGTAGGCGTCGAGCGGGAAGACCAGATCGCGGTAGGCGCCGGAGGTGCCGGTCAGGCCCGGCTTGTCGCCGCCGTCGCGGGGGATGGCCTTGCCGTCGGCGGTGCCGTCCAGCGCGGTCCAGTCGGCGCCGCCGTCGGTGGAGACCTCGGCGTAGAGGAAGTCGTAGTTCTCCTCGATGTCCCACCAGCCCTTGAGGGCGAGCTGGGCCTTGGTGGCGCCGGTGAGGTCGACCTGGCGGGTGAGGGTGTTCTTCAGGTCGTTGCCCATGTCGCTCCACCACTGGTGGGAGCCTTCGGCGGGCTGGACGATCTCGGTCTTCACCGTCTTCGCGGGCAGGTCGACGACGAGCGCCTGCTTGTCCTTGGTGTGGTACTCGGCGACGCCCAGCCGGTGCGTGGAGCGGGTCGCGGCCTTCGCCTTGCCGTAGTCGAGCCAGCCGAGCTGGAGCTTGTCCCAGGCGCTCATGTCGCCCGGCAGGTCGCCGATCGCGTCCTTGCCGGTGCCCAGCCAGGAGCCGGACGACATCAGCGACCAGAAGTCGACGGAGGACTCCCCGCTGCCGGTGGTGTCGTACTCGTCGGGCAGCCCGAGGTCGTGGCCGTACTCGTGGGCGAAGACGCCGAGGCCGCCGTTCTCCGGCTGCATGGTGTAGTCGCCGACCCAGATGCCGGTGTCGCCGATCTGCGTGCCGCCGGCCTTGTTGTCCGCCGGGCCGGCCTTGCCCGCGTCGGTGCCGTACGCGTACCAGCGGTGCGCCCAGATGGCGTCGGTCTTCTGCGCGCCGCCGCCGGCCGACTCGTCCTCACCGGCGTGCACGATCTGGAAGTGGTCGATGTAGCCGTCGGGCTCGTTGAAGTTGCCGTCGCCGTCGTAGTCGTAACGGTCCCACTGGTCGTACCGGGCGAGGTCGGCCTTGATCTGCTCGGCGCTGCGGCCGGCGGCCTTCTGCTGTTCGGCCCACTTGTTGACGCCGTCGCGGACCAGGTCCCAGGCGTTGGCGCAGTTGGTGTCGCCGCAGTAGTCGGAGCCGTAACGGGCCTCGTTCCAGTCGACCTTGACCCAGTCGGTGACCTCGCCGTCGACGGAGTAGCGGCCGGAGGACTGCTTCTCGTAGTACTTCGCCAGCGACGGCTTCTTCTTGTCGTGCGAGAAGTAGAGGTCCTGGAAGTGCTGGCGGTTGAAGTCCGGCTGCCAGGCGGTGCTGTTGTCGTTCTTGCGGTCCGGCTCCGCGATGGTGTTGTGCGCGGGGCCCGGGGTGCCGCCGTACTTCTTCTGGGGCGGCTGGGGGCCGTCGCCGTCCGGGTCGTACGTCGTGGTGTCGTCGACCTTGTCGCCGAAGTCCACCAGGATCGTGAAGATCTTGTCGGTCTTCTCCCGGGCCAGCTCGACGTACTTGCTCTTACCCAGCTTGACGACCTGCGAGGCGCCCTTACGGGCCGGCTTGGCGTCGCCGTCCAGCACCTGCTTGACGGCCTCCTCACGGCGGGCGGCCTGGCGCTCGCTGAACGGGCCCTTCAGGTCGTGGCCGGTGCTCCGCTCGGGGGCGGGGTCGTGCCGCCGGGCGGCGGCCGGGTGGGTGCCGGGAGCGGCGACGGCCGCCCCGGACGACAACGAGGCCGCCCCGATCGCGGCAATCGCCGTGGCCAGGACGGCCGGTGTGAACACCCTTCTTCGCTCTCTCACTTGGCGCTTTCCTCCCCTTCGCGCGGGCATCTTGAAGGGAATTTGACCGGAGAGGCGCCGGAAAAGACAGATCTTGACTTGAACACGACAGCGACGTACGTTATCCGGTCGGCGAGACACGATCACCGGACGCGGCGGCGTCCCGGTGGGCGGTCGGCCGCCACCGGGACGCACGCAGATGAGGAACCGTCAGGCCGTCGACACCACCACCGTCTTGGCCGCCTTGTCGTGCAGACACTGGTGATACGGCTGGTCCCAGGTACACCACAGGACGTTGACCAGCCAGAAGATGAAACCGCAGCACGGCACGATCTCCGGCAGCGTGTAGACCGCCGCCCGCACCCAGCCCGCCTGGGTCGTCGGCACCTCGCCGTTCGTCAGCATCGCCACCCGGATCTTCATCGCCATCTTGCCGACGGTCTGCCCCCGGTGGGTCAGCATCAGCCCCTCGTAGACCAGGTACACCAGCATCGTCACGCCCGAGACCGTCGCCTGTTTGCTGGTCTCGGCGTTGCTGGTGCTGGTGTAGTCGACCCAGCCGACGATGCCGCTCATGATCAGGGTGACCGGTACGCCGATGATGATCGCGTCGATGATCCGCGCCACGAGCCGCCGCCCGCGCCCGGCGAGCGGCGGCATCCCGGCCAGCGGGTCGGCCGCGCCGTACTCACCCCCGTAGGGGTTGTCGGCGTAGCGGCCGCCGCCTCCGTGGGGGGCACCCCCGCCGTACGGGCCGCCGCCGTGGGGGGCGCCCCCGCCGTACGGGCCGCCGGGCGGGGGGCCTTCCGGTGGCGGGCCGCCCGTGGAGCCGCCGGAGCCGGGGCCTTCGGAGCCGGGGCCCTCGGGTTCCGGGCGGCCCCAGCCCGGGCCGGGGCCGCCGCCCGCCGACGGCTCCTGCGGCTTCTTCAGGAACGGGTCGTCCTCCGGCGGTTCACCGGATCCGGGCCCGGGCTGCTCGCTGCTCATGCCCCGAGTCGACCCTCTACGGGCGCCCACCGCATCCGGCGAAGTCCGTTCGGGGGATGACGTGCCCGTTCCCCGGGTCCGTATAGGGGGACGGCCCCCGGCGGGGGGCCGGGGGCCGGAAGGGGACGGAGGGGGCGGGAGCCGAAGGGCCGGGGTGCCGGGACCGGGCCGGAGGCGCCGAAGCCGGGGCCCGCGGCCGTGCCGGAAGGCGCCGAGGCCGAGGGGCCCGCCCCAGGTCAGCCCCTCAGTCCGCCGCCACGAACGTCCGCGCCACCTTGTCGTGCCAGCACTGGCGCCACGGCTTGTCGAAGAGGCACCAGGCCGCGTCGAGGACGCCGACGACCAGGAAGCCGAGGAAGCCGAAGACCAGCCAGCGCTTGATCAGGGACATCAGCTCGGGGGTGTCATGGCTCTCGATGTCCACGACCCGCACACCGCACAGCTTCTTGCCGAGGCTGCGGCCCCACTTGAGGGTCGGCAGCAGCTCGATCAGCCCGCCGCCGAGCACCACCGCCGCCAGCATCGCGAGGAACAGTGGAGTGGTCCCGCCGTCGAGCAGATAGACCGTCACCTCACGGCCGGACTCCTCGGCCGCCGTGATCTTCGCGTCGATGTGCTCCATGGCGCCGCCCCACAGCGGCAGCGCGACGAGGACCGTCAGCACGGCGAGGAGGGCCAGGTCGATCAGCCGGGCGGCGAGCCGACGGCCGAGCGCCGCCGGGTGCGCCTGCTCCGTGGCGAACGGGTCGGCGGTCGGCGGCTTCCACGGGATGACGCCGTCGTCACCGGCCGGTCCGCCCGCCGGACCCGCGCCGCCCGGGAACGGGAAACCGCCCCCGGCGGCCGGTCCGGGCTGCGGGACGGCCTGCGGCGGCACCGGGCCGGGCGCGGCCGGCGCCTGCGGCGGGTTGAACGGCGCCTGCCGGGGGTGCGGGTGCTGCGGATGCGGCGGGTACGCCGGTCCGCTCGCGCCCGCACCGGGCATCGACTGCGGCCCGCTCGGCGCCGGGGCGGCCGGACCACCCGGTCCGCCCTGACCTGCGGCCGGAGCGGAACCGGCGGCACCGCCCTGACCCGCGGCCGGGCCGGGACGCTGGGGCAGGCGGATCGCCATCGTGCCGCCGTCCTTGGGCGCCGGGCCGTCGCCCGGCCGGACCGCGCGGATCGTGGTGGTGCCCTGGTCGCGGGCGGGCGGCCGGACCGCGCGGATGGCGACCGTGCCGTCGCGACGCGACGGCGGCTCCGGCTCCTCGCCCCGCTGCCCGGACGCCGCGGCGCCGGACTCCGCGTCGGCGTCGCCCCGCTCACGCGGCGACGGGACGGCGCCCCGGGTCTCCCCCGCAACGGAGGGCGTACCGGACGACGCGTCGGATGCGCCCCACGAGACGGGCCCGGCGGCGCCGGCGCCGCCCTGCTGGGTGGCGTCGGCCTGCCAGACGGAGGCGGGCGCAGGACCGCTGCCGTGCAGCCGGGCCGGATCGTCCCAGGAGAGCGGGGAACCGCCGCCCGCGGCGGGGGTCCCGGAGCCCTCGTCGAGGAAGACCGGGCCGGTCTCCTCGGCCGCGGGGGCGGCGGGCGGTGCGGCCGCCGGGGCGGGTGCGGGTGCGGGCGTGGCGCCCGGGGGCGGTGCGGGCATCGCCTCGCCCTCGGCCGGGGCCGGCCGACTGGTGCCCGGCACCCATGCGGCACCGTCCCAGTACCGGATGTAGCCGGGGATGGACGGGTCCGGGTAATACCCTCCAATGGGTACGTTTCCACTACTACCGGGGGATTCCGCCACTGTCCCCAACTCCCCTCGCGTCCCACACCTGTGCTTTGTGTGCCGTCGCCCGCCGGTGGCCCCCGGCCGCGCCGTGCGCGAGGGGAGCCGCACCCGGGCTCTTGGCGTGACCGTCCACCGCACCCCGGCTGCCACGGGGGCACCGCGCTCGGCGTCGATCGTCCACGGAGGAGGTTAACGAAGAACCGCGGGGCGGCAGAGCGCGAGGCGAACAGGGAGCCGACCCCTCGAATGCGGGCCCGAGACGTTCTCCCCCGGACAATCGCGGACGAACCCGTGCGCTCCGCCGCCCGGAGGCGTGTCACGGGGTCCCGTCCGCCCCGTTCCGTACCGGCCGTTCACCCGTACGGAACCACCTGGAAGAAGTCCGCGAAAAAGTCCGCGAAAAATTTTCTCGAAGTCGCGTAAGGATCCGTGGCCCCCCGGCCTCTCTCCCTGTGCGGGCGGAACACAACGGGGCCCGTACAGCGAAAGCGGAGAGGTGGGAATCCCATGCGCAGCGTGGTGGAGCGAGAACTGGAACTGGGTCTGGTCGTGTCCCCGGAGCAGAGCGTTCCGGTGCCGGCCCGGCTGGCCTACCGCACCGACGACCCGTACGCGGTCCACATCACCTTCCACATCGGCTCGGACGCGCCCGTCAACTGGACGTTCGCGCGCGAGCTGCTGGTCGAGGGCGTGTTCCGGCCCTGCGGCCACGGCGATGTGCGGGTGTGGCCGACGAAGATGGACGGCCGCAGCCTGGTCTGCATGGCGCTCAGCTCGCCGGACGGGGACGCGCTCCTGGAGGCGCCCGCCGCCGCGGTGTCGGCGTGGCTGGAGCGCACCCTGCGGGTCGTCCCCCCGGGCTCGGAGCAGGAGCACCTCGGCATGGACAAAGGACTGAGCGAGCTGCTGGCGATGGCGACCGGCGACGCGCCGTGGGCCGGGGAGCCGTGGCCGTCCGACGAGGCTCCGGACGCAGGTGCGTGAGCCCGTGCCGGACACCGTGCCGGGCGCCGGATCCCCCAGCCCCCGCCCGGCGCCCCTCCTCCGGCCCGTTCCTGGGTCAGCCGCGGTACGCCTCCAGCAGCCGCAGCCAGATCTCGCTGATCGTCGGATAGGCGGGGACCGCGTGCCAGAGACGTTCCAGGGGGATCTCGGCGGCCACCGCGAGGGTCGCCGAGTGCAGCAGTTCACCGACCCCGGGGCCGACGAAGGTGGCCCCGAGGACGGTCTCGCGGTCCAGGTCGACGACCATCCGGGCGCGCCCGCGGTAGCCGTCGGCGTAGAGGGCGGCCCCGGCGACGCCGCCGAGGTCCTGGTCGACGGCGCGGACCCGGTACCCGGCGCGCTCCGCCTCGGCCAGGCTGAGGCCGACCGCCGCGGCCTCGGGGTCGCTGAAGACGACCTGCGGGACGGCGGCGTGGTCGGCGGTGGCGGCGTGCGCGCCCCAGCGGTCGGTCTCCAGGATCGGCACGCCCCGGGCCCGCGCGGCGAGGGCGGCTCCGGCGATCCGGGCCTGGTATTTGCCCTGGTGGGTGAGGAGGGCGCGGTGGTTGACGTCGCCGACGCCGTAGAGCCAGTCGTTGTCCGCGACGTCGGTGACGCGGCAGGTGTCGTCGACGGTCAGCCACGCACCCGGCGTAAGGCCCACGGTCTCCAGGCCGAGGTCGTCGGTGCGCGGAGCGCGGCCGGTGGCGATCAGCAGCTCGTCGGCGACGATCTCGCCGCCGGTGTCCAGCTCCACGGTGACCGGGCCGCCCGGTGCCTCCCGGCGCACCCGGGTCACGCCCGTGCCGGTACGCAGCAACACCCCCGCCTCGGCCAGCGATTCGGCGACCAGCTGCCCGGCGAACGGTTCCATCCGGGGCAGCAGCCCCTCCCCCCGGACGAGGAGGGTGACCGAGGCGCCGAGGGCCCGCCAGGCGGTGGCCATCTCGACGCCGACGACGCCCCCGCCGACGATGACCAGCCGGCCCGGTACGGACGCGGCGCTGGTGGCCTCGCGGCTGGTCCAGGGTGCGGCGTCGGCGAGCCCGGGGATCGGCGGCAGCACGGCGCGGCTGCCGGTGCAGAGGGCGACGGCGTGCCGGGCGTGCAGCGTCCGCTCCCCGTCGACGACGACTTTCCGCGGTCCGGCCAGGCGGCCCTGACCGCGGACCAGCGTGACGCCCACCGACTCCAGCCAGCGGACCTGGCCGTCGTCCTTCCAGTGGGAGGTGAAGGCGTCGCGGTGGGCGAGGACGGCCTCGGTGTCGAGGGGCCCGGTGACCGCGTCCTTGAGTCCGGGCACCCGGCGGGCCTCGGAGCGGGCGGTGACCGGGCGCAGCAGCGCCTTGCTCGGCATACAGGCCCAGTAGGAGCATTCGCCGCCGACGCGTTCGCTCTCGACGATGACGGCGCTCAGCCCGGCGGCGTGCGCCCGGTCGGCGACGTTCTCGCCGGTGGGTCCGGCGCCCACCACGATCACGTCGTACGTCTCGTCGGCCCGGGTCGCTTCGCTGGCTGGCATCGGCTGCTCGCTCCCTGAGTGGCGCGGCGGCCGGGCGGTCCCCGGCCGGTGCGGTCGCCTCCGCCCGGAAGGCGGCGGACAGCTCCCATCGTGCGTCCGGTGCGGCGGGCGCGCATCCGGCGCGACGGGCGGTAACCGGTGGCGTACGGGCGCGGGCCCGGTCCTCAGAAGAGCTTGCCGGGGTTGAGAAGGCCCAGCGGGTCGAAGACCTGCTTGATCGAGCGCTGCAGCTCCAGGCCGACGGGGCCCAGTTCGCGGGCGAGCCACTCCTTCTTCAGGACGCCGACGCCGTGTTCGCCGGTGATCGTGCCGCCCAGCTCCAGGCCGAGGGCCATGATCTCGTCGAAGGAGGCGCGGGCCCGGCGGGACTCGTCGGCGTCGGCGGGGTCGAAGCAGACCGTGGGGTGGGTGTTGCCGTCCCCGGCGTGGGCGCAGACGCCGATGGTCAGGTCGTACTTCTCGGCGATGGCGGCGGTGCCGTCCAGCATCGCGGCGAGCTGGGAGCGGGGCACGCAGACGTCGTCGATCATGGTGGCGGACCGGATGCGTTCCAGGGCGTGGAGCGTGACCCGGCGGGCCTGGAGCAGCATCTCCGACTCGGCCTCGGTGTCGGCGGGCACGACCTCGGTGGCGCCCGCGGCGGTGCACAGGGCGCCGAGGGCGGCGAGGTCGGCGGTCGGGTCGGGGGTGTCGAAGGCGGCGAGGAGCAGCGCCTCGGTGGTGTCGGGCAGGCCCATGCGCGCGAAGTCGTTGACGGCGCGGACGCAGGTGCGGTCCATCAGCTCCAGCAGCGACGGGGTGTGACCGGCGGCCATGATCGCGCAGACGGCCTCGCAGGCGGCGGCGGTGGAGGGGAACTCCGCGGCGAGCGCGAGCTGCCGGGGCGGCTGCGGTTTGAGGGCGAGGACGGCGCGGACGACGACGCCGAGGGTGCCCTCGGAGCCGACGAAGAGGCGGGTGAGGTCGTATCCGGCGACGCCCTTGGCGGTGCGGCGGCCGGTCGTCAGCAGCCGCCCGTCGGCGAGGACGACGTCGAGGCCGAGGACGTACTCGGCGGTGACGCCGTACTTGACGCAGCACAGGCCGCCGGAGGCGGTGCCGATGTTGCCGCCGATGGAGCACTCCTCCCAGCTGGAGGGGTCCGGCGGGTAGTACAGGCCGTGTTCGTTGACCGCGCGGGAGAGGGTGGCGTTGATGACGCCCGGTTCGACGACGGCGGTGCGGTCGACGGGGTTGATCTCCAGGATGCGGTCCATCTTGACGAGCGAGAGGACGAGGCAGCCGTCGGTGGCGTTGGCGGCGCCGGACAGGCCGGTGCGGGCGCCCTGCGGGACGACCGGGACGCGCAGCGCGGTGGCGGTGCGCATGACGTGCTGGACCTCTTCGACGCTGCGCGGCAGGACGACGGCGACGGGGCTCCCGGCGTCGCAGAAGCCCGCCATGTCACGGGCGTAGGCGCCGGTGACGTCCGGGTCGGTGAGGATCGCTTCGTCGGGAAGGCCGGCGCGCAGCTGTGCGAGAAGATCCATGGCGCCAGCGTCGCATCCGTGGCCGCCGTACGGAAGATCGTGACGGGGGCGGAACCCGGCCATCCGTGGGGCGGCTGCGGGGCCGGTGGCGGGGGCGCCGCCACCGGCCACCGGTCAGAGGTTGCCGCGGCGCTCCTGCTCGCGCTCGATCGCCTCGAAGAGGGCCTTGAAGTTGCCCTTGCCGAAGCCCATCGAGCCGTGCCGCTCGATCATCTCGAAGAAGACGGTCGGCTTGTCCTGGACCGGCTTGGTGAAGATCTGGAGCAGATAGCCGTCCTCGTCACGGTCGACGAGGATCTTCAGCTCCCGCAGCGTCTCGACGGGCACCCGGGTCTCCCCGGCCCAGTCGCCGAGGGTGTCGTAGTACGAGTCGGGGGTGTCCAGGAACTCCACCCCGGCCTCGCGCATGGCGCGGACGCTGGCGACGATGTCGTGGGTGGCGAGCGCGATGTGCTGCACGCCCGGGCCGCCGTAGAACTCCAGGTACTCGTCGATCTGCGACTTCTTCTTGGCGACGGCCGGTTCGTTGAGCGGGAACTTCACCTTGCGGGTGCCGTCCGCGACGACCTTCGACATGAGCGCGGAGTACTCGGTGGCGATGTCGTCGCCGACGAACTCCTTCATGTTGGTGAAGCCCATGACGTTGTTGTAGAAGGCCACCCACTCGTTCATCCGGCCGAGTTCGACGTTGCCGACACAGTGGTCGATGGCCTGGAAGCGGCGCGGGCCGGGGGCGACGAGCGGCTTGGCGGCGACGTAGCCCGGCAGGTACGGGCCGGTGTAGTCGCGGCGCTCGACGAGGGTGTGCCGGGTCTCGCCGTAGGTGGCGATGGCGGCGCGGACGACGGTGCCGTGCTCGTCCTTGGTCTCGTAGGGCTCCTCGATGCCGGTGGCGCCGTGAGCGGTGGCGTAGGCGTACGCGGCGCGGGCGTCGGGGACCTCGATGGCGAGGTCGACGACGCCGTCGCCGTGGGCGGCGACATGGTCGGCGAGGAAGCGGCCCCAGTCGGAGGACGGCTTGATCACGGAGGTGAAGACGAACCGGGCGCCGCCGGATTCGAGCACGTAACTGGCGGTCTCGCGGCTGCCGTTCTCCGGTCCGGAGTAGGCGACGCGGGTCATGCCGAAGGCGGTGGCGTAGTAGTGCGCGGCCTGCTTGGCGTTGCCGACGGCGAAGACGACCGCGTCCATCCCCTTGACCGGGAAGGGGTCCGCCTGTCGGGCCGTGCCGGGGGTGGGCTGAGTGTGCATCGTGTCTGCCATGGCCGCAGATTCCCTCCGATCCACAAGGTGCGCAATAGTTCGCGCATCTGCTGGGCACTATGCCTAGCGGTCGGGGGACAAGGCCGGGCTATCTGTACAGGATGACCATCGATATCGGAGGGTCCGCAGTGGCGATCGATCATTTGGACGGGCGGCTGATCGAGCTGTTGGCGCACGAGCCGCGGATCGGGGTCCTGGAGGCATCGCGGCGGCTGGGTGTGGCGCGCGGCACCGTCCAGGCGCGGCTGGACCGGCTTCAGTCGAATGGAGTGATCAGGGGCTTCGGCCCGGAGGTGGACCCGGCGGCACTCGGCTACCCCGTGACCGCATTTGCCACATTGGAGATCAAACAAGGTCAAGGCGCGGACGTACGTGCTCACTTGACGACCGTTCCTGAGGTGTTGGAGCTGCATACAACGACGGGACATGGGGACATGCTCTGCAGGCTCGTCGCACGCTCCAACGCCGATCTCCAACGTGTGATCGACCGAGTGGTCGGTTTTGATGGCATCGTGCGGGCCTCGACGGCGATCGTGATGGAAAATCCGGTGCCGCTGCGCATCATCCCTCTGGTGCAACAGGCATCGGAGGACTGACGGAGGAGGGTGCCAGTGAGCTTCTGGGAGTACGTCGGCAGCCGCCACGCCCAGTTGCTGACCGATGCGGCGCAGCACGCCAGCGCGGTCTTCCAGTGCATGGTGGCCGCCACCGTCCTGGGCGTCGCGCTGGGCGTCGCGACGTACCGCACCGAATGGGCCGGGAACCTCGCGACCACCGCCACCTCGACGATCCTCACGATCCCCTCGCTGGCCCTGATCGGTCTGCTCATCCCGATCGTCGGCCTCGGCGTCGCCCCGACCGTCATCGCCCTGACGCTGTACGGGCTGCTGCCCGTCGTCCGCAACGCCATCGTCGGGCTGCGCGGGGTGGACGCCACGCTGGTGGACGCGGCGCGCGGCATCGGGATGTCCCGCGCCGCCCAGCTGCTCCGCGTCGAACTGCCACTGGCCTGGCCGCCGATCCTCACCGGCATCCGCGTCGCCACCCAGATGCTGATGGGCATCGCCGCCATCGCCGCCTTCGCGTCCGGTCCCGGTCTGGGCAACGAGATCTTCCGCGGCATCGCGTCGCTGGGCAGCGCCAACGCCCTCAACCAGGTGCTCTCCGGCACGCTCGGGATCGCCGTCCTCGCCCTCCTCTTCGACGCCGCGTACGTCCTCATAGGACGGCTGACCATTCCCAGGGGGATCCGTGCCTGAGACGCCCGTGCCCACCGCCGAAGGGACCGCCGCGCGCGCCGCCACCTCCGGCGCCGGGATCCGGCTGGAGAACCTCACCAAGCACTACCCGGGCAGTCCGGCGCCCGCGGTGGACGACGTCACCATGGAGATCAACGCCGGTGAGCTGGTCGTCCTCGTCGGCCCGTCGGGCTGCGGGAAGTCCACCACGCTGAAGATGATCAACCGGCTGATCGAGCCGACGTCCGGCCGGATCCGCATCGGCGACCGCGACGTCACCGGCATGGACCCGGTCAAGCTCCGCCGCACCGTCGGCTACGCCATCCAGTCCTCGGGCCTCTTCCCGCACATGACCGTCGCCCAGAACATCGCGCTCGTGCCGAGGATGGTCGGCTGGTCCACATCGAAGATCAAGAATCGGGTCGAGGAGATGCTCGACCTCGTCGGGCTCGACCCGGGCGAGTTCCACGGCCGGTATCCGCGCCAGCTCTCCGGCGGTCAGCAGCAGCGCGTCGGCGTGGCGCGGGCACTCGCCGCCGACCCGCCGGTGCTGTTGATGGACGAGCCGTTCGGCGCCGTCGACCCGATCACCCGCGACCACCTCCAGGACGAGCTGATCCGGCTCCAGCACGAGCTGCACAAGACGATCGTCTTCGTCACCCACGACTTCGACGAGGCGATCAAGCTCGGCGACCGGATAGCGGTGCTCCGCGAGCGCTCCCACATCGCGCAGTTCGACACCCCCGAGGCGATCCTCACCAACCCCACCGACGACTTCGTCTCCGGCTTCGTCGGCGCCGGTGCCGCCCTCAAACGCCTCAACCTCACCCGCGTACGCGACGTCGGCGTCGTCGACTTCGCCACCGCGGGCGTCGACGACCCGCTCCAGTCCATCTTCGACCTGCTGCGCGACGGCGACACCAACGAGGTGCTGCTCCTCGACCGCCACCGCCGCCCGTACAAATGGCTGCGGCGCGGCGATCTGATGCGCGCGAAGGGGACCCTGGCGCGCGCCGGGACGCTGGTGCACGACACCGTCACCCGCGACGCGACGCTGCGCGACGCGCTGGAGGCGGTCCTCACCGACAACGCGGGCCGGGTCGCGGTCACCGGGCGGCGCGGTGAGTACATCGGCGTCGTCGACATGGAGACGCTGATGAACAACGTCCACGAACTGCTGGAGGCCGACCGCCTGGAGGCCGTCGAACACCGCCACCAGCTGGAGGAACAGCGGGCCCGCCGCACCCGGATGGCCCAGGAGGGCCTGGGCGGCCAAGGCGGCGCGGGGGCCCCGGCGTGAGCCCCCGCGAGGAGCGCCGCGCCCCCCGGGACGAGCGGCCACCGGGCGAACACGAGGTGCACGGCCTGGCGTTCCGGGACGAGGTCCACGAGCGGGAGCACGGGTCCACGGCCGCCCCCGTACCGGCGGCGCCGCCCCAGGGGCTGCGCCGGATCACCTGGCAGCGGGCGCTGGCCATGCCGCTGTTCCTGGCCGCCACGCTCCTCGCCACCTGGCTGTGGTTGCGCGGCGCCCGCCTCGACTCCATCGCCCACCAGGCGGTGGACCACGGCAAGGTCGGCCTCGCGGTGCGCCAGCACCTCCAGCTGACCGCCGTCTCCACCTTCTTCGTCCTGATCATCGCCATCCCGCTGGGCATCGCGCTGACCCGCGCCACACTGCGCCGCGCGACGCCGTTCGCGGTCGCCGTCGCCAACCTGGGCCAGGCGGTGCCCGCCCTGGGCCTGCTGGTGATGCTCGTCATCTGGCTGGGCATCGGCACGAAGGCGGCCGTCATCGGCATGGTGGTCTACGCGGTGCTGCCGGTCCTCGCCAACACCATCGCCGGGCTGCACGCCATCGACCCGACGCTGACGGAGGCGGCCCGCGGCATCGGCATGTCCCCGGCGGGCGTGCTCGCCCGCGTCGAACTGCCCCTGGCCGTCCCGCTGATCCTCGCCGGGGTGCGTACCGCGCTGGTGCTGAACGTCGGCACCGCCACGCTCGCCACGTTCGGCGGCGGCGGGGGCCTGGGCGACCTCATCTCGGCGGGCATCATCACCCAGCGGATGCCGGTGCTGATCCTCGGCTCCGTCCTCACCGTGGCGCTCGCGCTGCTGGTCGACTGGCTGGCCTCGCTCGCCGAAGTGCTGCTGCGGCCGCACGGTCTGGAGGTATCGCGCTGATGACACCGGACCCCGGACACCGCCGCCCGTACCGCCGCCCGCGCCGCACCGCCCGCGCCGCCGCCCTCGCCGCCGTGGTCTGCCTCCTCGGCGGCTGCGGGCTGGTCAGCGGCAGCCCGATGACCGACACCGTCCGCCCCGGAACCCTCGGCCGCGGCCAGCCCCTCAAGGGCGCCCAACTGACCGTGACCTCCAAGGAGTTCACCGAGAACATCATCCTCGGCCAGATCATGGGCCTGGTCTTCGAGGCGGCCGGGGCCACCGTCATCGACAAGACCAACATCCAGGGCAGCATCGGCGCCCGCGAGGCGGTCCGCACCGGCACCGCCGACGGCATGTACGAGTACACCGGCACCGGCTGGATCACCTACCTCGGCCATGAGCGGCCGATCATCGACCCGTACCAGCAGTGGGTCGCGGTCCGCGACGCCGACCGGGCCAACGGCCTCGTCTGGCTGCCGTCCGCCCGCCTCAACAACACCTACGCGTTCACCCTCAACCGCGCCAACGCCCGTAAGTACGGCGTCACCACCCTCTCCGGCATGGCGGCGCTGCTCAAGAAGGACCCGAGCGCGGTCACCCTCTGCGTGGACAGCGAGTTCGCCGCCCGCAACGACGGGCTGCCCGGGATGGCGAAGCGGTACGGCATGAACCTCCCGCCGGGCAACGTCCACAAGATGACCAGCGGCGTCGTCTACACCCAGACCGCACAGGGCACCGCCTGCACCTTCGGCGAGGTCTACACCACCGACGGCCGGATCAAGGCGATGCACCTGACCGTCCTCGCCGACGACAAGCACTTCTTCCCGAACTACAACGCGGCGCCCGAGATGTACGCGCCGACGATGGAGAAGTACCCGGAGATCGCCGGGCTCCTCGCGCCCGTCACCAAGGCGCTGGACAACACCGTCGCCCGGAAGCTGAACGCCCAGGTCGACGTCGAGGGCGAGGACCCGCACGAGGTCGCCAAGGAGTGGCTGATCGCGAAGGGGTTCATCACGGAGAAGTGAGGCCGGGGCGGGCCCGGCGGGCGAACCGGGGCGGGCGCGGTGCGCGGGCGGGCGCACGCGCCGGGGCCTCGCGCCGGGGCCTCGCGCCGGGGCGCGAACGCCTCCCCGCACGCCCCGCCTCAGCAGCTGGGGACCGCCCCGCCGCTCTTCAGCGCCTTGAGCGAGTTCAGCGCGCTGTTCAGCGTGGTGACGGGGATCAGCCGCATCCCGCGGGGCTGCTCGGCGAGCGCCTGGGAGCACTCGGCCTTGGGGACGAGGAAGAGGCGGGCACCGTCGCGGTGCGCCGACCGCATCTTCAGCGGCACCCCGCCGACCGGGCCGACCGTGCCGTCGGTCTCGATGGTGCCGGTACCGGCGAGGGTCCGGCCGCCGGTCAGATCACCCCCGGCGCCGTCCCCGTCGAGCTTGTCGATGATCCCCAGCGCGAACATCATCCCGGCGCTCGGCCCGCCGATGTCCGCCAACCGCAGGGTGACCTTCACGTCGCGGGCCGAACGGTGCAGATGGCCCAGCGCGGCGCCGACGGCCGCGTCCTGCGACTTCCGCATCTCGTCGGCGTTGTGCTGCGCGACCTCCTTGGTGCTGTTGCCCACCGGGTAGACCGACTCGGACGGCATCACCGCCTCGTCCGTGCGGAACCAGCCCCGAATGACATCCGGCAGATGCACCGAGGCGTCCGGCCCGGTGGCGACGATCGCCGTCATCCGCAGCTGCCCGCTGGTCCGGCGGACATCGGCGCCGGAGATGGTGATCACCGGTTTCCCCTTGTTGTCGCCGAGGACGTTCGCCGTCGGCCCCGGATACGCCAGCGAGTACGGCAGCGGCGCAAGGGCGGCGGTCACCAGCAGGGCGAGGACCAGAGCGGCACAGATCGTCAGGGCACGAACGCGGGAGGACACCCCGCCACCCTAGAGGACCCCCGACCCGGGCCCCGCACCGCACGCCCGGCGCGGGCCCACCCCACGGGCGCCGGGCGGCGTGCGCCACCCGGCGGCCTCAGCGCAGCGCCTCCGCGACCTCCCGCGCCGCGTCGACCACCCGCGGCCCGATCCGCTCGGAGACCGCGTCGGCGAGCATCACCACGCCCACGCTGCCCTCGATCCCGCTGACCCCGAGCAGGGGCGCCGCGGCGCCGCTCGCGCCCGCCTCCAGCTCGCCATGGGTCAGCGCGAGCCCGGCGTCCTGGATGCGGCCCTGGCGGGCCTTGAGGATCGCCCGCCCGGCGGCGCCGCGGTCCAGCGGATGCCGGAACCCGGCCCGGTACGCGACGTGGTAATCCGTCCACGTCGGCTCCACGACGGCGACGGCCAACGCCTCGGTGCCGTCGACGAGCGTGAGATGCGCGGTGGCGCCGACGTCCTCGGCCAGCGCGCGCAGCGCGGGCAGCGCCGCCTCCCGGACCAGCGGATGCACCTGGCGGCCCAGGCGCAGCACGCCCAGACCGACCCGGGCCCGGCCCCCGAGATCGCGGCGGACCAGCGCATGCTGCTCCAGCGTGGCCAGCAGACGGTAGACCACGGTGCGGTTGACCCCGAGCTTGTGGGACAGCTCGGTGACGGTCAGGCCGTGGTCGGTGTCGGCGAGCAGTTTGAGGACGCGCAGTCCCCGGTCGAGCGTCTGGGAGGTCTCCGCGGTCACGACGCCCCCTCCTGGTCGAAGTGGCGGCTCATCGGCGCGGGGCGCTGCGGTCCCGGTGCAGCGCGCGCAAGAGGCCGCCGGCTGCATGCACCGGCTGCGCTCCGCGGCGGCGCTGCCACGGGGCGTGTGCGTGACCGGACAGTAGCGAGCCAGTCCGCTCAGCGAAAGTCCCCGTCCAGAATCCGGTCGTTCCCGTCCGGAATGTTCGCAATATCCCATCCGACCCGCGGGTAACTTGCCCTGTGCACACAGCCGTTGACGCGGAGAGGCGGCGCGCCGGGCGCACCGCCTCTCCGTCACTCACCGCCGCGCGCTCAGCGCATCCGCGTGGCCCACTCCTGGACCTTCTTGATCCGCTCGGTCAGCTGACCGGCCGTGGCCTCCGCGCTGGGCGGGCCGCCACAGACCCGGCGCAGCTCGGTGTGGATCACGCCGTGCGGTTTGCCGCTCTGGTGGACATACGCGCCGACCAGCGTGTTCAGCTGCTTGCGCAGCTCCAGCATCTCCTTGTGGCTGACCACCGGGCGCCGCTCGGCGGGCAGCTCCAGCAGATCGGCCTCCTCGGCCGGCTTCTTCTTGCTGTGCGCGATCTGCCGCGCCTGCCGCTTCTGGAGCAGCATCTGCACCTGGTCCGGCTCCAGCAGCCCCGGGATGCCGAGGTAGTCCTGCTCCTCCTCGCTGCCCGCGTGCGCCTGCATGCCGAACTCGGCGCTGTTGTAGAGCACCCGGTCGAAGACCGCGTCCGACTCCAGCGCCTCGAACGAGAACTGCTCCTGCTCGCCCGTGTCCTCGTCCTGCGCCTGATTGGCCTCGTCCATCTCCTTCTCGGACTCGGCGTACGGGTCCTCGTCCGCGTCCTTCTTCGGCTTGTCGAGGACGTGGTCGCGCTCGACCTCCATCTCGTTGGCGAAGCCGAGCAGCATCGGGACGGTCGGCAGGAACACCGACGCCGTCTCGCCGCGCTTGCGCGACCGTACGAAACGGCCGACGGCCTGCGCGAAGAAGAGCGGGGTGGAGATCGTCGTGGCGTACACGCCGACCGCCAGACGCGGCACGTCGACGCCCTCGGACACCATCCGGACCGCGACCATCCAGCGGGCGTCGGAGGCGGCGAAGTCGTCGATGCGCTGCGAGGCGCCGCTGTCGTCGGAGAGCACCAGCGTGGCGCCGCGCCCGGTGATCTCCCGGATCAGCTTGGCGTACGCGCGCGCCTGCTCCTGGTCCGAGGCGATGACCAGCGCCCCGGCGTCCGGGATGCTCTTGCGGACCTCGGTGAGCCGCTGGTCGGCGGCGCGCAGGACGTTCGGCATCCAGTCGCCGCGCGGGTCCAGCGCGGTCCGCCACGCCTGCGAGACGGCGTCCTTGGTCATCGGCTCACCGAGCCGGGCGGCGATCTCGTCGCCCGCCTTCGTCCGCCAGCGCATGTTGCCGCTGTACGACATGAAGATCACCGGGCGGACGACGCCGTCGGCGAGGGCGTTGCCGTAGCCGTAGGTGTAGTCGGCCGACGACCGCCGGATGCCGTCGTTACCCTCCTCGTACGTGACGAAGGGGATCGGGTTGGTGTCGGAACGGAACGGCGTACCGGTCAGCGCGAGCCGCCGGGTGGCCGGTTCGAACGCCTCCAGGCACGCCTCGCCCCACGACTTGGAGTCACCGGCGTGGTGGATCTCGTCGAGGATGACCAGCGTCTTGCGCTGTTCGATGCGGTTGCGGTGCAGCATCGGGCGGACGCCGACACCGGCGTACGTGATCGCGATGCCGTGGTACTCGCGGCCCAGCGGGCCCGCGCTGTACTCCGGGTCGAGCTTGATCCCGACCCGCGCGGCCGCCTCCGACCACTGCTTCTTCAGGTGCTCGGTCGGGGCGACGACGGTCACCTGCTGCACGACGTGGTGGTGGAGCAGCCACGAGGCGAGGGTGAGCGCGAAGGTGGTCTTTCCGGCCCCCGGGGTCGCGACGGCGAGGAAATCCCGGGGCTGGGTCTGGATGTACCGGTCCATGGCCGCCTGTTGCCAGGCACGCAGCTTGTTCGCGGTACCCCAGGGGGCCCGGCCGGGGAAGGCCGGGGACAGGTGGTGATTACTGGTGGCGCTGGTGGTGGTAGTCACGGTCTCCGTCGGCTGGCTCGGCGATCGGCAACCGCGTCAGCCTACCGGTGCGGGGCGGCGGGGCGAGGCGTTCCGGCCGCCCCGACGCCGGGGGTGGGACCGACCTCACACCGCACCGCGCCACCCCGACGGCCGGTCCCGCCGCTCCCCCTACGGGCTCCCGTACCGGCCTCCCTTACGGGCTCTCCCCCGCCCGCAGCCGTCCCGCCAGGGCCGCGCCCGTGGCCGCCACCACGGCCATCGTGGCGAAGACGGCGAGGAAGGCGGCGGGGTGCGAGGCGGTGGCGGTGTGGGTGGGGGCCGGGGTGGTCGGGGAGCCGCCGCCGAAGGCGACGAAGAGGGCGCCGCCGAGGCCGACGAGGACGACGTTGCCGAGCGCGTCCGCCATCTGGAGCGACGCGGAGTTGGCGCCCGCCTCCTCGGGCCGGGACAGCTTCAGCAGCAGCACCCCGCCGCTGGAGATGTTCAGCCCCATGCCGAAGCCGCCGAGCGTCCAGGCCACCGCCACGGTCCACACCGGGACCGCGTCGGACAGCACCAGCGGCACCGCCGCGATGGCCAGCGCCAGGAACGCCATGCCGACGCCCATCAGCCGCTCCCGGTGCGGCTCGCACCCCGGGCGGCTCTGGACGTACGAGCCGAGCGCCCAGGTCAGGCCGCCGCCGGTGAGGGAGAGCCCGGCGAGGGTGGCGGACAGGCCGCGCTCGCTGACCAGCAGCAGCGGGATGAAGCTCTCCGCGGCGACCAGCGCGCCGGCCGCCAGCCCGCGCATCAGGACGACCGTCGGCAGACCCCGCGCCGCCCGGAACGTGCCCCGGGGCAGCAGCCGCCGCACCGCGGGCACCAACAGCGCCAGCCCCGCGGCCGCCGGGAGCACCGCGTACGGCGTCAGATGCCCGCCCGCGTACTGGAGCAGCCAGGCGCCCGCCGCGACGGCCAGCGCGAGGAGGGCGCGGCGGCTGCGCAGCACCGCACCGAGACCACCGCGCGGGCCCGGCGCCTCGCGCGGCAGGGCGCGCAGCGCGGGCAGCATCACCGCGAGCGGCAGCAGGACCAGCACCGGGATGGCGAGGAAGACCCAGCGCCAGCCGAGGTGTTCGGCGACACTCCCGGCGGCCAGCGGGCCGACGATCACCGGCAGCACCCACGCCGCCGAGAACGACGCCATCACCGCCGGACGCAGCCGCTCCGGATAGGCCCGGCCGACGACGACGTACAGCGAGACGATGACCAGCCCGCCGCCGAGCCCCTGAACCCCGCGCCCGGCGACGAACAGCACCATGGTCGGCGCCGCGCCCGCGATCACCAGTCCGGCGCCGAACGCGCCGATACCGGTGAACAGCGGCGCGAGCGGCCCCCGGCGGTCGTTCCACTCCCCCGCCAGCGCCATCGCGAAGAGGCTGGTGGTGAAGAACGCGGAGAAGGCGAAGGCGTACAGCCCGATGCCGTGCAGCGCACGGGCGGCGACCGGCATCGCGGTGTTCACCGCACTCGCCTCGAAGGCGATCAGCGACACCACCGAGATGATCCCGAGGGTCAGCGCCCGGTACCCCCGGCCGAGGATGCCCGGGGCGTCGCCGGGCGGCCCGGCGTCCGGAGCGCGCCGGTCCCCGGCGGAGTCCGTGACGGCGGAGGCGGGCGGCGTGGCGGCTGGGGCGGCGACGTCGGTGTCGCGCGCGGGGTCGGCGGTCATCGGGCCAGCGTAAGGGCCGACACGCCGGATGGCCCCTGTCGCCGGAGGGGACATCGGACGGGGATTTTCGTCGGTCGGGGGTCCTACGTCCGGATCCGTTCGTGCCGTGGTACCCGGGCGGCCCGGGGCTTCCTACGCGCCCCGGTACCCGCCCCGTGAGCGCCGGACCCGGCACTCCGTACGCGATCGGCCCGGCGCGCCGTGCCCGCCCGGGAGCCCGCCCCGGCACGCCCCGGGGCCGGTCCCCCCTCGGAAACCGGCTCCCCCATGAACCCCGCATTGCTGTGCATTGCCACGTATTGCCGTACGTGTGCCCCGTGTTGCGGCCTCATGGCAAGCCGCACCGAACCCTTCCGGGGCCCGCACGAACCTGCCTACAGTCAGGGCATCGCCTCATCCCGGCCGTGTGCCCGAGTGGTTGAGGGACTCGCCTGCAAAGCGAGTTACGCGGGTTCGATTCCCGCCACGGCCTCCGGTCCCTTGATCAGGGACTCACCGAGGGCGGTCCCGCTGCGGGTGGACCGCCCTCGTGGCGTTCGTTCCGCGGGCGGCGCGCTGTCGCGTCGTCGTGCTCCACGCACCGCCCCGGAACGGACGCCCGTACCCCCTGAAGGCGGCCCCGACCTCGGCGGGGACCGCCTTCAGGCGCGTCGGGGGGCTTACGGCCCCCAGGCCGTTACCCCTGAACTCCCTGCGGGGTGCCCTGCGCGCTCTGTGCCACCGCCGCCTGCGGACGGATCGGGAGGCGGCCGATGGGGCGGCCGGTGGCCGCGCGGACCGCGGAGGCGACCGCGGCGGGGGCCGTCACCACCGGCACCGCACTGACGGCCTTCGCGCCGAACGGGGCAACCACATCGCGCTCCTCGACGAGGTGGACGATGCGGATGTCCGGCGCGTCCAGCGCCGTCGGCAGCGCGTAGCCGGTCAGGTCCGGGTGGCGCACCTGGCCGCGCGTGGTGCGCAGGTTCTCCATCAGCGCGGCGCCCAGCCCCTGGGTGACCCCGGCCTCGATCCGGGCCCGCAGCTGACGGGGGTTGAGCACCTGCCCGACGTCCTGCGCCACGGACATCTCCACCACGCGGATGGTGCCCAGTTCGATGTCGACGTCCGCGACGCAGCGGATCGCGCAGAACGCCATCCCCACGAACGCGTCGCCCTGCCCGGACTCGTCCAGCGGCTCCGTCGGATGCGGACGGCACTGGGCGGTGGCCCACAGCTCCTTGCCGTCCAGCGCCTCGGCGACGGTGGTGGAGAGCACCCCGTCGTACGAGGTGATCTTGCCGTCGGTGATCTGGAGCAGCTCGGTGGACATCCCGAACTTGTGGGCCAGCGGCTGCAGCAGCTGCGTACGGACCATCTTCGCGGCCCGCTCGACGGCGCCGCCGGAGACCCAGGTGTGGCGCCCGTGGCAGGCGCGTCCGGCGGGCGGCTGATCGGTGTCGACGCCCGCGACGTGCACCTCCTCGACGCCCAGCGTCTCCTGCACGATCTGCCGCGCCAGCGTGGAGAAGCCGCCGCCGGTCTCCACGGCGGCGCAGATGACGGTGGCGACCGAGCCGCTGACCTTGACGGTCGCGGTGGACACCTCGTCGGCGCCCTCCGCTCCCAGCATGTGCACCATGCCCAGCGCGTAGCCGACGCCACGGCGCACCGCGCCCGGCTCGCCCGCACCCTCCAGGCCGCCCGGGAGCAGCCACTCCGCCGCGGGGGTGTCCTTGGGCAGGTCCGGCAGCGGCGCCTCGGTGACCGCGCGCAGCAGTTCGGCGACGGGCGCGGGGCAGGTCACCGTCTGGCCCGTGGGCAGCAGATCGCCGGTGGCCATGACGTTCCGCCGCCGGATCTCGTCCGGCTCCAGACCCAGGCGTGCCGCGAGCTTGTCCATCTGGCCCTCGTGGGCGGCGCAGACCTGCATCGCGCCCTCGCCGCGCATATGGCCGGAGGGCGGATTGTTGGTGCGGACCGCCCAGCCCTCGATGACGGCGTGCGGGACGACGTACGGGCCGCAGGAGAAGGAGACGGCGGCGGCCAGCGCCTCGGCGGAGGTGTCCGCGTAGGCGCCGGCGTCCATCAGGATCTGCGCCTCGACCTTCACCAACGTGCCCTCGGCGTCGGCGTGGTGGCGATAGCGGAGCAGCGTCGGGTGGCGGTGCGCGTGGGTGAGGAAGGACTCCTCGCGGGTCGCGGCGAGCTTGACGGGGCAGCCGGTACGCAGCGCGAGAAGGCCCAGGGAGATCTGGATGCCGGGATCCTCGCGGTCCCCGGTGGCGCCGGGCACGCCGGTCACCACGACCTTGACGCGCTCCGGGTCGAGGCCGAAGGAGGCGGCGGCCAGATCGCGGTCGGCGTGCGGGTCGGTGGAGGCGGTGTAGATCTCCACGCCGCCGTCGGGCCGCGGGACCGCGAGCCCGGCCTCGGCGCCGATGGGGGCGGGGTCCTGACGGCCGATGCGGTACAGCCCCTCGACCATCACCTCCCCGACGGCCTCCGGGTCGCCGAAGCGGAGCGGGATGTGCCGGATGAGGTTGCCGTCCGGGTGCAACGGCTCGGCCTCGAAGGCGAGTTGCGGGTCGGTGACCGGGTCCAGCAGCTCGTACTCGACGGCGATGGCGGCGGCGGCCAGCCGGGCGGTGTCGGGGTGGTCGGCGGCGATCGCGGCGATCGGCTCGCCGTGGTAACGCACCTCGTCCTTGGCGAACACCGGGCGGTCGGCGATGCCGCGGCCGTGCCCGGCATCCCCGGGGACGTCCGCGTGCGTGACGACGGCGCGGACGCCGGGCAGTTCGGCGGCCTGCCGGGTGTCGAGGGAGACGATCCGCGCACGTGGATGCGGCGAGCGCAGCACCGCCGCCCACAGCAGCCCGTCGGCCCAGAGGTCGGCGGCGTACGGGAAGGTGCCCTGGGTCTTGGCGGACGCGTCGGCGGACGGCAGGGAGACGCCCAGGCCGTGCGGCGGCGGCTCGACGGGCGGGATCGGCACCCCGGCGGCGGGCGTCGCGGTGGCTGCGTCGGTCGTGCCGCTCATGCAGGGCCTCCCGTCCGGTGCGGTGCGTCCGGACCGTGGGGTTCGTCGGGGTCGTGGCCGGCCGGGGCGCCACTGCGCTCGGCCGGGGCGTGCGGGCCCTGCTCGTGCGCCCCCTGCGGGGCGTGGTCCTCGGGGCCCGCCTGGTGCGGGATGTGCGCGGCGCCCTCGGGCGCCTCCGCCTCCGCGGCGTCCTCGGCGGCCTGGCGGCGGGCGGTGACGACGGTGTCGACGGCGTCGAGCACCCCGCGGTACCCGGAGCAGCGGCAGAGGTTGCCGCAGAGCGCCTGCCGGGTCTCCAGCTCGCTGGGGGCGTGGTTGCCCTCCAGGAGGTCGTGCACGGTCATCGCCATGCCCGGGATGCAGAACCCGCACTGAACGGCGCCGGAGTCGGCGAGGGCACGCTGCACATCGGAGGGACGGCCGTGCTCGGCAAGCCCTTCGACGGTGCGGACCTCGCTGCCCGCGGTGGTGGCGGCGGGTACCAGACAGGAGGCGACCAGCCGCCCGTCCACCTGGACGGAACAGGCGCCGCACTCCCCTTGGGAACAGCCGTCCTTGGCCCCGGCGAGCCCGAGCCGCTCCCGCAGGACGTAGAGGAGCGATTCGCCGATCCAGGCGTCGGTGACCGGCCGGTCGGCGCCGTTGACGCGCAGCATGTACGAGGCGTGCGGGTGCTCCTCGGCGTACGCGTCGGCCCCGGCGGTGTCCGGGCCGGAGTGCGGCAGCACCTGGGGCGAGCCGTCGGTCACGGCCTCGGGGGCGACTGCCTCGGGGGCGACTGCCTCCTGACCGGCCGTCTCCGGGCCGGTCTCGGGGCCCTCGGGTGCGGCGGCGTCGGGCTCCCCGGGGGCGGCCGGGTGGGCCGGGCCCGGGGCGTCGTTCCCGGGCAGCCCGGCGGCGGCCTCGGCGGCATCAACTGCCGCCTCCGCCTCGGCGGTTGCCTCGGGACTCAGGGGGGCGGCGGTGTCCGGTGCGCCGTCCGGGAGCGTGGCCTCGGCGGCGGACCCGGTGGCGATGTGGTCGCCGGGGGGCGGCACCACGGAGCCGTCGTCCGCGACGGGGGCGGCCTCCGGCACGGGGACGCCGTGCGGCGGCGTGCCGTGAACGGCCGTACCAGGCTCGGCAAGGGGCTCGGCGATGGGCTCCTGGGCGGGCTGCGTCGGTGCGCCGGGCTCGACGGGCTCCGGCGCCGGGGCGCCCGGGGCGTCGGCGGCAGGCAGGCCACCGGCGCCGTCCACGGGCGCGGCACCCGCCTGCGGTACGTGCGGCTCCCCGGGGGCGTACGGCGCGTCCCCGGCGAACGGCTCCGCGGCGGGATACTCCTCCGGGGCGGCGTGCGGCTCGGGAGCGACGGGCGTCTCCCCGACGGGCACCGCCGGGTCCGGGACGGCGTCCACGCCGTGGCCGACAGGGGCGGGCACGCCGTGCTCAGCGGGAGCAGGTACACCGTGCCCCTCCAGGACGGGCGCACCATGCTCGGTCAGAGCGTCCGCACCGTGCGCGGCCGGAGCGGACGCACCCTGCTCGACGGAAGTGGGCGCACCGTGCTCGGCGGAAGTGGGCGCACCGTGCTCGCCAGGAGCGTGCGGCGCCTCGCCGTGCGCCGTCTCCGGCACCCCCGGGTGAGCCGCCTCGTCACCAGACGTGCCGTACCCGGCGTACGCCTCGTACGCCCCGTCACGTACCGCGTCGAGCGGGAACTCGCCAGCGACATCGGGCTGTTCACCGGCGGCCGGAACCGTCCAGGAGCCCGTGTCCGCCGGAGCATCGGCCACCTGGACCGGCGCTTGCGGAGCAGGCACATGGCCCGGCGCCTCCGGGGCGGGCGCGGTCCCCTCGGCCGGTGGCCACTGGGCGAGCGCGTCGGCGGGCAATGACCAGTGGCCGCTGCCGCCGCCGGGCATCGCGGGCGCCGGAGCCTCCGGGGCGGCCGCGCCGGTGGTGTACGCGTCGCCGGTGCCGTGGGCGGTGTCCCGGGGCACGCCATGGTCGGCGGGGCCGCTCTGCGGGTACAGCTCCTCGGCGATGCCGCCGAACAGCGGGTCCTGCGGCGCGGGATGGCCGCCGTAGCCGCCCTGGCCGCCATAGGTGTTGCCGGACGGGCCGTACCCGTACGGGTCGGGCGCCGGGTGACCGCCGTCCCCGTAGGTGTCGCCACCGGGGACGGCGGTGTCGTAGCCGGTGCGGTACCCGGTGGCCGGATAGCCGCCCGTGGGGCCCTGGGCGTGCGGGGCCGTCCGGCCGTCGTCGACCAGGTACTCGCCGGACTCCTCCAACAGGTCGTCAGGGGCGCCCGGGACCGTCCACTGGCCGGTGCCACCGGACGCGTCCGTGCCGCCCGCGACCGGCCATTCGACGTGGTCGCCGCCCCACGGGGTGCCGTGCGGCGGCGTGCCCGTCGGCCCGGCCGCCCGGCCGGTGTGGGCGGGGTATCCGGCCGACGGGTCGGCGTACCCGGCGGAGGGGTCGGCGAACGGCATCGTCCACTGGCCGGTGGCCGACGGGTCGGTACCGGCGCCGGGGATCGGCGGGGTGAAGGAGGCCGGGGGGACGTAGCCGTGACCGGGCGCGGCGAGCGGGTCGGCGCCCGGGGGGTAGTAATCGCCGCCGAGGGCCGCGGTGGTGAACCCCTCGGGCAGCTGCACGAAGGCCGTGGCCTCCTGCTCGTACTCGCCGCCCTGCGGCAGCGGCTGCCAGCCCTGCTCGGGCCGGTGCCTGCGGTTGTCGTCGCTCACGAGAGCGCCCTCCCAAGTGCGCGGCGGGCCAAGGCCGCCACCGTACGGCGCAGATGCAGCGCGGCGGGCGGCAGGGTCTGTGGCTCGGAGCCGTCCTGCGGCGGCGCCGGGTCGGGGATGCAGGCGGCCGCGACGTAGTCGCCGAAGGCCGTCAGGGCCTCCGGGACCAGGGCGCGTTCGCCGTCCCAGTCGATGAGGGAGGCCACCCACTGCTCGGCCTCCAGGGGCCTCAGCGGCATCGCGGCGACCGCACCGACGGCGCACCGCACACCGCGCCGCGCCGGGTCGAGGACCAGCGCGACGGAGGCGGTGGCACGGCCGGGGCCGGTGCGCCCGGTGGCCTTGAGGAACGTCTGCGGGGCGTGCAGCAGCGGCACCCGGACGTAGCCGACGAGTTCGCCGGGGCGCAGCATCTCGCGCCCGGCCAGCAGATGGCTCACCGGGATCTCGCGGCGGCCGCCCCCGGGGCCCGCAATGATCAGGGTGGCTTCCAGAGCCGCGAGGACCGGCAGGGTGTCGCCGGTCGGCGCGGAGCTGACGATGTTGCCGCCGAGCGTCCCGGCGTTGCGGATCTGCGGGGGCCCGGCGGCGCGGGCGGCGGCGGCCAGCCCCGGGATCAGCGCGGCGAAGTCGGGGCGCCCCATGCGGGCGAGGGTGAGTCCGGCGCCGAGGAGGGCGTGGCCGTCCTGGTACTGCCAGCCGCGGATTTCACTGATCCGGGCGAGGCCCACGAGGCCCGCGGGTCTGAGGAGTCCGGCGTTGACCGCCGCCATGAGGTCGGTGCCGCCCGCGACGGGTACGGCGGCGGGCATGGCGGCGAGGGCCGCCACCGCCTCGTCGAGCGAGGCCGGCAACGTCACCGTGTGCGACGCCTGCGGTGCGTGCGTGGTCAAGCCAGCTGCCCCTTCCCCGGTGTCCCGGCAGTTCCGCTCGCCGTACGGTACGTGCTCACGGTCCGGACGTGGCAACTCTGGCACATTCTCGCGGGGGCACGGCGCGAGGGTCCACGAAGCGGTGTTCCGTCCCGAACGGCACGCTGGTCCGGTTTCGTCCGCCACGGCGGGCCCGAACGGCGGTGGTGGCGCGGGGCGTGACGGGTGCGCCGGGGCGCCCGTCACGCCCCGGGCCGACCGGGCGTCCGGCCCGGGACGGGCGCCCCGGTCGTACGGCGGCTCACACGTTCGGGGGCGGCCCGTCGATCGGGCGTCCGAGCAGCCCGGGACGCTTCTGCCAGGGGTGGGGGCCACCGGGCGGGCGGTAGGCGACGCCGAGCGCGTCGAGGCGCGGGTAGTGGGCGGTCATCCGGCGGGTGAATTCCTGGTAGTCGCGGTCCGGGGGCGCGGGCAGCCGGGACCAGGCGACCTCGGCGAGCGCCACCAGCCGCGGGAAGACCTGGTAGTCGCGGCGCTCCTGACTGTCCATGACCTCGGTCCAGACATTGGCCTGGGTGCCGAGCACCCGCTCCGCCTCCGCGTCCGTGAGGGCGTCGGGGACGGGTTCGAAGCGGTAGACGTCCTCCAGGGTGCGGACGAAACCGATCGGCACCGGCTCGTTCGCCCCGGCGTCCTGACGGTGGTCCAGATAGACCTGTTGTTCGGGGCACATGACGACGTCGTGACCGGCGCGGGCGGCGGCGACGCCCCCGGCGCAGCCGCGCCAGGAGGAGACCGCGGCGCCTTCGGGCAGGCCGCCCTCCAGGATCTCGTCCCAGCCGATGAGGCACCGGCCGCGGTCGGCGAGCCAGCGGGCGAAGTGGCCGAGGAACCAGCTCTGGAGGCCGTCCTCGCCGTCGACTCCCAGCTCGGCGATGCGCTTCTGCGCGGTGTCGGACGCCTTCCACTGGTCCTTGGGGCATTCGTCGCCGCCGAGGTGCACATAGCGCGACGGGAACAGCTCCAGCACCTCCTCCAGCACTTCCTCGTAGAAGCGGACGGCGTTGTCAGTGGGGGCGAGTACGTTCGGATTGACGCCCCAGGTGTCCCAGACGGAGAGGGAGGTCGTGTCGATGACATCGGTGTTGCCGAGTTCCGGGTACGCGGCGATGGCCGCCTGCGAGTGGCCGGGGATATCGACCTCCGGGACGACGGTCATGTGGTGCCGCGCGGCGTAGGCCACGATCTCGCGCAGGTCGTCCTTGGTGTAGTGGCCGCCGTGCGGGATGTCGCTCCACAGCGGGGAGGCGCGGTGGCCGAGTTTGGTACGGGCGCGCCAGCCGCCGGTGCGGGTGAGTTCGGGGTGGCGGTCGATGGGCACGCGCCAGCCCTGGTCGTCGGTGAGGTGCAGGTGCAGGACGTTGAGTTTGTGGGCGGCGAGCAGGTCGATCCAGCGCAGTACGCCGTCCTTGGGGGTGAAGTGCCGGGCGACGTCGAGCATCATGCCGCGCCAGCCGAAGCGCGGGGCGTCCTCGATACGCAGCGGCGGCAGCGACCGGGCGCGGGTGTCCGGGGTGGTGGGGGCGCGCCGGAAGACGTCCGCGGTGTCGGTGGCGAGGAGCTGACGCAGCGTCTGCGCGCCCCAGAAGACCCCGGCCGGGCCGCCGCCGTCGATCGCGAGGAGGGAGCCGTCGGCGGTGAGGCGGTAGCCCTCGGGGCCCAGACGGCGCGCGAGGTCCGGGTCGGTGCGCAGCCGGATGCGGCCGCGGCAGCCGTCGTGGTGCGGGGGCAGCGGCAGGGCGGTGGCGGAGCCGAGGGTGGTGCGCAGCCAGTGGGCGGTGTCCTCGGTGCCGGGCCCGGCGTCGAGGCCGGTGGCCGCGTCGAGGACGAACGCGTCGCCGTCCGGAAGGGCTTCGGTCCGGAGCGGAAGCGGAATGACGGCGTGGTCGGGTGTGCCGGGGTGTCCTACGGGGTGGGGATGCATGCCTTGAACCCTTCAGTCCTTCACCGCGCCGCCGAGGCCCGGGACCGGTCGGCGCTGTACGAGTACGAAGAAGACGAGGACGGGGAGGGTCATCACGGTCGACGCGGCCATGATGCCGCCCCAGTCGTTCTCGTCGGGTTTGAAGAAGACGAGCAGTGCCATCGGCAGGGTGGAGTTCTCGGTGGCGCTGATCAGGAACGACTTGGCGAACAGGAAGTCGTTCCAGGTGGAGATGGCGGAGAAGACGCTGGTGGCGACGAGTCCGGGGAGGACGAGCGGGAAGCGAGCCGAGGGTGTTCAGGCTGATGCCGGGTACGGCGGTGCCGAGGTCGCGCAGAAGGAAGAAGAGCGGGATGGTCAGCGCCTCGACGGGCACCGTCTGCGCGATCAGGAACCTGATCAGCAACGTGGTGCGGAAGCGGAAGCGGAACCGCGTCACGGCGGTGGCGGCGAGGAAGGCGATCAGCGCGGAGGCGACGACGACCGTCCCGGCGACGATGAGGCTGTTGAGGAAGTAGCGGCCGAAGTCCTGCTGTGGGAAGACGCGCCGGAAGGCGTCGAGGGAGGGCGCGAGCGTCCAGGGGCGCGGCGCGTCCGGCTGCACCTCGGCGTCGGGTTTGAAGGCGGAGAGCACCATCCGGTAGAGGGGGAAGGCGACGACGGCGGCGATCAGCAACGTCGCGGCCTCGGCGGCGAGCCGCCACGGGCGGCGGGGGCCTCGGCGGGGCCCGCCGGTGCGAGTGGTACGAGCAGGTCGGCTGGTGCAAGCGGTACGGGTGGGCCCGCCGACGCGAGCCTTGCGGGCAGGTCGGCCGGTGCGGGCCGCCGGCACGCGGGCACCCCGGCCGGAACGGGCGGACCCGCCCGCGTCGGCCTCCCCGATACGCGAAGCGCTCACAGCTCCTCCCCCTGACGGCGCAGCAGCCGCAGATGGACGAGGGTCACGCCGAGCAGGATCAGCAGCATGACGACGCCGATCGCCGCCCCGAGGCTGTACTGAGCAGCGCGCCGAGGACGGCGAGGGCCGGGGCGAGGTAGAGCCAGGGGGTCCAGCCGCCGTGGCGCCGGGCGGGGTCGCGGGGCGCGACGCGGGGGCGGACGCGGGCGGCGGGGGGCCCGCTGCGGTGGGCGGTCACTTGTGGAAGGCCCCGTCCATGGCGCGGGCCGCCTCGGCGGCCGCCGCGTCGACGCTCTTCCGGCCGCTGACGATCTGCTGGTACATCGTGGGCAGCACCAGCGAGGCGTCGACGGTGGCCCAGCCGGGGGTGACGGGCACGAACTCGGCCCCGGCGTCGAGGGTGTCGACGAACGGCTTGACGCAGGGCCGCCGCTTCGCGGCCTCGGCGCGGACATCGGTGAAGGTCGGCAGGAAGCCCATCGCGTCGAAGAGCCCGCGCTGCGCCTCCTTTCCGGCCAGCCGCTTCGTCAGGTCGACGGCGAGGGTGCGGTGGCCGGTGCTGCGCAGCACGCCGATGTTGTTGCCGCCCGCGAACGCCGGGGCGATCTCGCCCTTCTTCCGGCCGGGCAGCGGGACGACCCGTACACGCCCTTGACCTTGCCGGAGTCGACGGCCCGGTGGTTGAAGTCGCCGCCGGATGCCATCCCGGCGCGCCCCGCGGCGACGGCGGTCGGCCTCGACGCGCTGGGCGCGGGTATCGACGGGGATGTAGTCGACGGCGACCTTGACGCCCTGGTGGGCGGCGGTGAAGTCGGCGACGGCCTGCCGGACCACCTTCTCCTTGGGGGCGTTGCCGACCTCCCGGAAGAGCCAGACCCGCAGCGTGCCGGTCCGGGAGTCGCCCCCGGCGGCGCCACCGGAGGTGGACGGGGCGCACGCCGTGGCGGTGAGGGCGGTCAGGGCGAGCGCCGCTCCGGCGGCGGCCGGACGGGCGGAGAGGTACATGACGAGACCCCCAGTGTTGCAACATACGCAACAAACGTTTCGCAGTGCACAACTCAGAGGAGGTTAAGGGGCGTTGCCCGGTCGGACAAGGGTTCTCCAGAGGTCTCCACCAGTCGATACGGGCCGGTGTACGCACGGACCGGAAGAGGTTGAGGCCGGTGGAGGCCGAGACCGGCAGAACCGAGGCCGGAGGAGGCCGAGGCCGGAGGAGGCCGAGGCCGGAGGAGGCCGAGCGCGATCCGAACGGCGGACCGGCCGCCGGAAACGGCGAAGGGCCCGGGTCCACGAGGAACCCGGACCCTTGCCCGTGTACTACTACGGCGCACTGCTGCGGCGGCCTCTACGTCACGGCGGTCCGCCCCCGGCGACCCCGCCGGGGGCGGATCCGCCGCGCCGGGCCGCCCCGGCCGACGCTGCGGCTACTTCTTGCCGTCGCCGTCCTTGCCGCCCTTGCCCTTGTCGCCACCGGCGCCCATGGACTCGTAGATCTCCTTGCACATGGGGCAGACCGGGTACTTCTTCGGGTCGCGGCCCGGCACCCAGACCTTGCCGCAGAGCGCCACGACGGGGGTGCCGTCGAGCGCGCTCGCCATGATCTTGTCCTTCTGGACGTAATGGGCGTAACGCTCATGGTCGCCGTCGCCGTTCGACACCTGCGGCGTCGGCTCTACGAGGGTTCCCGTTCCTGCCCCACGCTCGGGCTCGGGCTCAAGAGTGCTCATACCTGCCAAGGGTACCCAGCCTCCCGGTATGCCGGGAGCGCCGGGAGCGCGCCACCCACAGGCCCGGACCGGCGGCCGTTACCCCCGGGACGGGTGGCTCAGTTCAGCGACGGGTCGTCCGGATACGTGGCCACCATCGCGAGTTCGTTGCGCTGGCGGCGCAGCACCGCGCGCCACAAGTGTTCGGGGTCGGGGGACGAGACATCGCCCGGCTCGGACTCGACGACGTACCAGGCACCGTCGGTCAGTTCGTCCTCCAGCTGGCCGGGGCCCCAGCCCGCGTACCCCGCGAAGATCCGCAGGCTGCCCAGGACGGTGGCGAGCAGTTCCGGCGGGGTCTCCAGGTCGACCAGGCCGATCGCGCCGTGCACCCGCCGCCATCCGAGGGGTTCCTCGCCCGACGCGCCGCCGTGCCGGGTGTCGTCCGGCCGGGGCCCGGCGGCGGTGGTCCCGCCCGGGCCGGGCCGCACCCCGCTCTCCATGGTGGGCACGTCGTCGGCACCGGCGAGCCCGCCGGGGATCACCGCCACGCCGAGCGCGGAGTCCAGCGACACCGGGCCGCCCTGGAAGACCACGCCGGGCTCGCCCGCGAGCCCCGCCCAGGGCGCGAGGATGTCACCGACGCCCACCGGGGTGGGGCGGTTCAGGACCACGCCGAGGGAGCCCTCCTCGTCGTGATCGAGGAGGAGCACCACCGCGCGGTCGAAGTTCGGGTCGGCGAGCGCGGGCGTCGCGACGAGCAGCCGGCCTGTGAGCGAGGACACCTCGGTCATGGCGACATGATCCCGCACTTCGGGCCGGAGCGGGGAGTCAATGCCCACACCTGTGCGAGTGCAGGGCAGGGCGTACGGCGGCAGCACCGGCGCACACCACCCCACACCAGATGCCGCATTCGAGACAATTAGCCTCGTTTTTGGCCAACTGGCGATTACAGAACAAAGAATGATCGTAGCCGAGCGTGTTGTGACAAAGCCCTTACCGGCCGGATGCCCGCTCGCGCCTACGGACACCCCCTCCGGCCCCCTTACCATTTCTCCTTGGCCCTGCCCGTCTCCAGGAACGCGAGATCCATGACCGTCTCTACTGACGACGTACTGCTTGTCCACGGCGGCACCCCGCTGGAGGGCGAGATCCGGGTTCGCGGTGCGAAGAACCTCGTACCCAAGGCCATGGTGGCGGCCCTGCTCGGCAGCGGCCCCAGCCGGCTGCGCAACGTTCCCGACATCCGCGACGTCCGCGTGGTGCGCGGCCTGCTCCAGCTGCACGGTGTGACCGTGCGGCCGGGCGAGGAGGCCGGCGAGCTGGTCCTCGACCCGTCGCACGTGGAGAGCGCCAACGTCGCCGACATCGACGCGCACGCGGGCTCCTCGCGCATCCCGATCCTCTTCTGCGGCCCGCTGCTGCACCGCCTCGGCCACGCCTTCATCCCGGGTCTTGGCGGCTGCGACATCGGCGGCCGTCCGGTGGACTTCCACTTCGACGTGTTGCGGCAGTTCGGCGCGACGATCGAGAAGCGCGCCGACGGGCAGTACCTGGAGGCCCCGCAGCGGCTGCGCGGCACCAAGATCCGGCTGCCGTACCCGTCGGTCGGCTCGACCGAGCAGGTGCTGCTGACCGCCGTCCTGGCGGAGGGCGTCACCGAGCTGTCGAACGCCGCGGTGGAGCCGGAGATCGAGGACCTGATCTGCGTCCTGCAGAAAATGGGCGCGATCATCTCGATGGACACCGACCGGACGATCCGGATCACCGGTGTCGACAAGCTCGACGGCTACACCCACCGCGCCCTCCCGGACCGCCTGGAGGCCGCCTCCTGGGCGTCCGCGGCGCTGGCCACCGAGGGCAACATCTATGTCCGCGGCGCGCAGCAGCGGTCGATGATGACCTTCCTCAACACCTTCCGTAAGGTCGGCGGCGCCTTCGAGATCGACGACGAGGGCATCCGCTTCTGGCACCCGGGCGGTTCGCTGGACGCCATCGCGCTGGAGACCGACGTCCACCCCGGTTTCCAGACCGACTGGCAACAGCCGCTGGTCGTGGCGCTGACCCAGGCCTCGGGCCTGTCGATCGTCCACGAGACGGTCTACGAGTCGCGGCTCGGCTTCACCTCCGCGCTCAACCAGATGGGCGCCCACATCCAGCTCTACCGGGAGTGCCTGGGCGGCTCCGCCTGCCGCTTCGGGCAGCGCAACTTCCTGCACTCCGCGGTCGTCTCCGGACCGACCAAGCTCCAGGGCGCCGACCTGGTCATCCCCGACCTGCGCGGCGGCTTCTCGTACCTGATCGCGGCGCTCGCCGCCCAGGGCATGTCCCGGGTGCACGGCATCGACCTGATCAACCGCGGCTACGAGAACTTCATGGACAAGCTCATCAGCCTCGGCGCCAAGGTCGAGCTGCCGAACGGCCCGCAGGACTGACGCCCGCCGCATGCAACGCGAAGGCCGCCCCCGCTCCAGGGGCGGCCTTCGCGTTGCGGGGGCCCGCATCCGCCCCGCTGACGGCGCACGGCCGCCGCTCCGTCCTCTTTTACCCGGAGCTTCCCGCCCGGTCCGCAGCGGGGCGCCTGGGGGTGCGCACGGGCGCGTACGGCCGCCCGGCGCACCACGGGGAGCGCGCACGGGCCGGGAGTGCGCCCCGCACGGGCGCCCGCACGTACGACGAAGGGCGGCCGCCCCGGGGAGGGAGCGGCCGCCCTTGCGATGCCTGCTGAGGGACTTACTTGCCCTTGGCGGCTTCCTTCAGCTTGGAGCCCGCGGAGACCTTCACGCTGTAACCGGCGGCGATCTGAATCGGCTCGCCGGTCTGCGGGTTACGAGCGGTGCGAGCGGCACGGTGGGTGCGCTCGAAGGTCAGGAAGCCGGGGATCGTGACCTTCTCGTCGCCCTTGGCGACGACCTCACCGACGGTCTCGGCGAGGGCGGCCAGAACGGCGTCGGCGTCCTTGCGGGTCACCTCGGCACGATCGGCCAGAGCGGCCACCAGCTCACTGCGGTTCATTTTTGTACTCCCGTGTTCTTCTTGCCAATGGGCGTGCCCTGCGGCCGAGCCGCATATCAGGCACAGCGAAGCCGATGCTGCCAGGGCCCTCGGACAGTCCCCGGACCCGGGTCTGCTGCCAGACCCTCGCGCCCGGTTACGCATCCTGCCCCCACCTGCGGCGGTAAAGCCAATCCGGCACCCTGGCGGGTCACACGGAAAGCGTCAGCGCCCCGGTCGGCGTGACGTTCCGCACCCGTAACCGCTCGGAGCCCGCCACGCGCGGTGGCCGGCCGATTGCCGTCCGCCACCCTAGGGGCCACCCGGCGCAGCCCGTCCGCGACGCGCCGTGCCCGGGAGGCCCGTGGGGCGTCAGAGCGTCGTGGCGGCCGTCACAGTCGCGGCCCCGGCCTTCGCCGCGTCCTTCACCGCATCGGCCACGGCACCCGCGACCTTGTCGTGGAAGACGCTCGGGATGATGTAGTTCGGGTTGACCTCGTCCTCCTGGACGACGCCGGCGAGGGCGCGGGCGGCGGCCAGCATCATCTCGGTGTTCACCGTACGGGACTGGGCGTCCAGCAGGCCGCGGAAGACGCCGGGGAAGACCAGCACGTTGTTGATCTGGTTGGGGAAGTCGGAGCGGCCGGTGGCCACGACGGCGGCGGTCTGCCGGGCGATGGCCGGGTCGACCTCCGGGTCGGGGTTGGCCAGCGCGAAGACGATCGCGCCGTCGGCCATCTTCGCGACGTCGTCGCCGTCCAGGACGTTCGGGGCGGAGACGCCGATGAAGACGTCCGCGCCGACGACGGCGTCCTTGAGGGTGCCGGTAACGCCCTCGGGGTTGGTGTTGTCGGCGATCCAGCGCAGCGGGGAGTCCGGGTCCGCGGAGACCAGGTCCTCGCGGCCCGCGTCGACGACGCCGTGGATGTCGGCGACGACGGCGTGCTTGACCCCGGCGGCGATCAGCAGCTTGAGGATGGCGGTACCGGCGGCACCCGCACCGGACATGACGACGCGAACGTCCTCGATGTCCTTGCCGACCACACGCAGCGCGTTGGTCAGGGCGGCGAGCACGACGATGGCGGTGCCGTGCTGGTCGTCGTGGAAGACCGGGATGTCGAGGGCCTCGCGCAGCCGGGCCTCAATCTCGAAGCAGCGGGGCGCGGAGATGTCCTCCAGGTTGATGCCCGCGAAGCCCGGCGCGATGGCCTTGACGATCTCCACGATGGCGTCGGAGTCCTGGGTGTCCAGGCAGATCGGCCAGGCGTCGATTCCGGCGAACCGCTTGAACAGGGCCGCCTTGCCCTCCATGACCGGCAGCGCGGCCTTGGGGCCGATGTTGCCCAGGCCGAGGACGGCGGAGCCGTCGGTGACCACCGCGACGCTGTTGCGCTTGATGGTCAGACGGCGGGCGTCCTCGGGGTTGTCCGCGATGGCCTGGCAGACGCGGGCGACGCCGGGCGTGTAGACCATGGAGAGGTCGTCACGGTTGCGGATGGGGTGCTTCGACGACATCTCGATCTTGCCGCCGAGGTGCATCAGGAACGTACGGTCGGAGACCTTGCCGAGTGAGACGCCCTCGATGCCGCGCAGCTTGCCGACGATCTCGTCGGCGTGCGCGGTGGACGTCGCGGCGATGGTGACGTCGATCCGGAGTTTTTCGTGGCCGGAGGCGGTCACGTCGAGGCCGGTGACCGACCCGCCGGAGGACTCCACGGCCGTGGTGAGCTGGCTGACGGCGGTGCCGCTCGCGGGAACTTCCAGTCGCACCGTCATCGAATACGAGACGCTAGGCGCCGTTGCCATGGCCGACTTCCTCTGCTTTCCCTTGTTACCTATGCGCTGTCCCAGGAGCTCGGATGCCCTGCGCATCGTCCGATCGTCCCACCTACCGGCCGGTACACGGTAACCAGCCCCGCCTTCCGGAAAGGTTCTTTCACCATACGAGAGGGCGAGGGTGGGCGGAAGCCCCGTCGGGCGGGCGCCCCGGGGAGCGGTGCGGTGTGTGTCACTCACCGGGAGCGCCCCGGGAACGGCAACGGGCGCCCCTCCCGGAGGAGGAACGCCCGTCACTGCGGTCTGAGACACCGACCCGCCATGCTCGCCTCGCGGCAAGTGGTCGCTCGTAGCGACGATGGTTGGGCCCGGGGGCTTGGATCGAGCCGGTGCCACGGACAAGGCTAACAAACCCTCCCCGGAAGCGAATCCCGTGGCCCGCCACCTTTTTCCGGTACGGCCCGGACCACCCGGGCGGCGGTCAGTCGCGCAGCAGGTCGGGGACCCCGTCGGCGTCCGGCTCGTCGCGGTGGCCGGAGAGCACCGTCAGCCGCTGGGTGGCGCGGGTCAGGGCGACGTAGAGCACCCGCAGCCCGGCCGGGGACTCGTCGGCGATCTCGGCGGGCGCCACCACCAGCGCCGCGTCGTACTCCAGCCCCTTCGCCTCCAGGGAGCCGAGGGCGACCACCCGATCGCCGAGACCGGCCAGCCAGGCGCGGGCCTGCTCGCGGCGGGCCATCGCCACGACCACGCCGACGGTGCCGTCCACCTCGGACAACATCCGCCGGGCCTCCTCGACCGTGGCGGCGGCCAGCGCCTCCTCGACGGCCGCGGCACCCCGGCCGCCCGGGGACGCCACCGCGAACCGCGGCCGCAGGCCCGTCGAACGGACCGCGTCCGGCGCCGCCATCCCGGGCATCGCCAGCGCCAGGACCTTGGCGGACAGCTCGGCGATCTCGGCCGGGTTGCGGTAGTTGACGGTGAGCGAGAAGCGGCGGCGCGGACGGGCGCCCAGCGCCTCGTCGCGCGCCTCGGCGGCCTCGTCCGGGTCGGACCACGACGACTGTGCCGGGTCGCCGACGACCGTCCACGTGGCGTGGCGGCCCCGGCGGCCGACCATCCGCCACTGCATCGGCGTGAGGTCCTGCGCCTCGTCGACGATCACATGGGCGTAGTCGGTGCGCTCCTCCTCCAGGCGCTCGCGGCGGCTGCGGCCCGAGGAGGCACGGTCGGCGGCCGTGGTCAGCTCGTCCAGGCCGGTGAGCTGGTCCAGCGGATCGGCCTCGCGGGGGCGGGCCGGACGGGCCGGGGCGCCGAGGATCAGCTGGAGCTCGTCGAGGAGCGCCACGTCGTGAACGGAGAGCGGGCCCCGGCCCCGGGCGTCGAGGCGGCCGAGGGAACGGGCCAGCCGCCGGACCTCGCGCGGGCCCAGGACGCGGCGCGCCCAGCGGCCGAGGGTGCGTTCGTCGGCCATCGCGGCGAGCACCCCGCGCGGGGTCAGCTCCGGCCACCAGGTGTCCAGGAACTCCTGGAAGACCGGCTCGGTGCTGACGTCCTCGTCGAAGCCCTGGCGCGCCTCGGCGGCCAGCTCCGGGTCGTGGTAGCGGCGGCCGGCCCCGGACTTCGCCCACAGGGCGTCCAGCAGGAGCCGCCGGGCGCGGGGGCGGAGCAGGTTGACGGGCGCGGTGCCACCGAGGGCGGTGCGGCGGATGCGGCTCAGGTCGGACGCGTCCAACTCGATACGGCCGCCGAAGGCCACCACGCGGAGCCGGTCCGGCGGGCCGGACGGTGCGGGGGCGGCGTCCTCGTCCAGGAAGGAGAGCTGGGTGTCACGCTCCGGCGCCGGGGCAGCGGGGCCGGCCGCATCCAGGGCGCCACGGGCCCCCTTGCGCAGCAGCTTCTGCATCCGGCTGGAGCCCTTGACCCGGGCCACGTCCGGCGGATCGTAAGCGGTCGCCTCCGCACCGTCGACGAGGGAGCCGAGGGCGCGGATCGCGACCTGCCCCTCCTCGCCCAGGGACGGCAGGACCCCCTCGGTGTAGGCGACCAGCAGCGGGGTGGGCGAGACGATGAGGATGCCGCCCGCGTAGCGGCGGCGGTCCTGGTAGAGGAGGTAGGCGGCGCGGTGCAGGGCGACGGCGGTCTTGCCGGTGCCGGGGCCGCCCTCGACCTCGGTGACGGACGCGGCGGGCGCCCGGACGACCAGGTCCTGCTCCGCCTGGATGGAGGCGACGATGTCGCGCATGGTGTGGCTGCGGGCCCGGCCCAACGCGGCCATCAGGGCGCCGTCACCAATGGCGGGCAACTCCTCGCCGTCAAGGGTGGCGGTGACGTCGGGGCGCATGAGGTCGTCCTCGACGCCCAGGACCCGGCGACCCTTGGAGCGGATGACGCGGCGGCGTACGACGCGGCCCGGTGCGACGGGCGTGGCCCGGTAGAAGGGGGCGGCGGCCGGGGCGCGCCAGTCGATGACCAGCGGGGAGTAGTCCGCGTCGAGGACGCCGAGGCGGCCGATGTGCAACGTCTCGGCGATGCTGGCGTGACCGTCAGTGACAGCTCCGTCGGCGGGCTCGACGGAGGTGAAGGCGCCGTCGGGCCCCTTCTTGCCGTCCTTGCCGGGGAGCAGGTCGACGCGGCCGAAGAGGAAGTCCTCGTACTCGGAGTTGAGCCGGTTGAGGTGGACGCCCGCCTGGAAGACCTGGGCGTCCCGCTCGGCGAACGCGCCGGGCGTGCCGACCTGGCCGCGCTTGGCGGCGTCGTCCATGAGGAACTCCGCCTCGTGGATCTTCTCCTCCAGGCGCCGGTAGACCCGGTCCAGGTGCGTCTGCTCCGCGGCGATCTCCCGCTCGCGGAGCCCTGCGGGCGCGACGGCGGAGCCGGAGTCCCTGGCGGGCTCCGGGGCGACGGCGTCCGAAGAAGTGTGCTCCGGTGTGTGATCCGGTGCGTGCGTGGCGTTCTGCGCGGCCACCCAGGCCCCCTTCTGGTGTGCGTAGGGCAGCCGTCAACCGTACGCGAACCGGGCACCGTACGCATCCGATCCACCGCGCGACGGGGCGGGGAAGGGCTGGTGGGGAGGGGCGAGGGGGCCGTTGGAGTGGGTTCGTGGGATGCCTGGGGGGGGCGTCCGCTCGGCGCGTCGAGGGCGGTCGCCCGGGGTACGGGGCCGGGCCGGGCCCGGTCAGGTGTGCGGGGTGGCGCCCGGGGCGTCGGGGGGACGGAGGGTGCCGGGCTCGTCGGGCGCCGGGGAGGCGCCGGGCGCCAGGGACGCGCCGGGCTCGTCAGGCGTCGGGCCCGCCGACCCGGGCCCGCCGGTCCCCGACGGCGACGCCCCCGCCGCTCCCCCACCCCGGTCCGCCGCCCGTTTGCGATGACGGGCGACCCGCTCGCGGTTGCCGCAGACGCCGCTGGAGCACCAGCGGCGGCGCCGGCCACGGGAGGTGTCCAGGAAGAGGAGGCGGCAGCGGGCGCCCTCGCAGCGACGGAGCCGGTCGCGGGTGGCGTGGTCGGTGAGCAGGTCGACGGCGTCGCGGGCGACGGCGGCGAGCAGCGCCGCGCGGTCGGCCGGACGGGCGAGCCGCGGGGCGAGTGCGCCGTCCGGGCCCCGTACCGCCTCGACGGCGGGCGGACCGGCGGCCGCGGCGGTGGCGTTGAGCAGGTCCAGATCGATCACGGCCTCACCGCCGGACAGCTCGGCGTGGAGCACCCGCCGCACCACCTCACGCAGCCCCCGGAAGCGCGCCACCCAGCGGCCGTTGACCCCGTCCAGCGCGGTGTCCGGGGGCACCGTCCCGGACCCGGTCAGCCAGCTTCTCAACTTCCCGGGTCCGGTGAGGAGTTCGCCCGGCGGACCGGAGGTGGCCAGCAGGTCCAGGCAGATCCGCCCGCAGTCGAACCGCAGGCCCTCGTCAGGCGCCGCCATGCTCCTGATCACTCCTTCGGAATCGAGGATGCGACACCAGAGTGCCCGCCACGGCGGGCCGCCGTCACCTCCCGCGCCCGTGCGACCGTTCCCCGCCCGGCGGGCCCGGCCCGCGGCCCACCCCTCTCCCGTACCGGTGAACGGACCCCGCAGGTAAGGCTGTTGACATCCATCCTTCCTGCTCGTCGCCGTACGCGGCCTATCTATACATTCCGCGTATACCGCTGGTGTACAGTCCGGCCGTGGCGCCGCGGAAGGCCCCCGCCTCCGCCCGGCCCGGCATGCCGTGTCGCCCACCGGCGCCCGGCCCGCCCGCACCCGAAGGACGAAGGTCACCATGTCGCGCACCACCTTGCACACCAACCGGTCGAGCCTGTCCCACAAGGTCGGCTACGCGGTCCGCAACCCGGCGAAGATCGCCCCGTACGTCCGGCGCACCGCGCGCGACACCTGGCTGCGGCTGCGCCACCCCGGACACGTCGCCTACTACCGCGCCGTGATGGCGTCCGACGCGGGCCGCAACCCCGAGGCCGCGGTGGGCAGCCAAACCCACGAACGCTGGCTGGCGCTGGGGCAGATGCAGTTCGACTACCTCATGGAGCACGGGCTGACGCCGAGGCACCGGATGCTCGACATAGGCTGCGGCAACCTCCGGGCCGGCTGGCGCTTCATCGCCCACCTCGACCCGGGCCACTACTACGGCATCGACATCTCGCCGGACATCCTGATCTCCGCGAAGAAGACCCTGACCACCTACGAACTCCAGGACAAGCTGCCGCATCTGACGATCACCCAGGACCTGAAGCTGGACTTCCTGCCGTCCGGCCACTTCGACGTCGTCCACGCGCACAGCGTCTTCTCCCACTCGCCGCTCCCCGTCATCGACGAGTGCTTCGCGCACGTCGGCCGGATCCTGGCACCCGGCGGCTTCTTCGACTTCACCTTCGACCGCACCGAGGGCGCCGAACACCAGGTGCTGCGCGAGGACTTCTACTACCGCACCGAGACGCTGGTCCACCTCGCCGAGAAGCACGGCCTCCAGGCCCGCTTCATGGACGACTGGGAGACCCGCAAGCACGGCCAGTCCAAGATCCGGGTGACGAACCCGGAGTGAGGCCGGGGCGCGCCCCGTGGTGCGCCAGGTCGTGCCAGGGCGTCCCTTACGGGCGGTCGGCCCTGCCCGTAAGGGACGCACCTGATCCCTTACGGGGCCGATGCCGCTCCCCTGAGGGACGCCCCCGATCCCGTACGGGAAAGGCGGCGCCCCGTACGGGATCGAGGCATCCCCTAAGGGAGGGCGTCCGGGCCGGGAATGCGAATCCGGCCCCCCTCTACGCTCCCGCGCACTTGTCCGTGTCCGCCCGCGGATCGAGCGCCAGCCGATACCCCCGTTTCACGACCGTATGGATCAGCTTCGGGTCGCCCATCGCCGTCCGCAGCCGGGCCATCGCCGTTTCGACCGCATGCTCGTCCCGCCCGGCGCCGGGCAGCGCGCGCAACAGGTCGGCGCGGGAGACCACCCAGCCCGGGCGGCGGGCCAGCGCCCGCAGCAGCGCCATCCCGGCCGGGGGCACCGGCCGCAGCGCGCCGTCGACCAGCACCGCCCGCCCGCGGATCTCCAGCCGCCGCCCGGCCACCGGCAACCTCCGTGCCCGGCCCGGCAGTTCCCGGCACAGCAGCTGCACCAGCGGCCCGATCCGGAAGCGCTCGGGCTGGAGGGTGGGGATGTCGTACGCCTGGAGCGGCAGCGCGGTGACCGGCCCCACGCACGCCGCCGGAACCTCCCGCCCCAGCGCCGTCACCACCACGTCGCGCACCCCGCGCTCGGCCGCCCGGCGCAGCAGCGAACTGGCCGCCGGTGCGCTGGTGAACGTCACCGCGTCCAGCCCGTGCCCGGTCAGCGCGTCCAGCAGCCGGTCCACCGGGCCGAGGTCCTCCGGCGGCAGCCAGCGGTAGACCGGCACCCCGACGACCTCCGCACCGGCCGCCCGCAGCGCCTCGACGAACCCGGGCAGCGGCTCGCCGTGCAGCTGGACCGCGATCCGCTGCCCGCGCACCCCGTCCGCCAGCAGCCGGTCGAGGACCTCCGCCATGGACTCGGACGCAGGTGACCACTTCTCGGTCAGCCCGGCGGCCCGGATCGCGCCGCGCACCTTGGGCCCGCGCGCCAGCAGCTCCACCCGGGCCAGCCGGTCGAGCAGTTCCTCGCCCAGGCCCCAGCCCTCGGCCGCCTCGATCCAGCCGCGGAATCCGATGCCGGTGGTGGCGACGACGACGTCCGGCAGGCGCGCGAGCAGATCGCGGGTGGCGGACAGCAGCTCGGAGTCGTCGGCGAGCGGCACGATGCGCAGCGCCGGTGCGTACATCACCTGCGCCCCGCGCCGCTCCAGCAGCGCCCCCAGCTCCCGCGCCCGCCGCGCCGCGGTCACCCCTACGGTGAACCCGGCCAGCGGCGGCACCTCGCCCGCCCCGTAGGGGTCGTTCCGGCCGGTACCCGCGTCGGCCGCCCGGCCCGGCCGCCCGGCGTCCGCGCCCGTACCGGCGTCCGGCCCCGTGCCCGTCCCCGTGTCCCGCTGTGCCTCGTCCATGGTCGTCGTCCCGCTCCGCCCCGCGTGGTGTGGTGCCCCCGTCCGCCTCCGGACCGCCGCGGCTCGGACGGTACCGGAACACCGAGTCTGCCAACGTCCCGTGTCGGCCACGGACCACCGGGATTTCCCACCTGTTACGGGACGATTGCCACAACCGGCACCGCCGCCCCTCCCCCGCCCCGCGTCCGGGCCCGGACGCCCCCCGGACACCGCGCCGGACGTATACGACCCGCCTCTCCGCGGCACCCACCCGGGAGCAGGCAACAACACGGCAATTCACCCGAAAACAGGGGACATTTGGGGACGGACGGCGAAGGGGAAGGCCGGTAGACTCCCTCCCCGGCCGGACCGGCCCATCGGACCGGCCGGTCGGATCCGCATCCTGGGGGAAGCGCATGAAGTGGTGGGAGTGGGCGCTCTGCGGTCTCGCCCTGGTGATCCTCGGCTGGTTCGCCGTCGGGCATCTCGTCCGGTCGGTGCGGCACACGGCCGGTTCGCTGACCGACACCTACCGCAGACTCCGCGAACCGTTCCGCTGATCCGCCACGTCCCGTAGTCCCGTAGGGGGCACGCCCGAGCCCGTACGGGACGGACGAAGACCCGTACGGCACGGACGGGAATCCCGTACGGGAAGCGCGGGAACCCCGTACGGGTCGCGGGGAATCCAGTACGGGTGCCGAACCGGCTTCTCCCGGACCACGGCCCGGTCCCGCCGCCCGGCGGGAGGCGCCCGGCGCCCCGCCCACACATCGAGAGAAGTATCGAGAGAAATCAGGGGGACGCATGATTCCGTTTCTGGGGATCTTCCTCGTCGGTCTGGGCATGGTGAGCGCCTTCCAGCTGCTGCGCGCGAGGAAGCGCGTCCACACCATGATCACCACCGAGACGCTGTCGGCGCAGGAGCTGTCGCAGCTGCACCGGGCGGCGCTCGACGCGGTCGGGCCGGGCGCGTTCCGGCAGATCGCCGAGGTCGCCGGGGTCGCCCGCCCGTCCGCCGCGGGCCCGCTGACCTCACAGCTGACCACGACGGAGTGCGTCTGGTACCGCACCCGCATCACCCGCAAGTTCGAGACCCGCGGCAGCCGCCCCCAGCAGCGGCGGCGGCGCAGCGAGGTGGTGTCCGACTTCCTCAGCCCGACCCCGTTCCTCGTCGAGGACGCCTCCGGCCGCACCACCGTGCTGCCCGGGGACGCACTGATCGACCACGCCCCGAAGACCCACGACCGGTTCGAGGTCTACGGTCCCGGCCACGACAAGCCGCTCGGCCTGATCGACATCCCCGGCGTCACCCGCAACGAGCGCACCCTCGGCTTCCAGCAGGAGGAGTGGACGGTCGCCGCCGGGTCCCGCTTCTACGCACGCGGTGAGGCCCGCGACGACGAGCGCGGCGAGCTGGCGGTCGGCGCCCCCGGGGACGGCAGCCCGTTCCTGATGGCCGCCGTGTCCGAGCAGGACCTCCTCGCCGCCGAACGCCGCAAGGCCACCGTCTTCCGCGCCCTGGCCTTCTCCTGCATCCCGGTCGGCGCCGTGCTGCTCGGCCTGGCGTACGCGCTGTAGCGGACGGTCGCCGCAGACCTCGCGGAGGGCGGGCGCCCCGGAATTCCCGGGCGCTCGCCCTGCCGGGCACCCGACTACCCCCGCACCCCCACCCCCATCACCCCCTCGTCCTCCTCCGGCAACCACGCAGGCCCCTCGGGCACCGTCAGCCACCGTCCCTCGGTGGCCAGCGCCCGGGCCGTGGCCCGTAGCGCATCCAGGCCCGGGTGGCGCAACCCCCGGCGCCACACCAGACTCACCGGCGACAACGGGACCGGGTCCACCACCGGCCGCAGCACCATCCCGGGCACCTCGATAAACTCTGTGCTCGCCAGCACCGACCAGCCCCGTTTCCGTACCATCCGGACGAACTCCCGCTCCCCGTCGATCTCCGGGAACGGCGCGGCCATCGCCACCCCCCGGCCCGCGAAGAGCCGCGCCGCGAGGTCGGTCCACTCCGTGGTCCGCGGGTTTCCGGCGGCCGCGTACAGCGTCTCCCCGGCCAGCGCGCCGAGCGGCACGGCGGCCCGCCCGGCCAGCGGATGCCCCGCGTCCAGCAGCACCGCCATCGGCTCCAGCCGCACCGGCTGCTGCGCGAGACCCGCCCGCGCCCCGGGCTCCAGCCCGGCGTACCGGCCGAACGAGACGTCCAGCCGCCCGGCCGCGATCTCCCTCGCCGCGCCCGCCAGCCCGCCGTGGAAGCGTGCCACCAGCTCACAGCTGTCCGGCAGCCGCTCCCGGGCCACCTCCAGCACCCGGTGCGCCGTCCCGACCGGCGCCCCGACATCGACCAGCAACGGCCGGTCGTCGGCGGCCCGGAACGCGTCGGCCAGCGCCTCATGGGCCGCCAGCACCCGGCGCGCGTACGGCAGCAGCCGCTCACCGTCCGCCGTCAGCGCCACCCGCCGTGTCGTCCGGACGAACAGGCTCGCCCCCACCTCCCGCTCCAGCCGCCGCACATCGCGGCTGAGCGCCTGCTGGGCGACGTACAGCCGGGCCGCGGCGCGGGTGAAATGGAGTTCGTCGGCGACGGCGGTGAAGGCACGCAGCAGCCGGGGCTCGATATCGCGGGGCATCGCACCAGCCTCGCAGCCGGGCCCGGGGCCTACGACCTCGTCCGCGATTGTCAGTGGGAGAAGGAGCGCCGCGACGCCGCTGACCATCGCGGACGAGGTCGTCACAACGTCGTTGCGTCAATGGGCTCTTGGCAGGTGTTGGACGCCCCGCGCGGCCCCGGCCACCGTAAAGGGGTGATCCTCTTCCTCGCCGCCCGCCCCGTGACCGCCCGCCCCGCGCGTGCCCGCCGCCCCTCCCCGCTCGCCCCCTACGCCCGGCTCTTCGCGCGGCCCGGCACCCGGGCGTTCACCGCCGCCGGGCTGCTGGCGCGGCTGCCCATGGGCATGCTGAACGTCAGCGCGCTGCTGATGATCGCCCGTATCCACGGTTCGTACGCGCTGGCCGGGGCGGTCACCGCCACCGCCCTCACCGCCACCGCGGTCGTCGGGCCCTGGACAGCGCAGCTCGTCGACCGCCACGGCCAGGCCCGCGTCGCCGTCCCGGCCACCGCCCTCGCCGTCGCCGGATCCGTCGCGCTCGTCCTGTGCGTCCGCGGCGGCGCCCCCGCCTGGACGCTCTTCGTCGGCGCCGCGGCGACCGCCACCACCCCCAACACCGGCGGTATGGCCCGGGCCCGCTGGGCGCATCTGCTGCGCGACGACCCGGCCGCCCGGCACACCGCCCACTCCTTCGAACAGGCCGCGGACGAACTCTGCTTCCTGCTCGGCCCGTTGCTGGCCACCCTGCTGTGCACCACGCTCTTCCCCGAGGCCGGTACCGCCGTGGCCGCGACGCTGCTGCTCACCGGTGTCCTGCTCTTCGCCGCCCAGCGCCGTACCGAACCGCCCGTCGCCGCCCCCGCCCCGAACGGCGGCCGCCCGGCCCGCTCCCCGCTCCGTACGCCGGGCCTGCCGCCGCTGCTGGCGGTCTTCGTCGCCACCGGCGCGGTCTTCGGCTCGATGGAGGTGGCCACCGTCGCGTACGCCGACGGGCACGGTGCGCGGTCCGCCGCCGGGGCGATACTCGCGCTCCAGGCGGCCGGGTCCTGCGTCGCGGGGCTGCTGTGCGGGCTGCGGCCGCCCGCCGGGAATCCCCGTCGGCGCCTGGTGGCCGCGCTCGGCGCGATGGCCGCGCTGCTGACGGCGGTGCCGCTCGCCGCCGCCACCGGACGGCTGCCGCTCGTCGCCGGGGCGCTCCTCGTCGCCGGGATGACCACCGCCCCCGCCATGATCGCCGGAATGGCGCTGCTGACGGCCCGGACGCCCGCGGAACGGCTGAACGAGGGGATGACGCTGGCGGTGACGGCGCTGCTGACCGGCATCGCGGCCGGTTCAGCGACCGGCGGCCGCACCGTGGACCTGCTGCCGCCCGGCGCCGCGGGCCCGTACGCCGTACCCGTCGCGGCGGCGACGCTCGCCCTCACGGTGGCGCTGGTGACGATGCGGCGCCCGGCAGCGGCCGAGGCGCCCCCGGAAACGACTCAGGCCCCGGCGTCCTGACGGACATCCGGGGCCTGGGCCTCACATGGGAATTGTGGAGATGGCGGGAATCGAACCCGCGTCCAACGGTGCAGAATCAGGGCTTCTCCGAGTGCAGTCCGCTGCGATTTTCTCAGCCCCGGAGATCACGCGGACAAGTCTCCGACGGGCTCAGTCACTGTTTGATTTCCTTCTGAACCCCGTGACCGGGATCAGAAGTTTAGTCCCCTAGCTGATGCCAGGATCCGGGTCGGGAACATCCCCGGGCTGACACTTCGCAGGTCGCTACTTAGGCAGCGAGGGCGAAGGAATCGCGCTTGGTGTTGGCGATTATTGGTTGCGACACATGGTTAACGAGATCATTGCCGCTTCCTCGACTCGCTTCCCCTGCTTCGACATCCGCTGTCGAAACCGATCATCCCCATGTTGTTTTTTCAAAAGCACCGTGCCCTGCCCGACGGAAGCCGGACAACGGTCACGGGACCGCACACCCTCGCTGGGGTGCATGGCCATCGTACGTGAACAACGCACGACGGTGCCAGCGTATTCCGGGGCCGGCGGCGGGTGGCCGGCCCGGGGCGTCAGCCGCGCTGGCGGCGGCGTGCCGCGGAGACCGCGCGGTCCGCCTCACGGCGGTCCTGCTGCTCGCGGAGCGTCTGCCGCTTGTCGTACTCCTTCTTGCCCTTGGCGAGGGCGATCTCGACCTTCGCCCGGCCGTCCTTGTTGAAGTAGAGCGCCAGCGGCACGACCGTATGACCGGATTCCTGGCTCTTCGCCTCCAGCTTGTCGATCTCCGCGCGGTGCATCAGCAGCTTCCGCTTCCGGCGGGCCGCGTGGTTGGTCCAGGTGCCCTGTGCGTATTCGGGAATGTGCACGTTGTGCAGCCACGCCTCGTTACCGTCGATGTGGACGAAACCGTCGGCGAGCGACGCGCGGCCCTGCCGGAGCGACTTCACCTCGGTGCCGCTCAGCACCAGACCGCACTCGTAGGTGTCCAGAATGTGGTAATCGTGGCGCGCTTTCTTGTGCTGCGCGACGAGCTTGCGCCCGGGATCCTTGTCCTTGCCCTTTTGCTTAGCCATAGTGCAGCCATTTTCGCACTACGCCCCGGTGCCCAGGCCACTCAATACCGTGACGGCCCGCGCGGTCGCCCCGTCCTCGACGGTGAGATCCGGGGTGATGCCGTGCCCGTCGACCGTCCGCCCGGCCGGAGTGCGGTAATGGCCGACGGTCAGCTCCGCGACCGAACCGTCCGGCAGCGTGCTGGGCATCTGCACCGACCCCTTCCCGAAGGTCGGCGAGCCGACGACCACCGCCCGGCCCCGGTCCTGGAGCGCCCCGGCCAGCAGCTCGGCCGCGCTCATCGTGCCGCCGTCGACCAGCACCACCAGCGGCACCCGGGTGTTCCCGCCGTCGCCCGCGTACAGCGCCCGCTGGCGGCCGTGCACGTCGTACGTGGCGACCAGGCCGCCGTCGAGGAATGCGGAGGCGGCGGCGGTGGCCTCGGCGACCAGGCCGCCGGTGTTGCCGCGCAGGTCCAGCAGGAGACCGGCGTCCGGCGGCGCGGCGCGCACCGCGTCCCGGATCGCCGCGCCGCTGCCCTTCGTGAACGCCTCGGCCCGGATCCGGACCGGGCCCGACGCCCCGGCCGGACGGTCCGTGGTGACGTCCTGGCTGCGCAGCCGGGCGCGGTGGACGGTGGTGCTCCACGTCCGGGCGCCGCGCTGGAGCGCCAGCTCCACGGGGGTACCGGCGCGGCCCCGGCCGGCCTCGTCGTCGCCGTCGCCGCGCAGCAGGGCCACGACCTCGGTGACCGGGCGGCCCCGGACCGGGCGGCCGTCGACCGCCACGAGCCGGTCGCCCCGGGCGGTCCCGGCGCGGGCGGCCGGGCCGCCGGGCCGCACCCGTGAAACCTCCAGCCGGCCGCCGCGCGCCTGCCGCAGCCAGAGCCCGACGCCGACGTAGTCCCCGTCGAGCTGCCGCTGGAAGTCCTCGAACTCCCCGGCGGTGTAGATCGTCGACCAGCGGTCGCCGCTGCGGCTGACCACCTCGGCCGCCGCCTCCGCCCCGGACTTCCCGGCGGCCATCGCCTCGGCCGCCGCCTTCTCGACCGCCGCCCGGTCGGCCGTAAGGCTGCCGGACACGGCGGACGGTTCGGGGCGGGGGTGCGCGGTGTGACCGGCGTGCCAGCTGCCCGCGGCGGCGCCGGTGGCCAGGACGGTCGCGAGGGTCAACGTCAGCGCCGCCCCGCGGCGGATGCGGCGGGGCCTGACGGACAGACACAGGCGCGACATGGCGGTGAGTCTAGGCGACACAAAGGCGCCGCACGGTGAGTTGACCGTACGGCGCCTGTTGTCAGGGGTGGGCGGATGTCACACCTTGAGGTACTTGCGCAAGGCGAAGAACGCGGCGAAGGCGGGCATCACCAGACCGATGAGGAGGATCAGTGGCAGCACGGAGACGACCGCATCCCAGCCGATGAAGTCGACGACCTTGATCTTCTCCGCCAGCCAGTTGTTGATCAGGGCGTACTTGCCGCCGACGATCAGCACACAGGCGAACGCGGCACCGATCAGGCCCGCGATGGCCGCCTCCATGATGAACGGCATCTGGATGTAGAAACTGGAGGCGCCGACCAGCCGCATGATGCCGGTCTCCCGGCGACGGCTGAACGCCGACACCCGCACGGTGTTGACGATCAGCAGCAGCGCCACGACGAGCATCAGGCCCATGACGCAGAGCGCCGCGATGCGCATGCCGTCGAGGAGGTTGAACAGCGGCTCGACGGTGTCGCGTTGGTCCTGGACCTCCTGGACACCGGGCCGTTCGGAGAACGCCGACTTGATGACCTCGTACTTCGTCGGGTCCTTGAGCTTGACCCGGAAGGACTCCGGCAGCTGGTCGGGCGTGACCAGACCGGCGACGGGCGTGTCGCCGAACTGCTCCTTGTAGTGCTTGTACGCCTGGTCGCTGGACTCGTGGAGGACCGGCTTCTGCACGATCGGCAGCCGCTCCAGGTCCGCTTTGATCTCCGCCTTCTGCTGCTCGGTCGCGGCGCCCTTGGCGCAGTTGGCGCCGGAGGTGTCGTTCTTGTTGCAGAAGAAGATGGAGACGTTGACCTTGTCGTACCAGTAGCCCTTCATGGTGTCGACCTGGTCGCTCATCAGCAGCGAGGCGCCGAACAGGCCGAGTGAGAGGGCTACGGAGACGATGACGGCGAAGGTCATCGTGAGGTTACGGCGGAGACCGACGCCGATCTCCGACAGGACGAACTGGGCGCGCATGGCGTCCTTTCAGTGCTGGTAGCCGTACACGCCGCGCGACTGGTCGCGTACGAGCCGGCCCTTCTCGAGTTCCATGACCCGCTTGCGCATCTGGTCGACGATCTGCTGATCGTGGGTGGCCATGACCACCGTCGTACCGGTCCTGTTGATCCGGTCCAGCAGCTTCATGATGCCGACGGAGGTCTGCGGGTCGAGGTTGCCGGTCGGCTCGTCCGCGATGAGGAGCATGGGGCGGTTGACGAAGGCGCGCGCGATGGCGACGCGCTGCTGCTCACCACCGGACAGCTCACCCGGCATGCGGTCCTCCTTGCCGCCCAGACCGACGAGTTCGAGGACTTCGGGGACGGTCTTGCGGATCTGGCCGCGCGGCTTGCCGATGACTTCGAGGGCGAACGCGACGTTCTGGCCGACCGTCTTGTTGGGGAGGAGCCGGAAGTCCTGGAAGACGGTGCCCAACTGGCGGCGCATCTGCGGCACCTTCCAGTTGGACAGCTTCGCGAGGTCCTTCCCCAGCACGTGCACGGCACCGTGGCTGGCGCACTCCTCGCGCAACAGCAGCCGCAGGAAGGTGGACTTACCGGAGCCCGAGGAGCCCACCAGGAAGACGAACTCGCCACGCTCGATCTCCAGGGAGACATCCCTGAGTGCGGGGCGGTTCTGCTTCGGGTAAGTCTTGGAGACGTTGTCGAATCGGATCACTGAGACACCACGGTCGACCTGGATAGGGGCACGGGTTGCCGGGCTGCGGCTCCCGTCGGTGTGCGTGACCCTACGCGAACCTCATACGGCGGCGTAGTCGGCATCCGCGGTTGGTGCGTTTGCTCACGGCGCCTACGGGACAAAACCAGTCCATTCCGGCGGGACGCGCCGTTCCGTGATCGAGCTGGCACAGTGGTAGAGGGAACACTCACGCCCCCCGGAGCGTTGGGGCGGAGGAGAAGGAGGTCGCATGACGTACGACCGATTGGTGTGCGCCAACTGCGCGGCCCCTGTGAACGAGGGCCGCTGCCCCGTGTGCCGCGCCAGCAGGGAGCGGCTCCAGCAGCAGGGCTTGTTCGCCCAGGTCAACCCGGCACTGCTGGTGGCGCTGCTGGTGGCCCTCGTCGCGGTGGGGCTGCTGCTGCACCAGGCCGTCTGAGGCCGCGGCGCGCTCACGCCCCGTGCGCGGTGACGCCGGGTGAGGTGTCCGATACGGCCCGAGGGCCCGGAGCGCGTGTGCGCTCCGGGCCCTCGGTCGTGGTGCGACGGGTCGGCGTCAGGCCGCGGCCGCGCCGCCACCGTTCTTGTTGATCAGGCGGGGCATCAGGCGGAAGCCGATACCACCGGCGATCATCGTCGCGGCGCCCACGAGCAGGAAGGTCGTGCCGGAGGCACCGGTCTCGGCCAGCTCGCCGCCCTTGGGCTGCTGCTTGGCCGGGCCGGGGGTGTCCCCGATCTGCTCGTTGGCCTGGCCCGGCTGCTCGATCGGCTTGCTGCCGGCGTTGTCGGTGCCGGTGCCGTCGCCGGTGGAACCGCCGGTGCCGTGGCCACCGGTGCTGCCACCGTTGCCGTGACCACCGGTGGAGCCGCCGTTGCCGTGACCGCCGGTGTTGCCACCGTTGCCGTGACCGCCGGTGGAGCCACCGTTGTCGTGGCCACCGGTGTTGCCACCGTTGTCCTGGCCGCCATCGGTGGTGCCGCCGTCGGTGGTACCACCGTCCGTGGTGCCACCGTCGGTCGTGCCACCGTCGGTCGTGCCACCGTCGGTGGTGCCACCATCGGTCGTACCACCGTCCGTGGTGCCGCCGTTGTCCTGGCCACCGTCGGTGGAGCCGCCGTCGGTGGAGCCGCCGTCGGTACCGGCGATCGAGCCGCCATCGGTACCGGCGATGGAGCCGCCGTCGGTGCCCGCGATGGAGCCGCCGTCGGTGCCCGCGATGGAACCGCCGTCGGTGCCGCCGTTGTCCTCACCGCCGGTGGTGCCGCCGTCGCCGTTGCAGAACCAGTGCAGCGGGTCCAGCGGGCTGCACTGCTCGGGCTTGTCCGCACCCGCGGGCGTCGCCGCGGAGGCCGCGCCGGCGGCGGTGAGCGACGCACCGGCCGCGATCACCGCACTGGCCGCAATGCGCGCCACGCGCAGCCGCGTCTTCTTAGTCATATGTCTGCTACCCCCAGTAGCTGAACTCGTCATGGGAGCACCGCTGTACGGGGGTGCGGACCGGGGCGTACGTCCTGGCACCGCTCTCGGGCGGGCCCGCCGTTTCCCCGTTCGACGCACGCCACGGACAGACGCATGCCGCGCCCAGCCTTCCGAGTTCTCCCGGCATCGTCAAGGTCGAATAAAGTCCAGACGTCCGAAAGAGTAGGAATTGGGCGTTACATGGACGTACGACTGTGACCTAACCGCCGAAAGCAAAAACAACCGCCCTCCAGGGAGGAGCAGTTGTTTCCGCGTCAAAACGGGAGGGAGCGGGCGAAAGCCGATGGAGGCGGCGACGCCGGTGAACCGGGCGCGGGCGCCCTACTTCCCGGCCTCCTGCTCCTGCTGCTTGCGCCAGCGGATGCCTGCCTCCAGGAAGCCGTCGATGTCACCGTCGAGGACGCCCGTCGGGTTGCCGACCTCGAACTCCGTCCGCAGGTCCTTGACCATCTGGTACGGGTGCAGGACGTACGAACGCATCTGGTTGCCCCAGGAGTTGCCGCCGTCGCCCTTGAGCGCGTCCATCTTCGCCTGCTCCTCCTGGCGGCGGCGCTCAAGGAGCTTGGCCTGGAGGACGTTCATCGCGGTCGCCTTGTTCTGGATCTGCGAGCGCTCGTTCTGGCAGGAGACGACGATGCCGGTGGGGAGGTGCGTCAGGCGGACCGCGGAGTCCGTGGTGTTGACGCCCTGACCGCCGGGGCCGGACGAGCGGTAGACGTCGACCCGCAGCTCGGACTCGTCGATCTCGATGTGGTCGGTCTGCTCGACGACCGGCAGCACCTCGACACCGGCGAACGACGTCTGGCGGCGGCCCTGGTTGTCGAACGGCGAGATGCGCACCAGGCGGTGGGTGCCCTGCTCGACCGAGAGGGTGCCGTAGGCGTACGGGACGTTGACCGCGAAGGTGGTCGACTTGATGCCGGCCTCTTCGGCGTACGACGTTTCGTACAGCTCGGTCTTGTAGCCGTGGCGCTCGGCCCAGCGGAGGTACATGCGCTGGAGCTTCTCGGCGAAGTCCGCGGCGTCCACGCCGCCGGCCTCGGCGCGGATGTTGACCAGGGCCTCACGGGAGTCGTACTCGCCGGAGAGCAGGGTGCGGACCTCCAGCTCGTCGACCGCCTTGCGGACGGCGGTCAGCTCGCTCTCGGCCTCGGCGCGGGTGTCCTCGTCGCCCTCGTCCTCGGCCAGCTCGAAGAGGACCTCCAGGTCGTCGACGCGGCCGCGCAGTTCCTCGGCGCGGCGCAGCTGGCCCTGGAGGTACGAGAGCCGGCTGGTGATCTTCTGTGCGCTCTCCGGGTCGTCCCACAGGGACGGGGCCGCGGCCTGCTCCTCAAGCACGGCGATATCGGCCCTCATCTTGTCGAGGTCCAGGACGGCCTCGATCGACCCCATGGTCGAGGAGAGGGACTTCAGCTCTTCGGAAACATCGACGACTGCCACGCACCCAGCCTAACGGCTGCCGCCGAGAGTGTGCCCCGGCCCTGTCAGGGAGCGGCGGGATCGGGCTGCTCGATCCCGGGACCGGCATCGCCCGGATCGCCATCGCCCGAGGCCAGCCAGGTGCCCAGGCCCACCGCGACGAGCAGGGCGGCGGCCGCGGTGCCGAGCCGGATCCGGCGGCGGCGCACCACCTCCGGTGACGACCGGTGACGGGCCGACCCCGCACGGCGCTCGCCCGCCGCCCGGGGGGCGCGCGCCGTGCCGTGCGCGCCGCCGGCCAGCTCGTCCGGGCCGGGGACCCGCATGCTGGTGTGCGTCTCGCGGTTCGAGTCGGGCGCCGCGCCCTGGACGAGCGCCACGGAGCCGCGCGGCGGCGTGACCTCGCCCACGGCGGACGGTCCGGCGTCGGCGTCCTTGGGGGCGGCCTCGTCCTCGGCGGCGCCGTCCGGGCCCTCCTCGTCGTCCGGCTCGTCGATGTCGAGGGGCGGCATCCCGGCCAGCCCCGGGAGCAGCTCGCGCAACCGGGCGGCCAGCTCGGGGGCGCGCAGCCGGGAGGCGGGCGCCTTGGCGAGGCACTGCAGGAGCAGCTGCCACAGCTCGTCCGGGATACCGGGCAGCGGCGCCACCCGCTCGGTGACATGGCGCCGCAGCACGGCGCCGGGGTGCCCGCCGCCGAACGGCGTGAACCCGGCCAGCAGCTCGTACAGGACGGTGGCCAGCGCGTAGACGTCGACGGAGGCACGCGGCGGGAGGCCCTCGATGATCTCGGGGGCGAGGTAGTCGGGGGTGCCGATGACCTTGGCCGAGCGGAGCGCTGCGGAGCCGGAGCCAGACGCCGGCGGGGGCAGGCGGCGCGGGGAGTCGACGAGGCGGGCGATGCCGAAGTCGGTGAGCAGCGCGGGGTGCGCTCCCCCGGGGCCGAGGGGGCCCTGCATGTCCAGGAGGACGTTCTCCGGCTTGACGTCACGGTGGACGATCCGGGCGGCGTGCGCGGCGGCGAGGGCGTCGGCGACGTCGGCGGCGATGGCGACGGCGGCCTCCGGGGCCAGCCGCCGTTCGCGCTCCAGCCGGGTGCGCAGGTCGGTGCCGCGGACCAGGTCCATGACCAGGGCCAAGTCGTTGCCGTCGACCACCAGGTCGCGTACGCCGACGACCCGCGGGTGGTCCAGGCTCAGCAGCGCCGCCCGTTCCTGGACGAAGCGGCCCACCAGCTCCTGGTCGGAGGCGAGGTCCTCACGCAACAGCTTGATGGCCACGGCCCCTTCGGGGCCCTCACCCAGCCATACCGTGCCCGCACTGCCGCGTCCCAGGATCTGGTGGGCGGTGTACCGGCTGCCGATCTTCCGTGCCAAGACTGCTCCGACGTGTCGGGCCCCCGAGCGTCCTGCGGGGGCTGAGGTTGACGTCAAAGCTACGCGGACGGCGGGGCGTTCCGTGCCCGGGACGGCGGCAACCTTCCGTTCTGGGGGAGAAATCACCGCCGGAAGTCGATAAATCCACCGGATGACCCGGGGTGCGGCCAGCGGAAAGGCCGGTACCCCGGGCGTGTCGCCCGGGGCACCGGCCTCGTCAGATCCCGTTGATGAAGTGCTTGACGTCGTGGTAGATCGAGCCGATCTGCTCGAAGAAGCCCTTGGTCGTGCCGATCCACTCCTGCGGGATCATCTGCCAGATCAGCCAGGCGGCGACGAAGAGGATCACGAGGGTGAACAGGCAGCCCTTGAGGCAGCCGAGGCCCGGGATCCGCATCGGGTTGGCGCTACGGCGGCGCGGCTCCCGGGGCGGGCGGGGCTCGCGAGCCGGCGGGCGCTCCGGTTCGTAGCGCTGCGGCGGCGGCTCCTGGCGGCGCTGCGGGGCCGGCGGGCGCTGCTGCTGCGGGGGCTGCTGCTGGGCGTACGGCACCGGCGCGGGCTGCGGGTGGTACGGCTGCGGCGGGGCCGGGCGGCGCTGCGGGCGGCGGCGCAGCGGGTCCTCGCTCGGGTCGAGGTACTGCACCTGCGTCTGGTCGTTGCGGTCGCGCGCGGCCCGCATCTGGGACTCCCAGGGGTGCGGCCCGTCGGGCTCCTGGGGTCCGCCCACGGGGGGCGCGCCCGGCATCGGCGGCACGGGCGGCATGGCGCGCGTCGGGGCGGGCCCGCCGGGGGCGCCGGTCGAGGGCAGCACGCTGGTGGCGGCGGCCGGGTCGACGGCGGCGGCGCCGGTGGGCAGCACCTGGGTGGGTTCCGCGTCGCCGCTGCCGCCGGTGTCCGTGCCGGGGACCTGCGCCGGGGACGGGTCGGGGGCGAGCAGCGCGGCGACGCCCAGCGCCGCCTCGGCCTGCTCCGGGGTGGCGTGCGCGCCGACACCGGCGGCGACGGTGCGCAGCGCGCGGGCGAGGTTCTCGGCGCTCGGCCGCTCCTCGGGGCGCTTGCGCAGACAGCGCTCGATGACCGTCCACAGGGGCTCGGGGACGGACCCGGGGCGCTGCGGCTCCTCGCTGAGGTGGCGGTGCAGCACCTCCAGGGCGGTCGATCCGGCGAACGGCGGGCGGCCGGTGACCAGTTCGTACAGCAGGATCCCGGCGCCGTAGATGTCCACGGCGGAGGTCTGCGGGCGGCCCTCGGCGGACTCCGGGGCGACGTAGGCGGGGGTGCCGACGAACTCGTGGGTGCGGGTCAGGCCCGGGGAGTCGGCGAGGCGGGCGATGCCGAAGTCGGTCAGCATCGGGTGCATCTCGCCGTCGCCGTCGGACCCGGAGAGCAGGACGTTGGCGGGCTTGAGGTCGCGGTGGACGACGCCGTCGGCGTGGCTGGCGGCGAGGGCGTCGGCGATCTGCGCGGTGAGCAGCGAGGCGGCCACCGGGCTGAGCGGACCGTTGTCCCGGAGGTAACGGTGCAGGTCGGGGCCGTCGACGAGGTCCATGACCAGGGCCAGCAGATCGCCTTCGACCACGAGGTCGCGGGTGCGGACGATGTTGGGGTGGGTCAGGCGCAGCAGGACGGAACGCTCCCGCAGGAAGCGCATCACCACGTCCGCGTCGTTCGCCAGCTCCTCCTTGAGGACCTTGATCGCGACCGTCTCGCCGGGCTCACCGGCGACGGCCGCCTCGGCGCCCGCCGTCTCCCGCTGGTGCGCACGCCAGACGGTGCCCGTGGCGCCGCGTCCCAGCGGCTCGTCGAGCAGGTACTTGCTGCCTACCGGCCGCACGTCATGCGCTCCCTGGTCGGTGATCAACTGTTGCCGGTCCGCTGGGTCGTCCGCGGCCCGTCGCCCCACTGTAGTTGCCGCCGCTCCCGCCGTCGGCGTTGCGCTGCCGCGTCGCCCGGGGTGGCCCGGCCGTCGGTGGTGGCTCGTGCGGGAAGACGCGAGGTGCGGACGGATGGTTGCGCGGGGTGTCCGCGCCGCGGCGGGGGCGGTTTTCGGCCGGACCGGGCGGACGGGGCGGGGCCGGAGTCCGCCGTCATCCCCCGCCCCCACGGCGTCACGGGCCCCGAGCAAGATCATTACGCCCCGGTCGGCGGACGGGTTGTCGGTGGCAGGTGCGAGGATGCACCCAGCACACGTGCCGTGGGGGGACGTTCCGGCCCGCGGCGTGACAGGTGGGACTTGTACGAGCCGATGCGCTCGGGCGCGGTGGGGGGTTGAGCGGACCCGTCGCCGAACTCCCCGGGCAGAAGGGACCGTTGACGGTGATGCAGATCCGGCTGACCGTCCTGGGGCCGCGCGGCGGCCACCCCGCACGCGCCTGTGACGTGCTCGTGACGGCCCCCGCCGGGACCGCGCTCGCGGCGGTGGCCGGTTCGCTCGCGGCAGCGGTCGCCGGGCCTGGCGCGGACGCCGGTGGCCCGGTCGTGCTGTACGCCGGGGCCGAGCGTCTCGACCCGCAGCGGGCGGCGCTCGGCGAGCCGCCGCTGATCGACGGCGCGGTCCTCTCCCTCCAGTCCCCCGGCCCCGACCCGGCGCACGGCCTGCCGCACGGTCCGGCGCGGCTGCGGGTGGTCTCCGGGCCGGACGCGGGCGGCGTCCATCTGCTGCACGGCGGCCAGATCCGCGTCGGCCGCTCCGCCGACGCCGATGTGCCGCTGGACGACCCGGACGTCTCCCGGATGCACTGCGCGGTGACGGTCGAGCCGGACGGCGCGGTCTTCGTCGCCGATCTGCGCTCCACCAACGGCACGACGGTGGACGGCACCGAGATCTCCGGCGGGCCCGCGCGGCTGGGCCCGGGCGCCCTGCTGCGCGTCGGCGAGTCGGCGCTGCTCCTCCAGCCCCCGGCCGGCGCGCCGGATCCGGCGCTGGCGACGACCCCGGACGGCGAGGGCCATCTGCGGCTGCGCCCGGGCGCGCCGTCCGGGCCCGCCGGTTCCGCCCCTGGCGAGGACGGCCCCGTTCTCCCGGGGGGCGCCCCGGCCCCGACGGTGTACGGCCGGGGAACGGGCACGCCCGGTCACGGCGCCCCGGGCGGGCAGGGCGCCCCGGGGGTGTTCGTGCCCGGGAGCCGCCGCCCGGAGCCGGTGCCGCCCGCCGCCCCGGTGCCGCCCGCCGACGCGGACGGCGCCCCGGCCGCGTACGACTACGACGCGTACGGCGCGCACCACCCCTACGGCACGGCGCCCGGGGACGGGCCGGAGCGGGCCCGGCAGCGGCGGGACACCCCGCTGCACGGCACCCGCCCGGACGCCTTCGGCCCGTCGGACGCCACCTCGTCCGGGGAGGGGACGCACGGCGGGCAGCTGTCGCTGGCCCCGCCCGACGAGGCGGCGCGGCGGGCCGGGCGGCGCGGCGGAATCGGCGCCTGGGCGCGGCGGCTCGCGGGCGGCCGCCCGGCGGTGGACGGCCCGGAGGAGCCCGACGCCCCGGAGCCGCTGGCTGGGGCCGAGGCCACGGCGGGCCCGGTGCCCGCGGATCCCGGCGCGGCGGAGCGGTGGCCGGACGCCGCCGCGGTGCTGCTGACGGCGCTCGGCCCCGGCCCGCGCCTGTGGGAGCGCGACCGGAACCATCCGGATGCGCTGACCGTCCGCCTCGGGACGGCGTCGCGCGCCGGTGGCCGGGTGGCGGAGCCGGTCGCCGTGGAGCTGCGGCGGGCCGGTTCCCTGGGGCTGGCCGGTCCGCGGGAGCGGCTGGCCGGGCTGGCGCGTTCGGTCCTCGCCCAGCTGGCCGCGCTGCACGCCCCCGGCAGCCTGGAGATCGTGCTGCTCAGCACGGACCGGACGCGCGCCGCCGAGGAGCGGGTCGCCGACTGGTCGTGGTTGGGCTGGCTGCCGCACGTCCGCCCGGCCCATGGGCAGGACTGCCGGTTGCTGCTGGCGTACGACAAGGAGCAGGCGGCGGCGCGTACGGCGGAGCTGGTGCGGCGGCTCGACGACGGGCCGCTGGGCCCGGGCTGGGCGAGCGCCGAGCGGGCGGAGATCGCCGCGGCGGCCGCGCAGCACCAGGGGGCGTTCACCGTCGTGCTGGTCGACGGCGATCTCGGGTCGTCGGCGCTGCGGGAGACCGCGGCGCGGCTGGCGGCCGGGGGTCCGGCGGCCGGTATCCATCTGCTGTGTCTGGCCGAGACGCCCGCGGCGTCCCCGGCGTTCCCGCTGGCCGCGACGTACGAGGCGGCCCGGGTGGCGTCGCCCGCGTTCGGGGAGTGCGGGGCGGTCGCGGTGCTCAGCGGTGATGTGGCGACGGCGCTGCGGGTGGTCCAGCCCGGTTCGGGGCCCAACGGCACGGTCGCCACGCTGGACGCGGTTTCCGGCGCGTGGGCGGAGCGCGTCGCGCGGGCGCTGGCGCCGCTGCGCGAGACGGACGCGGCGGGCGGCGGCCGGGCGGCGCCCCGGGTGGCGGCGCCGCTGCCCGGCTCCTCCCGTCTGCTGGACGAGTTGGGGCTGGCCCGCGCCACCCCGGCGTCGCTGATGGCCCGGTGGGCGGCGGCGCTCGACGGCGGGGCGTCCGGGGCGGCGGCCGTGCTCGGCGCCGGGCCGCACGGTCCGCTCGCCGCCGATCTCGCCGTCGACGGCAGCCATCTGCTGCTGGAGGGCGCGCCGGGTACGGGCAAGACGGAGCTGCTGCGGTCGCTGGCCGCCTCGCTGGCCGCCGCCGACCGGCCCGATCTGCAGTCGCTGGTGCTGGTGGACGGCGGCGGCACCGAGCGCGGCGAGGGCCTGCGGCTCTGCACCGAGCTGCCGCATGTCACGACGTATCTGGCGGCGTCGGACCCGGTCCGGATGCGGGAGTTCGCGCAGGCACTGTCGTCGGAGCTGAAGCGGCGCGCGGAGGTCCTGGGCGGTACGCCGTTCGCCGAGTGGCGGGCGAAGCATCTACCCGCGCCGCGGATCGTCGCACAGCGCCGTACGCCCGAGGGCGCCGAGCCGGACCCGTCGCCCACCGGCACGCTGCGGCTGCGCTCGCGCGGCGGGGAGGCGGCGCCGGACGTGGCGCCGATGCCCCGGCTGTTCGTGCTGGTCGACGACTTCGACGCGCTGGTCGCGCCCGCGCTGGGCAGTACGGGCCGCCCGTCGGCGGGTTCGGTGGTGCGAGCCCTGGAGGCGGTGGCGCGGGGCGGCGCGGAGCTGGGCGTCCATCTGATCGCCGCGACCGGCCACCCGGAGCGGACCGCGGAGACGGCGACCAGCGAACGAGCCGGGCTGCGGGCCGTGCTGGGAGAGCCGGACGATCCGTCGGAGCCGGTCCCGCCGGGCCGGGGCGTGCTGCACCGCACCCGCGACGGTGCGTCGACCCCGTTCCAGGCGGGCCGGGTGACCGGCCGGATACCGCGTACGGCCACGCTCCGCCCGACGGTCGTCCCCCTGGAGTGGTCCCGGATGGGCGACCCGCCGACCCGCCGCCCGGTGCGCGAACTGGGCAACGGCCCCACGGACCTGGCCCTCCTGGCCAGCGCCCTGCAACGCGCCGCCCAGTCCTCGGGGGCGGCGGCGGGGCCACCGCTGGTGTGAGGGGGCGGGCGGGGGCTTCGTCCTTGGCCTGAGCCCGGCCTGCCCGGGGCCGTCCGGGCCGGGCAGGTGCACGGCCTGATCACGCCCGGCCCCGGCCCGTCCCCGTCCGGACCCGCAGGGCTCTGCCCGGTCCCCTTGCCCGGGCCGGGTCTGTCCGGGAGCGCCGGACCGGGACCGGCCGTCCCGCCCGGGGCCGGCCGCTGCGGGCCCGCGTCGCGTACGGTCGATGCCGCCAGGCGCGTACGCAATCCTGCGACGGCGGGCGGCCACGGGGTCCGATGGGCGCCAACTCCCTTGCATCTCATCGGAGTTGAAGGCAAACGGAGGGGCGCCGGGCCCAGCCCTGAGCCTCCGAGCGCCTACGCGCCCGTGCCACCGGGGGCGGTCCCGGATTCCGGTTCCGTACGCCCCGTTTTTCGCCACCTTCCGTTCACTTCGCGCCGCCTACGATGACGGCCGCGCCGACGCGGCACGCCCCTGGCACCACCGCGCGCCGTACGCCGCAAGCCGTCGGATCCATGCCGTAAGCCGTCAGATTCCCGACCGTCTGGAGACGGACTGCACATGACTGCTCCCCTCGCGGACCACCGTGCACAACTGCCGCGCCCCACCCGGCTCTCCGAGGTCAAGGGGTGGTTCTTCACCGCGGACCAACTGCTCTTCGACTGGTTCCTCGCGTACCAGCGGACCGCGGGGCACCGCGGTGACCTGCTCGAACTCGGCGCCTACCTGGGCAAGAGCGCCATCTTCCTGGGCGCGCGGCTCGGGGACGGCGAGCGGTTCACGGTCTGCGACCTGTTCGACTCGCCCGCCGAGGACACCTCGAACACCAAGGAGATGGCGAAGTCCTACGCGACGCTGACCCGCCGCGCCTTCGAGGCCAATTACCTCGCCTTCCACGACGCGTTGCCGGACATCGTCCAGGGCCTCAGTTCACGGGTGCGCGACCACGTCGCGGAGGACAGCGTCCGTTTCGCCCATATCGACGCCTCGCATCTGTACGAGCACGTCCACGGCGACATCCTGGCCGTACGGTCTCTGCTGACCGGCACGGGCGTGGTGGTGCTGGACGACTTCCGCGCCGAGCACTGCCCGGGGGTGGCCGCGGCGACCTGGCAGGCGGTGGCCAACGAGGGGCTGCGTCCCGTGTGCATCACCGGCACCAAGTTCTACGGCACGTGGGGCGACCCGGAGCCGCTGCGGGCGGCGCTGCTGGAGTGGCTGGCCGGGCAGGACGGCGTCTGGCACGAGGTGCAGCAGGTCAACGGCGCGCCGCTGATCCGGATCAGCGCGAAGGACGCGGCGGAACCGGCGCACCCGGTCTCCCGGTACCGCGCGGCCCCCGGGCCGAAGGCCGCGCGGGCGCCGGAGCACGTACCGGGGTCCGTTCGGCGCGGCCCCGCGCGCCCGGGGCGGGGGCCGCTGCGGCGGCTGGCGGCGGACTGGCTGCCACCGGCCGTCACCCGGGCACTCGTGGCGGCACGGCGGGGCCGGACGGCACGCCGCTGAGCGACCCGGCGCACCCCTGGCCCGGCCCGGGGCGTGTCCGGGGCGTGTCCGGGGCGTGTCCGTGTCCGCAAAGTCCCGCCTGGCTCGCGACGCCCTCCGGGCGAACGACGGGACTTTACGGACACCCCCCGGCGCACGCGGCCGCCCGCGCGCCCCGGCGGTCCGGGGCGCGCCGTCCGGGTTCAGCCCGGCAGCCACTCCGTCGGCACCCGTGCGGCCAGCACGAACGCGTTGGCACCCAGGACCTTCCCGGCGGGGCGCGGCAGCGGGAACGAGTAGGTGCGGCGGACCGACAGTCCGGCGGATTCGGCGTAGGCGCGCAGCAGCGTGAAGTCGGTGAAACGGCCGGCGCCGCGGTGACCGGCCTCCTGCGGGGTGATCAGCACGACCCCGCCGCCCGGCCGCACGTACGGCAGATAGGCCCGCAGCAGGCCCTCGACCTGTTCGTCGTCGAGGTGCTGGAGGACCTGCGCCGACAGCAGGGTGTCGAAGCCACCGGGCCGGGCGTGGGCGCTGGTGAGGAAGGCGTCGGCGGTGTACGCGGTCAGGCCCCGGGCGCGGCAGATGTCGGCGGAGTGCGCGTCGTGGGCGATCCCGACGCTGCCCGGCGCGCAACCGGCCAGGGTGTCGCCGGTACCGCAGCCGATGTCCAGCACCCGCCCGGCGCCGATGCGGCGCAGCGCCCGGCGGTAGGGCGCGCGCGGCGGGCGCAGCCAGGGCAGCAGCGGCCGGGGGGCGTCCTGCGCACGGGCCGGTGGACCGGTGCGGACCGGCGGGGCGGCTTCCGCGACGCGGCGGGAGGCCGGTGTCCGGCGGGCGGCGGGAGCGGTGGGGGCGGCGGGGGTTTCGGTCCGTCCGGGCATCCCGGGCATCGAGGTCACCTTTCCCTGGGGACCCGGCGACGACCGGGCCCGCTACGGCATCGGCTCCGGTCTACGGCATCGCCCCGGGCCACGGCGCACACCACGCCGACCGGCGGCGGGCGGTCCCCGGCACGGGGGCGTCGGGGGCGAGGGGCGACGGGGGCAGGGGGCAGGGGATCCGTCCGGCCCGCCCGGTGTCGCACGCGCGCGGACGACCGCCGCGCCGCGCGAGCGGTCGTCGTCCGGGCCGGCCGGGGCCCTGCGGAACTGCGGGGCCCGGCCGCGCCGGGGCACATGCGCCCCGGCCCACGCGAGGGCTCAGCCGTCCGACGGCCCGGGCCCCGGCCGCACCGCGGCGCACGGTCCCCGGCTCACGCGAGGGCTCACGGCCCGGGCGGGCCCGGGCCCCGGCCGCACGGCGGCGCACGCGCCCCGGGCCGGGCGAGAGCGCCGTCCAGCGAGGCCGGGTCCCTCACCCTTTCAGCGCAGATCCGGTGACCGGGGCGGGGCCGGATGAGTTGTCCACCTCAGTTCCCCGCCCCGGTTCCGGCGCGGTGGTTCCGGTCCCGGAGTGCCCGGTTCCGGGCCACCCGGGTTCCCCGTTCGGAAAGGCTTGGTCGCGCGCATGAAGCCACGGCTCACCGTCGTCATCCCGGTGCACCGCACCGCAGGGCCCCTGTGGCACACCGAGGAGTGCCTGGAGTCGGTCGCGGCGCAGACCCCGGCCGCGCTGGATGTGGTGATGGTGGACGGCGCGCCCGAACCGGACGGGCCCGGTGCCACGCTGGCCCGCCGTTTCACCGCCCGCGACCCGCGCTTCCGCCTGGTCCGCGCCGCCGGGGCGGGACCCGGTGCGGCCCGTAACGCCGGGGCCCGGCACGCCTATCCGGACACGCCGTACCTCGCCTTCCCCGGGCCCGACGGCGTCCTGCTGCCGCGCGCGTACGAGGAGCTGCCGGCGCTGCTCGACGCATCCGGCGCGGACCTGGCGACCGGGGGCGTCCGGCTGCTCGGGGCGGACGGGCGGCCCGCGGCGCGGCAACCGGACGCCCGGACCGGCGCGTCCCGTACCCACATCGCCGAGGACCGGACGCTGTTGTCCGACACGCCCGCGGCCAACAAGGTGTTCCGGCGCGCCTTCTGGGACCGTCACCACCTCGCCTTCCCCGAGGGCGGCACCTGCGACGACGCGACGGTGACGCTGCCCGCCCACTTCCTCGCCGACGCGGTGGACGTGCTGCGCGCCCCCGTCTGCCGTCTGCGGACGCCCGGCGGCGGGGACCGGCCGCTGCCGGACGAGCGGGCGGTCGCCGAGCGGTTCGCGGCGCTCGCCCAGGTCGGGGAGTTCCTGGCCGACCCGGCGCGCACCCGGGGGGTGCCGTGCCGCGCGGAGTACGACCGGGCGCAGCTCACCGAGGGGCTGCACGATCTCGTCGAGGCGCTGCCCGCCGCCGCGCCGGAGGTCCGCACCGCGTTCGTGGAGCACGCCCGCGCCTACCTCTCCCGGGTCGATCCGCGGCTGATGGCCGCGCTCCCGGTGGAGACGCGGATGCTCTGGTACCTCGTACGGGCCGGGCGGCCGGACAATCTGCTACGGCTGCTGGCGTACCGGCGGCGGCAGGCGACGGCGTTCCTGGTGACCGGGGTGCCGCTGCGCCGCCGGGCCGCGCTGCCGCTGGCCCCGCCGCTGCGGCTGCCGTCCGCCGTCACCCGGCTGGGCCGCGACGACTTCCCCGTACGGGCGCACGTCCAGGAGGTGGTCTGGCGCGACGGGCTGCTGCATCTGCGGGGCTACGCGTACATCCGCAACCTCGGTGCGCCGCACCGCCACAGCTATCTGGGGACGCTGGTGCTGGCGCAGGGACGGCGGCGGATCGTGCTGCCGCTGCGGCCGGTGGAGTCGGCCCGGGCGACCGCCGAATCCGGTCAGGAGCTGCACTGTTACGACTGGTCGGGGTTCGAGGTGGTGCTCGATCCGCGGCGGCTGCGGCGGATCGGCCGCTGGCAGGACGGCGACTGGCGGGTCACCGTCACGCTCACCGCGGCGGGCATGGTGCGCATCTCCGGGCTGCGCCCTCCGGAGTCCGGTTCCGGCACCTCGCCGCGCACCTACGACACCGGGGAGGGCGTACGGGTCACGCCCCGGTACGCGGACGGGCTGCTGCGGCTGACCGTGGAGCGGATCGGCTACCGGCTGACCGCCCGGGAGACGACGGGCGGCGCACTCTGCCTGACGGTCGCCGCCCCGCCCGGCGCCGCCGCCCCCACCGCGCTGCGGCTGACGGATACGGAAACCGGGGCGGTGGTGTCGTTCCCGGCGGTCCCGCCGCCCGAGGAGGCCACGGCGGAGCGCCCGGAAGGGGAGCCCGAGGAGGCCACGGCGGGACACCCGGAAGAGGAGCCCGAGGGGGGCGTGCGGGAGGCGGGAGGCGCCCCTGACCTGAGCACCGGGGGCGCCCCTGACAGGGAGGGGGTGAGCGCCCCCGGCGAGGAGGGCGGCCACGCGCCGTCACCGGAGGCGCCGCCCGCCGCTGGCCCGGACGCCGGGCACGGGCACGGGCCCGAGGGCGAGGAGGCCCCTGGTCCGGAGGCCGAGCGCGCCGCTGCCCCGGACACCGGCCGCGCCACCGCCCCGGACGCCCCGCACGCTGCGGCCCCGGGCGCCGGGCACGGCCCCGAAGGCGCGGACGCCACCGCCCCGGGCGCCGCTCCCTCACCCCCCTGGAAGCCCCGTCGTCCCGCCCCCGGACACACCGTCCGGGTCCTGCCCGACGCGCTCGCGGCCGCCCGCCCCGTACCGGACGACGGCGGCACACACCACGGCGCCCCCGGGGACACCGCACCCCACGCCCCGGCCCACTCCAGCACCTGGGAAGCCGCCCTCGCCCTCCCCGGCGGCGCCACCGCCCTCATCGCCTGTTCGCCCACGCTGGCGCCCCTCGCGCTGCCGCCGGTGCGGGGCCGGGAGCTGGTCGCCGCGGGCACCGCCGCCGGGCATCTGGTGGTGCACGACCGCGTCCCGCAGCCCTACGCCGACCGCGTCGTGTGGCGGGTCGACGGGACGTTGCTGCTGGCCGGGACGCTGCCCGCCGCCGCGCCGCCCGCCACCGAGCTGGTCCTCGCCCACACCGCGCACGCCGCCGAGTGGGCCTTCCCCGTCACGCACGACGGGGAGCGGTTCCACTGCGCGCTGCCGCTGGCCGCGCTGCCCTCGCCCGGGGGGCCGCTGCCGTTGCCCGCCGGGCACTGGGCGCTGCGGCTGCGGGCGGTGGGCGGCACCACCCCGGACGTGCCGGTCCGGTTCGCGCCGTCCGTCCTCGACGGGCTGCCCGCCTCCCGCGCGGTCCGCGGCAAGCCGTTCACCCTCGACCGGCGCGACCACGACGAGGTGTTCCTCGCCACCGGGGCGACGCTGCCGGTCACCGACCGGGGACCGTACCGGCGGCGGGTGCTGCGCGAGACGCACTACCCGCTGCACCGCGGCCGCCCGCTGCGCGACGCGATCCTCTACAGCAGCTTCGGCGGCCGCGCCTACGGCGACTCGCCGCGCGCCGTCCACGAGGAGCTGGTCCGCCGGGGCATCGGCGCGGAGCACCTGTGGGCGGTACGCGACGGACAGACCGCCGTGCCGGACACCGCGCGCGCCGTCGTCGTGGGCAGCGCCGAGTGGCACGGCGCGCTGGCGCACAGCCGCTGGGTGGTCGCCAACACCCAGCTGCCGGGCTTCTTCCGCCGCCGTCAGGGCCAGCTCGTCGTCCAGACCTGGCACGGCACGCCGCTGAAGCGGATCGGCGCGGATTCGGCGGGCTCCCACAGGCCGTCGCATCCGGAGGCAGCCCGCCAGTGGAGCGTGCTGCTGTCGCCCAACGCGCACAGCACGCCCGTCCTGCGGGAGGCGCTCGGCTTCCCCGGGGAGCCGCTGGAGAGCGGGCTGCCGCGCACCGACGCGTTCTTCGCGCCGGACCGCGCGGAGCGCGCCGCGGCGGTCCGCGCCCGGCTCGGCGTCGACGACGGCCGCACCGTCGTCCTGTACGCCCCGACCGTCCGGGGCCACCTCGCCTACGACCGCCACCACCACCGGCTGCATCTGCCGCTGGACCTGGACGCGGCCCGGCGGGCGCTCGGCGACGACCACGCGCTGCTGGTCCGCGGGCATCCGCTGGTCGCCGACCGGCTCCCGGCCCGCCACGCGCCCTTCGCCGTCGACGTCACCGCGTACCCGGACGCCACCGATCTGCTGCTCGCCGCGGATGTGCTGGTCACCGACTACTCGTCGCTCGCCGCCGACTTCGCGAACACCGGCCGCCCGATGCTGTTCCTCACCCCCGACCTGCCGTACTACCGCGACACGCTGCGCGGGTTCACCGTCGACTTCGAGGCGGTGGCGCCCGGACCGCAGCTCGGCTCCACCGGTGAGCTGATCGACGCGCTGGGCGATCTGGATGCGGTCGCGCGGGCGGGCTCCGGGGCGTACGGGCGGTTCCGGGAGGCGTTCTGCCACCGCGACGACGGGGCGGCCGCGGCGCGCGCCGCGGATCTGGTGCTGCGGTGAGCGGAGGTGTCCGGCGATGGTCGGGCCGATGGAGGTTTGGCGGATACCGGCATCGGACGGCGGGCTCGTCGTTACCTCGGATGCGGGCGTTCCGCCCGCGCCAAGCGCCCGCCAACACCGGATGTCCCACCCATTAACGGACGGCAATGACACGGAAAACCCCGGCAGCGGGCGCAACCGCGCAGCGGGAATCCCCCTCTGAAGCAGAGACAGAGGAGACCGGAGCCCGCTCGCGCACAGAGATGCCGTCGACACGGAATGTAGATGTAGTGACTGTGACAGAAGCCCTTGAGCCATCGCCGGGGCCCACCCTCACTCCGGCAGCGCAGATCAGCATCGTCGTCATCGCCTTCAACGATGTCGCCCATGTCGCCCAGGCCGTGCGCTCCGCGCTGGCCCAGGAGACGGCCGGCGCCGCCGTCGAGGTGATCGCGGTGGACGACGCCTCCACCGACGGCACCGGCGCCGCCCTGGACGCCCTGGCCCGCGAGCACCCGCGGCTGCGGGTGCTGCACCGCGCCGAGAACAGCGGCGGCTGCGGCACCCCCCGCAACGACGGGCTGCGCGCCGCCACCGGCCGCTTCGTGATGTTCCTGGACAGCGACGACGTGCTGCCGCCGGGCGCCGCCCCGGCGCTGCTGCGCGCCGCGCTCGCCGAGGACGCGCCGGTGGCGTCCGGCGCCTGCGTCCGCCGGGAGCTCCCGGCCCGCCGCGATGTGCCCTGGCAGCCGGCGCTCTACCGCGACCGCGCCGTGCACACCGCGCCGGGCGCCAGCCCTCAGCTGGTGCGCGACACCCTGTGCGTCAACAAGCTCTACGACCGGGCGTTCCTCGCCGAGCACGCCATCGTCTTCCCCGAGGGCCGCTTCACCTACGAGGACTTCGTGTTCACCGCGCGGGTCCTGGCGGCCGCGCCGCGGCTGGTGACGATCCCCGACAGCGTCTACATCTGGCACGTCCGCCGCGCCGCCGCCCGCCAGTCGATCTCCCTGGACCGCAAGGCCGTCACCAACTGGCAGGCCCGCATCGACGCGCACCGCGACAGCGTGGCGATCCTCCGCGACGCCGGGCGTACGGAGCTGGCGCGGGCCGCGCGGACCAAGTTCCTCGACCACGACCTGCGGATGTACGTCCGCGAGCTGCACACCCGGGACGCCGCCTACCGCGCGGAGTGGTGGCGGCTGACCCGCGCCTACCTGGACGGTTTCGACGAGGCCGAGATGCTCGCGGCGCGGGCGCCCGCCCGCTGGCTGGCCCGGGTCGTGCTGGCGGCGCCCGAGCCGCCCGCGGAACTGGACCGGCTGACGCAGCTGGCGGCGCGCCCCGGCCGGCTGCTGCCGCCGTACGCCCGGGACGGTGCCGGGCACCCGGTGTGGTCGCCGGAGCTGGAGCAGGTCGAGCTGGACGCGCTCGACTCCAAGCCCACCCACCGGCTGCCGGTGACGATCGACGCGGAGCCGGTCATCGGCCGCCGTGGCGTGCTGCGGCTGCGGGTGTACGAGATGTACGGGCGGCTGGCCGCGGCCGGGCCGGTCTCCGTCGACGTGGAGTGGCGGCGCCGGGCCGACGACCGGCGTGGCCCGGTGCAGACCGCCACGCTGACGCCCGGCCCGGAGGAGACCTGGACCGCCGAGGTGGCCCTGGATCTGACGGCGCTCGCCGACCTCGGGCCGGTCGCCGACACCGGGCCGGTGGCCTGGGACCTGGTGGCGCAGGTGCACTGCGCCGACGGCTCCGGCTTCCGCGCCTCGCTGCGCGCGAGCGGCCCGGGGCTGCGCCGCCGGGTGCTGCTCAGCCGCCGCCACGCCGTGCTGCTGGTGCAGCCGTACGCGACGACCGGCGGGGCACTGGCGCTGCGGGTCGCGGCCGGGGTGCGCAGCGTGTGGCGGATCGCGGCGGCCCGGCTGCGCCGCTGAGCTCCCCCGGTCTTTTCCCCTCCCACCCTAGGATTGGCGCCATGACTTACTTGATCACGGGCGGTGCCGGGTACATCGGCGCCCACGTCGTACGGGCCCTGCGGCAGGCCGGGGAGTCCGCCGAGCGGCCTCGCGTGGTCGTACTGGACGACCTGACGACGGGGGTCCCCGCCCGGCTCCCCGAGGACGTGCCGCTGATCGTCGGCTCGACCCTGGACCGGGCGCTGCTGGACCGCACCATCGCCGAGCACGGCGTGACGGATGTGGTGCATCTGGCGGCGAAGAAGCAGGTCGCCGAGTCGGTGGAAATGCCGCTGCACTACTACCGCGAGAACGTCCACGGTCTGCAGACGCTGCTGGAGGCGATGGCCGCCGGGGGCGTGGGCCGTCTGGTGTTCTCCTCGTCCGCCGCGGTGTACGGCATGCCGGACGTCGACCTCGTCACCGAGGACACGCCGTGCGTGCCGATCAACCCGTACGGCGAGACCAAGCTCGTCGGGGAGTGGATGGTCCGCGCGGCGGGCAAGGCGCACGGCATCAGCACCGCCTGCCTGCGCTACTTCAACGTCGCGGGTGCGGCCACCCCGGAGCTGGCCGACACCGGGGTCTTCAACATCGTGCCGATGGTGTTCGAGAAGCTCACCGAGGGTGCCGCGCCGCGGATCTTCGGCGACGACTACGACACCCCGGACGGCACCTGCATCCGCGACTACATCCATGTCGCGGACCTCGCCGACGCGCATGTCGTGGCCGCGCAGAAGCTCGCCGAGCACGGCCCGGTGCGGGATCTGACGCTCAACATCGGCCGCGGTGAGGGCGTGTCGGTGCGCGAGATGGTCGACCTGATCACGGAGCTGACCGGGCACTCCGGGATCACCGCCGAGGTGACGCCGCGGCGGCCCGGCGACCCGGCGCGGGTGGTCGCCGCCGCCGACCGGATCGCCGCCGAGCTGGGCTGGAAGGCGCACCACGACGTCCGCAACATGATCACGTCGGCGTGGGCGGGCTGGCAGCACCACCACCCCGAGGCGCGCTGAGACACACACGAGGCGCCCCGCACCGGAACGAACCGGTGCGGGGCGCCTCGTCGTACGGGCCCGCTCAGCGCTCCAGGAAGGCGAAGAGGTCTTCCCAGCGGCGGGTGATGCGGTCGGTGGAGTAGCGCTGGACGTTCTCCCGGGCGGCGGTGCCGAGCCGGTCGCGCAGCTCCTGGTCGGTCAGCAGGGTCTCCAGGTGGGCGGCGAGTTCGTTGATGTTGCCGGGCTGGGCCAGCAGACCGTCCTCGCCGTCGCCGACGATCTCGTGGACGCCGGGCGCGCAGTCGAACGCCACGCACGGCACCGCCGCGGCCATCGCCTCCATCAGCGACAGCGGGAAGCCCTCGGCGCGCGACGACTGGGCGAAGACCGCGGCGCCGCGCAGCGCCTCCGGCACGTCGTCGGTGCGGCCCATGAACTCCACCGACCGCTCCAGCCCCAGCGCCTCCCGCTGCTTGAGCAGCAGCTCCTCGTCCTCGCCGGAGCCGTAGATGCGCAGCAGCCAGTCCGGGTGGCGGGGCGCGACCAGGGCCCAGGTGTCGAGGAGCAGGTCGACGCCTTTCTCGTCGGAGAGCCGCCCGATGCTGGCGACGACCTTCTCCGTACGGGCCGAGGGGACGTCCGGCATGACGGGCAGCGGGTTCGGCATGAAGTCGGCGTTGTCCATACCGGCCCGGATCCACAGGTCGGCGTCCTCACGGGTGAGGGCGAGGAGCCGGTCGACGTCGGCGTAGTACCGCTGGACGCGGCCGAAGCGGGAGGAGGCGCGGCAGGCGGTGAACGACTCGTGGCTCATGCCGATCACCGGCATCCCGGCGGTGTCGGCGAGCGTCACCCACTCCATGGCCCACACCTGGGTGCAGATGACGATGCCGCCGGGGCGGGCGGTGGCGAAGCGGGCGGAGAGCCGGTCGGCCGCCCCCCGCATCCCGGCCTCCTTCGCGGCGCGGCGGCGCCGCTCGGCGAGGTTGAGGCGGCCCTTGACGCCGCGCGCCGGGCCGGCCTTCGGCGGGTGCTCGGTGTAGAGGGTTTCGGTGGGGTAGGGCAGCTCTCCGAGGTCGGCGCGGAGTTCCGGGGCTGCCGGGACGATGCCGATGATGTGCGGCCGGTGGCCGCGCTCCGCGAAGAGCCGGGCCATCTGGTGGGTCCAGGTGGTCACCCCGCCCATCTCGTCGGTGTTGTTGCAGACGAAGTAGATGTCGCGGCCGGTCACTTGGCGTCTCCTTCGCGCTCCGCGGTGCCGAAGAACCGGTCGACGACGCGGCGGGCCGCGTCCCCCCGGTCGTACTCGCCGTAGGTGGCGGTGAACCGCTGCCGGGCCTTGCGGTGTTCGGCGTCCGCGGACTTGAGGCGGTCGAGGGCGTCGAAGAGTTCGTCCTCGGTCTCGACGAACGGGCCGGGCGCGGTGGCCTTGAGGTCGAAGTAGGTGCCGCGGGCCTCGTTCGCGTACTCGTCGTAGTCGTGGGCGTAGAAGACCATCGGCCGGTCGAGGAGGGCGTAGTCGAACATCACCGAGGAGTAGTCGGTGATGAGGCCGTCGGCCAGCTCCATCAGCGGGGTGATGTCGTGGTGGTCGGTGACGTCGATGACCGTGCCGCGTACGGACGGCGGCAGCACCACGTGGTTGAGGTAGTGCGACCGGATCAGCAGGACGTAGCGGTCGCCGAAGCGGGAGGCGAACTCGTCGACGTCGAAGGGGAGCTCAAAGCCCTTGACCTGGCCGTTCGGGGCGGCGCGGAAGGTGGGGGCGTAGAGCAGGACCGTCTTGTCGGCGGGGATGCCGAGTGCGGCGGCGAGCGGGCCGCGGGTGCGGGTGCCGGACGCCTCCTCGGCGCGGCGGGCGGCGACCAGCGCGTCGTTGCGCGGGTAGCCGGTGCGCAGCAGCACCTCGGGGCGGAGCCGGAAGGCGCGGGCGAGGGTGCGCTCGTCGTGCTCGGAGCGGATCAGGAAGTGGTCGAAGCGGTCGAGGACCTCCTGGTAGGCGTCCTTCGCGGCGCGCGGCTGGAGCCGCAGCCGGGGCTCGTCGAAGCCCATCCGCTTGAGCGCCGAGCCGTGCCAGGTCTGGACGTAGGTGGTCTCGGGGCGCTTGGTGAGCTTGAGCGGGTAGCCCTGGTTGTCGATCCAGAACTCCGCCTGGGCCAGCGCCCGCAGATACGGCCAGCTCCAGCGCTTGACGAGGGTGGCGTCCTCGGGGAAGCCGTCGGGCTTCTTCCCGGCGTAGCTCCACACCGCCTCGAACTCGACGCCCTGGCGGCGCATCTCCTCGTAGATCGCGCGGGGGCTGTCGCTGTACTGCTTGCCGAGGTGGCTCTCGAAGACGACGAGGCCCTTGCGGAGCGGGAGCTTGCTGAACACCTCGTGGTAGACGCGGAGTTTGGTCTCGCCGGAGTTCAGCTCCCGCTTGGCCTTGCGGGCCTTGCGGATACCGGTCTTGGCGAGGGCGGCGGCGGGGCTGCGCAGCGCCTCGCCGAGCAGCTTCTGGGTGGAGCGGGTGGCGCGGCTCTCGGCGCGCAGTACGAAGGTGAGGTGACCGCGCTTGGAGGGGGCGGGCTCGACGCGGTCGGAGACGAGGCGGGTCAGCCGGGGCCGGATGCGCAGGGCGCGCGCCGCGTCGAGGTCGACGCCGCCGACGGTCATCCGGGTGCGGGTGATCTCGCCGTCGGCGTCCAGGATCAGCCGGACGTCCCAGACCGCGTCGATCACACCGAGCGGGCGCAGCTTGCGGGCGAGGTCCAGCTCGGCGTCCCACCGGACCTGGTCGCCGTCGAGCCACAGGGTGCGCAGCGGGAAGGAGAAGGTCTGCAGGCTGCGGCGGCGGGCCTTCAGCTCGATGCGGCCGCGCAGCGGGGTGGCGGGGGTCAGCGCCCCGAGCGGGTTGACGACGGAGCCGGACAGCTCGACGGTGCCGCGGCCGTCGTCGGTGTAGCCGGTGAGCTGGTTGCGGAGGAAGAGCTTGCCGAGCGGGCGGGTGTGGTAGCCGGCGTCGGTGACGTCGAGGACGCGGCGGCCCTCGGGGTCGTCGAGGTGGCGGTCGGTCCAGTAGATGCGGCCGTCACGCTCGGTGAGCGGGGTGGAGAGCTTGTCGCGGTTGATGAGGGTGTCCACGGCGGGCATCAGCGCCGTCCAGTCCTCCTTGCCGAGGAGGTAGGCGCAGATGGCCTGTATCGGCTGGACGCGCTCGTACGCCTCGGGGGCGATCCCGGCGAGGTAGCCGTTGGCCATCTCGGCGAATTCGCGGCGGTAGCCCTCGTCGAGCAGCGGCAGATCCCGCAGGTGCAGCACGAGATCGTGCTTGAGGAATTTGACGTCCTTGTGGAACTTCAGGTCGTCCAGGCCCTCGGCGGCGAGGAGTTCGTCGACGCGCCGGTGGATTTCCATGCGGTGCGCGAAGTTGGCGATTTCGTGGCGCCGATTGCTGATCGACTTCGTGGCCGCCTTCTCGAAGACGTTCCAGAAGTAGACGTGATTGGGGATCAGCGTGATGCGGCGGGCGGCGACGTATGCCTGCGCGGAGAAGAGCAGATCCTCGTAGTGGATGCCGACGGGGAATTCCAGTCCGGCTTCGCGGAGGAATGCGCGGCGGTAGCACTTGTTGGTCGACAGGGTGTCGAAGACCAGCAGATCGGGGAGTTCGGAGATCGATTCGAGGGTGCGGGTCCGGGCGTAGAGCCACGGGTACCACTCGACGGTCTTCTTGGTGCGGGTGTCGGCGTGGACCCGCACGCACATGCCGGATACCAGGTCGGCGCCGGTGCGCTCGGCGGCGTCGAGCATGTTGCGGCAGGCGTTGGGCTCCAGGACGTCGTCGCTGTCGAGGAACATCACGTACGTGCCGCGGGCGTGCGCGACGCCGTGGTTGCGCGGGGCGCCGCAGCCGCCGCTGTTCTCCGGCAGCTGGAGCGCGCGGACCTTGCCGGGGTGGGCGGCGGCCAGTTCCTGCGCGACGGCGAACGATCTGTCCGTGCTGCAGTCGTCGACGATGACCACTTCGACACCGTGCAGCGTCTGGTCCACGGCGGACCGGACGGCGGTCGGCAGTCGTTCTGCGTCGTTGTAGACGATCACGACTACGGAGACGTCAGGCACGGGCACCCCTATCCTCTGTTTCCTTTGCCGTACGAGCCATCAAAACTACCGCGCCGGGCCGCTCGCGCCGTGGCACACGGGACGGGCAACGGCGGTAATTCCTACGGTTATTCGTGCGCCGAACCACCCGTCCGTGGCATGACCACGGGCGGATCACCCGACGGCGGCGTCCCCCGGCGGCGGCTCTCCGCGCCCCGGACGACCCGGCACTTCTTCTGTGTAGAGGCGCGCCGCGCCGGTCCGGTTCCGCCGCCCGCCGTGAGGTGGCCCACCCGCGCGGACGCCCGTACGCGTACATCGAAGGCGTTCGGCGGCTACGTACGGCGGTTCCGCGAAACTGCCGACATGCCCGTTCTTCACCCAGTATGTAATGAGGGCCACAGAACTTTCAGGTAACGGACGGCAACCCTTTCCGGTGAACTCCAGTCATATAACTGGCGTCGAAATGCCTCCCGCAGAGGCATTTCCCGCTTTCCGTGCTCGACCCGTCACGAGGAGTAGTCGCCACATGTCCGAGGAAGTCATCGGTTCCGCACCCCGCTTCAGCGTCATCGTGCCCGTGTACAAGGTGCAGGGTTACCTGCGGGAGTGCCTGGATTCGGTGCTGTCGCAGGATTTCGCCGACTTCGAGGTGATCGCGGTCGACGACCGCTCGCCCGACGGCTGCGGCGCGATCCTGGACGAGTACGCGGCCCGCGACACGCGGGTGACGGCCGTGCACCGCGCGGAGAACGGCGGCATCGGCCAGGCGCGCAACACCGGTGTGGAGCGGGCCCGCGGTGACTATCTGCTCTTCCTCGACAGCGACGACACCTTCGCGCCCGGCGCGTTCCGGGCGATGGCCGACCGCCTCGTGCAGACCTCGGACCCGGAGATCCTGCTCTTCGACCACGTCCGTACGTACTGGTGGGACAAGGTCCAGCCGAGTGCCAGCGGTGAGCTGCTGGCGCAGACGGGCACCGAGACCTTCCGCCCGGCCGACCACCTGGAGTCCCTCAACCTCTTCGCGGTCGTCTGGAACCGCGCCTTCCGCCGCGACTTCTTCACCGGCAACGGCTTCGCCTTCACCGACGGCGTCTACGAGGACGCGCTCATGGTGTACACGACGATGCTGACCGCCGAGACCGCCGGCTGCCTGGACCAGGTCTGTGTGGAGTACCGCCAGCGCCGCCAGGGCAACTCCATGAAGACGCCGGGCCGCACCCACTTCACCATCTTCGAGCAGTACCGCCGCCTCTTCGCCTTCCTCGGCACCCGCCCGGACCTCGACCGCGTCCGCCCGCTGATGTTCGAGCGGATGGTGAGCCACTTCCTCTTCACCTTCGCCCGCGAGAACCGCGTCACCCCGGCCGACCGCCCGGAGTTCTTCCACCGCGCCGCCGCGATGTACCGGTATCTGGAGCCCGCCGGTTTCGTGGTGCCGGCCGGCCTCGACGGCGCGAAGTACCAGGCGCTGCGGCGCGGCTCGTACCCCGCCTTCCAGGCGCTGAAGCTCGTCAACGGCGCCCGCGTCTCGGGGCGCGACCGGCTGCGCAAGGCCCGCCGCACCCTGGGCAAGCAGGCGTTCCAGCGCTTCTACCAGCTCCAGCTGCGCCGCCCGGTGGACGAGAATCTCGCGGTCTACTCCGCCTACTGGAACCGCACCCCCGCCTGCAACCCGCTCGCCGTCTACGAGAAGGCGAAGGAGCTGGCGCCGCACGTGCACGGCGTCTGGGTGATCCGTAAGGGCGCGGAGGACACCGTCCCCGCCGGGGTGGATTTCGTCGTGGCGAACTCCCCGCGCTACTGGGAGGTGATGGCCCGCGCCAAGTACCTGATCAACAACGTCAACTTCGCCGGGGACATCGTCAAGCGCCCCGAGCAGGTGCACCTCCAGACCCACCACGGCACGCCGCTGAAGCGGATGGGCATCGACCAGCAGAAGTACCCGGCCGCCGCCAAGGGCATGAGCATGCGCAAGCTCCTGGAGCGCGCCGACCGCTGGGACCTCTCCCTCACCTCCAACCAGCACTCCGCCGAGCAGTGGGAGCGGGTCTACCCGTGCGCCTTCCGCTCGCTCGACGCCGGCTACCCGCGCAACGACGTCTACTACCGCGCCACCGCCGAGGACGTCCTCGCGATCCGTGACCGCCTGGGCATCGCCCCCGGTCGCACCGCGGTGCTCTACGCGCCGACGGTCCGCGACTACCAGGCCGGATACGTGCCGCGGATGGACCTGGAGCGCGTCACCCACGAGCTGGGCGAGGACGTCGTCCTGCTGGTGCGCACCCACTACTTCTACGGCGCGGACCCCCGGCTCGTGGAACTCCAGGAGCGCGGCGCGCTGATCGACGTCTCCACGTACCCGGTCGTCGAGGACCTGTGCCTGGCCGCCGACGCGCTGATCACGGACTACTCGTCGATCATGTTCGACTACGCCAACCTCGACCGGCCGATCCTCACCTACGCCGACGACTGGGACGTCTACGTCCGCTCCCGCGGCGTCACCTTCGACCTGCTGTCCGGCGAGCCGGGCGAGACGCCGGGCGTCATCGCCACGAACGAGGACGAGTTGATCGACGCGTTCCGCAGCGGCCGCTGGGACGGCGCCGAGGCCACCGCGCTGCGCGCCGCCTTCCGCGCCCGCTTCTGCCAGTGGGACGACGGGCACGCGGCGGAACGCGTGGTGCGCGCGCTCTTCCTGGGCCAGGGCCCGAAGCCCGCGGCGCTGCCGCTCGCCGAGCGCACGGTGGCGCCTTCGCCGCGGGCGGCGGTCGCCGCGGTGCCGGGGGCAGTCAGCGTGCCGACGGCTGAGGTCTCGGCCGCGGATGTGGAGTTGGCCGGCTGAGCTTTCGCCGGGAGAGGTCCGGCTGAGCTTTCGCCGGGGAGGTGGGGGAGGCGGCGCCCCTACCTCCCTCCACCCAACGCCCCCGTCACCGCATCCGCCAGCTCGTCCAGGTACCCGTCCGGCAACGTGTCGCGGGCGACCACCAGCCGCCAGTACAGCGGCCCCGTCATGAGGTCCAGCGCCAGCCGCCCGTCGGCGTCCGCGGGCAGTTCGCCGCGCTCGACCGCGCGGGCCACCATCGCCGCCGCCATGCCCTCCTGGCTGTCGTGGAGCGCGGCCTTCAGCGCGTCCGCCAGCTCCGGGCTGCGGGCCGCCTCGGCCAGCAGGTCCGGGATGATCTGCGAGGCCATCGGGTGGCGCAGCGCCCGCGCGGCCACCTCCAGGAGCATCCGTACATCGCTGCGGAGCGTGCCCGTGTCGGGCGTCGGCAACCCCTCGGCAGCCAGCGCCGAGACCACGTCCAGCACCAGATGGAGCTTGGAGCGCCACCGCCGGTAGACGGCCGTCTTGCCGACTCCGGCCCGCCGCGCGATGCCCTCGATCGACATCCGGGCGAACCCCACCGCGGCCAGCTCCGCGAAGACCGCGGCCCGGATCGCGGCGGTCTTGTCCTCCCGCAGCACGGCCGCCCCGGCCGGGGCCCGGCGTGCCGTCGCGGACGCGTGGTCGCTGCCGTTCTTTGCCATGGCTTGAGCATAGCGTCACGACGCTACGGTTGCGTCTCGACGTCGCCTCGTCCTAGTCTCGCTCCGACGTCACGACGAAACGGTCCCGTTCCGACGTAGGCGCCGCCGTTCGCCGCCCGTCGTCCGCCGACCGCGTACGCCACCGGCAACCGGCGCCTCCGGCCCCGGACCTCCCGACCCTCCCCGCCGTCCGCCCCGCGCACCCCGTGCGCCGGACCCCGTCGCCCCTCGGCGCGCACCGGACCCGCTCCGCGCCCGTCGGCCCCGTACGAAAGCGGCCCCATGCCCCAGACCCTCGCTCCCCCCGCACCGGCCGGACCGGACACCGCCCGGCTCCCCGGCCCCGGCGCCGCGCCCGATCCGCATCTGCACGATCTGGCCGCCCGCCACGGACTGACGCTCAGCGGCGCCCGCCCGGCCCTGCCGGAGTACACCCGCAGGCTCTGGGCCCGGCGCCACTTCATCGGCACCTTCGCCACCGCCCGGCTCACCGCGCTCTACACCACCGCGCGCCTGGGCCAGCTCTGGCAGGTGATGACGCCGCTGTTCAACGCCGGGGTCTACTACTTGATCTTCGGCATGCTGCTCCACACGGACCGCGGGATCCCCGACTTCATCCCGTTCCTGTGCACCGGCATCTTCGTCTTCACCTTCACCCAGTCCACCGTGCTGGCCGGTACCCGCGCGGTCTCCGGCAGCCTCGGGCTGGTCCGCGCGCTGCACTTCCCGCGCGCCTGCCTGCCGATCGCGTACACCCTGATCCAGCTCCAGCAGCTGATCTTCTCGATGGGGGTGCTCGCCGCCATCGTGCTGCTCTGCGGTGTGCCGCTGACCTGGCACTGGCTGCTGATGGTCCCCGCGCTGCTGCTCCAGTCCGTCTTCAACGCCGGACTCGCGATGATCATGGCGCGGGTCGGCGCCCGCACCACCGACACCGCCCAGCTCATGCCGTTCGTCCTGCGCACCTGGATGTACGTCTCGGGCGTCTTCTACAACCTCTCGGTCTTCACCCAGCACGCCCCGTCGCTCGTCGCGGCGGCCCTGAACGCCAACCCCGCACTGATCTACATCGACCTGATGCGGTACGCCCTGATCGACACCGTCCGCGCCTCCGCGCTGCCCGCCCACGTCTGGCCGATGGCCCTGGGCTGGGCGCTGCTCTCCGGCGCCGTCGGCTATGTCTTCTTCTGGAAGGCGGAGGAGGAGTACGGCCGTGGCTGACCTCACCACGTTCCCCGGCGAAACCACTGGCACGGGCGACGCCTCCGGGCGGCCCGGCACCACACCGGCCCCCGGCGCCCCCGCGCCCGCCGCCGACGGACGCGACGACCGCGTCCCCACCGTCGTCGCCGACCACGTCCACATCGTCTACAAGGTGCACGGCGCGGGCAGCGGCCGCGGCAACGCCGTCTCCGCATTGCGCCGGATCGTCCGCCGCACCACCACCGCCGGGACCCGCGAGGTGCACGCCGTGCGCGGCGTCACCTTCGTCGCCCACAAGGGCGAGGCAATCGGCCTCATCGGCTCCAACGGCTCCGGGAAGTCGACGCTGCTGCGCGCCATCGCCGGACTGCTGCCGCCCGCCTCCGGGCGCGTCTACACCGACGGCCAGCCGTCGCTGCTCGGCGTCAACGCCGCGATGATGAACGACCTGACCGGCGAGAAGAACGTCATCCTCGGCGGCCTCGCCATGGGCATGAGCCGCGAGGAGGTCCGCGCCCGCTACCAGGGCATCGTCGACTTCTCCGGCATCAACGAGAAGGGCGACTTCATCTCCCTGCCGATGCGCACCTACTCCTCCGGCATGGCCGCCCGGCTGCGGTTCTCCATCGCCGCCGCCAAGAACCACGACGTACTGATGATCGACGAGGCGCTGGCCACCGGCGACCGCGCCTTCCAGAAGCGCTCCGAGGCCCGCATCCGCGAACTGCGCGAGGAGGCCGGCACCGTCTTCCTCGTCAGCCACAACAACAAGTCGATCCGCGACACCTGCGACCGCGTCCTGTGGCTGGAGAAGGGCGAACTCGTCATGGACGGCCCGACGGAAGAGGTCGTCTCGGCGTACGAGGCGCACAAGTAGCGCGCCCCCTTGTACGGGCGACGGCCCCGGAGCGAGGTGCTCCGGGGCCGTCGCCGTGCGCGCGGGGCGGGCCCGCCGCGTCAGCCGGGTGTCAGCTGTGCGTCCGCATCAGGGTGCGCATCGTCCGCATCGCGACCGAGAGGTTCGCCAGGTCGAAGCCCTCCGAACCGTGGATCTCCTCCAGGGTCGCGCGGGCGCGGCCCAGGATCGCGGCGTTGTTCGCCTCCCACGTCGAGAACCGCTGCTCCGGCGTGGCGGAGGTGTCGCCCTCCCCCAGCACGTCCGAGGTGAGCGCGGCGTGCGCGGCGAACAGGTCCTCACGGATCGACGCGCGCGCCATCGACTGCCAGCGGTCGTCGCGCGGCAGCTCCAGGATGCGGTCCAGGAGCTGGTTGATCCGCAGCCGGTCACCCAGGTCGTAGTAGACCTCGGCGACGGCCAGCGGCTCCTTGCCGGTGCGGTCGGCGACGGCCACGATGTCCAGCGCCGGGAAGACCGGCGAGAAACCGGACACCTGGACGGCCAGCGCCTCCGGCACGCCCGACTCCGTCAGCTCCGCGAGATTCGACTCGTACCACTCACGGGCGCCGCCCTGGAGCAGCTTCGGCAGCTGCTCCCAGACCTCGGCGACCCGGTCGCGGAAGAAACCGATGGTCTCGGAGAGCTCCAGCGGCTGCGGGCGGTTGTTGAGCAGCCAGCGGGTGCCGCGCTCGACGAGCCGCCGGCTGTGCAGCCGGATCCGGGTCTGGACGGCGGCCGGAACGCGGTTGTCCAGCGCCTCGACGTCGTCCCACACCTGGTTGAGCCGGAAGATCGCCCGGGCGGCGGTGTGGGCCCGCACCACCTCTTCCAGCGAGGCGCCGGTCTCCTCCCGCATCCGGTGCAGGAAGCTCGTACCGCCGGTGTTGACGGTGTCGTTGACCATCACCGTGGTGACGATCTCGCGGCGCAGCGCGTGGCCCTCGATCTGGTCGGCGAACTTCTCGTGCAGCGCGGACGGGAAGTACGCGTTGAGCAGGTGCTGGAGGTACGGGTCGTCCGGCAGCCCGGTCCGGATCAGCGCGTCGGCCACCGTGATCTTGGTGTACGCGAGCAGGACCGCGGTCTCCGGCTGGGTCAGACCCCGGCCCGTGCTCAGCCGCTCGCGGATCTGCCGGTCGGTGGGCAGGAACTCCAGCGCCCGGTCGAGGTGACCGTCGCGCACCAGGCGGCGCAGGAAGCGCTGCTGGGCGTGGATCATGCTGCCGGACTGCGCCTGGGCCAGCGCCAGCGCGGTGTTCTGCGCGTAGTTGTTGCGCAGCACCAGCGCGCCGACCTCGTCGGTCATCGCGGCGAGCAACTTGTTGCGCTGCTTGACCGTCATGTCGCCGTTGGCGACGACGGCGTTGAGCAGGATCTTGATGTTCACCTCGTGGTCGGAGGTGTCCACACCGGCGCTGTTGTCGATCGCGTCGGTGTTGATCTTCCCGCCCTTGGTGGCGAACTCGATCCGGCCCAGCTGCGTCAGACCGAGGTTGCCGCCCTCGCCGACGACCTTGGCCCGCAGGTCCTCGCCGTTGACGCGGATCGCGTCGTTCGACTTGTCGCCGACGTCGGCGTGCGACTCGGCCGACGACTTGACGTACGTGCCGATGCCGCCGTTCCAGACCAGGTCCACCGGCGCCCTGAGGATGGCCTTCATCAGCTCGGCAGGCGTCATCTTCTTGACACCGGCTTCCAGTCCGAGCGCCGCGCGGATCTGCGCATTGATCGGGATGGACTTCGCCGTCCGCGGGTGGATGCCGCCGCCCTGCGACAGCAGCTCGGTGCGGTAATCCGCCCACGACGACCGCGGCAGCTCGAACAGGCGGCGGCGCTCGGCGTACGAGGTGGCCGCGTCCGGCTTCGGGTCGATGAAGATGTGCCGGTGGTCGAAGGCGGCGACCAGGCGGATGTGCTCGCTGAGCAGCATGCCGTTGCCGAACACGTCACCGGACATGTCGCCGACGCCGACGGCGGTGAAGTCCTGGGTCTGGGTGTCGTGGCCCAGCTCCCGGAAGTGGCGCTTGACCGACTCCCAGGCGCCGCGGGCGGTGATGCCCATGCCCTTGTGGTCGTAGCCCGCGCTGCCACCGGAGGCGAAGGCGTCGCCCAGCCAGTAGCCGTACGACTCGGCGACCTCGTTGGCGATGTCGGAGAAGGTCGCGGTGCCCTTGTCGGCAGCGACGACGAGGTAGGTGTCGTCGCCGTCGTGACGGACGACGTTCTGCGGGTGCACGACCTCGCCGCCGACGAGGTTGTCGGTGATGTCGAGCAGACCCGAGATGAAGGTGCGGTAGCTGGCGACGCCCTCGGCGAGCCACGCGTCACGGCCCTGCGCCGGGTCCGGCAGCTGCTTGCCGACGAAACCGCCCTTGGAGCCGACCGGCACGATGACGGTGTTCTTGACCATCTGCGCCTTGACCAGGCCGAGGATCTCCGTACGGAAGTCCTCCCGCCGGTCCGACCAGCGCAGACCGCCGCGCGCCACCTTGCCGAAGCGCAGGTGGACACCCTCGACCTTCGGCGAGTACACCCAGATCTCGAACGCCGGGCGGGGCGCCGGGAGGTCCGGGATGGCCTGCGGGTCCAGCTTCATCGACAGGTACGCGTGCGGGCGGCCCTCGTCGTCGCGCTGGTAGTGGTTGGTGCGCAGCGTCGCCTTGATGACGGTGAGGAACGCGCGCAGGATGCGGTCCTCGTCCAGCGAGGCGACCTGGTCGAGCGCGCCCTCCAGCTCCTCCAGCAGCCCGTCGGTCAGCTCCGTACCGGCGCTCTGCCGCTCCGGCGAGAGCCGCGCCTCGAAGAGCGAGACCAGCAGCCGGGTGGTGTGGACGTTGTTGGCGAGCGTGTCCTCCATGTACGTCTGGCTGAAGGTCGAACCGGCCTGCCGCAGGTACTTCGCGTAGGCCCGCAGCACCATCGCCTGACGCCAGTCGAGACCGGCGCGGAGCACCAGCTCGTTGAAGCCGTCGCTCTCGGCGGCGCCGGTCCACACGGCGGTGAAGGCGTCCTGGAACCGCTCGCGGGCACCGTCGCCGTTGACCTTCTCCGGCATCCGCAGGCCGAAGTCGTAGACCCAGGCCAGCGTGGAGTCGGAGCAGGGCAGCTCGTACGGGCGCTCGTCGACGACCTCGACGCCCAGGCGGTTCAGGCCCGGCAGCACCTTGGAGAGCGAGACCGGCTCGCCCGTGCGGTAGATCTTGAAGCGGCGCTCGTTGGGCGCGGCACCGACCGGCTGGTAGAGGCTGACCGCGAAGTCCTTGCCGGCGTCGGCGGAGAGCTTCTCCAGGTGCTGGATGTCCGCGACGGCGCCGCGCGGGGAGTTGTCGGCCTTGTAGCCCTCGGGGAAGGCGTGGCCGTAGCGGCGCAGCAGCTCGGCGGCGCGCTCCTCGCCGACCTCGGCGGTCAGCGCCTCGGCGAAGCCGTCGGCCCACGAGCGGGCGGCCTCCACCAGACGCGCCTCGATGCGGTCCACATCGGCGTCGGTCAGGTCCGGCAGCGTCGCACCGGGCTCGACGCGGACGACGAAGTGCAGCCGGGAGAGGACCGACTCGGTGTTCCAGGCGGTGAAGTCGACACTGGTGCCGCCCAGCTCCTCCTTGAGGATGTCGATCAGCCGCAGCCGGACGCCGGTGGTGTAGCGGTCGCGCGGGAGGTAGACCAGCGCGGAGTAGTAGCGGCCGTACTCGTCCTGACGGAGGTAGAGCCGCAGGCGGCGGCGCTCCTGGAGGTAGAGGACGCTGGTGGCGATGGAGCGCAGCTGGTCGACGGGCGTCTGGAACAGCTCGTCGCGCGGGTACGTCTCCAGGATCTGCAGCAGGTCACGGCCGTCGTGGCTGTTCGGCGAGAACCCGGCGCTCTCCAGCACCTCGACGACCTTGCGGCGGATCACCGGCACCCGGCGCACCGACTCGGTGTACGCCGCCGACGAGAACAGGCCGAGGAAGCGGCGCTCGCCGATGACGTTGCCGTCCTTGTCGAACCGCTTGACGCCGACGTAGTCGAGGTAGGACGGGCGGTGGACGGTGGCGCGGCTGTTGGCCTTGGTGAGGATGAGCAGCTTGTGCTCACGGGCCTTGGCGCGGGCGTCGGCGGGCAGCCGGTTGAACGACGGCGAGACGGGGTGGCCGTCGTCCTCGGCGTGCACCGGGTCGGCGCGCAGGATGCCGAGGCCGGTGCCGGGCACGGCGGAGAGCACGTCCTCCTCGGCGCCGCCCTCACCCGGCGCGGTGATCAGCTCGTACTCGCGGTAGCCGAGGAAGGTGAAGTGGTCGGCGGCGAGCCAGCGCAGCAGCTCGCGGGCCTCCTCGATCTCCTGGTCGCGCAGGTCGTCGGCGGTCGGCTCGGACGGCAGCTCGTCGGCCATCCGCAGCGCGGCGCCGCGCATCTTCTCCCAGTCCTCGACGGCCTCACGGACGTCGGAGAGCACCCGGAGCAGGTCCGCGGTGATCTGCTTGAGGTCCTCGCGGTCGGTCTCGCGGTCCATCTCGACGTGGATCCACGACTCGGTGACCGCGTCGTGCGGCAGCTCGGCCTTGGCATCGGCCTTCGCAGCGGCCTTGGCCTTGGTGGTCCGGCCCTTGGCCGCGGGCTTGGCGGCGGCTTCGGCGGGCTTGGCGGCGCCGTTCGCCTCGCCGGAGTCCAGGATCTCCAGGAGCTTGCCGGTGACGTCGCGGCGGACGATGACCTGCGGGTGGATCACCAGGTGGATGCCGCGGCCCTGGCGGGACAGCTCATTGGTGACCGAGTCGACGAGGAAGGGCATGTCGTCGGTGACGACCTCGACGACGGAGTGGCTGGAGGTCCAGCCGTTCTCCTCGACGGTCGGGGTGTGCACACGGACGTTGGCGGTGCCCTGCGGGCGGTTCTCGGCGAGGCGGAAGTGCGAGATCGCGGCGCCGAACACGTCCACCGGGTCACGGTCCGCGAGGTCCTCGGCCGCGGTGTGCAGGTAGTAGCGCTGGAGATAACCCGTGAGGGTCTCCTGGTCGAGACCTCTGACCGGCTTCTTGCTCCCGGCCGGGCTGCTTTCAACGACTCGGGCCGCCCGTTCGAGCAGCTCGGTCTTGGCTTCATCCAGCTTGTTCTGCATGTCCTCTGGCTCCTGTCGCGCGCCGTTGCGTGACGTCGTGGAAGAACTCCATGGATGCTGCACAACGCCGCGGTGACGCGGGGTGTCCTGTCGCTGCCGACGCTATGCCGCGCTGAGCGCGGGCCGGGGCGCAATCGAAGACTTTTGATTGAGTCGTCACGCGCTCGTGGCCGCAGAGACCAGCGACCGCCCGGTCACATTCGTGTACCGGGCGCACGGCGGGGACCTCGATGCCCCCGCGGGTTATCGCGCTGATCACGCTGCAAGGCTATCGCTCTTCACTTCGGTGCCGTCATCGGCCTTACACGTCCAAATCTCTCCCCCGAACTTAGACCTTCTGGACAACGCACTCCTGGCGGCTTTGTGCCAGGCAGGTGTCCGGGGGCGGCGGTCCGCTCGCGGCGCCGCACGGCAGGTGCGGCCCAGGCGGCAGGTGCGGCCCGGGCGGGACGCGGCCGGGCGGCCCCGGGGGCCTGAGGGCGTGGGTATCGAAGGGTCGGGCCTCGCGGCCCAAGGGCGCGGATGCCGTAGGGCCCGGTCCTCGCCCTCGCCGGGCGCCCGCCGCTCGTCACCGCCCTCGGCTCAGGCCGCCAGGTTTCCGGCCACCTCGACCGCCTCGGCGAGGGTGTCGACGATCGGGACACCCGCCGCGCGGAGCCGGTCGCGGCTGTGCGAGCCGCCCGTGTAGAGCACGGCCCGCGCCCCCGCGTGGCGGGCCGCCACCGCGTCGTCCACCGCGTCCCCGATCACGACCGTACGGCCCGGGGCCACGGACCTCAGCGCCGCGAGGTGGCGCACCATGTCCTCGCTCTTGCCGCCGCCGGAGGGCCCCTTGCGGCCGTCCACCCGCAGGAAGTGCGGCTCGATACCGAAGCCCCGCACCAGGGGTATCAGCTCGTCGTGGCCGAACATGCTCAGGATCGACTGGCTGCCCCCGGCCGCGCGCCACCCCGCCAGCAGCGTGTCCGCCCCGTCGGTCAGCCCGCAGTGCCCCCGCCGGTCGCTGTAGTGGCGGTGGAACGCCTCGTCCATCACCAGCCACTCGGCGTCCGTCGGCATCCGCCCCATCAGATGCTCGTAGAACAGTGGCACCGGCACGCGGTACAGCTCGCGGTAGCGCTCCAGGGTGATCGGCTCCAGGCCGACCTCGGCGAACGCGGCGTTGGTCGCCCCGATCACGGCGTCGATGTCGTGGAACAGCGTGCCGTTCCAGTCCCACACGAGGTGTGTCGCGTGCTCGCCCATGCCTGCCCCCTCTTCGCTCACCGCCCTGCGCCGGGCACACGAAAAACCGTACCCGGCCCCACTGACAACGCCCCGCGCCGGACCCGGGCTCCGGAGGCACACGCCGGGCGCGACACCTCACGCCCGGGGCGCGGACCCCGAACGCCCCCGGCACCGAGCGGGCACGATGACGTGGGCCGCCCTCTCAGCCGAGCAGGCCCGGGATCTCCTGTACGCCGAACCACATCAGGTCGTGGTCCTCCGCGCCGTCGACCGTCCGCAGCGCGGCCTCGTCGCCCCCGTCGGCGGCGGCGAGCGCGTCCGCGGCGGCCGCGACGGCCTCCTCCGCGTCGGACGCGTCCACATGGACCGCGGCCGCCTTCTTCATCGGGACCGGGCCGGTCACCCGCACCGCGCCGAGCGCAGCGGGGTCCTGCTCACCGCCGGACGCAGCCGCCACCGCGGCATCCGGTACGTCCACCGCGACCACGACCCGCCGCCGGGCGGCGTCCGGCCGGGCGGCGAGCCGGCGCAGCGACGCCTGGGCCGCGCGGCCCAGCGCCGTGTACTCCAGCTCCTCGATGTCGTCGGAGACGCACTCCCGCAGCGCCGGGGTGACGGCGTACGCGTCCAGCGTGCCGGGGCCCAGCTCCCCCTTGCCGTGTGCCTCGGCGAGCCCGGGAAGGGTCAGGGGAACGTAGACGCGCATGACGGCCGCTTTCACTCAATTCACGCTATTTCATCGAGCCCGGAGAGGTGCCCGGCGCCCGGGAGGGCGCCAGCCAGCATACGGGCGCGCGTCCCCTTTCGAGGGGCGCCCTACGACCCGGACGACGCCGTTCCGGCCCGCCGGGACCCGCTCCCCGAGGCTTGTTCACGCCTCCGCCACCCGGAACGGTGAACTTTCCGGCGGGCCCGCCGCGACGACCGGCGCGTTGCCCGTGCCCTGGTCAGTCGGTAGAAGAGCCCCACCGAAGCTACTGCCCGGTAAGTGACCGGGCCCGGCAGAACGGGGGCGACCGCATGACCGGCACCACGACCATCCCGACCGGCACCACCCCACCGCCACAGCCCACCCCGCGCCTCTCCCCGCCCGGCTCCCGCGCCGACGGCTTACCGACCGTCCCCCGCCCCCGCCGCGCGGCGGACGCTCCCGCGGCCCCGGCACCGCGCACCGACGCGGACGCCCGCACCCCGGCATCGCCCGCACCACCCGGCGCCCCGGCCCCGGCCGTCGCGGCCATCCCGGGCGGCGCCCCGCCCCGCTCCCCCGCGGGCCGCAGGCCGACGGCCCGCGCCGGAGGATCCCGCCCGGGCACCGGCCCCAGGGGCCGCGCGGGATCCCGGCCGACCGGCCGCGCGGGCTCGGCGCCCACCGGCCGACCGGGCTCGGGACCGTCCGGCCGCGCGGGCTCGGAACCGACCGCGGGACGCGCCCTCCCGGGACGCCCCGTGAGCGCCGCAGCCGCGGTCAGCAGGCGGTCGGCCGGGGGTACCGCACTGCCGTCGCCCGGCGCGCAGCGGCGCGCTCAGGAGCGCCGGCCGCATCAGTGGTTCGCCCGGCAGCTGCTGCTCACGCTCGCCGGCGAGCTCCCCGTACACGCCCTCCTCGGGCATGCGCTGCCCGCCGCGTACGACCGGCTGATCGAACTGGCGCCGCTCGCACCGCTACGGAGGCGGCCCGGCCCCGGGACGCGGCCGCACGACGTGCCGACCGTCCGGGAATGCGGGCTGAGCAGGCCGTGCGACGGCGTCATCGAGGCGTTCGCCCGGATCGCCGACGGCGAGCGGCTGCGCGCCCTCGCCTTCCGGCTGGAGCTGGGCGCCGACGCCCGCTGGCGCTGCGCCGCCCTGGACATCGGCCCGACCCCGACGGGCCGGGGGCCGGGCCAGTTCGATCCGGTAGGCGGCCGATGACCACGAACGACGGCGGGGCCCCGGGGAAATACCCCGGAGCCCCGCCCCCACGACTCACTTCACTTCTTGCGGCGTCGGCCGCCCTTCTGGGCCTTGCGGCGCTCCGCTCGGGTCAGGCCGTCCGACTCCGAGCGGGCCGGGGCGTCGTCGTCGCTGGCGAAGTCGCCCTCGATCACGCCGCCCTCGCCGTCGACCGTCGGCGCCGAGAAGTGCAGCCGGTCCGGCCGCTGCGGCGCCTCCAGGCCCTTGGCGTGGATCTCGGGACGGCCCGCACCGGCGGGAACCGCCTCCGGGGCCTCCTTCTCCAGGGACGGCGCCTCGGCGCCCTCCTCCACCGGGACCTCCTCGACCTGCTGCTCCACCTGGACCTCCAGGTTGAACAGGTAGCCGACGGACTCCTCCTTGATGCCCTCCATCATGGCGGTGAACATGTCGAAGCCCTCGCGCTGGTACTCGACCAGCGGGTCCTTCTGGGCCATCGCCCGCAGGCCGATGCCCTCCTGGAGGTAGTCCATCTCGTAGAGGTGCTCACGCCACTTGCGGTCCAGGACGGACAGCACCACGCGGCGCTCCAGCTCCCGCATGATGTCGGAGCCCAGCTGCTCCTCGCGGGCGGCGTACTGCTGGGCGATGTCGTCCTTGGCCGCTTCGGCGATGAAGTCGGAGGTGATCCCGGCGCGGTCGCCGACCTCGTCCTCCAGCTCCTCGACGGTGACCTTCACCGGGTAGAGCTGCTTGAACGCGCCCCACAGGCGGTCCAGGTCCCACTCCTCCGCGAAGCCCTCGACCGTCTCCGCCTGGATGTAGGCGTCGATGGTGTCGTCCATGAAGTGCTTGACCTGGTCCTGGAGGTCCTCGCCCTCCAGGACGCGGCGGCGCTCGCCGTAGATGACCTCACGCTGGCGGTTGAGCACCTCGTCGTACTTCAGGACGTTCTTCCGCGTCTCGAAGTTCTGCTGCTCGACCTGCGACTGGGCGGAGGCGATGGCCCGCGTGACCATCTTGTTCTCGATCGGGACGTCGTCGGGGACATTGGCCATGGCCATGACGCGCTCGACCATCTGGGCCTTGAACAGCCGCATCAGGTCGTCGCCCAGGGAGAGGTAGAACCGCGACTCGCCCGGGTCGCCCTGACGGCCGGAGCGGCCGCGCAGCTGGTTGTCGATCCGGCGCGACTCGTGCCGCTCGGTGCCCAGGACGTAGAGCCCGCCCAGCTCCTTGACCTCCTCGAACTCCGCCTTCACCGCCGCCTCGGCGCGCTCCAGCGCGTCCGGCAGGGCGGCCGCCCACTCCTCGACGTGCTCGACGGGGTCCAGCCCGCGCTGCCGCAGCTCGGCCTCGGCGAGGTCGTCCGGGTTGCCGCCGAGCTTGATGTCCGTACCACGGCCGGCCATGTTCGTGGCGACCGTCACGGCGCCCTTGCGGCCGGCCTGGGCGACGATCGACGCCTCCCGCTCGTGGTGCTTGGCGTTCAGCACCTCGTGGTCGACGCCGCGCTCCTTGAGCTGCTGCGAGAGGTACTCGGACTTCTCGACGGACGTCGTGCCGACCAGGATCGGCTGGCCCTTCGCGTGCTTCTCGGCGATGTCGTCGACCACCGCGTCGAACTTCGCGGGCTCGGTGCGGTAGATCAGGTCGGCCTGGTCCATCCGCTGCATGGGGCGGTTGGTGGGGATCGGGACGACGCCGAGCTTGTAGATCTGGTGGAACTCGGCGGCCTCGGTCATCGCCGTACCGGTCATGCCGGAGAGCTTGCCGTAGAGGCGGAAGAAGTTCTGAAGGGTGATCGTGGCGAGCGTCTGGTTCTCGTCCTTGATCTCCACCCCTTCCTTCGCCTCGATGGCCTGGTGCATGCCCTCGTTGTAGCGGCGGCCCGCGAGGATACGGCCGGTGTGCTCGTCGACGATCATGACCTCGCCGTCGATGACGACGTAGTCCTTGTCGTTCTTGAACAGTTCCTTGGCCTTGATGGCGTTGTTGAGGTAGCCGACCAGCGGGGTGTTCACCGACTCGTAGAGGTTGTCGATGCCCAGCCAGTCCTCGACCTTGCTGACGCCGGACTCGTGGATGCCGACGGTGCGCTTCTTCTCGTCGATGTCGTAGTCGCCGGTCTCCTCGATACCGCGCTGCGGGTTGGCCGCCTCACCCTTCTTCAGGCGGCGCACCAACTTGGCGAAGTCTCCGTACCACTTGGTGGCGGAGTCGGCCGGACCGGAGATGATCAGCGGCGTACGGGCCTCGTCGACGAGGATGGAGTCGACCTCGTCGACGATCGCGAAGTTGTGGCCCCGCTGGACGAGTTCATCCTGCGACCAGGCCATGTTGTCGCGGAGGTAGTCGAAGCCGAACTCGTTGTTGGTGCCGTACGTGATGTCGCAGCCGTACTGCTCGCGGCGCTGCGCCGGGGTCATGTCGGCGAGGATGCAACCGACCTTCAGGCCCAGGAAATTGTGGACCCGGCCCATCATTTCGGAGTCGCGCTCGGCGAGGTAGTCGTTGACCGTGATGAGGTGGACGCCGTCGCCGGAGAGGGCGTTCAGATACGCCGGGAGGGTGCCGACGAGGGTCTTGCCCTCACCGGTCTTCATCTCGGCGACGTATCCCAGGTGAAGGGCCGCGCCACCCATCAGCTGGACGTCGTAGTGGCGCTGGCCGAGCACCCGCTTGGCGGCCTCGCGGACCGTGGCGAACGCCTCGGGCAGCAGGTCGTCCAGGCTCTCGCCGTCCTTGTAGCGCTCCTTGTACTCGTCGGTCAGCGCCCGCAGCTCGGCGTCGGAGAGGGCCGCGAAGTCCTCTTCAATGGAGTTGACCTGCCCCGCGATGCGGTGCAGTTTGCGCAGGATCTTTCCTTCGCCTGCACGCATGAGCTTGTTGAAGACGGACACTTGGGGTGGTCTCCTTGCCGGTCGGGCCTGCACGGTCGAGTGCGCGGGCGCGGCATTCTTCCAAGGGGCAGGCCCCGCCGCAACGGCCATCGTAAAGGAGGACGCCGTCCGGTCGGGAGGTCCGCCGCAGCCAACCCCGCCGGGCCCCTCTCCCCATGAACGCGCGAGGCCGCGAGAAGGTGCCGGGCCGGGCGGCGAAATCCCTTCGCGCCCGCACCCCGGTGGCCGCAGAATCCCTCCATGAAACCCGTCACCCTCACCACGGAGCGCCTGCTGCTGCGCCCGTTCCGGCGGTCGGACGCCCCCGCGGTGCACACCGCCTGCCAGGACCCGGACATCCCGCGCTGGACCAGCGTCCCGTACCCGTACACCCTCCGGGACGCCGAGCACTTCACGGGCGCGTTCTCCCCGCAGGGCTGGCGCCAGGGCACCGATCTCTCGTTCGCCGTGCTCACCCGGGACACGGACGCGCTGGTCGGCGCGGTGGGTCTGGTCCGCCTGGACCGTCTGCACACCCCGGAGCACCAGGCCGAGCTGGGGTACTGGACCGCCCGGGAGCAGCGCGGCAAGGGCTACACCGCCGAGGCCGCCGCCGCGGTGGTGCGCTGGGCCTTCCGTGACCTGGGCGTGGAGCGGCTGGAGTGGCGCGCCGAGGCCGGTAACCACGGCTCCTGGGCGGTCGCCCGCCGCACCGGCTTCCACCGGGAGGGCACCCTCCGCGGCGAGCTGGTACGCGACGGCACCCGCCGGGACGTCTGGCTCGGCTCGCTCCTCCCCTCCGACCTGCCGGCTCCCGACGCCCCGCCCCGGGAGCCCGCGGCGCGGACGCCGTACCTTCCGTACGGGGGCTGAGCGGGCGGCGGCGGAACGGGGGAGAGCGGCCCGGGCCGGATGGAAGGGGGCCCTCCGCGCCGTCGAGCCGGTGTGCGGACCGGCGACGGCCCGGGCGTTGTCAGTGGTCGCCCCTACTCTTTGCGGCATGACCGCCGTGACATCGCGACCGCGTTCCGTGACCGCCCTCTCCCGTGACGAGGCGCGGCGGCTGGCCCTGCGCGCCCAGGGCCTGCTGGGGGCGGACGGCCGCCGCGCCGGGGTGCGCGGGCTGCTGCGCCGCCTCGGCTCGGTGCAGCTCGACACGATCTCGGTCCTCGCCCGCTCGCACGAGCTCATCCCGTACAGCCGGCTCGGCGCCCTCGACCGTACGGAGATCGAGGCCGCCTATTGGAGCGGCGACCGCAGCTTCGAGTACTGGTCGCACGCCGCCTGCATCCTCCCCGTCGAGGAGTGGCCGCTCTTCGCCTTCCGCCGCCGCGCCTACCGCGCCCGCCCGCACTGGCACCACGAGCTGTCCCCTGCCGCCTACGACGCGGTCCTCACGCAGCTGCGGGAGCGGGGCCCGCTCACCGCGAGCCAGCTGGGCGGCGCGAAGAACGGCGGCGAGTGGTGGGACTGGAGCGCGTCGAAGATCGCGGTGGAGCGCGCCCTGATGTACGGCGAGGTGGTCTGCACCCGGCGCAGCGGCTGGAAGCGGGTGTACGACCTCGCCGAGCGCGCCATACCCGCCCCGCTGCTGGCGGACGAGCCGGAGGACGCCGAGTGCGTCCGTCGGCTGGTGGCGCAGGCGGGCGCCGCGATGGGCGTCGCCACCCGCGCCGATCTCGCGGACCACCACCGCCTCAAGACCGCGCAGGTCGACGCCGTGCTGGCCGACTCCGGCCTGGTGCCGGTCGTGGTCGAGGGCTGGTCCAAGCCCGCCTGGGCCGACCCCGCGGCGCTCGCGGCGCCGCCCCGCGGCCGCCACCGTACGACGCTGCTCTCCCCGTTCGACTCCCTCATCTGGGACCGCCCGCGCACCGAGCGGATCTTCGGCTTCACCCACCGTCTGGAGGCGTACGTCCCCCGCCCCCAGCGGATACACGGCTATTTCGCGATGCCGCTGCTCTCCGGCGGCCGTCTGGTCGGCCGGGTCGATCCGGCCCGCGAGGGCACCACGCTCGTCGCCCGCCAGGTGTCGATGGACGGCCCCAAGGCGGCCCGCCCGATGGCCCGGGCGCTGTTCGAGGCGGCAAGCTGGGTGGGGTGCGACACCGTACGGGTGGAACGCTGCGACGACACGGCGCTGGCCACGGCGCTGCGCCGGGAGCTGATACATCTCGGCGGCTGACGAGGGCGGGGCAAGTGGGCCGGAGTCGCGTGAGAAGGGGCGTCGGCCCCGGAGCCAGGGCGGGCCCACCGCCCCACCCGGCCCCTCACCGGATTTCGAGGATCTTCTCCCGCATCGCGTAGACCACCGCCTCCATCCGGGAGTGCAGCTGCAGCTTCTCCAGGATGTTGCGGACGTGGTTCTTCACGGTGTTCTCGGAGATGAAGAGTTCCTTGGCGATGTCGCGGTTGTTCCTGCCGGTGGCGACGAGCTTGAGGACCTCCAGCTCCCGGTCGGTGAGGCGAGGCGCGGGCACCAGCCGCCGTTCATCCGTGCGCTGGATCATCGACTTGAACTCGGTGAGCAGCTTGGACGCCATCGAGGGACTGATCTGCGACTGCCCGTCCGCGACGGCCCGGATGGCGGTCGCCACCTCGTCCGTGGAGATCTCCTTGAGCAGATAGCCGGTGGCCCCGGCCTTGATCGCCTCGTAGAGATCGGCTTCCTCGTCGCTGATCGTCAGCATGATGATCTTCGCGCTGGGGGCCACCTCCTTGATGGCGGTGCACGCCTCGATGCCGCCGCGCCGGGGCATCCGTACGTCCATCAGCACGATGTCGGGCAGCAGATCGGCGGCCTTCTCCACCGCCTCGGCGCCGTCCCCGGCCTCGCCGATGACCTGGATGTCCTCCTCCTGGGCCAGCACGATCTCCAGCCCCCGCCGGAAGAGGGCGTGATCATCCACCACCAGAACCCGGATCGGCTCCTCGCGTGACGGATCCGCTCCCCTCCCGCACGCGTCACCGGCGCCGTTACCGCCGCCGTCCGCGTCGCCGCGCACGGGCACGAAGCTGTCCCCCATCGTCCCTCCCCGTCAACTACCCGGCCCAGTGGCCAGAGTTTGGATACAAGGCTGGTTGACAACAGCCCCCGCGGCCAGCCCGGTCAACGCCATACGGCCGCTCCCCCGGCACCCGAGGTGCCCCTGCGCCATGGCCCGGCACAACTCTATACGGCCTCAACTCCTCCCCCATGCAGGCACGATGGTGCCCCCGGGCGCACGCCGGGGGCACCATGGGATGAGGTCAGCCGCCGAGTGCGCCCCCCGCGCCCCCGGCTCCTTCCTCCCCGAACGAATCGGGGTTCAGGTGGATGACGCCGTAGTCGTAGCCGTGCCGCCGGTAGACGACACTGGGCTGCTTCGTCTCGGCGTCGACGAAGAGATAGAAGTCGTGACCGACCAACTCCATCTCGTAGAGCGCCTGGTCGAGTGCCATGGGCGCCGCGGAGTGGGTCTTCTCGCGGACGACCAGCGGGCCGTCCCCCTGGACCACCAGGGACGCCACCTTCTTGGTGGGCACCCTCTCCTCGGGCGCCACGTCCGTGGCGAGCTCCCCATTGGGCTTCAGGTTCGCGGCGTCGGGGACGCTCACCGCCACGTCGCTGGCCGGGATGCGGCCGCTGCCCCGACGGGAGAAACGCTTGTCGTGCTGCTTGCGCAGCCGTGCCTCCAGCTTCGCGGTGGCCAGATCCAGCGCGGCGTACGGATCACCTGCCGCCGCCTCGGCCCGGACCACCGGGCCGCGGGAGCGAAGGGTGATCTCCACCCGGTCGGAACGGTCGGCCTGCCGCGGGTTCGGCTCCTTGGACACTTCGACGTCCAGGCTGATCACCTTGCCGTCGAGCTTCTGGACCTTATCCAGCTTCAGCTTCTCGGCCACGTGCTTGCGGAACCGCTCGGGCACCTCGGTCTTGCGGCCCTTGACGACGATGTCCACGCAGAACTCCGTTCCCGGATCGCCCCGCCCGACGAGCGGAACGATTCCTTCTTGCACCAGGCTCCGGTGAGTGCCGAAGCCTCGGACTTGGCGACTTTCACCTCCTCCTCCCCCGGGGACGGGCTCTCCACTCTCCTGATTTCAGGGTCGCGGCAAACAGCCCCATACGCACCCAGCACGACATTCGAGGCAAAGCGTCCGCCAAGTCCTCACAACCGAACATAGCTCGCTCCGGCGGGTGTCGGCACCCCCTCACGGCCACCAGCTGCGTTCAAGTGGATTTCGCCTCCCTACCTGGAACGTCCGTTTCCCGGCCTCAGTTCCGGTACGCGGCGAACGCCGCCCCCGGAGCGGCCACCACCGCCGCCCCCAGCGCCCGGCCGCCCACCGCCGCAACCGCCCGCCCGGCCTCGGCCAGCGTCGCCCCCGTGGTCACCAGGTCGTCCACCAGCACCACTGGCGCCGCCACCACCGGCCCGGCGGTCCCGCCCCGGACCACCAGGGCCCCGGCGACGTTGGAGAGCCGCTCCCGGGCACCCAGCCCCGCCTGGTCCGCCACCGGTCTGCGCTGCCGCAGCCCGGCCCACACCCGCGCCGCCCGGCCCGTGCACCGCAGCTCACGGGCGGCGGCGTACGCCAGCCGCCGCACCGGGTCGTGCCCGCGCCCGGCCACCGCCCCCCGCGCCGACGGCACCGGGACCAGCACCACCGGCCCCGCCCGCGGACCCGCGCCGCCCTGCGGCCCGCACAGCCCCCGTACCGCGGCCGCCAGCGTCGCCCCCAGCGGTTCGGCCAGCCGCAGCGCGCCCCGCTCCTTGTGCGCGAGCAGCACCGCCCGCACCTCATCGGCGTAGACCGCCCCCGCCCATACCTCCGGCAGCCCCACCGGCGCCGGGTCCGGACGCACCCGGGCCGCGCCGCGCGCCAGCCCCCGGCGGCACGGCGCGCACAGCTCCGTACGCGGCCGTCCGCATCCGGCGCAGTCCACCGGCAGCACCAGCCCGGCCAGCTCCTGCCATATCTCCCGCATGACTCCACTGTCACGCGCCGGGCTGTCCCTCACCAGCCCTGTGGAAAACCCCTCCGGCGCACCTGCTCCCGGCCGCGTAGCCGCGCACTCACCCCGGGTAAACCGGCGCCGTACCGTCCTTCGCCACGGTCTTCCAATTGGCGTCCGGCGGCAACCGGACGATGCCGTCGACGGCATCGGCGATCAGCGGGCGGGTCTCGTCCTCGGACGCGGCCACCGCCTTGACGCCCGTGACGCCGGGCAGGCTCGGCACGTTCGACGCGGATCCGTCGGTCTCCATGAACTGCATCTGCTGCACGCCGCCCGACTCCCGGCCCACGACCACCAGCCGGCTGCCGCCCGCCCAGGACGCCGCGACCACGTCCTCCAACTGGGGCGCGATCGGCCGCAGTTCCTCGACCGACAGCAGCGGGTGCGCCGACGAACCGCCCCGCTCGACCCGGCCGAGCTGCAACGTCGTACGCCCGCCGTCCTCCACGAGGATCGCTATCCGGATGCCGTCGGCGGCCATCCGGATCGCCTTGATCCGCCGCGTACCGAGACCGGGCACCGCCACCTGCTCCGGGTCGCCCTTGCCCTCGCGCATCCGCAGCAGCCGCGAACCGTGGGCGGTGCGTTCGGCGATCCACAGATCGCCCAGACCGTCCCAACTGGGCGCCGTCAGACCGTCCTTGACCGCGCTGGTCAGCATCGGTCCGCCCCGCTCCACGCTGTCCTCCAGCGCGGCGACGTACAGCGACCTGCCGTCGGTCGACACCCCGGCGGCGGTGCGCTCGTCCCGGGCGACGGCGACCGAACGGAGCGGCGTCTTGCCCGTCCCGAACGGGCCGCGCACCGGCGACGCCTCGGTCGCCGTGTCCGACAGCGCGACGAGCCGGTGCTCGGCGTCGAGGTAGTACTCGTCGGCCGGTCCGCCGGCGCGCTGCTGCGGCGCGAAGTCCCGTTCCGCCCGGCTCTGGCTCAGGACGCACAGCGAGTTGCCGTTGCCGTCCTGCAGCTCCACCTCACTGATCTTCGACGCCCGGGTCATGTCCTGGACGGTGAAGAACAACTGAGCCGCCATCCGCCTGCACTGCCCGGTGTCCGTGCTCACCGCCTCCTTGCTGAGCTTCACCTGAAGCGCGTTGGAGTCGTTGAGCGACAGACTGCGGCTGGCCAGCCGGGTGCGGGAGGGGAACTCCGAGACGGTGACCTGGTTCAGCCAGTTGGTGGGCCCGTCCAGCAGCGCCTTCACGCTCGCCGTGATCGGATCTATCCGCCGCCGCAGGTAGACGGGGTCGGCGACCAGCACGTCACGGCGTGCCTTGGGCTCCTGCGACTCCGTCTTGTAGGACGCGAAGTAGTACTTGTTGACCGACTGATAGATGCGCTGGAAATCGGACTGCCCCAGCACCAGCCCGTTGGGCAGCCGGTCGATCCGCCACTGCCCCTTCTCCTTGATGAGGTGGATCGTGCGGTGGTACGGCTTCTCCTCCGGCGTGTACGCGTGGCCCGCGTCCACCGTGGCGACCTGACTGCCCGACAGCGTGACGGTGTATCCGTCCCGATCCCCCCGGATCTGCGGCCCGTTCTCCGGCTTGGGGCGCTCCTGGAGCACATTCGTCACCAGGAACGGCCGCCAGGTCCGCCGCGCCGACTGGGCCAGATACTGCGTGGCCGTACGGAAGTCCGCCTCGTCGCTGGTGGTCGCGTCGAGGAAGCTGCGGACGATATTGGTCGGCTGCGCACCGGCCTGCGGCGGCACGCCGTACACCCGCACCTGCGAATCACCGTCGACACGCGGCGACTGATCGACCGCCTTGACGTCCCCGCTCTCCGGCATCGAGGCACACCCGGCCAGCACCAGCGCCGCGCATCCGAGCAGCGCGACGCCCCGGACCTGACGACGCCGCTGGGCGCCCCGGGGGCACGGCGCCTCGGCCGCACCCTCCGGCCCCGTGTCGGCCTCGCCCCGTCCCGCCCGGGAGACCGCCGCTTCCCCCTGTCGTCCCTGCTCAGCGCCCACGCAGCTCACCCTCCCGGTCCCCGCCCCGAACGCCGTCGACCGGGTCACCGTCACCGGCGCGCGTATGCGTCCCACGCGCCGCCTTGTCGTCCCGTACGCCCTCCGGCGACGCGCCGTTCCCGGACGGGCCGGCGGGCAGCGCCGCCCGGGTCGGGGCGGTGAGGGCGGCCGGGGTACGGGCTCCGCCGGGCCGCCGACGGTTCGCGGCCGCCGCCGCGCGGTTGCGCCGGGAGTCCTCCGGCTCCAGCGGGATCGGCGAGCCCCGCAGCGCCTCGCCCGCCGTACGCGGCAGAGTCAGCCGGAACTGCGAACCGCCACCGGGCTCGCCCCACGCCTGGAGCCAGCCGCCGTGCAGCCGGGCGTCCTCGACGGCGATCGACAGGCCCAGGCCCGTACCGCCCGTCGTCCGCGCCCGCGCCGGGTCCGCGCGCCAGAAACGGTTGAACACCCGGGCCGCCTCGCCCGGCTTCAACCCCACGCCGTAATCGCGCACCGCCACCGCCACCGCACCACCACTGGGGCCACCGGCCGACGCCAGCCGCACCACCACATCGCGGCCCTCACCGTGCTCGACGGCGTTGACGACGAGATTCCGCAGCACCCGCTCGACCCGCCGGGAGTCCGCCTCGGCGATCACCGGCTGCTCGGCGCCGCGCACCAGGATGCGGGTCCCGGTCCGCTCGGCCAGCGGCTCGGCGCCCTCGATGACACGCTGCACCACGTCCCGCAGATCGACCGGCCCGGCCTCCAGCGCTGCCGCACCGGCGTCGAACCGGCTGATCTCCAGCAGCTCCGCCAGCAGCGACTCGAAGCGGTCCAACTGCCCGCGCAGCAGCTCCGCGGAGCGCTTGGTCGCCGGATCGAAGTCCTCGCGCGCCTCGTGGATGACGTCCGCCGCCATCCGGACCGTCGTCAGCGGCGTCCGCAGCTCGTGCGAGACGTCCGAGACGAAGCGGCGCTGCATCCGGGACAGCTCCTCCAGCTGCTGGATCTTGAGCTGGAGGTTCTGCGCCATCTTGTTGAACGATTCACCCAGACGTGCGATGTCGTCCTCGCCGGTGACCTTCATCCGCTCCTGGAGCAGCCCGGCGGCCAGCCGCTCGGAGATCCCCGCGGCCATCCGCACCGGTGTGACGACCTGCCGGACGACGAGCCAGGCGATGGCGCCGAGCAGGATCACCACGAACACCCCGGCCGTCGCCAGCGTGCCCGTCACCAGCTTCAGCGACTCCGCCTCCTGCGTGAACGGGAAGAGGTAGTAGAGCTGGAACTGGTTGCCGTTCACATCGTTGAGACGCTTGCCGATGATCAGCGCCGGTACGCCCTCGTCCGACCCGATCCGCTTGATCTGCGTGTACTGGCGGAACGTGCCCGCCCTGGCGTCCAGCTTCCGCCGCAGCTCCGGCGGAACACTCGCCTCCGGATCGACGTCCCCGGAGGCGCGCGGCCCCCGGGTGCCGCGGCTGGCGTCGCCGAACGGCTCATCGGAGTCCGAGCTGAGCGCCACGACGGAGAAAACCCCCTGGCCACCACTGGCCAGCTGCTCGACCAGGCCGGTCAACCAGGTCGCGGAATCCTGGGTGCCGCGGCCCCCGGAGCGCGCGGCGTCGTCGCCCACGGTCGCACCGGCGCCCGCCCCGGCGCCGTCGGCGAGCTTCTGCGCCACGCCGAAACCACCCGCCGCCTGACTCTGCGCGGCCTGCGCCTTCGCGGTGAGCAGCCCGTTACGGACCTGCCCGACGACGACCACGCCGAGCAGCAACACCACGACCAGCGACATCAGCAGCGTCGACGCGACGACCCGGAGCTGGATGTTGCGCCGCCACAGCCGCAGCGCGGGCAGCAGCGGCCGCCGCACCCAGCGGCTGAACAGCCGCAGCAACGGATGCACCGGGCCGCTGACCGCGCCGTCGGGCAGCAGCTGCCCGCCACGCAGCAACCGCGCGAACACCCTCGCCGAGAGGGACGTCCCGCGTGCCGAGTCGGTGGAACGCCCCCGCTTGGTCTCCGGGGCCGCACCGGTCCGGCTCATATCAGCTGGGCCCGGCCTTGTAGCCGACGCCGCGCACGGTCACCACGATCTCGGGCCGCTCGGGGTCCTTCTCGACCTTGGAGCGGAGCCGCTGGACATGGACGTTGACGAGCCGGGTGTCGGCGGCGTGACGGTAGCCCCACACCTGCTCCAGCAGCACCTCTCGGGTGAACACCTGCCAGGGCTTACGGGCCAGCGCCACCAGCAGGTCGAACTCCAGCGGCGTCAGCGCGATCGACTGCCCGTCCCGCTTCACCGAGTGCCCGGCGACATCGATGACCAGGTCACCGATGGCCAGCTGCTCGGGCGCCGGCTCCTCCGACCGCCGCAGCCGGGCCCGTATCCGGGCCACCAGCTCCTTGGGCTTGAACGGCTTGACGATGTAGTCGTCCGCCCCCGATTCGAGGCCGACCACCACATCCACGGTGTCGTTCTTGGCCGTCAGCATCACGATCGGCACCCCGGACTCGGCCCGGATCAGCCGGCACACCTCGATGCCGTCCCGTCCGGGAAGCATCAGATCGAGCAGTACAAGATCGGGCTTGGACTCGCGGAAGGCGGCAAGCGCCTTGTCACCATCCGCCACGAACGACGGTTCAAAGCCTTCGCCGCGCAGCACGATGCCAAGCATCTCTGCCAGTGCGGTGTCGTCGTCGACGACAAGGACGCGTCCCTTCATTCGGCCATCATCCCATTACCTGATCGTGACGTGCTCCAACGTGACGTGGAACACAGCTTTGCGAGACCGTCCCGGGTCACCGGGGAGACCACCCCCGCCTCCGTCACGATCGCCGTCACCAGCTCCGCGGGCGTCACATCGAACGCCGGGTTGTACGCCGGGGCACCCGCCGGAGCCACCGGAAGGGCCCCCGGGAACTCCGTCACCTCCCGCCCCGGACGCTGCTCCACGACGATGTCCGCGCCCCTGGCGGTCGCCGGATCGACGGTGCTCAGCGGCGCCACCACCACGAACGGCACCCGGTGGTGCCGGGCCAGCACCGCCAGCGGATAGCTGCCCACCTTGTTGGCCACGGAGCCGTCCGCCGCGATCCGGTCCGCGCCGATCAGCACGGCGTCCACCTCCCCCGCCGCGAACAGCGAACCCGCCGCCCCGTCCGCCAGCACGGTGTACGGCATCCCGGCCCGCGCCGCCTCGTACGCGGTCAGCCGCGCGCCCTGCAACAGCGGCCGGGTCTCGTCCACCCACAGCCGACGCAGCGCGCCCGCCCGGTGCGCGGCGAGCGCCACCGCCAGGGCCGTCCCCTCGCCGCCGGACACCAGGGCGCCCGTGTTGCAGTGGGTGAGGATCCGGTGCCCGCCCTCCGGCCGCAGCTCACCGAGGAGCGCCAGACCGTGCCGTGCCATCCGCGCGCTGGCGTCGGCGTCCTCGGCGTGCACCGCGCGCGCCTCGGCCAGCGCCGCCGACGCGGCGGCCTCCGGGCCCGCACCGGCGTCCGACGCGGCACGGTGGGCGTCGGACGCCCGCCGCACCCCGTATCCGAGATTGACCGCCGTCGGCCTGGCATGCGCCAAAGCCTCGGCCGCCGCCGCCACATCGTCACCGCGCGCCGCGGCCAGCGCGACGCCGTACGCGCCCGCGATGCCCAGCAACGGGGCCCCGCGCACCGCCAGCGTCCGTATCGCCGCCACCAGCTGCGGCACGTCCGCACAGACCAGCTCGGTCTCCTCGGCGGGCAGCCGGGTCTGGTCGAGCAGCACCACCGCGGGTCCTTCGGGCGGGTCCGCCCACCTCAGCGACGGGACGACGGGCGCCGCGGCGCCGGTCTCGGGTACCTCGTGACGTTCGGCCATCCGCCCAGTCTGCCGCCCGACGCCGCCCGAACAGAACCTCCCCGCCCCTCCAGGCCACAGGCACCGGGCCCCAGCCGCCATGACACGATGACTGCCACCGCGGACGCCGGTCCCGACCGCCACGGCGGCGACCGGGAAGCATGAAGGAGCGACGATGAACAACTCTCCGGGCTGGGCTTCGCCCGGATCCGCCCCCTCCGACGAGCCGGACCGCGGCGACCGGGACCAACCCGACCCGACGCCCGCGCCGGACGGCGAGAAGCCGTCGGCACCGCCGCAGTGGTCGACGCAGCAACCGCCCGCCGGTACGTGGTCCACCCGTGCGGGTGTCCCCGGTCCCCGGGGCCGTGCCACCTCCGGTGTCGGGGCGGGCGGCCAGGTGCCCGGCGGCCCGCCCTGGGGCGGCGGCTGGGCTCCGGTGCCGCCCGCCCCGAAGCCCGGTGTCGTCCCGCTGCGGCCGCTGAGCATCGGGGAGATCCTGGACGGCGCGCTCTCGACGCTCCGCGTCCACTGGCGCACCGTCCTCGGCATCTCGCTCGTCATCGCCGTCGTGGCACAGGTCGCCACCACCGCCGTGACGAAACTGTGGTTCCCGGACACCGGCCGGGCCCCCGTACTGCGGGGCGAGTCCACCGAGGCGGTCACCAAGGCGTTCCGCGACCTGGGCAGGACGCTCCTCGGCAGCGGCATCACCTCACTGATCGGGCTGCTCGCCACGATCCTCACCACCGGCCTGCTGACCATGATCGTCAGCCGCGCCGTCCTCGGCCGCCCGGTCGCCGCCGGTGAGGCGTGGCGGGACGCCCGGCCTCAGCTGCCCCGGCTCTGCGGCCTCCTCTTCCTGCTGATGCTGCTGCTCACCGCCGTGATCACCGTGGCCACCATCCCCGGCGGCATCGTCATCGCGGTCGGCTCCGCGCCCGCCGGGTTCGCCCTCGGCTCGCTGGGCCTGCTGGTCGGCGGCGCCGTGGCCATCTGGCTGTGGGTACGGTTCAGCCTCGCCCCGCCCGCCCTGATGCTGGAGAAGCAGGGCGTCCTCGCCTCGATGCGCCGCTCCGCGAAGCTCGTACGCGGCTCCTGGTGGCGCGTCCTGGGCATCCAGCTGCTGACGTACCTGCTCGTCGGCATCATCACGTTCATCGTCCAGATCCCCGTCACGCTGATCGCCTTCATCATCGACGGCGACTCCCTCCTGAGCTGGATGAACGGCACCGCCAACGCCACCGGCTGGACGGTCCTGACCGTCCTGGGCATCGGCGCCGTCATCAGCTCCGCCCTCACCTTCCCGCTCAGCGCGGGCGTGACGGCCCTCCTCTACATGGACCAGCGCATCCGCCGCGAATCCCTCGACCTCGAACTCGCCCACGCCGCCGGCCTCACCGGCTACGACACCCCGGTCCCCACGGGGAACGTCCCCAGCCAGGCCACACCGGCCACTGACGTCCCCACCGCCCCTCCGACGGACAACTGATGCACTGACACGGCACCAACGGGTCCAGGAGGCGCCCAGGCACCGCCCAGCACCCGCACACCGCCCCTCTTCCGCCCCGTCTCCCACCTGGGAGGCGGGGCGGAAGTGCATCCGCTCCTTTCCCTCCCCGCAGCACGGCCAGTTCTCTACCAGCTGGCTCTCTGCACCACCGCGCCCCGGCCGCCCCGCCGCGACGATCCCTACGCGGCTCTGAGCCCACGTCGAGGGCCTGGCTCCACGCCTCCGCCGACGATGCCTTCAGCGCCATATGCCGGTGAAGCCTGGCCCTCCAGCAACACCTACGGGACGCTGCCTTGCGGGCCGCCAGCCTGTTCCGCATACCTCCCCCACTCAGCCCTGGCTCACCGGCAAAGGGCTTCGTGAACAGCTCCATTACCACCTGTGGCTGAACGCAAAAATGCTCCGGTCCCCGGAAACCACTAACTGGTTTCCGGGAACCGGAGCTCAAAAATAGTTCGGCGGCGTCCTACTCTCCCACAGAGTCCCCTCTGCAGTACCATCGGCGCTGAAAGGCTTAGCTTCCGGGTTCGGAATGTAACCGGGCGTTTCCCTAACGCAATGACCACCGAAACACTATGAAGTTGACCAACCCGGCATCAACACAGGTCGTTACTTCAGAACCTACACAGTGGACGCGAGCAACTGAGGACAAGCCCTCGGCCTATTAGTACCAGTCAACTCCACCGGTTGCCCGGCTTCCATATCTGGCCTATCAACCCAGTCGTCTACTGGGAGCCTTAACCTCTCAAGGAGGTGGGAGTACTCATCTCGAAGCAGGCTTCCCGCTTAGATGCTTTCAGCGGTTATCCTTTCCGAACGTAGCCAACCAGCCATGCCCTTGGCAGGACAACTGGCACACCAGAGGTTCGTCCGTCCCGGTCCTCTCGTACTAGGGACAGCCCTTCTCAATACTCCTACGCGCACAGCGGATAGGGACCGAACTGTCTCACGACGTTCTAAACCCAGCTCGCGTACCGCTTTAATGGGCGAACAGCCCAACCCTTGGGACCGACTCCAGCCCCAGGATGCGACGAGCCGACATCGAGGTGCCAAACCATCCCGTCGATATGGACTCTTGGGGAAGATCAGCCTGTTATCCCCGGGGTACCTTTTATCCGTTGAGCGACGGCGCTTCCACAAGCCACCGCCGGATCACTAGTCCCTACTTTCGTACCTGCTCGACCCGTCAGTCTCACAGTCAAGCTCCCTTGTGCACTTACACTCAACACCTGATTGCCAACCAGGCTGAGGGAACCTTTGGGCGCCTCCGTTACTCTTTAGGAGGCAACCGCCCCAGTTAAACTACCCACCAGACACTGTCCCTGATCCGGATCACGGACCCAGGTTAGACATCCAGCACGACCAGAGTGGTATTTCAACAACGACTCCACAACCACTGGCGTGATCGCTTCACAGTCTCCCACCTATCCTACACAAGCCGAACCGAACACCAATATCAAGCTATAGTAAAGGTCCCGGGGTCTTTCCGTCCTGCTGCGCGAAACGAGCATCTTTACTCGTAGTGCAATTTCACCGGGCCTATGGTTGAGACAGTCGAGAAGTCGTTACGCCATTCGTGCAGGTCGGAACTTACCCGACAAGGAATTTCGCTACCTTAGGATGGTTATAGTTACCACCGCCGTTTACTGGCGCTTAAGTTCTCAGCTTCGCCATGACGAATCATGACTAACCGGTCCCCTTAACGTTCCAGCACCGGGCAGGCGTCAGTCCGTATACATCGCCTTACGGCTTCGCACGGACCTGTGTTTTTAGTAAACAGTCGCTTCTCGCTGGTCTCTGCGGCCACCACCAGCTCACCGAGTAAATCGGATCACCAGCAATGGCCCCCCTTCTCCCGAAGTTACGGGGGCATTTTGCCGAGTTCCTTAACCATAGTTCACCCGAACGCCTCGGTATTCTCTACCTGACCACCTGAGTCGGTTTAGGGTACGGGCCGCCATGAAACTCGCTAGAGGCTTTTCTCGACAGCATAGGATCATCCACTTCGCCACAATCGGCTCGGCATCAGGTCTCAGACTATATGCACGACGGATTTACCTACCGTGCGTCCTACACCCTTACCCCGGGACAACCACCGCCCGGGCTGGACTACCTTCCTGCGTCACCCCATCACTCACCTACTACCACCTTGGATCAGCGGCTCCACCACTCCCCTCAACTCCGAAGAGATCAGGGCGGCTTCACGGCCTTAGCATCAGAGGGCTCGATGTTTGACGCTTCACAACGGGTACCGGAATATCAACCGGTTGTCCATCGACTACGCCTGTCGGCC
>NZ_CP109397.1:2557500-3102500 GCF_045040405.1 Streptomyces sp. NBC_01525
CTGGTCCGCGAAGGAGTTGGACATCACGAAGGAGGGGTGACCGGTCGCGTTGCCGAGGTTCAGCAGGCGGCCCTCGGAGAGGACGATCAGGACCTTGCCGTCGGGGTGGGTCCAGGTGTGGACCTGCGGCTTGACCTCGTCCTTGACGATGCCATCGATCTTGGCGAGGCCGGCCATGTCGATCTCGTTGTCGAAGTGGCCGATGTTGCCGACGATGGCCTGGTGCTTCATCCGGGCCATGTCGGTGGCCATGATGATGTCCTTGTTGCCGGTCGTCGTGACGAAGATGTCGGCGGTCTCGACGACGTCGTCCAGGGTGGTGACCTGGTAGCCGTCCATCGCCGCCTGGAGCGCGCAGATCGGGTCGATCTCGGTGATGATCACGCGGGCGCCCTGGCCGCGGAGCGACTCCGCGCAGCCCTTGCCGACGTCGCCGTAGCCGCAGACCACGGCGGTCTTGCCGCCGATGAGGACGTCGGTGGCGCGGTTGATGCCGTCGACGAGGGAGTGGCGGCAGCCGTACTTGTTGTCGAACTTCGACTTGGTGACGGCGTCGTTGACGTTGATCGCCGGGAAGAGAAGCACGCCGTCGCGGTGCATCTCGTAGAGGCGGTGGACGCCGGTGGTGGTCTCCTCCGTCACGCCGCGGATCTCCGAGGCGAGGCGGGTCCACTTCTGCGGGGTCTCGGCGACGGTGCGGTTGAGCAGCTCCAGGATGGCGCGGTGCTCATCGCTCTCGGCGGTGTCGACGGAGGGGACCTTGCCGGCCTTCTCGTACTCGACGCCCTTGTGGACGAGGAGGGTGGCGTCGCCACCGTCGTCGAGGATCATGTTCGGTCCGCCGGTGGGCGAGTTCGGCCAGGTCAGGGCCTGCTCCGTGCACCACCAGTACTCCTCCAGGGACTCGCCCTTCCAGGCGAAGACCGGGACGCCCTGGGGGTTGTCCGGGGTGCCGTTGGGGCCGACGGCGATGGCCGCGGCGGCGTGGTCCTGGGTGGAGAAGATGTTGCAGGACGCCCAGCGGACCTCGGCGCCGAGGGCGACCAGGGTCTCGATGAGGACGGCGGTCTGCACGGTCATGTGCAGGGAGCCGGTGACGCGGGCGCCCGCCAGGGGCTGGGCCTCGGCGTACTCCTTGCGGATCGCCATCAGGCCGGGCATCTCGTGCTCGGCGAGGGTGATCTCCTTGCGGCCGAAGGTGGCGAGGGAGAGGTCGGCGACCTTGAAGTCCTGGCCGGTGGCTGCGGTGGTCATACGGGCTGCTCCTCGTGCGGCGAGGTGGATGTCGGGCTGGGCAGTCTGCGGCGCGGGCAGGCGGGAGCGCACGCGGAAACGGACGCACCTCTCCCCTGGCCGCAGCACAGTCCGTCGGAGGCCCTCTCTCCCTCGGCCGGTCCGCGGTGCGGACCGCCCGACCGCCATCAGCAGCGACGTCTGGCACTGGCCACGAATCTACACCGACCGGCCCGGCGGCCCCAGCCCGCCTCGGCTCATTCTGTGCGCTGCGGGGGCGACGGTCCGGGGTCCGTCGGCTGCGCCGTACGGGGGTGCGGGGAGAGGCCGGGGCGGGTGGACATGCGGGAGGGCGCCGTGGCGGGGGCTCCGCCCGGGGCGTGGGGTGGGAGGCGATCGGGGCTGAGATCGTGCGGTGGCCGCGATGTGCGGCGCCGGTGGGGTCGTGCCGGATGGCGCATGGGAGCGCGGCTCCGTTTCCGTCCGCCCTGTCCTCCTCCATCGCCTCCGTCCGCCCCATCCGCGCGAAGGCCCCACTCCGAAGGACGGAGCGGGGCCTGGGGGGTCGCGGCCGGAAGGCGGGTGCCGCGCCGGCGGGGGCCTTCCGGTGGTGCCCGGGGTCAGCGGCCTCCGGGGGACTTTGCCGGGTCGGCGCCGTTGGCTGCGGTGGCCTCGTCGTAGATGTCGGGCTCCAGATAGATGACCCGGGCGATCGGGACGGCGGCGCGGATGCGTTCCTCGGCGGCGTTGATGGCGTCGGCGACCTCGCGGGCCGTGTCGTCGTGCTCCACCGCCACCTTGGCGGCGACGAGCAGTTCCTCGGGGCCGAGGTGGAGGGTGCGCATGTGGATGACGCGGGTGACGGTGTCGCCGTCGACGACCGCCTCGCGGATCTTGGCGACCTGCTCGGGGCCGGCGGCCTCGCCGAGCAGCAGCGACTTGGTCTCCGCGGCGAGGACCAGCGCGATCAGGACCAGCAGCGCGCCGATGCACATGGTGCCGATGCCGTCCCAGATGCCGTTGCCGGTGGCGAGGGTGAGGCCGACGCCGCACAGGGCGAGGACGAGGCCGATGAGCGCGCCGAAGTCCTCCAGCAGGACGACGGGCAGCTCGGGGGCCTTGGCGCGGCGGATGAACTGCACCCAGCTCTGCTTGCCGCGCAGCTCGTTGGATTCCTTCAGGGCAGTACGGAAGGAGAAGCCCTCGGCGATGACGGCGAAGAGGAGGACGCCGACCGGCCAGTACCAGTTGTCGAGACCGTGCGGCTCATGGATCTTCTCGTAGCCCTCGTAGAGCGCGAAGACGCCACCGATGGTGAAGAGCACGATGGAGACGAGGAAGCCGTAGACGTAACGCTCGCGGCCGTATCCGAAGGGGTGTTCCTCGGTGGCGGCGCGCTTGGCCTTCTTGCCGCCGAGCAGGAGCAGGCCCTGGTTGCCGGAGTCGGCGATCGAGTGCACGCCCTCGGCGAGCATGGACGACGAGCCGCTGAAGGCGAACGCCACGAACTTCGCTACGGCGATCGCCAGGTTGGCGCCCAGCGCCGCGACGATCGCCTTGGTTCCGCCTGATGCACTCATGAGTGCCGTATGTCCCTTCCGTCGGCCGGGCTTTACTGCCCCTTTAAGGCTGTGGGGCGGTCATTCTCGCAGCCCTGCCTCCGGGCGCTGCGGGGTGCCCGGTGGGTGGACGGTGCCACCGGTGGTCGTGGCAGGTCAGGGGCGGGATCGTGGGGTGGGGAGCCGGTGGTCGCGGGCTCGCCCCGGGCCGGGCGCCCGGCGGTACGTCCCCGGGCGCCCGGCCCGCGCTACGCGACGACCGTCATCCGCCCCCCCCGCTACGCGACGACCGTCGCCCGGAAGAGCGTCCCCTCGCCGGAGACGGTGACGTGTTCCCCGGCCGGGACGAACGCCGACTCCCCCGGGGCGAGCCGCAACTCACCGTCCATGGCGGGGAGTTCGGCGCCTTCCGCAGTGGCCGGGCGGGCGACGACCGTGCCTGCCGTGCAGAGCAGTACCTGCGGGGTCCGCGCGTCCAGGGCGCGGGGGGCGGCGCCGGGCGCGAGGACGTACCGGGAGAGGCGGAACTCGTCGGCGGGGGTGTCGTAGACCTCCTCGCCGTCGGTCTCCTCCGGGCGGAGGATGCCGGGGTCGCCGGGGGTGAAGCGGACGATGCGCAGCAGTTCGGGGACGTCGATGTGCTTGCGGGTCAGGCCGCAGCGCAGCACGTTGTCGGAGTTGGCCATCAGCTCGACGCCGAGTCCGCTGAGGTAGGCGTGCGGGATACCGGCGCCGAGGAAGAGCGCCTCGCCGGGCTGGAGCGTTACGTGGTGGAGCAGCATCGCGGCGAGGACGCCGGGGTCGCCCGGGTAGTGGTGGGCGAGGGCGGCGTACGCGGCGTAGGCGGGGGCGTGCGGGCCGCCTTCCGCGCCCCGTTGCGCGGCGGCCGCGGCGGCGCGGTCGACGGAGTCGGCGAGGGCGGCGCGGTCGGTGCCGAGGAGGGCGGTCAGGACCTCGCACAGCGCGTCGGCCTCCGGTTCGGCACGCAGGATGTCGACGTACGGCTTGAGCGCGTCGACGTCCAGGCCCGCCAGCAGGTCGGCGGCCTCGGCGGGGTGCCGGAAGCCGCAGAGCCCCTCGAAGGGGGTGAGGGCGCAGAGCAGCTCGGGCTTGTGGTGCGGGTCCTTGTAGTTGCGGTGCGGTGCGTCGTGGGGAACGCCGCGCCGCTCCTCGTCGGCGTAGCCCGCCTCGGCCTGGGCGCGGTCGGGGTGGACCTGGAGGGAGAGCGGGGAGCCCGCGGCCAGGAGTTTGAGGAGGAAGGGCAGCCGGGCGCCGAAGGCGCGGACGGCGGCGTCGCCCAGTTCGGCCTCGGGGGCGGCGGCGATGACGTCGGCCAGGGAGACGGGCCCGGCGCCGCGGTCGATGCGCGAGGGGGCGCCGGGGTGGGCGCCCATCCACATCTCGGCCTGGGGTTCGCCGGTCGGCTCGGTGCCGAGCAGCTCCGGCAGGGCGGTGACGGAGCCCCAGGCGTAGGGGCGCACGGTGTTGTCGAGGCGGTCCATGGGGCTGCTGCTTCCTGCGTGGCGTACGGGTTCCTGCGGGGCGACGGTGCCTGTGGGGCGTACGGAGAGGTGTCCCGCGAGGTGGCCGCGGGGCGGCCCTCACAGATCACTCCGTGTCGGCGAGCGCGAGGTAAACGGCGGCGAAATCCACGATGGCGAATAGTTCGGCGGCGGTCTCCAGGTCCGTGCCGTCCGGTGGCTCCAGTGCGCTGACCGCGGTACCGCTTTCCTCGGCGAGGGTGTGGGCGGCGAGGGTCGCGGAGAGCGGGCCGGGGGCGTGTTCGCGGAGGAGGACGACGCGGGCGTGGAGGGCGGCGGGCTGTTCGACGCGGTCGCGGAAGAAGTCGTCCGGGTCGGCTCCGGCAGCGAGGGCGCCGGAGAGCAGGGTGCGGTGGGCGGTGAGCGCCTCGGGGAGTTCGGCGGCGAGGGCGGGGCGCCCGGCGAGGCTCGCCAGTTCGGCGGCGAAGTGGCGGCCGACGGCACCGGCCACCCGCCCTTCGGCCCAGATCAGCGGCAGGGCGTCGGCGACCTCGGCGGCCAGCGTCTTCGCCGGGTTGGTGTACGTGGCGAGGGCCGGGCCGCAGCGTTCGGCGAGCTGGTCGAGGCGGTCGGCGAGGCGGGTGAGGGCGTCGGGCGGGGCGCTGAGCAGCCCGATCCGGTCGGCGAGCGCGAGGATCGGGGTGAGCAGCGACCAGAGGGTGCCCGGGGCGGCGGGCGGGGCGCCCTCGACGTCGAACTCGGCGTCGTACGCGGTAGTCGCCAGCGGGACGGCGAGGCCGCGGGCCTGGCCGACGGCTTCGGCGAGCGGGGAGCCGGCGGGGGTGACGGCGACGACGGAGCAGCCGCGGCGGTAGGCGCCCTCGACCAGCTCGGCGAGGCCGGGGTCGGAGCCGTCGGGCCCGGCGATGAGCACCAGGTCGAGGGGGCCGCACCAGCCGGGCAGCGTCCAGCGCAGGGCGCCGGGGCGGGCGTCGACGCCGGTGGGCGGGATGTGGATGACGGGGCAGCTGCCGCCGCCGAGCGCACCGAAGAGGTCGGCGACGCAGGGGGCGACGGGGCCGGGCCCGGCGACGAGGACGGCGCGGGGCCGCCCGTCGGGGACGAGGTCGGCGATACCGGCCTCGGCGGCGCCGCGGGCGGCGGTGCGGACCCGGGCGCCGGATTCGGCGACGCCGCGCAGCAGGCCGTAGCGGTCGGCGCGGGCCAGCGCCTCGGGGGTGTCGAGGAGCGACTCGTCGAGCATGGTGGGCGCGGCCTCCGTTCGCCGGTGCGGGCGGGTCACGCCGGGCGGTGCCGGGGGCGGGCCCCGGCGGCGTCCGGTCAGGCGGGGCGGCGGGCCTCGTCGACGAGGAGTACGGGGATGCCGTCCCGCACGGGGTAGGCGAGAGCGCAAGCGGCGGAGGTGCAGACCAGCTCGGCGGGGTCGTCCGCCGTCCGGTCCGCCAGCGGGGCGTGGCACGCGGGGCAGGCGAGGATCTCGATGAGGCTGGCGTCGACCGGCATGGGGGCTTGCTCCTTCGATGGTTGCGGCCCCGCCAGCCTACCGCCGGGCGGGGGCCGGGGGCCTGTCGTCCGGTGCGGGAGACGTACGGAGGGGGCGGGGCGGGCGACGGGGCCGGGCCGGGTGCCGGGCGCCGGGCGCCGGGCGTCGGGCGCTCCCGGGGGACTCCTGGACCGGACGAAGGCCGGGCCGGCTCCGGGCACGCGCCCCGCTCCAGCCGGTCCGGGGAGAGCATCCGGAGCCCCGGTCCGCGGCGCGAGCCCCGTCCGGCCGCCTTGGGCGGCGCACCCACAGCCTCGGGCCCGTAGGCCGGGCGGGCCGGACGAAGGCCGGGCCGACTCCGGGCACGCGCCCCGGCACCTTGGCGGCGCCCCCCCTCCCGGCCTCGGCAACGGCCTGGCACCGGCAGCCCCACCTACGCCCGGACCACGGCCAGAACCTCATCCCGCACCTGCGCGGCAGTCCCCGCATCCCGCGCCTCGACGTTCAGCCGCAGCAGCGGCTCCGTGTTGGAGGCGCGGAGGTTGAACCACCAGTCGGCGGCGGTGACGGTGAGACCGTCGAGTTCGTCGAGGGTGATGCCGTCGCGGTCCTCGTAGGCGGTCTTGATGGCGGCGAGCCGGCCCGCCTGGTCGGCGACGGTGCTGTTGATCTCGCCGGAGGCGGCGTAGCGGTCGTACGCCGCGACCAGCTGGGACAGCGGGCGGTCCTGGCCGCCGAGGGCCGCGAGGACGTGGAGTGCGGCGAGCATGCCGGTGTCGGCGTTCCAGAAGTCGCGGAAGTAGTAGTGGGCGGAGTGCTCGCCGCCGAAGATCGCGCCCGTCTTCGCCATCTGCTCCTTGATGAAGGAGTGGCCGACGCGGGTGCGGACGGCGGTGCCGCCGTTCTCCTCGACCACCTCGGGGACCGACCAGGAGGTGATGCAGTTGTGGATGACCGTGCCGCCGGGATGCTTGGCCAGCTCGCGGGCGGCGACCAGCGCGGTGATCGCGGACGGGGAGACGGGGTCGCCGTTCTCATCGACGACGAAGCAGCGGTCGGCGTCGCCGTCGAAGGCCAGGCCGAGGTCGGCGCCGGTGGCGCGGACGCGGGCCTGGAGGTCGACGATGTTCTTCGGGTCGAGGGGGTTGGCCTCGTGGTTCGGGAACGAGCCGTCCAACTCGAAGTAGAGCGCGTCCACTTCGAGGGGGAGCCCGGCGAAGACGGTGGGGACGGTGTGGCCGCCCATGCCGTTGCCCGCGTCGACGACGACCTTCAGCGGGCGGATGGCCGACAGGTCGACGAGGGAACGCAGATGGGCGGCGTACTCGCCGAGGACATCGCGTTCGCCGACGGTGCCGGGGGTGGCGGCGGGCTGCGGGGCGCCCTCGGTCATCCAGCGCTCCACGAGGGCGCGGATGTCGGCGAGTCCGGTGTCCTGGCCGACGGGGGCGGCACCGGCGCGGCACATCTTGATGCCGTTGTACCGGGCGGGGTTGTGCGAGGCGGTGAACATCGCGCCGGGCAGGCCGAGGGCGCCGCTGGCGAAGTACAGCTCGTCGGTGGAGCAGAGGCCGATGTGGGTGACGTCCGCGCCGCGCGCCGCGGCGCCGCGCGCGAACGCCTGCGCCAGGCCCGGCGAGGAGGGCCGCATGTCGTACCCGATCACGAGCGCGTCCGCGTCGGTGACCTCGACGAAGGCAGCGCCGAACAGCTCCGCGAGCGACTCGTCCCACTGGTCGGGCACGACACCGCGCACGTCGTACGCCTTCACGAGCTGCGACAGATCAGCCACGGCCGGTCCTCCTCGATTCGGTACGGGAGATCCAACCTACCCGGAGGTACCGACAGCGGGCCGGGCGCACGTCGGGTACACGCCAGGCGGTACGCGGACGGCCGCGGCCCCCCGGGCGGCCGGTCCGCCTCCCTCCGGGTGGCGGGGCGTCAGGGCGGCATCCGGCCCGGTACGGCGGCGCGACGGGCAGCGCGGCGAGGGCGCCCACCAGCGCGGCGTCGATGCCGGCGAGGTGGGCGGAGACGTAGCCGGCGGCGGCGAACTGCACGGCGGCGAAGGCGCGTCCGCAGGCGAGCGCGGGCCGCCCGTCGACGAGTACGGCGACGACCGCCTCGACCGGGTCGAAGCCGGTGGTCGGGGCGGCGCGCCAGGACGGCGTCGGCCCTCGGTGGGACGGCGGATGGGGAGCGGAGCGGGGCCGGTCACCGGGCTGCCGCCGGGAGCCACCCCGGTGTCAGAGGCCGGGCCGGTGCCAGGAGTTGCCCTGAAGCGTCAAGGATCAGGCCGGTGCCAGGGTTCGGGGCCTCAGGACTCGGGCCGCCCAGGCGTCAGGAGCCGGGCGGCGTCAGGAATCCGGCGACCGCAGCACCCGAAGATGCCCGCGGCGTGTGGCGCCCGGCTGCGGGGTCTCGCGGGTCTCGGTCCGCTCCGGGGCGGCGGGGCGCTCCGGGGGACGGGCCGCCTCGCGTACCGCGTTGGCGAGCGCTTCGAGGTCGTCACCACTGGGGCGGGCCGGGCCGGGGTCGATGGCCAGGCGGACGACTTCCCAGCCGCGGGGGGCGGTCAGGCGCTCGGAGTGCTCGGCGCACAGGTCGTAGCAGTGGGGTTCCGCGTAGGTGGCGAGCGGTCCGAGCACGGCGGTCGAATCCGCGTACACGTACGTCAGCGTTGCGACGGCGGGGCGGCCGCACGCAGTGCGCGAACAGCGACGTACAGGGCTCACGACGTTGGACGGTACCGCACTCTTGACCGGGCCGCGACGACTCACCTCCCGCTCACCCGACCGTGTCGTCCCGGTTCGTCCGGTGCGTCTGACCTGCACCCGCTCGCGGCGGCCTGCGCCGTGCGGCACGGAAAGGGCCGCACGGAGCCGGAATGGGCGCCGCCCGGGGACGGCATCGCCGGATTCCCCGGACGAGGATGGGGAGGAAAGGGATAAATGGGTGCGGGGAAGTGGTGGAGAGGGGATCGGGGGGCCGGTGGGCCAGGCCGGACGGCAGGCGCGAGGAGGGGGCGCGCCAAATGAACACAATCGTTATCGGACCGGTCATCCGCCCCGTGTTCCCGGATGCCTCGCTCCGCCTCCCCGGAAGGGCCGCGGCGGCTACGCTCGGAGGCGATGGACACGTCCGAACCGCCCCGCCCGACGGAACCGCGCCCGCGCCGCCGTGACCGCCACGGCCGTGGCATGCGCGGCCCCATCGCCCCGCCGCAGGTCCCGCTCTCCGTCAGCCGCGCCGACGCCTTCGAGGACCTCGTCCACGATGCGCGCGACCGGCTGGAGCGGCGCTGGCCGCAGCTGTCCGGCGTCGACTTCCTCGTCCAGGAGGTGCCGCTGTTCGGACCGGAGGACGAGGCGGAGCCGGACGACGGGACGGTGCCGCTGGGGCGGGCGATCCCGGCCGCCGGGCCGCACCGCGACCGCGTCATCGTCTACCGCCGCCCGGTCGAGATCCGCACCAAGAGCCGCGACGAGCGGGCCCTGCTGGTCCACGAGACCGTCGTCGAGCAGGTCGCCGAACTCCTCGGCCTGGCGCCGGAGTCGGTGGACCCGCGCTACGGCCAGGACTGACCGCCGTGCGGGCCACCGCTCCCCCGGTCCGTCAGCCCGTCAGCCCGTCAGTCCGTCAGTCCGTCAGTCCGTCAGCAGCGACAGGTCCTGGCCGGCCGTCGGGACGACCACCGTTCCCCGGTCGTCCGGCAGTGTCTGCACCGTGAAGGCGGGGACGCCGCCCTGCGGCTGGGCCAGGGTGCGCGCCGCGTGGACCGGACCGCTGCCGGCGGCGGGTTCCACCGTCAGCGCGTAGCTGCCCTTGAGGCCCTGCGGGAGCGGCGGTGTGACGGCGAGGGTGGTGCCGCCCTTGACCGTGTACGTCTTACTGACCGGCGTACCGCCCTCGCTGCCCGCCGAGGCGACGACGGTGACCTTGGCGTCCTTGCCCTTCTCGGGGGCGACCAGCGACAGCGTGGCGCCCTTGGCGCGGTTGTCGGCGGCGGTGGCGCGCTGCTCGACGGGCCGGGTCGCGGGGATGAACGCCATCTCCTTGTTGGCGCCCTTGCCGCGGACCACCTGGAGCGCCGCGACGATCGGGGTGCGGGAGCCGTCGTCGGCGGGCGACAGCACCAGCGAGCCCGCCTCGCCCTGCGGCTTGAGGTCGACCGCCGTCGTCATCCCGCTCTTGACGTGCAGCGACTCCAGTCCGGCCGGGGTGATCAAGCCGGTCGGGGTGGCCAGTTGCACCTTCAGGTCGGCGTCGGTGTCGCCCGGCGCCAGGACGACCAGCCGTACGGAGGTGGCGTCGGCGGGGATGCCCGGGAGCACCGCGCCGGGCGCCGGGTCGGCGGCGGCCGGGAGCCAGTCGCCGCCCTGGTGGGTGTCGGTCGCCTGGACGGAGGCGCCGACCCGGCCCTCGCGGGCGGTGACGTGCAGCGCCGCGTCGGGCTGCGGGGAGGTGGTGAGGGTGGAGAGCAGCACCGGGACGGTGGTGTGCGGTGGGACGGCGATGTTCTCGCCCGCGTCGCCGCTCAGCGCACCGTCCTTGCCGCGCAGTTCGAGGTCGACGACGGCCTGGGTGGCGTCGGGATTGGTGAGGTGGACGTAGTCCTGCCGGTCCTTGCCGGTGCTGACGCCCGGGAACCAGAACGTGGTGTCGGGCGCGACGCAGCTCAGGCCGAGCAGTCCGCGCCCGGCGCCCGCGGCGACCGAGGTGGTCTGCTGGACGGTCCAGCCGGGTGCCAGCGCGCCGTCGGCCTCGCCGGTCAGCGCGGGCGCGTCGGAGCGGTTGGTGGTGGCGGTGACGGGGGTGCCCGCGGCCTTCAGCGGCGCGACGGGCTTGCTGTCGCGCGGCGGCACGGCCCGCTGCCCGGCCGCCGCACCGCTGTCGTCGCCCTTACCGCCCTTGCCCTTGCCGCCGGTGTCCTCCTGGACCGTTCCAGCGGCGTGCAGTGCGGCGGTGCCCTTGCCCGCGGCGCCCTTGGGGGAGAACGCGGTGTACGTGGTCTCCCCGACCTCCGAGGACGTCGGGGTCGGGCAGAGCAGGGCGGAGCGCTCGACCGGCTTGCGGGCCGCGCCGGGCGCCGCCTCCGGGGCACCGCCGGGGGCGGCGACGGCGGCGACGCCGGTCGCCGCGGCGAGCGCGACCGCCGCGGCGGTCAGGGTCATCATCGTGCGCTTCACTGCTGCTCGCTCCCGTCACGGCGCGGCCCGGAGTGCGGACCGGGGTACGTCGTGCCGTCGTCGTAGGGCTGCTGGGCCGGGATCTGCTGCCCCTCGTAGGACTGCTGCCCGTCGTAGGACTGCTGCCCGTCGTAGGACTGCTGCCCCGGGTAGGGCTGCTGCTGCCCGTAGGCGTACGGGTCGTAGCCGCCCGCCTGCGGGGCACCGGCCCCGTAGGGGTCGGCCGGGTAGCCGCCGGGCTGCTGGTACGGGTCGGGCTGCCCGTACCCGTACGGGGTCCGGGTACCGTCGCCGCCGTCGTGCGGGAACTGCTGCGGCACGGCCGGGTCGCCGGGCTGCTGCGGGGCGCCGCCCCACGGGTCGTACGGCGTCTGCTGCGGCACCGCCGCGTACGGGTCGTGGGCGGCCGGGTCGTACAGGGTCCCTTCCTGTTCGTGGCCGGGCGCCGGGACCCCGGCGTCCGGTGCCGCGGCCTCCGGCGCGTCCGGTGCGGGGGCCTCCGTGGCCTGGGCGGCCGCGCGCAGGCGGCGGGCGCGGCGGCCCTCGCCGGTCGCGGCCGTGGCCTGCGCCTCGGCGACGGCCTCCTCCGGGAGGTCGTCGTCGATCTCCCGGCGGCGGCCCGGCAGCGCCAGGACCACCAGGACGACGGCGAGGAGGCCCTGGGCGGCCAGCCACAGGGTGTGGCCGAGCGGGTTGTCGTGGGTGAGGTCGAGGCGGCCGGCACCGGCCGGGAGCGCGAAGCCCTGCGCCCAGCCGTCGACGGTGACCGGCTTGAGCGCGGTGCCGTCCAGCGTGGCGTGCCAGCCCTCGTCCGCGGCGTCCGCGATCCGCAGCACCCGGCCCTCGGGCCCGGCGGGCACCCGGGTGTGCGCCTCGACGGGACCGGCGGCCACCGCGACCGGCGCGGCGGCGTCCCCGGCGTGGGTGCCGTCGGTGGCGTCGCCCGCCACGATCGTCACCCGCGGCACGCGCCGGTCGACGCGCCACAGGGCGCTGCCGTCGTCCTGGCTGAGCCGGGTCAGGCCCGGCGTCGCGTCCAGGACCCGGCCCATGTCGCGCGGGGCGCCGTCGCGGACCAGGACGTAGCGGACGGCGTAGCCGCCGAGCTGGCTGGTCTGGTCGGCGCCGGAACCGGCGACCAGGTTGGCGACGATGGTGCCGAGCCGCCGGTCGTCCCCGGCCTCGCGGGCCAGGTCGGCGTCGCCGAGGCGGGCGCCGGAGCCACGGACCAGGCTGTAGCCGACGTGGCCGTCGCCGCCGTCGAGCACCAGGGTGCGGGCCCGGTCGGCGGTGGACGACTCCTCGGCGACGAACGCCGGGACCTGCACCGGGTCGCGGCGCTCCAGCGGCCCGGCGGCGCCGGTGATCATCCAAGTGACGGCGGCGTAGAGCGGCGCCAGCGCGGAGGCCAGCGCGATCAGCACCGCCACCGGCTGCTTCCAGCCGAAGCCGAGGGCGATCATGCGGGTGCGGACGCCCTCCGCGCCGACGGCCGCGGCGGTCAGCAGCGCCAGGCCGTAGACCAGCATCAGCGGGCCGGTCCAGCCGTGGCCGTTGCCGAGCGCGGCGAGGAGCAGGGCGGCGAACGCGGCCGCCCAGGCGGTACGGATCGTCCGCTGCCGGGCGTCGCGCAGGGCGGCGCCGAGCGCGGCCAGGACGATGCCGAGCAGCAGCAGGCCGCCCGCGGTCTTCGGGCCGCCGGGGCTGATCGAGAGCAGGTCGAACGCGGACGCGGAGCCCGTGCCGTACGCCAGACCGGCCTCACGGAAGAAGTCGGCGGGGTGGGAGAGGAGCGACAGCGACCAGGGCGCGAGGACGAGCAGCGGCGCCAGCGCCACGGCCACGAACCGCAGGGCGTACCCGGCGAGCAGGGCGCGGTTGCCGTCCAGGGCGCGCAGCACCAGCAGCGCGAGGTTCAGCGCCACCACGAGCGGCCAGACGACGGGCGTGAACGCCATGGTGAAGGTGGTCAGCAGCGCCAGCGCCCAGGTGGCCCGCCAGCTCGGGCGGGAGCCCGGCGCCAGGCGCAGACCGCCCGCCGCGACGGCGGCGCGGGCCATCCCCGGCAGCACGATCGCCAGCACCGCGGTGCCGAGGCGGCCACCGGCCAGTGCGCCGGTCGCCGCGGGCAGGAACGCGTAGACGACGCTGCCCCAGGCGCGCAGCAGCCGGGAGGCGACCAGCGGGCGGGAGGCGAAGTAGGCGGAGAGTCCGGCCAGCGGGACGGAACAGACGAGCAGCAGGGTGAGGGTGAAGCCGGTGCTGCCCAGGAAGAGCGAGGAGAGCAGCGCGAGAACGGCGAGGTAGGGCGGCGCCGCGGCGGTGGAGCCGGTGCCGACCTGGTGCCAGCTGTCGAGGTACGCCGACCACAGCTCGGAGACGTGCGCGGGTGCGGGCAGCAGCGCGCCGCCGGCCAGCGAACCGGAGCCGAGCAGATCGCGGCAGGCGATCAGCGAGACCAGCAGCAGGACGGCGAAGAGGATCGGCGCCGGGCGGCGGGCGATCCGCTTGAGCCGGGCGAACTGCTCGACGTCGAGGAAGTCGGCGTCGTCACCGCCCGGCCCGGACTCCACCGCACCGTGCCGCCCGGACGACGCCACATCGGGCGCGGCCCGTCCGGTGAGGTTGCCCGCGACCTGCTCGACGGTGACGCGGACCGTCGCACCCGGCGGCGGGAACAGCGACCGCAGTTCCCCCGCCTCGGCGGCCGGACGGCCTCTGCGTTTACGGGCGGCGAGGATGCGGCCCGGCCGCAGCAAGGTGCCGAAGAGCCCGGCGAGTTCGTCGAGCGCCTGCCCCGGCACCTTCCCGACGAGGTAGGCGAGGACCCGCAGCACGGTGCCGAGGACCAGCCGGATCATCACGTACGGGAGCAGCGCGCCGCGGGTGTTGGCGAGCAGGGTGTAGACGGCACCGGCCTTGTCGACGCGGTGCGGGCTGGCGGCCGAGCGGCCGACGCAGTCGACGGTGCGGCGTTCGCGGGCGGCGGCCTCGGCGTGCCGCAGGACCGCGTCGGGGGCGACGAGGACCTGGTGGCCCGCCGAGTGGGCGCGCCAGCACAGGTCGACGTCGTCGCGCATCAGCGGCAGCCGCCGGTCGAAGCCGCCCAGCTCCTCGTAGACGTCGCGGCGGATGAGCATCCCGGCGCTGGAGACGGAGAGGACCGGGCGGACCTGGTCGTGCTGGCCCTGGTCCTGCTCGCGGCGGTCCAGGCCGGTCCAGCGGCGGCCGCTGCGGGCGACGGAGACGCCCACCTCCAGCAGCTGCCTGCGGTCGTACCAGCTGCGCAGCTTGGGGCCGACGACGGCGGCCGAGGGGCTGGCGTCGGCGACGCGCAGCAGTTCGGCGAGGGCGGTCGGTTCGGGCGCGCAGTCGTCGTGCAGCAGCCACAGCCACTGGACCGGTTCACCGTGCGGGAGTTCCGGCATGTCGTACGCGTCGTCGCGCCAGGTGCGGCTGACGGGGTCCCAGCCGCTGGGCCGCCGCAGGTACGGCAGGTCGTCGGGGGTGAGCACAGGGGCGGTGCGGACCGCTTCGTCGACGGCGGTGCCGAAGCCGGAGCGGCGGGCGAGGTGCAGCACCCGCTCGTCGCCGAGGGCGGCGCCGAGGAGTTGGGCGGAGTCGTCCGCGCTGCCGGTGTCGGCGCCGATGACGTTCTGCACCGGGCGTTCCTGGCCCTGCAGCCCGGCGAGCGCGTCGGGCAGCCAGCGGGCACCGTCGTGGGAGACGATCACGGCGGTGACGACATGCCGTGGGAACTCTGGGGTGCCTGCGGGATCTGTGGCGGTCTGGGCCGCCGACTGGCTGTGCACGGACATCGAGGTACGGGCCCTCCGGACCCGGGAGTTCGGGGCCGGCGGCGAAGCCGCGCGGACCGGCGCCCCCGGAAGACACTGCGACGGACTACTAGGGGAAGCGTCACCGCCGGGCGCCGCGAGCCGGACGGGACGTTGACGACACCCCCTAGGGACGCGCGCGCCCACTCGGGGGCGGCGGCACGTCTCGGACGGAGCCCCACACTAATGGTTCACGCGTCGGCGCCCACCGGCTCCTCACGCAGCGGACCGCCCCCGGCGTCGAGTGCGCTGGAGGCGGCGGGTTCGCTATAGGGGGATATGGGGAGTTGGCGTGGTACGGCTGCGGGGCCCGCGGGGCCGCGCACCGTCCGCCCGGCGGACTTCCGCGCCGCCTTCAGACGGCGGCCTTCTTCAGCCGGCGCCGCTCGCGCTCCGACAGACCGCCCCAGATTCCGAAGCGTTCGTCGTTGGCGAGGGCGTATTCGAGGCACTCGGAGCGGACTTCACAGGCGAGGCAGACCTTCTTGGCCTCGCGGGTGGAGCCGCCTTTCTCCGGGAAGAAGGACTCGGGGTCGGTCTGCGCGCACAGTGCGCGCTCCTGCCAGCCGAGCTCCTCTTCCGCCTCTTCGACCAGCAATTCTTCGAACAGCTCGGTCATGTGCGCCCCTCGTCTGTCTTGACGTCCCCGTGATGCGGCCGTGATCGATGACGGCCGAACGACACGAGTGAAATTACAAGTGCGGGGATCCGGGCCAGTCAAGCCAAGATCTGCTATTGCGCCCCTTATTCACTCTGCGGAACCAAACGTACACGGAAAGTGTTGATATCGTGAAAAACTAGGACACTTCCCTGGGGGCGCATTCCAGGGGTACGCCCCCATTACCCACAGGGACGTGACCGACCGCACTCCCGTTGCACCTCCCGCGTCGGAGCGGGAGAGATCACAGCGCGGCCTCAGGGCCGCAACGGCGTGCGCGGGCGCGGCTGCCGGGCCCCCTCTCCCCGCGGACGGGGGACAAACCTTTCGCCGGACGGTCCGACCGGATGGGGTGAAGCCCCACCGCCGCGGCAGGCGTCCGGTTGACATCACGGACGCGAACCGTTCTCCTTGGTCCCATGCCAGCGACCTCCGCACCCCGCACGACCCGTTTCCACGGGTCGCTGCGCGCTGCGCACGCTCGCTGTCGCTGTTCCAGCTGTTGAAGCCACTGAGCTCCAGCCTTCTCCGCCGCACCACCCCCGCAGCGCTCCGCTCCACGCGCCCGCACGGTGCCCCCACCGGGAGACCACCGCACGGTGCCGCACCCCGTTCGCGCCCTTCCCCGATTCCTGCTCATTCGCCGAGGAACCGAAGCACATGAACAGCGATGTCCAGATCGCCGGTGACCTGCTCTCCGTCGCCCACCTCCTGCCGCCCGTCCCCGCACACCCCTCCACCGTCGCCGGATTCGCCGGACTGGCCCGCTCCCTCGCCGCCGACCGCTCCGCCTGGGCCCCGCTGGTCCGCTACGACGCCACCACCCGCTGGTACCAGCGGCTGCGCTCGGTCCCGTCGGCCGGGTACGAGGTGTGGCTGCTGAGCTGGCTGCCCGGGCAGGGCAGCGGCCGCCACGACCACGGGCGCTCGTCCGGCGTACTGACCATGCTGGAAGGGGAGTTGACGGAGCACGCGACGTCCGGCGGCGGCGAGGTGCGGCATGCGCTGCGCCCCGGTGCGCAGCGGGTCTTCGCGCCGGGGTACGTCCACGAGGTCGTCAACGACGCACTGACACCGGCGGTCAGCCTGCACCTCTACTTCCCCGGGCTGACGGAGATGCCGATGCACCCCTCGCAGCACGCCGTCGCCGCCGAGGCCGCCGCGCACTGACGGACCCTCGACGGCGGCAGCCGGGCGGTTCCGCGCGGCTGCCAGACTGGGGGCATGCGCATTGTGGTTCTGGCCGGCGGTATCGGCGGCGCCCGCTTCCTGCGGGGACTGAAGGCAGCTCAGCCGGAGGCGGAGATCACCGTCATCGGCAACACCGGCGACGACATCCATCTCTTCGGGCTCAAGGTCTGTCCCGACCTCGACACCGTGATGTACACCCTCGGCGGCGGCATCGACGAGGAGAAGGGCTGGGGCCGCGACGACGAATCCTTCCGGGTGAAGGAGGAGTTGGCGGCTTACGGCGTGGGGCCCGACTGGTTCGGGCTGGGCGACCGGGACGTCGCCACCCACCTCGTACGGACCCAGATGCTGGGCGCCGGATTTCCGCTCAGCGCCGTCACCGAGGCGCTGTGCGACCGCTGGCGGCCCGGCGTCCGGCTGCTGCCGATGACCGACGACCGCGTCGAGACGCACGTCGCCATCGGTGAGGGCGGGGAGCGGCGGGCGATCCACTTCCAGGAGTACTGGGTGCGGATGCGCGCCTCGGTGGACGCGCACGCGGTGGTGCCGGTCGGCGCCGAACAGTCCGTCCCGGCGCCCGGCGTGCTGGAGGCGATCGCCGCGGCGGACGTCATCCTCTTCCCGCCGTCCAACCCGGTGGTGAGCGTCGGCACGATCCTCGCGGTGCCCGGTATCTGGGACGCCGTCGCGGCGGCGGACTCCCCGGTGATCGGCCTCTCCCCCATCGTCGGGGGCGCGCCGGTGCGCGGGATGGCCGACAAGGTGCTGGCCGCCGTCGGCGTCGAGGCCACCGCCGCCGCGGTCGCCCGGCACTACGGCGCGAAGGGCCGCGCGGCGGCGGACGACGGGCCCGCCGGGCTGCTGGACGGCTGGCTGGTCGACGAGGTGGACGCCGCCGCGGTCGCCGATGTCGAGGCCGCGGGGATCCGCTGCCGGGCGGTGCCGCTGATGATGACGGACCTCGACGCCACGGCCGCCATGGCCCGCGTGGCGCTGACGCTCGCCGGGGAGGTACGGGCATGAGCACCGACATCGACACCGGCATCGAGGGGACCGGCCCCGGCTACCGCGTCTGGGCGCTGCCCGGAATCCCGGAGGTGCGCCCCGGCGACGACCTGGTGAAGCTCATCGCGGCCGCCGCGACCGCCGGCGGGCTGCCCGGGCTCGCCGACGGCGACGTCCTGCTCGTCACCTCGAAGATCGTCAGTAAGGCCGAGGGCCGGATCGTCGAGGCCACCGACCGCGAGGAGGCCATCGACCGGGAGACGGTCCGCGTGGTGGCGCGCCGCGGCGCGCTGCGCATCGTGCAGAACCGGCAGGGCCTGATCATGGCCGCCGCCGGGGTCGATGCCTCCAACACCCCTTACGGGACGGTGCTGTTGCTGCCCGAGGACCCGGACGCCTCGGCCCGCGCGCTCCGCGCCGGGTTGCGGACGGCGCTCGGTGTCGATGTCGGCGTCGTCATCAGCGACACCTTCGGGCGGCCGTGGCGCGCGGGCCTGACGGATGTGGCCATCGGCGCCGCGGGCGTCCGCGTCCTGGACGATCTGCGGGGCGGCACCGACGCGTACGGCAATCCGCTCAGTGCGACGGTGGTGGCCACCGCCGACGAACTCGCCGCCGCGGGCGACCTGGTGAAGGGCAAGGCGGCGGCGCTGCCGGTCGCGGTGGTGCGGGGGTTGCCACACGTCATGACGCGGCCGGCCGCGACGGACCCGGACTCGGCGGACGGCACGGACGATGTGGGCGCGCGGGCGCTGGTGCGGGACGGCGCCGACGACATGTTCCGGCTCGGCACGTCCGAGGCGGTGCGGGAGGCGGTGACGCTGCGGCGCACGGTCCGCGAGTTCACCGACGATCCGGTGGACGGCGGCGCGGTGCGCCGGGCGGTCGCGGCGGCGCTGACCGCCCCGGCGCCGCACCACACCACGCCGTGGCGGTTCGTCCTGCTGGAGTCGCCGGAGGCCCGGACCCGGCTGCTGGACGCGATGCGGGACGCCTGGGCCGCGGACCTGCGGGCCGACGGTTTCTCCGAGGAGTCCGTCGCCCGCCGCCTGCGCCGCGGCGACGTCCTGCGGAACGCGCCGTATCTGGCGGTGCCGTGCCTGGTGGCGGACGGGGCACACGCCTACCCGGACGCCCGGCGGGCGGCGGCGGAGCGCGAGATGTTCGTCGTCGCGAACGGTGCCGGTATCCAGAACTTCCTGGTCGCCCTGGCCGGGGAGCGGCTGGGCTCGGCCTGGGTCTCGTCGACGATGTTCTGCCGCAACGTGGTCCGCGAGGTCCTGGAACTGCCCGGCGACTGGGACCCGATGGGCGCGGTGGCGATCGGACGGCCCGCGGCGCCGCCGAGGGAGCGCCCGGTGCGGGACGGAGCGGATTTCATCGAGGTGCGGTGACGGGATCGCGGTCGGCCCCTACGGGTTCGCCGTTGGCCCGTACGGGTTCGAGGGCGGCCCGTACGGGTCCGGGCGGCGGACCTGTGGCGCCCCCGGGCGGTGCGTGGGTGGCGCCGCCTGGCGGTCACAGGCGGGCGATGTCGCCCACGGGGAAGCGCGGGGCGCGGCGCGGCGGGACCGTGCCGGAGAGCAGGATCAGCCGGGCCGCGCGGTGCCGCTGGCCCTCGTACGGCGCGAGGAGGCCGAGCATCTCCGCGTCGGTGGTGGCGCGGCGGCCGGTGAGCGCATAGCCGATGATCTTCGGCAGATGGAGATCGCCGAGGGTGAGGGCGTCCGGGGCGCCGAGGACGCGCTGGAGCGTTTCGGCGGCCGTCCACGGGCCGATGCCGGAGACCGCGCGGAGCCTGCGGGTGGCATCGGCGAGATCCATCGCGGCGGCCTCCTCCAGGCGCCGGGCGGCCCGCGCCGCGCGCACGATCGTGCCGGAGCGCTTGGCGTCGACGCCCGCGCGGTGCCACTCCCAGGACGGGATCAGGGCCCAGCCGCGCGGATCGGGCATGACCCGCAGCCGGTCCCAGGGGCCGGGGGCGGGCTCGCCGTGCCGCTGGAGCAGCAGCCGCCAGGCGCGGTACGCCTCGTCGCTGGTGACCTTCTGCTCCAGGACGGACGGGATCAGCGACTCCAGGACCAGTCCGGTGCGGGCCAGACGGACGCCGCGGTGGCGGCGGTGAGAGGCGTGGACGAGGCGGTGGCGCGGGGTGAACGCCTCCGGGTCGTCGGCGGCGCCGAGCAGTTCGGGCAGCCGCTCCAGCAGCCAGTCGGCGCCGGGCCCCCACGCCTCGGCCGCGACGGCACCGTCGGCGGGCCGGGCCGCCAGCCGCAGCGTGCCGGGGCCCTGCGGGGTGCGGCTGGCCCGCCAGATCTCGCCCCCACGTACCGCGAACGCGGGATCACCGGGCCCCCGCCCCAGCACGCAGAGCGTGCGGTGCAGATCGTAGGGGCCGGGCGGCACCCAGGTACGGGTGGGCATCTCGTCAGGGTAGGCGATAGGGGTGTCGGAGGGGGCGGGAGTGATGTGGGCAGCCCAACGGGACCGGGTCGATGCCCTACGGGACCGAGCCCGACCCCCTGCAGGCCCAGCCCCGTCCCCTACTGGTCCTGGGAGAACCCCTACTGGTCCGAGGAGAACCGCACCGACCCGTCCGGAAGGTGGGCGTCGCACCAGACGCGGATGCCGTCGCGGAGTTCGTTGTCGGCGCCGATGACCGCGCCGTCGCCGATGACCGCGCCGTCCAGGACGGTACGGGCGCCGATCCGGGCGCCCGCGCCGATCAGGGAGGAGCGGACCACCGCGCCCTCCTCGATCACCGCGTCCCGGAGCACCGTGCTGCCCTCGACCCGGGCCCCGGCGCCGATCCGGCTGCCGGGCCCGGCGACCGTGCCGCCGGTCAGCTTGGCGTCCGCGGCGACCTGTGCCGTGTCCAGGACCAGGTGATCACCGCACCGGCCGGGCACCGCCGGGGACGGCGCGCGGCCCAGGACGAGGTCGGCGGAGCCGCGGACGAACGCCTGCGGGGTGCCCAGGTCGAGCCAGTAGGTGGAGTCCACCATGCCCTGGAGGTGGGCGCCGTCGGCGAGCAGACCGGGGAAGGTCTCGCGCTCGACGGAGACCGGGCGGTCCGCCGGGATGGTGTCGATGACCGAGCGGTTGAAGACGTACGCCCCGGCGTTGATCTGGTCGGTGACGATCTCCTCCGGCGTCTGCGGCTTCTCCAGGAAGGCGGTGACGCGGCCGGAGTCGTCGGTGGGCACCAGCCCGTAGGCGCGCGGGTCCTCGACCCGCGACAGGTGCAGCGAGACATCGGCGCCGCTGGTGCGGTGGGTGTCGACGAGGGCCGGGATGTCGAGCCCGGTGAGGATGTCGCCGTTGAAGATGAGGACCGGGTCGCCCGGGGCGGAGTGCAGCCGGGAGGCGACGTTACGGATCGCGCCGCCGGTGCCCAGCGGCTCCTCCTCCGTCACGTACTCCAGGTGCAGGCCCAGGTCGGAGCCGTCGCCGAAGTGCGGTTCGAAGACCTCGGCGAGGTAGGACGTGGCGAGGACGATGTGTTCGACGCCCGCGGCGCGGGCCCGCGCCAACTGGTGGGTCAGGAACGGCACACCGGCCGCCGGCACCATCGGTTTGGGCGTATGCACCGTCAGCGGGCGCAACCTCGTGCCCTTGCCGCCGACCAGGAGGATCGCTTCAGTCACCTTGTCGTCTCTGCTTCCTGCTGGGGTCGGCCGATCGGCCGACCAGTGTAGGCAGACGGTTTCGCGGCCCGGCCCGGGGGCGGCGTACCGGGTGACGTGCGGTGTTACCGGGCGCGGCGCCACCGGTGCGGCGGCCGGACGGCCCCGCCCGGCCCCGCTCCCCCGCCTCACGCCCGGTGCCCGGCGCCCGCTTCCGGCCGGAACTCCGTCACCAGCACCGCGCCCCGCCCGGCTGACGCCACGTCGGGCACCCGGGACAGGTCGATGTCCGACCCGTACGGGGTGACGGTCCGTCCTCTACGGGCCCACAGCTCCACCCTTACGGGACCGCTCCCCCGCCCCTACGGGTTCACGCCCCGCCCCGTACGGGACCAGACCCCGCCCGTAAGGGACCGGGCCCCACCCGTGCAGGTCCCGTACCCTGCGACCGTGAACGCCACCGACCGCACCCCCGCCGGCCTGCTGCGTTCCGCGCTCGCCGCGGATCCCGCCCGCCCCCTCGTGACCTTCTACGACGACGCCACCGGTGAGCGCGTGGAGCTGTCCGTCGCGACCTTCGCCAACTGGGTGGCGAAGACCGCCAACTACCTCCAGGGCGATCTGGCCGCCGGGCCGGGCGACCGTCTCGCGCTGCTGCTGCCCGCCCACTGGCAGACCGCGGTGTGGCTGGTGGCCGCCTCGTCCGTAGGGGTGCTGGCCGATGTCGACGGCGATCCGGCCGCCGCCGATGTGGTGGTCAGCGGCCCGGACCGGCTGGAGACCGCCCGCGCCTGCACCGGCGAGCGGGTGGCGCTGGCCCTGCGGCCCCTGGGCGGCCGGTTCCCCCAGGCCCCGCAGGGGTTCGCCGACTACGCGGTGGAAGTGCCCTCCCAGGGCGACCGCTTCGCGCCGTTCGCCCCGGTGGCCGCGTCCGACCCGGCGCTGTCCGTGGACGGTGAGGAGCTGACCGGCGCCGAGGTCGTGGACCGTGCGCTGGCCGACGCCCGCGCCGCCGGGATGCCGCCCGCGCCCCGGGTGCTGTCGGGCCTCGCGTACGACGGCTGGCCGGGCCTGTCCTACGGGCTGTACGCACCGCTGGCCACCGGCGGCTCGGTGGTGCTGTGCCGCCATGCGGAGCGACTGGACGAGCCCGCCGCGGTGGCCCGGGTGCAGAGCGAGCAGGTCACCTTCCAGGCACCGTCCGCCGCTCTCTGAACCACGCGCCGGAGCGCACCCCGCCGCGCACCTCCGCACGCCCCGCGCGCCCCCGGGCGGCAGACCCTGCCCGGCGAAGAGGCCCTGGATTTGTGCGCGCTCGCAAGAGCCTCGGTAACGGAAGTGGCACGCAGCGTATGGAACGCCAACAGCAGTTCCTTGACGCTCTCGTGAAGAAAGTGCAGAGCAATGGTGTGCTGCTCAATCCGGCCCGGCTCTATCCGTTGCCGGACGCCGCGACGAGTTCCCTCACCACCGGCAAGGGACTCGCTTCCCTCACCGGTCTCCACGAATTGGTCCGCAGCATGCGCTCCATTCCCACCGGACACGTGCAGTTCATGACCGTGCCGCGCACCGAGTACCGCTACGACGCCCCTCGCGACCAGCTGACGCAACCCGCCGCCGACCAGCTCTTCCGTAAGCCGGCCCGGGACCTTCCGGTGCCCGCCGCCCCCGCGCCCGGCAGCACGGGCGGCTCCGGCGATTCCGGTCCCACCCCTTCACCGAACGCCTCGGATAGGGCATCCTCCGGTGAGAGGACGGCCAGTTCCCCTGCGCCGCCGACGTCTTCGCGGCCGCCCATTCCCGCAGCCACCGCAGAACGCGGGATCTGCGAATAAAAATGCCGCAAAGGTACTGCCAACGAGTCGAATGGATTGGGCGGATTGCCCAGTTGTAGGGAAGTGGAATGTGTCACGGGCGGCGTTCCACGCCGAACTGGACGGATAGTGTGAGTGATCCGGTCCGCAGACCAGCCGGACGAACGAACGTGAAACACAGGTCCGACCGTGCGCCCGAGGGGAGGCGCCGCGTGGCACCGACGGAGGATGCAGGGCACCGTGGACGCGCAAGGCCGTGGGCGGGCGGGGGACAACGTCGACCCCGCCGACCAGTGGGTACTCAACCCCAGCACCGGTAAGTACGAGCTGCGGCTCGATGCCGCACCCGAACCGGCAGCGCCGGATCCCGCACCCAGACGCTCCCGGCGCGCCCCCGCCGCCCCGCAGAGCGACACCGACACCCGCGAACTGCCCACGCAACGCAACCACCGTGGCGCCGCCGCCTCCCCGGACGACGCACCGCGCCCCGGTGGCCGCGCCGCCGCCCGCAAGGCCGCCCGCGCCGGTACCGCCGCGGCGTCCGGCCGCCGCAAGCCCAAGCCGAAGAAGTCCGGGAAGAAGAAGGCCCTCCTGTGGACGTCCGGCGTGATCGGCTTCGTGGTGCTGGCGGGCGGCGGCGGGGTGTTCTTCCTCTACCAGCAGCTCAACGGCAACATCGCCAAGGTCGACGTCGGCATCGAGAACGACGCGGTCTCCGACGGCCCGGTGAACATCCTCATCATCGGCACCGACGCCCGCTCCGGTAAGGGCAACGAGGGCTACGGCGACACCGGGAGCGTCGGGCACGCGGACACCACGATCCTGATGCATGTCTCCAAGGACCGTACGAACGCGACCGCGTTGAGCATTCCGCGCGACATGATCACCTCGATCCCGCCCTGCCCCACGAAGCAGAAGGACGGCTCGACGAAGACGATCCCCGGTGAGAGCAACGTGCGGTTCAACACCAGCCTGGGGCAGGAGGGCCGGGACCCCGGCTGCACCTGGCGGACCGTCGAGAAGCTGACCGGCCTGAAGGTCAATCACTTCATGATGGCCGACTTCAACGCCGTCAAGCAGCTGTCCGAGGCGGTCAACGGCGTGGAGGTCTGCGCCGCGAAGGACATCAACGACCCCAAGTCGCACCTGAAGTTGAAGGCCGGGCGGCACATCGTCAAGGGCGAGCAGGCGCTGGCGTTCGTCCGCACCCGGCACACCGTCGGCTTCGGCAGCGACCTCAGCCGTATCGAGCTGCAGCAGCAGTTCCTCAGCTCGATGATCCGCAAGATCAAGTCGGACGCGTTCAGCAGCCCGTCCAAGCTCTACGACATCAGCCAGGCGGCGACCAAGGCGCTGACCGTCGACACCGGAATCGGCAGCGCGAAGAAGCTGGTCGAGCTGGGCAACGACCTCAAGCAGGTCGACATCGACAAAATTACCTTCGCCACCGTGCCCGTCCTGGACAACCCACAGGACGCCGCCACCGTCATACTCGACAAGAGCAAGGCCGAACCGCTGTTCAAGATGGTCCAGGCCGACCACATGCTCGCGAAGAAGGGCAAGGGGAAGGGGAAGAAGAAGGCACCGGTGAAGAAGGCGCCGCCGGAGCTGGTCCGCGTCGACGTCACCAACGGCGGCGGGCCGCTGGGCGCGGCGCAGGAGACCGTGGACTGGCTGCAGAACACCAAGGCCGCCAAGCTCTCCACCAACACGGGCAACGCCCCGGCGAAGTTGGCCACCACCCGCCTTGAGTACGCACCCAACCAGGCTGACCAGGCCGCCACGTTGGCGGACTGGCTGGGTCTGCCGAAGCGCGCGCTCAAGGAGTCCACCGCGGACGCCGGGGACCGGGTGCCGATGAAGCTGACCCTCGGCAAGGACTTCACCGCCCCCGGAACCCCTATTGAGGCGCCGACCGAAACCCCGGACGGTGTCCAGAACGTCAATGCAGATGACAAGAGCATCTGCGCCAAGTGACCTGAACGAGCCGCGGCCGCCCCGCACAGGCGCCGAGCGCACCATTTACCGACCCGGGGAGAGAGCCCGATGCGGCAGAGCAGTGTGCGCGGCGAGCGACCGCGCCGACGCCGGTCCGGAACACAGCAGCAGCCGGACGCAGATCAGTTGGGCTGGGACGACAGCCTCTACAAGGACGCCGGACCGCCGCCGGACGCCCCCGACCGGATACCCGTCGCCGACGCCGTATCCGCGGACGGCGCCGGCGACGGCAACAGCGACAAGACCACCGGCAGGAGCGACGGCAAGACCGCCAGAGGCGGCAAGGGGGGACGCGGCGGCGGTCGGCGTAAAGGCGGCGACGCCGCGGCGCACGGCGGCCGACGGCGACGCCGCAAGGGCCGCGTGCTGCGCTGGACCGCGCTGGGCCTGGGCTTCCTGCTGGTCGGCGGCGCCGGGGCGGGATACCTCTACTACGAGCACCTCAACTCCAACCTCCGCAAGGGCAAGCTGGATCTCGGCGAGGGCGGTCTGCGCAAGCCGGAGCCCAACGCGTTCGGACAGACGCCGCTGAACATCCTGCTGATCGGCTCCGACGGCCGGAACAACAACAAGAACATCGAGTTGGGCGGCGCCGCAGAGGACCGGGACCGCAAGCCGCTGGGCGACGTCCAGATGCTGCTGCACGTCTCGGCGGACCGCAGCAACATGTCGGTGATGTCGATCCCCCGCGACACCCGCGTCACGATCCCCAAGTGCACCGCCCCGGACGACGGCACGGTCTACCCGCAGATCACCGCGGCCATCAACCAGTCGCTCCAGCGCGGCGGTCCGGGCTGCACCGTCGCCACCTGGAAAGAGCTGACCGGCGTCTACATCGACCACTTCATGATGGTCGACTTCTCCGGTGTGGTGGACATGGCCGACGCCATCGGCGGCGTCCCCGTCTGCGTGGACAACAACATCTACTCGCACAACCGCAGCGACGGCCACGGCAGCGGGCTGAAGCTCACCAAGGGCACCCACTCCGTCAAGGGCGTCCAGGCGCTCCAGTGGCTGCGGACCCGCTACGGCTTCGAGGACAACACCGACATCGCGCGGGCCAAGGCCCAGCACATGTACATGAACTCGATGGTCCGTCAGCTCAAGGCGGGCACCAAGCTCACCGACCCGGGCAAACTCCGCGACCTCGCCGAGGCCGCGACCAAGGCGCTCACCGTCGACGACGACCTGGGCACCCCGATGAAGCTCTACGACCTGGCGGGCCAGCTCCGGGAGGTGCCCACCAAGCGGATCACGATGATCACCATGCCGTGGGAGTACGGCCCCGGTGAGAAGTACGTGATCCCGAAGCCGGTCGAGGCGGAGCAGACCTTCGCGCTGCTGCGCAACGACACCGGGCTGGACGGCAAGGACACCGGCAAGAAGAAGAAAGCGCCGGACCCGAAGCCGTCGGTGTCCAAGGACCAGCTGCACGTCGTCGTCCAGAACGGCACCCAGAGCACCGTCTCCGGCCCGGCCCCCGGCCGTGCCGGCACCGTCCAGCAGCGGCTGGCGCAGCTCGGCTACACCGCTGCGGGCACCGACTCCACGCTGATCAGCCAGGCGGACACCACGGTCGAGTACAGCGACAAGAAGCTGCGCGGCGATGCGCTGGCGCTGGCGAAGGCGCTCGGGCTGCCCACGAGCGCCGTGCGGGAGAGCGGTTCGGCCGAGGGGCTGCGGCTGATCGTCGGCAACGACTGGCGCACCGGCACCGTCTACCCGAAGCCCGCCGGGGGCGGCGACGACTCCGGCAAGGCGCCGGAGAACGACAGCACGCTCAACGGCGAGGACAACAAGGCCTGCATGAAGGTCAATCCGCAGTACACCTTCTGACGCCGCCACGGGCGCACACGCGAGAGGGGCGGGCCGCCGTGGCCCGCCCCTCTCGCGTACATCGCCTCCGTACGGTTACGGCGTCGCGGTCTTCACCGCCGGGCGGCGGCTGGCGATGACCTTCCGCGCCAGCGACCGGGGGCTGGTGAGGAAGCCGACGCCCCAGGCCATGTGCATGGTGGCCAGCGCGACCGGTATCTGCGCGCGCGCCTTCAGCGGCAGGCCCTTGCCCGCCGGGACGGAACCCGCCGCGATGGCCGCCAGGTATCCGGCCGGGACGACGAAGCCCCAGGGGTGACGGCGACGCCGACGACGACACCGGCGGCGAGGGCGCAGACCGCGGTCGGCGGGGCGAGGTAGCGCAGGTTGATCGAGCCGGAGTGGTAGCGCGCGACGACGTGCCGCCACTTGCCGTAGTCCTTGTACTGCTTGGCCAGCGCCTTGATGCTGGGCCGGGGGCGGTACTGCACCTTCAGCTCGGGCGAGAACCACACGCCGCCGCCGGCCTCGCGGATGCGGTAGTTCAGCTCCCAGTCCTGGGCGCGGATGAACTCCTCGTTGTAGCCGCCCTGTTGCTCCAGCGCCTCGCGGCGGAAGACGCCGAGGTAGACGGTCTCGGCGGGGCCGGCCTGGCCGCCGGTGTGGAAGGCGGCGTTGCCGACGCCGATCTTCGAGGTCATCGCGGCGGCGACCGCGTCCTCCCAGGCGTTCTCGCCCTCGGCGTGCATGATGCCGCCGACGTTCTGCGCGCCGGTCTCCTCCAGGAGCCGAACGGCGGTGGCGATGTAGTTCGGCGAGAGCATGCCGTGGCCGTCGACGCGGACCACGACCGGGTGGCGCGACGCCTTGATCGCGGCGTTCAGCGCGGCGGGGGTGCGGCCCGTGGGGTTGGGCACGGTGTGCACCCGGGGGTCCTCCGCGACCAGCTCGGCGGCGATCTCGTCGGTCCGGTCCGTGGACGGGCCGAGGGCGATCACCACCTCCATCTCGCCGGCGTACTCCTGCTCCAGGATGTGCCGGACCGAGTTGCGCAGATGACGTTCCTCATTGAGCACCGGCATGATCACGGAGACGGCCGGGGGCTGCTGCTGGGGCATGGTTCCTCGGGGGGACGGCCCGCGGCGGAGTCGCCATCGCGGACGGCAGCGCTCGCCGGGAGAGTGCGATATCCCGGCTCACGTTACCGCTTATGGGGGACGGCGACGGACGGCAGGCGGGTGGTGGGGCGGCCGGGGCCCGGCGTGTGGCACTTTGCAGTAGATCGTATCGACTTACTGTGTTCCCGCTGTTACCGCCGGATCGCCCCGCCCCGTCCGCCGTGGCGGGGCCGCGGCGGACGGCCGCCGCTCGCAACCGTTCCGCCGCGGAGGTGTCCCCCGTTGACCATTCCGTCCCGCCCCGCCCGTTCCGCAGCGCGCCGCACCGCCCGGGACCGCGGGCGCTCACCGCGCAAGCGCTGGGGGCTGCGGATCGCCACCACCGTCTCGGTGCTGCTGATGACCGCGAGCGGCGTCGGGCACGCCATGGTCACCGGCGTGGAGGACGGTATCGGACGGGTCCACCCGTTCCAGGGGATGCAGGAGCGGGACCGGCCCACCGGCGGCGACGGGCTGAACTTCCTCGTCGTCGGCACCGACGGCCGGGACAAGATCACGCCCGCGGAGAAGCGGAAGTACCACCTGGGCGGCGCGCCCTGTCACTGCACCGACACCCTGATGCTGGTGCACCTGTCCGCCGGGCGGGACCACGCCAGCGTCGTCAGCCTGCCGCGCGACTCGTACGCCGAGATCCCCGCCCACAAGGACGCCGCGACCGGGCGGACGCGGCCCCGGCACGCCGTCAAGCTGAACGCGGCGTACGCCGAGGGCGGGCCGGGGCTGACGGTCCGCACCGTCGAGCACATGACGGGTGTGCACATCGACCACTACCTGGAGGTCGACTTCACCAGCTTCATGCGCAGCGTGGACGCCGTCGGCGGGGTGGACATCTGCACCGTACGGCCGCTGAAGGACCGCTACAGCGGCCTCGATCTGCCCGCCGGGAAGGCGACGCTCAACGGCGGGCAGGCCCTCCAGTACGTCCGCTCCCGGCATATCGACGGCTCCGCGGACCTCGGCCGGATGCAGCGCCAGCAGCGGTTCCTGGCGTCGCTGATCCACAAGGTGACCTCGTCGGGGGTGCTGATGAACCCGGTGCGGTTCCGGCAGGTCGCGGGCGCGATGCTGACGTCGGTCCGCGCCGACTCCGGGTTCACCGCCGACGACATGGTCGATCTGGGGCAGGCGATGCGCGGCTTCACCCCGGCGTCGTCGGAGTTCCTGTCGGTGCCGCTCGCCGGGGAGGGGGTGCGGCTGCCGGGCGGCGGGACGACGGTGCGCTGGGATCCGGTCGCCGCCGAGCAGGTCTTCCAGGCGCTGCGGGACGACAAGCCGCTCGCTGAACCGAAGAAGGCGGCGCACGGGCCCCGCCCGACGGTCGTGGACGTCCCGCCGGAGCAGATCCGGGTCCATGTCGACAACGGCACCGACCGGCCTGGCCTGGGCAAGACCGTCTCCAAGGCGCTGGGCGCGGCCGGATTCGTCGCGGCGGGCGTCCCCGGGGACGCGCCGGGCGGGCCGCACGCCACGACGGTCCTCGCGTACGACCCGCGCTGGGACCGCTCGGCGCGGACCCTGGCCGCGGCGCTGCCCGGCGCCGAGCTGCACAAGGTCGCGGGGCAGGGTCCGGTGCTGCGGGTCACGGTCGGGCAGGACCACGCCGGGGTGCATCCGGTGCGGGCCGAGGAACCGGCGCCCGGCACCCCGGGCATCGCGGCGGTCACCGGCGACGAGGCCGGGTGCCCATGACCGGTCCGACGCGGCCGCGCCGCCCGTACGCCCGGCGGGCGGGCCTGGCGGCCGCGCTGTGCCTGGTGGCGGCGACCGCGGCGGCCGCCCCGCCGGCTCCGGCGGCGCCGGTCGGCTGCGGCGGACCGACGGGCGGGCTGCTGTGTCTGGGCGGCCCGGTGGGCCACCCGGGCGCCTACACCGCGCGCTACCGGCGCCACCGCGCGGCCGGTCCCGGCGAGGTCACCGTGCGCCTGGGCTACCAGCGCAAGGACTCCCGGATCACTGCGTTCCCCGGGTGGTTCGGCACCGTACGGACGTCCGGCGGCGCGGCGACGCTGCGCGGCCGGGTGGGGATGACGGCCGGGGAGTGCATCCGCGGCGTGATGGAGCACGGGGAGCGGGTCTACGTCACCAAATGGAGCTGCGGCTGACCCGGGGGTCGGCGGCGGCGGGTTCCGGAGGGTCGCATCGTGTGGCAGATGGTCTGGGGCATCACGCCCGCGACGGTGACGCTCTCCCTGCTGGGGGCGTCGGCCCTGGGCACCGGGCTGGCGCTGTGGGAGGGCCGCGACCCGGCGGACCCGTGGCCGCGCCGGACGGCCGGGGTACTGCTGGCCGGGTGGCTGGCGCTGCTGCTGGTCGTGACGCTGGCGCCGGTGCAGCCGGTCGGTTCGGGCGATGCGACGGTGTGGTGGCTGCCCGGCGAGGGGCTGTTCGACCCGGGGGCGCCGCTGCCGCCGGACGAGGTGCCGGTACTGGTCCGCGAGCAGCTGGCGGTCGCGGCGCTGTATCTACCGGTGGCGCTGCTGCTGCGATGTGCGGCGCCGCGGCGGTCGGCGGCGGGGGTGTTCCTGCCGGGGGTGGCGCTGTGCGTGGCGGTCGAGGCGGCGCAGGCGGTGATGCGGGCGGGCCGGATCGCGGACGTGAACGATGTGCTGTGCGGGGCGGCCGGGACGGGACTGGGCCTGGGGGTGGCGGCGCTGGCCCGGTCGGCCGCCGCCGTCATGCGTCGGCGCGGCCCTCGGCGGCGTGCCGCGCGCGCAGCTCCATGATCGCGCGGCGCCGGGCGAGCCGGTGCGTGCGGCGGATCTGCGCCTCCTGGTAGCGGCGCCGGTCGCGCTCGGTCTCGGCGATCACCGGCGGCACCGGGCGGGGCCTGCCCTCGGCGTCGACGGCGGCGAAGACGAGGTAGGCGGAGCCGACCTGGGTGGCCGGGGTGGATTCGTTCCACCGCTCGGCGAGGACGCGGACGCCGACCTCCATGGAGGACCGGCCCGTCCAGTTGATCTGGGCCTTCACATGGACGAGGTCGCCGACCCGGACCGGCTCCAGGAAGGCCATCTCGTCCATGGAGGCGGTGACGGCGGGGCCGCCGGAATGCCGTCCCGCGACCGCGCCCGCCGCGTCGTCGACCAGTTTCATGATCACGCCACCGTGCACCGTGCCGAGGAGGTTGGTGTCCGCGGCGGTCATGATGTGCGACAGGGTGGTGCGGGAGACGGCGGTGGGCTTGCCCGCGGGCGCACCCTCCTCGCCGTCGGTCACGGGTTCGGTCATGCCGTCCACCCTAAGCGGTGCCGGGCGCAACCCGGCCCGCCGGACGAGCTTGCGAACGCCGCCTCGCGCCGGTGCGGGCGTCCGTCATGCGGTTTTCCTCCGCCACGTCGGAATGGTCACATCCGCTTGCGGTATGCCCGCGCGCTTTGCATCAGCTCTGCAACAGCAGCACCCCGAATCCGCCCCCGCCCTGTAAGAGCACGCACCGCGCCAGGCACACTCCTCGTATGAATGAGTGGCACGGGAACGGACCCTCCCGCGACCAGCGCGGGTACGGACGCGGCAGTGACGGCGCCCAGCCGGAAGGCGCGCGCGCCATGCCGCAGGTACGGCGGGACGCCGGCCCCGGCTACGGCCGCGCGGAGCCGCCGCTGCCCCCGGGGGCGGGCCCGCGCCGCGGCTCCGTCCCACCGCAGCAGTCGCAGGGATACGACGACTACAACACCGGCCAGGTCTACGGCGGTGGCGGGCCCGGCGGCCCGCAGCGGGGCGGCTACGACACCCGGCCGCGCCCGAACTGGGGCCGCCGCATCAAGTGGACGGTGCTGACCGTCGTCGTGGTCTTCGCCGTCGCCTCCGTCGCCACGTACTTCTGGGCCGACGGGAAGCTGCGCCGCGAGGTGGACCTGAGCAAGGTCATCGACCGCCCCGAGGCGGGCGACGGCACCAACTACCTCATCGTGGGCTCGGACAGCCGTGAGGGCATGACCGCGGACGACAAGAAGAAGCTGCACACGGGGTCGGCCGAGGGCAAGCGCACCGACTCGATGATGATCCTGCACGATGGCAGCAACGGCCCCACACTGATCTCGCTGCCGCGCGACTCCGGCGTGGAGATACCGTCCTTCGTCGGCTCCGAGTCCGGTAAGAAGTACCCGGCCACCGGCCGCCGCACCAAGCTCAACGCGGCGTACGCCGAGGACGGCGCCGAGCTGCTGGTGCGGACCGTCGAGTACAACACCAAGCTGCACATCGACCACTACGTCGAGATCGGCTTCGCCGGTTTCGCCAACATCGTGGACGCGATCGGCGGCGTGGAGCTGGACATCCCCAAGGCGTTCAAGGACAAGGACTCCGGATCCGACTTCCAGGCGGGCAAGCAGACCCTCAACGGCAGCCAGGCGCTCGCCTTCGTCCGCGCCCGGCACGCCTTCGCCCAGAGCGACCTGGCGCGCACCAAGAACCAGCAGAAGTTCCTCGCCGCGCTCGCCAGCCAGGCGGCGTCGCCGGGCACGCTGCTCAACCCGTTCCAGCTCTACCCGACGCTGGGCGCGGGCCTGGACACCGTCATCGTCGACAAGGACATGGGCCTGTGGAGCCTGGGCAACATGTTCTTCGCCATGAAGGGCGTCAACAGCGGTGAGGGCACCTCGATGAACATGCCGATGTCCGGCATCAGGGACGGCTTCGTCATGTGGGACACGGCCAAGCTCCACCAGCTCGTCCAGCAGCTCAACAACGACGAGAAGGTCACGGTCACCGACAGCAACTGACCTCGCGCTCCCCGTACGACACGACGGCCCCCGGCAAAGCTGCCGGGGGCCGTCACGTTCGCGCGGATCCGCCCTACGGCAGGTTCCGCGCCATGACGATCCGCTGCACCTGGTTCGTGCCCTCATAAATCTGGGTGATCTTGGCGTCGCGCATCATGCGCTCGACCGGGTAGTCGCGGGTGTAGCCGTAACCGCCGAGGAGCTGGACGGCGTCGGTGGTGATCTCCATGGCGGCGTCGGAGGCGTAGCACTTGGCGGCGGCGCCGAAGAAGGTGAGGTCCTCGTCCTTGCCGCCGGCCGAGATGCGCTCGGACTTGGCGGCGGCGGCGTAGGTCAGCTGGCGGGCGGCCTCGACCTTCATCGCCATGTCGGCGAGCATGAACTGCACGCCCTGGAAGTCGCCGATCGGCTTGCCGAACTGCTTGCGCTCGCGGACGTAGCCCTTGGCGTAGTCCAGCGCACCCTGGGCGATGCCGAGCGCCTGCGCGGCGATGGTGATGCGGGTGTGGTCGAGGGTCTTCATCGCGGTGGCGAAGCCGGTGCCCTCGGCGCCGATCATGCGGTCGGCGGGGATGCGGACGTTGTCGAGGTAGACCTCGCGGGTCGGCGAGCCCTTGATGCCGAGCTTCTTCTCGGGGGCGCCGAAGGACACACCCTCGTCGCCCTTCTCGACGACGAAGGCGGAGATGCCCTTGGAGCGCTTCTCCGGGTCGGTGACGGCCATGACCGTGTAGTACTCGGAGACACCGGCGTTGGTGATCCAGCGCTTCACGCCGTTGAGGACCCAGAAGTCGCCGTCGCGAACGGCCTTGGTCTTCATGCCCGCCGCGTCGGAACCGGCGTCCGGCTCGCTCAGGCAGTACGAGAACATCGCGTCGCCCTTGGCCAGCGGGCCGAGGTACTTCGCCTTCAGCTCCTCCGAGCCGGAGAGGATCACCGGCAGCGAACCGAGCTTGTTGACCGCCGGGATCAGCGAGGACGAACCGCAGACCCGGGCGACCTCCTCGATGACGATGACGGTGGCGAGCGCGTCGGCACCGGCGCCGCCGTAGGTCTCCGGCACGTGGACGGCGTGCAGGTCGTTGGCGACCAGCGCGTCGAGCGCCTCCTGGGGGAAGCGGGCCTCCTCGTCGACGGCGGCGGCGAACGGCGCGATCTTCGCCTCGGCGAGGGCACGCACCGACTCCCGGAGCATGTCGTGCTCCTCCGACGGCCGGTACAGATCGAAATCAGCGGTTCCCGCCAAGGTTTCTCACTCCCCTGAGAGCTGAAGCTAACTACCGTTAAGTAACCCGTTCTGCTCCGGATTCTAGGCGCCCCGGGCCCGACGGGATACGTGAGGTTGCCGACAGACATCCGTTCCCTCGTGGCCGGTGGCCGACCCTCCCCGGCAGGGGCCCGACTATGCTCGGTCAGCGCCTTTTCGCCCGTCCGTCATCGACCCGTACCCCGCACACCGGCGCGCCGCGCCGAAACCTGGTTTGGAGCATCCATGGCCCTCAAGATCACCGTGATCGGCACCGGCTACCTCGGCGCCACCCACGCCGCCGCCATGGCCGAGCTCGGCTTCGAGGTACTGGGCCTGGACGTCGTCCCCGAGAAGATCGAGATGCTGCGGCGCGGTGAGGTCCCGATGTACGAGCCGGGACTGGAGGAGCTGCTGCGCCGCCATGTCGCCGGATTCGAGGGCTCCACCGGCCGCCTGCGCTTCACCACCTCGTACGAGGAGGCCGGGGCGTTCGGCGAGGTGCACTTCGTCTGCGTGAACACCCCGCAGAAGCACGGCGAGTACGCCTGTGACATGTCGTACGTGGAGAGCGCCTTCAGCTCGCTCGCGCCGCATCTGGACCGCCCGGCGCTGGTCGTCGGCAAGTCGACGGTGCCGGTGGGCAGCGCGGCGCGGCTGGCGCGGCTGCTGGCCGCGCAGGCACCGGCGGGCGAGGCGGCCGAGCTGGCGTGGAACCCGGAGTTCCTGCGCGAGGGGTTCGCCGTCGACGACACCCTGCACCCGGACCGGATCGTCGTCGGTGTGGCGAGCGAGCGGGCCGAGGCGCTGCTGCGGGAGATCTACGCGACACCGGTCGGCGAGGGCTCGCCGTTCGTCGTCATGGACTACCCGACGGCCGAGCTGGTGAAGACCGCGGCCAACTCCTTCCTGGCGACGAAGATCTCGTTCATCAACGCCATGGCGGAGGTGTGCGAGGCGGCCGACGGCGATGTGGTGAAGCTGGCCGAGGCGATCGGGCACGATGAGCGGATCGGCAAGAAGTTCCTGCGGGCCGGGGTCGGCTTCGGCGGCGGCTGCCTGCCCAAGGACATCCGGGCGTTCATGGCCCGCGCCGGTGAGCTCGGCGCCGATCAGGCGCTGACCTTCCTGCGCGAGGTCGACTCGATCAACATGCGGCGCCGCGGCCAGATGGTCGAGCTGACCCGGGACGCGGTCGGCGGCTCCTTCCTCGGCAAGCGGGTCGCCGTCCTCGGCGCCACCTTCAAGCCGGACTCCGACGACGTCCGCGACTCCCCCGCCCTCAATGTCGCAGGGCAGATCCATCTCCAGGGCGGCCAGGTCACCGTCTACGACCCGAAGGGCATGGCGAACGCCCGGCGGCTGTTCCCGACGCTGGGCTACGCGGACAGCGCGCTGGAGGCGGTGCGCGGTGCGGACGCGGTGCTGCATCTGACGGAGTGGCGGGAGTTCCGGGAGCTGGACCCGGCGGTGCTGGGCGAGGCGGTCACCGCCCGCCGCATCCTGGACGGCCGCAACGCCCTCGACCTGGAGCTGTGGCGGAAGGCCGGCTGGACCTACCGTGCCCTGGGGCGTCCGAAGGCGTAACGCCTGCTCTCCCTGTTCCGCGGGTGTGGCCCCCGCTTCCCCCGTTCCGCCCGGCCGGGCCGTAGCGCTCCGGCCGGGCGGTCGTGCGTCTCAGCCGGATTGCGCGCGCCGGGCCCGGTAGCTGCGCATCTTCGCCCGGCTGCCGCAGACCGCCATGGTGCACCAGCGGCCGCCTCCGGCCGGGCTCCGGTCGTAGAACACCCACCGGCAGTCGTGGGCCTCGCACGCCTTGAGGCGGGTCCAGGTGCCATCGGCGGCGGCCGTGGCGATACCGGCGGCCAGCAGCGCGGTGAGGCGGTCGGTGCCGCGCAGCCGGGCGGCCGGGTGGAGCGCGGTGGTGCCGTCGGGGGCGACGGCGAGGACGAGTGGGGCGCGGGCCAGCAGCCGGTCCAGGGCCCGGGCGTCGGCGGCCGCCAGTTCGCCGCCCGCGGTGTGCGCGAGGCAGACGGCGCGCAGCGCCTCCCGTAGCTCGGTCAGTGCACGGACGGCCGCCGGGCCGCCGTCGTCCGGGGTGAGCGGGGGCAGGCCGTGCGCGGTGAGGAAGGCGTCGAGTCCGCCGTCCGCGGTCAGGGTGTCCGCGCCGGTCTCGACGTCGAGGGTGTTCACCAGGTCCTGCACCGGAAGGAGAGACGCCGGCGCTGTTCGGTCCGCCACCCTTGCCACGTTACCGGCCGACCGCCATCATGCAGTAACGCAGTTACCCGTTAACGACTTCAGGAGGTAACGACATGGCGCTGATCGAGCTGGGTGTCGTCGCATTGGACTGCCCCGATCCGCGGGCGCTCGCCGGTTTCTACGCCGAGCTGCTCGGCTGGCGGGTGACCGGCGAGGGGCGCTGGTTCGAGGCCGTCGGACCGCAGGGCAGGCAGCTCGCCTTCCAGGAGGCGGCGGGGTACAGGCCGCCGCAGTGGCCGGGCCAGGAGCAGCCGCAGCAGTGCCACCTCGACTTCGACGTACGGCGCGCGGACGCCGAGGCGGCCCAGGAGAAGGCGCTGGCGCTCGGCGCGAAGCTCGTCCAGCAGGATGACGCCCGGCAGAACTGGCGGGTCTACCTGGATCCGGTCGGGCACCCCTTCTGCTTCTGCTTCCGCGACTGACGGGGACGCGACCGGCCACCGCCACGGTCGCGGCCGGCCCGGCGCTTCCCCGGCCGCCCGGATACGGAAACGCACCGGCGGGCCGCCGTCCGTGACGGGGCCCGCCGGTGCGCGAGAGGGTGCGGTCAGCCGTCCAGCTGCTCGATCGTGGCGATCGACTCCGGGCGGCGGGCCTGCTCCGCGCGCGCCACGTCCTCGGCGTCCCGGAGCGTGCGGACCGCGTTGCGCCAGGTCAGCTTGGCGAGGTCGGCGGTGGACCAGTTCCGGTCCAGCAGCTCCCCGAGCAGGTTCGGGTAGCTCGCCACATCCGCCAGGTCGGACGGGGTGAAGGCGGTGCCGTCGTAGTCGCCGCCCAGCCCGATGTGGTCGACGCCGGCGACCTCCCGCAGGTGGTCGAGGTGGTCGGCGACGGTCGCCGCGGTCGCCTCCGGCATCGGGTTCTCCGCCCGGAACGCCCGCTGCACCGCCATCGCCTCGGGGGTGGTGTCGAGGTGGTGGAAGCCGTGGGCCCGCATGTTCTCGTCGGCCCGCAGCGTCCAGGGGCCGACCTCGGTGTGCACGAACTTCGGCACGAAGGTGGCCATCGCGATGCCACCGTTGGCGGGCAGCCGCTCCAGGACGTCGTCGGGGATGTTCCGCGGATGGTCGCAGACCGCGCGGGACGAGGAGTGCGAGAAGATCACCGGCGCGGTGGAGACCCGCAGCGCGTCCCGCATCGTCGTGGCCGCGACGTGTGAGAGGTCGACGAGCATGCCGAGGCGGTTCATCTCCCGGACGACCTCCTCGCCGAAGGCGCTGAGACCGCCCGCGCGGGGCTCGTCCGTCGCGGAGTCCGCCCAGGCGAGGCTGTCGTTGTGGGTGAGCGTCATATAGCGGACGCCCAGCCGGTGCAGGGCCCGCAGGGTGTCCAGCGAGTTGTTGATGGAGTGGCCGCCCTCGGCGCCCATCAGCGAGGCGATGACGCCGTCGGCGCGCGCCGCCTCCATGTCGTCGGCGGTGAAGGCGAGCCGCAGCGCCTCGGGGTAGCGCGCGGCCATCCGCCGCACCACGTCGATCTGTTCGAGGGTGGCGCTGACCGCCGTGTCGCCCGCGTAGTCGGCGCGGACGTAGACCGACCAGAACTGCGCGCCGACGCCACCGGCCCGCAGCCGCGGGATGTCGGTGTGCAGGAACTCCGACTGGTCACCGGCGATATCGCGGCGGTCCAGGTCGTAGCCGACCTGGGCGCGCAGCGCCCAGGGCAGGTCGTTGTGGCCGTCGACGACGGGGTGCTCGGCGAGCAGGGCGGCGATGCGCGGGTCCACCGCGGTGGCCGTCATCACTTGCCCCCGAAGCCGAAACCGGCCGGGGAGGCGACCTTGTTCCGCAGCCGCTTGCCCTTCTCGGTGGCCTGGTCGTTCAGCTCCTGCTGGAACTCCCGCATCCGGCCGAGCAGCTCCTCGTCGTGCGCGGCGAGCATCCGCGCGGCGAGCAGCCCGGCGTTGCGCGCGCCGCCGACGGAGACGGTCGCGACCGGCACCCCGGCGGGCATCTGCACGATGGAGAGCAGCGAGTCCATGCCGTCGAGGTACTTCAGCGGCACCGGCACGCCGATCACCGGGAGCGGGGTGACGGAGGCGAGCATGCCCGGGAGGTGGGCGGCTCCCCCGGCGCCCGCGATGATCGTCTTGAGGCCGCGCCCGGCGGCCTCCTCGCCGTACGCGATCATCTCGTGCGGCATGCGGTGCGCGGAGACGACGTCGACCTCGTAGGCGATCTCGAACTCGTCGAGCGCCTTGGCCGCGGCCTCCATGACGGGCCAGTCGGAATCCGAGCCCATGACGATGCCGACGATGGGGCTTCCGGGGGAGCTACTGGTCATTCGGTGATCGTTCCTCGCAGGTAGCCGGCGGCGTGCGCGGCGCGCTCGCGCACGTCGGCAAGGTCGTCGCCGTAGGTGTTGACGTGACCGACCTTCCGGCCGGGCTTCACGTCCTTTCCGTACATGTGGATCTTCAGCTGCGGATCGCGTGCCAGGCAATGGAGGTACGCGGAATACATGTCCGGGAAGTCGCCGCCGAGCACATTGGCCATCACCGTCCACGGGGCGCGCGGGCGGGGATCGCCGAGCGGGAGGTCCAGAACGGCGCGGACGTGGTTGGCGAACTGCGAGGTGGTCGCGCCGTCCTGGGTCCAGTGGCCGGAGTTGTGCGGGCGCATCGCCAGTTCGTTGACGAGCACCTGCGGCGTGCCGTCGGGGCCGGGGACCTCGAACAGCTCGACCGCGAGGTGGCCGACGACGCCCAGCTCCGCCGCGATCCGCAGCGCCATCTCCTGGGCGTGCGCCGCGAGGTCCGCGCTCAGGCCGGGCGCCGGGGCGATGACCGTGTCGCAGACGCCGTCGACCTGGATGGACTCCACGACGGGGTAGGCGACGGCCTGGCCGTGCGGCGAGCGGACGACGTTGGCGGCCAGTTCGCGGGTGAAGGGGACCTTCTCCTCGGCCAGGACGGGCACCCCGGCCCGGAACGGCTCGGCCGCTTCCTTGGAGGAACGTACGACCCATACGCCCTTGCCGTCGTAGCCACCACGGACGGTCTTGAGGATCACGGGGAATCCGGCGCCCTCGTTGGCGAACGCCTCCACATCCGCCGGATCGGAGACGAGGCGATGGCGCGGACAGGGCACGCCCAGCGCGTCCAGTCTCGCCCGCATCACCCCCTTGTCCTGGGCGTGCACGAGCGCGTCGGGGCCGGGGCGTACGGGGATGCCGTCCGCCTCCAGCGCCTTCAGGTGCTCGGTGGGTACGTGCTCGTGATCGAAGGTGATCACATCACAGCCACGGGCGAAGGAGCGCAGCGTGTCCAGGTCGCGGTAGTCGCCGACGACGACGTCGCTGACCACCTGGGCCGCCGAATCCTGCGGGGTGTCGCTGAGGAGCTTGAACTTGATGCCGAGGGGGATGCCCGCCTCGTGGGTCATACGGGCGAGCTGACCGCCACCGACCATGCCGACTACCGGGAACGTCACGCCCCCCAGCGTATCCGTACGGGCGTGCCACCCCGACGGCGGGATTGGAGGATCGTCCGAGCGCGGGCCACGCGGCGGGGCCGGTGTGCGGAGCGTGAGCTTCCGTCGCACCGTGGAGCGAGCGCCGCTGCGTACGCCCGCGCGCGGCGGCCCCTGGGAAACGCTGGTTAGCATGAGGGGCGGTCCGGGACGACCGGCCGGGCCGGCCGCCACCGACAGGGAGCAAGACGATCACCATGAGTGAACGGAGCGCGCTGCGGTCGCGGCTGGAGACGCTCCTGCGCGAGGCCGCCAAGTTCGGTGCCGTGGGCGGCGCCGGGGTGATCGTGAACTTCGCGGTCTTCAATCTCGTACGGCACCTGACGGAGCTGCCGGTCGTGCGGGCCAGCGTCATCGCGACGGTCGTGGCCACCGGCACCAACTACCTCGGCTACCGCTACTTCACCTACCGCGACCGCGACAAGCAGGGCCGCACCCGCGAACTCTCGCTCTTCCTGCTGTTCAGCGTGGCCGGGCTGATCATCGAGAACGGCATGCTCTACGCGGCGACGTACGGCTTCGGCTGGGACACCCCGCTGCAGAGCAACGTCTTCAAGTTCCTCGGCATCGGCGTCGCCACCCTCTTCCGCTTCTGGTCGTACCGCACCTGGGTCTTCCGCACGCCGGACGGGGCCGGGCCGCTGCCGGACGCCGGGGCGCCGCGCGCACCCGAGCGGGAGCGGCAGCCGCAGGCGCACGGCGCCTCGCGCCCGTAGCGGGACCGGCCCCGCTCAGCCCTCGGTCTGCTCGGCCTCCCGGGCCAGGAAGAGGGCGAAGACCGGCGGGCGCTGCTGGAGCAGTTCGAGCCGCCCGCCGTCCGCCTCCGCCAGATCGCGGGCGACGGCGAGGCCCAGTCCCGTGGAGTTGCGGCCGGAGACGGTCCGCTCGAAGACCCGTGAGCCGAGGTCGGCGGAGACGCCGGGGCCCGCGTCGGTGACCTCCACCACCGCCTGGTTGCCGGTGACCCGGGTGCGCAGCGCGACCGTCCCGTCGCCGTGCATCAGCGAGTTCTCGATGAGGGTGGCGAGCACCTGCGCCACCGCGCCCGGGGTGCCGACGGCCCGCAGCCCCTTCTTGCCGGAGCGGACGATGGAGCGGGCGGCGCTGCGGTAGGCGGGCCGCCACTCCTCGACCTGCTGCTTGACGACCTCGTCGAGGTCGAAGGCGACGGCGGAGCCGGAGCGCGGATCGCGGGAGTTGGTGAGCAGCCGCTGGACCACGTCCGTCAGCCGCTCGACCTGGGCCAGCGCGATGGTGGCCTCCTCCTTGACGGTGTCCGGGTCGTCGGTGAGCGTGATCTCCTCCAGCCGCATGGAGAGCGCGGTCAGCGGGGTGCGCAGCTGGTGGGAGGCGTCGGCGGCGAGGCGGCGCTCGGCGGTGAGCATCCGGGCGATCCGCTCGGCGCTGGCGTCCAGCACATCGGCGACGCGGTCCAGCTCCTGGACACCGTAGCGGCGGTGGCGGGGGCGGGGGTCGCCGGAGCCGAGGCGTTCGGCGGTCTCGGCGAGGTCGGTGAGCGGGGCGGTGAGCCGGCGGGCCTGGCGGATGGCGAGGATCACCGCGGCGACGATCGCCAGCAGCGCCACCGCCAGGATGACCAGCAGCGTGCGGCCGATCTCCTCGTTGACGGCGGCGCGGGACTCCTGGACGGTGACCTGCTCACCGCGGTCGCCCGTCACCTGCGACTGGATGACATCGCCCGCGGGCCGGGTGCCGATCTCGATCGGTGCCTTGCCGGGCACCTTGATCCGGGCGTAGCGGTGGACGGTGATCTGTTCGGAGAGGGCGCCCCGGGTGATCTTCTCGCCGCTGCCGATCCGGCTCTCGACGATGCCGACCAGCCGTACCGCCTCGGACGCCACGCTCTCCTGGGCGCCCGCCTGGATGGTGCGGGTCTCGACGACGACGAGCGAGAGGCCGAAGACGGCGATCACGACGAGCACCACCGCGAGGGTGGAGTTGATCAGACGGCGGCGCACGGTGCCCTCCGGGCGGGGGTTGCGGTGGTCTGTCTCGGCGTCCCGCCCGGCAGGGCCGCGGCCGGGTGCGTCAGCTCTTCTCGAAGCGGAAGCCGACGCCCCGGACGGTGGCGATGTAGCGCGGGTTGGCGGCGTCGTCGCCGAGCTTCTTGCGGAGCCAGGAGATGTGCATGTCGAGGGTCTTCGTCGACGACCACCAGGTGGTGTCCCAGACCTCACGCATCAGCTGGTCGCGCGTGACGACCCGCCCGGCGTCCCGCACCAGCACCCGCAGCAGGTCGAACTCCTTGGCGGTGAGCTGCAGTTCCTCCTCGCCCATCCACGCGCGGTGCGATTCGACGTCGATACGGACGCCGTGGGTGGCGGCCGGCTGCTGCGGTTCGGCGGTGGAGCCGCGGCGCAGCAGCGCCCGGACGCGGGCCAGCAGTTCGGCGAGGCGGAAGGGCTTGGTGACGTAGTCGTCGGCACCGGCGTCCAGACCGACGACGGTGTCCACCTCGTCGGCGCGGGCGGTCAGCACCAGGATGGGGAAGGAGTGACCTTCGTTGCGCAGCCTGCGGGCGACCTCCAGGCCGTCCATGCCGGGTAGCCCCAGGTCGAGCACGACCAGATCGATGTGGTCCTGGAGGCCGGCGTCGAGCGCCGTGGGTCCGTCCTCGCGCACCTCGACTTCGTAACCCTCGCGGCGCAGTGCGCGGGCGAGCGGCTCCGAGATGGACGCGTCATCCTCGGCGAGCAGTACACGGGTCATGGCCCGATGGTAGTCCGATGCGCCGTGGCCAGGGGGCGAGCGGGGCGGGCGGGACGACATATGCGACACGGGGCGAGGGGGTTTCCCGACCGGCCGGAATGGTTCCCCGTAACGAATGTGAGCGTTGTCTCACCCCTCCCAACGTCGGTCGAACGGGACGTATGGTGGGCCGACGTCCATCGCACAACCGCCGGGGCCCTCGGCACCTCACGGGTGTCCGCGGTCCTCAGTTGTGTACGGGGTGCGGTACACCGCTCCCGGTGCACAGCGATTGACCTGTCGACCGGGTCCGCCGCGCCAAGAATTACGGGGGGCGTGGAAGGCGGTGTACGACCGTCCTGCCGACTCCGCCTCGGGTGGCGTCGATCCCCTCGGACGTGGGGTTGCGGGCAGGTCTACGCCAGTGCCGGTCACCGACCCCCACCGGGCGTGACGTTCGACCCTCGCGTCCCGAGCAGACCAAGGAAGCACCCATGGCGTCCAGCCTGACGAAGGACGCCGCCACGCAGGGGAACCCTGCATCCGGCGGTAAGACCTTCTTCGGCCACCCCCGCGGACTGGCCACTCTCTTCATGACCGAGATGTGGGAGCGTTTCAGCTTCTACGGCATGCGGGCACTTCTCGTGCTGTACCTGATCTCCGGCGGCACGGACGCCAAGCCCGGGGCCCAGGGCGGCGGTCTCGCCATGACGATGGCCACGGCGTCGGCGATCTACGCGGTCTACCTCGCGATGGTCTACCTGCTGGCGATGCCCGGCGGCTGGTTCGCCGACCGGGTCTGGGGCCCGCGCAAGACGGTGATCATCGGCGGCTGCGTCGTGATGCTCGGTCACCTCACGCTGGCGGTGCCCGGCACGGCGATGTTCTTCGTCGGCATGGCGTTGGTCGCGCTCGGTTCCGGTCTGCTGAAGGCCAACATCTCGACGATGGTCGGCCACCTCTACGACGGCCCGCAGGACCCGCGCCGTGACGGTGGCTTCACGATCTTCTACATCGGCATCAATGTCGGTGGCTTCGCCGCCCCGCTGGTCGTCGGCACCATCGGCCAGAGCGTCAACTGGCACCTCGGCTTCGCCAGCGCCGCGGTCGGCATGGGTCTGGGTCTGCTCCAGTTCATCATCGGCACCCGTCACCTCGCGCCGCTGAGCAGCACCGTCCCGACGCCGCTGTCGATCGAGGAGCGCAACTCCTGGCTGCGCAAGGGCCTGCTCTGGCTGGTCGTCGCCGCGGTCTTCTACGGCATCGTCGTCGGCACCGGCACCTTCACCCTGAACTGGGCGCTGATCCCGATCGCGCTGCTCGGCCTGATCATCCCGGTCTCCGTGCTGGCCCGGATCAAGCGCGACAAGGATCTGACGTCCGCGGAGCAGACGAAGGTCAGCGGCTACATCTGGTTCTTCGTCGCCGCCGCCGTCTTCTGGATGATCTTCGACCAGGCCGGTTCCACGCTGAGCGGCTTCGCCGAGAAGAACACCGCCGACACCGTCTTCGGCATGCACTTCCCGTCGACGTGGTTCCAGTCCGTCAACCCGCTGTGGGTGATGGCGCTGGCCCCGGTCTTCGCCTGGATGTGGCTGGCGCTGGCCAAGCGCCTCAAGGAGCCGAGCACCACGATCAAGTTCGCCATAGCGATGGTGATGATCGGCATCTCGTACTTCGTCTTCATCGTCCCGATGGGGATGTCGTCGGACGGCACGAAGGTCAGCCCGATGTGGCTGCTCATGGTCTACATGATCCAGACCATGGGTGAGCTGTGCCTCTCCCCCGTCGGTCTGTCGGTCACCACCAAGCTGGCGCCGGAGAAGTACGCCAGCCAGATGCTGGGTGTCTGGTTCCTCGCCGTCACCGCGGGCGACTGCATCGTCAGCCTGCTCTCCACGGCCGGTGCCGACCTGAGCGGTGTGGGCGTCCTCTCCGCGGAGGCCACGCTGGCGGTCCTGGCGGGTCTCGCGATCTGGCTGAACCGCAAGAAGATCACGGGGCTGATGGGCGACGTGCGCTGACGCGTCCCCGATACGCCCCGAGGGCCCGGCACACCACGTTCGGTGTGCCGGGCCCTCCTGCGTGCGGTGGCCGGGCCGTACGCCGTGACCGGCCGTGACCTGGTCGTACGTGGCCGGGCCGCGCGGCGCCGGTCAGCGGCGGGCCCGGCGCCACGGGGTGCCGAGCAGCAGTGCCCCGCCGAGCAGCAGCACGGTCCCGGCGAAGAGGCCGAGGGCGTTGAGGCCACCGTGGTCGCTCGCGCCGGTGTCGGCGAGTCCGCCCGCGGCGCCGCCCGCCGCGTCCGCGCCGCCGCCCGTGGATCCGGATGCCCCGCCTGCCGTTCCGGCCGTGCCGCCGGAGGCGCCGCCGGGCCGGGCCGCGGTGTCGAGCGTCAGGGAGGCGCCCGGGTCCTTCTCCGGGGCGCAGGTGGTGGTCGTCCCCAGGGCGTTGACGGTCAGGACGCCGGGGGTCAGCGTCGTACGGCCGGTGGCGCCCGGGGTGTAGGTGCCCTTGAGGTCGGGGATCTCGATGGGCTGCCCGGACTTGATGGGCGCGGCGTTCGCCGGACCCTCGACCTTGACGGTGCCCTTGTCCGCGCCGCCCAGCGCGACCGCCATCGACGGCTTGACCGAGCCCTTGGGGATGTCCGCGGGGCTGTCCATCACGGACTTGCCGAACTTCACCGTCAGGCCGTAGCCGCCGCCCTTCGCCACCGCGTCGATCCGCACCGGCGAGGTGGCCTTCTTGTCCCCGATCGGCGTCTTGCAGGCGTACGGGACCTGCACCTGCTTTCCCTGGTGCGCAGTGCCGTCGGGTTCGCCGCCGGAACCGCCCGAGCCACCTGAGCTGCCGGTGCTGCCGCTGCCGCCCGTGCTGCCGCCGCTGCCGCCGGAGTCGGAGCCTCCGGTGCCGGTCCCGCCGTCCGTACCGCCCGTGGACGTACCGCCGGACGACGCGCCACCGGAGCCGGAGCCGCCGGACGAGGCACCGCCCGCGGCCGTCCCCCCGGAGTCGCCGCCCCCGGTCGTGCCGCCCGATCCGTCGGTCACCTTGATCGTGACGGCCGGTTTCACCGCCTCCTTCGGGACGCACTTGGTGTCCGTGGAGATCGGCTTGTTGACGTTGATCGTGTACGCGCCGGGGGTCAGCGTCACCTCCCCCGGCTTCTCCAGCTTCAGCGTGCCCGTCATGTCCGACAGCACCATCGGGCTGTTCTTCGGGATCGGCGGATTGCTCCGCGGCCCCTTCATCGCCAGCTCACCCGCCTGCGCCCCGGCCAGCTGCACCACGCCGGAGGGCTGCACGGTGTCCTTTTCCAGGTCGAGGATGTCCGGGTTCTTCGAGGCGGCGGTGACCGTCTTCCACACCACCTCGATCTCCTGGCCGACCTTCGCGGTCGCCGGTGCGCTCAGCGCCACCGTGGTGGTGCCCTCGACCGGCGGCAGCCCCGAGATCGGTGGCGGGGTGCACTCCGTCCGGTACGCGGCGTCCGCCGCCCGCGCGGTCGGGGCCGTGGCCACCAGCCCCGCGCCCGCGAGCAGCAGCGCGGCCCCGGCGGCCGTCCCCGCTCTCCTCCGTTGCCTCATCACGATGACCCTTCCGCTGTCGGTGGTGCGGTGGATGTGGTCGCGGACGGTGCGGTGTCCGGGGTGTACCAGGGCAGCGCGGCCGGGCGGTCCGCCGGTGCGGTCCCCCCGTCCGCGCCGCCACGCAAGGGGCGCAGGCGCGCCCGCCACCGGCCCGGCGCCCGGGGCCCGGCGGCCCCATGGGCGGGCGCGGCGGCGCGCGGCACCGGTGCGGTCCGTGGGCGTACGCGGTCGACGACGGCCATGCCGACGCGGAAGACGGCGGCGGGCACCACCAGACAGAGCAGCACCCAGAACAGCGTCACGCCCCAGGGCCGCCCGACGCCCCACGGCTGCTCGACCAGAAGCGTGCCGCCGTACGTCGCGGAGACCTGGTAGTCGCCGTAGGCGCCGGCCGCCAGCTCCACGTCCAGGTCGATGCGGGTCTTCTTTCCGGCGGGCACGGTGCCGCGCCACTGCCGGTCCTCCCACTGGGGCGCGAACACGCCGTGCGCGGTGCCCACCCGGAAGACCGGGTTCTTCGCCGGGACCGGCCCGGTGTTGCCCACCGTGAAGGCCAGCCGCCGCCGCGGCGGCGCGCCGAACCAGGTCAGCAGGTTGTCACCGCCGGTCAGTTCGGGTGCGGAGACGACGGCGAGGCGGGCGCCGGTCTCCTGCTTCGGGAGCGGGGCGACGGGGTGCCCGGCCACCGCGAACGGGATGTCGTCGGCGGCCGCCGGGCCGGTCACGGTCGCCACATGCACCACACAGGGGCAGGGCTTGGGCGGCTCGGCCACCGGCAGCGCGGTACGGAACGCGCCCCGGCCGTCGGTGGTGACCGCCCGCCCGTCGCCGTTGGCGCAGGAGTTGGTGCCGCCGATCATGTTCTGGCCGCAGATCAGCAGGGTGAGCAGCGCCTTGGGCCGCCAGCCGCGCCCGGAGACGGTCACCGTGCCGCCGGTCCCGGCCTGCCCGGTGCCGACCTCGGCCGTGGGGGCTCCCCCGGGCGGCGCGGCGGCCGCGGGCGGCGCGTACGGCAGCAGCACCGCGCCCAGGACAAGGACGGCGGCGGCCGCGCGGTGCAGCCGGGCCCGCGCCGCTGCGCGCGTCACGGTCGGTCTCCCACACGTATCAACTCCCTGGCAGCGGGGGCGGGTTGCTCCTGGGGTGCGGTGCGTCCTGCGCGGCGCCGTCGTCGCCACAGCGCGCCGCCCGCGCCCGCGACGACGGCGAGCGTGCCCGCGCCGAGCGCGCCCCGGGAGAGGGGTGCGTACCCGGCGCGCGCGGAGGCGTGCGCGCCCCCGGCCGCGGTGACGGTGAGGGTGACGTCGACGGCGTCCAGGGCGGGCGGATCGGACCAGGTCTCGGTGCGCCGGACGCGCTGCCCGGGGGCGAGCACCACGGGCAGCGCGCGGGCCGGGTGCCGCAGCGCGGTCCCGAGCACGCCGTCGGCACGTACCGCGAGCCGGGGCCGGAGCACCATGGTGCCGCGGTTGACCAGCGTGTACCGGATCTCCGCAGCGCCGCCGCGCCGGGCGAAGGCGACGTCCTCGACGGTCAGCGCGGCGAGCGCGGGGCCGGTCACCCGCAGATGGACGGGGACGGTCCGCCCGCCCCCGGGGCCGTCGGCGCGGAGGGCGGCGGTGCGCTCGCCGGGTGCGGCGTCCCGGGGCACGGTGACCGTGAACGGCACCGCCGCCCGGGTCCGCGCCGGGACGCGCACCCGCGCCACGGCGGGCGCGAGCCAGGCGGAGGCGTCCGTACCGCCCTCGGCCGGGGCGCCGCGCAGCCGGACGGTGACGGGGTGCCCGGCCGGGTTGGTCACCGCGAGCCGGTCTGTCAGGACGGTGCCGGGCGCGCCCTCCAGGTAGAAGAACGGCCGGTCGGTGCCGGTCGGGCGGCTCCCGGCACCGGGCGCGGGCGCGGCCGCCCAGCCGGGCCGGGCGTCGGCCGCCGCGGCGCCCGGAGGCCAGCACGCCAGCGCGGCGACCGTCGCGAGTGCCACGGACACACCGCGGGTACGGAACGGCATCGACTGCTCCTGGTGCTCGTACGCGTACGGAAGGGGCGGCGCGGTGCGGGCGCGCCCCGGGGGGGGCGGCGCCGTCCGCCCCGGTCAGGCGGAGCGGCGGCGGCCGAGCCAGAGGGCTCCGGCCGCCCCGGCGAGCAGCACGGTGCCGCCGAAGGTGCCGAGGGCGACGGCGGAGTCCGCGGGTCCGGTCTGCGGCAGCTGCCCGCCGGAGCCGGACGCGCCACCGCCCGAGGAGCCGCCGGACGCGTCGCCCGACGCGCCGGAGCCGCCCTTGACGTCCAGGGTGAGCGACGGCTTGGGGCTGTTGTCGGGGGTGCAGGTGGTCGTGGTGCCGAGGGCCTTGATGGTGAGCTTGCCCGCCGTGAACGTCACCTTGCCGCTCGCCTTGGGGGTGTACGTACCGCTCAAGTCACTGATCTTGATAGGGGTGTTGGCCGGGATGGCCTGGTCGTTGGGCGGGCCGGACACCGGTACCGTCCCGCTGTCCGCGCCGCCCAGCTCGATGACGGCGGACGGCTTCATGGCACCCTTGCCCAGCTCGACGGGGCTGGACGAGACGCCCTTCCGGAACGACATCACCAGCCGGTACCCGCCGCCGCTCGGGGTGCCCTTGATGTCGATGGGCGAGACGGCGCCCTTGTTGCCGATCGGTGTCTTGCACTGGTAGTTGACGTCGACGACCTCGGCATGCGCGGCCGGGGCGGACAGCAGCACCGCCGCTCCGGTCAGCGCCACGGCGACGGTGGGCCGGGCCGCGCGGCGGGGGCGGCGGATGGGCGATGCGTGGAAGCGGGCCACCTCTCGTTCCCTTCTCCCGGGTCCAGGGGCGCGGCGGGGCCCGTGCGGACCGCGAGCCCGGCGGCGGGCCCCGTACCGTCCCTGGGCGCCGCCCCTTTTGCTGACGGCGCATCAGATGGGTGGCTCAAGGTACGCCGGGGACCGCGAAGGGGGAAGGCACTGCGCGGGGCGGATCGGGGCGGAACGCACGGAGGGCGCGGACCTGCGGTCCACGCCCTCATTTCCCGGTCGACGCCGGGTCCGCAGGCGGCGTGTGCCGCCCGTCACCGCTCAGGACGGAGCGGCCAGTTCGGCCCAGACGGTCTTCCCGGCGCCGTCGGCGTTACGGACGACGCCCCAGTCCAGGCAGAGCCGCTGCACGATAAACATGCCGTGCCCGCCCGGGCGTCCGGCGCGGTGCGGGGTGCGCGGCGCGGGCGATCCGGCACCGAGGTCGCCGACCTCCAGGCGCAGCACCTTGGCGGTGCAGCGCAGCCGCAGCTCCTCGGGGCCCTCGGCGTGCAGGCAGGCGTTGGTGACCAGCTCGGAGACGACCAGCAGGACGTCCTCGGCGGCCGCGCGCTGGTCCGCGGTGGCGGCCGGCAGCCAGCCCCAGTCCTGGAGGGCCTCACGGGCGAAGTCCCGGGCGCGCGCGACGGCTCCCCGGGTGCCGCTCAGGCGCAGCCTGCGGACCTGGCCGACCGGGGCGGCGGCCGGAGCGCCGGCGCTGCCCGGTTCCGGGCCGAGGTCGCCCGGCGGGTACGGCCGGGTGGTGCTCATCAGCGCTTCACCTCACCGATTCGCCTTTTCACGGAAAACGGATAACTGACAGATTCAACGGATTCAGATGTCTCCTGCCCGACCGGACCGCGAGAACACCCACTTCTTGGGCGCGGAAGATGTGACGCGGACTACGTGCCCGGAAGGCCATCCTCCGGAGCATCGTCCGTCACCCTTCGTCGGCCAGCGCCGCGTCGAGTGAGTCGTGCACCGTGAATACCGCCTCCGCGCCGGTGATCTCGAATACGCGGGCCACCACGGGCTGCATCGCGACGAGGTGGACCCCGCCCCCCACGGCCTCCGCCTTCAGCCGGGCTCCGAGCAGGACATTGAGTCCGGTGGAGTCCATGAATTCCAGGGGCGCACAGTCGACCACGAGGCGGGCGTGCCCCTCTGCCACACACCCCTCCAACGCCTCACGCAACAGATCGGCGGTGTGGTGATCCAGCTCACCCGCCGCCGTCACGACCGCGCTGGCGCCGTGATGCCGGATCGCGACGTGAAGCCGACCCCGGCTCGCACTGCCGACCGTCCCGCGGTCCATGCGCGCGCACCCCTCTTGCTGTCTCGACGTCGTTTGCCTATGACTGCGCTCAATCGAACCCTACGCCTTCACTTCACACAGGGGTAGCCGAACAATCCACATATAGCACCAAATACGGGCATCGCACACTTGCCATCTTCCAGCAAAGCCAGGTAGGCGTAGATGCAGACACATTCGCCACGGCCGGCTTTGGAGGCGCCGCACACCGCAGCTTCGCGTAGAGGCATCGGCAGCCATATGCCGAGAACGATGGAGGAGACCATGTCACCCCGGCTCGACGAAATGCGCACCGACGACACCCGGCAGCACACCTCGTCGACACCCCCGTCCGACCCGACCGGGCAGATCCCTTCCCAGCCGGCCGCCGCCGAACCCGAATTGACGGCTGTGCCCGAAATCGACGGACTGCCCGAGATCCCGCCGTTCGACGAGGTGGGTCCGGTCGATGCGAGGGCCTTGTCCAAAACTCTCTTCGAGCGGCTCGAATCCCTCGAAGAAGGCACCCGCGAATTCGCCTATGTCCGTAACACCCTGGTCGAACTCAATCTCGCCCTGGTCAAGTTCGCGGCCTCCCGGTTCCGTTCCCGCAGCGAACCGATGGAGGACATCGTCCAGGTCGGCACGATCGGTCTGATCAAGGCGATCGACCGTTTCGAGCTGAGCCGCGGCGTCGAGTTCCCGACGTTCGCGATGCCGACGATCGTCGGCGAGATCAAGCGTTTCTTCCGCGACACCAGTTGGTCGGTGCGCGTGCCGCGGCGGCTGCAGGAACTCCGCCTCGACCTCGCCAAGGCCGGTGACGAACTGGCGCAGAAGCTGGACCGTGCACCCACGGTCGGCGAACTGGCCGAACGCCTCGGTATCTCCCGGGACGAGGTCGTGGAGGGCATGGCGGCGAGCAACGCGTACACCGCGAGTTCGCTCGACGCCCAGCCGGAGGAGGACGACAGCGAAGGCGCGCTGGCGGACCGCATCGGCTACGAGGACCACGGACTCGAAGGCATCGAGTACGTCGAATCCCTCAAGCCTCTGATCGCCGAACTCCCGCCGCGCGACCGGAAGATCCTGTCGCTTCGCTTCGTCGCCAACATGACCCAGTCCGAGATCGGCGAGGAGTTGGGCATCTCCCAGATGCACGTCTCCCGGCTGCTCTCGCGCACCCTGGTGCGGCTGCGCAAGGGCCTGATGATCGACGAGTGAGGTTCCGCGGTCGCCACCGGTCCACCGGCCGGTGTCCGCCCGCGCGAAGGAGGGCCTGCCCCGGGTGACTCGGGGCGGGCCCTCCTTCGCGTCCGGGCCGCCAGGGCCCTTCTGTGGCCTCTCAGGCCACCCGAACGCCCTTGCGCCAGACGCCCGACACCAGCGGGACGCCGGGCCGGTAGGCGAGGTGGACGTGCGAGGGGGCGTCCAGCAGCGTGAGGTCGGCGCGCGCGCCGGGGGCGATCCGGCCCACGTCGTCGCGGCGCAGCGCCCGCGCGCCGCCCGCCGTCGCGGCCCACACCGCCTCGTCCGGCGTCATCCGCATGTCCCGTACGGCGAGGGCGATGCAGAACGGCATCGACGAGGTGAAGGACGAGCCGGGGTTGCAGTCGGTGGAGAGCGCGACGGTCGCCCCGGCGTCCAGGAGGCGGCGCGCGTCGGGCCAGGTGGCGCGGGTGGAGAACTCCGCGCCGGGCAGCAGCGTCGCGACGGTGGCGGAGTTGGCGAGCGCGTCGACGTCGGCGTCGGTGAGGTGGGTGCAGTGGTCGGCGGAGGCCGCGTCCAGCTCCACGCCGAGCTGCACGCCGGGCCCGTAGGACAGCTGGTTGGCGTGGATACGGGGCAGCAGACCGCGCCGCTTGCCCGCGGTGAGGATCGCGCGGGCCTGGTCGCCGTCGAAGGCGCCCTTCTCGCAGAAGACGTCGATCCACCGGGCGTGCGGGGCGCAGGCGTCCAGCATCGGGCCGGTGACGAGGTCGACGTAGCCGGCCGGGTCGTCGGCGTAGTCGGGCGAGACGATGTGCGCGCCGAGGTAGGTGACCTCGTCGGTGTGCTCCCCGGCGATGCGCAGCGCGCGGGCCTCGTCCTCGACGGTCAGGCCGTAGCCGGACTTGGTCTCGAAGGTGGTGGTGCCCTGGCGCAGCGCCTCGGCCAGGTAGTGGGCGACGTTGGCGGAGAGCTGTTCGTCGGTGGCGGCGCGGGTGGCGGCGACGGTGGTGCGGATGCCGCCCGCCTCGTAGGCGCGGCCCGACATCCTGGCGTTGAACTCCTGGGTGCGGTCGCCGCCGAACACCAGGTGGGAGTGGGAGTCGACGAAGCCGGGCAGCGCGGAGCGGCCGCCCGCGTCGACGGCGTTGTCAGTGGCGGGTGTTTTGCTGGACGGACCGACCCAGGCGATGCGGTCGCCGTCGATGACGACGGCCGCGTCCTGGATCAGACCGAGGGGGCCTTCGCCGAGGGAGGGGTCGTTGGTGACGAGCTGGGTGAGATGGGTCAGTGCGGTGGTGGTCATCGCGGTGGTGTTCTCCTTCGTCCGCTGGAGGCGCGTCAGTTGCTGGTGCGCACGGCGGCGATGGCCGCGGCGAGTTCGGTGGGGACGTCCGGTACCAGCGTGTGCACGCCGTCGCGGACGATCTGTCGGCCGCCGACGACGGTGTGCCGTACGTCGGCCGCCGTCGCGGCGAATACCGCGGTCTCCGCGGCGAGCCGGGGCAGCGGGCCCGCGGTCCGTACGGAGTCCAGCGCGATCGTGGTGAAGTCCGCGAGGGCGCCGGTGGTCAGGGTGCCCGCGTCGTCCCAGCCGAGGGCGGCGTGCCCGTCGGCGGTGGCGGCGCGCAGCAGTGCCGCGGCGGTCCAGTGGCCGCGGGCGCGGGTGCGCAGCCGCTCGTTCAGCTCCATGGCGCGGGCCTCTTCGAGCAGGTCGATGACGGCGTGGCTGTCGCTGCCGAGGGAGAGCGGGCTGCCGCTGTGCTGGAGGCGGGCGGCGGGGCCGATGCCGTCGGCGAGGTCGCGTTCGGTGGTCGGGCACATGCACACGCCACTCCCGGCGCCGCCGAGCAGGCCGATGTCCTCCGGGGTGAGGTGGGTGGCGTGCACCGCGGTGGTGGCGCGGCCGAGGACGCCGTGGTCGGCGAGGAGGCGGGTGGGCGTGCAGCCGTGCGCCTCGTGGCAGGCGTCGTTCTCCGCGGTCTGCTCGGAGAGGTGGACGTGCAGCGGGGCGCCGCGCTCACGGGCCCAGTCGGCGACGGTGCCCAACTGCGCGGCGGGCACGGCGCGTACGGAGTGGATCGCCGCGCCGATGCGGGCGTGCCCGTCGCCCTTGAGAGCGGCAGCGCGCTCGGCCCAGGCGTCGGCGGTGCCGTCGCTGAAGCGCCGCTGGTGCGGGGCGGGCGGGGTGCCGAAGCCCGCGGAGAGATAGGCGGTGTCGAGGAGGGTGATGCGGATACCGGCGTCCGCGGCGGCCGCGATCAGCGCCTCGCCCATGGCGTTGGGGTTGGCGTAAGCGCCGCCGCCGGGCCGGTGGTGGAGATAGTGGAACTCGCCGACGCAGGTGATTCCGGCGAGCGCCATCTCGGCATAGACGGCCCGCGCGAGGGCGTGGTAGCTGTCCGGGTCGAGGCGGGCGGCGGTGTCGTACATGACCTCGCGCCAGGTCCAGAAGGTGCCGGAGCCCACCTGCACGGTGGAGCGCAGCGCCCGGTGGAAGGCGTGCGAGTGGGCGTTGGCCAGGCCCGGCAGCGTCAGCCCGCGCAGGGCGATCGCGCCGGGCGGCGGGGTGGCGGTGCCGGTGCGGACGGCCGTGATCCGCCCCTGCGCGGTCTCGACGGTCACGCCGGGCTCGGTGTGGGTGCCGAGCCAGGCGTGTTCGAGCCAGTAGACCGTCGCGCCCTGCGGCGTGGGGCGTTCGCGGGTCGTGTCCTGTGGCGCCGTTCCGTGCGGCGTCGTGTCCTGCGGCGTCATGTGCACGCGAGACCTTCCAGTACGTCGGCGAGTGCGGTGACCCCGGCGACGCAGTCGTCCTCGGCCGCGGTTTCGGCGGGCGAGTGCGAGACGCCGGTCGGGTTGCGTACGAACAGCATGGCGGTCGGGACGCTCGCGGAGAGGATGCCCGCGTCGTGTCCGGCGCCGGTGCCGAGGACGGGTACGGGCCGCCCGCCGCCGGAGCGGGCGAGCAGGGTGCCCAGCTCGTCGCGGAGGGCGTGCCCGAATTCCACGACGGGGGTGAAGGATTCGCGGACGATGCGCAGGTCGACGCCGTCCCGGGCGGCGCTCTCCTCGGCGGCGCGTTCGATCTCCTTCACGACGGTGTCCAGGATGTCCTGGTCGGCGGCGCGGGAGTCGAGCCAGCCGCGGACGAGCGAGGGGATCGCGTTGACACCGTTCGGTTCGACGCTGATCTTCCCGAAGGTCGCCAGGGCGCCCGCGGTCCGGGCGGCCTCCCGCGCGGCGACGACGGTCCGGGCGTAGCTGAGCATGGGGTCGTGGCGGTCCTCCAGGCGGGTGGTGCCCGCGTGGTTGGCCTCGCCGTGGAAGTCGAACCGCCAGCGGCCGTGCGGCCAGATGGCGGAGGCGATGCCGACCGGGTCGCCGGTCAGGTCGAGGGCGCGGCCCTGCTCGATGTGCAGCTCCACGAACGCGCCGATGCGCGCCAGCCGGTCGCGGTCGGGTCCGATCGCGTCGGGGTCGTATCCGGCGCGCTCCATCGCCTGCGGCAGGGTGATCCCGTCGGCGTCGCGCAGTTCGCGGGCGTCCTCGGGGGTCAGGGCACCGGCGCTGAGCCGGGAGCCGACGCAGGCGAGCCCGAAGCGGGCGCCTTCCTCGTCGCCGAAGTTGACGAGGGCCAGCGGCGCGGTGAACTCCACTCCCCTGCGGCGGAGTTCATCGAGCGCGGCGAAGGAGGAGACGACGCCCAGCGGGCCGTCGAAGGCGCCGCCGTCCGGGACGGAGTCCAGGTGGGAGCCGGTGACGACGGCGGCGCCGGGGGCGACCTCGGTGTACGAGCGGACGCCGAGCCAGGCCCACTGGTTGCCGTTGCGGTCCAGTTCGTAGGCGAGGCCGCGGGACTCGGCCTCGGCACGGAACCACGCACGGCAGTCGGCGTCGGCGGCGGTCCAGGCGTGGCGGCGGTAGCCGCCGGAGGAGGCGTCGCGGCCGAGGGGCCGCAGCTCCCGCCACATGGTGTGGAACGACGCGGTCTGACCGGTCATGCGCGCGCTCCCGTCGTGGGGTCGGCGGCGCCTTCACGCGGTACGGGACGAGGTCCTGGCACGGGTGCCTCCCGGCATCGATTGGATCGGGATATTCACATATTGACTTCGCTGAATATGGCTAGTCAACAGCACGGAGAGGGTGGCGACACCCGCAACCGAACCGGGCACACGCGAAGATTCACCCCCCTTTTGACTTGCCCACCAGGAAAGTCGGTGTTAGCTTTCCCAGTAGGCAAGTAACGTCACGGGGGAGGGGACGACCATGACCACACCGGTCGACGCGGAGCGCGCCTGGCAGGACCTGCAGCGCATCCGGGTACCGCAGGAACGGGTCTACGACGAGGTGGAGCGCGGCGCGTCCGGCGAGGCCGCCACGACCTACATCACCGCCACGCTCATGTGGCTCTTCGTCGCCAGCTGGGGCCTGACCCTCCCGGACTGGATCTTCTGGCTGCTGACCGTGGCGTACGTCGTCCTGCTGGGCACGCTGATCACCTTCGCCGCCCGCCGCGCGCGGGTCCGACTGCACCGCTCGCGCCACACCTGGCGGTCGGTCGCCTCCGCGCTGGCCGGTGCGGTGGTGTCGCTCACCACCCTGCTGCTCTCGGGTTTCCTCGCCCGGAGCCTGCATCTGCCGCTGCCCACCGTGATCCAGGCCACCGTCTCCGTCGGCGTCCATCTGCTCTGCGTCGGTCCGGCGAACCGCTGGACGCGATCCGCGCTGCGGAGCCACGGCGCCCGGCTCGACCCGAGCGGCTCCCGGCCCGCACCGACCGCCCCGTGAACCGCCCCCGTGGTGAGGAGAACGCCCGATGAGCACCCCGACAGGTTTCGACGAACTGATCCATCCGGCGACCCGGCTGTCCGTGGTGGCCCTGCTCGCGGCCACCGAATGGGCCGACTTCCCGTTCATCCGTGACAGCCTCTCGCTCAGCGACTCCGCGCTCTCCAAGCAGCTCCACACCTTGGAGGAGGCCGGGTATCTGGAGATCCGCAAGGAGGGCGGCGGCCGTCGGCGCCGCACCAAGGTCCGGCTCACCGACCGGGGCAGGACCGCGTTCGAGGGCCATGTGGCGGCGCTCCGGGCCATCGTGGAGGACGCCCCGACCGCCACCCCGGCGGCCACCGCGCCCGCCGAGGACACCACCACCCCGGCACCCGCCACCGCCGCCGAGGTGACCCGATGACGGCGATCACGGTGCCCGCGCGGCCCGGCGACGGCCCGGTGGTCCGGGCGCGCGATCTGCGGATGGCGTACGGCGGCAGAGAGGTGCTGCGCGGGGTGGACCTGGAGGTGCGCCGCGGCGAGATCCTCGCCCTGCTCGGGCCGAACGGCGCGGGCAAGACCACCACCGTGGAGATCCTGGAGGGCTTCCGGCGGCGTTCGGCGGGTGAGGTCGAGGTGCTGGGCGCGGATCCGGCGCATGGCGACGAGGCATGGCGCGCCCGGCTCGGCCTGGTCCTGCAGACCTGGCGGGACCACGGACGCTGGCGGGTGGGCGAACTCCTCGCCCACTTCGCGCGCTACTACCGCGATCCGCGCGACCCGGACGCGTTGCTGCGCCTCGTCGGTCTCACCGACCACGCCGGGCAGCAGGCGGCTCGGCTCTCGGGCGGACAGCGGCGGCGCCTCGATGTGGCGCTCGGCATCATCGGCCGCCCCGAACTCCTCTTCCTGGACGAGCCGACCACCGGTTTCGACCCGGAGGCGCGCCGCGACTTCCACGACCTGGTCGAACGGCTGGCCCGGGACGAAGGGGTGACGGTCCTGCTCACCACGCACGACCTCGTGGAGGCCGAGCGGCTGGCCGACCGTATGGCGATGCTGGTCAACGGCCGCATACGGGCCTGCGGCACGCCCCGGGAGCTGGCCCGGCGGGCGGCCGCGCAGGCAGAGGTCCGCTGGACGGCCCCGGACGGTACGCCGCGCCGGGAGCGGACCGCCGACCCCTCCCAGCTGGTCTGGGAACTGCACCGGTCGACCGGCGGCCCCCTCCCCGACCTGGAGGTACGCCGCCCGACGCTGGAGGACACCTACCTCCACATGCTGCACGGGAAGGACGACGCGGCCGGTCCGGCGGAGGGCCGGGCGCCCGGCACCGCGGGCGACGCGGCGCGAGCGGCCTGACCGTACGGCCGCGGAGAGCGTGGGGCGGGGCGGCACGGGAGTCCGGCACGCCCGGACACGCCCAACCCCGGCCCGGCCCGGCGGGAGACGGCACGTCGCCCGGCGGGCGGCACCGCACCGGACCGGACCGCATACGCGTGAACGAGGACGAGGAACACCAAGGGGGAATGACGCCATGACACAGACGGACATGGGCTCGAAGGGGGCGCCCGACCACACTCCGGTGCGGGGCGGGGGCGCCGGCACGGCGGATACCGGGGCGCGAGGGCGGACCTGGCGGGCCGGGTGGGCGCGGGGTGTCATCGAGATACGGCATCTGCTGCGCAGCCGGAAGGAGATGAGCGGGCAGTTGCTCAACATCGTGGTCGCATTGGTGATCGCGGGGACGCTGAGCGGCACCGTTCCCGGCACCAGGATCCCGATGGGCCATCTCACCCTCGCCGGGTTCGCCGCGTATCTGCTCTTTCAGGTGGGGCTGATGAACCTCCCGCAGATGATGGTGACCGAGCGCGAGGAGGGCACGCTGCTGCGGCTGCGGGCCACGCCGGGCGGCATACCGGCCTATCTGCTGGCCAAGTCGCTGCTGATGGTCGCGATGGCCGTGGGCACGCTGGTGGTGCTGCTGGCGGCGGGCGCACTGCTGGTGGACGGGCCGCTGCCGCACGGGCCGGGCGGCTGGCTGACGCTGCTGTGGGTGACCACGCTGGGCCTGCTCGCCGTCATACCGCTGGGCGCCGCCATCGGGGCCGTACTCCCCAACCCGCGGGAGGCGCTGGCGCTGCTGATGCTGCCGGTGATGGCGCTGCTGGTGACGTCGGGGGCGATGTTCCCGCTGACCGCACTGCCCGAGGTGGTCCAGCGGGTGGCGTCCTGCTTCCCGCTGCGGTGGATGGCGCAGGGCATACGGTCGGCGCTGCTGCCGGACGCGGCTCGGGCCGCGGAGCCCGCCGGGTCCTGGGACCTGCCATGGGTCGCGCTGGTGCTGGCGGCGTGGGCGGTCCTCGGGTTCCTGCTGGCCGTACCGCTGCTGCGGCGGGCCACCCGGCGGGAGTCCGGGTCGCGGCTGTCCGCGCGGCGGCGGAAGGCGGAGCTGAGCGGCGCCGGGGTGGTGTAACAGCTCGGTGACCGGTCCCCGGACACCTGTGGCGTCGTACCGCGTGACGATGATGGAGTGGCGATATGACTGGCCTCACCACTGGTTCTCCGACCGTTCCGGGCCCCACGGACCGGGACCGTGCCGTACGGGCAGCCGTCGAGCGGGGGCTCGTGAGCCCCGCCACGCCCGTCGCCGGGCTGCTGGATGTCGCGGGGGTGCGGCGTTCGGCGGCCGAACTCCGTTCCGCGTTCGCCGAGTTCACCGAAGCCGGGGTTCCCGTTCTGCACGCGTTCGCGGTGAAGGCGGCGTCGCTGGTGCCCGTGCTGCGGCTGCTCGCCGACGAGGGGCTGGGCTGCGAGGTGGCCAGCCCCGGGGAGCTGGCGCTGGCCCGCGCGGCGCACGTCCCGGTGCGGCGCACGGTGCTGGACTCGCCCGCCAAGACCCCCGCCGAGCTGCGGGAGGCCCTGGCGCTGGGGATCGCGGTCAACATCGACAACCCGGAGGAGCTGGCCCGCGTCGATGCCCTGGTGGCGTCGGCACCGACCGGCGCCCCGCTGGGGCTGCGGGTCAATCCGCAACTCGGCGGCGGCAGCATCGGCGCGATGAGCACCGCCACCGACACCTCCAAGTTCGGGGTGGCGCTGCGGGATGAAGGAGCCCGCGCATGGGTGGTGCGGGCCTATCTGGACCGCCCGTGGCTGACCCGGCTGCACGGTCACGTCGGTTCGCAGGGCATGGCGTTGCCGCTGATGGCCGACGGGGTGCGGGCCCTGTTCGACCTCGCCGAGGAGATCAACGCGCAGGCGGGGCGGGCGCAGGTCGACACCCTCGACATCGGCGGCGGCCTGCCGGTGAACTTCGCATCGGACCGGGTCACGCCCACATACCGGGAGTATGTGGAGGTGCTGCGGGAGCGGGTGCCGGGGCTGTTCCGGGGGCGGTACGGGCTGGTGACCGAGTTCGGCAGGTCGCTGCTGGCCAAGCACGGCACGGTCGTGGCGCGGGTGGAGTACGCGAAGTCGGCGGGCGGGCGGCCGATCGCGGTCACCCACGCGGGGGCGCAGGTCGCCACCCGGACGGTGTTCGTCCCGGACGCCTGGCCGCTCCGGGTCGCCGCGTACGACGCACGAGGGCTCCCCAAGGAGGGGCCGCCGGTTGCCCAGGACGTCGCCGGGCCGTGCTGTTTCGCGGGCGATCTGGTCGCCGAGAACCGCCCGTTGCCCCTCCTGGAGTCCGGCGACCACGCCGCCCTGCTGGACACCGGCGCGTACTACTTCTCCACCCACTTCGCCTACAACTCACTGCCCCGGCCCGGGGTTTACGGCTACACGGCGGACCCGTCGGGCGAGGTCCGCTTCGCGACCGTCCGTACGCCACAGACGCTGGAGGAGCTGACGGCGGAAAGCGGCGGCGCACACGGGGAGGAGTTGCGCACGTTGCGGTGAAGGGGCCTCGGCCGGGCCGGGGCTGCGCGGGCCGAGTCGGGCGAGCCAGGCCGGCCGGACCGAGCCGCCGGGCTGTGGCTGCGCGGGGCAAGCCAGGCCATGTCGGGCCGGGCCGGGGCTGTGCGGGCCGCACCGGACCGGGCCGCACCGGGCCGCACCGGGCGCGCACCCGCAGCACCACCGGGTACGCGAGCGCCCCGCGCCGCGCCGCCCCGCCGCGCCCCGTCGCACTAACGCCGAGCCGATCCCGAACCCGATCCCGGTCCCGCCCGGCGGCCCGGGGCGCGCGTGCGGATCCGGGTGCGGGTCCGGGCCCCGCCCGGCGCCGCGTCGCCCGCCGCCAGGCCGGTGGTCCGATGGCCGGGGACGGTGCGGCCCGCGGCGCCACCGCGTACCGCTGCTTCGGTGCGGACCCAGAGCAGGGCGTCGTGGTCCCGTTCCCAGCGGCCGAGCCACAGCGCCTTGGCCCACAGTCCGAGCGCGGCGCCGGACATCAGCAGGCCACCGGCCGCGGGCAGGGCGAACGACGATCCGACGGCGGCCAGGAAGGCGAGCAGCAGCCACCAGCGGTGGGCCCGGCGCCAGGTGCGGAGGGTGACCGCCCGGTCCTGGAGAACGACGGCCCGGCCGGCCCGTTCCGCGCCACCGAGCAGGGCGTTCCAACGGCGGCGGCGCGCAGCGTACACCGCGAACGCCGCGATCACGCCGCATGCGATCCCGGTGAGCACCCCGATCCGCCGCCCCGTCAGCCCCGGCGGCAACGCCCCGATCCCGGCCGCGAGCAGCCCGGACCACCACAGCCACCCGGCCGGTGCCCGGACGATCACCGCCACCCGCGCCAGCCCGTAAGCCCCACGTCCCACGCCGGACCTCCTCACCTCGACCACCGCACGGACGGCCCGGCGCGGTCTCCGCCGCGCACCGGCACGCCCGTACCGTCACACCTGTACCGACACCCCCGTACCGGCCGCGGATCGTAGTAAGTCCGGATGAGGATTCCCTGAGATGGGAGACGGCGGGAGGCCGCGGCACGCCCGTCCCCGGGGAAACGGACCCGGCCCGGGCGGAGCGCCCAACGGCCCCGGCCGCACACCCGAAAGCTCCAGATCGCGCCCCGAAGAACCCAAGGCCACAGGCGCCCGGAACGCCCCCAGCCGCACGCCCCGCCCGGACCCGCTGCCCAGGCCCGGCCCGCACCGGCCCCGGGCACATGCCCCGCGCAGCCCCCGCCCCTCACTCCACGAACAACCCCCGGGCCGCCGCCTTGGCGTCGAACTCCTCCAGGCGGGCCTGGGCGTCGGGCAGGGCGTCGCACATCGCCTCCAGCAGGACGCGGCCCAGGAGCATCGGGGCGCACACCGTGTCGAAGGCCAGGCCGGTGCCGACGGGGGCGGGCAGCAGCAGGTCGGTGTGGTGGGCGACGGGGGCGAAGGCGCTGTCGGCGACGGTGACGACGGTCAGCCCGACGGCGCGGGCGTACTCCAGCGCCTCGACGACCTCGCGCGGATGGCGCGGCAGCGCGAAGCAGAGGAGGGCGCTCGCCCCGGCGCGCACCGCGGCGTCGATGCGGTCGGCGAGGAGGGAGCCGCCCTCGTCGAGGAGGCGGACGTCCGGGTGCACCTTGCGGGCGAAGTAGACGAATCCGGCGGCCTGGGCGGTGGCCGCGCGGAGCCCGAGGACGGGCAGCGGCCGGGACGCGGCGAACAGTTGGCCCGCCCGTACGACCGGTTCCGGGTCGGCGAGGACGGCCGCGAGGTGGCGGAGGTTGTCGATCTCCGCCTGGACCGCCTGCTGGTACTCGTTGGCCGCGGCGATGGCGTCCGGCCCGGTCGGGGCGGTGTCGCGCAGATGGCGGCGGAGCGCCGGGTAGCCGTCGAAACCGAGGGCGACCGCGAAGCGGGTCACGGAGGGCTGGCTGACCCCGGCGAGTTCGGCGAGTTCGACGCTGGAGAGGAACGGCGCGTCGGCGGCGCGGCGCACCATGCAGTGCGCGATGCGCCGCTGAGTGGGCGTCAGCCGCCGCCCCTCGAAGAGCCGCTGCAACCGCGCGGCCGCCGCATCACCGCCCGCCGCGCCGCCCACCGGAGCCTCGGCCGCCGCATCACCGCCCGGAACCTCGGCCGCCTTGACCACACCGGCCACACCGGCCACACCGGCCACCTCGACCGCATCCGTCGCACCGGCCGCACCGCCGCCGTTGTCCCCGTCCCCGCTCATCGCCTCTTCCTCCCGGCCCGGTCGGGGGCCATGTCGTCTACCGGTCGACTCTACGGATACTCGGGCCCCGCGACGCCCCGTACGCCCCGCCGCACGCCCGCCTCGCCCCCGTACGCGCACGCTCACGGCCGTACGCCCCCGGCCGCACCCACCTGGACACACCACCGGGCCGCACCCCGAGTCGAACCGCACGGCACCGGACCGCACCGCACGGCACCACGCACCAGGCCGCACACCGGACCGAACCGCACCGGACCGGACCGAATCGGCGCCCCGCCAGCCCCCTCCTTCACAGACGTCTCACTCTCACCTATTGACCTTCCATTCACTCCACCCTAATCCTGAATGAATTCATACAGGGAGGTGGCGTCCATGGCCGGTGTGGTGGAGAGACGCTCGATCGACGTCGTGCCGGACGAGGAACGGCACGGCAGCGCGTTCAGCCAGTTCACGCTCTGGCTGGGCGCCAATCTGCAGATCACCGCGGTGATCACCGGGGCCCTGGCCGTCGTCTTCGGCGCATCCCCCTTCTGGGCGCTGGCCGGGCTGCTGGTCGGCAATCTGCTCGGCGGGGCCGTGATGGCGCTGCACTCCGCGCAGGGCCCGCGGCTCGGGCTGCCTCAGATGATCACCTCGCGGGCGCAGTTCGGGGTGCGCGGCGCGGTCATCCCGCTGGCGCTGGTCATCGTGATGTACATCGGCTTCTTCGCCAGCGGCACGGTGCTGGCCGGGCAGGCGGTCGGGGAGCTGACGCATCTCGGCGACACCACCGGGATCATCCTGTTCGCGCTGGTCACGGGCGTCGCCACGACCGTCGGCTACCGCCTGATCCACACCCTCGGCAGGATCGCCGGGCTGGTGTGCGCGGTCGCCTTCGTCTACCTCGGCGCCCGCCTCCTCCAGCACGCCGACCTCGGTGCGCTGCTGCACCCGCACGGCTTCGGGCTGCCCGTCTTCCTGCTGGCCGTCTCCCTCTCGGCCTCCTGGCAGCTGGCGTTCGGCCCGTACGTCGCCGACTACTCGCGCTATCTGCCGCGGCATACCTCGACCCGTGCGACGTTCTGGTGGACGCTGTCCGGTTCGGTGCTCGGCGCGCAGTGGTCGATGACGTTCGGCGCGCTGGCCGCCGCCGCCGCGCCCGCCGCGTTCGTCGGGCACGAGGTGACGTACATCGTGGGCCTCGGCGGCACCGGGCTGATTGCGTCGCTGCTCTACTTCGTCATCGCGCTCGGCAAGCTCACCATCAACATCCTCAATACTTACGGCGGCTTCATGTCGCTGGTGACCGGCGTCAGCGGCTTCCGCACCCAGCGCACCCTGTCGCCGCGCGCCCGCGCCGCGTACATCTCCGGGATCATGGTGGCGGGCACCGTCGTCGCGCTGCTGGGCAAGGATTCCTTCCTCGCCGCGTTCAAGGACTTCCTGCTGTTCCTGCTGACGTTCTTCACGCCGTGGTCGGCGATCAACCTCGTCGACTACTACCTGATCTCCAAGGAGCGGTACGACATCCCCGCGCTCACCGACCCGCGCGGCCGATACGGCGCGTGGAACGGCACGGCGCTCACGGTCTACGCGGTCGGCGTCCTGGCCCAACTGCCGTTCCTGGCCACCGCGTTCTACACCGGCCCGCTGGTCGCCCCGCTCGGCGGCGCCGATCTGTCCTGGATCATCGGCCTGCTGGTGCCCGCCGTGCTGTACGGGGTCCTCGCCCGGCGCGATACAGGTCGGATCCTGGCCCCGGCCCCCGCGGAGGAACCGGCTCCGGCCACGGCGGAGTGAGGGGCGTGGGGGCCGCCGCACCCCGGCCGTGGCCGGGGTCGGGACGACGGCGGTCCCCACGGGGGACGCGTTCCGGGCCAGGGCCGGAGGTGGCGTCCCGGCGAAGCCGGAGGTCCGGGAGCCGCTCCGGAGTTCCGATCGCCGTGATCAGTAATCTGCCGGACCCGTGTGAAGCCCGTGCTGCGTCCACGTGACGCATACGTACATCTTGCGCGGCGGGGCGACGGCGGGGCGACGGCGTGCCGTACGCCGGAGGGCCGGGCACCGGCCGGGCGACCGCGCGGCCACGTACCGGCCTGGCAGCCGACCGGCCCTGAGCGCGCACCCCCGACCGGTCCCGGGCCGCCGGCTCAGGCACCGGCCTCCGCGTCCTCACCCCCGGGAAACCGTCACTTCCCGGCCTCGCGCGCCAGGAACGCCAGCAGGTCCTGGCGGCTGACAACGCCCTTCGGCTTGCCCTCGACCAGGACGATGGCGGCGTCCGCGCCCTCCAGGACGGCCATCAGGTCGGCGACCGGCTCGCCGGAGCCGACCTGCGGCAGCGGCGCCGACATGTGCTTCTCCAGCGGGTCCGACAGCGAGGCGCGCTGGGCGAAGAGGGCGTCGAGCAGTTCCCGCTCGACGACGGAGCCGACGACCTCGGCGGCCATCACGTCCGGGTGCCCGGCGCCCGGCTTGACGATCGGCATCTGGGAGACGCCGTACTCGCGCAGCACCTCGATCGCCTGGCCGACGGTCTCCTCCGGGTGCATGTGCACCAGCGACGGCAGCGCGCCCTCCTTGTGGGCCAGCACCTCACTGACGGCGGCGCCGCCGCCCTCCTCCAGGAAGCCGTAGTCGGCCATCCATTCGTCGTTGAAGATCTTCGAGAGGTAGCCGCGGCCGCTGTCCGGCAGCAGGACGACCACCACGTCGTCGGGCCCGAGCCGGGAGGCGACCTCCAGGGCGGCCACCACGGCCATCCCGCAGGAGCCGCCGACCAGCAGCCCCTCCTCCTTGGCCAGCCGCCGGGTCATCTGGAAGGCGTCCTTGTCCGACACCGCGACGATCTCGTCGGCGACGGTCCGGTCGTACGCGGTCGGCCAGAAGTCCTCACCGACGCCCTCGATCAGATACGGCCGCCCGGAGCCGCCGCTGTAGACGGAGCCCTCCGGGTCGGCGCCGACGACCTTCACCCGGCCGTCGCTGGCGTCCTTCAGATAGCGGCCGGTGCCGCTGATCGTGCCGCCGGTGCCGACGCCCGCCACGAAGTGGGTGATCTTCCCGTCGGTCTGCTCCCACAGCTCCGGGCCGGTCGTCTCGTAGTGCGAGCGCGGGTTGTTCGGGTTGCTGTACTGGTCCGGCTTCCAGGCGCCGGGCGTCTCCCGCACCAGCCGGTCGGAGACGTTGTAGTACGAGTCGGGGTGCTCGGGGTCGACGGCGGTCGGGCAGACCACGACCTCGGCGCCGTACGCCCGCAGCACGTTGATCTTGTCCGTCGAGACCTTGTCGGGGCAGACGAAGATGCACTTGTAGCCCTTCTGCTGGGCCACGATCGCCAGCCCCACGCCGGTGTTGCCGGACGTCGGCTCGACGATGGTGCCGCCCGGCTGCAACGCGCCCGACTCCTCGGCGGCCTCGATCATCCGCACCGCGATCCGGTCCTTGACCGAGCCTCCGGGGTTGAAGTACTCGACCTTGGCCAGGACGGTCGCCTGGATCCCTTGGGTGACGTTGTTGAGCCGCACGAGCGGGGTGTTGCCGACGAGCTCAATCATCGATTCGTAAAACTGCACGGTGGTCTCCGCGGTCGGGGGCACGCTGTCCTGCGCCCATCACATCAGCCTATTGCCCGCCCGCCTGCGGGGCCGCCGCGTTGCGTTCGGTGCGCTACGGGGCAACAACCTGTTGTACGAGTTCCCGGCGCGCGCCGATCCGGTACGGAGCGCGCCGACGCACTGCACGGGGAGGTGCCCGGCCTATGCCGATGACGTTGTCCAGGGCGAGGGTGGCCCGGCGGATCGCCACCGCCGCGGCATACGGCGGCGGTGGGGTCGGCCTGCTCGGTGTGGCCGCCGCCGGGGTGCTGCTGACCGAGATGCGGCTGGCACGCCGCACGGTCGGCGGCTCCGGCGACACCCCGCCGTGCGCCGACGGCCGCTACGGCGCCGCGTTCGGCCACGGCACCGACCGGACGCCGCTGCGGCTCGGCTTCCTCGGCGACTCCACCGCGGCGGGCCAGGGCGTGCGCCGGGCCCGCGAGACGCCGGGCGCGCTCCTCGCCTCCGGCCTCGCCGCGCTGTCGGAGCTGCCGGTCGACCTCCGCAACGTCGCGCTGCCCGGGGCGCAGTCCGACGATCTGGAGCGCCAGGTCGGCCTGCTGCTGGCGAACGACGCGCCGGTCCCGGACGCCTGCGTGATCATAATCGGCGCGAACGACGTCACCCACCGGATGCCGCCGGCCCGCTCCGTACGCCTGCTGTCGGACACGGTCCGCAGGCTGCGGGCGGCCGGGAGCGAGGTCGTCGTCGGGACCTGCCCGGACATGGGCACCATCGAGCCGGTCTACCAGCCGCTGCGCTGGGTGGCCCGGCGACTGTCGCGGCAGCTGGCGGCGGCGCAGACCATCGGCGTGGTGGAGAACGGCGGCCGGACGGTCTCGCTCGGCGATCTGCTGGGCCCGGAGTTCGAGGCCCGGCCACGGGAGCTGTTCGGCCCGGACAACTACCACCCGTCGGCGGAGGGCTACGCCACGGCCGCGATGGCGGTGCTGCCGACGCTCTGCGCGTCGCTGGGCCTGTGGCCGGAGGGCGAGCGCCCCGAGCCCGCCCGGCACGAGGGCGTGCTGCCGGTCGAGCAGGCGGCGGTGGAGGCGGCGTCCGAGGCCGGTACGGAGGTCACCTCGGCCCGCGCCCCCTGGGCCCTCCTCAAGCACCGCAGGCGCCGCCGCATCCCGGCCCCGGAGGAGACGGACCGGCCACCGGTGGCGCAGTGACGGGGCGCCGCGGGCGCCGCACCCGCACCCGCACCCGCACCCGCACCCGCACCCGCACCCGCACCCGCATAAGCATCCGCATAAGCAGCCGCTTAGAAAAGAGTCCCGCATCACAGCGCGCACCCCGTGACCTCCGCGGTACGTACCGGTAACTTCCCTGACAGTCCCCGCCCTCCCGCGCCCGACGAGGCCCCCCGGGTCTCGCGCCGCCGCACGTTACGACCCCATGGAGCCGTGATGCCCGAAGCCGTCATCGTCTCAGCCACCCGCTCCCCGATCGGCCGCGCCTTCAAGGGCTCGCTCAAGGAGCTGCGCCCGGACGACCTGACCGCGAAGATCATCGAGGCCGCGCTGGCCAAGGTGCCCGAGCTGGACCCCAAGGACATCGACGACCTGATGCTCGGCTGCGGGCTGCCCGGCGGCGAGCAGGGCCACAACCTCGGCCGCATCGTCGCGGTGCAGATGGGCATGGACCACCTGCCGGGCTGCACGATCACCCGCTACTGCTCCTCGTCGCTCCAGACCTCCCGGATGGCGCTGCACGCGATCAAGGCGGGTGAGGGCGACGTCTTCATCTCGGCGGGCGTCGAGACCGTCTCGCGGTCGGTGAACGGCAGCTCGGACGGCATGCCCGGCACCCACAACCCGCTGTTCGCCGACGCCGAGGCGCGCACCGCGGCCCGCGCGGAGCAAGAGGGCGCGGGCTGGCACGACCCGCGCGAGGACGGCCTGGTCCCGGACGCGTACATCGCGATGGGGCAGACGGCGGAGAACCTCGCCCGACTGAAGGGCGTCACCCGCCAGGACATGGACGAGTTCGGCGTACGGTCGCAGAACCTCGCCGAGAAGGCCATCGCGGCCGGTTTCTGGGAGCGGGAGATCACGCCGGTCACGCTGCCGGACGGCACGGTCGTCTCGCAGGACGACGGCCCGCGGGCAGGCGTCACGCTGGAGGGCGTGCAGGGCCTCAAGCCGGTGTTCCGCCCCGACGGGCTGGTCACCGCGGGCAACTGCTGCCCGCTGAACGACGGCGCCGCGGCGCTGGTGATCATGTCCGACACCAAGGCGCGCGAGTTGGGCCTGACCCCGCTGGCCCGGATCGTCTCCACCGGCGTTTCCGGCCTCTCCCCCGAGATCATGGGCTACGGCCCGGTCGAGGCCAGCAAGCAGGCGCTGCGGCGGGCCGGTCTGTCGATGTCCGACATCGACCTGGTCGAGATCAACGAGGCGTTCGCCGCGCAGGTCATCCCGAGCTACCGGGACCTGGACATCCCGCTGGACAAGCTGAACGTCAACGGCGGCGCCATCGCCGTCGGCCACCCCTTCGGCATGACCGGCGCCCGCATCACCACCACCCTGATCAACTCCCTCCAGTGGCACGACAAGCAGTTCGGCCTGGAGACGATGTGCGTGGGCGGCGGCCAGGGCATGGCAATGGTCATCGAGAGGTTGAGCTGAGTTGTAGCGGAGGGTAGGGGTCGCCCGACGAAGGAGGGCGGCACCTGCCCGCAGCGGAAGCGAAGCGGAACGTGACCATGAACGCGCGCGGCTGAGCTGAGCTGAGCCACAGCGACAGCGACAGCGACAGCGACAGCGACAGCGACAGGGTGCGCGGGAAAACGGGAGGTCAACTCCCCGTTCCCGCGCACCCTTCGTCGTCGTACGGGCACGCTCGGCAAGCGGGCGTGAGGTGGGTCACCCGGTGACAAGATCGCGACCCAATCGCCGCCAGGATTGTGACCAACGCCCCGCCGGAGAGGGGTTTTTGCAGGTCAGCCAGGGGCCACTCGTGCGTACGAGGCCCCAAGCCCCCACCATTTCGGGACAAAGCGCACTGGGACCGGTCGCCGTCGACCGGCAGGCTGAGGTAGAAGTCGAAAGACCTTCTGCTATGGGGAGTACACCAGTGAGCGAGCGCAGCGAACCAGGCAAGGCCGCCTCCGCGGCCGTCGGCCGGGGCCGGGCCGTCGACAGGCGGGTGCCCGGCGGGTCCGGGGCCGCGGAGCGACGTGGGGAGGGCGCATGAACGTCATGAACCTCGTCCTGCTCCTGGCCGCGGCGAGCGCCGTGGCGGTGGGCGCCGCGGCGCTGCACGCCGTCCGGGGGCTGCGCCGTCAGCTCGCCGAGGTGCGCACGGAGCTGGTGACCACCCGCGAAACCCTCTCCGCCCGCGCCGACGCGGTCTGCGCGATCCCGGCCGCCCGGCAGACGTCTGCCGAGGCGACGCCGCTGGCAGACATACGCGCGGCGGTCGCCGACGCCCTCGCCGAGGAGCGGGAGCGGGAGCTGGCCGAGGCGCGGGCGTTCTGGGCCGCACAGGAGGCCAGGGACGCCGCGGACGCGCCGTCGCTGCTCGGCGGGGTGCCTGGCATCGGCGACGAGAGCCCGCTGGACCCACGTGATCTGCCGGACGCCGACCGGTTCGACGCCCGGCCGTTCCTGCCGCGCCAGGCGGACCTGGCCGGTCTGGAGCCGCTGCTCGGCCCGGAGACGCTGGAGCCGTTCGCCGCGCCGGAACCCGCTCTGGAGTCGTCGGACGCGCTGCGGGCCGCCGAGTGGGAACCGGCGGAGGAGGGCGAGTCGGCGGAGCTGGCCGCGGCCCGTCGCCGGCATCCCTCGCACCCGGACTTCACGCCGGTCGCGGCGGTCACCGACCACGAGCGCACGGTGGCGCGGCTGGAGGAGCTGGCCGAGCGGAGCGTGCCGCTGGCCGACGTCCGCCCGGGTCCGCTGGGCACCCTCGACGTCTATGTCTTCACCGACGGCACCACCCTCTGCCTGACGCCGGGCCACCGAGAGACGTCCGAGAGCGTCGCCGAGGCGCTGCGGGACGGTCACGCGCCCGTGCTGCTGGGCGGTTCCGCCATCGCCGGTGCGTACGCCCTGACGTTCGCCTGGGGCGAGGCCCGGCAGGAGAGCGTCTACATCCTGGCCGACCGCGTCATCGCCTCGCTCTGACCGGCCGTCGGCGGCGCACCCCAGGCTCCGCCGCCACGGCCCGCGCTACCAGCGCCGCGCCGTCTCCCCGACCCGCGCCACGGCCTCCGCCACATCCCCGGCGGAGGCCGTTTCCGCGTTCCGCAGGGCCTCGGCGAGGTCGTGCCCGGCGACGGCGAACTGGTCGCCGACCGCGAACAGCCCCGCGTCGGGCAGCACGTACGGCTCGCGGTCCGGGCGCTCCAGGCGCTGGGCGCGGGCGGTCAACTCCCTCGCCAGGGCGAGCGCGTCGGCCGCCGCGCCCCGGCGCAGGGTGCTCTGCGGCAGCGAGCGGAGGCGGTCGGCGAAGGCGTCCACGGCGTGGACCAAAGGCGTTACGTCAGGCACGGCGCGAGCCTATGCGACGGCGCACGGCGGCGCGCACGCCCGTCGGGGGCGGTCCGGCGGGACGGTCGGCGGGGGCGGTCGGCGGGTGGCGCGCCGCGCCCGGTGGCCGCCGGGCCGCCCGGGTCCCGCCGCCCCCGGGGAACGCCGAAGCCCCGCGGATACCCACGGGGCTTCGGGATGGCGCGGTCCGGCGTACGGACCGGGCGACGGGATGACGGCGCGTCAGTCGCGCAGGATCGAGATCAGCCGCAGCATCTCCATGTAGATCCACACCAGGGTCACGGTCAGGCCGAACGCCGCCAGCCAGGACTCCTCGCGCGGCGCGCCGTAGGCGATGCCGTCCTCGACCTGCTTGAAGTCCAGCGCCAGGAACAGCGCGCCGAGGACGACGCCGACCAGGCCGAAGACGATGCCGAGGCCGCCGCTGCGGAAGCCGAGGCCGTCACCGCCGCCGAACACCATGAACAGGACGTTGACCAGCGACAGCAGCACGAAGCCCATGGTCGCGATCATCAGGAAGCGGGTGAAGCGGGCGGTGACCCGCACGATGCGCGTCTTGTAGGCGATGAGCATCGTGACGAAGACCGCCATCGTGCCCAGCACCGCCTGCATCGGCGCGCCGTTCATGTTCGGCAGGCTGTTGAGGTTGCCGCTGAGCGCGCCGAGGAAGACACCCTCCAGTGCCGCGTACGCCAGGATCAGCGGCGGCGACGGCTTGCGCTTGAAGGACTGGACGAAGCCCAGCACCATCGCGGCGATACCGGCGCCGATCGCAAAGCCGAGCTGCTCCGTCAGATACAGCCAGCCGACGACGGCGCCGACGACGAGCGTGCCGAGGGTGAACGCCGTACGCATGACGACGTCGTCCATCGTCATCGGGCGGGTCTGCGGCGTGTGCTGCGGCGCCTGGGTGGTGGTCTGCGCGTACGGGTTGGCCCCGGCGTACGGGTCGGCTCCGACGCCCCCGGCCTGCGGCGGCGCGTGGAAGCCCGCGTGGCCGGTGTCGCGGCTGAACCCCCGTCGCGAGAAGACCGGGTTGCTGCTCCTCATCCTCACTCCTCCATGGCCGCCCTGCGCGACCTCGCCACAAGAGTAATAGCTTGGCAAAGACGCGGGGCTACTTCCTGAGCACGATTTCCCCCCGTCCGTCGGGGGCGCACCTACACCACGAGGAGTACGAACGGCCCCCCGCGATCGTGCCCGGCCCCGGCGGCGGGAACGCCCGGGACCGCCGCCGGGCCGGATGCCGTCTCAGTAGCGCAGCAGGGCGGCGACGTCGTCGGTGCAGCGGGTCGGCGGCAGGATCTCGCTGAAGGACGCGTCGCCGAGGACGGCGGCGCGCAGCAGCAGGAGCGGCGCGGGCGCTTCGAACACCGTCGGGTCGTCGCCGAGGGCCGCCCGATCGGTGGCCAGGGCGCGGGGGTTGCGCTCCGAGGCGAACAGCCGGACGTCCTGGGTGCCCGTGGGCGGCGCCATGTAGAGGGTGTCCACCCGGCCCTCGGCGAGGGCTTCCTTCACCGCCGGGATGCCCTGGAGGGCCCGCCCGCCGGCGAGCGCCTCCTCCAGTTGCCGCAAGGCGTCACGGTGGGACTCGGCCGAAATCTCGTGGAGCGCGGCGTCGGTCGCCTCGCGCAGCGCCGCGCGGGCCTGGGCGTCGGTGCGACCGCCGCCCACCTTCACCAACCGCGCCGACAGCGGCTCCAGATGGTCCCGCAGCAGACCGAACGCCTTCGGGTCCCCGGCGACCAGCACGACCTCGGCGCCCACCGCGTCGACGGCGGCGCGCACGTCCTGCGCCGCCTGCTCGGTGTTCTCGGACCAGACGTTGACGGTGCGTCGGTGGAACGACGCCTGCGCCTCGGCCCCGGCGCGGACACGGGTGAGGTGCAGGGTGCTGCCGTTGAAGGTGCGCCGGAAGGACGGTTCGTGCGCGGCGGCCGGGTACCCCTCGACGTCGGCGCCCTCCCGGTCGACCGCGACGACCACATGGGGCACCTGGTGGTCGCGGTCGAAGGCGAGGAGCAGCGGGTCCGGCAGCGGTGAGGAGAGTGCCAGGTCCGACGCGGGCGGCTCGGTCAGGGTGTAGGCGCCGAGGAGCCGCCCCTCGGCGGCGAACAGCGCCTCGCCCTGAGGACCGGGCAGGTCGGGCACGCCGCCGACCGTGGCGTCCAGCGCTTCGAGCGTCGCGTCGTCCGCACCCTGCTCGGCCAGCGTGCGGCGCGCGGTCCGCCAGCGGGTGGCGATCCGCTCGTCCGCGTCCGGCACCGCGCGCGTGGTGTCGAGGTACACGGAGGCGACCGGAGCCCCCTCCGTGTAGAGGGGACGCAGGAAGGAGAGTTCCATGCCGTAAGCCACCATCCTCAGTACGCTCAAATCCGACAAATAGCAACAATACGCATGGCTGGCACGACTCCCGGAACCCCGACGCCCCGGCACCACGGGCCACACCCCGGATGGGCCGCCCACCCGGAATCACCGGGCGGGCGCCGCCGCCTCCGCGGGGCGCGACGACGGCCGGCGGGCACGCCCGGAAGGGGCGCGCGGCAGGTCTTCACCAGGGGTACGAAATCCGGTCGGCGGGGCGGCGAATTCCCCGGAACGAGCGAATGCGAAATACCACGGAACGCGCCCGGGAAATCACCCACCGACACCCTCCGGCCCGTATTCCGGGGCCGGATCGCGGCACGGAGACAAACCCTTCACGGCGCCGCGTGACCCTACGGATTCGTACGGTGACGAAAAGGCCGACGGGAAGGAAGGGGCACCCCGCAATCGCCCGCCGCATTTCCCCGGGGATCCCGTCCGGTCCGTCCGGCCGAGCGAGGGTGACGCGCCCGGCAGGCGAACCGCCCCGCGCCGCGCATCGGCCGCCCGGACAGGCAGAACGCTGCGGAAGAGGGCGGCGGACGCACCCCGTCGGAGCGGAGGTGCGAGCGGGATACGTCAGGGTGGGCGCAGTGCGGCGCAAGGCCCGGGAAAACCCTTCGGAACGGGCGGCCGATTGCCGGAAGTGCCCGGAGCCGGACTTGAACCGGCACGGCCCGAAGGCCAGCGAGGTTTAAGCTCGCCGTGTCTGCATTCCACCATCCGGGCGTGGACTCCCCCATGCCCCCACAGAGGCAGCACGAGCGTAGCCCGCAGGCCACCGAGCCCCAGGCCGCTCATCCCGAGGTTGTCTTATTTTATTGGCAACTGAGGGTGCGTCAGTCACCGGATCAGGCCGTTGTCACATGCCCACGACGCACCTCCGGCGTAACACCCTGAAACACGTTCGGTGCCCGGAATGACGGAAAGTCGCCGTCCCGCCTCGCCAAGCCGCCCTGGTATGTGCTCAACCGACACTCCGGCATGAATCCCCTCGCGCCGGGCACCCTCCGCCTGCCCGGCCCCGCACCCCTCTTGCACCCCGGAGCCGGTCGCCCGTCTCAGGGACCGCCCTCCTCCCCAGGGATGACAGCCATCGCACCCGGTACGCCCCAAGGTTGGCCCAGGACGGCCGTCCTGGCTGACATTCCGGGCCGCTCGCCCGGCGGACGATGGAAGGGTCCCCAGACCGCGGCCACCCGCCGCCCCGTTTCGACAGGAGCACGCTTCCGTGACCACCATCCCCTCCGGCGTCCCCACCGCCCCCCGCACCACCGCGGCGGCCGCCCGCGCAACGGATCTCACCAAGGTCTACGGAGAGGGCGAGACCCGGGTGGTCGCCCTCGACGCCGTCTCCGTCACGTTCCACCAGGCCCAGTTCACCGCGATCATGGGCCCCTCCGGGTCCGGCAAGTCGACGCTGATGCACTGCATGGCGGGGCTGGACACGATCTCCGGCGGCAGCGCCCGGATCGGGGACACCGAGCTGACCGGGCTGAAGGACAAGAAGCTCACCCAGCTGCGCCGCGACAAGATCGGCTTCATCTTCCAGGCGTTCAACCTGCTGCCGACCCTGACGGCGCTGGAGAACATCACCCTCCCGATGGACATCGCGGGCCGCAAGCCCGACCGCGCCTGGCTGGACCGCGTCGTGGAAACCGTCGGCCTGAGCGGCCGCCTCAAGCACCGGCCCGGCCAGCTCTCCGGCGGCCAGCAACAGCGCGTCGCCGTCGCCCGCGCCCTCGCCTCCCGACCGGAGATCATCTTCGCGGACGAGCCGACCGGCAACCTCGACTCCCGCTCCGGCGCCGAGGTCCTGGGCTTCCTGCGCAACTCCGTCCGTGAGCTGGGCCAGACCGTGGTGATGGTGACCCACGACCCGGCCGCCGCCTCCTACGCCGACCGCGTCGTCTTCCTCGCCGACGGCCGCATCGTCGACGACATGCCCGACCCCACCGCCGACCTGGTCCTGGAACGCATGAAGGGCTTCGACGCCAAGGGCCGTACCAACTGACGCCCCGCCGCCCGCACTTCGGACCACTCCCCCAGGACTACTGACCCATGCTCCGTACCGCCCTGCGCAACGTCCTCGCGCACAAGGCCCGGCTGCTGATGACCGTCCTCGCCGTCATGCTCGGCGTCGCCTTCGTCTCCGGCACCCTGGTCTTCACCTCCACCATCTCCGACGCGCTGCGCTCCAGCGCCCGGGAGGGCTACGCCGACGTCGACGTGGCCATCCAGCCCAACAGCGACGGTTCCGGCCTCGGCGACCGGCCCGCGCTCGACCAGCGCCTGCTCGACAAGGCCGCCCACGTGCCCGGCGCCGCCTCGGCCACCGGCACCGTCACCGGGTTCACCGCCATCGCCGACCGCCACGGCAAGCTGATCGGCACCGGCTTCTCCACCCGCGGCGGCAACTACTACCCCGGCGCCGACGGCAAGGACGCCCGCTACCCGATGCGCGACGGCGCCGCCCCGCACGGCGCCGACCAGATCGCCCTGGACTCCCGTACCGCCGACGAGGCCGGGTTCAAGGTCGGCGACACGGTCCGCCTCTCCTTCGACGGGCCGGTCCACGAGACCCGGCTGACCGGCATCTTCACCACCACCGACGGCGCCGTCTCGGCCGGTGGCAGCCTCGCGCTGTTCGACAACGCGACCGCCCAGAAGCTGCTGCTCGCCCCCGGCAAGTACAACGAGATCCACGTCAAGGCCGCCCCGGGCACCTCGCAGGACGCCCTGGAGACGGAGATCCACAAGGTGCTGCCCGCCAAGGGCGCCGAGGCCACCACCGGCCGTCAGCTCGCCGACGACGAGGCCGAGCAGATCGCCAAGAGCATGGAGAGCATGCAGACCGCCCTGCTGGGCTTCGCCGGTATCGCGCTGTTCGTCGGCATCTTCCTCATCGCCAACACCTTCACCATGCTGGTCGCCCAGCGCACCAAGGAGCTGGCGCTGCTGCGCGCGGTCGGCGCCAGCCGCCGCCAGGTCACCCGCTCCGTGCTGATCGAGGCCGTCGTCGTCGGCGCGGTCGCCGCCGTCACGGGTCTGGCCGCCGGTATCGGCATCGGCGCCGCGATGCGCGCCCTGATGAACGGCACCGGCGCCACCGTCCCCGACGGCCCCCTCGTCGTCGACGTGTCCACCGTCGTCACCTCGCTGGTGGTCGGCATCGGCGTGACCGTCCTCGCCGCCTGGCTGCCGGGCCGCCGCGCCGCGAAGATCCCGCCGGTCGCCGCGATGAACAGCGTCCACGCCACGGCCACCACCAAGTCCCTCGTGGTCCGCAACACCATCGGCGCGCTCTTCGCGGGCGCCGGAATCGCCGCCGTACTGGCCGCCACCGGCATGAGTGACGGCAAGTTCGTGATGGGCCTGGGCGCGGTGCTGCTGCTGGTCGGCGTGTTCGTCCTGACGCCGCTGCTGTCCCGCCCGCTGATCGCCCTGGCCGCCCCGCTGCTCCGCACGTTCGGCATCTCCGGCAAGCTCGCCCGGGAGAACGCGGTCCGCAACCCGCGCCGCACGGCCGCCACCGCCTCCGCCCTGATGGTCGGCCTGACCCTGATCACCGGCCTGACGGTGATCGGGACCAGCGTCCAGAAGGGCATCGACAAGATGGCCGTCGACTCGCTCAAGGCCGACTACGTCGTGTCCATGGCCGGACTGACGCCGCTCTCCCCCGAGGTGGCACAGAAGCTCGGCGGCCTGGACGAGGTCACCGCCATCAGCCCGCTGCGCAGCTCCGAAGCCGAGATCGGCGGCAACACCACCTACCTGACCGGCGTCAACGGCAAGGACTTCGGCAAGCTGACCCGCCTCGACTTCGCCTCCGGCTCCCTCGGCGACCTGGCCGGCGGCGGTCTGATCGCCGACGAGGACACCGCGAAGGAGAAGGGCTGGAAGGTCGGCTCCCGCGTCCCGGTGACGTTCGAGGACGGCAAGAAGGAGACGCTGACCGTCTCGGGCGTCTACCACGGCAACGAGATGATCCATCAGGTCATCGTGGACAACGGCGTCCTGAGCACCCACCAGAAGCACGCCACCGACATGCAGGTGATGCTCAAGACCAAGGACGGCGCCACCGACGCCACCAAGCAGACGCTGATCGATGCGCTGGGCAAGAACCCGGCCCTCACCGTCGAGGACAAGAAGGACGTCTCCGCCGGCATCTCCCAGTCGATCGACCTGCTGTTGAACATGCTCTACGCGCTGCTCGGCATGGCCGTGATCGTCGCCGTCCTCGGCGTCGTCAACACCCTGGCCATGTCGGTCTTCGAACGGTCCCAGGAGATCGGCATGCTGCGGGCCATCGGCCTGGACCGCACCGGCGTCAAGCGGATGGTCCGCCTGGAGTCCCTGGTGATCTCGCTCTTCGGCGGGGTGCTCGGCATCGGCCTCGGCGTCTTCTTCGGCTGGGCCGCCGGTGAGCTGATCTCCGCCTCGCTCGCCACCTACGAACTGGTCCTGCCCTGGGGCCGGATGGGCATCTTCCTCGCCCTGGCCGCGCTGGTCGGCGTGGTCGCCGCCCTGTGGCCGGCCCGCCGCGCGGCGAAGCTGAACATGCTCACCGCCCTCAAGGCGGAGTAGCCGCCCCACCCCCGGAGGGCCCCGGACCGTACGCGCGTACGGTCCGGGGCCCTCCTGCGTACGGTGCCTCAGCCCTGCCAGGCGCGCGGCCGCAGCGGCAGCCCCGACGCCCCGGACTCCGGGGTCCGTACGGCGAGCACCTGGTTGACCCCTATGCGGTTGCGCTCGAAGGACAGCGCGGACGCGGCCATGTAGAGCCGCCACACCCGGGCCCGGCCCGGCGTCGTCAGCCGCACCGCCTCCTTCCAGCGGGCCTCCAGGTTGGCGACCCACTGCCGCAGCGTCAGCGCGTAGTGCTCCCGCAGCACCTCGACGTCCCGCACCTCGAACCCGGCGTCCTCCAGCGCCCCCGCGGTCCGCCCGATGGGCGCCAGCTCACCGTCGGGGAAGACGTACCGGTCGATGAACTCGTCGACGTGGTAGGTGTCCTCGTCGTCCAGCGGGCGCCGGGCGATCTGGTGGTTGAGCAGCCGTCCGCCGGGCTTGAGCAGGGCGTACAGGGCGCTCGCGTACTCGGCGTAGCGGGCCCGCCCGACGTGCTCGGCCATGCCGATCGAGGAGATCGCGTCGAACGGCTCGTCGTGGATCTCGCGGTAGTCCTGCACCCGGATCTCGACCCGGTCGGCCAGCCCCGCCTCGGCGATCCGCTTCCGGGCGTAGGTGGCCTGCTCCTCGGAGAGGGTGATGCCGACGGCGCGGACGCCGTACGCGCGGGCGGCATGCAGCACCATCGAGCCCCAGCCGCAGCCCACGTCCAGCAGCCGCTGCCCCTCCGCGAGGCCGAGCTTGCGGCAGATCAGGTCGAGCTTGTCGCGCTGCGCGTCCTCCAGCGTCGCCTCGGGGCTCTCCCAGTACGCGCACGAGTAGACCATCGACGGGCCGAGCACCAGCGCGTAGAAGTCGTTGCCGACGTCGTAGTGGTGGCTGATGGCCTCTTTGTCGCGCAGCAGGGTGTGGAGCGGGCCGCGGCGGGTGCGGGCCTCCTCGGCGGGCGGGGACGGCGGCAGCGGGGCGCCCGCGAGGGTCAGCAGCTCCTTGGCCGCCGCGCGGACCTCGGGCCGCGCCAGGGCCCGCAGGAGAGGCGCGCGCTGCGGCGCGGGGGCGGCGGTGCCGCGCTCCCAGATCAGGCCGGCCACCGAGTCGAGCGCCTCGTAGAGATCGCCGTCGATGTCGAGGTCACCGGCGACCCAGGCGCGGGCCAGGCCCAGTTCGCCGGGTTTGAAGAGCAGGCGGCGCAGCGCGCGGCGGTTACGGAAGACAAGGACCGGGGCGCCCGGAGGGCCGAACTCGCTGCGGTCCCACGCGCGGATGCGTACCGGGAGCTTCGCCCCCAGCACCTCCTCGGCGAGCTTGGTGAGCCGTCCAGCGGCGTCGGCCATGTCGCACACCTCCGTCTTGACGAGTCGGCGAAACACTTTCACCGACCACGTAAACGCCGTGCAGGCGCCCGGATAGTCCCGTTCCCACGTAAGGGGACGGCAAAGCGCGCCACGGCTCCGACGGCGGACATGCCGAAGGGCGCCCGCCCCACGGATGGCGGACGCCCTTCGGGCCGACCGGTCTACACCGGCCTGGAGATCAAGAAGCCTTGGCCTTCGGCTTGTCGGCCTCGGCAGCGGGCTTCGGCGCCGGCTTAGCGGCCTCGTAGAACTCCTCGCGGGGGTTCTGCATGGCGCTGAGCGAGACGACCTCGCGCTTGAGGAACATCGCGAGCGTCCAGTCGGCGAAGACCCGGATCTTGCGGTTGAACGTCGGCATGGCCATGCCGTGGTACGCACGGTGCATGTACCAGGCGAGACGGCCCTTGAACTTGATCTTCGCCTTGCCGACGACGATCATCGCGACGCCCTTGTGCAGGCCCAGGCCCGCGACGGCACCCTTGTTGGCGTGGCTGTACTCCTTCTGCGGGAAGCCCCGCATACCGGAGACCACGTTGTCGCCGAGGACCTTCGCCTGCCGCAGCGCGTGCTGCGCGTTCGGCGGGCACCAGGCGTTCTCGTTGCCGGCCTTGCGGCCGACCATGTCCGGCACCTGCGCGTTGTCACCCGCGGCCCAGATGTAGTCGGTGCCCTGCACCTGGAGGGTGGCGCCGGTGTCGACGTGACCGCGCGGGCCCAGCGGCAGACCGAAGCGGGACAGCGCCGGGTTCGGCTTGACACCCGCGGTCCACACGATGGTGTCCGAGTCGACCTCAAGGCCGTTGTTGAGCACGACGTGACCGTCGACGCAGGAGTCCATGCCGGTCTTGAGGTAGACCTCGACGCCACGGCCCTCAAGGTGCGCCTTGCCGTACGCACCGAGCTTCGGGCCGACCTCGGGGAGGATCTTGTCGGCGACGTCGACCACCAGGAAGCGCATGTCCTCGCGCTTGACGTTGTTGTAGTACTTCGCGGCGTCGCGGGCCATGTCCTCGACCTCGCCGACGGTCTCCGCACCGGCGAAGCCGCCGCCGATGAAGACGAAGGTCAGCGCCTTGCGGCGGACCTCCTCGTCGGTGGTGGAGTCGGCCTTGTCGAGCTGCTCCAGCACGTGGTTGCGCAGCCCGATGGCCTCCTCGACGCCCTTCATGCCGATGCCGTTCTCGGCCAGGCCCGGGATCGGGAAGGTACGGGAGACCGCGCCCATCGCGATGACCAGGTAGTCGAAGGGCAGCTCGTACGCCTCGCCGACCAGCGGCGCGACGGTGGCGACCTTGCGGTCCTGGTCGATGGTGGTGACCCGGCCGGTGAGAACCTCCGCCTTGGGCAGCACACGCCGCAGCGGAACCACGACGTGGCGCGGGGAGATGCTGCCGGCCGCAGCTTCAGGGAGGAAGGGCTGGTACGTCATGTACGAGCGCGGGTCGACGACCGTGACGGTCGCCTCGCCGTACCGCATCTTCTTGAGGATGCGACGCGCCGCATACAAACCTACGTACCCACCGCCTACAACGAGGATCCTGGGACGCTCCGTGGTGCTCATGCAATCGAGTATCCACCTCCCCTTGGGGGGCTGCTCGTGAGCCCCTTCACAAGAACTAGAGGGGTATCTGCTACACTGCGCCGCCCTCGTGACGGACGCCATACCCCTTCCGGGGAACCACTCACCGCCGCGGCCCGTTGAGACCCCTTGTGATCAGGGCTTGTGAACGCAGGGGCGATCGAACCACACACCGGGTGAGCGCGAACGCCGCCCCCGCTCCGCCCCGCATTCCCCGGCTCAAGAGGCCCTAGGACCTTCGATTGAGGCCCACAGGGCCCCTTTCTTCGGCCATCGGGCACCTTTTTCATGTGAAGAGTTTCACGAACTTTTCCGGGGCGCCCGCACGCCGGGGCGACGGGGGAAGCTGAATCGCCGCGAGAAGGGGGATGCGCGGGGCGCATTGCGGGCGGGCGGCGTTGCCCGGAGGGGGCACGGCCGGGTGCCTCGGCCCGACCGTCACCATGGCCGAGTTGCTGGCCGACCTGTTCGCCGAGCGCACCGAAGACGCGGCGTGAAGTACGTATTCCGGTTCACCACCGCGGCGCAGCGGCAACTGCGCGCCCTGGACCGACCCACCGCCATGCGCATCCTCGCCGCGCTGACCGAACTCGGCGACGACCCCTACCGCGCGGACGCCGACATCAAGAAGCTCACCGGCCCGTCGGGGCTCTACCGGCTCCGGGTCGGCAACCACCGGATCGCCTACCGGATCGAGGACGGCGAACTCGTCATCCTCGTCATCGAGGTGGGCGAACGGCGCGACGTCTACCGCGCACTGTGACGCGACGGCCCCCGCCGCCCTGAAGGGATGCTGTTGGCTGAACTGACCAACAGCATCCCCGAAGGCGACGGGGGCCGTGCCGTCCAGGACGGCTCAGGCAAGACTCCAGGCGATACCGTCGGGCGCCGCCGCCACAGCGCTACCCGGCATCCTCGGCCGCTTTGATGGCGATCCCGTCAAGAATGTCGTGCTCGCTGACCACGACCTCCTCGGCGCCCGTGCGGTCCATGATCGCGAGGAGGACGAGGGCGCCCGCGGCGATGACGTCGACGCGGCCGGGGTGGATGACCGGGATCGCGGCGCGTTCGGCGTGGGTGGAGGTGACCAGGCGGTCGGTGATCTCCGCGACGCGGGCGCGGGAGACGCGGGCGTGGTGGACAGCGGTCGAGTCGTAGTGGTCGAGGCCGAGGGCGATGGCGGCGACGGTGGTGACCGAACCGGCCAGGCCGACGAGGGTGGCGGCCTCGCGGAGCGGGACGGCGGCCTCGGCCTCGTCGAGGGCAGCGGCCGCGTCGGCCTTGATCGCGGCAATCCGGTCGGGGGACGGCGGGTCGCTGATCTCGCCGTCGCGCATCAGGTGCCGCTCGGTCATCCGCACGCACCCTATGTCGACGGAGCGGGCGGCGCGGACGGTGCCGTCGCCGAGGACGAACTCGGTGGAGCCGCCGCCGATGTCCACGACGAGGTACGGACGGGCGAGGTCGGCGCGGCCGGTCAGCTCCCGGGTGGCGCCGGTGAAGGAGAACTCCGCCTCCTGGTCGCCGGTGATGACCTCGGGCTCGACGCCGAGGATGTCCACCACGCCGCGGACGAAGTCGTCGCGGTTCTCCGCGTCGCGGGAGGCGGACGTCGCCACGAACCGGGTGCGCTCCGCGCCCAGCTCCGCGATGACCGCGGCGTACTCACGGCAGGCGGCGAAGGTCCGCTCCAGCGCCTCGGGGGCGAGCCGCCCGGTGCGGTCCACGCCCTGGCCGAGGCGGACGATCTGCATCCGGCGGTCCAGCTCCGTCAGCTCACCGGTGGCCGGGTCGACGTCGGCGACCAGCAGACGGATGGAGTTGGTACCGCAGTCGACGGCGGCGACCCGGGTCATTCGGTGTCTCCTTCGGCGGCGGTGTCCTGACAGGGCGTGACACACGGGCCCTTGCGCCACCACTCGGGCAGCATCGCGAGCGCCTCGTCGCCCAGCGGGTTGACACCGGGACCAGCCGCGAGGGAGTGGCCGACGAGGACGTGCAGGCACTTGACCCGGTCCGGCATGCCACCGGCGCTGGGAAAGCCCTGGAGCACCTCGATGGCGTCGCGGCGGCGGATGTAGTCCTCGTGGGCGGCGCGGTAGGCGGCGGCCAGCTCGGGGTCGGTCGCCAGCCGCTCGGTCATCTCCTTCATCACGCCGCTGGCCTCCAGCGTGCCGATGGCGGAGGCCGCGCGCGGGCACGTCAGGTAGTACAGCGTCGGGAACGGCGTGCCGTCCTCCAGGCGCGGGGCCGTCTCGACGACATCCGGCTGGCCGCAGGGGCAGCGGTGGGCGATGGCCCGCAGGCCGCGCGGCGGGCGACCCAGCTGCTCCTTGAAGGCGGCGATGTCCGCGGCGGTGGGCTCGGTGGGCTCGGTCTGGGGCGGAGGCGTGTCCATGTGCGCTTTCGGTGGGATCTTCGGTGGGCTGCCGGCCACGGACGGGCGGACGCGACCGGTACGGTGCGTCGCCGCCCGCGGATCGGGCGGGGCGGATCAGACGGTGCCGGGAGGCCGGACCGGGGTGCGGCGCGTCACCGGCCGGCCGTGTCGACGTCGGCCCAGAGGTTCTCGTACCAGGGGCTTCCGGCCGCTCCCGCGCCGTCGCGCGGAGCGCCGTCGTCGGCGCGCGATCCGTCCTGGACGATATAACCCGTCTCGCCGGGACGGACGAAGTGCAGATGCAACCGGGCCTGCTGCTCGACGTAGGCGGAGTCGCGCCAGCGGGACTTCTCGTCGCGCAGCCGGTCCAGCGCCTTGGCCGCTTCCTGGGCCTTGCGGCGCTGGTCGGCGATGTCGGAGCGCTGAGAGACGTACTGCCGTATCGGGTAGGCCAGGGCCACGACGAGGGAGCACATGACGAGGGCCAGCAGGGCGGCCCGTCCGGTGAGACGGTTGCGGCGGGGGCGCCGGACGCGTTGGACGCGGGCCGCCGCCTGTTCGCCGAGCGCCTTGAGCCGGGTCGCGGTCGAGAACCGGTCCGCGGACACGTCGCCTCCCCTGTTGGCCGACTGTCATGGAGTTCGTACGCTCCCGCCGGGCGGGGCCGTTCGGAAGCGCAGCCGTCCCCGGCAACGGTACGGGACCGTCGCCGGGGACGAACGCAGGCCGTGACGGCGGATGGCCCGCCCACGGTCGGGTGGGGCGGGCACTCGCGCCGGGAGGGTCAGCCCTTGCGGTGCTCACCGGTTCGCAGAGCGCTGTGCTCACCGGTTCGCAGAGCGCTGCGCTTACTGGTTCGCAGAGCGCTGCGCTTACTGGTTCGCAGAGCGCTGCGCCTACTGGTTCGCAGAGCGAAACCGGGGGAAGGCCGAGCGACCGGCGTAGACCGCCGCGTCGTCCAGGATCTCCTCGATGCGCAGCAGCTGGTTGTACTTGGCGACGCGCTCGGAGCGGGCCGGGGCACCGGTCTTGATCTGGCCGCAATTGGTGGCGACGGCCAAGTCGGCGATGGTGACGTCCTCGGTCTCGCCGGAGCGGTGCGACATCATGCACTTGAAGCCGTTGCGCTGGGCCAGCTCGACGGCGTCCAGGGTCTCGGTGAGCGAACCGATCTGGTTGACCTTCACCAGGAGGGCGTTGGCGGAGCCCTCCTCGATGCCGCGGGCCAGGCGCTCGGGGTTGGTGACGAAGAGGTCGTCGCCGACGAGCTGGACCTTGGCGCCGAGCTTGTCGGTGATGACCTTCCAGCCGGCCCAGTCGTCCTCGAACAGCGGGTCCTCGATGGAGACCAGCGGGTAGGCCGCGACCAGCTCCTCGTAGTACTCCGTCATCTCGGCGGCGGAGCGGTCCTTGCCCTCGAACTGGTACTTGCCGTCCTTGTAGAACTCGGAGGCGGCGACGTCCAGGGCGAGCGCGATGTCCTGGCCGGGGGCGTAACCGGCCTCCTTGATGGCCTCCAGGATGAGGTCGAGGGCCTCACGGTTGGAGCCGAGGTTGGGGGCGAAGCCGCCCTCGTCGCCGAGGCCGGTGGCCAGGCCCTTGCCCTTCAGGACCTTCTTGAGGGTGTGGTAGACCTCGGCGCCCCAGCGCAGCGCCTCGGAGAAGGACTCCGCGCCGATCGGGGCGATCATGAATTCCTGGATGTCGACGTTGGAGTCGGCGTGCGACCCGCCGTTCAGGATGTTCATCATCGGGACGGGCAGGACGTGCGCGTTCGGGCCACCGAGGTAGCGGAACAGCGGCAGGTCGCTGGCCTCGGAGGCGGCGTGCGCGACGGCGAGGGAGACGCCGAGGATGGCGTTGGCGCCCAGCGAGCCCTTGTTGTCGGTGGCGTCCAGGTCGAACATGGCCTGGTCGATGAGGCGCTGCTCGGTGGCGTCGTAGCCGACCAGCTCCGGGCCGATCTGCTCGATGACGGCGAGGACGGCCTTCTCGACGCCCTTGCCCTGGTAGCGGTTGGGGTCCCCGTCGCGCAGCTCGACGGCCTCGAAGGCGCCGGTGGAGGCACCGGACGGGACGGCGGCCCGGCCGGTGGAGCCGTCGTCGAGGCCGACCTCGACCTCGACCGTGGGATTACCTCGCGAGTCGAGAATTTCGCGGGCTACGACGACGTCGATGGACGGCACGTTGTCTCCTTCATGGGTGTCTGGAGTTCTGCGGCACGAGCCTAACGGCCCCCGGTCCTTCCGCTCGCTCCCGGCCCGCGCTGCGGGACGAAAGGTGCCTCGGACGCCGGGTACCGGACATTCGACAACGAAGGCCGCGGAACGGAAAAGCAGCTGATAAGGGGCGGGGCACGACGCTGTGTCCGGCACCAGGGTACGGAACGGCGAAACCCCGCCTCGGCGCGCGGAGGCGGCATCGGCGGTGAGCCGGTGCCGCCCCGGGGACGTGCGCGCCGGGCGGGGTTTCCCGTGGGACCGGGGTGCGGGGCGGTGAGAGCGGGCCCCGCGCGGGGATCAGACGTGGAGCTTCTGGCCCGGGAAGATGAGGTTCGGGTTGGAGCCGATGACGGACTTGTTGTCCGCGTAGACCGACTTCCAGTTCGTGCCGTGCGCCTTGGCGATCTTGGCCAGGGTGTCGCCGGACTTCACGGTGTAGTTGCCGTGGCCCATGGCGTGGTGCTGCGGGGCCTGCTGCTGGGGGGCGGCCTTGGGCTGCGGGGCCTGCTGCTTGGGCGCCTGCTGCCGGGGGACGGCCCTGGTGGTGGAGCCCGTGTTCAGGTCGGGGGACGGGCCGCCGGCGGAGAGGTTGCCGGCACCGGCGCAGGACCAGGCGCCCGGGCCCTGGATGGCGAGGAGCTTCTCGGCGGCCTGGATCTGCTGGGCCTTGGTGGCCTGGTCGGCGCGCGGGGCGAACTGGGTGCCGCCGGCGGCCGCCCAGCTGGAGGAGGAGAACTGCAGGCCGCCGTAGTAGCCGTTGCCGGTGTTGATCGACCAGTTGCCGCCGGACTCGCACTGGGCGACGGCGTCCCAGGTGGCGACCGAGGCGGCGGAGGCGGAGGTGGCGCCCATCAGCGGGACGGCCACGGCGGCGCCGGCGACACCGGCGAGGGTGGCGACGCGGACGGCCTTGGAGGGGCGACGGTGCTTGGCCTTGTTCATCAGCATGTTTCGTTTTCCTCACCGACGCCTGCGAGGTGAGCTGTCGGGTTCGGGCGGTGTGGATTGCCCGGCCGTGTGTGCCTCACACACGGCTTCACCCCAAGCCGGTCGACCCGCTTTCACGGGTGGGGCCGGCACTTACCTTGGGTCCCCCGCTCCTGCCTTCGGCGCTTACGCGTCGACCACCTTCGCCCACCGGCAGGATTCGGCGTGTGAACGAAGGGCCCGCTTTGGCGAGCGGTGCTGACCGTAAACAGAACCCCCTGTGTCGTTCAAACCCCACTTTCTGGGCACAGTTGACCGTCAACGACCGCAGAGGGCGCATATTTCCGCAGGTAGGACATGGTGTGGATGCGAAGGGCAGGTCGGGACGCCACGGGTGTCAACGAGAGCCATGTCTCACTTTCGCCAAAAGGGGCAAAGCTACCCATCTCCCTCGATCAGTGGCCCAGATCGAGGAGTTGACCTGGGTGAATGAGGTCCGGGTCGTCGCCGATGACGTCCTCGTTGCGCTCGTACAGCGCGGGCCAGCCGCCCGGCAACTCACGCGCCTCGACGATGGCTGACAGGTTGTCACCGGGGCGCACGGTGTACGCGTCCTCGCCCGGGTCCGTCCGCTCGCCGCCCCGCGAGGCGTGCCGCCCCGGGGCGCGGTCGCTGCCCCCGACGCCCCCGTTGGCGTCGCTGCCGCCGCGGTGGCGCCCGGAGCCGTCACCGTCACGGGAGCCGCCCCCGTCCGCCGGGGGCGTCGTACGGGACGGGTGCGAGGGCTCGGACGGGGTGGAGGTGTGGCCGGACGGGTCGTCCGACGGGCCGGGCCTGCCGGGCCGCCCCGAGCCTTCGGGCACCTCCGGGGAGTCGGTGGCGTCGGGCGTGCCGGGTGAGGTGGACGGGTCGGGGGTGCCGGACGGGTCCGGCTCGCCCTTCGGCGCGGACGGGTCGGTGGTGGACCGGTCCGGGCCGTCGGGGATCGAGGTCCCGTCCTGGCCGGTGTCCGTGCCGGTGCCGGTGTCCGCGCCGTCCGCGTCGGCGGGCGGGGTGGTGACGGTGCCGCCGGGGTCGACGTCGGGGATTCCGCCGCCCTCGGTGAGTCCGGCGCCGGCCGCGCAGCGCGGCCAGGCTTCCGGGCCGCGGTCGGCGAGGATCGCCTGGGCCACGGCTATCTGCTGGGCGCGGCTGGCCAGGTCGGGGCGGGCGGCGTACTCCAGCCCGCCGTGGTCGCGCCACATGTCGAGGGTGAGCTGGAGCCCGCCGTAGAAGCCGTTGCCGCCGGCGCTGGACCAGATGCCGCCGGACTCGCACTGGGCGACGCGGTCCCAGGTGGTGGCGTCGGCGGCGTGGGCGGCGCCCGCGCCGAGGAGGGGCAGGGCGAGGCCCGCGCCGGTCACTCCCGCCGTGACAAAGAGGGCCGGTGCCTGGCGGGGGCGACGGTGTCTGCCGTTGCCGGTGCGCATGCGATTGCCTTTCGAGCGGCGGTTGAGTTGTCCGCCCCGGCGCCCCGGCCCGGCCGCCGGGGTCCGGTACGGCCGTCCACCGGGACGGTGGAGCGCTTGTTCGGTGGCAAGGTAGCCGGGCTCACGGGGCGTCACAAGCCGGTGTAGCAGAGATCACGTGTAGGTCACGTGACTGACGGAGCGTCAACTTATGGGCCGTGGGCGGCCGTCCGCGCTGGTGGACGGCGTGTCGTCAGGGGGCCGGGGTGAACGTCACGGGGAGGGTGCGCAGACCGCGCATGATGAGCCCGCCGCGCCACCGCATATCGTCCGGTTCCGCCGCAAGCCGGATGTCGGGCAGGCGGGTCAGGAGAGTGGCGAGGGCGGTCTGCCCTTCGAGGCGGGCGAGCGGCGCGCCGAGGCAGTAATGGATGCCGTGGCCGTAGCCGAGGTGCGGGTTGTCGGTGCGGCGCAGGTCGAGGGTGTCCGGGGCGTCGAAGCGTGCGGGGTCGCGGTCGGCGGCGGCCAGCACCACCAGGACCGGATCGCCCTCGGCTATCTGCTCGCCGCCGAGCGTCAGCTCCTCGGTCGCGAACCGCCAGGTGGCCAGCTCGACCGGGCCGTCGTAGCGCAGCAGCTCCTCGATGCCGGTGGTCAGGACGTCGCGATCACCGGAGGCCAGGGACTTCTGGAGGAGTTCGCGCTGGCCCGGAGTGCGGAGCAGGGCGTAGGTGCCGTTGCCGATGAGGTTGACGGTGGTCTCGAAACCGGCGAAGAGGAGGATGAACGCCATCGCGGCGACCTCGTTCTCGGTGAGGTGTTCACCGTGGTCGGAGGCGCGGATCAGCCCGGAGATCAGGTCCTCGTCGGGCGCGGGCTCGGGCGGCAGCGCGGCGCGCTTGCGGTGGATCAGCTCGGCGAGGTAGCCGCGGATCTTCTTGACCGCCTTGGCGACGCCGCCGCGCGGCCCGCCGCCGGTGCCGCCCGGTTTGGTGTGCCGGAGCATCATCCCGGCCCAGTCCCGGAAGTCGTCCTGGTCCTCGCGCGGGACGCCGAGCAGGTCGCAGATGGCGTAGATCGGCAGCGGGAAGGCGAACTCGTGGATGAGGTCGGCCTCACCGCGGGCGGCGAAGGAGTCGATGAGCGCGTCGGTCAGCTCCTGGACGCGCGGGGCGAAGGCGGCGACGCGGCGCGGGGTGAACGCCTTGGAGACCAGTCGGCGCAGCCGGGTGTGGTCGGGCGGGTCGATGTTGAGCAGATGCGTCATGAGGTTGGCGCTGCGCTCGCCCGGGATGCCCACCTTGCCCTTGCCGTGGGCGCTCTCACTGTGGTGCACCGGGTTCTTCGAAAGCCTGGAGTCGGCGAGCGCCTGCCGCGCATCGGCGTACCGCGTCACCAGCCACGCCTCGACGCCGCTGGGCAGCGCGGTCCGGTGCACCGGCGCGTGCTCGCGCAGCCAGGCGTACGCCGGGTACGGGTCGGCGCCGAACTCCCAGGTGAAGAGGGCGGGGGCGGGCGGGGTGGCGGCCTGGGGGTGCGCGGGGCACCCGGGGGCGGCTTCGGGCGTGTGGTGCACCTTTCGACGGTAACCGCTGCTCCGGCCACCGCGGACCGCGCGCCCTGTCCCGTAGGGGGCCGCCCCTACTCAGGCATCGGTGGCGTCACTCCGGCATCGGCGGACCGCTCCGGCGTCGGCGGCGCCCCGCTCCCCGGCCCCCTACTCGGGTATCTCGGGTATCTCCTCCGCCCCGGATGGCGGCAGCCCCTCCGCCTCGCGGATCGCGTCGCGGTAGGTGCGGGCGGCGGCGCGCAGGGCGGTTTCGGGGTCGGTGCCCTCGGCCTCGGCGCGGGCGGCCAGGGCAAGGAGTTCGTAGCCGATGCCGGGGGCGGCGGGGCGGACGTCGAGACCGGCCGTGCGGGCGCGGGAGGCGAGCTTGGCGGCGAGGGCCAGGGCGGGCTGGGTGAGCGGGACGCCGTCGGTGACCGACGCGCGCCGCTTCTCGACCGCCTTGGTGCGCAGCCAGTGCGCCCGGACGTCCTCGGGCGTCTCGGCGGGCTCGTCCCCGAACACATGCGGATGGCGGTGGATCAGCTTCTCCACGATCGCCCCGGCGACGTCGTCGACCGAGAAGGGTGCGTCGGGGTCGTCCTGGGCGATGCGGGCGTGGAAGACGACCTGGAGCAGGACGTCACCCAGCTCCTCGCACAGCGCCTCGCGGTCACCCGTCTCGATGGCCTCGACCAGCTCGTACGTCTCCTCCAGGGCGTACTTGGCGAGGTCTTCGTGGGTGCGGATGCCCGTCCACGGGCAGGCGGTGCGGATGCGGTCCATGACCTGGACGAGGTCGAGCAGCCGGGCGCCCGGCAGGTCGTACGCGCCAGGCAGCAGCTCCAGGTCGGGCATGGTCTCGCGGCCGGAACCGGCGAGGCGGGCCAGGCCGTCGGTCAGCGCGCTCTCGCCGTCGGCGGAGGTGAGGACGACGACCGTGCGGTCCCGGGCGACGCAGTCGTCGACCAGCTCGCGGGCGCCGGGGACGGCGGACTCCACCGTGACCCCGGCCTCGCGCAGATAGGGCAGCTGCGGGTGGGCGGCGTCGGCGCAGAGCACCCGGTCGGCGGCGCGCAGCGTCCGCCAGGCGTTCCAGGACAGCAGGCCGGGGGCGACGCGGTGGCTGGTGGTGAGCAGGACCAGGCGCCCGGTGCCGCCCTCGGGGCGGGCGTCGGCTCCGGCGTCGGCGGTGGGGACGTCAGCGTTCACCCCTCGAACGTAACGCACCCCACTGACAGCGCCCGCGCCGCGAACGGGCGGCGGCCCCGGCGCCCGGTGGCCGCACCGGCCGACCGGGCACCGGGGCCGCCCCGGTACGGGCCCTACGCCTGCTGCCGGGCGCCCGTGGCGTGGGAGATCCACGGGTCCTTCGTCGCGCCGAGGATCACCCGCCGGTCGTTCCAGGTGCCGAAGCGCGGGTTGACGTCGACGCCCATGGCGCGGGAGGTGCGGGCGAGGTTGTCGACGAGGCGGCGCTGGCCCTCGGCGCTGGTGCGGTCGGCGCCGATCTTCTTGGCGAGGCCGTCCAGCAGCAGTTGGTTGCGGACGGTCGCATCGACCTCGTCGGGGGCGACGGACTGCTGCTGGAGCCAGACGGCCTTCAGCCGGTCCGGGCCGCCCAGTTCCTTCTCGGCGGTGGTCCGCCACTGCTGCACATCGGAGCGGGTGACGGTGACCCCGGCGCGGTCGGCGCTGCGTTCCAGGACCCGTTCGAAGATCATGCCGTTGAGGGTGGCCAGGCTCAACTGGCCGGTGCTGGAGATGAGTTGACCGCCCTGCGGGGACTCGCTCTGGGCCCGGCGTACGTCCTTCACCTTCGCCTGGAGCTGGGCGACGGTGATCCGCTTGCCGTCGACGATGGCGGCGGCACCGGGGTGCGCGTCGCTGCCGCAGGCGGTGAGCAGCGGGGCCGCGGCCAGCAGGGCGGCGGAGACGGATACGGAGAGCACTGTCCTACGGCGGAGCACGGGGCCTCCCGGCAGAGATCGTGAACGAGACGGCGCGGCGCGAACGCCGCGCGGCGGCGGTGGGCGGGGCACCCCCGGCGGGTGCCGGGAGCGGGCATCTCATCGATCTGGCGTTGATCGATGGTAAGGAGTCCGGATGCCCCGGGCCACCGGTTGGCCAACGATTCCCCAGGTTTTTGGGTACGCGGGGGGCCGCGGGGCCGGGTGCCGGGCCGCCGGGGCGCCGCACGCCGGGCCGCCAGACGCCGGGGCGCCGGGTGCCGGGCCGCCGGACGCCCCGGCCCCGCGTACCCGGCCGCGCACCGCACCGCCCCGCCCGGGGCCGCCCGCCTCGGCCCCCGCCCTCTCCTACTTCGCCTTGAACCGCTCCGGCGCCTCCGTCGGGTTGCCGCCCGTCGGCAGCTTCTCGCTCGGGCAGCCGTTCAGCACCTTCGTCATCGCGGCCTTCTCGTCGCGGGTGGCCCACATCCCGTACTTCTTCTTCACCGCCACCTGCCGGGCGACATAGGTGCAGCGGTACCCCTGGTTCTCGGGCAGCCAGGCGGCCGCGTCGCCGTCGCTCTTGCTGCGGTTGGCGGACGCCTCCACGGCGATGAGGTTCAGCGGGTCGTTGGCGAGCGCGATCCGCTTGCGGGGCGCCCAGCGGGCGGCGCCCTTCTGCCAGGCGTCGGAGAGCGCGACGACATGGTCGATGTCCACCTTGCTGCTGCCGCGCCGGTAGCGGATGGTGCCGCCGGTGTACGGGTCGTGGGTGAGCGTTCCGGAGACGACGGCGCAGCTGCCGCCGCGGTGCGAGGTGTCGCGCAGATCGCGCTGGAGGATGTCGTCGCGGGTGCCGCAGCCGTTGCCGTCGGTGTCGGCCCAGGCGCTGCCGAAGCGGTCGCGGGCGTAACCGTCCTGCGACGCACGCTTCTTGACGGGCAGCCCGGTCAGCGCCGCCAACGCGCCACCGGGCGCACCGGACGCCGTCGCGCCGTCCTTGGCGTCCTTGCCGCCCGGCCCGTCGGCGGGCGTGCAGCCGGTCAGGGCGAGCAGTGCGGCGACCGCTGCGGCGGGCAGCGCGGTCCGTATCCGGTTCAAGTCGGGTGTCCCCTCGGGTAGCTGGGCCGCCGGAGCGCCCGGTGGCCGGTCCGGCGAAGGAGCGTACGCGCCACGGAGGCACGTACGCCCTGACGGCCCGGCGGGCAGGAGCCCTCGCGGGGCTCGTGCGCGTCAGGTCGTCGCCGTCCGGTTCGACGGCTTCGAGTATCTTTTCGGAAGCCAAGACGGAGGACGCGCATGGATACGGCCGCAGCGACGGCAGCGGGCGCCGGTCCCGGTGCGCCCGGCACGGCGACCGGGATCCCGCCCGGGCAGCCGACCGCACCGCCCGACGCACCCCGCGACGGGCAACCCGCCGCGCGCGGCCCCCGCCGCCTCGCCGCGTGGGGTGCGCCGCGCCTCGACCCGTGGTGGACGGCGGTGCTGCTCTTCGCCGCGTACGCCACGCTTTCGCTGCTGCGTCACCTCACGATGGGCACCGCCTCCTGGGACCTCGGCATCTTCGAGCAGGCGGTCCGTGGTTACGCCCACCTCGGGGCGCCGATCGTGGATCTCAAGGGGCCGGGCACCAACATCCTGGGCGACCACTTCAGCCCGGTGCTGATCCTGCTCGCGCCGCTCTACCGGCTGCTGCCCTCGCCGATGACGCTGCTGACGGCGCAGGCGGCCCTGTTCGCGCTCTCGTCGGTGCCGGTCACCCGCACCGCCGCCCGGTATCTGGGGCGCGCCCGCGGGCTGGCGATCGGTGTCGCGTACGGACTGTCGTGGGGTGTGCAGAAGGCCGTCGACTTCGACTTCCACGAGATCGCGTTCGCGATGCCGCTGCTGGCGTTCGCGCTGGAGGCGGTGGTGCGCGGGCGGTGGACGGCGGCGGTGTGCTGGGCGGCGCCGCTGGTGCTGGTCAAGGAGGACCTGGGCGTCACCGCCGCCGCCATCGGCATGGTGGTGCTGGTGCGCGCGCGGCGGGCGGTGCCGCTCGCCGTCGCGCTGGTCGGCTTCGGGCTGACCGCCACCGCCGTCACCCTCGGTGTGATCATCCCCGGGTTCAACGGCACCGGCTCGTACGACTACTGGACCAAGCTCGGCGGCGACGGCGCGGCGGGCCCGGGGATCGGGGTGGGCACCGCGCTGCACACCCTGCTGTGGGTGCTGCTGCCCACCACCGGTCTGCTGGCGCTGCGTTCCCCGCTGCTGCTGGCCGCGGTGCCCACCCTCGGCTGGCGGTTCGTCTCCCACGAGCCGCATTACTGGGGCATCGACTGGCACTACAACGCGGTGCTGATGCCGGTGGTCCTCCTCGCCCTCGTCGACGCGCTGGACCGTTCGGGGCGTTCGCCGCGGCCCTGGCTGCGCGGGCTGGCGGGGCAGCTCCCGGCCGCCTGTCTGGCCGCGGCGCTCGCGCTGACCACCACGCTGCCGCTGTCCCGGCTCACCGAGTCGGAGACCTACCGGATCCCGCCGGAGGCCGCCGCCGCCGACCGGTTGCTGGCGACCGTCCCGGACGGCGCGAGCGTCGAGGCCGACATCCGTCCGCTGTCCCGGCTCGTCAGCCGCACCCGGGTGTTCTGGATCGGCGACACCCGCGGCATCGCCCCCGACTACATCGCCGTGCAGCTCGCCGACGGCCGCACCCTGGAGCAGGTCCGCACCGAGGCCGAGCAGCGGCATCCGCACACCGGGTACGCGGTGTCCGGTACGGCCGCGGACTTCGTGGTGCTGCGGCGGACGTCCGGGCCCTGACGCCGGGCGGAATACCGGGGGCGGCGGCGGGCGGCGGTCGTTACGGTGGCCCGATGGCCCCCCAGATGATCATTCTCAACGGCGGTTCCAGCTCCGGCACGTCGTCGCTGGCCCGCGCCCTCCAGGACGTCCTGCCACGCCCGTGGCTGACGTTCGGCGTCGACAGTCTGGTCGAGGCGCTGCCGCCGGGACTGATGGACGACCCCGACGGCCTCGTCCTCGGCCCGGACGGCTCGGTCACGCCCGGTGCCGCCTTCCACGCGCTCCAGGACAGCTGGCGGCACGGCGTCGCCGCGGTCGCCCGCGCCGGGGCGCCCGTCATCCTCGACGAGGTGTTCCTCGGCGGCGGCGAGGGCCGCCGCGCCTGGGAGCGCGCGCTGGGCGATCTGCCCGTCCTGTGGGTCGGCGTCCGCTGCGACGCCGCCGTCGCCACCGCCCGCGAACGCGCCCGCCCCGACCGCGTCCCCGGCATGGCCGCCGCCCAGGCGTCCCTCGTCCACCGCGGGATGACGTACGACATCGAAGTCGACACCGGCCGCCGCACGGCGCAGGAGTGCGCGCGGGAGGTGGCGGAGCGGGCGGGGTGACGGGCGGGCCGGAGACCGCGGCCGGGCCCGGCGGCGCACCGCCGCCTCCGGCCCGTACGCGAACGTCCGCCCCGCTCACGCCCCCAGGATCGTCGTCAGGAACTCCCCCACCCACGCCAGGAGTTCCCGGCCGACCAGCGGCTTGCCGCCGATCCTGCCGGTGGTGGGACGGGGCACCAGCACCTGGCGGGTGGCCGGTTTGAGGATGGAGCGCGGGTGGAGGCGCTTGAGGCGCAGCTCCTGGGACTCGCGCAACTCCACCGGCCCGAAGCGGACGCTTACGCCCTGGAGGGTGATGTCGCTGACGCCGCAGGCCCGCGCCAGCATCCGCAATCCGGCGACCAGCAGCAGATTCTCCACCGGCTCGGGCAGCTTGCCGTAGCGGTCGGTCAGCTCCTCGCGGACCGCCGCGATGTCCTCCTCGCTCGACGCCGCCGCGATGGCCCGGTACGCCTGGAGGCGCAGCCGCTCGCCGGGCGCGTAGTCGTGCGGGACGTGCGCGTCGACCGGCAGCTCGATCTTGACCTCCAGCGGCGGCTCCTCCGCTGCTTTACCGTCGGCACCTTCGATCGACGCACGGTAGTCGGCGACCGCCTCGCCGACCATCCGGATGTAGAGGTCGAAGCCGACGCCCGCGATGTGGCCGGACTGCTCGCCGCCGAGGAGGTTGCCCGCGCCGCGGATCTCCAGGTCCTTCATCGCGACGTACATACCGGCGCCCATCTCGGTGTGCTGCGCGATCGTCGCCAGCCGCTCGTGGGCGGTCTCCGTCAGCGGCTTCTCCGGCGGGTAGAGGAAGTAGGCGTAGCCGCGGCCGCGGCCGCGGCCCACCCGGCCGCGCAGCTGGTGCAGCTGGGAGAGGCCGAAGTTGTCGCCGCGTTCGACGATGAGGGTGTTGGCGTTGGAGATGTCGATGCCGGACTCGACGATCGTGGTGGAGACCAGCACATCGAACTTCTTCTCCCAGAAGTCCACGACGACCTGCTCCAGGGCCTGTTCGGACATCTGGCCGTGGGCCGTCGCGATGCGCGCCTCCGGCACGATCTCGCGCAGCCGCGCCGCCGCCCGGTCGATGGACTCGACACGGTTGTGGATGTAGAAGACCTGGCCCTCGCGGAGCAGTTCACGGCGGATGGCCGCGCCGATCTGCTTCTGCTCGTACGGCCCGACGAAGGTGAGCACCGGGTGGCGCTCCTCGGGCGGGGTGGTGATCGTCGACATCTCGCGGATGCCGGTGACGGCCATTTCGAGGGTACGGGGGATGGGCGTCGCGGACATCGTCAGCACATCGACGTTGGCGCGGAGCTTCTTCAGCTGCTCCTTGTGCTCGACGCCGAACCGCTGCTCCTCGTCGACGATGACGAGGCCGAGGTCCTTGAACTTCGTCTCGGAGGAGAAGAGGCGGTGGGTGCCGATGACCATGTCGACGGCACCGTCCTTGAGCCCTTCGAGGGTCGCCTTCGACTCGGTGTCGCTCTGGAAGCGGGACAGCGCCCGGACGGCGACGGGGAACTGTCCGTACCGCTCGGTGAAGGTGCCGTAGTGCTGCTGGACGAGGAGGGTCGTCGGGACGAGGACGGCGACCTGCTTGCCGTCCTGCACGGCCTTGAAGGCGGCGCGGACGGCGATCTCGGTCTTCCCGTAACCGACATCGCCGCAGATCAGCCGGTCCATCGGGACGGACTTCTCCATGTCCTCCTTGACCTCGGCGATGGTGGTGAGCTGGTCCGGTGTCTCCGCGTACGGGAAGGCGTCCTCCAGCTCGCGCTGCCAGGGGGTGTCCGGGCCGAAGGTGTGGCCGGGCGCGGCCATCCGCGCGGAGTACAGCTTGATGAGGTCGGCGGCGATCTCCTTGACCGCCTTCTTCGCCCGCGCCTTGGTCTTCGTCCAGTCGGCGCCGCCCAGGCGGTGCAGCGTCGGGGCCTCGCCGCCGACGTACTTGGTGACCTGCTCCAGCTGGTCGGTGGGGATGTACAGCCGGTCGCCGGGCTGGCCGCGCTTGGCGGGCGCGTACTCGACGAGGAGGTACTCGCGGGTGGCGCCCTGGACGGTGCGCTGCACCATCTCGATGTAGCGGCCCACGCCGTGCTGTTCGTGGACGATGAAGTCGCCGGCCTTGAGGGTCAGCGGGTCGATGGTCTTACGGCGGCGGGCCGGCATCCGGCCCAGCTCCTTGGCGGCGGCCTTCTGCCCGGACAGGTCGGTCTCGGTGAGGACGGCGAGCCGCAGCTCCGGGTCGAGGAAGCCGGTGTCGAGGGAGCCGCAGGCGACATGGACGACGGACGGCGCCAGCTCCGTCAGCTCCGCGTCGAGGCGGGCGGCGATACCCTCCCCGCCGAGCACCTCGACGGTGCGGGCGGCGGGGCCGTGGCCCTCGGTGACGTAGACGGTGCGCCAGCCGTCGGCGAGCCAGCCCTTGGTGTCGGCGAGGGCGCGGGCGGTGTCGCCGCGGTAGGCGTCGGGGGCGTGCATCCCGAGGGTGAGGGTGTCGCCCGCGTCGGGTGCGGTGGCCTCATCGGCGGCGAACTGGCTGACCGACCACCACATCATGCCCAGCTCACGGGCGTGGGCGCGGACGTCGGCGATGCCCCACAGGGACGCCGCGCCGAGGTCGATGGGCGCCTCTCCCCCGCCGGCGCTCGCCGCCCAGGATGCCTGGAGGAATTCCTGGCTGGTGGCGACGAGGTCGGCGGCGCGGGTGCGGACCCGCTCCGGGTCGCAGACCACGGCCATGCTCCCGGCGGGCAGCACGTCCAGCAGCAGCTCCATGTCGTCGACGAGGACCGGCGCGAGGGATTCCATGCCCTCGACGGCGATGCCCTCGGCGATCTTGCCGAGGAGTTCGCCCAGCTCGGGGTGGGCCTCGGCGAGGGCGGCGGCCCGCTCCCGCACGGCGTCGGTGAGCAGCAGCTCCCGGCACGGCGGCGCCCACAGGCCGTGCTCGGCGACCTCCAGGGACCGCTGGTCGGCAACCTTGAAGTAGCGGATCTCCTCGACATCGTCGCCCCAGAACTCGATGCGGAGCGGGTGCTCCTCGGTGGGCGGGAAGACGTCCAGGATGCCGCCGCGGACGGCGAACTCGCCGCGCTTCTCGACCAGTTCGACGCGGGCGTACGCGGCGGCCGCGAGCCCGTCGACGACCTCGCCGAGATCGGCGCTCTGCCCCGTGCGCAGGCTGACGGGGACCAGGTCGCCGAGCCCCTTGACCTGCGGCTGGAGCACGGAGCGGATGGGCGCGACGACGACGGAGACGGGGCCGGTGGCCGGGTCGTCGGGGCTGGGGTGGGCGAGGCGGCGCAGCACCGCGAGGCGGCGGCCGACGGTGTCCGAGCGGGGCGAGAGCCTCTCGTGCGGCAACGTCTCCCAGGAGGGGAACTCCGCGATGGTGTTCTCCTGGCCGGCCGGGACGAGGGTGCGCAGCGCGGCGGCGAGGTCCTCGGCCTCCCGGCCGGTGGCGGTGACCGCGAGCACCGGCCGCCCGGCGTCCCGGGCGAGCGCCGCCACCGCGAAGGGGCGGGCCGCGGGCGGGCCGACGAGGTCCACATGCGGGCGGTGGCCGTCGGCCCCGGCCCGCACCGCTTCGGCGAGCGCCGGATCCTTGACGACGGCGTCGAGCAGACCAGCAAGGCTCATGAGAGGTTCCGTCCCAGCGAGGCGAACAACGCGAACAGCCCGGCGCGTCGATCGGGCCGGGGCGGTCCCCATGTCGAACGGGCCGGGGTTGCCCACCTTACGCCCGACCGGTGACAGGCCGCCGCACGAGCGGACGGGCTCCGACCACCGGGCGGGCTGTCCCGCCCGCCGCCTCCGCACCCCGCCGTGCGGGGCGGCGTCACCCCGCCGTACGGGTCGGCCCGGCCCGCCGTGGAGCCGGACCGGCTCACGTCGTACGAGCCGGAGCAGCTCACGTCGTCCGCGGCAGCTCCGTCTCGATGGTGTCCTCGTCGTCCGGGTTGACGGTGGTGCGCAGATCACCGGCTGCGGGGCCGGTCGTGGGGCCCGCGGGGCCGTCCGGGCCCGGGGCGGCCGCCTCCGGGACGCCGGCGTCGCCCGGTGCGGCCGTACCGTCCCCGTCCGCCCCCGCCAGATCCCCCGGATCCTTGCCCGTCAGGGCCGCGAGGCTGTTGCGGACATGGGTCATGTGGGAGCGCAGCTCATCGCGCTCCTCCTGGTGCTCGCGCAGGATGCGGGCGGTGACCCGCTCGACGCGTTCGACCTCGACGTCCGCCTGGGCCAGCAGCTCGGCGGCGCGGGCCTCGGCGTCCTCCTGCCGGTGGCGCGCGGCCTCCTCCGTCTCCGCGTGCCGCCGCTCCGTCAGGGCCACGACCTCCCGGCCGTGCTCCTCCAGCTCCGCGATCCGGCGGGCCGTCTCCGCCTCCCGCGCGGCGATCTCCCGGCCGCACTCCTCCCACTCGTCGGCCTGCCGCTGCTCGGCGTCGGCCAGCGTCGCGGCGGTGCGGCGCCGCATCTCCTGGAGCGCCTCGGTGGCCTCCTCGCGCCACTGGGCGGCGTCCTTCTCCGCCGCCCCCACCCGCGCCGCCGCGTCCGCGTGCGCCGCGTCGACCGCCCGCTGCCCGCGCCCCTCGGCGTCCTTGCGCCGGGCGTGCGCCACCTCGTCGGCCGCCTCCCCGGTGTCGCACGCGTACGCCACCGTCGCCTCGCGCAGCTCCTCGGCGGCCCGCTCCGCGTCGGCGCGCAGCCGCGCCGCCTCGGACTCGGCGGTGGTGAGGATCAGCCGGGCCTGCTCGCCCAGGGACTCGTACGTCTGCGGCGGCATCGTGGCGACGTACGCGCGCAGCTCCACCAGCTCCGCCGCCAGCTCCTCGGCCGCCTCGGTGAGCTGTGCGACCCGCTCCCAGCACGAGTCGCGGTCCACGGTGAGGCCCGCGACGCGGCGGTCCACCTCGTCCGGGCGGTAGCCGCGTCCGCGTACGGTCACGAAACCCTGCGGCGAAACCGACGCACTCATCCTCAAGCCCCTCTCCGGCGCGCGCACCGTCACGCCCTCCGCGACGGTGCGCCGTCCAGACCGCTGTGTCCGGCCGACGCGCCGTCCCGCACTCGTCTCTCCGGAGCGGCCCGAACCGCCCATAAGGCGGCAGGTGGGCCGCTCCCACCCCAACAGGATGCGTCAATTGGTGACAGAAGTCGGAATTGGATCATCCCTGCGGAGCGCCTGGAACAGCAGCCGGGCCCTCGGCGTGTCCCACAACAGCACATCGCCCGCACCGCTGACACTCACCCCGGGCCGCGCCACCGGCACCGTCACCGCCCGGCCCGCACCGCCGGTGATCTTCCGCATCGACCAGCCCAGGTCCCACAGCTGCCGCATCCCGGCCCCGTCGTCCACCCGGATCGCGGCGAGCGTGGTGCGCGCCACCGGGACCGGGCGGGACGGATGGAGCAGCATCCCGGTGCCCAGCATCCGGTCCGCCACCGCCGCCATCAGCTGCCGCTGCCGCTTCACCCGTCCGAGATCGCCCTGCGGATCGCTGTAGCGGGCCCGCGCGTACGCCAGCCCCTGCCGCCCGTCGACGTGCTGGCACCCGGCCCGGAAGTCCGCGCCCGACCGGGCGTCCTTCAGCGGTTTCTCCGGGCAGATCCGTACCCCGCCGAGCGCGTCGACGACCTGCACCAGGCCGAGGAAGTTCACCTCGGCGTACCGCTCGATGCGCAGCCCCGTGGCCTGCTCCACGGTGCGGGTCAACAGCTGCGGCCCGCCGTCCGCGTACGCCTCGTTGATCTTGCGGCGGCCGTGGCCCGGCACCGGTACGTAGCTGTCGCGCGGCAGGCTCACCAGATACGGGCCGTGGACGCCGGTGTGCAGCACCATCACCGTGTCGGTGTTCCGCCCGCCGTCGTTGCCGACGTGCAACTCCTTGCGCTGCTGCGCGGTGAGCCCGGCGCGGCTGTCGGAGCCGACCAGCAGCCAGTTCGTGCCCGCGCCCGCGGCCGGGCGGCCCGGGTACGTGCCGATCGCCGGGACGTGCCGCACCTGCCCGCCGGCCCAGAGGTACAGCGCCGCGGCCCCGGCGACCAGCAGCACCACCACGACCAGCAGCGCCGGCAGAATCCGGCGCAGCCACCGCCGGGGCCGCCGACCGGTCCCGGCGGCCCTGTCGGCGCCGCGCCTGCCGCGCCGCCCGGCGCGGTAGGTCGTCGCGGACGGCGGTGGCGGCTCCTGCCCGAGCTGCTCCATACCGGTATGGTCCGCGCGCCGGGCGACTCCCGCAGCCCGAGCGGTACCGCGCACCGCACGGCGAAGGGCCGCTCACCCCCGAAACCGGTGGTCAGCGGCCCTTCCATGACGCTGCTTACAGCAGCCCGTCCCACATCTGCTCCAGCAGCACCGACCACCACGTCTCCGGCGAGCCGAGCGCCTGCGGGTCGAGCGCCACCAGTTGCGCCTGGAAATCGACCGTCCAGCGGCCCGCCTGCTCCGGGGTCAGCCCGTACCGCAGCCGCCACATCCGGCGCAGCATCGCCAGGCAGCGCGTGAACTCCGGCAGCCCACTGTTGACGAACTGCGCCGCCGCGGGCTGCCCGCCCGGCGCCCCCTCCAGCGGCACCGCCACGATGTGCGCCGTGCCGTACTGCACACACAGCTGCCGCCCGAAGTCGTTGCCCATCACCAGGTACGAGCCCGCGTCAGCCGACGGCTGCACCCCGCGCTCCGCCGCCAGCTCCGCCAGCGTCGGCACCGGACGGCCCGGCTGCGCCTGCGCCCAGAAGAACGGCCCGAAGTCGACCGGCAGCCCCGCCCAGACCAGCATCTGCGCGACGACCTCCGGCACGCCCTGCCGGGAGACCGCCCGCTGATCGAAGCGGAACAGCGCCTGCGGCCCGAACGCCTGCTCCAGCTCCTGCCCGATGACCTGCGGCGGCGCTGGGGGCACCGGCTGCACCTGCGAGGGGTGCGGCAACGGCGCCCGCACCGGGGCGGGCCGCGCCGGACCGTCCGCCACCTGGTGCAACTCGCCCTGGTGCTCGACGAGATGACGTACGCCCTGCTGCCGCGAGGCGTGGTCACGGCCGTACGCGGCGGTGTGGCTGATCCGCACCTGCGGCCAGGTGTCCCGGACCAGCCGGGCGCAGTAGCCGCCCGGCACCTCACAGCACTCCAGCTCGGTGTGGAGCTCCAGGACCTGCTGCGGCGGGATGTTCATCCCCCGCAGCTCGTGCAGGAGTTGCCACTCCGGGTGCGGCGTACCGGGCGCGGACCGGCGCACGATCTTCTGCTCGGACCCGTCCGGCGCGCGGTAGCTGAGCACCGCCATGTAGCCGGGCCCGACCGTCGGCACCCCGCTGGGCGCCTGCGGATAGCCGTACGCGCCGGGGGCGCCCTGCGGCGGGGCGGCGGGACCTGCGCCCTGCGGCGGAGCGGGCGGCGGGGCGGCCGGGCCCGGGCCCTGCGGTGCACCGGGACCACCGGCCGGGCCGGGACCCACCGGACCGGGCACCGCCGCGCCGGACGCCAGCATCGTCGCCGCCGCGTGCACACCACCACCGGCGCCACCGGCCGAGGGCACCGGCGGAGGCGGCGGCGGACCGTCCGGACCCGCGCCCGAACTCCCGCCCGTACCACCGGACTTGGGGGCACCGGGCGGCTTCGGCGCACCGGGCGGGCCGGGCGGCGGCGGCACGCCGGGGCCGCCCGCGCCGGGGCCACCGGCCGCCGGATCGGGCAGCGCGGCACCGGACGCCAGCATCGTCGCCGCGGCATGCACCCCGCCCCCGGCCGCGCCGGAACCGGCCCCGCCCGGCGCACCGTCGGCCCCGTCCACCGCGCCCAGGTCCAGACCCCCGCCGTCCAACTGCGAGACCAACTGCGTCGGTACGTAGCCTCCGGCGGGCCCGCCCGTACCGCCGGAAGCGGCCTTCTCCGCACCGGGCACCCCGGGAGGCGGCGGCGGACCGGCCGCGTCGGCGGGCACCGCGGCACCCGCGGCCAGCACCGTCGCCGCCGCGTGCACACCACCACCGGCGGCGGGCGGCGCGGGCGGACCGGACGCGGCGGGCGTGGCGCCCTGCGGCGGCGGCACCTCGGCGACCGGCGGGCCGGACGGCGGCGGCAGATCCGCCAGCCCCCGCCCCGCGGGCGGCGCCGACGGCATCGGCGGCACCGGCCCACCGGCCGCCGCACCCACGCCACCGGACGCACCGGAGTCACCCGCCGCACCCGCACCGGACGCCCCGTCAGCCCCCGGCGTACCGGACGCGCCCTCGGACGCCTGCCGCTCGGCCGCCGGGGCGACCTGCGTACGCGGCAACTGACTGCCGCCCCGCAGCAGCTGGGTCTGCGCCTCGGGGCTGTTCCGCGGCGCGACGGCGTCCGCCCCGTCCTCCTCGCCGACCTCGTCGAGACCGGCCAGCGGCGGCGCGAACACCGTCTGCGGCGGCGCCACGGACCGGTCGTCGTCCTCATCCGCCCCGGGACCGCCACCGGCCCCCGGCGTCACATTCACCCCGGCCCAGGCATCGGCCGCGCTGTCCCCACCGACCGGGCCACCGGCCGCGGGAGCGGACGCGGGGGCCGCAGCGGGCACATCCACCACAGCCGCCCCTCCGGACGTCCCGGCGCGCGCATCCGCCGCCTCCTGCAACCACTCCGGCGGCGTCAGCAGGAACGATGTCGCCTCCAGATCGATCCGCGGCGCCACCACCGCCGCCGGACGCGCCGCCGCCGCGCCGTACTCCTCCTCGTACCGCCGGATCACCTCACCCACCGGCAACCCCGGCCACAGCGTCGTCTCCCCGCTGTCCCGCGCGATCACCAACCGGCTGCGGCCCCCGTCGGACCCCGGACCGTCCTCCCGGTCCTCCGCCCACGCGACGAACCCGAGGTCGAACTCCCGCACCCGCACCTCACGCTGGAGCTGCGCCGGTACGTCGCCGTTGACCCACAGCTCCGCACGCTCCTGCGCCTGCGCGAACGTCACCACCGCGCTCACCCCTCCACCGGGACGACCTGCGCGAAGCCACCGTCCACCATCAGATTCGCCACCGTCTCCAGCTCCGGCGGATTCCCCGCGAGCCGCTCCAGGAACGCGTCGAAATCCGCACCGCACGGCAGCAACAGCCGCTCCGCCCGCTCCTGCACCGTCCACCCGTCCCGGTCCCGCGCATCGTCGTACGGGCAGAACCACACCGAGCCCACGTCCGCGCCCCGCACCTTCACCGCGAGCAACCCGCCCTGCGCGAACGCCACCCCCAGATAGTCCTTGGTCAGGTGATCACGCAGACACTTGTTGACATAGACCAGATCGTTCACCGCCGCGTCATCGCGCACCGTGAAGAACGGCTGGTCCACCAGCAGCCCCAACTCCGCATCCAGGCCCACCCCCACCGGCGCACAGCCCCCCGCCGCCTTCAGGAACGACCGGTACGCACCCGGCAGCCGGCACCCCAGCGCCTCCTCCGCCTGCGCCACCTGCTCCTCGCCCACCGAGATCCCCCGGTGCGCCAGCCCGAAGTGCACCGGACGCGTCTCCTGCAACGGCCGGGTGCCCCGCTTGTCGTGCGCCACCGCCGCCGTCGCCAGCCCGCCGTGGTGCCGCAGCAACGCCTTCACCTCGACGGGAACCAGCTCCAACCGCCGCGTCCCCGCGACGTGATGCCACGTCCAGCCGTGCGGCGTCGCCACCGCCGGACCATCCGCCCACAGCTCGTGCCGCCGCGCATGCATCGCCGCGTTCGCCGACACGTAGTCCGTCAACCGCAGCTCGTCGACACCGAAACCCTCCGGCGGCTCGGCGATCTCCACGGCCGCCCGCGCATACGGCGTGAACGACGGAAAACCCCGCCCGTCCATCCGCACCCCCGCGGGGTGCCGGGCGGCACGGACCGGATCCGGGAAACGCACGAGCTGCCCGGCATAAGCGGTGTTCGGTGGCGCGGCATGCTGCCCGAGCCGACCTGTCGTCATCGCGGTGCCCCCTGGCTGAATCTGGCTACTGCGCACAGCCTATGCCGTACCGCAAGGGCGACCGCAGGTACCGGACGCCCTCCGCACCGCCCCGCCGAACCCCTACAAACGCCACCGCCCCCGCCACCACGCCCCACCCGTCACACCTACCCCAACCAGCCCTCTTACCCCACCCGCAACACACTGTCACCCGGCCGTGACGCCCTCCACGGCATGCCCGACTACCGGAACACCCGGGACATTTGGCAGGCTGACCCCCGCAACCGGGGGGTTTGCAGGGAGGGAAGCACCGTATGAGCACCACGGCACACCACACCGCCGCCACCGGCGACCCCCGCATCGGCTGGAGCGGCACCGCCGATGACGGGCACACCCCCACGCTCCGCCACCGCCGCGACGGCATCCTCCCCACCGTCGGCGCCGCCCTCTCCGTCCGCGGCGCCACCCTCACCTCCACCGCGAGCAAGGCCGAACAACCGCCCCCGCTCCACCCCCTCGTCCAGGACTTCCTCGACGCCCTCTCCACCGCCCAGCGCGAACGGTTCACCGGCCGCTGTCCCGAAGCCGTCCTGCTCTCCCGCCACCTCACCGCCGTCGAGAGCAACCGCGGCAAACGTGCCTCCCGCAAACCCCTCACCAACGGCGAAGCCCGCCGCTCCCTGAAACACTCCAAGATCACCGCCCGTCACATCCGCGAGGACGGCGACCCCCTGCACGGCAGCTACGCACCCCCCTGCCGCTCCTGCGACGCGCTCCTCGCCCACTTCGGCGTCATGCCCATCGGCAACACGCCCGCAGGGAGCTGACCACCACCGTGCCCGCCACCGACCCCCGCGACCGCGCCGGCTCCACCCGCTTCCCCCCGGCCGTCGACGTCGCCCTCCAAAAAGCCGGCTGGACCCCCGGCCGCTGGGACATCAAGCACGCCGAACACTGGGCCGACACCCTCCGCGACCACACCTCCCCCGCCGGCCACCGCCACACCGTCTTCCCCGCCGCCGTCGAGGCATGGGCCGAATTCGGCGGCCTCCACCTCACCGGCCCCGGCCCCGGCCGCCACATCGCCCCCACCCCCTTCACCATCGACCCCCTCCACGGTCTCCACCTCGCCCGCACCCTCGGCGACCTCGGCCGCGCCCTCGACACCGACGTCTCCCCCCTCGGCCGCGAGGAACTCAGCGGCACCCACACCGCCGGACACCCCCAGGCCCTCCTCGCCATCGACACCGAAGGCCGCGTCTACAGCCTCGACCACACCGGCGACTGGTACCTCGGCCCCACCATCGACCACGCCCTCAACACCCTGATCCTGGGCACACGGCCGAGCCGCCTGGTACGACCAGAAGGGTCCTGACCTGGGGCTTCACACCCCGGCCGCCACCCAGCCCGAGCCGCTACGGATACGACTCCTACGGCGATGGAGGGCGTACGGCCATGAGGAGGGGCGGGGCCTCATAGGCGTACAGATCCCTCGCCGGGGCGCGCTCAAGCGGCGGCCACGCACTGACGACCGGGACGCCAACGACGGCGTCGGGCGGGCCGCCCCCGACCGGCGGGCGGCGAGCGGCGAGCACACGGCAGGCAGGCGGCGAGCACGCGGCAGGCGAGCGGCGGGCGGCGGGCGAGCGGCGAGCACGGGCAGGCGAGCGGCGGGCGGGCAACACTTCGAGCCCCCGACCTCACCCCCCGGCGGCCACCCCACCACCGGAAGCCGCCCCGGCACCCGCACCCGAAGCCGCCCCGGCCACCGGCACCACCGCCGACACCCGGAAACCCCCCGCATCCGTCGGACCGGCCACGAACGCACCCCCCAGCGCCGTCACCCGCTCCCGCATCCCCACCAGACCGTTCCCCCCGCTCGGCAACCCCGCCGGAGCCGCCGCACCGTCCGACGGACCGTTCTCCACCTGCACCGCGACCTCCGCCACCCGATGCGCCAACCGCACCCGGGCCCGCGCCCCCGGCGCATGCTTGTGCACATTCGTCAGCGCCTCCTGCACCACCCGGTACACGGTCTGCTCCACCCCTGTCGCATACCGCCCCGGCACACCCGCGCCCTCCACACCGTCGACCGACAACACCACCGCCATCCCCGCCGCCCGCGACTGACCCACCAACTCCGCCAGCTCCGCCAACGACGGCCCCTCGGCCTCAGCCCCCACGGCCGCCGCACCCGGCACCGGCGCCTTCACCCCCGCCTGCGCCGCCGCCTTCGACGCCACCGCCGCCAACCGCTCCGGCTCGCCCGACACCCCCGACACCGGACGCCCACCGGCCCCCTCCGCCGTCCGCAGCACCCCCAACATCTCCCGCAACTCCGTCAACGCCTGGCGCCCCATGTCCCCCACCAAACCCGCGTTCCGCGACGCCTTCTCCGGATCCTTCAACGCCACCGCCTGCAACGCCGCCGCATGCACCACCATCAACGACACCCGGTGCGCCACCACGTCGTGCATCTCCCGCGCGATCCGCGTCCGCTCCTCGTTACGGGCCCACTCCGCCCGCTCCTCCGCACGGTCCGCCAACAGCGACAGCTCACGCTCCAAACCGTCAGCCCGCTCCCGCAGGCTCTCCACCAACCGCCGCCGGGCCCCCACATACAGCCCCCACAGCACCGGCGGCGCCGTCACCACCAGCCCCATCGCCACCGACATCACCGGCACGAACCACAGCGGCGGCTGGAAATCCGGATCCGCCGCCACCTCCTGCCGCAGGTTCAGGAACGTCGACACCAACGTCCCCGCCACCGTCATCCCCGCCAGCAACGCCGTCGTCCGCCGCGGCGTATCGGACGCCGCCAGCGTGTAGAGGCCCACTACCCCCAACAGCACACCCATGTCCGCCGGCGTCACCGCGATCGACACCAGCACCACGACCACCGGCCACCGCCGACGCACCAACAGCACCGGCCCGGCCACCAGCCCCAGCAGCATCCCGACCGGCCCCGGCAGCCCCACGTCGTCCGAGAACGACGCGCCCTCCACCACGCACTCCAGCGTCGACAGCAACGCCAGCACCACGTCCAGCACGGCACTGCGCCGCCGGGCCCACCACCACGACCCCCGTGCGGGCGCGGCACGCACCCGCGCTCCGGCCTCTCCGTCTGCCCCCGTAGCGCTCATGCCGACCAGCCTACGGGCGCCCACCCCGGCCCCCCGAAGAGCGCACGTGCACGTTCCAGCGACCCCGACGTGATCACGGTCCACCTGGCGTGGCTGAAGCTGCTGGGCATCGAGCCCCAGGGCCTGCGCTGCCACGTGATGATTCACGAGTCGGCCGATGTCCCGGCCGCCGAGCGCCACTGGGCCGACCTGGCCGGAATCGACGTATCCGCCCTCGGCAGGACAGCGCTCAAGAAGCACCACCCCAAGACCGTGCGCAAGAACACCGGAGAGGGCTATCACGGCTGCCTGGTGATCCGAGTCCTGGGAGGCGCTGACCTATACCGTCGCATCGAAGGCTGGTGGTACGGCATAGTGTTGGGAGCGAAGCAGCCGAGCTGACGAAGCGTCCGTTTTAGCCGTTTCGTTCCCCTGTGGTGTAATTGGCAGCACTGTGGCTTTTGGTGCCATCTGTCCGGGTTCGAGTCCTGGCAGGGGAGCAGAGCAAAGTTCGGGTCCCGACCGACAGGTCGGGACCCGCATGCGTTTCTCCAGGAATACGCCCCGGTATCCTTCGGATGTCCACCACCCGAAGTAGCCAAGAAGCCGAAGGGCACCTCCGTGAGCGCCAACCTTCCTCCCGTTCTCGGCTCCGCTCGGACGGGGGAGACCCCACTGGCGGCCGTCGTCGTTCTCGCCGCGGGTGAGGGAACCCGCATGAAATCGGCGACCCCCAAGGTCCTCCACGCGATCTGCGGGCGGTCTCTCGTCGGACACGTCGTCGCCGCCTCCCGCGAGCTGGACCCCGAGCACCTCGTCGTCGTCGTGGGCCACGCACGCGACCAGGTCCGGGCACACCTGACCGAGATCGACCCGTCGGTCCGTACCGCCGTGCAGCACGAGCAGAACGGCACCGGGCACGCCGTGCGGATGGGCCTGGAGGAGCTGACCGCCGGCGGTGCGGCGCTGGACGGCACCGTCGTGGTGGTGTGCGGAGACACGCCGCTGCTGACGGGCGAGACGCTGCGCCGCCTCAGCGAGACGCACGCCGCGGACGGGAACGCCGTGACGGTGCTGTCGGCCGAGGTGCCGGACGCGACGGGGTACGGCCGGATCGTGCGGGACGGCGCGAACGGCGCGGTGACGGAGATCGTCGAGCACAAGGACGCGAGTCCGGCACAGCGGGCGATCCGGGAGATCAATTCCGGGGTGTTCGCGTTCGATGCGCGGTTGCTGGCCGAGGCGCTGGGCAAGGTGCGGACGGACAACAGCCAGGGTGAGGAGTACCTCACGGATGTGCTGGGGATTCTGCGGGAGGCCGGGCACCGGGTGGGTGCGGCGGTGGCCGGGGATCACCGGGAGATTCTGGGGATCAACAACCGGGTGCAGTTGGCGCAGGCGCGGCGACTGCTGAACGAGCGGTTGTTGGAGCGGGCGATGCTGGCCGGTGTGACGGTGGTGGATCCGGCGTCGACGTGGGTGGATGTGACCGTCGGCTTCGGGCCGGACGCGGTGGTGCATCCGGGGACGCAGTTGCTGGGTGCGACGCGGGTGGCTTCGGGCGCCGAGGTGGGTCCGCATTCGCGGCTCGCGGACACGGTGGTGGGTGAGGGCGCGGTGGCGTCGTTCACGGTGGCCGAGGGTGCTCAGATCGGTGCGGGGGCGTCGGTGGGTCCGTATGCGTATCTGCGTCCGGGGACGGTGCTGGGGGCGAACGCCAAGGCCGGTACGTATGTCGAGATGAAGAACGCGTCGATCGGTGAGGGGACGAAGGTGCCTCATCTGTCGTATGTGGGGGATGCGACGATCGGTGAGTACACCAATATCGGCGCGGCGAGTGTTTTCGTGAATTACGACGGTGAGGCGAAGCATCACACCACGGTCGGTTCGCATTGCAAGACGGGGTCGGACAACATGTTTGTGGCTCCCGTCACGATCGGGGACGGCGCGTACACCGCGGCGGGTTCGGTCATCACCAAGGATGTGCCCCCGGGTTCGTTGGCGGTCGCGCGTGGCCAGCAGCGGAATATCGAGGGTTGGGTCGCGCGTAAGCGGCCCGGGAGCGCCGCCGCGCAGGCCGCTTCTTCCGCTCGCCAGGAGTCCGAGGGCGAGCGCTGACCGTGCTGGGGTGCGCCGTGCGGGGCGTACCGTGTTGAGCGCACGCAAACAGGAATTCGAGGAGATTTGCTGTGACCGGGATCAAGACGACCGGCGAGAAGAAGCTGATGCTCTTCTCCGGCCGCGCACACCCCGAGCTGGCCGAGGAGGTCGCGCACCAGCTGGGTGTCGGCCTGGTCCCGACGAAGGCGTTCGACTTCGCCAATGGTGAGATCTACGTTCGCTATCAGGAGTCGGCTCGTGGCGCGGACTGCTTTTTGATTCAGAGCCACACGGCTCCGATCAATAAGTGGATCATGGAACAGCTGATCATGATTGATGCGTTGAAGCGGGCTTCGGCCCGGAGCATCACCGTGGTCGTGCCGTTCTACGGTTATGCGCGTCAGGACAAGAAGCACCGTGGCCGTGAGCCGATTTCGGCGCGGCTGATCGCGGATCTGATGAAGACGGCGGGTGCGGACCGTATCGTCACGATCGATCTGCACACGGATCAGATCATGGGCTTCTTCGATGGTCCGGTGGACCATCTGTTCGCGCTGCCGGTGCTGGCGGATTACGTGGGCGCGAAGGTGGACCGGAACAAGCTGACGGTGGTGTCGCCGGACGCGGGCCGGGTGCGGGTGGCGGACCGGTGGTGTGACCGGTTGGGTGCGCCGCTGGCGATCGTGCACAAGCGGCGTGACAAGGACGTGGCGAATCAGGTCACGGTCCATGAGGTCGTCGGCGATGTGAAGGACCGGGTGTGTGTCCTGGTCGACGACATGATCGACACGGGTGGCACGATCTGTGCGGCGGCGGACGCGTTGTTCGCGAACGGTGCGGCGGATGTGATCGTGACGGCGACGCACGGTGTGCTGTCGGGTCCGGCGGCGGACCGGCTGAAGAATTCGAAGGTGAGTGAGTTCGTGTTCACGAACACGCTGCCGACGCCTTCGGAGCTGGAGCTGGACAAGATCACGGTGCTGTCGATGGCGCCGACGGTGGCGCGGGCGCTCCGTGAGGTGTTCGAGGACGGTTCGGTGACGAGCCTGTTCGACGAGCAGTGAGGCGCCGATCGGCGATGCGCTGATCGTTGCGTTGATGCCGGTGGTGGCCGGTTGCCGGGTTTTCCGGTGGCGGTTTCGGTGCTGGTGATCGACTTTGGGGCGGCCTCCCGGCCGGGTAGACTCATGGAGTTGCTCGGCGAGGGAGGCCGCACCTGTGTGTGCGGTGGGTCCGTAATCGACGCGCTCTTCGTAGCAGGTCTGTCGTGGGCCGGGTAACGGTCAGCGGTTTCCTGAGATACGAGGAGTGCAGTCATGGCTGAGGTCAAGCTCACCGCCCAGGTACGTACCGATTTCGGTAAGGGTGCGGCGCGTCGTGCGCGTCGTGCGGAGCTGGTTCCCGCGGTGATTTACGGGCACGGTGCGGAGCCGAAGCACGTGGCGATCCACAACCACGCGCTGATGATGGCGCTGAAGACCCCGAACGTGCTGCTGCGTCTGGACGTGGACGGCAAGGACGAGCTGGTCATCCCCAAGGCGGTGCAGCGTGAGGCCATCCGTGGCTTCCTGGTGCACGTGGACTTCCTGTCCGTGAAGAAGGGCGAGAAGGTCACCGTCGAGGTGCCGATCGTGACCGAGGGCGACCTGGCTCCGGGTGCGAACCTGCTGGAGCACCTGCTGAACACGCTGCCGATCGAGGCCGAGGCGACGCACCTTCCGGAGTCCGTGACGGTGTCGGTTGCTGGTCTGACCGCGGGTGACACGGTGCTGGCGAAGGATGTCGTGCTGTCGGCCGGTTCGTCGCTGGCCGTCGAGGACGACGTCGTCGTGCTGCAGGTCGTCGCGGCGCAGGCCGAGGCTGCCGCGGAGTCGGCCGAGGGTGCTTCGGCCGAGGGCTGATCCGTCGCCCCTGCCGTCCGGTAGGGCGTTTTCCAACCGCCGCCGCGCGCCTTCGGGTGCGGGGTGGCGGTTGGGTTGTTTTGGTGGCCCGTGGTGTGGCGGGCCGGTCGGGTGCTCGGTGTGGTGCCGGGCGGATGCGGGAGTGGTGGAGATGGCGGAGGCCGGGCCGTGGCTTGTGGTGGGGCTGGGTAATCCGGGTCCGGAGTATGCGGGCAATCGTCACAATGTGGGGTTCATGGTGGCGGATCTGCTGGCGGAGCGGATGCGGGGGAAGTTCAAGGCGCACAAGGCGCGGGCGCAGGTGGTGGAGGGCCGGGTGGGTCCGCCGGGTCCGGGGAGCCGTCGGGTGGTGGTGGCCAAGCCGATGTCGTTCATGAATCTGTCGGGTGGTCCGGTGTCGGCGCTGCGGGATTTCTACAAGGTGCCGGTGGAGCGGATTGTCGCGGTGCATGACGAGTTGGACATCGATTACGGTGCGCTGCGGTTGAAGCTGGGGGGCGGCGACAACGGGCACAACGGTCTGAAGTCGATCACGAAGTCGTCGGGTGCGGAGTATCACCGGGTGCGGTTCGGGATCGGGCGGCCGCCGGGGCGGATGCCGGTGGCGGATTTCGTGTTGAAGGATTTCGGTTCGGCGGAGCGTAAGGAGCTGGACTACTTCGTGGATCGTGCGGCGGACGCGGTGGAGACGTTGGTGCTGGAGGGGTTGGAGCGGGCGCAGAGTTCGTACAACTCGTGAGGTGAGGGCGTGGGTTGGGGCCGGGGGGCGGCTCGGCTGGGGGCGTGGGGCCGTCACCGGAGGTTGACCGGGTGTGGGGCCATGGCCAAGGATCCCGGGCATGTCCAGAGGGAGTGTGCGGTCCAGGCCGGTCAAACGCAGTCGTACGCGGCGGGCGGGTGAGAGTGCCTTCGGGGTGATGTTGCTCGTCCGGAACGGGCTGCTGGTGCTGGTGGCGTCGGTGTTGCTGGTGGCGGGCGGGTGGACGTCGTGGGGGTCGGCGCAGTACGCGATGGGGGTGTCGGGGCGGGAGCACGGCACGCTGACGGTGGCGTCGTGTGACGACGAGCGGTGTGCGGGGCCGTTCGTGCCGGAGGGTGAGGGCCGGCGGCGGGCGCGGGTGTCGCTGGTGAAGGCGGCTTCGCCGGGTGTGGGTGAGCGGGTCACGGTGGCGTTGCGGCCGGATGGTGAGCGGGCGGTGCGTACGGGGGCGGCCGGGGCCTTGCATGCGTGGGTGCCGTTCGCGGGGGCGTTGTTGCTGGCGGCGCTGGTGGTGGCCGGTGGGCTGCGGTGGCGGCGTACGGCGTGGGGGATGGGCCTGTGCGGGGTGGCGTTGTTCGTGGGGGCCTGGGTGGCGTTGTAGGCGTACGGGGCGCGGCTTCGTCACGGAGGTCGCGGGGTGCGCGTACGGCGTTCCCGGGCTCGTCGCGGACGTGGCGAGGCAGATGTGCGGAGAAAGGCGGCGGCCCGCTCCCCGAGTCGGGGGCGGGCCGCCGTGGTGTGTGCGGGGTGGTGCTCAGCCGGTGTTGCGGAGGCCGGCCGCGACGCCGTTGACGGTGAGGAGCAGGGCGCGGGCGAGGACGGGGTCGGCCTCTTCGCCGCGGGCGGCGGCCTCGCGCTGGCGGGCCAGGAGAGAGACCTGGAGGTAGCTGATCGGGTCGAGGTAGGCGTCACGGATGTGGAAGGTCTGGCGCAGGACGGGGTTGGAGTCGAGGAGTTCGCTCTCGCCGGTGACGCGGAGGACTTCCTGGACGGTGAGGGCGTGTTCGGCCTTGATGGTGTCGAAGACGTGCCGGAGCTCGTCGGGGACGAGGGTGTCGACGTAGTGCTGGGCGATCCGCAGGTCGGTCTTGGCCAGGGTCATGGTGACGTTGGACAGGAAGTTGCGGAAGAAGTGCCAGTGGGTGTGCATCTCGTCGAGGACGGTGTCGAGTCCGGCCTCGCGGGCGGCCTTGAGGCCGGTGCCGACGCCGTACCAGCCGGGGACGATCTGGCGGGACTGGGTCCAGCCGAAGACCCACGGGATGGCGCGGAGGCCGTCGAGTCCGGCGCCGGAGTCGGGCCGCCGGGAGGGGCGGGAGCCGAGGTGGAGTTCGGCGAGCTGGTCGACGGGGGTGGCGGCGAAGAAGTACGCGGGCAGGTCGGGGTCGTCGACGAGGCGGCGGTAGGCGCCGTGGGCGGCGTCGGAGACGGTCTCCATGGCCGCGTCCCAGCGGGAGAGCGCTTCGTCGGACTGGCGGGGTTCGGTGTGCAGGGCGGATGCCTGGAGGGTGGCCGCGACGGTCAGTTCCAGGTTCTCGCGGGCGAGGGAGGGGACGAGGTACTTGTCGGAGATGACCTCGCCCTGCTCGGTGACCTTGATCTCGCCTTCGAGGGTTCCGTAGGGCTGGGCGAGGATCGCGTCGTGGGAGGGGCCGCCGCCGCGGCCGACGGTGCCGCCCCGGCCGTGGAAGAGGCGGAGGCGGACGCCGTGGCGGTGGGCGACGTCGCGCAGCAGCCGCTGGGCGCGGTGGATCTCCCACTGGCTGGTGGTGATGCCGCCGAACTTGGAGGAGTCGGAGTAGCCGAGCATGACCTCCTGGACGTCGCCGCGGAGGGCGACGAGGCGTCGGTAGGAGGGGTCGGAGAGCATTTCGTCGAGGAGCTGGTCGGCGATCTTCAGCTCGTCGGTGGTCTCCAGGAGCGGGACGATGCCGATCTTGGCCCATCCGGCGTGCAGGTCGATGAGGCCGGCCTCGCGGGCGAGGACGGTGGCGGCGAGGACATCGTCGGAGCCCTGGCACATGGAGATGATGTACGACTCGATGACCTCGGGGCCGAAGGTCTTCTTGGCCTTGAGGACGGTGCGGAAGACGCCGAGGGTCTTGGCTCCGGCCTCGTCGAGGGGGGCGGGGCTGGGGGCCAGGGGGCGGCGGGAGCGCAGTTCCTTGGCGAGCAGCTTGCGGCGGTATTCGCGCGGCATGTCGACGTAGCGCCAGGATTCCTCGCCGAGGCGGTCGAAGAGCTGGCCGAGGGCGTGGTGGTGGGCGTCGGCGTGTTCGCGGACGTCCATGGTGGCGAGCTGGAGGCCGAAGGCGGCGAGGGTGCGCAGGGTGCGCTCCAGGCGGCCGTCGGCGACGAGGGAGCCGCGGTGGGCGCGGAGCGACGTCTGGATGAGCGCGAGGTCGTCGAGGAGTTCGGCGGTGCCGAGGTAGTCGCGGCCGGGGACGTGGGGGGTGTCGGCGGCGAGGCGGTCGCGGGTGTTGAGGAGCTTCTGGCGGATGCAGGTCGCCTTGAGGCGGTAGGGCTCCTCGGCGTTGAGGCGCTTGTAGCGGGGGCTGATCTCGGGGAGGAGTTCGAGGTCGTGGCCGAGGGAGGTGAGCAGTTCCTCGGTGGCGCCGCTGTTGCGGATGGAGTTGGAGAGGGCGCCGCGGAGTTCGTCGATGTGCTCCAGCGCGTCGGTGATGCCGTGTTCGTGCTGGAGGATCAGGACGTCCCAGGTGACCTGGGGGGTGACGTTGGGGTTGCCGTCGCGGTCGCCGCCGATCCAGGTGCCGAAGGTGAGGGGGCGGGTGCCGGAGGGCAGGGGGGCGCCGACGCGTTCGAGTTCGGCGGCGAGGTCCTCAAGGACGTCGCCGACGGCGCCGCGGCCGAGTTCGTCGAGGTAGTAGATGGCGTTGCGGGCCTCATCGGTCGGCTCGGGGCGGGCGACGCGGAGTTCGTCGGTCTGCCAGATGAGGTCGATGCTCTCGGCGAGGCGGAGGTCGGTGCGGCGGCGCTCGGTGGGGTCGGTGTGCTCCAGCAGTTCGGCGATCTTGCGGAGCTTGGTGAGGACGGAGCGGCGGGCGGCCTCGGTGGGGTGCGCGGTGAAGACGGGGCGTACGCCGAGGTGGGCGGCGGTCTCCCGCAGGTGCTCGGGGTCGGCGTCCTTGAGCATGTCGGCGGTGCGGCTGAGGATGCCGCCTTCCGCGGCGCGGCGGGCGCGCAGCTCGCGGCCGCGGTGGACCTGCTCGGTGACGTTGGCGAGGTGGAAGTAGGTGGAGAAGGCGCGGACCAGCTTGGCGGCGGTGGCCAGGTCCGTGTCGCCGAGGAGCCGGGCGGCGGCCTCGCCGTCGGAGCGGGTCAGGGCGCGGACGCGTTCGACGAGGTCGAGGAGTTCGGACCCTTCCTGGCGGACGAGGGTTTCGCCGAGGAGGTCGCCCAGGCGGCGGATGTCGGCGCGCAGGGCGGTGTGGTCGCCGTTGTCGCTGGTCGTGCCCGGCCGGTCCGGCCGGCTGCTTCCGGGGGCGCTGATCTCGGCGGCGGAGGTGTTGTCGGCGCTGCTCACAGGTGCGGCTCCTTGCGGCGATCTGGGCGGGGCGTCGTGCCGTACCGGTCCGGGGCCTGTGCGGTCCCGGGGCGCGGCGGGCGACGGCCCGGGAGGTGCGTCGCTTCGCGGCTCCTTCTTGCGGGTGGGGCGCGGGCGACGGGGTGCACGTCCGGGCTTGTGGGCGGGTTGCGGACCGCGCTGTCCGACGCCCACCAGGATAGGTCTCCCGTTCGGAGGGTGGTCACACCGTCCACCGGCTGGGAACCGGCCGTCCGGGCGGGGCCGCAGGTCAGGGGCGGGCGGGGGCGGCGAGGCGGTCGCGGCGGGGCGGGACGGCGGGGCACCCCGCTGGCGGGTACGGGCCTGTCACAGCCTTGTCCGGGGCATCCGCGCTGCCATACTTACGAAACCGTAGGTTACGGTTCCGTAGCCGTGCCCCGAGCCCCCGACGAGGGACACCACATGACCGCTGATCCGCAGACCGTCGAAGAGTCACCCAGACCCGGTACGCCGCTGCCGTCGGCGACGCTGGGCGGTGACAGCAAGGGTTCCGTCGAGCAGATCACACTGCTGCTGTTCATCACGGTGCCGTTCCTGGCGCTGGCCGCGGCGGTGCCGCTGGCGTGGGGGTGGGGGGTGAGCTGGCTGGATCTGGGGTTGCTGGTGGTGATGTATTACGTGGGCTGCCACGGCATCACGATCGGCTTCCACCGGTACTTCACGCACGGCGCGTTCAAGGCGAAGCGGCCGTTGCGGATCGCGCTGGCGATCATGGGGTCGCTGGCGGTGGAGGGGCCGCTGGTGCGCTGGGTGGCGGATCACCGCAGGCACCACAAGTTCTCCGACGCGGAGGGCGACCCGCATTCGCCGTGGCGGTACGGCGAGACGGTCCCGGCGCTGCTGAAGGGCCTGTGGTGGGCGCACATCGGCTGGATGTTCGACGAGGAGCAGACGCCGCAGCACAAGTACGTACCGGATCTGGTCAAGGACCCTGCGCTCCGGGCGGTCTCGCGGCAGTTCGTGCTGTGGACGGCGGTGTCGCTGCTGGTCCCGCCGCTGGTGGGCGGGCTGGTGACGCTGTCGTGGGCGGGTGCGCTGTCGGCGTTCTTCTGGGGTTCGCTGGTCCGGGTGGCGCTGCTGCACCATGTGACGTGGTCGATCAACTCCATCTGCCACGCGGTGGGCAAGCGGCCGTTCAAGTCGCGGGACCGGTCGGGGAACGTGTGGTGGCTGGCGGTCCTGTCGTGCGGTGAGTCGTGGCACAACCTGCACCACGCGGACCCCACCTGCGCGCGTCACGGGGTGCTGCGGGGGCAGCTGGATTCGAGTGCGCGGCTGATCCGCTGGTTCGAGAAGGCGGGCTGGGCGTACGACGTGCGGTGGCCTCATGCGTCCCGCATCGATGCCCGGCGCAAGGGAAAGGCCGCCCAGGCGGCATGATTGTCGGGTGGCGATCGACGGCAGCAGCGTGAGCAACGGCAACAAGGGCAAGTCTTCCTCCTCCGGCGGGGGCGGGAGGAGGCCCCGCCGGGTCCGGATGACGGGCGCGGAGCGCCGTGAGCAACTGCTGGACATCGGCCGCACGCTCTTCGCCGAGCGGGGCTTCGAGGGCACGTCGGTGGAGGAGATCGCCGCGAAGGCGGGCGTCTCCAAGCCGGTGGTGTACGAGCACTTCGGCGGCAAGGAGGGGCTGTACGCGGTGGTCGTCGACCGCGAGATGCGGCAGCTGCTGGACATGGTGACGGGCGCGCTCACCGCCGGTCACCCGCGGGAACTCCTCGAACAGGCGGCGTTCGCGCTGCTCGACTACATCGAGACGTTCACGGACGGTTTCCGCATCCTGGTGCGGGACTCCCCCGTCGCGCAGTCGACGGGCACCTTCGCGTCGCTGATCAGCGATATCGCCACGCAGGTGGAGGACATCCTGGGCCTGGAGTTCAAGGCCCGCGGTTTCGACCCGAAGCTGGCACCGCTGTACGCGCAGGCGCTGGTCGGCATGGTCGCCCTGACCGGCCAGTGGTGGCTGGACGTCCGCAAGCCGAAGAAGGCGGAGGTCGCCGCCCACCTGGTGAACCTCGCCTGGCACGGCCTGGACGGCCTGGAGGCCAAGCCTCGACTGGTGGGGCATCGGAAGAATTGAGGGCCCACGCCGGGGGTTCCGGCGCGGGCGTCGGGTGTCGGTACTGTACGAAGTCCGTACCGCACCGGAGGTCGCCGTGAGCGCTCAGTCCGACAGCCCCTACGGGCCGCTGCTGCCCATGCCCGAACTCACGCCGGATGCGCTGCGGGCGGCGGTCGCCCGTATCGCCCCGAGCCGGATTCCGGCGCTGACCCAGCATCTCTTCGAGGCCACGACGAACGCGCAGCAGACGCAGAGCCTCGCGCCGTTGCGGGCCTTCGTCCATTCATGGGCGGTCTTCGTCGCGATCGAACGCCATCCGGAGCGCGCCGCCCGCCTGCACGAGCTGGAGCGGATCGTGGCCGACGGCGAGCAGGACCCCTCGGACGCCATCGCCGAGATCCGCCGGATCCAGGAGGCGGCGGAGGCGGAGGCCCAGCTGTGACGGAGTGGACCTGGGACTACAACCCGAGCGCCGCATACGTCACCGAAGGGCTGCCGCCCGGCGTCGTGGCCGAGGTCGAGCGGCTGACGACCGAGTTGGCCGCGCTGGGCCCGGAAGCGGCGAAGGTCGGCCGCCCCTTCGACCGGGAAGGCGGCCTCCGGGAATTCGACCTGATGCGCGGACGCGGCTTCCTCAGCTTCCTGGCGGTGCCCCGCCACCGGTGCGTCTACGTCTGCAACGCCACCTGGTACGGCTGACGCGGGCGTCCCTTCGCCGCGGGCGCCCGGGGCGAAGGGGCGTGGCCTGGAGGAAGGCCGCTACCCCCGCCGGGCCACCGCGAAGATGCGGCGGAAGGGGAAGGCCGTGCCGTGGCGGCCCGTCGGGTAGGACTTGCGGAGCAGGTCGCGGTATTGGGCCAGGAATTCCTCGCGGGCGGGCGGGTCGTCGGCGAGGGCGGTGAGGACGGGGCGCAGGGCGGTGCCCTTGACCCAGTCGAGGACGGGGTCCTCGCCCTGGAGGAGCTGGACGTAGGTGGTCTCCCAGACGTCGGTGGTGCAGCCGAGGTCGGTGAGGAGGTCGAGGTAGTCGGCCGGCTGAAGGATGTGGACGTAGCGGTGGCCGTGACCGGCGAGGCGGTCGCGCCACTGGGGGGCGTCGCACAGCTCGCCCAGCAGGGCGTGGCTGGGGGCGGTGAAGTTGCCGGGGACCTGGAAGGCGAAGGTGCCGCCGGGGGTGAGGGCGTCGAGCCAGCGGCCGAAGGACTCGGGATGGTTGGGGACCCACTGGAGGGCCGCGTTGGAGACGATCAGGTCGTAGCGCTCGACGGGGGCCCAGTCGGTGGCGTCGGCGGCGGCGAAGTCGAGGTGGCCGCCGCCGGGGGTGGGTCCGGCGAGGGCGGCGGCCTCGGCGAGCATCTGGGAAGAGCTGTCGAGGCCGGTGATGTGGGCGTCGGGCCAGCGGTCGGCGAGCACGGTGGTGACGTTGCCGGGGCCACAGCCGAGGTCGGCGATACGGGCGGGGCGGCCGCGCGCGGGGAGCTCGGGTATACGGGCGAGGAGGTCGTAAAAGGGGCGGGTGCGATGCGCGGCGTGGCGGAGATACTGCTGCGGGTCCCAGGTGGGTGCGTCAGGCATGGGCGTTAACCCCTCTGCTGGTGCGGCCGGTTCGGGTGGATCGGGGGCCGCGTTCAGGACAAGTCGCCGGAACGACGGGTTCAGGCCGACCTGCCCAGGAGCATGGAAAGTATATCTCGATATCAAGATAGTTGATATCGAGAAGGTACGCGTCAAGAGACTTCATGTCGACAGACCCCTTACACTGATCGTCATGGAGGACGAGGTCGACCGTCTGGTCACAGCATGGCGCCGCGAGCGCCCGGACCTCGACGTGGAACCGCTTGAGGTCCTCAGCCGCGTGAGCAGGCTGGCCCGGCACCTCGACCGGGCCCGTCGCCTCGCCTTCTCCGAGGTGGGGCTGGAGCCCTGGGAGTTCGACGTCCTCACCGCGCTGCGCCGCGCCGGGGCGCCGTACCAGCTCTCCCCCGGTGCACTCCTCACCCAGACCCTCGTGACGTCCGGCACGATGACCAACCGCATCGACCGGCTCGCCAAAAAAGACCTCGTCGAGCGGCTTCCCGACCCCAACGACCGGCGCGGCGTGCTGGTCCGGCTGACCCCTGCGGGCCGGGACAAGGCCGACGCCTCGCTGGCCGGTCTGCTCACCCAGGAACGGGCCATTCTCGCCGAGCTGTCCCGCGAACAGCGCCGCGAACTCGCTGGCCTGCTCCGGCGGTTGACGGGCCCGTTCGACAATATTCCGGGGTAAGGCGGGGGCGTGCCCGGAGGTTGTGGCCGGGCCGCGTGCGTCTTTCAGGCACCCTTCCTGTATGGGCCGGGCTTCGTGAAGCTTTCCTGTATGGGCCGGGCTTCGTGACGCTTTCAGGCGCCCTTCCTGCATGAGCCGGGCTTCTCGCGCAGCCTTCAGGGACCCTTCCTGTATGAGCCAGGCCCTCGCGCAACCTTCAGGAACCCTTCCTGTGCGAGAACTCTCCCTGAACAGCGAGGGCCACGCCGTCGTGCCCCTGGTGGCAGGCGATCGGGCCGCGGATGCTGGCGCGGGCGTCACCGGGTGGGCCGGGCGGCGCCGCAGTCCGCGTCCGTACCGGCGGCCGTGTGTGCGCCGGATCCGACCCTGGAGGGCTGAACGATGGGCATCCGATCCGGCAGCGGCTCCCACCCGGAGCAGCGGCCCGAGCAGGTGTTGCCGAGGACCTGGAGCTGTTGACTTCTCCCCCTCGTGAACGAAGGGGATTCTCACGGCTCGCGCCGTGAGGCTTCCTGCTTCAACGCCGACTGCCCGCCCGGAACGCTCCGCTGAGGTCTCACGCCGGCTCCACAGACTGTCACCGTCAGTCCGACGGCCAGCAGATTCTTCGCCGCGTTCACGTCCCGGTCATGGGTCGCACCGCAGTCACACGTCCAGGTACGGACGCTGAGCGGCATCCTGCCCTGCAAGGCTCCACAGACGGAGCACAGCTTCGAGCTCGGGAACCATCGGTCGGCCGCGACACGAACCAGCGGCCTGCCGCGTCCTGGGAGACGGTCGCCGTGGACGGCGATGCGCCCTCGGGGAGCGGCCTGGACCAGACGATGTCCAGCGGCTCCGTCATCTTTGCGAGAGTCAGCTTGCCGTCGCGGAAGCGGAAGCCGCTGGTGGTGTACTCGGCGGACTTGCGGGACTTCGGTAACCGCGGGGATCTTCTCCTGGGCCCGGGTCGAACCCCGGCCCAGCGTCTGGAACTTCGACTGGTTCGACCGGGTCATGGACACGGGTGCGCCGGACGGCCCGGACGTCGGCCCCCGCTTCTCTGGCCCCGGGGCGTCACAGTGCTCGCCCTTCCCGGAACCGCGGGCCAGGCGGCGGGGGCCCCACGGCGCACCGGAACCGCGTAAGCGACGAGCGCTCCCTCAGCGCACCGGAAGCGCCCCACCTCCCCCTGCCCGCGCCGTCACCGGCGCGGGCTCCGGTTCCGCCGGGCCGATGCCCGCGCGGCGGGCCAGGGCCACCGCAGCGAGGGTGGAGTGGACGTCGAGCTTGCCGAGGACGTTCTGCATGTGGGTGCGGACGGTGTGCGGGGAGAGGAAGAGGCGCTCGGCGACGGCCTTGCGGCCCATGCCCGCCACCATGCAGCGCAGCACCTCGCGTTCGCGGGGCGTCAGGGTCTCGACGAGCCGTTCGCTCTCCGTACGGTGACGGCGGGCGGCGGTCAGCTCCCGTAGGACGCCGGTCAGCAGGGCGGGCGGCAGATGCGTTTCCTCGCGGAGCACCCCGCGGATCACGGCCAGCAGCCGGGAGAGTGAGCAGTCCTTGGCGACCCAGCCCTGGGCGCCTGCCTGGAGGGCGGCGGCCGCGCGGCGCGGGTCGTCGCGTTCGGCGAGGACGACGGTGCGCACCTCCGGGTGGGTGGCGCGGACCGCGGAGACCAGCGCGATGCCGTCGCGGGGCGGGCGCGCCGCGCCGCCCTGGCCCCGCGACGGCTGGGCGGGGACGGTGGCGAGCGTCGGCGCCGCGGCGGTGAGGTCGGCATCGGCCAGCAGGACATCGACGGGGCGGCCCTCGGCGGCGGCGCGTTCGAGGGCGTGCAGCGCGGCATGGGCACCGCCCGCCGTCGCCACACAGACGTCCGCCTCGGCGGCGAGCGCCGCGGCCAGCGATTCGGCGAAGATGCGGTGGCCGTCGGCCACCAGTACCCGGATGCGTTGCACGTGGACCCCCTGTCGTGGGGAACGGACCCTAGCGGGCACCTGGCCCGGGGTGAAGATCGCCGTACGCGCACGGCTGCTGCCGTGGCCCCCGTGGTCGCCGCCCGGCGCGCGCGGTATGGCGCCGGTCGGGTGCCGCTCCCCCTGCTGAGCACCGGCCCCCACCGGCGCGCATCTCAGGATACGGACGGGGGCGGCGGGCAGCGGCCCTTTGCCGAAAGTCCCGGCGCGCGCGGCCGCGGCGCGCTCCCTCGCCCGCGCCGGTGCGTACCGACGGGATGGTGCACCGGGTTGACGCGCCCGCCCCGGCGCCCGCCCCGGCGCGCGCCCGGCGGTGCGTCAGGCGGAGCGGTGTGCGCCGGGCCCGGGGCGGGCGGTGAAGACGCGCGGGGCGGCGTGCCCGGCGGCGGTGAACGCCGCGTGGACGGCCTCGGTGATCTCCCGCGCCGCCCCGTCCTCGACGAGGGCGATCGCCGAGCCGCCGAAGCCGCCGCCGGTCATCCGGGCGCCGAGCGCACCGGCGGCCAGCGCGGTGTCGACGGCGAGGTCGAGTTCGGCGCAGGAGACGGCGAAGTCGTCGCGGAGCGAGGCGTGCCCGGCGGTCAGCAGCGGGCCGACGGCGCGCGGCTCCCCGGCGTCCAGCCGGGCGATGACCTCCTGGACCCGCTGGTTCTCGGTGACGATGTGCCGCACCAGGGGTTGCACATCGGGGAGTTCCGCCAACTCGGCCAGAGCATCCGGTAGTTGAGCGTGGGCGATATCGCGCAGGGCGGGGACGCCGAGGTGGCGGGCGGCGCGTTCGCAGCCCGCGCGGCGCTCGGCGTACGCGCCGTCGGCCAGGGCGTGGCGGACGCGGGTGTCGACGACGAGCAGCCGCAGGCCGTGGCCGGTGAGGTCGAAGGGGACCTGGCGGGCGGTGAGGTCGCGGGTGTCGAGGAGGAGGGCGTGGCCGGTGGTGCAGCGGGCGGCAGCCGTCTGGTCCATGATCCCGCAGGGCACGCCGACGAAGGCGTTCTCGGCGCGCTGCGCCAGACGGGCCAGCTCCCGCCGGTCGAGCCCGAGCCCGTACAGCCCGTCGAGGGCGAGGGCGGTGGCGACCTCCAGGGCGGCGGACGAGGAGAGTCCGGCGCCGGTGGGCACCGTGCTGTCGACGTGCAGGTCGACGCCGCCGACGGGCAGTCCGGCCTCGCGCATCGCCCACACCACACCCGCCGGGTACGCGGCCCAGCCCAGGTCCCGGCCGGGCTCCAGGGCGTCGGCCGGGACCTCGACGACGCCGCCGGGGACGTCGCCGGAGTGCAGCCGCAGCGCCCCGTCGGTGCGAGGCGCCACGGCGGCGAGGGTGGTGTCGGTCAGGGCGAAGGGCAGCACGAAGCCGTCGTTGTAGTCGGTGTGTTCACCGATCAGGTTGACCCGGCCGGGCGCCGCCCAGACGCCGGTGGGGCCGGCACCGTACACGGCGCGGAACGCCGCGTCGGTGCGGGCCGCGCCGTGCGGCAGGCCGGTCGGCGGGGCGGCGGCTTCGTGCGCGGGCATCAGGACTCCTTCGTCCGGGCGGTGCGGCGGGCGAACTCCCAGGCGTCCGCGATGATTCCGGCGAGGTCGGCGCGGGTGGGGCGCCAGCCGAGGCGGTCGGCGGCGGTCCGCGCGGAGGCGACGAGGACGGCCGGGTCGCCGGGGCGGCGTTCCACGAGGATCTCGGGGATCGGGTGGCCGGTGACCTTGCGGGCGGTGTCGATGACCTCGCGGACGGAGAAGCCGTTGCCGTTGCCGAGGTTACAGATGAGGTGTTCGCCGGGGCGGACGTGGGGTCGGGCGTCCAGGGCCTCGCCCTCGGGCGCCGCGCCGTCCGGAGCCGGACGGGCCGCTTCCGAAGCCGCCGGGGCCGTCCCGAGTGTCGCCTCCAGCGCCCGCAGATGGGCCTCGGCGAGGTCGGCGACGTGAATGTAGTCGCGGACGCAGGTGCCGTCGGGGGTCGGGTAGTCGTCGCCGTAGACGGAGATCGTCTCGCGGCGGCCCTGGGCGACCTGGAGGACGAGCGGGATGAGGTGCGACTCGGGGTCGTGACGCTCACCGCAGTCGCCGTACGCCCCGGCCACGTTGAAGTACCGCAGCGAGACGGCGGCCAGGCCGTGGGCGGCCGCCTCGCCGCCGATGAGGTGGTCGACGGCGAGCTTGCTCGCGCCGTACGGGCTGGTCGGCGCGGTGGCGGCGGCCTCGGTGATCGGAGTGACGGCCGGCTCGCCGTAGGTGGCGGCGGTCGAGGAGAAGACGAGCGCACGCACGCCCGCGCCGCGCATCGCGTCGAGGAGGTCCATGGTGCCGCCGACGTTGTTGCGCCAGTACTTCGCCGGGTCCGCGACGGACTCGCCGACCTGCGAGAACGCGGCGAAGTGCAGCACGGCGTCGTACGAGGAGTCGAGGTACCGGGCGGCGTCCTGGACGCGGCCCTCAAGGAAGCGGGCACCGGCGGGGACGCCCTCGCGGTGGCCGGTCGAGAGGTCGTCGAGGACGGTGACGTCGTGCCCGGCTTCGAGCAGATGGGCGGCGACGACGCTGCCGACATAGCCGGCACCGCCGGTGACCAGGCACTTCGCTCGGGTGGTCGGCTTCTGGGGCGGCACGCTCACACTCACTTGGTCGCTACCTCTCGCAGTCGCTGGGCCGCGGCTTCCGGCGGCACATCGTTGATGAACACGTTCATGCCGGATTCGGAACCCGCGAGAAACTTCAGCTTTCCGGCGGTACGGCGAATGGTGAAGAGCTCCAGATGGAGCGCGAACTCCGCGCGGTCGGGGGCGTGCACCGGCGCCTGGTGCCAGGCGGCGATGTACGGCGTGCGGGCCGCGGCGTCCGCGTCCGGTCCCTGGCCGTCGCCCTCGCCGAAGATCCGGTCGAACCGGCGCAACAGTTCCAGATAGACCTGTGGGAACTCTGTGCGCGCCGCGTCGTCGAGCGCGGTCAGGTCGGGGACCCGGCGGCGCGGGTAGAGGTGGACCTCGTACGGCCAGTGGGCGGCGTACGGGACGAAGGCGGTCCAGTGGTCGGTGTCGAGGACGATGCGGGTGCCGTCGGCGCGTTCGCGGGCGACGGTCTCGTCGAAGAGGTTGACGCCGGTGGCCTCGCGGTGTGCGGCGAGCGAGGCGAGCATGCGGGCGGTGCGCGGGGTGGTGAAGGGGTACGCGTAGATCTGGCCGTGCGGGTGGCCGAGGGTGACGCCGATCTCGGCGCCGCGGTTCTCGAAGCAGAAGACCTGGGCGACCTGCGGGAGGCGCTGGAGGGCGGCGGTGCGGTCGGTCCAGGCGGCGAGGACGAGGGCGGCCTGTTCCTCGGTGAGGTCGGCGAAGGACGCGTCGTGGTCGGGGGTGAAGCAGACGACCTCGCAGCGTCCGCTGTCCCCGGCGAGGGAGGGGAAGCGGTTCTCGAAGACGGCGACGTCGTAGTCGGCGGCGGGGATCTCGGACGGCTGCCCCTCGCGCGAGGGGCAGAGCGGGCAGGCGTCGGCCGGGGGGAGGTAGGTGCGGTCCTGGCGGTGCGAGGCGATGGCGACGTGGTCGCCGAGCAGCGGGTCGCGGCGGATCTCGGAGGCGGTGGCGACCTGTGGGAGGGGGCGGCGGTCGGGGGCGGCGCGGTCGACGTCGTCGCGGGAGTCGTAGTAGATGAGCTCCCGGCCGTCGGCCAGCCGGGTCGTCGTCTTCTTCACGGGGGGCTCCTCCGCCTGCCACTCGGTCGCTGCCGCAACCTCGACCGAACACAAAAACAAACACAATGAAGCACAACCAAACAGGGCAGTCAACACGGGGGTGAGGTGCGGACCCCGGGCGCCGGATGCGCTTCAGATCGGGCATTACCCCACAAAAGCATCGCACCCCCGCCCCTTGCCCAAACTGAAACGAACATAAGTGTTCAGTTTCCGGAATCTCGGGCGTAGCTTTTTGTGCGTTCCACGTGAGCACAACGACGTGTCCTCCTGGGGGTCTCCCCCAGCCCCCGGAAATGAGTGCCCCATGATCACCTTGGCCGAAGGGCTCAGGCTCCCCACCAACGGGCTCGACTACGCGATCCTGGCCCTCTACTTCGCCGTCGTTCTCGGCATCGGTATCGCCGCCCGGCGCAGCGTCCGCACGAGCCTGGACTTCTTCCTCTCCGGCCGGTCGCTGCCCGCCTGGGTCACCGGTCTCGCGTTCGTCGCCGCCAACCTCGGCGCCACCGAAATCCTCGGCATGGCCGCCAACGGTGCGCAGTACGGCGCCTACACCGTCCACTGGTACTGGATCGGCGCCATCCCCGCGATGGTCTTCCTGGGCCTGGTGATGATGCCGTTCTACTACGGCTCCAAGGTCCGCTCGGTGCCCGAATTCCTGCTGCACCGCTTCGGCCCGTCCTCGCATCTGCTGTCGTCGGTGATCTTCGCCGTGTCGTCGGTGCTGATCGCGGGCGTCAACCTCTACGCGATGGCGATCGTGCTCCAGGCACTGCTCGGCTGGCCGCAGTGGGTGGCGATCGTCGTCGCCGGGTTCTTCGTCCTGGCGTACATCACCATCGGCGGGCTCTCCTCGGCGATCTACAACGAGGTGCTGCAGTTCTTCGTCATCCTCGCCGCGCTGATCCCGCTGACGATCGTCGGGCTCAAGCGCGTCGGCGGCTGGGACGGGCTGACCGACTCGCTGACCGCCTCGCACGGCGACGCGTTCCTCACCGCCTGGAAGGGCACCGGCATCGGCGAGGCCAACCCGCTGGGCGCCAACTGGCTGACCCTCGTCCTGGGTCTCGGCTTCGTGATGAGCTTCGGCTACTGGACGACCAACTTCGCCGAGGTGCAGCGCGCGCTGTCCGCGAAGAACCTCTCCGCCGCCAGGCGCACCCCGCTGATCGCCGCGTTCCCCAAGATCTTCATCCCGCTGGTCGTGGTCGTCCCCGGGCTGATAGCCCTGGTCATGGAGCCGACGCTCGGCAAGACCAAGGACGGGCTCCAGTACAACGACGCCATTCCGGTGCTGATGCGCGATCTGCTGCCCAACGGTGTCCTCGGTATCGCGGTGACCGGTCTGCTCGCCGCGTTCATGGCCGGTATGGCCGCCAACGTCTCGTCGTTCAACACCGTCTTCACCAACGACATCTGGGGCGCGTACCTGAAGAAGGGCCGCGAGGACGGCTACTACCTCAAGACCGGGCGGGTGGTCACCGCCGTCGGTGTGCTGATCGGCATGGGCACCGCGTTCATCGCCTCGTCCTTCAGCAACATCATGAACTACCTCCAGACGCTGTTCTCCTTCTTCAACGTCCCGCTGTTCGTCGTCTTCATCATCGGGATGTTCTGGAAGCGCACCAGCGCCGCCGCCGGGTTCTGGGGCCTGCTGTCCGGCACCGCCGCCGCGATGGTCAACTACTTCGGGCTCTACAAGCAGGGCGTCATCGCCATCCCGTCCGAGCAGGGCGCCAACTTCGTCTCGTCGATCGTCGCGTTCGTCGTCGGCGCGGTGGTGATGGTCCTCGTCACCCTCGTCACCAAGCCGAAACCGGCCGCATCGCTCGCCGGGCTCGTCTACGGCACCAGGTCGCCGGGCATGGCGGAGCTGCCCGCCGACGGTGACGACGCGTGGTACCGCAAGCCCGCCCTGCTGGGCTGGGGCGCGGTCGTCCTCGCCGCCCTCTGCTACGTCCCCTTCTCCTTCTGAGCCGGCCGGGAGCCCACCATGTCCGATCACCAGCACGACGTTGCCGCCCTCGAACACGAATCGGCGACCGCCGCCCGGCTCTTCGACGTCCGGCGCATCATCGGCGGACTGTTCGCCGTCTACGGCGTGATCGTCACCGTCGCCGGATTCACCGCCTCCGACGCGGATCTGAAGAAGGCCCAGGGGATCAACATCAACCTCTGGACCGGCCTGGGCATGTTCGCCCTCGGGGTGTTCTTCCTGGTCTGGCTGAAGCTGCGGCCCACCGTGCCGCCGACCGCCGAGGAGCTGGGCGCCCAGGAGCCGGAGGACACTCCGGCACCCTGATCCGACGGGCCCGGGCCCTCGCTGCGTACGCGGGTCCGGGCCCTGTCCACGCCACGGGTCCGGGCCCCGCTACGGCCGCGGGTCCGGGCCCTCCGCCGCCTCCGCGGCCCGCTCCAGCAACCCGGTGCGGGCCGCCAGCGCCGCCGCCTCCAGCCGCGAGCCGACCTCCAGCTTCATCAGCACCCGCTGCACATGGGTGCGCGCGGTGGACGGCGCGGTGCCCATACCCGCCGCGATCTGCCGGGTGCCCTCGCCGTCGGCGACCCGCATCAGCACCTCGACCTCGCGCGGGGTGAGCAGCGCCAGCAGCCGCGCCCCCTCGTCGTCCGGCTCCGCCGCCGGGTGCAGCAGCTCCTCGCACACCTGCTGGAGGAGGAGCGGCGCGACGGCCACCTCGCCCGCCCGCGCCTTGAGCATCGCCCGCTCCACGCCCTCGATGCGCTCGTCGTGCCGGACGTAGCCGGAGGCGCCCGCGGCGAACGCGGCGGCGATGCCCCGCGGCGACGGCACCGGGCCCAGCACCACCACCGCGATGCCCGGCCGCTCCCGCTTGATCCGCACCACCGGGTCGAACACCCCGGGCTCGGCGGGCACCGCCGTCCCCAGCAGGCAGACCTCCGGCGCCCGGCTCACCACCAGATCCGCGGCCCCGGCGCACGGCGCGGCCGCGGCCAGCACCCGGTGCCCCCGCAGTTTCAGGGCCGAGGCCAGCGCCTCGGCCAGCAGACGGTGATCGTCGACCACCATGAGCCGTACGCCCATCCCGCGGCCCTCCTCCCGGCGCGCGGGGCCCCCGCCGGGCCCGCCGTGCACGGGAAGCTACACGCTCACCGCGCCGGGCGCGCCCCGTCCGGCCGGACTCGGCCGGATTGCCGGGGCCCGGGGAGGCGCGCCGTCCGGGCCGGGCCCGTCAGGCGTCCTCGGCCAGCTCCAGCCAGTTCATCTCCAACTCCTCGCGGCGGCCTGCCAGTTCGCGCAGTTCGGCGTCGAGGCCGGCGACCTTCTCGAAGTCGGTGGCGTGCTCGGCGATCCGCTCGTGGAGCTTCTTCTCCTGGTCGCCGATCTTGTCCAACTGCCGTTCGATCCGCTGGAGTTCCTTCTGCGCCGCGCGGTTGACCGCCGCCGGCTTCTTCGGCGCCTCGGCCTGCGCGGGCGCCGGGGCCGCCGCCTCGGCCATCTCCTGGCGCCGCTCGATGTACTCGTCGAGACCGCGCGGCAGCATCCGCAGCCGGAAGTCTCCGAGCAGCGCGAAGACCCGGTCGGTGGTGCGCTCGACGAAGTACCGGTCGTGGCTGATGACGATCATCGAGCCGGGCCAGCCGTCGAGCACGTCCTCCAGCTGCGTCAGCGTCTCGATGTCCAGGTCGTTGGTGGGCTCGTCGAGGAAGAGGACGTTGGGTTCGTCCATCAGCAGCCGCAGGATCTGGAGGCGGCGCCGCTCACCGCCGGAGAGATCCCCGACCGGCGTCCACTGCTTCTCCTTGGTGAAGCCGAACTTCTCGCACAGCTGCCCCGCGGTCATCTCCCGGCCCTTGCCGAGGTCGACGCGCTCACGGACCGCCTGCACCGCCTCCAGCACCCGCCACGCCGGGTTCAGCTCGGCGACCTCCTGCGAGAGGTACGCCAGCTTCACGGTCTTGCCGACGACGACCTTGCCGCCGACCGGCTGCACCTCGCCCTGCGTACGCGCCGCCTCGGCGAGCGCCCGCAGCAGCGAGGTCTTGCCCGCGCCGTTGACGCCGACCAGACCGATCCGGTCGCCGGGGCCCAGCTGCCAGGTCAGGTGCTTGAGCAGCACCTTCGGCCCGGCCTGGACGGTCACGTCCTCCAGCTCGAAGACGGTCCTGCCCAGCCGGGAGCTGGCGAACTTCATCAGCTCGGCACTGTCCCGCGGCGGCGGTACGTCCGCGATCAGCTCGTTGGCCGCCTCGATGCGGAACCGCGGCTTGCTGGTGCGCGCCGGGGCGCCGCGCCGCAGCCAGGCCAGCTCCTTGCGCATCAGGTTCTGCCGCTTGGTCTCCTCCGTCGCCGCGATGCGCTCCCGCTCGGCCCGCGCGAAGACGTAGTCGCTGTAGCCGCCCTCGTACTCGTGGACCGCGCCGCGCTGCACGTCCCACATACGGGTGCAGACCTGGTCGAGGAACCAGCGGTCGTGGGTGACGCAGACCAGCGCGGAGCGGCGGGCGCGCAGATGGCGGGCGAGCCAGGAGATGCCCTCGACGTCGAGGTGGTTGGTGGGCTCGTCGAGGACGATGAGGTCCTGCTCGGCGATGAGCAGCTTCGCCAGGGCGATACGGCGGCGCTCACCACCGGAGAGCGGGCCGATGACGGTGTCCAGGCCCTGCCCGAAGCCCGGCAGGTCCAGGCCGCCGAAGAGACCGGTCAGCACGTCGCGGATCTTGGCGTTGCCCGCCCACTCGTGGTCCGCGAGATCGCCGATGACCTCATGGCGGACGGTGGCCGTCGGGTCCAGCGAATCGTGCTGGGTGAGCACGCCCAGGCGCAGGTCACCGGCGTGGGTGACGCGGCCGTCGTCCGCGCCCTCCAGCTTGGCGAGGATCCGGATCAGGGTGGTCTTGCCGTCACCGTTACGCCCGACGACGCCGATCCGGTCCCCCTCGTTGACGCCGAGCGAGACACCGTCGAGGAGGGCACGCGTCCCGTAGACCTTGCCGACGGCTTCCAGATTGACGAGGTTGCTGGCCATTGCTCTCCCTGCTGACGGCCCGCGCGGCTCCGGTACGGCGCACGCTCCCTGGGCCCTTCCAGGATCCCATGGCGGAGTCGGGGGCCGGGGCGCTGCCCCGGTCCCCCGGAGGGAGGGCGAGGGGTGCGGGCGGCCTCAGCCGCGCCCGCCGCCACCGGACGACCACGCGTTGAGTGTCCTCACGGCCTCCTCCAGCTCCCGGCGCCTGGCGCCCTGATCCACGGGACGCTGCCGCTCCTGCGCCGCGGGTACGTACGGCCGGACGAGGCGGTTGCCCTCGCCTCCCAGGGGGAGCAGGCCGGGCGGCACCCGGGGGACGCATACGAGGCGTCGCCTCGGCGTAACCGCCGGTGGCCGGGCCGTTGCGGCGAGGGAGCCGGTGCTACGGATCGCACGATGGCCGCCCCGCCCCGGAAGTAACCGGCCCAGCAGCGCTCCGAGGGCCGTGCGGGCGGTCATACCGCTCAACGGGTGGCCGCCTTGCGGAGAACCTCGGTGAGCTTGTGGGCGGTAGCCGCGTTGCAGTTGCCGAGAGCGACGAGCGGGACGCCGTAACTGCCCGCGAATCCGGGCAGATCGACACCGAGCGACGGCAGCGTGATGCCGTGGTCCTTGAGCGCGGTACGCAGCTCCTTGGCGAGGTCGTGTACGTCGTCGGGGGTGAAGGGGTGGATGGGCATGCGGCTACACCTTCCTGTGCGCGGCATTCGGCGCACTGACGTGGAACGCCCTTGGATCGCCCAACGGGCGCGCAGATGACAGCGCCCCGGGAATTCCCGTGTACTGCGCGGCATCGTCAGGACCATAGCGTCAGAATTACGCCGGAAAAAGTGGCATATATACCCCGTGGCAAGGTTGCCTTCAGGGATAACCGGGTCAGGTCGACAAGGACCGTGACACCGTTACACGCGACACTGCGCACAAACTGGAGAAGGTGGCATGCCGCCGAGGAACGTCCCAACGGCCCGGCAAGCTCGTCTCGGAGGCGAGCTGCGCAAATTGCGTGAGCGCGCGGGCAAAACCGCCCGAGAGGCGGCGGGAATGATGTCGACCGACCAGGCCAAGATCAGTCACATCGAAGCTGGCCGCGTCGGAGTCAGTGAGGAAAAACTGCCCGACGACGAGTTGAAGGCCCGGGTCGAGCATCGCATGAAGCGGCGGGACATCTTGGAACGAGATGCATCGCCGAAATTCGAGGCCATCATTCATGAAGCGGCACTGCACATGCGTATCGGCGGACGAAAGGTTGCGCGCAGGCAGCTCGAACATCTCTTGTCCGTGTCCGAGCACCCCGGCTTGACCCTCCGGGTCATCCCGTTCACAAGCGATGTCTTCATCGATGTGACGCAGACAGTGCTGTACGCGAGTGGGGTCGTCTCACAGCTCGATACCGTCCACGTCGACTCCCCGATCGGCGGAAAACTTCTTGATGCAGCCGCTGGCCTCGGCCGTTACCGCGTACTGCTCGACCGTGCCGAGCAAGCTGCACTCACGCCCGAAGAGTCACGAAGTTTTATCCACCACGTCACAAAAGAACTGTGAGAGTCAGAGAATGAACAGCGAAACCAAGTGGCAGAAGTCAAGCTTCTCCGGGGAAGGTGAGCAGTGCCTCGAAACCGCCATAGCCGACGGTGAAATCCTCCTGCGCGAAAGTGACGACCCCACCGTCATCGTCAAAACCACCCCGGAAAAACTCGCCGCCTTCATCCTCGGCGTGAAGAACGGCGAGTTCGACCATTTCGTCAGCTGAAGCGTGTCCCATCGACCGATGACTCGTTGTTCTGGGGCGAGCCATCGGGCTCGCCCCATTCTGCTTTCCGGCACGATGCCAGGGCCTGGCGTTGCGGAGCTGTACACGCGTGCGTCGGGCCGACGGTGCTCGGTCGGCAGGGGCTCCAGCTGCCAGAGAGGGTGTCATGAGCGATGAGCGCGATCAGTTCGCGGAGCTGACGACGGTGAGGATGTGCTTCCGCGACGAGGGGGATCCGAAGGGGGAGCCGCTGCTGCTGATCATGGGACTCAGCTCGCAGCTGATCCATTGGCCGCAGGAGGTCGTCGACGCGCTCGGCGAGCGCGGCTACCGGGTGATTCGTCCCGACAACCGCGACAGCGGTCTGACGGAATGGAAGGAGGCACCGAGACAGTACTTCCTGAGAGCGCTCGCGCGTGACACGGTCGAGCTGCTCGACCATCTCGGCATCGAGCAGGCGCACGTCGTCGGCGCCTCGATGGGCGGGATGATTGCCCAGCTGCTCGCGATCGAGCACGCGCCGCGCGTGCGCAGCCTGTGCTCGATGATGAGCACGCCGCACTTCAGCATCGGCATGGGCGACGGGGAGGTGCTGCAGGAGCTGGCCAAACCGCTGCCGCCGGAGCGTGCGGAGGCGATCACGCAGATCGCCGACCTGTACACGCTCATCGGCTCGAAGACCTGCGCGGACAATGAGCACGAACGCCGCCTCGCGCTGGCGACGGAGGCATACGACCGCGCACAACACCCCGACGGCGGAGCGCGCCAGGTGACCGCGGCCTTGATCGCGCCCGGCCGCAGGCGCCGACTCCAGAAGCTGAGGATCCCGGCGCTGGTGATCCACGGAGCCGAGGATCCGCTGATCAAAATCGCCGGCGGCGAGGCTACCCACGCCGCGCTCGCCGACTCGGCCTACCTGCCGCTCGACGCGATGGGCCACGACCTGCCCGAGCCGCTCCTCGACCAGGTCACCGCGGCCATCGCCGAGAACGCCGCGCGCGCCTGAGCAGCCGTAGCGCCTCCGCCCGTGCGGGCGGAGGCGCCTAGCGGACCGTCGCCCCCGGCGCCGGCGAGACCGCCGTGCGTACCGCGCGGCAGGTGCCCGACGCGGACAGGGCCGCCGCCACCCGCTCCGCCGCCTCCGGGTCCTTGGCCAGGAACGCCGTCGTCGGGCCCGAACCGGAGACCAGGGCGGCCAGCGCGCCCGCCTCCCTGCCGGCGTCGAGCGTCGCGGCGAGAGCGGGGCGCAGGGACAGCGCGGCGGTCTGGAGGTCGTTGGCGAGCGCCCCGGCGAGTGCGGTGGCGTCGCCGTCGGCCAGCGCGGCAAGCACCGCGGGCGACGCGGCCGGCTCCGGTACGTCCGTGCCTGCCGTGAGGCGGTCGAACTCGCCGTAGACCGCCGGGGTGGACAGGCCGCCGTCGGCGACCGCGAAGACCCAGTGGAAGGCGCCGCCGACCGGCAGCGGCGTCAGCACCTCACCGCGGCCGGTGCCCAGAGCCGCGCCGCCGACCAGGCTGAACGGGACATCGCTGCCCAGCTCCGCGCAGATCTCCAGGAGTTCGCCCCGGGAGGCGCCGGTCCCCCACAGGGCGTCGCAGGCCAGCAGCGCACCGGCGGCATCCGCGCTGCCGCCCGCCATACCGCCCGCGACGGGGATGTCCTTCTTCAGGTGCAGATGGACATCGGGGGTGCGGCCGTGCCGCGCCGCGAGGAGGGTGGCGGCGCGGGCGGCGAGGTTGGTGGCGTCGAGCGGGATGTTGTCCACGCCCTCGCCCTCGGCGGTGATCCGCAGCCCGTCGGCCGGGGCGGCGGTGACCTCGTCGTACAGGCCGACGGCGAGGAAGACGTTGGCCAGGTCATGGAAGCCGTCCGGACGGGCGGCGCCGACCGCCAGCTGAACGTTGACCTTCGCCGGAACCCGTACCGTCACCGCCACGCTCACCGCGCACCCCCCTGCTCGTCGTGCTGGTCCTGCTGCTCGTCCTGCTTGCCCGGCAGTCCCGGCTTGTGTTCCGCGATGCGGGCGAACTCCTCGACGGTCAGCGCCTCGCCGCGCGCCTTCGGGGAGATCCCGGCGGCGGTCAGCGCCTCCTCTGCGGCGGCGGCCGAACCGGCCCAGCCCGCCAGCGCCGCCCGTAGCGTCTTACGGCGCTGGGCGAACGCGGCGTCGACGACCGCGAAGACCTCGGCGCGGCTCGCGGTGGTCTCCGGCGGCTGCCGCCGCACCAGCGACACCAGGCCGGAGTCGACGTTCGGCGCGGGCCAGAAGACGTTCCGGCCGATCGACCCGGCGCGCTTGACCTCGGCGTACCAGTTGGCCTTGACGGACGGCACGCCGTAGACCTTGTTGCCGGGGCGGGCGGCGAGCCGGTCGGCGACCTCGGCCTGGACCATGACCAGCGTGCGGTCGATGGTCGGGAACGTCGCCAGCATGTGCAGCAGCACCGGCACGGCGACGTTGTACGGCAGGTTGGCGACCAGCGCGGTGGGTGCGGCCCCCGGCAGCTCGGTGACCTGCATCGCGTCCTGGTGGACCAGCGCGAAGTGGTCGGCGCGGCCGGGCATCCTGGCCGCGACGGTGGCGGGCAGCGCGGCGGCCAGCACCTCGTCGATCTCCACGGCGGTGACCCGGTCGGCGGCCTCCAGCAGCCCCAGGGTCAGCGACCCGAGACCGGGACCGACCTCGACGACGACGTCGTCGGGCCGCACCTCCGCGGTCCGCACGATCCGCCGGACGGTGTTGGCGTCGATGACGAAGTTCTGGCCGCGCTGCTTGGTGGGGCGTACGCCCAGCGCGGCGGCCAGCTCGCGGATGTCGGCGGGGCCCAGCAGGGGGCCGGACTCGCCGCCGGTGGTGCTCTCACTCATGCCGAAGCCTCGCCGCGCGCCGCCGTGACCGTCCACGGGGCGCGCCTTTCCGTTGTTCGCTCACTGCGCTGGTTCACCGGTGCAGCTTACGGCCTTGCCCGCGATGGCCAGTGGGAGAAGAAGCGGCGTCCGGGGCCTTCGCGGGCAAGGCCGTACGGGCCGGGCGGGGCCCGGACCGCCCGCGCGGTCAGTACCCGAAGGCCCGTGCCGTGTTCGCGGCGACGGCGGTGGCGAGGGCGTCCTCGGTGACGCCCTTGACCTCGGCCATCGCCCGCAGCGTGACGGGGATGAGATAGGGCGCGTTGGGGCGGCCACGGAACGGCGCGGGGGTGAGGAACGGCGCATCGGTCTCGACGAGCAGCAGCTCGGCGGGGGCCACCGCGAGCGCGTCGCGCAGCGGCTTGGCGTTCTTGAACGTGACGTTCCCGGCGAAGGAGAGGAAGTACCCGGCCGCCGCGCACTCCTCGGCCATCGCGGCGTCGCCGGAGAAGCAGTGGAAGACGGTGCGGTCCGGGGCGCCCTCCTCGCGCAGGATCCGCAGCACGTCGGCGTGGGCCTCCCGGTCGTGGATGACCAGCGCCTTGCCGTGCCGCTTGGCGATCTCGATGTGCGCGCGGAACGCACGCTCCTGGGCGGCCATGCCCTCGGCGCCGGTACGGAAGTAATCGAGACCGGTCTCGCCGACGCCCCGGACGTGCGGGAGGGCGGCCAGCTCATCGATGGCGGCGAGCGCCTCGTCCAGGGCCGCGTCGCCACCGGGCTCGCGGGCCCCTTGCCGGGACCATCCGTCGGGATCGCCGAGGACGATCCGCGGCGCCTCGTTGGGGTGCAGGGCGACGGCCGCGTGCACCGCCTCGTACGCGGCGGCGGTCTCCGCCGCCCACCGCGATCCGGCGACGTCGCAGCCCACCTGCACGACGGTGGTGACGCCGACGGACGCCGCCTTGGCGAGGGCGTCCTCGACGCTGCCCTGCTGCATGTCGAGGTGGGTGTGGGAGTCGGCGACCGGCACCCGTAGCGGCTCGGGCAGCGGCGGCGGGGCGTCCTTCGCCGCCTTCACCGCCTTCGACGAGTCGCCGCTCGCGGCGGCGGTGGGCTGGGCGGTCTCGGAGCCGGTGTCGTGCGGGGCCATGGCCGCGATCCTACGAGGACGGCGGCCACGGCCTCACCCAGGGCCGGGCCCGGGCGCCCGCGTCAGCGGCGGTGGTGCTGGAAGGGGTGGAGCAGGTCGGAGAGGTGCCAGTGGTGGCCGTGCGGCGTCTCGGCTGCGGAGCTGCCCGGATTCTCCGGCCGACCGGCGGGCTTCTTCGCCGCGGGTCGCTTCGTCGTACCGCCGGTGCGCTGGTGCAGGCTCTCGATCGCATGGGACACCTTCGAGACCTCGCCCGCGCGCATGATCCGCACCACGGTGGAGCCGCAGCTGAGGCAGCCCGGACTGGTCAGCGGGGACGGCACCCGCTCGCCGTCCGCGAAGTAGACGACGTGCGTGACGCCCTTGACGTCCACGTGGTGCCGTATCTCGTACGCCTGCTCCCAGCCGTGACCGCACCTCATGCAGGCGAACGCGTACGCCTCGTGGACGGGGGCGTCGGTGGTGGGGTGGGTGTCGGGGTAGGTGGTGCGGATGTCCGCGATCTCACTCATGTGCCGCTCCTCTTGTCCGTAGGACAAGTTCTCCGGGGAACCGTGCGTCCCGGTCACCAGTGGACTCCTGTCCCGGGCGAGGTGCGGCGGATGTTCTTACCTGTTGGCCCAGATTTGGCCGACTCCAGGCCAAAGTCCCGGCCGTCCGGATGCTCCCTTTACCCTTCGAGGCGGACCGTTTACCTTCCGGCAGCGGCTTTCGGACACCGGACGCGGCCGGGCCCGGGGTCAGGCACCGGCGGTCAGGCGCCGGCGCCCTTCCCGTCGGCCTTCCCCGCGCCCTTCTCGGCGGTCTTCGCCGCCACCACCGCGTCGAACACCTCCCGCTTCGGCAGCCCCGCATCGGCGGCGACCGCGGCGATGGCCTCCTTGCGGCGCTCCCCGGCCTCCTCCCGGACCCGCACCCGGCGCACCAGCTCCTCGGGCCCCAGCTCCTGCGGCCCGGCCTCGGGAGCGCCCTCGACCACGAGGGTGATCTCCCCGCGCACGCCCTCGGCCGCCCACGCCGCCAGCTCGCCGAGCCCGCCGCGCTTGACCTCCTCGTACGTCTTGGTCAGCTCCCGGCAGACGGCGGCGCGACGGTCGGCGCCGAACACCTCGGCCATCGCGGCGAGGGTGTCGTCGAGGCGGTGCGGGGCCTCGAAGTAGACGAGGGTGCGGCGCTCGTCCGCGACCTCCCGCAGCTTGGTGAGGCGTTCGCCCTGCTTCCGGGGGAGGAAGCCCTCGAAGCAGAAACGGTCGACGGGCAGCCCGGACACCGCGAGCGCGGTCAGCACGGCGCTCGGCCCGGGGACCGCGGTGACCTTCACGCCCCGCTCGACGGCGGCAGCGACGAGGCGGTAGCCGGGGTCGGAGACCGACGGCATCCCGGCGTCGGTGACCAGCAGCACCCGGGCGCCCCCGGCCAGCGCGTCGGCCAGCTCCGGCGTCCGGGCCGCTTCGTTGCCCTCGAAGTACGACACGATCCGGCCACGGGGCGTCACGTCGAGCCCCTGGGTGAGGCGGCGCAGCCGCCGGGTGTCCTCGGCGGCGATCACATCGGCGGCGGCCAGCTCGGTGGCGAGGCGCGGCGGGGCGTCCGCGATGTCGCCGATGGGCGTCCCTGCAAGTACCAGCGTTCCAGTCACGCCCCCATCCTCCCAGCCGGCGGGGGCCGCCCGGTCCGTGACGCCCTCGTCACCCGCCCTGCGGCGTACCCCGCCGTCCACAGACCGCTTCCCTACGATGGGCCGGGTGACCAGTGACACCGCGACCGACGCCGTAGCCCGCAGCGCCGACCAGCCCGACCGGCGGCCGCCCGCGTGGCAGTGCAGGCTGCGCCGCTTCGGCTACGCGGGCGGCCCCCGGCCCGACGTCCGCACGCGGCTGGTGCCTCCCTTCCCGAAGCCCGGCACCCGGCTGTGGGAACTGTGCGGCGCGAACCCGCTGCTCGCGGCGCGGCTGGCCCGCGCCTCGGGATGGGCCGGTCCGCTGCTGGTGACGCTGCTCGCCGGGGTGCTGCGGTTCTGGAATCTCGGCAGCCCGGACAAGGTGATATTCGACGAGACGTACTACCCCAAGGACGCCTGGTCGCTGCTGCAGTTCGGCTACGAGGGCACCTGGGACAAGCACGCCAACGACGCGCTCGTCGGCCATCCCGCGCGGATCCTGCTGCACTCCGACCCGTCGTACGTGGTGCATCCCCCGATGGGGAAGTGGCTGATCGCCGTCGGTGAGTGGGCGTTCGGGATGAATCCGTTCGGCTGGCGGTTCATGGTGGCGCTGCTCGGCACGCTGTCGGTGCTGCTGGTCTGCCGGATCGGGCGGCGGCTGCTGCGGTCGACGGCGCTGGGCTGCCTGGCGGGCGCGCTGCTCGCCGTGGACGGGCTGCACTTCGTGATGAGCCGAACCGCGCTGCTGGACCTCATCGTGATGTTCTGGGTGCTCGCCGCGTTCGGCGCGCTGCTGCTGGACCGGGACCACGCGCGAGCCCGGCTGGCGGCGGCGCTGCCCGTCGACGCGGAGGGGCAGGCGCATCCGGACGGCACGGTCGGCGACCGGTTTCGGCTGGGCTGGCGGCCCTGGCGGATCACGGCCGGGGTCTGCCTGGGCCTGGCGTCGGCGACGAAGTGGAACGGCCTGTACTTCCTGGCCGCGTTCGCGCTGATGTCGGTGGTGTGGGATATCGGCGCGCGGCGCACGGCCGGGGCGCGGCGCCCGGTGCGGTCGGTGCTGCGGCGCGATGTGGTGCCCGCGTTCGGCGCGACGGTCGTGGTGGCGGTGGCGACGTATCTGGCGTCGTGGTCGGGGTGGTTCGCCACCAAGGGCGGCTACTACCGCGAGTGGGCGACGACCCCCGAGGGCCGCACCGGCGCCTGGACCTGGCTACCGGACTGGCTGCGCAGCCTCTGGCACTACCAGACCGAGGTCTACGCCTTCCACACCGGCCTGACCACCCCGCACACCTACCAGTCGAACCCATGGAGCTGGCTGGTCCTGGGCCGCCCGGTCTCGTACTTCTACGAGGACCCGAAGGCCGGACACGACGGCTGCACCGCGGCGGAGGGCTGCGCCCGCGAGGTGCTGGCGATCGGCACCCCGCTGCTGTGGTGGGCGGCGTGCTTCGCGCTCGCCTACGTCCTCTACCGCTGGGCGTTCAAGCGCGACTGGCGCGCGGGCGCCGTCGTCTGCGGTGTGGCCGCCGGGTATCTGCCGTGGTTCCTCTACCAGGAACGGACGATCTTCCTCTTCTACGCCGTGGTGTTCGTGCCGTTCCTCTGCCTGGCCCTGGCGATGATGATCGGCGCGATCATCGGCCCACCGGGCTCGTCGGAACGCCGCCGCACCCTCGGCGCGGTCGGCGCGGGCGTCCTCGTCCTGCTCATCGTGTGGAATTTCGTGTACTTCTACCCGATCTACACCGGGCTGCCGATTCCGAAGTCGGACTGGCATCGGCGGATGTGGTTCGACACGTGGGTGTGAGGCGGGGCGGGCCACGCTTCTGAGGGCGGCGCCCGGGGTCCGGGTCAGGTGTCCCCACCCGCGCGTCCCAGCAGCGTCGTCAGCACCTCCGCGGCATGCGTCCACAGCAGCGCCCCGCCCGTGTCGTGGACGAGGTGGCGGCGGGCGCCGGGGATGGCGTCCATCCTCGGCAGGGGCGGGGTGGGGCGCATCGGGTTTTCCGGCGGGCGGGCGGGCCGGGCGGCAGCCCTCGGCGCCGGGCGGGCGGCCACGTCACCGGTCTGGGCACCCCCGCGTCCGCGCTGTTCGCGGGCCCCGGACGGCGGTGAGCGGACGCCCCGCGGCGGAGGATCTCCCGCGCCGCGGGGCACCCGTGCGGGCGGCCCGGCCGGTTCCCCTACAGCAGGGAACGCGCCCCGCACCGGACCGTTCATCCGACCGTGCCCCGATCGAGACGGACCGGCACTCTCCGGGTTTCCGCCGTCCCATAGAGTGCGCATCAGGCCCCGGCCACGCGGGGTGAGGCACTGGGAGGGGAACGGTCGCATGCGCCGTGAGGTGAAGTACGGACTGATCGGCGGATCCGCGGTGCTGGTCGCCGGGGTGGTCGGCGGGTTCGCGCTGTTCGGCGGCGGTTCGGACGACTCGTCCGCGCAGGGGGTGACGGCCGCCGACGCCAAGAACGGCGGCGCCGGGGCGAAGGCCGGACCGGCGTCCGCGCAGGAGATCGCCACCACCTCCCGGGACTTCCTGGCCGCCTGGCAGTCCGCCGACGCCGCGAAGGCGGCGGGCCTGACCGACGACCCGGCCGCCGCGAAGACCGCGCTCGGCTCCTTCGCCAAGCAGGCGCACTTCAGCCACGTCACCGTCAAGCCCGGCGCCCCCAACGGCGACAAGGTGCCCTACACCGTCACCGCGCAGCTCTCCTACCAGGGCCATCAGGCGCCGTACTCCTACACCTCCGCGCTCCACGTCCGGCGCGACGCCGCCACCGGCGAGCCCCGGGTCAACTGGAACCTCGCCGTGCTCCACCCCGCCCTCACCAACGGCGACACCCTGCGCACCGGGCCCTCCGGAACGGCCCCGATCAACGCCGTGGACCGCAACGGCAAGCCGTTGACCGCCGAGGACCACCCGGAGCTGGCGGGGGTGCTGGAGGGCCTGCGCGACAAGTTCGGCGGCAAGGCGGGCGGTACGCCCGGGATAGAGCTGGCCGTCCACCACGCCGCGGACGGCAAGAACACCAAGCCCGACACCCCGCTGAAGGTCCTCACCAAGGGCAGCCCGGGCACCCTGAAGACGACCCTGGACGCCACGCTCCAGGCCATCGCGCAGAAGCAGGTCGACGCCCGGAAGAACGCCTCCGCCGTCGCCATCAAGCCCAGCACCGGCGAGATCCTCGCGCTGGCGCACTCCCCCGCGAAGGGCTTCAACGTGGCCACCGGAGGCTCCCTCGCCCCCGGCTCCACGATGAAGATCGTCACCGCCGCGTTGCTGATGGACAAGGGCCTGACCTCGCCGGGCAAGCAGCACCCGTGCCCGAAGTACACGACGGTCGCCGGCTGGAAGTTCCACAACGACCAGATGAGCGAGATCCCGCACGGCACCTTCGCGCAGAGCTTCGCCGCGTCCTGCAACAACGCCTTCATCGGCGAGGCGAAGAACCTCAACAACGACGACCTGACGGTGGAGGCGCGGGACGTCTTCGGCATCGGCCTCAACTGGCAGACCGGCGTCCCGACCTTCGACGGCATCGTGCCGGTGCAGGACGGCGCGCAGATGGGCGCGTCCCTGATCGGCCAGGGCGGGGTGCGGATGAACCCGCTGAACGTCGCCTCGCTCGCCGCGACCGCGCAGTCCGGCGTCTTCCGCCAGCCCTACCTCGTCTCCCCCGACGTCGACCACCGGAAGCTGGCCACCGCGGCGCGCCGGATGAAGCCGGGCACCGCCGCCGGGCTGAAGTCGCTGATGCGCACCACCGCGGTGGCCGGTACGGCGGTCAAGCCGATGGCCGGGCTCAGCGGCGACATCGGCGCGAAGACCGGCTCCGCCGAGGTCGACAACCAGAAGAAGCCGAACGCCTGGTTCACCGCGTACCGCAACGACATGGCCGCCGCGGCGCTCGTCCCGGCCAGCGGCCACGGCGGCGACAACGCGGGCCCGGTGGTCCGCGCCCTGCTCTCCGAGGGCTGACCATCCCGCGTACCGGTACACCGCCCCGCCCCGCCCTCCAGCGGTGCGGGGCGGTTCCGCGACACCCGGAAGATGAACTGCGACGACCGGGAGAAGACCGTCCGGCATCCACCATGCGATCTGCCGGTGAGAGACCGCTCACCTTTTCGTCGCGTGGCCCGTTCAGCCCTGGCTAGCGTGCGGGTATGAGCGTCTTCCCGCCCAACCTCCCCGTCCCGGCGGCCGATCGGGCGCGCGCCTGCCGGGCCGCCCTCATCCGCCGGCGCCGCGCCACCGCCCCCGCGGCGAGCCCCGCCGAGCCCACCGCATGACGCCCCTCGTCGTCGTGGCCGTGCTCATCGCCGCGGTCACCCACGCCAGTTGGAACGCCATCGCCCACGGCATCCGCGACCAGCTTCTCGCCTTCACCCTGGTCGGCGGCGGCGGTGCCGTCTGCGGCCTCGTCCTCGCCCCGTTCACCCCGCTCCCCACGGCCGCCGCCTGGCCGTATCTCCTCGGCTCCGCCGTTTTGCACATCGTCTACCAGGTGCTGCTGATGCAGTCGTTCCGGCTGGGCGAGTTCGGGCAGATGTATCCGATCGCCCGCGGCACCGCGCCGCTGGTCGTCACCGTCCTCGCGGCGGTCTTCGTCGGTGAGGTGCCCGGCCCCTGGGCGCTCGCCGGGGTCGCGCTGGCCTCGGCCGGACTGCTCGGTGTCGCCCTGTGGGGGCTGCGCGGTTCGGGGGCGCGCCCGCAGTGGCCGGCGCTCCTCGCGGCCCTCGCCACGGGCCTGTCCATCGCCTCGTACACCACCGTCGACGGGCTCGGCGTCCGGGCGTCGGGCACCTCGCTCGGCTACATCGCCTGGCTGATGCTGCTGGAGGGCATCGCCATCCCCGTCTACGCGCTGGCGGTCCGCCGCCGTCAACTCCTCGTCCAGCTGAAGCCGTTCGCGCTGCGCGGGGCACTCGGCGGAGTGCTGTCGGTGTTCGCGTACGGGCTGGTGCTGTGGGCGCAGACGCAGGCGCCGCTGGCGCCGATCGCGGCGCTGCGCGAATCGTCGATCATCGTCGGCGCGGCCATCGGCGCGCTGTTCTTCAAGGAACGCTTCGGTGCGCCGCGGATCGCGGCCGCCGGGCTGATGGTGGTCGGCATCGGGCTGATGCTGCACAGCTGACCACCGGGAAAGCGGGGGCTCCGGCGCGGCCGGGGCCCCTTCGTCCGTTCAGCAGGTGGGTGCGGAGGCGGCCAGGGCGCGGACGAGGGCCTGGGCGCGGGGGTCGGCGGTGACGTTGCGCTGCATGCCGTTGGTGACGTACCCGAAGGACAGGCCGGACTCGGGGTCGGCGAAGGCGAGGGCGCCGCCGCGCCCGGGGTGGCCGAACGAGCCGGGCGCCAGCAGCGGGGACGCGCCGCTGTGCAGCATGAAGCCCAGGCCGAAGCGGGTGCCCACGACGAGGGTGCGGTCCGGGCCCGCGGACTCCTCCGTGCGGGCCAGGGTCAGCGTGGCGGGCGCGAAGAGGCGCGGGTGGCCGCCGGTGCCGTCGGCGTCGACCGGGCCGATGAGCGCGGCGTAACAGCGGGCCAGCGAGCGGGCGGTGGCGATACCCGCGGAGGCGGGCAGCTGGGCGGCGCGGTAGGCCGGGGCGTTCTCGTCGGGCGCCGGGGTGATGGCGGCGAAGGCGCGGCTGGTGAGGGACGCCGGGTCGCGGTAGGCGTCGGCGACCGACCGCTTGGGGCGCACCCGCAGGCCGCCCGCGGGGTCCGGCTCGGGCGCCGTGACGTCGGCGAGGCGTCCGGCGCGGGCCTGCTGACCGGGCGGCAGACCGAGCCAGAGGTCGAGGCCGAGGGGGCCGGCGATCTCGTCGGCGATCCAGGCGCCGATGGTGCGGCCGGTGACCCGCAGGACGAGTTCCGCCAGCAGCCAGCTGTAGGTCTGGGCGTGGTAGCCGTGGTCGGTGCCGGGCGTCCAGACGGGCGCCTGCGCGGCGAGGGCGGCGGGTCCGCTGACGCCGTCGACGGCCTGCTCGGGGGTGAGCGGGGTGTCGAGGACGGGCAGTCCGGCGCGGTGCGACAGCAGGTGGCGGACGAGGACGCGGTCCTTGCCCGCGGCCTTGAACTCCGGCCAGTACGTACCGACCGGCGCGTCCAGATCGAGGAGTCCGCGCTGGTGGAGCAGGAGCGGGACGACGGCGGCGACGCCCTTGGTGGCGGAGCGGACAACCTGGGCGGTGCCCTCCTGCCAGGGCGCGTCGGGGCGGCCGTCGGCGGCGGGGCCGAGGTCGTCGCCGCCGTCGCCGTGTTTCGTACCGGCCCAGAGGTCGACGACCTTGCGGCCGTCGCGGTAGACGGCGACGGCGGCGCCGCGCTCGCCGCGGTGGGTGAAGTTGGCCGTGAAAGCGTCCCGGACCGGCTCGAAGCCGTCCTCGACCCTGCCCTGGACGTCCACCACGTGTTTCCCGCTTCCCACTGTTCCGTCGCTTTGGTGACCCTTCCATGGTGCCTCGCGCGAAGCGGTGCTCATGACCGGGGCCGGTTCGGCGTGGGGTTCGTCACAGCGGGGCCGGATGCGCGTCGGCGGGCCCCGCGGCCACCGGGTACGGGCCGAACCGGCGGGGCCGTACCGGACGGTGGGTATGCCTCAGCTCGTCATCGCGGCGCGGGCCCCGGGCGCCGCCCGCGAACCGGCCGACGGGCCGCCTGCCTTGGGCGGAGTCGCCCCGATGGCCCCTGCGGCCCGCCGTACGCACCTGCCGAGTTGCCGCCCGGCCGAGGCGGCGGAACGATGAGACGGGTGAGCGACGCACGCGAGGCCGTCGGGCCGCACCCGGAGCCGGATCCCGCCGCACCACCCGGAAGGCTGCGCCGGATGCCGGTGCCGCCGGGCCCGCCACCCGCGTCCTACCTGCGGTATCCGCATCTCCACGGCGATCTGATCTGCTTCACCGCCGAGGATGACCTGTGGGTCGCGCCCCTCGTACCGGAGGGCGTGGAGCCGGAGCGCGCCTGGCGGCTGACCGTCGACCGCACCCGGGTGGGCCATCCCCGCTTCTCCCCCGACGGCCGCCACCTCGCGTTCACCACCTGGCGCTCCCTCGACCCGGAGGTGCACCTCGTACCGGTCGAGGGCGGGCCCGCGCGGCGGCTGACGTACTGGGGCAGCACGGATGCCCGGGTCTGCGGCTGGACGCCGCCGGACAAGGACGGCGTCTCCCACATCCTCGCGGTCACCTCGCACGGCCAGCCGTTCTCGTACTACTCGTGGGCGTACCGCCTCCCCGTGGAGGGCGGGCCCGGCGCGCGGCTGCCCTGGGGGCCGGTCTCCGACATCGCCGTCGCCGACCTGGGCGGGGAGCGGCGCACCCTGCTGCTCGGCGGGAAGCCGCCGCACGAACCTGCCTCGTGGAAGCGGTACCGGGGCGGCGCCATGGGCCGGATGTGGCTGCACGGCACCCGGCTGCTGCCGAAGCTGCACGGCCATCTGGACTCGGTGATGTTCGTCGGCGGCCGGATCGCGTTCCTCTCCGACCACGAGGGCGTCGGCAACGTCTACTCCTGCCTGCCGGACGGCACCGATCTGCGCCGCCACACCGATCACGACGGCTTCTACGCCCGGCACGCCTCGACCGACGGCTCCCGCATCGTCTACCAGTGCGCCGGTGACCTCTGGCTGGTCGACGACCTCGCGCCCGCCGCCCGGCCGCGGAGGCTGGCGGTCCGGGTGGGCGGGCCGCGCACCGGGCGCCGCACGTACCAGGTGCCGACCGCCTCGAACGTCACCTCGCTGGCGGTGGACGCCACCGGCCGGGCCAGCGCGATCGGGGTGCGCGGCAGCCTGTACTGGCTCACCCACCGCGACGGCCCGGCCCGCGCCCTGCACGACGTACCCGGCATCCGGGTGCGGCTCCCGGAGATGCTGGGCGACACCGACCGCATCGCGTACGTCACCGACGCGGAGGGCGAGGACGCCGTCGAGATCGCCGGGCTGCCGCGGGCCAGCGGGGTGGGCGAGCCGCGGCGGCTGGCGGCCGGGCGGCTGGGCCGGGTCCAGGAGGCGGTGGCGTCGCCGGACGGCACCCGCCTCGCGGTGGCCGCCCACGACGGCCGCCTGCTGCTGGTGGACGTGCGGCGGCCCGAGGACCGCGCCGAGGAGGAACCGCCCGGGACGGAAGGGGACGACGAACCCGGTGAGCACCAACTCCCCGACGACGTCGCCGAGTTGATCCGTTCCGCCAACGGCCCGGTGCGCGATCTCGCGTTCTCGCCGGACTCACGGTGGCTCACCTGGTCGCATCCGGGGATCGGCCGGTCGCTGCGGCAGATCAAGATGGCCCGGCTCGCCGACCGGATGATCGTGGACGTCACCAACGGCCGGTTCGAGGACGAGCAGCCGGTCTTCACCCGCGACGGCCGCTATCTGGCGTTCCTGTCCTGGCGCGGCTTCGACCCGGTCTACGACGTGCACACCGGCGACCTGTCGTTCCCGCTGGGCTGCCGCCCGCACCTCGTCCCGCTGTCGTCCGCGACGCCGTCGCCGTTCGCGCTGTCGCCGGAGGGCCGCCCGGCCGCGGGCGGGCTCGACCCGGCCGAGAACCCGCCGGTGGCCGAGGGCCCGGTGCTGGTGGAGGTGGAGGGGCTGCCCGAGCGGGTCACGCCGTTCCCCGTCGCCGCGTCGAAGTACTCCTCGCTGCGACCGGTCGCCGGGGGCGGGCTGGTGTGGCTGCGCTGGCCGATCTCCGGGGCGCTCGGCGAGACGTTCGCCAACCCGGACAACACCTCGGGCCAGCCCACCCTCGAACACTTCGACCTGGTCAAGGCGCGGCGCACCGAACTGACCTCCGCGCTCGACCGGTTCGCGCTCAGCGGCGACGGCACCCGGCTCGTCGTCAACGACGAGGGCGACCTACGGGCGGTCCCCGCCACCGAACAGGCCGACAGCGACTCGACGGTCCATATGGACCTGCGGCGCATCCTCCACGAGGTGCATCCGGAGGCCGAGTGGCGGCAGGCGTACGAGGAGGCGGGACGGATCGTCCGGGCGTACTTCTGGGACCCGGGGATGTCCGGCATCGACTGGGACGCGGTGCTCGCGCAGTACCGTCCGCTGCTCGACCGCGTCGCCTCCCCCGACGAGTTCGCCGATCTGCTGCGGGAGGTCCTGGGCGAGCTGGGCACCTCGCACGCGTACGTCGCCGGGGCGCGGCGCAACGAGGGCCCGCCGCACTACCAGCGGGCGATGGGCCTGCTGGGCGCCAACTTCGTGCCGCGCGGCGGGCGTTGGGTGCTCAAGCGGATCCTGCCGGGCGAGTCGTCGGACTCCAAGGCCCGCTCCCCGCTGGCCGGTACCGGCATCCGCGAGGGCGCGGCGCTGACGCATGTCGACGGCCGCCGGGTCGACCCGGTCGCCGGGCCCTCGCCGCTGCTGTCGGCGGCGGGCGGTACGACGGTGGAGCTGACGTTCGCCCCGGCGGAGGGGTCCGGGCCGCCGCGCCGGGTGGCGGTGGTGCCGCTGGTCGACGAGCGGCCGCTGCGCTACCAGGACTGGGTGCAGCGGCGCCGGGCGGTGGTCCGGGAGCTGAGCGACGGCCGGTGCGGCTATCTGCACATCCCAGACATGGGCGGCTCGGGCTGGGCGCAGTTCAACCGCGATCTGCGGATGGAGGTGTCGCGCCCGGCACTGATCGTCGACGTCCGCGGCAACGCCGGGGGCAACATCTCCGAGCTGGTCATCGAGAAGCTGACCCGCACCATCATGGGGTGGGACCTGACGCGCGACGCGCAGCCAGTGTCGTACACACAGAACGCACCGCGCGGGCCGGTCGTCGCGGTCGCCGACGAGATGACCTCGTCCGACGGCGACATGATCACCGCGGCGTTCAAGCTCCAGGGCATCGGCCCGGTGGTGGGCATGCGCACCTGGGGCGGGGTGGTCGGGATGACCGGGCAGCACCGGCTGGGCGACGGTACGGCGATCACGGTGCCGATGAACGCGGCGTGGTTCAAGGTGTACGGCTGGGGCGTGGAGAACCACGGCGTCGAGGTCGACATCGAGGCGCTGCGCTCCCCGCTGGACTGGGCCGAGAACCGCCACCCGCAGCTCGGCGTCGCCGTCCGCACCGCCCTGGAACTCCTCGACCGCCACCCGGCCGCCACCCCGCCCGACCTCTCCGACGTCCCGGACCTGCGCCGCCCGGAGCTGCCGCCGCGCTGAGCGGTACGGACGCTGAGCGGTACGGGCTGAGCGCGCTGGAGCGGGCCGGTACGAGGGCCCGGCCCCGGGACGGCCGTACGCGGAGCCGTTGGCGACACCTCTCCGTGCTACTCGCCGCGGCCCGGCCCCGGGACGGCCGTACGCGGAAGGCGCACCCGGTGTGTGGTCCGGGTGCGCCTTTCCGTATACGGGGCGGGTCGCCGGGGTCAGTACCCGGTGTGCTCCGTCTGCTCGGTGCCGCACTCGGGCTCGCCCGGCCCGTCGGCGGTCCCCGCGCCGCGCCGGGCCGCCTCCGCGTCGGCCTCCGCACGCGCCCGCTGTGCCAGCTGTTCGGCCTTGGCCTGGAACTGCTCCCTGAGCCCCATGCGGTTCACTCCCGTCGGATGTCGGGTGCCGGACGCGACCAGCCTCGCACGCACCCCCGCCACCCGCATTTCGATCAATTGCTGATCAACGGGGCGGCGGGGGCGGCGCGTTGCCTGCCGGGCCGGGGCCGCGCGGACCGCTTCGGGCGGGGCGGTGCCCGACTTGGAAGCCCGTCATACGCCGTCCGTCACCGCTCCGCGCGCACCTTCTCGTCGGCCTCGCCCCCGGCGCCGACCAGCCCGATGCGCATCCCGTCGAGCCGGTCCCCGAACCGCCGCATCTCCCGCTGCCCGACCGTGCCGATGAGCGCGGGCAGATACCCACGGACCGACTGCATCCCGCGCAGCCACCACTGGCCGTAGACGTGCGCGGAGCGCCGCTCGACGCCGTCCGCGATCCGGTCGACGGCGGGCCCCGGCGGATACGTCTTGTTCGACGGCCACGGCAGCCGGGACCGCAGCTCCCGCATGATGTCGTCCCGGTCGGCGCCGCGCACCATGTCGGTGTCGGTCCAGCTCAGATAGCCAACGCCGACCCGTACGCCCTTGTGGCCGACCTCGCCGCGCAGGCTGTGCGCGAACGCCTCGACGCCCGATTTGGAGGCGCAGTACGCCGTCATCATCGGCGCCGGGGTGAGCGCGGCGAGCGAGGCGATCTGGAGGAAGTAGCCGCGCGACTCGGTCAGGACGGGCAGGAAGGCGCGGGCGGTGACCGCGCCGCCGATGAGGTTGACCTCGATGACCCGCCGCCACGCGTCCGGATCGGAGTCGGCGAACGGACCGCCGGTCGCCACCCCGGCGTTGGCGACGACCGCATCGACCTTCCCGAACCGTTCCTTCACCTCGGCGGCGACCCGCGCCATCGCGGTGTGGTCGGTGACATCGGCGTACCAGTGGTGGGCCGGGCCGCGCAGCGAGACCGCGACCTCGCGGAGCGCGTCCGGCTCCAGACCGACCAGCGCGAGGGTGGCGCCGCGCGCCGACAGCTTGCGGGCCAGCAGCTCCCCCACCCCGCGCGCCGCCCCGGTCACCACCACGACGTGGCCCTGAAGTCCCTTGCGCCCGCTCATGCCGCCTCCCCCTTCGTCTTCCCGTCCGTGTTCCCGTCCGTCTTCCTGTCCGTGTTCCCGTCCGTGTTCCCGTCCGTGTTCCCGTCCGTGTTCCCGCCCTTGCGCCGCGCGGCGGTGTCGGCTTTCTTTCCGGATGGCTTCCTGACGGATTCCTCGGGTTCCGCCGCCAGATGCTCGGCCACCAGCGCGCGCAGCCGGGTCACCACCGCGCCCGGGTTCTCCAGCGGCGTCATATGGCCCAGGCCCGGCAGCTCCGTCACCCGGCGGCAGTCGGGCAGCACGGACGCCAGCCGCTGCGCATGCACCACCGGGGTGAGCCGGTCCGCGGTGCCGACGAGGACCTCCGCCGGTAATTCCAACCGCGCGGCCCCACCGGTGAGTTCGAGTCCGTACAGCACCCGCCCCCAGTGGCCGCGGACCCCGGTCGGGCAGGCGTGGACGATACGGGCGCACGCCTCGACCTGTTCGGGGGACGAACCGGCGCCCATCGTGGCGTACTTCAGCGCCGCCTTCGTCACGGGGCTGACCGGGCCGAGCGGCACGCGCGAGCCGAGCATCAGCCGGTGCGCCCGGCGGCGGCCCTGCGGTGTGCGCAGCGGGATGACCCGCGATTCGGCGGGCAGATCGGCGGCGCCGGTACTGGCCAGCAGGACGGCGGCGGCCCGTTCGCGCAGGGCGGGGCGGTCGGCCGCGGCCATGATCGTCATGCCGCCCATGGAGTGGCCGCCGACGACGGCGCGTTCGCCCGGCGCCAGCGTCGCCTCCAGGACCGCGGTCAGATCGTCGGCGAGGGCGTTGGCGCTGTAGCCGCCGGGCCCGGGGGCCGGGCTGCGGCCGTGGCCGCGCTGGTCGTAGACGATGACGCGGTGGTCGACGGCGAGGTCGCGGACGACTGGCGCCCAGAAGGCGGTGGAGCAGGTCCAGCCGTGGGCGAGGACGACGGCCGGGGCGCCCTCGGGCCCGTGGATCTCTGCGTACAGCCGGGCGCCGCCGGAGGTGACGTGCAGCGCCCGCCGGGGCGGCGGCGGGGCGTACGGTCCGCTGGTGACGTGTCCGGGGCGCTTCATACAGCGGCCTCCTCGGCGAGGGCGGGAGGGCGGCGGCCGGACGGCGGGCGCAGCAGGGCGTACTCGGCCAGGTCGACCTGCCGGGTCTCGCGCCGGAACTCGGCGGTGGTGCCGGGCCAGGCGGTGGTGTTGCGGCCGTTGGCGTCGAGGTACCAGCTGTCACAGCCGCCGGTCGTCCATACGGTGCGCGCCATCCGCCGCTGCATGTGGTCGCTCCAGGCGGCCACCGCCTCGGGGCGGGCGTCGAGCGCGATCCGGCCGCCGAGGACGTCGAGGTGGTGCAGGTAGTCGGCCAGATAGTTCAGCTGGGACTCGATCATGAGGACCAACGAGCTGTTGCCCAGGCCGGTGTTGGGGCCGATGAGGGTGAGGAAGTTGGGGAACCCATCGGCGCTGGTGCCGCGCAGCGACTCCATGCCGTCCTTCCAGCGTTCGGCGAGGGTGACGCCGTCGGCGCCGGTGATGCGTTCGGCGATGGGCATGTCGGTGACGTGGAAGCCGGTGCCGAAGACGATCGCATCGGCCTCGGTGCGGCTGCCGTCGGAGCCGATGAGGGTGGAGCCGCTGACCTCCCGCAGCCCGGCGGCGATCACGTCGACATTCGGCCTGGTGAGCGCCGGGTAGTAGCTGTTGGACAGCAGGATGCGTTTGCAGCCGATGCGGTAGTCGGGCGTGAGCTTGGCACGCAGTGCGGGGTCCTTGACCGCCCGCCGCATGTGCGCCCGGCCGACCGTCTCGACCAGCCCGAGTGCGTTCGGCCACTTGGTGAAGGCGCTGACCTGGAGTTCCCGGATGCCCCAGAGAATCCCGCGGCGCGCGGCGCGGGTGGCGGGCACCTTGGCGTGCAGCCAACGCTCCAGGCCGGTGATCTTGCGGTCGGCGCGCGGCAGCACCCAGGCGGGGGTGCGCTGGAAGAGGCTGAGGCGGCCGACCTCGGGCTGGATGGCCGGGACGATCTGGAGGGCGGAGGCGCCGGTGCCGATCACGGCGACGCGCTTGCCGCGCAGGTCGTAGTCGTGGTCCCAGCGGGCGGAGTGGAACACCTTGCCGGGGAAGGTCGCAAGGCCCGGGATGTCGGGGATCTTCGGGTCGGAGAGCGGCCCGGTCGCCGAGACGAGGACGTCGGCGGTGAGCGATCCGCTCGCCGTCCGGATCTCCCAGCGCAGCGCGTCACGGTCCCACCGCGCGTGCTCCACCTCGGCGTGGAACCGCAGATGGGGGCGGATCCCGAAGGTGTCCGCGACATGCTCCAGATAGGCGCGGATATGGGGCTGCCCGGAGAAGTTCCGCGGCCACCGGGGGTTGGGCGCGAAGGAGAACGAGTAGAGGTGCGAGGGCACATCGCACGCGCACCCCGGATAGCTGTTGTCCCGCCAGGTGCCGCCCACCGCCCCGGCGCGCTCCAGGACCACGAAGTCGGTGATCCCCTCACGGCGCAGCCGTATGGCCGCCCCCAGACCACCGAACCCCGATCCGATCACCGCCACCCGCACGTGTTCCCGCTCGGACATGCCACCGCCTCCCCAGGTCACCGACCCTACCCATCGCGCCAGCAATCACTGGCACGGTTGGAGCGTAGGGCAGCTGCGTACCGAGCGGTAGGGGGCGCACGCAGGGAAGTTACCGCTGGCTGCACCCCGGGCTGCTGTCCGCGCCTAGGGTGACCGGGTGGCCGCGAACGAGAACCCGAACGACCAGCATAAACAGCGCGAGTTCCGGATGGCAGAGCTGGCCGCCGAAGCCGGTATCACCGTCCGGACGCTGCGCTTCTACCGCGAACGCAAACTGATCCCGCCGCCGCGCCGCGAGGGCCGTATCGCCTGGTACAACGAGCACCACCTCGCCCGGCTCCGCTCCATCTCCGCCCTCCTGGAGCGCGGCCACACCCTCGGCGGCATCACCGAACTCCTCGCCGCCTTCGAGAGCGGCCGCGACGTCGGCGAACTCCTGGGCCTGGACGCGACGTTCGTGACCCCCTGGTCGGACGAGACCCCGGTCCGCCTCACCCCCGAGGAACTGGCCGACCACTACAGCGGCGACGTCACCGCCGAAAACCTCGCCGCCTCCCTCGACATCGGCTATCTCGCGGTGGACGGCGACGAGTTCGTCCACACCAGCCGCCGCCTCCTGGACGCCTCCACCACCCTCGTCGCCCGGGGCATCCCCCTGGCCGCCGTCCTGGAGGCGGGCCGCGCCGTCCGCACCCACGCCGACGCCGTCGCCGCCATCGCGAGCACCCTGATCCGCACCCACCTCGTCGGCCCGCCCACGGGCACACCCCCCACCCCCCAGGACATCGACCACCTCACCCGCACCATCGAAGAACTCCACCCCGTCTTCCAGGCCGTCATCGACGCGGAAATCACCATGGCCATGGACCGCCGCGTGCGTACGGAGCTGGACTGCTGGTTGCGGCGGGAGACGGGGGAAGGGGACGAGGAACGGGCGGGGGACGAAGGGGGGCCTAGGCCGTTTCCTTCGGATCATCCGATCGCCGGTGAGCGCACGACGTGACCGACGACCACGCTCCGAGCCACTGCGCGGCGCCGTAAGCCTCGAACCGCTCCACCTCGGTGAACCCCAGCTTTGCCGCGAGGCGCATCGAGCGCTCGTTGGCGGTCTGGGTGGCGAGTACCACTGGTTCGCCGGGAAGCGCGTCGGCGAACCAGTCGAGTGCCGCGGCGCACGCCTCGGCGGCGTACCCGTATCCCCATGCCTCCGGCAGGAACAGGTAGCCGAGCTCGGCCTTCCCGGCGGCCTGACGAAGATGCCCCGTGTTTCTGGTGAGCATGATCTGGCCGATCATCGCTCCGTCGAGATCGATCACGAAGAGGCCGAGCCGCCGTTCGGGTATCTCGGGCACCGCGCGCTCGACCTCATCACGCGGTCGAGGGCCGCCGAGGTAGGTATGCACCTCCGGCGAGGCGAGCAGTTCGATGAACGCCGCACGGTCCCGGGCCTCGGGCGCGCGGAGCACGAGCCGCTCGGTTCCGATCGGGGCGGGTGGCCAGGCAACGGGTCCGAGTTCAGCCATGGCGGGCAACCTATCGCACGCCCGTGAGCGTGATCCGAAAGAGCCCGAAAGAGAACGCCTGACCCGGCCCCGCCGCCCCTCAGCCCTCGTACGCCACCGTCACCGGTGCGTGATCGCTCCACCGGGTGTCATAACTCTCCGCGCGCTCCACGAACGCCTTGGTCGCGCGGCTGGCCAGGCCGGAGGTGGCCATGTGGTAGTCGATGCGCCAGCCCGCGTCGTTGTCGAAGGCACGGCCGCGGTAGGACCACCAGGAGTACGGACCGTCGGTGTCCGGGTGCAGGGCGCGAACGACGTCGACGTAGCCGCCGGAGGTCCCGGACAGCACCTCGGTCAGCCAGGCGCGCTCCTCGGGGAGGAAACCGGACTTCTTCTGGTTGGCCTTCCAGTTTTTCAGGTCGGCTTCCTGATGGGCGATGTTCCAGTCGCCGCAGACCAGCACCTCACGGCCATCGGCCGCCGCGCGGGCGCGCAGACCGGTCAGGTAGGGCAGGAATTCCTTCAGGAAGCGTTCCTTTTCGTCCTGGCGCTCGGTGCCGACCTCGCCGGACGGGAGGTAGAGCGAGGCCACCGTCACACCGGGCAGATCGGCCTCCACGTAGCGACCGCTGGCGTCGAACTCCGTCGAGCCGAAGCCCACCCGTACGGCGTCCGGCTCCCGCCGCGTGTAGAGCGACACACCCGCGCGCCCCTTCGCCTCGGCGGGGGCGTGCACGACGTGCCAGCCCTCGGGCTCGCGGACCTCCGCGGGGAGCTGGGCGGTCTCCGCGCGAACCTCCTGGAGACAGAGCACGTCCGCGGCGGTTTCGGCCAGCCACGGCACGAAGCCCTTCTTGGCAGCGGCGCGCAGGCCGTTCACGTTCACGGTGGTCACGGTGAGCAAGGCGGGCTCCTCAGGTTCACAAGCGGCGGCGGCAGTCCCACGCGTTCCCGGTCGTCACGGTGAGCATCCCGGCACGATACCCAGCCCGCGGGGCCCGGCCGCAAAGCCGCTCGCCCGGTCCGGCGGGTGCGCCGTACCCTTTCCGGAATGGAGACCGGTGTGGAGATACGGCACGCGCGCTACGACCACCCCGACGCGGTGGTCCTCGACGCGCTGGTGCAGCAGGAGTACGTCCGCCGCTACGGCGAGACGGACTTCACACCGCTCGACGCCGCGATGTTCGTCCCGCCGCGCGGCAGGTATCTGCTCGCGTACGACGGCGGCCGGCCGGTGGCCACCGGCGGCTGGCGGACCGAGGAGGACATCGCCAAGGGGTACGCCGCCGGGGACGCCGAGATCAAGCGGATGTTCGTGATCGAGGAGGCCCGGGGACGCGGGCTGGCCCGGCGCATCCTGGCCGCCCTGGAGGCCGACGCACGGGCGGCGGGCCGCACCCGGATGGTGCTGGAGACCGGCACCGAACAGCCGGAAGCGCTGAGCCTGTACGCGTCCTGCGGGTATCTGATGGTCCCCGAGCCGGAGAAGTTCGGGGAGTTCCGGACGTACGACGACAGCCGGTGCATGACAAAGGCGCTGGTGTAGGGCCACCCGCCGCCCGCCTTCTCCCCCCTATTCCCCTTCCTTCCTCCGCCGTCCCGCTCCCGCCCGGGGCGGCGTTTCCACGTGCGCCCGTTCGGCGCGTGCGCCCTCGGCCCGGCGCCTCGGCCCGGCACCTCGGCCGGGCGCCTCGGCTCGCCGCCCCCACGCACGTCGGTCATGCATCACCCCCACTCGTCACCCCTGTTTGACAGGTCTCCGCCCACCTCTCCATACTCATTCCACTAATCAACTAGCTAAAGGGGTGAGCCGGGTGAGCGACCAGAGCCCATGGGCGATCGAGGCCGACGGCCTGGGGAAGAAGTACCGCCGCGGCTGGGCGCTGCAGGACTGCTCGTTCCGGCTCCCGGCAGGGCGTATCTGCGCGCTGGTCGGGCCCAACGGCGCCGGCAAGAGCACCTTCCTGGGGACCGCGACGCGGCTGGTGCAGCCGTCCACCGGCTCGCTGCGGCTTTTCGGGGTGCCGGTCTCCGACCCGGCCGTTCTGAAGCGGATCGCGTTCCTCGCCCAGGACAAGCCGCTCTACCCGCGCTTCACGGTGGCCGAGACGCTGCGGATGGGCCGCGAGCTGAACCCCGACTGGGACCAGTCCCTGGCCGAGCGGATCGTGAAGTCGGGCAACGTCCCGTTCACCGCCAAGGTCGGCACCCTCTCCGGCGGCCAGCGCACCCGCGTCGCCTTCGCGCTGGCCTTCGGCAAGCGGCCTGACCTGCTGATGCTCGACGAGCCGATGGCCGACCTGGACCCGCTGGCCCGCCACGAGATGGCCGGGCTGCTGATGTCCGAGGCCGCCGAGCACGGCACGACCGTCCTGATGTCGTCCCACATGCTCTCCGAGATGGAGGACATGTGTGACTTCCTCCTCGTCCTCTCGGAAGGCCGGCTCCGGATGGGCGGCCCGACCGACGAACTGGTCCCCGCACACTCCCTGGTGACGGGCATGGCCGCCGACAACGGCGTCCCGGACGAGCTGTCGCGCCACCACACCGTCGTCGAATCCCGCGTCACCGGGCGGCAGTTCACCGCCCTGATCCGCCCCGGCGGGCCGCTCTCCGACAGTTGGGACCAGCAGGCGCCGGGCCTGGAGGAGGTGCTGCTGGCGTATCTGCGGTCGCCGCAGGCGCCCAACCTGATCGCGGACGAGGCCCGCCTCGACGGCCCCGCTGGGCGTGCCGCATGACCACCGACACCCGGGCGGAGCACCACCCCCGCCCCGAGCGGAACACCCCCCACAGGAGTGACACCACCACCGGCCGCGCCCCCGCCCCCTCCGGCGGGCTGCTGCACGGCCTGCCCTGGCTGGTCTGGCGCCGCCACCGTGCGGCCCTGGCCAGCGGCCTCGCCGTCACCGTGCTGGTCTCCGCGTACTTCACGTACCAGCACTTCGCCGTGGTCGACTTCGTCCAGCGGTACGGCACCGAGTTCAACGAGCGGACGGGCGTGAAGTTCGGCGAACAGTTCCGCATCGCCTTCCGGGGCGGCGCCACGCTGCTGCAGTTCCTGCCCGCGCTCATCGGTCTCTTCCTCGGCGCCCCGCTGATCGCCGGTGAGCAGGAGCACGGCACGGTCCGGCTGGTCACCACGCAGTCCGTCAGCCGCGGCCGGTGGATCGCCGCGACCCTCGCGCTGCCCCTGACCGTGGTCGTCGTCTGCACCACCGCGCTGTCGATGTCGTACCGGTGGATGTGGCTTCCGGCCCACACCCTCGCGTTCAACGGCGACTGGCTGCTCAGCGGCCCGTTCGACGTCACCGGCCCGATGCTCCCGGCCACGTCGCTCTTCTTCGCGGTCTGCGGCATCGCGCTCGGCGTCGTCCTCAAGCGGATTCTCACCTCGATGGTCGCCGGCGTCGTCTTCATGGGCGCGTTCAGCATCGCCTGGAGCCGCATCCCCGAGCGCCTGGGCCAGCTGCGGCATGCGTTCGCCCCGCTCGATCAGGAACCGTCGATCGCGGCGGACGCCATCTACATGGACAACTGGGTGGCCACCGCCGACGGCAAGTTCTACGGCTTCGGCACCTGCCTCGACTCCTCCGAAGCCGCCACCGACGCGTGCCGGGCGAAGATGGGCATCACCCAGAGCGTCACCGACTACTTCAGCTTCGATCAGATGGCGGGCATGCAGTGGCGTGGGTCGATCATCCTGCTGGTGGCGAGCGTGCTGATCCTCGGGTTCGTCGTCCGGCGTGCCCGCCGGCGGCCGCTCTGAGCGCCGACCGGCCCGTCGCCCCCGGTCACCTGCCGTGCCGCGCTTTGACACCCGGTAGTGGCCGCACCATCATCAATCGGTCGGACCGTACGGAGTCCGGCTCCCACGGCATACGGTGGCAGTGGGGGCGGCCGGGCCCGCACGGGGCCGCCGGGCTGCGACGGGCGGAAGAGTCGGAGAGGTGGTGAGCGTGGTCGAGTTCCGGATCGACCGGCGCAGTGGCGTGGCCACCTACCTCCAGATCGTCCAGCAGGTACAGCAGGCGCTGCGGCTGGGCACCCTGGTCGAGGGCGACCGTCTGCCGACCGCGGCGCAGGTCGCGGCCACCACCAAGGTCAATCCGAACACCACGCTGAAGGCATACCGCGAGCTGGAGCGCGAGGGCCTGGTCGAGCCGCGGCCCGGCCTCGGCACCTTCGTCAGCCGCACCCTGGCCCGCCCCCAGTCCGCGGCGGACACCCAGCTCCGCGAGGAACTGCGCGCCTGGATGACCCGGGCCCGCACCGCCGGTCTCACCCGCGAGGACACCCAGGCGGTGCTCAACTCCGTGGTGCAGGACACGTATCCGGAGAGTGACTGAGGCGCCCTCCGGAGGGGGTGGGGCACCGGGCCGGGTGGGACATCCCGGCGCCGGGCCTCCCGCCGTTGGGGTCCTCGCGCCGTTGGGGTCCTCGCGCCGTTGGAGCCTCCCACCACCGGGGTCCTCTCCCTGTCGCACCGCCCCTGAGAGCGCGCCGCTCTCAGGGGCGTTCCGCTTCCCTGGGATGCCTCCGGGGGCGTTCGGCTTCCCGAAGCGTTCCCGTTTCCCGGTGGCCCGCTTCCGGGCCGCTCCCGCTCCCCCAGGGCGCTCCCGCTTGACCCTTACGTCACGTCAGGGCGCACCCTGTACGGGTAACGGGGGCGGCTCGCCCCGGGCCCCTACGGGTGGTCCGGGGCTCCGCCGCGAGGAGCCATGACGGAAGGCGCCGCGATGAGCTACACGGTCGGCCAGGTGTCCCGCTTCGCGGGCATCACGGTGCGCACCCTGCACCACTACGACAAGGCCGGACTGCTCAGCCCGGGCGACCGCAGCCCGGCCGGGTACCGCCTCTACAACGACGCCGACCTCGCCCGGCTCCAGCAGATCCTCTTCTACCGCGAGCTGGGTTTCCCGCTCGATGAGATCGCCACCCTCCTCCAGGACCCGGACGCCGACCTCCTCGGCCGGCTGCGCGCCCGCCACCGGCGTCTCACCGAGGAGATCGCCCGCCTCGGCCGCCTGGTCGAGGTCGCCGAGCGGGCCATGGAGGTCTAGCAGACCGGCGTACGGCTGACGCCCGACGAACGGTTCGAGGTGTTCGGCGAGGTCGCCTTCGACCTCAGTTACGCCACCGACGCCCAGCGCAAGTGGCATCACAGCGCGGGCCATCAACGCGCGATGGCCCGCGCCGACTCCCACACCAAGGAGGACTGGGCCCGCCTCATGGCCGAGGCGGCCGCCTGGCGCACCCGCCTGCTCGCCGCCTACGACGCCGAGGAACCCCCGGACGGCCCGACGGCGATGGACCTGGCCGAGGAGCACCGCGCCCACATCAGCCACTGGTTCACCCCTTGCCCCACCGACATGCACACCCGCATCGCCGACGACTTCCTCACCGACCCCCGCGCCTTCGCCCTCCTTGTTCCCCCGTCGGAGCAGCGCCCGGGGCTGGCGTTGTATGTGCATACGGCCGTGTGCGCCAATGCGGTGCGGGGAGCGGGGACGGCTTCGCCGTCGGTGCGGGAGGGGACGGCTTCGCCGTCGGTGGGGGTGGAGGCGTCTGGGCAGGGTCGCCCGTCGTCTGCCGGTCCGGTGTCGCCGACGACGTCCGGCTCGACGCACCCGCCGTCTTCCTCGGCATCCCCGGCAACGTCCGGCCCGGCGGAGCCGCCACCTTCCGGTCCGGCGTCAGCACCGCCGTCCGGACCGTCGGGCCCACCGTCCTCCGGCTCGGTGTCCTCCCGCTCGGCGTCCTCCGGCTCGGCGTCCTCCGGCTCGGCGTCCTCCGGCTCGGTGTCCGCGCCACCGTCCGGCCCCACGCCTGGGCCCTGACGCCTGGCACGCGCCTTCCGGCCACCCGGCACACGCCTCTTCCGGACACCGGGGCGCACGCTCCGTCGGCCACACCTCCGTGCGGAGCGGCCCCGCATTCCCTACGGCCTGCCCGGCGCCCCTTGAGGGCGGATGGGGACCACCTCGCAGCGGACGGGCGCTCCCCTTACGAACGGACTCGGGGGCTCCCTTACGGGTGGACAGGCGCCCCTGACGGGCTGGCCCCGCAGTCCCCTTACGTCGCCGGGCGGACATCCCTTACTGGCAGACCACCGCTCCCCTACGGAGCCGGAGCCAAGTGCCCGCACCGCACCTCACGCGCTCTCCGCCGCCCTCTCCCCCGCTTCTCCCGTTCCGGACGGCGCCCTCACGGAAGGCCCACGCCATGAAGATCCTCATCACCGCCGCCGGTTCGTACGGCGACGTCGCCCCGTACACCGGTATCGGCGCCGCCCTCATCGCCGCAGGTCACGACGTGGCGATCGCCACACACGACACCTTCGCCCCGCTCGTCCGCGCCGCCGGGCCGGAGTTCCGGCGGCTGCCCGCCGATCCACACGCCCGGCGTCCGGGCGGCGCCGGTCCCGGTACCGGGCGCGGTGGTCAACGGGCCCTGATGCGCACCGCCGCCGCGTTCATCGACGAACTGGGGGCGGGCATGGCCGACGCCGTCGCCCCGGGCACGGAACTCCTGCTGCTCTCCACGACCACCGCCCCGCTCGGCCGCCACCTCTGCGAGGCGCACGACATCCCCGCGCTGGACCTTTCCCTCCAACCCACCGCACCCACAAGGGAGTTCGCCCCCGTGGTGTCCGGCGGGCGGAACCTGGGCCGCTGGGGCAACCTCCTCGCGGGTCGCCTCACCCCACGCATCGTCGACCGGCTCCACGCCGACGCGACCCGCGCCCTCCGCGCCCGCCTCGGCCTGCCGCCCGCCACCCCGGGCGCCGTCCGCCGCCGCACCGAGGCGGCCCGGCCGCGGGTGCTGCACGGTTTCAGCGAGGTCCTGCTGCCACGGCCCGCCGACTGGCGCCCCGGCCTCGACGTCGTCGGCAACTGGTGGCCCTGGCACGCCCCCGACGCCCAACTCCCACCCGACCTCGAAGACTTCCTGGCCGACGGCCCGCCCCCGGTCTTCATCGGCTTCGGCAGCATGGCGTCCGGCGGGGGCGAACGCCTCGGCGCCCTCGCCGTACGGGCCCTACGCCGCGCCAAGGTCCGCGGCATCCTCCAGTCGGGCAACGCGGGCCTGACGTCCCCGGATGCCGAACCCGTCTCCTACAGCGACGCCCCTGCCCACACCGGCACTTACTCCGAGCCCGGCGCCGCCACCAGCACCGGCAGCGGCAGCGGCAGCGGTGCTCCCCTTACGGGGCTCTCCCCCACGCCCGTCAAGGGCATCACGGAGCCCCTTACGGGAACCCGTACGGGGCCCGCCCCAACCGCCGGGCCTCGCACGCACACCACGCACACCGCGTCCGACGTCCTCACCATCGGAGAGGTCCCGCACGCCCTACTCTTCCCCCGCACCGCGGCGGTGGTGCACCACGCGGGCGCCGGCACCTCGGCCGCCGCGCTCCGCGCGGGCGTCCCGAGCGTGCCCGTACCGGTCACCGCCGACCAGCCGTTCTGGGCCGGCCGCCTGGCCACACTGGGGGCGGCCACACCCCCGATCCCGTTCGCCGACCTCTCCGACGACGAGTCCGCCGACCGACTGGCCTCGGCACTCATCAGGGCCACCACCGAGCCCACACACCGCACCCGCGCCAACGGCGCCGCCCGCCGGATGGAGGCGGAGGACGGCATCGCCGCCGTCGTCTCCGCGGTGGCGCGCCTGGCCGACTGACCTGCCGCCCGCACAGGACCAGTTCGCACGAGGCCGGGCCGCACCGAAGCGGGCCGGACAAGGCCGAGCCGCACCAGGCGTGGTCACACCGGCCCCAGGGCACTCACCCCAGCTACTCCCCCACCCCACCGGCGCGCGCCCGCGTGCCCGCACTCCGGGCCGCATCCGCGATCCCCTGGAGCGCCGCCAGGTGACCGGTGAGCGCCAGGCGCCCGGCATCGGTGAGGGAGAGCCAGGTGCGGGCGCGCTTGCCCGCGTACCCCTTGCGGATGGCGACGTAACCGACCGCCTCCAGCGCCGACGCGGCCTTGCTGAGCACCGAGTCGGACACCTGACAGCAGTCGCGTACGGCAGCGAACTCCGCCTCGTCACAGGCCGAGAGGAAGGCCACCACCGCCAGCCGCGTCGGCTGGTGGATCGCCGCGTCCAGTTGCGGAGCCCCGGACGCGCCGGAGCCCGCATCGCCGCTCACGCCGCCCCCGGAGCGCCCCGCAGCTGCGACAACTCCCGCCGGACGGTGGCGTTGCGCCACGCGAACAGGCCCCAGATGAAGAGGCCCGCGACCACGGACACCGCGAGGCGCAGCGCGGACTCCCCGGCCCCGAGCAACAGCCCCGCGCCCCACGTCGCCCCGCACCCCACAAAGGCGGCCAGCATCCAGAGGCGGTTCCGCCGCAGCCGGTCCGACAAGGACTCCGACACCACAACTCCCGTGCTGCGCGCGCCGAACTGCCGTATCACGAGGAGCAGCGCCATCCCGACGCACCAGACCAGCAGGGACACCAGGACCGGGTACCCGCGCCGCCCCACGCTCCAGCTCTGCACGACGCCGGGCACCGCCACGACCAACGCGAGCACCGGGCCGTACCACCGAGGGAAAAGCCTCGCCCGGAGTCCGGCCCGCACCCGGGCCGCCTCCGCCTCCCGCAGCCCGCCCGTCGCGTCCAGAGCCGAAACACCCGCTCCGTCGCCCACCGCAGCCGGTGCGTTCTCCTGCGCCGCCATCACGCTCACCGTCCCCTCTCCCCGACGCCCCAACCGGGCGCCGCACTTCGCCGTACAACCCCACCCTGCCACACACTTTCCACCGTGGAAAGCACTTTCCTGAACGGAAGAGAGGAGGGGGCGCTGACGGGTCAGCAGTCAGGCACACCACACCTCAACTCGCCGCAGCCCGCCCCGACTCGCCCTAACCCGCCCTGACCGGACCCGAGGTGTCCGCGGCCAGCATGACCGTGAGCACCCCCAACACCCCGCCCATCACGTACCGCTGGAGCTTCAGCCAGGAGGGGCGGCGGGCGAGGAAGGTGGCTATCGCGCCGGCGGTCAGGACGATGGCGAGGTTCACGGCGACGCTGACCACGATCTGGACCGCACCGAGGGCGAGCCCCTGGAGCAGCACATACCCCTCGTCCAGGTCGATGAACTGCGGTATGAGCGAGAGGTACATGACGGCGATCTTTGGATTGAGCAGGTTGGTCATCAGCCCCATGGTGAAGAGCTTGCGCGGCGCATCGTGCGGCACCTCCTGCGGCGCGAAGACCGCGAGGCCACCCGGCTTCAGGGCGTTCCACGCCAGGTAGGCGAGGTAGGCGGCGCCCGCCAGCTTCACCGCGACGTACAGCTCGGGCACGGCGAGGAAGACGACCGACAGGCCCAGGTTGGCGGCGAGGAGATACACCAGGAAGCCCAGCGCCACCCCGCCCAGCGAAATCATCCCGGCCCGCCGCCCCTGGGTGATGCTGCGGGAGACCAGATAGATCATGTTCGGCCCGGGCGTGAGCACCATACCCAGCGCCACCGCCGACACCCCGAGAACCCCACTCAACTCCAGCATGGAACCTCCTCGTTCAGGAAAACCCGCCGCACGCCGATGGGTTGCATGCCGCGCCCCTCGCATCACGCACCCAAGGGAGCACCACCCACCGCAGGCCGCCCACCTCGTCCACCCCTCAGAACAATCGCGACGGCACCACACATTGCCCCGAGCGGAAACCAGCGCCAACATGCCTGCATGCGAGGGCCACACGGCCACTACGACAGACCCTAGAACCGCCCTCATCTCAGTGCAATAAAAATATTGCACCGAGTGCAATACCCTGGACGGGCTCCAGGCCGAACCGCCGAGCGCGGACGGGGCCGACCGACCAGGACGGCGACGGACCGGAACGACGACAGGAAGAGCACCGTGCACCACTACCGGAGCGTCGCCGACGCGGTGGCCGAGGAGATCCGGACCGGCGCGCTCCGGCCCGGCGACCGCCTCCCCCCGCAGCGCGCCTTCGCGCGGAAGTACGGCATCGCCGCCTCCACCGCGACCCGCGTCTACCAGGAGCTCGCCCGGCGCGGCCTGACCGTCGGTGAGGTGGGCCGCGGCACCTTCGTCCGCGCCGAGCCCACGGCCCCCGCCGCCTCCCCCGCGCTCACCGAACCCGCCGGAAGCCGCATCGACCTGGAGCTGAACTACCCCGTCGTCCCCGAGCAGAGCGCCCTCCTCGCCGCCGGGCTCGGCGGGCTGCTGCGGCCCGACGGCCTCGCGTACGCGCTGCGTCCCGTCGGCACGGCCGGGCTCCCCGCCGTACAGGAGTCCGCCGCCGACGCCCTCGCGCGCGGCGGCTGGCGGCCCGATCCGGCGCGCATCCTCTTCGCCGGGAACGGGCGGCAGGCCATCGCCGCCACCGTCACCGCCCTGGTGCCGCCCGGCGGACGGCTCGGCGTCGAGGAGTTGACCTACCCGGTCGTCAAGGCCGTGGCCGCCCGGCACGGCATCACCCTCGTACCGCTGGCCATGGACGACGCGGGGCTGGTCCCCGAGGCGGTCGCGGAGGCCCATGCCGCCGCCCCGCTGCACGCCGTCTACGTGCAGCCGCGGCTGCACAACCCGCTCTCGCTCACCATGCCCGACGCCCGCGTGGAGCAGCTGGCCGAGACCCTGCTGCGGCTCCGCCTCCCCGCGATCGAGGACGCGATCTGGGCCTTCCTCCGCGACGAACTCCCGCCGCTGGCCGCCCACGCGCCCGAGCTCACCGTCCTGATCGACAGCCTCTCCAAACGCGTCGCCCCCGGCCTGACCCTCGGCTTCGTGGTCGCGCCCGCCGCGCTGAGCGGCGAGATCTCCTCCGCGCTCCGGTCGGGCGGCTGGTCCCCGATGCGGTTCGCCCTGGAGGCCGCCCACCGGTGGCAGCAGGACGGCACCCTCGCCGCGCTGGTGGCGGCCAAGAAGCGGGAGGCGGCGGTACGCCAGGAGCTCGCGGCCCGGCACCTCGACGGGTTCGCCGTACGGAGCGACCCCCGCTCGTACCACTGCTGGTGGCGGCTGCCCCGTCCGTGGCGCGCGGAGACGTTCGTCGCCGCCGCGGCCCGGCACGGCATCGGGGTGGTGCCCGCCGCCGCGTTCACCGTCGGCCGCGCCCACGCCCCGAACGCCCTCCGCGTCGGACTCGCCTCACCCCAGCCCGACGTCCTCGCCCAGGCCCTCGGCACCCTCGCCGCCCTCGCCCGCACCTCCCCGGAGGGCCTCGTCAGCGACTGACCTCGCCTCACACGGCGACAGACGGCCATCGGGTCTCACGGGCCCCTCCCCTGCCCCAACTTCCGTCCCTGCGGCGGACAACTGCCCAGCCCCGGCCCCGAACACCAACAAACCAAGCACGAAGGGCCTTCGGCACCGCATCGTCCACCGGTGACGGCGTGGACGCCGCGCCGGCGGCGGGCGGATGGCCCATCAACGGCACCCTTACGACAACGACCAGTGTTCTGAGTCGGGAATTCTGTTCAGATATGAGGCGAGGCGTTCGAGGATCTCGTCCGCGGTCTTGGTCCAGACGTAGGGCTTGGGGTCGGTGTTCCAAGCGGCGATCCAGGTCCGGATGTCGTTCTCCAGGGCTTGGACGGTCTTGTGGACGCCTCGCCGTATCTGTTTGTTCGTCAGCTCGGCGAACCACCGCTCCACGAGGTTGGGCCAGGACGATCCCGTCGGCGTGAAGTGCAGGTGGAACCGGGGGTGCGCCAGCAGCCACGTCTTGATCGCCGGGGTCTTGTGGGTGGCGTAGTTGTCCAGCACAAGGTGGACTTCGAGGCCGTCCGTACTTCGCAGAACACCAGAGCCCGCTCGGGCGGGTCCAGATAGAGTCCGGCGACGTCGTGGACCTTGTCGACGAAGTACGGATTTGTCGACAGCTTGAACGTCTCCGAGCGGTGCGGCTGCAGACCGAACGCCCGCCACACCCGTGACACCGTCGACTGCGACAGTCCCGTCTGCTTCGCCATCGACCGCGTCGACCAGTGCGTCGCATCCTTCGGGGCGGACTCCAGAGTCTTTGCGACCAGTGCGGCTACCTGCTCGTCGGTGACCGACCGGGGACCACCCGAGCGGGGCATGTCTCCCAGACCGGCGATCCGGTGCTCGACGAACCTCGCCCGCCAGCGGCCCACCGCATGCGCAGTCGAGCCGAGCCGAACCGCCACATCCTTATTCGACATCCCCTCCGCGCAGGCCAGGATGATGCGGCAGCGCAGAGCCCACGCCTGCGGCGTGGAACGGCGCCGCACCCACCCCTCCAGCGCAGCCCGTTCCTCATCCGACAGGATCAACTCGGCCTTCGGCCGCCCAGTACGCACCACAGACCAAACCTATACATCTGAACAGAATTCCCGACTCAGAACACTAGGGCGTGTATCGGAAGTGCCGGGCAAGGTCCAGTGGCTGACATGCGGTCGTGGTGGTCCGGGTCCGTGCTCGGCTTGACCGCTCGCTCGATCTCCTCTTCCGCCGGCGGCATCGAGTGGTAGCCGCGCAGCAGGTACTCGGGGGGCCGGATGACCAGCGTGGGCCGTGATATCCGCCGGCCCACGCGTGCAGCTGCTCCCTGTAGGCGGCGAGCCGTTCGCCGAATGCGGCGATGACACGGATGTGCAGCTCCTCGTGGCCGAACAGGTAGAGGTCCGGGGGACTCGCCGGGCCGGAGCCTGTTGCCCTGCCTGGTGAAGCTGTGCTCGTACTCGATGACCGGACCCGCGCTGCTCGCCGGAGCGTCGCGGTTCTGTCCGGGGCTGGGCGGGGGCGTGGTTCGGGCGTGGGCGGTGCTGTCGCGGAACGCGTGGCGGCGCTCTCAGTCGGATGCGAGCAGCTCGGCCAGCCGAAGGGTGTCTTCGAAGTAGCGCTCGTAGGGAAAACCGGCCGCGACGAGCGCGGCCCGGAACTCGTCGCCGAGTGGCTTTCCGGCGGCGTGGAAGGCATCCCGGCCGGCTTCGGTGAGGCGGACCAGCCGCCGCCGCGCGTGTCCGGGGTCGATGGTGATCTGCACCAGACCATCCGCTTCGAGCGGTCGTAGCGCCCGGCTGATCGCCGGGTCGGACACCGACAGCGCCTGCGCGAGCCGATGCTGCGTCACCGGCTCGATGTCCTCCAGCGTGCCCAGAAGTCGTATCTGGCTGTAGGTCAAGCCGCCGGGGTCATCGGTGCGCCGCCGGGCCGCCTCACCCAGCAGCATGACCACGCGGTGCAGCGCGTCTGCGAGTCCGTCATCCACAGCTACCACTGTACCCGACTGTTGACGGGTTAATATTAACCAGTTAAGAATGGGGTCATGGACAACTTCTCCTACCTCGCTCAGTCCGCCTTCCCGCTGGTCTGGATCCTGGTGCCGGCCGTCGGGGCTTTCGTGCGGACCCGCCGCGCACGGTCACCCCAGCAGGCGCTGGAAACCTGGCAGCGCTGGTGGGCCATCGGCGCCTTCGGGTGCGGCAGCCTGTGGATGACGGTCGCGTTCCTCGCCTTCCCGGATGTCATGGCCACGGCGATCGGCTTCGGCCGGACGCCCTTCATGTTCGAGATCGCCTTCGCCAACCTCGGACTGGCCGTCATGGGCTTCCGGGCCGCCTCGGCATCCGCGCGGGAGCGCATCACCATCGGGATCGGCGGCGGGATGCTCCTCTGGGGAGCCGTGGCCGGTCACCTCTACCAGTGGTTCGTCAACGGTGACCACGCCCCCGGCAACACCGGCGGAGTCCTCGTCAACGACCTCCTGATCCCGGCGGTCATGATCATCCTGGCCGTGCGGTCCCGGCGCCTGGCGGCCACGCCCCGGGCGACCGCGGAAACCGGCGCCTGAGCCGCAGGGAGCTGTTCCTCACCATGGCGACTCATACCGGCCACAAGCCCGACGACAAGACCGGCGAGGCGCGAGCGCTCGCCGCCGAGCGGCTCATCGCGTTCGTCGACGCGGCGATCGCGATCGCACTCACCCTGCTGGCGCTGGATCTCCCCGTCCCTGCCGGCGACAGCACCGGCGCCATGCTGAGTTCGGTGTCGGCCCACGGCAAGGAGTACCTGGCCTTCGCGCTCAGCTTTGTGGTGATCGCCGCCCATTGGCGCGCCCACCACGAGATCTTCCGGCATGTCCGCTCGCTGAACAGCCGCCTGACCAGCCTCACCCTGGCATGGCTGTTCATGCAGGTCCTGATGCCGTTCGCGACCCGGGTGATCACCGCCGACGGCGCCTCCCGCCCCGGTTCGGCCTGTACGCGCTCGTGCAGGTCCTGGCGTCCGCGTCGTTCGCGCTGATCATCCGGGAGATCCGGCGCGCACACCTGTACCGCACGGACGTCCCGCCCCGGGTGGTCGCCGAGAGCCTGGTGCGCAGCATCTGCCTGGCCGCGGTGTTCGGGGCGTCCGTTCCCCTCTCGTTCCTGCCCATGGGCTCCGGCGCGTACCTGTGCTGGCTCGCAGCGCCGATCGTGCTCGCCGTGGCCCGCCGCATCCAGGGCCGCGCGCCGTCCGGTTAAACGACGCCCGCCTCGTCCTACGTCTCCCCGGCCGTGCACCTCGGCGGGAAAACCTGCCGGAGGCCGGATCGCCGGAACCCCTACGGTCCGCAGCGCCCCCACGCCCGGTGGCGGTACCCACGCCGGACAGCTCTTCCCGTGCGAGCCTCAGCCCGTTCACCGTCGCCGCCACACAAGGGTGTACCGCCAGAACAGACGCCGCCGCACCCGCACCCCGGGAAGGGCCACACCGGCCTCCCGAACGATTTCGCCGAAGGTCATGTCCGCAGGCCGGGTACGGGCTGTCATGGAGACCGGCCGGGGCGTGGGGCGACCTCTGTTCCTCAGCCATCCCACGACGGCGTTGGTCGGACTGGCGAGAGCCGCCAGCACATGGTCCCCAGGGGTCTGAGCACGGTACAGGCCGACGACCACCACGGTCCCTCCCGGCGCCAGACGGCGACGGAAGCCGGTGAGCATCTGGGCGAAAGGCAGGTGGTGGATCGTGGCGACACAGCTGATGGCGTCGTAGGGCCCCTCGGGGAGGCCGGTCACCGCATCGGCGACGGTGTAGGTCACCGGGAGCGCTTCAGGGGTCAGTTCCCGCGCCCGCGCGGTGATCACCGGATCGGCGTCGATACCTTCCACGGTGGCCGCGCGTCCGGCCAGGAGTCTCGCCAGGCCCCCGCTGCCGGATCCGACGTCCAGCGCCCGGTCGAACCGCCTCGGCAACTGCTGCAGGATCCAACGGTGGTAGTGGGCATTATGGTCCCAGGGGTAGGTGGCGTTGAACCGTTCAAGCGCCTTCAGGAGGCGGGGCGACAGCATCTGCACACTTCAAAGGATGGCAGCGGACGCCTGAAGTCCGTCGACTCCACCTTGTACGCGCAGAAGAGGCATCAGCCTCGGGCCGTGTCGCCCATCCCCTCCTCCGGGCTCGCCTGCATGCGAGGAACATCAACCGGAAGTCCGATGCCCGCTCGGCCAAGGCCGGCGTTCGGAAGATCCGACTGCACGGCACGCCACGCCTGCGGATCGCTTCTCGCGGTGCTCCACGCAGTTGCTGCACCACGCGAAAGAGCCCCCACCGGATCTCTCCGGCGGGGGCTCTGACGTGCGGTGGACCTGAGGGGATTCGAACCCCTGACCCCCTCGTTGCGAACGAGGTGCGCTACCAGCTGCGCCACAGGCCCTTGCGACGTGTGAAACTCTAGCATCCCGATGGCGGTGCCCGGAAATCGCTTCCCGTGCTGGTCAGCGGGGGGCTACTCGTTCGCGGCGCGCGGCCTCTCGTAGTCGTCCGGGGCCGCGTCGTGGTCGGCGGGCGCCGGGGAGGCGTACTGGTCGAACAGCGGGGTGCGGCCCCTGGGGCGGCGGGACGGGGCGGGCTGCTCCTGGCGCTGCGGCTCGGGGTGCTCGGCGGCGGCGCTGGAGCGGGCGGAGCTCCAGGCGTCGTCGGTGTCGAGGTCGACGTGGCTGGTGGCGCGGGGGGCCACGGGCGCGGTGACGTAAGTGGGGAGCGGTACGGGGACCGGCTCCCAGCTGCCGGACGCCGGGTGCGGGCGCTCCCGCTCGCGCTGCTGGTCGACCCACTCGGCGTGGTCGGTCTCTTCCACGAGCGCGCGGCGGCCGGCCGTGTGGGCGGGCTCGGGGCGCGGCTCCGGGTGGGGTTCGGCCGGGGCGTCAGCGACGGGGTCGGCCGGGTGGTCGGCGGCGGGCGGCTGGTCGGCCGCCCGCGGAGGGCGGGGGCGGCCTTCCCGCAGCCGTTGCGCCGCCGCCTCCGCCTTGCGCTGGTCCATGGTGAAGGTGAAGCGGCGGCGCTCCTGGGTGCGGAGGTAGACGATGTACGCGCTCAGAAGGAGGGCGGGGGCAGCGGGGGCCCAGAGGAAGGCGGTGCCGCCGACCGCGGCGACGACCGCGCCGACGGTGAAGGCGAGGAAGAGGACCGTGATGGTGCGCCGACGGCGGGCGAGGACCTTGGCCCGCTTGGCACGCTCCGTGAGCGAGGGGCGCGGCAGGTGGGCGGCGACCCGGGTGCGGGGGTCGGTCGCGGGTTCGCCGGGGGGCCGGACGTCGGCCTCGTCGGGCTGGTGGTCCGGTTCCTGCTCGTCGGCGACATCGTCGGTGAGGTCGTCCTGCTCCTTGTCGTAGCGGCGCTGCATGGCCGCACGGCCGGAGAGGAGCCGGATGGCCGTACTGAAGCGCTCCGTGGGACGCGCTTCGTTCAGCTCGTCCTGCCTACGGAGCCACATCGGCACCAAGTAGGCAGCCCAGGCCCCGACGATGACTGCGTAGATGAGGCCGCTGCTTCTCACGACTCACACGGTAGAGGGGTTTGCGCGGGGCCATCCGCCAATTGGGCCGGCGTGTCGCACGATCTGGCTGATATCTCGAACTTTTTTTGTGATTGTTGAGATCAGCACTCTCCGCATGTGGCCATTCGGTGGATCAATTCGAACAGGTATTTCATTTGTGGGATGCGCTGGGCTTCTGCCGTCGCCAACGGTTCAGCATGCCTTCGGGTACCTCTTCCGCGGTCAGGGCGAATACCGCGTGGTCACGCCAGGCGCCGTCGATGTGCAGATAACGCGGGCGCAGCCCCTCCTCGCGGAATCCGAGTTTCTCCACCACCCGGCGGCTGGGCGCGTTCTCGGGGCGAATGCACACCTCGATGCGGTGCAGCCCCACACTGCGGAAGCAGTGGTCGACGGCGAGCGCGACGGCGGTCGGAATGACGCCGCGGCCGGCGACCTCGCGGTCGACCCAGTAGCCGATATGGCCCGAGCACATCGAGCCCCAGGTGATCCCGGCAATGGTGAGCTGGCCGACCAGACGGCCCTGGTACTCGACGACGAACGGCAGCATCCGGCCCGCGTACGCCTCGGCCCGCAGATGGCGGACCATCTGACGGTAGGTCGGGCGGTGCGGTACGGGGATGCCGGGCGGGGGCGGCGGGACCGTCGCCTCCCAGGGGCGCAGCCAGTCGCGGTTGCGGCGGTTGACCTCACGCCAGGCGCGCTGGTCGCGCAGTTTTATCGGCCGGAGGGTGACGTCGTTGTCCGTGAGGACGGCCGGCCAGGGCGCGTTCAGTGGGTGCTCCGCGGGGGTCTGGGGTGATCGCCGCCGCGGATCTGGTCGACGGCGTGCGGCAGGAGGTCGGCGAGGACGGCGAGGCCGTCGCGTACGCCGCCGGTCGAGCCGGGGAGGTTGACGATGAGGGTGGCGTCGGCGACCCCCGCCAGACCGCGGGAGAGCGCCGCGGTGGGGACGGACTCGCGGCCCGCGGCGCGCAGCGCCTCCGGGATGCCGGGGATGTCGCGGTCGAGGACGCGGCGGGTGGCCTCGGGGGTGCGGTCGGTGGGCGAGATGCCGGTGCCGCCGGTGGTGACGACGGCGTCGTACCCGGCGGCGACGGCCTCGCGGAGGGCCTGTTCGACGGGGTCGCCGTCCGGGACGACGCGCGGGCCGTCGACCGTGAAGCCCATGGCCGTCAGCCCCTCGACGAGCAGCGGGCCGCCCTTGTCGGGGTAGACACCGGCGGCCGCGCGCTGGGAGGCGGTGACGACGAGGGCGCGCGGGGCGGTCATCCGCGGCTCCAGTCGCCGGACTTGCCGCCGGTCTTCGTCTCGACCCGGACGTCGGAGATCACGGCCGCCTTGTCGACGGCCTTGACCATGTCGACGACGGTGAGCGCGGCGACGGACACCGCGGTGAGGGCCTCCATCTCGACGCCGGTGCGGTCGGTGGTGCGGACCGTGGCGGCGATCTCGACGGCGTCGTCGGCGACGGTGAGGTCGACGGTGACGCCCGAGACGGCGAGGGGGTGGCAGAGCGGGATCAGCTCCGGGGTGCGCTTGGCGCCCATGATCCCGGCGATGCGGGCGGTGGCCAGCGCATCGCCCTTGGGCAGGCCCTCACCCCGGAGCAACGCGACGACCTGCGGCGACACCAGGACGCGGCCGGTGGCGCGGGCGGTGCGGGCGGTGACGTCCTTGGCCGTGACGTCGACCATCCGGGCGGCGCCCGCCGCGTCGAGATGGGTGAGGTGTTGCTGGCCGCTGCTCATGGTTCTCCCGGTCCACACTGCCGCTTGTGCGACGACACCGTACCCCCGGGGCTCGGCGGCTACCCGAGCAGGAGGACCTCGACGCTGTCGCCCGCCGCCACCTCGGTGGTGTCCTCGGGGACGACGATCAGGGCGTTGGCCTGGGCGAGCGCGCCGATGAGGTGGGACCCGGCGCCGCCGACGGGGGTGACCGTACCGGCGTCCCGGTCGTAGGAGCCGCGCAGGAACTGGCGGCGGCCCGCCGGGGAGCCGGTGACCGCCTCGGTGCACTCGGCGGGAACGGTGGCGCGGTGCACGTCGGACAGGCCCATCAGCGTACGGATGGTGGGGCGGACGAACAGTTCGAAGGAGACGTACGCGCTGACCGGGTTGCCGGGGAGGGCGAGCAGCGGGATGCGGTCGGGGCCGAGAAGGCCGAAGCCCTGGGGCTTGCCGGGCTGCATGGCGAGCCTGCGGAACTCGACGGTGCCCTCCTCGGCGGAGAGGTCCGTGAGTGTCTCCTTGACCACGTCGTACGCGCCGACGCTGACGCCGCCGCTGGTGACCAGCAGGTCGGCGCGGATGAACTGGTCCTCCAGGGTGGCGCGGAGGGTGTCGGGGTCGTCGGCGACGGCGCCGACGCGGTAGGCGATCGCTCCGGCGTCCCGGGCGGCGGCGGTGAGCTGGAAGCTGTTGGAGTCGTGGATCTGGCCGGGGCCCAACGTCTCGCCGGGCTGGACCAGTTCGCTGCCGGTCGACAGGACGACGACGCGGGGGCGGGGCCGGACCCGGACGGTGCCGCGGCCGATGGCGGCGAGCAGGGCGATCTGCGGCGGGCCGAGGACCGTACCGGCACGCAGCGCGCGCTCCCCGGCGGTGACGTCGCTGCCCGCGGCGCGGATGTGGGCGCGGGCGGCGGCCGGGCGGTGCACCCGGACCTCGCCGGAGGCGCCCGCGGGGGACGCGCCGCGGGCCGCCATGGAGTCGGCGGGGCCGCCGCCGCTGCCGCCATCGGTCCACTCGACGGGGACGACGGCCTCGGCGCCGGGCGGGACGGGCGCGCCGGTCATGATGCGGGCGGCCTCGCCGGGGCCGACGGCGGGCAGCTCGCCGCTGCCCGCCGCGACGTCCCCGATGACGGTGAGGGTGGCGGGGAATTCCTCGGTGGCGCCCTCGATGTCGGCGACGCGGACCGCGTAGCCGTCCATGGAGCTGTTGTCGAACGGCGGGAGCGCGGCCGGGACGGTGACGTCCTCGACCAGGACACACCCCTGGGCGTCGAGCAGGTGCAGCTCGATCGGGTCCAGGGGGCGGATCTTGGCGAGGACGTCGTCGAGATGATCGGCCACCGACCAGACACGGTGCGGACGGCGGGTCGGGTCGGTGGTACCGCTCAAGGCCCTACAACTCCTCGGTGACGAAACTGCGCAGCCAGGTCCGGAACTCCGGGCCCAGGTCCTCACGTTCGCATGCCAGTCTGACAATGGCACGGAGGTAATCGCCGCGGTCGCCGGTGTCATAGCGGCGGCCCTTGAAGACGACGCCGTGCACCGGGCCGCCCAGGGACGGGTCGGCGGCGAGCGTCTGGAGGGCGTCGGTGAGCTGGATCTCGCCGCCGCGGCCGGGGGCGGTCTCGCGCAGGACGTCGAAGACGGCCGGGTCGAGGACGTAGCGGCCGATGATGGCGAGGCGGGAGGGGGCCTGCTCCGGGTCCGGCTTCTCGACCAGGTCGGAGACGGCCACCACGTCGTCGTCGCCCGTGGGGGTGGCGGCGGCGCAGCCGTAGAGGTGGATCTGGGCGGGGTCGACCTCCATGAGGGCGATGACGGAGCCGCCGTGCCGCTCCTGTATGTCGATCATGCGCTGGAGCAGCGGGTCGCGCGGGTCGATGAGGTCGTCGCCGAGGAGGACGGCGAAGGGCTGGTCGCCGACGTGCGGGGCGGCGCAGAGGATGGCGTGGCCGAGGCCCTTGGGGTCGCCCTGGCGGACGTAGTGCATGGTCGCCAGGTCGCTGGACTCCTGGACCTTGCCGAGGCGGGACTCGTCGCCCTTGCGGTGCAGAGCCTCTTCCAGCTCGTAGTTGCGGTCGAAGTGGTCCTCCAGGGGCCGCTTGTTGCGGCCGGTCACCATGAGGACGTCGGAGAGCCCGGCGGCGGCCGCCTCCTCCACCACGTACTGGATGGCGGGCTTGTCGACGACCGGCAGCATCTCCTTGGGCGTGGCCTTCGTGGCGGGGAGAAAGCGGGTGCCGAGACCGGCCGCCGGGATGACAGCCTTGCTGATCCGGGGGTGCGATGGAGTCATGTGCAGAACGATAACCGGCCCAAACGGAAGGATGATGAGTGTCCGGTGAATACTGCCTGAGAGCGGGAGCAAGGCCACACGGTGAGCATGAATCACAGTAGGAAACAGAGGTTGCGGCGGCGTCTCCTGGAGGCGAGGAGCGCGTTGCCGTCCGATGTCGCGGCGGCTTCCGGGGCCGAACTGGCCCGCCGGGCCCTGGAGCTGGCGGAGCTGGCGGGCGCCGGGACGGTAGCGGCGTACGTGTCGGTGGGGCGTGAGCCGTCCACCCGCGCGCTGCTGGAGCGGCTGCGCGGGGCGGGGACGCGGGTGCTGCTCCCGGTGCTGCTGCCCGACAACGATCTGGACTGGGCGGTGTACGAGGGCGCCGACCTGGTGAAGGCGGGTCGCGGCCTGCTGGAGCCGGCCGGTCCGCGGCTGGGCCCCGAGGCGGTGACGGAGGCGGACACGGTGCTGCTGCCCGGCCTCGCGGTGGACCGGCGCGGGATGCGGCTGGGCCGCGGCGGCGGCTCGTACGACCGGGTGCTGGCCCGCCTGGAGCGGGCCGGTGCGCACCCGGCGACGGTGGTGCTGCTCCACGACGGCGAGGTGCTGGACGAGGTCCCGGCGGAGGCGCACGACCGGCCGGTGGACGCGGCGGTGACGCCGTCGGAGGTGTGGCGGTTCGCGTCGTAGGAGTGAGCGGTGGGCAGCGGTTTCCAGCCGTCGCGCGTTGACCGAAAACGACCACCGGCGCGCGGGTCGGGCCCAACGGGAGCCGCCGCGGGCACACCCCCGGACCCGGAGCCGCCGCAGCCGCGCGGCCCGGCCACCCATGAAACGGCCCCGGCCCCCGCCCGCACGATGCGGACAGGGGCCGGGGCGCCGGGCTCGGAACCCGTCACGGCGTGAGCGTCAACGTGTCCTTCGTGCCCTTCTTCACCGCGGCCTCGCCGAAGGACCAGGGGAGCAGTTCACCCTTGGCCCACTTGTCGGTCTGGTCGTAGTAGTGGGCGTCGTAGGCGTGGCCGGAGGCGCCGGTGAGGTTGATCCAGCGGGACTTGTCGAGGTCGGCGAGGTTGACGACCATCCGCATGGACGGGACCCAGGTGACGCCGTAGCCGCCGGAGGCGTTCCAGCCGGTGGCGTTGACCGCTGCTTCACCGCCGCCGACGTTCCACGGGCCGCGGTTGAAGAGCCCCTGGAGGAAGCCGGGGCCCTCGGTGCCCAGCGTCTGGTTCTTCAGGAACATCTGGTGCAGACGGCCCCAGGTCCAGTTGTCGATGTTCTTGCCCAGCTTGGAGGTCAGCTCGTAGCGGGCGTCCTTCATGGCGTGCGCGAGGAGCTGGTCGCGGTTCTTGTCACCGGGGTGGCCGGGCAGGTCCTCGGTCTTCCACCAGGCGTTGGTGGGGTCGTCGAGGATCGCGCGGACCACCTCGTACCAGCGGTCGCCGCCGTCGGGCTGGGCCCTGTCGGGGGCGCGCTCACCGCATTCGCGGACGAACTTGGCGAGGTCGTCGACGGGGCCGCTGCCCCCGGCCGGGCGGACGGTCAGGCACTGGCCCTTGACCCGCAGCTCCTTGGGCATCTTGTTGCCGAAGGCCAGCTTGAGGAGGTTGCGCCAGACGCCGTTGAAGTAGGCGGCGGCCGCGGAGTCCGGCTCCTGGGTGAAGTCCCAGCCGTCGAGGAGCTGCTGCGCCTCGCGGACGTACGGGTCGGAGATGTTGACCTTGGTGAGGTACGGCGTCAGGATCCGGGCGATCTGGCTGCTGTTGTCCTGCTGGAAGCTCTGCATGTCGTCCGTGGAGACCTTGCCGCCGTCCTTGATCTTCGACTCGATGAGGTCGTTGATCCGCTGGCTGCGGGCGCCGTAGCCCCAGTCCTTGGTGAGGAGGTAGGGGTACTTCTTCTCGTCGACGACGGCCTGGTTGGCGGTGACGATGTAGCCGCGGGCGGGGTTGTACTCCCAGGGGAGCGCGGACTGCGGGATGACGCCGGTCCAGCGGTAGTCCGGGTCCCAGCCGGGGGCCGGGAGAGTGCCGTCGCCCTTGCCGCGGACGGGGATGCGGCCGGGGGCCTGGTAGCCGATGTTGCCCTTGGTGTCGGCGTAGATGAGGTTCTGCGAGGGGACCTCGAAGTCGGCGGCGGCCTTGCGGAAGCTCGTCCAGTCCTTGGCGCGGTTCAGCTCGAAGACGGCGTCCATGGAGGTGCCGGGGTCGAGTGCGGTCCAGCGCAGCGAGAGGGCGTAGCCGTCGCCGCGGTCGGGGGCGGCGTTGCCGACGGGGGCCCGTTTGCCGACGGTGGCCAGCTCACCGTCGCGGTCGGAGACTATGGGCCCGTTGTTGGTGGCGCGGACGGTGATCTCGCGGCTCGGTCCGCCGGCGACCTTGATGGTCTCCTTGCGGGTGGTGAACGGGCGGCGACGGCCGTCGTAGAGGTAGCCGTCGGTGGTGACCTTCTCCAGGTAGAGGTCGGTGACGTCGGCGCCGAGGTTGGTCATGCCCCAGGAGACGTCCTGGTTGTGGCCGATGATCACGCCGGGCATACCGGAGAAGGTGTAGCCCGCGACGTCGTAGGTGCACTTCGGCCCGGTGGTGCGGCAGTGCAGGCCCATCTGGTACCAGAGCGACGGCATCTGCGGGGCGAGGTGCGGGTCGTTGGCGAGCAGCGGCTTGCCGGTGGTGGTGTGGGCGCCGGAGACGACCCAGGAGTTGGAGCCGATGCCGTTGCCGTTCGGGCCGAGCAGCGCCGGGATCTTGTCCAGCGACGTGGAGAGCGCGGAGAGCCCGGACTGGAGGCCGTGGGCGGCGCCGGCAGGGGTGCCGTTCGGGGCGTTGCCGGTGCCGCTGCCCTTGGGGTCGAACTCCTTGGTGACGGGGTCGACCGCGCCGCCCGGGACGATCGGCTTGCTGCGCTGGTACGGGTAGGCCGGGTACAGCTCGGCGATCTGCTGCGCGGTGAAGCGGCTCGTCATCAGGGAGCGGTCGATCTCGTCCTGCATGTTGCCGCGCAGGTCCCAGGCCATGGCCTTGAGCCAGGCGACCGAGTCGACGGGCGTCCACTTCTCGGGCTTGTAGTCGTTCTGGAAGTCCAGCGCCGCGTACTCCAGGGAGAGCGCCGCGCCCTCGTGGTCCTTGAGGTAGGCGTTGACGCCCGCGGAGTACGCCTGGAGGTACTTCTTGGTGGCCGGCGACAGCTTGGTGTCGTACTCCTGCTGTGCGACGCGGTGCCACCCGAGGGTGCGCAGGAACGCGTCGGTGTCGACCTGGTCCTTGCCGAACATCTCGGAGAGGCGGCCGGCCGTCATGTGGCGGCGGACGTCCATCTCCCAGAAGCGGTCCTGCGCCTGGACGTAGCCCTGGGCGCGGAAGAGGTCCTCATCGGTGTCGGCGTAGATCTGGGGTATGCCGTGCGCGTCACGGCGGACGTCGACGGGATCGGTCAGGCCTGCGAGCTTGAGCGACCCGGTGGTCTGCGGGAGCGACGCCCGCACGGTGTTCACCCCCCAGAAGGCGCCGAAGGCGATGCCCGCCACGAGCAGCAGCACGACCGCGACGGCGACGAGGCGGCCGCGCCGCCCCTTCTTCTTTTTGGGGGCTGGGCCGGTCTTGTTGGCGGGCATCTCTGTCCTTCGAGGGGCAGGGTGGGAGTGCTGGAGCAACCATAGGCGCACGGGTCGGGCGGCCCCTACGCGGAGTCATGGCCAGCGCATCCGAGGTTCAAGTAATGGTAAATTGTTAGTCTCAGTAACTAGATACGGTAAGGATTACGCCACGGAAAGGCCCCGGACCCGGCTCCGGACCGCGCGCGGAAGGACCAGCTCCTGACTGTCGACCATCTCAACCAACTCCTGCTGCTCTGCTCGCTCGTACTGCTCGTCGCGGTGGCCGCGGTACGGCTCTCCTCGCGCAGCGGGCTGCCCAGCCTGCTCATCTACCTCGGGATAGGCATCGCCCTGGGACAGGACGGCCTGGGCGGCGTGGGCTTCAGCAACGCCGAACTGACCCAACTGCTCGGCTACGCCGCCCTCGTCGTGATCCTGGCCGAGGGCGGCCTCGGGACGAAGTGGAAAGAGATCCGGCCCGCCCTGCCCCGGGCGGCGCTGCTCTCCACGCTCGGCGTCGCGGTGAGCGTGGGGGTCACCGCGGCGGGGGCGCACTATCTCGCCGGGCTGGAATGGCGTCAGGCACTGCTGGTCGGCGCGGTGGTGTCGTCGACGGACGCCGCCGCGGTCTTCTCCGTGCTGCGCTCGGTGCCGCTGCCGTCCCGTCTGACGGGCGTACTGGAGGCCGAGTCCGGCTTCAACGACGCCCCCGTGGTCATCCTCGTCGTCGCCTTCTCGACCGCCGGGCCGGTCGAGCACTGGTACGTCCTGATCGGCGAGATCGCCCTGGAACTGGCGATCGGCGCGGCCGTCGGCCTGGCCGTCGGCTGGATCGGCGCGTACGGCATGCGGCATGTGGCGCTGCCCGCCTCGGGTCTCTACCCGATCGCCGTCATGGCCATCGCGGTCTCGGCGTACGCGGCGGGCGCGCTGGCGCACGGCTCGGGCTTCCTCGCGGTCTACCTGGCCGCGGTGATCCTCGGCAACGCCAAGCTGCCGCACTCCGCGGCGACCCGCGGCTTCGCCGAAGGGCTGGGCTGGATAGGCCAGATCGGCATGTTCGTCCTGCTCGGTCTGCTGGTGACGCCGCACAACCTCCTCGACGACATCGTGCCCGCGCTGCTGATCGGCCTGATCCTGACGGTCGTGGCCCGGCCGCTGTCGGTCTTCCTCGGGCTGTTGCCGTTCCGGGTGCCGTGGCGGGAGGAGGCGCTGCTGTCCTGGGCCGGGCTGCGCGGCGCGGTGCCCATCGTCCTCGCCACCATCCCGATGGTGGGCCAGGTGCCGGGCAGCGAACACGTCTTCAACATCGTCTTCGTCCTCGTCGTGGTCTACACCCTCGTCCAGGGCCCGACGCTGCCGTGGCTGGCGCGGCGACTGCGGCTGGGCGAGGGCGAGGAGGCGGCCGACCTCGGCATCGAGTCGGCCCCGCTGGAGCGGCTGCGCGGCCATCTGCTGTCCACCTCGATCGGCGCCACCTCCCGGATGCACGGCGTCGAGGTCGGGGAGCTGCGGATGCCGTCCGGCGCCGCGGTCACGCTCGTCGTCCGCGACGGCGAGAGCTTCGTACCGGCGCCGACGACGGTGCTGCGGCGCGGCGACGAACTGCTGGTCGTCGCCACGGACCAGGTCCGCGACGCGGCGGAGAAGCGGCTCCAGGCCGTCTCCCTGGGCGGCAAGCTGGCCGGCTGGCTGGGCACCGTGGCGGAGGCGCCGGTGGAGGCGGTACGCCGCCACGGACGACGGAAGGCGCCCGCCACCGCCGGGCACGGTACGGGCGACAGGCGCCCGCACCGCGACCGCAACCGCGACTGATGGATCGGTGGGCCGCCCCGGTGTGTGGCCCCGGTGTGCTGCGGCGCACCACCGAGCCGAAGGGGAACCCGTGAAGCCCTGGCCGACCCCAGGGCTTCACGCATACCGGCCTGTACAATCCCCTCAGCACATCGACGACCCACTCTGCCTGACGCAGAGCTGGCGCGACCGCTCGGCGGCCGCGGCCCGATGCGGGCCACGCGGTATCACTCGGTCCTGCGCGAGAGGACAGCTCTCGGCGCACCACCCGTGACCACTCGCGGCCGTGCGCTACCAGGCAGCGGAAAGGCCCGGCCGTGGCATCCGCGGTCAAGGACTCCCGTCCCGGATACGGACAACTGCTGCGCACCCCCGGTGCGTGGACCTTCCTGCTGCCCGGCTTCCTGGCCCGGCAGCCCTTCGCCATGCTCACGATCTCGATCGTGCTGCTGGTCGAACACACCACCGGGTCGTACGGCACCGCCGGTACGGTCTCGGCGACGACCGGCGTCGCGATGGCGCTGTTCGCCCCGCAGGGCGGCAAGCTCGCCGACCGGTTCGGGCAGCGCGCGGTGCTGGTGCCCGGCGTGCTGGTGCACGTCGCGGGCATCGCCGCCCTGATCACGCTGGCCCTGTCGCACGCGCCCCTGTGGGCGCTGCTCGCCGTCGCGGTGCCCACGGGCGCCTCGACACCGCAGGTCGGCCCGATGGTGCGGGCCCGCTGGGCGGCCCGGCTGGGCGGCAGTCCGCTGCTGCCGACGGCGGCGGCGTTCGAATCGGTCACCGACGAGTTCACCTTCGTCGTCGGTCCGGTGCTGGCCACGGCGCTGTGCACCGGCGTCCACCCGGCGGCCGGGCTGATCGCCGAGGCGGTGCTGACGCTGGCAGGCGGGCTGCTCTTCGCGGCGCAGCGGAGCAGCCAGCCGCCGGTCACCGGGGGCCACCAGGCGGGCGCGCCGCGCGTCTCGGCGCTGTCGGTGTCCGGGGTGCGGGTGCTGATCGTGGCATTCCTCGGCATCGGCGTCGTCTTCGGCGGCATGCAGGTCACGCTGACCGCGTTCACCCAGGACATCGGCCGCCCCGGCATCAACGGCGTCCTCTACGGCATCTTCGCGGCGGGCAACATGCTGGCCGGGGTCGCGTGCGGCGCCCTCGCCTGGAAGACCGGCCCGCGCCGCCGCCTGCTCGTCGCGTACGGCCTGCTGGCGCTGGCGACCGTCCCGCTGTGGGCGGTGACGGCGGTGCCGCTGCTGGCGGCGAACGGGCTGGTCGTCGGGTTGTGCATCGCCCCGGCGCTGATCACCGGCTACACGCTGGTGGAGTCGCTGGTCCCGGCGGGCGCCCGTACGGAGGCGTTCACCTGGCTGACCGGCGCGGTGGCGCTGGGCCAGGCCGCGGCGGCGACATCGGCGGGCCGACTGGCCGACGCCTACGCGCCGAGCAGCGGCTTCCTGGTGCCGCTGGCCGGTACCGCGCTGGCGCTGGCGGTGCTGCTGGCGCTGCGCTCGCGACTGCTGCCCCGGGGGACGAGCCAGGTGGTGACGCCGTCCGGGGCGTCCTCGGGCGGCGCTGACGGGGACGCGGCGGAGCGTGGAGTCGGTCACCGTACGGCGGCCACAGTGGACTGACGGGCCGGAATACTGCACTATGGATCGTCGTTAGCACTCATCGAGTGAGAGTGCCAGGAGGAAGACAAGTGCCGACCTACCAGTACCAGTGCACCGAGTGCGGCCAGGGCCACGAGGCGGTGCAGAAGTTCACCGACGACGCGCTCACCGAGTGCCCCAGCTGCCAGGGACGCCTCAAGAAGGTGTTCTCCGCGGTCGGCATCGTCTTCAAGGGCTCCGGCTTCTACCGCAACGACAGCCGCGGCGCGTCGTCCAGCAGCAGCCCGGCGAAGTCCTCCTCCTCGACGAGCACGTCCGACACCTCGTCGTCCGGCTCCGGCTCGGACACGAAGTCGTCGTCCAGCACCTCGTCGTCCAGCTCGTCCTCGTCCTCGTCGGCGAGCAGCACCTCGGGCTCGGCGAGCAGCAGCTCCGCCGCCTGATCACCGCTTTCCCGGACCCCCGCCGTCGCATCGACGGCGGGGGTCCGGCGCATGCGGGCACCCCGTAGGCTGGCCGGCATGGCTGACGCGGAGATTGGCGTCATCGGCGGATCGGGTTTCTACTCCTTCCTCGACGACGTGACCGAGATCACGGTGGACACCCCCTACGGGAGTCCCAGCGACTCCCTGTTCCTCGGCGAGGTGGCCGGGCGCCAGGTCGCCTTCCTCCCCCGGCACGGCCGCGGTCACCACCTTCCGCCGCACCGCATCAACTACCGCGCCAACCTGTGGGCGCTGCGCTCCGTCGGCGTCCGGCAGGTCCTCGGCCCGTGCGCGGTGGGCGGCCTGCGGCCCGAGTACGGGCCCGGCACGCTGCTCGTTCCGGACCAGGTCGTGGACCGCACCAAGACCCGCGCCCAGACGTACTTCGACGGCGTCCCGCTCCCCGACGGCAGCATCCCGCGCGTCTTCCACCTGCCGTTCGCCGACCCGTACTGCCCCGCCGCCCGGACCGCCGCGCTGGCGGCGGCACGCGGCCGGAACTGGGACGCGGTGGACGGCGGCACGCTCGTGGTGATCGAGGGGCCGCGCTTCTCCAGCCGCGCCGAGTCCCGGTGGCACGCGGCGCAGGGCTGGTCGGTGGTCGGCATGACGGGCCACCCCGAGGCGGCGCTCGCCCGCGAACTGGGCCTGTGCTACGCCTCGTTGACGCTGGTCACGGACCTGGACGCGGGCGCCGAGACGGGCGACGGCGTCTCCCACCACGACGTCCTGGAGGTCTTCGGGAAGAACGTCGGCCGCCTGCGCGAGGTCCTCTTCGACGCGGTCGGCGCCCTCCCCGCCACGGGTGAGCGGACCTGTGGCTGCGCACAGGTGCATGACGGGTGGGAGTTGGGGATCGAGTTGCCGTAGGAGGGCGGACGAGGCCCGCGGCGGGGCTTGCGGGCCGGGTCCGGGGCCGGGCTGCGGGCCGGGTCCGGGGCCGGGCTGCGGGCCGGGTCCGGGGCCGGGCTGCGGGCCGGGTCCGGGGCTCCCTTCGAGGTGGGTCCCCCCTGCGGGTGGCGGGGTTGTCCACATCCGCCGGGGCCGTCCACAGGCCCGCACGCGCGGCAGGAAGAGCGGGCACGGTGGGTGCCGTCGGTCCCGTTCCCTCACCGCAGGTGGTGCTCACCATGCCTCACTCCCCGCTCCTCCCGTCCGCTCCGCACGCCGCCCGCGCGGCCGTGCAACCGGCGCCGCTGCCCGCGCCCGCCCCGTGTGAAGTGCCCCACTTCCCGCCGCTGCGGCTCGGTGGCGTACGGCGTCCGTGGCGCCGGGCCCTGGGGTGGCGGCTGACCGCGACCGGGCTCGCGATCACGGCCGCGACGTGGGCATTCGGGGAATTATCGGACACGGTCCGAGCTCCGTCGGGTGCCGGATGTGCCGCGTCGGCGGCGCCGGAGGGGCGGTAGTCCATGACGCAAGATCGAGTGGCGTCCGCTTCCCGGCCACACGAAACTTTTCCGGGCGGCGGGGTTGCTGCCCCATGCCGCCCGGAGCGCGCCCGTTATTTCCCCGGCGCCCCGGATGCGATCCGTACTGACGCTCCGGCCGCTCGCTGGTTCGTGTGGGGCGGCTGGACACCGTTGCCCCGCCCTGACGTAAGTTGCGGTGCTGTTTGTTGGTGCACCATCCGTAAAGCACGTGGAGAGAGGCCTACCGGTGAGCGAGAGCAAGAGCGTCCTGCAGGGATTCAAGGACTTCCTGATGCGGGGCAATGTCATCGAACTCGCGGTGGCGGTGGTCGTCGGTGCGGCCTTCACCAACATCGTGAACGCGGTGGTGAAGGGCGTGATCAACCCGATCGTCGGCGCCTTCGGCTCGCAGAACCTCGACAACTACAAGACCTGCCTCACCACGTGCGTCGTCGACAAGAAGACGGGCGAGTTCACCGATGGCATCTACATCCTGTGGGGCTCGGTCCTCAGCGCGGTGCTGACGTTCCTGATCACCGCCGGGGTCGTCTACTTCCTCATGATCCTTCCGATGAACAAGTGGAAGGAGCGGGTGGACGCCCGCAAGCCGGTGGACGACGCCCCGGCGGAGCCGACCGAGGTCGAGCTGCTGGCGGAGATCCGCGACGCCCTGATCGCGCAGCGCAACGGCTCCTCGTCGGCCTCGGACGTCGTCGGAACGGTCATCACGCAGAAGTCACAGTCGTAGCGGAATCCCGCGGACGCCCCGGACCGCTCCACCGCCTCGCTCAGAGGTGGTGGGGCGGTTTTTCGTCCAGGAAGCGCCGGAGGTCGGCGGCGCTGTCGGCCGCATCGCCGGTGGGGCGCTCGCCCCAGCCGCGGTCCGAGTCGTCGTCGGAGCGGCGGGACAGCGGATCGTCGAAGAGCAACGCGGCGCGGCGGCGGGCGGCGGCCCGCTCCTCTTCGGCGTCACCGGCCGACTGCTCCTCGTCGGAGCCCTGGGGCGCCTGGCCCTCGGCCCGCTCGTCCTGTGCCGGTCGGTCCTCGGGGTGGTCCGTCGAGGGCCGGGGCGCGGCGTCGGGCGTACCGGCCGCCGACGCGGAGTCCGGCGACGCGGGTGCGGGCTGCGAGTCGTGGGGGTGGGCCGGGTCGTTGGATGCGGGGGTGGTGCTCACCTTCTCAGGGTACGACCGGCCCGGGCCCGGCCTTCGGGCGGCCGAGGCGGGGGCGGGAGCCGCGGGCTTTCCTGGGGCCGAGGCCCTGCCCGGGCCCGTGCCCGTACCCGGGAGAGGGGACGGGCCACGCGTGCCCGGGCCGAGGCGCGCACCCGAGTACGCGTCGCCGGTGGGCGGATCAGGACGGCGCGTCGGCCGTGACGAGCCAGGCGGCGTTGCGCAGGCGGACGGCGCCGTGTTCCTCGTAGGCCCGCAGCCGGTCGGTGAGTGCGGCGCGGGCACGGGCGTTGGCGGCGGGGTCAGCCTGGCTCGTCCAGTGGCGGCCGGGGCCGGAGCCCAGCAGAAAGTCCGCGGCGTCGTCGGCGTCCCGGCCCCAGGTGCCGTACGCCTCCACGCGCTCCGCCGCGACGCCGGTGAATCCGGCGGCGGTGAGCACCGCGCGGATCTCGTCGGGGCCGCCGAGCGAGAAGGCGCCGGGGGTGCCCGGGCGGCCGAATTCGCCGAGCGGCAGATGGTCGCGGAGGACCAGAACCGCCTGGAGCCATTCGTTGTCCGCGTCGGCCGCGCCGCAGACGAAGGCGAGCCGGCCGCCGGGGCGCAGCGCGCGGCGGAGGTGGGCGAACGCGCCCACCGGATCGGCGAAGAACATCACACCGAAGCGGCTGATCGCGACGTCGAGCCCGCCGGGCGGGAAGGGGTGGGACTGCGCATCGCCCTGGACGAAGGTGACGTTGGCGGGGCCGCCGCTCCGGGCGCTCTCCCGGGCCTTCTCCAGCATCGGTCCGGACAGGTCCAGGCCGGTGGCGTCGCCCCGGGACGCCTGACGGGCGGCGAGCCGGGTCGTGCAGCCGGAGCCGCAGCCGATGTCCAGGACCCGGTCGTCCGCGCGGATGGCCGCGGCGGTGAGCAGCGGCTCGGTGAAACCGGCGTTGACCGCCTCCCAGCGGTCGCGGTGGGCAGCCCAGTGGGCACCCTCGTCGCCGTTCCAGACGCGCTGCTGCTCGGTGTTGACGATCGGTCCCATGCCGTTCCTCCTGCGGGATGCGGGCCGCTCCGCCCGGCCGGCCCGGGCCGCTCACGGCGGCGCCGGAAAGGGGGATGCGTTCCCCCAGTATGGGCACGGCCGAGCGGACCGGCACAGGCACCGGCAGATGGCCCGCCGCCGCGTTCCCCACGCCCGCGCCGACGGGATCGCCAACCGCCTGTGCGGCGACGGAGGTTCACGATCCGGTGGAGAGGCGCCGGGAACGGGCGTCGGCCGGCGTACGGGCGCGAGGTGTCGGACACCGGCGCCAACCGCCCTCCGCGGCAACCCGACATGACACTGAAAATCATTCCCGATATCGTGATCTCCGGGTCACTGCGGGACCGCGGTCCGGGGTTCCCGGACGCCGGGAGCCCGCGCATCTCGCGGCGATGGGAAGTCATGGGACATCTGTTGATGGTCGAGAGCTGGGTCGGCTCGATGAGCCGGTTGCTGCCAGGGGCGCTCACCGAGGCCGGGCACACGTTCACGTTCCTCACCCGGGACCTGAACCACTACCTGCGGTCCGCACCCGAGGGGACCGCCCACCCGCTGCTCGGTGCCCGGAACGTCCTCACCGCTGACACCAACGACGCGGCCGCGCTGCTGCCGTACGTGCGTCGGCTGCACGGCGCGCTGGGGTTCGACGGGGTGCTCAGCTCCTGCGACTACTACCTGCCCACCGTCGCCGCCCTCGCCGGGGAGCTGGGGCTGCCCGGTCCGGACGCGGACGCCGTCACCGCCGCGTGCCGCAAGGACCGCACCCGGCGCACGCTCGCCGCGGCGGGGGTGCCGGGGCCGCGGTTCGCCGTCTGTGACGGGTTCCCCGCCGCCGCCCTCGCCGCCGCGGAGATCGGCTATCCGCTGGTGGTCAAGCCGGTGGACCTGTGCGCGGGCATGTTCGTCCGGCGGGTGGGCGACGAGCGGGAGCTGGCCGCCGCGCACCGTGCCCTGGACGCCTTCCCGGTCAACGCGCGCGGTCAGCGCCGCTCCCCCGCACTCCTGTTGGAGGAGCTGTTGGAGGGGCCCGAGGTCAGCGTCGAGACCGTGACCGCCGGCGGCGCCACACATGTCATCGGCGTCACCGGCAAGAGCGTGGGCGGCGCCCCGGCGTTCATCGAGACGGGGCATCTTTTCCCCGCCGCGCTCGGCCCCGGCGAAGCCGCGTCGGCGGCGGAGACCGCGTGCGCCGCGCTGGACGCGCTCGGCCTCGACCAGCTCGTCGCACACACCGAGATCAAGCTGACGGCGGACGGGCCCCGGGTGATCGAGGTCAACCCGCGCCCCGCAGGCAACCGCATCACCGAGCTCGTCCGCCATGTCACCGGCGTCGACCTCGCGGCCGCCTGCGTGGCGCTGGCGCTCGGCGAGGCGCCGGACCTGGAGATCCGGACGACCGGCGTGACGGACGCGGCGATCGGCTTCCTGCTGCCGGAGACCGACGGCGTACTGACCGGATACGGCCCGGCCGGGCGCGAGGTGCGGCAGGAGCTGGCGGCGGCGCCCGGTGTCCTGGAGGTGGTGCTGGCCGACCCGGGCACCCGGGTGCGGACCGCCGCCGACAACAACGGCTACCTGGGACACATCATGGCGAGGGGGAGCGGCGCGCCGTCCGGTGACGCCCGTACGCGCGTCGCCGAGCTGCTCGGCACCGTTCGTCCGTGCGTGGCGGCGGACCGGTGAGCGCCGCGCCCGCCGCCCGTCCGGCCGCCGCCCCGCTCACCGGGTGGCCGGACCTGGAGACGCTGCAACAGGCCGTGCTGGACGGCGCGTTCGGGGCGGATCCGCGGAGCGTACGGATCTCCACGGCGTTCGCGACCAGTCAGGCGGTGCGCCACGACGGGCGGTCCGGCGGCTACCGCAACGAGGTGCTGAGCCTGCGGCTGGGCGCGGCCGTCGGCTCGTGCGCGGCGGAGCCCGGCGCGCTGCCGCCCGAGGCGGTGACGGACGCTGTGGGCGCGGACGTGGCGGCGCTGCTGGCGCATCCGCTGCCGGTGGTGCGGACCGCCGCGCTCGACGCGTATCTGATGCACCGGCTGCCGCACACCCCGGCGCACGGGGCGCGGCCGCTGGCGCTGGCCGCGGGCGCCTCGCTGGAGAAGTCCCGGGCGCGGGCGCGCGCCGTCGTGGACCTGCTGGCCCCGATGGTGCCCGCCGGGGGCCGGGTACTGGTCGTCGGCGTCGTCAACTCCCTTTTGGAAGCGCTGTGTTCGCGGGGGCTGGCGTATGTGCCGTGCGACCTGAAGGGCGGGGTGACGGAGTGGGGCGAGGCGGTGGCGCGGGACGCGGCGGGCGCCGTCGGGGGCTGCGACGCGGTGCTCGCCTCGGGGATGACGCTCGGCAACGGCACGTTCGGGCCGCTGCGCGCGCTGGCCGCCGCGCGCGGGCTGCCGCTGGTGTTGTTCGCGCAGACCGGAAGCGCGGTGCTGCCCCGCTTCGTCGGCGCGGGCGTGCACGCGGTGTGCGCGGAGCCGTACCCGTTCTTCTGGCTCGACGGCGGGCCCGGCACGCTCTACCGCTACGGCGGGCTGCCCGGTGACGGCCGGTACGAAGGGAGCGGCCGATGAGCGCGCCACCGACCGCCGCCGCGCCCCCGGCACCGTCCCGCGCACCGCAGCGGCGGGCGCGGCCGGACGCCGCCGATCCGCATCTGCTGTCGCTGGTCGGCCGGACGCCGCTGGCGCGGATCACCGCCGATCTGCCGGGCCCGCAGCCCGGTTTCTGGGCGAAGCTGGAGGGGCAGGGCGTCGGCGGGATGAAGGCGCGGGCCGCCGTATCGATGCTGCTGGGGGCGCGCGAGCGCGGTGAACTGCGGCCCGGCGCGCCGGTGGTGGAGTCGACGTCCGGCACCCTCGGCATCGGGCTGGCCTTCGCCGGTCAGGCGCTGGGGCATCCTGTCGTCCTGGTCGGCGACGCGGAGCTGGAGCCGTCGATGCGGCGGCTGCTGCGGGCGTACGGGGCGCGGCTGGAGCTGGCCGACCGCCCGGCGGCGCACGGCGGCTGGCAGGCGGCCCGGCTGGCGCGGCTGCGCGCGGTACTGGCGGAGCTGCCCGGCGCGTACTGGCCCGATCAGTACAACAACCCCGACAACCGCGCCGGTTACGCCTCGCTCGCCACCGAGATCGCCGGTGCGCTGCCACGGCTGGACATCCTGGTGTGCAGCGTCGGCACCGGCGGCCACAGCGCAGGGCTCATCGGCCCGCTGCGGCGTGCCCGGCCCGGACTCCGGCTGATCGGGGTGGACGCCACCGGCTCGACGATCTTCGGGCAGCGGGCCCGGCCCCGGCTGATGCGCGGGCTGGGCAGCAGCATCCACCCGCGCAACGTCGACCACGCCGCGTTCGACGAGGTGCACTGGGTGGGCCCGGCCGAATCCGCCGACGCCTGCCGCCGGTTGGCGCGAACCAGCTTCGTCAGCGGGGGCTGGAGCACGGGCGCCGCGGCGCTGGTGGCGGCGTGGGCGGCGCGGACGCATCCGGGTGCGGTCGTCGCGACGGTCTTCCCCGACGGACCGCACCGCTATCTGTCGTCCGTCTACGACGACGATTTCACCACCGCGCACGGCGTGGACTGCGCAGCCGCCCGCTCCCACCCGGTTGAGATCCCCCATCCGCACGCGGCCGAGGCAACCGGCTGGGCGCGCTGCACCACGGTCCTCGCCCCCCACGCGGCGCCCGCGCCACCCCGTTCCCCTCAGGAGGCCCCCGCGTGAAGACATCCCTGCGCACCACCCGTCTCGAACTCGCCGAACCGCTGCGGATATCCCGCGCCACGATGGCCGCCCGGGATGCGGTGTGGCTCACGGTGGAGCACGGCGGGCTGCGCGGCCACGGCGAGGCGGTGGCCAGCGCCTACTACGGGCTGGACGCGGCCACGCTGGTACGGCTGCTGCGCGACGCGTCGGCCGCGGTCGCGCGCCATGCCGACCCGGAGTCCGCGCTGGCGGCGCTGTGCGCCGGTGAGCTCCCGGCGCCGGGGGCCCCGCCCGCCGTCGCCGCGGCCGTCGAATCGGCGCTGCTGGACCTCGTCGGCAAGCGGTCCGGCCACGGCGCGTACCGGCTGCTGGGCGCGGCCGGGCCACCGTCCGCGCCGACCGCCCGTACCCTTGGCATCACCACGCCGGAGCGGGCCGGGGCGCTCGCCGCGCGCCTCGCCGACCGCGGCTTCACCCTGCTGAAGGTCAAGGCGGGCACGGCCGACCCGGAGGACGATCTCGCACGCATCCGGGCGGTGCGGGCGGCGGCCCCGCACGCCCGGCTACTGCTCGACCCGAACGGCGCGTGGAGCGCCGCGCAGGCCCGGGAGTTGCTGCCGCGCTGCGCGGAGCTGGGGGTGGTGGCGGTGGAGCAGCCGCTCGTGCCCGGCGACCCGGAGGCGCTGGCCGCGCTGGCGGCCCGGTCGCCGCTGCCGGTGATCGCCGACGAGGACGCGGTGTCGTACGAGGACGCGAAGCGGCTGGCGGGCCGGGTGCAGGGTGTCAACGTCAAACTCGCCAAGTGCGGCGGGGTGTTCGCGGCGCTGCGCATCGCCGGCCTGCTGGCGGGCAGCGGCACGGACCTGATGCTCGGCTGCCTGACGGCCAGCACCCTCGGCATCGCCCCCGCCGTCCATCTGGTCCATCGCGCCCGCTGGGTCGACCTCGACGGCCATCTGCTGCTCGCCCGCGATCCATGGCGCGGTATCGGTGGTGCCGAGGGGACGGTACGGGCGGGTGACCGGCCCGGGTTGGGGGTGCGGCCACGTGCGCGGGAGGGGCGGTTGGGGGTGGCGGCGCCTGCGACACCGGGGGCGTAGGGGCGTCCGGTCCGCGAGGGTCCCGGCCAAGCGGGGCGGGGCCGGTCCGGGCCGTCCTGACTGCGTGGTGACGGGCCCGTTCCGGGCATCCTGATCGTGCGGCGCGGGCCGGTTCGGCGCCTCCTGGCCGTGTGGCAAAGTGCCCGGCCCGGCGTGCGTTCCGGCCGTGCGGCGAGGGCGTGGCCTGGCGCCTTCCGCTCCTGTAGCGCGGGGCCCGGACCGGCGTTCCGGCCGCGCCCCGCGCCCATCCCGGCCACGTCAGGGCCGGTTCCCCGCGACGCCAGGGCCAGTCATCGCGGGTACGCCGGAACCAGGCACCGACGGGCTTGCCCAGTGGCATGCCGGGGGGCGTACGCCCCGCCCCGCGCGCCCCGGCTCAGGCCCGCTCCAGCTCCTCGTGCCACCAGCGGTCGCGGCCCGGGGTCCAGCCCACGGGGCGGGCGCAGCGGCTGACGACGAGGACGGGCGCTATGGGCTCCGTCGCGTCACGGCGCGTGGCGTGGTGCAGGGCCCGGTCCAGGACCGGCTTCACGGGGCGGACGGCCCCGTCCCAGAACGCCGCGTCCGCGGTGACCAGGACCCGTGCGCCCGACTCCCGTACGCGGGCGGCGAGTTGCGGGGCGGTGAGCTGCACCGGGAGCGTGGCCCGGACGGCGTCCAGTTGTCCGCAGGCGAGCGTGACGATCACCGACTCCGGGATCAGCGGCAGATGGACGGCGACCCGGTCGCCCGCGCCGACGCCGAGGCGGCGCAGCACGGCCGCGGCGCGCTCCGCCCGGTCGAGGAGCATGCCGTGGGTCAGCTCCTCCAGCCGTCCCGGCTCGCCGGACCAGGTCAGCGCGGCCCGTGAACCGCCCGGCCGACGGGAGGCCCGCGGCTCGCTGGGGCCATCTGCATGCTCTGAGGTCACACGGCGCAACATGCGGACCAGTGTGAAGATCACCGATCAACGATCGCTGAACGTCCGTTGTACGCCCCCGCCACCGGCGCGGCGCGGGCAGACACGGCCTTTGCCCGGCTCCCGTTCGCCCGTAGGCGCACCCGGTGCGGCGCGGGCCGATACGCTACCGAAGGGCATCGCGCCCGGCGAACACCGTGACCGACCGCGTCGGTCATCTCGCCCGCGCCGTACCGAACCGGGTTCGAACCGGCCTTTCCGGGACCGGATTCCGGCGTCCCGCTCCGCTCCGTACGGCCCGGCACCACGCCTGACCTCGGGCCTTCGGGCGTGCCGCGTCGATCGCCCGGTGGAACCTCTCAGGTCCCGCGACCGCCGACGCCCTGCACGGCTCCGGCCCGCCCCCCTTTCTGCCCCTCGCTCCGGGCACCCAATCCCCCCCCCCGCGACGGATGTCGCCCCACACCTCCCACGCCCCGCTGCGCGCCCCCGCGCCCCGGCGTGCCCGCCCGCGCCGCGCGCCGCGTGCGCGCGCCCGTACGAAAGGTCGCCCCGTATGCCCACGCCCCCATGCACCCCGCCGCCGTCCACGCCTCCGCACGGGGCCGGGCCGGACGGCCGGTGGGCGCTCGCCGCGGTGGCGCTGGGCGCGTTCTGCGTCCAGTTGGACTCGTTCGCCCTGCATCTCGCGCTGCCCGTCATCCGGGGTGAGCTACCGGGCCCGGCGGCCGTCGGCCGCGCGGTGAGCGGCGGTTACCTCCTGGCGGCCGGGGCGCTGATGCCGCTCTCCGGGCGTCTCGGCGACGCGTACGGCAGACGCCGGATGCTCCGTACCGGGCTGCTGCTGTTCGCCGCGGCAGCCGCCGCCTGCGCCCTCGCGCCGTCGCTGCCGCTCCTGGTGGCGGCCCGGGTGGTCCAGGGGGCGGGCGCCGCGCTGATCATGCCGAACGGGCTGGCGCTGCTGACCCGGGTCTTCCCCGGCCCCCGGGGGCGGCGGATGACCGGCCGCGCCCTGGGGCTGGCCGGACTCGCCACCGCCTGCGGCCCGTTCGTGGGCGGCGCGGTCACCGAGTACGGCTCCTGGCGGGCCGTGTTCTGGCTGACGGCGCTCCCTGCGCTGGTGGCCGCGACAGCCGCCCGCAGCACCGCCGCACCGCGCACCCCGGGGACGGCCGGGCGGGCCACGGCGCATCCGGACGTCGTGGGCGCGGTGGCCGCCACGGGTGCCTGCGCCTGTCTGGCACCCGGCCTGGGCGGCGGCCCCTGGTGGTGGGCCTGGCTGACCGCCGCGGTGGCACTGGCCACCGGGTGCGTACGGCGGGCGCGCCGGGCGGCGCCGCTCCTGGACCCGGCGCTGCTCCGCGACGGGCGCTATCTGCGGCTGACGGCCTCGGGGGCGGTAGCCAACGCCGCGACGGTGGCCCTGCTGTTCACCGTGCCGCAGGCCCTGCAGCGGGCAGCCGGACTGTCACCGGCCGCCGCCGGCCTGGCGTTCCTGGTCCCGGCAGGTGCGCTGGCCGCCGGGGGCCCGGCCGCCGGACGGGTGCGACCGGCAGCCGGAACGGCGGTGATGGCGGGCTGTCTGACCGTGGCGGCCGTCGCGTTGGGGGCGCTACCCCTGGGCGGTACGGATCCGCTGCCGCTCCTGGTGGCGGCGACGGTCGCGGCGGCCGCCCTGGGGACGGCGGGCGCGCTGGCCCTCACCGGGACGCAGGCCCTGGTGGCGGCCGACGGGGCGGGTGCGGCCGCCGGGGTGACCAAGGCGGCCCTGACCGTCACCGCCGGGCTGGGCCTCGCCCTGCCGCTCCCGGACGAGGGCCCCCGCCCGGCCCTCCTCGGTGCGGCCTGCCTGACGGCGGCGCTCGGCCTGACCGCCCCAGCCACCCTCCGGGCGTTCCGGCGACTGCGGCGGAGGGGAGGGAGGGGGATGCACGGATGACCGCCTCCCGGCGGCCTGCCCTTCCGGTCGGGAACACCCCGCCGCCCAGTCCGCGCGGAGTTGTCCACAGGCCCGGCACGCTCCGCACTCGCGGCCGTACGCTGAGTCGACGAACGCGCACGGAACGTGACGTGACGCGAGACAACGGGGGGACGAAATGGGGAAGTTGACGACTGGTCGGCGGGCAAACCGGCGCGGGTCGGGCGGACACGACGCCGGTCGGCGCGGGTCGGGCGGGCGCGGCGCCGCCCGCCACAGTACGGACGCATGCGGCGCCGCCCGGCACGGGCGAAGCCGGTGGCGCGCCTGGCGTGAAGGCTCGCGCCAGGCATGGCGACGACTGCGGCGCCCGCCACGCCCACCGCATCACCTACGATCAGGCCCCCGCCGCGACCGTGTCGGCGACCACGCACCCGATGTTGTCCGGCGCGCCCGCCTCCCGCGCCAGCGTGACCAGTTCGCGTACGGCCTGTTCGGGGTCGAGTGCGGCAGCCAGCACTTCCTGGAGGGTGCCGAGTGGCAGGACGGTGTGGAGCCCATCGGTGCACAGCAGGTACCGCTCGCCCGGGCGGGCGTCCAGCAGCCGCAGGTCGGGGGCGAAGCCCTCGCCCCCGTCGAGCGCGCGGGTCAGCAGCCCGCGCTGCGGATGGCCGGGCGCCTCCTCGGGCGTGAGCCGTCCCTCGTCGACGAGGGACTGCACGAGGCTGTGGTCATGGGTCAGCCGCACCAGCCCGGCGTCCCGCAGGACGTAGCCGCGCGAGTCCCCGATGTGCAACAACGCCAACCGCGACCCGGCACGCAGCAGCGCCGTCAGGGTGCAGCCCGCTTCCGCCGTGCCCTTGGCGCCGAGCCGTTGGACCGCGCGGTTGGCGCGGTGCGCGGCCTCCTCCAGCACATCGAGGAGATCCGCGGGCGCGGGATCGCGCGCCTCCAGGGCCGTCAGTTCGGCGAGCGCGGCGGCGGCCGCCCGGCCGCCGTCCGCGCCGTATCCGTCGGCGACGGCGAGCAGCCGCCGCCCCGCGTGCACCGCGTCCTGGTTGGCGGTACGGACGAGCCCGCCGTCGGTCAGGGCCGCGGCGCGCAGCGTCACGGGAGTGGGAGTGGTCACCATGGTGGAGTCCTTCCGGGACAGCTGGTCGACGAGGAAGACGGCCAGGTCCCGGCGGGCCGCGGTATCGGCCTCGACCTGTTCCCAGTACGCGGCGACCGCGGTGGCCGCGGCGTCCGGTGGCAGGGCGCACACCTCCCGGATGCGGGCCAGCGGCATCCCCAGCCGCCGCAGCCAGGCGACGAGCCGCGCCCGTTCCAACTGCGCGGGCGCGTAACGCCGGTAGCCGTTCACGGGGTCGACGTGCGCCGGGGGCAGCAGGCCGAGGTCGTCGTAGAGCCGCAGCGCCTTGGGCGAGAGCCGACAGGCGCGGGCGAACGCCCCGATCGTCAGCAGCCCCGTCCCCGCGCCTCCGCGGTCCCCGTGCCCCGCCACCGTCCGCCCCTTCCCGGGCCGCCCGTCCGCCGTGGGGCGGACAGCCGCCCGGCCCGGGCGCCCGGCCGTCCTCCTCGCGCCGGGCCTGTCGCCCGGCTCCACCGATGCTGTGGCTTCCCCCAAGGGCAAGGTCAACCACACCCGTCGCCAGGGGCGGACGGCGGACCGTCGGGGCTGGACCAGGCGACGCCGGACCGACCGCCGGACGGTACGGAATCGGCGCCGGGCCACGCCGCCACACCCCGGGCCCGCCGCGCCGCACCGGCTCCGGCACGCGCCCCGGCCCGGCACACCCCGCCCCTCGCACGGCCGCGTGCCCCGGCCCCCGCCCGATGCACCGGCCCCCCGCTACCGCGCTTCGAGCCTGCTCAGGGCCGCCGTGGTGAGGGCCTGGACGCCCATGGTGAGGGTCGGGCGGGCGACGGGGGCGAAGCGCGGGGAGTGGTTGGAGGGGATGTCCTGCGCCAGCCGCCCGGCGGCGAACGCCGTGTGGAACGCCTCCGGGTCCCAGCCGCCCAGCCACCAGTAGTAGAGCGGCGCCCCGGCGGCCGTCGCCAGCAGCCCCGCGTCCTCGCTGCCGGACGCCGGGTCGTACGCGAACAGCCGCTGCTCGCCGAAGAGTCCGGTGAAGGCCGAGTTGACCTGCCGCAGCGTCCGCGCGTCGTTGAAGGTCACCGGGAAGGCGTCCAGGACCACGGTCTCCGGGGGCCGCTGCGCGCCCGACGCCTCCGCCTCGGCCCGCGCTATCCGATCGACGGCGTCCAGCACCCGGGACCGTACGGTCTCGTCGAAGGTGCGGACGCTGAGCTTGACCACAGCGCGGTCGGGGATGACGTTGGCGGTGTCACCGGCCTGGAACGACCCGACGGTGACCACCGCCCGCTCGCCGGGCGCCACCTCGCGCGCCACCACGGACTGCACCCGCTGGACGAACGACGCCGCCATGACGATCGGGTCGACGGTGGTCTCCGGCCGGGAGCCGTGGCCGCCGCTGCCGTGGAAGGTGATCTCCAGGCTGTCGGCCGCCGCCATGCACGCCCCGGGGCAGTACGCGATCAGCCCCGCGCCGAAGGGCGCCACATGCTGGGCCAGCACCACATCCGGCGTCGGCACGATCCCCTCGGTGTAGAGACCCGCCGCCAGCATCGCGCGGGCCCCGCCGCCGCTCTCCTCGGCGGGCTGGAAGAGCACCACCAGCGTCCCCGACCAGCGGGCCCGCCCCGCCGCCAGCAGATCGGCGGCGCCCAGCAGGCAGCTGACGTGCGCATCGTGCCCGCAGGCGTGCATCACACCGGGCACGGTCGACGCGTACGGCAGACCGGTGCCCTCGGTGACCGGCAGCGCGTCCATGTCGGCGCGCAGCAGCACCACCGGCCCCGACCCGTTGCGCAGCACCCCGGTGACACCGGTCCCGGCTATCTCGGTGGTGACGTCGTAACCCCAGGAGGACAGGCGCCGGGCGACCTCGGCCGCCGTGCGCGTCTCCTGGAAGGAGAGTTCGGGGTGGCGGTGCAGGTCCTCGTAGAGCGCCACCAGATCGTCGAGGCGGTCGTCGAGCGGTGCGAGCACGGCGTCCCGGTCCGCGGCGGCGTCCGCGCCCCCGTCGCCGGGCCCCCTCCCGCCCGCGCGCCCGCCGCCGTACCCGTCGGCGGTATCGGTCCTGGTCTCACGGTCCTCATCACGGTGACCCATACACGCATTCGATCACGGTCCGGGTGTCCGGGCATCCCTACCGGCCACCTCCGTACGGCGCGATCCCGGCGCCCGGCTGGCCGGACTTCGCGGGTGCGGCCCGGCGCTCTGGTGACACGCGGGCCGGACGCTGCGACCGTGGACCAGCACCTTCACGTCGATGACCGGAGGCGGACGTTGGCCACTTCATCCCCTCGACCGACCGGCGAGCCCACCGATCTCGTCACGCACCTGACGGACCAGGCTCTGGGGCACCTCTTTTCGGCCGCGCTGCGCACCGCGGCCCATCACCGCATCGCCGACCATCTGGCCCGCGGCCCCCGCACCCCCGAGCAGCTGGCGGAGGCCACCGGCACACACGCCCCGCATCTGCGCCGGGTGCTGCGCCTCCTCGCCAGCCGCGGCATCTTCCATGAGGACTCCTCCGGCACCTACCAGCTGACGCCCGCCGCCCGCATGTTGCGGACGGACGTACCCGATTCGCTGCACACCGCGGTGCTGATGCTGACCGACACGCTGTTCCGGCGGACGTCGGAGAAGCTGGAGGAGACCGTCCGGGACGGCGCGGCGCCCTTCGAGCGTCTCTTCGGGCAGCCCCTCTTCCAGTACCTCCAGGGCGACGAGCGGGCCCGCACCCTTCTCGACGACGGGATGACCTCCCTGTCGGCCACCGCGGACGAGGCGGTCGCGGCGGCCTACCCCTTCCCGGAGACCGGCACGGTCGTCGATGTCGGCGGTGGCCGTGGCGGGCTGCTCCGCGCGGTACTGCGCCGCCGCCCGGCGCTGACCGGCGTCCTCGTCGACCAGGCGCCACCGCTCGCCCGTCACCTCCTGGACAGCGACGAGCTGAAGGGCCGCTGGCGCACCGAGGAGGCCGACTTCTTCACGGCGGTCCCGGCGGGCGGCGACGTCTACGTCCTCAAGCATGTGCTGCACGACTGGCCCGACGAGCGGTGCCGGGCGATCCTGCGGACCTGCCGCGCCGCGATGGCACCCGGCAGCCGGATATTGATCGTCGAATCGGTGCTGCCACCGGGCAACGCCCCGCACTTCGGCAAGACGATGGACGTGGCGATGATGGCGGTCGTCGACGGGCGGGAGCGGGGCTCGGAGGAGTTCGCGGCGCTGCTGTCGTCCGGCGGTTTCCGGCTCACCCGCGTCCTGCCGACCGGCGCGACGCCGTCCGTGGTGGAGGCGGTGGCCGAATGACCTGATCCGGCGTCGGCCCGTACGCACGGCGGGTCCGCGAGCGGCGTCCTCGGTCGCGGCGGGCGCCGCACTTCACGGGCCGCGCCGCGACGGTGCCCACGGTTCGTCGGCGGTTGCGCCGGTCCGGCGGGCCGTGCGCGCACCGTCGTGGGCGACGTGATCGCGCAGGGGTGGATCACCGGCTGCCCTGGAGGAACCGCACCGTGCCGGTCCGTATGCGAGCCCGCCGCACCGACGAGGCACACCGCGCCTCCACACCGCTGGAGCTCTTCTTCGACCTGTGTTTCGTCGTGGGCATCGCCCAGGCCGGCCGTCAGCTCGTGCACGCCCTCGCCGAGGGTCACCCCGGCCACGGCATCAGCGGCTAGCTAATGCTCTATTCCGCCATCTGGTTGGCGTGGATGAACTTCAGCTGGTTCGCCTCCGCCTACGACACCGACGACACGCTCTACCGGATCACGACACTGGTGCAGATCGCGGGCGTGCTGATCCTGGCCGCGGGCGTACCGCGGGCCTTCGAGGAGAGTCAGTTCACGGTCGTCTGGTTCGGCTATCTGGTGATGCGGCTGGCGATGGCCACCCAGTGGCTGCGGGCCGCGCACGGCTGCCGCGGCGAGGAGCGCCGCACCGCGCTGCGCTACGCGGGCGGCGTGATCCTGTGCCAGGCCGGCTGGCTGGGACTGCTGTTCGCGCCGGAGGGGGCCGCCCGTGGGTGTTCCTGGTGATGGCGGTGGCGGAGCTGTGCGTACCGGTGTTCGCGGAGCGGCACCGGGCGACGGCGTGGCATCCGCATCACATCGCGGAGCGGTACGGGCTGTTCACCATCATCGTGCTGGGCGAGACGATCTCGGCGGCCACCGTCGCCGTGCAGTCCGCGCTGGATGAGCACGACGAGCTGGGGGCGCTGCTGCCGATCGCCGCCGGTGGTCTGCTGCTGGTCTTCGCCGCGTACTGGATCTACTTCGCGGTCCCCATCCATCTGCACCTGCGCTCCAGCCGCCAGGCGTTCGTCTGGGGCTACGGCCATTACGTCGTGTTCGGCTCGGCGGCGGCGATCGGCGCGGGCATCGAGGTCGCGGTGGAGCAGTCGGTCGGCGCCTCGCATCTGACGGTCCTGGCGGCGTCCGCCTGTGTGACAGTTCCGGCCGCGCTGTTCCTGTTCAGTGTCTGGCTGCTGCACTCGCGCCACCAGAAGCGGGGCCGGGCGCAGCAGCTGGTGCTGCCCCTCGCCGCGGTCGCCGTGCTGGGCTGCACGTTCGCCGGGACGTACGCGGTGTTCGCGTCCGGCCTGGTGTGCGCGGCGGCGGTCGCCACCGGCGTCGCCCTGACCTCCCGCCAGAGCACGGCGCTGAGCGTGTGACCCCGACGGGGCGGCCGGGGTGCGCCGCCCCGGCAGCCCCGGCAGCCCCGCCAAGCCGCGGATGCCGTCGGCGCCCGCCCAGCCCCGTGCCTCCGCCACCCCGGTGAACGGAGCACCCTCCCCGAGCCCGACCGGGGGAATTACGGCGTCCGATTTTGGTGGCCGGGGCGGTTCCCCCGGACGCGTGACCGGCGGTCGATCCCGCCGCACGGCGCCGCCGGGCCGCCCACCCGCCGGTCAACGGGGCGCCACGCGCCCGCCTCCCTCCTCCGGCGTACGCCCGTGACCTGCGGCTCCTCGGCATTGGAGGTCAACTCATGGACACGTAGGGGATTTTGCGGTGAATTTTCAGCCATGTTCCACCCCTGCCGACGGGCCGTCACCACCGCTCCGCAAGGGAACGTAAACCGCGACACTCCGACCTCTTTCGAGTGTACATTCCGGGCGTTCGGGTCTCGCGATCCGGAGGCGGGAACGAAGGCGGAGGCAGCGACACGACCTCCTGACGGTAGAGTGCAGATTGCCCTTTTTATGCCTACGAGCCCCTCGCCCGCAGGCATCTGAGGACCCGTACCGTCCGTGCGTACCCGACCGTCCGCATCTGATCCGTATCTGAGGAGACGCCAGCCATGGCCGCCCGCCACGCTCAGCCCCGCGCGCGCAGAAGCATGTCCCGCCGCGGGAAGGCCGTGAGCGGTCTCGCGCTGACCACGTTGATGGGCACCGCCCTGTGGGCCTGGCCCGCATCCGGCGATGACCACGACGCGCAGCAGGAGGCCAAGAACGGCACCCCCGCGTCGGTATCCGGTCCGGAGAAAACGTCCGGCGCCAAGACCGTCGCGAACGCCACCCGCCCCATCCCGGGCCTGAGCGACGAGGAGCGGAAGCGGATACCGGCCAACTCCCGTCAGGTCCTCGTCGTGCGGGGCGCGGACAAGGACTCCTTCGGCTCCAAGGTGGTCCTCTACACCCGCGCCAAGGGGTCGGACGACTGGCGTCCCGGTGCGCAGTGGGCCGCCCACAACGCCGCGCACGGCTGGACCGAGGACCACCACTACGGCGACCTGCGGTCCCCGGAAGGGGTCTTCGCCCTGACCGACGCCGGTGGCCTGCTGCCCGCCCCCAAGGGCACCAAGCTCCCCTACGACCACAACGACAGCTTCGTCGCCAACGGCACCGGTGTGGAGGGCGAGCCCCTGGCGGGCGCGTTCGACTACGTCATCGCCATCAACTACAACCGCGTGGCCGGCACCTCGCCGCTGGACCCGGAGCGGCCCGACGGTGACGAGAAGGGCGGCGGCGTGTGGCTGCACGTCGACCACGACGGCCCCACCCAGGGATGCGTGAGCCTCAAGCCCGAGGTGATGCAGGAGCTGCTGCGGACCCTGGACCCCGCGCAACACCCGGTCATCGTGATGGGCCCGGGCGACAGCTGACGGCCCACCGGCCGGGCCCCGCGCCCGGCCGGTGGGCCGCATCCGGGGTCCGCACCCGGCCGGGCCGCATCCGGGCCCCGCACCGTCCGTACGTCAGAGCCCTGGCGCGCCCCGCGTCGGCGCCCCGTCGCCCCGTCTCGCCCCTGCCCCGTGCCGCACCCCCCGTGGTACGCATGACGCATGGCTGACGCACCGCACCGCCACGACGCCCTGACCGATGTGCCCGGCCTGCGGGTGGGGCACGCCCAGCGCATCGGCTCCGGGCATCTGTCCGGCACCACCGTCGTCCTGGCGCCCGAGGGCGGCGCGGTCGCCGCGGTCGATGTGCGCGGCGGCGGGCCCGGCACCCGCGAGACCGACGCCCTCGATCCCCGCAACCTCGTCCAGCGCGTCGACGCCGTCGTGCTGACCGGCGGCAGCGCCTTCGGGCTCGACGCCGCGTCAGGGGTCGCCGCCTGGCTGGAGGAGCGCGGTCGCGGCTTCCGCGTCGGCCCCGACCCCTCGCAGGTGGTGCCGGTCGTCCCGGCCGCCGCCCTCTTCGACCTCGGGCGCGGCGGCGACTGGCAGGCCCGGCCGGACGCCGCGCTGGGCCGGGCCGCGGCCCATACGGCGCACCACGCCCCGCCGGGCGGCCCCGTCGAGCGCGGCAACGTCGGCGCCGGTACGGGCGCGGTGGCCGGCGGGTTCAAGGGCGGGGTCGGGACGGCGAGCGTGCTGCTGCCGTCCGGGGTCACCGTCGCCGCGCTCGCCGCCGTCAACGCCGCCGGGTCCCCCGTCGATCCGCGCACCGGTGTGCTCTACGGGCACCTCCTCGGGCCGGACGGGGCGCCCGCCGCATCGCCCGAGCCGGAGCGGCACGCGGCAGCGGTCCGGGCGCTGGCCGCGGCGCGGGAGATGTCCCGGGAGCGGTCGGCGGCCTCGGCCCGGCCGCCGCTCAACACCACCCTCGCGGTCGTCGCGACGGACGCCGCGCTCACCCGCGCCCAGGCCCAGAAGCTGGCCGGTACGGCGCACGACGGGCTGGCCCGCGCGGTGCGCCCCGTCCATCTGCTGTCCGACGGTGACACCGTCTTCGCACTGGCCACCTGCGGCCGCCCGCTCGCCCCGGAGGCGGCGGGCGCCGACCCGGTGTTCACGGTGCACACCGAGGCCGGGGCCCTCAACGACGTCCTCGCCGCCGGGGCCGATGTCCTGACCCGCGCCGTCACCGACGCGCTGCTGTCCGCCACGTCCGTCGACGGGCCCGGCGGCGTCTTCCCTTCGTATACGGAGCTGTACGGCGGGACGGGTGCGCCCGGGGCAGGCCCGTCCGGCGCCACGAGCCCGGGGCTGCCGTAGGGCGTGTCCTGGCGCCGGCCCGGTCGCGCGCGGCAGCACCGCTCGTACGCCCCGCACCGTGCCGCCCCGGAAGCCGACGCCCCATGCCGCCCCCGGGGTGCGCCCCTCACACCCCACTGGCCCCCAGCGCCACCCCCGCCACGTACGTGACGGCCATCGCCAGTACGCCGCCCCCGGCATTGCGGAGGATCGCGGGGGCGACGGGGGCGGCGCCGAGGCGGGCGCTCATCCAGCCGCACAGGGCGAGGGCGGCGAGCACCGCGCCGACGGTGATCGGGAGCCGCAGGCCGTCCGGTGGCAGCACGATCGCCAGGAGCGGGAGCAGCGCCCCGACGGTGAAGGCGAGGAAGCTGGCGCCCGCCGCGTGCCAGGGGTTGGTCAGCGCGTCCGGGTCGATGCCCAGCTCCACCTCGGCGTGGGCGCGCAGCGCGTCGTGCGCGGTGAGCTGCTCGGCCACCTCCCGGGCCAGCTTCGCGCTCAGCCCCTTCGCCCTCAGCAGGCCGGTCAGTTCGATGAGTTCGGCCTTCGGCTCGGTGGCCAGTTCCCGCCGCTCCTGGACCAGCGCGGCCTTCTCGGCGTCCCGCTGCGTGGAGACGGAGACGAACTCGCCCGCGGCCATCGACATGGACCCGGCGAGCAGCCCGGCGAGTCCGGCGGTCAGCAGGGTGGAACGGGATCCGGTGGCTCCGGCGACGCCGACGACCAGGCCCGCGGTGGAGACCACACCGTCGTTGGCGCCGAGCACCGCGGCGCGCAGCCAGTTGAGCCGCCCGCCCAACCCCTCGCCGTGCGCCTCGTCGTGATCGGGAGTCTGCTCGCTCATGTCCGCAGACTCTCATCCAGGGCCCCGCTCCCGGCGCCGACGCCACCGCATCGCGACAAAACGGCCGATGGTAGAACGGCTGTATGTCCGCTCCGCCGCCCCCCGCACCCACGCTCGTCCAGCCGCCCCGCCCCGTACCCGAGCGGCGGCGGCTGTGGTGGCACCGGCTGTTCCTCGGCCTGTGGTACCGCCCGGTGGAGGTGCTCGACGAGGCGCGGGACCGTTCCGCGTGGGGCGCGGCGGTGGCGTTGTGCCTGGTCAGCGGCGCTATCGGGGTGTTGTCGGTGGACGCGTTCCACGGGCAGTGGGCGGCCGACCCGAACGCGGCGCTCAAGCTGATGGGACTGGCCGCCGGATGCGTGCTGGCGGCCAGCTTCGCGCTGGGCGCGGCCACCCATGCCATCGCGCGGACGCTGGGCGGCAACGGCCGCTTCGCGCCGACCGTGAGCCTGTTCATCGTGCTGTTCTGGGTGACCGATCTGCCGCGGCTGCTCCTCGCGACGTGGCTCCCCCCGCAGGCCACCTTCGTCCAGGCGCTGACGTGGACGACCTGGGGCTTCGGCTACGTCCTGGCGGTGCTGCTGATACGGGGTCAGCACCATCTGCCGACGCACAAGGCGGCGGCCGCGATATCGGTGCAGATGCTGGCGGCGCTGGCGCTGCTCAAGCTCGGCCCCGTGCAGTGAACCGCGGGGCTCAGCGGCGGCGCGTCAGCTGCCGTACGAGCAGGGCGAACGCCTCGCGCTCGGCGGCGGTCAGCTCCACGCACTCGGCGGGCGGACCGGCCGGGCCCGTCTGCCGCGGCACCCGGTCCAGCAGCGCCCGGCCGCCGCGCCCGGCCGCCGCGCGGCGCTCCTCCCGGCGCAACAGCCGGAGCAGCCCGACGACCCAGACGACGCTCGCGACACCGAGCACGGCGAATCCGATCAGCTGAAGGATCTCGACGGAGAGGAGCATGCGGTCCTCCAGGGCAAGGCGGTGTGCGGTGGATGGCGCGGCTACGGTGGACGGAGCGGTTGCCCGTGAGTGGGGGAGAGCGTCGGCCGGGTCCCGCGGAACTCTACGGGCACCGGGTGAAGTCCTGTACCCCTCAGGAGAATTACCGGCATTACAGTACTTCACACCATTATGCGGGAACTGCCTGTCCACTCCGGCCACCCGCTCCCCGCCGCCTCCCCTCCGGGGCGGCAGAATGTGGCCGTCCGCCTTGGACACCGCGGCGGCTTCCCGCACCCCTGGGCCTCGCCGACGATGGCGGCACCCGTCCGCGAGGTGAGGAGTACGCACGTGCCGCAGCCGTCCCCGCAGTCACCGCCTCCGCAGCAGCCCGAGCCACACCCCCCGAGGGACAAGGCCGACGGGGACGCGCCGCCCGCCCGCGCCCTCGACGGCCTCCTCGTCGCCGACTTCAGCCGGGTGCTGGCGGGCCCGCTGGCCGCGGCGACCCTCGCCGATCTGGGCGCCGATGTCGTCAAGGTGGAGCGGCCCGGCGCCGGTGACGACACCCGGGCCTGGGGCCCGCCGTTCGGCGCCGACGGCACCGCCGCCTACTTCGACGCCGCCAACCGCTCCAAGCGCGGCCTCGCGCTGGACCTCGGCGACCCCGACGACGCAGCCGCCGCCCGCGAACTGGCCCGCCGCGCCGACGTCCTGATCGAGAATTTCCGGCCCGGTGCCCTCGCGAAGTACGGCCTCGACGCGGCGTCCACCCGGGCCGCCAACCCGCGCCTGGTGCACTGCTCGATCACCGGTTTCGGCTCGGGCGGCGGCGCCCATCTGGCCGGGTACGACTTCGTGGTGCAGGCGGTCGGCGGGCTGATGAGCATCACCGGGGAGCCCGGTGGCACACCGTTGAAGGCCGGGGTGGCCCTCGTCGACGTTCTCACCGCGAAGGACGCCACCACCGCGATCCTCGCCGCGCTGCACCATCGCGAGCGCACCGGGCGGGGCCAGCTGGTGGAGGTCAATCTGCTGTCGTCGCTGCTGGGCTCGCTCGTCAACCAGGCGTCGGGGCATCTGGCGACGGGCCGCGACCCGGGCCCGATGGGTAACCGTCACCCGAGCATCGCCCCGTACGAGACGCTGGCCTGCCGGGACGGTCCACTGGCCGTCGCGGTGGGCAACGACCGGCAGTTCCGGGCGCTGGCGCAGGCCCTGGGCGCCCCTGAGCTGGCGGACGACGACCGTTTCCGCCGCAACCAGGACCGCGTACAAAACCGTACAGAGCTGGTCGAAACTCTGGAGGATTTGCTTTCCTCGGATACGCCGCAGTCCTGGACGGAACGGCTTACCGCGGCGTCCGTGCCCTGCGGGCCCGTCAACACCCTCTCCGAGGCACTGGAGTTCGCCGGGCAGCTGGGCCTGGCGCCCGTGACTCCCGTGGGGGAGGGGAGAATTCCCCAGATCAGCAGCGCACTGCGGCTCTCCGAGACGCCCGTCACAGCCCCGACGCCCCCACCACGTCTGGACGAACACGGCACACCGCTGCGAACCTGGCTGTCGGGCCCTCCCGACCACCCCCTTCCGCCATGCGTGTGACCTTGCCCACAAGTTCTGGCCATCCGCAACCAATTCCAGCCGTACGCGCTGTTTACCAGCACGTATCACACAACACCCTTGTATGGAGCAGCTCGTGACATCGCCGGACAACTCCGCCCCCGCTCGGTCCCGCACCTCGCACCAGCTGCTCCAGCCCCCCGAGCAGGACGCCATCGCGGCGCCGTGCCGGGGCCGCCGGACCCGCCGTGCCCTCGCACTGACAGCGCTGCTCGCGGCTGGTGCGCTGACGCTGTCGGCGTGCGGCGGCAGCGCCGAGGCCGGTTCGGGTGACGGCAAGAACGGTCAGGCGGGCGCCGACGCCGCCGCCGCGAAGGACGCCTCGGACGCCAAGATCACGGTCTCGTCGAAGGACGGCGCGACGGACGCCAGCATCAACGACACCGGGGTGAAGGTCACCAGCGGCAAGTTGACCGAGGTGAAGCTGACGGTGGCCGACAGCGGCGCCCCCGTCGAGGGCGCCATATCGGACGACGGCGCCTCCTGGAAGCCCGGCGTCCAGCTGGAGCGGGGCACCAAGTACAAGCTCGTGGCGAACGCCAAGGACGCCAAGGGCCGCTCCGCCACCGAGAACGCCACCTTCAGCACCGTCTCGTCGGACCACAGCTTCATCGGCAACTACACACCCGACGACGGCAAGACCGTCGGCGTCGGCATGCCGGTGTCGTTCAACTTCGACAAGGCCATCACCAACAAGAAGGACGTCCAGTCCCACATCACGGTGACGTCCGACAGCGGCCAGGAGGTCGCCGGCCACTGGTTCGGCGCGCAGCGTCTCGACTTCCGGCCCGAGGAGTACTGGAAGGCCAACTCCAAGGTCACGATGAAGATCGACCTGGACGGTGTGCAGGGCGGTGAGGGCATCACCGGCGTGCAGTCCAAGACGGTCACCTTCACCATCGGCCGCTCGCAGGTCTCGACGGTCGACATGAACACCCAGACCATGACGGTCAAGCGGGACGGATCGGTCCTCAAGTCCCTTCCGATCTCCGGCGGCAGCCCCGATCACCCCACCTACAACGGCCAGATGGTGATCTCGGAGAAGTTCACGCAGACCCGGATGGACGGTTCGACGGTCGGCTTCGGCGGCGAGTACGACATCAAGGACGTCCCGCACGCCATGCGGCTCTCATCGTCCGGCACCTTCATCCACGGCAACTACTGGGGCTCGCCCTCGATCTTCGGCAAGTCCGGCACCAGCCACGGCTGCGTCGGCCTGCGCGACGCGAAGGGCGGCGGCGGGGACACCCCCGGCAAGTGGTTCTTCGACCAGTCGCTCATCGGCGACGTGGTGATCGTCAAGAACTCCCCCGACAAGACCGTCCAGCCCGACAACGGCCTCAACGGCTGGAACCTCTCCTGGTCCGATTGGAAGGCCGGCGGCGCCGCCTGACGCATGCCGTGCGGGCGGGGGCGCTACGCCTGACAGCCCGGAAACACACGAATCGACGGCCGACCCTCCTCACGGGGGTCGGCCGTCGATTCGTGTGAGCGAAAGTACGGACCCGGGGCGTGCCGGGGGCCGGTCAGGCCGCCGCGTCGAAACCGGTGTCGTGGGCCATCCGCTTCAGCTCGACCAAGGCGTGCTTCTCGATCTGGCGGATGCGCTCGCGGGTCAGACCGTGCTGCTTGCCGACCTCGGTCAGCGTGCGCTCGCGGCCGTCCTCTATGCCGTAGCGCGCCTTGATGATCGAGGCGGTGCGGTGGTCGAGGCGGTCGATCAGGTCCTCCAGCTCCTCGCTGCGCAGCAGGGAGAGCACGGACTGCTCGGGCGAGGCGGCGGAGGTGTCCTCCAGCAGGTCACCGAACTGCGTGTCGCCGTCGTCGTCCACCGACATGTTGAGGCTGACCGGGTCGCGGGCCCAGTCCAGCACGTCGGTGACGCGCGCGGGCGTCGAACCCAGCTCCGCTGCCACCTCGGCGGGCTCCGGATCGCGGCCGTTCTCGCGGTTGAACTCCCGCTGGACGCGGCGGATGCGGCCCAGCTCCTCGACGAGGTGCACGGGCAGCCGGATCGTGCGCGACTGGTCGGCAATGGAACGGGTGATGGCCTGGCGGATCCACCACGTCGCATACGTGGAGAACTTGAAGCCCTTGGCGTAGTCGAACTTCTCCACCGCGCGCACCAGACCGGCGTTGCCCTCCTGGATCAGATCCAGCAGCGGCAGCCCGGCTCGCGGGTAGCGGCGCGCGACGGCGACGACCAGCCGGAGGTTGGAGCGGATGAAGACGTCCTTGGCCTGCTCCCCCGCCGCGACCAGCGCCTCCAGCTCCTCGCGGCGCGCGCCCGCGGCGTTGCCGTCGGTCACGACCTCATCGAGGATATTCTGCGCGTACACACCCGCCTCGATGGTCTGGGACAGCTCGACCTCCTTGGCGGCGTCGAGCAGGGGCGTGCGCGCGATTTCGTCGAGGTACATGCCGACCAGGTCGCGGTCGGCGATCTCCCCGCCTACGGCGCGAACTCTGCTGGCCCCGTCAGCACCGCTCCTGGTGGTCTGACGGCGGGCGACGGCACGGGTTGCCATGCGTGAGCTCCCTTTGCGATGAGTCGGTGATGAGTCGTTCGCGGGACGATGGACGCGGGAGGCCCGGGGTGACCGAACTGCCCCATCCGAAGGAAACAACGGCTGGAAACCGGACAGAATTCCCAAGCTGCCCGTCTATTTTTCTGATCATGCAGTACCCTGCGCGGTCACCTAGGGCAGTCAGCCGCTGCCGGACGGGGAGAACCGCAGGTCAGGTGGGGCGTGCGGGTCGCAGCTGCGCCCCGCACGCCCGGTGAGCAATTCCTTCGGGCGAGACGCCCGTCACCTCGGTGGCGTCTTCTGCGTCCCTGGGGTCACTGACGCGCCTGGTGCCCGGTGGCCGCCCCGACGCCCGACGGCTCCTGCGATCCCGACTCCGAAGACGACCTGCGCCTTCCCCAGGTTGCCTCGAATCCGCCCATGGCTCCCGGATCGCCTCGAAACCTCCCATGCCCCCGGGATTTCTCCGAACCCGCCCCTGCGGGGACGGCCGCTCCTACTCCGGTGCGGGAGGGGTCCGTGCCTGTTCTCCGGGCTCGCTGATCCAGTTGACGGGGGCAGTGCGCGGGTGTCGCCTGGACAGGAGGGGCAAGCGAGAGGAGCCCGTCATGGAGAACCCTGCTCCGCGCCATGGTGCGCGGGCCGCCGGTACGCACGGCGCGGTCGAACGGGAACACGGCGCGACCGCCGACGCCCCGGCCGCAGGTACGGAGTCCGAAGCGACGCATCCCAAGGGCGGCCGTCGGCTGCCGGCCAAGGTGGTGTGGCCCGTCGTCGCCGCGCTCGGTTTCGGCTGCTACACGATCTGGATCGATCACACCAGCGGCGCGAGCGGTGGCCAGGCCGCCCTGCTCGGGCTGATCACCGCGGTAATCACCGGTGCGCTGGGGCTGGCGCTCGTGCACTTCCAGTCCACCATGATCACCGACACCCGGGCGCTCGCCTACGGCACGCTCTTCGGCGCCAGCATGGGCTGGCTCTACAACCTCAGCGGCCCGTCCGTCCTGAAGTCGTCGGCCTGGGGCCTGGTGATGGGCGCGGTGATGTTCGTCGTCTCCCTCTACATCTTCCGCAACCATCGCGTCCGCGAACCCCACGGCCTGCACCGGCCCCGGAGGCAGGGCAGGCACGGGCATGGCACACCGCATGGTGCCCATTGACCGTTGGTCATTGGCATGAGTCATTCGCCATCGACTGCGGGCCGCGCCCCCGCCTGCACCTGGGCACCCGAGTTGCGGTGCCCGGGTGCGGGCCTGTGTGCGGGCGGGCCTGCGTGCGGGCGGGCTTGGGTGACCGGCGGCCGGGCCCCGTCAGCCCCCGCCCCCTACCGCCGCACCCTCCGCAACCCCCCGTCCGGCCGCCAGCTCTGGACGATCATCGTGGCGTCCCGTACCGACACCCGTACGATCTCCGTCACCTCGGCCCGGAAGAGGAGGAACGGTTCCGGTGGCCGCACCTCGTCCGCGTAGCGTCTGATCACCTCCTCGTCGGCCACCTCGACCGCCCGGCCGGACACCCGTACATCACCGTCCGACAGATCCGTACCGGGCCCCGGGTTGGCGTGCAGGGCGAACCGGGGATCGGCGTGCAGGTCCGCGCCCTTGCGGGAACCCGTCAGCATGCCGAGCCAGAGCTCGCCGAAGCGGAAGTCTGCCTCCAGGCCGGTCAGCCGCGGGGAGCCGTCGGCGCGGAGCGTGCCCAGCACATGGTGCGGGTACCGCCCGAACCGCTCCCGCACCTCGCGGACGAACTCCGGCTCCCGCGCCTCGGCCACCGCCCAGCCGACACCGCGCGGCACGGGCCCGCCCGGCCCACTCCATGCTTCCGCGCCCGGCCGCCCTGACGGCGACGACTGCGGCATCGGCGCCCCGGGGGCCCCGGGGGCCGAAGGCAACATCTCCGGGCCGGGCGTACCCGCGCCTGTGCCGCTCTCTCCGTATGCGCTTCGTGTCATGCCTCCACGGTCGCCCCCTTACCTGACATCCGCTGTCCGGATTCCCCCACGCTTCTGCCCACCCGGCGTACCGGGCCCGCTCCCCCGGGCCCCCGCTACTCCCCCAACGGCACCCCCTGGGTGGCGCAGACCCACGCCGCGTCGCCGGTCAGTTCGGCGTCGCCGGAGTTGACCGTGCCCTGGCGCTCGAACATGAGGATGCGGGTGCCGGGTGCGGCCACGGGGCGGTGCCGCAGCCCGCGCTCGACCGTGAACATCTGCTGCGGGCCCAGCACCACCGAATTGCGGTCCGCCAGCTCCAGAGTCAGCTCGCCCGCAAGCACCAGGAAGAACTCGTCGGTGTCGGGGTGCGCGTGCCAGACATAGGCGCCCTCCACCTTCGCGATCTTGACGTCGTAGTCGTTGACCACGGCGCCGATCCGCGGCGACCACGTCTCCTCGAACGACGCGAAGGCGGCCGCCAGGTCCGTCGCCCCGTGCCCTCGCACCGCGCCTCCGCCGTTCGGCTCCCCGGCCCCCTCCGCCGCGTCGGCCGACCGTCCCGCCTCGTCAACTACGCTGTGTTTCACCATGACTTCATGGTGCCAGCCACCACTGACAACGCCTCGGTCCCGCCCCACCCGGCCGCGCCGGTCCTGCCCCCGCCCGTCACCCACGCCTCCGTCCCACGTCCCCGTCCCCGCGGCCGACGGCGCCTCCGTCGCACGGCACGAGGTCTAGGTCCGCAGCCGGTTACCCGGCGGCGCCCGCGCTCCTAGCCTCACGGTCATGACGGCACACCACGGCACCCTCGACGAGGCCCTGGAGCGGCTGCACTCCACCGGACCGGAATTCCACGGCTATCTGAGCAACCACGGCCCCATGGCGGTCGAGGCCCTGGCCCGCCACGGGCAGGGCCCCGGCGTCCACCGCTGGCTCGACACGTACTCCGGGAAACTGGAGGACGTACCGCCCGCCCGCGACGCCATCTCCGACGCCAACTGGCGGCAGGCACTGGGTGATCCGCAGCGGGTCACCGACTGGACCGACCACTTCGCCCGCACCGCCGCCGAACGCCCCTGGCGGGAGGTGCTCGCCGATTGGTGGCCCCGGCTGCTGCCCGGCATCGCGGGCGCGGCCACCCACCCCGCCATCCGGGTCGGCCATATCGTCCGCACCCTCCTGACCGAGGACGAGACGGAGCCACGCATCGCCGAACTGGCCCACGCCCTCGGCTACTGGGCGGCCCGGCACACCACATTGCCGGTGGCACCGACGCCCGGCGGCACCTCCGCGCCGGATAACGCGCTCGACGCCCTCCCCCGCATCGCCGACCAGCGGACGAGCGCACTCGGCGGCCTCGCACAACTGCCGGACACGCCGGGCTGGCAGACGGCGGCCGAGGCCGTCCGGGCCCCGCGCGATCCGGACGAGGCCCGGGCGCAGCTCACCGCGCTCGTGCAGGCGGCCACCCATCGCTACGCCGATCACGGGCACGGCGAGGGGGTCATGCTGGTCCACGCGGCGACCGCGCCCAACGCGATCCTGCGCACCCTGCCCGCGCTGCCGCGCACCCTGTGGGCGCCGTCGTTCGCCGTGGCGTGGGCCGCGAGCGCCGCGCTGACCTCCGTCTACGGGGCGGCGGACGGGTTGCCTCCGCTGCGCACCGGGCCGCTCACCCCCGAGGAGGTCTTCCGGCGGGCCGCCGAGCACGGCGACGCCCACGCCATCAAGATGACCGACACCGCGCTGGACGTGGCGTCCTGGACACCGGACGGCGACGACCGTGCGCTGACCGCCGCACTGCGCTCCCTGGAGCTGATCGACCCGGGCGCCTGACCTGCCGCGATGCGCCCGGAGGCGTCGGGTCCCGCCGCGCCGTCGCGCCCGTCGCGCCCGTCGCGCCCGGCGGGCCCGGTCGCTGCGGGGCGGCGGGCCCGTGCGGGACGGCCGTAGCGGCGGACCTCAGCCGCACCGCGCCGGACGGCCGTACCGGGGCCGGGACCGGGGCCGGGACCGGGTCGCACCCGAACCGCGCCAGCGCCACCCGGTCCGGCCTCAGCCGAACTGCACCGACCGCTTCGCCAGCCCCATCCAGAACCCGTCGATCACGCTCCGCCCGTCCCCGAGCTGGCCGTGCGCGTCCGCGGCGCCGAGCGTGACGAACAGCGGCGCGAAGTGCTCGGTACGCGGATGGGCCAGCTGCCCCGCGGGGGCCTTGTGGCCGAAGTCGAAGAGCGCGTCGAGGTCGCCGTCCTCCAGGGCCCGCCGCCCCCAGTCGTCGAACTCCGCCGACCAGGACGGCACCCCCGGCCCCTGATGCCGCAGCGCGGCGAGGTTGTGGGTGAAGAAGCCGCTGCCGACGATCAGCACCCCTTCGTCGCGCAGCGGTGCCAGCTTGCGGCCGAGGGCGAAGAGCGCGCGGGGGTCGAGCGTCGGCATCGATATCTGCAGAACCGGCACATCGGCCTGCGGGAACATCTCGACGAGCGGGACGTACGCGCCGTGGTCGAGCCCGCGGTCCGGGATGTCCTGCACCGGCGTACCGGCCGTCCGCAGCGTGCGGCGGATCCGGTCGGCCAGCTCCGGCGCGCCGGGCGCCGCGTACCGCACGCGGTAGTAGTGCTCCGGGAAGCCCCAGAAGTCGTAGACCAGCGGCGTGGTGACCGTCGCGCCGAGGGCGAGCGGGGCTTCCTCCCAGTGGGCCGAGACGATCAGTACGGCGGTGGGGCGCGGCAGGGCGGCGGACCACGCCGCCAGCTGGCCGGGCCAGAGCGCGTCGTCGGCGAGCGGCGGCGCGCCGTGGCTGAGGTAGAGGGCCGGCATCGGCATCACGGACATCGCAACTCCCCAGCGAACGTCATGGCTACGGGATCCTGGCGGGCCCTTGCGGGCACCCTCCCGAGGGATCCACGCGTTTACTTGAACTTTCAAATGATGCTTCGAATGTACCCCACCTCCCTGCAATTGTTAAATCTTCAAGAATGGTCGGGGCGGTGCGAGAATGGATGGCATGAGCACCGAACCCGCAGCCGAGCCGCGCTGGCTCAGCGACGAGGAGCAATACGCCTGGCAGTCATATCTCCACGCCACCACGCTGCTGGAGGATCATCTCGATCGCCAGCTGCAACGTGACGCCGGCATGCCGCACGTCTACTACGGCCTGCTCGTCCAGCTCTCGCGCGCCCCCCGGCGCCGGATGCGGATGACCGAACTGGCCCAGAACGCCAAGATCACCCGCTCGCGGCTCTCGCACGCCGTCGCCCGCCTGGAGAAGAACGGCTGGGTACGGCGCGAGAACTGCCCGTCGGACAAGCGCGGCCAGCTCGCCCACCTCACCGACGAGGGGATGCACGTGCTGGAGAAGGCGGCGCCCGGGCACGTCGCCGCGGTGCGCGGTGCGCTCTTCGACCGCCTCTCCCCCGAACAGGTCGGCCAACTGGCCGAGATCTGCCGGGTCATGGCGGACGGCCTCCAACCGAAGGGCGCCGACCTGCCCTGGCTCCGCTGAGGCATGACGGAGCGCCCCCCGGGGCGCCCAGCCCCCCTCTCCCCGAGCCCCGGCTCCCACCCCTTGGTAATTTGTCTGCTATGCGCGCCAGGTCCAAGTTCGCCACCGGTCGGATATCCCGCCCGACGCGCACACGGCACCGCATACGACGGCCGCCCACCGGCCCCACCGCACCGCCGGGCGGCTTCGCCGGGCGCCTGTGGGCCCATCTGTGCCGGGCGCCGGGCACCTTCCTCTGGCTGGGGATCCTGCTGGTGACCTCGGTGGTCATGCACCGGTTCAGCCCGGACGTCCTGGCGGACTTCCTCCAGCAGCGCTCGACCAACATCCACAACCTGCTGCACTCGCCCGGCCGGGTACTCCTCACCAGCGCACTGTGGCTCGACGACGGCGGCTGGCCGCTCTACTTCGTGCTCTACCACCTCGTCCACGTCCCCGCCGAACGCTGGCTCGGCACCCGGCGCTGGCTCACCGTCCTCGGCACCGCGCACATCGGCGCGACGTATCTGAGCGAAGGGGTCCTGGCCGTCGCCATCCATACGGGCGCCGCCCCGCACGCGGCGGTCAACACCCTTGATGTGGGCGTCAGTTATGCGCTGGCCGGGGTCGTGGCCGTCCTCGCGTACCGCCTCACCGGACCCTGGCGGTACGCCTACGCGCTCGGCGTTCTCGCCTTCTACGGTGCGCCGCTGCTGGTCAGCCGCAGTTTCACCGACGTCGGGCACTTCACCGCCGCACTGATCGGGTTCGCCTGCCGACCGCTCACCCGGGGCACCTCCGGGACGGCCGGGCACCCCGGGGCCACGGCACCAGCGGCGAAAGCCGAGATCGCGACGGCCACCGGCGCACCCGGAAGCGCCGACGGGAACGGCGCCCTCCGCACCGCAGAGCCGGGGCCCGTCACTCCTCTGCCGCACCGGAAGCCGGGAATCCGGCGCGCCCGCCGGATGACGTAACTCCGCGCGCGCAGGCCCGTCGGGCGCCGGAGGGTGAGCCGTATGAAGCGGTGCATATCCGCGGCTCTCGCCGCAGGCGCGTCGGCTGCGGCCGCGGCGATAGCACTGTGCGGACCCCCCGCCCCGCTCTCCATACCCCCGGGGGCGGCCGGCCCCCGGCCCCCCGACATACCCACCGGCCCCGCACCGCCCGGCGGACGACACGGCCCCTGCGCCCTGCGCGGCGTCAGCGACGACGTCGGCGAGACCACCGCCACCCCCAAGGGCTACGCGCCCGCCCGCGGCACCGTGAAGGCCCTCACGCTCTTCATCGACTTCCCGGACGCCCGCGCCACCATCAGCCCGCGCGCCCGGTACGCGGAGTTCTTCCCCGCCGCGTCCGACTACTTCCGCCGCAGCTCGTACGGCCGCCTCCGCTACCGCGCCGCACCGCTGCTGCGCTGGCTGCACATGACGAAGCCGCTCGCCGCGTACGGCATCCAGCGCGGCGCCACCTTCGACGCGGGCTCGGACAGCGGTTACCACGCCCTCGCACGCGAGATCGTCCACGCCGTCGACGCCTCCGTCGACTTCCGCGACTACGACCTCGTCAACGTCATCGCCGCCCCCAACGCGGGCCCGCCCGCGACCCGTACGGTCCTTTCGGTGACGTTCAGCGGCGGCGACATGGGGCTGCGGACCGACGACGGTGTGCCGTTCCGCAACGCGTCGTTCCTCTGGAGCAGACAGCCCGGGCCGAGCGCCTTCCGGGTGGTCAACCACGAGAACGCCCACTCCTTCGGGCTGCCCGATCTCTACTTCACCGACGGGCGCGAGGCGCCGCCCGCGGTCGGGCACTGGGACCCCATGGACGAGGACTGGGGCCCGAGCAACGACTTCCTCGGCTGGCACAAATGGAAGCTCGGCTGGCTCGCCGCCGATCAGGTCGACTGTGTGACGCCGGGCAGCCCGGTGGCCGACCACACGCTGACACCGCTGGCCACCCCCGGCGGTACGAAGATCGCCGTCATCCCGACGTCCGCCCACACCGCCCTCGTCGCGGAGGCGCGCACCCGGGGGCCGCTCGATCCCGCCCTGTGCCGTCCGGGCGTCCTCGTCTACCGCGTGTCGGCCGATGTCCGCTCCGGCAGCGCCCCGCTCCAGGTCATGGACGCGACGCCGGGCAGCGGCGGCTGCCACACCGGCGACCGCTACGTCGACGCCGAACTCTCCGACGCCACCTACCGCCCCGGCAGCACGTTCACCGACCGCGGCAGCGGCACCGCCCTCACCGTGCTCGGCACCGCCCCTGACGGCACGTTCCGCATCCGCGTACGGCCGCCTTCACTGCCGTCGCCGCCGGACGCATGAGTCGACGGTGCGCCAGGGGCCAGGGGCAGGCACCCCGTTGAGGCAACGGCTACCGCTCGGCTCCCCTCTCCCCTCGGGGGCCCTCCCCCTTCCCCCGCCCCACCTCGCCCCTCCAGTGCTGCTGGCCGATGGTGATCAGCCGTATCTGCCAGCGGGCCGCCTCGACGACCCGTGCCCGTTCCGCCTCGGCGTCCTCGGCGTCCTCCGTGTCGAGAATGGCCGCGGCGGTCGTCACCAGCCGGTCGACGAAGAGGTCCGCCAGCTTCCGCAGGTCGTCCGCGCCCCAGCCCTGCGCCGTCGGCTGGGTGGCGAGCGCCTCGGCCACCTCGGCGCCGAACCTGTCCAACTGGCCCGCGATGGCCTGCCGTACGGCCCGTACCCCGCCGTGGCGTTCGCGGGCCACGAACCGTACGTGGGCGGGGTATTCGCGGACATGCCGGTCGACGACCGCCACCGCGCTGTCGATCTGCGCCTCGACCCCCGCCTGCTCGATCAGGACCGTCCGCACCATGGCGTGCAGGCTGCCGAGCGCCTCCTCGACGAGCGCGACGCCCAGTTCGCCGAGGTCGCGGAAGTGCCGGTAGAAGGCGGTCGGGGCGATGCCGACCGTCCGCGTCACCTCCCGCAGCCCCAGACTGCTCAGACTCTGCTCCTCCAGCAGCCCCAGGGCGGCGTCGAGCAGTGCCTGACGGGTTCTCTGCTTCTGGGCCTGGCGGACCCCTACGGTGTGACTCACATCATCCAGTAAACAAGCGTTCTCTGAACTTCTCCACCCGGCGGCGCCCTACACTGAAGGAGGTGAGTGAACAACTGTCCTCCGAATCGGAAAGGCAGATCGATGCTCTTTCTCGTCGCAGCCCTCCTCATGATGGGGATCCTGCTGGGCGCCGCGGCACACCTCCCGTTCTCCGCCACTCTCCTCGCCGCCGCCGTCATCGCCGGCTGGCTGCTCGTCTTCTCCGTACGCGAACGCCGTCACCCGGCCGAGGGGACCACCCGATGACCCTCACCTCCCTCACCAAGCCGCTCGCCGGATGTCCGAAGGACGCCGCGCCCGGCGCCACGTCACACTCTCCAAACACCGCCGACGGCGGTTCGGTTGCCGATCCGGTGGCCCGCGAGGGAACGGCGTCCGCCGACGGCATGGCCGTCGCGTCGTTCGTCCTCGGACTGCTCGGCACCCTGGTGTTCAACGTCGCTCTGGGGCCGTGCGCCCTCGTCCTCGGCACCCTCGCCCTGGCCCGTCGCACCCGTCGCCGCGGCCGCGCCGTGCTCGGCCTCGCCCTCGGCGCCGCCGACCTGCTGATCCTGGCCGCCCTGACCACGGCCGACGCCACGGTCAGCTGGCACCTCGGCGGCTGAGCGGAGCACCCGACCACCCCACCCCGGGCGCGTACCCCCGATCCCCGACACGCCACGTCCACCCCCTGCCACCATGGGTACGTGGACATGTCACAGGCCACATCACCGCAAGGTTCCCCGACGGAAGCACCCGCCGGATCGCTCTGGCGCAACCGCAACTTCCTCCTGCTGTGGTGCGGGCAGGGCGCCGACACCCTGGGGCCACGCGTCGCGCCGATCGTGCTGCCGCTGCTCGCCCTCGACACCCTGCACGCCGGCACGTTCCAGATCTCGCTGCTCACCTCGCTGGGCTGGCTGCCGTACCTGCTCTTCTCGCTCCCGGCAGGGATCCTCGCCGACCGCATCGACCAGCGGAAACTCATGATCGCCTGCGATCTGGGGCGGCTGCTGCTGATCCTCTCCGTGCCGCTGACGGCGCTGAGCGGGCGCCTGACGCTGTGGCACCTCTACACGGTCGTCGGGGTGTCCGGCATCCTGACCGTCGCCTTCACCGTCGCGTACCGAAGCCAGCTCCCGAAGCTGATGCACAGCGCGCAACTGGTCGACGGCAACGGCAAGCTCGGGATGTGCGAATCGCTGACGGAGCTCACCGGCCCCGGGCTCGGCGGTGTGCTGGCCGGCGCGATCGGCACCTCCCGCGCCCTCTTCGTCAACGTCCTCACCTACGCGCTGAGCGCCCTCACCCTGGGCCTGATGCGCGTACCCGAGGTGCCCGCCGAGGACTCCGCCGCGCCGGCCCGGGTCCCGCTCCGCGCCGCCATGCGGGAGGGCTTCGCCTTCGTCCGCCGCGAGCCGGTCCCGCTGAAGCTGCTGATGTGCACGAGCGTGTCCAACTTCTTCGTCACGGCGGCCAACGCGATCGCCGTGCCGTTCCTGGTGCGGGAGCTGCACGCGCCCACCTCTGCCGTCGGTCTGGTCTTCACCATCGGTTCCGTCGGCGGGCTGCTGGCCGGGGCGCTCGCCACCCGCGCCGGGCTGCGCCCCACCCTGTGGATCTGTGCGCTGGGCATGTGGTCGGCGGCGCTGTTCGTGGTGTTCTCCCCGCTGCGGTCCCTGCGGGACGTGCCGGTCCGGCGCGTCGCCACCGGCTGACGGGGCACACGGGTCACCCCGTCGCCCCGGCGGAAGTGCACCGCCCCGGGCCCCCGCCGATGCTGGAGCGGGGCGGGCTGTTTCCGGCGTGCGTGCCGACGGGGCGGGGCGGCGGTGCGTACGGCCACGTCGTGAACGAGCGGAGACCCGATGAGGCTTGTCGTCGATCTCAACCGGTGCCAGGGGTACGCGCAGTGTGCCTTCCTCGCGCCCGACGTGTTCGCGCTGCACGGCGCGGAGGCGCTGATGTACGACCCGCAACCCGACGACGCAGAGCGCCCGCAGGTGCTCCGCGCCGCGCACGCCTGCCCCGTCCGGGCCATCACCGTCGAGGACGAGAGCCTGACACCGGCCACCGGACGGGCGGGTGGGCCCCGTGTCGGTTAGCGGCTGTCTGGAGGCGTTCCGCCGCGAGGGCCGCATCGTCATCGTCGGTGCCTCGCTCGCGGGGCTGCGGGCCGCCGAGACGCTCCGCGCGGAAGGCTTCCACGGCACGCTCACCATGATCGGCGACGAGCCCCACGCACCGTACGACCGGCCACCGTTGTCCAAACAGGTCCTGCTCGGCCGCGTCCCCCCGGACCACACGGCGCTGCCGCGGCGCCGCGCCGTCGACGCACAGTGGCGGCTCGGCACCGCGGCCACCGGTCTGGACCCGGCCGCCAAGCGGGTGACGCTCGCCGACGGCGACACCGTCCCCTACGACCGGCTGCTGATCGCCACCGGCGTCCGCTCCCGCCCCTGGCCGCACGAGCTGGAGTCCGATCTGGACGGGGTGTTCGTGCTGCGCACCCGGGACCACGCGGCCCGGCTGCACCACCGGTTGTCGGCCGGTCCGCGCCGGGTGCTGGTGATCGGCGCCGGATTCACCGGTTCCGAGATCGCCTCCGCCTGCCGCGAGCGGGGACTGCCCGTCACCGTCGCAGAACGCGGCCCGGCCCCGCTGGTCGGCGCGCTCGGCGGCGTGATCGGCGAGGTCGCCGCGGAGCTGCAACGCGCGCACGGCGTCGATCTGCGGTGCGGAGTGCAGGTCACCGGCCTGGAAGGGGACTCGGCGGGGCGGGTGCGGCGCGCCCATTTCTCGGACGGTACGGCCGTCGAGGCGGACGTGGTGGTCGTCTGCCTGGGCGCGACCCGCAACACCGAATGGCTCGCGGGCTCCGGCCTCGGCGCCGGTCCCCGCGGCATCGCCTGCGACGCCGGATGCCGCGCGTTCGACGTACGGGGCATCGTCACCGACGACGTGTTCGTCGCCGGGGACGTCGCCCGCTCCCCGCACCCGCTCTTCGGCTACCAGTTCCTCTCCCTGGAGCACTGGGGCAACGCGGTCGCGCAGGCCGAGACCGCCGCCCACAACATGGTGAGCGCCAGTGCGGACCGGCGCCCGCACCTGTGGATGCCGTCGTTCTGGTCCGCGCAGTTCGGCGTCAACATCAAGTCCGTCGGCGTCCCGCCCATGGCCGACCAGCTCCTCGTCACCCAGGGGTCGCTCACCGAGCACCGTTTCACCGCGGTCTACGGCCACCAGGGCCGCGTCATCGCCGCCACCACCTTCGACCAGGGGAAATGGCTGGAGTTCTACGAGCGGCAGATCGAGCGGGCGGCGCCGTTCCCGCCGGAGTTCCCCACCGTGGACCGGCGGCCCGAGGGGCTCCACCCGGTGGCGGCCGGTTTCCCCGACCCCTCGCTCCCCACCCACGGCCCCACCGTCACCCTCAGCGGCCACTCCCCCGCCGACCGGCGCCTCTCGTTCACCCCACGGCGCGCGTGACCCGGCGCACGCCCCCAGGGCATGTCCCCTCAGACCGCCCGACCGAAGCCCCGGAAGGAACCGCCATGACGTCGGCCTCACCCCTGCGTCAGATCCTCGACCCCGCCCACCGCGCCAACCCCTACCCCCTCTACGCGGAGCTACGGAAGACCCCGGTGGTACCGGACGAGACGGGCCCCTACCTGGTCAGCACGTACTGGGAGGTCCAGGAACTGCTGCACGACCCGCGGGTCAGCTCCGACGTCCGCAACCTGAACCCGGAGGCCGCCGCGCTCCTGGGCCAGGAGGAGGACCCGAACCTGCCGCCGACGTTCCTGCGCCTCGACCCTCCCGAGCACGACCGGCTGCGCGACCTGGCGATGCGGCCGTTCGGCCCACCGCACACCCCACGGCGGGTGTCCGAGATGCGCGGCGAACTGGCCGGGATCGTGACCCACCTCATCGACGACTTCCGGGACCGCGACCACATCGACCTGGTCGACAGCTTCGCCTACCCCTTCCCCGTCACGGTGATCTGCCGCCTGCTCGGCGTCCCGCGCGAGGACGAGCCCCGCTTCCATGTCTGGGCCGACACCCTCGCCGCCGGGCTCGACCCCGTCCAGGGCACGCCGGAGGAGCGCGAGGCGCAGTTGCGGAACGTCCGGCGGGCCCGCGCCGACCTCGCCGCCTACCTCGCCGGCCTGATCGAGGAACGCCGCCGCGCCCCCCGGGACGACATGCTCTCCGCCATGGCCGCCGACCACGGCCCGGACGGCCGGCTGTCCCCCCTGGAGATGGTCAGCACCGCGGCCCTCCTGCTGATCGCCGGCCACGAGACCACGGTCAACCTCATCACCAACGGCATGCTCACCCTCCTCCGCAACCCCGACCTCCTCCCGCGCCTACGCGACCAGCCCTCCCTCGCGGCCCCCTTCATCGAGGAACTCCTGCGCTTCGATCCCCCCGTCCAATTCCTCCCGCAGCGCACCGCGTTGACGGACATCGACATCGCCGGAACCACCATCCCCAAGGGCGCCTCTCTCTGGCTCCTCCTCGCCTCCGGCAACCGCGACCCCCACCGCTTCCCCGACCCCGACCGTTTCCTCCCCGACCGCCCCGACAACCAGCACCTGAGTTTCGGCAGCGGCATCCACACCTGCTTCGGCGCCCCCCTGGCCCGCCTGGAGGCCCAACTGGCCCTCACCGAACTGGCCCGCCGCCTGGACAACCCCCGCCTGGCCGAAGACCCACCCCCGTACCGCCGCAACGCGGTCCTGCGGGGGCCGCGGCATCTGCCTCTCACTTTTGAGGGGGTGAGGGAATAGGGGCCCGCACCCTGGCCCGGGCCTCGGGGCTGGGGCCGGGCCGGGGTTGGGCTCGGCCCGCCGCCGTGCCGTCACTTCTCCAGACCGGCGGCGTGGTCGGGAACGTAGTTCTGGAGGTCCCGTGGCGGGCGCCGGTAGCCCGTGGCCGGTGGGCGCGGCGGCAGTTCGAGCACCGGCGGGGTGATGTCGGTGTACGGCACCGTCGACAGCAGATGGGCGATCATGTTCAGCCGGGCCCGGCGCTTGTCGTCACTCTCGACGACGTACCACGGCGCCTCCGCGATGTCGGTGTGTACGAACATCTCGTCCTTGGCCTGTGAGTACGCCTCCCAACGGGTCAGCGACTGGAGGTCCACGGCGGAGAGTTTCCAGCGCCGCACGGGGTCTTCGAGCCGACGCCGGAAGCGCTGTTCCTGGACCTCGTCGCTCACCGAGAACCAGTATTTGCGCAGCAGGATCCCGTCCTCGACCAGCATCCGCTCGAATATCGGGCACTGGCGGAGGAAACGCTGGTGCTCGGCCGGTGTGCAGAACCCCATGACCCGCTCGACGCCGGCCCGGTTGTACCAGCTGCGGTCGAAGAGGACGATCTCACCCGCCGCGGGAAGATGTTCCGTATAGCGCTGGAAGTACCACTGGGTCCGCTCGCGTTCGGTGGGCCGGGGCAGCGCCGCGATCCGCGCCACCCGGGGGTTGAGGTGTTCGGTGACGCGTTTGATGGTGCTCCCTTTTCCGGCGGCGTCACGCCCCTCGAAGACGACGACGAGCCGGGCCCCCTCCCCACGCCCCCATTCCTGGAGCTTCACCAGTTCCGTCTGCAACCGGAACAGCTCCTGCTCGTACCGCGACCGCGACAGCTTGCGGCGGCCACTGCCGCCCTTCCCCTTCGCTTCCGCCATGCATCGACGGTACGAGGAAAAGCAGTGGCGAGGTCAGGCGTACGGGCCGAACGGGGCAGGCACCGCCCGGCGGCCGCACCCGAACCATGGCGCGGCGGAAGTCCAGCGCCCGGCCGGTGCTCGCGGGAGAGGGCCGGGCAGTGGAAGGCGTCGTGTCGAGGTGGCGTTCGGCGTCCGGGGACGCAGGGGCCGGACGCCCGGCACAGCCGTCCGGCCCCGTGTGGACGGCACCGGGCACCACCCGTGAGCCGGGCCCGCACGCCGAGACCTCAACCGGCCCCGCACCCCCGCTCCCATCCGCTACCCTGTCCTGGGCTTCCCACCGTGGCGGCCCAGCCCTTGCCAGGACCGGCCGAGACCTCACCCCGAGCCCTCATCCAAGTCCGCCGCAAGGCCCCGCCTCCGTAGCTCAGGGGATAGAGCACCGCTCTCCTAAAGCGGGTGTCGCAGGTTCGAATCCTGCCGGGGGCACAGAGAAGCAGTAGGTCAGAGGCCCTGCCGCCCGTTGGGGCGGCAGGGCCTCCGGCTTCCGGTGGGCCGCCGCCTCGACTGGCAGTCGAAGACCCAGCTCGTGGACGGACGTCTTTTCGTCTACGACGACCGCGAGGTCCCCGAAGAGATCAGTCGAGTGGCGATGCGCAACGCCGCCGAGGCAGTGGATGCCCTCATGCGGCCGCACATGAACCAGACGCCGAGTAACGGCTGAGAGCGGCCCCCTGGCGCCAGATGCTGCCCCACCGGTCTGTCGGGCAGCTCCTGGCGGACCTCGGCACGGACTGGACAGCCATCACGGGCTGGACAGCCATCACGCTGCAACGCCCTCCAGGTCGGCCACCACGCCTGCGGCCTCGCGCGCCTTCTACCGTGTGTCGTTGCCGAATATCACGTGGCGTGCGTCGTGCGGGGTGCCGATCTGTCGCATCGCCGCGCGGTTCCCCTCGTCGGCCGATGTCCGGCGATCCTGGCTGTCGACGTCTCGGCTGGAAGCCCACCACGCATCGTGTCGGCGGCCGGCTCTTCGTCCGCACCCTCTTCGCCCCGTGCCGCATCCCGTGGCAGCCTCACCGCGCAGGGCGGACAGTGGAATCAGGGGATGCGGACAGTGGAATCAGGGGCACCAGGGAAGCGAGATGATCATGGACCGTTATCCTCCCATTGCCGACCACGGCCTCGTCGGCGACCTGCAGACCGCCGCCCTGGTGTCGTCCCAGGGGGTCGTCGACTGGTTCACGGCTCCCCGGTTCGACTCGCCCAGTGTCTTCGCCGCCCTGCTCGACCACGACCGCGGCGGCTACTTCCTGTTCGCGCCGGAAAGCCGGAACACCACCTGCAAGCAGCTCTACTACCCCGACACCGCGGTCCTGGTGACGCGGTTCATGTCACCGGACGGGGTCGGCGAGGTCTTCGACTGCATGCCACCGGATCGCACCGGCACCCCCACTGACAGGCATGTGCTGATACGCGGTGTGCGGGCGGTGCGCGGAACGGTGCACTTCACCTTGGAGTGCCGTCCGCGCTTCGACTACGGCCGGGCCACCCACCATCTCGACCTGCAGGACGGCACCGCCACGTTCCGGACAGCGAACGTCACCGCCTGGCTGCAAAGCACCTTCCCGCTGCAGCAGGACGGCACGGACCTGCGGGGTGGGGTGACCTTGAAGGCGGGCGAGGTGGCCGCGGCGGTGTTCACCGTCGGCGGACCCGACGGTGACCCACCGCCGCCGGTCACCCCGGACCGGGCGATGGAGCAGTTCTGGGACGTGGTGGAATTCTGGCAGCACTGGGTGCACTCCTCGCGGTACCGCGGCCGGTGGCCTGGTGTGGTGCACCGCTCGGCCATCACGCTCAAGCTGCTCACCTATGCGCCCACAGGTGCGCCCGTCGCAGCTGCCACCATGGGCCTGCCCGAGCAGATCGGGGGTGAACGCAACTGGGACTACCGCTACACCTGGGTCCGCGACGGCTCCCTGTCCGTGCGTGCCCTGCTCGACCTGGGGTTCGCCGAAGAAGCGGCGCAGTTCACACGCTGGATGGGTGACCGCCTCCAGGCCCGGGAGGGCATCGACGGCGAGCCGCTGCAAATCATGTACCGCGTCGACGGGGACCCCGACGTGCCGGAGGAGGTTCTCTCACACTTCGAGGGCTATCGGGGTTCGTATCCGGTGCGGCTGGGAAACGCCGCGTCCGATCAGCTGCAGCTGGACATCTACGGGGAGGCGCTCTACGCCTTGTCGGAGGGGCGTCAGGTCACCCTGGGAGGCAGCTATCACGGTTGGAAGAACGTCGCGCGCACGCTGGACTGGCTCGCCGATTCCTGGGATCGCCCCGACGAGGGCATCTGGGAGACCCGTGGCGGGCGCCAGGACTTCACGTTCAGCCGGGTGATGGCGTGGGTGGCCTTCGACCGGGGGCTGCGCCTGGCGAGAGAGTACAGCCGTCCCGCCGACGCTCCTCGGTGGACCTCGGCTCGCGACGCGATCCTCGAACAGGTGATGGAGCGGGGCTGGAACGAGAAGGAGCAGGCCCTCGTCCAGCACTACGGAAGCGATGTCCTCGACGCCTCGCTGCTGCTCATCCCGCGCGTCGGGTTTCTGGCTCCCATGACGGTGAGCTGGCTGTCGACCCTGGACGCGATGGAACGCACGCTGGTGTCGGACAGCCTCGTCTACCGCTACGACCCCGCGGCCTCCCCGGACGGTCTGCTGGGCTCCGAAGGCACCTTCAGCCTCTGCACCTTCCTCTATGTCGACGCTCTTGCCCGTGCCGGACGGATTCGTCCGGCACGCTATGCCTTCGAGAAGATGCAGACCTACGCCAACCACGTCGGCCTGTTCGCCGAGGAGATCGGCCCCAGTGGCGAGCAGTTGGGCAACTTCCCGCAGGCTTTCACGCATCTGTCGCTGATCATGGCCGCCACCACCCTGGACGACGCCCTCGACCAGCAGCGCGACTGAGCACCAGGGTCACGCCTGCCGCCCGAGGCCGGGCAGCGGCTCAGCCTCCGGTGGCGAAACCGGGGAAGAGGGTCATGCCGCCGTCCACGTAGAGAGTGGTGCCCACCACGTAGTCCATGAGGTCCGAGGCGAGCCCGACCACCGCGTGGGCGATGTCCTCGGGATCACCGACGCGCCCGTAAGGAATCAGCTTCAACAGGTCCTTCGCGGCATCGGGAGTGTCCCAGGCGCTGCGGTTGATGGGCGTCCGGATGGCTCCCGGAGCAACTGCGTTGACCCTGATCCTGTGGGACGCGAGCTCCTGGGCGAGCGTCGCCATCATCATCTGCACGCCGCCCTTGGAGGCCGCGTAGTTGACGTGACCGGCCCACGGGATGAGCTGGTGCACCGAGCTCATGCAAATGATCTTCCCGGCCGCGCGCGACACCTCGGGGACGACCCCCCTTCTCAAGAACTCCTTCGTCGCCTCCCGCGCGCACAGGAACTGGCCGGTGAGGTTGACGTCCAGCACCTTCTGCCACTGGGCCGTCGTCATCTCGGTGAACGGAGCGTCGCGCTGCAGCCCGGCGTTGGCCACGAGGATGTCGATGGTCCCGAACTCCTGCACCATCCGTTCGATCATCGCGACGACCTGGTCCTCCTGGGACACGTCTGCCTCGTACGCCATCGCGCGCACCCCGAACCCGGAGATCTCCTCGACCACCTGCTCGGCCGCCTCGCGGCCGGCGACATAGTTCACGACCACGTCGGCTCCGGCGCGCCCCAGGCCGATGGCCGTCGACTTGCCGATGCCCGAGTTCGCGCCGGTGACGAGTGCCTTCTGGCCTTTCAGCAGATGCGCGGGAATGACGCCCTGAGTGGCATTCTGAGTCACGCTCACGCCGGTTCTCCTCCTCAACTGGCGGCCCGGCGACCTCATACGGGTCTGTTCGGCCTCTGCCGACACCGAATCATCCGGGAGCCCGGTCCACACTCCGGGCGCGGGCAGAATGGGCCGATCGGCCGAACCCGACCAGGCCACGAGGACATGTGACTCCGGCACCGATCGGCAGGGCGGGGCGGCCCTTTCCCCGCATGCGGGGAAAGGGGTGCGCGGGATAGGCTTTTCAGGAGAAGGACAGGATCTCTGAGCGGTATCACCCGCCGGTCGCCTTACCCGCGATAATCCATTCTTTCTGCGGCGGCCCGACGAGCGCGGTGCGCCCCCTCCCAGTCCGCGGAGGTGGGCAACGGCCCCATCCCTTCTCTTTCGCCGCCTCACGCCGTGCGCGCCGGAGTGGCTCCGGTTGCCGGGCCCGCAGCCTGCAATCCCTGTGGAGGCCGGGATGAGAGTTGTCGTTGATCTTTCCCGATGCGAAGGATATGCGCAGTGCGCCTTCCTGGCTCCGGACGCGTTCCGGATGCACGGCGAGGAAGCGCTGATGTACGACCCTGGTGCCAGCAACGCCCGGCGCGATCAGGTGCTGCGCGCCGCAGCGGCCTGCCCGGTCCAGGCGATTCTGGTCGACCAGCTGGAACGGGACGCACCGGCGGAAGGGCCGTCGTCATGACCAGCGCCGAGAATCTGCAAGCATTCAAACGGGATGGCCGCATCGTGGTCGTCGGGGCGTCGCTGGCGGGACTGCGCGCCGCGGAGACGCTGCGCGACGAGGGTTTCACCGGTTCGTTGACCATGATCGGCGACGAGCTGGGCGAACCTTACGACCGGCCTCCCCTGTCCAAGCAGGTACTGACCGGGTGGGTGCCGGCCGAAAACACCAAGCTGCCGCGACGCCGTGAGATCGATGCGAAGTGGCTGCTGGGTGTGCCCGCCAGCGGGCTGGACCTGGCGACCAACCAGGTGCGTCTCGCCGACGGACGCACGGTCCCCTTCGACCGGGTGTTGATCTCCACCGGGGTTCGGGCCCGGCCTTGGTTCGTCGAGAGCGAGGCGGCCCTGGACGGGGTTTTCGTCGTGCGTACGCGCGAACACGCCGAGGGCCTGCAGCGGGCCCTCGCCGCCGGGCCCTCACGCGTACTGGTCATCGGTGCGGGATTCACCGGCTCCGAGATCGCCTCCATCTGCCGCGAACGGGACATCCCGGTGACCGTGGCCGAACTCGCGCCGGCCCCGCTGGTCGGGGCGCTCGGCGCCATGATCGGTGAGGTTGCGGCGGACATGCAGCGCGCACGCGGTGTGGACCTGCGCTGCGGCGTCAAGGTGACCCAGCTGGAGGGCGACGCGCAGGGGCGGTTGCGCCGCGCTCACTTCGACGACGGCACCACGATCGACGCCGACGTGGCGGTGGTGGCACTCGGAGGCATTCGCAACACCGAGTGGCTGCAGGGCTCAGGACTGGCGGCGGGGGTCTGGGGAATCGCCTGCGACACGGGCTGTCGCGCCCTCGACCTCAACGGCCTGGTCACCGACGACATCTTCGTCGCCGGAGACGTGGCCCGCTGTCCGAACCCGATCTACGAGTACCGGCTCATCTCGCTGGAGCACTGGGCCAACGCCGTGGAGCAGGCCGAGGTCGCGGCACACAACATGGTCAGCGGCCAGGCCGACCGCTGGCCCCACCTGTCCATCCCGGTGTTCTGGTCGATCCAGTTCGGGGTCAACATCAAGTCCGTCGGCGTGCCGACCTTCGCCGACGAGGTGGTCGTCACCCAGGGTTCGGTGCCCGACCACCGCTTCGTCGCCACATACGGCTATCGGGGCCGCGTCACCGCGGCAGTGAGTTTCAACAACGCGAAGTGGCTGGACCATTACCGGACACTCATCGAGACGGCCGCGCCCTTCCCGCCTCCCTGCCCCACGCCCGACCAGCCCGCCGACATGAAACCGACGCCCGTCGACTTCCCCGGCCCCGTCCTGCTCGCCCAGGGCGCCACTGTGGTCGTCACCGGCCACGACCCGAGCGAGCGACGCGTCACGGCCGCGCGCCAGCACCGGTAGGAGGGAAAGTGAGATGACCACGACCGAAACGCCCAGCATGCTGCGCCGGATCCTTGACTACTCCTCCCGGGCCGACCCGTACCCGCTGTACGCCGAGCTGCGCAAGACGCCGGTGGCCCGGCAGGAGGACGGCACCTACGTCATCAGCACCTATCGCGAGATCACGGACGTCCTGCACAACCCGCACCTGAGCTCGGACACCCGCAATCTCTCGCATCCGACGGCGGGCGCCGAGGAGCAGACCACACCGGCGTTCATCAACCTCGACCCGCCCGAGCACGACCGCCTGCGGCGTATGGCGATGCGCCATTTCGGCCCCCCGCACACCCCGGGTCTGGTGACCGGCATGGAACCCGCCCTGACCGACACCGTCAGCGGCCTGCTCGACGACTGCGCGGGCAAGGAGCGGATCGACATCGTCGACGACTTCGCCTACCCGTTCCCCGTCGCCGTGATCTGCCATCTGCTCGGCGTGCCACGCGAGGACGAACCACGGTTCCGCATCTGGGTGAACGACCTCATCAACTCGATCGACTACGACCCCAAGACCGATCCGAAGGAGAAGCTGGACAAGGGCGTGCAGGCCCGCAAGGACCTGCGGCAGTATCTCGGCGGGCTGCTGGAGCAACGCCATGGTGGGCAGGGTGGCGACCTGTTGTCCCGGCTGGCGAACGACGACGGGCCCGACGGACGGATGACCGACGAAGAGATCATCTCCACCGCCAACCTGCTGCTGATCGCCGGCCACGAGACCACCGTCAACCTCATCACCAACGGCATGCTGACGCTGCTGCGCCACCCGCAGGTGCTGCGGCGCCTGCGCGACGAACCGGACCTCGTCGTACCGCTGGTCGAGGAACTGCTGCGGTACGAGCCGCCCGTGCACATCATTCCCTGGCGGGCGGCGTACAGCGACATCACCGTCGCCGACACCGTGATCCCCAAGGGCTCGCAGATCATGCTGATGCTGGCCTCGGGCAGCCGCGATCCGAACCGCTTCCACGACCCCGACCGCTTCGACCCCGATCGGCGTGACAACCAGCACCTCGGGTTCGGCAGCGGCATCCACCTGTGCTTCGGCGGCCCGCTGGCCCGGCGGGAAACCGAGATCGCGCTGACCGAGCTGGTACGCCGCCTCGACCGGCCCGGTCTGGTCGCCGACCCGCCGCCGTATCGACGCAGTCCCGTTCTTCGCGGTCCGATCCACCTGTACGTCGAGCAGGGGTGACGCGACGGCCGGCGCACTTTCTCAGGCGGCGAGGATGCTGATGCCGTCGCCGAGGAGCTTGAGGCCGAGCACGAAGAGCAGGACGGCCATGACGGCGGCGCTGTGCCGCGCGGCCCGCTCTCGCCAGTCGCCGAGGATGCCTTTGGCGCGTTCGCCCATGCTCAGGTAGACGACGAGTGGTGCGAGCACTCCGAGGGAGGCGATGACCACGAAGATCGCGAGCGTCCCGATCTGCTGGGGTACCGGGAGCCCGGCAGAGCTGATCGAGGCGCCCGCGGCGATGGTCAGGGGCGCGTTCTTGAGGTTGGCCGCCGAGAGCAGCAGGCCCAGGCCGAGGATCTTGACGGGGGTGAATCGGTCGATCGCCGCCATCCACTTCGGGAGCTGCGCCTGGGAGGTGTCTTGGGGGCGGCGCCGCCATCGACGGGCGCCGAAGAGGGCAAGGAGTGCGCCCAGGGCGAGTTTGAGGGCTCCGACCCAGGTGGCCGGGTGCTTGTGGGTGGAGGCTCCGCCTGTGCCCCCGACGGCCAGCATGATCGCGCCGAGCGCTGCCAGCCCGAGAACCCAGCCGAGGACGAACAGCGGTCCGTTGAGGCGCCCTCGCGGGGTGGCCAGGATCAGGATGATCGCCACGATCGGGAGTGGGCTGACCGCGACACCGGCAGCCAGGCCCAGCACATCACCGACAGCGTGTCCCACCGCGGCCTCCGGGGAGAGAGACGGATGCTCCGGAGCTGACTGCCCACGTCGGCCGGCTCGCAGCGGCGTGCCCGGCCCTGGTGGGGACGCAGCCCTCTTCGCCATCGTGGGGATCTCCGGGCCCGTCAGCCATCGGGCGGTGGCGCACGGGTGATCCGGCCACCGGCCTCAGAGGCCCTGCGGAGCGATCCGTAGATCCCCGCCGGCCCGCACAGCAGCGATCCGGATGCACACGGGTGGCGGCCCAGAACGCAACCGTGGGGCGCCCGCCCACGTTAAGCCGTTGACCTGGGGGTTCTTCCCAGTGAGGCGTTCTGCTCGGCCTCGGCCTCTTCCGGGGCCGTTTGCCTGCGCGGATGGAGCGCCCTCCCCGAAAAATCCGCCCCGCGGCCGAGGACATCATCGGCTCCGCGCACCTCGGAGACGACTCCCGCACGGTCGGCCCGGGCACCGCCCGCTGACCCTCCGGGACGGGCAGCGCGTCCCGCACGTACCCCCGCAAAGAACGCCGGCGTGCGCATGCGTCACCGTCATACCGTGCTGACCGCAGTGGTGTTGGCCGCTCTTGTGGCGACCGCCGGATGCGGCACCCCCGCCGCATCCCGGACCACCGTGTCCGTTCCCCAGGCCGCGGGTGAGGCCGCGAGCGACCGCGCTCCCGGGGAGCGGTCGGACCAGCTTCCCGGCCTGGGGCCCCGGACCCTTGCCGACGTCCCGGACCGAACCCGGCAGGCGCTCGTCGTCACGGGTTCGGGCCGGAACTCCTCGAAGTCCAAGGCCGTTCTGTACGAACGGACGGGCGCCGGGTGGCAGCCCAAAGTCTCCTGGCCCGCGCGCAACGCGCTGCGCGGCTGGACCCCCAGCCGGAAGGCGGCCCCGGACCGATCCTGGTCCGGGGCCTTCGCGCTGATGCCACTCGGCCTCAGTTGCCCGCCGGGCGGAGCTACGCGATCACGCGCTCGGCGAACCACCGGAGGGCTTCCCGGGCCGCCTGGAGGTCGAAGGGCTCGGGGCCGATCAGGAGGTTCAGGTGGATCCCGTCGATCAGGGCGAGCGCGCGGGTGGCGTGGGTGTCGACCTCGTCGGGGACCACATGACCCTGGTCGGCGAGGGTGCCGAGCCACCGTTGGAGCACCTGCGCGGACGAGCGGTGTCCGCTTTCCAGCAACTCCCTTACCGCGGGGAGGGGTTCCGGTCCCAGGGCGAGCCGGTACAGCTCGAACCAGCCGTCCAGCGCCGCCTCCTGCTGCTCGGACGAGGGCAGGAACTGCAGCAGGCACTCGTGCAGTCGCCGGACCGGGTCGCGGGTGTCGTCCGCGATGGCCAGATCGTCGAGAGAGCCGCTGACGCACGCGACCGCGACGGCTTGACGCAGCTCGGCCTGGGACGGGAAGTAGTGGCGGAGCGTCGTCGGCCCGATGCCCGCCGCGTTCGCGACCGCCCGCACGCTCAGCGCGCCGATGCCCTCGGCCTTCGCCAGCCGTAGCGCCGCCTCGATGATCTCGTCCCGTCTCGCCATGGAGGCATCGTAGTACGCCGTACCAGGCACAGCGTACTGGTACGGTGTGCCGGTACAGCGTACTAACGGGGGTTCGGCCGTGCGTCGCCGCTGGTGAGCGGCGGGCACCACCCTCGCGCACCCGCACCTCCCACGGGCCATCGCCCGGCCACCGCCCGACCACGAACGGGAAGAATCATGTGGAACGATCACGTAAGCCCTGTCCCCGCCGCACCTCCCGTCGCGCCCCCGGAGCACACCGGGAAGCGGCCCGGCTGGCCCGAGATCGCTGTCGCGGCGGTCGCGTACGTCGTGCTGGTCGTCGCGGGGATCGCCCTGATCGTGTCGATCCCGGACGAGCACGCGGTCGCCCGCGGGATCGTGAGCTACGTGGTGTCCGCGCTGGCCGGACTCGGTGCGTTCGGGATGGCGTTCGTCGTCCGCCTCCGGGACCCGGGGGCGTTCGGACTGCGGCGGGTGTCCGGGAAGTGGCTCCTGGTCGGGGCCGGACTCGGGCTCGGCGCGTTCGTGCTGAACATCGCGGTGTCGGCCGTCTACGCCCGCCTCTCCGGCGACACCGGCAACCCCCAGGGGGACTACCGCGCGGCCGCCGGCGGGGGCGCGTTCGCGTTCGTCCTCACGCTCCTCTGCGGCGCGGTCGCCACCCCGCTCGGGGAGGAACTGGCCTTCCGCGGCGTCCTGGCCGGCGCCCTGGGGCGCTACGGCTCCTGGGTGAGCGTGCTCGGCAGTTCCGCGGTGTTCGCCCTCGCGCACGGCCTGAACGTCATCCTGCCCATCGCCTTCGTGGTGGGCACCGCCAGCTCACTCCTGCTGCGCAAAACCGGGTCGGTCTGGCCCGGCGTGTGCGTCCACGCCGCCAACAACGGGCTGAGCGTGATCCTGCCCGCGCTCGCGGCGCTCGCCGCCCGCTGACACCAGGGAGAGGGGGACGCTTCCGCGCCCGGCCCGCCTGTCCTGTCTCGCGGAGCGGCGGGTCCGCCGCAGTGCTCGGAGTGGAGTTGTCCACAGGCTCGACGGGGTCGGGCGGATTGCTCGTACGCTTCAGGCATGGGTGAGGTGGACGTGGCAGGAAGCGCAGGCAGCGATATGGCGGGCGGGTCGGAGACGAGCGAAGCGGTGCAGGTGCTGCGCCGGGTGTTCGGTTACGACGCGTTCCGCGGGAGTCAGCAGGAGGTCATCGAGCATGTGATCGGCGGCGGGGACGCCGTCGTGCTGATGCCGACGGGTGGCGGCAAATCGCTGTGCTACCAGATTCCGTCGCTGGTGCGGCCGGGTGTCGGCATCGTGATCTCACCGCTGATCGCGTTGATGCAGGACCAGGTCGACGCGTTGCGCGCGCTGGGCGTACGGGCCGGGTTCCTCAATTCCACGCAGGACGTCGAGGAGCGGCGGCTGGTGGAGGCGGAGTTCCTGGCCGGGGAGCTGGATCTGCTGTATCTCGCGCCCGAGCGGCTGCGCGTCGAGCAGACGCTGAGCCTGCTGGACCGCGGCAAGATCTCCCTCTTCGCGATCGACGAAGCACACTGCGTCGCCCAGTGGGGCCACGATTTCCGGCCCGACTACCTGGCACTGTCGATGCTGCACGAGCGGTGGCCGGAGGTCCCGCGGATCGCACTGACCGCGACGGCCACCGGGGCGACGCACACCGAGATCACCTCCCGGTTGTCGATGGGCGGCGCCCGGCATTTCGTGGCGAGCTTCGACCGGCCCAACATCCAGTACCGCATCGCGCCGAAGAACGAGCCGAAGCGCCAGCTGCTGGAGCTGCTGCGGACCGAGCACGCCGGGGACGCCGGAATCGTCTACTGCCTCTCCCGTGCCTCGGTGGAGAAGACCGCGCAGTTCCTGGTGGAGAACGGCATCGCCGCGGTGCCGTACCACGCGGGGCTGGACTCCCGGATTCGCGCCGCGCACCAGTCACGGTTCCTGCGGGAGGACGGCCTGGTCGTCGTCGCCACCATCGCGTTCGGCATGGGCATCGACAAGCCGGACGTACGGTTCGTGGCCCATCTGGACCTGCCGAAGTCCGTGGAGGGCTACTACCAGGAGACGGGCCGTGCCGGTCGCGACGGCCAGGCGTCGACGGCGTGGCTGGCGTACGGGCTGCAGGACGTGGTGCAGCAGCGGAAGATGATCGACGGTTCGGAGGGTGACGACGCGCACCGGCGGCGGTTGTCGGCACATCTGGACGCGATGCTCGCCCTGTGCGAGACGGTGCAGTGCCGCCGGGTACGGCTGCTGGCCTACTTCGGCCAGGAGAGCGCGGCGTGCGGCAACTGCGACACCTGCCTCACGCCGCCGCAGACCTGGGACGGCACCGTACCGGCGCAGAAGCTGCTGTCGACGATCGTGCGGCTGAAGCGGGAGCGGGGGCAGAAGTTCGGCGCGGGCCAGATCATCGACATCCTGCTGGGCCGTAAGACCGCGAAGGTCGTCCAGTTCGACCACGACGCGCTGAGCGTCTTCGGCATCGGCGCCGATCTGCGCGACGTCGAATGGCGGGGCGTGGTACGGCAGTTGCTGGCGCAGGGGCTGCTGGCTGTCGAGGGGGATTACGGCACGCTGGTGCTGACCGGGACGAGCGGCGAGGTGCTGCGCGGCAACCGCGAGGTGCCGATGCGGCGGGAGCCGGAGAAGGCGGCGCGGGCGGCGAAGGCGAAGTCGTCGAAGGGGAAGCGGGCTCCGGTCGATCTTCCGGAGGCGGCACTTCCGGCCTTCGAGGCGCTGCGTGCCTGGCGCGGCAGCACCGCGAAGGAACAAGGCGTCCCGGCGTATGTGATCTTCCACGACGCGACGCTGCGGGAGATCGCCGTCGCCCGCCCGGCCGGTACGGCCGAACTGGGCACGATCAACGGCGTGGGCGAGAACAAGCTGGCGAAGTACGGCGCGCAGATCCTGGAGGTGCTCGCGGGCGGTGACGGGGCGGGCAGCGCAGCAGCTGCTGCAGCCGGTCAGCCCGTCGACGCCGCGCCGTCACAGGCCGCACCCGAGGCCCGGCGCGCGGGCGGTCCGAGCCACTCCGGCGGACCGGCGAGCGCCGCGGACCTGCCCGAGCCGCCGCCGGAGGACTGGGACGCGCCGGAGCCGCCGGAGGACATCGACTGGTGACGGCCAGGCGGCTGGGTGACGCCTGAGGCTCGGGACGGCCCGACACGCGGGCGACCTTTACACAACAGAGGAAACCGCAGGTCAGGAGATGTGATCGTGTACGAGGGAAGGCGGGGAAAGGTGCAGGATCGCGCGGGCGCCACCGTCGGGCGCGTCGGAGAAGCGGATGTCGATGCCGAGGACCGCGGCCTGGCCGACGGCGATGGTCAGGCCCAGGCCGTGACCGCGGCCCCGGCCCGGCGCATCGGTGCGGAAGCGCCGCGGACCGTGGCGCAGCAGATCGTCGGGGTAGCCCGGGCCGTGATCGCGTACCTCGATCGTCGGCGCGGCACCCGGCACGCCTCCCGGGGCCGCGTCGACGGTGACCACGACGGGCGGGCGGCCGTGGCGGTGCGCGTTGAGGACAAGGTTGGTGAGGATGCGGTCCAGGCGCCGCCGGTCCGTCTCGACGACGCCGGAGGACACGATCCGGACCTCCGTGTCGAGACCGGTGGCGTGCACACAGCGTTCGACGAGCGTGCCCAGATCGTAGGAGTCGAGGTCGGCGTGTTCGGCGCCGGAGTCGAGGCGGGAGATCTCCAGCAGATCCTCGGTGAGCCGGTGCAGAGCCTGCAGCCGGTCGTTGATCATCTCCTTGGGGCGGCCCTCCGGGAGCAGAGCGGCCGAGGCCAGGATGCCCGTCAGCGGGGTACGCAGCTCGTGTGCGACATCGGCGGTGAAGCGCTGCTCGGCCTGGAGTCGGCTCTGCAGCGAACCGGCCACGGAATCCAGCGCCGCGGCGACCGCCGCCACCTCGTCGCCACCGGACGCACCTCCCCCGGCGAACGCGTCTCCCCCGCCGGGCCCGCCGCCCGGTGCCGCGCCGACCCGGGCGTCCAGATCACCCGCGGTGATCCGGCGGGCGACCGCCGCCGTCCTGGTCAGCCGGCGGCTGATCCGGTGCGCGAGGAACAGCCCGGCGAGCGCCACCGCCGTCGCGGCCAGCACCGCCGACCCGAGGATGGCCGTATCGAACTTCTCCAGGGACCGGCTGGTGTTCCCGTACGGCGACCACACGGCCATGACCTGATCACCCGCGGGCGCCGCCGCCCACATGACGGGACGCCCTCGATAGGTACCAACCATGCTGCCCTGCTGGCCACTACGCACCAACTCACGTAGTGGGGCGGGTAGTTGTGGTGGATCCAGGACGGAGTTGATGCCCTCGCGGGAGGTGCCGTACTCGAAGAGGTCCAGGGCGATATCGAGATCCGCGCGTGTCTCCTTGCGCACCTGGCCGACGGTCTGATGGGCCACCGCGTTGTGCACCAGTACGCCGAGGACCGCGGCGACGGCGCAGCACACGGCGGTCACCGTCAACGCGATCTTCCAACGCAGGGAGACCGCCGCGCGGCGCACGGCACGACGGGCCAGTGCGGTGAGTCGGCCGGGCACGCCCCGTGCGGTGGCACGGCGGAGGGGTGAGGGGTGGGGAGGGGTGGAGGGGGAGGGGGAGGGGGGAGGCCCCCCAGAAGGTGCACGCCGCCACCCGGGCCGCCTCATCGCCGCCCCCCACGCGGGCTCATCGCCGCTCGCCGTTCGGGGCGTGCGCGGCGGCAGTCGGAGCGGCGACGGACAGCCCAGCATCAGGCGAAGCGCCGACAACTGAAGCCCCAGCAAGTGAAGCTCCGGTAGGTGAAGCTCCAGCAGGCGGCGCAGGCGGAACCGGGCCGGGCGTGCCGCTGCGGGCGGGTTGGGGTTTGTGGGCGTCGTCGAGGGTGAGATCCCAGAGGGTCATCCGGTCCTTGTCCCACAGGTAATCGGTGACGCTGACGTAGCGCGGGTCCTTGGTGGGTTCGCGTACAACGAGGTGACCCGCAGCCAGTTCGACGCCGGCCAGTACGCCGCGCAGGGCCAGTACGCGGGTGACGATCTGGTGCCGGACGCTGTAGACGCGCAGGTCGCTGGTGCGGTCGTCGAGGTCCACGGCCATGATCAGTTCGGGTTTGCCGTCGTCGGTGAGGTCGTGGAGCACCGGGCGGCGCACGGAGCCCGGCGCCGGTGGTTTCTGCCCGTCGGCGGCCAGGTCCGCGTCGAGCACGGCGCGCGGGTCGGCGTCGGCCATGCTGCCGCTCGGGAGGTGCGGGGTGTGCGGTACGGGTTTGAGCGCGACAGGGTTGTCGCTCCTGCTCGGCGGGGCGGGCGAGTGGTCGGTCCACAGCGCGAACGGCGCCTTCACCTCCCGGGCCCGCCCGTCGCTCTGCAACCCCTCGAACCCCTCGAACCCCGCGCACCCCGCCACGAGGGCGAGCGGGAGCAGCGCGACGAGCGGCGCCAGGGCCCATGGACGCATCCGGTCACCGCCCTCCCTGGCCGACGGGCACCGCCGGGCGGGAGCGCGGGCCCCTCGGCTCCGGCATGACCGTGCGCGCGAATCCATACATACATCGCCAAGTTACCCAAGGTGGCGAGCGGCGGAAGGTTCAGGTGGGCCATTCCGTGACGGGACCGTACGCAGAGATCGCGGTGACTGTTACACGACGTACGGTTTCCCGTGAAACAAGCTCCGTAGCGTAGGGGCGCGGAATCGGTCCGGGGGTCGGCTCCGGAGGCGGTCGCGTGCGCGGTCGAGATCCGCGTCCGGGGTCGGTCTCGGGGGCGATGGTGAGAGCGCGCGGGCCGGTTGAACCGCCCGCCCCGACCGCGTCCGTCCGATCCGTCCTGACGAGGAGTGCCCGATGTCCGACCAGCGTCGCTCTGTGATCCGCACCGTTGCCGTCGCGTCCGGTGCGCTCGTCGCGCTACTGCTGCCCGCCGGTGCAGCCGTCGCCGCCGATACGACCGGGCCGGTGGCCGGCGACCGTACGGCGATCATGCTGCCGGACAACGGTCTGGCCGGGCTGGCGGAGAAGGTGGGCCATCTGCCGACGGCGCTCCTCGTCGCCGGGGTGGGCGCGCTGGCGGCGTTCGGCATGGTGGGCCTGGCGATGCGCCGGCGCCGCCAGGGCTCCGCGCTGGGCGGCGCCACGGCGAACCACCGCGAGGCGTGACGGGCTGACGGACCGCCCGCCCCCAAGCGCCTACCGCCCCCTCCTCCCGCCGCATCCCACCTCGGCCCGCGCATAAAGCGCCACCCGCCCACCATGGACCGCCCGGCTCCGGCACAGGACGAACGCCTCGCGGAGCGTGGTGCGTTTGGCGATTTCCTGGTCGTTGGGGTCGTCCGGCCGGTCGGGGCCGTCGCCCACGACCACGAGGCGGCCGGTGGGGGTGGTGAGCATGCGGTCGCGGACGGTGTCGCCGGAGCGTTCGGTGCCGTAGAGGGTGTGGGAGGCGACCGGGTCGCGGCGCAGGGCCAGATCGTGCAGGTCACGGTAGGCGTCGGGGTGGGCAGCGACCCAGACGCGGCGGCGGGCCGGGGTGAAGAGCAGGCCGTCGCCGGGCCCGGCGAGTGCGCGTACGGCGTGGGCGACGGCCGTACCGTCGTCGACCCGGCTGACGGGCATCCGCAGCCGGATGTCCACGGGCAGCAGCGCCGCGACGGCCAGGGCCAGCGCGAGGGCGCGCCGCCGTAGCCGGGTGCCGGTCTGGCCGTCCTCCCCCGCCGGGCGCAGCAGCCGGGCCAGCGCGGCACCGGCCAGCAGCGCGAAGCCCGCCATGTAGGAGAGGACGTAGCGGTCGACGTAGGCCGGTTCGGCATGGGAGAGCAGGAAGAGGAGGAGAGTGGGGAGCAGGAGCAGGGGGAGGCCGAGGGCGCGCAGGCCGAGGGGACCGCGGGAGCGGATGCGGGCGCGGGAGCAGGCGATACCGGTGGCGGCGAGGATCGCGAAGGTGAGCAGTTGCAGCGGGTCGGGCCACATCAGCCAGCTGAGCTGGTCGGACTGGCGGGTGCTGTAGAGGGCGAGCGGGGCGAGTCCGGTGAGGACGCCGGTGACGGTGAGGGCCCAGGTGCGCAGGGTGCGGCGCGGCAGTCGGCCGAGGACGAGCGCGGCGCCGTGCACCGGCAGCACCAGGGCGGCGAACTCGTGCAGCAGACACGCCGTCAGCATCAGGGCCGCGTAACCGGCCCACAGGGCGCGGCGCGAGCGGCCGGGCGCCTGCCGGGTGTGGACCGCGATCCGTACGAGCAGATAGCAGGCCCAGACGACCAGGGCGCAGACCAGCGCGTATGAGCGGCCTTCCTGGGCGTACTGCTGCACGGGCGGGAGCAGCACGAACGCGATACCGGCCCAGCGGCCGGTGCGGCGTCCGACGAGGAGGTTCCCGAGGAGCGCGACACCGGCGGCGGCCACGGTCATGGCGGTGAGGGACGGCAGGCGCAGGGCGACGACGTCCTCGCCGAGGGTCCGGCCGACGGCACCGCCGAACGCCGGGCCGAGGAGCCCGCCGGGCCCGAGGACCGCTTCGTAGGCGGTGAACCAGAGGTGCATCAGCGCGTAGTAGAGGCCGTGCACCACGTCGACGTGGCGGAGGGTGGCCCAGAGCGCGGCGGGTGCGCGGTGCGCCATGTCGTACGTGACGATCTCGTCGCGCCACATGGCGCCGTCGCGGCGCAGCCCCCAGGCGCCGAGCGCGCACATCAGCACGGCGGGTACCGGCACCACCGTGTCCCGCAGCCGCCGGGCGGGCGGCGCGAGGGGCGCGGGGGCCTCCGCCGGGGTTTCGGGGGCCGGTTCGGTTCGGGTGGCGTCGATGGCGGGCTCCGGTCGCGTTCTGGGCGGGCGGTCCGGCGGGGGCGCGGTGGCTCGTGCGCATCGGAGGGGTGCTCACCCGGGGAGGGGCGGTTTCATGCTCGCCCCTGGGGAGAGCCCGGAACCTCACCCCTTACGGGCCGGGCCGCCGCTCCCCCGGACGGCGGTCGGCTTCGCTCGCCCGGCGGGCTGCTCCTACGGGGTCGGCCGTGCTTCCCGTACGGGTCCGGGCGTACGGCCTCCGGGGCGAGCCCGGGGCGCGTCCCTTACGGGACCGAGGTTGTGCCCCGTAAGGGACCTGTTCGGGACCTGTTCCGGGACGCAGACGGCCCCGTACGGGATGAGGGCCGGCTCCCCGTACGGGACGAGGGCGGGCGTGCTCACCCCGTACGGGGCCGGGCTCAGCCGAGGCGGGTCAGCTTGGCACCGAAGGTGGGCTCGGTCAGGTCCTCGGCGAGGGCGACGGGCACCTGCTGGGTGCTGTCGCCGCTGCCGACGGTCAGCACGCCGACCTCCGTCCCGGCCTTGGCGGTGTGCGGGACGGTCTTGCCGCCGCTGCCGATCGAGAAGGCGGCCTTCAGACCGGGCCAACCCACCGCGGTGAGGTCCTTGGTGGCGACGACGGGCGTCTCACCGCCGAGACCGTCGTCGACGTAGCCGACGACCTGCCCCTTCTTGACGACGGTGTCGGCGACCAGCGCCTCCCGGGCCGCCGTGATCACCTTCGCGCTGTTGTCGAGCGCCAGCATGAGGTGGGCGTTGGGGTCGGAGCTGCTGGTGCGCTGGTCCATCGTGACGCCGAGCAGCAGCTGGTCCTTGCCGCCGACGGTCCGGTATGCGGCCCACATGAAGGCGCCGCCCGCGGGCGTGCTGGAGCCCGTCTTGATGCCGCGTACGACGTACGGCATCGTCGTGAGCAGGCTGTTGTTGTTGAACAGCCGCTCGGGCAGCCCGTCGATCTGGACGTTCTCGGTGGCGACGACGGCGCGGAACGCACCGTTCTTCATCACCTCACGGGCGAGCTTGAGCTGGTCGACGGCGGTACTGACCGTCGTCTTCGCCAGGCCGCTGGGGTCGGTGTACGTCGTGTTCGTCATGCCGAGCTTGTCGGCGGCGGCGTTCATCTTCTTCACGAACGCCTCCTCGCTCCCGGCGTCCCAACGGGCCAGCTGACGGGCGGCGTTGTTGCCGGAGGGGATCATCAGCATCTGGAGCATCTGCGTCTGGTTGAACTTCTGCCCCTCCTGCAGCGGCACCCGCGACTCGTCCTTGTTCTTCGAGTCGGCCGCCGCCTTGGCGTCGATGGTGAGGGTCGCGCCCTTCTCGCCCTTCTTCAGCGGGTGGTCGCGCAGGATGACGTAGGCCGTCATGACCTTGGCGACGCTCGCCGTCGGCACCGGCTTCTGCGGCCCCGACGTGCCGAGGCTGCCGACGCCGACGACCTCCGCCGCGGACTGCCCCTGGCCGGGCCACGGCATGGAGAGCTTGCCGCCCTTGAAGGTGAACGCGGTCGACTCGCCGACGACCGGCGTCGGCTCCGGCAGCGTGCGCAGCGACTGGACGACCACGAAGACGATCGCCAGCAGGATGACCAGCGGCGTCCAGATCTTGAACCGCCGGGCGACGGTACGGAGCGTGGTCTCGGGCGGCGGCGGGGTGTTGGTGAGCTGCGCGAGCAGGTCGAGGGGCGGCAGCGGCTCCTGCCGGGTCCGCTCACTCGCGGGCAGCGCCGCCGGCTGCGGCCCGGCGGTGGCACCGGCGGACGGCTTACCGGGCTTGGCGGACTTGTCGGCTGCGGGCATCTCCGCGCCGGACTTCTCCGCTGCGGGCTTCTCCGTTCCGGACTCGCCGGACGCCGAGCGGCTCGCCGCGGCGGCCGCACCGGCACCCGCCGTCGCGCTGTCGTCCTTCTCGCCCGGCTTGGCGGCCGTCTTGCCGATGGACCGCCCGGCGGCACCGGTGTCGTCCGATTTCAGTGCGACGAACTGGCTGGTGCGCTCGGCTTCCCGCTCGGGCCCCTTGGCCTTGGCTGCGCCCTTGCCCGCGCCCTTGACCTCGCCCTTGGGGGCCTTTGCGTCCTTGTCGGCCGAGCCCTTGGCGTCGGCCTTGTTCGCAGCCTTGGGCTGGGCCTTGTCCGCAGACTCGCCCTCGCCCCTGGCCTCGCCCTTCTCGGACTCCTTGCTCTTACCGTCGGCTCCGGTCGCCGCCTTCGGCTCCGCCTCGGACTCCTCCTTGCCCTCGGGCTTCGCCTTCTCCTCCGGCTTCTTCTTGCCCTTGGGCTTTGCGATGGTGAAGGCGCGGGTGGCGTCGTCGACGGGCTCCTCGTCCGCACCGGACTTCTTGCCCTTGGTCGTGAAAACGGCCGTCGGCCGGTCCACGTCGTCATCCTCGTCCGACGTCTCGCCGCCGTCCGCTACGGACACGTCGTCACCCTTGGAGGCCGCGGCGTCACCCTTGCCACTCGCGTCCTCAGCGTCGGACGCCTTACGCCCCACAGCCTTGGCTTCCTCGACCTTCGGGCGCGCTCCGCCGTCCTTGCTCTTGGCGGCGCCACCCTCGGCCTTCGCTTCATCGGCGGAATCGGCGCCGTCCGCACCCTCGCCACCGGCGTCGGCGTCGGCGTCGGCGTCGGCAGCCTCGTCGCGCTCCGCCCCGGCGTCACCGGCCTCGGACCGCGTACCGGACTCGGCCCCGGCGTCCGCACCGGACATCGCGGCCTCCTCGGCGACGGAGCCCTTCGCTCCACCCGCCGCGGCGCCTATGGCCTTTGCAGCGGTCTTTGCGCCCCCACCGTCGGCAGCGTCGTCCGCGCCGCCGGTGTCCGCGTCCGCACCGTCGGAGTCGTCATCGCCATCGGCGGGATCAGCGCCATCGGAGGCATCGGCGCTCTCCGCACCGTCGCCCTCACCCGCGACCCAGGCGGCAACAGCGGCCCGCAGCCGGTCTTTGCCCGGCCCGTCGCCGCCATCGGCAGCCTCATCCGTCTCGGCGGAATCGGTGGACTTGGCCGCCCCAGAGGCCCCATCGGCCTCGGAAGCCTCAGAAGCCCCGTCCGTCGCCGCCTCCGGCTTCTTCGGCGCTGCAGCGCCCCCGGACTCCTCGGCAGCCTCAGGGGCCCCGCGTTCGGCGTTCTCGGCCTCCGTGGCCTTATCCGTCTCCGCCGGCTCCCCCCGGAGGACGGCGAGGCGCGGGTCGTTCGCGCCCCGCGCCTTCCCCGACGCCTGCTTCTTGCCCGACTTGTCGGGGGACTCGCCCGCCACCGATGTCTCCTTCGTATGTCGCACTGTCTGACCCAGTGTTCCCAAGTGTCCTGTGTCCGCGTGGCGCGCATCCGCCGCCCCACGCCACCTCGTCCCGCCGCACCCCATGGAGGTCGCCGTCGACGTACTAGACGAGAACGACATACCTGCAGGTTCCCTGCCGAACCCCCCACGCACTCTCGACAGATGAATGTGAGAGGGGTCACCCTGTCATGCATCCACGCGGGGAGGCATGGATGGGCAGGAGCCGCAGAACAATTCCGGAGGAGCTTCTGCTGCTGGCTTTGGACCCGGCAACGGGCACCACAGCACAGCCGCAGTCGCTCGACCTCGGCCTGGCCGGGGCCCAGCTAGTAGAGCTGGCTCTGGCAGGACGGATAGCCCCGGACGGGGATCGTATCGCCGTGGTGATGCCACGGCCGACCGGAGATCCGACTCTGGACTCCGCGCTCGAACTGCTGCGCCGACGCGGCAGTCCGGTGCGCGCGGTCCACTGGATCGGCGGGCCCCGGCTGGGGCTGCGCCAGACGTATCTCTCGCATCTCGAACGCTGCGGCATGGTCCATGCCGTGGAGGGGCAGATGTGCGGGGTGCTGCCGACGACGCGCTACCAGGCGACGGAGACGGCCATCAGCCGGGAAATCAAGGCCCGGCTCGACACCGCGATCCGCACCGGTGTACCGCCGGACCCGCGGACCGCGGCGCTCGCCGCGCTGGCCCATGCGGTCGGACTCGGCAAGCACCTCTACCCGGGGAACGAAGGGCGTTCATCACGCTCCCGCCTCCGGGATCTGATCCGGCACGACCCCATGGGCGGACTGGTCGCGCACGCGGTCATGGACGTCCAGAACGGCGCCGCGGCGCAGCCGCGGCGGACACCGGCGGCGGGCCCGGGCCACGGCCCGGCGCGGCAGCCGGCCGGCCGGGGCGCGTCGAACGCGTCCGGAGTGCCGGTCCCCTCACGGCACGGGCACGGCAGCATGGCCCGGGCCGGCGCACGTTGATCACAGGGGGCGCGCGAGGCGGTGCGTGCGCCGTCCGCGCGCTCCCGTGATGCTCCGGTCGGCGCCCCGTTCCGGCGTCCCGTACGCCGCCGGGGCGCCGGCCGGCTGCAGAACCGTCCCCACGAGCCCGTTCGGGAGCCGCAGTTGGCGCGGGGCGGCGGGCCGGCCGCTCCGGACGACGGCCGGTCCGCCGTCCCGCGCCGTGGCGTGCTCGCCTTCTGTGTGCGTTTGACTGCGCGGCGTCCACCTGGGGTGGCACTCTGCTGGCACGGAACAAGCAGTACGGACCCGGAGGTGCACGTCCCGTGGCGTCCCATGTCAACCCCACCGTCAGACGACGCCGGTTGGGCCAGGAGCTGCGCAGGCTCCGTGAGCTCAAGGGCATGACGGCGGAGGAGGTGGCCGAGCGGCTGCTGGTCTCGCAGTCGAAGATCAGCAGGCTGGAAAACGGCCGCCGCAGCATCAGTCAGCGCGACGTTCGCGATCTGTGCGGTGTCTACGAGGTGGACGACCGCCGGATAGTGGATTCGCTGATGCAGATGGCCAAGGACTCCCGGCAGCAGGGCTGGTGGCACGCGTTCGGCGACATCCCGTACAGCGTCTACATCGGGCTGGAGACCGAGGCCGCCTCACTGCGGGTCTATGAGTCGCTGCTGGTGCCGGGACTGCTGCAGACGCCGCGGTACGCCCGGGCGGTGATTCCGGGTGTGCTGCCGGAGCTCGCCGCCGATCAGCTGGAGAAGCGGATCCAGGTGCGGCTGCGGCGTCAGGAGCGGGTCGATGATCCCGACAGTCCACTGCGGCTATGGGTGGTGCTGGACGAGAGCGCGCTGCGGCGGGTGGTGGGCAGTCATGCCGTCATGCGGGAGCAGCTGGAGCATCTCGTAGAGATGAGCACCCTGCCGCATGTGACAGTGCAGGTGTTGCCGTACGACACGGGAGCGCATGCCGGAATGGCCGGCACGTTCTCCATTCTCGAATTCAACGCCACCTCCGATTCGAGCGTGGTCTATATCGAGGGTGTCACGAGCGATCTGTATCTGGAGAAGACGAACGACGTCAACAAGTACACGGTCATGTACGAACATCTGCGGGCACAGGCGTTGAATGCCGAACAGAGCCGGGACTTCATCGCGGCGGTCGCGAAGCGGCATGCGGATGCGGTGAGCTGAAGCCCGTTCCGTGGAATTGACGGGTGGGGCCGGGAGGCGCCGCGCGGGCGGGGAGGGGCAGGAGGCGCCGGTCGGAAGGGGTCCGGAACCAGCCCCTCCGGCAGAGGGATCCGCAAGGTACACCGGCGCCCGGCGGCTTGAAAAGGGATCAAGGAATTCGCCATTCGGAAGGGTGAACTGCTCCTGCTGCAAGGGAAGTTGGCGCGTAGCGTCAGCACTACCGAATCCGCGGCAACTCACAGTAGTCGGAGCGAACAGTGAACAAGGTCATGCAGCCCAATTCCGCGTTCTCCTGGACGAAGTCCTCGTACTCCGGCGGTAACGGCGCCTGCGTCGAAATCGCCGTGCCGACCGCCGAGGCGATTGCGGTGCGCGACTCGAAGGACCCCGAAGGCCCGCGCCTCACCTTCGACAACTCCGCCTGGAGCACCTTCGTCTCGGATGTCGCCGGCGGCGCCTTCGACCTGGCCTGACCGGCCCGTCGTTCCGCCGCGCCTCCGCCGCGCGGCACCGAGCCCTCTCGACCGGATCCCCTGTCCAGGCCGAGGGGGCTCTCCCCTGTCCGGCCCCGGGTGCGGCCCCCTGTGCCGGGACGGGCGGGCGGCTTAAGCTCCGGCGACCGAGCTGACGCGGGGGTGGCCCGCGTGCGAGCGATTGGAGTCGCCATGACGGATCCGGCCCAGAGCCCGTCCACGGTTCCCGCCCCGGGGCTCGCCGCCCGGGCGGTGCGGACGGGGAGTTCTCCGGTGCGCGACATTCTGGCGCTGACCGCGCGGCCCGAGGTCATCTCGTTCGCCGGTGGGCTGCCCGCGCCGGAGCTGTTCGACGCCGCGGGGATAGCCGACGCGTTCCGGCACGTGCTGGCCGAGCAGCCGCGACGGGCGCTGCAGTACTCGCCGACCGACGGCGATCCGGAGCTGCGCGCCGCGGTCGCGGGCCGGGTCTCCGCCCGGGGGCTGGCGACCGCCGCGGACGATCTGATCGTGACCACCGGGTCGCAGCAGGGGCTGACGCTGCTGACGACGGCGCTGCTGGAGCCCGGTGACGTGGTGCTCGTCGAGGACCCGTGCTATCTCGCGGCGTTGCAGATCTTCTCGCTGGCGGGGGCGCGGGTGGTGCCGGTGCCCACGGACGACGAGGGGCTGGACCCGGAGGCGTTGGACGAGATCGCCGCGCGGGTCGGGCCCAAGCTGCTCTATCTGGTGCCGACGTTCCAGAACCCGACGGGCCGGACGCTGTCGGCCGAGCGGCGGGCGGCGGTGGCGGCGGTCGCGGCCCGGCGGGGGCTGTGGATCGCGGAGGACGATCCGTACGGGGAGTTGCGGTTCGAGGGGGAGCCGGTGCCGTGGATCGCGTCGTTCCCGGGGGCGGAGGACCGTACGGCGCTGCTGGGGTCGTTCTCGAAGGTGATGGCGCCGGGGCTGCGGCTGGGGTGGCTGCGGGCCCCGGCCGGGCTGCGGCGGGCCTGTGTGATCGCGAAGCAGGCCGCGGACCTGCACTCCTCGACCGTCGATCAGGCGGCCGCCGCGCGGTATCTGGCGGTGGCGGACCTGGACGCGCATCTGGTGCGGGTGCGGGAGGCGTACCGGGCGCGGCGGGACGCGCTGCTCGGCGGGCTGGGCGCCGCGCTGCCCGAGGGGTCGCGGTGGAACCGTCCGGCGGGCGGCATGTTCGTCTGGGCGACGCTGCCCGAGGGGTACGACGCGGCGGCGCTGCTGCCCGGAGTGGTGCGGCATGACGTGGCGTACGTCCCGGGGGCGCCGTTCTTCGCGGGGACACCGGACGCGGCGGCGATGCGGCTCTCGTTCGTGACGCATCCGCCGGAGGAGATCGGCGAGGGGCTGGTCCGGCTGGGGGCGGCGTTGCGGGGCGCCCGTCCCACGGGCTGAACGGCGCGGGGCGTTCCGGGGCGCGGCCGGGGGCGGGCGGCGGAGGGGAAGGGGGCGCGCGGTGCGCGCGGGGGCGCGGGGGCGGCCCTCTCCCCTGCCGTGCGCGCCCGTTGAGCCCGCCCGCTCTTCCGTGCGCCCCGGGCCACGGCCGACAATGCGCTTCCGGCGGGGCACCGGGCCGGGGGAGAATCGGGGCAGGTCAGGGACCTCTCAGGAGGCCGGATGAGCAGACGCGCACACGATCCCGCGGAGCGGCCCGGGGGCGGGGAGCCGGACGACGTCCCGTCCGCCGCTCCCGCCCCACCCGCCACCGACCCACCTCCCACCGATCCGCCCGTCGCCGGTCCGTCCGCCGCCGGACCCCCCGTCGCCGATCCGCCCGGTCCCGTCGTCGATCTGCCCGGGCCCGGCTGCGACGGCGGGGACCGGGCCGGCGGCGGTGGCGCGGCCGGTCCCGGGGATGGCGGATCCCGCACCGGCGCGGCGCCGTCCGGCGGGTCGCGTCCGGACCCGGTCGGCCGGTTCGCGGCCTGGATACGCGCGGGCGGGCGACGGTTGCGGGCGCACGCACGGCACACGCTGGTGGTGGCGGTGGCCGCGGCGGTCGCCGGGGCGCTCGTGCCGCCCGGTGTGGAGGCGATCCAGAAGGCGTTCGAGGACCCGCCGCCCGGCTGCCCCGGGGCGGGCTGCGACGGGAAGAGCCCGGCCGGGGAGTGTTCCGCGGACGCGGTCACCTGGGAGCCGCAGGCGGGCAATCCCGCACGGATCCATCTGCGGTACAGCGCGTCCTGCGGCGCGGTGTGGGGCCGGATCGTCAACGGTGAGCCCGGGGACATGGTGACGATCCGGGTGCGGGGCGGCTCCTCCCGTAGCGCGGTCATCAACTACAACCATGACAAGTACACCGCCATGGCGACGGTCGGGCGGACGTTCCGGGTGCGGCTGTGCGCGGTGCCGTCGACCAGTACGCACCGGGCCGGGAAGTGGGTCACCTACTGCTTCGAGGGCACGGAGCGGTCGGACTGGCAGTGATCCTTGCGGGGCCGTCCGTCCGTGCGGCTTCGTCCGTGGGGCGTTCCTCCCGGCGGGTCGGTGGGGCGCCGCGCGGGATCCCGCTCCCGCGCGGCCGGTCGCCGTGCCGCTGGGGCGGGACGGCGGGTGGCCGTGCTGGTCGGGCCTGCGGAGCCCGGCGAAGTGTCCGCACATCGTGGGGGCGGCGGCGGACGGGGGACAACGCCCCGGCCGGTCAAGAGCGGGCAAAATCGTTCGACTTGGTGACCGTCGTTCATATCCATGATCTGCGGGGCCTTGACCGGCCCGCGCGGCGGAAGGTTCAATCCCCAAGTCCCCGCTCCCGCACGGGGAACCGCCCCACGGACCGTCACGGCGAAGTGGTCCACGTTCACCAGGCGGACCCCTGGAGGGGGCATGAACAGTCTCGACTGGGCTGTGCTCATCGGATATTTCGGTGTGATGGTCGCGATCGGCGTGTGGTCGCACCGGCGGGTCGACGATGTCGGCGACTTCTTCACCGCGGGCGGCCGGATGCCGTGGTGGCTGTCCGGCATCTCGCACCACATGTCGGGCTACAGCGCGGTGATGTTCACCGGCTATGCGGGCATCTCGTACCAGTACGGCATCACCTCGTACGTCACCTGGTCGTTCCCGATCGCGGTGGGGATCGCCATCGGGGCGCGACTGTTCGCGCCGCGGCTGAACCGGCTGCGGTCGCGGCTGCACGTGGCCTCGCCGTTGGAGTACCTCAAGGGCCGCTACAACCTGCCGACGCAGCAGGCGCTGGCCTGGTCGGGGGTGCTGCTGAAGATCGTGGACGTGGGCGCCAAGTGGGCGGCGATCGCGACGCTGTTGTCGGTGTTCACGGGCATCTCGCTGCATCAGGGGATCCTGCTCACCGGTGTGGTCACGGGGGTCTACTGCACCGTCGGCGGGCTGTGGGCGGACGCGCTGACCGAGCTGGGGCAGTTCGTCATCCAGTTACTGGCCGGGGTGGCGATGCTGGTGACGGTCCTGGCGCAGCTCGGGGGTGTCGGGGCGCTGTGGACGGCGTGGGACCGGCTGCCGGCGGGGCACACCGCGCCGACCGCCGGGCCGTACACGCTGACGTTCCTGCTGGCGTATCTCTTCATCAAGACCTTCGAGTACAGCGGCGGGATGTGGAACCAGGCGCAGCGCTACATGGCGACGCGCAGCGCGCGGGAGGCGGTGCGGTCGGCGCGGCTGTCGGCGGCGTTGTGGCTGGTGTGGCCCGCGGTGCTGTTCTTCCCGATGTGGATGGCGCCGCTGCTGGTACGGGCACAGAAGCCGGATGCGTCGGATGCGTATGCGCTGCTGACCGAACGGCTGTTGCCGCACGGGCTGTTGGGTCTTGTCGTGGTCGGGTTCTTCTCCCACACGATGGCGATGTGCTCGTCGGACGCGAATGCCATCTCGGCGGTGTTCACCCGGGACATCGCCCCGGCGCTGCCGAAGGTGGGGGAACGGGTGCGTGGCTGGTCGCACCGGGCGGGGCTGCTGGCGGCGCGGCTGTCGACGGTGGCGTTCCTGGCGCTGTCGATGGCCATCGCGACGCAGGTCAACTCGCCGGCGTTCAAGGACATCATCACCGTGGTCATCAAGTGGGTGGCCGGGCTGGTGGGGCCGATCTCGATCCCGTTCCTGCTCGGCATGGTGCGGCAGTGCCGCAGGTCCGGGCCGACGGCGGCGCTGGTGTCGTGGGCGGCGGGCCTGTTCGCGTTCTGGCTGACGAACTACGGGATCGACGGGGTGCAGCTGCAGATCCAGATCGTGGCGCCGGTGGCCACCTCGCTGGTGCTGTTCCTGCTGATCGGCCTGGTCAGGCCGGAGGACACCCCGGAGCGGGACGCGGTCCTGGACCGGATCAACGGGGACGGGGACGGCAAGGACGGATTCGGGGCCACCCGGCGGCTCCCCGGGCAGCGGGCGGACGGGGCGGCGGGGCGCGCGGGGAGGGCGTGAGGGGGGGGCGGGCGCGCTCCGGGGGCGGACGCGCTCCGGGGCAGGCGCGCTCCGGGCCGGGGCCTGAGCCGGGACCTTCCGGCCCGCGGCGCGGGCGTGGTGGGGCCGCTCCCCCGGACCCGTCAGGCCCTCGGGTAGCGGACCAGCCAGCCCGGGGCGGAGCCGGCGGGGCCGTGCAGGGCCGTGCCCTGGGTCATCTCCAGGGCGAAGTCGTCGGCGAGCTGGAGGATGGTGTCGCGGCCCTCCAGCTCGACCAGCCAGACCGGGGGCAGCGCCGTCTCGCCGTGCAGGGTGCCGAGGAGGTTGCCGCAGATGGCGCCGGTGGAGTCGCTGTCGCCGCTGTGGTTGACGGCGAGCAGCAGGCCGTGCCGGACGTCCTCGGCGACGAGCGCGCAGTAGACGCCGATGGAGAGCGCCTCCTCGGCCGTCCAGCCCTCGCCGAGCGAGGCGACCCGGGCGGCCGTCGGCATGCCCTGCCGTACGGCGCCGAGCGCCCGCTTCAGGGCCTCGGTGGTCTCCTCGTGGTCGGGGCAGGTGGCGAGGTGGGCGAGGGCTTTCTGCACGGCGCTGTCGAGGTCGTCGCCGCGTGCCAGGGCGTGGCTGATGACGGCGAAGGCGCCGGCCGCGAGGTAGCCGGTGGGGTGGCCGTGGGTCTGGGCGGCGCATTCGACGGCGAGCTGGAAGACGAGCTGCGGTTCCCAGCCGACGAGCAGTCCGAACGGCGCGGAGCGCATCACGGCGCCGCACCCCTTGGAGTCGGGGTTCTTCGGCTTGTCCAGGGTGCCCATGGTGTCGTCGCCGAGGCCGGTGAGGCAGGCGCGGCCCGGTGCGCGGCGGGAGTACAGCCACTCCTCGCGGGCCAGCCAGCCGTCGTCCTCCTTGCGCTCGTCCGGGCCCCAGTCGCGCTGGGTGGCGGCCCAGCGGAGGTAGGCGCGGTGCACGTCGGTGGGCGGGTGCCAGGCGCCGGTGTCGCGGCGGACCTGGGCGCGGATCAGGCCGTCGACGGTGAACAGTGTCATCTGGGTGTCGTCGGTGACCGCCCCGCGCCGCCCGAAGGCGGGGACGAAGTCGGTGACGCCCTCCTGGCCGTGGGCCTCGCGGATGGCGTCCAGGGAGTCGAACTCGATGCCCGCGCCGAGCGCGTCGCCGATCGCTCCGCCGAGCAGGCAGCCGCGGACCCGGCTGCGGAAGTCCTGCTGTTCGGCGCGGCCCCAGATGGCGGTGGTGCCGGTGCCGCCTGCCGCTGCGTTCACTGTGCCCTCCCGAACCCCACAACGCCCGTCCGGCCCCGTACGGACCCTCTGGCGCAGCACTGTAATCGACCAGGATTGATCGGTTCAGGACAGGAACGGAATGCGACAAGACGTACATCAGGCGGCTTTTGATCGGTCCGCTCCCGATCGGTGCGCGTCCGCCCGAGACCTCCGCCCCGGGCGGGCACCCGGGGCGGACGGGCAGGTGGGGCGGGGCGCCGGGCCCGGTGGTGGCGGTTTTCCGGGCGGCCGGGCGACGGGCCGCTTTCAGGCGAGAGTTCGAAGATGGCGGCGGTCCGGGGTGGGCATGCTCCCCGCATGTCCGAGTACGAGTGGGACCGCACCACGATGGCCGTCGTCGCCACCGCGCTCTCCGGCGACAGCGATGGCGCGGTGGAACTTCTCCGGCCGCTCCCGCACCGCGATGTCTGCCATGTCGCGGTCCGGCTGGCGGCGATGGCGGCGGACGCGCTGATCACCGCCGCGCAGGACTCCGGCGGCGACCGTGCGGAGGCACTGTCCCAGTGGCAGCAGTGCATCCTCCAGCACGAGGCGGAGTACGACGGGGGTGCGCCGCCCTAGGTGCGCCGCCGGACCGGGGCGCCCGGGGTCCGCCGGGGCGGGGCGACCGAGGGCCCGTCGCGGGGCGCCCGTATGCCGCCGGGCGCCCCGCGTACCGTCGTCCGTCTCAGTCGAGGACCGGCAGCAGCTCAGGCAGGTGGCCGTCCGAGGCGTGCGCGGCCCGCTGACGTTCCTCGGGCACCGGGCCGTACGTCGTGTTGCGGGCCCGGGCCGGGCGGCCCGCGGCGTCGGCGATGGCCAGCAGGTCCTGGATGGAGCGGTAGGAGCCGTAACTGGAGCCCGCCATCCGGGAGATGGTCTCCTCCATGAGGGTGCCGCCCAGGTCGTTGGCGCCGGAGCGGAGCATCTCGGCGGCGCCCTCCGTGCCGAGCTTGACCCAGCTGGTCTGGATGTTGGTGAGGTGCGGATGGAGCAGCAGCCGCGCCATGGCCGTCACCGCGCGGTTGTCGCGGGTGGTGGGGCCGGGGCGGGAGATGCCCGCGAGGTAGACCGGGGCATTGGTGTGGATGAACGGCAGGGTGACGAACTCCGTGAAGCCCTCGACGCCCTTGGCGAGAGCCGACTGCTGGATCTCGGCCAGCAGCCGCAGATGGCCCAGCCAGTGCCGCGGCTGGTCGACATGGCCGTACATCATCGTCGACGACGAGCGGATGCCCAGCTCATGGGCGGTCTTGATGACCTCGACCCAGGTGGCGGTGGGCAGCTTGCCCTTGGTGAGGACCCAGCGGACCTCGTCGTCGAGGATCTCCGCGGCGGTGCCGGGGATGGTGTCGAGCCCGGCGGCCTTCGCCTCGGCCAGCCAGTCCCGGATGGACAGGCCCGTCCGCGTCGCGCCGTTGACGACCTCCATGGGGGAGAAGGCGTGGACGTGCATCCCCGGGACGCGTTCCTTGACGGCGCGCGCGATGTCGAAGTAGGCCGTGCCAGGCAGGTCGGGGTGGATGCCGCCCTGCATGCACACCTCCACCGCGCCGACGTCCCACGCCTGCTGGGCGCGGTCGGCGACCTGCTCCAGGGAGAGGGTGTAGGCGTCGGCGTCGGTGCGGCGCTGCGCGAAGGCGCAGAACCGGCAGCCGGTGTAGCAGACGTTGGTGAAGTTGATGTTCCTGGTGACGATGTATGTGACGTCGTCGCCGACGGTGTCGCGGCGCAGCTCGTCGGCGATCGTGCACAGGGCGTCGAGGGCCGGGCCGTCGGCGTGCAGCAGCGCCAGGGCCTGGGGGTCGGTGAGCTGCGTCGGGTCGTCGGCCGCCTGCGACAGGGCCTCGCGGACGTCGGCGTCGAGCCGGGAGGGTGCCATCCCGGGGGCGGCGGCCTCGCGCAGCGCCTCCCAGTCGCCGTAGACGTTGTCGAAGTCGTCGCGGCGGTCGCCGGTGCGGCCCTCGGTGTCGATGGTGCGGTGCAGGTCGGTGCGGCCGGAGGGGGCCAGCGAGAAGCCCTCGTCGGGCTCCTGCCAGGGGCGGCCCACGACGGGAGCGTCCTCGTCGGCGAGGCCCGTCTCCGGGTCGGCCAGGGCGCGGACGTGCGGCAGCAGCCGCGGGTCGAGCCAGGGCTCACCGCGCTGGAGGAACTCGGGGTAGATGGTGAGGCGTTCGCGGAGCGTGAACCCGGCGCCGGAGGTCTTCTCGGCCAGCTCGTCGATGTGCGGCCAGGGGCGCTCGGGGTTGACGTGGTCCGGCGTCAGCGGGGAGACGCCGCCCCAGTCGTCGATGCCCGCGCCGATGAGCAGGGCGTACTCGGCGTCGACGAGGTTCGGCGGCGCCTGGATACGGGCCGAGGGGCCCAGCAGGAGGCGGCTGACGGCGATGGCGGCGGCCAGCTCCTCCAGCTCCGCGTCGGGCATGCCGCGCATCGCGGTGTCCGGCTTGGCGCGGAAGTTCTGCACGATGACTTCCTGGATGCCGTGGTAGGCCCGGGCCGTCTTGCGCAGCTGGAAGATCGAGTCGGCGCGCTCCTCGTACGTCTCGCCGATGCCGATGAGGATGCCGGTGGTGAAGGGGACGTTGGACCGCCCGGCGTCCTCCAGGACGCGCAGCCGCACGGCGGGATCCTTGTCGGGCGAGCCGTAGTGGGGGCCGCCCGGCTCGCTCCACAGGCGCGTCGCCGTGGTCTCCAGCATCATGCCCATGGACGGCGCGACGGGCTTGAGGCGCGCGAGGTCCGTCCACGACAGCACGCCGGGGTTGAGGTGCGGCAGCAGCCCCGTCTCCTCCAGGACGCGGATCGCCATGGCCCGCACATAGGCGAGGGTGTCGTCGTAGCCGTGGGCGTCGAGCCATTCGCGGGCCTCGGGCCAGCGGTCCTCGGGGCGGTCGCCCAGCGTGAACAGCGCTTCCTTGCAGCCCATTTCGGCGCCGCGGCGCGCGATGTCCAGCACCTCGTCGGGCGAGAGGTACATGCCGTGGCCCTCGCGGCGCAGCTTGCCGGGAACGGTGACGAAGGTGCAGTAGTGGCACTTGTCGCGGCACAGGCGGGTGAGGGGGATGAACACCTTGCGGGAGTACGTGATGACACCGGGGCGTCCGGCGGCCTCCAGACCGGCGTCCCGCACCCGGGCGGCGCTCGCGCAGAGGTCCTTCAGATCGTCGCCGCGGAGCTGGAGGAGCACCGCCGCCTCGCCGGCGTCCAGCGCGACGCCGTCCCGGGCCCGGCGCAACGCGCGCCGCACGGCGTTCGCGGCGGGCGGCGCGGAAGGCTCTGTGCCACCGCCCGCCGACGGCACGTCCGCTCGGTGTGATCCCTGGTCAGGTACCTGCGCGCTGGAAGTCATCCTCCGAGCATACGAGCGCGCACCGACACCCGAACGCGCTCACTCACAAACCTGCGAGCAGAGCCTCCGAGTACTTACGCGTTATGAACTCCAGGGCGTGCCCGTCGGGGTCGTCGATGTACACGCCGCGGCCGCCGTCGTGGTGATTGATGCTCTGTGCGTTCTTATGACGGGGATCGGCCCAATAGGGAAGGTTCCTGTCCTTTATCCGGCTGAAGATCTCGTCGAACTCGTCCTCCGTCACCAGGAACGCGTAGTGCGTCGGTACGAAGTCGCCGTCGGGTGCGACGTGTTCCGCGAAGTCGAGGACGACGCCGTTGTCGAGGCTGACGGCGGCGAACGGTCCGTAGGCGCGGGGCTCGGGGGCGCCGAGCATCTCCGCGAGGAAACGGGCGGAGGCGAAGCGGTCGGTGCTGTGGACGATCGTGTGGTCGAGCTGCGGCATGGTCATCTCCTAGGAGCCGCGGACTACCGGGCGGGGCCGCCTCCCGTACGGGACGGCCGTCGTGCCCGCCCCGTACGGATGCACCCCGTGTCTTCGACGGTACGCCCGGCCGCGCGGCGGCGGATCGGCCCACGGTCGGGCCCCCGGGGCGGGCGGATCGGGCGGTGGTCCTAGGACGGGCGGCACCACGAGCGGGACGCGGGCCCGTCGCGGCAGGTCCGGGCGCCGGGCGGAGGTGGGGGACGCGGCGCGTCCTCTGTGGCGCGCGCCCCGCACCCCGAGGGCTCAGTGGTCGCGTACCGGCGCCTCAGAGGTACTGCGCGTAGTCGTCGAGGGTCCGCAGCACCTCCGGCTCACCGGCGGGCGGCAGTTGCAGCACCACCTCGTCGATGCCGAGGTCCCGGTAGTGGGCCAGTTTGCCGGGTGCGGGGCGGACCGCGAACGGCACCACGGCGGGCTCACCGGTGCGCCCGGCGGCCGTCCACGCCGTACGCAGCGCGGGCAGTGCCACCCCGAGACCGTGACCGCCGATGGGCAGCCAGCCGTCGGCGTAGGCGGTGAGGTCCGAGAACAGCCGGGGCCCCGCGACGCCGCCAAGCAGGACGCGGGGCGCGCCACCGGCCGGTTTGGGGTGGGCGTACGAGGCGCTCACGGAGTCGAACGGTCCCTCGTAAGCAGTGGGTTCGGGCGCCCACAGGGCCCGCATCAGCGCCATCCGGTCGCGCACCAGGTCCCGGCGGGTGGACCAGCGCACCCCGTGGTCGGCGGCCTCCTCGACGTTCCAGCCGAAGCCGACGCCGAGGGTGAACCGGCCGCCGGAGAGGAAGTCGAGGGTGGCGATCCGCTTCGCCAGGTCGATGGGGTCGTGCTGCGCGACGAGCGTGATGCCGGTGCCCAGCCGCAGCCCCTCGGTGACGGCGGCTGCCTGGCCGAGCGCGACGAACGGGTCGAGGCAGCGGCCGTACTCGTCGGGCAGCGGCTCCCCCATGGGCGCGGGGGTCTCCCGGCTCGCCGGGATGTGGGTGTGCTCGGGAAGGTAGAGGCCGTGGAAGCCGCGCTGCTCCAGCTCTCCGGCCAGGCGGTCGGGCCGGATCGTCTCGTCGGTAAGGAAGATCGTGGTCGCGATCCGCATCCGCGCGCACCTCCGTGTGAGCCGTGTCGGTCAGCGCATGTTGCCTCACCGTCCGCGGGTTATCCACAGCCCTTTCCTGCCGTGTCACAACCGCGTAGAACAGTTTTCACGCGGCGGCACACGACGTGGCGGCGACGCGGTCCACGGCCCGGCGACGGGCCCGCGCGGGCCGCCACGATGGCCGTCGTGCACACGGCGGACACGGACATCAGGGGGCGGGAATGGAACGGCGTGACGTACTGACACTCTCCGCGGCCACGGGCGCGGCCGGGGCGCTGGCCCTCGGGCCCGTACGCTTCGCCGCCGCGGCACCGGCACCCGGCAACGGTGGCGGCGACGGGGCCACGCTGACCCGCACGGTCCGCGGCCACCTGCCGCCGGGCACCCCGGACCACGTCTACGTACCGGTCGAGGTCCCGCCCGGCGTACGGGAGATCGCCGTGGCCTACCGCTACGACCGGCCCGACGTCCCCGAGGGCACCGTCGGCAACGCCTGCGACATCGGCATCTTCGACGAACGTGGCACCGCCCCCGGCGGCCGGGGCTTCCGCGGCTGGTCCGGCGGCGCCCGCAGCGCGTTCTTCGTCCGCGCCGACGACGCCACCCCCGGCTACCTCCCCGGCCCCGTACGCCCCGGCACCTGGCACCTCGCCCTCGGCCCGTACACCCTCGCGCCGCAGGGCCTGACCTACGAGATCACCGTGACGCTGCGCCTCGGCGCCCCCGGGCACACCCCGCGGCCCGTGTACCCGCCCGAACGCGCCCGGGGCCGCGGCCGCGCCTGGTACCGCGGGGACGGCCACGTCCACTCCGTCCACTCCGACGGGCGGCGCACCCCCGCCGAGATCGCCGCGCTGGCCCGCGCCGCCCGCCTGGACTTCCTCAACACCTCCGAGCACAACACCACGTCCTCGCACCGCGCCTGGGACGGCCTGTGGGGCGATGAACTGCTGATCCTCACCGGCGAGGAGATCACCACCCGCAACGGCCACCTCGTGGCGCTCGGCACCGACCCCGGCACGTTCCTCGACTGGCGCCGCCGCGCCCGCGACACCTCCCCCGGCGCCTACGCGCGAGCCGTCCACCGCGCCGGAGGGCTGGCCATCCCCGCACACCCGCACGCCTCGTGCATCGGCTGCTCCTGGAAGTTCGGCCTCGACGGCGCCGACGCGGTGGAGGTCTAGAACGGCCCGTACACCGCCGAGGACGAAACCGCCCTCGCGCAATGGGACAACGCCCTGGTGGCGCACGCCCGGGGCGACCGTCCCCGGTGGCTGCCCGCCGTCGGGCACAGCGACGCGCACCGCGACCCCGACGTCATCGGCCTGCCCCAGACCGTCGTCCTCGCCGACGACCTGTCCCGCCACGCCCTCCAGGACGGCATACGGGCAGGCCGCGTATGGATCGCCGAATCCGCCGACCTCGACCTGTCCTTCGACGTCAGCGGCCCCCACGGCGAACACGCCGGAATCGGCGAACGGCTGACGGTGCCCGCCACCGCACCCGTCACCGTCCGCCTGACCGTGTCCGGTGCGCCCGGCTGCACCGCTTCCTTCCACACGGACCAGGGTCGGCTCCACAGCGCCGCGATACCGCCCGGCGGCACCACCGCCCTCACCTGGGTCACCAGCCCGGCCCGGGCCGCTTACGTACGCGCGGAGATACGGCACCCCGCCACGGACCCCGGCACGCCCGGCCGGATGGCGGCACTGACCAATCCGGTGTTTTTGGAGGCGGGGTGAGGGGCGGGGTGGGGTGACGGGTCCCGTGGCGTGAGGGGTCCCGTGGTGTGGGGGGAGGCGCCGGGGGCCGACGTGGTTGAGCACGGTGCGGGTGGAGCGGTGGGGGCGGGCGGGCAGCAGCCGATGCTGGCGGGGGCGGGGTGGTGGGCGGGGTGGGGCAGGAGGGGAGGGGGGAGGGGGGAGGGGCCCCCGCCCCCTACTCCTCCACCACCAACACCGGCGTCCCCCGAGTAAGCACTTCCCCCCGGAAGAACGCCGGGCTCCGTCGCTGCATCACCAGCATCAGCACAAGGCCCAGCGCCAACAGCCCCACCCCGATGACAAACACCGAGCCCACACCGAATACGGAGCTGCCCGACCCGTAAGCCGGGTTCCACATGTCCACAAGGGTCTTGGTGAAGACCGCCGTCAGCAGGATGCCGCCGAGGGTGGGGAAGACGCCTTTGAAGAACAGGTCGCGGGTGGAGGTGCGCAGGTCGTGGCGGAAGTACCAGGCGCAGGCGAAGGCCGTGATCGCGTAGTAGAAGCAGATCATGAGGCCGAGGGCGTAGATGGTGTCGATGAGGACGTTCTCGCTGAGGAGGCTCATCACGGCGTAGAAGAGGCCGGTGGCGACGCCCGCGGCGACGGTGGCGCGGCCCGGTGACCGGAAGCGCGGGTGTATGCGGGCGAAGGACGGCGGCAGCGCCTCGTACGCGCTCATCGCGAGGACGGTGCGGGCCACGGGGATGAACGTGGTCTGGAGGCTGGCGGCGGCCGAGGCGAGGACGGCGACGAACAGCAGCACGCCGAGGGCGGTGCCCATGACGGGGTCGGCGAGGGCGGCGAAGACGTTGTCGGCGGTGTGCGGGTTGCCGAGGCCGGGGCCCTTGTCGCCGACGCCGGAGTACATCTGGGCGGCGATGGCGGTCAGCAGGTAGGAGCCGATGAGGACGAGCATCGCGAGGAGGGCGGCGCGGCCGGGGGTTTTGGCGCTGCCGGCGGTCTCCTCGTTGACGGTCAGGCAGGCGTCCCAGCCCCAGAACATGAAGATCGAGAGGGAGAGTCCGGCGGTGAAGGCGGAGAAGGACCGGACGGCGAAGGGGTCGAGCCAGGTCCAGGAAAAGTGCAGGGATCCTGCGAATTCGCCGGAGCGTGCCTTGATGACGGCCATGACGACGAAGACGGCGAGCACGGCGAGTTGGAGGCCGACGAGGGCGTACTGCACGCCTTTGGTGGCGGTCATGCCGCGGTAGCTGATGGCGGTGGCGACGGCGATGAAGGCGAGGCAGGTGAGGATGTGGGCGGCTTTGTTGCCGTCGAGGTCGGCGACGGTCCGGCTGCCGGTGAGTTCGCCGAGCAGCAGGTAGAAGAAGGAGGTGGCGACGCCGGCGAGGTTGGAGAGCACGATGATCGTCGCGATCACCAGGCCCCAGCCGCACATCCAGCCGATGCGGGGGCCGAATGCCTTGACGGTCCAGGTGAAGGAAGTGCCGCAGTCGGGGACCGCCTTGTTCAGCTCGCGGTAGGCGAAGGCGACGAGCAGCATCGGCAGGAACCCTGCCAGAAAGATGGCCGGCATCTGCAGGCCGACCTCTCCGGCGGTGGGGCCGAGGGTGGAGGTGAGGCAGTAGACGGGGGCGACGGTGGAGACGCCGATGACCGCGCTGCCGAGCAGGCCGACGGAGTTGCCGCTCAGTCCCTTGCCGCGGGTGTCGCCGCGGGCTTCTCCGCCGGTGGCGCCGACGCTCGTTACCGTGTCTCCGGTCTGGGGCCGGGGGTCTACCTGAACCATGAACAGGACGTTAAGTGCTGCTGTTTCCGCATCCGGAGGGTCAAACTCCGCTTATCGGCGGCCCGGTAGCACCTTCATTACGAAACCACATCCCGCACTTCGGTCGCGTAATGGAATGATCAAAACCGTCTCAACCTTCAACTTCACGACTCACGGGCCACCCGACTCGCCGTGCGGTTACCGCAGCCGCGCCCGTTTTGCCCCTTTCAAAAATTTCCCGTGCGACTTCCGGACGTCCCCCGGCCACCGCGCGGACGCCCGTGGGCCACCACCCGGCGGACCGCCCCGGTACGGCTCGGCGCAGGCCTCACCCCGTCCACACCACCGACTGCACCTCGCTGTAGGCGTGCAGCGCGTACGAGCCCACATCCCGGCCGACGCCGCTCTGTTTGAAGCCGCCGAAGGGCGCCTCCATGTTGCGGCCGACGGTGTTCACGCCGACCCCTCCGGCGCGCAGCCGGGCCGCGACCCGGAACGCCCGTGCCACATCGCCGGACCAGACGTAGTCCAGCAGCCCGTAGTCGCTGTCGTTGGCGAGCGCGACGGCCTCCTCCTCGTCGTCGAACGGCAGCACCACCACGACCGGGCCGAAGATCTCCTCCCGCACGATCCGCATCCCGGACGTGCAGTCGGCGAACAGCGCGGGCGCGACGTAGAAACCGCGCGCCGTGTCCGGGCCGTCCGGGCGCCGCCCGCCGGTGACCAGCCGGGCGCCCTCCGCGCGGCCCAGATCGAGGTAGGACTCGACGCGGTCGCGGTGGGCGGCGGAGATGACCGGGCCGACCACGGTGGAGCGGGCCCGCGGGTCGCCGAGGGGCAGGCGGCGCGCGTAGTGGGTGAGGCGTTCGACCAGCCGGTCGTGGAGGGGGCGTTGGACGAGGACGCGGGTCGGGGCGGTGCAGATCTGGCCGCTGTAGAAGGAGAAGGTGGTGCCGATACCGGCGACCGCGGCGTCCAGCCCGGCCTCGTCGAGGTCGTCGAAGACCAGCGCGGCGCCCTTCCCGCCCAACTCCATGAGCTGGCGTTTCATGCCCCGGCCGCACTCCTCGGCGATGGCGCGGCCGACGGCGGTGGAGCCGGTGAAGCTGACCATGTCGGTCTCCGGCGCCGCCACCGCCGCCGCGCCGACCTCCGCGGAGGTGCCGGAGACGACGTTGACCACGCCGGGCGGCGCCCCCGCCTCCTCCAGCGCCTCCTGGAGCGCCTCGGCCATGCGGTAGACGGAGAGCGGGTCCTGCGGGGCGGGTTTGACGACGACGGTGTTGCCCATGGCCAGCGCCGGGGCGATCTTGCCCGCAGGGTTGGCCCAGGGGTTGTTGTACGAGGTGATGCAGGCGACGACCCCGACCGGGCGGCGGGCCGCGTACGCGCCGATGACCGCGGCTTTCCCCATCGGTCCGGCCGGGTTGACCTGCGGCGGCAGCGGCGTCTCGACGGGTTCCAGCGCGCCGCGCGCGTACCGCGCGAACCGCGCCGCTGCCACGCCGACCTGCATACCGCGGGCGGTGGCGGTGGTGGCGCCGCTCTCCCGCTGGGCGAGTTCGGCGTACGGGGCGAGGCGGTCGCGGAGCAACCGGGCGGTGTGGTCGAGGACGCGGGCGCGGAGTTCGGGGGTGGTGCGTGACCACGGGCCCAAGGCTGCGCGGGCGGCCTCGGTGGCGGCGCGGACCTGCGCGGTGCTCGCCTCGGGCGCCCGTCCGACGATCTCCTCGGTGGCCGGGTCGAGGACGTCGTGGTGTCCGCCGTCGGGTGCGGTCCACTCGCCGCCGATGAGGAGCCGTTCCGTACGGTCCGGATCGACGCTCCGTCCCGTAGGGCTCTTTCCGGCGTTCACCGGGTGCTCACCGCTCACCGGGTGCTCACCGTGGCGGTGTGGCGGCCGGAGCGCAGCACGGTGCCGGGGACGGCGCCGGTGACGGTGTCGTCGCGGATCGTCTCGACGCCGTTGACGCGGACGCTGACGATGCCCTGGGCCCGGGAGTCGAGGCGGGGGCTGTCGCCGGGCAGGTCGTGGACGAGGGTGGCGGGCCCGGCGTCGATGGTCTCGGGGTCGAGGAGGACAAGGTCACCGTGGTGGCCTGCGGTGATGCGGCCGCGGTCGCGGAGGCCGAAGAGGCGGGCCGGGTCGTCGGTGAGCATCCGGACGGCTTCCTCCAGGCCGACGAGTTTCCGGCCGCGCAGGCAGTCGCCGAGGAAGCGGGTGGTGTAGGGGGCGCCGCACATCCGGTCGAGGTGGGCTCCGGCGTCGGAGCCGCCGAGGAGGACGTCCTCGTGGCGCCAGGTCTCGCGGCGCAGGGCCCAACTGGCGGGGTCGTTGTCGGTGGGCATCGGCCACAGGACGGTGCGCAGGTCGTCGTGGGCGCAGATCTCGACGAGGCAGTGGAAGGGTTCCTGGCCGCGTTCGGCGGCGATGTCGCGGACGACGCGGCCGCTGAGCCCTTCGTTGGGGGCGGAGTAGGTGTCGCCGATGACGTAGCGGTCGAAGTCGGCGAGGCGGCGGAAGACCCCGGCCTCCTCGCTGTGGGCGTGGCGCAGGAGGGTGGCGCGGACGTCGGGGTCGCGGAGTTTCGCGAGGCGTTCGGGGCGGGGCAGGCCGAGGATGTCGCCCCAGCCGGGGATGAGGTTGAGGGCGCAGAACGTGCCGAGGGACATGTTCATGGGCGTGAGGATCGGCATGGTGAGGGCGACGATGCGGCCGCCGGCGGCGCGGGCGCGGGCGCTGGGGACGAGCTGGCGGGGGACGCGGTCGGGGACGGCGGCGTCGATGGTGAGGACGTTCCAGTTGAGGGGGCGTCCGGCGGCGCCGGTCATGGCGACGAGGAGGTCGATCTCGTCGTCGTCGAAGCGGTCGAGGCAGCCGGAGACGATGGCTTCTATCTGGGTCCCTTCGTGTGCGCCGACGGCGCGGGAGAGGGCGAGGAGTTCGTCGCGGTCGGCGTGGCGGGAGGCGACGGGGGCGCCGTCGCCGTCGGAGTGGGTGGCCGACTGGGTGGTGGACAGTCCCCAGGCCCCGGCGTCCAAGGCGTCGTGGAGGAGGGCGACCATGGCGTCGAGCTGGTCGGGGGTGGGGCGGCCGCCGATGGCGTCGGGGCCCATGACGTGGCGGCGCAGGGCGCAGTGGCCGACCATGAATCCGGCGTTGACGGCGATGCGGCCTTCGAGGGCGTCGAGGTAGTCGCCGAAGCCGTGCCAGTCCCAGGGGGCGCCCTCTTCGAGGGCGACCAGGGACATGCCCTCGACCTTGCTCATCATGCGGCGGGTGTAGTCGGCGTCGCCGGGCCGGTCGGGGTGGAGGGGTGCGAGGGTGAAGCCGCAGTTGCCGCCGGCGACGGTGGTGACGCCGTGGTTGAGGGACGGGGTGGCGTAGGGGTCCCAGAAGAGCTGGGCGTCGTAGTGGGTGTGCGGGTCGACGAAGCCGGGGGTGAGGACGAGTCCGGTGGCGTCCTCGGTGGTGCGGGCCGGTTCGGTGACGGTGCCCGGTGGGGCGACGGTGGCGATGCGGCCGTCCTTGATGCCGACGTCGGCGAGGTGGCGGGGCGCGCCCGTGCCGTCCACGACGGTGGCGCCCTGGATGAGGTGGTCGAGCATGGCGGGTTCCCTTCTCGTCATACGGGGCGGGGTCTCGCGGGGCGCGACGGTGCGGGGCGGCGGGCCGCGGGCCGGGCGGGCCCGGCCGGGCACCGCGGCCGGTTGCGTCAGGCGCCGCCCGCCTCCCGGAAGCGCGTCGTCCGGTGCACCGGGTCCGTGTCGATCTTCGGGATGACGTGCTCGCCGATGAGCCGGATGGAGGTGAGGGTGTCGTCCCGGCTGATGCCGATGGGCAGGCCGAAGGAGAGCTGGTCGGCTCCGGCCGCCTCCCAGCGGCGGCACTGCGCGAGGACCTCGTCCGGGTCGCCGCAGATCATCAGCTCCTCGGCGATCAGCAGCTCGATCAGCTCCTCGGTGTAGTCGGGGAGCAGTTCGGGCCAGGCGGGGATGCCGTCGGGCCGGGGGAAGGTGTCGTGGTAGCGGAAGAGCAGCGACTGGAGGTAGTTGAGCCCGCCGCCGACGGCGATCTCCACGGCCTTCTCATGCGTTTCGGCGCAGATCGCGGTCGAGGTGACCATGACGTTGTCGTTGACGAAGTCCCCTACGGGCTCGGCGTCCTTGACGGCGCTCTTGTACGAGTCGACCACCCATTCCATGTCGGCGACCTTCTGCACGCTGAACCCGAGGACGCCGAGGCCCTTGCGCCCGGCCATCGCGTACGAGGAGGGGGACCCGGCGGCGTACCACATGGCGGGGTGGGAGGGTCCGTACGGCTTGGGGAGGACCTTGCGGGGCGGGAGTTGCCAGTGCTTTCCGTGGAAGCCCTCGTACTCGTCCTGGAGCCACATCTTGGGGAACTCCGCGATGGTCTCCTCCCACAGCTCCTTGGTGTGGTTCATGTCGGTGACGCCCGGCATGAACCCGAGGATTTCGTGGCTGCCCGCGCCGCGCCCGGAGCCGAATTCGAAGCGTCCGCCGGAGAGGTGGTCGAGCATGGCGACCTTCTCGGCGACCTTCACCGGATGGTTGACCGGCGCGAGGGGGTTGAATATGCCGGAACCCAGATGGATGCGTTCGGTGGCGTGGGCGAGGTAGCCGAGGAACACGTCATTGGCGGAGAGGTGGGAGTACTCCTCCAGGAAGTGGTGCTCGGAGGCCCAGGCGTATTTGAAGCCGGAGCGGTCCGCCTGGATGACGTACTCCGTCTCCTCGATCAGCGCATGGTGCTCGGCCTCGGGGTCGGCCGCGGCGCGCGCGGCGGGGACGTAGCCCTGTACGAAGATCCCGAATTCCACGGGGGTTCACCGTCCTTACGTCTCTTCCGACGCCGCTTCGCGAGGACGCCGCTGGGTGACGGGCCGTGCGGGTGGGTGATGCCGGCTCTAACTTTTCTGACGAACCGTCAGATTGACGAGCCTGCGCAGACTGTTCCACCGGCACCGCGAAGCGTCAATAGCTGATGAAGCGTCAGATACGGCTTCGGGCGCGGCCCCGGAACACGCTCACCCGAGGGCGACGCCCGCCAGCCAGCCCCCGTCCACAACGAACGGCTGCCCGGTGATGTACGACGAGTCGTCGCAGGTCAGGAAGAGTGCCAGCCGGGCGATCTCCTCCGGACGGCCGATCCGCCCCATCGGCACCAGCTTGCGGTACAGCGCGTCCACCGCCCGCGCCGACGCCTCCGGGTCGGCGTCCGGGTCGAGGGCCGCCGGGTTCGTCATCGGGGTGTCCACCGCCCCCGGGCACACCGCGTTCACCCGGATCCCCTGGGCCGCCAGCTCCAGCGCCGCGACCCGGGTGAGCCCCAGCACGGCATGCTTGCTCGCCGCGTAGGCACCGACGTACGCCATGCCGGTCACCCCCGTGTACGAGGCGGTGTTGACGATGGTCCCGCCGCCCGCCGCGGCGATCTCGGGCGCGACGGTACGGATCCCGAGGAAGCAGCCGACCTGGTTCACCTGCATCACTTTCAGGAACTCTTCCAGTGGGGTGGCGGTCAGCGCGTTGAACCGCAGGATCCCGGCGTTGGCCACCAGCCCGTCGATCTTCCCGAAGGCATCCTTCGCCGCCGCCACGGCCGCCGCCCAGTCGTCCTCCCGCACCACATCCAGGTGCACGTACCGCGCGGCGTCCTCCCCCAGCTCGGCCGCGAGCGCCGCCCCCTGCTCGTCCAGCACGTCCCCGATCACCACCCGCGCCCCCTCGGCGACGAACAGCCGCGCCTCCTGCTCCCCCTGCCCGCGCGCCGCACCGGTGATGACGACGACCCGCCCGTCCAGCTTGCCCATGCCCAGCCCCTCACGTGGATTTCGTCTCTGGTCCTGCGCTTGGTTCCGGGCTTGGTTCCGCGCCTGAACGGCGCTCCCGGCCGCCGCGCCGAGTGGGGCTCCCACCTCGCCTCACTCCTCCAACAACGGCCCGACCTCCGCCCCGAACGCCGCCATCTGATCCGTCAGCTCCTCCCGCCCCCGGCACCGGAACCGCACCTGGATCTGATCGACGCCCATCTCCCGGTACTCCCGCAGCGACGCGGCGATCCGCTCGGGTGTCCCGCTCAGCGCCCGGCGCCCGACGTCCCACCCGGGCTCACCGACGTACAACGGCTCGGTGATGGCCCCGATCTCCGCGGGCTCCGCCACCCCCGCGGCCTCCCGCAGCCCCTTCAACACTCCTATTTTTTCCCGTAGTTGGGGCCGCCGATCCCCCTGCGGCAGCCACCCGTCACCCCGTTCCGCGGCCCGCCGCACCGCCGCAGGCGAGGAGCCGCCCACCCACACCGGTGGCCGCGGCGTCTGCACCGGGCGCGGCGCCTGCCCCAGCTCCGAGAACGCGAACCGCTCGCCCACGAACGCGACGAACTCCTCGGGCCCCAGCGCCGCCTTCAGCGCGTCCACCGTCTCGTCCAGCAGCGCCCCGCGCCGCGCGAAGTCCACCCCGAGCGCCTCGAACTCCTCCTGGACGTGCCCGGCGCCCACCCCGATGATCAGGCGCCCGCCCGACAGCCGGTCGAGCGTCGCGAACTGCTTCGCCGACAGCAGCGGATGCCGCAGCCCGACCACCGCGACATGACTCAGCAGCCGCACCCGCTCGGTGACCGCCGCCAGATGCGCGAGCGTGGCCACCGGGTCGTACCAGACCGTCCCCATCGCCCCCGCCAGCCGCCGCGGAATCGCGACGTGCTCACAGCAGGCGACATACGCGAATCCGTACCGGTCCGCGACCCGCGCCACCGCCACCAGATCCTCCGGCCCCGCCGCCGCCTCCCACCCCTCCGCAAACACCCCACTCTGCGCCTGCACCGGCAACTGCATCCCATACGCCAACCGCCCGCTGGGCAGCACCCGCACCATCCCGCACCTCAAATCTGACGAGCCGTCACATTGCTACGGTGCGGCAATGGTGGGCGCTCCGGCGCCACCGGGCAAGAGGCCGACGGGCATCGACGGAACGTCGGCCGCCCGCCTCTACGGCGCCCCAGCACGCATCCGGCAGCCGGGCTCCCCGCCCCGCCTTCCCCTACCGTGCACACGAAGCCCGCAGACCATCGACACCCAGGAGGACGCGATGGGGAGCCGCGAGTGGGTCAGTACCTCGATGCCGTACCTCGCACACCGGGAGAAGGGTCAGCCCGACCCGTGGACCGCCGAGACCGCCGCCGCGGGGCGCCGCGGCCGCCAGCGCATCGTCCACGCCGGGGAGGTCGCGGCCCCACCGGAGATCGCGGTGCCACTGGGGCTCGCGCCGGGCGCGGACGTCGTCGTACGGCGCCCGCGTACGTGAGGACGTCACCGCCCGGATGCCCACCACCAAGGAGCGCGACGCCTTGGACATCGGGCCGGACACACCCGTACTCCACGCGATCCGGGTGACCTTCGACGACAGGGACCGGCCGTTCCAGGTCGACAGCATGGTGATGCCCGCGGGGCGCCAGCGGCTCCGCTACGAGATGAGGATCGGATGACCGGGCCGACAACCGAAGGCGAGGGCCACGACCGGCGCTCCCGTCCGGGCCGAGGTACCGGTCAACTCACAGGCGCCGACACCCCCCAAAGCCCCTCCCCCGTCAGCCCCAGCAGCTCGATCGCGTTCCCCCGCACCAGCCGCTCCACCACCTCACCCGGGAGGTGCCCCATCTGCTCCTCCGCCACCTGGCGGGAGCGGGGCCAGGTCGAGTCCGAGTGCGGGTAGTCCGTCTCGTAGAGGACGTTGCCGACGCCGATCGCGTCGAGGTTGCGGAGCCCGGAGGCGTCGTCGAAGAAGCAGCCGTGGACGTGGTCGGTGAAGAGTTCGGAGGGCGGGCGGAGGACCTTGTCGGCGACGCCGCCCCAGGCGCGGTTCTCCTCCCAGACGGTGTCGGCGCGTTCGAGGATGTACGGGATCCAGCCGATCTGGCCCTCGGCGTACATGATCCGCAGGTTCGGGAAGCGGTCGAACGTGCCGCTCATCAGCCAGTCGACCATCGAGAAGCAGCAGTTGGCGAAGGTGATGGTGGAGCCGACGGCGGGCGGGGCGTCGGCGGAGGTGGACGGCATCTTCGAGGAGGAGCCGATGTGCATGGCGATGACCGTGCCGGTCTCGTCGCAGGCGCGCAGGAAAGGGTCCCAGTGGTCGGTGTGGATGCTGGGCAGCCCCAGGTGCGGGGGGATCTCGCTGAAGCAGACGGCGCGGACGCCGCGGGCGGCGTTGCGGCGGACCTCGGCGGCGGCGAGTTCGGGGTCCCAGAGGGGCACGAGGGTGAGCGGGATCAGCCGCCCGCGCGACTGCGGGCCGCACCACTCCTCCACCATCCAGTCGTTGTACGCGCGCACCCCCAGCAGCCCCAGTTCGCGGTCCTTGGCCTCGGTGAACGTCTGGCCGCAGAAGCGCGGGAAGGTGGGGAAGCAGAGGGCGGACTGGACGTGGTTGACGTCCATGTCGGCCAGCCGCTCGGGGACGCTGAACGACCCGGGGCGCATCTGCTCGTAGGTGATGCCTTCGAGGCGTATCTCGTCGCGGGAGTAGCCGACGGCGGTGTCGAGGCGGGTCAGCGGGCGGTGCAGGTCCTCGTAGACCCACCAGTCGGCCAGCGGGCCGTCGTCGCCGGGGGCGCCCATCTTGGGGGCGAACTTCCCGCCGACGAAGGTCATTTCCTTCAGGGGTGCGCGCACGATCCGCGGTCCGGTGTCGCGGTACTTCGCGGGGAGTCGGTCCTGCCACACCTCGGGCGGCTCCACCGTGTGGTCGTCCACCGAGATGATCTGGGGAAGGGTCTCGTGGGTCTCCATGAGGGGTACGGTAACGCCGATCTGACGGATCGTCAGTAAGTGTGGGGGGGGCGGACCCCGGCCGACAACGGGTGCGCGCACGGCGCTCGCCGGGTTACGTTGTGCAGTCGCGCGAACGGATCCCGTAAGGGTGACGGTCCCGCACCCCGGGCGTGACGTACGGCATGCGAACAACCGGTGAAGAAGTGGCATGGACATGCACGGATCGGGCGGGGCGGGGCGGAAGCGGAGAGAGGGTGGAGGGGCAGCTCACGGCGGATCGACGGGCGGCCCCGCGCCCGAGGGGCGTCCGGCGGAGTGCGGCGCTCCGCTCCGGCGGCGCCCCGTCCGGCGCGGACGCCGGTGGCCGAGGAGGGTTTGTGGACGGTCCGGCCCCCTACTGACGCGAACCGCCGGGACAAGGCAGACTGACCGTTGCGCACACAGCGGAACGACACCATCACAGCACAGAGACGGCAGGGGCAGGGGGTCACCATGGACGACGGTCCGGGACAGAGGCGGGAGCGACTGCGCTTCACCGTGCTCGGTCCCGTGCGGGCGTGGCGCGGTGAGCACAAGCTGGGAGTGGGATCGCCGCAACAACGGGCGCTGCTCGCCGCGCTGCTGCTGCGCGGCGGACACACCGCCACCGCAGCCGAACTCGTCGACGCCCTCTGGGGCGGGGAACCGCCGCACGCCGCACTCGCCGCCCTGCGCACCTACGCCTCCCGCATCCGCAAGACCCTGGGGGACGACGCCGACCTGCTCGTCAGCGAGTCGGGCGGCTACGCGATCCGCACGGCCGACGGGCAGCCTCTCGACCTCGACCACGACCGCGCCGAGCAGTACGCCGCCGAAGCGGAGAAGGCCAAGGCCGCGGGCGACCGCTGCCGCGCCCGGGAACTCCTCGACGCCGCGCTGGCCCTGTGGGACGGCGAACCGCTCGCCGGACTGGCCGGACCGTACGCCGAGAACCAGCGCACCCGCCTCGACGAATGGCGCCGCTCGCTGCTGGAGTCCCGGCTCGAACTGGAGCTGGAGCTGGGCCACCACACCGAAGTGGTCTCCGAACTGACCTCCCTGACCGCCGCGCACCCGCTCCGCGAACGCCTGCGGGAGCTGCTGATGCTCGCGCTGTACCGCAGCGGTCGGCAGGCCGAGGCCCTCGCCGTCTACGCCGACACCCGCCGCCTCCTCTCCGAGGAACTGGGCGTCGACCCGCGCGCCTCCCTCTCCGAACTCCAGCAGCGCATCCTGCGCGCCGACCCGGACCTGGACGCGCCCGCGGCGCCCGGCTCCGAGCACGGCACGGGCGAACCGGTCCTGCTGCGCCCGCAGCAACTCCCGGCCACCGTCCCGGACTTCACCGGCCGGGCCGCCTTCGTCGCGGAGCTGAGCGACCAGCTCGCCACCGCCGAGGGCCACATCATGGCGGTCTCCGCGGTGGCCGGGATCGGCGGCGTCGGCAAGACCACCCTCGCCGTGCACGTCGCACACGCCGCCCACCACCGCTTCCCCGACGGACAGCTCTACGTCGACCTCCAGAGCGCCGGGAGCACCCCCGTCGAGCCGGAAGCCGTCCTCGGCGCCTTCCTGCGCGCCCTGGGCACCCCGGAGACGTCCATCCCGGACGGTCTCGACGAACGCGCCGCGCTCTACCGCTCCACGCTCGCCGGGCGCCGCATCCTCGCGCTGCTCGACAACGCCCGCGACGCCGCGCAGATCCGCCCGCTGCTGCCCGGCACCGAGGGCTGCGCCGCGTTGATCACCAGCCGCACCCGCATGATCGACCTGGCCGGGGCGCAGCTCATCGACCTGGACGTGATGAGCCCGGAGGAGGCGTTCACCCTCTTCACCCGGATTGTCGGCGAGGAGCGGGTCAACGCCGAACGCGAGGCGTCCATGGACGTCGTCGGCGCCTGCGGTTTCCTGCCGCTCGCCATCCGTATCGCCGCCTCCCGGCTGGCGGCCCGCCGCACCTGGACGGTCTCCTTCCTCGCCCGCAAGCTCGCCGACGAGCGCCGCCGCCTGGACGAGCTGCGCGCCGGGGATCTCGCGGTCAAGGCCACCTTCGAGCTGGGCTACGGCCAGTTGGAGCCGCAGCAGGCCCGCGCGTTCCGGCTGCTGGGCCTCGCCGACGGCCCCGACCTGTCGCTCGCCGCGTCCGCCGCCCTGCTCGGCATGGACACCGACCCCACCGAGGACCTGCTCGAATCCCTCGTCGACACCTCCCTGCTGGAGTCCGCGGCACCCGGGCGGTACCGCTTCCACGATCTGGTCCGGCTCTACGCGCGTTCCTGCGCCGAGCGCGACGAACAGCCGCCGGAGGAGCGGGACGCGGCGCTGTCCCGGCTGCTCGACTTCTACCTGGCGACCGCCGCCCGGATGTACACCCTGGAGCGGCCCGGCGACGCCCTCGTCACGCAGATGGAGACGCCGCACTACCCGGGCCTCGACTTCGCCGACCGCGCCGAGGCACTGGCCTGGCTGTTCAGTGAGACCCGCTGCCTCATCGCCTGCGCCCTGCAGAACACCGGCCCCACCGGGCTGCGGCGCGCCGTCGATCTGCTGCTGCTCACCCGCGACATGGCCGAGTCCGGCGCCAACAACCGGCAGTACGAACAGGCCAACCACGTCCTGCTGGCCGCCGCGCTGGAGGCCGACGACCAGCACGCCGCCGGGCGGATCCACTGGTCGCTGCTGCCGATCTGCACACAGTTCGGGCGGCTCAGCGAGGCCGACGAACACGCCAAACTGGCCACGCTGTTCGGACTGGCGGCGGGCGATCCCTTCACCTCGTCCAACGGGCCCAACGACCGCGGCATCATCGCCGGCATCCGCCACCAGCACGAGGAGGCCGAGGCGTACCTCAACCAGGCGCTCCTCGCCTTCCGGGAGAACAACAGCAAGCAGTCCGAGGCCAGCGCACTGTGCAACCTCTCCCGCGTCCATCTGGACACGGGGCGCACCAACAGCGCCATCCGCCTCGCGCAGCAGGGCATCAGTTGCTACCGCGAGGCCGGGGCCACCCGCCGCCTCGCCAACGGCATGTACGCCCTGGGCATGGCGCTCACCCTGGCCGAGCGGCTGGACGAGGCGACCGAGCAGCTCGTCGCCGCGCTGGCCATCTTCCGGGACAGCCGCCAGCGGTTCTGGGAGGCGATGACATATCTGCGGCTCGCCGAGGTCGATCTGGCCGCTCACCGCCCCACCAGCGCCGCCGACCACGCGGAGCAGGCGCTGAACGCGCTGCGCGGCATCGGCGGGGCCCACTGGCGGGCCGACGCGCTCCAGACGCTGGGCAACGCGCTCAACCAGATCGGGCACACCGGCCGCGCGAAGGTCTGCTGGCAGGAAGTGGTGTCCATCCACGAGCAGCTGGGCCTGTCCGCCGACAGTTCGATGAGCACCACGCTTGCGGGGAACACCGCCGGGCAGCCGTTGATGTCCCCCGCGGCGGTCGCATAACCGCAGGTCATCAGCGGCGTCACGGACGTTTATCGATCGTTCATCGCCGCCCGGCACTCTTATGGGTACCGAACCGTCGCCTCGGGGGGCAAGCGGCTCGGTACCCATGGCCACACCACCACGGTGTCCGGCCTTGGTCCGCTCGTCCGGCAACCCACGGGGGAGTTGCCGGACGAGTGGGTTCACCAACGCCCATGCACAGGAGTTGAGCCACCATGACCACGCAGCATTCACAGCACGGCGACGGAAACGACGCCATGCGCCCGATGGACAACAACCGCCCCATCCGCCCGATGGACAACAATCGTCCCATCCGCCCGATGGATAACAACCGCCCGATCCAGCCGGCTGACACCGCCGGAGCGGTCCAGACCCGGGACAACAACCGCCCGGTCGTCGGCTCCGGTGCGCTGGTCGACCACGCCGCGCCCGCTGCGGCCGACGGCGGCATCGAGACGAAGGACAACAACCGTCCGATCGCCGAGCCGAAGCACTGAGCCACGGTGAGGCGCCGTAGGTGTCGCGTCATACCGTCCACCGGACGCGATACCCACGGCGCACCCGCCGAGGGCCGGTTCCCTTACGGGATGCCGTAGGGGAACCCGGCCCGCGGATGCCACAGGTACGGCGGCACAGCGCACTCCCGGAGGGGGAAACCGGGTGCACGCACCGCCGTACGGCATCTGGGGGGAAGGTCCGGCCCGCGGGCCCCGGGGGGATCGGGGCGCCAACGGAACGGACCGAGGGGGCCGGGCTCTGGGGAGGGCCCGGAATGTCGGTGGCGGCCAGGCCGGGGGATGGCCCGGCTGCCGCTGACGGGGGGAACCGCACCGCTGCGGACCGGCGGTGCGGCGGCAAGGGGGGCGGGACCCGGGCCTGTTGGCTCGCGTCCCGTAGGGCTCGCCCGTGGGGGACGGCCCGTACGGATCACTCGTACGGAGCGGACCCCCGGGCCGAGGCCCATGAGGTCCGGGGCCTGCCGAGGCTCGTGGGCCATGAGGTCCGTGGGCCTGTGCGGACCGGGGGGCAAGACGTCCGGGCGGGCGGTACCTGGGGAGGGGCCGACCGTTCCGGGCACCCGGCGCCAGCGCGCGCCGGGCACGATCGGGGGATCGTGGCGGCCGGTTTCGATGACGTAATCAGGGGAGCCATCGAAACCGGCCGTACCCGTAGGGGGCCCGTACGAGGCCCGTACGGGTACGGGGCGCCGATCCGGGCCCGGGTGGGGGCGATGCGGGTGCAACGGTTGCGGTGACGGCCGAGAAGGGGTCGCAGCGGAGTGTCCCGCTCCCCCAAGAAGGCTTCAACTCGCGTGTTTTTTGGGCAACTTCCCGTGATTTGGTCGAACATCTGGCTGACAAGAGGCTACCTTCGTCTCGTCAGGCACGGTTCACACAAGGGAACGTTTCCCTACGGATCCCGCACACTTTGGAGCTGACATGAACCGCATCACGCGCACCCTGATCACGGCCGCCCTCGGCGCCACCGCCCTCGGCGTCGCGGCCTCCCCCGCCCTGGCCGACAGCCACATCCCGGCGCCGCCCACCACGCGGGACAGCCACATACCGTTCGTCCCGGGGGACAGTCACATTCCGTTCGCGCCCGGTGCCGTCACCGCGAGCGACAGCCACATCCCGGTCGCGCCCGGCACCGTCACCACGGCCGACAGCCACATCCCCCTCGTCCCGTAGAACCACACCCTTACGGCAACCACCCGGCGGCCGGCCCCGCACCCGTAAGGGTCCCGCGGGCGCCGGCCGCGGCCGTTTCCGGCACAGTCGACTCCCGGCCCGAATCTGGACCTGACGGACCATCAGTTCTACTCTTGGCGCCCCGCACCGCTCCCTCGTGGCCAGGAGGCGCCGTGTTCGAGTCCGGCCGTGTGCACACACTCTGGGAACTTGTCGAGTACCGCGCGGGAGCCTCCCCCGGGGCGCCGATGTTCTTCGACGCCGAGGGGCGGCGGATCACCTTCGTACAGGCGCGGAACGCGGCCCTGCGGGTGGCCGCCGGGCTGTGGGGGCAGGGCGTCCGGGCCGGTACCCGGGTGGCCTGGCAGCTGCCGACGCGGATCGGCACGGTGCTCGCCTCCCTCGCGCTGGCCCGGCTCGGGGCGGTGCAGATACCGGTGCTCCATCTGCTGCGGGAACGCGAACTCGGTTTCATCCTTGCCGAATCGGCGGCCGAGTTCGTTCTCGTCCCCGGGGTGTGGCGGGGCGTCGACTTCACGGCGATGGCGCGGGGGGTGGCCGGGCCAGGCGTGCGGGTGCTGACGGTCGGGCCGCGGGGCGACGCGGACCGGGACCGGGGGCGGCATGGGGGCGGGGACGAGTACGAGTACGACGGTCGCGCCGGGGAGGGCTCCTGGGTGCCGCACCACGGCCCGGGCCGGGAGCGCGGGCTGACGGCCGGTGACCCCGGCCCGGACTTCGGGCTGCCGACCGGCGACCCCCGGGTGCTGCCTCCTCCCCCTGCGCCGCCGCTTCCGGGGATCCCGGCCGTCACCAGCTGGATCTCCTACACGTCCGGTACGACCGCCGCGCCCAAGGGCGTCGAGCACACCGACGCGTCGCTGATCGCCGGGGGGTTCGGGCTGGCCACGGCGCTGGGGATGTCGGGGGACGACGTCGGCTCGATCGCGTTCCCGTACGCCCATATCGCCGGGCCCGACTACCTCGTCGCGATGCTGGCCGGCGGCTTCCCCGCCGTCGTGCTCGACGCCTTCCGGCCGGACGCGGCGGCGGCCGTCTACCGGCGGCACGGCGTGACCATGGCGGGCGGCAGCACCGCGTTCTACCAGGCGTTTCTCGATGCGTCCCGACGCCGTCGGGAGGAACGGCCCGGAGCCGGGCCGCTCCTCCCGACGCTGCGGCTGCTCTCCGGCGGCGGGGCGCCGCTGCCGCCGGAGCTGTACGCCGAGACCGTGGCGGAGCTGCACTGCGCGCTGGTGCACGGCTACGGCATGACGGAGTGCCCCATGATCACGATGGGTACGCCGTACGACGGGGACGAGCAGCTGGCGCGGACGGTGGGGCGGCCCGTCATGGGCGCGACGGTACGGATCACCCGGCCGGACGGTTCCGAAGCCGCGACCGGTGAGAGCGGTGAGGTGACGGTCAAGGGGCCGATGGTCTTCCGGAGGTACACCGATCCGGAGCTGACCGCCGCGGCGTTCGACGCGGACGGGTATTTCCGCACCGGCGACCTCGGCCATCTGCGGCCCGACGGGCACCTCGTCCTCACCGGGCGCCTCAAGGACATCATCATCCGCAAGGGCGAGAACATCTCGGCGCAGGAGGTCGAGGAGCTGGTGCGGACGTATCCGGGGGTCGCCGAGGCGGCGGTGATCGGCCTCCCGGACCGGGCCCGCGGCGAGCGGGTGTGCGCCGTCGTCACCCTCACCGCCCCCACGGCCCCGCGGCCCACCCTGACCGCACTGACCGCACACCTGCGAGCAGCGGGGCTGATGACGCAGAAGCTGCCGGAACAGCTGGAGATCACCGACGCGCTGCCTCGGGGCGGGCCGTTGTCCAAGGTCCTCAAGACGGCGCTGCGGGAGCGGTACGGGGAGGCGGCGCCGGGCGGGAGGGCAGCGCCCGGGGAGGGGGTGCCGGGCGAGGCGGCGCCTGGGCGGAGTGCGTCCGGGGAGGCGGCGGCCGGGGAGCGGTAGGGGCCGGAGTCGGGGCCGGGCCCTCGCCCCGGTGGCCGGGTGGCTGTCGTCTCCCCGGCGATCGGCCCGGTGTGGCGACCGAGGCGCGGACCCCGGGGCCGTTTCACTGAGGGCCGGGCCGGTGGCACGGCCTGACCGGTGACGACGGAAGGAAGGCCCGGACATGACGGAGACCATCGACTTCGGCGCGCAGACCGCACTGATCGCCCACCTCGCCGCCCGCACCCGCGACGAGCAGTTGGCCGCGCCCACACCGTGCACGGAGTACGCGGTACGGAATCTGCTGGGGCATCTCGTGGGCCTGACCTCGGCGTTCCGGGACGCGGCGGCCAAGGACCTCGGCCCCTCGACCGCGACCTCTCCGGGCAGCGCGCTGCCCGATGTCTCGCCCGGGTGGCGCGACGAACTGGCCGCGAACCTCGACGCGCTGGCCGCGGCCTGGCACCGCACGGGCGCCTGGGAGGGCGAGACGCAGGCCGGTGGCATCACCCTGCCCGCCGCCCTCGCCGGGCGGATCGCGCTCAACGAACTCGTCCTCCACGGCTGGGACCTGGCACGCGCCACCGGCCTGCCCTACGCACCCGACACCGCGAGCCTCGGGGTCTCGTACGCACTGCTCGCCCCCGCCGCCGAGGACCCGGCCCGCGGCGGCATGTTCGGCCCGGCCGTCCCCGTACCGGACGATGCGACCCTGCTGGACCGCGTCGTGGCCCTGAGCGGCCGCCAACCGGACTGGACACCGCCCCGGGGGTAGCGCGGGGCCGGGGCCGAGCGGCGCCCGGCTCGGGGACCCGGCGAGCTCGGGGACCCGGCGAGCTCGGGGCCCGGTGCACTCCGGCCCGGGCACGCCGCGGGCCCCGGCTGACCGCAGCGCCCGGCACACCCCGAGCCCCGACGTGCGGCACCCTCGGCGGGCCACGGCGCCCGGCGGGCTCGGGGACCCGGTGCGCCCCGGCCCGGGCACGCCGCGGGCCCCGCTCACCGCAGCGCCCGGCGAGGTCACGCCCCCTCCGCCCCCGTCCGAAGCCGCATCTTCAGCACCTTCCCACTCGCATTGCGCGGCAGCTCCGGTACGAACTCGACCTGGCGGGGCACCTTGTAGTTGGCCATCTCGCGGCGTGACCAGGCGATGAGGTCGTCGGCGGTCAGGCTCGCGCCGGAGCGGCGGACGGCGTACGCCTTGCCGACCTCGCCGAGCCGGGCGTCGGGTATCCCGACGACGGCTATCTCCGCGATATCCGGATGGCGGCCGAGGAGTTGCTCGATCTCGGCCGGGTAGGCGTTGAAGCCGCCGACGATGAACATGTCCTTGAGGCGGTCGGTGATACGGAGGTTGCCGCCCGCGTCGAGGACGCCGATGTCGCCGGTGCGCAGCCAGCCGTCGGCGGTGACGGTGCGCGCGGTGGCTGCCGGGTCCTCGAAGTAGCCGGACATGACGTGGTACCCGCGGACCTGCACCTCCCCGGGGGTGCCGGGCGGTACGGGGCGGTCCTCGGTGTCGGCGATGCGGACCTCGGTGCCGGGGACGGCCCGGCCGCTGGTCGCGGCGACCACTTCGGGCGGATCGCCGCGGCGGCACATCGTGACGAGGCCGCCCGCCTCCGACAGGCCGTACGCCGTCAACACGGTGGCCACGCCCAGCTCGCCACGGAGGCGTTCGACCAGCTCCAGCGGGACGACGGCGGCGCCGGTGACCACGAGCCGCAGCGCGGACAGGTCGTGCCGGGCCCGGGCGGGGTGCTCCAGGATCTGCTGATGGAGGGTGGGCGGGCCCGGCAGGACGGAGATCCGTTCGGCGGCGATGCGGGCGAGCGTGGCCTCGGCGTCGAAGACGGGCTGCGGCACCATCGTGGCGCCGCGCAGCAGGCAGGCGATGATCCCGGCCTTGTAGCCGAAGGTGTGGAAGAAGGGATTGACGATGAGATAGCGGTCGCCCTCCGCCAGACCGGCGAGGTCGCTCCAGGTGTCGTAGGCGCGCAGCGTCTGGGCATGGGTGAGCACCGCGCCCTTGGGCCGCCCGGTGGTGCCGGAGGTGAAGAGGATGTCGGAGGGGTCGTCGGGGCGGACGGCGGCGGCGCGCTCGCGGACCGCGCGGGCCGGGACCCCGGCACCGGCGGCGAGGAAGGCCGGACGGCTGTCGAAGTCGGCCGGGGCGTCATCGGCGAGGACCACCACCCGCTCCAGGTCCGGCAGCCCGGGCAGCGGGCCGTCGCCGGGCCCCTCCCGGGCGGCGCGGCGCAGCGCGGCGACGTAGGAGGTGCCGAGGAAGGCGCCGGTGACGAAGAGGAGCCGGGCGCGGGTGCGGCGCAGGATGCCGACGGCCTCGGCGCCCTTGAAGCGGGTGTTGACCGGCACCAGGACGGCGCCGGCGGTGACGGCGCCGAGCGCGAAGACGATCCAGTCGGGGGTGTTGGGGGCCCAGACGGCGACGCGGTCGCCGGGGGCCACTCCGGCGGCGAGGCAGGCGGCGGCCGCCCGCTCGACGCGTTCGCCCAGCTCGGCGTAGGTGAGACGGGTGCGGCCCTCGGCCACGGCCTCGCGCGGGCCGTACCGCTCGGCGGCCTCGCGCACCAGGCGGGGCAGGGAGCCGTACCGCAGATCCGCTCGCGTTTCCAGGTCATCGCGCATCGAACCGCCTCCCGCGAAAGAGCTGACTACCCGTCAGATTAGCGGTAGCCTCCTCGGCTGTCAGCACGGACGACGGACCACGGAGGTGGCCATGGGGGCGACCCTCAAGGACGCGACGGCGATAGCCGGCATCGGGCAGACTCCGTTCGCCAAGAGGCTGGAGGAATCCGAGAAGACCCTGGCCTGCCGGGCGATCCTCGCCGCACTCGACGACGCCGGGATCGCCCCCGCGGAGGTGGACGCCTTCGCCTCCTACACGATGGAGGAGACCGACGAGGTCGAGATCGCCAAGGCCATCGGCGCCGGGGACGTCACCCACTTCTCCAAGGTCGGCTACGGCGGCGGCGGTTCCTGCGCGACCGTGGCCCATCTGGCCGCCGCCATCGCCACCGGGCAGGCGCACGTCGGCGTCGCCTGGCGGTCCCGCAAACGCGGCTCGGGCCCCCGCCCCTGGAAGAACACCCAGGCCCAGCTGCCCACCCCGGGACAGTGGACCCGGCCCTTCGGGCTGCTGCGGCCCGCCGACGAGATCGGCATGCTGGCCCGCCGCTACATGCACGAATACGGCGCCACCCGCGACCACTTCTTCAACGTCGCCCTCGCCTGCCGCAACCGCGCCAACCAGAACCCGGCCGCGATGATGTACGACCGGCCGCTGACCCGCGAGACGTACATGACCGCCCGCTGGATCAGCGAGCCCCTCTGCCTCTTCGACAACTGCCTGGAGACGGACGGCGCGCTGGCCTGCGTCGTCGTCTCCGCCGCACGCGCCCGCGACTGCCGCCGACGGCCCGTGTACGTCCACGCCGCAGCCCAAGGGCTGCCCGCCCAGCACCACGGGATGGTCAACTACTGGAACGACGACCCACTCGGTGGGCCCGCCTGGACCGCTGCCCGCCATCTGTGGCAGGGCGCCGACCTCGGCCCGCAGGACGTCGACGTGGCGCAGATCTATGACGCCTTCACCCCGCTGATCCCGCTCTCCCTGGAGGGCTACGGCTTCTGTGGGCGCGGCGAGGGCGCGGCCTTCACCGAGGGCGGCGCCCTGGAGACCGGCGGGCGGCTGCCGTTCAACACCGGCGGCGGCGGCCTCTCGGAGGCGTACGTCCACGGCTTCAACCTCATCACCGAGGGCGTCAAGCAACTGCGCGGCACCAGCACCGCGCAGGTCCCCGGCGCCGCCACCTGTCTGGTCACCGCGGGCGAGGGCGTCCCCACCTCGGCCCTGCTGCTGAGGAGTTGATCGGCACATGCAGCCACGTAAGGTCATGTCACAGAGCGTGACACACCCCACTGACAATCCGGCCGACACCGCCGATGACCTGCTAGTTCCCGTTCTCGACGAGGACGGTGCGCCGTTCTGGGAGTACGCGGCCCGCGGCGAACTGCGCGTCCAGACCTGCGCGGAGTGCACCGCTCCGCGCTTCCCGCCGCGGCCCTGCTGCCCGCACTGCCAGTCCTTCGACAGCCACTGGCGCGCGACGTCGGGCCGCGGCCGCATCTGGTCGTTCGTCGTCCCCCATCCGCCGCTGCTGCCCGCCTACGCGGCGCAGGCGCCGTACAACGCCGTCGTCGTGGAGCTGGCCGACGCGCCCCGGATCCGGCTTGTCGGCAACGTCGTCACGGACACCGACGCCCGTCTGGACTCCGTCGATCCGGCGCGGCTGCGCATCGGCGCCCCCGTACGGGCCGTTTTCCACACCCCGCCCGGGGGCGTGACGGTGCCCCGCTGGGTGCTGGAGCGGCCGTGAGCGTCCGCGCCGAGATCAGCGACGGCGTCGCGCTGGTCACCCTCGACCGGCCCGCCAAGCTCAACGCGCTGGATCTGGCGGCCGCCGCCGAACTGGCCGACCTCTGGCGGGCGTTCCGCTTCGACGCCTCCGTACGCGCCGCGGTCGTCACCGGGGCGGGTGGCCGGGCCTTCTGTACCGGTATCGACCGCGACGTGGCCGTCCCGCAGCCACCCTCGCCCTACTCCCTCGACGACCCCCTGCTGCGCATCGGGCCGAAGGCCAACGACCTGTGGAAACCGGTGATCGCCGCGGTCGACGGGATGGCCTGCGGCGGCGCCTGCTACCTCCTGGGCGAGTCGGAGTTCATCATCGCCTCGGAGAACTCCACCTTCTTCGACCCGCACACCACCTACGGGATGGTCAGCGCCTACGAGGCGATCCTCATGGCACAGCGGATGCCCTACGGGGAGGCCGCCCGGATGTGCCTGATGGGCACCGCGGAACGGCTGGACGCCGCCCGCGCCCACCGCACCGGCCTGGTCTCGGAGTTGACCGCCCCGGGCGAGGCGGCGGCGACCGCGCTGCGCCGCGCCGCGGTACTGGCCACGCAGCCCACCGACGCCGTCCAGGGCACCGTACGGGCACTGTGGGCCGCCCACGAGGCGACCCGGGAACGGGCGCTGGCCCAGGCCCCGCACCTGATCGCCCTGGGCAATCTGCCCCCGGAGCGGCAGGCGGAGCTGTTCGCGGCCCGCGAGCGCGCCCCGGGGCGCCCCGTCACATCCGGGACTTCTCCGCCCGCCGCACCTCGCAGGTGAACCAGAAGCGGGCGAACGACGACTGGTTGACGGTGTAGCGCGCGGTACGTCTCGGTGGCGCCGGGCGCCACCGTGATGCTGCGGGTGTGCCGCCCGTAACTCGTCCCGTCCGCCGGCCGCGCCTTCATCCAGTCGACCTCCATGTCGTACGAGAAGGTGTCCGACAGGGAGGTGTTGGTGACGCTGACGCGGTAGGTGAACTCGTGCAGCGAATTGGAGAAGTCGCAGCCGCTGCCGCGCACGTCGGAGCGGCCGTCGGGGTCGTACGTCGCCATCGTCGGGGACGGGGAGTACGTGGGCGAGTAGGCGTCGGTGGGCTCCGCGCCGTACGTCGGGGTCCCCCCGGGGTCCGGGGTCGGGGAGAAGGTGGTGGACACCGTGGGGCGGGCGTAGCTGAACGGGTTGAGCCGTCCGCAGCCGCCGACCGTGGCGGCGGTGACCGCCACCAGTGCGGCCGCGACCGCGGCCCTCGTGCGCGTACGTGTGCGCTGCTGCATAAGGCCGTCCATCCCCCGTGACACACCTGATCCCGCCGGAAATCCGGGCCGCGCCGCCCGAGGGAACCCGGATGTTGACGCGTACACGGCATTCTAGCAAGGGGCGGTGACAGACGAGGGCGTCCGCAGGCGCCCGGCCGCCCGGCCGCTGCAGTTGCCGCGCGGCCCCGGGTGGGCAGGCGTAGCGTCGGGACCGAGGACATCAGGACGACGCGGAAACGAGGCGACGCCGGTGGTGCGCAACGTATGCGGCTCCCTGATCGCCCTCATCGGAGCGACGGCCGCCGTATGGAGCCCCTTCCGTCCCTGGTACGACGGCCGTCCCGCCCGCGACGTCCGCATCGAGGACCTCTTCGGCGGCCTCAGCCGCGCCTCCGCGGAACTGCTCGGCTCCGTCTTCCTGCCGATGCTCTTCGCCGCCCTGCTGACGCTGGTCGGCGTCGTGCTGCGCAGCCGCGCGCTGGTGGCCCTGGCCGGTCTGGTGGTGCTCGGCTTCACGATCCTGTGGATGGTCCGGCAGGGCCAGGCGGCGGGCAGCCTCACCGCCGGTCCCCGGGGCGGACTGGGCGACGGGGTGGCGGTCGCGTTCGGCGGTGGCCTCCTGCTGCTCCTCGCCGCCCTGGTGATGCGCGGCCGCCACACCGCACGCGGCCGCCACGCCAGGGGACGGTACGACGAGCGGGAGGACCGCGACGCCCGGGAACGACGCGCCACCGCGCGGTATGACGCGTCCTACGACGAGCGGGCGTACGGGAACGAGCCGGGGGCGCACGGCGCGCGCCCCGCGCCGGGTGCCGCCCCGTGGGACCCGGGGCGCCCGCCCGCCCAGGAGTGGCGGCCGCCCCCGCCACCGCCCGGCCCGCCCCCGGAGGACGGCGGGCTGCCCCAGCGCCCCACGCCACCGGTGCGGTGGGCCGAGGAGCTACGCCGGCACCCCGGCGGCACGCCCCAGGCGGGCGCCGAGGAGCCGCACGCCCCCACGGGCGCCCACGCGTCGGAAGGCGGCGCACCCGGGTACGGCGCCGGTCCGGCCGGAGGCGAAGGCCCGCACGCCGAGGGCCCCGAGCCCGCCTGGGGCGAATCACCCGACGCGACCGTCCCGTTCCCGCAGGTACGGCCCGGCGGCCGCGCCACGGGGACACCGGACGGAGCGGCCGGTCCCCTGGACGAAACGGTGCAGCAACGCGCCGTCCGCCCCGACGGGCCCGGCGAAGCCGACGCACATGGTGAGCCCGGCCCGCACGGCGAGGGCCATGCGCCCGGGGCACCCGACGGGCCCGCCGCACCGGAGGACCACCCGCACCGCCCCCGGGACGACGGCAACAACGCCCCTTAGAAACGCGGCAGCGTAGAAACGCGGCAGCGCCCCGAAACCCTCCGGCCCCGGGGCGCCCACCGCTCGGTTCCGCACCCTCAGGCCCGCCGCGCCTGCCCCGTTCCCCGGGCCGCGTCCAGCGCGTACACGCAGCGGTCCTTGCTGCAGGCGTACACCACACCGCCGGACGCCACGGGCGTACCGGTGATCTCGCCGCCGGTCGCCAGTTTCCAGCGGAGCTGGCCGCCCATCGCGTCGAGCGTGTAGAGGCAGTGGTCGGCGGAGCCGAAGTGGACGCGGCCCTCGGCGACGACCGGTGCGCCGATCACGTCGCCGCCCGCCTGGAACCGCCAGCGCGGGGTGCCGGTGACGGCGTCGAGGGTGTAGAGCGCCTTGCCGCTGCCCAGGTGGACGGCGCCGTGGGCGACCAGCACCGGTTCGGTGGACTGCCGGGGCTCGGTCGCGATCCGCCAGCGGTCCCGGCCGTCGGCCGCGTCCAGGGCGTAGACCGTGCCGAGGTAGTCGACCAGGTAGACGCCGCCCCCGGTGACGGCCGGGCCCGGGGCGAAGGCCGGGGGGCTCACGAACACCGCGGGCGCCTCGAAGTGCCAGCGCACCTCGCCCCGGGCGATGTCGACGGCGAGCGCCCGCGCGCCCGCGACGACGTACACCACGCCGTCCGGGGCGGGCAGCAGCCGCACCGGGACGCCGCCGCAGGCCGCGGCGTCCCCGACCGGGCAGGACCAGCGTTCGGCGCCGGTGCGGGCGTCCAGCGCCTTGAGGCGGCCGTCGGCGCAGACGAAGACCGTGCCGTCGTGGAGCACCGGGGCCGCCTCGGCGGTCTCGAAGTCGGTCTGCGCGCCGCGGATCTCCCACCGCAGCTCGCCGGTGGCCGCCTCCCACGCCTGGACGCCGCCGCCCCGGGTGCTGGTGACGACCGTGCCGCGCTCCGCGGACAGGGCGTACACCCAGCCGTCGGTGTTCAGCCGCCAGTGCTCGGTGCCGTCGACGGCGTCCAGCGCGTACAGCGTGGGGCCGTCGGAGGCGTGGATACGGCCGTCGGCGACCGCCATCGCCCAGGCCACGTCGCGGGTCTTGAACTTCCGCCGCCCACTGGCCACATCCAGGGCGTGCACCTCGAACGAAGTGACGTACAGCAGGTCACCGGCGACGGCCGGGGTGCCCCAGACATCGTTCGACATGCGGAAGCGCCAGGGGCGCCAGCGGTTCTGCTCCGCGCCGGGCGGCTCGGCGGGCGCCGGGGGCTGCTCGGGCCGCGCCGGGGCGGCGGCCGGGAGCGCCGGGCGGCCCGCCTGCGCGGGCACACCGGACGCGCCGCCCGGAGGCCGCACCCAGTCCGTCGCCATGGCGTGGCCGCGCGGCGTCTCCCGGGCGTCGGCCGCGCGCGGGCCCGGTCCTATCGGCGCGGCCGACGCGCCCAGGCGTACGGGCCCGCCGTGACCGTCCGCCTCGGGCGCGGCCGGGGCGTCCAGAGGCGGGGCGACGCGGGCCGGGGCGGGGTCGGGACCCGGTGCGGACGGGGGCAGCGGTCCGGCGCCGGTGCGCGGGTCGGCGCCGCGGTGGGCGCCCGGTCCGGCGCCGATCCGGCCCGGCCAGCCGGTGACCGGGGCGGCCGCCGGGGGCGCGTCCTGCGGGGGTCGCGGGGGCTCCGGCGGACGGGCCGGGGCGCGGTCGGCGGCCCCGGCGCGCCCGGAGCGGCCGCCGCGGCGCCCCTCGATGAAGGCGACCGCGCCGGGCGGCAGCCAGGCGGAGGCGGTGCCGCTGTCGTCCGTACCGGAGCCGAAGAGATGCGGGGCGAGCTGGGACTGAAGGTCGGCGGGGGACGGCCGGTGGGCCGCCTCCATCTGCATACAGGACTCCATCAGGGGCCGCAGCTCGTCCGGCAGCCCGGCGAGATCGGGGCCCTCGCGCAGCAGCATGAACACCGTCTCGACGGGGTTGGCGCCGTGGAACGGCGCGTGCCCGGTGGCGGCGAAGACGAGGGTGGAGCCGAGGGAGAAGACATCGCTGGCGCCGGTGACGCTGCGGGAGTCGCGGGCCTGCTCGGGCGACATGTAGGCGGGCGTGCCGACGGCGACGTTGGTCATGGTCAGGCGGGTGTTGGAGACGCCGGAGGCGATGCCGAAGTCGATGACCCGGGGGCCGTCCTCGACGACGAGGACGTTGGAGGGCTTCAGGTCACGGTGGACCAGCCCCGCGCCGTGGATGGACTGCAGCGCCTCGGCGATACCCGCGGCCAGCCAGCGCACCGCCTGGGCGGGCAGCGGTCCGCACTCGTTGACGATCTCCTCCAGGGAGGGCGCCGGTACGTACGCGGTCGCCAGCCACGGCACCGCGGCGCGCGGGTCGGCGTCGACCACCGCCGCGGTGTAGAAGCCGGACACCGCGCGGGCCGCCTCGACCTCGCGCGTGAAGCGGACCCGGAACAGCTGGTCCTCGGCCAGCTCCGTGCGCACCGTCTTGATCGCCACGCGCCGGCCGGACGCCGAGCGCGCCAGATAGACCAGTCCCATGCCGCCGGCCCCGAGACGGCCGAGCACCTCGAACGGGCCGATCCGCCGGGGATCGTGCTGCGTCAGCTGCGTCAGCTGCTCCACCACTTGCCTGCCACCTCCCCGTGGGGCGTAAAAGAGACTCTCCAAAGCACCGCGCCGCCGAGACCCACTGCCCCGTGCAGCGTCTCACCGATGGCCTGAACGGCCGTATGCGAGCTGATTCTTCCTGGCGAAGGCCACGGTGGCGAACCCGGGGCCCGCGCGCGGCCGCACCGGGCCGCCCCAGCACCACGCGACGGCACTGTCACCCACCGTGATCAATCTCTGTCTGACGTGCGCCGATACGTCCACCCAAAGGGGTCACCCGCCGACCGTCGGCGGCCCCCGTGCGGGCCGTCGGTCCGCCACGGGCCGGGCGGCGCCTCCTGGTGCAGCCCGCCCCTGCACGACGGATACGGGGCCGGGGCGCGCGGTGTCCGAAACCGGACGGTGCGCGCCGGGCGCCCGTCAGACGGGGGCGACGCTCCGCGACGGGTGGGCCGCCGGTCTCCGCGCGCCGGGCCGGCGAGCCCGGGATGTCCCCCGGGCGGGGCGGCGGGCGCGGGGGCGCACGGCGCCGCCCGTCCGCCGGGCCGTGCCCGGTGCCGGTTGCCGCGCCGTCGGTCGTGGCGCCGTCCGCGCGACGCCCTCGCGCCGCCGATCCCTGCTGGTCATGCGTTCCCCGTCGTCGCCCGCCCCGGCCCGTCTCCGGTCACGCCGGGCGGCCCTGCCGTTCCCTCTGCCGTGCTGCTCATGCCGTGCTCGATGCCGTACTCGTCAATTCTGCGGCCTCGCAGGCTCTTTCGGGGCCATGACACCGAACGTGGCGCCTTGATTGTCGCGGAGGACCGCGAACGGGCCCCCGGGGGAGGAGTGCGGTCCGCTCGCCACGGTTCCACCGAAGGCGGTGGCGGTGCGCACCGCCTCGTCCATGTCGTCCGCGAGGAAGCAGACGGTGAAGTGGGCGGGGACGTCATCCGGCAGGTCGGGGCCGATGGTGACGCGGCAGCCGATCTCGCGGTCCGCGCCGGGCAGCCGCCACGGCAGGAAGCCGGGGCCCGCCATCGGACTGTCGGTGGCGCTGGTGAAGCCGAAGACCTTGGCGTAGAAGGCGTCGGCGGTGTGCGGGAGGCGGGTGTTGAGGCCCATCCAGACGTAGCCGCCGGGTTCGCCGGAGATCTCGAAGCCGCGGTGCGTCCCGGCCTGCCAGGCGCCGAAGACCGCGCCGCCCGGGTCGGTGGCGGCCAGCATGGTGCCGAGGTCGCCGACGGGCATCGGGGCGCAGACGATCCGGCCGCCGGAGCGGGTGAGGGTCTGCCCGGTGCGGGCGATATCGGGGGTGGCGAAGAAAATGTTCCAGGAGGCGGGCGTCGACGGGTCCGTCCGCGGCATGAGTCCGGCGGCTTTCCGGCCGTCGCGGAACGCAAGGGTATAGCCGCCGAATTCGGCGGCGCCTTCGTCGAAGGTCCAGCCGAACAGCTCCCCGTAGAAACGCTTTCCGGCGTCGAGATCGGGGAGCATCGCATCCACCCAGCAGGGCGTGCCCTCCGGGAATGCCGTCATCGCCGTCATAGGGGCACGCTAGCGGTGTTCGACGGCCACCGCCCGACAGAAATTCGAACGTATGCGTCACCGGCGCGGGTGGGCTCACCCAACGGTGCACCGGAACACGGGACTTGCCCTGCGGTTGTCCACCGAACTTGTCCACAGGCTGTTGATAACAGGATTCACCGGTTCGGGCCAATCGCCGCACCCGGGGGCCGCCGCACCGCACCCCGGGAACCGCCAGTACCGTCCACGTTCCGGTACGGCGACTCCCGCGCACTCATGGCACTATGCCGCGGTGGAATCAACCGGGACCGAATATCCCGAACTCCCCCATCCCCATTTGCAGGCAGCCAAATCGCGCTCCGTTCACCCCTCGGTAAGCTGACGGCATGACAGGACAAGTGCGAACCGTCGACGGCAGAGTTGCCGGCCGCCGCGGGCAGGCGACGCGGCAGAAGCTTCTCGACTGCCTCAGTGAAATGCTCAGTTCATCCCCGTACCGGGATGTGAAGGTCATTGACGTGGCCCGAAAAGCGGGCACTTCACCCGCTACGTTCTATCAGTACTTCCCCGACGTGGAGGGCGCCGTCCTCGAAATCGCCGACGGGATGGCGAAAGAGGGCGCCGAACTGACCGATCTCGTCGCCGGGCGTTCCTGGGTCGGAAAGTCCGGCTGGGCGACGGCGGAGGAGCTGGTGGACGGCTTCCTGTCGTTCTGGCGCCGCAACGACGCGATTCTGCGCGTCGTCGATCTGGGCGCCGCCGAGGGCGACAAGCGGTTCTACAAGATCCGCATGAAGATCCTCAATGCCGTGACGAACTCACTCACGGAATCCATCGAGGACCTGCAGAGCCGGAACAAGGTCGACAAGGAGGTGAGCGCGGCGGCCATGGCCGGTTCGATCGTGGCCATGCTGGCGGCCGTCGCGGGGCATCAGAAGGGATTCCAGAGCTGGGGCGTCAAACAGGCCGAACTGAAGCCGAATCTCGCGCTGTTGGTGCATTTCGGCGTCACCGGAAAGAAGCCCACGAAGTAACCCGGACATCCGCCCACCGGCGGCCCCGATCCCCGGGCCCGCCCGCGGCCACCCGTACGGAACACCCCCCGGCGCCGACGCAGCCGCCGGGAGTACCGCACCGGCCGCCGCGCCCCCGTGGCGCCCCCTCGCGGACCCACCCCCACCCCGGGTCCGCCGCACCCCCCACCCATGTCCCCGCCGCCGGGCCCCCGCCCGGCGCCGTTCCCCCCTTGCCCCGCGTCGTTTCCGGTCAGCGCCGCTCCAGCCGGAACAGCCTGATCTGGCGCCCGATCCGCGCCTGATACGCGGCGTACGGCGGCCAGAACGCCAGGGCGTCCCGCCAGGCCCGCTCCCGCTCCGCGCCGGACAGCAGCCGGGCCCGTACCGGGATGTCCCGCCCCTGCCAGTTGACCTCCGCCTCCGGGTGCACCAGCAGATTGCCGGTCCAGGAGGGGTGTCCCGGGCGGCCGAAGTTGCTGCCGATCAGCAGCCAGCCGCCGTCCTCCTGTGGCATGCAGGCCAGCGGCGTACGCCGGGGCAGCCCGCTGCGGGCACCGGTCGCCGTGAGGATCACCCCGGGCAGCATGCGCGCGCTCGGCAGCACCTTTCCGCCGGTCAGCCGGTGCACCGCGCGGTCCAGGACGGGCACGACGTACGGCGCGGTGCGCGCGAACGCCCGGGTCGCGGACATCCGCTCCACCAGGCGCCGCCCCCTCGACCCGCTCACCGGGCACCCGCCACGGCCGCGCTCCCCTGGGGCGGCCCGGTCCGCGCGGGCTCCCCGGTGGTGAACAGCCCCGCCTCCTCGGCGGCCCGCTCGCGCAGCCGGTGCACGGGGCCCAGCAGCAGTGCGTCGCAGGCCGCCCGCCGGGCGTACGCCGCCCCGTCGTCCCCGGGCGGCGCGACCTCGGCCGCGACCGCCCGCTGCGCCTGGAGCGCCTGGGCCAGTGCCAGCGCGCCGGCGCCCGGTTCGGCGGATCCGGCGGCGCCGTACGCGGCGGCGCGGGCGGCCCGGACGGCGGCATGCAGCTCCGCGACGCGCGCCCCGTCGCCCGCCGGGGCGCCCCCGTCCCGTACCCGGGCGGCGGCGCGGGACAGCACCGCGTCGGCCGCACCGGCCGTCTCCGCCGCCAGCGCCGCGGCGGTGGCCGCCCCGACGGCGGCGAGCGCGGCCGTCTCCGGCGTCCGCCCGCCGACCTGCCCGCCCTCCTCCGTACCGAGCAATTCGCCCTCGACCTGGCGGAGTTCGAGACGGGCGCAGGGCCGTTCGCCGGGCGCCGTGGGCAGCGCGACCCGGCGCAGCCCCGGCGTCTGGGCGCGGACCAGGAAGAGGCGGGTGCGGCTGCGGGTGAAGCCGCCGGTGTGCGCGGCGACCAGCAGCAGCCCGGCGGTGTGCCCGTCGGGGACCCGCTCCGCCTCGCCGTAGAGCAGCCACCGGCCGCCGTCGGCCGGGGTCCGGCCAAGGCCGCCGGGCATCTTGCGCGCCTGGAGGCCACCGGCGCGGCCGCCCCCGGCCCAGTCGCCGCCGTTCGGGCTGGTGAGCGCGAGCGCGGTGGCCAGCTGACCTGCGGGGACGGCCGTGGCGCAGGTCAGCTCCCCGGCGGCGCAGCGCGGCAGCAGCGCGCCCCGTTGCCGCTCGGTGCCGAGGGCGAGGAGCAGCGGCGCGGTGAGCACGGCGGTGGCGAACAGTGGCGACGGCCGCAGCGTCCGGCCGGTCTCTTCGCAGGCCACGGCGAGCGCGACGGGCCCGCCGCCGCCTCCCCCGTACGCGGTCGGCAGGGCGGCCCCGGCCAGCCCCGTCCGCCGCGCGAGCCGTCGCCACTCGGCGCCGGGGGCGGGCCCGTCCGGCCCGGGGCCCGCGCCGCCGTCCTCGCCCGGGTCCTCGTCCGGGTGGGCGCCGCCGCGCAGGTGGGCGCGCAGGGTGCGGCGGAACTCTTCCTGTTCCTCGGTGGTCGCGGCGTCCATCGGCGGGCTCCTCCCGGCCGTGCGGCAACGCCCCTCCGTACGGCGGCGGGCGCCCGGGTCTGCGGCCCGGCGCGACCACCGCGCACCGGCGGGCCGGCCGTCGCGGAATCTGACGGCTCGTCATGGTAGGGACGGGGTGCGGACTTTCCTAGGGGCATTCCCCGACCTCCGCGGACCGGATCGGCCTCTGCCCGGGACTTCATATCTGATGTACCGTCAGATTTATGACGTCGTCAGGGATCCCCTACGGGAAGCGCAAGGTCGCCGTCGCCGGAGTCGCCCTGTCCGACTGCGGGCGGGTGGACGACGCCACCCCGTACGCACTGCACGCCCAGGCCGCACGCCGGGCGCTGGCCGACTGCGGACTCCCGCGGACGGCCATCGACGGTTTCGCCTCGGCCGGGCTCGGCACCCTGGCCCCGGTCGAGGTCGCGGAGTACCTGGGACTGCGTCCCACCTGGGTGGATTCGACATCGGTGGGCGGCGCCACCTGGGAGGTGATGGCCGCCCACGCCGCCGACGCCATCGCCGCGGGCCACGCCCGCGCGGTCCTGCTGGTCTACGGTTCCACCGCCCGCGCCGACCTCAAGGCCCGGCGCCGCACCGCCAACCTCTCGTTCGGCTCCCGCGGCCCCCTCCAGTTCGAGGTCCCCTACGGGCACACCCTGATCGCCAAGTACGCCATGGCCGCCCGCCGCCACATGCACCAGTACGGCACCACACTGGAGCAACTGGCCGAGGTCGCCGTCCAGGCGCGGGCCAACGCGGCCACCAACCCGGACGCCCTGTACCGGGATCCGGTCACCGTCGACGAGGTGCTGGCCGGGCCGATGATCGCCGACCCGTTCACCAAGCTGCACTGCTGCATCCGCTCGGACGGCGGCTGCGCCGTCCTGCTGGTCGCCGAGGACCTCGTCCCGGACCTCGCCACGCCCCCGGTGTGGGTGCTCGGTTCCGGTACCGCCGTCTCCCACACCACGATGTCGGAGTGGGACGACTTCACTGTCTCCCCCGCCGCGGTCTCCGGCCGCCTCGCCTTCGCACGTGCCGGTGTCCGCCCCGACGAGATCGAGATCGCCCAGCTCTACGACGCCTTCACCTATATGACCCTGGTGACGCTGGAGGACCTGGGTTTCTGCGCGAAGGGCGAGGGCGGCGCGTTCATCGAAGGGGGGCGGCTGCTGCGGGACGGGGCGCTGCCCGTCAACACCGACGGCGGCGGCCTGGCGGCCTGCCACCCCGGGATGCGCGGCCTGTTCCTGCTCGTCGAGGCGGTACGCCAGCTACGCGGCACGGCCGGGGAGGGCCGCCAGGTCCACCGGCCCGACGGCACCGGGGGCGAGCGCCCGCCACGGCTCGCGGCCGTTTCGGGTACCGGGGGGTGGTTCTGTTCGTCGGGGACGGTGGTGCTGGGGGCGGGGTAGCCGCCCCCAGCACGCCCCCGGCACGCCCCCGGCACGCCCCCGGCACGCGACCGGGGCGGCCGCCGCTGGGGCAGGGCGGGCGCCGAGCCCGGGTCCCGACGCCCGCCCCGGGCCTCACCCCTTGGCGGCCGTGATCCGCTCCAGCCGTTCCTCGATCAGGTCGGCGGCGCGCGGGGCGCCGCCCTCCACGCGGGCGTCGGCGCGGAGTTGGGCGACACGGGACGCCATGCCGGGGTCGGCCAGCAGCTCCCGCAGCGCGGTCCGCAGCGCCTCGGCCGTCGCGTCGGCGGTGTCGAGGCGACGGGCGACGCCCAGTTCGACGAGGCGGTCGGCGTTCATGAACTGCTCGGCGCCCTGCGGTACCGCGATCATCGGCACCCCGCACGCCAGCGCCTCGCCGCAGCTGCCCATCCCGGCATGGGTGACGAACGCGTCCGCCTGCTCCAGGATCGCCAACTGCGGTACCCACGACCGCACTTCGACATTGCCGGGCACCTCGCCCAGCTCGGCCGGATCGACGTACCGGCCGATCTGGAGCACCACATGCCAGCCGGGCAGGTCCCCGAACGCCGCGACGCACCGCCGGTAGAACTCCGGCTGCCGCGTGTACGCGCTGCCCAGCGAGACCAGCAGCACCTTCTCGGCACCGGCCGGACGGCTCCAGCTCTCACGGTCCGCGCGCCCCAGCGAGCAGGGCCCGACGAACGTCACCCGGTCGGGATCGGTCCGGTCGGCGTGCGGCTGCATGGCCCGCGGGATCGTCGCCAGCGCCCGCCGGGGCCATCCGCTGAACTCCGCCACGTCCGTGGTGGTCGCGCCGCACTCCGCCAGCCACGCCGCGAACCGCGCCGTATACGCATCGGCGCCCGGCAACGCGGCGAACGCGGCGCCGGCCTCCTCCTGCGCGCCCTCCCAGCCGACGAAGGTGGGCGACAGTTGGACGAGGTCCCGGCCCTGCGCCTCGGCCAGCGCACGGCCCGCGAACGCGCCGACGTCGTGGAGGTAGAGGTCCGCGGGGTCGTCGTCGTAGAAGGCCCGCAGCTGCGGGAGGACCTCGATGGCGTCGTCGAGGAAGAGCGACGCGGCGCCCACCGGGTCCTCGGGCCAGACGTTGGAGACCACCGGCAGCACCGAGGTGTACCGGACGAACTCGGCGCCGGTGGGCCGGATCAGCTCCGCGGCGTGATCGGAGTTGGCGTAGGTGACGCGGTGCCCGCGCGCCACCAGCTCACGGATGATCTCCAGACCGGGCAGCACATGGCTGACCATCGGCGTCCCCACCATGGCCACCTGCGCGCGCCGCCGCACGGACCCGTCGGCCCCCGGCGGCACGAGGGCCGACCTGCGGGAAGGGGCGTGCGGATGCGGGGTGTTGTTGTCGGGCATGACACTTCCTCTGCTTGATCTACGAATAGGGGGTGCCGTGAACGGGATGCCGTGACGGCACGCGAACGGAGCCCGCACCCCCGGGCGCGACGAAGCGGCTGCGGTCCCGGGCACCACAGAGCGTCTGCGGTTCCGGGTACCACGAGGCGTCCGCGGTCCCGGCCGTGCGAAGGGCACGGGAACGACGCGGTACGGACCGGCGCGAGGCCGGTGGACCGGGGGCGGGGCGGGCGGCAGGCGCCCGGCCGGATCAGCCGTAGATCTGGAAGAGATGCATGTGAGGACGATAGGGGGCCAACGGGTGGTGGCGCCAAGGGTTTTCGGGGGTGCGGCGCGAGTGGGCTCGGCGTCCGGGGCATGGCGCCCGACCGGCCGCGGCCCGGTCCGCGGCACCGTGCCGACGGGCCGCCGCCCGGCCTGCGCACCACGGCCCCTCTCCCGACCGGCCCCCGCCGCCCGCCAGGTCACGGCCGTCCGGCGTGTTCGGCCCGCCGCCCGCCAGGTCACAACCGTCCGCCCCGTTCGGCACGAGGGCCGTGAAGGTCACGGCCCTCCGCCCCGGCGGCAGCCCACCCGTACCCTGCCCGCTATGGCCAACGACCCCACGCCCCCGCACCGGAACGCCGCCGAGGCGCCGGCCCCGTCCCCCGACGCCCCGCACGACGACGCCGCCCGCGCCTTCCGCGACCTGCTGCGTGGGCTGCGGGTCTGGGACCATCCGCTGCCGTCGTTCGACGCGGCGGGGGCGCCGGACGAGCCGCTGGCGCTCTTCCGCCGCTGGCTGCGCGAGGCCGCCGAGGCCGGGCAGCCCGAGCCGCACACCATGACCCTGGCCACCGCCGATGGCGCCGGGGATCCCTCCGTACGCATCGTGATGCTGCACGACGCCGACGAGCGGGGCTGGCACTTCGGCTCCCACCGGGGCAGCCGCAAGGGGCGCGAACTGGCGGCCCGGCCCCGTGCCGCACTCCTCTTCTACTGGGCGGCGGTCGGCCGTCAGGTCCGGATCGAGGGGACGGTGGCCGAGGCCGGGCCCGAGGAGAGCGCCGCCGCGCTGCACCAGCGGTCGACCGGTTCCCTGGCCGCCGCGCTGGTCGGGCGGCAGAGCGAGGTCCTCGGCTCGGCCGCCGAACTGGACCGCGCCGCCGACGCCGCCTGGGACCGCGCGGTCCGCGAACCGGACGCCCCGGTGCCCGACTGGACCCGCTACATCCTGCACGCGGACGCCGTCGAGTTCTTCCAGGGCGACGCCCGACGACGTCACGTACGCCTCAACTACCGTAGAAGTGAGGGGAGTTGGCGGCAGGAACTGCTGTGGCCGTAGCCGCTCAGGCGGTGTGGCGCACCATCGCGTCGATGAGATCGGGCCAGAGCGGGCGCGGCCGGTCGTGGCCCATGTCGGGCAGGAGCAGCAGCTCGGCGCCGGGCACCAGCTCCGCGGTGCGGCGTCCGCCGCTGGGGTCGATCAGCGTGTCGTCCAGGCCGTGGATCACCAGCGTCGGCACCCGGAGGTCGCGGAGCGCATCCGCGCGGGAACCGTCGAGAACCATCGCGCCGAGCTGCCGCCCGATCCCGCCGGGGTGGTGGCCGCGGTCGTAGCTCTCGGCGGCCAGCTGCCGCAGCTCCGCGGCGTCGGCGTACCGCTTCGAGGCCCACACCAGCTCGCGCTCGGCCGCCGCGATGTACCCCTCACGGTCGGCGGGCCGCGGGCCGAACAGCACCGCCCGGGCCTCGGGGGTGGAACGGCCGTATTCCGGTTCGCCGGTCGTGGACATCATCGACGTCAGGCTCAGCACCCGCTCCGGCCGGGCCAGGGCCATCCGCTGGGCGATCATGCCGCCCATGGAGGCGCCGACGACATGGGCGCGTTCGATGCCCAGCGCGGTGAGCAGCGCGAACCCGTCGTCGGCCATGTCGGTGAGCCGGTACGGCACCATCGCGAGGGCGGCGGGGAGGTCACCCGCCTTGACGGCCGCGATGAACCGGGCCGTGTCGACGGGGTGCTCGTCGAACGTGGTCGACCGGCCGCAGTCGCGGTTGTCGTACCGGATCACATAGCGGCCCCGGTCCGCGAGCGCCCGGCAGAATCCCTCGGGCCAGGCGATCATCTGCGCGCCGAGCCCCATGACGAGCAGCAGCGGGGTGTCACCGGGGTCGCCGAAGCACTCGTGGGCGACGGACACGCCGGGCGATACGTCGGTGATCGGCATATCGGCAGTCTGCCGGAACGGGGCGTGGGAGCGCATCCCCTTTGGCCTACGCCCGTGCCTCGGCCCGGGGCCGTGCGTTTCACGGCCGTGAAACCGCTGGGCCGTACGCGCGCCCCGGGACGCGCCCCGGCCCCGGCACGCCCCCGCTCACCCCTCCGTCACCACTCCCGGAACATGATGTGCAGCCCCACATAGCCCTTGGCCGGGTGCCGGAAGCCCTCCGGGAGGGTGGCCAGGATCCGGAAGCCGAGCGACCGCCACAGGGCCACGGCGCCGGTGTTGGTCTCCACCACGGCGTTGAACTGCATCGCGCGGTACCCCTCGGCGCGCGCCCACTCCAGGACGTGCTCGCCCAGGGCCCGCCCGACGCCCCGGCCGCCGTGGCCCGGGTCCACCATGAAGCTGGCACCGGCGATGTGGTCGGCGGCGCCCATGTGGTTGGGGTTCATCTTCGCCGAGCCGAGGACCGTGCCCGCCGCGTCCATGGCGACGACGGTCCGCCCCGGCGGACGCAGCAGCCACAGCTCCCGCGCGGCCTCCTCGTCGATGTCGCGCGGGTACGTGTACGTCTCGCCGGCGGCGACGATCGGCTGGAAGAACGCCCAGATGGCGGGCCAGTCGGCCTCGGTGGCTTCTCGGATCTGGATCTGCATCGCCACAGGATGCACGCCCCTTCGGCGTCGCTCCATCGACTTTTCCCGCGGGGGGAGCTACGGGTCCGGCGCGGCAGGCCGGGCGGTGGGCCGGGGCGACGACAGGCCGGGCGGTGGGCCGGGGCGACGACAGGCCGGGCGGTGGGCCGGGGCGAGCGGCGGACCGGGGGTCGCCCGCCACCGCGCCGAACCCGCCTCGCTCAGTTCTCGGCTTCCCCCTCCGGCCCGAACACCGGAATCACCACGTCCTCCCCCGCACCGGCCCCGATGTTCCGGAACGTGACCCGTAGCGCCATCCCGATGCGCAGCGCGGAGGCGGGGCAGTCGACGATCCGGGTCATCATCCGGGGCCCCTCGGCGAGGTCCACCACGGCGGCGACGTACGGGACGCGCTCGCCGAACGGCGGCAGGTCGTTACGGTGCACGACCGACCAGGTGTAGAGCGTGGCGCGGCCGTCGGCCCGCTCCCACACCACGTCCTCGCTCCAGCAGTACGGGCAGAACTCGCGCGGATAGTGATGCGCCGCGCCGCACCCCTCGGCCCGGCACCGGCGCAGCAGCAACCGTCCGGCCGCGGCCGCCTCCCAGTACGGGCGGGTGAACGCGTCGGTCTCCGGCAGATCGAAGCGGACCGCGCCCGTCCCGCCCGTCAACGGAACAGTCCCAGCGCCGCGTCCACCGACCAGACCTGGCCGCACATCGCGAAGAGGCCGACCAGCGAGATCAGCGCCATCATCCCGTTCTGCCCCTGCTCCGCCCAGTCGTGGATCATCAGGACCAGGTAGAGCAGGTTCAGCAGCGCCCCGCAGGCCAGGGCGACCGGGGTGAGGAAGCCGAGCACCAGCCCCAGCCCGAGGGCCAGTTCCGCGTACACGACGACGTACGCCATCGTCTTCGGGTACGGCTTCACGACCGCGTCGAACCCGCGGCGCACCGTGCGCCAACGGTGCTTGGCCGCGACGTCCGCGGCCCAGGCGATGCCGGTGCCGCGTGCGCACCACGCCTTCCTGTCCTTGTGCCGCCAGCTCTCCAGCCACCACAGGCCGAGGCCGATACGGAGCACGGCGAGCCATTCGGCCCCGCCCAGCCAGATCGTCTGCATCGCGCGCGTCCTCCTTCGAAGAGCCCCTTCGCCTGACGGCCGGCGCCGGGCCGTCGCCGGGCACCGGACACCGGTCGCCGGTCGCCGGGCACCGGGCACCGGGCACCGGGCGCTGCCGGGCGTCGCCCCCGTATGCCAATTCTGACGCTGCGTCAGCTGAGGGGCCCGGCCAGTTCAGCCGATCCAGGAGCGGGCGCGCAAGAGGCCGGACCGAGGCGAGGATTCCCTTCGGAACCTTTCCCGTGCAGCCCCATTCCTGACAGACCGTCAGTTCCAGTAACCTGACCGCGCGTCAGCAAGGAGAGCCGCCGTCACAGAGGAGCGGGCGACTGCGATGCTTGGATCGACTCACGGCACCCTCAGCACTCACTCCCGCCCGGCCCGCATCGTGGCCTGCGGGGAGCAACCACCCCACACCGCACACGGCCCGGTCGCCCCGGCCGACGGCGGGCGCCCCGGCCCCGCGGCCGACCGCGACGTCAGCGGCCGTCCGCTGTCCGCGGCCGTGCCCGACCTGGACCGCTTCTTCCGGCCCGCGTCGGTGGCGGTCGTCGGCGCGTCCGACAGCGAGGGCCGCCCCCATACCGGTATCACCCGGCAGCTGATCGCCTGGGCCGACCGCGTCGGCGCCCGGCTGCACCCGGTGAACCCCGGACGGCGGACCGTCTTCGGCCGCATCTGCCACCCGACCGTCGCCGACCTGCCCGAGCCCGTCGACCTCGCGGTGCTGCTGGTCGCCGACCCGGTGCCGGTCATCGAGCAACTGCCCGCGGCCGGGGTGCGGTTCGCGGTGGCGTTCGCCTCCGGCTTCGCCGAGACCGGCGCGGACGGTGCCGCCGCGCAGGAACGGCTCGCGGACGCCGTCCGGCGCTCCGGCATCCGGCTGCTCGGGCCGAACACCAACCTCAACGCCTTCGAGACGTTCCGCGACGACCTCGACGGACCGGCCATCGCCCTGATCACCCAGTCAGGCCACCAGGGCCGCCCGGTCTTCGCCCTCCAGGAACTGGGCATCCGCCTCTCGCACTGGGCCCCGACCGGCAACGAGGCCGATCTGGAGACCGCGGACTTCCTCTCGTATTTCGCCTCCTGTCCCGAGGTCGGCGCCATCGCCGCGTATGTGGAAGGGCTCAAGGACGGCCGCAGCTTCCTCCTCGCCGCCGACCACGCCGCCCGCCGGGGCGTGCCGGTCGTCGCCGTGAAGGTCGGCCGTACGGAGACCGGCGCCCGCACGGCCGCCTCCCACACCGGCAAACTCACCGGCGCGGACGGCGTCATCGACGCGGCGATGCGGCAGTTCGGCGTCATCCGGGTGGACGGTCTGGACGAGCTGCAGGACACCGCGGCACTGCTGGCCCGGGCCCGTAAGCCGCTCGCCGAGGGCGTCGCGGTCTATTCGATCTCCGGGGGCACCGGCGCCCACTTCGCGGACCTGGCGACCGCCGCCGGGCTCCGGCTGCCCGTCCTCTCCGACGCCAAGCAGGCCGAACTCCACCAGTGGATACCCGGCTATCTGAACGTCGCCAACCCGATCGACAACGGCGGCCACCCCGTCGGCGACCAGCGCGGCCCGAAGATCATCGACGCGCTCCTGGACGACCCGTCCATCGGCGTGCTGATCTGCCCGATCACCGGGCCGTTCCCGCCGATGAGCGACAAGCTCGCCCGGGACCTCGTGGCCGCCGCCGACCGCACCGACAAGCTGGTGTGCGTGGTGTGGGGCTCCCCCGTCGGCACCGAGGAGGCGTACCGGAGCACGCTGCTGGGCTCCTCGCGGGTGGCGACCTTCCGCACCTTCGGCAACTGCATCACGGCCGTCCGCGCCTACCTCGGCCACCACCGCTTCACGGACGACTACCGCTCCCCCTTCGACGACGCCCCGCGCGCCCTCTCGCTGTCCGCCGGCAAGGCCCGCGCCCTGCTGCGCCCGGGCGCGCAGCTCAGCGAGCACGCGGCGAAGCAACTGCTGCGCGCCTACGGCATCCGCGTACCGCGCGAGCAGCTGGTGACCAGCGCGGCGGCGGCGGTGCGGGCGGCGAGCCTGGTCGGCTACCCCGTCGTCATGAAGGCGTCCGGGCCGCAGCTGGCGCACAAGAGCGAACTCGGCCTGGTCAAGGTGGGGTTGACCTCCGCCAGCCAGGTCCGCGACGCCTATCGCGAGCTGACCGAGATCGCCCGCTGTGAGGACGTGCCGCTGGACGGGGTGCTCGTCTGCCAGATGATCGAGCGGGGCGTCGAGATGGTCGTGGGCGTCACCCGCGACAGCCTCTTCGGGCCGACGGTGACGGTCGGGCTCGGCGGGGTGCTCGTGGAGGTGCTGCGGGACGTCGCGGTGGGGGTGCCGCCCTTCGGGGAGGAGCAGGCCCGCGCGATGCTCGGCGCACTGCGCGGCCACGCCCTGCTGGAGGGCGTCCGGGGAGCGCCACCGGCGGACGTCGACGCGCTGGTGGAGGTGGTGCTGCGGGTCCAGCGGATGGCCCTCGAACTCGACGGCGACCTCGCGGAGCTGGACATCAACCCGCTCGTGGTGCTGCCCCGGGGGCAGGGGGCGGTGGCCTTGGACGCGCTCGCCGTGTGCCGCTGACCGGCCTCGCACCGACCTGCGCCCCGGGCCCGCACCGCCCGCCGGCGCCGCCCCCGCGCCCGGCCGCCACCGGAGCAGCCCCAGCACCCACCGAACCCACCCCACCAGGAGCCACGCCCCCATGACCTCCACCCCCTTCTCCCCCGATTCGCCCGGCACCTCCGACGCGCCCGGCCCGCCCGCGCCTGGGACTCCCGCCTCTTCGGGCGCCCCCACCCCCCGTACACCACAGGCCCGTTCGCCCCACGCCCAGGCGGCGAACGACACCCCCGATCCGGCGGCCGACGCGTCCGATTCCTTGATACTGCACACCACTGACAACGGCGTCGCCACGCTGACCCTCAACCGGCCCGAGGCCCATAACGCCCTCACCCCTGACCAGCGCGAACGCCTTATCGACCGGCTCGCCGAAGCCTCCGCCGACCCGGCGGTGCGCGCCGTGCTGATCACCGCGCGGGGCAAGGGATTCTGTGCCGGGGCGGACCTGCGGGCCCCCCGCGCGGCCGGGGCCGGGGAGCGGGTGGCCGGGGACGTGGCGCGGCTGATCCGGGGCGGTGCGCAGCGACTCATCGGCGCGGTGCTGGACTGCGAGAAGCCGGTGCTCGCGGCCGTCAACGGCACCGCCGCCGGGCTCGGCGCGCATCTGGCGTTCGCCTGCGATCTGGTGCTCGCCGCCGAATCGGCGCGGTTCATCGAGGTGTTCGTCCGCCGCGGGCTGGTGCCGGACGGCGGCGGCACCTATCTGCTGCCGCGGCTGATCGGTCCGCAGCGGGCGAAGGAGCTGATGTTCTTCGGCGACGCGCTGCCCGCCGCCGACGCCGCACGGCTGGGCCTGGTCAACCGTGTGGTGCCGGACGACGAGCTGCCGCACCGGGCCCGGGAGTGGGCCGACCGGCTGGCCGCCGCCCCCACCAGGGCGCTCGCCTTCACCAAACAGCTGGTCAACGCCTCCCTGGACGGCGACCGCGGCGCGGCGTTCGCGGCGGAGGCCACCGCCCAGGAGCTGACCATGACCACGGCGGATGCCCAGGAGGGAGTCGCCGCGTTCGTGGCCCGCCGCACCCCCGTCTACCGGGGGCGCTGAAGCGGCCGGGCGCTATCGGATGCGCTGGGCCGGGACCCGCGGCGCTGCGGGACCCGGCGGCCCCTCCCCCGGCGGCCCCGGCTGGGCCGGTACGACCCGGTCCACCGCGGCCGGTGCCCCGTCGCCGTCCACCGACGACGCCGTGACGGCGCCCGCCGCCCCCAGCAGCCCGACGGTGAGGACCCCGGCGCCGACGGCTCCGTTGAACATGGCGCGTACCTTCATCGTTGCTCTCCCGTGCAATGCAGACCCGGCATCCCTGATACGGCCGGGCCTCCCGATCCGTAGGACACCGCCCTGGGCGAGCCGTGTCACAGCTTGCTCTCGCGTGTGGTGCACACCGGCACCTCGCGGGTGTTGCGGGTCCGCACCCCGGGCAGCCAGCCCTCCACACCCCGCGCCGTGCTGACGCGGTACCAGCGGGTGGAGGTCACGCCCTGCTCGTCGCGGACCATGACGCCGTCGGTGACCACGCAGCGGGCCGCCAGGACGTCGCCGTGCCAGACCCGCCCGGCGGCGTTGGAGCGGTCGGCGTAGCGCCGGTACGGGTCCTTGGCCAGCCGCAGCGCGCACTCCAGGGTGTGACTGTCGCGGCAGACCGACTCGGTGTTGTAGACGGCGACCGGGACGGTCGGGGGCGCGGCCGGGCGCGGCGGTGCGTCACCGGGGCGCACCGCCCACCACACGCCCAGGGCGACCGCCGCCACCGCCGCGGCGACCACGACCGCCGTGGCGTACGCCCGGCGACGGCGCGCCACGAGGGGGACGGCGCGGCGCTCGGGCGGTGCCTCCCGGACGCGCGCCCACAGCCCCGGGGGCGTCTCGATCGCCTCGTCGGCGCGGCGCAACCGCTCCCGTAGCAGCGCCACGGCGTCCTCACCGCCGCCGCCCGGCCCGGCCGTGCGACCCGGCCCGGCGCCGCCCGGTCCGCCTCCATGGGCGGCCGCGGCATCCGTGTTGTCGTGTTTGCGTCCCGTGCCCACCGTGCCGTTCACCTCCCCGCCCGTCCCTGCGCCGATTCAACGAGGTGGGCGCGGAGCCTGTCCAGGGCGCGGGCCCGGTGCCGGGCCGCCGTGCCGCGGTGCACCTTCAGGATCTTGGCGGCCTGGTCGAGGGTGTAGCCGTCGAGGTCGACGAGGATGACGACGCCCGCCTGCCGGTGGGTGAGCATGCCCAGCATGCGTACCGCCTCCAGCTCGGCGTGGCGGCGCTCCAGCCCGCCGTCCCATCCCGCAGGGTCCTCCAGGGATGCCTCCCCCTCGAAGCCCTCGACGGCGTCGACCAGCACATGTCGGCCATTCCTGCGGTAGGCGTCGCGGGCGATGTTGAGGGCGGTGGTGAACGCATAGGCGTACGGCTCCGGATGGGCGAGGAAGCGCTGTGGGCGTTGCACGAGCTTGAGGTAGGTCTCGTGCACCACGTCCTCGGCGGAGTGGCGCGAGCCCGCCAGCATCACCGCGCGCCGGTAGAGGCGCGGCAGCAGCCCGCAGAAGACTTCGTCGAAGGTCGGTGACGCGGCGGACGCGGAAGACGACGGCATCACATCGGCCATGTACCGGAACCCTCCCCCGTTACTCGGTGACGGTCGCGGCCGGGGTGGACGCTACCCGCACGGTGGGCAGCAAATCAGGCCGTTGTCGGGCGTCAGCCGAAAATGCCCAGCGTTCAACAACCTCGCCCGCCAAACCACCCGTGAGGGTCAACTCCCTTTTCCGCAGCACCTCATGGTGCCCCGCAACGCTTCACATCTGACGCAGCGTCAGCTTCAATGAAGCCATGATGGGACATGCGGGAATGGCGGCGGCGGCCGTCCGCTATCTGCGTTCGACCGGCGCCACGACCGCGGCGGACGCCCCGGCCACGGCGCCCCGCCGGACGCTGCGGGCGGTCCGCGACGGCGAGCACGCACCATGCGATCCGGCCGCGTTCCGCGCCGCCCTGGGGCACTTCGCCAGCGGCGTCACGGTCATCACCGCGCCCGCCCCGGCGGACGGCACCACCGGACCGGCCGGTTTCGCCTGCCAGTCCTTCGCGTCGCTCTCCCTTGACCCGCCGCTGGTGACGTTCATGGTCGCCCGTACGTCGACGACCTGGCCGCGGATCGCGCGCGCCGGGGTCTTCTGCGTCAATGTGCTGGGCGCCGGGCAGGGCGCGCTGTGCCGGGCGTTCGCGGTCAGCGGGGCCGACAAGTTCGCCGGGGTGCGGCACACGCCCGCGCCGGTGACCGGCGCACCCCGTCTCGACGGCGTACCGGCCTGGATCGACTGCACCGTCCACGCGGTGCACACCGGCGGCGACCATCTCATCGTCGTCGGCCGGGTCGAGGCCCTGGGGACGGACGCGACGGCGGCGGCCGGCGGCCCGCTCCTCTTCCACCGCGGGGGCTTCGGGACCTTCCAGGAGGCGTGAGCCGGGGGCGCGGACCAGGGCGGCCCGCGCCCCCGCCGCGCCCCTCACTCCGGGAAGACCAGCACCCCGCGCGCCACCCGCCCGTGGTGGGCGTCGTCCGCCGCCCGGGCGAAGTCCTCCACCGGGTACTCGGCGCTGACCAGCTCGTCGAGGAGCAGCCGCCCCTCGCGGTAGAGACGGGCGTAGAGGGCGATGTCGCGCTGCGGGCGGGCGGAGCCGTAGCGGCAGCCCAGGATCGCCTTGTCGAGGTACATCGACGACACCAGGAACGACGCCTCGGCGGTGGCGGGCGGGACGCCCAGCAGCACCGCCTGGCCGTGCCGGTCGAGCAGGTCCACCGCCTGCCGGATGAGCCGGGTGGAGCCCACGCACTCGAAGGCGTGGTCGGCGCCGGTCGGCAGCACCGCCTTCACCGCCTTGACGCCGTCGGGGACGGCGGAGGCGTCGATGAAGTGCGTGGCGCCGAACTGCCGGGCCCTCTCCTCCTTCGCCGGGTTGGCGTCCACCGCGACGATCACCGAGGCACCGGCGAGCCGGGCGCCCTGGAGGACGTTCAGGCCGATGCCGCCCGCGCCGATGACCACCACCGAGTCACCGCGGTCCACCTTCGCGCGGTTGAGCACCGCGCCGACGCCGGTCAGCACGGAGCAGCCGATGAGCGCCGCCGACGCCGCCGGGATGCGCGGCGAGATCTTCACCGCCTGGACCGCCTTGACGACGGTGCGCTCCGCGAACGCCGAGTTCGACGCGAACTGGTACAGCGGCGCGCCCCGCCACCGGAACGGCGTGCCGGGCATCCCGATCGCCTTCCGGCACATCGTCGGCCGCCCCCGGTCGCACTCCGCGCAGGCCCCGCAGTTGGCCAGCGTGGACAGCGCCACCTGGTCCCCCGGCTCCACATGGCCGACGCCCGCGCCGACCGCCTCGACCACCCCGGCACCCTCGTGCCCGAGCACCACCGGCGCCGGGAAGGGGATCGTGCCGTCGATGACCGAGAGATCGCTGTGGCACAGCCCGGCCGCCCGGACGGCGACCAGCACCTCACCGGGCCCGGGGTCACGCACCTCCAGGTCGTCCACGACCCGGGGCTTCTCACCGTCGAAGATGACGCCTCTCATCACAACCTCCGTGGATCGGCCGCCCGGACCGGGGCGGGAGACGGGCGGGACGGACGGGGCACGGCCGCGGGGCGGCGGGCGCGCCGCCCGCCGCCCCCTCGCGCGCCGTCCCGCAGACATACCGGCCGGGCACCGGAAGGACACCCCCTAGCGGTTGGGCCGCTCCCTCTTGGCCGCCGCGGCCGCCATCGCCTCCAGTTGCGCCAGCATCGGCATCGGGTCCGTGCCGACCGTTACCGGCAGGGACTCGGCCAGTTTCTCCGGGGTCCAGCCGTCGGCGCTGTAGGCGGCGCGCACCTCGCGGGGCTGGGCCCAGACGGCGATCTTCGGCCCGGCGACGGTGTAGACCTGCCCGGTGATCTTCTGTTCCCGGGCCCGGTCGCTGAGCAGGTAGACGACGAACGCGGCGACGTCCTCGGGCTCGCCGATCTCCGTCAGCTCCATGGGCACGTTGGCCGACATCCGGGTGCGCGCCACGGGCGCCACCGCGTTGGCCGTCACGCCGTACTTGTGCAGCCCCAGCGCGGCGCTGCGCACCAGCGAGATGATGCCGCCCTTCGCCGAGGCGTAGTTGGCCTGCGCCACGCTGCCCTGGTGGTTGCCGCTGGTGAAGCCGACGAGCGTGCCGTACCCCTGCTTGCGCATGACGGCGGAGGCGGCGCGGAAGAGGGTGAAGGTGCCCTTGAGGTGGGTGGCGACCACCGGGTCCCACTCCTCCTCGGTCATGTTGAAGAGCATCCGCTCCCGCAGGATCCCCGCGACACAGACCACCCCGTCGAGCCGCCCGTAGCGCTCCAGAGCGGTGTCGACGATCCGCTGGCCGCCGGCCATCGTCGCGACGTCGTCGGCGACCGCGACCGCCTCGCCGCCCGCCGCGGCGATCTCCTCGACGACCGCCGCCGCGACCTCGCTGCTCGGCTCGCCGCCCTCGATGGAGACGCCGTAGTCGTTGACGACGACGCGGGCGCCGTGTGCGGCACAGGCGAGGGCGACCGCCCGGCCGATGCCGCGCCCCGCCCCCGTGACGGCGATCACCTTGCCGGCCAAGAAGTTGCCCATGCCGCGACCCTCCCAAAGTTTCTGACGGATCGTTAGATTTTTGAGCAGTCCCGGTACGAACACAAGACCCCGAGCCGAACCCGCCCCAGGAGGGCCCGTGCCGCTGCCGCAGGAATTCCACGACCTCGCCCGCCAGGTGAACAACTGGGGCCGCTGGGGACCGGACGACGAGATCGGCACCCTCAACCTGATCACCGAGGAGACGGTCCGGGCCGCCGCCGACTGCGTCCGCAGCGGCCACCGCGTCCCGCTCGCGCTGCCGCTGCGCCACGACGGCGTCCAGACCGGCGCCGTCCCCGGCCGGATCAACCCGCTGCACACCATGACCGCCGTCAACCAGGAGCTGTTCGGTCCCGGCACCGTCGCCACCTCGGACGACGCGGTCACCATGGGGCTCCAGGCGGGCACCCACTGGGACGGCCTGACCCATGTCTCGCACTCCGGGCGGCTCTACAACGGGCGCCCCGCCGACGCCGTCACCGCCCACGCCGGGGCCACCGTCCTCGGCATCGAGAAGCTCCCGCCCGTCGTCTCCCGCGGCGTCCTGCTGGACGTGGCCCGCGCGCACGGCACCGACCGGCTGCCCGACGGCCACGCCGTCACGCCCGAAGACCTCGACGCGGCCGAGGAGTTGGCGGGTACCCGGGTGCGGGCGGGCGATGTGGCGCTGGTCCGCACCGGGCAGATGCGGCGCTATCTGGCGGGCGAGCGGGCGGCGTACGCGTTCCCGTCGCCCGGACTGTCGGTGCGCACCCCGCGATGGTTCCACGACCGGGACGTCGCGGCGGTCGCCAACGACACCCTGACGTTCGAGATCTTCCCGCCGGAGATCGAGGGGCTGTGGATGCCGGTGCACGCGCTGCACCTCGTCGAGATGGGCATGCTCCAGGGCCAGAACTGGAATCTGGAGGAGCTCTCCGCGACCTGCGCGGACCTCGGCCGCCACGCCTTCCTGCTGTCCGCCGTCGCCGAACCCTTCACGGGCGGCGCGGGCGCCCCCGTGGCCCCCGTGGCGCTGCTCTGACCGGCCCCTGGGCGTGCCGGTACGCGGCGCGGCTCCCGGCCCCGCACGACGCGGACCGCCGCCCGTCCGGGCCACGGCCCGTGGGCGGCCCGGTGTCAGACGGCGTGCTGCGCGGCGCGGCGCGCCTCGTACGCGCCGGACGCCGCGGGGGGCCCGGGCTCGTACGCCCCGCCCTCCCGCTCCGGGGCGAACGGCAGCGGCTGACCGCGGTCCACCTCGCACCAGATGCGCTTCCCGGCGCCCTCGGGCTGCCAGCCCCAGCGGTCGGCGAGCCCGTCGACCAGCTCCAGGCCCCGGCCGTGGGTGTCGTCGCCGTCGGCGTGCCGGGGGCGCGGCGGCCGGGCGCTGGCATCGGCGACCTCCACCCGCACCGTCCCCACCACGGCGCCGGAACCGGAGAAACACATCCGCAGCACGGCACCGGTGCCCGTGTGGACCACGGCGTTGGTGACCAGCTCCGAGATCAACAGGATCAGCGTCTCGGACAGCGGTTCGTCGACGCCTATGCCCGACCCGGCCAGCCGCGACCTGGCCCACCGCCGGGCCCGCCCCACCTCAGCAGGGTCGGGCCGTACCTCCAACTGCACCTGAAGCACCTGCACCGCTCACACCATCCGAACCGGCGGAAACTTCGCCTTGCGCCTCCACGAGATCACGGTGCGTGACCCCATCGACGCCCAGCATGGTTGACGTTCCGTCACCCCAACAAGCGCTTCGGGCATATTCCAGCGCAAGGGAGTATGCGTGTCGCATACTGTGCGACGCACTTTTTCGGGGAGTCGAACACGCGGAAACCGACCTCCGCGACCAGTGCGAGGGCGGCGCACTCCGCCTCCCGGAGCCGTCTCACCGACGGCACCGTGATCGTTGCGCCACAGAACCACTCGCACCCGAGCGAGCGTACCCGAGCAGGCCGCCGACTCCCCCGTGTGACGAGTCACGCTCAGGACACAACCCGATATCGACGCTCCGTGACCGAATCTGCGTACCGGAACCGACATTTCGCGCATCGGCTGCAAGAAGCTGACATGCCTTGCGCCTGCTCCGGACATCATCCGGTCAGCAGACCGGCCGCCAGGCGTTCCTCCGTCTCGCGCGCGCTCCCCCAGCACTCCGCGCGCCACCACGCGCGCTTGAGATGGAGATGGATCTCCGCCTCCCAGGTGAACCCCATGCCGCCGTGCACTTGCAGACAGTCGCGGGCGTTACGCACCGCCGCGTCGTCGGCGAGCAGCTTCGCCGCGTACGCCTCGTCCTCGCTCTCGGTGACCGCCGCCGCATACACCGCGGCGCGCGCCGTCTCGGCCCGTACCAGCATCCCGGCGCACAGATGCTTCACCGCCTGGAACGCGCCGATGGGCGCCCCGAACTGCTCGCGGACGCGGGCGTACGCCACGGCCTTCTCCACCGTGCGTACCGCGCTGCCGAGCTGCTGCGCGGCGGTGAGCAGCGCCGCCTCCCGGCGCATCCGGCGCACCTCCGGCGCGGGCCCCGGCAGCGCCTCCCCGGCTCCCGCGGGCACGGGCGCCAGCGGCGTCAGCGGATCGACGGAGGAGGGGCGCGGGACGTCCGCGGCGGCGTCCGGACGGAGCACCCGTACGGGCCCGCCATCGCCACCCGGCAGCACCACCAACTCCGCGCACTCGTCCGGGTGTTCCCACACCCCCGGCCCGCCCGGCACCTCCGTCAGGCCCACGATCCGCTCCCCGGTGGCGACGCCGTCGAGGCGTCCGGCCAGCAGATGGCAGGCGATCAGCGGGCCGGGCAGCAGCGCCCGGCCGGTCTCCTCGAAGAGGAGTACCGCCTCGGGCAGCCCGAGACCGACGCCGCCGTCCGCCTCCGGCAGCCGCAGCGCGAAGAGCCCGGCGGCGCCCAGTTCCCGCCACAGCGCGCGGTCCAGGGCCGGTGCCGCAACCGCCGCACGCAGCCGCTCCGGGCCGAACCGCCCGGCCAGCAGGGCCCGCATCCCTTCGCACAACTCCCCTTGTTCTTCGGTGAGTTGGAAGTCCACGGCCGTCCTCACCGCCCCTTCGGCAGGCCGAGGATCCGCTCGGCGACGATGTTCCGCTGAATCTGCGAGGTCCCGGCCGCGATGGTGTACGAGAGGGACGAGAGGCGGGCGGCGACCCATGCGTGGTCCGCGTCGAGCGCCCCGGCACCCAGCACCTCGGCCGCCGCGTCGTACAGCTCCTGGCGGGTGTGGGAGTAGCGGAGCTTGAAGACGGAGGCGCCGGTGCCGGGCACCCCGCCGCCGCGCTGGGCCGCGCCGACGTTCCACTGGGTGAGCCGCCACAGCGCGGTGAACTCGGCGGCGAGCCGCCCCAGTCGGCGGCGCAGCACCGCATCGTCCCAGCGGCCGTTGTCCCGCGCGGTGCGGGCCACCGCGCCCAGCACCCGGCGGCAGGCGACGACCTCGCCGACGAAGGCGGTGCCGCGTTCGAAGGAGAGCGTCACCATCGTGACCCGCCAGCCGTCGTTCTCCGCCCCGACCCGGTGCGCCGCCGGGATGCGGACGCCGTCGAGGAACACCTCGGCGAACTCGGTGGACCCGGCGAGGGTGCGCAGCGGCCGTACGGTCACGCCGGGCGCGTCCATCGGCATGGCGAGCCAGGTGATGCCGCGGTGGCGGGGCGCGTCCGGGTCGGTGCGGACCAGGAGTTCGCACCAGTCGGCGACCTCGGCGTGCGAGGTCCAGATCTTGCTGCCGGTCACCACGTAGTCGTCGCCGTCGCGGACCGCCCGGGTCCGCAGGGCCGCGAGGTCCGATCCGGCGTCCGGTTCGCTGAAGCCCTGGCACCAGATCTCGTCGCCGCGCAGGATCGGCGGCAGCCAGCGGGCGCGCTGCTCCGGGGTTCCCTCGGCGGCGAGCGTCGGCCCGGCGTGCAGCAGGCCGACGAAGTTCGCCCCGACGTACGGCGCACCGGCCAGCTCGGTCTCCTCCAGGAAGATCAGATGCTGGGTCGGGGTGGCGCCCCGCCCGCCCGCGTCGGCGGGCCAGTGCAGCCCCGCGTACCCGGCGTCGTACAGCATCCGCTGCCAGGCGGTGTCGTACGCGCGACGGCCCGGCCAGTCGTGCGGGTCCGGGGGCGGCGGGAGCGCCGGGAGCGCCGTGGCGAGCCAGCGGCGCAGCCCGGCCCGGAACTCCTCCTCCTCGTCCGTGTACGTGAGGTCCACGGCCCGGGCCTACCTGTCCAGGTCCAGGCCGAGCATGCGGAGGGCGTTGCCGCGCATCAGCTTGTACACCGTCGCGTCGTCGAGGCCCTTCACATGGTCGAGGGCGACCTCCTTGGTGTGCGGGAAGGTCGAATCGACGTGCGGGTAGTCGGTCTCGAACGTCGCGTTGTCCCGCCCGACGACATCCAGCGACGCGACGCCGTGCTTGTCGCGGAAGAAGCAGCAGAAGATCTGCCGGTAGTAGTACGTGGACGGCGGCTCGGGGATCAGATCGCGCACGCCGCCCCAGGCGCGGTGCTCCTCCCAGACGTCGTCGGCGCGCTCCAGGGCGTACGGGATCCACCCCATCTGGCCCTCGCTGTAGGCCAGCTTGAGCCGCGGAAAGCGGACCAGGACGCCGGAGAACAGGAAGTCCATCATCGACGCCATGGCGTTGTTGAAGGAGAGCGACGCCTGCACGGCGGGCGGCGCGTCCGGGGAGGCGGCGGGCATCTGCGAGCTGGACCCGATGTGCATGTTGACGACCGTCCCGGTCTCCTCGCACACCGCGAAGAACGGGTCCCAGTAGCCGGTGTGGATCGACGGCAGCCCCAGGTGGGTGGGGATCTCGGAGAACGTCACGGCCCGCACGCCGCGCGCCGCGTTCCGGCGGATCTCGGCGACGGCGAGGCCGATGTCCCACAGCGGGATCAGACAGAGCGGGATCAGCCGCCCGCCGCTGTCGCCGCACCACTCCTCCACCATCCAGTCGTTGTACGCGCGCACGCAGGCGAGCGCGACCTCCTTGTCCCGCGCCTCGGCGAAGGTCTGGCCGCAGAAGCGCGGAAAGGTCGGGAAGCAGAGCGACGCCTCGACGTGGTTGAGGTCCATGTCCGCCAGCCGCGCCTTCGGATCCCAGCAGCCACGCCGCATCTCCGCGCGGGTGATGCCCTCCAGCGTCATCTCGTCGCGGTCGAATCCGACGGCGGCGATGTTCCGCTTGTACGGGAACTTCAGGTCCTCGTAGAGCCACCAGTCGGTCGGCGGACCGTCGGGGTCCATGGTGATGACGTACGTGCCGCCGACGTACGCCAGCTCACCGATCCCGGCGGTGTGCGGCCGGGGGCCGCGCTCGCGGTAGCGGCGCGGCAGCCAGGTCTCGAAGAGGTGCGCGGGCTCGATCACATGGTCGTCGACGCTGATGATGCGCGGTAGTTCCACCGGAATCCCCTCACCCGAACCAGCCGGATCCAATGCCGTCGCCGTATCTGCTTCTCTCTATCTGATGCTTCGTCAGATGTGAAGGCTAGCCGTGGGTGGATAGGGGCGACAAGGCTTGGGCCACGGCGTGCGCGCCCGGCGGCCCGGCCCCCGGAGATCAAGGGCCGCGCCGGAAGAGGGTTGCCCGGAAGGTCAGTTGGGCCGGTACGAGCCCGTGGCCTGGCTGTAGAAGCGGTCGACGGTGCGGCTGCCGGACTTCGGGCCCATGACCTGGACGAGGTGGTAGCGGCCCTGGTGGATCATCGCGAGGTTACGTACGTACACCTCGCGGCCGCTGGCGTCCTTCCAGCTGAAGCCGCCCTCGGCCATCGCCGTCTGCCCGACGTCCATCCGCCGCAGCCCGGACGCCGACGCCCAGGAGGCGGCGCGGTACGCCGCCAACTCCGGCTCCTTGTCCTGCTGGTAGGCCATCGGATCGGCGCCGAACGCGGCGACGGTGTCCCGGCCCGGCACCACGATCAACTCGTAGTCGCCGCCGACGTAGCGGATCCGGTCATGCCCGTCCCGGCCCCGGCGCTGCCAGTCCTCGCGTACCGCGATCTGGAAACCCGCAGGATCCTTGCGGACCGCGAAGCCCGTGGCGAGCCCGGCCGGGGTGGTGGTCTGGGGGCTGCCCGCGGAGGGCGCGCCCCGGCCGTCGTCGGTGGCGGCGCCCGACGGTGACGGCGCGCCCGAGGCGCCCGCGCCCGTACGGCCGCGGGCCTCCTCATCGGCCTTCGGCAGGAACAGCACCGCGAACGCCACGGCGCCCACCACCAGCAGCAGGATCAGCACCAGCAGCAACCGGCCCAGATGGCGCGGCCCGCGGGCACGCGGCGGTTGCGGCGCCCGGCGCGGGGCGGGCGCGGCGAGACCGGGCGGTTCGTGCCGGTCGGCCGCCGCAGCGCGGGACTTCCGCCCGGACGGCTTCGGCGCCGGGGCGGGCCGCACGGACGACGCCGCGCCGGAGCGGGCGCCGCCCCGGCCCGATCGCTCCTTGCGGACCAGTTCACCGCGGCGCCGGACCACCGGCAGCCGCCGCGGATCGGCGCCCGCGCCACGCGCGGGGAGGGTGACGAGCCCGCTGTCCAGCTCGGGTTCGGTCGCCCCGCGGGTCACCTCGCGCAGTACGACGAGGAGGGGGCCCACCGCGGGCCGGGCGGCCGGGTCGGGGCCGAGCAGCGCCTCGACGGCGGGCCGCAGCGGGCCGCAGGCCCCGGCCGCCGCCGGACGGTGCGCGCACACCAGCCGGGCCAGCTCCGCCGCGCTCTCCTCCGGGTACGGCGGATGGCCCTGCACACAGCGGAAGAGCAGCGCGCCGAGCGCCCACAGGTCGGTGCCCGCCCCGACCGCACTCCCGGAACCGGCACCGGCCGGAGCCGCCTGCTCCGGCGCCCACCGCTCGGTGACCGGCCCGACGAGCGCCAGCCGCATCTCCCGCACCCGCCCGGCGACGAGCCCGGCGCTGCCGGGACCGGAACCCGTAGGGGCCGGGTCCGTAGGGGCGGAACCCGTACGGTCAGGGTCCGTAGGGGCCGAACCCGTAGGGGCCGGGACCGCCGGCACCGCCGGGGCGGAACCCGTAGGGGCAGGGACTCTGGGTGAGGAACCCGTAGGGGCCGGGCCGCCCACGGCCGCACCCGTAGGTGGCGCGCCGACGGGCTCCGCGACGGCGTCCGGCGCCTCGGCTTCCTCGGGCCTCTCCGCCGCCCCCGGCTCCCGCGCCGGAGCCGGAACCCGCACCGCGACCGGCATCGATTCCGTCCCGCACAGCGCCTCCTGGGCCGCGCCCGCCGCCAGACCGCTCAGCAGGGCACGGCCGTCATCGCAGATCAGGACCGTATGGGCGGTGATGTTGCGGTGCACCCAGCCCCGTGCGTGCAGGGCGCGCAGCGCGGTGAGGACATCCGCGCCGATCTCGGCGGCCCGCTGCGGCGCCAGCGGCCCGTCGGCGAGCAGCGCGGCGAGCGGGCGGGCGGCGATCAGCTCACCGGCGATCCACAGGGAACCATCCGCCACGAAGACATCGAAGACCTGGTCGAGCAGCGGATGGTCCGGCAGCTCCGCGGCCCGGGTCGCCGCCAGGAACGCGCGGCGCACCAGCGGATCCCGCGGATCGCGCGCCGCCTCCCGCGCCGCCCCGGCCCGCCCCGGCCCGGGCCACCCGCCCGGTGCCGCGTCGGCGAACTCCGCCTCCACCACCTCGGGCAGCGGCACCTGACGCAGCAGCACCTCCTGCGAGCTGTACGTGTCGAGGGCGCGCAGCACCGTGGCGCCGTCGTCACCCCCGGGCCGCAGCGGCAGGCGGTAACGCTCCGCGAGCACCCGCCCCGCGTACCGCTCCACGACGCCTCCCCTGCGTGTATGTGCCGCGCCCTCACCGCACCGGCGCCGCATACCCCCACGGGCGCCCGCCGGGCCACCCGCTCCGGACCCCGCGGGCCCGAACAGCCTTGTGAATCTCACGATACGTGCCCGGAGCGGGGGCTGCGGCCCGCTCCGGGCGAACGCTCACCGCCCGTCGGGCGCGAGTCGCGGGCCGTCAGTCCTTGACGGCGAACGTCGCGAACGCCGTGTCCCGCAGCTTCCGGCACTCCTCGCCCGACCAGGCGTCCGCCTTGCACGTGATCATGATCGCGTAGCCGTGGCTGCCGTCCACGCGGAAGCCGCGGTTGAGCACCCGCACGTGCTGCCCGTGCGAGGTGCGGGTGAACGACCAGTCAGCGACCGTCGGGTAGTCCCGCCAGTCCACGGACTTGATACCGATCAGGTGGTAGTCGGGCGTCGAGCCGCGCACCGCCGGTTCCTGCTGCCGCCAGGAGGCCGCCGCGTCCTTGCCGGGCGAGGCGTTGAAGTCGATCTGGATGCGGGGGAAGCCGTCGTCCTTGCTGAAGATGGCGCCGGAGTTCTGCCCCGCAGTGCCGGTACGGTGCCAGCCCTTGGGCATCGCCACCCGGAAGTGGAAGTCACCGTTGGCGACGTTCGCGTACCCGGCGGGCGGCTCGTCCTTCTTGCCGCCCTTGTCCTTGCCGTCGTCCTTCTTGCCGTCGTCCTTCTTGCCGTCGTCGCCGGCGCCGGGCGTCGACGGTGCCTCATCGGACGGGGTGCCCCCGCCGCGCGAGGCGTGCGTCTGCGCCACGGTCGCCTCGATGTCCTTGCCCGCCGCGGCGCTGTTGCCCGGGTCTCCGCCGGACAGCACGAACCCGAGGATCGCGGCCACGACGGCGAGGGCCACGACGACCGCGATGATGACGAGGGTGCGGCGCGGCACCACATCGGTGACCGAGGCCCGCGGCGGTCGCCCGCCGCCCGAACCGGAGCCGGAGCCCGAACCCGAGCCGGAGCGGGCCGCGGACGCCGCCGACGCCGCCGAGGAGGCGGCCGACGCCGCGGCCGCCCGCACCGTCTTCAGGGCGTCGCGCATCCGCTCCTTGGCCGCCTCGCTGTCGAAGCCGGGCCGGGCGGAGCCCGCCGCCTTCGCGGACGCGCCGCCCCCGGCCGCCGCACCGCTCCGCGGCTTCTCCGGCGCCTGAGCCGCAGCCTGAGCCGCGGCCGAACCCGGCGCCTGAGACGCGGCCCCGGCCCCGGCCGCACCGGCACCCGCCTTCGGCGCCTGCTTCGGTCCCGCCTTCGGCTTCCACTGCCGGGACTTGGCGGGCCTGGGCGCGGGCTTCGGCTTCGCCGCCGGACGCGGCTCCGCCTCCTCCTCGGGCACCACCGGCAGCGCCATCGCGCGCGTCGCGTCCAGCGGCGGCTCGGCCTTCTCCGGCGCATGGACGACCTTCTCCAGCAGCGCTCGCGCCCCGGCGTCGTCGAGCCGCCCGTCCGGGTCCTTGACCAGCAGCCCGAAGATGACGTCCGTCAGCGCCCCGGCGTGCTTCGGCGGCTCCAGCGGCTCGGTCATCACCGCCGTCAGCGTCGCGATGGCCGAGCCCTTGTCGTACGGCGGCACCCCCTCGACGCAGGCGTACAGCAGACCGCCCAGGGACCACAGGTCGGCGGGCGGGCCCGGCTTGCGGCCGCGGGCGCGCTCCGGCGAGATGTACGAGGGGGCGCCGACGAGCATGCCGGTGGACGTCACCGACGGGTCGCCCTCGACCTGGGCGATGCCGAAGTCGGTCAGCACGACCCGGCCGTCGTCCGACATCAGGACGTTGGACGGCTTCACATCGCGGTGCAGGATGCCCTCGCGGTGCGCGGCGCGCAGCACGTCGAGGACGGCGAGGCCCACCTCGGCGGCGCGGCGCGTGGTGAGCGGACCGTCGTCGCGCACCAGTTCGGCGAGGGAGCGGCCCTCGACCAGCTCCATGACGATCCACGGCCGGTCGTCCTCGTCGACCACGTCGTAGACCGTCACTGCGCCGTTGTTGCGGATCCGGGCGATCGCCTTGGCCTCCCGCAGCGTACGGGTGATCAGGCGACGCTTCTCGTCCTCCTCCACGCCGCCGGGGAAGCGCAGCTCCTTGACCGCGACCGTGCGGCCCAGCACCTCGTCACGCGCCCGCCAGACGGTGCCCATGCCGCCGCGGCCGAGGACTCCGGCGAGCCGGTACCGGCCGGCGAGCAGCCTGCCCTCCTTGCCGTCCATCTCGACCTCGTCGCCCACTGAATCCCCTCTGCAATCCAGCCGAGTTGGCGGCCCCGATTCCCATCGGCACCAAACTGGCCCAACTCGGACAACCCACCCTGGCAGAGCCTTCATTCTCTCTCATCCGCGAGGGTGCGGAAGGCCCGGGGCCGTGACGTACAGTGCCGCGCGCACCCGCCATGACGGCCCGAAGGACGGGAGTCCCGATGACGACGCGACGGCCGCGCCCCGCTCCCACGGGCGCGCCCCGGCGCCCGCCCGCTCCTCCCGCGCGCCGCCGCCCGCCCGCCGCGCGCCCCCTCCTGGCGGTGCTGCTCGCCCTGTCCTGCCTGGCGATCGGCGGCTGCGCGGCGCCGCACCGCGCACCGGGCCCGGCCCCGGTGCGACGGCCACCCGACACCACCACGACCGCGCTGCGCGCGCTGGTCGCCGCGGGCGCGCCGGGCGCCGCCTCCCTGGTCACCCGGGACGGGAAGTTCGCCGCCTCCCGCTTCTCCGCCGCCGGGGTGGCCGATCTGCGCACCCGCCGCCCCATGGAGCGCCGGGACCACTTCCGGGCGGGCAGCCTCACCAAGACGCTGGTCGCCACCGTCGTCCTCCAGCTCGCGGCCGAACGGCGGCTCTCCCTGGACGACTCCGCGGCCCGGCTGCTGACGACCGGCCACCGGACGCCGCCGGGCCTGTCCCGCGGCGTCCTGGCCCAGCTGTCCCCGGTGACGGTCCACCAGCTCCTCGACCACACCAGCGGCCTGTTCAACTACACCGCGGACCCGGCCCTCCACCTGACCGGACCGGGCTTCGCCGCCCACCGCTACGACACCCACACCCCCGCCGAGCTGCTGCGCCGCGCGCTGCGCCATCCGCCGGGCGCCGCCCCCGGCGCGCGCTACGCCTACTCCAACACCAACTACGTCGTCCTCGGCCTGATCGTCGAGGCGGTCACCGGCCGCCGCTACGCCGACGAGATCCGCCGCCGGGTGCTCGTCCCCGTCGGCCTGACCGGGACCAGCTTCCCCGGCACCCGCACCGCCCTGCCCCGCCCGCACGGCCGCGCGTACTTCCGCACCGGCCACCGGCAGGTCGACGTCACCGACCTGAACCCCAGCTGGGCGGGGGCCGCCGGGGAGATGGTCACCACCCTCGACGACCTCAACCACTTCTTCGCCGCCCTCCTCGGCGGCCGCCTGCTGCCACCCCGCGAACTGGCCGAACTCCGCGACGAACGCGCCACCAAGGGCGTCTACGGCCTCGGCGTCTACGCCACCCGGCTGCCCTGCGGGGTCACGGTCTGGGGCCACAACGGCGACATCCACGGCTCGTACGCCCGGACCGCCGCCTCCGCGGACGGCCGTCACCTCGTCAGCTACCACGTCACCACCGATACCCCCGGCGCCCGGCCCGACGACGACGCCGTCCTGAGCGCGGAGTTCTGCCCGCAGCCGGGGCCGGACGCGGACGCCGGTACGGGCACGGCGAACCCGGCGGCGGACACGGCGACGGACACGGCGACGGACACGGCGACGGGCGCGCCGCGGGCCACCGCCCTCGCCACGCCCGTCCCCACCGCGCCCGTCCCCGCCGCCTACAGCGGAACGATGTCCGGCGCGCCCAGCCGCGCCGCATCGGCCGTCAGGTCGTCGGGCTGGCGCTGCGATTCGCGCTCCGCCTCGACCCGCTTCTCGTAGTGCGCGACCTCCTTGTCGACCTGTGCGAAGTCCCAGCCCAGCGCCGGGGCCATCAGCTCCGCCGCCTCGCGGGCGCAGCCGGTGCCGCGGTCGAAGGTCTCGATGGAGATCCGGGTGCGCCGGGTCAGCACGTCGTCGAGGTGGCGGGCGCCCTCGTGGGTGCAGGCGTAGACCACCTCGGCGCGCAGATAGTCCTCCGCGCCGGTCAGCGGCTCGCCCAGCGACGGATCGGCCACCACCAGCTCCAAAAGCTCCTCGGTCAGCGAGCCGTAACGGTTCAGCAGATGCTCGACGCGGGCGACGTGCAGCCCGGCGCGGGCCGCGATCCGGGCCCGCGCGTTCCACATCGCCCGGTACCCCTCGGCGCCGAGCAGCGGTACGTCCTCGGTGACGCACTCCGCGACCCGCCGGTCGAGCCCGTGCACCGCCTCGTCCACCGCGTCCTTCGCCATCACCCGGTACGTCGTGTACTTACCGCCGGCCACCACGACCAGGCCCGGCACCGGGTGCGCCACGGTGTGCTCGCGCGAGAGCTTGCTCGTCGCGTCCGACTCCCCGGCCAGCAGCGGCCGCAGCCCCGCGTAGACGCCCTCGACGTCGTCCCTGGTCAGCGGCGTGGCCAGGACGGAGTTCACATGCTCCAGCAGATAGTCGATGTCGGCGCTGGACGCCGCCGGATGCGCCTTGTCGAGGTCCCAGTCGGTGTCGGTGGTCCCGATGATCCAGTGCCGCCCCCAGGGGATGACGAAGAGCACGCTCTTCTCGGTGCGCAGGATCAGCCCGGTCGTGGAGTGGATGCGGTCCTTGGGGACGACCAGGTGGATGCCCTTCGAGGCGCGGACGTGGAACTGCCCGCGCTCGTTGATCAGCCCCTGGGTGTCGTCCGTCCACACCCCGGTGGCGTTGACGATCTGCCGGGCCCGCACCTCGTACGTCCCGCCCGACTCGACGTCCTCGACCCGCGCGCCGACCACCCGCTCGCCCTCGCGCAGGAAGTCCACCACCCGCGCGCCGTTGGCGACCTGCGCGCCGTACGACGCGGCGGTGCGCACCAGCGTCTCGACGAACCGCGCGTCGTCCATCTGCGCGTCGTAGTACTGCAACGCGCCCACCAGCGCGTCCTTGCGCAGACAGGGCGCGACCCGCAGCGCCCGCTTGTGGGAGAGGTGCCGGTGGACGGGCAGCCCGCGGCCGTGGCCGGACGAGAGGGACATCGCGTCGTAGAGCGCCACGCCGGAACCGGCATAGAAGCGCTCCCAGACATGGTGCTGGAGCGGGTAGAGGAACGGCACCGGCTTCACCAGATGCGGGGCCAGCCGCTCCAGCAGCAGCCCGCGCTCCTTCAGCGCCTCCCGTACCAGCGCGAAGTCCAGCATCTCCAGATACCGCAGCCCGCCGTGGATGAGCTTGCTGGAGCGGCTGGAGGTGCCCGCCGCCCAGTCGCGCGCCTCGACGAGCCCGGTGGCGAGCCCGCGGGTCGCCGCGTCCAGGACGGTTCCGGCGCCGACGACGCCGCCGCCGACCACCAGAATGTCGAGTTCCCGTTCCGCCATCCGGGCGAGCGCCTCAGCGCGCTGCACCGGTCCCAGGGTCGCTGTCTTCACCACTGCCTCCCACTGTGATCGGGGCCACACCCCCGTCGGTCGATTCTGTCCGCGCCGGCTGCCGTCACTCCCCCCTGCCGCCACCGGCGGCAACACCCCGCCACCTTGATCCACCAATTCCCATTCTGCGCGAAATGTCGACTTAGTCTACTTATGCGTCAATCGGAATCGCTCGGGAAGGGCGGCAGCAGCATGCCCGCAGACCTCGCCGTCATCGGCCTCGGCCACCTCGGCCTCCCCCTCGCCCAGGCCGCCACCGCGGCCGGTGTTTCCACCATCGGCTACGCACCCGACCCGCAGACCACCCCGCTCACCGCCACCGACGGCCCGCTCACCGCCACCGAACTGCGGCGGCTGACCGCCGCCGGATTCCGCACCACCGCCGACCCCGCCGCCCTCGGCCGGGTCCGCACCGCCGTCATCTGCGTCCCCACCCCGCTCGGCGCCGACCGCGCCCTCGACCGCACCGCCGTCGCCGACGCGGCCCGCACCCTCGCCGCGCACCTGCGCCCGCACACCACCGTCATCCTCGAATCCGCCGCCTACCCGGGCACCACCGAGGACTTCCTGCGCCCCCTCCTGGAGGAGGGCTCCGGCCTCACCGCCGGACGCGACTTCCACCTCGCCTGCTCCCCCACCCGCCACGACCCCGGCAACCGCACCCACCGCTACGCCAACACCCCCAAGGTCATCGGCGGCCTCACCCCCGCCTGCACGGAAGCCGCCGCCGCCTTCTACAGCCGCCTCACCGACAAGGTCGTCCGCGCCCGCGGCCCCCGCGAGGCCGAGACCACCGGGCTGCTGGAGACCAACTACCGCCACCTCAACATCGCCCTGATGAACGAGATGGCGGTCTTCTGCCACGACATCGGCGTCGACCTCTGGGACGTCATCCGCTGCGCCGAGACCAAACCGTTCGGCTTCCAGGCGTTCCGCCCCGGCCCCGGCGTCGGCGGCCACGCCGCACCCGTCGACCCCAACTACCTCGCCTACCAGGGCCGTTCCCTCGGCTATCCGCTGCGCATGGTGGAGCTGGCGCAGGAGGTCAACGACCGGATGCCCGGCTACGTCGCCCGGCGCTGCGCCACCCTCCTCAACGAGTACGGCAAGTCCGCCCGCGGCGCCCGCGTCCTCCTCATCGGCGTCACCTACAAACCCGACGTCGGCGACCAGGAGGGCGCCCCCGCCCGCGAGATCGCCGCCCGCCTGATGGAACTCGGCGCCCACCTCACGTACCACGACCCGTACGTCCACCGGTGGACCGTCCTCGACCGCCCCGTCCCGCGCGCCGACTCCCTCTACGAGTCCGCCGCCGGGGCCGACCTGACGGTCCTTCTCCAGCCGCACCGCACGTACGACCTCCAGGGCCTGTCGGTGAAGGCCCAACTGCTCCTGGACACCCGCGGGGCGACACCCACCGGCGCGGCCCACCGGCTGTGACCCGGCCGCCGCTCCGAGAACGCCCCCACGCAGACCCCGGACGCGCGAAGGGGCCCGGACCACCGTGCTGGTGGTCCGGGCCCCTTCGCGTGGTCTACGACCTACGGTCAGCGCTTGCCGTGCTACGACGGATCGACCGTCACCTCGACCCGCTGGAACTCCTTCAGCTCGGAGTAGCCCGTCGTCGCCATCGCCCGGCGCAGCGCGCCGAAGAAGTTCATCGAACCGTCGGGCGTGGTCGACGGGCCGAGCAGCACCTCCTCGGTGGTGCCGACCGCACCGAGGTCCACCCGCTTGCCGCGCGGCACGTCCTCGTGGACCGCCTCCATGCCCCAGTGGTGACCGCGGCCGGGCGCATCCGTCGCGCGGGCCAGCGGGGAGCCCATCATCACGGCGTCCGCACCGCAGGCGATGGCCTTCGGCAGGTCGCCGGAGAAGCCCACGCCGCCGTCGGCGATGACGTGGACGTACCGGCCGCCGGACTCGTCCATGTAGTCCCGCCGCGCCGCCGCGACATCCGCCACCGCCGTCGCCATCGGCACCTGGATGCCCAGCACGTTACGGGTGGTGTGCGCGGCACCGCCGCCGAAGCCGACCAGCACACCGGCGGCGCCGGTCCGCATCAGGTGCAGCGCCGCGGTGTACGTAGCGCAGCCGCCGACGATCACCGGGACGTCCAGCTCGTAGATGAACTGCTTGAGGTTGAGCGGCTCGGCCGCCGACGAGACATGCTCGGCGGAGACCGTCGTCCCGCGGATCACGAAGATGTCGACCCCGGCGTCCACCACGGCCTGCGAGAACTGCGCGGTGCGCTGCGGCGACAGCGCGGCGGCGGTGACGACACCGGAGTCGCGCACCTCCTTGATGCGCTGGCCGATCAGCTCTTCCTTGATCGGCGCGGCGTAGATCTCCTGCATCCGCTTGGTGGCCGCGTCACCGTCCAGCTCGGCGATCTCGGCGAGCAGCGGCTCCGGGTCCTCGTAGCGGGTCCACAGGCCCTCCAGGTTGAGGACGCCGAGACCGCCCAGCTCACCGATGCGGATCGCGGCCTGCGGCGAGACCACGGAGTCCATCGGGGCCGCCAGGAACGGCAGCTCGAAGCGGTAGGCGTCGATCTGCCAGGCGATCGAGACCTCCTTCGGGTCGCGGGTGCGGCGACTCGGTACGACGGCGATGTCGTCGAAGGCGTATGCCCGGCGGCCGCGCTTGCCGCGCCCGATCTCGATCTCAGTCACGTGTGTGGCCTTTCCCTCTACGTATGCGGTTCAAGTATCCCCGACACGGCAAAACCCGCGGCCGGGGCACCGGCCGCGGGTTTCACGGTAGGGGCGTCAGCGCCGCAGTACCCGCGCTCAACGACGCGAGTAGTTCGGCGCCTCGGTCGTCATCTGACTGCGACCCCCGGGGGACAACCCCCGGCCCCCCGGCCGGGGGCCCGCTCAGCGACGCGAGTAGTTCGGCGCCTCGGTCGTCATCTGGATGTCGTGCGGGTGGCTCTCCTTGAGGCCCGCGGCGGTGATGCGGACGAAGTGGCCCTTCTCCTTCAGCTCCGGGATGTCGGCGGAGCCGACGTAGCCCATGGAGGCGCGCAGACCGCCGATGAGCTGGTGGGCCACCGAGGCGAGCGGGCCGCGGTAGGGCACCTGGCCCTCGATGCCCTCGGGCACCAGCTTGTCCTCGGAGAGGACGTTGTCCTGGAAGTAGCGGTCCTTGGAGAAGGAACGCGCCTGGCCACGGGACTGCATCGCGCCCAGCGAGCCCATGCCGCGGTACGACTTGAACTGCTTGCCGCTGATGAAGACCATCTCGCCCGGCGACTCCTCGCAACCGGCCAGCAGCGAGCCCAGCATCACGGTGTCCGCGCCCGCCGCGATGGCCTTGGCGATGTCACCGGAGAACTGCAGACCACCGTCGCCGATCAGCGGGACCCCGGCGGCGTGCGCCGCCTGCGCCGCCTCGTAGATCGCGGTGACCTGCGGCACGCCGACACCGGCGACCACCCGGGTGGTGCAGATCGAACCGGGGCCGACGCCGACCTTGATGCCGTCCGCACCCGCGTCGATCAGCGCCTGCGCGCCGTCCCGCGTCGCGACGTTGCCGCCCACGACGTCGACGCTGATGTTGGACTTCACCTTGGCGATCATGTCGAGGATGCCGCGGCTGTGGCCGTGCGCACTGTCGATGACGAGGAAGTCCGCACCGGCCTCGACGAGCGCCTGCGCCCGGTCGTACGCCGCGTCGCCGACGCCCACCGCCGCCCCGACGACCAGCCGGCCCTCGGCGTCCTTCGCGGCGTTCGGGTACTTCTCCGCCTTGACGAAGTCCTTGACCGTGATCAGGCCCTTGAGGACGCCCGCCTCGTCGACCAGCGGCAACTTCTCGATCTTGTGGCGGCGCAGCAGCTCGATGGCGTCCTCGCCCGAGATGCCGACCTTGCCGGTGACCAGCGGCATCGGCGTCATGACCTCGCGGACCTGACGGCTGCGGTCCATCTCGAAGGCCATGTCGCGGTTGGTGACGATGCCCAGCAGCTTCCCGGCCGCGTCGGTCACCGGCACACCCGAGATCCGGAACTTCGCGCAGAGCGCGTCGGCCTCGGCGAGCGTGGCGTCGGGACGGACCGTGATCGGGTCGGTGACCATGCCGGACTCGGAGCGCTTGACCAGATCGACCTGGTTGGCCTGGTCCTCGATGGAGAGGTTGCGGTGCAGCACGCCGGCACCACCCTGACGCGCCATGGCGATCGCCATCCGCGCCTCGGTGACCTTGTCCATCGCCGCCGAGAGCAGCGGGATGTTCACGCGTACGTTCCGCGAGACCCGGGAGGCGGTGCTGACCGCGTTGGGCAGCACCTCCGACGCGCCGGGCAGCAGCAGAACGTCGTCGTACGTCAGCCCCAGCATGGCGAATTTGGCGGGCATACCGTCGACGTTGTCACTCATGACACCTTCCCCAATGCTCTTGCCTCAGCGCGGACGTCCATGCTAACGGCCTGAAGTGGTGTCTCATTCCACGATGAATGAGGGCCTCGTCACCCGTACGTTCCTACGGCCGCACCCGGCCACCGGCGTACGGTTCCCGCCGCCGCGGCCAGGTCCTACTGCTCGGCGAGCGCCCGCAACCGGCTCAGCGCCCGGTGCTGCGCGACCCGCACCGCACCCGGCGACATCCCGAGCATCTGCCCGGTCTCCTCGGCGGTCAGCCCGACGGCGACCCGCAGCAACACCAGCTCCCGCTGGTTCTCCGGCAGATTGGCCAGCAGCTTCTTCGCCCAGGCGGCATCGCTGCTCAGCAGCGCCCGCTCCTCGGGCCCCAGGGAATCGTCCGGCTGCTCGGGCATCTCGTCGGACGGCACCGCCGTACTGCCGGGCCCGCGCATCGCGGCCCGCTGGAGATCGGCGACCTTGTGCCCGGCGATCGCGAAGACGAACGCCTCGAACGGCTTCCCGGTGTCGCGGTAGCGCGGCAGCGCGCAGAGCACCGCGACACAGACCTCCTGCGCCAGATCCTCGACGAAGTGCCGGGCGTCCCCGGGAAGCCGGGAGAGACGGGTCCGGCAGTAGCGCAGCGCCAGCGGGTGCACATGGGCCAGCAGATCGTGCGTGGCCCGCTGATCCCCTTCGACTGCGCGTGCAACGAGATCACCGATCTCCTGCTTGCCGTCATCGCGCATCGGTCCATGGTGCCTTGGCGCGGCACCGCTCTTGGCACCGCCCTCGTCGTTGTGCACTGAACCGTTACGAGCCGCCGCGTTAGCACGCACGTCCCACGCCTCCCCCGATCGGGTTGTGCCCATGCCGACGTCGAGTCCTCGCCGGTAGCGTGTATCCGTGCCGTGAGGCATCGGGTAAGGCTTGTCCGTCATGAGGTCTCTTCTTGGCCGAGTGAGATGCCCCGGCCTCCGCCGGGGAGGAGTCACACGTCAAGGATGCGGCATCCCGTGACGTTTCGACGCCTAAGGGTCGCCCGCACCGCTCACGGACCGCCCCGCTGCCCGAGGCGCGGGACACCGACCGGCGCCCGGCCCCCGAAGACCGGCGCGGTCCGCCGTCCGGCCGACGCTCCCCCGCACGGCCCGCGCCGCACCGCCCGTCGTACATGCGGCAAGGGGGCCACGACGATCATCCCTCCTGCCGGAGAGAGCCGCCGTGACCCCGTTGACCCGCGGGTCAGCGCACCAGACCCCAGCGGAAGCCCAGGGCCACCGCATGGGCGCGGTCCGAGGCGCCGAGCTTCTTGAACAGCCGCCGGGCGTGGGTCTTGACCGTGTCCTCGGAGAGGAACAACTCACGGCCGATCTCGGCGTTCGAACGGCCGTGGCTCATGCCCTCCAGCACCTGGATCTCACGGGCGGTGAGCGTCGGGGCGGCACCCATCTCGGCGGAGCGCAGCCGCCGCGGCGCGAGCCGCCACGTCGGGTCCGCGAGCGCCTGGGTGACCGTGGCCCGCAGCTCGGCGCGCGAGGCGTCCTTGTGCAGATAGCCGCGGGCCCCGGCGGCGACCGCGAGGGCCACGCCGTCCAGATCCTCGGCCACCGTGAGCATGATGATCCGGGCACCCGGATCGGCGGACAGCAACCGCCGCACCGTCTCCACGCCGCCCAGACCGGGCATGCGCACATCCATCAGAATCAGATCCGAGCGATCGGCACCCCAGCGGCGGAGGACTTCCTCGCCGTTGGCAGCCGTCGTCACGCGCTCGACACCGGGAACGGTCGCAACCGCCCGGCGGAGCGCCTCTCGGGCAAGCGGGGAGTCGTCGCAGACGAGGACGGAAGTCATGACTGTCCCCCGCCGCTCTCACAGCTGCTGCGCGTCACCTTGAGCCTCCAGGCTGGTACGTATCGTCACCGGTGCGCTTGACGGGCTCGGACACCTGCCCGATCACTAACTCCGCCAACCGCTTTCGCACACTCAACGACGGTCACTCGAAAGAGTTACGGGTTCGAGCATCGAATTCGGCACGCTGCGTGAGGGCTCGGATACGCAGACGAACACGGCCCTCCGAGGGCGATCGACCGCCCCGCATGAACCTTATGCCCTATTTGGCTCTCTTCCTTCCATTTTCCGGCGATCTGACGCTAGATTCGCAATGAGTCATATTTACATCTACTTAGACAGTAGATGTACCGTCGTCACCACCGAGCCCGATACAGCAATCGCTTCGAGGGGACACGCAATGGCAGATTTCTCCCGCCTCCCGGGCCCGAACGCAGACCTCTGGGACTGGCAGCTGCTGGCAGCCTGCCGCGGTGTGGACAGTTCGCTGTTCTTCCACCCCGAAGGGGAACGCGGCGCCGCCCGCAGCGCGCGTGAGACATCGGCGAAGGAGGTCTGCATGCGCTGCCCCGTACGGGCCGAATGCGCGGCGCATGCGCTGGCCGTCCGCGAGCCCTACGGGGTCTGGGGCGGCCTGACCGAGGACGAACGCGAGGAGCTGATGGGCCGGGCCCGGCACCGGATGGTCCCCGCGACCACGCTGGTCGGCCCCGCGAGCGTCCAGAGCGGCTGACACCGGGCAGCCGACCCGTTCAGCAGAAACGTTCCTTCATAGGCGTGGCCGCGCCTTGGTCCGGGGTGTGGCCATGCCACGCGACGTCCTGCACCGGCGGCGAACCGGGCTGCGGCAGGCCGCCCGCCGCAGGCCGGAAGTCAGGTGCTGTCGGCCGCATACCGCCGTGCCGTCAGCGGGCCGCTGCGCTCTCCAGCTGGTCGAGCATCGCGCCGACGGCCGGGACCCGGGCGAGGTCCGGCAGGGTGAGGGCGACGATCTCGCGGTGCACGGCGGGCTCCAGGCGTACCGTGCGCGCGCCCTTGGGGCGTACCGACGCGAGGGTCAGCTCGGGCAGGGCGGCGACGCCGAGGCCCGCGCCGACCAGGCCGATCACCGCCGGGTAATCGTCGGTGGCGAAGTCGATGCGCGGGGTGAACCCGGCGCTCTCGCACACCTCGACCAGATGCGTACGGCAGCGGGGGCACCCGGCGATCCACGGTTCGTCGGCCAGGTCGCCGAAGGCGGCGGAGCCCGCGGCGGCGAGGCGGTGCCCCTCCGGGACCAGGCCCACCAGGCGGTCGGTGAGGACCGGGCGGACGACAAGGTCGTCCCAGTCGGCGCAGGCTTCCGGGGCGGCGGCGCGCACTTCCGGGTAGCGGAAGGCCAGCGCGATCTCGCAGTCGCCGTTGCGCAGCATCTCGATCGAGCGGGGCGGCTCGGCCTCGTCCAGGGAGACGCGGGTACGCGGATGGGCGGCGCGCATGGCGGCCAGCGCGGTGGGCACCAGCGTCGAGCTGCCGGAGGGGAAGGACACCAGCCGCACCCGGCCGGCGCGGAGTCCCGCGATGGCGGCGACCTCCTCCTCCGCCGCGGTGAGCCCGGCGAGGATGCCGACGGCGTGCCGTACCAGCGCCTCGCCCGCCTGGGTCAGCCGCATTTCGCGGCCGGTGCGGACCAGCAGCGGGGTGCCCGCCGACTGCTCCAGCGCCTTCATCTGCTGACTGACGGCCGGCTGGGTGCAGCCCAGTTCGCGGGCGGCGGCGGAGAACGAGCCGGTACGGGCGACCTCGCGCAGCACGCGGAGATGGCGAGCCTCGATCATGACCCCAGTATAAGTGGGACTTGGAGGTATGGGTGAAATAAGGTTTGGGGCTTTGATCGCTCTTTTTTCCGCCCGCCCCATTTCCGCTCGGGTGGTGCCGTAGGGAGCGGTGGGCGGGCGCGTCCGGGGCCGTCGGGCGGGGGTGCCCGTGGCGGGCCGGTCGGGTGGCTGGCCGGACGGGTGCGTTCATGTCATCCGGGCCGGATAGCGTGCCCGCATGACGACTGCATTGATCACGGGAGCGACCTCGGGCATCGGGGCGGCGTTCGCCCGGCGCCTCGCGCACGACGGCCACAACCTCGTCCTGGTGGCGCGCGACGAGAAGCGGCTGCACCGGCAGGCGACCGAACTGCACGACCTGCACGGCATCGAGGCGAGCGTGCTGAGCGCCGATCTGGCCACGGAGGAGGGCATCGCCGCGGTCGAGGAGCGGCTCGGCGACCGGAAGCACCCGGTGGACCTGCTGGTCAACAACGCGGGCTTCGGCAACAAGGGTGAGTACCTGGAGGTGCCGATGGCCGATGAGCTGGCGATGCTGAAGGTGCACTGCGAGGCGGTGCTGCGGCTGACCACGGCGGCGGTGCGCGGGATGCGGGAACGGCGGCGCGGCGGGGTCGTCAACGTCGCCTCCGTCGCGGCGTTCGTGCCGCGCGGCACCTACGGGGCGAGCAAGGCGTGGGTGGTGCAGTTCACGCAGGGGGCGGCGCGGGATCTGGCGGGCAGCGGGGTGCGGCTGATGGCGCTGTGCCCCGGGTTCGTCCGGACCGAGTTCCATCAGCGGGCCGGGATGGGCACGGACAACATCCCCGGCTGGATGTGGCTGGACGCGGACAAGCTGGTCGACGCGGCGATGAAGGACCTGGCACGCGGCCGGTCGCTCTCCATCCCCGACCCGCGGTACAAGGCGCTGATGGGCGCGGCGAAGCTGGCCCCGCGCGGCGTCCTGGGCGGCCTCACCTCGCGTACGGGGCGGAAGTTCGGGCCGAAGTAGCGGGGGCGGGGGCCGGGGTGCGCGGTGGCGTGCGCCCCGGTTCGGCCCGGAGGGCGCGGTGGCGTGCGCCCCGGTTCGGCGGGCGCGGCTGCTGTCAAGGCATCGGCCCCCGCCATGGCATACCGAAGGCCGGTGGTCGGGATCGGCTCAGGCCGAAAGCTCACCACGCTTGACGGTGGAGACGGACGACGCCCACCCGCCGGCCGGGAAGACCATCGCAGGACCCTGCGGAGCCTTGGCATCCCGGACGGCCACAGCCGCGTACGCGGTGCCCGTCAGATCAGCGGACCCCACGCACCGCGACTCCGCACTCCACCGCTACGCCTCGATGTCGTATTCGAGTACGTACGCGGATGAGTCCAGGATCATCTCGTTGACCTCGACGGGGCGGCTGCCGTCCGCGAAGGCGGTGCGGACGATGATGATCACGGGCGTACCCGTGCTGAGGCTCAGCCGGTCCGCCTCGTCCCGGGACGGCATCCGGCTGCGGATCTCCTCCCGGAAGTGCACGGGTTTGCAGCCCAGTTCGGCCAGGCAGGCGTAGATGCCGCCCGGGCCGGTGTCCTCCTGGACGATCGCCGAACCGGCCACCAGAGCGGCGGGCAGATAGCTCGTGGCCAGCAGCACCGGCTTACCGTCGAGAATGAACCGGCGACTACGCACGCACACCGCCTCGCGCGGAGCGATCCCGAGCACGTCCGCGACGGCCGCGGGCGCAGGTTCCTCGCTGACGCCGACCTGATCGACGACCAGCTCCCGCTCGCCGACATCCGTCGACCAGATGGACCGGCCCTCTCCCCACTGCTCCCGCGCGAGCCGCTGGACACCGCGGCGGCGCAGCGGGCGGAAGCCGCTGGGCGTCTCCGCACCGCGCTGCTCCTCCGGCTGACGATCGTCGCCGTTGGCGGTCATACGTCCTCCTCGCTGATCGCTGGAGACCTGGTCCCGACAGTACGACGACGGTCCCCGTCTCCGGGGACCGTCCGTCCACTTGGGTAGCTGCGAGCAACATCCGTCAGGCGGCGGGGAACTCCCCACTCCTGACAGCGGAGACGAACGACGACCAGCCGCTGGCCGGGAAGACCAACGCGGGGCCCTGCGGGGCCTTGGAGTCTCGGACGGCGACGGCCGCGTACGCGGTGCCTGTCAGATCGGCGGCCTCCACACACTGCGCCTCGCTGCCTCCGCTGTAGGAGGATTTCTTCCAGACGGCCCGTTCGAGCGCTTGGGCCATGAGAACGCGTCCGTTCTTCGTGGTCACTTGTGCAGTCCTTCCAGATACTCGTTGAGAAGATCCCGTGATTTGTCGACGGAGAGCGCGATGGAGGCTATGGCGCTGAACTCTCCATCGAGAAAGGTGACCTGCTCCGCATCGTCCGTGTGGCTACCGCCAAAGGAACTGTCGATGCTGGCTACGTTCGCCCACGGGTGCCGGTACGACAGGATGGTTACGCCGCCGTTCGCCCCATAGGTCGGGTGCGCGGTGAGCGGGATGAGCTGGAGCTCGACGTTCGGCATCTCCGATGCGTCGAGGAGCTTGCGAATCTGGTCCCGCATGACCGCGGGACCTGACTCGAACTGGGCGTGGAGTGCCGATTCGGGAACGAGCGCGTGGAGCTTGGTCGCCTTGCTGAGGACGGCCTGCCGTGCCATCCGGATGGAAACCAGCATCTCGGCGTGCTCCGCGGCGGCGGTAGGCGCTCGCGTGAGGATCTCCCGGACGTATCCGGGCGACTGAAGCAGGCCGGGCACGATCACCGGATGCTGGATGTAGATCGTCTGCGCTTCGGCTTCCAGCTCGATGAAGTCCAGGTAGTTCTGGCCGATGCGACCGGCATAGGCCGCCCACCAGCCTCCCCCGATCGGCTCCTCCGCGGCCTTCGCCACTTCCTCCACGCCGGCCGGGTCGTCCACGCCCAACTTGGCGCACAGGCTCCTCACCTCGTCACCCGAGATCCGGTACGTACCGCGCTCGATGCGGCTGAGGCGGGTGGTGTCCCAGCCCATGAGCTTCGCCGCGTCGCCGGACTTCATGGAGCCTCGCCAGCGACGCAACTGGCCGCCAACTCTGCGCCGTTTGATGGTCGGCGTCGCTCGCTTCTGCGTCATGGCCGCAGTTTGGCACGTCGTTGACGACGCTGACGACTGAGACAGGTGTCCATCTTTTTGGCAGTGCGTGCGCCACTGTTGCGCTCAGACCGCCAAAACGAGCACAGTGTGCGGGTTGGAAGACAGCCAGTGACCACGGCGCCTTCCCCCGCTCGCTGGCTGGCGCCGTAAAGCTTCCAGGGAACGGCGACGCCTCCGAGCACTGCGAAACAGAACTCGCCGCACAAGAAGACCCCCGCGACGTTGCTGAGCGGCGAACGTCCGGGGGCGCGGCCCTCAACCCCATGGAGGTTGACGACAGTGCTGCACCTTATCCGAACGATCTTCGAAACGCTGCTGGGCCGGCTACTGCCCGCCCAGGGCTGCCACCGGGCCGCAGGCCCGTGTCCCGTTGGGCGCCAGGTCGGGGCGCCGACCGAGCGTCTGGCATTCACGCCCGACCCCTCACCGCAAAACGAGGACGTTCCCTTGGTACGTCCCTACGTCCTCACGCCCTCGGAATGGCAGGAGCACCGCGTGCGGCGGACACGGCGGCGCGAGCTGTGGTCGGCGGCGCACGGCGTCGCCGGACCGAACCTGCTCCGCGGAGTGGAGATGGCCGCCCGATGAACCCCATGGACCGTGCGCGGCTGCTGCCATGGACCGGCCCCGGCGGGAAGCCGTGCTACCTCATCGGCGGCACGGGGACCGGGTACGTCTCCCGGCTCGCCGACCGGATGGAGGCGGAGCAGATGGAGTCGGCGGCCGACCTCATCGAGGAGGCCCGCCGCATCCTCGCCTCCTGCACGTGGACGCCCGGTGAAATCCACCTGCTGGCCTACGACTTGAACGACGCGCTGACCGAAGTGCACCGGGTGTCGGAGAGCCGGGGCGCCCGCTTGCAGCAGATGGTGGACGACCTCGATGCGGAGGACGAGGACGACGACGGCGGGGACGGTGCTTCGGCCGCCGCATAGCGCGAGGCAGGGCGGCGGGTGGCACAGGCCCCGGCCGCCCGGCCCGATCCCGTACCGGCCGCCCCCGGATACGGCACGAGGCCCAGCCCCCGAGTGGGGACCGGGCCTCGTGCGGCGCTACCGGCGCGGCCTGTTCAGGGCCGGGTCAGTGGGCGTGGCCGTGGCCGTGACCGGCCTCGGCGGACTCGTCCTCGGCCGGCTTCTCGACGACCAGGGTCTCGGTCGTGAGCAGCAGCGAGGCGATGGAGGCGGCGTTCTCCAGGGCGGAGCGAGTGACCTTCACCGGGTCGATGACGCCGGCCTTGACCAGGTCGCCGTACTCGCCGGTGGCAGCGTTGAAGCCCTGGCCCTTGTCGAGCTCGGCGACCTTCGAGGTGATGACGTAGCCCTCAAGGCCGGCGTTCTCCGCGATCCAGCGCAGCGGCTCGACGACGGCGCGGCGGACGACGGCGACACCGGTGGCCTCGTCACCCTCCTTGCCCAGACCGCCGTCCAGCACCTTGGCGGCGTGGACCAGCGCGGAGCCACCACCGGAGACGATGCCCTCCTCGACCGCGGCGCGGGTCGCGGAGATGGCGTCCTCCAGACGGTGCTTCTTCTCCTTGAGCTCGACCTCGGTGGCCGCACCCACGCGGATGACGCAGACGCCACCGGCGAGCTTGGCGAGGCGCTCCTGGAGCTTCTCGCGGTCCCAGTCCGAGTCGGTGGTCTCGATCTCGGCCTTGATCTGGTTGACGCGGCCCAGCACGTCCTCGGAGTTGCCGCCACCGTCGACGAGGGTGGTGTCGTCCTTGGTGATGGTCACGCGGCGGGCGGTACCCAGCACGTCCAGACCGGCCTGGTCGAGCTTGAGGCCGACCTCCTCGGCGATGACGGTGGCACCGGTGAGGGTGGCCATGTCGCCGAGCATCGCCTTGCGGCGGTCACCGAAGCCGGGCGCCTTGACGGCGACGGCGTTGAAGGTGCCACGGATCTTGTTCACGACCAGGGTCGACAGGGCCTCGCCCTCGACGTCCTCGGCGATGATCAGCAGCGGCTTGGAGCCACCCGCCTGGATGACCTTCTCCAGCAGCGGCAGCAGGTCCTGGATCGAGCCGATCTTGCCCTGGTGGATGAGGATGTACGGGTCCTCCAGGACCGCTTCCATCCGCTCCTGGTCGGTGACCATGTAGGGCGAGAGGTAGCCCTTGTCGAAGGCCATGCCCTCGGTGAAGTCCAGCTCCAGACCGAAGGTGTTGGACTCCTCGACGGTGATGACACCGTCCTTGCCGACCTTGTCCATCGCCTCGGCGATCAGCTCGCCGACCTGCTTGTCCTGGGCGGACAGGGCCGCGACGGCGGCGATGTCGGTCTTGTCCTCGATGGGACGCGCGGTCGCGAGCAGGTCGTCGGAGACGGCCTTGACGGCGGCGTCGATGCCCTTCTTCAGGGCGGCGGGGGAGGCGCCGGCGGCGACGTTGCGCAGACCCTCACGGACCAGCGCCTGGGCCAGCACGGTGGCGGTGGTGGTGCCGTCACCCGCGATGTCGTTGGTCTTGGTCGCCACCTCCTTGACGAGCTGGGCGCCGAGGTTCTCGTAGGGGTCGTCGACCTCGACCTCACGCGCGATGGTGACGCCGTCGTTGGTGATGGTCGGCGCGCCGAACTTCTTGTCGATGACGACGTTGCGGCCCTTGGGACCGATCGTCACCTTCACCGTGTCGGCCAGCTTGTTGACGCCGCGCTCCAGGGCGCGACGGGCGTCCTCGTCGAACTTCAGGATCTTCGCCATGAGTTACGTGTCCTTAACGTCGTGCTCTCAACGAACTGCGCCCCTGCCCCGGTGCTTGGACGCGGGAACCAGGGGCGCAGATCACAGCAGAATGCTGGGTGACTTACTTCTCGACGATCGCGAGAACGTCGCGAGCCGAGAGGACGAGGTACTCCTCGCCGTTGTACTTCACCTCGGTGCCGCCGTACTTGCTGTAGAGCACGACGTCGCCGACGGAAACGTCGAGCGGAAGGCGGTTGCCCTCCTCGAAGCGACCCGGACCGACGGCCAGGACGACGCCCTCCTGGGGCTTCTCCTTGGCAGTGTCCGGGATGACCAGGCCAGAGGCCGTGGTCTGCTCGGCGTCGAGCGGCTGGACCACAATGCGGTCCTCAAGCGGCTTGATGGCAACCTTGGTGCTGGCGGTCGTCACGATCCGACCTCCCCCTTCGGAGATCTCACGGGGTTAACTGTCTGAGGTGGCGAGCAGATGGATCCGTCGTCGCGGGTGCCGGACCAGCCCATCGCCGTGCTTAGCACTCCCCTTCGGAGAGTGCCAATGCCGACACTATGACGCGGTTAGCACTCGGTCAAGTGGAGTGCCAGTCGAGCCGGAAACGGGTCGGCGCGGCCGCACCGGGCCACGGGCGGGGATTCCGGTGGGCCATACCCTGCACCGTCCCGGCCGGATACCGTGCCGAATCGGACACATCAGGGGCCGCCGTCGCAACCCGGCGCCCCGGGCCTCGGTCTTCCCCCAAGGTTGCCGGGCCGGCCAACGGGGCCGACAGCTTTGCGGATGACGGAGGAGACAGGTGCGAGGAGCGAGGAGTGCGGCGCGCGCCGCCCGGGAGGAGAGCGACGTCGAGCGCACGATGACGTTCGCCGCGCTCGCCCAGGCGCCGGACCGCCGCCGGACCGAGGCCCGGATGCTCGCCTTCGCCGTCGCGATCACCGTCGGCGGCTACGCCTACACCGGGCTGTCGATGGAGGGGCGGCTGCCCGCCGGGATGCCGTGGTTCACCGCCGCCATGGTGCTGATCGCGCTGGTGCCGCACCTGGTCGTCCGCCGCGTCGCCGACCGCGCCGATCCGCTGATCCTGCCGCTGGCCACGCTGCTCACCGGCATCGGCCTCGTCCTGCTCAACCGGCTGGACATCACCTACGCCCGGCTGCCGCGGCTGCAGACCGCGCAGGCGGCCACCGGGCAGCTGGTGTGGACGGGCCTCGGGGTGGCGGTCTGCGTGGCGATCCTGCTCCTGCTGCGCGACCACCGGGTGCTCCAGCGCTACGTGTATCTGACGATGGCGGTCGGGCTGGTGCTGCTGATGGCACCGGCGTTCTTCGGCGCGGACCAGTTCGGCGCCAAGCGGTGGATTCTGCTCGGGCCGCTGTCGTTGCAGCCCGGCGAGTTCGTGAAGCTGATGATCGTGGTGTTCTTCGCGGGATATCTGACGGTCAACCGCAATGCGCTGGCGCTGGCCGGGCGGCGGGTGATGGGCATCCAGCTGCCGCCAGGACGCCAGCTCGGGCCGATCTTCACGATCTGGATCATCAGCCTGCTGGTACTGATCTTCGAACGCGACCTGGGGACGTCGCTGATCTTCTTCGGCGTCTTCGTGATCATGCTGTACATGGCCACCGAGCGGACCGGCTGGGTGGTGTGCGGCCTGGCGATGGCGGCGGTCGGCGCGGCGGTCGTGGGGTCGGCGGAGCCGCACGTCAAGGGCCGGGTGATGGCCTGGCTGCACCCGATGGACATCTTCCTGCCGCCGGAGAAACGGCCGCCGGGGCTGATCTCGGCGCAGTCGGCGGAGTCCCTGTTCAGCTTCGGCAGCGGCGGCGTCGGCGGCACCGGTCTCGGCCAGGGCCACCCCGAGCTGGTCGGGTTCGCGGGCAACAGCGACTTCATCCTCACCACCGTCGGCGAGGAGCTGGGCATGGCCGGGGTGATGGCCATCCTGCTGCTGTACACGCTCCTCGCCCAGCGCGGGTTCCGGGTCGGGGTGAGCGCCCGCGACCCGTTCGGCAAGCTGCTCGCCGTGGGGCTGGCGGGCGCGCTGGTGCTCCAGGTCTTCGTGGTGGCCGGTGGTGTGACGGGGCTGATCCCGCTGACCGGCAAGGCGCTGCCGTTCCTCGCCAAGGGCGGTTCGTCGCTGGTCGCGAACTGGATGACGGTCGCCGTGCTGATCCGGATCAGCGACGCGGCGCAGCGGCGCCGGGAACCGGTGGGCGCCTTCGCGCGGCGCACCCGGCGGCGCGCGGGAGGGCGCGCACTGCCCGCCCCGCGCGCCGGTGCGCCGGGAAGCTGACGGCCGGGGACCGTCGCGCCCCGGCCGTCCGCGGACGCCCGTGGCAAGCGGGCGTCGGTGGCTGCCCGTACGCGGCGGGCGGGCGCGGGCTCAGACGTAGTCCTCCAGGCGGGCGACGGCGAAGCCCTGTTCGGTGGCGGTGCGCAGGACGTTGCGGAGCAGGTCGGGCATGGTCGCCTGCCAGTCCTCGCGGCCCCGGAAGTGGCTCAGGATGATGTCGCCGGGGTGCAGCTGCCCGTCGCCGCGGCTGTAGTCGATGTGGTCGGGGAAGAACTCCTCGGCCCACAGCGGGACGACGTCGATCCCGCAGGAGGCGGCGATCCGCAGGGTGTCGCGGGTGTAGTCGCCGTAGGGCGGCCGGAAGAGCCGCGGGGTGCGGCCCATCTCGCGGGTGAGGTTCTCCTGCTGCCCGCAGATCTCCTTGCGCTGCTCGTCGGTGCTCAGACCGGGCAGGTAGGGGTGGTGCAGCGTGTGGTTGTGCACGCCGTTGCCCTGCTGCTGGACGGTGCGGAAGTAGCCGTATCCCTTGCCGTCCTTGGCGAGGTAGTCGCTGAGGAACGCGCTGTAGGGGATGTGGAGTTCCTTCGTCATCCGGAGGAACTCGGGGTCCTTCTCGTAGCCGTCGTCGAGGGTCAGGAAGACGATCTTCCGGTCGGTGGGGACGCGGGAGATGGCGATCGGGAGCTTCGGGTCGTCGCCCCGGGAGAAGACCGGCTCGGTGGCGATACGGGCCTTGACGGCGGGCGGCTCGGGCGGCTCCAGCGGTGCTTCGTCGAGGCCCCAGCGGGCGGCCGTGGCGTCGCGGCGGGCCTGGGCCCGTTCGATCAGCTTGGCCTGGGTGAGCAGGGCACGGGCGGCGGGTGCCACGGCGGGGCGGCCGTGGGCGGGGACGTTGTCCTGGGAGGAGGTCGCGGCGGCGGAGCAGCCGACGGCGAGCAGGCTCAGGGCACCGAACGCCGCCAGCGCACGCACCCCGGCCCCGCCCGGCCGGCCGGGACCGGAGCCTCCGGAAGGCGAGAAAAGTCTGATTAGCTGCATAACGCCGGATAGTGGCAGCGCCGTTCGTCGTGCCGTCGCCCGCCACGCGGCAGGGTCAACCGACCGGCCCACGCCACCCCGCGCGCCGTCCGCCCGATGGCCCCGCCCGCCGTACGCCGGACGGGTCATGGCAGGTCAGGGGCGTGACGGGTGGGGGGCACCCCGTACGGGGGAAAGGCCGCTCTCAGGGACGGCCCGTACGGGAGGAAGGCCGCTCTCAGGGACGGCCCGTACGGGCCGAGGGACAGCTCGTCGGGGTCACCCCTGATGGCTCGCACCGCCCCCGTAAGGGCTCCCCGTGCGGCCCGTGCGCCGGTGCGCGTCGGTGGCGAGGAATGATGGGACGGTGACCGATCCCGACTCCTTCGCCGCGCTGCTCACCCCCGAGGGGCAGGCGCTGCTGGACGCCCTGCACGACCATGACCCGGCCGATGAACTGGCCACCGCGACCCGGCTGCGCCGCGACCATCCGGCGTCGCTGGTCTCCGCCGCGCTGGGGCAGGCGCGGCTGCGCCAGCGCGCCGCGGCCAAGTTCGGGGCGGACGCCCGGCGGATGTACTTCACGCCGAACGGCGTCGAGCAGTCCACCCGCGCCGCCGTCGCCGAACACCGCGCCGCCCGCCTCGCCGCGCTGGGCGTCCGGTCCGTCGCCGACCTGTGCGCGGGCATCGGCGGCGACGCGCTCGCGCTGGCCCGCGCCGGGATCCGGGTGCTGGCCGTCGACCGGGACCCGCTGGCCTGCGCCGCGGCCCGCGCCAACGCCGAGGCGCTCGGCCTCACCGATCTGATCGAGGTGCGCTGCGCCGACGTCACCGGGACCGACACCGCGGGCTGCGACGCGGTCTTCGTCGACCCGGCCCGGCGCACCAAGGCCCGCGGCGGCCGGATCTTCGACCCCGAGGCGTACTCCCCGCCGCTGTCCTGGGCGATCGGCGCGGCCCGCACCGCCCCGTACGCGGCGCTGAAGATCGCGCCGGGCGTCCCGCACGACGCGCTGCCCGAGGACGCCGAGACCGAATGGATCTCCGACGGCGGCGACGTGAAGGAGGCGGTGCTGTGGTTCGGGCCCACCGGCGCGGCGTCCGGCGCCCCCGAGGCCGTCCGGCCGGGCGGCCGCCGGGCGACGCTGCTGCCCGCCGGGGACTCACTGCTCGGCGCGGACCTGCCCGACCCGGAGCCGGGCCCGGTCGGCGACTGGCTCTACGAACCGGACGGCGCGGTGATCCGCGCCCATCTCGTCGCGGACGTCGCCCGGCAGGTCGGCGGGCGGCTCATCGACCCGACGATCGCCTACGTCACCGCGGACGCCCTGACCCCGACGCCGTACGCCACCGCCTACGCGATCACCGACGTCCTGCCGTTCCATGTCAAGAAGTTGCGGGCGCTGCTGCGGGAACGCGAGGTGGGCGTCGCCGTCATCAAGAAGCGCGGGTCGGCGGTGGAGCCCGAGGAGCTGCGCAAGAAGCTGAAGCTCAGCGGGCGGAACAGTTGCACGGTCTTCCTCACCCGGGTCGCCGGGGCGCCCGCGATGCTGCTCGGACACCCGGCGAACGCGCAGGTCATGTCCGGTCGGTGAGGTCCTCGGCGTAGATCTGGGCGAGCGGCTGCGGGCCGATGTACTGCTGACAGGTGCAGCGGCCCGCCTCGTAGCGGACCGGCCGGTGGTCGGCGTCCCAGGCGACCGGCCGCTCCACCTGCTCGTGGCACTTCCCGCTCTTGTCGTGCTTGGCGAGATGGTGGGTGCAGCCGCAGACCGGCTTCGGCGGCTCCTGCGCGGCGGCCAATTCGGCGCGCTGCGCACGGTCGGTCTCCAGGCGTTCCATACGGCGCTCATGGCGGGTGCGCAGCGCGCCGCGCGCGGTGTCGGCGACCTTCGCGAAGCCGCCCGCCATGAAGAAGATGAAAACCCACCAGAACCAGTCCATGCCCCGCCTCCCCGCGCGCCCCGGCCGTTCCGCCGCTGCCAGGGTAAGCGCGGGGGCGCCGGGCGGAGCGGTCAGCCGTAGAGGTTCTCCTTGCTCAGCTCGTGGACGTGGTCGTGATCGTGGTGGCCGTGACCGTGGTCGTGGCCGTTGGTGCCGGGGACGTGCGGTTCGGTCACCGGGAGGGACGAGTCGGCGGGCAGGTCCCAGTCGGAGGCGGCGCGGCCCCGGGCCACCATCTCCGCGCCGAGCGCCGCGACCATCGCGCCGTTGTCGGTGCACAGCTTGGGCCGCGGCACCCGCAGGGTGATCCCGGCGTCCTCGCAGCGGCGCGCGGCCATCGCCCGCAGCCGGGAGTTGGCCGCGACCCCGCCGCCGATCATCAGGTGGTCGACGCCGTTGTCCTTGCAGGCGCGGACGGCCTTACGGGTCAGCACGTCCACCACCGCCTCCTGGAAGGACGCCGCGACGTCCGCCACGGGCACCTCCTCACCGGCCGCCCGCTTCGCCTCGATCCAGCGGGCCACGGCGGTCTTCAGACCGGAGAACGAGAAGTCGTACGCGGCGTCGCGCGGGCCCGTGAGGCCGCGCGGGAAGCGGATCGCCTCCGGGTCGCCCTCGCGCGCGTAGCGGTCGATGACCGGGCCACCGGGGAAGCCGAGGTGCAGCACCCGCGCGACCTTGTCGAACGCCTCGCCCGCCGCGTCGTCGATGGTGGCGCCGAGCGGCCGGACGTCGGAGGTGATGTCGGGCGCCAGCAGCAGCGACGAGTGGCCGCCGGAGACCAGCAGCGCCATCGTCGGCTCCGGCAGCGCGCCGTGCTCCAGCTGGTCGACGCAGATGTGCGAGGCGAGGTGGTTGACGCCGTACAGCGGCTTGCCGAGCGCGTACGCGTACGCCTTCGCCGCCGAGACGCCGACGAGCAGGGCACCGGCGAGCCCGGGACCGGCGGTGACCGCGATGCCGTCGAGGTCGCTCGCCGCGACCCCGGCGTCCTTCAGGGCGCGCTGGATGGTGGGGACCATCGCCTCCAGGTGGGCGCGCGAGGCGACCTCGGGGACGACGCCGCCGAAGCGGGCGTGTTCGTCGACGCTGGAGGCGACGGCGTCGGCGAGCAGGGTGTGGCCCTGGACGATGCCGACACCGGTCTCGTCGCAGGAGGTCTCGATGCCGAGGACCAGCGGTCCACCGCGAGAGTCAGCCATGGTGATCGGATTCCTTGGGACGGGGGGTGTCGGGGGCGGGGACGGCCGGGGCGGCGTCCGGATCGGGGTCCGGGGCCTCGGCGTCCGGGTCGGTCGCGGTGCGGCGCATGACCAGGGCGTCGACGTTGCCGGGCTGGTAGTAGCCGCGGCGGAAGCCGAGCGGGACGAAGCCGAAGCGCTCGTACAGGCGCTGGGCGCGGAGGTTGTCGACGCGGACCTCCAGCAGCACCTCGTGGCACTCGAAGTCGGTGGCGGCGGACAGCAGCGCGGTCAGCAGCCGGGCGCCGAGGCCGCTGCCCCAGTGGTCGCGGGCGGTCGCGATGGTCTGGATGTCGCCGGTGCCGTCGACGGCGGCCAGCCCGCCGTAGCCGACGATCTCCCCGCCCCGCTCGGCGACGAGGTAGCGGCGGTTGGCGGCCGGGCCGCGGGCGTACGCCAGCTCCGACCAGAACATCCCGGCCGACCAGGCGTCCTCCGGGAAGAGCGCCCGCTCCAGGGTGAGCACGGCGTCCAGGTCCCACCAGCGCATCTCGCGCAGAACGGGGGCGTCCGCCGCGTCGGGGACGGTGGTGCTCACCGGGGTGTGACCACCTTGTAGTTGGCCGGGACCTGGGCGTCGGGGCGGCGCAGGTACAGCGGCCGGGGCGGCAGGAGCTCCTCGCCGGCCGCCAGCGCGCGGGCGGCGGCGGCGGCGAGCGCGGCGCCGGACTGGTGCTCGGGGCCGTCGCGCCGTACGCCGGTGAAGACCGTGTCGTACAGCAGCGCACCGGCGCCGACGGCGGGGACGTCCGCGACCTGCTCGGCGATGTCGGCGGGGCGGTCGACGGCCGGTTCGGTCAGGCGGCGGCCGGACGCGTCGTAGCGGGCCCAGTAGACCTCCTTGCGGCGGGCGTCGGTCGCCACCACGAAGGGGGTGTCCAGGTCCGCGGCGTGGGCGAGGCCGTCCAGGGAGCACAGGCCGTGCACCGGGATGCCGAGCGCGGCGCCGAAGGAGGCGGCGGTGACCAGGCCGACCCGCAGGCCGGTGTAGGGGCCGGGGCCGACGCCGACGACCAGGTCGGTGACCGCGTCGAGCTTCGTGCCCGCCTCGGCCAGCACCCGGTCGACGGCGGGCAGCAGCAGCTCGCCGTGGCGGCGCGCGTCCACCTGGCGGGACTCGGCGAGAACCCGCTCACCGTCGTGGAGGGCGACGGTGACGGCGGGCGTGGCGGTGTCTAGGGCTAGGAGCAGCACGCCCTCAAGCGTACGGCTCGGCCGGGAGTGCCCTCTCCGGTGCTACGGTCGGCGTCCAGGTCCTATCGTCACACTCCCGTGGCGATAGGACCTCACGGCAATCGGACCGCGAGGACGGCGGGCCGCCCCGCCCCGGCGGGCGAGCACAACGGAAGCGCGCACAGCGGAAGGTGGCACAGCGATGCCCGCCAGGAGCAGCACGATCGTCACCGCGCTCACCGCGGCGGCCCTGGTCGCCGTCGGTTTCCTGGGCTACCAGGCGTCCGCGTCCGCCCCGGCCGATCTCCGCCCGCACAAGAGCGGCAACACCGCCGGGAAGCACCCCACCCGGCCCGGCTCCGGCAAGAAGGAGCACCGCCCGGCGGAACCGAAGGTCCCCGAGGCGTCCGGCACCGGCAAGCGGATCGTCTACGCGCTCGGCGCCAAGCGGGTCTGGCTGGTCGGCGCGGACGGCACCGCCTCGCGCACCTTCACCGTCGCGCCGAGCCCGGTCTCCCCGCCGATGGGCACCTACCCGGTGACCTCGCGGTCGGTGAGCGTGACCGGCTCGGACGGCATCGCCATCGAGCATGTGGTGCGGTTCGCCAGCGTCGACGGCGTGGTCATCGGCTTCAGTGCGGCGGTCGACGGTTCGTCGCCCAACCCGGACGCCTCGCAGCGCACCGGCGGCATCCGCGAGTCGCGCGCCGACGGCGGCGCGATGTGGGGCTTCGCGGTGAACGGCACGAAGGTGGTCGTGGTCGCCTGATGGGGGCGGCCGCACGCGCGGGACTTTCCGGGTGCGGTCTTTTCGGCTGCGCTGTTCGGCTGCGGGCGCCGGGCCTCCGGGGCTCGTACATTTCCGGGTACTCCTACGTTTCCGGGTACTCCTACGTTTCCGGGTGCCCGCGCAGACAGCGACGGCGGGCCGTACCTCACTCCCGGCCCGCCACCCTTCGCCCGTACGGGCTATGCCGCGTCGCGCTCCGTGGCTGACGGCGTCGGGTGGTCCGGCTCGGCCGGGGGCACGGCGGCGGTGGCCGGGGCCTCGGGGGGCGTGGAGACGGCGGTGGCGGCGGCGCAGGACGCGAGGAGCTGGTGCATGGTGGGCGGCGCGTCGCACGCCTCGCGTGCCTCGCGGCCGTGCGGTGCGGCGGAGGGCTCGTGGACTGTCATGGTCGCCTCCCGGGCTCCTGGGGCAAGCGGCGGACGAGAGCGAAGTTAGGCAGCCCTAACCTCTTCTCTCCTCCCATGTGACCACGGCGGGGACCACGGACGCAACACGTTACCGACGGCCTGTCGGAAAACGCCGCGCACGTCACCCCGCGCGCCCGGCCGGTGGATGCCTCCGGGCCGGTCAGCCCGCGGTCAGCTCCGCGACGCCCGCGTCCGCCCAGCGGGCGCCGATACCGGTGACCGTCACCGTGCGGACGTCGGCGGCGTCGCTCTCCCACCCGGCGTCCGCGGGGGCGTCCGCGCCCACCGCGCGCTCGATCACCACGTGCAGCCGGTCGTCGGACAGCTCCTCGACCTTGCCGTCGCCCCACTCCACGACCACCACCGAATCCGGCAGCGACACATCGAGGTCCAGGTCCTCCATCTCGTCCAGCCCGCCGCCGAGGCGGTACGCATCGACGTGGACCAGCGCGGGGCCGCCGGTCAGCGTCGGGTGCACCCGGGCGATGACGAAGGTCGGGGAGGTGACGGCGCCGCGCACGCCCAGGCCCTCGCCCAGGCCGCGGGTGAGCGTCGTCTTGCCCGCGCCCAGCTCACCCGTGAGCAGTACCAGGTCGCCGGGGCGCAGCAGCGCGGCCAGCCGACGCCCCAACTCCTGCATCCGCTCGGGCGTTTCGACGGTGACACGGGTCTGTGTGGCGGTGGCACTCATGCCGCAAATGGTACGGCGCGCGGCGGTCAGTCCCGCGCCGAGCGACCCCGGTGACCCGTCGAAGCGGCCCGCTCCACCAGCGCCACCAGCTCCTCGGCGACCAGCTCGGGGCGCTCCAGCATCACCAGATGCCCGGCCCCGGCCACCTTCAGCAGCCGGGCGGCGGGCAGCAGTTCGGCGATGGCCTCGCTGTGGTCGGCCGGGGTGATCAGATCCCGTTCGCCGGCGAGCACCAGCGCCGCGATCGTGTCGTACGCCACCAGCGCCGCCGCCTTGTCGTGGGTGGCGAAGGCCGGGTAGAACTCCGCGACGACATCGATGGGGGTGGCCTCGATGAGCCGCTCGGCGAAGCGCGCGATGCCCGGGTCGACGTCCTGCGGGGTGCCGAAGGAGTACCGCTTGATGATCCCGGCGAAGAGGTCGGCGGTGGCACGGCGGCCCCGCTCGACGACGTCGCTCTGCGCGCCCAGCACCTTCAGCAACCCGGGGGCGAGCCGGTGGAACGCCTTGACGCCGAACGACGGCAGCCCGAACGCCACCTCGCTCAGCCGCCCCGCGGACGTCCCGATCAGCGCGACGCCCGCGACCCGCTCGGCCACGAACTCCGGGTACTGATCGGCGAGCGCCATCACCGTCATCCCGCCCATGGAATGCCCGACCAGCACCAGCGGCCCCTCGGGCGCCGCCGCGTCCAGCACCGCCTTCAGATCGCGGCCCAGCAGATCGATGGTGACCGGCTCGCCGCCGTCGCCCACCGGGCGGGAGCGGCCCGAGCGGCCGTGGCTGCGCTGGTCCCAGTGGACGGTGCGGACCGCGCCGCGCAGCGCGGCGCGCTGGAAGTGCCAGGAGTCCTGGTTGAGGCAGTAGCCGTGGCAGAAGACGACGGTGGGCGCGGGCGAGCGGCGGCGCGGCCCGGCGAGCCGCCTGCGGACCTCCGCGGCCTGCTGCGCGGCGGCCCGCTCCGCACGGCCGGACGAGGCGGCCGAACCCTTGGCCGTACGGCCGTGGGGCGTCGCGGCCGCGCCGTCGGCCTCGTCGATCTCGTAGTACAGCGGGGTGCCGTCCTCGGCGACGGCGGTGCCCGGGGTGCCGCGCAGCGATCCGTAGGGGCCCGCGGCGTCCAGCGCGACGCGGGCGCGGCGGCGCATCCCGCGGCCGACCGTCATCCGCTCCATCGCCACCCCGGCGGCGGCGCCCGCGGCGACGATGCCGATCGCCGCGCCCGCCAGGCCCGCGTGGCGTCCGGCCTTCGCCCAGTTGCCCGCGGACGTGGCCGCTGCCGCCGCGTCCGCGCCGTCCGTCATCCGGTACCCCCCGCGTCGCGGCAGCCCGCCGCCGCGGGCACGGTGGGCTCCGGCGCGCTGTCGCGGTGTATCCGCGCCACCCGGCCGCCGATCCGCGTGACGATCTCGTACGCGATGGTGCCGGTGGCCCGCGCCCAGTCCTCGGCGGTCGGCTCGCCGTCGTCGCCCGGCCCGAAGAGCACCGCGCGGTCGCCGGGCAGCGCGGTGTCGCCGTGCAGATCGACGACGAACTGGTCCATCGCGATCCGCCCGGCGATCGTCCGCCGCTTCCCTGCGACGAACACGGGCCCGCGGCCGGAGGCGTCCCGCGGGATGCCGTCCGCGTAGCCCAGCGGCACCAGCGCAAGCGTGGTGTCGTCCGCCGTCGTGTAGTGGTGGCCGTACGAGATGCCGTGCCCGGCCGGGGCGCTCTTGACCGAGGCGAGCGACGCCTCCAGCGTCATCGCGGGGCGCAGCCCCAGCTCCCGGGCGGTGCCGACCTCGGGGGCGGGCGAGATGCCGTAGATCCCGATGCCCGTGCGGACCAGGTCGAAGTGGGACTCGGGGAGGGTCAGCAGCGCCGGGGTGTTTGCCATGTGCCGCACCTCCGGACGCAGCCCCGCGGCGTCGGCGACGGCCAGCGCCGCGCGGTACGCGGTGAGCTGCGCGGCGATCGAGGGGTGGCCCGGCTCGTCGGCGCAGGCGAAGTGGGACCAGACGCCGGTGACGGAGAGCAGCCCGGCGCGCTCGGCGTCGCGGGCGGCGGCGGTCAGCTCCGGCCAGTCGGCGGGCTGGCAGCCGCTGCGGCCCAGGCCCGTGTCGGCCTTGAGCTGCACCCGGGCGGGGCGCCCGGCGGCGCGGGCCGCGTCGGTCACCTCGCGCAGCGCCCACAGCGCGCTGACGGAGACGTCGATGTCCTGCTCGACGGCGGTGCGCCAGGGGCCGCCCGGCGTCCACAGCCAGCACATCAGCCGCCCGGTGTCACCGGCCGCGCGGAGCGCGAACGCCTCCTCGGGCAGCGCGGTGCCCAGCCAGCTGGCTCCGGCCGCGCGGGCGGCGCCCGCACAGGGCACCGCACCGTGTCCGTAACCGTCGGCCTTGACCACGGCCATCAGCTCTGCCCCGGGTGCGCGGCCGCGCAGCACTCGCACATTCGACCGCACAGCGGCGAGGTCGATGGCGGCGCGGGCCCGCGTTGCTGTCTCGTTCATCCCCCTCAGTGTCTCAGGCGCCGCCCCGCGGGCCTGGGGTACGTCCGGCGAAGCGGGGCGCGCGGGCCCCGGCCGACCGGCGCGGACCGGCCCGGGGACGGCGTCCGCCAGGGGTGCGGGGACCGGCCCGCGGCGGCCGTTCAGTGCTTCGCCCCGCCCGGTCGCGGCGTGCGCCGTCCGACGTCCCGCCAGGCCGCGGCGAGCCGCCCGGCGACCTGCGTCGCGGTGACCGGCGCACCGTCCGGACCGGCGGCGAAGCGGGCCGCGAGGCCGTGCAGATACGCGCCCGCCGCCGCCGCGTCACGCGGTGGAAGACCGGCGGCGAGCAGCGAACCGGTCAGGCCCGACAGCACGTCACCGCTGCCCGCGGTCGCCAGCCAGCCGGTCCCGGTGGGGTTGACCCGTACGGGGCTCGCGGCGTCCGCGACCAGCGTCGTCGAGCCCTTGAGCAGCACCGTCGCGCCGAACGCCGCGGCCAGCTCACGGACCGCCCGCCACCGGCCCGCCTCCACCGCGGCGCGGTCCCCGCCGAGCAGTGCGGCGGCCTCCCCCGCGTGCGGCGTCAGCAGGGTGCCCGCGGTCCGGGCCCGTACCCGCTCCGGCGTCAGGAACCGCAGCCCGTCGGCGTCCACCAGCACCGGCACCTCGGCGGCGAGCACATCCTCCATGGCGTCCGCCTCATCGCCGAGGCCGGGGCCGATCACCCATGCCTGGACCCGGCCCGCGCGGTGCGGCGGACCGGCATGCACCAGGGTCTCCGGGAAGCGCGCGAGGACCGCGTCGGCGGCCGGGCCGACGTACCGGACGGCGCCCGCGCCGCCGCGCAGCGCACCGGCGACCGCCAGCACCGCCGCGCCCGGGTAACGCGCGGACCCGGCGACCACGCCGACCACGCCGCGCCGGTACTTGTCGCTCTCCGCCGACGGCAGCGGCAGCAGCCGCGCCACGTCCACGTGCTGCAACGCCTCGGCGGCGGGCTCCGCGGTCGGCGCGAGGCCGATGCCGACGTGGTGCACCACCCCGGCCCGCTCCCGTGCCGGGTCGATCAGCAGCCCCGGTTTGTACGCCCCGAACGTCACGGTGACATCGGCGCGGACCACCTCGCCCGGGACCTCGCCGGTGTCCGCGTCCACGCCGCTCGGCAGGTCGACGGCGACGACGGTGGCCGACTCGGCGGCCAGTGCGGCGAGTTGGGCGGCGCGGGGACGGAGTCCGCCGCGTCCGCCGATGCCGACGATGCCGTCGACCACGAGGTCGGCGCGGGTCACGGCGCGCTCCGCGTCGGCGACGACGGTGCCACCGGCCGCCCGCAGCGCCGCCAGTCCCCCGGCGTGCGCCCGCTCCGGCGTCAGCAGGACCACGCCGACCGCGGCGCCCCGGCGCGCCAGCCGTGCCCCGGCGTACAGGGCGTCACCACCGTTGTCGCCGCTGCCGACCAGCAGCACCACGCGGGAGCCGTACACGCCGCGCGCCCCGCTCAGCAGCCGCGCGCAGACCGCCGCGAGCCCGGCCGCGGCCCGCTGCATCAGCGCCCCCTCGGGCACCCGCGCCATCAACTCCCGCTCCGCCGCCCGCACGTCCGCCACGCTGTACGCAGTCCTCATGGGGCCAGTCTCACACCGGGGCCGGGCCGCGGCACGGGGACGGAGCGGGTGGGGTGGGGCGGGGTGGGCGCACCGCCCGTTGGGGACGAGCGCCCCGTAAGGGCTGGCAGAGCCCGTAGGGGACGAGCGCCCCGTAAGGGCTGGCAGAGCCAGTAGGGGACGAGCGCCCCGTAAGGGCTGGCAGAGCCAGTAGGGGACACGGAACCCGTAGGGGACGGCCTTACCCCGTAAGGGACCGCGAGCCCGTAAGGGTCAGCCCCGCCCCCGTAGGGGGAAGGCAGCCCCGTAAGGGACGGCCCAGGGCGCGCCACTGCTCCAGGGCGCGCCACCGCCCCAGGCCCCCGGCCTCACCCCTCCGCCACCACCACCGCCGACGCCACGCCCGCGTCATGGCTGAGCGAGATGTGCCAGGCACGGACGCCCAGTTCGGCGGCGCGGGCGGCGACGGTGCCGCGGACGCGCAGGCGGGGCTGGCCGCTGTCCTCGACATACACCTCGGCGTCCGTCCAGTGCAGCCCGCCGGGCGCACCGAGCGCCTTGGCCACGGCCTCCTTCGCGGCGAAGCGGGCCGCCAGGGAGGCGGTGCCGCGCCGCTCCCCGCTCGGCAGCACCAACTCCGCCTCGATGAACAGCCGCCGCGCCAGCTCCGGCGTACGCTCCAGCGCCGCCCCGAAACGGTCGATCTCGGCGACGTCGATCCCCACCCCGATGATCACCGGCGCACCCCTCCCAGGGGGTCCGCCGGGCGGCACCACTGACGGCGGCTCACTCCACCGTCACCGACTTGGCGAGGTTGCGCGGCTGGTCGACCTCGTTGCCGCGGGCGGTGGCCAACTCGCAGGCGAAGACCTGGAGCGGGACGGCCGAGACCAGCGGCTGGAGCAGCACCGGGGTGCGCGGGATCCGGACGAGGTGGTCGGCGTAGGGCACCACTGCCTCGTCGCCCTCCTCCGCGATGACGATGGTGCGGGCACCGCGGGCCCGGATCTCCTGGATGTTGGAGACGATCTTGTCGTGCAGCACCGACCGGCCGCGCGGCGACGGGACGACCACCACGACCGGCACGTCCTGCTCGATCAGCGCGATCGGACCGTGCTTCAGCTCACCCGCCGCGAAGCCCTCGGCGTGCATGTACGCCAGCTCCTTGAGCTTGAGCGCACCCTCCAGCGCCACCGGGTAGCCGACGTGCCGCCCCAGGAACAGCACGGTGTTCTTGTCGGCCAGTCCCCGGGCCAGCTCCCGCACCGGCTCCATCGTGCCGAGCACCTGCTCGACCTGGGTGCCGATCGCGGCCAGCTCCCGCACGACCTCGCGGATCTCGTCGCCCCACTTCGTGCCCCGGACCTGGCCGAGGTAGAGCGCCACCAGGTAGCAGGCGACCAGCTGCGTCAGGAACGCCTTCGTCGAGGCGACCGCGACCTCGGGACCGGCGTGCGTGTAGAGCACCGCGTCCGACTCGCGCGGGATGGTCGAGCCGTTGGTGTTGCAGATGGCGAGGACCTTGGCGCCCTGCTCACGGGCGTGCCGCAGCGCCATCAGCGTGTCCATCGTCTCGCCGGACTGGCTGATCGCGATGACCAGCGTGCGCGGCCCCATGATCGGGTCGCGGTAGCGGAACTCGCTGGCCAGCTCCGTCTCGCAGGGGATCCGCGTCCAGTGCTCGATCGCATACTTCGCGATCATGCCCGCGTGGTACGCCGTACCGCAGGCGACGATGACGACCTTGTCGACCTCCCGCAGCACCTCCTGCGGGATCCGCACCTCGTCCAGCGACAGCACCCCGGACTCGTCGACCCGGCCCAGCAGCGTGTCGGCGACCGCCTTGGGCTGCTCGGCGATCTCCTTGAGCATGAAGTAGTCGTAGCCGTCCTTCTCGGCGGCGGACACGTCCCAGTCGACGTGGTACGCACGGACCTGCGCGGCCGCCCCGTCGAAGTCGGTAACGGTCACACCTTCCCGGCGCAGCTCCACGACCTGGTCCTGGCCCAGCTCGATCGCCTCACGGGTGTGCGCGATGAACGCCGCCACATCGGACGCGAGGAACGCCTCGTCCTCGCCGACGCCGACCACCAGCGGGGAGTTGCGGCGCGCGCCGACGACCACGTCCGGCGCGTCGGCGTGCACCGCGACGAGGGTGAACGCGCCCTCCAGACGGCGGCACACCTGCCGCATCGCCTCGGCCAGGTCGCCGCAGGACGAGTACGCCTCGGCCAGCAGATGGGCGACGGCCTCGGTGTCCGTCTCGGACGTCAGCTCATGGCCGCGGTCGGTCAGTTCGGCACGGAGCGCGGCGAAGTTCTCGATGATGCCGTTGTGGACGACCGAGACCCGCCCGGCGTTGTCCAGATGGGGATGGGCGTTGACGTCCGTGGGCCCGCCATGGGTGGCCCACCGGGTGTGCCCGATGCCGGTCGTCCCCGCCGGCAGCGGCCGCGCCGCCAGCTCCTTCTCCAGATTGGCGAGCTTCCCGGCCTTCTTCGCCGACGCCAGCCCACCGTCGGCCAGCACCGCGACGCCCGCCGAGTCGTACCCGCGGTACTCCAGTCGGCGCAGTCCGGCCAGCACGACGTCCAGGGCGCTCTGTCCACCCACATAACCCACGATTCCGCACATGGGGGCAGCGTACGCGCCGGGCCCATGCGCCCCCGCGCCCGGCAGCCGCACGGCCACATCCGGCACACCGACGGGCGGGATCCGGGCACCGCGCGACCGGATCCGGACCCGGCGCGCGGCCCCGGCCGTGCGCCCCCGGAGGCGCGGCGAAGGTGTCCCCCGGGGGACACCTTCCGGACCGCGGCGCGCCCCCGCGCCCGGCTCTCAGTACCCGCGCTCCAGCCGCTCCGCCGCCTGCCGGACCGTGTCCAGGAACTCCTCCTCGGCCTCCGCGTCCGTGCACGCCGGGGACTCGTACCGCTCCAGGAACCCGGCAAGATCCTCGTCCAGGTCCACGTCCGGCAGCTCCTCGGCGAGCTCGGCGTGGACCAGGGCGGCGAACGACGCACGGGCCGCCACCTCCCCGCCCCGGCGCCGCCGCAGTACGCCCCTGCCCTGCCGTCCACCCATCCCGACCACCCCTCCCGGCCCGCTCCGGGCCCTGCACCGCACCGTCCACCCCGGGCAACCCGGTCCATGCTCGAAGACGGCGACCGGCAGCCAACCGTTCCCGCCCCGCGCGCCCTCTTCCGCCCGCCCCGGGCGCGCCCGGGACCCCGGGGTCGCCGCCCCGGCCCGCCCCCGCACAATGAACCCGTGGCCCCGACGACCGATCCGCAGCAACGACGCCGCGCCGAGCGCTCCCCGTACGTCGATCTGACACGTACGGAGTGGAGCGCGCTGCGGGAGAAGACCCCACTGCCGCTCACCGCCGAAGAGGTCGAGCGGCTGCGCGGTCTGGGGGACGTCATCGACCTCGACGAGGTCCGCGACGTCTACCTCCCGCTCTCCCGGCTGCTCAACCTCTACGTCGGCGCCACCAGCAATCTGCGCGGCGCGCTCAACACCTTCCTCGGCGACGCGGGCGGCGGCCACGGCGCGCAGCCGGGCACCCCGTTCGTCATAGGCGTGGCGGGCAGCGTCGCAGTCGGCAAGTCGACCACCGCGCGGCTGCTCCAGGCGCTGCTGGCCCGCTGGCCCGAGCACCCGCGCGTCGAACTGGTCACCACCGACGGCTTCCTGCACCCCAACGCCGAGCTGCACCGCCGCGGGCTGATGTCCCGTAAGGGTTTCCCGGAGTCGTTCGACCGGCGGGCGCTGACCCGCTTCGTCGCCGATGTGAAGTCCGGCCGCGCCGAGGTCACCGCGCCCGTCTACTCGCATCTGATCTACGACATCGTGCCGGGCGAACGGCTCACCGTGCACCGCCCCGACGTCCTGATCGTGGAGGGCCTGAACGTCCTCCAGCCCGCGCTGCCCGGCAAGGACGGCCGCACCCGCCTCGGTCTCGCCGACTTCTTCGACTTCTCCGTCTACGTCGACGCGCGGATCGAGGACATCGAGAAGTGGTACCTCGGCCGCTTCCGGAAGCTGCGGGAGACCGCGTTCCAGGACCCGTCCTCGTACTTCCGCCGGTACACCCAGGTCTCCGAGGAGGAGGCGCTGGAGTACGCGCGGAAGATCTGGCGGACCGTCAACAAGCCCAACCTGGAACAGAACGTCGCCCCCACCCGCGGCCGCGCCAACCTCGTCCTGCGCAAGGGCCCCGACCACAAGGTCCAGCGGCTGTCGCTGCGGAAGCTCTGACCGCACGCCCACGGATGGCCGCCGGAGGCACCCGCGCCCGGCGGACCACCGGCCGGAGAGCCGTCAGCCCGGCCCTCAACTCCCCGTGCATGCCCGGCAATTGGCCGCGTCCCGCGTCTTGTCACCGGCGCCGCCCCCGCCCTACCGTCAGGTAATACGGTCCGTGCACGGATCTTTCCGGACCGTGGCCCGCACGACGCGAACCGACGCTGTACGCCCCCCGTACCCGCCCCGTACGCCGTCCGGCACGCCGCGGCATGCCCTTGCGCGCTCCCCCCTCGTTGACAGTCCGCCGGTCGCTCCGGTCCGCCCGGAGCCGGTCAGCCCTCTCACCAGGAGCCCCCCATGACCCGTGCACCCTCGCCCCGCCGGACCGTCCGCCACCGCCCGCCGCGCCGGGCCGCGGCTGCCGCGCTCTGCCTCGCCGCGGCCGGACTCGCCCTCGCCGCCCCCGCCCAGGCCACACCCGCCCCGGCGCCCGCCACGAAGGCCCCCACGAGGACCGCCGCCCTGCCCATCGGCGACCTCGGCACCGCCGTCCACAATTTCCTCTTCAGCCCGGACGCCGTCGCGGGCGCCAACGACTGGCACTGCACACCGAGCGCGGCGCACCCCTACCCGGTCGTCCTCGCGCACGGCACCCTCGCCAACGCCGGCGCCAACTGGGTCGCCCTCGCCCCCACCCTCGCCAACCAGGGCTACTGCGTCTACGCGCTCAACTACGGCATGAACCATCTGTCGGCGGGCCGGGTCGGCGGCCTCACCGACATCGGCGACTCGGCGCGGCAGCTCGGCGCCTTCGTCGACAAGGTGCTCGCCGCCACCGGCGCGAAGAAGGCCGACATCGTCGGCCACTCCCAGGGCGGCATGATGCCGCACTACTACCTCAAGCGGCTGGGCGGCGCCGCCAAGGTCCGCACCCTCGTCGGCATCGCGCCCAGCAACCACGGCACCACCCTCGACGGCCTCCTCACCCTCGGCAAGCAGATGAACGCCCTCGGCTTCGTCAACAACCTCCTCGACACCACCGGGCTCACCGGCCTCAAGCAGCAGGAGGCGGAGTCCGACTTCCAGAAGGAGCTGTGGAAGGACGGCGACACCGTGCCCGGCGTCCGCTACGTCGTGATCGGCACCCGCCAGGACACGGTCGTCACCCCGTACACCAACGGCTTCCTGCACGGCGGCGACGTCACCGACATCACGCTCCAGGACCAGTGCCCCGACGACAAAACCGGCCACGCCGGCCTCTTCCTCGACGGCCCCACCCTCCAGAACGTCGTCAACGCCCTCGGCCCGAACGACCCGCGCTTCACCCCGGAGTGCCGCGACTACGGACCGGCTTTCTGACCTGCAACGCCCGTGCCCCCGGCCGCAGTGAGCGACCGGGGGCACGGTATGCGGACGACGGCGGGATCAGCCCAGCGCCGACTTCACCGCGTCGGCCAGCCGCTCCGCGACCGCCCGCGCCTGCTCGATGTCGGCCGCCTCGACCATCACCCGCACCAGCGGCTCCGTACCCGACGGACGCAGCAGCACCCGGCCGGTCGCGCCCAGCTCCCGCTCCGCCTCGGCAACGGCCGCGGAGAGCGCCGGGGAGGTCGCGACCCTCGACTTGTCGACGTCGGGGACGTTGATCAGCACCTGCGGCAGCCGCTCCATCACGGCGGCCAGCTCGTTCAGGCCCCGGCCCGTCGCGGCGACCCGCGCGGCCAGCATCAGGCCCGTGAGGGTGCCGTCACCGGTGGTCGCGTGGTCCAGCACGATGACGTGCCCGGACTGCTCACCGCCGAGCGCGAAGCCCTGCCCCTTCATCTCCTCCAGGACGTACCGGTCGCCGACGGCGGTCGCCACCATCTCGATCCCGGCCCGCTCCATCGCCAGCTTGAAGCCGAGGTTGGACATGACGGTCGCGACGACGGTGTTCTTCCGCAGCGTCCCCGCGTCGCGCATCCCGAGCGCCAGCACGGCGAGGATCTGGTCGCCGTCGATCTCGTTGCCCGCGCGGTCCACGGCCAGGCAGCGGTCCGCGTCACCGTCGTGCGCCACGCCCAGATCGGCGCCGTGCTCGACGACCGCCGCGCGCAGCAGTCCCAGGTGGGTCGAGCCGCAGCCGTCGTTGATGTTGAGGCCGTCCGGGTCCGTGCCGATGGTGATGACGTCCGCACCGGCGCGCGCGAACGCCTCCGGGGAGACCCGCGCCGCCGCGCCGTGCGCCCCGTCGATGACGATCTTCAGGCCGTCGAGGCGGTTGGGCAGCACCCCGACGAGGTGCGCGACGTAGTTGTCGAAGCCCTCGTCGTAGACGGTGACCCGGCCCACCCCGGCGCCGGTCGGCCGCTCCCACGGCTCACCGGCGGCGTGCGCCCGGTACGTCCGCTCGATGTGGTCCTCCAGCTCGTCGGCGAGCTTGTGGCCGCCGCGGGCGAAGAACTTGATGCCGTTGTCGGGCATCGGGTTGTGGCTCGCGGAGAGCATCACGCCGAGGTCCGCGCCGAGCGAACCGGTCAGATACGCCACCGCCGGGGTCGGCAGCACGCCCACCCGCAGCACGTCCACCCCGGCGCTCGCGAGCCCGGCGACGACCGCCGCCTCCAGGAACTCACCGGAGGCCCGCGGGTCCCGCCCGACGACGGCCACCGGCCTGCGTCCCTCCAGGGCGCGACCGTGCCCCGACTCCTCCTCTGCGAGTACGTGCGCCGCAGCGACCGACAGGCCGAGCGCCAGCTCCGCCGTCAGATCCGCATTGGCGACACCGCGCACCCCGTCCGTTCCGAAGAGTCGTCCCACTGGTGTCCTCCGCATAGATGAGCTTGAACCAGAGCATTGCGTCCAGGTATACGCCCCCGGACGCCTGAATGAGGCGCTGGTCCCGGATAGCCGAACGCCCCGGCTGCACGGAAAGTGCCGACCGGGGCGTTCGCCACGTGCTGCGCGCGCAGCAGGCGCGATTAGCGCTTGCTGTACTGCGGCGCCTTGCGGGCCTTCTTGAGACCGGCCTTCTTGCGCTCGACCGCACGGTCGTCACGCTTGAGGAACCCGGCCTTCTTCAGGGCGCCGCGGTTGTTCTCGACGTCCGCCTCGTTCAGCGCACGGGCGACGCCCAGGCGCAGCGCACCGGCCTGGCCGGAGATGCCGCCACCGGAGATGCGGGCCACGACGTCGTAGCGGTTGTCGAGCTCCAGCACCTTGAAGGGCTCGTTGACTTCCTGCTGGTGCACCTTGTTGGGGAAGTAACCCTCAAGGGTGCGACCGTTGATCTTCCACTGACCGGTGCCCGGAACGATCCGGACGCGGGCGATGGCGTTCTTGCGACGGCCCAGGCCGGCGGCCGGCTGCGGGTCGCCGAAGCGGGAGGCGAGGGACTCGGAGGTGTACTCACCCTCCACGACCTCGGTCTCGGTGGTGTATTCCTCGACGGCGTCTTCGTTCTCGATGACGGTCTCGGGAGTGGTCTCGGCCACGATGCTCCTCAGATTCTTTTCGTCTTAGGGGGTGGCCGGAATTACTGCGCGACCTGGGTGATCTCGAACGGGACCGGCTGCTGAGCAGCGTGCGGGTGCTCGGCGCCCGCGTAGACCTTCAGCTTCGAGAGCATCTGACGGCCGAGGGTGTTCTTGGGGAGCATGCCCTTGATGGCCTTCTCGACGGCCTTCTCGGGGTTCTTGTCGAGCAGCTCGTCGTACCGGACGGAGCGCAGACCACCGGGGAAACCGGAGTGGCGGTAGGCCAGCTTCTGGCTGCGCTTGTTGCCGGACAGGTGCACCTTGTCGGCGTTGACGATGATGACGAAGTCACCGGTGTCAACGTGCGGCGCGTACACCGGCTTGTGCTTGCCCCTCAGAAGGGACGCGGCCTGAGAGGCCAGACGGCCCAGGACAACGTCCTGCGCGTCAATGACGTGCCACTGGCGCTGGACATCGCCGGGCTTGGGGCTGAACGTACGCACGGTCGTAGCCTTCGCTTCTTCAGTGATGGGGTCTCCCACGCCTCCGGAGGAGGCTCAGGAGACGGGGTCCTGTACTGGCACCTCGGTCGATCGGACCGGCAGTGCGGCGCTACGGGTGACGCAACCCGATCGTCCGCCGCCGGTTCATCGGCCCGGTGGCCGGCGTAAGGGCCCCTCACGTGAGATAGAGCAAGCCAATACGCATAACGAACTGGCAGAATACCGGCCCGCCCCCGGCCGGGTCAAAACGCGGCTCGAACCGGTGGACGACTCCAGGATGCCTCCGGGACGACTCCGGGACGACTCCGGGAGCCCCGGCCGCCCCTCACCGCTCCCGCGCCACGCGCCCCTCGTCCCACACCGGCTCCGTCGTCTCCCGGACCACGCCGTCCGCGCCGAAGACCAGGAAGCGGTCGAAGGAGCGGGCGAACCAGCGGTCGTGCGTCACCGCGAGCACCGTGCCGTCGAACGCGTCCAGGCCCTCCTGCAGCGCCTCGGCGCTCTCCAGGTCGAGGTTGTCGGTCGGCTCGTCCAGCAACAGCGCCGTCGTGCCCGCCAGCTCCAGCAGCAGGATCTGCAGCCGCGCCTGCTGTCCGCCCGACAGCCGCTCGAACCGCTGCTCCGCCTGGCGCTCCAGCTCGTACCGGCGCAGCGCGCTCATCGCCGCGCCCCGGTCCCTGGCGTGCTCCGTCCAGAGGATGTCGAGCAGGGTGCGGCCGGTCAGCTCCGGGTGGGCGTGGGTCTGCGCGAAGTACCCGGGCACCACCCGGGCGCCGAGCTTCCACTGCCCGGTGTGCGTGACCGGCCGCTCCGCGTCCTGCGCCAGCAACCGCAGGAAGTGCGATTTGCCGGAGCCGTTCGAGCCCAGCACCGCGACCCGCTCGCCGTAGAAGACCTCCAGCGAGAACGGCTTCATCAGTCCCGTCAGCTCCAGGTCCGCGCAGGTCACTGCCCGTACGCCGGTACGGCCGCCGCGCAGCCGCATGGTGATCTCCTGCTCCCGCGGCGGCTCCGGCGGCGGCCCGGCCTCCTCGAACTTCCGCAGCCGGGTCTGCGCCGCGTGGTAGCGCGAGGCCAGCTCATGGCTGTTCTCGGCGGCCTGCCGCAGATTCCGTACCAGCTTCTTCAGCTGCTCGTGCTTCTCGTCCCAGCGCCGCCGCAGCTCCTCGAAGCGCGCGAACCGCTCCTTGCGCGCCGCGTGGTACGTCGCGAAGCCACCGCCGTGCACCCAGACGTCCGACCCGGCAGGCCCCGGCTCCACGCTGACGATCTTGTCGGCGGCGCGCGCCAGCAGCTCCCGGTCGTGGCTGACGAAGAGCACCGTCTTCTTCGTCCGCCGCAGCTGCTCCTCCAGCCACCGCTTGCCCGGCACGTCCAGATAGTTGTCCGGCTCGTCCAGCAGCAGCACCTCGTCGGTGCCGCGCAGCAGCGACTCCAGCACCAGCCGCTTCTGCTCACCGCCGGAGAGCGTCCGCACCAGCCGCCACTGCGCCTTCTCGTACGGCATCCCCAGCGCGGCGGTGGTGCACATGTCCCAGACCGTCTCGGCCTCGTAGCCGCGCGCCTCCGCCCAGTCGCTGAGCGCCTGCGCGTACGCCATCTGCGCGGCCTCGTCGTCGACCGTCATCACGGCCTCCTCGGCCGCGTCCACCGCCTCCGCCGCCGTCCGCAGCCGCCGCGGCGCGACGGAGACCAGCAGGTCACGCACGGTCCGCTCGTCCCGCACCGAGCCCACGAACTGCGGCATCACCCCGAGGCCGCCACCGACCGTGACCGACCCGCCGTGCGGCGTCAGCTCCCCGGCGAGCAGCCGCAGCAGCGTCGTCTTGCCCGCGCCGTTCGCCCCCACCAGCGCCACCGACGAGCCCTCGCCGACCCGGAACGAGACGTCCCCGAGCAGCACCCTCCCGTCCGGCAGGTAGTACTCCAGGTGCCCGGCCTCCACATGTCCCATGGACCGGATTGTCGCCGCCCGCCGCCATATTCCCCAACCGGATTACGGGGGTGGGAGCACCGGCCCCCGCCCCGCACCGGGTCGCTAGGATGCGCGGCATGAGCTTTGGGCAAGGGGGGCCGTTCGACGGCCCAGGGGGATCCGGTTCCACCCCGGACTGGGAGGCACTCGCCGAGCAGAGCCAGGCGGGCGCCCGGCGCAAGCGCTGGCTGATGATCGGCGGCGGTGCGCTGGCCGCCCTCGCCGTCGCGGGCATCGTCGTGACCGCCATGCTCGTCGGGGGCACCTCCGACAACAAGCATCCCGACGACGTGGCCGCCTCCGGCTCCGGCGCCCCGGAACCGCACCCGTCCTTCTCCGACGTCTCGGTCCCCCCGCCGCCCAACCCGCGGGACTACATCACGGACCGTACGAAGGACCGCGCCCCGCTGACCACGGCCGCCCTCTTCCCCGACAAGGCCATGGTCCTCGGCGAGCACACCTATCCGCGCACCGCGGCGTCCGCGTCGAAGGACTGCACCTCGGGCACCCAGGGCGCGCTCGGCTCGCTGCTGAAGCACAACGGCTGCGAGGCGCTGCTGCGCGCCACCTACGCCAAGGACGGCGTCGCGGTCACCATCGGCATCGCCGCCCTGGACTCCGCCGACGCCGCCGAACGCGTCAAGGCGAAGGCCCAGGGCAACCTCGCCCCGCTCGCCGGAGGCCACGTCGGCGAGGAGTTCTGCCGCGGCACCGCCTGCCGGATGACCGCCAACGCCACCGGCCGGTACGCGTACTTCACCATCGCCGGGTACCTCGACGGCAAGCGCGTCACCGAGACGTCCGCCCCCGCCCTCCAGATCGGCCGGGACGGCGAGTCCTACGCCTTCGCCCGCATCATCCAGCGCGGCAAGGACCAAGCGGCGAAGGCCGCCCAGGCGCAGGAACGGCAGGGCTGACGAGCGGGGGCCGGGCGCCCGCGGTGCCCGGCGCCGGATCCGGCCGCACGCACCCGGCCGGGCCCGGCTCACCGCCCCCTCAGCAGCACCCCGCCCCCGGCAGCGTCCGCCGGTTCCGCGCCTCCAGATTCCGCGCCATCAGCTGGTCGTCGGCCGGGTAGCCGACCTCCTCCAGCGTCAGCCCGTGCGGCCGCACCACATGCACCGCCGAGTCCCGCACGCCCGCGGCCAGCACCTTCCCCGGCCAGTCGACCGGCCGGTGCCCGTCCCCGACGAACAGCAGCGCGCCCACCAGCGAACGCACCATGTTGTGACAGAACGCGTCCGCCTTCACCGTCGCCGTGACGATTCCGTCCGCGTCCCGCACCCAGCTCAGCTCCTGGAGCGTGCGGATCGTCGTCGCCCCCTCGCGCCGCTTGCAGTACGCCGCGAAGTCGTGCTCCCCCAGCAGCGCCTGCGACGCCGCGTTCATCGCGTCCACGTCCAGCGCCCAGTCGTGCCACAGCACATGGCCGCGCAGCAGCGGGTCCACTCCCCCGGGATGATCGGTGACCCGGTACGCGTACCGCCGCCAGATCGCCGAGAACCGCGCGTTGAAGCCGTACGGCGCCTCCGCCGCCCGCCACACCCGGACGTCCTTCGGCAGCCGCCCCGCCAGCCGCCGCCGCAGCCGGTCACCGTGCTCGGCCCACAGCTCCGCGGGCAGATCCACGTGCGCCACCTGCCCGCGCGCATGCACCCCGGCGTCCGTCCGCCCGGCCACGGTCAGCTCGTACGTCTCACCGGAACGGGTCACCGTCCGCAGCGCTTCCTCCAACTCGCCCTGGACGGTGCGCCGTTCGCGCTGTTTCGCCCAGCCGGAGAACTCCGCGCCGTCGTACGAAAGATCCAGCCGCACCCGGACACTCCCGGGCTCCACCTCATCGCTCACCCGTCGATCCTCTCAGAGCACGGCAAACGGAACGGGCCCGCTCCCCGAAGGGAACGGGCCCGCCCGCGGGACTCAGCGGCCTCAGGCGTCCTTGGACTCCTCGGCCGGCGCCTCGGTCGCCTCGGCGGCGTCCTTCTTCAGCGCGTCTTCCTTGACCGCACGCTTGGTGGCGGCCTCGGCCTCACCGGTGGCCTGCTGGGCCACGGTCAGCGCCTCCACCAGCTCGATGACGGCCATGGGAGCGTTGTCGCCACGGCGGTTACCGATCTTGGTGATGCGGGTGTAGCCACCCGGACGGTTCTCGAACCGCGGGGCAACCTCGGTGAAGAGCGTGTGCACGACGCTCTTGTCCGAGATCAGCTGCATGACCTGGCGGCGGTTGTGAAGGTCGCCCTTCTTCGCCTTGGTCACCAGACGCTCGGCGTACGGGCGCAGACGACGGGCCTTGGCCTCGGTCGTCGTGATGCGGCCGTGCTCGAAGAGCGCGGTGGCCAGGTTGCGCAGCATGAGACGCTCGTGCGCGGCGCTGCCGCCCAGACGGGCACCCTTGGCAGGCTTCGGCATGGTGTTTCTCCTTCATTGCTGCACCGGCCGTATCAGGTACCGGTGTCAGTTCCCACGAAGCGGGCGCCCCGCGGAAGATCACGCACGGCCGGGCCCGGGGTACACGCCCCGGGCCCGGCCGGTGAAACTCAGTACTGCTCGGTCTCCACGAAACCCGCGTCCGCGTCGTCGTCCGCGCCGAACGCGTCGGCCGCAGCGGTCGGGTCGAACCCGGGAGGCGAGTCCTTCAGCGCCAGGCCCATGCCCGCGAGCTTGGCCTTGACCTCGTCGATCGACTTCGCACCGAAGTTGCGGATGTCGAGCAGGTCCGCCTCGGAGCGGGCCACCAGCTCGCCCACCGAGTGGATGCCCTCACGCTTGAGGCAGTTGTACGACCGAACGGTGAGCTCCAGCTCCTCGATCGGCAGCGCCAGATCGGCGGCGAGGGCGGCGTCCGTCGGGGACGGACCCATGTCGATGCCCTCGGCGTCGATGTTCAGCTCACGGGCGAGACCGAACAGCTCGACCAGGGTCTTACCGGCCGACGCCATGGCGTCACGCGGCCGCATGGCCTGCTTGGTCTCGACGTCGACGATCAGCTTGTCGAAGTCGGTGCGCTGCTCGACACGGGTCGCCTCGACCTTGTACGTGACCTTGAGCACCGGCGAGTAGATCGAGTCGACCGGGATCCGGCCGATCTCCTGGCCGACCTGCTTGTTCTGCACGGCGGAGACGTAGCCGCGACCGCGCTCGACGGTCAGCTCCATCTCCAGCTTGCCCTTGGCGTTCAGGGTCGCCAGGACCAGGTCCGGGTTGTGGACCTCGACACCGGCCGGGGGCGCGATGTCGGCGGCGGTGACCAGACCCGGGCCCTGCTTGCGCAGGTACATCACGACCGGCTCGTCGTGCTCCGAGGAGACGACCAGCTGCTTGATGTTGAGGATGAGGTCGGTGACGTCCTCCTTGACGCCCGGCACGGTGGTGAACTCGTGCAGGACACCGTCGACACGGATCGACGTGACCGCCGCACCCGGAATCGAGGAGAGGAGCGTACGGCGGAGGGAGTTACCGAGGGTGTAACCGAAGCCCGGCTCCAGGGGCTCGATCACGAACCGGGAGCGGTACTCGTCGACGACCTCTTCGGTCAGCGACGGACGCTGAGCGATAAGCATGTGTGTTCCTTCAGTCGTGGGCGCCCACTATTTGACGCCCTCTGCTGACAAGGGTACGGGCGGCACGCGGTTCCTAAGAACCTGTGCCGCCCGAGCCCGTCGCCCTACTTACTTGGAGTAGAGCTCAACGATCAGCTGCTCCTGCACCTGGGTGTCGATCACCTGGCGCTCGGGCAGGCTGTGCACGAGGACCCGGAGGTTCGACGGGATCGATTCCAGCCACGCCGGAACGGTCTTCTCGCCGGCCTCGGCCTTGGCCACCTCGAAGGGGGTCAGGTTCCGGGAGCCCTCGCGGACCTCGATGATGTCGTTCACGGCGACGCGGGCCGACGGGATGTCGGTCTTGCGGCCGTTCACGTTGATGTGTCCGTGACGCACCAGCTGACGGGCGTGGTCGCGGGACTTGGCGAAGCCTGCCCGGTAGACCACGTTGTCGAGGCGGGTCTCAAGGATGCGCAGAAGGTTCTCACCGGTCTTGCCGGACTTCTGGTTCGCTTCCTTGTAGTAGTTCACGAACTGCTTCTCAAGGACACCGTAGATACGGCTGCACTTCTGCTTCTCACGAAGCTGGAGCAGGTACTCGCTGTCCTTGGTGCGCCCGCGACCGTGCTCACCCGGGGGGTAAGGACGGATCTCGATCGGGCACTTCGCGCTCTCGCACTTGCTCCCCTTGAGGAAGAGCTTCTGCTTCTCCCGACGGCAACGCTTGCAGTCGGCCCCGGTGTAACGCGCCATTGTCTAGTTGTCTCCTACTTCAGTGGGTCAGACGCGGCGGCGCTTGGGAGGGCGGCAGCCGTTGTGCGGGGTCGGGGTGACGTCCTGGATCGAACCCACCTCAAGGCCGGTGGCCTGGAGCGAGCGGATCGCGGTCTCACGGCCGGAGCCGGGACCCTTGACGAACACGTCGACCTTGCGCATGCCGTGCTCCTGCGCGCGACGGGCGGCCGACTCGGCAGCCATCTGCGCGGCGAACGGAGTCGACTTACGCGAACCCTTGAAGCCCACGTGCCCGGCCGAGGCCCAGGAAATCACGTTGCCGGTCGGGTCGGTGATCGAAACGATCGTGTTGTTGAACGTGCTCTTGATGTGAGCGTGCCCGTGGGCGACGTTCTTCTTCTCCTTGCGGCGCACCTTCTTGGCGCCGGCCGTACGGCCCTTCGGAGGCATGAAATTCTCCTAATGGAGGTGGTCGGTCCTACAGCGAAGACCGCTGACTTCCGCGGTCCGGGAAACCGGACCGCAGTGCGTCCTGCTGAGGACTACTTCTTGCCCGGCTTCTTCTTGCCGGCGATCGCGCGACGCGGGCCCTTGCGGGTACGGGCGTTCGTGCTGGTGCGCTGGCCGTGGACCGGAAGGCCGCGGCGGTGACGCAGACCCTGGTAGCAGCCGATCTCGACCTTGCGGCGGATGTCGGCCTGGATCTCGCGACGGAGGTCACCCTCGGTCTTGAGGTTGTCGTCCACGTACTCGCGGATCTTGACCAGGTCTTCCTCGGCCAGGTCGCGAACCCGGGTGTTCGGGTCCACGCCGGTGGCGGCGAGGGTCTGCTGCGACAGCGTGCGCCCGATGCCGAAGACGTAGGTGAGGGCGACCTCGACGCGCTTTTCGCGCGGGAGATCAACGCCTGCGAGGCGTGCCATTGATGTGGCTCCTGATGGCTATTCGGAGGTCTTCCACAGCACCGTTCCCGTAAAACTCAGCTGAATTACGAGCCGGGCCCCGGCCTCCGAGCCGGGGGTTTCGTCCCACGCGAAGAACGCGGGGGTCGGGTGTCTGCGTATGTACGAATTACGTGCGTCGCGCGAACTGCGAAATGCAGGTGGTCGTGCGTCAGCCCTGGCGCTGCTTGTGGCGCAGGTTGTCGCAGATGACCATGACCCGGCCGTGGCGGCGGATCACCTTGCACTTGTCGCAGATCTTCTTGACGCTCGGCTTGACCTTCATGGGTGTGAGGTTCTCCGGGTCAGTGCCGTCACCCCGGCGGAGCGGGGCGCCGACAAGATCTACTTGTAGCGGTAGACGATCCGGCCACGCGTCAGGTCGTACGGAGAGAGCTCCACCACGACCCGGTCATCCGGGAGGATGCGGATGTAGTGCATCCGCATCTTGCCGCTGATGTGCGCGAGGACCTTGTGACCGTTCTGGAGCTCTACCTTGAACATCGCGTTCGGCAGAGACTCGATCACGGTGCCCTCGATCTCGATGGCACCTTGCTTCTTGGCCACGCTTCGCCTTTCGAATCGGCTACCTTGATCGGCTCTCGCAGTGTCCGCGTGACATCAAAAGTGTCACCTACCTTGAAGGCAGGCACACGGATGCACGAGAGCCGACGCGTCAGTCTACGTCAGAGGCCACGGAAAGACGAATCCACGATTATTGCCCAACCCAGGAGATCCTTATGCCACCGCCCCGCGACCCGTCGCACTTCCTTCACGCCGGGCCCCGCGCGGCACCCGCCGTCAGGCTCCCGCGGCCGGGTCCGGCGCCGCCGTGACGCCCAGCTCGGCGAGCTTCGCGCGACCGCCGTCGACCGCGGTCAGCACCAGCGGCCCCTCCTCGGTCAACGCCACCGAGTGCTCCCAGTGCGAGGACCAGCCGCCGTCGTTCGTCTTGACCGTCCACTCGTCGTCGAGGACGTGCGTCTTGTGCGTGCCAAGATTGACCATCGGCTCGATCGCGATGCAGAAACCGGGCACCAGCTTCGGACCGCGGCCGCGCTTGCGGTCGACGTAGTTCAGCAGATGCGGGTCCATGTGCATCTGCGAGCCGATGCCGTGGCCGCCGTACTCCTCGACGATGCCGTACTTCCCGGTCGACGGGCGCGGCTGGCGGCGGATGTAGCCCTCGATCGCCTTGGAGATGTCGATCAGCCGGTTGCCCTTGGCGACCGCGGCGACCCCGGCCCACATGGACTCCTCGGTCACCCGGCTCAGCTCGACCAGCTCCGCGGAGTGCCCGGACCCGACGAACGCGGTGTACGCGGCGTCGCCGTGCCAGCCGTCGATGATCGCGCCGCAGTCGATGGAGATGATGTCGCCGTCGCGGAGGACCGTTTCGCCGTCCGGGATGCCGTGGACGACCACGTCGTTCACCGACGTGCAGATCGTCGCGGGGAAACCGCCGTACCCGAGGAAGTTCGACGTCGCGCCGTGCTCGGCGAGGACCTTGCGGGCCACCTCGTCCAGATCGCGGGTGGTCGCGCCCGGCACCGCCGCCTCACGGGTCGCGGCGTGAATGGCGGCGACCACCAGGCCCGCCTCGCGCATCTTCGCGATCTGCTGAGGGGTCTTGATCTCCACCATGGCGGGTAACGCCTTCCTGAACCGACTGTGCCGACAACCGCGTCGTTCGCACGGCCGACCACCGCGCGGGCGCGCCCGCCCCTCCATACGATACGGCCGCGGTGCCCGCACAGGGCACCGCGGCCGTATCGAAGCGTACGCGGAGGTTACTCGCCGCGTCCGAGGGCGGACATCGCCCGCCGGGTGACCTCTTCGACCTTGCCGAGGGCGGGAATCGTCACGACGAGTTCCTGCGCCTTGTAGTAGTCGATGATCGGCTCGGTCTCCGAGTGGTAGACCTCCAGGCGCTTGCGCACCGTGTCCTCGTGGTCGTCGTCGCGCTGGTAGAGCTCGCCGCCGCAGACGTCGCAGACGCCCTCGGTCTTCGGCTTGCTGTACTCGGCGTGGAAGACGTGCGCGGAGTTCTTCCGGCAGATCCGGCGGCCGGCGATCCGCTTGACGACCTCGTCCTCGGGGACCTCCAGGTCGAGCACCGCGTCCAGCGTGATGCCCTTGCCCTTGAGGTAGACGTCCAGGGCCTCGGCCTGCTTGAGGTTGCGCGGGAATCCGTCGAGCAGGAAGCCGCCGGCGGCGTCGGCCTGCTCCAGACGGTCCTCGGCCATGCCGATCGTGACCTCGTCGGGGACCAGGTTCCCGGCGTCCATGTAGGACTTCGCCTGCACGCCGAGGGGCGTGCCCTGGCTGATGTTGGCGCGGAACAGGTCGCCCGTGGAGATGTGCGGGATCTCAAGGTTCCGGGCGAGGTACGCGGCCTGCGTACCCTTACCGGCTCCCGGGGGTCCGACGAGGACGATTCGCATCAGCGGAGGAACCCTTCGTAGTTGCGCTGCTGAAGCTGGCTCTCGATCTGCTTCACGGTCTCCAGACCCACACCCACGATGATCAGGATGCTCGTCCCGCCGAACGGGAAGTTCTGGTTCGCGTTGAACAGCACCAACGCCACTGTTGGTACGAGTGCGATCAGCCCCAGGTACAGCGAGCCCGGCCACGTGATCCGGTTGAGCACGTAGCTGAGGTACTCGGCCGTCGGGCGACCAGCCCGGATACCCGGGATGAAGCCACCATACTTCTTCATGTTGTCGGCAACTTCTTCGGGGTTGAAGGAGATCGCCACGTAGAAGAAGGCGAAGAACACGATCAACAAGAAGTACGTAACGATGTAAACGGGGTGGTTTCCCTTGGTGAAGTTGGTGGCGATCCACCGGGCCCACTCCGCGTCCGAGCCGCTGAACTGTGCGATCAGGGCCGGAATGTAGAGCAACGACGACGCGAAGATGACGGGAATCACACCCGCCTGATTCACCTTGAGCGGGATGTACGTGGACGTACCGCCATAAGAACGGCGCCCGATCATGCGCTTCGCGTACTGCACCGGAATGCGGCGCTGCGCCTGCTCGACGAAGACCACCAGGGCGACCATCGCCAGGCCGACGGCGATCACCGCGAAGAACTCGACCCAGCCGTCGGCGAGCTTGCCGGTCAGCTTGATCTGCCACAGCGCGCCCGGGAAACCGGCGGCGATCGAGATGAACATCAGGATCGACATGCCGTTGCCGATACCGCGGTCGGTGACCAGCTCACCGAGCCACATGACCACCGCCGTACCGGCGGTCATCGTGATGACCATGGTGATGGTGGTGAAGATCGAGTCGCTCGGCACGATCTCGCTGGCGACCGGGCAGTTCTGGAAGAGCGCGCCGCTGCGGGCCGTGGCCACCAGGCCGGTGCCCTGCAGGATCGCCAGTGCGATGGTCAGATAGCGGGTGTACTGGGTGATCTTCGCCTGACCGGTCTGGCCCTCTTTCTTGAGGGCCTCCAGCCGAGGAATCACGACGGTCAGCAGCTGGAGGATGATGCTCGCCGTGATGTACGGCATGATCCCCAGCGCGAAGATCGTGATCTGCAGCAGCGCACCACCGCTGAACATGTTCACCAGGGCGAACAATCCGCTGTTGGAGCCGGCCTGCTTCATGCAGGTCTCGACATTCGCGTAGTTCACCCCGGGGATCGGGACATGCGCACCGATCCGGTAGAGCACCACGATGCCCAACGTGAACAGCAGCTTTTTGCGCAGGTCGGGCGTCTTGAACGCTCGGGCGAACGCGGTGAGCACGGTGCCTCCTGCGCCTCCCGCCGGACGGGCGAGAGGTGACGGTCTTGAGGATCGACGAATAAAAGCGGCCTGAAACGCCGCACGGTCGGGCCGTGCGGCGGGGGTCCGGTGCTTCCCCCGTAAAAAGTTGCACCGGCAGGCCACCTTACCGGCGACCGTACCCCCGTGGAACGACCAACCGGGGATGCCCCAAACGATGGGCATCCCCGGTCAGTTGAACCAACGAACTCAGAGGAGTTCGGTGACGGTGCCGCCGGCAGCGGCAATCTTCTCCTTGGCGGAGCCGGAGACGGAGTCCACCGTCACCTGCAGCGCCACGGAGATCTCGCCCTGGCCCAGGACCTTGACGAGCTCGTTCTTGCGCACCGCGCCCTTGGCAACCAGGTCGGCCACCGTGACCTCGCCACCCTGCGGGTAGAGCGCGGCCAGCTTCTCCAGGTTCACGACCTGGAACTGCTTGTGGGCGGGGTTCTTGAAGCCCTTCAGCTTCGGGAGGCGCATGTGGAGGGGCATCTGCCCGCCCTCGAAACGCTCCGGAACCTGGTAACGGGCCTTGGTGCCCTTGGTACCACGACCAGCGGTCTTACCCTTGGACGCCTCACCACGACCCACACGGGTCTTGGCGGTCTTGGCGCCCGGGGCAGGACGGAGGTTGTGGACCTTCAGCGGGTTCTGCTCCGCCATGTCAGTCGACCTCCTCAACCGTCACGAGGTGGCGGACGGTGTGCACCATGCCGCGGAACTCGGGACGATCCTCCTTGACAACCACGTCGTTGAGCCGCTTGAGGCCCAGCGAACGAAGGGTGTCGCGGTGGTTCTGCTTGCTACCGATGTAGGACTTAGTCTGCGTGATCTTGAGGTGCGCCATTACGCGGTCACCCCGGCACGCGCACGCAGCAGGGCTGCGGGAGCAACGTCCTCCAGCGGCAGGCCACGACGGGCCGCGATCTCCTCGGGGCGCTGAAGGCCCTGAAGCGCGGTCACCGTGGCGTGCACGATGTTGATCGGGTTCGACGAGCCGAGCGACTTGCTCAGGACGTCGTGGATGCCCGCGCACTCCAGAACGGCGCGCACCGGGCCACCGGCGATCACACCGGTACCAGGGGAAGCCGGCTTGAGCAGGACGACGCCCGCAGCCTTCTCGCCCTGGATGGGGTGCGGGATGGTGCCCTGGATACGGGGGACCTTGAAGAAGTTCTTCTTGGCCTCTTCCACGCCCTTGGCGATGGCAGCCGGAACTTCCTTGGCCTTGCCGTAACCGACACCTACGGTGCCGTCACCGTCGCCCACCACGACCAGCGCAGTGAAGCTGAAACGACGACCACCCTTGACAACCTTGGCGACACGGTTGATCGCGACAACGCGCTCAACGTATGCGGTCTTCTCGGCGGCAGCGCCACCGTCGCGACCCTTCCGGTCCCGCCGCTCGCCGCCACCGGCACCGCTGCCGCGGCGCTGGGGTCCAGCCATTGGATTTACCTCTCTCTGTTACGTCCGCTAGCTCCGGAACCGGGGCTTAGAACTTCAGCCCGGCTTCGCGGGCGGCGTCCGCCAGAGCGGCAATGCGCCCGGCGTACTGGTTGCCACCGCGGTCGAACACGACGGCCTCGACGCCGGCGGCCTTGGCGCGCTCGGCGACCAGGGAACCGACCTGCTTGGCCTGGTCGCCCTTGCTGCCTTCACCACCACGGATCGACGCGTCCAGGTGCGACGCCGACGCGAGCGTGTGGCCCGCGATGTCGTCGATGACCTGGGCGGTGATGCCACGGTTGGAACGCGTCACGACCAGACGCGGACGCGCCGGGGTACCCGCAATCCGCTTACGGATGCGGATGTGGCGCCGCTTGAGGGCGGCACCCTTACGGGCATTGCCCTTCGCGATCTTCACACCGTATGCCATGGCTTACTTACCAGCCTTTCCGACCTTGCGGCGGATGACCTCGCCGGCGTACTTGACGCCCTTGGCCTTGTACGGGTCAGGCTTGCGCAGCTTGCGGATGTTCGCCGCAACCTCGCCGACCTTCTGCTTGTCGATGCCCTCGACGCTGAGCTTGGTCGGGGACTCGACCTTGAAGGAGATACCTTCGGGCGCCTCGATGAGGATCGGGTGGCTGTAGCCCAGGGAGAACTCCAGGTTGGAGCCCTTGGCCTGGACGCGGTAGCCGACACCGCTGATTTCGAGCGCCTTGCTGTAGCCCGCGGTCACGCCGGTGATCATGTTCGCCACCAGCGTGCGGGACAGGCCGTGAAGGGCCTTGTTCTGACGCTCGTCGTTCGGGCGGGAGACGTTGACGACGCCGTCCTCACCCTTGGCGACCTCGATGGGCGCGGCGACGGTGTGCGAAAGGGAGCCCTTGGGACCCTTCACATTGACCGTGCGGCCCTCGATGGTGACGTCCACACCAGCGGGAACCTGGATGGGCAGCTTGCCAATACGCGACATGAGCTCTTCCTCCGTTCCCTGGTTACCAGACGTAGGCGAGGACTTCCCCACCCACGCCCTTCTTGCTGGCCTGCTGGCCGGTCAGGAGACCGTGGGACGTGGAGATGATCGCCACGCCCAGGCCGCCGAGGACCTTCGGCAGGTTGGTGGACTTTGCGTAGACCCGCAGGCCCGGCTTCGAAATGCGCTTGATGCCGGCGATCGAGCGCTCGCGGTTCGGGCCGAACTTCAGCTCGAGGATGAGGTTCTTGCCGACCTCGGCGTCCTCAACCTTCCAGCCGGTGATGTAGCCCTCCTGCTGGAGGATCTCCGCGATGTGAGACTTGATCTTGCTGTGCGGCATCACGACGGTGTCGTGGTATGCCGAGTTCGCGTTCCGCAGACGGGTCAGCATGTCTGCGATGGGATCAGTCATGGTCATGAATTGGCCTTCGGCCTCTCTCGCCGGGGTTTCCTATATGTGCCATCCCTCTCCCCGATCAGTGTCGGGACGGGTGCGGCACGGGGACCTACGGCGTAGTAAGCGACGTTATGCGGGCGAGATGCCCGCGGTCGGTCTCGGGCGGCGGGGCGCCCAACCCTTCTACCTTACGGGACGAAGAGCGGGGCGCCTGCCGACCGGATGCTTACCGAGAGCTTCCGGGTCATCCCAACTAGGGGATTACCAGGAGCTCTTGGTCACGCCCGGCAGCTCGCCACGGTGAGCCATCTCACGAAGGCACACGCGGCAGAGGCCGAACTTGCGGTACACGGAGTGCGGGCGGCCGCAGCGCTGGCAGCGGTTGTAAGCGCGCACAGCGAACTTGGGCTTGCGAGCAGCCTTCGCGATCAGAGCCTTCTTCGCCATCTCGCTCACGCCTCCTTGAACGGGAAGCCGAGGTGACGCAGAAGGGCACGGCCCTCGTCGTCGTTGGTCGCCGTGGTGACCACGGTGATGTCCATACCCCGGGTACGGTCGATCTTGTCCTGGTCGATCTCGTGGAACATGACCTGCTCCGTGAGACCGAAGGTGTAGTTGCCCCGGCCGTCGAACTGCTTCGGCGACAGACCACGGAAGTCGCGGATGCGCGGCAGCGCGAGCGACAGCAGGCGGTCCAGGAACTCCCACATACGGTCACCGCGGAGGGTGACGTGGGCACCGATCGGCTGACCCTCACGCAGCTTGAACTGCGCGATGGACTTCCGAGCCTTGGTGACAGCCGGCTTCTGGCCGGTGATCGTGGTGAGGTCCTTGATGGCACCGTCGATCAGCTTGGAGTCGCGGGCGGCGTCGCCCACACCCATGTTGACCACGATCTTGGTCAGACCGGGGATCTGCATGACGTTCTCGTACGAGAACTCGTCCTTCAGCTTCCCGGCGATCTCTTCGCGGTAGCGCTGCTTGAGACGCGGCGCGTTGGTGGTGGCAGTCATCAGATGTCCTCACCGGTCCGCTTGGCAACGCGGATCTTGTTGCCGTCATCGTCGAACCGGAACCCGACGCGGGTGACAACCTTGTTGCCGTCCTTCTCCACAACCAGCTGAACGTTGCTGACGTGGATCGGGGCCTCGGTCGTGACAATGCCGCCGGTCTGCGAACCGCGGGCGGTCTGGCCGGCCTTGGTGTGCTTCTTGACCCGGTTGACACCCTCGACCAGGACACGGTCCTCGCGGGGGAAGGCCACGATGACCTTGCCCTGCTTGCCCTTGTCCTTACCGGTGATGACCTGGACCAGGTCGCCCTTCTTGATCTTCATCGGTTACAGCACCTCCGGCGCGAGCGAGATGATCTTCATGAACTTCTTCTCGCGCAGCTCACGGCCCACGGGGCCGAAGATACGGGTGCCGCGGGGGTCGCCATCGTTCTTGAGGATGACGGCCGCGTTCTCATCGAAGCGGATGTACGAGCCGTCCGGACGGCGGCGCTCCTTGACGGTGCGAACGATGACGGCCTTGACGACGTCACCCTTCTTCACGTTGCCACCGGGGATCGCGTCCTTCACGGTGGCGACGATGACGTCACCGATGCCCGCGTAGCGGCGACCCGAGCCACCGAGAACACGGATGGTGAGAATTTCCTTCGCACCCGTGTTGTCGGCGACCCGAAGTCGCGACTCCTGCTGGATCACGTCTATCTCCTGATCGTCTGCCGGTTCCCGGCGGGGCCCCGCGGTGAGGCGGGGCCCCGCCGAGCCTGGCGGAACTGACCTGAGGGGGAACCCTCAGGCGGTATTTCGTGGAGCTCCCTTACGGAAACTGCCTACTTGGCCTTCTCGAGGATCTCGACGATGCGCCAGCGCTTCGAGGAGGACAGCGGCCGGGTCTCCATGAGGAGGACACGGTCGCCGACACCCGCGGCGTTCTGCTCGTCGTGCGCCTTGAGCTTGTTGGTACGGCGGATGACCTTGCCGTACAGCGCGTGCTTGACGCGGTCCTCGACGGCGACGACGACGGTCTTGTCCATCTTGTCGCTGACGACGAGACCCTCGCGGGTCTTGCGGAAGCCGCGGTCGTTCGTCTCAGTCACATTCTTCTCGCTCATCAGGCGCTCTCCACCGTCTCGATGCCCAGCTCACGCTCACGCATCAGGGTGTAGATCCGGGCGATGTCCTTACGGACGGACTTGAGCCGACCGTGGTTCTCAAGCTGTCCGGTCGCCGCCTGGAAGCGGAGGTTGAACAGCTCCTCCTTGGCCTCACGAAGCTTGGCAACGAGGTCCTCGCTGTTCAGCTCGCGCAGCTCGGTCGCCTTGATACCGGCCGCCATCACGACTCACCTGCCTCGCGCCGCACAATGCGGCACTTCATCGGAAGCTTGTGGGCGGCGCGGGTCAGCGCCTCCTTGGCAACCTTTTCGTTCGGGAAGGACAGCTCGAACATCACCCGACCGGGCTTGACGTTCGCGACCCACCACTCCGGAGAACCCTTACCGGAACCCATGCGGGTCTCGGCCGGCTTCTTCGTGAGCGGGCGGTCCGGGTAAATGTTGATCCAGACCTTGCCGCCACGCTTGATGTGACGGGTCATGGCGATACGAGCCGACTCGATCTGACGGTTCGTCACGTACGCCGGGGTGACGGCCTGGATGCCGTACTCACCGAAGGCAAGCTCGGTGCCACCCTTGGCCATGCCGTTGCGCTTGGGGTGGTGCTGCTTGCGGTGCTTGACCCTGCGAGGGATCAGCATGTCGGTCAGGCCTCCTGTCCGGTGCTCTCAGCCGGAGCAGCGGCTGCGGCCTCGGCCTTGGGGGCCTCGGCAGCGGCGTTCTGCTGCTGCGGCTTGCGGCCGCGGCCGCCACGCTCGCCACCGCGGCGCGGGCGGTCGTTGCCGCCACCACGCGCCGGGCGGTTACCCGCACGGGCGGCAGCGTTGTCCGCACGAACCTCGGCGATGTTCTTGACGTCGCCCTTGTAGATCCAGACCTTCACGCCGATACGGCCGAAGGTGGTCTTGGCCTCGAAGAAGCCGTAGTCGACGTTGGCCCGGAGGGTGTGCAGGGGCACACGGCCCTCGCGGTAGAACTCCGAGCGGGACATCTCGGCGCCGCCGAGACGGCCACCGCACTGGATCTTGATGCCCTTGGCGCCGGCCTTCATCGTCGACTGCATGCTCTTACGCATGGCGCGACGGAAGGAGACGCGGGAGGACAGCTGCTCGGCGACGGCCTGGGCCACGAGCTGAGCATCGGTCTCGGGGTTCTTGACCTCGAGGATGTTCAGCTGGACCTGCTTGCCGGTCAGCTTCTCCAGTTCGCCGCGGATGCGGTCGGCCTCGGCGCCACGGCGGCCGATGACGATGCCCGGACGAGCGGTGTGGATGTCAACGCGGACGCGCTCACGGGTGCGCTCGATCTCCACCTTGGAGATACCGGCGCGCTCCATGCCCTTCGTCATCATGCGACGAATGGCGACGTCTTCCTTGACGTAGTCCTTGTACAGCTTGTCGGCGTACCAACGCGACTTGAAGTCGGTGGTGATGCCGAGCCGGAACCCGTGCGGGTTTACCTTCTGGCCCATTACCGGGTTCCTTCCTTGCTGCTGACGACCACGGTGATGTGGCTGGTCCGCTTGCGGATCCGGTAGGCGCGGCCCTGGGCACGCGGACGGAACCGCTTCAGGGTCGGGCCCTCGTCGACGTACGCCTCGGAGATGAAGAGGCTGTCGGCGTCGGTGTGGTCGTAGTTGTGCGCGGCGTTGGCAATGGCGCTGTCCAGCACCTTGCCCACCGGCACGCTCGCGGCCTGCGGGGCGAAACGCAGGACCGCCTGAGCCTCCGTGGCATCCATGCCACGGATAAGGTCCACCACGCGGCGGGCCTTCATGGGCGTGACGCGGATGTACCGCGCCTGGGCCCTGGCTTCCATGGTTGTCCCTTCGGTGTCAGTCATAGTCTTCGCACTCCGCCGATCAACGACGCCGCGACTTGCGGTCGTCCTTCTCGTGGCCGCGGAAGGTGCGGGTCGGCGCAAACTCGCCGAGCTTGTGGCCAACCATCGACTCGGTGACGAACACCGGGATGTGCTTGCGGCCGTCGTGCACCGCGATCGTGTGGCCGAGCATGGCCGGGACGATCATGGAGCGGCGGGACCAGGTCTTGATGACGTTCTTGGTGCCGGCTTCGTTCTGAACATCCACCTTCTTGGAGAGGTGGTCGTCGACGAAGGGCCCCTTCTTGAGACTACGCGGCATCTAAACCCGCTCCTAGCGCTTCTTGTTCGTCTTGCGGCGGCGGACGATGTACTTGTTCGAAGCCTTCTTCGGCGAACGCGTACGACCCTCCTTCTGACCCCACGGCGAGACCGGGTGGCGACCACCGGAGGTCTTGCCCTCACCACCACCGTGCGGGTGGTCGACGGGGTTCATCACGACACCACGCACGGTCGGGCGGACGCCCTTCCAGCGCATACGGCCGGCCTTGCCCCAGTTGATGTTCGACTGCTCGGCGTTGCCGACCTCGCCAACAGTGGCGCGGCAGCGGACGTCGACCAGGCGGATCTCACCGGAGGGCATACGCAGGTGGGCCATGGAGCCCTCCCGCGCCAGCAGCTGCACGGAGGCACCGGCCGAGCGGGCGAACTTCGCACCGCCGCCCGGACGCAGCTCGATCGCGTGGATCGTCGTACCCACGGGGATGTGGCGCAGCGGCAGGTTGTTACCGGGCTTGATGTCGGCGCCGGGGCCGTTCTCAATCCGGTCACCCTGCGACAGGCCACGGGGCGCGATGATGTAGCGCTTCTCGCCGTCTGCGTAGTGCAGCAGCGCGATGCGCGCGGTGCGGTTGGGGTCGTACTCGATGTGCGCGACCTTGGCCGGCACGCCGTCCTTGTCGTGACGACGGAAGTCGATCACTCGGTAGGCGCGCTTGTGGCCACCACCCTGGTGGCGAACGGTCACACGACCGGCGTTGTTACGGCCGCCCTTGCTGTGCAGCGGGCGGACCAGCGACTTCTCCGGCGTGGACCGCGTGATCTCGACAAAGTCGGCGACGCTGGAGCCACGACGGCCCGGGGTCGTCGGCTTGTACTTGCGGATACCCATTTCTCAGTCCTCGTCCGATTCCGGACGACTCGACCTCCGTCAGGAGGTCGGGCCGCCGAAGATGTCGATACGGTCGCCCTCGGCGAGGGTCACGATGGCGCGCTTGGTGTCAGCGCGCTTGCCGAAACCGGTCTTGGTGCGCTTGCGCTTACCCTGCCGGTTGATCGTGTTGACCCCGGTGACCTTGACCGAGAAGACCGCCTCGACGGCCTGCTTGATCTGGGTCTTGTTGGCGCGCGGGTCGACGACGAACGTGTACTTGTTCTCGTCCAGCAGCGCGTAGCTCTTCTCCGAGACAACCGGCTTGACGAGAATGTCGCGCGGGTCCGAGAAGGTCTTGCTGGTGACGACGGCCTCAGTCATCAGGCGTCGCTCCCTTCGGTCTCATCGGCCTTGGGGCCAGACACGAAGGACTCGAAAGCGGCCGTGGTGAAGACCACGTCGTCCGAGACGAGCACGTCGTACGTGTTCAGCTGGCCCGGCTCCAGGATGTGAACCTGGGGCAGGTTGCGGGCGGACAGCCACGCGGCCTCGTCGGAGCGCTCGACGACCAGGAGCAGGTTCTTCCGCTCGCTGACCTTGCCGAGGAGACCCTTGGCGGCCTTGGTGGAGATCGCGCCGTCGACCACGCCGGAGACGACGTGGATACGGCTGTTGCGCGCCCGGTCGGAGAGGGCACCGCGCAGGGCGGCGGCCTTCATCTTCTTGGGCGTCCGCTGCGAGTAGTCACGCGGCTGCGGGCCGTGGACGACGCCACCGCCGGCGAACTGCGGCGCACGGGTCGAACCCTGGCGCGCGCGGCCGGTGCCCTTCTGGCGGTACGGCTTCTTGCCACCGCCGCGGACCTCGCCACGGGTCTTGGTCTTGTGCGTGCCCTGACGGGCAGCGGCCAGCTGCGCGACAACGACCTGGTGGATCAGCGGAATGCTGACCTTCGCGTCGAAGATCTCCGCGGGGAGCTCGACGGTCCCGGCCTTGTCGCCTGCCGGCGAAAGGATGTCAATGGTGCTCATCGGTTACCTCAGGCCCCCTTGGCCGCGGTACGGACCAGGACGAGGCCGCCGTTCGGACCAGGAACTGCGCCCTTGATGAGCAGCAGACCCTTCTCCGCGTCAACGGCATGGACGGTCAGGTTCTGGGTGGTGACCCGCTCGTTGCCCATACGACCGGCCATCCGCATGCCCTTGAACACGCGGCCCGGGGTGGCGCAGCCACCGATGGAGCCCGGCTTACGGTGCACGCGGTGGGCACCGTGGGAAGCCTTGCCGCCGTGGAAGCCGTGACGCTTCATGACGCCGGCGAAGCCCTTGCCCTTGCTCTTGCCGGTCACGTCCACCTTGACGCCGGACTCGAAGGTCTCAGCGGTCAGCTCCTGGCCGAGGGTGTACTCACCGGCGTCGGTGGTACGGACCTCGACGAGGTGACGGCGGGGGGTGACGTCGGCCTTCGCGAAGTGGCCCTTGAGGGGCTTGTTCACCTTGCGCGGGTCGATCTCGCCAAAGGCGATCTGGACGGAGTCGTAGCCGTCCTGGTCATTGGTGCGCACCTGGGTAACGACACAGGGGCCGGCCTTCACCACGGTCACCGGAACGACACGGTTGTTGTCGTCCCAGACCTGGGTCATGCCGAGCTTCTCGCCCAGGATGCCCTTGATCTGCTTAGCCATCTCTTCCGCGCCTCTCAGAGCTTGATCTCGATGTCAACGCCGGCCGGAAGGTCCAGGCGCATCAGCGAGTCAACGGTCTTGGGCGTCGGGTCGAGGATGTCGATCAGGCGCTTGTGCGTGCGCATCTCGAAGTGCTCGCGCGAGTCCTTGTACTTGTGCGGCGACTTGATGACGCAGTACACGTTCTTCTCAGTGGGCAGCGGCACCGGGCCTGCGACCGACGCACCAGTGCGGGTCACCGTCTCGACGATCTTCTTCGCCGAGCTGTCGATGACCTCGTGGTCGTAGGCCTTGAGCCGGATGCGGATCTTCTGTCCCGCCATGGCTACTTCGTAGTCCTGTCTCTCGTAACGCTCTGGGACTCGGTGCGTACGCGTCCCGCCTCCGACCCACGCGGTCGGGCGTGTCGCACTCCCATCGGAGAAATTTCCGTACGGAAATCCTTCGAGAAGGAGACGTGGGGGCGGAACACCCACCGAGCGCCTGACTGAGGCACCCCGCTGACGCTTCCCGGAAGATTCCCGTACTTCCGCCCCTGATAAGAGGCGACGAATACCTAGGACTCGCTTCCGGTCCCCCCGGCGGGAGGCGCGCAACATCGGCACTCAACCGAGCAACCTGGACAGTGTGCCACACAGCTCAGGGCCGAGGCCAATCGAGCCTTAGAGGCTATCCCACCCGACGATCACTTACACCTGCCACCGCGCCTCCGGGCGCGCCATCCGGCCCCGGCCGCACCCCCGGAGCGCGCCGTCCGGCCCGATTCCGGGCAGCGGAAAGCGCCCGTACAGCCGAAGCCGTACGGGCGCCTCCGTGAGCCGAGGCTCGAATGCTCGCAGGGAGCTACCGGGTCACCCCGATCAACACTTACTTGTTGATCTTGGTGACCTGGCCGGCGCCGACGGTCCGGCCACCCTCACGGATGGCGAACTTCAGGCCCTCCTCCATGGCGACGGGCTGGATGAGCTCGACGCTCATCTCGGTGTTGTCGCCCGGCATGACCATCTCGGTGCCCTCGGGGAGGGTCACGACGCCGGTCACGTCCGTGGTACGGAAGTAGAACTGCGGGCGGTAGTTGTTGAAGAACGGGGTGTGGCGGCCACCCTCGTCCTTCGACAGGATGTACGCCTGCGCCTCGAAGGAGGTGTGCGGCGTGACCGAGCCCGGCTTGATGATGACCTGGCCGCGCTCGACGTCCTCGCGCTTGATGCCGCGGAGGAGCAGACCGACGTTCTCACCGGCCTGGCCCTCGTCGAGGAGCTTCCGGAACATCTCGATGCCGGTGACCGTGGTGGTGGTCTTGTCCTGCTTGATGCCGATGATGTCGACGGTCTCGTTGACCTTGAGGACACCACGCTCGATACGACCGGTGACAACGGTGCCACGGCCGGTGATCGTGAAGACGTCCTCGATCGGCATCAGGAACGGCTTGTCGACGTCGCGCTCGGGCTGCGGGATCGCCTCGTCGACGGCCTTCATCAGGTCCACGACGGACTTGGCCCACTCGGGGTCGCCCTCAAGCGCCTTCAGCGCCGAGACCTTGACGACCGGGACGTCGTCGCCCGGGAACTCGTACTCGGAGAGGAGCTCACGGACCTCGAGCTCGACGAGCTCCAGGATCTCCTCGTCGTCCACCATGTCGGCCTTGTTCAGGGCGACAACGATGTAGGGAACGCCGACCTGGCGGGCCAGGAGCACGTGCTCCTTGGTCTGCGGCATCGGACCATCGGTCGCGGCGACCACGAGGATCGCGCCGTCCATCTGGGCGGCACCGGTGATCATGTTCTTGATGTAGTCCGCGTGACCGGGGCAGTCGACGTGGGCGTAGTGACGGCTCTCCGTCTGGTACTCGACGTGCGCGATCGAGATCGTGATACCGCGCTGACGCTCCTCGGGAGCCTTGTCGATCTGGTCGAAGGCCGAGGCCTCGTTCAGGTCGGGGTACTCGTCGTGCAGCACCTTGGTAATGGCGGCCGTGAGGGTCGTCTTACCGTGGTCAATGTGACCGATGGTGCCGATGTTGACGTGCGGCTTAGTCCGCTCGAACTTCGCCTTCGCCACTGGGTCCTCCTGAAGTGGTTCTGTACGCCTTACTCATCGGCGCCAGGTGATCTTTGCTGGGATGCCGGCCGCCGGGGCAATCCTCACGGATTGCGGGGTTTGCCCCGGCGGACGGTGTCAAGCCTAAAGCGTGTTCCGGCTGGCGGAGCTACTCGCCCTTGGCCTTCGCGATGATCTCCTCGGCGACGTTCCGGGGAACCTCGGCGTAGGAGTCGAACTGCATCGAGTAGCTTGCGCGACCCGAGGTCTTGCTGCGGAGGTCGCCGACGTAGCCGAACATCTCCGACAGCGGAACCAGGCCCGTGACGAGCTTGGCGCCGTGGCGGTCCTCCATGGACTGGATCTGACCGCGACGGGAGTTGATGTCGCCGATGACGTCACCCATGTAGTCCTCGGGCGTCGTCACCTCGACCTTCATCATCGGCTCCAGCAGGGCCGGGCTGGCCTTGCGGGCGGCCTCCTTGAAGGCCATCGAACCGGCGATCTTGAAGGCCATCTCGGAGGAGTCGACCTCGTGGTAGGCACCGTCGAGAAGGGTGACCTTGACGCCGGTCAGCGGGTAGCCGGCGAGCACGCCGAACTCCATGGCCTCCTGGCAGCCCGCGTCCACGGACGGGATGTACTCCCGCGGGATGCGGCCACCGGTGACCTTGTTCTCGAACTCGTACCCGTCGCCCTCGAGCGGCGCGATGGCGATCTGGACCTTCGCGAACTGACCGGAACCACCGGTCTGCTTCTTGTGCGTGTAGTCCAGGCGCTCCACCGGCTTGCGCAGCGTCTCGCGGTACGCGACCTGCGGCTTACCGACGTTGGCCTCGACGCGGAACTCACGCTTCATACGGTCGACCAGCACATCGAGGTGCAGCTCGCCCATACCCGCGATGATGGTCTGGCCGGTCTCCTCGTCGGTGTGCACCTGGAACGAGGGGTCTTCCTCGGCGAGACGCTGGATGGCGACACCCAGCTTTTCCTGGTCGCCCTTGGACTTGGGCTCAATGGCGACCTGGATGACCGGGGCCGGGAACTCCATCGACTCCAGGATCACGGGGTTGCCCGCGTCGCAGAGGGTCTCACCGGTGGTGGTCTGCTTCAGACCCATGACGGCGACGATGTCACCGGCACCCACCGAGTCGATCTCCTCACGCTTGTTCGCGTGCATCCGGTAGATCTTGCCGATGCGTTCCTTCTTGCCCTTCACCGAGTTCTGCACCTGCGAGCCGGCCTCAAGGCGGCCCGAGTACACACGGATGAAGGTGAGCTTGCCCAGGTGCGGGTCGCTGGCGATCTTGAACGCCAGCGCCGCGAGCGGCTCGTCCTCGGAGGGCTTGCGGGTGACGACCTGCTCGGAGTCGTTGACCGCGTGGCCCTCGATGGCCTCGACGTCGAGCGGCGACGGCAGGTAACGGACCACGGCGTCGAGCAGGGGCTGCACGCCCTTGTTCTTGAACGCGGTACCGCAGAACACCGGGGTGACGGTGGTGTTCTCGGCCTTGCCGGCGGCGATCGTGATACGACGGATCGCGGCGTACAGCTGCTCCTCGGTGGGCTCCTCGCCCTCCAGGTACAGCTCCATGATCTCTTCGTCGTTCTCGGCGACGGCCTCGATCAGCTTGCCGCGGTACTCCTCGGCGAGCTCGACCTTGTCGGCCGGGATGTCGAGGACGTCGTACATCTCGCCCTTGGCCGCCTCGGCGGAGTAGACCAGGGCCTTCATGCGGACCAGGTCGATGACGCCCTGGAAGTCCGCCTCGGCACCGATCGGCAGCTGCATCACGATCGGCACCGCGCCCAGGCGGTCCACGATCATGTCGACGCAGCGCAGGAAGTCGGCGCCGGTGCGGTCGAGCTTGTTGACGAAGCAGATACGCGGAACGCCGTAGCGGTCCGCCTGACGCCAGACAGTCTCGGACTGGGGCTCGACACCGGCGACGCCGTCGAACACGGTCACGGCACCGTCGAGCACGCGCAGGGAGCGCTCCACCTCAACGGTGAAGTCGACGTGCCCCGGGGTGTCGATGATGTTGATCGTGTGGTCGACGTCCTCCAGCGGCCAGTGGCAGGTCGTCGCGGCGGACGTGATGGTGATGCCGCGCTCCTGCTCCTGCTCCATCCAGTCCATCGTGGCAGCGCCGTCGTGGACTTCACCGATCTTGTACGAGACACCGGTGTAGAACAGGATCCGCTCGGTGGTGGTCGTCTTGCCCGCGTCGATGTGGGCCATGATCCCGATGTTGCGGACCTTGGCCAGGTCAAGCGAAGTGGTAGCCATATCGGCTCAGTCTTCTCTCGGTCTCGATGGGGGTTGCGGCTACCAGCGGTAGTGCGCGAAGGCCTTGTTGGACTCGGCCATCTTGTGCGTGTCCTCACGCTTCTTGACCGAAGCGCCGAGGCCGTTGGAGGCGTCGAGCAGTTCGTTCATGAGGCGCTCGGTCATGGTCTTCTCGCGACGGGCGCGGGAGTAGCCCACGAGCCAGCGGAGCGAGAGGGTGGCGGCGCGGCCGGGCTTGACCTCGACCGGGACCTGGTAGGTCGCGCCACCGACACGGCGGGACTTGACCTCAAGGGTCGGCTTGATGTTCTCGAGCGCGCGCTTGAGCGTGATGACCGGGTCGTTACCGGTCTTCTCGCGCAGACCCTCCATGGCGCCGTAAACGATGCGCTCAGCGGTGGAGCGCTTGCCGTTCAGCAGAACCTTGTTGATGAGGGAGGTCACCAGAGGAGAGCCGTAGACCGGGTCGATGATGACCGGGCGCTTCGGGGCGGGGCCCTTACGAGGCATTCTTACTTCTCCTTCTTGGCGCCGTAGCGGCTGCGAGCCTGCTTACGGTTCTTGACGCCCTGCGTGTCGAGGGAGCCGCGGATGATCTTGTACCGAACACCCGGCAGGTCCTTCACACGGCCGCCACGCACGAGCACGATCGAGTGCTCCTGCAGGTTGTGGCCCTCACCCGGAATGTAAGCGGTGACCTCGATCCCGCTGGTCAGACGCACACGCGCGACCTTACGCAGGGCCGAGTTCGGCTTCTTCGGGGTGGTCGTGAACACACGCGTGCAGACGCCACGGCGCTGGGGCGAACCCTCCAGTGCGGGCGTCTTGTTCTTCTCGACCTTGTCCTGCCGGCCCTTACGGACCAGCTGCTGGATCGTAGGCACTACTTCTCCGGTTTCTGTGTGCCGATCACGTTAAAGCTAACCTGGAACACGCACCGACCCACGAGGTCGGGTGTGTCGAACACTGCAACACTCTCCGCGAGGCGGAAGAAGGGCGCAGATTGCGGCGCGGCCGGTAGTGGCTCCCCATACGGTTGAAGACACGCATGGCAGCCAGGGCACACCCCAGGCACAAGGTCTGAGCGTACCTACCTCACCGACTCCGGTCAAAACAAATGCCCCGCGGCCGACACGCCGGGCGCAACCGGACGGAGTGCTCACGGACCGTCATCCGGACGGCCGAACGGATGTCACCCGCCCGTCACCCGGACGGCCCGCCCGGCGCGAACCGCCGGATCAGCCGTGGCTGACCACCGCGACCATCATGAGCAGGATGAACAGCGCCCAGCCGCCGATACCGAGCCAGCCCAGGACCACCCCGGCCAGCGCCTGGCCTTCACCGCGCTCGCCGGTGCGGCGCATCTCCGCGCGCGCCTTGTGGCCGAGGATCACCGCGGGGATCGCGGTCAACCCCCACGTCACCGGCGTCAGGATGCCGCAGACCAGCGCGGCGGTGGCGGAGCTGTTGGTGTGCTGCGGCGCGGGCATCGGCGCGACCGGCATGAACGTCGCCGGGACCGGACGCGGCTCGAACTGCGACTGCGGCACCGGGCCCGTCGGCAGATCCGCCACCAGCATCTGCAGCTCGGCATGGGTCTGCGCCTGGTAGGCCCGCCCGATCCGCTGCTCGTACTCCCCCTGCGCGAGCCGCCCCTCGGCGAACCCTGCCTTCAGCACGTCGACCGTACGCTCACGGTCGGCGTGCGAGGCACGCATCGCCGGTACCTGATGCGGCTGAGCGGGTTGCCCACCCTGCCAGGGCTGGAATGCCATGCGCGATCCTCCCCCGCTCGACAGTTGATCCCCATCTTCTCATCACAGACGCAGCAATGGGAGCGCGAGTTCCCCAACCGGTGGCGCCTGCGTCAACAACGCCGCAGGGCGGCCACCCCTTACGGGATGACCGCCCTGTCGACGTCGTACGAACCGGACCCTTACTGGTTGTACGGACCGTAGTCGTAGTCCTCCAGCGGGACCGCCTGGCCGGAGCCGGTGCCGAACGGCGAGTAGTCGATGTCGTCGTAACCGACGGCCGAGTACATCGCGGCCTTGGCCTCCTCGGTCGGCTCCACCCGGATGTTGCGGTAGCGGGACAGGCCCGTACCGGCCGGGATGAGCTTACCGATGATGACGTTCTCCTTGAGGCCGATGAGGCTGTCGGACTTGGCGTTGATCGCCGCGTCCGTCAGCACCCGGGTCGTCTCCTGGAAGGAGGCGGCCGACAGCCAGGATTCCGTCGCCAGCGAAGCCTTGGTGATACCCATCAGCTGCGGACGGCCGGAGGCCGGGTGGCCACCCTCCGCCACGACACGACGGTTCTCGCCCTCGAACTTCGAGCGCTCCACCAGCTCGCCCGGCAGCAGCTCCGCGTCGCCGGACTCGATGATCGTCACGCGGCGCAGCATCTGCCGGATGATGATCTCGATGTGCTTGTCGTGGATCGCCACGCCCTGGCTGTTGTAGACCTTCTGGACCTCGCCGACGAGGTGGACCTGGACGGCACGCTGGCCGAGGATCCGCAGCACGTCGTGCGGGTTGATGGCACCCAGGGTGAGCGGCTGGCCGACCTCGACGTGGTCGCCCTCGCCCACCAGCAGACGGGCGCGCTTGGAGACGCCGTACGCCATCTCTTCGCTGCCGTCGTCGGGGGTGACGACAACCTTCTTGGTCTTCTCGGTCTCCTCGATCCGGACGCGGCCGGCCGCCTCCGAGATCGGGGCGACACCCTTGGGCGTACGGGCCTCGAAGAGCTCGACGACACGCGGCAGACCCAGCGTGATGTCGTCACCCGCCACACCACCGGTGTGGAAGGTACGCATCGTCAGCTGGGTGCCGGGCTCACCGATGGACTGGGCGGCGATGATGCCGACCGCCTCACCGATGTCGACCAGCTTGCCGGTGGCCAGCGAACGGCCGTAGCAGAAGGCACAGGTGCCGACCGCCGACTCACAGGTCAGGACCGAGCGGGTCTTGACCTCCTCGACGCCCGCGTTGAGCAGGGCGTCGATGAGCACGTCACCGAGGTCGACGTTGGCCGGGGCGACGACCTTGCCGTCAACGACGACGTCCTCGGCCAGCATCCGGGCGTAGACGCTCGACTCGACGTCGTCCGTCTTGCGCAGGCTGCCGTCGGCGCCGCGGGTCGCGATCTTCAGCTTGAGGCCGCGCTCGGTGCCGCAGTCCTCCTCGCGGATGATCACGTCCTGCGAGACGTCGACCAGACGACGGGTCAGGTAACCCGAGTCGGCGGTACGCAGGGCGGTGTCCGCCAGACCCTTACGGGCACCGTGCGTGGAGATGAAGTACTCCAGCACGGACAGGCCCTCGCGGAACGACGCCTTGATCGGACGCGGGATGGTCTCGTTCTTCGCGTTCGACACCAGACCACGCATACCGGCGATCTGCCGCATCTGCATCATGTTTCCTCGGGCACCCGAGTCAACCATCATGAAGATGGGGTTCGTCTTGGGGAAGTTCTCGTTCATCGCCTCGGCGACCTCGTTGGTCGCCTTGGTCCAGATGTTGATCAGTTCCTGAGTGCGCTCGTCCTTGGTGATCAGACCGCGCTCGTACTGCTTCTGGACCTTCTCGTCCTGGGCCTCGTAGCCCGCGACGATGGCCTTCTTGGCCTCCGGGACGACGATGTCCGAGACGGCGACGGTGACGCCGGAACGGGTCGCCCAGTGGAAACCGGACGCCTTCAGGTTGTCGAGCGTCGCCGCCACGATGACCTTGGGGTAGCGCTCGGCGAGGTCGTTGACGATCGCGGAGAGCTGCTTCTTGCCCACCGAGTAGTCGACGAACGGGTAGTCCTCGGGCAGCAGCTCGTTGAAGAGCGCGCGGCCCAGGGTCGTCCGCAGACGGAACGAGTCACCCTGCTGCCACTCCGGCTCACCCTCCTCGGGTGCCGGCGGGGTCCAACCGCGGGGCGGAACCGTGCCGATCGGGAAGCGGATGTCGACCTTCGCCTGGAGCGACAGCTCCTTGGCGTCGAACGCCATGATCGCCTCGGCGACCGAACCGAACGCACGGCCCTCACCGATGACCTTGCGCTCCTCCTCGTCGGTGGTGAGGAAGAACAGGCCCAGCACCATGTCCTGGGTCGGCATGGTGACCGGACGGCCGTCGGCCGGCTTGAGGATGTTGTTCGAGGACAGCATCAGGATGCGGGCCTCGGCCTGCGCCTCCGCGGAGAGCGGCAGGTGGACGGCCATCTGGTCACCGTCGAAGTCCGCGTTGAACGCGGTGCAGACGAGCGGGTGAATCTGAATGGCCTTGCCCTCGACCAGCTGCGGCTCGAAGGCCTGGATGCCGAGGCGGTGCAGGGTGGGCGCACGGTTCAGCAGAACCGGGTGCTCGGCGATGACCTCTTCGAGGACGTCGTACACGACCGTGCGGCCGCGCTCGACCATCCGCTTCGCCGACTTGATGTTCTGCGCGTGGTTCAGGTCGACCAGGCGCTTCATCACGAACGGCTTGAAGAGCTCCAGCGCCATGGCCTTCGGCAGACCGCACTGGTGCAGCTTGAGCTGCGGGCCGACGACGATGACGGAACGCGCCGAGTAGTCGACTCGCTTACCGAGCAGGTTCTGACGGAAGCGGCCCTGCTTGCCCTTGAGCATGTCGGACAGCGACTTCAGCGGACGGTTGCCGGGGCCCGTCACCGGGCGGCCACGACGGCCGTTGTCGAAGAGCGCGTCGACGGCCTCCTGGAGCATGCGCTTCTCGTTGTTCACGATGATCTCGGGCGCGCCGAGGTCGAGAAGCCGCTTCAGGCGGTTGTTGCGGTTGATCACGCGGCGGTACAGGTCGTTGAGGTCGGAGGTCGCGAAGCGGCCACCGTCCAGCTGCACCATCGGACGCAGGTCCGGCGGGATGACCGGGATGCAGTCCAGCACCATGCCCTTGGGGCTGTTGCGGGTCTGCAGGAACGCGGAGACGACCTTGAGGCGCTTGAGCGCACGGGTCTTCTTCTGGCCCTTGCCGGTACGGATGATCTCGCGGAGGCGCTCGGCCTCCTCGTCGAGGTCGAAGGTCTCCAGGCGCTTCTGCAGCGAGGCGGCGCCCATGGAACCGTCGAAGTACGTGCCGAAGCGGTCACGCAGCTCGCGGTAGAGCAGCTCGTCGCCCTCCAGGTCCTGGACCTTGAGGTTCTTGAAGCGGTTCCAGACCTCGTCGAGACGGTCGATCTCGCGCTGCGCGCGGTCGCGCAGCTGCTTCATCTCACGCTCGGCGCCCTCGCGCACCTTGCGGCGCACATCGGCCTTGGCGCCCTCGGCCTCCAGCTCGGCCAGGTCGGTCTCGAGCTTCTTGGCGCGGGCCTCCAGGTCGGAGTCGCGGCGCTGCTCGATCTGCTGACGCTCGACGGAGACGTGTGCCTCCAGCGAGGGCAGGTCGCGCGTACGGCGCTCCTCGTCCACCCAGGTGATCATGTAGGCGGCGAAGTAGATGACCTTCTCAAGGTCCTTCGGCGCGAGGTCCAGCAGGTAGCCCAGCCGGCTCGGAACGCCCTTGAAGTACCAGATGTGGGTCACGGGAGCGGCCAGCTCGATGTGGCCCATCCGCTCACGACGCACCTTGGCGCGAGTGACCTCGACGCCGCAGCGCTCGCAGATGATGCCCTTGAAGCGGACGCGCTTGTACTTACCGCAGTAGCACTCCCAGTCCCGCGTCGGACCGAAGATCTTCTCGCAGAAGAGTCCGTCCTTTTCGGGCTTGAGGGTGCGGTAGTTGATGGTCTCCGGCTTCTTGACCTCACCGTGCGACCACTGACGGATGTCGTCAGCGGTGGCGAGGCCGATCCGCAGCTCGTCGAAGAAGTTGACGTCGAGCACTGTCGTCAATCCCACCTTCGGGGGTTGCCCCGACAATTGTTGCTGTCAGGGACGAGTCTCAATCTTGGTCTGACGGGGTCCGGGGTTGGCCGGGACCTCGCTGGGAGGCCCCGGCCAGACCCGTCAGACCTCTTCGACGCTGCTCGGCTCTCGCCGGGACAGGTCGATACCGAGCTCTTCCGCCGCGCGGAAGACGTCCTCGTCGGTGTCGCGCATCTCGATGGACATGCCGTCCGAGGACAGCACCTCCACGTTGAGGCAGAGCGACTGCATTTCCTTGATGAGCACCTTGAAGGACTCGGGAATGCCGGGCTCGGGGATGTTCTCGCCCTTGACGATGGCCTCGTAGACCTTCACGCGGCCGGTGACGTCGTCGGACTTGATCGTGAGCAGTTCCTGGAGTGCGTACGCGGCGCCGTACGCCTCCAGCGCCCACACCTCCATCTCACCGAAGCGCTGGCCACCGAACTGGGCCTTACCACCCAGCGGCTGCTGGGTGATCATCGAGTACGGACCGGTCGAGCGGGCGTGGAGCTTGTCGTCGACCAGGTGGTGCAGCTTGAGGATGTACATGTACCCGATCGAGATCGGGTCCGGGAACGGCTCACCGGAGCGGCCGTCGAACATCCGCGCCTTGCCGGAGCCCTTCACCATGCGCTCGCCGTCGCGGTTCGGGATCGTCGAGTCGAAGAGACCGGAGATCTCGTCCTCGCGCGCACCGTCGAACACCGGGGTGGCGACGTTGGAGCCGGGGGCGACCTCGTCGGCGGAGATCGCGTGCAGACGCTTCTTCCACTCCTCCTCGGCGCCCTCGACCTTCCAGCCCTGGCTGGCGAGCCAGCCGAGGTGGATCTCCAGGACCTGTCCCGGGTTCATTCGGGACGGGACACCCAGCGGGTTGAGGATGATGTCGACCGGGGTGCCGTCCTCCAGGAACGGCATGTCCTCGACCGGCAGGATCTTCGAGATGACGCCCTTGTTGCCGTGGCGGCCGGCGAGCTTGTCACCGTCGGTGATCTTGCGCTTCTGCGCGACGTAGACGCGGACCAGCTGGTTCACGCCCGGGGGCAGTTCGTCGCCCTCCTCGCGGTCGAAGACGCGGACGCCGATGACCTTGCCGATCTCGCCGTGCGGCACCTTCAGCGAGGTGTCACGGACCTCGCGCGCCTTCTCACCGAAGATCGCGCGGAGCAGGCGCTCCTCGGGGGTCAGCTCGGTCTCACCCTTGGGCGTGACCTTGCCGACGAGGATGTCGCCGGCGACGACCTCGGCACCGATGCGGATGATGCCGCGCTCGTCGAGGTCGGAGAGCACCTCCTCGGAGACATTCGGGATGTCCCGGGTGATCTCCTCCGGGCCGAGCTTGGTGTCACGGGCGTCGACCTCGTGCTCCTCGATGTGGATCGAGGAGAGGACGTCGTCCTGCACGAGGCGCTGCGACAGGATGATCGCGTCCTCGTAGTTGTGACCCTCCCACGGCATGAACGCCACGAGCAGGTTCTTGCCGAGCGCCATCTCGCCTTCGTCCGTGGACGGACCGTCGGCGAGGACCTGGCCCTCGATCACCCGCGCGCCCTCATCCACGACGACCTTCTGGTTGAAGGAGGTGCCCTGGTTGGAGCGGGTGAACTTGGCGACGCGGTACGTGTTGTACGTGCCGTCGTCGTTGGCGACGGTGATGTAGTCCGCGGAGACCTCCTGGACCACACCGTCCTTCTCCGCCTTGATGACGTCACCGGCGTCGACCGCGCAGCGGTACTCCATGCCGGTGCCGACCAGCGGCGACTCCGCCTTGATCAGCGGAACGGCCTGGCGCATCATGTTCGATCCCATGAGCGCGCGGTTGGCGTCGTCGTGCTCCAGGAACGGAATCATGGCGGTCGCGGCCGACACCATCTGGCGCGGCGAGACGTCCATGAAGTCCACCTCGTCGGCGGGGACGAGGTCGACCTCGCCGCCACGGCGGCGGACCAGCACACGCTGCTCGGCGAAACGCATGTCGTCGGTCAGCTTGGCGTTGGCCTGCGCGATCAGGAAGCGGTCCTCCTCATCCGCGGTGAGGTAGTCCACCTCCTCCGTGACCTGGCCGTCGACGACCTTGCGGTACGGCGTCTCGATGAAGCCGAAGACGTTGACCCGGCCGTACGACGCGAGCGAACCGATCAGACCGATGTTCGGGCCTTCGGGCGTCTCGATCGGGCACATGCGGCCGTAGTGCGAGGGGTGCACGTCACGGACGTCCAGGCCGGCCCGCTCACGGGAGAGACCGCCGGGGCCCAGCGCGGACAGACGGCGCTTGTGGGTCAGACCCGACAGCGGGTTCGTCTGGTCCATGAACTGCGACAGCTGGCTGGTGCCGAAGAACTCCTTGATGGAGGCGACGACCGGCCGGATGTTGATCAGGGTCTGCGGCGTGATCGCCTCGACGTCCTGGGTGGTCATGCGCTCACGCACGACGCGCTCCATACGGGCGAGACCCGTACGGACCTGGTTCTGGATCAGCTCGCCGACGTTGCGCAGGCGGCGGTTGCCGAAGTGGTCGATGTCGTCGGTCTCGACGACGATCGTCCGGCCCGACTCACCGAGCGTCTCGGTCTCCCCGGCGTGCAGCTTCACCAGGTACTTGATCGTGGCGATGACGTCGTCGGTGGTCAGCACACCGGCGTCGAGCGGCTCGTCGCCACCGAGCTTCTTGTTGACCTTGTAGCGGCCGACCTTCGCGAGGTCGTAGCGCTTCGGGTTGAAGTAGAGGTTCTCCAGCAGCGTCTGCGCGGCCTCACGGGTCGGCGGCTCGCCCGGACGCAGCTTGCGGTAGATGTCGAGCAGCGCGTCGTCCTGGCCCTGGGTGTGGTCCTTCTCCAGGGTGGCGCGCATGGACTCGTACTCGCCGAACTCCTCAAGGATCTGCTCGGTCGTCCAACCGAGCGCCTTGAGCAGGACGGTCACGGACTGCTTGCGCTTACGGTCGATGCGCACACCGACCATGTCGCGCTTGTCGATCTCCAGCTCCAGCCAGGCACCGCGGGACGGGATGACCTTGGCGGAGAAGATGTCCTTGTCGGACGTCTTGTCGATGGAGCTGTCGAAGTAGACGCCCGGCGAGCGGACCAGCTGCGAGACGACGACACGCTCGGTGCCGTTGATGCAGAAGGTGCCCTTGTTGGTCATGAGCGGAAAGTCGCCCATGAAGACCGTCTGGGACTTGATCTCGCCGGTCTCGTTGTTGGTGAACTCGGCGGTGACGAAGAGCGGAGCCGCGTACGTGAAGTCGCGCTCCTTGCACTCGTCGATGCTGTTCTTCGGGGGCTCGAAGCGGTGGTCGCGGAACGTCAGCGACATCGACCCGGAGAAGTCCTCGATCGGGGAGATCTCTTCGAAGATCTCTTCCAGACCGGACTTGGTGGGAACTTCCTGCCCACTCTCCAGCGCAGCCTCGACGCGACCCTTCCATGCGGCATTGCCGAGCAGCCAGTCGAAGCTTTCGGTCTGCAGCGCAAGGAGGTTCGGAACCCCGAGGGGCTCCTTGATCTTCGCAAAGGAGATGCGCAGCGGGGCGGTGCTGTCGCCGTTGTTCGTATTGGCAGTCGAGGCGTTGCGCGAGGCGGCCAAGAGGGGGTCCTTCCGAGGGCTCGGACTCACTACGCGCGTACCGGCCCCGAGAGGAACAGACTGAGGGAAAGCCCAGGTCAGGGCCGCTCAATCAGTGATGTTCGACTTCGGGTATGCCCCTGGTGACGGGCAGGGAGCAGCTAACAGGCAGCGCAAAGGGTCAGTGTAGCCACTTGGCCCACTGATGTCCAGAGCGAGTTTCCGGAAGACCGGTTCAACGCCGTGATACCGCTCTTCTCCCTCCGGGAGGTGATACCTCCGCAGCGGAGGGACCCCTCGTTGTTCTGCCGTGCTTCCAAAGCCCTGCGCCTGCCGAAAGCCCCGCGCCTGAGGCGCACCTCGATGCTTCCCTCTTCGTTCGCGATCCATGCCTCGGAGCGCGGATCGCTTCTGCATCGCGTCCCGAGAATTGCGCGCCGCGTGCGGTTCGTCAAGGCCCCCTGCCCCGGCGGGAACGTCACACGGCCGACGTCCGGACGACGAAGATCACCATACTCGCACGTCGGGCGGGGCGCCGCAGCCGTGACGAGCACGCCGAAGGGCGACCACCCGCTTGGGTGATCGCCCTTCGCTGGTCCAGCTACGCCACGAGGGCGCTCAGGACGTGAGTCGGAGACTCAGTGAGGTTACTTGACCTCGACGGAGGCGCCGGCACCCTTGAGGGCCTCGGCGGCCTTCTCGGCGGCAGCCTTGTCGACCTTCTCCAGGACCGGCTTCGGGGTGCCGTCCACGAGGTCCTTGGCCTCCTTCAGACCCAGGGAGGTCAGCTCACGCACGACCTTGATGACCTGGATCTTCTTGTCGCCGGCACCGGTGAGGATGACGTCGAACTCGTCCTGCTCCTCGACGGCCTCGGCGGCGGCGCCACCAGCGGCACCGGCGACGACGACCGGCGCGGCAGCGGCGGCGGTGACGTCGAACTTGTCCTCGAACGCCTTCACGAACTCGGAGAGCTCGATGAGGGTCATCTCTTCGAACTGCGCGAGCAGGTCTTCCTGGCTGAGCTTCGCCATGGTGGCGGTCCTTCCACTATTCGGCTGGTGCCGGATGTACATGTGAGGCGGGCGTACGTCGGGCCCGCTGTGGCCGCTCCGCCTAGGCACGCCTAGACGGAAGCCGCCAATGTGCGAGCCGAATTACTCGGCACCGCCCTGCTCGGCCTGCTGGGCACGGAGCGCGTCCACGGTGCGGACGAGCTTCGACGGCAGCGCCTGGAAGACGGAGGCAGCCTGCGACTGCTTCCCCTTGAAGGCACCGGCCAGCTTGCTGAGCAGAACCTCGCGGGACTCGAGGTCCGCAAGCTTCTTGATGTCATCGGCGGACAGTGCCTTCCCTTCGAAGACACCACCCTTGATGACGAGGTTCTGGTTCTCCTTGGCGAAGTCACGAAGACCCTTCGCCGCCTCGACCGGGTCACCGGTGACGAAGGCGACGGCCGTCGAGCCCTGAAGGTGCTCGTCCAGCACGGAGATCCCGGCCTCCTGGGCCGCGATCTTGGTCAGCGTGTTCTTCACCACACGGTACTGAGCGTTGTCACCGAGCGAACGACGCAGATCCTTGATCTGCGCGACGGTAAGTCCGGTGTACGCGGTGACGACAGCAGCGTTGGAGTTACGGAACTTGTCCGTGATCTCCTCGACAGCTGCGACCTTGTCGGGACTTGCCATGAGCCTCGGCCTCCTTCCGGGTGATGAGGACCGCGCAGAAGGGGCTGGGCAAAACAAACGCCCCGGCGCAGGTGCACGGGGCGTGACTCGACCGTACGACGGAGCGTCCGGGAGTTCATCCACACATACCTGCGCAGGCCGTCCGCAGCTAGCGGATCCTTCGGCCACCACACGTCCGGGAAAGGACGCGCAGAGACAACCAGCGGTCTTTGGCTTCCTCGGTACGGTACGCGAACGGCCCACGCTCAGGCAAATCCGCCGCGAGGGGCGCCGCAACGCCCCTCGCCTGCGGTTCCGCGCCTCGGTCAGGCGGCGGGAGCGGTCATCGTCTGACTCGCCGGCGGCGCCTCGACGGAGACCTTGGTGCCGTAGTCGGAGTAGAACGCCGTGGCGTCGGTGGGCATCTTGCCGGCGACGTGCTCCTCCTTCTTCACCAGGAGGTTGTCACCGTCGATCCAGAGGTCGAGCTTCTCGCTCTTCGCCCCGCCCTGCTCCAGCTGCTTCTGGACGGCGTCGCGGATCTCCTTGCCGAGGTTCTTGCTCAGGTCGGCCATGGTGACGGTGCCGGTGTAGTGCGTCGCCTCGACGCCGTTCACCTTCTCCTTGCCGACGACCTTGGCGGTGCCGGAGGCGATCAGCACATCGATCGGCTGGCTCGGGTTGGCGTTGTCGAGGACGTCCTTGACCGCCGTGCCGGACGCGCCCATCTGCTTCGACAGCGCCTCGTAGGAGTACTTGACCCACGGCTTGCCGCCCGCGCCGGGCATGGCCGCGCCCGCGTTCATGTAGACCGCGTCCTGGGTGTAGAGCGCCTTGATGGGCTTGCCGCCCGTGGGGCTCTTGTCGCCGGTCAGGGTGTTCTCGACGTTCATCTGCATACCCTGCGACCAGTCGAGACCGCCCTTGGTGGTCTGCTTGAACCGGCCGTTGGAGGTGGTGGTCTCCGTCGTGCCGTCGAACTTCGCGGAGTTCTTGGCCGCGGTGGCCTCCTTGGCCGCCTTAAGGGCCTCGACCGGGCCCTGGGGCGCCTTGTCGCCGCCCGCCGCGTCGCTGCCCCCGCCGCCGCTGCCGGACGCCTTGGAACCGTCGTTACAGGCGCTGAGACCGCCCACCAGCAGAACAACCCCCGCCACCGCGGCGGTGATTCGCGTGCTACGCATCTGAGGCTCCCCCTTGAATCGCTGTGCGGAATGCGGTGGTGACTCTAATGCAGCCCACCGACACCGCACGCGACAGGCCCCGCCATCCGGAACCGGACGGCGGGGCCTGCGTCATGCTGCGCGCGCTAGAGCACGTCGATCACTCGGATCAGACGGCCTCGTCCTCGACAAGGAGGTTGCGGGTGCGGTTGGCGTCCAGCGGGATGCCGGGGCCCACCGTGGTGGTGATGGTCGCCTTCTTGATGTAGCGGCCCTTCGCGGCGGACGGCTTGAGACGGTTGATCTCCTCAAGCGCCGCGGCGTAGTTCTCCACCAGCTTGGTCTCGTCGAAGGAGGCCTTGCCGATGATGAAGTGGAGGTTCGCGTGCTTGTCCACGCGGAACTCGATCTTGCCGCCCTTGATCTCGGTGACAGCCTTGGCGACATCCGGGGTGACGGTGCCGGTCTTCGGGTTCGGCATCAGACCACGGGGACCGAGCACGCGGCCGAGGCGGCCGACCTTGCCCATGAGGTCCGGGGTGGCGACGACGGCGTCGAAGTCCAGACGGCCCTTGGAGACCTCGTCGATCAGTTCGTCGGAGCCGACGATGTCGGCGCCCGCGGCTTCCGCGGCCGCAGCACGGTCGCCGGTCGCGAAGACCAGGACCCGGGCGGTCTTACCGGTGCCGTGCGGGAGGTTCACGGTGCCACGGACCATCTGGTCGGCCTTGCGCGGGTCGACACCCAGACGCATGGCGACCTCGACGGTCGCGTCGAACTTGGCGGACGAGGTGTCCTTGGCGATACGGACGGCCTCGAGCGGGGCGTACAGACGCTCCCGGTCGATCTTCGCGTCCGCGTTGCGAAGAGTCTTGCTGCGCTTCACTGCTGCTCCTGAACAGATGCGACCGTGCGGCTTTCACCGCGCGGAGGATGGAGTCGTGGTGCGGGCCAGCGCCTGGCCCTGCCACGGGTGGCGAGTACGCCGGTACGAGCTGGTCAGCCCTCGACCGTGACGCCCATGGACCGGGCGGTGCCCGCGATGATCTTCGCGGCGGCGTCCAGGTCGTTGGCGTTGAGGTCGGGCATCTTGGTCGTGGCGATCTCGCGCACCTGGGCGTCGGTGATCTTCGCGACCTTCTTGGTGTGGGGCTCGCCGGAGCCCTTGTCCACACCAGCGGCCTTGAGGATCAGCTTCGCGGCCGGCGGGGTCTTGGTCACGAAGGTGAAGGAACGGTCCTCGTAGACCGTGATCTCCACCGGCACGACCATGCCGCGCTGCGACTCGGTCGCGGCGTTGTAGGCCTTGCAGAACTCCATGATGTTCACGCCGTGCTGGCCCAGCGCGGGGCCGACCGGCGGAGCCGGGTTCGCGGCGCCGGCGCTGATCTGGAGCTTGATGAGCCCCGTGACCTTCTTCTTCTTGGGAGGCATGCTCTCTCCGGGTCCTAGTGAGAGGTTTTTCGCCATGCCATCCGGTCATCCGGATGGAGGCATACCGCACCACGATAACGGGTAGGGTCGTGCGGCCAAAAACCGAGCAGGTCAGACCGGCTGCGACAGCCGGTCTGACCTGTTCGGAAGCGGGGGTCCGGAAGAGCGTCAGTTCTTCTGGATCTGGTCGAAACTCAGCTCGACCGGGGTCTCGCGGCCGAAGATCTCGACGAGGCCCTTGACCTTCTTCGAGTCGGCGTTGATCTCGTTGATCGTGGCCTGCAGCGTCGCGAACGGGCCGTCGGTGACGGTGACGGAGTCGCCCACCTCGAAGTCCAGCACCTGGACCTCGACCCTGCGCTGCGGCGCGGGCTTGCCCTCGGCCGCGGCGGCTTCCTTGGCGGCCTTCTCCTCGGCCTCCGGGGCGAGCATCTTGACGATCTCGTCCAGCGTCAGCGGGTACGGGTCGTAGGCGTTGCCGACGAAGCCGGTGACACCGGGGGTGTTGCGGACGACGCCCCAGGACTCGTTCGTCAGGTCCATGCGCACGAGCACGTAGCCCGGGAGCTTGTTCTGGCGGACGTTCTTGCGCTCGCCGTTCTTGATCTGGACGATCTCTTCCTCGGGGACCTCAGCCTGGTAGATGAAGTCCTCGACGTTGAGCGAGACGGCGCGCTGCTCCAGGTTGGCCTTCACGCGCTTCTCGTAGCCCGCGTAGGTGTGGATGACGTACCACTCACCGGGCAGACCGCGCAGCTCGTCGCGGAGGGCGGTGACCGGGTCGACCGGCTCCTCCTCGGCCTCGGCGGCGTCCTCAACCTCGGCGGCGTTCTCGGCCTCCTCGTCCTCGCCGTCGACGTCGACGGCGGCGGCGGATTCGGCGGGCTCACCGGCCTCGGTGTCCTCGGCGTCGATCTCGTCTGCGCCGTCGGCGTTCTCGACGATGTCGACGGCGCCCTCGCCATCGGAGACGGCGGCAGCGTCGCCCTCGACCTCGGCCGGGACGGCCGCGTCCACGTCGGCCTCTGCGGCCGTGACGGGCTCGGCGGCGTCGTTCAGGTTCGGGTCAGACACGTGGCTGCTTCTTCCTGGCTTCAAGGGGTTGAACATGCGAAAGGGCACCCCGCTGAGGTGCCCTCCGCGGGATCAGCCGAAGACGTACCCGACGACTCGGTTGATTCCCAAGTCAATCACGGTTACGAGACCGATGATGATGACGACGAAGACGATCACCACGGTGGTGTACGTCGACAGCTGGCTGCGGGAGGGCCAGACGACCTTGCGGAGCTCCGCGACGATCTGGCGGTAGAAGAGCGCCATACGCGCGAGCGGGCCCTTCTTGCCGCGTTTACCGCCGCGGCGGGGCTTCTTCTTGGATTCCGCGGTGTCGTCCTCGGAACGACCACGCTCAGGCATGTCGATGGAGCCCAGGGCGTCCGTCACTCGTCCTCACCTGAATCCGGGTCGTGGCCGTACAGCGTCCGGCCCGGCCGCACGGCGGTGCATTTCAGTACGTACGCGTGCACGCACAGCGGTGAAGAAGTGCGTGTAGCAGGGCCGGAGGGACTTGAACCCCCAACCGCTGGTTTTGGAGACCAGTGCTCTACCAATTGAGCTACGACCCTTTGTGCGTCCCCCAACCTACCTCATGTGTCCGGCGCACCAAGTGCGTGGAACACGCTGCCCGGTTGGGAGCCAACGGTGAGCGAGTGTACGTGTTCCGAGGCCGGGCGTCGAACAGAAACGTCCCGGGCAGTGCCGGTGGAGCCCCGCGCCGGGGCGATCGGAGGTCTGCGACGATGCCGTCATGAGCGCTGTACCCCCCTCAGAACCGACCGGCGCCGCGGGCGGGATCCGCCGCGTGTCCGCCCGCGTCGGGGCCATCTCCGAGTCCGCCACGCTCGCCGTCGACGCCAAGGCCAAGGCCCTGCGGGCCGCCGGCCGCCCGGTGATCGGGTTCGGCGCCGGGGAGCCCGACTTCCCCACGCCCGACTACATCGTGGAGGCGGCCGTCGCCGCCTGCCGCATGCCGAAGTACCACCGCTACAGCCCGGCCGGCGGGCTGCCAGAGCTGAAGTCGGCGATCGTCGCGAAGACGCGCCGCGATTCGGGGTATGTGGTCGAACCGGCCGAGGTCCTGGTCACCAACGGCGGCAAGCAGGCGATCTACGAGGCGTTCGCCGCGCTGCTCGACCCGGGCGACGAGGTGATCATCCCGGCGCCGTACTGGACGACGTACCCGGAGTCGATCCGGCTGGCCGGGGGCATCCCCGTACCGGTGGTGGCCGATGAGACGACCGGGTACCGGGTGGGCGTCGAGCAGTTGGAGGCGGCCCGCACGGAGCGCACCAAGGTGCTGGTGTTCGTCTCGCCGTCGAACCCGACCGGCGCGGTGTACCCGCGTGAACAGGTCGAGGCGATCGGCCGCTGGGCGGCGCGGCACGGGCTGTGGGTGCTGACCGACGAGATCTACGAGCATCTGGTCTACGGCGACGCGGAGTTCTGCTCGCTGCCGGTGGTCGTCCCGGAGCTGCGGGACCGGTGCGTGGTGGTCAACGGCGTGGCCAAGACATATGCGATGACCGGCTGGCGGGTGGGGTGGATGCTCGGGCCGAAGGACATCGTCAAGGCGGCGACCAACCTCCAGTCGCACGCCACGTCCAACGTCGCGAACGTCTCGCAGGCGGCGGCGGTCGCCGCGGTGACCGGCGATCTGACGGCCGTCGACGCGATGCGGACCGCCTTCGACCGGCGGCGCCGCACCATCGTGCGGATGCTGAACGAGATCGACGGTGTGGTGTGCCCGGAGCCGGAGGGCGCGTTCTACGCGTATCCGTCGGTGAAGGGGCTGCTGGGCAAGGAGATCCGCGGGCGGCGGCCGGGCAGCAGCACGGAGCTGGCGGAGCTGATCCTGGAGGAGGCGGAGGTCGCGGTCGTCCCGGGCGAGGCGTTCGGCACCCCCGGCTATCTGCGGCTGTCGTACGCGCTCGGCGACGACGACCTGGCCGAGGGCGTCACGCGGATCCAGGAGCTGCTGGCGGGCGCGCGGTAGCTGCGCGGATGCCGTCCGTACGGGCCATCGGGGCTTCCCGGTGGCCCGTACGCGTTTTCCCCGGTCAGCTCGTTCGGGGACCGGGCTACCGGCGTGGCGGGTCCGTGCGGCAAGATCGGTGAATGGAGAGCGTTCGTGACGTGCGTCAGCTGCCGAAGGCCCATCTGCACCTGCACTTCACGGGGTCGATGCGGAGCACGACCCTGTTGGAGCTGGCCGACAAGTACGGCGTCCATCTGCCCGAGGCGCTGCGCGGCGGGGAGCCGCCGCGGCTGCGGGCGACGGACGAACGCGGCTGGTTCCGCTTCCAGCGGCTGTACGACATCGCCCGGTCGTGTCTGCGGGCCCCCGAGGACATCCAGCGGCTGGTGCGCGAGGCCGCCCAGGAGGACGTCGCCGACGGGTCGGGCTGGCTGGAGATCCAGGTCGACCCGACGTCGTACGCACCGCGGCTGGGCGGGCTGATCCCGGCGCTGGAGATCATCCTGGACGCGGTGCGCGCCGCCTCGCAGGAGACCGGGCTGGGGATGCGGGTGGTGATCGCCGCGAACCGCATGAAGCATCCGCTGGACGCCCGGACGCTGGCCCGGCTCGCGGTGCGCTATGCCGATCGGGGCGTCATCGGGTTCGGGCTGTCCAACGACGAACGCCGTGGTTTCGCACGGGACTTCGACCGCGCCTTCGCCATCGCGCGGGAGGGCGGGCTGCTGGCGACGCCGCACGGCGGGGAGCTGTCGGGCCCGGCGAGCGTGCGGGACTGCCTGGACGATCTGCACGCCGGGCGGGTCGGCCACGGGGTGCGCGCCGCGGAGGACCCGGTGCTGCTGCGGCGGCTGGCGGAGCGCGGGGTGACGTGCGAGGTGTGCCCGGCGTCCAATGTGGCGCTGGGGGTGTACGAGAAGCAGGAGGACGTGCCGCTGCGGACACTCTTCGCGGCCGGGGTGCCGGTGGCGCTGGGCGCCGACGATCCGCTGCTGTTCGGCTCGCGGCTGGCCGCACAGTACGACATCGCGCGGCGCACGCACGGCTTCACGGACGCGGAGTTGGCGGAGCTGGCCCGGCAGTCGGTACGCGGTTCGCGGGCGCCGCAGCCGGAGCGGGAGCGGCTGCTGGCGGGGATCGACGGGTGGCTGGCGGGCTGAGGGGGCCGGGGCGCGGCGGCGCCTTGCGGACGCGGCGGTTCCGGACGTCCCGGACGTCGTGGCCGGGCTCCCGGCCCCGGGCGCGCCCGGGGGCGGCCCCGGCTCCCCCGGAGCCGCCGACGGTCCGCCTCAGAGGCTGACGCCCACCGTCACCGGCTCGTTGACGAGGGTGACGCCGAAGGCCGCGTGGACGCCGTCGCGGACCTCGCGGGCGAGGGCCAGCAGGTCCTCGGTGGTGGCCTCGCCGCGGTTGGTGAGGGCGAGGGTGTGCTTGGTGGAGATGCGGGCGGGGCCGGTGCCGTAGCCCTTGGGGAAGCCGGCCTTGTCGATCAGCCAGGCCGCGGAGGTCTTCACCCGGCCGTCGCCCGCAGGGAAGGCGGGCGGGGCGGTGTCCGGGCCGAGGCGGTCGTGGACGCGGGCGACGAACGCGGTGTGCTCGGCCTCGGTGAGGACGGGGTTGGTGAAGAAGGAACCGGCGGACCAGGTGTCGTGATCGTCCGCGTCCAGGACCATGCCCTTACCGGCGCGCAGCGCGAGAACGGTGGCGCGGGCGGTCGCCGCGGGGACGCGCTGGCCTGCCTCGACGCCGAGCACCCGGGCCGTCTCGGGGTACTTCAGCGGCGCGGAGAGCCCGCCCGCGTCCTCCAGGGCGAAGCGGACGCGCAGCACGACGTAGCGGTCCGGCTCCGCCTTGAAGCGGCTGTGCCGGTAGGAGAAGGCGCACTCGGCGTTGGTGAGGGTGACCGTCTCCTCGGCGCGCCGGTCGTAGGCGACGACCTCGGTGATCGTCGCGGAGACCTCCTGGCCGTACGCGCCGACGTTCTGGATCGGGGTGGCACCGGCCGAGCCGGGGATCCCGGCGAGGCATTCGACACCGGCGAGACCGGCCTCGACGGTGCGGGCGACGGCGTCGGACCAGTTCTCACCGGCGGCGAGTTCCAGGCGGGTGCCGTCGAGGGCGAAGCCGCGGGTCGCGATGCGCAGGGCGGTGCCGTCGAAGCCCTTGTCGCCGATGACGAGGTTGGAGCCGCCGCCGATGATCAGCAGCGGCGCCCCGGCGGCGTCGGCGTCCCGGACTGCGGCGATCACCTCGTCGTCCGTGACGGCCGTGATCAGTCGGTTCGCCGGGCCGCCGAGCCGGAAGGTGGTCAGCGGTGCGAGCGGGGCTTGGTGTTCCTCGTGGCGTTCCTGCACGCGCCCAAGGGTACGGGGACGGCCCGGCGCCGTCCGCCGGGCCGCCCCCGTAGGGATGTCCGGTCAGGCGAGGCGGACCACGGCGCGGGACATGCCCAGCACCTTCTGGCCGCCGCTCATCGCGGTGAGGTCGACGCGGACGGTACGGGCCTCGTCGTCGAGCTTGGCCGCGACCTTGCCGCTGACCTCGATGACCGCACCGGTGTCATCGTTGGGGACGACGACGGGCTTGGTGAAGCGGACGCCGTACTCGGCGACGGCCGCCGGGTCACCGGCCCAGTCGGTGACGACGCGGGCCGCCTCGGCCATGGTGAACATGCCGTGTGCGATGACGTCCGGCAGCCCGACTTCCTTGGCGAACTTCTCGTTCCAGTGGATCGGGTTGAAGTCGCCGGAGGCGCCCGCGTAGCGGACGAGGGTGGCGCGGGTCACCGGGAAGGACTGCGCCGGGAGTTCGGTGCCGACCTCGACGTCGTCGTAGGAGATCTTCGCGGTCATGTCAGGACGCCTCCTCGACGGCGCGGGCGACGAGCTTGGTGGCCGCAGTCACGACGTGTTCGCCGTTCTCGTCGTGGACGTCGCCGCGGATGTCGATGATGTCGTTTCCGGCCAACGTCTTGATCGCTTCGATGGTGGAGGTGACCGTGAGCCGGTCACCGGCGCGTACGGGGCGGGTGTAGGCGAATTTCTGGTCGCCGTGCACCACGCGGCTGTAGTCCAGGCCGAGTTGCGGGTCCTCGATCACCTGGCCCGCGGCCTGGAAAGTGATCGCGAACACAAAGGTCGGCGGGGCGATCACCTCGGGGTGACCGAGCGCCTTGGCCGCTTCGGTGTCGGTGTACACGGGATTCGGATCACCGATCGCCTCGGCGAATTCCCGGATCTTTTCCCGGCCGACCTCATACGGGTCGGTGGGCGGGTACGTATGACCGATGAATGACGGATCGAGCGCCATTGGCTCGCAACCTCCCTGACTACTGGGGTGATAACGCCGTAAGGCCGCCCCCATCATCTGGGGACGGCCTCACGTACGAGCCTGTGTTATCGCGTTTCGCGGTGCGCGGTGTGCGAGTTGCAACGAGGGCAGTGCTTCTTCATCTCAAGACGGTCCGGGTCGTTACGCCGGTTCTTCTTGGTGATGTAGTTCCGCTCCTTGCACTCCACGCAGGCCAGCGTGATCTTCGGGCGGACGTCGGTGGCAGCCACGTGAGTGCTCCTTGACGGAAAGACGGACGGATGAACGCATAAAAGAGTAGCCGATCGAAGGACCGACCCCGCAATCGGCTACTGTCAGTAGCGGTGACCGGACTTGAACCGGTGACACAGCGATTATGAGCCGCTTGCTCTACCGACTGAGCTACACCGCTGCGATGCGAAGGAAACCTCGTCCGAAGACGAGGAACCTCACACCAGAGCCCCAATACGGAATCGAACCGTAGACCTTCTCCTTACCATGGAGACGCTCTGCCGACTGAGCTATTGGGGCGAGCGATGAAGACATTACACGGCCCGCCGCCAAACGTGAAATCCGTATCCGGGTGACGCCCGCTCCGGCGGCCCGCACCACGCCGGTACGACTATTCCGCGCCTGCGCGGGCCGCCCGAGGCCGCGGCCTAGGCTCGGGGCACGCTGCGTGATCTTGCACGCCCGTGGCTTCGAGGAGCGCGATGTCCGACAGCAGTTCACCGCAGCCGTCCCCGCGGCCGGGCAAGCCGGATGGCGGCTCCGACGCGGGCTCCCTGGCACTGTGCGGCGCGCGGCTCGCCGACGGCCGCACGGTGGACGTACGGCTCGGCGGTGGCCGGATCGAGGCGGTCGGGACGGCCGGGGCGCTGGCCCCGCAGGGCGCCCGGGTCGATCTCTCCGGCTATCTGCTGCTTCCGGCGCCCGCCGAACCGCACGCGCACTGCGATACGGCGCTGACCGCGGACGCGGCGGGCCCGGCGTCCGACTCCCCCGAGGACGTCCAGCGGCGTACCACCGAGGCGGCGCTGCTCCAGCTCGGGCACGGTGCTACCGCCTCGCGCACCCATGTGCGGGTCGGCGGGGTGCGGGGGCTGCGGGCGCTGGAGGCGGTGCTCAAGGCCCGGCGGTCGCTGCGGGGGCTGGCGGATCTGTCGGCGGTGGCGGTGCCTCGGGTACTGACCGGGGTGGCGGGCGCGGACGGGCTGGCGATGCTGCGGGACGCGGTGGCGATGGGGGCGTCGGTGGTCGGCGGCTGTCCCGATCTGGACCCGGACCCCGCCGGGCACGTCGAGGCGGTGCTGGCGGTGGCGGCGGAGCACGGCTGTCCGGTGGACCTGCACACGGACGGGGACGATCCGGCGCGGCTGGCCCGGCTGGCGGCGATGGCGGGCGGGCTGCGGCCCGGGGTGGCGATCGGGCCGTGCGCCGGGATGGCCCGGATGCCGCGGAGCGTGGCGGGCCGGGTCGCCGAGCAGCTCGCGGCGGCGGAGGTCACCGTCGTCTGTCTGCCGCAGGGCGACTGCGCGGCGCTGGAGCGGTACGGGTCCCGGGTGGCCCGGCCCGCGCCGGTGCGGCTGCTGCGGGCGGCGGGGGTGCGGGTGGCGGCGGGCAGCGGTGCGCTGCGGGACGCGGCGAACCCGGTGGGCCGCGGTGATCCGCTGGAGGCGGCGTATCTGCTGGCGTCCCTGGGCGAGGCCACGCCGGAGGCCGCGTACGAGGCGGTGAGCGGCGCGGCGCGGGCGGTGCAGGGGCTGCCGGAGGTACGCGTCGAGGCGGGCTTCCCGGCGGAGCTGCTGGCGGTGCGGGGCGAGCGGATCGCGGGGGTGCTGTCGCTGGCGTACAGCCGGGTGGTGGTCCATCGGGGGCGGGTGGTGGCGCGGACCAGCGCGGTACGGGAGTACTGCGACGCTGCGGTCGCGGTGGCGCTGGAGCTGCCGCGGCAGTCGCAGCGGTGAGTGGGGGCTTACGGGGCGGTGTGGCGGTGCCCGTAGGGGCCGGGCGGGACGAGGTCGGGGCGGGGCCTTGTGGGCGGGGCCGGGGCGGGGTGTGCCCCTGAGGGCCGGGGGCGCGGCCAGGGCGGGCTCGGGGCCGGGCGGCCGGGGCGGCCAGGCCAGGGCTTCCCCTAGGGGGTGCCCGCAAAGTCCCGTCGTTCGCCCGGAGGGCGTCGCAAGCCAGGTGGACTTTGCGGACACCCCTGAGGGCCAAGCCCGAGGCCGGGTAGGTCGGGGCGCAAGGCCGGGCGGCTCCGGGCGGGGGGACAGCGCTGTCGGCCGTGCGGACCCGGACCGGGCGTGGGACGTCGCGGCGGGCGGGATTCCGGGCGGGGTCGTCTACGGTCGGCGGCATGCGCATTGTCATCGCAGGTGGACATGGTCGGATCGCGCTGCGGCTGGAGCGGTTGCTCGCCGGGCGCGGGGACGAGGTGGCCGGGATCATCCGCCGGCCGGAGCAGGCGGGTGACCTGCTGGCGGCGGGTGCCGAGCCGGTGGTGTGCGATCTGGAGTCGGCGTCGGTGGCGGATGTGGCGCGGCATCTGGCGGACGCGGACGCCGCGGTGTTCGCCGCGGGCGCGGGGCCGGGCAGCGGCGCGGCCCGTAAGGACACCGTGGACCGCGGTGCGGCGGCGCTGTTCGCCGATGCGGCGGAGGCGGCGGGCGTCCAGCGGTTCGTGGTGGTGTCGTCGATGGGCGCGGACCGGGAGCCGCCGGAGGGCACCGACCCGGTGTTCGCCGCGTATCTGCGGGCCAAGGGCGCCGCGGACGCAGACGTACGGGCGCGGGCCGGGCTCGACTGGACGATCCTGCGCCCGGGGCGGCTGACGGACGACACGGGGACGGGCCGGGTGACGTTGGCGGAGTCGACGGGCCGGGCGGAGGTGACCCGCGACGACGTCGCGGCGACGCTGCTGGCTCTGCTGGACGCGCCGGGCACGGCGCACCGCACGCTGGAGCTGATCAACGGCGGAACGCCGGTCGCGGAGGCGGTGCGGGCGGTGGCCGGGGGCTGAGCCGGCCGTTTTCGTGCCCGGGCGCCGGCGTCACACCACCGGACCGGACCCTCACGCGACCGACCCGGCCCGCCCCGGCCGTCTCCGGCGGCCCGGCCGGAGCGGGCCCACCCGGGCCGCCGCCCTCGCACCGCCGGCCCGGCCGGGCCGCTCCCGTCACGCGCCCACCCGGCCCGACCGCCCACCGTCACACTGCCGCTCAGACCCCAGGATGGATCTGTATTTTGCGGCCCGTTCCGGCGCGGAAGGTGTCCAGGGCGGTGGCGAAGCCGGCGAGGCCGAAGCGGTGGGTGAGCATGGTGTCGGCGTCGATGACGCCCTTGGCCATGAGGTCGACGGCGCGGCCGAAGCTGTGCAGGACGGCCATCGAGCCGACGATGGTGATCTCGTCGTTGTAGACCTGGAACGGCGAGAACGACGCCTTGGCCGCCGACGGCGCGACCCCGAACTGCTGGAACGTGCCGCCGCGGCGCACCCGGGTGAGGCCGTCCTCGATGGCAGGGACGGCGCCGGTGCAGTCGATGACGGTCTCCCAGCCGCCGGGCCGCTCCAGCGCGGCGGCGCCGGTGGCGGTGGCGTCGGCGCCGAGGCGGGCGGCGACGGCGAGCCTGTCCTCGTTGACGTCGACGACCGAGAGGGAGGCGGCACCGGCGGCGCGGGCGAGCTGGAGCATCAGCAGGCCCATCGTCCCGGCGCCGTAGATCAGGTAGTGGTCGCCGAGGCGGCGCGGCAGGACGTCGAAACCGCGGACCGCGCAGGACAGCGGCTCGATGAGGGCGCCCTGGACGGTGTCGACGTTCTCGGGGAGCCGGTAGCAGTTGGCGGCGGGCACCGCGACGTACTCGGCCATCGCGCCGTCGACGGTGTCGCCGATGGCGCCCCATCGCTCGCAGAGGTTGCCGCGGCCGATGGCGCAGAAGCGGCAGGCGCCGCAGAACAGCGACGGGTCGACGGCGACCTGGGTGCCCACGGGCAGTCCCGTCACCCCCTCCCCCAGCGCGATGACCTCGCCGGTGAACTCGTGCCCGGGGATGATCGGGTACGGCGTGGGCGCGAACTCGCCCGCCACGATGTGCACATCGGTCCCGCAGATCCCGACGGCCGCGGGCGCCACGACGACCTCGCCGGGCCCGGGTGTCGGGTCGTCGACGGTGGCGAGGGTGTGGGTACCGGGCGTTTCGACGACGACGGCGCGCAAGGGATCGGCCTCTCTCGTTGCGGATGCGGTGCGGTGGTGCGGCGGTGGCGGGTGCGGCGCGGGCCTTTCAGGTCGGTGGGGCGGTGGGCGTGACGGTGTGGACCTCGGCGCCGAGATCGCGGGCGGCGCGCAGCTCGTCGGCGGGCGCGCGATCGTCGGTGACCAGCAGGTCGTATCCGCCGACGTCGCCGTAGCCGTAGGTGGCGGTGCGGCCGAACTTGCGGTGGCCCACGGCGAGTACGGTCCGGTCGGCGGCCTGGAGGTAGGCGCGTTTGTTGTCGGCGTACTCGCGGACCGGGTGGTAGAGCCGTCCGGCGCTGATCGAGGTGGCGGTGACGAAGGCGACGGCGGCGCGCAGGCTCCGCAGCTCGCGCCGGGAGCGGGGGCCCGCGCAGGACTCGAAGTCCTCGTGGAACCGGCCGCCCAGCAGGGTGACTTCGGTGGACGAACCGGACAACAGGTAGGCGACGCGCAGGGAGTTGGTGATGACGTGCAGGCCCTCGACGGCGGCCAGGCGGCGGGCGAACGGGAAGAGTGTGGAGCCGCAGTCGACGAGGACGGTGCTGCCCGGGGCGACCTCCTCGATCAGCTCGGCGGCGAGCGCCGTCTTGACGTCGAGGTCGGCGTGCTCGCGGAAGCGGACCGCGCTCTCCATGGTGACGACGGGGAAGGCGGTGGCCACCCCGCGGCCCTTGTGGAGGAGTTGGCGTTCGGTGAGGTTGTCGAGATCGCGGTGCATCGTCATCACGCTGACGCCGAGGCGTTCGGCGAGATCGGCTATCCGTATCTCGCCCTCGTCGGCGACCTGACGCAGCACCGTTCTGCGGCGCTCTTCCACCTCTGCCTCGGACCCACGGCTCGGCCGCATGGCCGACCGCCCCCCTTCGCTGGCTCGACGCGTTCCCCCGGAATGTCGCTCACGGCTCCCTTCGACGATAAGGCGCGCCCCATGAAAGTCACACACTTTATGTGAAGTTCAGGGAATTCCCAGGGTTCCCCTTGGGGGTTGCGCCCGCCCGTGGGACTCGTCCGGGGCGGGCGGCGGGGCCCGGCCATCGGTGGTGTGATGGAGGGAGAAGACGGCACGAGAGGGGCGGAGGGGAGCCGCCCCAGGAGCGCCACCGGGGGGGTGTCGCGGTGCTCCGCCACCCGGAAGGAGGCTGTCATGCCCGGCACACCCGGCGCGGCCGGTCAGCTGCGCGCCCAGGACATCATGACCGGCGGCGCGCACTGCGTCGGCGCCCACGAGACACTGCACGCGGCGGCGCGAATGATGCGCGATATGGACGTGGGCTGCCTGCCCATCTGCGGCGACAACAACCGCCTCATCGGCATGATCACCGACCGCGACATCGTCGTCCGGTGCTGCGCCGACGGCATCGACCCGGCGGAGGTGCAGGCCGGGACGCTGGACGGTCCGGTCCACTGGATCGACTCGGCGGCGGACGCCAGGGAAGTCCTCGACACGATGGAACAGCACCGGATCAAGCGCCTCCCGGTGATCGACGTCCGCGCAGGTCACCGCCTTGTCGGCATCATCACCGAGGCGGATCTCGCGAAGAACCTCAGCGATGCCCAGGTGGCCGAGTTCGCCGGGCGGGTGTACGCGGACGCGTGAGGAGCGGACGGCAGGGCGTGCGGTGAACGCGCGGCCGCCGTGACGCGCGGGGCGGGCCCGTCGGACACCGGACCCGCCCCGAAGCGCGCCCCGGACCAGGCGGCCTGAAGCCCATGCACCGTCCGCCCCGGAGCCGCGTACCGCCACCCGCCGCTCAGACGGCCCGCGGCAGATACGCCATCCCGTGGGCGCCCGTCTCCCCCCGGCGCGGCACATCGAGCCGGGCCAGCCGCTCCAGGGACGTCAGGTCGACAATGTCGACGGTCGAGGAACCGATGGCAGCCACATAGCCGATCCGGCCGTCGGGCGACGAGGTGAGGGTCAGCGGCAGCCGCCCCACCTCCAGCCCGCCCCGGCGGTGGCCGTCGGCGGTGAAGACGGTGAGGTGCCCCGGCGCCTGCCCGCCGCCCGGCCCGGGCTCCCGGCGGGTCTCCCCCACGAGCAGCGTCCCGTCCACCGTGGTGTGCACCGGCAGCACGACGTCCTGGGTCGGCAGGGTGCCGGCCACCCGCAGCGTACGGGTGTCGATCACCCGGATCCCGGGTTCCGGCCGCTGCTCCCCGGGCGCGCCCAACCCGGCGTGGGGCGCGGCCACATAGAGGCGCGCACCGTCCGGTGAGAGCGCCAGCCCCTCGCTCCCCGGGACCTCGATCTTCGCGGTGAGGGTGCCCGCACCGAGGTCGACGACGGAGACGAAGGGCGCCTCCTTGTTGGTGGCGTACCCGGTCGTGCCGTCCGGGGAGAGGGCGAACCAGTGCGGGACGGGCGCGTCGGTGTCGATCCGCCCCAGGGGGCGTCGCGTCGCGGTGTCGATCACGACGACGCCGCCCGGCCGGTCCGCGGAGCCCTCGACGCTGACGTAGAGCCGCCCGCGCGCCGCGTCCAGCGCCAGGCCGTGCGGGCCGTGCTCCGGGGCGAGGTCGACGATCTCGACGACGCGGCGGGTATCGGCGTCAAGGATGGTGAGATCGCTGCGGCGCCCGGTGTTGGTGTGGTAGTTGCCGGAGAAGTACGGGGTGGAGCACCACAGCAGGCGCTGCACGGGGTCGAAGCACAACTCGTGCGGTTCGGCGGCGAGTTCGGTCGTACCGAGGTGCCGGTCGGTGGCGGCGTCGTGGAACGAGACGGTGGGGCCGGTCAGGCTGACCACGGCCAGGACGTCGCCTTCACGACCGGCACGGACGGACTGCGGCATGGCGCGCTCCTTGGGTCAGGGGTGTCCCCGCGGGTGCGGCGACATCCTTACTCTCGGCGCGCACCGCGTTACGCAGCAATGCAAAGATGAGCACGGAATCATTGACAGCATCGACAAAGATGCAGGTCAGAAAGGTTCGCCAGGACCGTGGATCTTCAGCTGCTGCCCACTCTGCACGCACTGCTCCAGGAGAACAGCGTGACCCGGGCCGCCGAACGGCTCGGCACCTCGCCCGCCGCGGTCAGCCGCACCCTGGCGCGGCTGCGGCGCGCCGTCGGCGATCCGCTGCTGGTCCGCGCCGGGCAGACGATGGTGCCCACCCCGCGCGCCCTGGAGCTGCGGGACCAGGTCGGCGCCGTGCTGCGCGACTGTGAGCAGCTGTTCCGCCCGTCGGCGCCGTTCCGCACCGCCGAACTGGACCGCACCTTCATCCTGCAGGCGAGCGACGTCCTGCTGGCGGGCCTGGCCGGTCCGCTGACCGACCGGCTGCGCGCGGCCGCCCCGCGGGTCGATCTCGTCTTCCTGCCCGAGTCGGTGGAGGACGGCCCGGCGCTCCGCCAGGGCCGCGTCGACGTGGAGCTGGGCGTCCTCGACCATCTGGACCCGGAGACCTGTACGGAGCCGCTCGCCCGGCTGTCGCTGGTCGGCGTCGCCCGCGCCGGTCACCCGCTCTTCGACGGGCCGCTCGACGCCCGCCGGTTCGCCGCCACGGACCACATCGGCATCTCCCGGCGCGGCAAACGCCTCGGCCCGATCGACCGGGCACTGTCCGGGCTGGGGCTGCGGCGCCGCGTCGCCGTCGTCGTCCCCAGCCATATGAGCGCGATGCAACTGGCCCGCGACACCGACCTCGTCGCCCTCACCCTCGACGGCTGGCTCCGGGACACCACCGACGCGCTGGGCCTGCGCACCTTCCCCATCCCGCTCGATCTGCCGCCGCTCGACCTCGGCATGGCCTGGCATCCGCGCCACTCCGCCGACCCGGCACACCGCTGGTTCCGCGCCCAGGTGAAGGCGGTGGGGCCGGGTGAAGGGTGTCCGTAGGGCGGTGCGGGGCGGTGGGTCAGGGTGGGTCAGCCCCGACCCGGGCAGACCGTAGTGCCCTCTTTCGGGTAAACGAAAACCCCCTCCGAACTGCTGTGATGCAGTTCGGAGGGGGTTTCCTCCACTGTGGCGGCGCCAGGATTCGAACCTGGGAAGGCGAAGCCGGCAGATTTACAGTCTGCTCCCTTTGGCCGCTCGGGCACACCGCCAGGGTTTGCTGCCTTGAGATCCGCTTGGTGCGGCGCTCCGTGGCAACGACGTAAACCATACCTGATGGCAGGGGGTGCTCCGCCACTCGGTTCCGTGGCCGGGGTCGTGGGTGACGGGGCCGCCTCCTCTAGGCTGGCGGGGCGGTCCGGGACGGGCCGTTTCCCTGACGGACCTATCCACGAGGAGCCAACTCACCATGGCCGACTCCAGTTTCGACATCGTCTCGAAGGTCGAGCGGCAGGAGGTCGACAACGCCCTCAACCAGACCGCCAAGGAGATCTCGCAGCGCTACGACTTCAAGGGCGTGGACGCGTCGATCGAGTGGTCGGGCGAGAAGATCGAGATGCGCGCCAACGCCGACATGCGGGTCAAGGCCGTACTCGACATCTTCCAGTCCAAGCTGGTCAAGCGCGGGGTCTCGCTGAAGGCGCTGGACACGGGCGAGCCCCAGCTCTCCGGCAAAATGTACAAGATCTTCGCCTCCATCCAGGAGGGCATCTCCCAGGAGAACGCCAAGAAGGTCGCCAAGATGATCCGCGACGAGGGCCCGAAGGGCGTCAAGGCGCAGGTGCAGGGCGACGAGCTGCGGGTCAGCTCCAAGAACCGCGACGATCTCCAGGCCGTCCAGCAGCTGCTGAAGGGCAAGGACCTGGACTTTGCGATCCAGTTCGTGAACTACCGGTAGTCACCGGCGCACGACGGCACCGGCCCGCGGGCCCGGACGTTCCGTCAGCGGGATACGCAGCAACCGGGCGGGGCGGCGGGCCGTGGGCGCGCCGCCCCACCGGCGTGTGCACACGGGGCGGCGGGCGGCAGTAGCGGTCAGCGGGTGGCGAACGGCTCGTCCGTGGGGACGATCTCGCGACCGAGCGGCATCAGGGAGATCGGGATCATCTTGAAGTTGGCGATGCCGAACGGGATGCCGATGATCGTGATGCAGAGGGCGATACCCGTGCAGATGTGGCCCAGCGCCAGCCACCAGCCCGCGAAGATGATCCAGATGACGTTGCCGATCGTGGATCCGGCGCCCGCGTCCCGGCGTTCGACAGTGGTACGGCCGAAGGGCCAGAGCGCGTAGCCCGCGATGCGGAAGGACGCGATGCCGAACGGGATCGTGACGATCAGGACGCAGCAGATGATTCCCGCGAGGACATAGCCGAGCGCCAGCCAGAAGCCGCTGAGGACCAACCAGATGACGTTGAGGATGAGCTTCATGATCGACAGCCTTCCACGGCGGGGCGACGGGTGGGTACGCCCTGGTAGACGCGGCGGCCGGTGGGGAACGTTGCGACGCGGGCACCCCTATATGTGAGGGCCGGCCATCCGCTCCAGACGGTTGATGCGCTCGCGCATCGGCGGGTGGGTGGCGAAGAAGCGGGACATGCCGTCCCCCGCACGGAACGGGTTGGCGATCATCATGTGCCCCGCGGTCTCCAGCCGGGGCTCCGGGGGCAGCGGCAGCTGCTGGGTGCCCCTCTCCAGCTTACGGAGCGCGGAGGCCAGGGCGAGCGGATCGCCGGTGAGGCGCGCGCCCGACGCGTCGGCCTGGTACTCGCGGGAGCGGCTGACGGAGAGCTGGATCAGGGAGGCGGCGAGCGGCCCCAGGATCATGATCAGCAGCATGCCGAGCACTCCGGGGCGGTCGTCGTCGTCCGAGCGGCCGGCCGGGATCAGCCAGGCGAAATTCACCAGGAACATCACCACGGAGGCCAGCGCCCCGGCCACCGAGGAGATGAGGATGTCGCGGTTGTGGACATGGCTCAGCTCATGGCCGATCACCCCGCGCAGCTCCCGTTCGTCCAGCAGTTGGAGGATGCCGTCGGTGCAGCAGACCGCGGCGTTACGGGGGTTGCGCCCCGTGGCGAAGGCGTTCGGGGCCTGGGTCGGGGAGAGGTAGAGGCGCGGCATCGGCTGGCGGGCGGCCGTCGACAGCTCACGGACCATGCGGTACAGGCCCGGGGCCTCGAATTCGCTGACCGGGCGGGCACGCATGGCCCGCAGCGCGAGCTTGTCGCTGTTCCAGTACGCGTAGGCGTTCGTCCCCACCGCGACGAGCACGGCGACGATCAGGCCCGTACGGCCGAAGAAGCTGCCGATGACGATGATGAGGGCGGACAGGCCACCGAGGAGTACGGCGGTTCTGAGCCCGTTGTGCCGGCGGTGCACCGTACGCCCTCCAAGCGATCCGGCAGGGGAACCCGCTGCTGCGATGTCCACTCTCCAGTGGACCCTTACTCACTGGTCAACGCGAGATGAGCAGGGCAGGTTCCCTCGCCCGCCGCACCCGGGGAGGGCCGGTTCCGGCGCCCGGGGCGTACGCGGAGGGCGTGTGCGGCGGTGCGGGCGCCCACGGCGGAGCGCCGTGTTCCGGCCGGGGCACGGCCCCGGGCCGGAGCTACAGGAGGGTGCCGGCGGCGAAGCGCAGGACGAGCTGCGGGGCGCCGGAGAGGGCCACGCCGAGGACGGTGGCCAGGGTGAGCGCGACGGCGAGCGGTACGGGGATCCGGGCGGCCACGGGGCGGACGGCGGCGGCGCCCCCGGCCGTCACGTCCACGGATGCCGCGGCGTCCTCGGGGGCGGCGTGGAAGAGCGCGGCCGTCCAACGGAGGTAGTAGTAGAGCGCGATCACCACATTGACGGCCATGACCACGGCGAGCCAGCCCAGGCCCGCGTCGACGGCCGCGGCGAAGACCGTGACCTTCGCGAACAGGCCGATGACACCCGGCGGCAGCCCGGCCAGGCAGAGCAGGAAGAAGCCGAGGGCCAGCGCCACCAGGGGGCGGCGGGTGGCGAGGCCGCGGTAATCGGTGAGGCGGTTGGCCGGGCTGGTACGCGCCACCAGGGCGGCGACCGCGAACGCGCCGAGGTTCACCGCGGCGTACATCAGGGCGTACGCGACGGTCGACCCGATGGCGCGCCCCGGGGCGTCGGCGTACGCGGCGGCGGCGATCGGCACCAGGAGGTACCCGGCCTGGCCGACGGAGGACCACGCCAGCAGCCGTACGGCGCTGTGGGTGCGGCCGGGGTCCTGGCGCAGCGCCGCGACGTTGCCGACGGTCATGGTCAGCGCGGCCAGCACCGCCAGCACCGGGCCCCAGACGTGCGCGTACGAGGGGAAGCCCTTGACCGTGACGAGGATCAGGCCGGAGAAGCCGACGGCCTTCCCGATGACGGAGAGGTACGCGGCGATGGGCAGCGGGGCGCCGACGTAGGTGTCGGGCACCCAGAAGTGGAACGGCGCGGCGGCGGTCTTGAAGGCGAAGCCGACAAGGGTGAGGGCAACGCCGGCGCTCGCGAGGGTGGCCAGCCGCGGGTCCGCGAGGTGGGCGAGCCCATGGGCGACGCGAGTCAGATGGAGGCTCCCGGTGGCGGCGTACAGGAAGCTGACGCCCAGGAGCATCACGGCGGTGGCGGCCACCGAGGAGAGGAAGAACTTCAGGGCCGCCTCGGAGGACAGCCGGTCGCCGCGGCGCAGGCCGACCAGCGCGAAGGCGGGCAGCGAGGCCACCTCCAGGGCGAGGACGAGGGTCGCCAGGTCGCGGGAGGCGGGCAGCAGGGCGGCACCGGAGGCCGAGGAGAGCAGCAGGAACCAGTACTCGCCCGCGGGCAGGCCGCCGTCCTTGACGGTGTCGATGGACAGCAGCGCGGTCAGCAGCGCACCGGCCAGCACCAGGAACTGGATGGCCAGGGCGAACGGGTCCGCGACATAGCTGCAGACGTCGCCGCCGCCGACGCAGAAGGTACGGCGGTCGCCGCCCAGCAGGGGCAGCAGGGAGAGTCCGGCCAGGGCGAGGCCCCCGGTGGCGAGCCACCCCAGGAGCGGTTTGCGGGCCACCGGGAGGAACAGGTCGGCGACGAGCACCACCAGGGCGACGACGGCGGTGAGGACCGGGGGCGCCAGGGCGATCCAGTCGACGGACTGCACCAGGGACGCCGTTCCGCTCGCGGCCGTCGGGATCATCGGGCTGGTCACTTGCCGCCTCCGAGGAGCTGCTGGACGGCCGGGTCGGTGAGGCCGAGGAGGGCCGCGGGCCACAGTCCGGCGAGGACGGTGAGGGCGGCGAGGGGGGTCCAGGCCGCGTATTCGTGGCGCGCGATGTCGGGGATCACGGGCCCCGCCGCCGGGCTCCCGGTGGCGGGGCGGTTCCGTGGCGTGTCCGGGGCGGCGCGGTGCGCGGCCTCGTCCGGGGAGGCGGTGCCCTCCTCGACCGCGGCGGCGGGCTCGGCGGCCTCGGGGGTGGCGCCCATGCAGACGCGGCGGACGACGAGCAGCAGATACGCGGCGGTCAGCAGGGTGCCGAGCCCGGCCAGCGCCATGAAGGTGAGGAACGCGGGGCGGCTGAGGCCGGGGGCCGGGTGGAACGCGCCGAACATGGCGAGCATCTCGCCCCAGAAACCGGCGAGCCCGGGGATGCCCAGGGAGGCAACGGCGGCGAAGGCGAGGAGGGCGCCGAAGCGGGGCGCGCGGCCGTAGAGGGCGGCGCCGGTGGTGCCGGCGAGGGTGTCGAGGTCGGTGGTGCCGGTGCGGTCCTTGAGGGCGCCGACCAGGAAGAAGAGCAGGCCGGTGATGAGGCCGTGGGCGATGTTGGCGAAGAGCGCGCCGTTGACGCCGGTGGGCGTCATGGAGGCGATGCCAAGCAGCACGAAGCCCATGTGGCCGACGGAGCTGTACGCGATCAGCCGCTTCAGGTCGCCCTTGGCGCCCTTGCGGACCAGCGCGAGGCAGGCGAGCGAGCCGTAGATGATGCCGACGGCGGCGAGGGCGGCGAGGTAGGGCGCGAAGGTGTGCATGCCCTCGGGCGCGATCGGCAGCGCGATCCGCACGAAGCCGTACGTGCCCATTTTCAGCAGGACACCGGCGAGCAGCACCGAGCCGACGGTGGGGGCGGCGGTGTGGGCGTCCGGCAGCCAGCTGTGCAGCGGCCACAGCGGCGACTTGACGGCCAGTCCGATGCCGATCGCGAGCACCGCGACGAGCTGAACGGTGTGGCTGAGCTGGGATTTCGGTCCGTTGTCAGCGGCGAGTGCAACCATGTCGAACGTGCCGGTTTTTCCTCCGATGAGGAGGAGACCGAGCAGCATGACGACGGAGCCGAGCAGCGTGTAGAGGATGAACTTCCAGGCGGCCGCCTGACGACCGCCCGACTCCCGGCCGGACGGAGTGCCGGGCGCCGCGCCTCCGGAATTGCCGCCCCAGCGGGCGATGAGGAAGTACATCGGGATGAGCACCATCTCGAACGCGAGGAAGAACAGCACGAGATCAAGGACGGCGAAGGTGGCGAGGGTGCCGGATTCCAGGAGAAGCAGCAGCGCGACGAACGCCTTGGGGGACGGTCCCTTGGGCATCGAGAAGTAGCTGTAGAGCGCGCAGAGGAAGGTCAGCAGCGCGGTCAGGACGACGAGGGGGAGCGAAATGCCGTCGATGCCGAGGTGGACGCGGATGTCCAGCGCGGGGATCCAGCGGATGTCGGTGGTGGCCTGCATCCGGGCCGGGTGGCCGTGGTCGAAGCCGATGGCGAGGGCCACCGCCGCCGCGAGGACGACGCCGGTGACGGTCACGCCGTGGCGCAGTACGGCCTGGTCGGGGCCGCGGCCGCGGAGACCGGGCGGGGCCGGGAGCAGCGCGCCGACGGCGCCCAGGAGCGGGAGCACGACGACGCCCGCGAGGAGCAGCTGCATAGCGGTGTGATTCATGGTCAGGCTCCGGTGCCCATGGCGACGAGGACGGCGGCGACGGCCAGGAGTAGCGCGCCCGCGAGCAGCGCGCCGAGGTAGGTCTGCACGTTGCCGGTCTGGGCGCGGCGGACGGCGGCGCCCAGCCAGCGGGGGCCGGTACCGGCGGCGCGGACGTAGGTGTCGACGACCTCACGGTCGAGGAAGCGGACGAGGACCGCGGCGGCGCGCACGGGCCGGACGAACAGCGCACGGTAGACGGCGTCGAGGTGGAAGCCGGCGGCCGCGGGGCGGTACAGCGGCCCGAGCAGCACCCGGCCGGGGTCGGTGGCGGCGCCGTCCGCCGCGGTGCGGGTGGCCGGGGCGGTGGTGTGGCGCCAGGTCGCGTAGGTGACGAGGCCGCCGACGAGGGCGATGCCGGTACCCAGGACGGAGGTGGTGAGGGTCGGGATGAGGGAGCGTCCGTCGAACCAGTCGGGCAGGAAAGGGGCAGCCAGGCCGAAGGCGGCGGTGGGGACGAAGAGGACCCACAGCACGGCCTTCATGGCGAGGGGCTGCGGGCCGTGGTCGGGGGCCTCGGGTCCGCTGCCGCGGAAGGCGAGCAGCCACAGCCGGGTGGTGTATCCGGCGGTGAGGAGGGCGGCGATCAGCCCGGAGATCAGGACGGTCCACCCGGCCGCGCCGGGAATGCCCGCGGCCCCGCCGGTGGCGGCGTGCTCGGCGGCACCGAGGACGGCTTCCTTGGAGAAGAAGCCGGAGAACGGCGGGATGGCGGCGAGCGCGAGGAGCGCGACGGTGACGGTCCAGTAGGCGTCGGGGACGCGCCGGTCGAGGCCGCTCATCCGGGACATGGCGGAGAGCGAGTTGGTACCGGCGGCGTGGATGAGCGCCCCGGCACCCAGGAAGAGGAGGGCCTTGAAGGCTCCGTGGGAGAGGAGGTGGAAGACGGCGGCGCCGCGGTCGCCGACGGCCAGGGCGCCGGTCATGTAGCCGAGCTGGCCAACGGTCGAGTAGGCGAGAACGCGTTTGACGTCGTCCTGGGCGAGCGCGGCCAGACCGGATCCGATCATGGTGATCGCGGCCATGACGGCGAGGACGACCAGCGCCGCGGCGGAGGCGGCGAAGACGGGGAGGAGCCGGGCGACGACATAGACACCGGCGGCGACCATCGTCGCGGCGTGGATGAGCGCCGAGACGGGGGTGGGACCGGCCATGGCGTCGGGCAGCCAGGTGTGCAGCGGGAACTGCGCGGACTTGCCCGCGACACCGGCGAGCAGCAGCAGCGCGATCAGCGTCGGATGGTCGAGACCGTCGCGGGCGACGGAGCCGAGGATGCCGGTGATGCGGAAGGTCCCGGTATCGGCGGCCAGCGCGAAGATGCCGAAGAGGAAGGGGACATCGCCGAGCTTGGTGACGAGGAACGCCTTGAGGGAGGCGGCACGGGCGGCCTCGGTCTCCCAGTAGTGGCCGACGAGGAAGTACGAGCAGATGCCCATGACTTCCCAGCCGACGAGCAGCACCATCAGGTCGCCGGTGTAGACGACGAGCAGCATCGCGGAGGTGAAGAGCGAGACCAGCGCGGCGTACGACGGGTAGCGCGGGTCGTCGCGCAGATAGCCGGTGGAGTAGATCTGCACGCAGGTCGCGACGACACCGACCAGCACGGCGATCAGTACGGCGAAGCCGTCGAGGTGCAGGGCCAGGTCGATGGGGACGGAGCCGGTCGGGGTCAGCCGGGTGGCGACGTCGGTGGCGGGCCCGGTGCCCACTCCGGCGGCGACGACGGCGGCGAGCGCGGCGGCGGCAAGCGTGGGCAGCACGGCGAGCGGCCGGACGAAGCCGGGGGCGCGGCGGCCCAGGAAGAGCCCCACGACCGCGCCGAGGAACGGCAGGAGGGGGACGAGGACGGCGGTGGTCGTGGGTGTCACGCGGTGGCCTCCGCCTTGGTGTCCGGCTGCGGCTGCTGGTCCGTGGCGTCGGCGTCCGGGGTGCCCGGCGTGTCGGCGAGGTCGCGCAGCCGGTCGATGTCGGAGATGCCGCGGTGGCGGTGGACGAGCAGCACGATCGCCAGACCGATGCCGATCTCGGCGGCGGCGACGGCGATGGTGAAGAGGGTCAGTGCCTGACCGGCGTGGAGGGTGTCGCGCAGCCAGGCGTCGAAGGCGACGAGGTTGAGGTTGACGGCGTTGAGCATCAGCTCGACGGACATCAGCACCAGGATCGCGTTGCGGCGGGCGAGCACGCCGTACAGACCGGTGCAGAAGAGGAGGGCTGCGAGGACGGCCGGATAGACGAGATGCATCAGCGCTGCTCCTCGCGCGGGGCGGGGCCGGGGGTGGCGACGGGGCCGGTGGCCGCGCGGGCGACCGGGGCCGTGCCGCCGGGGGCCGGGGGGGTGCCCGGGCCCGGGGGCGTACCGCCGTCGCCGGTGATCGCCGTGTCGCCCTTGCGGGAGAGGACGATCGCGCCGACCAGGGCGGCGAGCAGCAGGACGGAGAGGGCTTCGAAGGGGAGCACCCAGTACTGGAAGAGGCTGCGGCCGGTGGTCTCGGTGCTGCCCTGCGGGGTGCCGAGTTCGATCCAGGTGGCGCGGAACGCGTCGACGACGACCCACACCAGGGCGACGGCGGACGCCGCGGCCACGGCGACGGCGGCCCAGCGGTTGCCGGAGTCGGCGTCCGGCGACCGGCCGATGGGCGCCTTGGTGAGCATCAGCCCGAAGAGAAGGAGGACGACGACGGAGCCGACGTAGATCAGGACCTGTACCCAGGCGATGAATTCCGCGGTCAGCAGCAGGTATTCGACGGCGGTGCCGCCGAGGGCGACGACCAGCCAGAGCGCGGCGTGGACGAGCTGCCGGGTGGTGACGGTGACGACCGCGGCGCCGAGGGTGACGAGGCCGACGAGGAGGAAGGCGATCTCGACGCCGGAGGGGGTGAGGAAGCCGTGGCTTGCGGCGGCGAGCGTCACGCGTCCTCCCCGGAGGTCTCGGCATCGGCGGCGGCCTGCTGGGCGGCCAGTTTGTCGGCCGTCTTACGGGCGGCGGCGATCTCCTTGGGTTCCTCGGCGGCGGGGTCGAGGGCGGGCGGTTCGGGCACGGTCCACATCCACTCGCGGAGTTTGTCGCGCTCGTGGGTCAGTTCGCGGATGTCGGTCTCGGCGTACTCGAACTCCGGTGACCAGAAGAGGGCGTCGAAGGGGCAGACCTCGATGCAGATGCCGCAGTACATGCAGAGGGAGAAGTCGATGGCGAAGCGGTCGAGGACGTTGCGGCTGCGCTCGCGGCCGCCGGGGGCGGCGGGCGGCACCGTCTCCTTGTGGGAGTCGATGTAGATGCACCAGTCGGGGCATTCGCGGGCGCAGAGCATGCAGACGGTGCAGTTCTCCTCGAACAGCCCGATGACGCCGCGGGTGCGCGGCGCCAGGTCGGGCTGGACGTCGGGGTACTGCGCGGTGACGCTGCGCTTCGTCATCGTCCGGAGGGTGACGGCGAGGCCCTTGGCGAGCCCGGAGCCGGGGAAACCGGACGGCTTGGGCTTCTTGTCCGCGGCCATCTCAGGAGGTCACCACCTTGACGACGCCGGTGAGGGCGATCTGGACGAGGGTGAGCGGGATCAGGACGGTCCAGGCGAGCTTCTGCAGCTGGTCCTCGCGCAGCCGCGGGTAGGTGACCCGCAGCCAGATGACACCGAAGGCGAGGACGGCGGTCTTCAGCAGGGTCCACAGCCAGCCGAGGCCGTCGGCGCCGAACGGTCCGTGCCAGCCGCCCAGGAAGAGGACGGAGGTCAGCGCGCAGAGCACGATGATGCCCGCGTACTCGGCGAGCAGGAAGAGCGCGAACCGCAGGCCGGTGTACTCGGTGTACGCGCCGAAGATGATCTCCGAGTCGGCCACCGGCATGTCGAACGGCGGCCGTTGCAGCTCGGCGAGACCGGCCACGAAGAAGACCACACCGCCGATGAGCTGCCACGGCACCCACCACCAGTGGAAGGAGTCGAGGATTCCGGGCAGCGAGAGGGTTCCGGCGGCCATCGCGACGGAGGCGGCGGCGAGCAGCATCGGCAGTTCGTAGGCGAGCAGCTGGGCGGCCGTACGCAAGCCGCCGAGCAGCGAGAACTTGTTGGCCGACGCCCAGCCCGCCATGATCGAACCGAGGACGCCGACGCCCATCACCGCGAGGACGAAGAAGAGGCCCGCGTCGAGGCTCTGGCCGACCGCGTTGTGCGGGCCGATCGGGATGGCGACGAGGACCAGCAGATACGGCAGCAGTCCGACGGCGGGCGCGAGCTGGAAGATCCGCCGGTCGGCACCGGCCGGGACGATGTCCTCCTTCTGCGCGAACTTCACCCCGTCGGCGACGAGCTGCGCCCAGCCGTGGAACCCGCCCGCGTACATCGGTCCGAGGCGACCCTGCATATGGGCCATGACCTTGTGTTCGGTCTGCCCGACGACCAATGGGAGGACGAGGAAGGCGACGAAGACGGCGAGCAGGCGCACCACGATGTCGAGAGCGTCGCTCATGGGGTGTCGCCTCCTGCCGGGTCCTGGGTGGGGGTGCCCTTGTCGGGGCCGGGTTCCTCGCCGGTGCCGGTGGTCCTGCCGGTGCCGGATTGCTCGTCCGGGCCGGTGTCCTTGCCGGGGCCGGTTTCCTTTTCGGTGCCGGGTTTCTCGTTCGTAGCGGTGCCGTCGGAGGTCGTGTCCGGTTGCGCGGGAGTGGCCTCGTCGGCCGGGGCGGGCTCGGGTTCCTCGAAGGTCGGGCGGGCGTGGTGCCAGGGCGCGTCCGAGGAGGTGGCGGAGGGCTTGGACGGACGGGAGGCGGCTCCCCCGTCCGAAGCGGCAGGGCCGGTCGCCGCCACGGGCCCGGCCGATGCTTCAGGCTTCTCCGACGCCTCGGGCTTCGCCGACGCCTCGGGCTTCGCCGACTTTTCAGGCTCGGCCGACGTCTCCGGCTTGGCCGACGCTTCCGGCCCGGCCGAAGCCGCAGGTCCGGCGGGTCCGGCCGGTGCGGCGGGTCCGGCCGGTGCGGCGGGTCCGGCCGGTGCGGCGGGTCCGGCCGGTGCCGCAGGCCCCGTCGACGTAGCAGGGGCAGCGGCCGGGCCACCGGCCCCAGGCTGCTCCGACGCGGGCTGCTCCGGCCCGGTGGTGGTGGCACGCTGGCTGGCCGACCCCGTGCTCGCCGAGCGGGTGCGCCTCGCCGGACGCTCTCCCGCCGCCGGACGCTCTCCCGCCGCCGGACGCTCTCCTGCCGCCGGACGCTCGCCCGCCGCTCCGGCGCGTCCCGCACCGGCCGTCCGTCCGGCGCCGGCGGCGCGGGCGCCACCGGCCGCGCGGGCGCCGCGTGCCGGGCGGGCCGGGGCCGGGGGCAGCTGGCCCTTGAGCGGGCCCCATTCGTTCGGGTCGGGGACGCCTGGCGGCAGCATCTGGCGGCGCTTGGGGCCGCCGTGCTCGGACTCGCCCGGCTCCTTGGCGCCCGGCCATGCCTTGGCGACCCGCGCGGCGAGGACGAAGTCCTTGCGCAGCGGGTGGCCCTCGAAGTTCTCCGGGAGCAGCAGCGGGACGAGGTGCGGGTGGCCGGTGAAGTCCACGCCGAACATCTCGTACGTCTCGCGTTCGTGCCAGGCGGCGCCCGCGTAGACGCCGGTGGCGGTGGGCAGCACCGGCGCGTCGTGCGGCACGGTGGTGCGGACGAGGAGCCGGCGGACGGAGCCGGGCCGGGACACATCGGCGAGGTGAGCACAGATCCGGAAGCCGGTGCCGGGCTCGTCGACGGCGCTCAGCCAGTCGAAGAAGGTGCAGCCCAGGGCGGTCCGGGCGGCGGTCAGGGCCTCGATCCAGCGGTCGGCCGGTACGTCGACGGTCAGCAGATCGTAGGCGGCTTCCGCGGTGGCGCCCGTGCCGAAGAGGGCGCTCGCCGGGCCGGGCAGCCAGCCGACGACGGGCTCGGCCGCCTCGCCCGCACCGTCCTCGACGCCGTCCGCGACGCCGTCCACGGGCTCGTTCGTCGGCTCGTCCACCGGTCCGTTCGTCGGCTCGTTCGTCGGCTCGCTCATCGGGGCTCCTCCCCCGGACCGCCGGGTTCCGCCGTGGTGGACGGACCGGGCTTCGGGGGCGCCACCAGGCCGCTGCGCAGCGCGTTCGCCGAGGGCGCGGCGGCCGGGCCGGTCGCGTAGCGCTCACCCAGCGATTCGCGGGCGATCTTCTCCTGGAGCTTGAGAATGCCCTGCAGCAGCGCCTCCGGGCGGGGCGGGCAGCCCGGTACGTACACGTCCACCGGAATGATCTGGTCGACGCCCTTGGTCACCGAGTACGAGTCCCAGTAGGGGCCGCCGCAGTTGGAACAGGCGCCGAAGGAGATGACGTACTTCGGCTCGGGCATCTGCTCGTAGAGACGCTTGACGGCCGGGGCCATTTTGTCGGTGACCGTGCCCGAGACGATCATCAGGTCGGCCTGGCGCGGGCCGGGCGCGAAGGGGATGACGCCGAGCCGGATGAAGTCGTGGCGCGCCATGGAGGCGGCGATGAACTCGATGGCGCAGCAGGCGAGGCCGAAGTTGAAGACCCACAGGCTGTAGCGGCGGCCCCAGTTGAGGACCACCTTCATCGGTTCGGGCGCGAGACGGGCGAGCGTGCCCAGGCGTCGCGGCATCGGCAGATCGGCGCGGGCGGAGCCCTCGGCCGCTGCCGACGCGCCGTCGGGGGCGGGGGTCACGTCCATTCCAGGACGCCCTTCTTCCATGCGTAGAGCAGGCCGACGGTGAGGAAGCCGAGGAAGATGAACATCTCCACGAGCGTGACGCCGCCGAAGCCGGGGGCGGCGAAGACCGTCGCCCAGGGGAACAGGAAGATCGAGTCGACGGCGAAGATCACGTAGAGGAACGCGTAGACGTAGTAGCGGACCTGGGTGTGCGCCCAGCCCTCGCCGACCGGGTCCACACCGCATTCGTACGTCAGCAGCTTCTCGGGCGTCGGCACCACGGGCCGCAGCAACCGCCCGGCGCCGAAGGCCACGGCCACGAAGAGGACACCGACGACGGCAACCAGGCCGACGAAGGAATACCCCTGGAAGTACTCCGCGGCGCTGCTGATGGTGCGCACGGTCGTGTCGTCCGGCACGTCCGCCCCTCGCTCCCTGACTGCGCTTGTTCCACGACTTCGACGATCTGTACATACGGAGTCTAGGCCCTGCCCTCCCCGCGCTGAGCAGCCGCGTCACGACGGCGGTGGCGTTGACCCCACTTCGTCCCGGCTCTGCGACCGACTGCCGGACGGTCCTGCCCACCATGCGGACGGGACCGGGGCCGGCGCGGGCCCGTCCGTACGTCGCCGGGCCGGGGCCGCCGTCACCGGGCCGGGGCCGTGCCGGACGGTCAGGCTCCGGCGCTGTCCGGGCGGGGCAGCGGGCCGCCGTCGAAGGGGCTCCGTTCGTCGGGCGGTCCGTCGAAGGGGGTCCGGTCCGCGCCCGGGGGCGGTGCCTGGGGGTGCCGGGTGGCGCGCAGGGGTTCCGGTTGCCGGGGAGGAGTGGGGGTGAGGTGGGACTGGTGTGGTGGCTGCCCGTACGGGGTTGCCTGGGGCTGCTGCTGTGCCGGGGGCGGCTGCTGGGCGGCGTACGGCGGGTGGGGCTGTATGTACGGGGTGGCCTGCGGGGGCACGGAGGGCTGAGGTGATGCGAGGGACGAGGCGGGTGATTGCGGGGACAGGGGTCGCTGCGAGACGTGGGGCGGCTGCGTCATGTGCCCCGACTGCGGGGCATGGGGCGGCTGCGTCATCTGCCCTGACTGTGAGACGTGGGGCGGCTGCGTCATGTGTCCCGACTGTGTCGCCCGGTACTGCTGCGGCGCCTGGCCCTGATGTGTTGTCTGGATCTGCTGCGGGAGTAGGGGCTGCTGGTGGAGTGGGTGCGGGTGGTGGTTCTGGTGCAGGAGCTGGCCCTGGGGTTGCTGCGGCGGCTGCGGGTGAGCGGTCGTGGATCCGGCGGGGCGGACGACGCCATGGGCGACGTACGGTTCGCCGCCGCGGGCGGTCCGGTCGGACGGGCGGCGGCCGGGTTCGCGGGAGACCGCGCGGTTCATCACCTCGGCGGCGATCCGGGCGGTGGCCGCGAGGGTGCGCGCGCCCAGCAGTTCCGTACGGATCGCGCCGCCCGCGGCCAGGTGGCGGTCGTAGGGCAGCGGCAGCACCGCCGCGCCGCCCGCGCCGAGGTGGGTGGCGGCCGTACGGGCGTCGACGCCGGTGTCGGGTGCCAGATGGGTGAGGACCACGACCGTGGTCGGCAGCAGGCCCGGGTGCAGACCGCCCACCCAGTCCAGTACGGAGCGGGTGGCTGCGACGCCCTCGGGGGTGGCCGGGGTGACCAGTACACGTGCCTGCGTGGTGACCAGCGCGGTGCGGGCCACCTCGGCGGGCAGGGTCTCGCAGTCGACGACGGTGGCGGCGAAGTGGCGCCGCAGCGAGGTCATGACGACGCGGTACGCGTCGAGGTCCAGCCGGGTGCCGATCGCGCCCTGGCTGCCCGGCAGCAGCCAGCCGCCGCCCGCGAACGGCAGCAGATAACCGGTCAGGTCGGTGATCAGCATCGACGGGTCGACGATCTCCGCCAGATCGCTGCCCGACCAGCGCACCTCGCGCGCGCCCAGCCGGTGCGGCAGCGTGCCGAGCGCCGGATCGGCCTCGACGGCGAGGACCGGGTCGGGCCGGTAGTGGGCGTAGGTCAACGCGAGCAGCGCCGCGACGGTGGACTTGCCCGCGCCGCCACGGATGCTGGAGACCGCGATCTGCCGCCCGGTGACGACCGGCTGCTGGATGGCGTACGCCGCCTTCGTGACCGTCGCCGTCTCGATGGCCGGCGACGAGGCGAACACCCTCCGCAACGCCCGCCCGGCCCGCCGCCCCAACGGGTCACCCCGCCGCGGTTTGGGCTGCCCGTCGGCGAGTTCGGGCGGCAACAGCGGTACCGACACGGGCGTACGCGCGGGAAGCCCGGGCCGCCCGTACCGCCCGGGGACGGGGGCGGGGGCGGGGGCGGCGTCCGTGGGGGCGGTAGAGGTGAGCGGGGGCTGGGCCGGGCCGGGAGCGATGAGGGCGGCCGGGGCCTGAGCCGGACCCGGGCGCAGGTCAACGGGTGCGGTCGGGGCCTGCGCCTGGACCGGGGGCCCCGATACGGCCGGGCCCGGCCCCGGCGGCACGGGCGCGGGCCAAGCCAGGGGCAGCGCCCCGCCCGGCATCGCACCTGAAGCCGCGTCCGGCGCCTGCCCCGCGGGCGCGTCCGGCGCAGCACCCGGATTCGGTCCCGTTCCGGCAATCGGCATCGACCCTGCCGCGGCGCCCGGCCCCGGACCTGACACGGCGTACGGCCCCGGGCCCGGCCCACCCGGCATCACGGCCGGACCGGGCCCCGCCGCCTCTCCCCCGGCGTGCGCCACCTGCCCGGGCGCCCCCGGCTCCGCCGCAGGCGCCCCTGAGACGCCGCCTCCGGGCGCCCCCGAGACGCCTGCTCCGGGTGCCCCGGACGCACCGCCCGTTCCGTCCTGCGTCTGCGCCTCCACGCCCCGCCACCCCTCTTCCCCCGGTGCTCCCGGTGCCTCCGGCCGGACCGGCCGCTCCGTTGCCTCTGGCCGTTCTCCTGGGACCGCCCGCTCCGACCGTTCGGGTACCGCCTGCGGTACCGACCGGCCGGGTGCCGCCAACGGGTCCGCCACCTCCGTAACCGGCAGTCCCCGGTCCCGGGTCACCCGTTCCGTACCGTTCATCCGCTCGTCCGTTCCTCCGCCGCTCCGCGTCAGAACGCGTCCCGCAGCAGGGCGTACACGCCGAGGGCGCCCACCGTCACCGGGGTCAGGGCCACGACCGCCGCCGACTCGGTGCGGGCGACGGCGCGCCGCAGTGCGGTGCGCGGCGGGTCCATGGTGCGCAGGGCGAGGAGCGCGGCCGGGAGGGCGGCCAGGAGGCACAGGAGGGCGGCTAGGCGGGCCGCGCCGCTCGGTGTCGCGTGCCAGGAGGCGTACGCCCCGAGGGTGCCGCCAAGAAGCAACAGGGCCGCCCCGGAGGCGCGTTGGGTGGCCCGGGTCGCGGCCAGGGCGGCGCCCGCGCCGCCGAGCGGTACCGCGGCGATGCCGAGCCACAGGGCGGCGGCGTCGCCGTACCAGCGGTCGGCGCCGGCGCCGAGCAGGACGCCCGCCGCGCCCGCGGCCCATGCGGCGCCCCGCGCGCCCCAGCCCCGGCCGCGTACCTCCAGCGGGGCGGCGACGTCGGCATCGAGGCCGCCCCCGGGGCGGGTGCCGGGCGTGAACGGGCCCGTGACGAGAGGGGGTTCGGCGCCGTCCGCGAGGCGGGCGGCGGCGAGGGAGTCGTGCGGTGCGAGGACGGTGTCGTCGGCGGTGACCAGCCGTTGCGCGCCGGGTCCGGCCGGGCGCTCGCCGAGCAGCCGCAGCAGCTCCGGCAGGAGCGCCCCTACGGGTTCCCCGGACGGGACGACGAGGTCGGTGCGGTGGCCTCCCCCGGTGACGAGGGGGACCCGGCTCAGGGTGGTGCGCCGCTCCCCGGGGGCGCCCACGGCCGCGCTCACGCCGGGGCCTCCGCCCGGTGGAGGCGGCACGCCCAACAGCCGTCACCTGTCGGCTTTTTGGGCCCGTACGGGGGTGTGTGCCGGGTTTGCCGCGGCCGAGTGGTGTCCGCCCCCGGCGACCGGCCGCCGATATCCCGCGCCATCGCCCCTCACCCCTCCCCTGTACGCACGGCGACACCCTACGGTCACCTCCGCGCCCCCTGTCCACCGGAAGCGCCGACGGAACCGGCAAACGGGCAGGTCAGAGCCGGTACCGGGGCGAGCACCCCCGCACAGGGGCAAGTCGGCCCGAGGGCCGGGCGGGCGGCCTCCCCGGGGACGTCCGGGGCGGCCGCACCCGGGGAGGCCCGGCCGTCCCTCCGAGGGTGGGGACAACCCCACCCCCACCCGACCCGTGCACCCCATGGCAGGGCGGCGCGACGTCCGGGCAGGCTTGCCGTATGACACAGACCGTGACCCCGGACGGCGGACGCGAGAACGAGGGGGCGCCACCGCCCCGCCCGCGCGCCGCCCTTTCCCCCGCGACCTGGCGGGAGATCGGGTACCTGCTGACCAATCTGCCGCTGGGCGTGCTCGCCTTCGAGGTGGTGCTGGTGTGGCTGGCGCTGGGTCTGGGGCTGTCGATCACGGTGGTCGGGTTGCCGCTGCTGGCCGTGGGCCTGGCGGCGTGCCGGTGGTACGGACGGCTGGAGCGGGCGCGGGCCCGTGCGCTGCTGGGGCTGCGGGTGCCGGAGCCGTCCCCGCTGCGCGCCCGCGAGCCGGGGTTCTTCCCCAGGCTGTGGGCGCGGTTGACGGACCCGGTGGGGTGGCGGCACGCACTGTTCGCGCTCGTCCGGCTGCCGTGGGTGGTGCTGACCTTCACCCTCACCCTCGTCCTGCTCGTCGCGGGCTGGCCGGTGCTGCCCTGGGCGGCGCGCCTGCTGACCGACGTCGACCGGGCCATGGTGCGCGGACTCCTGTCGCCGTCGGACGGGCTGGAGCGGCGGATCGCCGAGCTGGAAGCGGACCGCGAGAAGGTGACCGACACCGCCTCGGCGGATCTGCGGCGCATCGAGCGGGATCTGCACGACGGCGCGCAGGCCCGTCTGGTGGCGCTCGCGATGGGGCTCGGGCTGGCGAAGGAGAAGCTGACGGAGGATCCGCAGGCGGCCGCCGCGATGGTGGACGAGGCGCACGGCGAGGTGAAGCTGGCCCTCCAGGAGCTGCGGGATCTGGCCCGGGGCATCCATCCGGCGATCCTCACCGACCGCGGCCTCGGCCCGGCCCTGACGTCGCTGGCGGGGCGCTGCACGGCCCCGGTGTCCGTCTCCGTGGAGCTGACGGAGCGCCCGGTACCGGCCATCGAGGGGATCGTGTACTTCACCGTCTCCGAGCTGCTGCAGAACGTCTCCAAGCACTCCGGGGCGCGGTCCGCCGCCGTCGGGGTGCGGCGGTCCGGCAGGCGGCTGCTGGTGACGGTCACGGACGACGGGCGCGGCGGCGCCCGGCGGGTAGCGGGCGGCGGCATGGCGGGGCTCGCCGACCGGCTGGCGTCGGTGGACGGCGCCTTCACCCTGGACTCCCCGCCGGGCGGCCCCACCCGGATCATCGCCGCACTCCCCTGGCGCGGCCGCACCACGGGCACCGCCCCGGCCGCCTGACCACACCGCGCCCGCACCACGGCGCCATGGCCGGTGCGCCGCGCCGCATCCGGACGCCCGGACCACCTCCGGGCCGCGTCCGGCGGATCGGCCACCCCGGCATCAGGCACCTCCGGCATCAAGCACCACCGACTTCAGGTACACCGACAGGACGGACGGCATGACCATGGCCACGGCTTCCGAGCGGCGGGCGGGCGCCCCCCGCGTACTCCTGGCGCTGCGCGCCCCCTTCTCGGGGCGTACCTGGCGCGCGTTCCTCTACCTCCTCACCAATCTCCCGGTGGCCGTCGCGCTGTTCGCGTACGCGACGACGCTGTGCGCCCTGAGCGCGGGACTGCTGGTGACGGTCGCGGGTATCCCGGTGTTCGCGGCGGGGCTGGCGGGGGCGCGGGGGCTGGGCGCCATGGAGCGGGCGCGGGCCCGCGCACTCCTGGGGGTGACCGTCGCGGCGCCGCCACCGGTGCGGGCGGCCGGGGGCGGCGTGGTGCGGTGGACCGGCGCGTTGCTGCGGGACGGGTCGTCCTGGCGGCAGCTGCTCTGCTGCTTCCTGCGCTTCCCCTGGGCGGTGGCCGCCTTCGTGCTCACGGTGACGTACTGGGCGCTCGGCTGGTCGCTGCTGCTGTATCCGCTGTGGCGGTGGACGTTCCCGCGCTACCTGGGCCAGCCGGGCATCGAGGTATGGAACCCGGACACCGCCCCCGGCACCTTCTCCGGATACGTCGAGACCCCGCCCGAGATCGCGCTCGCCGCCGCCGTGGGCCTGCTGCTCGTCCTCGCCCTGCCCCGGGTGACGTACGCGCTGACCGTCCCGGACCGGGCCCTGGTACGCGTCCTGCTCGGTCCCTGGCCGGGGGCCGCCCCGGGACCGGGGACAGGCGCCGGGCCCGGGGCGGCGCCCGCCCCGCACGGCGGCGCCCCGGAAACCGTACGGAGTCCGGCGCTCCGGGAAGGCCCGGAGCACCGGGAGAGCTGACCGCCCCAGAAACCCCACGTTCCCCTTCCGCCCCGCGCCCCGCTCCCCCGTTTCTCCCCCTCCGCGTCCGGATGCTGGGATGCTGAGGTGCCGCACCGGGGTGGAGCGGGGCGGCGGCGCGTGGGCGCTTCGGGAGAGACGGGCGACGTGGAGGACAGGGTGCGGGTGGTCATCGCCGAGGATTCGGTGCTGCTGCGGGAGGGACTGACGCGGCTGCTGACCGACCGCGGGCACGACGTGGTGGCCGGTGTCGGCGACGGTGACGCGCTGGTCGCGGCGGTCGGCGAACTGGCCGCCGCCGGTACACCGCCCGACGTGGTCGTGGCCGACGTACGGATGCCGCCGACCCACACCGACGAGGGGGTGCGGGCCGCCCTCACGCTGCGGCGGGCGCATCCGGAGGTCGGTGTGCTGGTGCTGTCGCAGTACGTCGAGGAGCAGTACGCGACCGAGCTGCTGGCCGGCTCGACCCGCGGCATCGGCTATCTGCTCAAGGACCGCGTCGCCGAGGTGCGGGAGTTCGTCGACGCGGTGGTGCGGGTCGCGGACGGCGGTACCGCACTCGACCCCGAGGTGGTGGCACAACTGCTGGGCCGCAGCCGTCGGCAGGAGGCGCTGGACCGGCTGACACCGCGTGAGCGGGAGGTGCTGGCCCTGATGGCGGAGGGCCGGACGAACGCGGCCGTGGCCCGGGAGCTGGTGATCAGCCACGGCGCGGTGGAGAAGCACATCGGCAACATCTTCCTGAAGCTGGGCCTGGCGCCGAGTGACGGGGATCACCGTCGGGTGCTCGCCGTCCTCACCTATCTCCGGCCGTGACGCCCCCGCCACCCCGCCCCGGACCAGGCATGCGCCGCGCGCCCCCGGAGACGTAGGTCCGGGGTCCTACCACCAATGTCGGACCGTCACCGGAGCCCGGGGCGTCCCCGGCGAGGGCGACGGAACCAGTGTTTTCATGACAATTCGCAACCAGCCATCATCTCATGGCGACGTCCACCATGTGATCGACCCAGGGAAGGCGACCCTTACCCCCGTACGATGGTGAGGGGACCGTCCGGTCGGCACGACACGTCCCGATCCCGCCCTCCGGCGGGGAGCCGTACCCCTCTAGGGAGGTCCGAAGCAGTGACCAGCCAGGTCAGCAGCACAGCCGAGCAGGCCGACGGAGCGCACGTCGGGGAACAGCGCTCCTTTGGCGACGGGGGCACAGACAAGGAGATCCGGCGTCTGGACCGGGTGATCATCCGGTTCGCGGGTGACTCCGGTGACGGCATGCAGCTCACGGGCGACCGGTTCACATCGGAGACCGCGTCCTTCGGCAACGACCTGTCGACGCTGCCGAACTTTCCCGCCGAGATCCGCGCGCCCGCCGGGACCCTCCCCGGCGTCTCCAGCTTCCAGCTGCACTTCGCCGATCACGACATCCTCACCCCGGGCGACGCCCCCGACGTCCTGGTGGCGATGAACCCCGCCGCCCTGAAGGCGAACCTCGCGGACGTGCCGCACGGCGCGGAGATCATCGTCAACACCGACGAGTTCACCAAGCGCCCGATGGCGAAGGTCGGCTACGCCACCAGCCCGCTGGAGGACGGTTCGCTGGAGGCGTACCGCGTCCACCCGGTGCCGCTGACCACACTGACGGTCGAGGCGTTGAAGGACTTCGGACTCTCCCGCAAGGAGGCCGAGCGCAGCAAGAACATGTTCGCGCTGGGCCTGCTGTCGTGGATGTACCACCGGCCGACCGAGGGCACCGAGAAGTTCCTGGCGGAGAAGTTCGCGAAGAAGCCGGACATCGCCAAGGCGAACGTCGCGGCCTTCCGGGCGGGCTGGAACTTCGGCGAGACGACGGAGGACTTCGCCGTCTCGTACGAGGTCGCCCCGGCGTCGAAGGCGTTCCCGACGGGGACGTACCGCAACATCTCCGGCAACCTGGCGCTCTCCTACGGGCTGGTCGCCGCGGGCCGTCAGGCGGACCTGCCGGTCTACCTGGGCTCGTACCCGATCACCCCGGCCTCCGACATCCTGCACGAGCTGTCCAAGCACAAGAACTTCGGCGTGCGGACGTTCCAGGCCGAGGACGAGATCGCGGGCATCGGCGCGGCGCTGGGCGCGGCGTTCGGCGGTTCGCTCGCGGTGACGACGACGTCCGGCCCCGGTGTGGCGCTGAAGTCGGAGACCATCGGCCTCGCCGTCAGCCTCGAACTGCCGCTGCTGATCGTCGACATCCAGCGCGGCGGCCCCTCCACGGGCCTGCCGACCAAGACCGAGCAGGCCGACCTGCTCCAGGCGATGTACGGCCGCAACGGCGAGGCGCCGGTGCCGATCGTGGCGCCGAAGACCCCCGCGGACTGCTTCGACGCCGCCCTGGACGCCGCCCGGATCGCGCTGACCTACCGCACCCCGGTGTTCCTGCTCTCCGACGGCTACCTCGCCAACGGCTCCGAGCCGTGGCGCATCCCGGAGATCGACGAACTCCCCGACCTGCGCGTCCAGTTCGCCACCGGGCCCAACCACCAGCTGGCGGACGGCACCGAGGTCTTCTGGCCGTACAAGCGCGACGAGCAGACCCTCGCGCGCCCCTGGGCTCTCCCCGGCACGCCCGGTCTGGAGCACCGCATCGGCGGCATCGAGAAGCAGGACGGCACGGGCAACATCTCGTACGACCCGGCCAACCACGACTTCATGGTCCGCACCCGCCAGGCGAAGGTGGCCGGTATCGAGGTGCCCGGCCTGGAGGTCGACGACCCGGCCGGTGAGGACGGCGCGGGCGCGGACCTCCTCGTACTGGGCTGGGGTTCGACGTACGGTCCGATCACCGCCGCGGTGCGGCGCGTCCGGGGCGCGGGGCAGCGCATCGCGCAAGCCCATCTGCGCCACCTCAACCCCTTCCCGCGGAATCTGGGCGAGGTCCTGGCGCGTTACGACAAGGTGATCGTGCCGGAGATGAACCTCGGCCAGCTCGCCACCCTGCTGCGCGCCGAGTTCCTGGTGGACGCGCGCTCGTACACCCAGGTCAGCGGAATGCCGTTCAAGGCCGAGCAGCTCGCCGAGGTCTTCAAGGAGGCCATCAATGACTGAGACGATCCCGGGGCCGGCGGCCGGGCCGCAGGCGCTGGCGCTGGTGCCCAAGGCCGAGGCCAAGCAGTCCATGAAGGACTTCAAGTCGGACCAGGAGGTCCGCTGGTGCCCCGGCTGCGGTGACTACGCCGTCCTCGCCGCCGTCCAGGGCTTCATGCCCGACCTGGGGCTGGCGAAGGAGAACATCGTCTTCGTCTCCGGCATCGGCTGCTCCTCCCGCTTCCCGTACTACATGAACACCTACGGGATGCACTCCATCCACGGCCGCGCCCCGTCGATCGCCACGGGCCTGGCGTCCTCCCGCCGCGACCTGTCCGTCTGGGTCGTCACCGGCGACGGCGATGCGCTGTCCATCGGCGGCAACCACCTCATCCACGCCCTGCGCCGCAACGTCAACCTCAAGATCCTGCTGTTCAACAACCGGATCTACGGTCTGACAAAGGGCCAGTACAGCCCCACCTCCGAGGTCGGCAAGATCACCAAGTCGACTCCGATGGGGTCGCTGGACGCACCGTTCAACCCGGTGTCGCTGGCGCTCGGCGCGGAGGCGTCGTTCGTGGCCCGCACCGTCGACTCCGACCGCAAGCACCTCACCTCGGTGCTGCGCGCCGCCGCCGACCACCCGGGCACCGCGCTGGTGGAGATCTACCAGAACTGCAACATCTTCAACGACGGCGCCTTCGAGGTCCTCAAGGACAAGGAGAAGGCGGAGGATGCCGTCATCCGGTTGGAGCACGGGCAGCCGATCCGGTTCGGCGTGCCCGCCCCGGACGGCCTCGGCTCCAAGGGCGTGGTCCGCGACCCGGCCACCGGCGACCTGCGGGTCATCGACGTACAGGAGGAGGGCACCGACGGCATCCTCGTGCACGACGCGCACAGCCCGTCGCCCACCGCCGCGTTCGCGCTTTCCCGCCTCGCCGACCCGGACACGCTCCACCACACCCCCATCGGTGTGCTGCGCGACGTCGGGCGCCCGGTCTACGACACCCTGATGGCCGAGCAGCTGGACGCCGCCGTCGAGCAGCAGGGCAAGGGCGACCTCGGCGCCCTGCTGGCCGGTAACGACGCCTGGACGGTCGTCGGCTGAGGTCCGCACCCGCGCGTTCTCCCCGGTGCCCCCACGGGCGCGAGCCACCCGGCTCGCCCGGTGGGGGCACCGGCGCGTTCCGAGGCCGTGACCAGGGTGTTCGCCGGTGGCGGGCGGTGTGCGGAGGCGCCGCCCGGTGGTCATGACCGTATGTCGATACGCACATGACAGGCGGGTGGCGCGGCGCTACCGTCACAGGGTCGGCGCCGCACGCCCGGAGCGGCCGGGCAGCAACGGGAGGGCCCCTTGGAGTCTGGGAACACGCAGCGCACAGGGCTCGCGTACGGTCTCGCGGCGTACGGCATGTGGGGGCTGCTGCCGCTCTACTGGCATCTGCTGGACGCCGCGTCACCGGCCGAGATCCTGGCGCACCGCATGGCGTGGTCGCTGCCGGTCGCCGCGCTCATCCTGGCGGTGCTGCGCCGCTGGTCGTGGGTGCGTCCGCTGCTGCGGCAGCCGCGCCGGATGGCGCTGATCGCGGCGTGCGCGGCGGTCATCTCCGTCAACTGGTTCCTGTACATCTGGGCGGTGAACGCCGGGCACGTCCTGGAGGCGTCGCTCGGGTACTTCATCAATCCGCTGGTCAGCATCGCCTTCGGGGTGCTGGTGCTGCGGGAGCGGCTGCGGCCGTTGCAGTGGACGGCGGTGGGCGTGGGCACCCTCGCGGTGCTCGTGATGGCCGTCGCCTATGGCCGGGTGCCGTGGATCTCGCTGGTCCTGGCCTTTTCGTTCGCGACGTACGGCCTGCTGAAGAAGGGCATCAAGCTCGACGGCGTGGACGGTTTCGCCGCGGAGACGGCGATGCAGTTCGTGCCCGCGGTGGTCTTCCTGGTCTTCCTCGGCGTACGCGGCGACTCGGCGTTCGTGAGCGGCGGCATCGGCACGGCGCTGCTGCTCGCGGGGTGTGGGGTGGCGACGGCGGTGCCGCTGATCTGCTTCGGCGCCGCGGCGGTCCGGCTGCCGCTGACGACGATCGGGATGCTGCAGTATCTGGCGCCGACGTTCCAGTTCGCGCTGGGCCTGCTGGTCTTCCACGAGTCGATGCCGCCGGAGCGGTGGGCCGGTTTCGCCCTGGTGTGGCTGGCACTGGCGCTGCTGACCTGGGACGCGCTGCGGACCGCCCACACCGCACGAGCGGCGGTGGCGGCCGCGAGGCGCCGGGCCTCCGCCGCGGTCTCCGAGGGCGCGGCTGCGGCGACCGGGGGCCCGGAGCGCCGGGAAGCGGGAGGCCCGGCCCCGCTTCCGGCGGCTGCGGATGAGTCGTTGGGCTAGGGCGGGCGCGCGGGGCCCTTACGCCCCTGGGCCGTTCCGGCCCAGGAGCGCGCCGGTTGACGTCGGGCGCCCCTGAGGCCTACTTGGCGGCGTGGGCCGTGTTCGCCGTGCTGACGAGGGTCTGCTTGTCGACAGCGCCGACGTAGACCGTGCCGTCGTCGGTCAGCAGGGCGTTGACCAGGCGGGTGCTGAAGACCCGGCCGGAGCCGAAGTCGCCGTGGACCGTGTCGCCGAGGCTGTCGAGGAACGCGGCCGCACCGCCCTTGCCGGTCGGCAGGGAGCCGGTCCCCTTGAGCACGGCGACGCCGGTCCAGCCCTTGCCGAGGACCGTGACACCGTGCGGGCCCGCGGCGTTCCGCGCGCCCTCCTCGCCGCGGAACTCCTTGAAGCCCTTGAAGTCCTTGCCGCCGTGCGGCCCCTGGAGACCACCGCCGTGGCCCTTCCCCTGGGGTATGCGGGCGCCGTCGACGATCTTCGCGTCGCGGGGCGGGGCGAACGAGGAGGCGGCCGGGCGGGCGAAGTCGACGGTGGTGAAGCCCGCGTCGACGACGGCGTCGCCCCCGCTCCGGGGCAGCAGCGAGAACTTCAGCGGCACGCCGTTGGCGGCGTCCACCGCGATCCGGACCGACCCGACCGTCGAACCGGACTGCTTCGGCGTCAGCACCAGCTGGTACGCGTCCCGCCCGGCGACCTTCGCGGTGGAGCCGACGGTGACGGACGTGGTGTCCCCCGCGGCCTTCAGCGCCTGCCGGGCGAGGTCCTGCGGGGTGGCCCCGGCCAGGTCCCGCGGCAGACCCGCACCGGGCCGCGGGCCGTGCGCGGCGCCCGCGGGACGCCCGGAGCGGACGGCGGTGTTGCTGCCACCGTCGTACGCCCAGGTGCGGTCGCCGTCGCGGATGAGGCTGTACTCGGATCCGCCGTCGACGAAGGTGACGCGCTGCTTGGCGGGGCCGTCGGCCGCTATCCGCAGGGTGTGGGCGCCGGACGCCAGCTCCATCAGCTTGTTCCGCGGCGACTGCGGGGCACCGCTGCCGTCGCCCTCGCCGGAGCCGCCCGCGCCGCCGAAGCCCGGCATCGCGCCGCCCGCGCCCGGCAGCGACGGCAGGCCCAGGTCCGTGGTGACGCGGACGGTGCCGGACAGCTGCTGGGTGTCGGACGCGGCCATCTTGGCGAGGAGCTGCTGCGCCGTGATCTTCGGCAGGTCGGGCGAGCCGGATCCGGCGAACGCCGGGACCAGCCCGACCGTCGCCGCCACCACCCCCGCCACCGCGACCGGGACGCCGTACCGGACGGCCTTGCGGCGCCGCACCGGGACGTCCGCCTCCGGGCCCTGGCTGCCTGCGGTGGCGTCGTCTGTCGGTTCGTTCCGTGGCATGTGCCTACCTCCGGTCATGAGCGGCGGGCCCGCGCTGCGCACCGGTCCCCCGGGCCCCTTCGTGGCCGTACCGCCGCGTTGTGGTGACTCCCATCCCACCAAAACGACCGGCACACCGCGTCAACCCACGGAGCCAACCCGTCCTCCTGCTGGGGTATGACATCCGGTCAGCGCACGACGGCACACCTACTCCGGGAGGGTGACGCGCACCCTGACGGAGGCTGGGGGCGAGGCGGATCGGCCGGTCCCGGGGACCGGCCCTGTCGCGCCGTTGCCGCCCGCTCCGGTCAGCCCGCCCGGTGCACCACCGCGTCGCAGAGGCTCTCCAGCGCCGTCTTCGCCATGCAGTCCGGCAGCGGCGCCAGCACGGCGCGGGCCTCCTGGACGTGGCGGACGGTGTCGCGGCGGGCCTGTTCGAGCGCGGGGTGGGCGCGGAGCGCGGCGAGCGCCTCGGCGTGCCGGGCGTCATCCGTGAGATCACCGGCGAGCAGCTCGCACAGGGCGCGGTCCTCGGCGGTGCCGGACGGGCTCTCGGCGCGGGCCCTCAGATACAGCACGGGCAGGGTGGCGACGCCCTCGCGCAGGTCCGTGCCGGGCGTCTTGCCGGACTCGTGGGAGTCGCTGGCGATGTCGAGCACGTCGTCGGCCAGCTGGAAGGCGGCGCCCAGCCGCTCGCCGTACTGGGTGAGGATGTCGACGGCCGTCTCGTCGGCGCCGGACATCATCGCGCCGAAGCGGCAGGCCACGGCGACCAGCGAACCGGTCTTCCCGGCGAGGACGTCGAGGTAGTGGTCCACGGGGTCACGCCCGTCGCGCGGCCCCGCGGTCTCCAGGATCTGGCCGGTCACCAGCCGCTCGAACGCCACGGCCTGGATGCGGACCGCCTCGGGCCCGAGGTCGGCGAGGATGTGCGAGGCCCGCGCGAAGAGGAAGTCGCCGGTCAGGACGGCGAGGGAGTTGCCCCAGCGGGCGTTGGCGCTGGCCACGCCGCGGCGCACGTCCGCCTCGTCCATCACGTCGTCGTGGTACAGCGTCGCCAGATGCGTCAGCTCGACGACGACGGCCGAGGGCACCACACCGGGGGCGTACGGATCGCCGAACTGCGCGGCGAGCGTGACGAGCAGCGGCCGGAACCGCTTGCCGCCCGCGCGGACGAGATGCTGTGCGGACTCGGTGATGAACGGCACGTCGCTTTTGGTGGCCTCCAGCAGGCCCTCCTCGACAGCCGCCAACCCGGCCTGGACATCGGCCTCAAGAGCCTGGTCCCGCACGCTCAGCCCGAAGGGCCCGACGACGGTCACGAGGGGTACTCCTGTCTGCTGACGATCAAACGGAATGTCGATCTGTCGCTGTCTCCACCGCCTGCCAGCGTATCCGGTCCCAGTTCGATCACCGTGAGCGCCCGCCCCCCGAACCCCATCGGCAGCCGACCAGCCCTGTGCCCGGTATGTTCCATGGCCCCATTTTTCCCCGATATGACGTGGATGGGGCGGGCGCGTGCCCCTCGGCGGGCAGGGCCGGGGCGGGCCCGAGGGGGCGAGGCGGGCGGCCCGGAGCAGATGCGCGGGCCCTGCGTCCGGGGCGGCTCCGCGCCGGTGCGGGCGTCACAGGCCCGGGCGGCATGGGCGGGGGCGGCTCCGCGCCCGCACGGGCAGCGCGCGCGTGCGGGCGCCACGTGCGTCCGGGCCGCGTCCGCCCGATGCCCGGTCCCGCTGCGCGCCTCGCCCCGCTTCCCCCACCTGGGCAGGCATCCGGGGAGTTGTCCACAGTGCCCACGGCGAGCGCCGGACGGGCCGTAGCCTGCTGATCGACCCCACGGCCACCGGCCGGGCGGGCGGGGTCGCCGCGCCGCGCCCGCCGGTGACGACGAACGCGAGGAGCTGTCATGCCCGAGCAGAGCCCGTTCGACCTCCCCGAAGGCGACCCCTTCGGCCCGCACACCCTGCCCTACGGCGTGTTCAGCACCGCCGGGGCGCCCGCGCTGCGCCGCCTCGGCGTCCGCTACGGCCGGTACGTCCTCGATCTGAGCGCGCTGCCCGAGCCCCTCCGTCCCGCCCACGCCGAGCTGCTGGCCGCGCCGACCCTCAACCCACTGCTGGCCGCCGGGCGGCCGGTGTGGACCGAGGTCCGGGCCGCCGTCCGCGCCGCGCTGACCGATCCCGCGCACCGCTCCGCCGTCTCCCCCCTGCTGCACCCCCTCGACGACGTCACCCTCCACCTCCCCTTCGACGTCGCCGACTACGTCGACTTCTACGCCAGCGAGCACCACGCCACCAACGTCGGCAAGATCTTCCGCCCGGACGGCGCCGCCCTCCCGCCGAACTGGAAGCACCTGCCGATCGGCTACCACGGCCGCGCCGGGACCGTCGTGGTGTCGGGCACCCCCGTCGTCCGCCCCAACGGCCAGCGCAAGGCCCCCGCCGACGCGGCGCCGACGTTCGGCCCCTCCGGCCGTCTCGACATAGAGGCCGAGGTCGGCTTCGTCGTCGGCACCCCCTCCACGCTCCACGAGCCGGTCGCCCTGGAGTCGTTCCGCGAGCACGTCTTCGGGGTCTGCCTCGTCAACGACTGGTCCGCGCGCGACATCCAGGCGTGGGAGTACGTCCCCCTCGGCCCGTTCCTCGGCAAGTCCTTCGCCACCTCCGTCTCCGCGTGGATCACCCCGCTCGACGCCTTCGACGACGCCCGCACCGTCCCGCCCGCCCGCGACTTCCCGCTGCTGCCCTACCTCGACGACGCGACGGCCGAACCGGGCGGCATCGACCTGCGCATCGAGGTCCGGATCAAGGACGAGACCGTCTCCCGGCCCCCGTTCGCCTCGATGTACTGGACGGCCGCCCAGCAGCTGGCCCATATGACCGTCAACGGCGCGTCCCTGCGCACCGGCGACCTCTATGCCTCCGGTACGGTCTCCGGCCCCGAGCCGGACCAGCGCGGCTGCCTCCTCGAACTCACCGAGGGCAAGGGCCCGTTCCTCCAGGACGGCGACGAGGTGACGCTGACCGCCTGGGCCCCCGGCCCGGACGGCGCCCGCATCGGCCTGGGCGAGGTCACCGGCCGCATCCTCCCCGCGCCGGCCATGCCGCCCGCCCCATGACCCCACGGTCAACGGCCGCGTGGGCAACGGCAGAAGAGGTGGCGGAGGCGGGCCCACGATCGTCACCTCGCCTCCACACCGCTCCTGCTAGCCTCACGGCTTTCCCCTCCCCACCGATCGAGGAGACGTAGGTGCGCAAGGCAGCGCAGATCGCCGGAGCGGCCGCCCTCGCCGCGATGCTGCTCAGCGGCTGCGGCAGCAGCGGCGGCAACTCCGAGGACACTCCGGGCAAGCAGGAGACGACCGCGCCGTCGGCACCCGACGCGGGCGGCAAGCCCGCCGAGGGCGCGGCGCTGGAGGGCGCCTGGGAGACCAAGGAGGGCGGCGACCCGCTCATCCTGGTGTTCAAGAACGGCACGGCCGCCCTCAGCCGGGGCCACAAGGCCGGGTGCCTGGGCAAGATCCAGTCGATGGCCGGTATGTCGATGGTGGCGCTGAAGTGCACCGACGGGGACACCGGCCGCACGATGGGCCGGCTCAAGCCCGGTGCGGACGGCAAGAGCCTGACCGTCAGCTGGGAGGGCGGCCCGACGGAGAAGTTCCAGCGCTCCGAGGACGGCAAGGTGAAGGTTCCCGATCTGCCGGAGCTGCCCAGCGGCGCCCCGAACGGCGGCTGAGCCCGGTCCGTACGACGGCCGCCGCCCGGCCCCTGCGGAAGGGGCCGGGCGGCGGCCGTTCGTGTGAGCGGGACCGAAGCCGCCACCGGTGGGTCAGCGGACGAAGGTGCCCGCCTGCCCCGCGAGATCGAGGAAGTACTGCGGCGCCAGACCGAGCACCAGCGTGACGACGACACCGATGGCGATGGCGGTCGTGGTGAGCGGGCTGGGCACCGCGACGGTCGGACCGTCCGCCTTCGGCTCGTGGAAGAACATCAGCACGATCACCCGGATGTAGAAGAACGCGGCGATGGCCGACGACAGCACACCGATGACGACGAGCCACCCGGCGCCGCTCTGCGCCGCCGCCTTGAAGACGGCGAACTTCCCGGCGAAACCGGAGGTCAACGGGATACCGGCGAAGGCCAGCAGGAACACCGCGAAGACCGCGGCGACCAGCGGTGAACGACGGCCAAGACCCGCCCACTTGGACAGCTGCGTCGCCTCTCCCCCGGCGTCGCGGACGAGGGTGACGACGGCGAACGCGCCGAGCGTCACGAAGGAGTACGCGGCGAGGTAGAAGAGGACGGACGAGATGCCGTCCCGGGTGGTCGCGAGAACACCGGCCAGGATGAACCCGGCGTGCGCGATGGAGGAGTACGCCAGCAGCCGCTTGATGTCGGACTGGGTGATGGCGACGATCGCGCCGCCCAGCATCGTGACGATGGCGACGCCCCACATCACCGGCCGCCAGTCCCACCGCATCCCGGGCAGGACCACATACAGCAGCCGCAGCAGCGCGCCGAAGGCGGCGACCTTGGTGGCGGCGGCCATGAAACCGGTGACCGGGGTGGGAGCGCCCTGGTAGACGTCGGGCGTCCACATGTGGAAGGGGACGGCACCGACCTTGAAGAGCAGGCCCATCAGGGCGAGTGCGCCGCCGATGAGCAGCAGCGCGTCGTTGCCCATCGTGCCCGCGAGGGCCGGGTCGATCTGCTTGGCGCCGTCCGCGACGACCTCGGCGATACCCGCGTACGTGACGGTTCCGGCGTAGCCGTAGAGCAGGGCGATGCCGAAGAGGAGGAACGCCGAGGAGAACGCGCCGAGGAGGAAGTACTTGAGGGCGGCTTCCTGGGAGAGGAGGCGCTTGCGGCGGGCGAGCGCGCAGAGGATGTAGAGCGGGAGGGAGAAGACCTCCAGGGCGACGAAGAGGGTCAGCAGGTCGTTGGCGGCGGGGAAGATCAGCATGCCGCCGACGGCGAACAGCAGGATCGGGAAGACCTCGGTGGTGGCGAACCCGGCCTTGACCGCGGCCTGTTCGGCCGCGCCACCGGGGACGGCGGCCGCCTGCGCGGCGAACGAGTCGACGCGTTTGCCGTGGGCCGCCGGGTCGAGGCGGCGCTCGGCGAAGGTGAACACCGCGACCAGGGAGACCAGCAGGATGGTGCCCTGGAGGAAGAGCGCGGGGCCGTCTACGGCGAGCGCGCCCATCGCCGCGAGGTGCGCCTTCGTCGTGGCGAAGCCACCCGCGGCGAGGCCGATGACCGCGGCGAATGCGGCGGCCAGCGCCACGACGGAGAGCAGGAGCTGGGCGGTGTAGCGGTTGCGGCGGGGCAGGAACGCCTCGATGAGGACGCCGACGATCGCGGCGCCGAAGACGATGAGGGTCGGGGAGATCTGGGCGTACTCGATATGCGGGGCCGGGATCCTCCCGGGCACCTCGGCCGCCGTTGTCCACAGGGTGTGGACATCCGTCACAGGGTTCACTTCGCGGCCTCCGCATCGTGGTGGTGCGCGGGGTGACCGGCCCGCTGGTGCCCGGGCACCGCGTCCACCCGCACCTCGGGCTTGGGGTCCTGCTCGTCCACGACGGAGAGGGTGTGGTCGACCGCGGGGTTGACGAGGTCGGTCAGCGGCTTGGGATACACGCCGAGGAAGAGCAGCAGGGCGATCAGCGGACCGACGACGACCAGCTCACGGACGCGCAGATCCGGGAGGGCGCGGACCTCGTCCTTGGGCGGGCCCGTCATCGTCCGTTGGTAGAGGACGAGGACGTAGAGCGCGGCGAGGACGATGCCGGCGGTGGCGATGATGCCGATGACCGGGTAGCGGCTGAACGTACCGACGAGGACGAGGAATTCGCTGACGAACGGGGCGAGCCCCGGCAGCGAGAGGGTGGCCAGGCCGCCGATGAGGAAGGTGCCTGCGAGCAGCGGCGCGGCCTTCTGCACCCCGCCGTAGTCGGCGATGAGGCGGGAGCCGCGGCGGCTGATGAGGAACCCGGCGACCAGCATCAGCGCGGCGGTGGAGATGCCGTGGTTGACCATGTAGAGGGTGGCGCCGCTCTGGCCCTGGGAGGTCATGGCGAAGATGCCCAGGATGATGAAGCCGAAGTGGGAGATCGAGGCGTACGCGATCAGGCGCTTGATGTCCCGCTGGGCGACGGCGAGCAGGGCGCCGTAGAGGATGCTGATCAGGGCCAGGACGAGGATGGCCGGGGTGGCCCAGCTGCTGGCCTCGGGGAAGAGCTGGAGGCAGAAGCGGAGCATCGCGAAGGTGCCGACCTTGTCGACGACCGCGGTGATCAGCACGGCGACGGGTGAGGTCGCCTCGCCCATGGCGCCCGGCAGCCAGGTGTGCAGCGGCCACAGCGGCGCCTTCACCGCGAAGGCGAAGAAGAAGCCGAGGAACAGCAGGCGTTCGGTGCCGGTGCCGAGGGTGAGATGGCCGGAGGCGCGGGCCTCGACGATCTGCTGGAGCGAGAAGGTGCCGGTGCCGAGCTGGTCGGCGGTGACGGCGTAGAGGCCGATGACCGCGGCGAGCATGATGAGGCCACCGGCGAGGTTGTACAGCAGGAACTTCACGGCGGCGCTCGCCCGCCGGGCCGCCGCCTCGCCCTCGTCGGCGCCGCTCGCGCCGTCGCCGAAGCCGCCGATGAGGAAGTACATCGGGATGAGCATGGCTTCGAAGAAGAGGTAGAAGAGGAAGACGTCGGTGGCCTCGAAGGAGAGGATCACCATCGCCTCCACGGCGAGGATCAGCGCGAAGAAGCCCTGGGTGGGGCGCCAGCGGCGGTTGGGCCGAGCCTCCTCCAAGGGGTCGGCGTCATGCCAGCCCGCGAGGATGACGAACGGGATGAGCAGCGCCGTCAGGGCGATCAGGGCGACGGCGATGCCGTCCACGCCGAGTTCGTAGCGGACGCCGAAGTCGGCGATCCAGGCGTGGGATTCGGTGAGTTGGAACGGTCCCTTGGCGCCGGGGTCGAAGCGGAACGCGATGACCAGGGCCAGCGCGAAGGTGGCGACGGAGAAGAGCAGCGCGACCCATTTGGCGGCGGTGCGCCGGGCCGCGGGGAGCGCGGCGGTGGCGACGGCGCCGACCGCCGGGAGCGCCGCGGCGCAGGTCAGCAGCGGGAACGAGAGATCTGCCATGGGTCAGACACCCCTCATCAGCAGGGTCACGGCGACGAGGACGGCGGCCCCGCCGACCATTTGGGCGGCGTAGGAACGGACGAAGCCGTTCTGCAGACGGCGCAGGCATCCGGAGAGTCCGCCCATGGCGACGGCCGTGCCGGTGACGGCGCCGTCGACGAGGGTGTGATCGAGGCGGACGAGGGTGTCGGTGAGGTGGGTGCCGCCGCGGACCAGGACGACGTGGTTGAAGTCGTCCTGGAGGAGATCGCGGCGGGCGGCGCGGGTGAGGACCGAGCCGCGGGGCGCGGTGACCGGTACGGGCTTACGGCCGTACATCAGCCAGGCGGCGGCGACGCCGAGGAGAAGGACGACGACGGTGGCGGCGGTGGTGGCCGTCGCGCCGAGCGGCGGATGGCCGTGCGCGAGGGAGGTGACGGGCTCCAGCCAGTGGACGAAGGCTTCGTTGACGCTGAACAGGCCGCCCGCGAAGACCGATCCGAAGGCGAGGATGATCATCGGGATCGTCATGGTATTCGGGGATTCGTGCGGATGGACCTCGTCCGGATCCCAGCGCTTCTCGCCGAAGAAGGTCATCAGCATGACGCGGGTCATGTAGAACGCGGTGATCGCGGCGCCGAGGAGGGCCGCGCCGCCGAGGATCCAGCCCTCGGTGCCGCCCTTGGCGAACGCCGCCTCGATGATCTTGTCCTTGGAGAAGAAGCCGGAGAGACCGGGGAACCCAATGATGGCGAGGTAGCCCAGGCCGAACGTGACGAACGTGACCGGCATGTGCTTCCGCAGCCCGCCGTAGCGCCGCATGTCGACCTCGTCGTTCATCCCGTGCATCACGGAACCGGCGCCGAGGAAGAGCCCGGCCTTGAAGAAGCCGTGGGTGACGAGGTGCATGATGGCGAAGGCGTAGCCGATCGGGCCGAGCCCGGCGGCGAGGATCATGTAGCCGATCTGCGACATCGTGGACCCGGCGAGGGCCTTCTTGATGTCGTCCTTGGCGCAACCGACGATCGCACCGAAGAGGAGCGTGACGGCGCCGACCACGACGACGGCGGTCTGGGCCGCAGGCGCGGCGTCGAAGAGCGTCCCGGAGCGGGTGATGAGGTAGACGCCCGCGGTGACCATGGTCGCGGCGTGGATCAGGGCGGAGACCGGGGTCGGGCCCTCCATCGCGTCACCGAGCCAGGACTGCAGTGGCACCTGGGCGGACTTGCCGCAGGCGGCCAGCAGCAGCAGCAGCGCGATGGCGGTGAGCTTGCCCTCGCCCGCCGACGTGGCCGTACCCGCGGCGTCGAGGACCGGTCCGAACGCGAAGGTGCCGAAGGTGGTGAACAGGAGCATGATCGCGATGGAGAGGCCGACGTCGCCGACGCGGTTGACGAGGAACGCCTTCTTGGCGGCGGTGGCGGCGCTGGGCTTGTGCTGCCAGAAGCCGATGAGGAGGTACGAGGCGAGGCCGACGCCCTCCCAGCCGACGTACAGGAGAAGGTAGTTGTCGGCGAGGACGAGCAGCAGCATCGCCGCGAGGAAGAGGTTGAGGTAGCCGAAGAAGCGGCGGCGCCGTTCGTCGTGCGCCATGTAGCCGACCGAGTAGAGGTGGATCAGCGAGCCGACCCCGGTGATCAGCAGGACGAAGGTCATCGACAGCTGGTCGAGCTGGAAGGCGAGGTCGGCGTGGAAGCCGCCGACCGGGATCCAGGTGAACAGGTGCTGGTGCAGGGCGCGGTCATCGGCGGTCCGCCCGAGCATGTCGGTGAAGAGGACGGCGGCGACGGCGAAGGAGGCGACCGCGAGGAGCGTGCCGATCCAGTGGCCGGTGCGGTCGAGGCGTTTTCCGCCGCACAGCAGCAGGGCCGCACCGACCAGCGGTGCCGCGATGAGCAGCGCGATCAAGTTCTCCACTTTGTGCGACCCCTTACAGCTTCATCAGGCTGGCGTCGTCGACCGAGGCCGTATGACGGGTGCGGAAGATCGTCACGATGATCGCCAGCCCGACGACGACCTCGGCGGCGGCGACGACCATCGTGAAGAAGGCGATGATCTGGCCATCGAGGTTGCCGTGCAGGCGGGAGAAGGTGACGAAGGCGAGGTTGCAGGCGTTGAGCATCAGCTCGATGCACATGAACACCACGATGGCGTTCCGCCTGATCAGCACGCCGGCCGCGCCGATGGTGAACAGCAGGGCGGCGAGGTAGAGGTAGTGGACAGGGTTCATTTGCCGGCTTCCTCCTTCGGTGCCGCCGGTGTGGTGGTCGGGGCGGCCGGGGGCTCGGAGCCGCCGCGGCCGAGCCATTCCTGGGAGCGCTGTTCCAGGGCCTTCAGCTCGGCGAGGGATTCCCGGGAGACGTCGCGGATCTGGCCGCGCTCGCGGAGCGTCGGATTGACGGTCAGCTCGGACGGGGTGCCGTCGGGCAGCAGGCCCGGGATGTCGACGGCGTTGTGACGGGCGTAGACGCCGGGTGCGGGGAGGGGCGTGACTTGCTTTCCCTCGCGGACGCGGGTCAGGGACTGCTCCCGCTGGGACGAGGTGCGTTCGGTGCGTTCGCGGTGGGTGAGGACCATCGCGCCGACCGCGGCGGTGATGAGCAGGGCGCCGGTGACCTCGAAGGCGAAGACGTACTTGGTGAAGATGAGGGCGGCAAGCCCCTGGATGTTGCCCCCGGCGTTGGCGTCGCCGAGGCCGTTGAACTCCTTGAGGGAGGCGTTGCCGATACCGGCGATGAGGAGGATGCCGAAGCCGATCCCCAGGACGGCGGCGAGCCAGCGCTGACCCTTGAGCGTCTCCTTGAGGGAGTCGGCGGCGGTGACACCGACGAGCATCACGACGAAGAGGAAGAGCATCATGATCGCGCCGGTGTAGACGACGATCTGGACGACGCCGAGGAAGTAGGCGCCGTTGGCGAGGTAGAACACCGCCAGGACGATCATGGTGCCGGCGAGGGAGAGGGCGCTGTGGATGGCCCGCTTCATCAGGATCGTGGAGAGCGCGCCGACGACGGCGACGGTGCCGAGGATCCAGAATTGCACGGCCTCGCCGGTGGAGGCCGCGGCAGCGAGGGAGTTCATCGTTCGATCACCTCCGGGGCGGCCGGTTCGTTCTCCCCGGTGGTGTGGGCCGCTTCCTGCGGCATCTCGCCCTTGCTGTGGGAGGTCTGACGGACCGTGCCGGGGGCGGCCTCGGTGACGAGGCCCCTGTAGTAGTCCTTCTCCGTCATCCCGGGGAAGATCGCGTGCGGGGTGTCGACCATGGTGTCCTCCAGGCCCGCGAGCAGCTCCTCCTTGGTGTAGATGAGCGACTCGCGGGACCTGTCGGCCAGCTCGTACTCGTTCGTCATGGTCAGCGCGCGGGTCGGGCACGCCTCGATGCACAGGCCGCACAGGATGCAGCGCAGGTAGTTGATCTGGTAGACGCGGCCGTAACGCTCGCCCGGGGAGTAGCGCTCCTCTTCGGTGTTGTCGGCGCCCTCGACGTAGATGGCGTCGGCGGGACAGGCCCAGGCGCACAGCTCGCAGCCGATGCATTTCTCCAGGCCGTCCGGGTGGCGGTTGAGCTGATGGCGGCCGTGGAAGCGGGGCGCCGTCGGCTTCTTCTCCTCCGGGTACTGCTCGGTGAGCCGCTTCTTGAACATGGCCTTGAAGGTCACGCCGAAGCCGGCCACAGGGTTCTGGAACTCAGGCACCGTCGCCCCCCTTTCCATCGGATCCCTCTACGTCACTGACAGTGTCCACCCGGCCACTGACAATCAACTCGCGCTCCTGGCGCGGCCGTCGGCGTGGCACCGGCGGCACCTCCTGTCCGGGCAGCGGCGGGACGGGGAAACCGCCCGCCATCGGGTCGAAGGCGCCGTCCTCCGCGCCGTCCGGCTCCTTGCCGTCCGGTGCGGCGCCGCGCCGGAAGAAGTCGGCGACGAGGGAGATCAGCAGCAGGGCGACGGCGGCTCCGGCGACGTACAGGACGATCTGCTGGAAGTCGTGGCCCTCGTTCTTCAGGACGCGGACGGTGGCGACGAGCATCAGCCAGAGCAGCGAGACCGGGATGAGGACCTTCCAGCCCAGCTTCATGAACTGGTCGTAGCGGACCCGGGGCAGCGTGCCGCGCAGCCAGATGAAGAAGAACAGCAGCAGCTGGACCTTGAGCGTGAACCACAGCAGCGGCCACCAGCCGTGGTTGGCGCCCTCCCAGAACGTGGAGATCGGCCACGGGGCGCGCCAGCCGCCCAGGAAGAGGGTGATGGCGACGGCGGAGACGGTGACCATGTTGATGTACTCGGCGAGCATGAACATCGCGAACTTGATGGACGAGTACTCGGTGTTGAAGCCGCCGACGAGGTCGCCCTCGGACTCCGGCATGTCGAACGGCGCACGGTTGGTCTCACCGACCATCGCGACGATGTAGATGATGAAGGAGACCGGCAGCAGCAGGACGTACCAGCGGCTCTGCTGCGACTCCACGATCGTCGATGTCGACATCGAGCCGGAGTAGAGGAAGACCGCGGCGAACGACATGCCCATCGCGATCTCGTAGGAGATCATCTGCGCGCAGGAGCGGAGCCCGCCGAGCAGCGGATACGTCGAGCCGGACGACCAGCCGGCAAGGACGATGCCGTAGATGCCGACGGAGGCGGTCGCGAGGATGTAGAGGACGCCGATGGGCAGGTCGGTCAGCTGCATCGGGGTGCGGTGGCCGAAGATGGAGATCTCGTTGCCCGCGGGGCCGAAGGGAATCACCGCGATGGCCATGAACGCGGGGATGGCGGCGACGACGGGCGCGAGGACGTAGACCGCCTTGTCGGCGCGTTTGACGACCAGGTCCTCCTTGAGCATCAGCTTGATGCCGTCGGCGAGCGACTGGAGCATGCCCCACGGGCCGTGGCGGTTGGGGCCGATGCGCAGCTGCATCCAGGCGACGACCTTGCGCTCCCAGACGATGGAGAACAGCACGGTCAGCATCAGGAAGGCGAAGCAGAAGACCGCCTTGATGAGGATGAGCCACCACGGGTCGCGGCCGAACATCGACAGGTCTTCCTGCGCCAGCGCCGGGCCGCCGAGGGCGAGTTGCGGCATCATGCGTCCACCTCCTCGGCCGTCGCCGGGGCACCGGGGACGGCGGCGATCGTGACCAGTTCACCGGGGCGCGCGCCGGTGTCGGCCGCCACGCCACCGCCGGTGGAGTTCAGCGGCAGCCAGACGACCCGGTCGGGCATCGGCGTGATGTGCAGCGGCAGCCGGACGGTGCCCGACGGGCCGGTGACCGCCAGCAGATCGCCGGCGGCGACGCCGGTCTCCCGCGCGGTGGCGGCGGAGAGCCGCGCCTCGGCCGGGTGCCGGGTGCCGGCCAGCGCCTCGTCGCCGTCCTGAAGCTTCCCCTGGTCGAGCAGGAGGCGGTGCCCGGCGAGCACCGCCTCGCCCGGCTCGGGCCGGGGCGCCGGGCGGCCGGTCGCCAGCGGGTCGGCGGCGTACGGGCCGCGGCGCCCGCCGAAACGGTCCAGTTCCCGGCGGACGGCGTGCACGTCGGGCAGTCCCAGGGGCGTGCCGAGGGCGTCGGCGAGCATGTGGAGGACCCGGGCATCGGCCTGGAGGTGGCGCCGGGTCATCTGGTCCGGTTTGAGCGCCGCCTCGAACATCCGGGCCCGGCCCTCCCAGTTGAGGAAGGTGCCGGACTTCTCGACGACGGCGGCCACGGGGAGGACGACGTCGGCCCGGTCGGTGACGGCGGACGGCCGCAGCTCCAGGCTGACGAGGAAGCCGACGGCGTCGAGGGCGGCGGTGGCGCGGGCCGGGTCGGGCAGGTCGGCGACCTCGACGCCGCCGACGAGGAGGGCGCCCAACTCGCCGGTGGCGGCGGCCTCGACGATCTCGCCGGTGTCGCGGCCGTGACCGTGCGGCAGATCGGCGACGCCCCAGAGGGCGGCGGTCTCCTCGCGGGCCCGCGGGTCGGTGGCGGGGCGGCCGCCGGGCAGCAGCCCGGGCAGGGCGCCCGCCTCGACGGCGCCACGCTCCCCGGCGCGCCGCGGGATCCACACCAGGCGGGCGCCGGTGGCGGTGGCCAGGCGGACCGCGGCGGTCAGGGCGCCGGGCACGGTGGCGAGGCGTTCGCCGACGACGAGGACGGCACCGTCGGCCCGCAGCGCCTCGGCGGCCTCGCGCCCGTCGCCGTCGAGGCCGACGCCCCCGGCGAGCGCGTCGAGCCATTCGGCCTCGGTGCCGGGGGCGGCGGCCAGCAGCGTGCCGCCGGTCTTGATCAGGCCGCGGGTGGCGTACGGGGCGAGCCCGTAGGTGTGCTGACCGTGCTTGCGGTGCGCCTTGCGCAGCCGCAGGAAGACGCCGGGCGCCTCCTCCTCGGCCTCGATCCCGGCGAGGAGGACGGCGGGCGCCTTCTCCAGCGCGGTGTACGTGACGCCGCCACCGTCGAGATCTAGACCGCGCCCCGCGACGCGGGCGGCGAGGAAGTCGGCCTCCTCGGCGCTGTGCGCGCGGGCCCGGAAGTCGATGTCGTGGGTGCCGAGGACGGTACGGGCGAACTTGGCGTAGGCGTACGCGTCCTCGACGGTGAGGCGGCCGCCGGTCAGCACGCCGGTGCGGCCGTGGGCGGCGGCGAGACCGCGGGCGGCGGCGGCCAGCGCCTCGGGCCAGCTGGCCGGCTCCAGCTCACCGGTGTCGGCGTTGCGGACGAAGGGGCTCTCCAGCCGGTCGCGCTGCTGCGCGTACCGGAAGGCGAAGCGGCCCTTGTCGCAGATCCACTCCTCGTTGACCTCGGGATCGTCGGCGGCGAGACGGCGCATGACCTTGCCGCGGCGGTGGTCGGTGCGGGTGGCGCAGCCCCCGGCGCAGTGTTCGCACACGCTCGGCGACGACACGAGGTCGAAGGGGCGGGAGCGGAACCGGTAGGCGGCGGAGGTGAGGGCGCCGACCGGGCAGATCTGGATGGTGTTGCCGGAGAAGTACGAGACGAACGGGTCGCCGTCGCCGGTGCCGACCTGCTGGAGGGCGCCGCGCTCGATCAGCTCGATCATCGGGTCGCCGGCGATCTGGTTGCTGAAGCGGGTGCAGCGGGCGCACAGCACACAGCGTTCCCGGTCGAGGAGGACCTGCGTGGAGATCGCGACGGGCTTCTCGTACGTCCGCTTGCGGCCCTCGAAGCGGCTCTCCGGGGCGCCGACCTGCATGGCCTGGTTCTGCAGCGGGCACTCGCCGCCCTTGTCGCAGACCGGGCAGTCCAGCGGGTGGTTGATGAGCAGCAGCTCCATGACGCCGCGCTGGGCCTTCTCGGCGACCGGCGAGGTGAGCTGCGTCTTGACGACCATGCCCTCGGTGCAGGTGATGGTGCAGGAGACCATCGGTTTGCGCTGGCCCTCGACCTCGACGATGCACTGGCGGCAGGCGCCCGCCGGATCGAGCAGCGGGTGGTCGCAGAAGCGCGGGATCTCGATGCCGAGGAGTTCGGCGGCGCGGATGACCAGGGTCCCCTTGGGGACGGAGAGCTGTACGCCGTCGATCGTCAGCGTGACGAGGTCCTCGGGCGGTTTCGCCGCCTCGCCGCCCCCGTTGTGGGGGGCATTCGTGGTGACGGTCATGCGTTCACCCCCAGGTGAGCGTCGTTGTCGGCCCAGGCGGTCGACCTGGCGGGATCGAAGGGGCAGCCCCTGCCGGAGAGGTGCTGCTCGTACTCCTCGCGGAAGTACTTGAGGGAGGAGAAGATCGGCGAGGCGGCGCCGTCGCCGAGGGCACAGAACGACTTGCCGTTGATGTTGTCGGCGATGTCGTTGAGCTTGTCGAGGTCGCCGGGGCGGCCCTTGCCCGCCTCGATGTCGCGGAGCAGCTGGACGAGCCAGTAGGTGCCCTCGCGGCAGGGGGTGCACTTGCCGCAGGACTCGTGGGCGTAGAACTCCGTCCAGCGGGTGACGGCCCGGACGACGCAGGTGGTCTCGTCGAAGCACTGGAGGGCCTTGGTGCCGAGCATCGATCCGGCGGCACCGACGCCCTCGTAGTCGAGGGGGACGTCGAGGTGTTCCTCGGTGAACATCGGGGTGGAGGAGCCGCCGGGGGTCCAGAACTTCAGGCGGTGGCCGGGGCGCATACCGCCGCTCATGTCGAGGAGCTGACGCAGCGTGATGCCGAGGGGCGCCTCGTACTGGCCGGGGCTCGCGACATGGCCGCTGAGGGAGTAGAGCGTGAAGCCGGGCGACTTCTCGCTGCCCATCGAGCGGAACCAGTCCTTGCCGCGGTGGATGAGGGCGGGAACCGACGCGATGGACTCGACGTTGTTCACGACGGTGGGGCAGGCGTACAGGCCCTCCACCGCGGGGAAGGGAGGACGCAGCCGGGGCTGTCCGCGACGGCCCTCCAGCGAGTCGAGCAGCGCGGTTTCCTCACCGCAGATGTACGCCCCGGCGCCGGCGTGCACGACGACGTCCAGGTCGAGGCCGGAGCCGAGGATGTCCTTGCCGAGGAAGCCCGCCGCGTACGCCTCGCGCACCGCCTCGTGCAGGCGGCGGAGGACGGGGACGACCTCGCCGCGCAGATAGATGAAGGCGTGGTGCGAGCGGATCGCGTGACAGGCGATCACGATGCCCTCGATGAGGGAGTGCGGGTTGGCGAAGAGGAGGGGGATGTCCTTGCAGGTGCCCGGTTCGGATTCGTCGGCGTTGACGACGAGGTAGTGCGGTTTGCCGTCGCCCTGCGGGATGAACTGCCATTTCATGCCGGTGGGAAATCCGGCGCCGCCGCGTCCGCGGAGCCCGGCGTCCTTGACGTAGGCGATGACGTCGTCGGGCGCCATGGCGAGGGCCTTGCGGAGCCCCGCGTAGCCGTCGTGGCGGCGGTAGGTGTCCAGGGTCCAGGAGCCGGGCTGGTCCCAGAAGGCGGACAGCACCGGCGCGAGGATCTTCTGCGGGCTGGTTTCGTCGACCTCGGCTGCCACCGTCATCACTTCCCCTCCTCGGCTTCGGGCCCGGCCGGGTGCTGCTCGTCGGAGGCCGAGGTCCTCCGGGGTGCGTCGTGGGAGCTGGGGTGCGTGGGGGGCGCCTGCTCCCCGGGGGCGCCCGAGGGCGGTTCGCCGGGGGGCGGTTCGCCAGTGTGGTCGTCCCCGTCGGCGGTGGCGCGCGGGGCGATGACGTGGTCGGCGCCGCGGCCCGGTGCCGTCTCGCCCTTCGCGAGGCGGAGCCCGACGAGGGAGGCGGGCCCGGCGCCGCCGGTGGCCTCGACGGCGCCGGGGCGCGCATCGGGGAAACCGGCGAGGATCCGGGAGGTCTCCTTGAAGGTGCAGAGCGGGGCGCCGCGGGTGGGTTCGACGGTGCGTCCGGCGCGCAGGTCGTCGACGAGGCGCTTGGCGGACTGCGGGGTCTGGTTGTCGAAGAACTCCCAGTTCACCATCACGACGGGCGCGTAGTCGCAGGCGGCGTTGCACTCGATGTGTTCGAGGGTGACGGCGCCGTCCTCGGTGGTCTCGCCGTTGCCGATGCCGAGGTGTTCCTGGAGCTGCTCGAAGATGGCATCGCCGCCCATCACCGCGCAGAGGGTGTTGGTGCAGACGCCGACCTGGTAGTCGCCGCCGTCCGTGCGCCGGTACATGGAGTAGAAGGTGACGACGCCGGTGACCTCGGCGGTGGTCAGCCCGAGCCGGTCGGCGCAGAAGCGCATGCCGGTGCGGGTGACGTGCCCCTCCTCGGCCTGGACGAGGTGGAGCAGCGGCAGCAGCGCCGAGCGGGAGTCGGGGTAGCGGGCGATCACCTCCGCGGCGTCGGCCTCCAGCCGGGCGCGGACGTCGTCCGGGTAGTCGGGGGCGGGGAGCGAGGGCATGCCCAGGCTCGTCGCAGTGTTCTCGGTCACCGGTCGACGCCTCCCATCACGGGGTCGATGGATGCGACGGCGACGATGACGTCGGCGACCTGGCCGCCTTCGCACATGGCCGCCATGGCCTGCAGGTTGGTGAAGGACGGGTCGCGGAAGTGCACGCGGTAGGGGCGGGTGCCGCCGTCGCTGACGACGTGCACGCCCAGTTCGCCCTTGGGGGATTCCACGGCGGTGTACGCCTGGCCCGGGGGGACCCGGAAGCCCTCGGTGACCAGCTTGAAGTGGTGGATGAGGGCTTCCATCGAGGTGCCCATGATCTTCTTGATGTGGTCGAGGCTGTTGCCGAGACCGTCGGGCCCGAGGGCGAGCTGCGCGGGCCAGGCGATCTTCTTGTCGGCGACCATGACGGGCCCGGGCTCCAGCCGGTCCAGGCACTGTTCGACGATCCGCAGCGACTGGCGCATCTCCTCCAGCCGGATCAGGAAGCGGCCGTAGGCGTCGCAGGTGTCGGCGGTCGGCACCTCGAAGTCGTAGGTCTCGTAACCGCAGTACGGCTGGGTCTTGCGCAGATCGTGCGGGAGGCCGGCGGCGCGGAGGATGGGGCCGGTGGCGCCGGTGGCCAGGCAGCCGGCCAGGTCGAGGTAGCCGATGCCCTCCATGCGGCCCTTGAACACGGGGTTGCCGCTGGCGAGTTTGTCGTACTCGGGGAGGTTCTTGCGCATCTTCTTGATGAAGGCGCGGACCTGGTCGACGGCGCCGGGCGGGAGGTCCTGGGCGAGGCCGCCGGGGCGGATGTACGCGTGGTTCATCCGCAGGCCGGTGATCAACTCGTAGAGGTCGAGGATGAGTTCCCGGTCGCGGAAGCCGTAGATCATGATGGTGGTGGCGCCCAGCTCCATGCCGCCGGTGGCGATGGCCACGAGGTGGGAGGAGAGCCGGTTCAGCTCCATGAGCATGACGCGGAGGACAGTGGCCCGGTCGGGGATCTGCTCGGTGATGCCGAGGAGCTTCTCCACCGCGAGGCAGTACGCCGTCTCGTTGAAGAACGGCGTGAGGTAGTCCATGCGCGTGACGAACGTCGTGCCCTGGGTCCAGTTCCGGTATTCGAGGTTCTTCTCGATACCGGTGTGGAGGTAGCCGATACCGCAGCGCGCCTCGGTGACGGTCTCGCCGTCGATCTCCAGGATGAGCCGCAGCACGCCGTGCGTGGAGGGGTGCTGGGGGCCCATGTTGACGATGATGCGTTCGTCGTCGGACGCTGCCGCGGCCGTCGCGATCTCGTCCCAGTCGCCGCCGGTGACGGTGTAGACGGCGCCCTCGGTCGTCTCGCGCGGCCCGGGGGCGGCGGACGCGGCGGCGGGGGAAGGGGAAGGAGTCATCAGCTGTACGACCTCCGCTGGTCGGGAGCCGGGATCTGGGCGCCCTTGTACTCGACGGGGATGCCGCCGAGCGGGTAGTCCTTGCGCTGCGGGAAGCCCTGCCAGTCGTCGGGCATCATGATCCGGGTGAGCGCCGGATGGCCGTCGAAGATCAGGCCGAAGAAGTCGTACGCCTCGCGCTCGTGCCAGTCGTTGGTCGGGTAGACGTCGACGACCGACGGGATGTGCGGGTCGGCGTCGGGGGCCGAGACCTCCAGCCGGATCAGCCGGTTGTGGGTGAGCGAGCGCAGGTGGTAGACGGCGTGCAGCTCGCGGCCCTTGTCGTCGGGGAAGTGGACGGCGCTGACGCCGGTGCACAGCTCGAAGCGGAGCGCGGGGTCGTCGCGGAGCGTGCGGGCGACGGCCGGGAGGTACTCCCGCTCGATGTGGAAGGTCAGCTCGTCGCGGTCGACGACGGTCTTGTCGATGACGGCGGTGGGGACCAGGTCCTGTTCCTCCAGGGCGCCCTCCAGCTCGTCGGCGACCTCGTCGAACCAGCCGCCGTAGGGCCGGGCGCTCGCGCCGGGCAGCCGTACGGTGCGGACGAGGCCGCCGTAGCCGGAGGTGTCGCCGCCGGCGGCGGGGCCGAACATGCCGCGGCGGGTGGCGATGAGGTCGCCGGTGTCGTCGCGCTGCGCCGGGACGTTCTGGCCGGGCGCGTTGGGGTCGTCCTGCTCGCTCACCGCAGCAGTCCCTTCATCTCGATCGTCGGGAGCGCTTTGAGCGCGGCTTCCTCCGCCTCGCGGGCCGCCTGCCGCTGATTGACGCCGAGCTTGGTCTCCTGGATCTTCTGGTGCAGCTTGAGGATGGAATCCAGCAGCATCTCGGGGCGCGGCGGGCATCCCGGCAAATAGATGTCAACAGGAACAATGTGGTCGACACCCTGAACAATGGCGTAGTTGTTGAACATCCCGCCCGATGATGCGCAAACCCCCATGGAAATCACCCACTTCGGATCCGGCATCTGGTCGTAGACCTGCCGCAGCACCGGCGCCATCTTCTGACTGACCCGCCCGGCCACGATCATCAGATCGGCCTGGCGCGGTGAGCCGCGGAAGACCTCCATGCCGAAGCGGGCGAGGTCGTAGCGCCCGGCGCCGGTCGTCATCATCTCGATGGCGCAGCAGGCGAGCCCGAAGGTGGCGGGGAAGACGGAGGATTTGCGTACCCAGCCCGCGGCCTGTTCGACGGTGGTCAGCAGAAAGCCGCTGGGCAGCTTCTCTTCAAGTCCCATGGGTGACCCCTAGTCCCATTCCAGGCCGCCGCGACGCCATACATAGGCGTAGGCGACGAAGACGGTGAGCGCGAAGAGGAGCATCTCGACGAGCCCGAACAGCCCCAGGGCATCGAAGGTGATGGCCCAGGGGTAGAGGAAGACGATCTCGATGTCGAAGACGATGAAGAGCATCGCCGTCAGGTAGTACTTGATCGGGAAGCGACCGCCGCCGGCCGGCTGCGGGGTCGGCTCGATTCCGCATTCGTACGCTTCGAGCTTGGCCCGGTTGTAGCGCCTGGGTCCGACGAGCGTGGCCATCACGACGGAGAAGATCGCAAAGCCTGCCCCGAGGGCTCCCAGTACGAGGATGGGCGCATAGGCGTTCACCGTCCTCGCTCCCTTCAGTCGACGATGACTGGATGGCGGTCCGCCCGGGCTCGCCCCACAGAGATCGTGCGCATGTGAGGCAGTTCACAAGCCCGGACCGCCTGCATCTTATGCCCGTCATCCTGTGATCTGCGACACGGGGTACGTCAACGCCTTTGTGATCTCCACCACCTGACGAAGGATCATGAAGTCGGATGAGCGGTGATCTACACACGTGAAGCGCGCGAGTGATCACGAGAGGTGACATTCATACGAGTTACCGCTGGTCAAAGCGGCTGAGTCACTATCAAGACGGTGACTGCACAAGCAAATTGGCGCTGGACACCCTCAACTGCTATAAGCCGCACGGCCGGTGATGTGACCGTCCCGTGATCCGCTCGTGATGGCCCGTACGTGCACGCCTTCACGAGCGCCGGGGTGCGGACGGATCACGGGAACATAACGGGCACTCGCGAGTGAGCTATCCCACGCGGTTTCGCGCCATAACTCCTTGACCTCCGGGAAGCCTTGGCGTGGCGCCCGCAGAGGTGATAGGCGCCTCCGCGCACCCACATCGGCTGCAAAAGCCGTGCGTAGGTGCATGATCGCGATTTTCGGACACCGTTCGAGTGGCACTACGAGTGGCAATAAGTCCCTTTCATTCATCATGTGCGCGTCAAGTGTGGCGCAGGCCACCTTTGTTGGCAGCAACCTGTGACTCTTGATAGCCGTGGTGCCATGTCCCCGAACGCACTCATACCCAGCCACCGGAAGCCCCGCCGTTCCGCGTCCTCGCGGGCCCTGCGTGCGGGCGTGACCGGTGGTTTCCTCACCCTCGCGGTGGCCGGCGCCACCGTTCCGGCCAACGCCGCCGACAAGCCGGTGGCCGAGACGCAGGAGCTGCCGACCATCACGACGGCGCTCACCGCCGACCTCGCCGAGAGCGCCGACACCGCCCAGCAGGTCGCGGAGTCCTACGAGCGTCAGGCCGCGCAGGACAAGGCGGTGTCGTCCGCCGCCAAGGCCGCGAAGAAGGACAAGGCCGAGGCCGAGCAGAAGGCCGCCGAGGCCAAGAAGAAGGCGGCGGAGGCGAAGAAGAAGGCCGCCGAGGCCGTGCAGGCGCGGGCCTCCCGCTCCGCCGACCGCACCAGCCTGACGGGCGGTGACTCCTCGGGCTCCGGCTCCACCGACTCCACACCGTCCACCGGTGCCACCGGTTCCACCGCCACGCTGCTCTCCTTCCTCCGCGCCCAGGTCGGCAAGGCGTACGTCATGGGCGCCACCGGCCCCTCCGCGTACGACTGCTCCGGCCTCACCCAGGCCGCGTTCCGGCAGATCGGCATCGAGCTGCCGCGCGTCTCGCAGTCGCAGTCGACCGCCGGTACCCAGGTCGGCCTGAGCAACCTCCAGGTCGGCGACATCCTCTACTGGGGCGGCGCGGGCAGCGCCTACCACGTGGGTGTCTACGTCGGGAACGGCAACTTCATCGGCGCGCAGAACTCCAGCACCGGCGTGGTCGAGCGTCCGCTCAGCTACGACCAGCCCACCGGTGCCGTCCGCGTCCTCTGAGACCGGCACCCCCCACGGAGCACGACCCGTCCGCGACGCGCCCCGGCGCCCACTCCCGCCCGTACACCGTCGTGCCTCTCCCTGACGGGCCGACCGCTCCGTAACGCGCCTGGCTTGGGCCGCTCCTCCCACCGCTCGGGAGGGGCGGCCCTTGGCGTGCGGTGAAGGCCGTACGCGGCGGCGCACCGGAGTCCCTCAGGCGCGCGCGGGCGGCCGGTTCGCGCCGCGGGCCGCCGGGTTCCGGTCGCGTTCCACCCCATCGGTACGTCGGCAGACACCGGCGGCCCGCGCGGACCGTTGCGCCTCTCGCCACCCGCCGCACCCCGCCACCCGGGCACCGTGCGGCGCCCGCCGAGAGGACACCGCACTCCGATGACCGCACTCCGCCCCCTCACCCGGGCCCTGACCGGCGCGGCCCTGGCCGCCGCGCTCGGTCTGGGCGCCGCCCACCCGGCCGCGGCCGGTCCCGTCACGCCGCGCACCACCGTCGTCAGCAACGACGCGCTCCACCGCACCGCCCCCGGCGGCGGCTGGAATCAGGACGGCCTCCACCTCGACGCCGCCGACAACGCGGCGGTCGACGCGTACGCCGCCCGCGCCCGCACGGCCGAACGCTCCATCAGCCCGCAGATCCGGGCCGCCGCCCGGCTCAGCCACGCCGAACTGGTCGGCTTCGACCAGCGGCTGAAGTCCCCGGACTCGCTCAAGCGCAAGGTCGCCACCTGGATGGGCGAGGAGCGCGGCCGTACCGTCGGCCAGTCCCTCTCCCGGATCAACGACGCGGTGCGCTTCACCCTTCAGTGGCCCGGGAAGCGGTACACCGCGGGCGTCACCGCCGCCTCCGCGCTGCTGTCCTCCTGGGGCAACGACAGCACCAAGTGGTCCAACACCTGGCAGCGGCGGACCGGCTACAAGGCCGTCAACTCCGGCTGGCGCGCGCCCCGCTCCGGCCAGCTCTTCGAGGTGCAGTTCCACACCCCCGAGAGCAAGGCCGCCCAACTGGAGACCCACAAGTTGTACGAGGAGCAGCGGCTGCCCGGCACCTCGCCCGAGCGGGCGCGAGAACTCCAGGAGCAGCAGAACGCCCTCTTCGCCGCCGTCCCCGTCCCGCCCGGCGCCGACCGCCTGACGGCCCCGGAGCCCCGCCGCCGCGCCCCGGCCACCGTTCCGGCCACCGTCTGACGGACGACAGCGGCGGGACGGCGGGCGCACCCGGGGCGGACCGGGCGCGTCCGCCGTCCCGCCGCCCGTTCGGCCCACCCGTGCCCCTCCCCCGCGCCGCTCCGCGTGCGCTCCGGGCGTGCCTCGGCTGACATGGCACCAGAAGCGGGCCCGGCGCACCCCAGGTGTGCGGGGTCCGGGAGCCCGTCCGGGCGCTTCCCCACGCCGTCCCAGGAGGACCCGTATGTGCCGCGCCGCGCGCACCCTGGCCGCATCCGCGCTCGGCGCGGCCGCCGTCGCCCTCACCGCCCCGGCGGCCTCGGCCACGCCCGCGCGGACCCTGTCCGCGTCCGCCGTCATATCCGGGGCGGCCGCGTCCGCCGACGGACCGTCCGCCTCCGTCAGCCCGGCGACCGTACTCCGCGGCCGGCCCGTCACCGTGGCCGTGACCTGCGCGATACGCGACGAGGAGCGGATGCCGCGGAACATCAGCGGCGAGGGGCGGGTGCTGCGGGACGGCACCGTCACCCTGGATCGCCAGGGAAACACCGGCACCTACCGGGGCGCGGCACAGACCGCGCCCCGGGTGCCGCTGGGCCTCGGGCCGATCGACGAGGCCACCGCCGCGCGGGCCGACGCGCGGGCCGCCTGGGCGATCGAGGGCGTCTGCCCCGACAGCGCCCCCTGGAGCGTCACCGTGCGGACCACCGTCGCGGGCGGCGACCCGGCGCACGGCCCGTCCCGCGCGCCGTCCGCCGCGCCGCACACCACCCCGTCCGGCCCGCCCGCCGGGAACGCCCCGGCGCCCGGCACCGCGCCGCGGCCCGGCGGCCCGCACCGTGAACTCCCGCGTCCCGAGGGCCCGTACGCGAAGAGGCCGGGCCCCGACGGCCCGGCCTCCGGAGGCCCGCACACGGCGCGCCCCGACACCTCACACCCCGGCGCCCCGCACGGCCCGGTCGCCGCCGGTGGCGGCGGTGCGGCGGAGAACCGCCCCACGACCGAGGTCCGCTTCGCGGAGCTGGCGCGGATCACCGCCGGGGACCGGAGCGCCGCCACCCTGCTCGCGGCGGGCGGCGCCGTCCTCGCGGCGACCGCGGCCGGCGGATATCTGCTGGCCGGCCGCCGGGAGCGCCGCGCGCAGCGGCGCCCCGCCGACGAGGCCGCGCGCCCCTGACGGACCGTCCCCGGGCGCCGCGGTCCGGCTCACGGGGCGCTCCCCGGCACCGGGCCCGGACTCACGGTGCGCTGCCCGCGCCCTGCCGGTTCCGTTCGTACGTGCTGTGCATCGCGCAGCGGCGGAGCACGGCGGCGAGCTGCCGCGCCACGTCCGGGGCGCAGCGCCCCAACTCCACCAGCGGCCGGGGGTCCTCCCCGGCGACCGACGCGGCGTCGAGCCGCAGGGTGGGCAGGACGACACCGACCCCCAGCAGCGCGGCCCGCAGCTCGTCGCGCGCTCCCTCGGCATCCCTGATCATCGACTCCAACTCCATGACCTCACACTCAACGGGCGAATGAATCCCCTCCGTACTCCCCCCGGCCGCGCGGACCATGCGTGACCTGCTCGGAAGAGGGCGTTCTCGGGGTGAGGCGTACCCGGTGAGGTGACGTGCGCGCCGGCCGGAGCCCGGCGGTTCACGCCTTCGGGGCCACCTTGCTCAGCCCGTTGATGATGCGGTCCATCGCGTCGCCGCCCGTGGGGTCGGTGAGGTTGGCGAGCATCTTGAGGGTGAAGCGCATCAGCAGCGGATGGGTCAGCCCGCGCTGGGTGGCGATCTGCATGACCTTCGGGTTGCCGATGAGCTTCACGAACGCACGGCCCATCGAGTAGTAGCCGCCGTAGGTCTCCTTGAGGACCTTCGGGTAGCCCTCCAGGGCCCGTTCACGCTGGAGGTAGGTGGCGCGGGCATGCGCCTGCACGATGACCTCGGCGGCCAGCGCCCCGGACTCCATGGCGTACGCGATGCCCTCGCCGTTGAACGGGTTGACCAGCCCGCCCGCGTCGCCGACGAGCAGCAGGCCGCGGGTGTAGTGCGGCTGGCGGTTGAACGCCATCGGCAGCGCGGCGCCGCGGATCGTCGTCGTCATGTTCTCGGGGGTGTAGCCCCACTCCTCGGGCATGGAGGCGCACCACGCCTTGAGGATCTCGCGCCAGTCCAGCTCCCGGAAGGCGGACGAGGAGTTGAGGATGCCGAGGCCGACGTTGCTGGTGCCGTCGCCCATGCCGAAAATCCAGCCGTAACCGGGCAGCAGCCGGTCCTCGGCGCCGCGGCGGTCCCACAGCTCCAGCCAGGACTCCAGGTAGTCGTCGTCGTGGCGCGGCGAGGTGAAGTACGTACGGACCGCGACGCCCATCGGGCGGTCCTCGCGGCGGTGCAGGCCCATCGCGACGGAGAGGCGGGTGGAGTTGCCGTCGGCGGCGACGACCAGCGGGGCGTGGAAGGTGACCGGCGTCTTCTCCTCACCCAGCTTGGCGTGCACGCCCGTGATGCGGCCGGTCAGTTCGTGGACGATCGGGGCGCCGACGTTGCAGCGCTCGTACAGCCGGGCACCGGCCTTCTGCGCCTGGCGGGCGAGCTGTTCGTCGAAGTCGTCGCGCTTGCGGACGAGTCCGTAGTCCGGGAACGACGCCAGGTCGGGCCAGTCGAGCTGGAGGCGGGAGCCGCCGCCGATGATGCGCAGGCCCTTGTTGCGCAGCCAGCCCGCCTCCTCGGAGATGTCGATGCCCATCGCGACGAGCTGCTTGACGGCGCGCGGCGTCAGACCGTCACCGCAGACCTTCTCGCGAGGAAACGCCGTCTTCTCCAGCAGGAGGACGTCGAGCCCGGCCTGCGCGAGGTGGTAGGCGGTCGCGGATCCGGCCGGACCGGCGCCGACGACGATCACATCCGCGCTGTGCTCTGAGCGCCGCTCGGCGGCGGGCGCGGGCGCGGACTCGGTCACGGGCGCGGACTCGGTCACGGGGGAACTCCAGGGAAGTCGATATCTGGATTTCTGCATATCCGGGTGCCGAACGGCACCTGGCATGGGCAGTCTATGGGGGCCTTGGTGATCAGATCCTGAAGGGTTGGCCGTGAAGCCGATGACGAAGACGACCACGGACGGCGCGCCCCCCGCCGTCGAACTGCGGGTGCCCACCGAGGAGGACGCGTGGAACTGGCACCACGCCTTCGCCCACCCCGACGTCATGGAGTTCCACGGCGGCGCCCCGGCCGAACTGTCGGTCTACGACGAGCTGACCGCCCGCCAGCGCCGCCACCACGCCGAACGCGGCTTCTGCTTGTACACCCTGCTCGGCCCGGACGGCACGGTCCTCGGCTTCGCCGGTGCCCAGCCGTGGCCGCACGAGTCGTGGGGCCCGGTCGGCGAGATCGAGATCGGCTGGCGGCTGGGGCGCGACCACTGGGGCAAGGGGTACGCGACGGCCGCGGCGCGCGCGGCGCTGGACGACGTCCGGGCGGCCGGCGTCCGCGAGGTCGTCGCGATGATCAACTCCCGGAACGCCCGGTCGATCGCGGTCGCCGAACGGCTCGGCATGCGGCGGGCGGAGACGTACGAGAAGCCGGGGGTCACGGCGTACTGCTACCGGCTGGCGCTTTGAGGCGGCACCGGTGAGCGTCCGGCCGGGGCGGTGCGCCGCCCCGGCCGGTCCGCGTCAGTGCGCGGGGCGGACGCCGCGGTGCAGGGCGACGATGCCGCCGGTGAGGTTGCGCCAGGCCACCTTCGACCAGCCGACGCCCTGGAGGCGGGCGGCGAGCGCGGGCTGGTTGGGCCAGCTGCGGATCGACTCGGCGAGGTAGACGTACGCGTCCGGGTTGCTGCTGACCGCGCGGGCGACCGGCGGCAGCGCCCGCATCAGGTACTCGGTGTAGACGGTGCGGAACGGGCCCCACGTCGGCTCGCTGAACTCGCAGATCACGACGCGGCCGCCGGGCTTGGTGACGCGGTACAGCTCGGCGAGGGCGGCGTCGGTGTCCTGGATGTTGCGCAGGCCGAAGGAGATGGTGACGGCGTCGAACACCTCGTCCGCGAAGGGCAGCCGGGTGCCGTCACCGGCGGTGAACGGCAGCCACGGATGGCGCTTCTTGCCCTCGCGGAGCATGCCGACGGAGAAGTCGCACGGCACGACGCGGGCGCCGGTGCGGGCGAAGGGCAGCGAGGAGGTGCCGGTGCCGGCCGCGAGGTCGAGGATGCGCTCGGCGGGCCGCGCGGCGACCGCCCGGTCCACCTCCTTGCGCCACAGCCGGGCCTGCCCCAGGGAGAGCACGTCGTTGGTGAGGTCGTAGCGCGCCGCCACGTCGTCGAACATCGCGGCGACTTCGTGCGGCTGCTTGTCCAGGGATGCTCGGGTCACCCGGCCATTGTCCACCGTCGCCCGACCGCGCCCGGCACCGGGCGGCCGTCGCGGCGGGCCGGGGCGGCGGCGGTCAGCGGCGGCGGTGGACCAGGCGTCCGTCGATGACCGTGGCGACGCAGGTGGCGGCTCCGAGTCTGACGAGGGCAGCCCGGTCCGGCACGTCGAACACGGCGAACCGGGCGGGCCCGCCCGGCTTCAGCGGCGGCAGCAGGACGAGCGGGACCGGGGAGAAGGACGCCGGGCCCGGCAGGTTCTCCGGGCGCTGCCCGACCACGAGCCCGGCCCTGCGCACCGCGTCCACGGCGGCCCGGCTGCGCAGCTCCCCTGCGAGGGCGACCGTGCCGTGCGCCAGCATCCGCTGCACCCCGCGCCGGGCACTGGCACCGCGCCGCGACGCGTCGGCGCGGAAGAGGAGCCGCGCGCGTTCCCCGGTGATCGGTTCGGTGCCGAACTCGTCGGCCTCGCGCGGGTCCGGGTGATAAGCGCCTTCGAGCAGCTCGGGCCCGTACGGGTTGAGCAGCCCCGGGGTGAGGATGCCGGGCCACCGCCGCACCCGCACTCCGGGGTGGGCGGCGGCCAGGTCCTCGTACGGGCCGACGGCGGCGAGGGACGCGCCGTCGACGAGAACCGCGGTCTCCGGGGACGACTCGGCTACGTGCAGTGTCAGCACCATGGGCTCAGTTGGCCTCGACGAGCTTCAGCTCGGGATGGGCGGTCCCGCCCTCGATCGCCGTGGACGAGATGTGCGAGGCGACCCGCTCGTCGACCGGGTCGTTCGCCGGGTCGTCGTGGACGGCGAGGTGCTCGTACGTCGTGGCGCGCTGCGCGGGGACACGGCCCGCCTTGCGGATCAGGTCGATGATCTCCTGGCGGTTGGAGCGGTGCTTGGCACCGGCGGAGGAGACGACGTTCTCCTCCAGCATGATCGAACCGAGGTCGTCGGCGCCGTAGTGCAGCGACAGCTGGCCGACCTCCTTGCCGGTGGTCAGCCAGGAACCCTGAATGTGCGCGACGTTGTCGAGGAAGATCCGCGCGATGGCGATCATCCGCAGGTACTCGAAGAGCGTCGCCTGCGTCCGGCCCTTCAGGTGGTTGTTCTCCGGCTGGTAGGTGTACGGGATGAAGGCGCGGAAGCCGCCCGTACGGTCCTGGACGTCCCGGATCATCCGCAGGTGCTCGATCCGCTCGGCGTTGGTCTCGCCGGTGCCCATCAGCATGGTGGAGGTGGACTCCACGCCCAGGTTGTGGGCGATCTCCATGATCTCCAGCCAGCGCTCGCCGGACTCCTTCAGCGGCGCGATGGCCTTACGGGGCCGCTCCGGCAGCAGCTCGGCACCGGCACCGGCGAACGAGTCGAGACCGGCGGCGTGGATCCGGCGGATCGCCTCCTCGACCGACACCTTGGAGATCCGGGCCATGTGCTCGATCTCGGACGCGCCGAGGGAGTGGATGACCAGCTGCGGGAACGCCTTCTTGATCGCCGAGAAGTGCTCTTCGTAGTACTCGACGCCGTAGTCCGGGTGGTGGCCGCCCTGGAACATGATCTGGGTGCCGCCCAGCTCGACGGTCTCCGCGCAGCGGCGCAGGATGTCGTCGAGGTCGCGGCTCCAGCCCTTCTTCGTGTCCTTCGGCGCCGCGTAGAACGCGCAGAACTTGCAGGCCGTCACACAGACGTTGGTGTAGTTGATGTTCCGCTCGATGATGTACGTCGCGATGTGCTCGGTCCCGGCGTACCGGCGGCGGCGTACGGCGTCGGCGGCGCGGCCGAGGGCGTGCAGCGGCGCGGAGCGGTAGAGGTCGAGCGCCTCCTCCGGCGTGATGCGGCCGCCCTGCGCGGCGCGGTCGAGTACGGACTGGAGGTCGGCGTTCTCGGTCACCGGAGCGTCCCTTTCGGAGGGGTATTGACGGACCGGCCCAGCCTACGCCAGGGGTTCCCGGCGGCCCGGGGGCGTCCCGCCGGGGCGGCGGCGGGAGGCGGGCCGGGCGCGGGCGGCCCGGCTCGGGCGGCAGGGCGCGCGGCGATGCGGCGCGCGCCGGTGGCCCATCGGTCAGCGCCCCAGGAGGTCCACCGCCACATCGGCGGGGAAGCCGGTGGTCGGGCCGACCCGGCGGGCGAACTCGGTGACACCGCGCAGCTGGTCGGGGCCGAAACGGAAGTCCAGCGTCGTGAAGTACTTCTCCAGCACCGTCTCGTCGAAGGACTCCCAGCGGGCGGCCTGCTCGGCGACCTTGGTGACCTCCTCCAGCGACACGTCCCGGGACGCGAGGAACGCCTCGTGGACCTTCTCCACGACCTGCGGCTCACGCGCGAGGTAGTCGCGGCGGGTGGCCCAGACGGCGAAGACGAACGGCAGGCCCGTCCACTCCTTCCACATCTGCCCCAGGTCGTGGACCTGGAGGCCGAGCCGGGGCCCGTCGTGGAGGTTGGCGCGGAGCGCGGCGTCCCCGATCAGGACGGCGGCGTCCGCCTCCTGCATCATCAGGCCCAGGTCCGGCGGGCAGGTGAAGTAGTCCGGCCGGACCCCGATCCGCTCGGCGAGCAGCAGCTGCGCGAGCCGCACCGAGGTCCGCGACGTCGACCCGAGGGCGACCCGGGCACCGTCCAACTGGTCCAGCGGCTTCTGCGAGACGATCACGCAGGACATCACCGGGCCGTCGCAGCCGACCGCGAGGTCCGGGAAGGCCACGAGGTCGTCGGCGGCGCGCAGGAACTCCACCAGGGTGACCGGAGCGATGTCCAGCTCCCCCCGGATGAGCTGCTCGCTGAGCTTCTCCGGGGTGTCCTTGGTCAGCTCCAGATCGAGCAGGGTGCCCGTACGGGCGAGGCCCCAGTAAAGGGGCAGGCAGTTCAGGAACTGGATGTGGCCCACCCGCGGCCGACTGCGACGGGCGCCGGCGGCGGCTTCGGCGGGGGCGTCTCCAAAGGTTGAATTGTCCACATGCGGAGGCTAGACCCGTGGGCCGGGAACCGGCACGGCGGGGGCGCATATGGCTCCCCGGGCGCCGGATGGGCGGCACTGACCCCTTCGGGTAAACGTGATCTTTGGCTCTTCCACCGCACGAGCGCACCATGCTACGCTCAGCGCAAGTTGCAGTTTGGTTTCCCTTGCAGTACAGAGCCTGCGGAGCATGTAACCCGCAGGCTTTTGTCGTTTTCAGACTTGTTTCAGGTTCTGGAGCAGGGCAACCCTTTGGCCCAAGGAGGGCTTATGGCTACCGGAACCGTCAAGTGGTTCAACGCTGAAAAGGGCTTCGGCTTCATCGCCCAGGACGGCGGCGGCCCGGATGTCTTCGTCCACTACTCCGCGATCAACGCCTCTGGCTTCCGCTCCCTGGAGGAGAACCAGCAGGTGACCTTCGACGTCACGCAGGGCCCGAAGGGCCCGCAGGCGGAGAACGTCGTCCCGGCCTAAGTTGCCCGGGTCGGCCGGCAACGGCCATTGATCGCTGTTCTCAAGAGCAGTACCCAAGGAGCCCCGCTCCGCCTCTTCGGCGGCGAGCGGGGCTCCTGCTTTTTTCGGCTTTTCCGCCGACCGCGACCGGATTTCCGATTCCCCCCGCCGCGGCACCGGCATGCGGCACGCAAACCGGGCATGTACCGGACGGAAACGGGAGGGGAACGGGCGCGGAAACGGATCTGCGGCAAGGGACCGGCGGCGGGCGATTTCCTGACTCCCGGGTCAGCTGACGCTCGCGTCCGCCCGAATTCCCCTGAGTTCCCGGGTCCTGTTCCGCGTTCCGCGGAATCTTCCGGGAGGCGCCTCCGGCGCGGTTCTTCCGCCGGGTCTTTCTGTCAAGGTTCCGTCAGGGATCCGTCATGATTCCGCCCGCCCGATGCCACCGGCCGGGCCGGGCGCCCACGGGCGGGCTCGGGCCGGGCACCCCGGGGCGGAGCCGTCACACCCACGCACCCCGGGCCGGAACCGGCGCCCCGCTCACACCGTCACGCCGTCGCCTGCCGCTGGGCGGCCGGCTTCCGCGTCGCCAGGATGAGGGCCACCACCCAGCCCACGAACGTCGCGCCGAACAGCACATTGACGACCAGCACGATCCACCGTTCATCCGCCTTGCGGTGGAACGCCACATAGGTCGGCAGCAGGAAGACCACCAGCGCCAGCACCGCGACCACGATCGCCGCCACGGGCCCCAGAACCGAGAAATCCACCTTGCACCACGCTTCCCGCTCGCTCGCCTGCTTTTGACGTGGGCACACCGTACCGGGCCGGTGTTAACACCCGCTTCCACGATGCGCGTCCGACCACACACCGCCATCCCCGTCAGCGATCCGCAAGGGCCGGGCCGCCCGCCGTCAAAGACGCGTCAGGACAGGGCCGTTGCCCGCCGCACCCGGGGATACGTTCGGTGCGCCCCGGCGGCCTCCCCGCGTCCGGGGCACCCGACCTTCCGGAGGACCGACGCATGTGCCTTTACTCGTACGACGACGACGCCGAGCCGCACGAACCGTCCCCGGCCGGACTCCTCTGCGTACCCGTCCGGCCGGGCGTCACCGGTCCCGTGATCCGCCTGTTCCGCACCCCGCTCGGCGCCCGGACCGTCGTCGGCTTCACCAGCCCCGCCCGGCTGGCCGCCACCCTCGGCGGAGCGCAGCCCTGGATCCGGCTGTCCGAGGCGGCGCTGCGCGCTCTCGCCGGTCCGTCGGGCGCACCGCGGCTGACCGTCGACCCGACGTTCACCGCGCCCCGCACCACCCCGCCGCCCGCCCGCGCGAGCGTCCCGCCGCAGCCCGCCCGCCGCGCCGCCCGGACCGTCTGAGAGGCGCCGCCATGAGCACCGCGGCCCTCCCCCGCCTCCCCGCCGACGCCGACGACCTGTCCGTCTGGCCGTCCTCCACCACCCGCCTGCCCGGCGGTGACCTCGCCGTCGGCGGCGTCCCGCTCACCGAGACGGCCCGCCGCTTCGACACCCCCGTCTACGTCCTCGACGAAGCGGAGGTACGGGCCCGCTGCCGCACCTACCGCGACGCGTTCCCCGACGCCGACGTCCACTACGCCGCCAAGGCGTTCCTCTGCCGCGCCATGGTCCGCTGGGCCGACGAGGAAGGGCTCGGCCTGGACGTCTGCTCGGCCGGTGAGCTGGAACTCGCCGTCGCCGCGGGCTTCGACCCGCGCCGCATCGTGCTGCACGGCAACGCCAAATCGCCGCGCGACCTTGACAGCGCGCTGCGGCTCGGCGTCGGCCGGATCGTCATCGACAGCCCGTCCGAGATCGCCCGCCTCGCCGCCCTCGTCGGGCCGAAAGGCCGTCAGAAGGTGATGGTGCGGGTCGTGCCCGGTATCTCCGCGGGCGGCCACGAGAAGATCCGGACCGGCACCGACGGCCAGAAGTTCGGCCTCTCCCTCACCGACGGCTCCGCCCAGCACGCCCTCGCCCGCATCCTCGGCCAGCCGCAGCTCGAACTGACCGGCCTGCACTGCCACATCGGCTCCCAGATCACCGCCGCCCGGCCGTACCTCGCGGCGCTGCGCCGCGTCGTCGGCCTGATGGCCCGGGTCCGCGACACGCACGGCGTGACCCTGCCGGAGCTGGACATGGGCGGCGGCCACGGCATCGCCTACCGCCCCGGCGACCCGGCCCTCGACCTCACCACGCTGGCCCGGCGACTGCGCGCCGAACTCGTCGAGAGCTGCGCGGTCGCCGGGCTGACCGTGCCCCGCCTGCTCATCGAACCGGGCCGCGCCGTCGCCGGACCCGCGGGCGTCGCGCTCTACCGGGTCCTCGCCGTCAAGGACACCGGCGGCCGGGCCTTCGTCGCCGTCGACGGCGGCATGAGCGACAACCCGCGCCCGGCCCTGTACGGCGTCCGCTACGCCCCGCGCCTCGTCGGCCGCCGCCCGGACGCCGCCGTGCGCCCCACCACCGTCGTCGGACGGCACTGCGAGGCGGGCGACGTCCTCGCCGCGGACGTCCCGCTGCCCGGCGACATCCGCCCGGGCGACCTGCTGGCCGTGCCCGTCGCCGGTGCGTACCAGCTGTCGATGGCCTCGGGGTACAACCTGGTGGGACGGCCGCCGGTGGTCGCGGTCCGTGACGGCGAGGCCCGGCTTCTGGTGCGGCGCGAGTCCCTGGATGACGTGCAGCGGAGGGATGTGGGGGTTTAGCCGGGGCGCCGCGTGGTTCCCGTACGGGAGAGGGGTGAGGGGCCCGTACGGGGTGGGGCGGGGTGGGGGTGTGGGGGTGCGGGATGTCCCGTAGGGGGTGGGTGGGCCCCCGGGCTTATCCCTGCCCGGCGGGGAGTTGGGGTACGGCGGCGGGGTCCCCTAGTTCTCCCTGATCTCCTAGTTCTCCCTGATCTCCTAGTTCTCCCTGATCTCCCGTACCCACCCCGTCAGCCCGGCCAGGAATCCGGCGCGTTCCTCGGGCGTGAGGGCGTCGAGGGCGCGCAGGAGGGGTTCGGAGCGGCGGGCGACGAATGTTTCGAGGGCCGGGCGGTAGGCGTCGGCGAGGGCGACCAGGATGCGGCGGCGGTTGGCCGGGTCCTCGGTGCGGGTGACCATTCCGGCGCGGTTGAGGGCGCCGACCAGTTCGCTCGCGGTCGGCAGGGACACATGCAGCCGCCGGGCGATCTCGCCGACGGTCAGCGGGCCGCCGGACAGCAGCTGCGGCAGCACCGCACCGTGCCGGGCGGTCAGCCCGTTCGCCTCCATCGCCTCGCGCATCTTCTCCGGCATGAGGTCGCGTACCGCCCCGGACCGGAAGAACGGTTCCAACAGCGGTATGAGGCCGATGACTTCGAGTTCCGCGGGGGTCGGCACCCGGGGGGCCTTCCCGGGTTCGGGCGTGTGGGGCATACTGCGAGTCTAGATGGTTTGGATAACCAAACTATTCGACAAGCCGAACTGAACGGGGAGAGAGCATGCCGTCGACCGGATACCGCGACGCCCTCAACGACGCCCTGGAGCGGATGGACGACCTCGGCTACGAACGCGGGCAGGGCGTCGACCTCGCCAGCCACGGCCCCATGGGCGCCGAGGCGCTGGCCGCGCTCGGCCACGAGGACGATGTCGCCCAGTGGGTCGGCCGCTACCGCCGCGCCCTGGACCACCACGCCCCGCCCGCCGCCCGCTTCCCCCTCGACCCCGCCGACCCGTCGTCCTGGCGCCCCGCCCTCGGCACGTTCGACCGGGCCGGCGACTGGGAAGCCCTCTTCGCCCAGGAACTCGCCGACGCCCCCTGGCGCGACGTCCTCGTCCGCTGGTGGCCGCGGCTGCTCCCCGGCCTGTTCGCGGGCCTGACCCACGGCCTGATCCGCACCGCCCACGCCGTCCGCGGCCTCCACGCGGTCGGTGCCGACGCCACCCCGCTCCAGCTCACCGAACTCTCCCGCGGCCTCGCCTACTGGGCCGCCCGCTACACCGAACTCCCCGGCGCGCCCCGCCTGCACGGCGCCCACACCCTCCCGTCCGCCGTCGCCGCGCTCCCCCGCGACCCCCAGGACGGCGACCTCACCCCGGGCGTGGTCCGCCACCGCCTCGACGCCCTCACCGACCACCCCGGCTACCACGAGAGCCTGGGCCGCCTCGCCCCCGAGCACGCGCCCCGCCTGCTCGGCGACATGACGCTCCAGTTCGCCGACGTCTACCTCGGCCACCCCGAGGTCCCCCCGGTGCCCCTCATCCACGGCGTCACCGCGCCCGCCGCCGTCCGCCTCGTCCTGCCCCATCTCCCGTACGAGCTGTACGAACCGACGCTGGCCCGGCTGTGGCAGGTCCACACCGCGTTCCTGCTGGCGTTCACCACCGACCGGCGCGGCGAGGGCACCGACGCCTGGCGCGACGAGGTCCCCGACCTGCCACCCCTCGGAGACCAGGCCGCCCGCGCCGCCGACCACGGCGACGAACACGTCATCAAGTTCACCGAAGCCTGCCTGCGCGAGTACGCGCTGCGCCCCGACCCCCGCTACCGGGCCGCGGCGCATGCGGCGCAGCGGCGCACACCCCGGCTCGACGCGGGCGGCGCGGTCGGCGCCGTGACCCGCCGCAGCGTCTGAGACGAAGGCCCGCCGTCACCGCTCCCCGGCCACCAGCACGTCCGCCACGTACCGCTCCGCCACCACCCCGTCGGGGAAGTCCGCACGCAGCCGCTCGCGTTCCGCGTCGAGGAAGGCGCGGCGCGCGGCCGGTGCGAGGACGAGGAGGGCCGAGCGGCTGCCGACGTTGGCGAGGTGGATGTCCAGGGGGACGGTCCGCGCCCAGGGGAGCAGCCGCCGTGCGACGCGTAGGCCCGCAAGGCCCGCCAGCCGGATCGCCGCCGCGTCGTCGGGGCGGGTCATGGGCCGCGGCGCCACCCCGCAGTGGCGGGCGATCCGCTCGTGCTGCGCGCGCAGCCACGGCTCGTCGAAGGCAGTGGTGTTCCACCAGACCGCCAGCGCCCCGCCCGCGCGCAGCACCCGCCGCGCCTGCGGCACGGAGCGCGCGGTGTCGGTCCACTGCCAGGACTGCGCGTACGTGACGAGGTCGCAGGAGGCGTCGGCGAGCGGCAGCGCGTTGCCGTCGCCCCGGACCAGCGGTACGTCCGGGAGCGCCCGGCGCAGTTCCGCCGCCATCGCCGCCCCGGGCTCCACCGCGATCACCTCGGCGCCGCGCTCCCGCAGCAGCACGGTCGCGATCCCGGTGCCCGCCCCGACATCGGCGACGCGGGCACCCGCCAAGGGACGGCCCAGGCACTCCGCCACGAAGTCGAGGAGCGCGGGCGGGTAGGAGGGACGGCTCGCCGCGTAGGGGGCGGCACCCGCGTCGAACGCCCGGGCACGCACGCTGTCGGACATCTCGCTCATCGCCCCAGCATCGCCCACCGCCCGGCGCCGCGGGCCCGAAATGCCCGTACGGCGCACCCGTCCGCCCTGCGCGCCGGACCGCGGCCGACTACGCGCCCGCCCCCGCCCCGGCCGCCTCCCGGCACGTCGGGCACCGGTCCGTACCGTCCCACCGGCCCCAGCCGAAATCGGCGGGCGCGAGCAGCTGACCCTCCAACTCTTCGCGTACGGCGACGCGGTAGGCCCACACCGTGCCGATGTAGGGGTGGTGGACGTCGTGGAAGGCGGCCGAGTCGGTCCCGGCGCCGTCCGCCACCGCGCGTTGCAGCGCCCGCAGCCGCTCGAACATCACCTGCCCGGCACTGGCCACCCCGGTGGTCGCATCGAGGAACAGCCGCTCCCGCGCCTCGTAGATCCCCGCCTCGCTCAGCGCCGCACGGCTGGCCGCGCCCGGATCGGCCTCGGCCCCAGGATCCTTGGCGATCGCCCGCAACCGCGCATGGCACGCCTCCGCCGCCGTGATGAACTCCAGATACCCGGCCCGCCGCCGCTCCCCGGTCCCCCGGTCGGCCTCGTACCGATGCCGCAGCCGGTCGGCGAGCACGGTCCCCGCCATCGCCAGCGCCCCACCGCTGACCGCCCCTGCGAGCGTCCCCCAGTCCATGCCGCCCCCATAAAAAATGATCAGAACGTCGGGGCGAATCTACTGAGGGGCGGACGGGCCCGGAAGGCCCGCAGCGATCAGACAACGGCCCGAATCTCCTCAGCGGCCGAGGGGCCCGGAACTCCCGTGGCGCCCGGGCGGCGCAGCGGGCAGGGCAGCTCGTTCCGTGCTCGGTTCGGCGAACACGTCACCACCCCCAACGACAGGAACAACGGCCGCCCCAGATACACCCCGTGCACCACGTCCAGCCCCCGCGCGAGCCGGTCGGCCGCGGCGCCCACCCACCTCGCCAGCCGTTCCCCGTCCCGGTCCTGCGCCGACGCGAACCGCGGTGCGTATGAAGCGAGTTGCCCACCCAGCCAGTCCGCCGCCTCGGCCGGTTCGCGCCACGTGCCCCGCACCTGCCCAGCCGGTTTCGTCAGCCACAGCGCCACCTCGATCGGCGGCACCTCCCCGGTCCGCCACTCCACCGCCGCCCGCCGGTACCGCTCGACCACGTCGGGCGGACAGGTCGCGACCGGCTCCATCGGGGGCGGCGGCCGCCGGAACCCCTCCCGGTCGAAGTGGACCCCGTCCGGCTCCCCGCCCTTCTCCCCTCCCGGCCGCGCCCCGCGCGCCACCGGCCGTTTCGTCCCGACCCAGAGATATCCGTGGTGATGCAACGGCCCGCACCTTCCCGTGAGTTGCGGTGGCCCCGGCCGTGCTGCCGGGCGGGGCCACCGGGTGAACGGCCGTCCGTCAGGCCGAGAGGCCGAACCGCGACGGGTCGATTCCGGCCGCCGCCAACTCCTCGGTCGTGAACCGCAGCGGCTCCCCACCGGGCCGCTTGCTGTCACCCATCGCCCACGCCCCCGGACCGATACGGGCGAGGGTCACGCAGGCTTCCCCGTCCGGGTGCGTATTGCCGCCACACGCCGCCCGGAATTCCGCCCCGTCGAGCGGCAGTACGTACAGATCCTCTGTCCGCGACACCTTCATGGACCTTCCTCATTCCTTGGAGGACGAGATTTCCGGTCCATCGTTACTCGGATTTCGGTTCGCGGGGACCAATTTCCTGTTCGCTCAAGAAGTCGTCGCGGATGCGGGCGACGAACTCCCGCATCGCTTCACCGGAAAGGGCCACGTTCTCGAATCCTGCGAATTTCGCCGCGTATACTTCCACGTCCCGCAGTTCGCCGGTGGTGATTTCGGCGTGCGGAATCTCGACGATCACGAGGCGGGCGTCGAACATCACGAAGGAGGACGAGGGAAGATCGGGCATCGGGGCGGACAGCGGGACCACACCGAGGGAGATATTTGGCAGGCGCGACATGGTAATCAGCTTGTCGAGCTGGGCGGCCATCATGGCGGCGGGCATCAACCGCCACCGCAGTACGGATTCCGTGACGAGAAAACGGAAGGAACGCTCACGATCGTAGAGAATTTCCTGGCGACGCAAACGCGCGCCGACCATTTTCTCCAGCGTGTCTTCGGTAGGGTTCCGGCGCTGGTGGAGCCGCCGGACGTATTCCGGCGATTGCAGCAATCCCGGGATACAAGACGGCTGGAAGACGCGGAGCAGCGCGGTCTGCGCTTCCACTGCGCGGATATCTTCTTGGTGCTTGTGCAGCCCGGCCCGGCGGTATATCCGCCACGCCGTGACCTCAGTGGCCGTTCTCCGCGTCGCCTCGGAGAGCCGAGATTTCACGTCACTGGGTACGTCGAGAACCGTCAAGATGCGCTCCACATCTATGATGCTCGGCGTCAGCGCCCCGTTCTCGATCTTGCTGAGTTTGCTCGGGGACATGGCGGCGCCACGGGCCACCACCTTGGCCTGTACGCCGCCGGCCTCGCGTAGTTCCCGTAGCGCCTTGCCGATGTCCGGGCCATTCACTCCGTTCCGTACCGGTCCCACCACTCGGCGAACGGGACGGCGTGCCGCAGGGCCACGTCCCGGTATTCCGTCCACCGTGCCGGGTCGCCGGACGGCTGATCGGCACCCAGGAATTTCCCGGCGTCGTCATACTGCATACGCGCCACGGACCGTTCGTCGAACATCCAGAAGTCCGGGACGTCCGGCAGCGGGTTCTCCTGCTCGGTGGTGTCGAGGATGAAGAACTCCTCCCCCGCCGTCATGTTTCGCCGGTACCCCCAGGAGAGCTCGTACTGGAGGTACTTCGTCAGCGGCCGGGAGAGGATGTGCACGCGGTACATCCGCTTTCCGGACTGCGTGGCCTTGCGTACCGTCTGCATCCAGGGCGCAGAATCATAACCTTCTGGTCGGGATTTCCCCGCCAGGAAATCGTGGTAGGCGTCCACGCCACCGGACTGGCCGTAATCGTCGAGCGTCTCCAGACGAAACGCTTCTCGCTCGAACGAGCCGAAGAGGTTTCCAAATTCCTCAGTTGAGATGGTCACGCGCAACCTTCCTCAGCAAATCCGCAGGGATGCGTACGGCAGTCTCGGTGCTCGGGAGCTGCATGGCAGCCAACGCCTCGGCGTCATCGACTATGAACCCTTGAACGAGAATGTCCCCCGTTCCCTCAACAGCCCATACCGTCGGGCACGGCCCGTCTTCACAGCTGCTGGCAAGCTGCTTGAGCTTCACCGACTCCCCCACTCTCCGTTGATGTCCCCACAAATCCTTACGGACGGACAACGGCAGGGTCAAGCAAGGACAGTTGAGAGAACAGGAAACCGACCAGCGGGATCAGAATCCGGCGCGGAGCTTCAAGACGCACCCCAGGAAAGGAACTTGGTGAATTTCCCGCCCCGCGGCCCTACACGGCGAACCCCTCGCCCTTCACCGCCGTGACGAACCGGTGCCAGGCGCCCGCCGGAATCACGAGCGCGGGGCCGCCGGGGGCCGCCTTGGAGTCGCGGACGGGGACGATGCCGGGGAGGTTGTCGGCGATCTCGATGCAGTCCGCGCCGTCGCCATTGCTGTAGCTGCTCTTACGCCAGCGGGCGGCGTCAAGTTCAGTCCTGTGCCCGAGCTTCATCCCGGTATCTCCTTGCCGCGTCTTCGATGAGAGTCAGGGACGCCTCCGGTGACAGCGCGGCGGCCCTGAGCCGATCGTAGGACCTGCGGTAGCCCGCGACGAGTTCCGGATCATCGATCGACTGGCCACTGAAATCGCCCTCGGACCAGACCATCGGAGGCTCATCGGAGAAGGTCAGAAGCTTGGCCATGCCCATCATCAGCGGATGCGCGACCATCGTTTCCGGAAGGATCTGGACAACGCTCTTGCTGGCCCGGATGACCTCAACGATGTGATCCAGCTGCTCCGCCATCTCCTCCGGCTCGACCAACGGCCGGCGGATCAGCCCTTCGTGCAGGATCGCCCAGTATGCGGGGCGGTCCTGCTGCTTCCAGAAGGCCGCACGCTCCATCCGAGCACACACCTTGTGCTCGATCTCCTCGTCCTCCTGCCACGGCGTCACCGTCTCGCTGAGCTTTCGCGCGTACGCCTCGGTCTGCAGCAAGCCGGGGAAGACAGAAGGCGCCCAGTCCTCGACCGTCGTCGCGTTCTTCTCCAGCTCCGGAATGTTGGCGTAGTAGCGGGGAAGTCCGGCCCGGCTGGCCCTCGAAGCGTCTTCACAGCGCCGTTGGAAAAAGTCGCCGGTGCCCAGTCTGGTGTCCACGTGCGTGGCCAGATCTCCGGGCATTCGGCGCTCTCCGCGCTCGATCTGGCTGAGGAGGGAGATGCCTCGGAAGCTGCCTTTCAGCAGCTCTTCAAGCGTGAGCCCTGCCATTTCCCGCTGGTAGCGCAACTCGGCGCCGTAGAAGCAGGGAACGTTCAACCATGCCTCGGGGCTCTTGCGAGGGGGCACAACTCACCGCCAAAGTCCGCAGGTTGCTCTGCACAACCCGATCCTCTTCCACGCTAGCCCCCCGCGACCGCACCCTGTGAGGGATTCGTCACACAGTGCACGGAAGGCGTACGTCATGACCGACCCTCTCTCCCGGCCCGAGCACCTGCCCTCCCCCGATGACGTCGACGACTGCTGCGCAGCGTTGCGGGACGCGTTGCGGGCCAACGGGATCACGTTGCCGTCGCTGGGGGTGGATCTGCCGGGGTTCGCGGGGACCCACCCCATGCCGCTCGTCTCGCTCGGGCGCTGCAACACCAAGACCGCGCTCCGACTCTCCGAGGCGCTGTTCAAGGCCGCGGTGCGGTGAGGACCACGCTGTTGCTGGAGCTGCTGGCCGTGCCGGGGGCGGTCCGCACCGTGCGGCGGGAGCTGCGGCGCCATCTGGGGGACGGGTGCGGGGACGCGCAGCTGTGCGCCAGTGAGCTGCTGAGCAATGTGATCCTGCACGTCGGGGCGGGTGCGCCGGTGACGGTGCAGGTCACCGGCGGGTGTGACGGGCGGACGTGGCTGGCGGTGACCGATCCGGAGCCGTCCGCGATGCCTGTGCGGCGGACCGCGTGCCGGGACGAGGAGCGCGGGCGGGGGCTGGCGCTACTGGAGGCGGTGGCGCTGCGCTGGGGTGTCCGGCGGGGTTCCGGGAGCAAGACGGTGTGGTGCGAGCTGCTGCGGGAGTGAAGTGAGGGGGCGGGCCCGGAGGCTCCGGCCCCGGGCTTCGCCCCCTACGGGAAACCCCGTGCCACCTCCCCCACAGAGGTGACACGGGGTTCCAGTCTGACGCGCCACGCGGAATGGCTCCATAGGGGGTAGCGGGTTTCTTACGCCGGGGTCAGGTCGCGTGGGTCACTCCGGGTGGCTCGCGCGGCTCCTCGTCGGTGGTGGAGTCGCCGTCGGGCACGGAGAACCCGACGGGCGGCGGCCACCACCGCGTGCGCGGGACGTGGCCGGGTGCGCTGCGTGGGGAGGGGGTTCAGGGTGCGGGGCGCGGCGTGCGCAGCGGGAGGAGCCGTCAACTCCCTTCTGCGCAACGCTTGTTGGAGGCCCCGCCGCCGGTACGGGGCAACGTCCCGCCGACCGTTCACCCCGACCGACCGGTAACCTTACTTCGCGGTAAACCTACGCGAGGGCGATGCGCCGGCAAATGCCTGGCGACCGGCTTCGTGGGGCGGATCCGCGGTGAGGGATGCCCCTCAACGCGCCGCCTACGTACGGGAGTCGAGCTGGTGCCGCCCCGGCCCCTCCGCACCACCCGGCCCCCACCGCTCCCCCACCATCAACCGCCCCATCCCGGTCCAGGCGAAGTTCATCAACGTGGCGGCCGTCCGCTCCGCCGCCTCCCGGGAATCCGCCGGGGCACTCTTGTCCGAACTCCCGCCCTCCGGCCGGACGTTGGCCCACTCGGCCAGCGACTCCGCCGCCCCGACCAGGGCGTGGGCGAGCCCCGCCACCTCCCGTGCGGCAAGTTCCGCGGCGCAGTCCGACTCCCGGGCCGCGGCGCCGATCAGGCCGGTCACGAAGCCGACCAGCTCGGCGCGCATCGCGGCCACCTCGTGCGCGAACGGCTCGCCCTGTGTCCGCGCCTGCTGGTGCAGCACCGCCCAGCTGTCGGGGTGCGCCGCGGTGTACGCGAAGAAGCCGGTCAGGCCGCTCCACAGCTGCCGGTCGGCGGGCGCGTGCGGCTCCACCGCCGCCGTCACCGCCGCGACCAGCGCCGCCGCCTCCCGCCGGATGACGGCGCTGAACAGCTCCTCCTTGGAGTGCAGATAGAGGTAGACGAGCGGCTTGGAGACGCCGGCGAGCTCCGCGATGCCGTCTATCGAGGCGGCGCGGTAGCCGTGCCGGGCGAAGGTGATCACCGCCGCGTCCACCATCTGCTGCTCACGGACCGCACGCGGCACCCGCTTGCTCTTCACCGCACCCACGCCGAACGCCCTTCCGTCCCACCCCTCGACCGCACCGAAGTTTACGATCTTCCGCTCGCACGCCCATTCCCTTGACGTCGCCTCCACTTAACGAGACGATACGTCTCGTTTCGAGGCTGTGCGTCTCGCCATGTGCCAGGTCCTCATCGGCTCACCGCGCACCCTTTCCCCGTATCGACCCCGGAGGTCCCCCATGCAGCGGTCCACGCAGCAGTACGTCGAAGCCGCCCCCGGTATCCGCCTGTGGACCGAGCAGCGCGGTCCGGCCGACGCGCCGCCGCTGCTGCTGGTCATGGGCGCGCAGGCGTCCGGCCTCGGCTGGCCCGAGCCGTTCGTCGACGCGCTCGCTGAGCACCACCGCGTGATCCGCTACGACCACCGCGACACCGGCCGCTCCACCTGGGCGTTCGACACCGATCCGTATCCGGTCGCGGCCCTCGCCGAGGACATCGTCGCCGTCCTCGACGGCCTCGGCATCGCGCGCGCCCACCTCGTCGGGCTCTCCCTCGGCGGGATGCTGAGCCAACTCGTCCTCGCCGACCACCCCGACCGGGTCAGCTCCGCCACCCTGATGGGCACCTGCGCGCTCAGCACCCGCCCGTACACCGCGCCGGACGGCACCGAGGTGCCGGTCGAGGAGCTGCCGGGCATCGCGCCGGAGGTCCTGGAGATGTGGGCGCGGCCGGTGGCGGACCACGGCGAGGAGGCCGAACTGGACCGGTGCGTCGAGCACTGGCGGGTGCTCGGCGGCGGGCGGCTGCCGTTCGACGCGGCGTGGTTCCGGGACCTGGAGCGGCGGATCATCGCGCACACCGGGAGGTACGCGCCGCCGACCGCGCACGGCCGCGCCGACGACGCCGGGCTGCTGCGTACCGAGGAGCTGGCGGCCAACCGCGTCCCGGTGCAGGTCATCGTGGCCCCCGCCGAGCCGGTCTTCCCGCCGCCGCATCCGCAGCACCTCGCGCAGTGCCTGAACGCCGTCCGCGTCACGGAGATACCAGGGCTGGGGCATGCGCTGCCGCCGGCCGTCCACGGCCCGCTCGCGGCGGCGGTTCTGGCGCACACGGGGGCTACGGGGTGAGCGCGCCCGTACGACGACGGCGCCCCCGGAACCGTGGGGTTCCGGGGGCGTCGGTTCGCGCGCGGGCCGGGGGACGTCGGCCGCGCGGGGCGGATCAGCTCGCGGCTGCCGCGGCGGGCACCGGGGCGCCCTGCTCGACGGCGACGACCTCGCCCTCCGCGTCGGCCTCCAGGCGGCTGCCGTGGGCGGTCGCGTAGGCGTCGCGGTCGAGGATCTTCTCCTTGGCGGCGACGAGGATCGGGATCACCGACTGGCCCGCGACGTTGGTGGCGGTCCGCATCATGTCGAGGATCGGGTCGATCGCCATCAGCAGGCCGACGCCCTCCAGGGGCAGGCCCAGGGTGGACAGCGTCAGGGTCAGCATGACCGTCGCGCCGGTCAGACCGGCGGTGGCCGCCGAGCCGATGACGGAGACGAAGGCGATCAGGATGTAGTCGCCGACGCCCAGCGGCACATCGAAGATCTGGGCGATGAAGATCGCAGCGATGGCCGGGTAGATCGAGGCGCAGCCGTCCATCTTGGTCGTCGAGCCGAACGGCACCGCGAAGGACGCGTACTCCTTGGGCACACCGAGCCGCTCGGTGACCTTCTGGGTGACCGGCATGGTGCCGACCGAGGAGCGGGAGACGAAGGCCAGTTGGATCGCGGGCCAGGCGCCCTTGAAGAACTGGACCGGGTTGACCTTGGCGACCGTCGAGAGCAGCAGCGGGTAGACGCCGAAGAGGACGAGGGCGCAGCCGACGTAGATGTCGACGGTGAACGTCGCGTACTTGCCGATGAGGTTCCAGCCGTACGTCGCGATGGCGTGGCCGATGAGGCCGACGGTGCCGATCGGGGCGAGGCGGATGACCCACCACAGGGCCTTCTGCAGCAGCTCCAGGGCGGAGCGGCTGATCTTGAGGACCGGTTCGGCCTTCTCGCCGAGCTGGAGGGCGGCGATGCCCGCGACGGCGGCCATGAAGACGATCTGCATGACGTTCAGCTCGGTGAACGGCGTGATGACGTCGGTGGGGATGATGCCGGTCAGGAAGTCGATCCAGGAACCGGCGTGCTCGGGCGCCTGCCCGTCCTTCGGCGTCAGGCCGGTGCCCGCGCCGGGGTGGGTCAGCAGGCCGATCGCGAGGCCGATGGCGACGGCGATCAGCGAGGTGGCCATGAACCACAGCAGGGTGCGGGTGGCGAGCCGGGCGGCGTTGTTGACCTGCCGCAGGTTGGTGATCGACACCAGGATCGCGAAGAAGACCAGCGGGGCGACGGCAAGCTTCAGCAGCTGCACGAAGAGGTCGCCGATGTGCTCCAGCGTGGACGTCAGCCAGGCGACGTCACCGCTCTTGGCGACCCAGCCGAGCAGGACGCCGAGGACCAGACCGGCCAGGATCTGAACCCAGAACGGGATCTTCGGTATGCGGGACTTGGGCGCCGCGGGCGCGGAGGTCTCGGAGGACGTGGACAACGGACACACTCCTGGGACAGGTCAGGCGTCGGTGAAAGTGAAGTGAAGGTGGGGGCGTCAGGCCGCCCGGAGGTCCGTACGCGGATCTCCGGCCGCTCGGAGGTCAGCGGCGGCAACAGGCCGCGGAGACACAGCGGCAAAGATCGACGTGCAGACGCGCCACGAGCGGGATGCCCGAGGGGAACACGTGCGCGACTGCTGTCTTCATGTCGATTACGTTAACACTCAAGCTTTGGGGAACCCAAAGAAAATCTTTGGTCTCGCCGCCCACGACACCGCACACAAAAGCCGAACGCCCCGCCACGGAAGGGAAATTCCGAGGCGGGGCGTCCGGGACGGTACGGCGGTGGTGTGAGGTGTCCGACACCCACGGCGGGCGGGCCGGGGCGCGGCCCGGCGGCTTCAGAGGAGACCGTCCTCCTGGCTGCGGTTGGCGTTCAGCCGCTCGCGCTGCCGGTCGACCCTGTCGACGATCTGCACGGACATCGCGTCCCGCTGCTTGCGCAGCAGCACCAGGCTGAGCGGCGCGGAGACCACGATGGCGACCAGCAGCAGCCAGATCATGTTGGAGCCCTTGACCGCGAGCGGGATGACGCCGACGTACGCGAGCCCCCACGCCACCGCGAAGCAGGCGAGGAAAAGGCCGAGGCGGAGCGCGGTGTAGCGGAATGTGGCGTACTTGGGGCTGCTCACGGTGCGGAACCTTCTTCTCAACGGCAACCAAAGGGTCGCCAACCAGTCAAGCACAGCGCCGGGGGCGATCTTCCGTGGCCCCGGCGGCCGTTGCCGCACCGCCGCCACGCCCCGGGACGCCGCGCCCCGGACCACCGACAACGCCCCCCGGCCGGAGCCGGGGGGCGTTGTCGGTGAACGGTGTCAGACGCGCATCGCCTGCGGCGACTCGCGGCGCTCCGGGTCCGGGCCCGGGTACTCACGGATCGCCTCGTAGCGGGTGTTGCGCTCGACGGGGCGGAAACCGGCGTCGCGGATCAGGTCGAGCAGGTCCTCACGGGTCAGCTTGTTGGGCGTGCCGTAGTTGTCCGCGTCGTGGGTGATCTTGTACTCGACGACCGAGCCGTCCATGTCGTCCGCGCCGTGCTGGAGCGCCAGCTGCGTGGTCTGGAGGCCGTGCATCACCCAGAAGCACTTGACGTGCGGGACGTTGTCGAAGAGCAGCCGGGAGACGGCGAAGGTCTTCAGCGCCTCGGCGCCGGTGGCCATCGTCGTGCGCGCCTGGAGCTTGTTGCGGACCTTGCCGTCCTGCATGTCGACGAAGTCGTGCTGGTAGCGCAGCGGGATGAAGACCTGGAAGCCGCCGGTCTCGTCCTGGAGTTCCCGCAGGCGCAGCACGTGGTCGACGCGGTGGCGCGGCTCCTCGATGTGGCCGTAGAGCATCGTGCACGGGGTCTTGAGACCCTTCTCGTGCGCGAGGCGGTGGATGCGCGACCAGTCCTCCCAGTGGGTGGCGTGGTCGACGATGTGCTGCCGGACCTCCCAGTCGAAGATCTCCGCGCCGCCGCCGGTCAGCGACTCCAGACCCGCCTCGATCAGCTCGTCGAGGATCTCGGAGGCGGAGAGGCCGGAGATGGTCTCGAAGTGGTGGATCTCGGTGGCGGTGAACGCCTTCAGCGAGACGTGCGGCAGCGCCTTCTTCAGCTCGCTGAGGGAGCGCGGGTAGTAACGCCACGGCAGGTTCGGGTGCAGGCCGTTGACGATGTGCAGCTCGGTGAGGCTGTCGTTCTCCATCGCCTTGGCGAGGCGGACGGCCTCCTCGATGCGCATGGTGTACGCGTCCTTCTCGCCCGGCTTGCGCTGGAACGAGCAGTAAGCGCACGACGCGGTGCACACGTTCGTCATGTTGAGGTGACGGTTGACGTTGAAGTGGACGACGTCGCCGTTCTTACGGGTGCGCACCTCGTGGGCGAGACCGCCCAGCCATGCCAGATCGTCGGACTCGTAGAGGGCGATGCCGTCCTCGCGGGTCAGCCGCTCACCGGCGTGGACCTTCGCCTCCAGCTCGCGCTTGAGGCCCGCATCCATCGACGCAGCCATCCGGTCGCCTCCAGTCTCTGCCGTGTCCGTGTCTGTCCCGTTCCGGCCCTGTGAACGAGCCGGACCGAGCCTACTCCCCCGCGCGCGGGGAAGGCGGAGGCCCCTGGCGGCGCCCCGCCCTCCCCGTATCTGCTACGCGGGCTCCTCCGGCAGCTCGCCGACGCGGTTCTCCCACTTGGTGGAGAGCACGATCGTGGTCCGCGTCCGGGAGACACCCTTGGTGCCGGAGAGCCGGCGGATCGTCGTCTCCAGGCCGTCGACGTCGCCGACGCGCACCTTGAGCATGTAGGAGTCGTCCCCGGCGATGAACCAGCAGTCCTCGATCTCCTCCAGGTCGCGCAGCCGCTGGGCGACGTCCTCGTGGTCGGCGGCGTCCGAGAGGGAGATGCCGACCAGTGCGGTGACGCCGAGCCCGAGGGACTTGGCGTCGATCGTCGCGCGGTAGCCGGTGATCACTCCGGCCGCCTCCAGACGGTTGATGCGGTCCGTGACGCTGGGCCCGGAGAGGCCGACGAGCCGGCCCAGCTCCGCGTACGAGGCCCGCCCGTTTTCGCGAAGTGCCTGGATGAGCTGCCTATCCACCGCGTCCATGCCCTCTAGCCTTCCAATCTTTATGAATTTTCGAGTCCCGCATGTAGAATCTAAGGCATACAGGGCCCGATGCCCTGCGATTCTCTCAAATGATCAAGGACGATCTTCACAGGAGTTGTCACCGTGTACTCGATCGAGATGGCCTACGTCCGCATGCGCGAGCTGCAGGACCGGGCCAATCGTTCCCGTGCTCACCAGCCCGCCGCCCCGCGGGCCCGGCGCCGTACGCTGCGCGCCGCCAAGAAGCGCTGATCCGCGCACCGCGGGCGCCGCGCCACCAGCCGGGCGGACCCCCGCGGACCTCTTCCTAACGGACACCGGGGCCCTCCTCACGGGAGGCCCGCCCCAGTTCCCCCTCCCAACGCCGGTACAGACCGTGCGGCACCCCCGCCGCATCGAGCGCCCGGCCGGCGACGAAGTCCACCAGATCCTGGATGTGCGTCGCCCCCGCGTAGAACGCCGGAGAGGCGGGCAGCACCACGGCGCCCGCCTCGTCCAGCGCCACCAGCTGCTTCAGCGTCGGTCCACTCAGCGGCGTCTCCCGCACCGCGACCACCAGCGGCCGCCGCTCCTTGAGCGTCACGCTCGCCGTCCGCTGGAGCAGATCCTTCGAGAGCCCGAGCGCCACCCCGGCGACGCACGCCGTGCTCGCCGGGACGATCAGCATCCCCTTCGCCGGATACGAACCCGACGACGGGCCCGCCGCCAGATCCCCCGCCGGCCAGTACCGCACCCGCGCCAGCTCCGCCTCGGTCACCCGGAACGTCTCCGGGCTGCCGTCGGCGCCGCGCGCCAGCCACTGCCGCAGGTCCACCTGCCAGTGGGCGTCGCGGAAGGCAACACCGGTCTCGTCCAGCAGCGTCAGCCGGGACGCCCGGCTGACCACCAGATCCACCGCCTCACCGGCGGCGAGCAATGCGCGGAGCACCGAGGCGGCGAACGGCGTGCCGGAGGCGCCGGAGACCCCGACGACCCACGGGCGGCGCGGGCCGGGAGCCGGCTGCGGGGCGCCGGGTGAACTGGTGTCGCTGGGCGTGAACTCCACGACATCGACCCTATCCGGCGGAACCACCGGCCCCGTCACGGCCGTTCTCCCCGGTGAACCCCGCCATCCTGGCGGGGCCGCACACCGAGGAGGCCGGACGATGAGCCGTGCGAGGCCCGCGCTCTTCCTGATGCTGGGCTGGACCGCCCTCCTGTGGGCGCTGGAGGTCGTCGACACGGTCAGCGGGCACGCCCTCGACACCTTCGGCATCCGGCCACGGGAGCTGTCCGAGCTGGCCGACATCGTCCCCGCCGCCTTCCTCCACTTCGGCTTCGGCCACCTCGCCGCCAACACCCTGCCGCTCTTCGTCCTCGGCTTCCTCGCCGCGCTGCGCACCGGCGTCCGCCGCTTCGTCGCCGCGGTCGCGCTCATCACCGTCGTCAGCGGGCTCGGCGTCTGGCTGACGGCCGCCCCGTACAGCAACACCGCGGGCGCCTCCGGCGTCGTCTTCGGCATCCTCGGCTTCCTCCTCGTCCGCGGCTTCACCGACCGGTCGCTGCCCGACGTCCTCATCGGCGTGGGCGTCCTGGTGGTGTACGGCTCGCTGCTGTGGGGCGTGCTGCCCGTGGCGAGCGATGTCAGCTGGCAGGGCCATCTCTTCGGTCTGGTCGGCGGGGTGCTCGCCGCGTTCCTGCTCCGCGCCCTGCCGCGGAGCACTGCCCGTCCCGCTGTCAGTCCCGTCCCGTAATCTCTCGGTAAAGGCAGAGCGCCGGGCGGGCCGACCGTCCGGCGCGCAGTTCGACGGGGTGAGCAGAGATGTCCGACCAGCAGCCCGGTTACGGCTACGGCCCGCAGGGCCCGCCGCAGCAGCAGCCGTACGGCGCCCAGGGATGGCAGTCCGCCCCGCCGGGCGGCTACGGCTACCCGTCCGCCGGTCCGTACCCGACCCCGGGATACGCCCCGCAGCCCCCGTCCGCGCCGTCCCACTCCACCGCGATGTGGGCGCATCTGAGCGCGCTGCTGACGGTCACCGCCGGGTCGGCGATCTGCTGCGGGATCGGCGCGTTCCTCGGCTGGATCGGCCCGATGTCGATGCGCAACGACTCCCGCAACAAGAACGACCCGTATCTGCGCCACCACACCACCGAGGCGCTGAACTTCGGGCTCACCCAGGCGATCATGGCGGTCATCGGCACCGTGCTCTACTTCGGCACGATGATCGTCTACGGCCTGGTGGCGGACGAGACGCAGCGCGCGTCCGCCGGGCTCGCGATCCCGATGCTGACGGTGGTCGCGATGATGGGCGCCTACGGCCTCACCGGCATCATCTGCGCGATCATCGCCACGGTGAAGGCCAAGGGCGGCGAGTGGTGGACCTACCCCCGCCTGATCGCCTGGCCGATGCTCAAGCCGTGAGCCGGGGGGCCGTCGCGCCCCTCCGGTGACGGGCAGGGCAGCGGGCCACCGCGGACCAGCAGCTACGGAAACGGCCCGGGGCCAGAAGCCCCGGGCCGTCGCCGTGTCAGTCCCGGTCCGTCACAGCGTCAGGCCGCGGACCAGCAGGTCGGCCAGGGCGCAGACGAAGAGCGCGATGCCGATGAAGCCGTTGACGCTGAAGAACGCACGGTTCAGGCGCGACAGGTCGTGCGGCCGGACGATCGTGTGCTCGTAGAGGAACGCGCCGACGACGATCACCAGGCCGATCCAGAAGAACACCCCGGCGCCGGTGGCCAGCGCGTACCAGACCAGCAGCGCGGTGGTGACGGCGTGGCAGGCGCGGGCGCCGTGCAGCGCCGCCGGGATGCCGAAGCGGGCGGGGACGGACTTCACGCCGTGCGCCCGGTCGGCCTGTACGTCCTGGCAGGCGAAGATCAGGTCGAAGCCGCCGATCCAGACGCCGACCGCCAGGCCCAGGATCACCGCGTCCCACGACCAGCTGCCGCTGATCGCCAGCCACGCGCCGACCGGCCCTATCGCCTGCGCCAGCCCGAGGATCGCGTGCGGGAAGTTGGTGAACCGCTTGCCGTACGGATAGACCACCATCGGCACCACCGCGACCGGCGCCAGCGCCAGGCACAGCGAGTTGAGCAGCGCCGCCGCGCCGAGGAAGACGACGACAGCGATCAGCGCGCCGGTCCACGCCGAGCGGACCGACACCGCGCCGGTCACCAGCTCGCGGCCCGCGGTGCGCGGGTTCCGGGCGTCGATCTCGCGGTCGATGATGCGGTTGGCGGCCATCGCGAACGTCCGCAGCCCGACCATCGCCACCGTCACCAGCAGCAGCCGGCCCCAGTGGATGCTCTTGTCCCACTCGTACATCGCGGTCAGCGCCGCGATGTAGGCGAAGGGCAGCGCGAAGACCGAGTGCTCGATCATCACCAGGCGCAGGAACGCCGAAACACCCCCACTCCGGTGGGGACCGCTCGCGCTGCCCTGCGCGACCACCGTCTCGCCGCTCACAGGCCGTACTCCTTCCACCGGCGGTCGACCAGCGCCGCCGTCCGGGGGTCCGACTCGACCATGTCCGGCCAGCCGCCGTCGCGGGTGTAGCCCTCCTCGGGCCACTTCTTCGTGGCGTCGATACCCGCCTTGCCGCCCCAGAACTGCTGGTACGAGGCGTGGTCGAGGTGGTCGACGGGGCCTTCGACGACGGTCAGGTCGCGGGCGTAGTCGGTGTTGCCGAGGGCCCGCCAGGAGACCTCGTGGAGGTTGTGGACGTCGCAGTCGGCGTCGACGACGACGATCAGCTTGGTCAGCGACATCATGTGGGCGCCCCAGATGGCGTGCATGACCTTCTGCGCATGCTTGGGGTACTTCTTGTCGATCGAGACGATCGCGCAGTTGTGGAAGCCGCCGGACTCGGGGAGGTGGTAGTCCACGATGTCCGGGACGATGATCTTCAGCAGCGGGAGGAAGAAGCGTTCCGTCGCGCGGCCCAGCGGCCCATCCTCCGTCGGCGGGCGGCCCACCACGATCGACTGGAGCAGCGGCCGCTTCCGCATCGTCACGCAGTCGATCTTCAGCGCCGGGAACGGCTCCTGCGGCGTGTAGAAACCGGTGTGGTCGCCGAACGGGCCCTCCGGCAGCATCTCGCCGGGCTCCAGCCAGCCCTCGATGACAACCTCGGCGTGCGCCGGGACCTGGAGGGGGACGGTCTTGCAGTCGACCATCTCGATCCGCTTGCCCTGGAGGAACCCGGCGAAGAGGTACTCGTCGATGTCGCCGGGCAGCGGCGCGGTCGACGCGTACGTGACGGCCGGGGGGCAGCCGAAGGCGATGGCGACCGGCAGCTTCTCGCCGCGGCGGGCGGCGACCTGGTAGTGGTTCCGGCTGTCCTTGTGGATCTGCCAGTGCATCCCGATGGTGCGCTTGTCGTGACGCTGGAGGCGGTAGAGACCGAGGTTGCGGATGCCGGTCTCGGGGTCCTTGGTGTGCGTCAGGCCCAGGTTGAAGAAGGAACCGCCGTCCTTCGGCCAGGTGAAGAGGGCCGGGAGCGCGTCCAGATCGACGTCGTCGCCGCGGAGCACGACCTCCTGGACGGGCGCGTCGTCGCCCTTGATCTTCTTCGGCGGGACGTGCGTCATCCCGGCGAGCTTGCCGAACGCCTCACGCATCCCGACGAAACCCTGCGGCAGCTCGGGCCGCAGCAGACCGCCGATCTTGTCGCTGATGTCGCCGTACGACTTCAGGCCGAGGGCCTTCAGCAGGCGGCGGTCGGTGCCGTAGACGTTCATGGCCAGCGGCATCGCCGAGCCCTTGACGTTCTCGAAGAGGAGCGCGGGGCCGCCCGCCTTCTGCACCCGGTCAACGATCTCGCCGACCTCCAGGTGGGGGTCGACCTCGGCCTTGATGCGCTTGAGGTCGCCCTCCCGGTCGAGCGCGCGCAGAAACGAGCGAAGATCGTCATAAGCCATACGTCCCAGTATCGGGTACGCACTACCCTGGACAGGTCACCGGGCCCCGCAGCGGGCCCGCCGCCGCGTCCAGGGGGCCCCTTCCGCAATGCTCAGGTATCTGCCGTTCATCCTGGTCCTGGCCCTGTGGATCTACGCGTTCATCGACTGTGTGAACACCCCCGAGTCGCAGATCCGCGGCCTGCCCAAGGTCATCTGGGTGCTCATCATCCTGCTCTTCGGCGAGGTGCTGGTCGGGCCGATCGCCTGGCTCATCGCGGGCAAGGTCCGCGAGCCCGCGGGCGGCGCGCCGCGCGGGCGGGCCACCTGGGTGGCACCCGACGACAACCCCGAGTTCCTGAAGTCCCTCAAGGACGAGAACAAGAAGGACGGGAGCGAGCGGGACGAGGCGCTGCTCAAGGACTGGGAGGCCGATCTGCGCCGCCGCGAGGAGGAGCTGCGCCGCCACGACGACGGCACTCCGAACGGCCCCGGCCAGACCCCGCCACCGTCGAAGGACTGACCTAGGGCTGTCCCGTTATCCCTGGTGGATCAGCGCGCGGCGTCAGATGCGGTGCGTCGCAAGGCGGAGGGGCGTCCGGATACTGGGTGTATCCGGATGTTCCGACAACGCGGCGAGGTGCCGTAGCTGTCGTCGCGCGCCCGCCAGGGATGACGGGACAGCCCTAGGCTGGGCGGCATGGATCTCCCCTCGGAGCCCGGCCGTCAGGAGTGGGCGCGCGACCGCGACGCACTGATGCGCGACGGCACGGACGACCACCCCGCCCCCGACCTGCCGGGCGACCCGCGCCATCTCCAGGAACAGGCCCGGACGATGCTGGCGACCGCGCTGGCGGAGGCGCGCGCCGGGGGCGACGAGGGCGGCGTCCCGATCGGCGCGGCGCTCTACGGTCCCGACGGCACGCTCTGGGGACGCGGCCGCAACCGCCGTGTCCAGGACGGCGATCCGTCCGCCCACGCCGAGACCGCGGCGTTCCGCGCGGCCGGCCGCCGCCCCGGCTACCGCGGCACCACGATGGTCACCACCCTCTCGCCGTGCTGGTACTGCAGCGGTCTGGTGCGGCAGTTCGGCATCTCCCGGCTCGTCGTCGGCGAGGCCCGCACCTTCCACGGCGGCCACGACTGGCTGGCCCGCCACGGCGTCCGCATCGTGGTGCTGGACGACCCGGAGTGCGTGGCGCTGATGCGGGAGTTCACGCAGGCGCGGCCGGAGCTGTGGCGGGAGGACATCGGGGGCGCCGGGGCGGAGTGAGCAGGGCGCCTCGCTCAGGAGCGGCGCGGCCTCGCGCCCCGGCAGGCCCGCGCCCCGTCGCTCGGCGGAACGGCCGCCGCCCGCTCAGGCGCCGAAGTCCGGCAACGTCACCGACCCGTCCTCCGCCAGCGGGAAACCAGGATTGTGCGCGACCTCCCAGACGTGCCCGTCCGGGTCGGTGAAGGCGCCGGAGTAGAAGCCGATCGGGTTGACGGCCGCGGGCCTGGTGACGGTGGCTCCGGCCCGTTCCGCCGCCGTCAGCAGGGCGTCGACCTCGGCGTCGGAGCGGACGTTGTGGGCCAGGGCGATGCCGCCGAAGCCGCCCGGCGTCCCGGGTGCCAGCCCGGCGTCCGCCGCCAGCTTCTCCCGGCCCCACAGGACCAGTCCGAGGCCACCGGCCTGGAAGAAGACGGTCTCCTCGACCTCCTGGCCGCGCCAGCCCAGGGCCTCGTAGAAGCCCTGGGCGCGGGCGAGATCGGTGACGCCAAGGGTGATCAGGGTGATGCGCTGCTCCATGCGCTCACCGTATGCCGCACGCCTCGCCCGCACGTCCGTTTCCGCCCCGCCGGGCCCTGCGGAAAACGACCGGAGGCGGCCCCGTGACGGGACCGCCTCCGATGGTGCGTACAGGTGCGTCAGACCCCGGCGTACGAATGCAGGCCGGTGACGAAGATGTTCACGCCGTAGTAGTTGAAGAGGTAGCAGGCGAAGGCGATCAGGCCCAGCCAGGCGGCCTTGCGGCCCTTCCACCCGGCGGTGGCGCGGGCGTGCAGGTAGCAGGCGTACGCGACCCAGGTGATGAAGGACCAGACCTCCTTGGGGTCCCAGCCCCAGTAGCGGCCCCAGGCGGCCTCGGCCCAGATGGCGCCCGCGATGATGGTGAACGTCCACAGCGGGAAGACCGTGGCGTTGACGCGGTAGGCGAACTTGTCGAGCGAGGCGGCGGCGGGCAGCCGGGAGAGCACGTCGTTGCCCCCGATGCGCACCCGCAGCCCGAACGTCGACTGCTCCTTGTCCTTGCCGGACCGGCGCAGCGTGTCCAGCCGCTCGTGCAGGGCGGCGACCCGGCCGTCGCCGAGCCGGTCCTCGTAGCGGTCGCGGAAGAGGAAGAGGAGCGTGGCGACGGCGCCCATGTAGAGGACGGCGCCGGAGATGATGGCGCAGCTGACGTGGATCCACAGCCAGTACGAGTGGAGCGCCGGGACCAGCTGGTCGCTGGCGGTGTACAGGACGGAGACCGCGAGGCCGAGGTCGAGCAGGACGGTGGTGACCAGCGGCAGCCCGATCCAGCGGACGTTCTTCTTCAGCACCAGCAGGATCAGGTACACCGAGACCGCGACGGCGGCGAACGTGGTGGAGAACTCGTACATGTTGCCCCAGGGGGCACGCTGCACGGACAGGGCGCGGGTGAGGACGCCGCCGACGTGCAGCGCCCAGGCCAGCACCGTCAGGGAGATGGCGATCCGGCCGTAGAGGTCGCCCTTCGCGGTGCCGCCGGCCGCGCCGGGGCCGTCGGGGACGTCCCGGCCGCCGGGAGCGGTGCGGGTGACGACCGCGGGCCGGTCCAGCACGGCGGTGCCGCCCTTGGCCGCCGACCGGACGGTGACGGTGGCGGGCTCGACCGCCTCGACGGTCAGCGCGGCGGCCGTGCGGCCGACCTTGCTGCGGCTGCCGAACACCCACTCGGCCATGTGCGCGAGGAAGGCCAGGGTGTAGACGGCCATCGCACCGTAGACCAGCAGATTGCTGTTGTGCGCCAGTGTCTCGTTGGCTGCGGCCGCGATGTTCACGCGCGCGCTCCTTCGGAGGGGTCAGCGGGGTCGGCGGAGTCGGTGGGCTGCGCCGGGTCTTCGGGGCCTTGGGGGGCCTCCTCGTCGGGGGACGCCGCGGCCGGGCCGGAGGCCGGTGCCGCGTCCGTACCGGAGGACGTGGCCGGAGCCGCGCCGTCCGGGCCGGGCTCGGCGTCCGGTGCGTCCGGCTCCGCGTCCGGGGCGACCGGCGCCTCCGGGGTCAGTGCGGCGGCCAGGTCGCCGAGTTCCTCCGGCAGCCGGGCCGATTCGCTGCGGCCCAGACCGGCGATCTCGACGACGGTGATGCCGTCCGGGCCCGGCTCGGCACGGACCCACACCCGGCGGCGCTGGATGAACAGCGAGGCCGCCAGGCCCAGCAGCGCCGCCACCGCGCCGGTCAGCGCGAGACCGTTGCCCGGCTGGTGGGTGATCTTGAAGCTGGCCCAGGTCTTGACGCCGGTGAAGGTGATGGAGCCGTCGCCGTTCGGCAGCTTCATCGTCTCGCCCGGCAGCATCATCTGCGCGAGCTTGCGGTCCTTGACCTTGTACTGCTTGAGGTGCTTCTGGTCGAGCTGGTAGACGCTCTGCGAAAGCCCCGAGTCCAGCCCGAGATCACCGTGGTACGCGGTGAGCGTCAGCACCGGGTAGTCGAGCGCCGGGAACGTCGAGAACATCGAGCCGGAGCCCTTGCCGCCGAAGGTCGGCACGAAGAAGCCCTGGAAGCCCAGCTGATTGCGCTTGCCGTCCTTGGTCTGCGCACTGGGCACCTTCACCACGCCGGTGGAGGTGAAGTTCTTCGGGTCCTGCGTCAGGAACGGCACCGCGCCGTCGTAGACGACCTTGCCGCGGCCGTCCTTGACCTTCACCTGCGGCGCGTAGCCGTGGCTGAGGAGGTAGACCCGCGACCCGGCGATGTCCAGCGGCTCGTTGACCTCGATCTTGGTGCGGTGTTCCGTGCCGTCGGCGCCGGTGTAGTACGTGACGTTGGCGCGGAAGGTGCGCGGCGTACCGCGCTCCGGCCCGGTGCGCTCGTACGTCGCGTCGAAGCTGTCGAGGGTGAAGCCGAACGGCTCCATCGCGTCCGGGTCGTAGAACGGGCCGGACGTGAAGTCGTCGTACTGCGTGAGGTTGTTGGCGAAGCCGTCGCCCTCGGTGACGAGCTTGCCGCCCTCGGACTTCCACAGGCTGCCGACGCCGAACGCCACCAGCATCACGATCAGCGCGACGTGGAAGACGAGGTTGCCCAGCTCCCGCAGGTACCCCTTCTCGGACGCCACCGCCGTACCGGCCCGGTGGACGCGGAACCGCCGCTTCTTCAGCAGCCGCTGCGCCGCCGCGAGGACCGCCTCCGGCTCCGCCTCCGTACGCCACGTCGCGTACGCGGGCAGCCGGGTCAGGCGGCGCGGCGCGCCCGGCGGGCGGCTGCGGAGCTGGCCGACGAACTGCCAGGTGCGGGGCACGATGCAGCCGATGAGGGAGATGAAGAGCAGCAGGTAGATCGCGGAGAACCACACCGAGCTGTAGACGTGGAACATCCCGAGCTTGTCGTAGATGCCCGCGAGCGAGGGGTGGTCGGCCTTGAAGGCGTCGACCTTGACGGGGTCGATGCTGGTCTGCGGGATCAGCGAGCCGGGGATGGCGCCGATCGACAGCAGGAACAGCAGCAGCAGCGCCACCCGCATCGAGGTGAGCTGGCGCCAGAACCACCGCACCCAGCCGAGCGGGCCGAGCGAGGGGAAGCTGATCTCCTCCTTGGGGGCGGTGGAGAGTTGCGATCCGGCCGCGCCGAGATCGGAGTCGCCGTCGCGCGGGGCGCCGGACTCCGCGTCGCGAGAGGTGTCGGTCGTGGTGGACATCGGTTCAGATCCCAACGGTGGAGCTTTGCGTCCAGCTCTGCAGCCCGGACATCATTCCGTCCCAGACGCCGGTGACCAGGAGAATGCCGAGCACGACCATCATGCCGCCGCCGATCCGCATCACCCCTACGTAGTGCCGCTTGACCCAGCCGAACGCTCCGAGCATCCGGCGGAACGCCAACGCCACGGCGATGAACGGCAGGCCCAGGCCCAGGCAGTAGGCGACGGTGAGCAGCGCGCCGCGGGAGGCGCTCGCCTGGTTGAGCGCGAGGGTGTTGACGGCGGTGAGGGTGGGGCCCAGGCACGGCGTCCAGCCGACGCCGAAGAGCGCGCCGAGCAGCGGCGCACCGGCCAGGCCCATCGCGGGCTTCTTGTGGAAGCGCACCTCGCGCTGCCCGAACCGCTTGAGGACACCGGCGAAGGCCAGCCCGAGCAGGATCATCAGGGCGCCGAGGACGCGGGAGATGATCTCCTTGTTCTCCTGGAGCCGCTGCCCGAAGAAGCCGAAGAGCGCGCCACCGGAGACGAAGACGGCGGTGAAGCCGAGGACGAAGAGCAGCGCCCCGGCGAACATCCGGCCGCGCTTGGCCTCCGCGAGGTCGGTGCCGGTGACGCCGGTGACGTACGACATGTAGCCCGGTACGAGCGGCAGCACACAGGGCGAGAAGAAGGAGACGAGGCCGCCGAGGAGGGCGACGGGCACCGCCGCCAGCAGGGCGCCGGTCATGACGGTGTCGTTGTACGCGGCGGCGAGCGTGATCACAGGATCACTTCTCGGCGATCAGCGGCTTGAGCATCGCGCGCAGGTCGTCCTCGGCGAGTGGGCCGAGGGAGCGCGCGGCGATCTTCCCGTGCCGGTCGATGACGATGGTGGACGGGATCGACTGCGGGTTGAGGCTGCCCTTGGGGAAGCGGAGCATCAGCTTGCCGGTCGGGTCGAACAGGCTCGGGTACGGCATCTTGTGCTGGTCCTCGAAGCTGGTCGCCTGGGTCTTGTTGTCGCGGGTGTTGATCCCGACGAACTGGACGCCCTGATCCTCGGTGTCCTTGGCGACCTTGGCGAAGTTCGGCGCCTCCGCGATGCACGGGCCGCACCACGAGCCCCAGACGTTGAGGACGACGACCTTGCCCTTGTAGGCGGAGAGATCGAGGGGCTTGCCGGTGGTGGTCTCGCCCGAGATCTCCGGCACCTTCTGCCGGTCGGCCGCGTCGACCCTGGCGATGCCGTTCTTGCCCTGGACGAACCGGGTCTGCGAGGAGCCGCCCGAGGTGCCCTCACCACAGGCGCTCAGCGTCAGCGACGCGAGCGCCGTCCCCGCAGCGAGCAGGGTGAGGCGACGGCGGCCGGTGAGGCGGCGGGGGGCGCGGCAGGCACTCATGTGAAAAGTTTCGCATGGGCGGATTCCGGATCTTTGGCGCCCCCCTCACCGGACGGATCCCGCCACGAAAGGGCATGTCACGGCCGTGCGCGGCCCGCCGGACGGGCCGCGCACATCCCGCGTCAGGCCGCGCCGAGGTACGTCTTCCACCCGCCGGCGGGCTGCTGGCCGACCGGCAGGGCCTGGAGCTTGGCCAGGACCGCAGGGTCCTGTGCGTCGAGCCAGTCGGTGAACTGCCGGAAGGAGACCATCCGCACGTCCCGGTTCTGCTCGTTGGCGATGTGCTTGAGCGCCTCCTCGACGGCATCCATGTAGAGGCCGCCGTTCCACTCCTCGAAGTGGTTGCCGATGAAGAACGGCGCACGGTTGGTCTCGTACGCCCGCTGGAAGCCGGAGATGTACGAGTCGGTGGCCTGGCGGCGCCAGCCCGGGTAGTTGGCGGACGGGGCGCGGGTGGAGTTCTTGGACTGGTTGGCGAGGATGTTGTAGTCCATCGACAGCACCTCGAAGGTGTGGCCGGGGAACGGGATCTGCTGGAGCGGGTAGTCCCAGATGTTCCCCTTCTTACGGGGCCACATCTGAAGGCCGCCGGGCGAGCTGGCGTCGTAGCGCCAGCCGAGCTTCTCGGCGGTGGGCAGCAGGTTCTCCTGGCCCAGGAGGCAGGGGGTACGGCCGCCGATCAGCTCCTTGCGGTAGTCGAAGGGCAGCGGCTCCACGTCCGCGAAGCCGGTGTTCGTCCGCCACTTGGTCACGAAGTCCACGGCCTGGTCGATCTCGGAGCGCCACTGGTCGGGCGTCCAGTTCTTGACCGTGCCGGAACCAGCGCAGAAGTGGCCGTTGAAGTGGGTGCCGATCTCGTGGCCGTCGAGCCACGCCTGCCGGACGCTCTTGAGGGTCACCTTGATGTGCTCGTCGGTGAGGTAGCCGATGTCGGAGGCACCGGGCGCGTTGTTGGGCGGGAGGTAGAGGTGCTTCTTGCTCTCCGGCAGGAGGTAGAGCCCGGAGAGGAAGAAGGTCATGGCCACGCCGTGGTCCCGGGCGAGTTGCAGGAAGCGCGGGAAGAGGCCGTTGCCGATCTCTCCCGCGCCGTCCCAGGAGAAGATCACGAACTGTGGTGGTGTCTGGCCCGGTTCCAGCCGCTCGGGCGCCTTGGGCTGGTGGGGCTGGCGTCCGTAGTCGGCGGTCGAGCCGTCGCCGATGAGCTTCGGCCGCGCCTGGATCGCGTTCTTCGCCCGTTGTTTGTCCGATGCGGTGTCCGTACCGGTCGAGCAGCCGGCGACGCCCAGCGCCGCGGCCGCCCCGATACCCATTCCCAGCAGGTTCCGCCGACTGATTGCGCGCATAGCGTCGTCCCCATCCGTGCTCGCTGATTCCAATATCCATATAAATGGACAATCAGTTAGATGGCCCGGCGAACGCAGAGGTTCCGCGCTATTCAGTTATATCTTATGACTTTTCAGGTATTCAGCGAGCCGTCCTTGACAAGCCGTCAGCCCGCGTAAGGCCCCGGACGCCGCGGACAGCAACGGGGCGACCCACGACGGGGCCGCCCCGAGGGCACACGCTCACGTCACGCGCCGAACGCCTTCACCTTCCCCTTGACCGGCTTCGCGCCCGCCAACAGATGAGACGGGACGAGGTCCCGTGCAGGTTCGCTGTAACCCACGGAAATAATCTTGTCGCCGTGGAACGTGAAGGACGTCAGGGACGCCAGCGTGCACTGCCGCTTGCGCGGGTCGTGCCACAGCCGCCGCCGCTCCGCGAAGCTCCGCACGATCCAGATCGGCAGCTGATGGCTGACCGCCACCGCCTCGTGCCCGCGCGCCGCATCCCGCGCCGCACCGAGCGCCGCCATCATCCGGACGACCTGCTCGATGTACGGCTCGCCCCAGGACGGGCGGAACGGGTTCGTCAGGTACTTCCAGTTGCCCGGCTTCTTCAGCGCACCGTCGCCGACGCCGAACGTCTTCCCCTCGAAGACGTTCGCCGCCTCGATCAGCCGCTCGTCGGTCGCCGTCGTAATCCCCAGCGCCGCCGAGATCGGCGCGGCCGTCTCCTGTGCGCGCTCCAGCGGCGAGGCGACGACATGTGTGATGTCGCGACCCGCGAGGTGCTCGGCGACCTGGTCGGCCATCTTCCGGCCCAGATCCGAAAGGTGGTACCCGGGGCGTCGCCCGTAGAGCACCCCCTCCGGGTTGTGCACCTCGCCGTGCCGCATCAGGTGCACAACGGTGAAGTCTTCGCTGCTCATGTCACCCATTCATTCAGTCGTCGGTCCGTGGATACGTCGGCCCGCCGGGGCGCGCGGCCGACCGGTACGTGCCGGTCGGCCACGTGTCGCGCTCCGGCTCAGGCGGTCGCCCCGGCGGCGGCACGGGCCGCGGCGGGCAGTGCGGCGGCGATCCGCTCCACCGCGGCGGCGTCGTGCGCGGTCGACACGAACCACGACTCGAACGCGGACGGCGGGAGGTAGACGCCCTGGGAGAGCATCGAGTGGAAGAACGCGGTGAAGCGGAACGACTCCTGCGCCTTCGCCGCGTCGTAGTCCGTCACGTCGGCGTCCGTGAAGAACACCGAGAACATGTTGCCCGCCGCCTGGACACGGTGCGCCACGCCCTCCTTGGCCAGCGCCCCGGTGACCAGCGCCCGCACCTCGGCGGAGACCGCGTCGACCTTCTCGTACGCCGCGTCGTCCAGCAGCCGCAGCTGCGCGACGCCCGCCGCGGTCGCGATCGGGTTCCCGGACAGGGTCCCTGCCTGATAGACGGGACCGGCCGGTGCCAGGTGCGCCATCACCTCGGCGCGGCCACCGAACGCCGCCGCCGGGAAGCCGCCGCCCATCACCTTGCCGAACGTCATCAGGTCCGGGGTGACACCGTCGATGCCGTACCAACCGGCCTTCGAGACGCGGAAGCCCGTCATCACCTCGTCGGAGATGTACAGCGCGCCGTTGGCCGCGCAGAGATCCTTCAGGCCCTGGTTGAAGCCGGGCAGCGGCGGGACGACGCCCATGTTGCCCGGCGACGCCTCGGTGATCACGCACGCGATCTCGCCCGGATGCGCCGCGAACGCCGCCCGGACCGCCTCGATGTCGTTGTACGGCAGCACCAGCGTGTCGCCCGCCTGCGCACCCGTCACGCCCGGGGTGTCCGGCAGACCGAAGGTCGCCACACCCGAACCCGCCGCGGCCAGCAGCGCGTCCACATGACCGTGGTAGCAGCCGGCGAACTTCACGATCTTGGCGCGGCCGGTGTAGCCGCGCGCCAGCCGGATCGCGGACATCGTCGCCTCGGTGCCGGACGACACCAGCCGCACCTGCTCGACCGGCGCGATCCGCGCGACGATCTCCTCCGCCAGCTCCACCTCACCCGCACCGGGCGTCCCGAACGACGTACCGTGCGCGACCGCCTCCTGGACGGCCGCGATCACCTCGGGATGGGAATGTCCGAGGATCATCGGTCCCCACGAGCACACGAGGTCGACATACTCCCGACCGTCGGCGTCCGTCAGGTACGGACCGGTACCGGACACCATGAACCGGGGCGTACCGCCCACGGCCCGGAAGGCCCGCACCGGCGAATTCACGCCACCGGGCGTCACCTGGGACGCGCGGTCGAACAGCGACTGCGAAACAGGGGCTTCATAAGGAAAAGTCACAGCGATCCTGACCTGCATATACGGGAGGGAAAGGGCGGCGCCACACGGACACGGCCCGGCTGACAACGGTGCGGGAAACCCTGGCGCGCGACCGGTCCGGCCCACGCCGTCCCTTCTCGGACCCTCTGGATTCCTCCCGCTCTCGGCCGGGCGTCAGCCCCCGCGTGTCTGCGAAACTGGGGCATCGTACGAATGGGTCACGCCATCCATGGTCTCAGAGGCGCGCAGGGGCGTGCGGCAGGGCGGTTTCGCGCGCCCATGACGGGGGAGATTCTGAGACGATGATCGGGTTGCGTGGCTGAGGCTGCGAGTGGTCGGGTGGGAGATATGCATCGCGGTGGCGAACTGGGCGAGGGGACCGATGACCGGGGCCCTGAGCGCGCCCAGCGCGGCCGCCACCGGCGCGACGGGATCAAGGGTGGGGACAGCAGAGGCGGCCGCATGGGGGTGACGTACAAGTACTTCGGCGCGCCCAACGGCGCCACCGCTGCCCGCGTCCCGATCTCGATGCGCCCTGAGGAGCTCGGCGGCGACGAGCTGGGTATGGGCGGCATGTTCACCAAGATCAAGCCGGAGACCATGGCCGCCATGGTCCTCACCGGCATCGAGGGCGTCCCGCTCCACAAGGTCCCACCGCTCGAACTCGTCGTACTGCACCCCGACTACGCGGTGGTCAAGCTCCCCATGACGGTCGTCGACCCGCTGCGCGGCATCGGCGAGGAGTCCGTCGGCGCCGCCGCGTTCATATGGTCCACCGTCCCCGACCGCGGCGGCCCGCGCGACGCCTACACCGTCTACCAGCTGCTGCACGAGTGGCAGGACTTCAGCCACCGGCTCCATGAGGCGGGGCATCAGGCGTACTGCCTGGTGTGGCCGTGACCCCGGTGCGGCCGTAGGCGTAACGCCCGAGGGCCCGGCGGAGCGCCTGCCCCGGGCCTGATCCCGGTGGCCCCGCGGGTCCGGCCGCGGTGACGCCCGTCCGCCGTGGCCGTCCGGTACGCCGCCGCTCAGACGCCCGGTGCGCCGCTGCTCAGGGGTGCGCGTCGGCGAGATAGCGCTGCACCGTGGGCGCCAGCCACGCCACGACCTCGTCCCGTTCGAGGTCGACGGCGGGCGGCAGGTGCAGGACGTAGCGGCACAGCGCCATGCCCAGGATCTGCGAGGCGATCAGCGCGGCGCGCTTCGGCGCTTCCTCGGGCGCCGGGCAGACGCCTGCGATCACCGGCCCCATCTGGTCCCGGAACACCTCGCGCATCCGCTCCGCGCCCGCCTCGTTCGTCACGCCGACGCGCAGCATGCCGGTCAGCGTCTCGTCGTGCTCCCAGCGCTCCAGGAAGTGGCGCACGAGGCGGGCGCCCATCTCCTCGCGCGGGACGGCCTCCAGCTGCTCCGCACGCAGATCGATCGCGGACGCGGCGGCGAACAGGCCCTCCTTGTTGCCGTAGTAGCGCATCACCATCGACGGGTCGATCCCCGCGTCGCGCGCGATGGCGCGGATCGTGGCCCGCTCGTACCCGTCGGCGGCGAAGCGCTCGCGGGCGGCGGCCAGGATCGCGGCCCTCGTGGCGTCGGAGCGGCGGGGGCGGGCGCCGGAGGCCACGGTGGGGGCGCGGTCCGCCGCCACGGCGTCCGGGGACGGTACGGAAGCTGCTCGGTCGGCCATCATGCCCACAACTGTATGCCCACGGGCGTGGACCGCGGGAGCGCCGGACCGGGGACGGGACGCAGGCATATACCGGCCCCGACCTGCGTCGGAATGGGATCCGCGTAGGCGCCCGGCCACTTTTGCCCACAACCGTTGACTTCGCGAGCGCGGCGGGCGTACGCTTGCCAACAAGCGTTGACCAACATGCGTTGGCACCCGTCCTTCCAAGAGTGCCGGGGCGTTTCGCTTGAGTGGTCGGCGCGGGGCGCCGCAAGGTGAGCAGCGCCCCGGCCGAGTCAGGTTGGCAGTACGTGTGGCATGGGGAGGCCGCCATGAACGTCATGCACAGCACCTCAGGTACGGCAGCGGGGCGGGAGCGCACGGACGGCCCTGCGGGTACGGAAGACCTGCGGGCCGTGGAAGGCCCGATGGATACGGAATGCCCGAGCAGCGCGGAAGGCGCGGCCGAGGGGGAGAAGGGGCCGGAGGGCGCGGTGGAGCCGGGGAGCACCGCGAGGCCGGACTCCGAGTCCGCCGATGTCCTGGCCGATGTGCTGGTCGTCGGGGCGGGGCCGACGGGGCTGCTGCTGGCGGGGGACCTCGCCGAGGCGGGTGTGCGGGTGACACTCCTGGAGCGCCGCCCGGACACCGTCAGCAACCTCACCCGCGCCCTGGTGGTCCATGCCCGCACCCTGGAGCAGTTCGACGCCCGCGGGATCGCGGACGAACTCGTCGCCATCGGGCACCCGTTGCGGCAGCTGCGCCTCTTCGGCGGCGCCGCCGTCGATGCGAGCCAGTTGCGGACGCGGTTCCCCTTCGTCCTCGCCGTCCCGCAGTACGAGGTGGAGCGGCTGCTGATCCGGCGCGCCCGCGCCGCCGGGGTCACCTTCCGGTACGACTCCGCGGTGGAGGACGTCCAGCAGAGCGCATCCGGTGTGACGGTCCGCGTCCGCGGCGCCGAAGGAATCCGCACCCTCCGCGCCGCCTACGTCGTCGGCACGGACGGCGTCCACAGCACGGTCCGCACCGCGCTCGGGCTTCCGTTCCCCGGCCGGTCCGTGCTCAACTCCCTGCTCCTCGCCGATGTCCGGCTGGCGGAGCCCCCCACGCAGCCGTTCGTCCTCAAGGCCACCCGCGACGCCGTCATCCTCATCGGCTCGTTCGGCGACGGCTGGTATCGCATCACGGGCTGGAGCCCTCATCACCAGCCCGACGAGAACACCCCCGCCGATCTGGACGAGGTCCGCGCCCTCACCCGCCTCGCCCTCGGCACCGACCACGGCATGCACGACGCCCGCTGGGTCTCCCGCATCCACAGCGACGAACGCCAGGTCCCCTCCTACCGCGTCGACCGGGCGTTTCTCGCCGGGGACGCCGCGCACGTCCACTCCCCCGCGGGCGGCCAGGGCATGAACACCGGCCTCCAGGACGCCGCCAACCTCAGCTGGAAACTCGCCGCCGTGCTCCACGGCCACGCTCCCGAATCCCTGCTGGACAGCTATCAGACCGAGCGCCACCCCGTCGGCACGGCCGTACTGCGCAACAGCGGCGCCCTGCTCCGCCTCGCCAAACTGCACACCCCGCCGCAGCGCGCCACCCGGGCGGCCGCCACCCAACTCATCAGCCACGTCCCGCCGATCAACCGGGGCGCCGTCCGCCGACTCTCCGGCCTCGCCATCGCCTACCCGGCGCCCCGCAAGGCCCACCCGCTGACCGGCCGCCGTGCCCCCGATCTCCACCTCGCCGACGGCAACCGCCTCTACGAGCTGCTGCGCCGGGGCGCCTTCGTCCTCATCACCCCGCCCGACGAGCCGGTCGACGTTCCCGAGGACCGTCTGACCACCGCCTCCTGGCGCAGCGACCGCCGCACCGCCCTGCTCGTCCGCCCCGACGGCTACATAGCCTGGGCCGACGACACGGCCGAACCGGCCGCCCGCGCCATGGCACTTCGGGACGCACTCCACCAGTGGACGGGAGCGGGCGAGCGCCCCGCCGCCGAACGGGCCTCCGGCCGGGCTCTTGCCTGAACGACCGGGCGCGGCGGGGTGAGCTGACCGGGCATCGGGCCCTACCCCCTCGGCCGGGCGGCGCCCCGCCGAGGGGGTGGCCCGACCGGCGCCGGGGCCCGGGTACCGGCTCGCCCCCGTGCGGGTTCCGGCCCCCGGATCGGCCCGGCACGGAGCCCGGATCGGGCTCGGCCCAGCGCGGGCCTGTCCGACTCGGCCCAGCGCGGGCCCGGTCCGGCTCGGCTCGGGCAGGGCCCCGCCTCGGCCTCGTTCGGGCCCCGGCCCCCGGCTCGGCCCGGTTCGGGCACCAGCTGGGCCCGACCAGCACGGGAGGGCGGGGCTCCTACCCTGGAGCGCATGGTGATCGCCCGTTCCGTGCTTCTGTTCGTCCTTGCCGCGCTCTTCGAGATCGGTGGGGCGTGGCTCGTCTGGCAAGGCGTGCGGGAGCACAAGGGCTGGCTGTGGATCGGTGCGGGCGTTCTCGCGCTGGGCGTCTACGGCTTCGCCGCCACGCTTCAGCCGGATGCCGAATTCGGCCGCATCCTGGCCGCGTACGGCGGGGTCTTCGTCGCGGGCTCCCTCGCCTGGGGCATGGTCGCCGACGGCTACCGCCCCGACCGCTGGGACGTCATCGGCGCCCTCATCTGCCTCGCGGGTATGGCCGTGATCATGTACGCACCCCGGGGACGCTGACCCGGTCCGGGACGCCCCTCGCAGCCGAGTCGCGCACCCGGGCCCGCAGCCGGGTGCGGGCCCGAGCCCCGAGCTGAAGCCCAAGCCCGTACGGGCCCCGCGCCCATGCCCCCAGCCGGGCCCCGGGCCGAAGCTCCAACCCGCACCCGGGTCCGAGCCCTGAGCCCGCACCACGGCCCGAGCTCCAGCCCGCGCCCCGGCCCGGGCCCCAACCGCCCACCCCGGCAAGGGCCGTGACCCACCACCGGACGGACGTCATCCCCCCACCGCTCGGCGCCCACCCCAAGATCGCCCCGCATATCCTGAGCAGCACACCGTGCGCCCGTCGTCGCAGCGGGTGCCTCCATCCCGTCCCGAGGAGAGCGCATGACTGCCGAGGAGCGCGCCGCAGGCGCCCGTATCGCCGTTGTCACCGGAGCCAGCAGCGGTATCGGCGCCGCGACCGCGCGGCAGCTGGCCGACGCCGGGTACCGCGTCGTGCTCACCGCGCGCCGCCGGGACCGTATCGAGGAGCTGGCCGCCGCCCTCCCGAACGCCGAGGCGTACGTCCTCGACGTCACCGACCGGGCGGCCGTCGACGCGTTCGCCGCCTCCCTCGACCGCTGCGACGTCCTCGTCAACAACGCCGGGGGCGCCCTCGGCGCCGACCCGGTGGCCACCGGCGACCCGGCCGACTGGCGCGCCATGTACGAGGTCAACGTCCTCGGCACGCTCCACATCACCCAGGCGCTGCTGCCCGCGCTCACCGCGTCCGGCGACGGCACCGTCGTGGTCGTGTCGTCCACCGCCGGGCACGGCACCTACGAGGGCGGCGGCGGGTATGTCGCCGCCAAGCACGGCGAACACGTCCTCGCCGAGACGCTCCGGCTGGAGCTGTGCGGTCAGCCCGTCCGCGTCATCGAGATCGCCCCCGGCATGGTGAAGACGGAGGGTTTCGCGACCACCCGGTTCCGGGGTGACACCGCGAAGGCGGCGAAGGTGTACGAGGGCGTGGCCGAGCCGCTCGACGCCGACGATGTCGCCGCCACGATCACCTGGGCCGTCACCCGCCCGCCCCATGTCAACATCGATCTGCTGGTGGTCCGCCCCCGCGCCCAGGCGTCCAACTCCAAGGTCCACCGCACCTCCTGAGGCCACCGGCCAGGCCGCTCGGCGCACCGTCACACGGCCGCCGGGAGGGCGTTCGGGGCCGCCACGGAGGCCGCTCACCACGTCTGCACATCCCACCCACAGAAAGATCACCATGAAGATCAACATCGGGGCCCACCAGGCCACATGGAATCCGCGTCGCGGGGAACGGGGAGAGGCGTGAGTACCTTCCGTATCCCCCTCCCCCGTATCCGCCGCCGTTCCGGTCGGGCCCTCAAGCGCGCCGCCGTACTGGCCGTCGCCGCGGGCGCGCTGACCACCGGCCTCTCCGTCGGCCCGGCCTTCGCCGCCATGGGCGACAACCTCGTGGACACCCCGGCCGCCTGTGCGTTCTACGAAGGCCGGCAGACCGCCGCCTTCGGCGACCAGGGCGACCGTGTGTCGCAGATCCAGTGCCTGCTCGCCAACCGCAAGTACCTGGGCTGGAACCACCTCAGCGGGCACTTCGACGCCCCCACGCTCGTGGCCGTCGTCAACTTCCAGCGGAACTACGGTCTGGTGCCGGACGGCGCCGTGACCCCCGAGACCTGGAACGCCCTGTACCACGCCGGTACCTACGCGGCCTGACCTCTCCCCGCCCCACCCCGTAAGGGCCGTCTTCGGACGGCCCTTACGGCCATCCGGGGCCGCGCTCAGTCCAGCCCGCCGATGCCGATCAGCGCCAGGGTGATGTTGTCCGGCCCGCCCGCCTCGATGGCGGCCTTCCACAGTGTGAACGCGGCCTTGCTGTTGTCGTCCGCGTACCGGCGCAGCACCTCGTCGATCTCGTCCTCCGGTACGGGGTCGGTGAGGCCATCGGTGCAGATCAGGTACCGCGCGTCCGGGGTGTGCGGGACGGCGGCGATGTGCGGGACGACGGGGGTGTAGCGCAGGCCGCCGCCCAGGGACTGGGTGAGGAGCGAGGTGGTGCGGCGCCCCCGAGACAGCGGCGGATTGTCGTCGACGCTGAGCCGCCGCGGTCCGCCCGGCCCGGCGTCGAGCACCCGGCTGTCGCCGACGTTGAAGGCGAGGACGGAGTCCGCCAGGGCGACCACACCGGCGACGGTGGTGCCCATGGTGGCCAGTGCGCGATTGCGGTCGGCGGCGTCGTAGACCGCGCGGTTGCAGACCGTGAGGGCGTCGCGCAGCGCGTCCTCGGAGGTCAATGAGGCGCTGGACATGGAGAGTTGACGTACGGTCAGCTCACTGGCGACCTCGCCGCCCGGCTGGCCGCCGATGCCGTCGGCGACCGCCACGACCAGCGGGTGGCCGAGCGGGAAGACCAGGGTCTGCGGGTTCTCGGTGACGGTCCCGCAGAGCGTCCAAGGGCCGGCCACCAGGCTGTCCTCGTTCTGGTCACGGACCAGCCCCGTGTGGCTCAGCGCGGTCACGGTGACGTACCGCATCGGCACACTCCCCGCCGCCCGCCCCCGGCCGGGCCGCCTCGACATCGCCTCCTGCCACGAGACGCGCCTGCCGCACGCCTCCCCTCCATTGTGTGCCCGGCCCCGGCACCCGCGCCCGACGAGGACGGGTGGGGGCGGAGAGCAGGCCGGAGAAGGAGAGACGAAAAGAAGGGCGGCGGAAAATCCACATTCAACGCGCCACCCGGCGCACCATTCAATTCAATGGATCAACGCGCGGGGCACGCCACCGAAGTCAGCGGCGGAACGGGATCCAGAAACAGACGCCCGTCGCTCTTTGCGATATCCCAGGTCATGCAGAGATGCGGCGCACGCATCTGCACCTGCTTTTCCCCCAGCCGGGAAACGGAGATATCCCCGGCATTCCCGGAATCCTTCACCTTGTCGACCAGCGATGTGGCGTAGGTGTCGGCTCCGTCGCCATTGACGTAACGGGCCAGGCTTTCCGCATCACCTTTGTGCAGGGTTTCCGCCACGCCGGAGGTGAGCTGCTGGGGCGATGCCGCTCCCGGGTCGGGCTCCTTCGCGATGCCGACGACCACTACGGCGATCCATGCCGCGAAGAGGGCAAGGCCGAGGGGGAGGAGAAGGCGGCCGCTTTTTCGCTTGGCCCCTTGGGGCTGCGTCGTCGGCGTCGCGCTCTTTCGCGCTGTCGGCATCCGCCCTCCTCATTTCCCCTGCTCCGTGCGCCTGGCGGCGAGTGGGCGGGAATCACCTCGGTGGATGCTGCCCACCCACCGCCAGTCAAGAGTACCGGATCATATTCCGGTCAGGAGCACCGGATCAATTGTGGATCGTGATGCACGCCTTGGTGCCCGGGTACTTGCTCCAGTAACCGCACATCCGGGTGTTGTTCGGGAAGCTCTTGTTAATGGTTTTGGTGACCTTCTTGTCCTCCACCCGCCGGGCGCTCACGGTCGCACCCGTCCACTTCCATTTCCCGGCGGTGACGACCGGCTTGTCCTTCCAGGCGCGGTTGTTCGACTGCTTGTCGAGGGTGAACTTGTTGACCTTGAGCTTGGTCCCCTTGACGTTGAGGCAGACGGAACCCGACCCATCGGTGGAACCGGGGTTTCCGGTGCACCCCTCCGCCGAAGCAGCCGCCGGCGAAGCCGCCAGCGCCAGCAGCGAAACGCAGCCCACCAAGGCGCTCGCGGCGAACCGCGTACGCCGCATTCGGTCTGTCATGACTTCTCCCCTGAGTAATGCGATGCGACGTTCCAGGCAGCGCGACACCCCGTCAGTGACGCCGAACGATCGGTCCACTGACACCGCGCCACCTGCCCTCACCCCCTCTTCCTACTACGGAGGCGTAGAGGAACGCCTCCGATTTCGCGGAGGGGCGGTCACCAGCCTCATCGAGGAAGCCGTCCGGGCGAGCATCTGACCGGCGGCACGGGGGCTCCCCGGCCCCGCCCTCCGGGCGGGGAAGCCATGATCTCCCCAGGCGTCCCTCGGCAGCGACGGCAGTCTCAGCGCGCTCCTCGGCGCAGCCCGGGTGCTCCGGCAGCATTGACAAAACCAGAAGGGCCGAGCCGTGCACAGGGTAATCGCGGGCAGGGGTGAGCCCCGGCCCACCCCACGAAGGAAAGGTGGACCGGGGCTCTCCGGAGCATCGGCCCGCCCGGGCCAAGGAGCCACCTGCCCGGGCGGGCAGCCGGCGCTCCGGGGTAAGCCGGGCGTCGAAGCCCTCAGAGAGTGATGACCGCGCCGTGGGCGCTTGCCGGCTGGTAGTTGGGGCTTCCGGCATAGCTGACGGTGTAGCCGCCGTTGAGGATGATCAACGGCAGGGCCAGGAGCGCATCGCACACCGCCACGCCGTGGGCGTCCGTGGTGGACGTGCACAGGGTCGTGCTGCCGGTGGTGAAGGTGATGGGCTGTCCGGCGATGGGCAGTCCGGTGTCAAGGTCCGTGAGCGTCGCGGTCAGCCGCCCGACGTGGGGCTGGGGCGGGAAGAGCTGGACGAGCGCGGGAGTGGCGGTCAACTGGGTGCGGTCGCGGGTGTAGGTGAACGGGATGCTCGCGCTGCCGCCCGGAGTGGTGACGGTGACCGTGACCGTTCCGGCCGCGTGCGGCGGCAGGGTGGCGAGGATCTCGTTGTCGGAGACGACCGTGTACGGCACCGGGGTGCCGTTGACCATGACGCTGGTCGCTCCGGTCAGCCCGGTCCCGCTGAGGGCGACCTGAGTGCTGGCACCGGCCGGCCCGCTGGTGGGGAAGATCCCGGTAAGGGTGGGGACCTGCGTCACGTAGGTGTAGGAGGTGGCGCTGGTCGCGATGCCACCGGGCGTGGTGACGGATACCGGGCCGCTGACGGGCGCGTGCGGAGCGGTGGTGGCGACGATGGTGGTGTCGTTGAGCACCGTGAAGCTCGCGGCAGGAACTCCCGCGATGCTGACCGCCGTCGCACCGGTCAGTCCGGTACCGGTGATGGTGACCTGCGTACCGCCGACGGTGCTGCCCGAGGTGGGGGTGAAGCCGGTGATCGTGGGGACCGGGGTGACGTAGGTGTAGGTCGCCGGCCCGATGGCGGTGCCCCCGGGAGTGGTGACAGACACCGGTCCGGTGCCAGGTGCGTGCGCGGCGGTGACGGCGGCGATGTGGGTGTCGTCCACGACCTGGAAGCTGGCCACCGGGGTTCCGGCGATGCTCACCGCGGTCGCGCCGGTGAAGTTCGTGCCGGTGATGACGACGAGCGTGCCGCCGGAGGTGGTGCCCGAGACGGGGTTGATGCTGGTGATCGTGGGGGGCGGGGTGATGAAGGTGAAGCTGCCGCCCGTTCCACTGCCCAGGGTGGTGGTGACGGTCGCCTGGACGGTTCCCGCGGCGTGCGGAGGCGTGGTCGCGGTGATGGTGTTGTCGTCGATGAACGTGAACCCGGCGACCGGCGTGGAGTTGAGCGTGACGGAGGTGACTCCCGTGAAGCCGCTTCCGGTGATGGTGATCGAGTCGCCGCCGAGGGTGGTTCCGGAGGGTGGGGTGATCGTGTCCACGATCGGGCGGATCTGCAGGACACTTACGTCATTGCTGCCGTTGTTGGTGACGTACAGGAAGTTGCCGTCGGGGGTCACCGCGGCGCGGGAGGGCTGGGTACCCACCGGCAGTGTGGCGATGATCGTGTTCGTCGCGGTGTCGATCACGCTGACGTTGTTGGCGCCGAAGTTCACCACGAACACCCGCGAGCCGTCCGGACTGACCGCCACCCCGGCGGGCGTGCTGAAGCCCGGGATGGTGGCGACCACGCTCGGCGGGCCGGTCGTGGTGTCGATGACACTGACAGTGCCGGAACCGTTGTTCGCCACGTAGACGAAGTTGCCGTCCGGGGTGAAGCCGACGCCGATCGGGGTGCTGCCTACCCCTACCGTGGCGGTGACCGCGTTGGTGGCGGTGTCGATGACGCTCACCGTGCCGCTGCCGGAGTTGCTCACGTACACCGTCGAACCGTCGGGACTCACCGCCACCCCGTTGGGGAGGCTGCCCACGCCGATGGTCGCGAGAACCGTGTTCGTGCCGATGTCGATGACGCTGACCGTTCCGGATCCGTGGTTTGCCACATAGGCAGTCGCACCATTGGGGGTGATGGCGATCTCGAACGGATTGGCCCCCACGGTGATCGGTGATCCGACGATGGTGTTGCTGGCGGTGCTGACGACACTCACTGTGTTGCCGCTGCCGTTGGTGACGTAGGCGAAGTTGCCGTTCGGAGTGATCGCCACCCCGATCGGCCCGTTGAAGCCGCTGACGGTGGCGACCACGCTGGGCGGGCTGGTGGTGGTGTCGATGACGCTGACGGTGCTGGAACCGTTGTTCGCCACATACGCGAAGTTGCCGTTGGGGGTGATCGCCACCCCGATCGGGCCTGTTCCGACCGGCACGACCGGGTCGGCGAGCAGCAGCCCGGCCCGCGACGCCACCGCCGGGTGCTGCACGGGCGCCCCTGCTGGCACAGCAGCCTGCTGCGCCAGCACTCCGGCGATGAACCGTGCCAGCGTCTCGTGTGCTGTCCCGCCGGCCGAGCCCGGGCCGTGGCCCATCGCCGACGCACTCTGGTTGGCAAGTGCTATCGCGGACGACAAAGCGCGTGTGGTATCCATGACGTCTCCTTTGACTGCGCGGGGGCCGCCGGCCCGCCCCGAGCTGTCGACGACGCCGACACGCCCGTGCGGAAGCCGATATCTCCTCACTGGGAAACCCAGCGCCACCAGCCGGAACGTCAATCCCTACGGGCAGACCACATCCCCAGAAGAGGGATGGGCGACCCGTGAGGCTTCTGTTCCGTCAATAAGACACCCACCCGTGTCACTTGAACAGTCGGCCCCTTTGACATTCATCCGAATGGCCGAGCGTGCTGGCTCGGGAGAAGCAATCCCGCCCTCCGCAGCAATCTGCCCTCACTTGGTCTCGGCGCCGCCTGCGTCGCCCCGGAATCCCGGTTCCTTGAGGCGGGCCGAAGCCCCCGGCCGAGGACGCCGAGCCTGCCACCTCCGCAGCTGTGAGGAAGCTGGCGAGGAGGGCAGCACCCGACATCTACCGGGCATCGCCGGCCTCGTCTCCGACCGCACGGCGAACAACTGAACCGCAGTTCCATAAGCAGGGCAAAACGGCCCGCAGCGGTGGCAAGCCACTTTGGCTATCAGCGGCCAGGTAGCGCAGATACTGCGGCGTGGCCAGGATGTTCCATTTCTGGCGACTCACGTGCGGATCGAGGCACTGCCGTACTTCATCCCACACAACCACTCCGCACCTGGCTGTCCGTGAAGCTCATCCGCACGGACAAGAGGAGCGGCGAGCACTGCGAAATAACTCTGAGCTCGGCAGACCTGTCGACACTGAAACGGCACATATCCCAGTCGCTCTGCAGGAGAACCTCAGAGAAGGGCGAAACAAGGAGGATGTCCATCAGGATTGGTGTGAGCACCAATCCTGGGCCTTCGGGAACGCATACGTGGCTCGCGACGACCAAAGAGTGATCGGCATCGGTGACTCGGTTGACCTTCTCATGGAATCGACAGTCAGTGGTCTACGGGACATCTTCGAGCTCAAACGCCCAGACATGGATGTGATCCTCTACGACAGCACTCATCGGAACTGGTACTGGTCCGCAAACACGGCCAAGGCTATCGGCCAATGTCATCGATACCTTGACACCCTGCATCGATCAGCCAGAGAAGACAGATGCCCCCCGCACCGTTGCCGGCCCGGGGACCGTCGATCGCGTGAAGTCCTGAATCTCAGCCCTTTACGCAGATGACCTGCTTGAGCTTCGCGACCACCTGGACCAGGTCCCGCTGCTGCTCGATGACCTTGCCGATCGGCTTGTACGCGCCCGGGATCTCGTCCACGACGCCGGAGTCCTTGCGGCACTCCACGCCCCGCGTCTGGTCCTCCAGGTCCCGCGTCGAGAACTTCCGCTTGGCGGCGTTCCGGCTCATCCGCCGGCCGGCACCGTGCGACGCCGAGTTGAACGACATCGGGTTGCCCAGACCACGGACGATGTACGACTCCGTACCCATCGAACCGGGGATGATCCCCCACTCTCCCTCGCCCGCGCTGATGGCTCCCTTGCGGGTAACCAGCAGATCCATCCCCTCGTACCGCTCTTCACTGACATAGTTGTGATGGCAGCTGATCACCGGGTCGAAGACCGGGCGGGCCTTGCGGAATTCCTTGCGGATGACGTCCTGGAAGAGGGCCATCATCACGGCGCGGTTGTGCTTGGCGTACTCCTGGGCCCAGAAGAGGTCGTTGCGGTACGCGGCCATCTGCGGGGTGTCGGCGATGAAGACGGCAAGGTCGCGGTCGACGAGGCCCTGGTTGTGGGGGAGCTTCCGGGCCTGGCCGATGTGGAAGTCGGCCAGCTCCTTGCCGATGTTGCGGGAGCCGGAGTGGAGCATCAGCCAGACGGCGCCGTCCTCGTCGAGGCAGCACTCGATGAAGTGGTTGCCGGAGCCGAGGGAGCCCATCTGCTTGGTGGCGCGGTCCTGGCGGAAGTGGACGGCCGCGGCGACGCCGTCGAAGCGGGACCAGAAGTCGTCCCATCCGGCCGTCGGGTAGCCGTGCAGGGCGCCGGGGTCGACCGGGTCGTCGTGCATGCCGCGGCCGACGGGGATGGCCTGCTCGATCCGGGAGCGGAGGCGGGAGAGGTCGTCGGGCAGGTCGGCGGCGGTGAGGGAGGTCTTGACGGCGGACATGCCGCAGCCGATGTCGACGCCGACGGCGGCGGGGCAGACCGCGCCGTGCATGGCGATCACCGAGCCGACCGTGGCGCCCTTGCCGTAGTGGACGTCGGGCATCACGGCGAGGCCCTTGATCCACGGCAGGGTGGCGACGTTGCGGAGCTGCTGCATCGCGACGTCCTCGACGGTGGACGGATCCGCCCACATCCGGATCGGCACCTGCGCACCGGGCAGCTCGGTGTACGACATACCTTCCTCATTCCCCCGAAAAGACATAGAACGCAAAACGCGGACCATCCATGCGATGCGGGACGGTCGACCGGCGCCTGCGGCGAGACGTGCGGTAGACATTGTCTCCATCGCCCGCCTCCCGGCGGCAACCGGATTTCCCGGGCATTCGCAGGAAGGAGCCCCGGACGATGCAGCGCAGGTCGTTCGTCCCCACTGCCGCGTTGGCAGCCGCCGCGGCGCTGACCGTCGGCCTCGCCGGCTGCTCGGGCGGCTCCTCCGCCCCGGCCGGTGACCCGAAGGGCGGTGACCCGGCGGCACTGTCACAGTCCGGCCAGCCGGGCCGCTACTCGACGCTCCCCGACGCGTGCCGGCTGCCCGCCGAGTCGACCGTGCGCTCCATGCTGCCCGGCGACGGCAAGCGCCTGTCCGGCGATGAGGCGGCGCAGGTCTACGGCGGTCAGGCCGACGTCACGTACGACACGGACCGCCGCGTCGGCTGCCGCTGGAAGCGGGAGACCACCGCCGGGACCCGGCATCTGACGCTCGACATCCAGCGGGTCGTCTCGTACGACGCGAAGATCAGCGACGAGGACCGGGCACGGGAGGTCTACGGGGAGCGGGCGCTGGCCGCGGGCGTGCCGCAGGAGGGCGCGGAGTCCGCACCGCCGAGCGACGAGCCGAGCCCGTCCGCGAAGCCCGGGAAGGACGGCGGGTCCGGCAAGGGCGGGAAGGCGGACGGGGCCGGGGAAGCCGAGGCGCGGCGGGCGGCGGGCGGCGCCGCGAACGCGGTCACGGCGGACGGCGGATCCGGCGGGAAGGGCAAGGGCGGCGGCAAGGGCGGCAAGGCCGACGCCCCGAGCGGTTCGCCGTCCCCCGGCACCACCGCGCACCTCCTGGACGGCCTCGGCGACGCGGGTTTCCTGGAGGACGCGCTGGCCACGGCGGACTCCGGGGTGCACCGCGACATCACTGTGGTGTTTCGCACGTCGAACGTGGTCGTGACGCTCACCTACGACCAGTGGTCGACCGACAAGACGCGGGTACCCGAAAGCCAGGAACTGCAGGACAAGGCGCATGCGCTGGCCGAGGAGCTGGCCGACTCCCTCAGCGAGTAATGCGCCCTTCGCGGCGAATGATCCTTCTGTCGGATTGTCGGCGAACAGTCCGTTTCGGCCGGTGATCTCCGGGGCGCATCGTCCGCGCGCCGCGTACGGTGCGGTCTAGGGTCTGTCGCCGTACGCCCTGGTCCGGACACCGCCGGTGCCGTACGTTCCGGCGCACCGGAACGGCCCTGATGTGCCGGAACAACGACGAACAGCGAAGGAACCATGCACCGTTCATCCAAGCGACTCGCCAGCATTCTCGCCTGCGCGGCCGTACCGGTGATGCTCGTCGCCGGTTGCTCCGACTCCGGCTCGAAGGACGCCGCCGACGCCTCGGACTCGGCAGCGCCCGCCACCTCCGCCGCGAAGCCGTCGCCGACCCTGGCCGCGGCGAAGTACGCGAAGCTGCCCGACCCGTGCACGGTGTTCTCCAATGGCACGCTCAAGCATCTGCTGCCCAAGCCGAAGGACGACTCCGGCGAGAAGGGCAAGACGTCGGACCCGAACGCCAGCGCCACCTGCTCCTGGTACAGCTCGAAGTCCGAGGGTGTCGACGGCAGCCAGTTCCGCTGGCTGGACGTCAGCTTCAAGCGGTACGACTCCGAGGCGGCGGTGAACGCCACCGGCGAAAAGCGCGCCGAGGAGTTCTACGCGAAGCAGGTCGACCTGGCGAAGGCCACCAAGGACGCCACGAAGGTGCAGTCCGGCGCGGTCGACGGCACCGGCGACGCGGCGACCTGGGTCACGTACCACATCAAGAGCAAGGGCAACGACTACCGCAACCAGACGGTCATCGTCCGTGCCGACAACATCGTGGTGACGCTGAACTACAACGGCGCGGGTCTCGCCGGTGGCAACACCCCCGACAGCAGCGATCTGCTGAAGGACGCCGAGAAGGCCGCGAAGGAAGCCGTCGAGGCGGCGACCGGCAAGCCCGCCGCCCCGGACGCCTCGCAGAGCGCCACCGGCAAGGCGACGGACGAGGCCAAGAAGGACGACAAGGGCTCGAAGGACGGCAAGGACGCCAAGGACGCCAAGGGGTCCGGCGCCAAGGACTCCAAGAGCTGACGCCGGGCGGCTGACCCGGTACGCGACTGCGCCCGCCACCCCTCGGGGATGGCGGGCGCAGTCGCGTAGGTGCCGCGTACGGGTCCCGGCGTCAGCCGCCGAGGAGCGTGCGGACCCGGTCGGCGCCGACCGCGAGCAGCAGGGTGGGCAGCCGCGGGCCGGTGTCCTTGCCGACCAGCAGGTGGTACAGGAGCGCGAAGAACGTCCGCTGGGCGACCTTCAGCTCCGGCGTCGGCTTGGCGTCCGGCGCCAGGCCCGCGCAGATCTTCGGGACGCCGTAGACCAGCGTGGTCAGGCCGTCGAGCGACCAGTGCTCGTCCAGCCCGTCGACCAGCAGCCGCAGCGAGGCGCGCGCCTCGTCGTCCAGCGAGCCCAGCAGCTCGGCGTCCGGCTCGGCGCGGACGATGGTGCGCTGATCGGCCGGGACCTGGCTGGTGATCCAGTGCTCGGCGCGGTCGAGGCGGGGACGGACCTCGTCGAGCGTGGTGACCGGGTTGGCCGGGTCCAGGTCGCTGAGGATGCGGCGGGTCTGCTCGTCGTGCCCGGCGGTGATGTCGGCGACCGAGGCGAGCGTGCGGTACGGCAGCGGGCGCGGCGTCCTCGGCAGCTCACCGGCCGCGGTGCCGACGGCGCGGGCGTACGCGGCGGCGTCCGCGGGGAGCACGGAGCCGTCGGCGACCTTGGCGCCGAGGCGGTCCCACTCGTCGTACAGCCGCTGGATCTCCTGGTCGAAGGCGATCTTGAACGACTGGTTGGGGCGGCGGCGGGCGTAGAGCCAGCGCAGCAGCTGCGGCTCCATGATCTTCAGCGCGTCGGCCGGGGTCGGCACGCCGCCCTTCGACGACGACATCTTGGCCATGCCGCTGATGCCGACGAAGGCGTACATCGGGCCGATCGGCTGCGCACCGTCGAAGATCCCGACGATCTGGCCGCCGACCTGGAACGACGAGCCCGGCGAGGAGTGGTCGACGCCGCTCGGCTCGAAGATCACGCCCTCGTACGCCCAGCGCATCGGCCAGTCGACCTTCCAGACCAGCTTGCCGCGGTTGAACTCGCTCAGCCGGACCGTTTCGCCGTGGCCGCAGGCGCAGGTGTACGTCAGCTCGGTGGTGGCGTCGTCGTAGGCGCTGACGGTGGTGAGGTCCTTGCCGCACGCCGCGCAGTACGGCTTGTACGGGAAGTAGCCCGCGCTGCCGGAGCTGCCGTCGTCCTCACCGGCGGCGCCGGAGCCCTCGGCCGCCTCCAGCTCCGCCTCGTCGACGGGCTTCTGCGACTTCTTGGCGGGCGCCTTCTTGGTGCGGTACTGCGCGAGGATCGCGTCGATGTCGCCGCGGTGCCGCATCGCGTGCAGGATCTGCTCGCGGTAGACGCCGGAGGTGTACTGCGCGGTCTGGCTGATGCCGTCGTACTCCACGCCCATCTCGGCGAGGGAGGCGGTCATCGCGGCCTTGAAGTGCTCGGCCCAGTTCGCGTACGCGGAGCCCTTCGGCGCCGGGACGGACGTCAGCGGCTTGCCGATGTGCTCGGCCCAGGACTCGTCGACGCCGTCGACGCCCGCAGGGACCTTGCGGTAGCGGTCGTAGTCGTCCCAGGAGATCAGGTGCCGGACCTCGTGGCCGCGGCGCCGGATCTCGTCGGCGACCAGGTGCGGGGTCATGACCTCGCGGAGGTTGCCGAGGTGGATGGGGCCGGAGGGCGAGAGGCCGGAGGCGACGACGACCGGTTTGCCAGGCGCGCGACGCTCCGACTCGGTGATGACCTCATCCGCGTAACGGGAGACCCAGTCGGCTGTCTCGGTGCTCTGAGCCACGGTCGGCCCTTCCTCTTCTGCGCTCACGGCGCTCTCCGCGCTGCGCGCTGCGCTTGATCGCTCACGGTTGCTGCTGACGGGCGCACGCCCGGCGCTCCCATTCTCCCAGACGGAAAACGCATACGACCGCCGCGGGAACCGACGGCGCTGCCCGGAAAACCGACGGCGCTGCCCGGAAAACCGATGGAACCGCCATGGGATACTGATCGGCAAACCCTTTACCCCCGGATCAACTTCCCTGATCGCCTTCAACGGAACGGCAGCACCCCATGGCTTCGGTCCCCTCCCTCGCAGCTACGGTCCACCAGCGCGTCGCGGACGCCCTCTCGGCAGCCCTGCCGGAGGCCGGCCCCGCCGACCCGCTGCTGCGACGCAGCGACCGGGCCGACTTCCAGGCCAACGGCATGCTGGCGCTCGCGAAGAAGCTGAAGGGCAACCCGCGGGAGCTGGCCGGGAAGGTCGTCGGGGAGATCTCCGCGCCCGAGCTGATCTCGGACATCGAGGTCTCCGGCCCCGGCTTCCTCAACATCACCCTCAGCGACGAGGCGATCGTCCGGACGCTGGCCGCCCGCGCCGCCGACGACCGGCTGGGCGTCCCGTACGCCGAGCAGCCCGGCACGACGGTGATCGACTACGCGCAGCCGAACGTCGCCAAGGAGATGCACGTCGGCCACCTGCGGTCCGCGGTGATCGGCGACGCCGTCGTGCAGATCCTGGAGTTCACCGGCGAGAAGGTGGTCCGCCGCCACCACATCGGCGACTGGGGCACCCAGTTCGGCATGCTCATCCAGTACCTCATCGAGCACCCGCAGGAGCTGGACCACCAGGCCGGCGAGCAGCTGGAGGAGGCGTCGCAGCAGGCCGGTGAGGCGGCGATGTCCAGCCTCAACCGCCTCTACAAGGCGTCCCGGGCGCTCTTCGACGCCGACGAGGAGTTCAAGGACCGGGCCCGCCGCCGGGTCGTCGACCTCCAGGCGGGCGACGAGGAGACCCTCGCGCTGTGGCAGAAGTTCGTGGACGAGTCGAAGGTCTACTTCTACTCCGTCTTCAACAAGCTCGACATGGAGATCCACGACGCCGACGTGGTCGGTGAGTCGGGCTACAACGCCATGCTCGCCGAGACCTGCCGCCTGCTGGAGGAGTCGGGCGTCGCGGTCCGCTCCAACGGCGCGCTCTGCGTCTTCTTCGACGACGTCAAGGGCCCGGACGGCAACCCCGTCCCGCTGATCGTCCAGAAGTCCGACGGCGGTTTCGGCTACGCGGCCACCGACCTCTCCGCCATCCGCGACCGGGTCGGCAACCTCGGCGCCGACACCCTGCTGTACGTCGTCGACGCCCGGCAGTCGCTGCACTTCAAGATGGTCTTCGAGACGGCGCGCCGGGCGGGCTGGCTGAAGGACGGCACCACCGCCCAGCAGCTGGCGTTCGGCACGGTCCTCGGCGCGGACGGCAAGCCGTTCAAGACCCGTGAGGGCGAGACGGTACGGCTGGTGGACCTCCTGGACGAGGCGATCGACCGGGCGGCGTCCGTGGTCCGGGAGAAGGCCCAGGACCTGACCGGGGCGGAGATCACCGAGCGCGGCACCCAGGTCGGTATCGGCGCGGTGAAGTACGCGGACCTCTCCACCTCCGCCAACCGCGACTACAAGTTCGACCTGGACCAGATGGTCTCGCTCAACGGCGACACCTCGGTCTACATCCAGTACGCGCACGCCCGCATCAAGTCGATCCTGCGCAAGGCGGGCGACGCGCAGCCGGTCGCGCACCCGGAGCTGGCGCTGGCCCCGGCGGAGCGGGCGCTCGGTCTGCACCTGGACCAGTTCGCGGAGACGGTCGCGGACGCCGCCGCCGAGTACGCGCCGCACAAGGTGACCGCGTACCTCTACCAGCTCGCGTCGCTGTACACGACCTTCTACGACCAGTGCCCGGTCCTGAAGGCGGAGACGCCCGAGCAGGTCGAGAACCGCCTCTTCCTCTGCGACCTGACCGCCCGCACCCTCCACCAGGGCATGGCGCTGCTGGGCATCCGCACCCCCGAGCGCCTCTGACCCGCCCCGCGCCCACCCGGGCGCACCGACGGCCCCGGCTTCCCGCCGGGGCCGTTCGCGTATGTGGTCGGGCCCGGCTCAGCCCGCCGCCGTCTCCGCCTCCGTACGGACCGGACGCGGCGTACGCCCCCGGGCCGGGCGGCCCCAGCTCGACTGCAACGCGCAGTTGGTGAGGTCGGCGGCGGGCCCCGACAGCTGGGAGCCGGAGCGCCAGATGGCCCGCAGGCGGCGGCGCAGATCGACGTCCGCGACGGCGACCTCGCGCAGCCGTCCGCCCCGGATGTCGTCGCTGATCGCGAACCGGCTGAGGACGCCGACGCCCTGCCCGGTCAGCACCGCCGTACGGATCGCGGCGGTCGAGGCCAGTTCGAGGCGGGGTGCGGCGGCGCCCTCCGCACCGGCCCGTACGAGGGCGTGGTCGAGGGTGTCGCGGGTGCCGGAGCCCTTCTCGCGGGCGATGAGCGGGGTCGCGGCCAGTTCGGTGACGGTCAGCGGGCGGCGCCGCCGCGACCAGGGGTGGCCGGGCGCCACGACGATGACGAGGTCGTCGACGGCGACGACCCGGGCGTGCAGCCCGCGCGTGGTGCGCGGGCCCTCGATGAAGCCGAGGTCGGCGGCGCCGTGCAGCACGTCCTGGGCCGCCTGCTCGGAGTTGCACATCCGCAGCGCCACGGCCGTCTCCGGCGACCGCAGCCGCAGATCGGCGAGCCACCGGGGCAGCAGGTACTCCGCGACGGTCAGGCTCGCCGACACGCTCAGCTGGGAGTCGTGGCTGCGGCGCAGCGCGGCGACGCCGGTCTCCAACTGGTCGGAGGCGCTGAGGACTTCGCGGGCCCAGTCGGCGACCGCGACGCCCTCGTCGGTGAGCCGGCAGCCGCGCGGCGAGCGGACGACCAGGGTCAGCCCGAGGTGCCGCTCCAGCCGTTTGATGCGGTTGGTGACCGAGGGTTGCGCGACCTGCAGGGCCCGCGCGGCGCCGCCGATGCTGCCTTGGTCGACGACCGCGAGCAGCATTTCCAGCGACCGCAGATCCGTCCTCAGAGCGTATTGGCCGTCCATAGCACAAGTCTATGGGTGCATAGGGGGTTGGTGGCTACCGCGAACTGTCCCCCGATCGGACGATCGGGACATGCCCCCTCTTGACGGGACCGCCCGCCCTCCCCACCGCAGCGACCCGGAACCGGCCGCCGAACCTCTCCTCCGAAGCGCCGGGGACGCCCCCGCGGAGCCCGCCGCTCCGGGGGAGAGTCCCGCGCCGTCCGCCTCCGGCCTGCCCGCGCCCGGTGACGGCGGCGGACCCGGCTGGCTCGCCCACCACGGCCCCGGCCTCGCCGTGGTCGTCGTCGGCGTCGCCGTCTCGTACGGCCTCAACCGCCTCGTCCCGGCGGTCAGCGCCCTGACGATCGCGGTGCTGCTCGGCGCGCTGGCCCGTAACACCGGGCTGCTCGGCGACCGCGTCCTGCCCGGCGCGAAGCTTGCCACGAAGAAGCTGCTGCGCACCGGCGTCGTCCTGCTGGGCCTCCAGCTCGCGCTCTCCCAGGTGCTCCAACTCGACCCCGGGGTGCTGCTGGTGGTCGCGGTGACGGTCGCCGGGACGTTCGCCGGGACCATGTGGCTCGGCCGGCGGATGGGCATCCGCCCCGGCACCACCCTCCTCGTCGCCACCGGCTTCTCCATCTGCGGCGCCTCGGCGGCCGCGGCGATGGACGCGGTCAGCGACAGCGACGAGGAGGACCTCGCCACCGGCGTCGCCCTGGTGACGATCTTCGGCAGCCTGGCGATCGTCCTGCTCCCGCTGCTCCAGCACCCGCTGGGCCTGACCGACACCTCCTTCGGCGTCTGGTCCGGCGCCAGCGTCCACGAGGTGGCGCAGGTCGTCGCCACCGCCTCGGTCGCCGGTCCCGCCGCCCTCGCCGTCGCCACCGTCGTCAAGCTGACCCGCGTCGTACTGCTCGCCCCGCTCATCGCCGGCTACAGCATCGCCCGTCGCCGCAAGGGCACCCCCGACGCCACCGGCAAGTGCCCCCCGCTGGTCCCGCTCTTCGTCCTCGGCTTCATCGCGATGGTCGCCGTCCGCAGCTCCGGCGTCCTCCCCGCGTCCGTCCTGACGGCCGCCCAGACCCTGACCACGCTCCTGCTGGCGGGCGCGCTCTTCGGGCTCGGCACGTCGGTGCATCTGATGTCGCTGATCCGGACGGGGGCGCGGCCGGTTGTGCTCGGCGCCGGGTCGACGGTCCTCGCCGGGGCGCTCTCACTGGCAGGGATCCTGGCATTTACGTGAGACAGCCGTACGACCGCGCCGCCCCCTGATCGTCAAGGGGCGGCGCGGTGCCGGTTCACGCCCGAGCCGTCAGCTCCCGCCCCCGGTCCCCGTCCGGCTCCCGCAGCGCCGTGAGCACCGCCCGAGCCACCGCGTCCGCGTCGCCGAGGATGACGGAGTCGACGCCGGGGCGGACGCCCGCCGCCGTCGCCCAGTGGACGCCCTCGGTGGGGACGCCGAACGCGTAGAGGTCCGGGTGCGGGCTGCCGGAGGCGTCGACGACGCGGTAGGGCGGGCCCGTGACCTCCAGGGCGCCGGTGGTGTGGACGGCGTCGCCGTGGCGCAGGGTGTGCAGCCGGGCCAGGCCGTCGGTGAGGAGCTGGCCGGTCAGCGGGTCGTCGGTGTGGGCGATGCCCGCCGGGGGCAGCCGCGCCTCGATCAGGACGCGGGCCTCACGGCGGCTGCCGGGCAGGCCCGGTGCGTGGCCGGTGAAGTGGCCGTCCGGATGGGCCTCGACGGTGAAGCCGGGGCCGCCGATGGTGACGATGCCCGCCTTCATGAGCGCGATCAGCTCCTCGATCCGGCGGGCGGGCGGGCCGATGGAGACGAAGGCGTTGAGCGGGGTGTAGTGGCCGTCGAGGGCGTCGCGGTGCGAGTGGGGCAGGATCCGGCCGTGGTCGACGACCTGCCGGACCTCGTTGCGCAGATCCCGCAGCGCGTCCAGCGCCGCCTTGCGCGGATTGCGGACGTTGCCGCCGACGGCGTCCCGTACGTCCTGCGCCAGATGGTCGAGCAGCCAGACGGAGAACGCGCCGTGATCGGCGGGCGCGGCGTCGCGGTACGGGGTGCGGACGTCCTCCCAGTCCCAGTGGTCGTCCGCGGTGATGCCGAGGGCGGCGAGCGCGCGCTCCTTGTCCGCGGGGTCGCCCGCCAGCGCGGCGAGCAGCGCCTCGTCGGCGGCGAACTCGTCCTCCGCGGCGAGCCCGGGGCGATACGCCTCGCCCGCATCCGCATCCGCACGCGACCGGGACTCCCACCGGGCGCGTTCCTCCAACAGCGCCCGGTAGTAGACGTATTCGACCTCCTGGCAGACCGCCGGCCACACGTCGCGGTCGAAGTCGAGGCCGCCGTCGGCCGCGCGCTCCTGGAGGCCGGCTATCACGTCCGGCGTGAGGAAGCGCGGCAGATGGCGCCCGGTGACGCCCTTCTGGTTGTGGCCGCGGGCGTGGTACGGGATGCCGCGCCGCGAACCGGCGTGCAGATACGGTTCGGCGCCGGACGGCAGGTACTTCAGGCCGTCGCCGGTCTCCACGAAGCGGCCGCCGCGCCCGGTGGTGAGCAGCGCGAGGTAGTCGAAGAAGTTCAGGCCGAGACCGGAGACGAGGACGCCCTCGCCCGGTTCGATGTCCCGCAGGTCGGCATCGGCCGGGTTGGCCATCGGGTGGTAGCGCAGACCGTGGCGGGCGGCGAAGTCCCGCAGTCCGCGCTCGCGGGCGCCGAGCGCGCCCGGCAGATGGCCCAGCGCCAGCACGCACTGATCGGCGGTGAGCCGCCCGCTGTCGGACGTCTCCAGGACCAGCCGCCCGTCCGGGCCGCGGGTGATCGCCCGGACCCGGGTGTGCCGGGGCACCAGGTGCACGGTGGCGGGCAGCCGGGCCGCAACATGTTCCAGGACCCAGTGCAGATAGCGGCCGTACAGGGCCCGGGTCGGGTAATCGTCCGGGCCGAGCTGCGCCGCCTCGGCCTCCAAGTGCGGTGCGGTGGTGCGGAGTTGGGTGAGATGGACGGCGTTGCGGGCCCATTCGTACAGGCTCGGGCCGGGGACGATCGGGCCCGCGCAGCTGACGCTGTCGTCGGTGAAGAGCGTCACCTGGGAGGCGACGGTGTTCATCAGCAGCTCGGGCGACTGCTCCGGCCGCCAGACCCGGCCGGAGCCGAGGGCGTGGGAGTCGATGAGGTGGACGGTGAGGTGTTCGGTGGCGTCGTGCCGGGCGTTCTCCGCGAGTCTCTCCAGGACGGAAAGGCCCCGCGGGCCGAGCCCGACGACGGCGACGGTTCGGCTCGTCATTCCGCTTCTCCGATCGGACGGATTCACATCGGACGGTTCACATCGGACGGATCACACGGTGCGAACGGCCCACGTGATGGCTGTGAGGAACGTGGTGCCGGTGGTGCGTGTCGTGCTGTCGTGCCGGTGGTGCGTGCGGTGCCTGTCGTACGAACGGTGCGCCCGGTGGCCGGAGCCCGGTGGGCCGGTGGTGCGGCCCGTGGGGGGAGAGCGGTATCGGTGGCCCGGTCCGCGGTCAGCGATCCCGGTGCAGGGCGGCGGAGGCGTCGGCCCACAGCCGTTCCGTCAGCTCCCCGGCCGGGACCCGTTCCGCCTTGCGGTAGTTGACGCCCGCCCACAGACTCAGCCCATGGGCGTCGCCCGCGGCCGCGGCGGCGGCCCGCAGCGGCTTGGTGAGCTGGTTGACGAGAGGGTAGCCGACCGGCGCGGACGCGTCGTGCTCCTCGATGAAGCGGTTGCGCAGCCCGCGCGCACAGCGGCCGGAGAACGCCCGGGTGACGACCGTGGTGTCGAACTCCGGCCGGGTCAGCGCCTCCTGGTACGCCGCATGGGTACCGGCCTCCGGGGTCCGCAGATACGCGGTGCCCAGCTGCGCCACCGTCGCCCCGGCGTTCAGCACGCCCGCGATGTCCGCGCCGGTCGCCAGGCCGCCGGTCGCGATCAGCGGCAGCCGCGTCCCCGCCGCGACGGCCGCCAGCAGCGCGGCCAGCGGCGTCGGGTCCGGCTCGGCGTACGGGTCGAAGGTGCCGCGGTGCCCGCCCGCCTCCGGGCCCTGCACACAGAGCGCATCGACGCCCAGCGCCTCGGCCTCCTTCGCCTCGGCGACCGTGGTGACCGTCACGACCACCCGGCTGCCCGCCCGCCGCAGCGCCTCGACGGCCTCGGACGGCGGCGCGCCGAACGTGAACGACACGACGGGCACCGGGCTCTCCGTCAGCAGCGCGATCTTCTCGTCCCAGAAGTCGGTGTCGCCCTGATCGGGCTCGGGCAGGGTCACCTCCCGGCGCTCCGCCACCGCGGACAGCTCCGCGTGGTACGGCGCGATCGTGTCGGGGTGCGGGACCTCCTGCGGGACGAAGACGTTCACCCCGAACGGGGCGTCGGTCCCCGCCCGCACCCCGGCGATCTGCTCGGCGAGCTGCGCGGGCGTCTTGTAGCCGGCGGCGAGGGTGCCGAGGCCACCGGCCCGGCTGACGGCGACCGCCAGCGCGACGGAGCCGGGGCCCCCGGCCATCGGGGCCTGCACGATCGGCATAAGCAGGCGGGAAAGGTCGAACACGACGGTTCCTTCGGTGAGGGGTGGTGAGGAGCGGGGTGGTGAGGAGCGGGGAGCCGAGGTCGGGGGCGGGGCGCGACGATACGTGGGGGTGGGCGGATCGCGGAAGGGGCGGCGCACCGGGAAGCACGGAGGCGGCGCCGTTCGCCCGGAGGCGGGGCGCCCCGGCGGGGAAGGTGAACGGTGTCGAGGTGGCGGGCGGCGGAAGATCGCGGCCGGAGGGCGCATCGGCGCCCTAAGGGCGGCGCACCGCCCGGGGCGCCCGCGGGCGGCGGCCCACCCCGTATATGAGTCCGCGCCGCGCCCCGGCCCGCCCCCTGACGTCATACGTGGCCATACGGACCGCGCACCCCCACCGCAAAGAAAGAACTGCCCGAAAAGTCCTGCTCGCTCGATAACCCTACGGAGCGCCCGGAGCGCTGAGAAATGCTTCTCACTGCTGAACTATGCTTCCCGGGCATGGACCTGGAACTGAGACATTTACGCGCGTTCACCGCGCTCGCTCACCACCACTCCTACACCCGTGCCGCGACCGAATTAATGGTCACCCAGCCCGCGCTCTCCCGCACGATTCAACAGCTGGAAGCGACCCTGGGCATTCGCCTCGTCGACCGCTCGTCCCGGCATGTCACCCTCACCCCCGCCGGGCAGGAATTCCTCTTCCACGCCCGCCGCGTCCTCGGCAATCTCGACCAGGCGGCACGGGACATGCGCGCCCACCGCACGCTCCGCCTCGGCTTCAGCTGGCTACTGCCCGACCCGTGGGCGCAACGCACCATCGCCCGCTTCGAGCGCGCCACCGACGCGAAGGTCACCCTCGCCCGCGTCGACCATCCCGTCGCCACCCTCGAAACGGCCCGCATCGACATCGCCCTATTACGCGGCCACCTCGAACTCACCGGGGCGACCGTCCACCCGCTCTTCAACGAACAGCGCATTGCCGCGATATCAACATCTTCTTTTCTCGCGGCACGAAAAAGCATCGACTGGTCGGAATTCCACCAGTGGCCGCTCGTGGTGAATACCGTCACCGGCACCACCACCCCCGGCTCCTGGCACCCCGCCGCCGCCCCGCGCACCGTCATCCCCTGCGCCAATTACGACGAGTGGCTGGAGAACGTCGCCGCCGACCGCGGCGTCGGCGTCGTCCCGGCGCTGGCCGCCCGCCGGGCCGCCCACTCCGGCGTCCGCTTCATCCCGCTCACCAACGCCCCTGCCATCCCCGTCCGGCTCGCCCACCTCCCCACCGGCGGGCGCCGCCCCCTGCTCCGGGAATTCCTGCACGCCGCCACCGCGCCCGAGTGCACGGCCACCGCCGACGCCGTCCCCGGCAACGACCACGGCGCCCGGTGACCGCCTCCACGGTCACCGGGCGCCGTACGGAAGGGCGCGCACCGCACGGCGCGCGCCCCCGCTCACAATCCGCGCGCGACCTCCGTCGCCCAGTACGTGAGGATCAGATCGGCGCCCGCCCGCTTGATGCCGGTCAGCGTCTCCAGGATGGCCTTGTCCCGGTCGATCCAGCCCTTCTCCGCCGCCGCCTCGATCATCGCCAGCTCACCGGAGATCTGGTACGCGGCGACCGGCACGTCGACCGCGTCCGCGACCTTCGCCAGCACATCGAGGTAGGGCAGCGCCGGCTTCACCATCACCATGTCGGCGCCCTCCTCCAGGTCGAGCGCCAGCTCCCGCATCGACTCGCGGAGGTTCGCCGGGTCCTGCTGGTACGTCTTGCGGTCGCCCTGGAGCGACGAGCCGACCGCCTCGCGGAACGGCCCGTAGAACGCCGACGAGTACTTCGCGGTGTACGCGAGCACCGACACGTCCTCGTGGCCGGTCTGGTCCAGCGCGTCCCGGATGACGCCGACCTGGCCGTCCATCATGCCGCTGGGCGCCACCACATGGGCGCCCGCGTCCGCCTGGACCTGCGCCATCTCGGCGTACCGCTCCAGCGTCGCGTCGTTGTCGACCCGGCCGCGCGCGTCCAGCACCCCGCAGTGGCCGTGGTCGGTGAACTCGTCCAGGCACAGGTCCGACATGACCACCAGGTCGTCGCCGACCTCGGCGCGGACGTCCCGCAGCGCGACCTGGAGGATGCCGTCCGAGTCCGTACCGGCGGTGCCCGCCGCGTCCTTCTTCGCCTCCTCGGGCACGCCGAACAGCATGATCCCGGAGACACCCGCCTCCAGCGCCTCGACCGCCGCCTTGCGGAGCGTGTCCCGGGTGTGCTGGACGACACCGGGCATCGCCGAGATCGGCACCGGCTCCGAGATCCCCTCACGGACGAACGCCGGGAGGATCAGATCGGCCGGGTGCAAACGGTGTTCGGCAACCATCCGCCGCATGGCGGGGGTGGTCCGCAGCCGCCGGGGCCGCGCGCCGGGGAAGGTTCCGTACTTCGTCATGCCTTCCACGCTACGCCCGCCCCGGGCCCGCCTTTGCCGACGCGGCGTCGGACCTGACGGCCGCCTCGTCAGGCCGCGGCGGCAGTGCCGCAGGCCACCGGCCCGCCGCGGCAGTCGGCCCCCTCGCCGCAGTCACGGCAGAGCCCCGGCGCCCGGCCGCGGAAGGCCCGCTCGCAGCCGTCGCAGGTCTGGAACGGCAGTGGGCCGGCATCGGGGCACTCGCCCGCACCAGGCGCGGACGGCGCCGGAAGGGGCGGCGGCAACAGCTCCCGCAACCGGTGGGCGAGCAGCCCGGCCGGGTACGTCAGATCCGCCGGAAGGTCCGCGGTCAGGGTGCGGTGGACGGCCGCGGCGGTGGCACCGTTGTCGAGCCAGGCGAGAACCGCCGGGACGAGACGGCGCACCTCACGCCCGGGAAGGGTGAGCCGGTCATCGGTACGGCGCAGGCCCACGAGGAGAGCGGTGGCCGCATCGTGGCGCTCGCCCCCGGGCACCTCCGCGGCGGGAGACGGCACCCGCGGTACGGGAGACACGGACCGTACGGGACGGGGCTCGGCCGGGGCAGGCGGCGGAGGCTTGTCCTCCCGGGTCTCCCCGGCTTCCTCGGCTTCCTCGATCTCCCGGTCGGGGTCAGGCGCGTGGAAGGCGTAGGTCCGCGTGACGAAACGGCCACCCGGTACGCGTTCCCGCACCCGCTCGACGTAGCCGTGCGCCTCCAACTCCCGCAGCGCGAAAGCGATCCGGTCCCGCCCTTCGGGGAAGCGGTCCGCGAGGGTGCGGATATCGACGGCAGCGCCCTCGGGCAGCGACAGGATGTGGGTGGCCACACCTATCGCGACGAGCGACAACTCGCGGTGCTGGGCGAGGTGATTGCCGATGATCGTGTACCGGTCGGGCTGGTGCGCCCTGATGTGAGTGACACCGATGCGGGTGGTGGTTCGTCGAACACGATGCTGCGGGCGCGCGGCGGCGCTAGTCTTCTGTTCAGCCATGGGGGAAGACGGCTTTCTTCCTCTGATGGTCAGGCCCTCGCCCTGGGATGGCAGTCCCGGCGGGGGCCAACGCATATCTACGGTTGTTGGCATGGGCGAGACTGCCCGCCCAACCCTCCCTCGCGCCAGCCGAGTTGATCCCGTTCACCCCCATGAGTGACGTACACGGGGTTTGGTTGGTTTGGAGGGTTCTTTCCCAGGGTTCTTTGATCTTTTGACCGCCCGCCGCGCCGCCGTCCGGGCCACCGGAGCCCGGGTTTCCGGGCTCCGGTCCTCCGTCGGCAGGCGCGGAGCCGCACAGATAGGGGTGCTGTTAACGAGCGGCAAACCAGGTGACACGTAGCTCAACGTGATGACGGCGGGCCCGCCCTGGAGCCCTACGCTGTCGCGCCGACGCGGTGGGCGAATGCCCGTATGCCGGGGAGGGTGCGGTCGTGGCGCATGAGCCCGGCGGCCATGGTCCGGACCGATCCGCGGCGGACTTCCTGGGCTGCTGCCTGCTCGGCGGCCAGGAGGGCTCGGTAGCAGCGGTCGGGCTTGCCCCATTGGTCGAAGGCGCGGGCGACATCGATCCAGTAGCGGGCTTGGCGTTCGGTGGTGGGCAGGGCAGCGGCATCGATGCGGCGGGCGTGCTCGATGGCTTGGCCCGCGTCGCCGAGCAGGTGACTGATCGAGACTTGGTGGAGGAGAACCTGGCTGGGGCCGAAGACGTTGCCGCGTAGCAGGGCATCGTGGCCGAGTTGCCCGGCGGTGGCCTGGGCCTCGGCGATGAGGGCGTATGCGGTGTGCCGGTCGCCTTGCTTGGCAGCGGTGTAGGCGGCGGTGGCGTACAAGTTTCCCTGGACGGAGAGCCGTTCGATTGCGTCGGCGGTCCGGTCGGTGGTCAGTTGCTGGGCGGCGGTGACGGCGACATCGGTGGCGCGGGCGTAGTGCCCTTGGCGGCGCCACGCGGAGGAGACCATGCGGTGGGCTTCGGCGACGGTGAGGGCGTCCGCGCCGCTGAGAGCTGCGGTGAGGGCACGGTCGGCAGTGACGGCGGCGAGGCCGTCTTCGCCGAGCTTGATGCACAGACGGGTTGTGGTGGCGTAGAGCTCGGCGACGGCGGTTGCCGCTTGCTCCGGGTGGCCGTCTGCGCCAAGGGCCTGGGCGAGCGCGATGCGCGCCGGAAGGGCGCGGGCGAGGGCGTCGTAGCGGCAAGCGCTGAAGTCCTGCCGAGAAGCGTTCACCGCCGCGGTGACGGCGGCGGGGGTGGGATCTCGGGTGAGGGCTTGGCCGTGCTGCCGGTGAAGCAACATGTCTTCCAGGCCGGACAGGTTCGGCTTCGCCGCAGCGTGGGCGCCGGTTGGAGGTCCGAGGACCGCGCTGGTGGTGGCTCCGGCCAGGGTTGCCAGGAGTTCGCGGCGTCGCACCGGGTCGTCTCCCTCTTCGCCGAACAGGGCCTGCGTGCCCACCCTAGTGGTGCCGGATTGGTCACCCATGCGACGCCGCTAACGGAGACCTGGTCGCCGAGCCACCGTCCAGGCCACGGGAACCCGGGTTTCCCGGCTCCGGAGGCCCGGACGCAACAGGGGCGGAGCTTCACAGGTAGAGCTGCTGCTCACAGGCCCAGCAGTACGTCTTGCCGGCACGCTTGTGGGTCCACCGGTGCTCGCACCCCGCGGCCCCGACCGTCAGACCCCCGCAGCCGACCCCGTCCCGTCCGTGCGACTGACCACGCACCATCCGGGCAAGCTCCGCGATGCACGGCCCGCACGCGTACACGTCGCCCCTCGCACCCGGCGTGCTCACGGACCCGACCCACAGCACGCGCACCCCCTCGCGTCGGCAATACAGCCAACAGGCCCCTGCCACCCACCGGTTACCGTCGTCCGTCCGCGCGGGCCCCGGCCACACGTCCCGCCACGGACGCTCGGCAGCCAGCACGAACGTCACCGCGCCGCGCCCTTCCGGATGACGGCCGCCAGCTCCAGTGCCACGGGAGCGGCACACTCCCCGAGGCTCACCAACGCGTACCCGGCGCCGTCGGCACGGAATACGGGCCGGACATCCATCACAGGGAGCTGAACACCCGCCTGCTGCAACGCCGCACCGAGCTGCCGCCGCGCCTCCTCGACCTCTTTGACCTTCTTCACCGTTCGCTCGCCACTCGTCGTCATATCGTTCATTCCGAACACCTCTTGTGTGCTTCCTCGTTGAGGGAATAACGGGATTTCCGCACTCCAACCATGGCCCGGCAAAAGCCATTTGAGGCCACGCCGGGCGTTGCCACAGCGACGGACAACAACGGGAGGACACACGTGCCCGAACCGACGGACGACACCACACAGAGCGCAGGCGAAACACTCGCCTACGCGCTGCTGACGCTCCGAGAAAAAGCGAACAAGTCACTCAGCCAACTGGCGGAGGACACGGGATACGACCGGAGTTACCTCAACCGCCTGGAGAACGGACAGCGGCTCTCCAAGCCGACGGTCATGGAGGATCTGGACAGCTACTACGGCACCGGAACCTTGCTCTTCAAGCTCTGGAAGCACGCCCGAGACGACGTGATCGTGGACAGGTACAAGCTGTTCATGCAGTACGAAGAGGGCGCCGTCATCATGCACAAATACATGGAGGTGATGCCCGGACTTCTCCAGACGGAGGACTATGCGCGCGTCGTTCTCTCCTCCGCGCAGAACCGCTGGAGCCCGGAGGAGTTGGAAGAACAGGTAGCCGCCCGCGTCGGGCGGCAGGAGCTGCTACGACGGACGCCCGCACCGAACGTACGGGTCATCCTGAACGAGTCCGTGCTCAGGCGCCCGACGGCAGACCCGAAGACCTGGGCGGACCAGCTCACTCACCTCGTCGAGGCCGCCGACCGACCGGCCATAGTGCTTCAGGTCCTCCCGTTCTCCACCGGGGTGCATGACCTGCTGGGTGGCTCCTTGTCCTTGCTGTGGCAGGCCGACGGCTCCGGTGTTGCCTATCTTGAGGGCAACAAGTTGGGCCAGCTGACCGAAGATCCGCAAGCGGTGGCGCGCCACCGCTTGTCCTACGATCGGGTGCGAGACGCGGCTCTCTCGCCGTCAGCCTCAGTGGACTTCGTCCGAAAGATCATGGAGGGCAGCTCATCATGAACACCCCCGACCTCCGCTCCGCACGGTGGCGCAAGAGCAGCTACAGCGACGGAGGCGACGGCAACTGCGTCGAGATCGCCGACGGCTTCCCCGGCGTTCTCCCGGTCCGCGACTCCAAGAACCCCGAGGGCCCGGCGCTCGCGTTCCCCATAACCGCTTGGGCTCCGTTCGTCGCCGCGGTCAAGGACGGGCAGCTCACCGCCTGAGTGTCGCGACGACGGACACCGACGGGAACGGCCCTCGCCAAGCGGCGAGGGCCGTTCCCGTACAGCGGTGCAGGCCGCAGGCCCTACGGCGTAGCCCGCCGCCGCCGCGCCCCGGGCCGCCGCTCGCTGGGGCGGGTCACCGGGTCACCCGCCTCGATGGCGGCGTCGCGGCGTGCCGCGCCGAAGTCCGCCAGCGCCTCCGCCAGCTTGTGCACCGACGGCTCGGGCGAGAGCACATCCACCCGCAGCCCGTGCTCCTCCGCGGTCTTCGCGGTCGCCGGGCCGATACAGGCGATGACCGTGACGTTGTGCGGCTTGCCCGCGATGCCGACGAGGTTGCGGACGGTCGAGGACGAGGTGAAGAGCACCGCGTCGAAACCGCCGCCCTTGATCGCCTCGCGGGTCTCCGCGGGCGGCGGCGACGCCCGCACCGTGCGGTACGCGGTGACGTCGTCGACCTCCCAGCCCAGCTCGATCAGGCCCGCCACCAGCGTCTCGGTGGCGATGTCGGCGCGCGGCAGGAAGACCCGGTCGATCGGGTCGAAAACCGCGTCGTAGGGCGGCCAGTCCTCCAGCAGCCCGGCCGCCGACTGCTCGCCGGACGGCACCAGATCGGGCTTCACGCCGAAGGCGATCAGCGCCTTGGCGGTCTGCTCACCGACCGCCGCGACCTTGATCCCGGCGAACGCCCGGGCGTCGAGACCGTACTCCTCGAACTTCTCCCGGACCGCCTTGACGGCGTTGACCGAGGTGAAGGCGATCCACTCGTACCGGCCGGTGACCAGGCCCTTGACCGCGCGCTCCATCTGCTGCGGGGTACGCGGCGGCTCGACGGCGATCGTCGGGACCTCGTGCGGCACCGCGCCGTACGAGACGAGCTGGTCGGAGAGCGACGCGGCCTGCTCCTTCGTCCGCGGTACGAGGACCTTCCAGCCGAACAGCGGCTTGGACTCGAACCACGACAGCTGGTCACGCTGCGCCACGGCGCCCCGCTCACCGACCACGGCTATGACCGGCTGCCCGCCGTCCGCCGACGGCAGCACCTTGGCGGCCTTCAGGACCTGCGCGACCGACCCGAGGGTGGCGTTCCAGGTGCGCTGGCGGGTGGTCGTACCGGCGACGGTGACCGTCATCGGGGTGTCGGGCTTGCGGCCCGCCGACACCAGCTCTCCGGCGGCCGCGGCCACCGAGTCGAGGCTGGTGGAGACGACGGCGGTCGCGTCGCTGCCGCCCAGCTCGGCCCAGCAGCGGTCGGTCGCCGTCCTCGCATCGACGAACCGGACATCGGTGCCCTCGGCGGCGCGCAGCGGCACACCGGCGTACGCGGGGACGCCCACGGCGGTGGCGATGCCGGGCACGACCTCGAAGACGATGCCCTCGGCCGCGCAGGCCAGCATCTCCTCGGCGACGTTGCCGTCCAGACCGGGGTCACCGATCACGGCACGGACAACCCGCTTGCCGGTGCGCGCGGCCGCCATGACAAGATTGGCGGTGTCACGCAGTGAGGAAACTTCTGCGGGCAGGACGGGCTTTGACGCCTCGTCAGCTGACGCCTGCAGCGGTGTGTCCACCTGTGCGCGGGCGTGCACGCGCACGACATCCAGCACCTGCGGGTCGGCGATCAGCACGTCCGCCTGGCCCAGTGCCTCCACGGCACGCAGCGTCAGCAGACCCGGGTCTCCCGGCCCGGCACCGAGGAAGGTGACCTGACCGGAGGCGGAGTGATTCGGGGCGGTGGGGTTCAAAGTGCTCGCTCCCCCATAAGACCGGCCGCACCCTTGGCGAGCATCTCGGCGGCGAGTTCACGGCCCATGCGCAGCGGCGTCGTGGCGTCGTCGGGAGAGGCGGGTACGTGCCCGGTGGTGGACAGCTGCACCAGCGCGCTGCCGTCGGTCGTGCCGACGACGCCGCGCAGGCGCATTTCGGTGACAGCCTGTTCGTCAGCCTGCAGGTCGGCCAGCGCACCCACGGGTGCGCTGCAGCCGGCCTCCAGGGCAGCGAGCAGGGAACGCTCGGCGGTCACGGCGGCCCGGGTGAAGGGGTCGTCGAGCCCGGCGAGCTCGGCGGCGAGGTCTGCGTTGACCGCAGCACACTCGACCGCCAGTGCCCCCTGGCCGGGGGCGGGCAGAACCATGTCGGGCGACAGCAGCTGCGTCGCCTCGTCGATACGGCCGATCCGGGTGAGCCCGGCGGCCGCCAGTACGACGCCGTCCAGCTCGCCCTTCTCGACGAAGGCGATACGGGTGTCGACGTTCCCGCGGATCGGCACCGCCTCGATGCGGCGGCCCAGCTGCCGCGCCCAGGCGTTGAGCTGCGCCATCCGCCGCGGGGAGCCCGTCCCCACCTGGGCGCCGTCCGGCAGCTCCTCGAAGGCGAGCCCGTCCCTGGCTATGAGCGCGTCCCGCGGGTCCTCGCGCCGCGGCACCGCCGCCAGCGTGAGGTCGTCGGGCTGCGCCGTCGGCAGGTCCTTGAGCGAGTGGACCGCGAAGTCGATCTCCCCGGCGAGCAGCGCGTCGCGCAGCGCGGAGACGAAAACGCCGGTGCCGCCGATCCGCGCGAGCTGCTCGCGGGAGGTGTCGCCGTACGTGGTGATCTCCACCAGCTCGACGGGGCGGCCCGTCAGCTCGCGGACTGCGTCGGCGACCTGTCCGGACTGGGCCACGGCGAGCTTGCTCCGCCGTGTGCCCAGCCGAAGGGGCGTGCCCCTCGTTGTGCTGTCAGTCATGCCCGCTCCCGTGCTGCATCGTGCCTGTCGGCCCGCGTATCGGCCCTGCTGACGGCGGCGACCGTCTGGGGGTCGAGATCGAAGAGTTCCCGCAGCGCGTCCGCGTACCCGGCGCCGCCGGGCTCGCTGGCGAGCTGCTTGACCCGCACGGTGGGCGCGTGCAGGAGTTTGTCGACGACCCGGCGCACGGCCTGGGTGATCTCCGCGCGCTCCTTGTCGTCCAGGTCGGGGAGGCGGCCGTCGAGCCGGGCCATCTCGCCCGCGACGACACCGGCGGCCATGGTGCGCAGGGCGACCACGGTCGGCGTGATGTGCGCCGCCCGCTGGGCCGCACCGAAGGCGGCGACCTCGTCCGCGACCAGGGACCGCACCTTGTCCACATCGGCCGCCATCGGCGCGTCCGCGGACGCGTCGGCCAGCGATTCGATGTCGACGAGGTGCGCACCCTCGACGCGGTGGACGGCGGCGTCGATGTCCCGCGGCATCGCCAGGTCGAGCAGCGCCAGGTCCGCGGCGCGCCCGGCGCGGGCGGCGGCAACCGCCTCGGCGCCGAGCACCAGACCGGTCGCCCCCGTACAGGAGACCACCACGTCGGCGGCGGCCAGCTCCGCGTCGACGGCGGACATCGCCACGGCGCGGGCCCGCAGGCCGGTGGCGGCGCCGGGGCCGCCCGGCTCGGTGAGGATCCGGGTCAGCCGCTCGGCGCGCTCCACGGTGCGGTTGGCGACGGCCAGCTCGCCGACCCCGGCGCGGGCCAGGGTGGTGGCGGCCAGCGACGACATCGAACCGGCGCCGATCACCAGCGCCCGCTTGCCGCGCGCCCAGTCCGCGACGTCCGCGCCGCCCGCCAGCTGCTCCAGACCGAAGGTGACGAGCGACTGCCCGGCCTTGTCGATACCGGTCTCGCTGTGCGCGCGCTTGCCGACCCGCAGCGCCTGCTGGAAGAGGTCGTTCAGCAGCCGCCCGGCGGTGTGCTGCTCCTGCGCGACGGCGAGCGCGTCCTTGATCTGCCCGAGGATCTGCCCCTCGCCGACGACCATCGAGTCCAGGCCGCAGGCCACCGAGAAGAGGTGGTGGACGGCGCGGTCCTCGTAGTGGACGTAGAGATACGGGGTGAGCTCGTCCAGCTCGGCGGCGCCGTGGCGGGCCAGCAGCGTCGACAGCTCGGCGACACCGGCGTGGAACTTGTCCACGTCGGCGTACAGCTCGATGCGGTTGCAGGTGGAGAGCACGGCGGCCTCGCTCACCGGCTCGGCCGCGACGGCCTCCTGGAGCAGCTTGCCCCGCGCCTCGGGCGCGAGCGCGGCCCGCTCCAGCGCACTGACCGGCGCGGTGCGGTGACTCAGTCCTACGACGAGCAAACTCATGCCGGCATCACGGCGGGGACGTCCCCGTCCGGTCCCTTACGGTCATCGGCCGGTGCCACGGCGGCGGCCTCCGCGACGGCGCGGGCCGCGGGCGCCGGTGCGGCCGCACCGTCGTCGCCGGCCTTGCGCTGCTCGTGGAAGGCGAGGATCTGCAGCTCTATGGAAAGGTCGACCTTGCGGACGTCCACACCGTCCGGGACGGTCAGCACGGTCGGCGCGAAGTTGAGGATCGAGGTGACGCCGGCGGCGACGAGGCGGTCGCAGACCTGCTGGGCGGCGCCCGCGGGCGTCGCGATCACGCCGATCGAGACGCCGTTGTCCTCGATGATGTGCTCCAGCTCGTCGGTGTGCTGCACCGCGATACCGGCGACGGGCTTCCCGGCCATGGCGGGATCGGCGTCGATCAGCGCGGCCACCCGGAAGCCACGCGAGGCGAAGCCGCCGTAGTTGGCGAGCGCGGCGCCGAGATTACCGATGCCGACGATGACAACCGGCCAATCCTGGGTGAGGCCGAGTTCCCGCGAGATCTGGTAGACGAGATACTCCACGTCGTAACCGACACCACGCGTCCCATAGGAACCGAGGTACGAGAAGTCCTTGCGCAGCTTGGCGGAGTTGACTCCCGCCGCGGCGGCCAGTTCCTCGGAGGAGACCGTGGGGACCGAGCGCTCGGAGAGCGCGGTCAGTGCACGCAGATACAGCGGAAGCCGGGCGACGGTGGCCTCGGGAATGCCTCGGCTTCGGGTCGCCGGTCGGTGAGTTCGGCCAGTTGCCACGGTGCTCCTGCGGGTAGAGCGGGGCTGCGGGCGGCCATACATCACCCGACCGCCCTGTCCTGTGCAGGCTATGTCTTTGTGAACGTGTGCACAAAGACAATGTCCGTTTTGTCTGGCCAAAGTGATCGGTGTCACGCGCCTTTTGACGCGGTCCGCGGAACCAACTTCCGCACCACGCCGTTCGCCCGCTACCCGCAGGTCACACGGGTTCACCGACGGGAGCACGCGCCCTCACTCCTCACCGCTATGCCCCCGGAAACCTACAAATCGCCCGCCGATGGTAGTCGACCTCCAGGCCGTCCCGCGCCGCCGCGCTCCCGGCACAATGGCCCCATGGCCCCCTCGTTCGGCATGTTCAGCCGCGCCCCCCGCAAGAGCCCCGCAGAGCGCACCGTCACCCTCATCGGAAAGCCCGGCTGCCACCTCTGCGACGACGCCCAGGCCGTGATCGAGCGGATCTGCGCCGAGACCGGCGCCTCCTGGGAGAAGAAGGACATCACCGAGGACGCCGAGCTGCACCGCACGTACTGGGAGCAGATTCCGGTCATCCTCGTCGACGGTGCCCAGCACGACTTCTGGCGCGTCGACCCGAAGCGCCTCCGGGATGCACTGGGGGCCTGAGGGCGGCAGAGGTCGGCGGACGCCGATCCGCCCGGCCCCGGGACCCCGCGTTCCGCCCGCGTGGCCCCTCCCTACGGGAGCGGCGCACGGCGCCCGGGGACGGCGCCCGCCCGCGGCCCGCACGCCCCCGGCGCCCCGGACCCGCCGGACGCCCGCCGACCAGGCCCGCCACCCACCCGTCACCCCCTCCCCCGTAGCGCGACGCCGGGCCGTCACCGGAACCACGGAGCCGACTGGCTACGCTGTCCATATGGCCCGCCCGTCGCCCGACCACCGCCCCGGCAGGAGCCCCTTCGGGACGCCCGACGTGCCGTCGCCCGAGGATCGCTCCGGCACGGCCCCTTCCGACACCCCGTCCGCCGCCCCCGGCCACCGCCTCGGCGCCGCGCTCGCCGGGGTGCGCGCCCCCGCCTGGCTCAGCCGCCGTCGTCGCCCCGCCACCGCCCGCAGCGTGCTGGCCGGCGAGGCCGCCGCCGAGGCCGCCCGTAAGACCTCCCAGGAGGCCGAGGAGGCGGAGGCGGAGCAGGCCGAGGGTGCCGCTGCGGAGGAGCCGGAGTTCCCCGTCGTCGGCGACGACCGCGCCGCCGCCTTCTTCGACCTCGACAACACGGTCATGCAGGGCGCCGCCCTCTTCCACTTCGGCCGCGGCCTCTACAAACGCCACTTCTTCCACAAGCGCGAACTGGCCCGCTTCGCCTGGCAGCAGATCTACTTCCGCCTGGCCGGCTCGGAGAACCCCGAGCACATGGCCGACGTCCGCAACAGCGCCCTCTCCATCGTCCAGGGCCACCGCGTCTCCGAGCTGATGTCCATCGGCGAGGAGATCTACGACGAGTACATGGCCGAACGCGTCTGGCCCGGCACCCGCGCCCTCGCCCAGGCCCACCTCGACGCCGGGCAGAAGGTCTGGCTGGTCACCGCGGCGCCGGTCGAGACCGCGACGATCATCGCCCGGCGGCTCGGCCTGACCGGCGCGCTCGGCACCGTCGCGGAGTCCGTCGGCGGCGTCTACACCGGCAAGCTCGTCGGCGAACCGCTGCACGGCCCCGCCAAGGCCGAGGCCGTCCGCGCGCTCGCCGCCGCCGAGGGCCTCCAGCTCGCCCGCTGCGCCGCGTACAGCGACTCCGCCAACGACATCCCGATGCTGTCGCTCGTCGGCCACCCCTACGCCATCAACCCCGACGGACGGCTGCGCAAGCACGCCCGGGAGCACGGCTGGCGGCTGCGCGACTACCGCACGGGCCGCAAGGCCGTCCGCATCGGCATCCCGGCCGCCGCTGGGGTCGGCGCGCTCGCGGGCGGCGCGGCCGCCGCCGCCGCCCTCCAGCGCCGCCGCCGCTGACCGGCCCGGCCCCCGCACGCCGCCGCCGCCGCTGACCAGGATTGATCACCGGCAGGCGGCCGCTTCCGTTCCTTCCGGTGCACCGCTCCGCCCCCACCCGCGGTCCGGTTGCTGGCGCTCCACCACAACACGCCCTCCAACCTGGCAGATTGCGTCACCTTTCGATCAAAAGCTGCTCAGTAATCGATACTACTTCCGCCACCAATCAGGCACGGATCGTAAGTAATCGATGATTTGAACAACTGGGTGTAGCGCTGCCTATACGAAGCGTTATTCTCCTCAGACGCATTCCGGAACCCGCACGTCCCTACGACGAGTGAACGGTCCCGCACTGCACGTGATGGAAGCTCTGCCTCTGGGAGTCCCGTGTACCCACACGTCGGGGTTGACGCCTCGGGCCTGGCTACGCTGCGTACGACACTCGTCGACCACCTGCGCAGTTTTGTCCCCACCGCGTACGCCGTCCCCGCATTCGCCACAGCCGTCCCCGCCGGCCCCTGCTACGCCCTGGCCGACGGGAGCGCGGCGGTCGGCAAGCCCTCGACCGCCGGCAGATCCCGCCGTTCCGGCACCGGCACGACCACCGCCCGACGTCCCGTCGACAGCGACAGCCGTCGCATGATGGACCTCGTCGAACGCGCCCAGTCCGGAGAGGCCGAAGCCTTCGGCCGGCTCTACGACCAGTACGCCGACACGGTCTACCGCTACATCTACTACCGCGTCGGCGGCCGGGCCACCGCCGAGGACCTCACCAGCGAGACGTTCCTGCGGGCCCTGCGCCGCATCGGCACCTTCACCTGGCAGGGCCGCGACTTCGGCGCCTGGCTGGTGACGATCGCCCGCAACCTCGTCGCCGACCACTTCAAGTCCTCCCGGTTCCGCCTGGAGGTCACCACCGGCGAGATGCTCGACGCCAACGAGGTCGAGCGCAGCCCCGAGGACTCCGTTCTCGAATCGCTCTCCAACGCCGCCCTCCTGGAGGCGGTCCGCAAGCTCAACCCCCAGCAGCAGGAGTGCGTGACCCTGCGCTTCCTGCAAGGTCTCTCCGTCGCCGAGACCGCCCGCGTGATGGGCAAGAACGAAGGCGCGATCAAGACCCTCCAGTACCGCGCGGTGCGCACCCTCGCCCGGCTGCTGCCCGAAGACGCCCGCTGACCAACCGCCCACCCCCGCCCCCTTGCTCGCCGCCCGGTCACACGTACGCCCACTTTCGGTGACGTACGGTGAGCGGCCGTGCCCCCTCGGTCAGATCATCGTGTGTGCGTAACCCGTGTGCCGCGCCGCTCGTTGTGCGGGATGCAGGCTCCATGCGGTCACGCCCCGTCCGCTGCCTCTCACTCCTTCGAGTGGCCGCGGAGGGCGGCGTGCAACCGTCCGGCCCGTCTGGATGGTCCAAGCCAGTCAGGGGAGTCGAGCGGGATGACGAGAGGAGGTGCCGCCCGTGATCGCGAATATCTCGGTGCACCGGCGGGCCAACGCCTTCGCCCAGGCCCTGGAGGACCAGAGCTCCCGGGGCGCGGCCGAGGACCAGGACAACACCACGGCCCAGACGCCGGGTGAAGCACGACTGTTGGCGGTGGCGGACGGCCTCGGGGAACTCCCGAAGCCGGAGATGGCCACCGAGGTCAAGACCGTCCAGCGCGCCCAACTGATGGCCGCGATGGAGGCCGCCTTCGCCGAAGGCAGCCCGTCCGACGGTGCCCGGGTGCCCGAACAACGCTCCTCCGGCGGCGCCCACCGCGCCGCCGAACAGCTCGGGAGACTGCGTCCGCGCTCCCGGCTGACGAAGCGGCTGGCGGCGGGCGGGCTGACCGTCGGCGTCGCCGCCGGGGCGTTCAGCGGCGTCGCCGCCGCCAGCTCCGACGCCCTCCCGGGCGACACCCTCTACGGCCTCAAGCGCGGCATGGAGGACTTCAAGCTCGGCCTGAGCGACGACGACGCCGACCGCGGCCGTCTCTACCTCGACCAGGCCGCCACCCGGATGCTGGAGGCCCGCCGCCTGATGGAGCGCGGCCGCGTCGCCGACCTCGACCGCGAATCGCTCGCCGAGGTCCGCCGGACGCTGACCGGGATCACCCACGACGCGGGCGAGGGCCACCGCCTGCTGTACGCCGCGTACGAGCGCGACGGCTCCCTCGGTCCCATCGAGACGCTGGACTCCTTCACCACGTCCCACCGCACCACCTGGACGCAGCTGCGCGACCGGCTCCCCGCGCAGCTCACCGACGCGCGGGACGAGGTCAGCTCGGTCTTCGACGCGATGGACAAGCAGGTCAAGCCGTTGCGCGGGCTGCTGCCCACGCCGGAGAAGGCGGCACGGCAGGGCGCCTCCCCGGGTACGCCGGACCGCGCGTCCGGGCAGCCGAACCCGTCACCGACCGTGGAGCGCGCCCCGTCCGGCACGCCCGGCGACGCCGGCCACCCGGCCCGGCCGTCGGCCACTCCGTCCGAGGAGCAGGGGCTGCTCGGCGGCGACACCGGCGGCCTGCTCGGCGGCCCCGCCCACGACGACGCCCCCACACCGTCGCACGGCGGCGGCAAAGGCGCCGGTGACCACCCGGACATCACCGTCCCTCCGCTCATCCCGGGCCTGCTGCCCGGTCTGGGCATCGACGGCGAGAGCACCCACGGCTGACCGGCGTACGGCCCGCTCCCCTCGGCCCTGTGCCGGGCGGGGAGCGGGCCGTACCGCTGTCAGAAGAAAACCGGGTGTCAGAAGAAAACCGACCGGCGCTGCACCAGCAGCTTGTACAGCGTGTGCTGAATCGTTTCCCGGACCTGGTCGGTGAGGTTGAACATCAGCATCGGGTCGTCGGCCGCCTCCGGCGGATAGCCGTCCGTCGCGATCGGCTCGCCGAACTGGATCGTCCACTTCGTCGGCAGCGGCAGCGCGCCCACCGGCCCGAGCCACGGGAACGTCGGCGTCAGCGGGAAGTACGGCAGCCCCAGCACCCGCGCCAGCGTCCTGGCGTTGCCGATCATCGGGTAGATCTCCTCGGCGCCCACGATCGAGCACGGCACGATCGGCGCCCCGGCCCGCAGCGCCGTCGAGACGAATCCTCCCCGCCCGAAGCGCTGGAGCTTGTACCGGTCCGCGAACGGCTTGCCGATGCCCTTGAACCCCTCCGGCATCACCCCGACGATCTCCCCGCGCTCCAGCAACCGCTGCGCGTCCTCCGCGCAGGCCAGGGTGTGCCCGGCCTTCCGCGCCAGCGCGCTGACCACCGGCAGCACGAAGACCAGATCGGCCGCGAGGAGCCGCAGATGCCGGTCGGCCGGGTGGTGGTCGTGCACCGCGGCCTGGAGCATCAGGCCGTCCAGCGGCAGCGTCCCGGAGTGGTTCGCGACGACCAGCGCACCGCCGTCCGCCGGGATGTTCTCCACGCCCCGGACATCGACCCGGAAGTACTTCTCGGCCAGCGGGCGCAGCAACGACATCAGGACCTGGTCGGTCAGCTCCTCGTCGTAGCCGAAGTCGTCGACCTCGTACTCGCCGGTGAGACGCCGCCGCAGGAAGCGCAGGCCCCCGGCGAGGCGGTCGTCCAGCGAGCGGCCGCCGCGTGCCGCCGGCTGCGCCGGGCGCGACGGGCCGCCGGTGCGGGCCTCCGGTACCGGCGTGAGCGGGACCGCGGTGCCGTTCACCGGCCGCCGGGCCGTGCGGCGCGCCCGGGGCTCCTCGCCGAACGGAATGACCTTGGCGTCCGCCATCTCGCGTGCACTCCTCACTGGGCCGGACGCGCGCAGAGCGCGTCGGCGAGCCGGTCGACGGTACGGGCGAGGCAGTCCGGCGGCAGCAGCCCCGGGCCCCGGCTGCGGGCGAACTCCGCGAACGTCTCCGCCGTCGTGTACTGCGGGTCGAAGCCCAGCGTCTCGCGCATCTGCGTGGTGCGGACGACCCGGCCGTGGGTGAGCAGCCGGATCTGCTCCGGCGAGAAGTCCGAGACGCCGACGGCGCGGAGCGCGGCGCCCGCCCAGGTCACGGTGGGCAGCAGCAGCGGCAGCGTCGGCCGCCCGAGCCGGCGGGCGGTCTGCGACAGCAGCAGCACGCCGTCGCCCGCGATGTTGAACGTGCCGCTGTTGAGCGTCCCCCGGCGCGGTTCGGACGCCGCGATCAGCAGCGCCGCCAGCGCGTCCTCCTCATGTACGAACTGCAGCCGCGGGTCGTACCCGAGGACGGTCGGCAGCACCGGCAGCGAGAAGTACTCGGCGAGCGGGGAGTCCGCGCACGGCCCGAGGACGTTGGCGAAGCGCAGGACGCACACCGCGACGTCCGGGCGGCGCCGGGCGAAGCCGCGGATGTATCCCTCGACCTCGACGACGTCCTTGGCGAACCCGCCGGACGGCAGCGACTTCGGCGGGGTGTCCTCCCCGAAGACCGCCGGGTCGCGGGGGGCCGAACCGTAGAAGCTGGTACTGGACTTGACGACCAGCCGCTGTACCCGGGGTGCCTTCTGGCACGCGCCGAGCAGCTGCATGGTGCCGATGACGTTGGTCTCCTTGACGGCGGTGCGGCCGCCGCGGCTGCCCAGCGGGGTGCCGTTGACGTCCATGTGGACGACGGTGTCGACGCCGGTCTCGGCCAGGACGCGGGCGATGGCCGGATGCCGGATGTCGGCCTTCAGGAACTCCGCACCGTCCAGCGGATGCGCGGGGGCCACCGCGTCGACGCCGATCACCCGCTCCACGGCCGGGTCGCTGAGGATCCGACGGACGAACCGTCCGGCGAGCTGCCGGGCGACTCCCGTGACGAGCACGACCCTGCCCAAGACCGGCCCTCCTTCCGCCCTCGGCCGCCGCCTGCGCCGAGCTGTGCGCTCCACGCTATCGGGTCGCTGTCACGCCACGACGACCTCACGCTGCCCGCGGTCGCGTTTCCGCCCCACCGGCCCCAGGGGCGGCCTCGGGAGCAGCCTCAGGGGCGGCCTCGGGGGCGGGCCGAACGGGCCCCGAACGCACCGTGGCCCCCCACCGCACGGGGCGGTGGGGGGCCACGGAAAACGCGATCCGCGTCGCTTACTTCTTGTTGCGACGCTGCACGCGGGTGCGCTTGAGCAGCTTGCGGTGCTTCTTCTTGGCCATCCGCTTGCGCCGCTTCTTGATAACAGAGCCCACGACTACCCTCGCTCACTTCGAATTACTCGGTGCGGGGCGTCCGAGCCCACACTACCTACATCGGGCCAGCCTACCCGGCGCCGGGCGTACCGCGTAATCCGAGGGCCCGGGAGCCTCCGTCAGGCCGATTCGACGCCTACGTAGGACTCCCGGAGGTAGTCGTGGACCGCCTGCTCCGGCACGCGGAACGACCGGCCCACCCGGATCGCGGGCAGATGACCGCTGTGCACCAGGCGGTACACGGTCATCTTCGACACTCGCATCACGGTGGCGACCTCCGCCACCGTCAGAAAAACGACCTCGTTCAGAGGCTTCTGGTCCGCAGCCATGCCACACCTGCACCTTCCGCATATGACGGGCACCGGCTTCCCCTCCGGTCACTCTTCGTCGCTATGCGCTCACTCCCCAATTTAGGGGCGTGTGATGCGAGTGGGGAAGAGGAGCCACCGGGACCGTAAAAGGCCCCGCTACCAGGGCAGTTCCGCTCTATTGAGGACATAGCGCCACAGCGGCTGGTAGTGTGCGGCGGCCACCGCGTCGTCCAGGGGCACCACCGCGCACACCCGGCCCTCGGCCTCCCCGACAAACGGCCCCGGATCGTCCGCATCCGCCAGCCCGATCGCCTCAAACCCCAGCTGACCTGCACCGCAGATCCAGCCGTGATCACCGACGACCAGTTCCGGCAACGGACCGCCGCCGTCCGCCGCGGCGGCCAGGGCCAGCCGCACGGGGAGGGGCGAATGGGTATGCACGCGCCCCTCCCCGGATGCGCCCCCCACGCCGGTCCCGCGCATCAGCGCGACTCCCCGTACGTAGTCGAGTACGTACGTGCGTACGCCGAACCGCGTCGTCAAGTCGGCGTGGAAACCCCGCCCCGGGGTGAGCACGGCACACCCCGCCGCCGCGAGGCCGTCCGCGAGCGCGGCGTAGAACTCCAGCAAGCCGTGCGGGTGGCCGGTGCCGAGCAGCACCGGGGCGCGCCGGGCCGCCGCCGCGGCGATCCGGCCGGCGAACCGCTCCAGGGCGGCGAGCGTGCGGTCCGGGTCGATCACGTTCGGCCCCCGGGTGTGCACCGGGTCCGCCGCCACCCCGCAGCACCGCGCCATCAGCCGCAGCACCTCCGCGACCGGCCACTCCCCTACGGGTTCGAGCCCCAGCAGCGCCCGGGGGTCGCGCGCCGCGAAGAGGCGGTAGCGCTCCAGGCTCTTCTCCCGCGGGGTCGCGAGGGTCCCCGCGAGCCGCGCCTCGATCAGATGGGCGCGCAACGCACCGGTCCCCGACACGGCGCCCATGCTGACCCGCCACCCGCGCCTACGGGCCGGAACCGCCCGGTAGTCACACATCCGGACGCACCGGGAACGCCACGCGGCGGGACATACGAGGGCAAGCCGGGGCCGGTCCGTACGAGGGCGGGCCGGGGCCGTTCCACCACGAGGCGGCCCCCCGCACGCCCTCGTACGCGCTCACCTCACGGCAGCAGACCGTGCGCCGGGAAGACCGCCCGGCGGGTGGCGAGGATCGCCTGGTCGAGCCGGTCCGCCGGGTCGTAGCCGCCCTCGGCGAAGTCGCGCCAGCGCGGTTCCACGCCGTCGGTCATCCGGTGCGGCGCGGGCTGCCGGGTGCGGCGGAACACCTCGTGCCGCCAGCCCTCCGGCACCCGCGTCTCCGGGGCGAGCGGGCGTCCCGCGGCGATGGCCGTCAGATGGGTCCAGGCGCGCGGCACGACGTCCACCACCGCATACCCGCCGCCGCCCAGCGCGATCCACCGCCCGTCCGCGTGCTCGTGGGCCAGCGTGTGGCAGGCCAGCGCCACCGCCCGCTGCCCGTCCAGGCTCACCCCGAGGTGCGCCAGCGGATCCTCGATGTGGGTGTCCGCGCCGTGCTGGGTCACCAGGACCTGCGGCCGGAACGCGCCGAGCAGTTCGGGCACCACGGCGTGGAACGCCCGCAGCCAGCCCGCGTCGCCGGTCCCCGCGGGCAGCGCCAGGTTGGCCGCGCTGCCCTCCGCGCCCGGCCCGCCGGTCTCCTGCGGCCAGCCGGTCCCCGGGAACAGCGTCCGCGGATGCTCGTGCACCGAGATGGTCAGCACCCGCGGGTCCTCCCAGAACGCCGCCTGCACCCCGTCCCCGTGGTGCACATCGGTGTCGACGTACGCGACCCGCTCCACGCCCAGCTCCAGCAGCCGCGCGATGGCCAGCGCCGCGTCGTTGTAGATGCAGAAGCCCGCCGCCCCGCCCGGCATCGCGTGGTGCAGCCCGCCCGCGAAGTTCACCGCGTGCAGCGCGTCCCCGCGCACCACCGCCTCCGCGGCGCCCACCGACTGACCGGCGATCAGCGCCGACGCCTCGTGCATACCGCGGAACGCCGGATCGTCCTCGGTGCCCAGCCCGTACGTGGCGTCCGCGGCCGCCGGATCGGCGGAGGCGGCCCGTACCGCGTCGAGGTAGTCGGCGCGGTGCACCAGCCGCAGCGTCGACTCGCCCGCGGGCCGCGCCGCGACCACCTCCACCGGCGCCCGGTCCAGACCGAACGCCTCCACCAACCGCATGGTCAGCGCCAGCCGTACGGGGTCCATGGGATGCCCGCGGCCGAAGTCGTAGCCCGTTACTGCCTCATCCCACATCAGCTGTGCGCGGCCGCTCATGTACGTCACCGTATCGGGCACCGGACGGCCCGAACGCGCGGGCGTACACCAGCGTCACCAACACCAGCAGCATCGGTACGAGCATCGCGCCCCGATAGCTCCACGCATCCCCGAGCGCCCCCACCAGCGGCGAACCCACCAGAAAACCCACATAGTTGAAGATGTTCAGCCGCGCGATCGCGCCGTCCGCCGCCCCGGCACCGTCCCGCTCGTACGCCAGCCGCCCGGCCGCCGCGAACGTCTGCGGCACGATCACACAGAGCCCGAGGCCGAGCAGGGTGAACCCGGCCATCCCCGCCCACGCGCCCGGCGCCGCCGCCACCACCGCGAAGCCCCCGGCCGCGACGACCGCACCGGCGCGCACCACCGCGACCGCCCCGAAGCGCCGCACCCCCAGATCCCCGACGGCCCGCCCGAGCAGCGTGGTGATCATGTAGACGTTGTACGGCACGGTCGCCAGCTGCTCGGAACTGCCCAGCACGTCCTGGAGATACTTCGCGCTCCAGTTGGAGACCGTCGAGTCCCCGATGTACGCGCACGCCATCACCAGGCAGAGCGGCAACAGCAGCCGCATCGAGGCGGCGGCCGCCCCGCCGCTCGCCGCACCGGTGCCGCCCTGCTCGGTGGCCACCGCCGTCGGCCCGTCGACGAACCACCGCCCGGCGACCACCGCCACGGGGACGAGCACCGCCACCACCGGCCCGTAGAGCACCGCGAGCGACAGTTGCCAGTGCGCCCCGGCCCACGCCAGCGACGCCCCGACGATGCCGCCCAGGCTGTACGCGGCGTGGAAGCCGAGCATGATGCTCCGGCCGTACGCCCGCTGGAGGCTGACCCCGAGCATGTTCATGGCGGCATCCAGCGCGCCCACGGCCAGCCCGAACACGGCCAGCGCCACGGCCGCCTGCGCCATCGAACCGGCCACACCGGCCGCCAGCAGCGCCAGACAGACCACCGGCTGCACCCCGCGCAACACCCGGCTCGGCCGCACCCGCCGCACCAGCTGTTCGGTCAGGACGCTGCCGACCCCGGCCAGCACCGGCACCGCCGCGAGAAAGGCGGGCAGGACGGCGTCGGAGATCCCGTACCGGTCCTGGATCGCCGGAATCCGCGTCACCAGAAGCGCGAACACCGTGCCCTGAACGAAGAAGCTGAGGGCCAACGCGACCCTGCCGTACCGCGCTTGCGAACCTGGACCCCGAGGCGCCGTCATGGCCGCACAGCCTAGAACTCGCCGCTACCAAGGGGTAGATGGATCACCGCGCCATTCCGCGGTCGATGGCGAGTGGCTGCGCGGGCTACACCGACAGCAGCGCGGGAAGCTCCGCCATCTCCGCGAAGAGCCCGGTGGCGTCACCCAGGCGCGCGGCGGGCGTCATCGCCGTGAATCCGTACACGTCCATGCCCGCGGCCCGCGCGGCCGCCACCCCCAGCGGGCTGTCCTCGACGACGGCACAACGCTCCGGCTCGACGCCCATCCGCTCGGCCGCGTGCAGAAAGAGGTCCGGCGCCGGCTTTCCCCGCCCGACGTCCTGCGCGGAGAAGATCCGCTCCTCGTCGAAGCGCCCGAAAAGCCCGGTGGTACGAAGCGCCACCCGAATCCGCTCATGACTACCGGACGACCCGACGCAGTACGGCACCCCCTCCGCGGCCAGCCGGTCCAGTACGGAGCCGACGCCCCGCACCGGCTCCAACTCCGTACGGAACGCGGCGAAGACCCGGGCATGGAATTCCTCGTCGAACTCTTCGGGCAGCCGCTTCCCGGACCGCTCCAGCACGGTGTCATGAATACGGTGCATGGCCGAGCCCATGTAATCCCGTATCGATTCCTCGTACGTGGTGGAGTGGCCCAGCTCGGTGAGATGGCCGGCGAGGATCCGGTTCGAGATCGGCTCGCTGTCCACCAGCACACCGTCATTATCAAAAATGACCAGGTCGTAGCGCATCTCCCGAGCGTAACGGGCCTGAACGCAAAAATGCTCCGGTTCCCGGAAACCACTAACTGGTTTCCGGGAACCGGAGCTCAAAAATAGTTCGGCGGCGTCCTACTCTCCCACAGAGTCCCCTCTGCAGTACCATCGGCGCTGAAAGGCTTAGCTTCCGGGTTCGGAATGTAACCGGGCGTTTCCCTAACGCAATGACCACCGAAACACTATGAAGTTGACCAACCCGGCATCAACACAGGTCGTTACTTCAGAACCTACACAGTGGACGCGAGCAACTGAGGACAAGCCCTCGGCCTATTAGTACCAGTCAACTCCACCGGTTGCCCGGCTTCCATATCTGGCCTATCAACCCAGTCGTCTACTGGGAGCCTTAACCTCTCAAGGAGGTGGGAGTACTCATCTCGAAGCAGGCTTCCCGCTTAGATGCTTTCAGCGGTTATCCTTTCCGAACGTAGCCAACCAGCCATGCCCTTGGCAGGACAACTGGCACACCAGAGGTTCGTCCGTCCCGGTCCTCTCGTACTAGGGACAGCCCTTCTCAATACTCCTACGCGCACAGCGGATAGGGACCGAACTGTCTCACGACGTTCTAAACCCAGCTCGCGTACCGCTTTAATGGGCGAACAGCCCAACCCTTGGGACCGACTCCAGCCCCAGGATGCGACGAGCCGACATCGAGGTGCCAAACCATCCCGTCGATATGGACTCTTGGGGAAGATCAGCCTGTTATCCCCGGGGTACCTTTTATCCGTTGAGCGACGGCGCTTCCACAAGCCACCGCCGGATCACTAGTCCCTACTTTCGTACCTGCTCGACCCGTCAGTCTCACAGTCAAGCTCCCTTGTGCACTTACACTCAACACCTGATTGCCAACCAGGCTGAGGGAACCTTTGGGCGCCTCCGTTACTCTTTAGGAGGCAACCGCCCCAGTTAAACTACCCACCAGACACTGTCCCTGATCCGGATCACGGACCCAGGTTAGACATCCAGCACGACCAGAGTGGTATTTCAACAACGACTCCACAACCACTGGCGTGATCGCTTCACAGTCTCCCACCTATCCTACACAAGCCGAACCGAACACCAATATCAAGCTATAGTAAAGGTCCCGGGGTCTTTCCGTCCTGCTGCGCGAAACGAGCATCTTTACTCGTAGTGCAATTTCACCGGGCCTATGGTTGAGACAGTCGAGAAGTCGTTACGCCATTCGTGCAGGTCGGAACTTACCCGACAAGGAATTTCGCTACCTTAGGATGGTTATAGTTACCACCGCCGTTTACTGGCGCTTAAGTTCTCAGCTTCGCCATGACGAATCATGACTAACCGGTCCCCTTAACGTTCCAGCACCGGGCAGGCGTCAGTCCGTATACATCGCCTTACGGCTTCGCACGGACCTGTGTTTTTAGTAAACAGTCGCTTCTCGCTGGTCTCTGCGGCCACCACCAGCTCACCGAGTAAATCGGATCACCAGCAATGGCCCCCCTTCTCCCGAAGTTACGGGGGCATTTTGCCGAGTTCCTTAACCATAGTTCACCCGAACGCCTCGGTATTCTCTACCTGACCACCTGAGTCGGTTTAGGGTACGGGCCGCCATGAAACTCGCTAGAGGCTTTTCTCGACAGCATAGGATCATCCACTTCGCCACAATCGGCTCGGCATCAGGTCTCAGACTATATGCACGACGGATTTACCTACCGTGCGTCCTACACCCTTACCCCGGGACAACCACCGCCCGGGCTGGACTACCTTCCTGCGTCACCCCATCACTCACCTACTACCACCTTGGATCAGCGGCTCCACCACTCCCCTCAACTCCGAAGAGATCAGGGCGGCTTCACGGCCTTAGCATCAGAGGGCTCGATGTTTGACGCTTCACAACGGGTACCGGAATATCAACCGGTTGTCCATCGACTACGCCTGTCGGCCTCGCCTTAGGTCCCGACTTACCCTGGGCAGATCAGCTTGACCCAGGAACCCTTAGTCAATCGGCGCACACGTTTCCCACGTGTGTATCGCTACTCATGCCTGCATTCTCACTCGTGAACCGTCCACAACTCGTTTCCACGGCTGCTTCACCCGGCACACGACGCTCCCCTACCCATCACCACACCCGTTAGGGCTCCCATGGCAATGACATGACTTCGGCGGTGTGCTTGAGCCCCGCTACATTGTCGGCGCGGAATCACTTGACCAGTGAGCTATTACGCACTCTTTCAAGGATGGCTGCTTCTAAGCCAACCTCCTGGTTGTCTCTGCGACTCCACATCCTTTCCCACTTAGCACACGCTTAGGGGCCTTAGTCGATGCTCTGGGCTGTTTCCCTCTCGACCATGGAGCTTATCCCCCACAGTCTCACTGCCGCGCTCTCACTTACCGGCATTCGGAGTTTGGCTAAGGTCAGTAACCCGGTAGGGCCCATCGCCTATCCAGTGCTCTACCTCCGGCAAGAAACACACGACGCTGCACCTAAATGCATTTCGGGGAGAACCAGCTATCACGGAGTTTGATTGGCCTTTCACCCCTAACCACAGGTCATCCCCCAGGTTTTCAACCCTGGTGGGTTCGGTCCTCCACGAAGTCTTACCTCCGCTTCAACCTGCCCATGGCTAGATCACTCCGCTTCGGGTCTTGAGCATGCTACTGAACGCCCTATTCGGACTCGCTTTCGCTACGGCTCCCCCACACGGGTTAACCTCGCAACATACCGCAAACTCGCAGGCTCATTCTTCAAAAGGCACGCAGTCACGACTGCCGTCCAAAGACGACAGCGACGCTCCCACGGCTTGTAGGCACACGGTTTCAGGTACTATTTCACTCCGCTCCCGCGGTACTTTTCACCATTCC
>NZ_CP109397.1:3105000-3967500 GCF_045040405.1 Streptomyces sp. NBC_01525
CGGTGGGCTTTCAAAGGAACCTCGTCCCAGCGTGATGCTGGAGACGGGGTATCAACATATTTGGCGTTGACTTTTGGCACGCTGTTGAGTTCTCAAGGAACGGACGCTTCCTTTGTGCCTGTTTCACCAGGCCCTCCGGGCGCTTCCCTTCGGTCTTGCGTTTCCGACTCTATCAGATCCTTTCGGCCCTGATTTTCGCCGGTGCGGTCCGGCCTTTCGGCTTTTCCGCGGTTCCAACCTTACCAGATCCGCTGGGCGTTTCCGGCCCCCTGTCGGAGCGGGGTTGGCCTTCTCGCTTTCGCTTTCCGGCCTTTCCGACTCTATCAGATCCGATTCGCTGCCGTTTCCGGTCCGAATTCGTTTCCGATTACCCGTCGGAGGGGTTTGCCTCGGTCCGCTTACTTTCGTTTGCGGCGCCTTGGCGTGGTCACTACTTTAGCGGAATTCCTCGGTGACGCATAATCACGTCGCGGTGTGAAATTCGGGCATGCCGAAATTCGTCCCGGTGAGGAGTCGTGCGGTAGTGGTGTGCCGCGATGCGGCGGATGGCTGCCACAGAACCGTTCCGGCTGTGTGGCAACTCGGAGAACACTACGTATCGGCCAGGGCCGTGTCAACTCGGGTCAGTCGAGGTCGCTGAGGCGGCCCTCGGCGTCGGGCTGGGCCTCCTCGACGCGGCGCAGGAGGCGGGTGAGGACTGCGCCGAGGATGCGGCGCTCCTCGCCGTCGAGGTCCTGGAGAAGGTCCTCCTCGAAAACGGAGGCCATGCGCATGGCCTCCAGCCACTTCTCGCGGCCCTCGTGGGTCAGCTCGACGATCACGCGGACCCGGTTGTTCTCGTCCCGTTCGCGGTTGACCAGCCCTTCGGCGGCCATGCGGTCGATGCGGTGGGTCATCGCGGCGGGGGTGAGGCCGAGGCGCTTGGCGAGTTCGCCGGGGCCGAGGCGGTACGGGGCGCCCGAGACGACGAGGGCCTTGAGGACCTCCCATTCGGCGTTGCTCATACCGAGGGTGGCGGTCTGGCGTCCGTAGGCGACATTCATCCGCCGGTTGAGCCGCTGGAGTGCGGAGACGACCTGTTCCACCTGGGGGTCGAGGTCTTGGAACTCTCGCTGATAGGCCGCGATCTGTTCCTCAAGGCTCGGCTCGGCGCCACCGGCCGTATCTGAGGTCTCAGGCATGCGCCGCAGTATGGCATGGAACTCATTGGCGTTGAAGTCCTTCGCCATGTACTGTTTAGCTTCGAACTTTAGAGTTGAAGTCTTCAGGGTGTGATCGTCCGGTCCCCTGGAGAGGCGGGGGCTTTTCGTGTGTCCGCGCGCCCGTCCGCCGGGCTTCCTCCGCAGTTCGTCCCGTACTTCCTGACCGTCTTCCGACCTGACCTAGGTAGGTGAGTGTGACCACCGCAATGGGCGCCGCGCTGCGCCGGATCCAGCTGGGGAACGCGCTGAGCGCGTTCGGCAACGGCTTCACGGTTCCGTATCTCTACGTCTATGTGGCGAAGGTGCGGGACCTGGGCGCGAGTACCGCCGGTGTGGTGCTGGCGATGCTGGCGATCTCGGCGCTGGCCGTGCTGCCGCTGACCGGTCGGGCCATCGACCGGCGCGGGCCCCTTCCGGTGATCGTCGTCGGTACGGTCTCGGCGGCGCTCGGTGCGCTGGGGCTCGGGCTGTCCAGCAGCGAGGCGCAGGTCATCGCGTCGGCGGTGGCACTCGGTGCCGGTATCGCGGTGATCCAGCCGGCGCTCGCCACGATGATCGTGTGGTGCTCGACGACGGTCACCCGCTCGCGGGCGTTCGCCACGCAGTTCTTCCTGAACAACCTCGGGCTCGGCATCGGCGGGCTCGTCGGCGGGCTGCTCGTCGACGAGACGCATGCGTCGAGCTTCGTGCGGCTCTTCGCCATCGAGGCGGCGATGTTCCTGGTGCTCGGCGCGGCGGTGGCGACCGTACGGCTGCCGCGGGCGCCGAAGGTCGAGGATGCGGTGCCGACCGGTGAGCGGCCGCAGGGTGCCTGGCGTGCGCTGCTGGCCGACCGGCGGATGGTGTGGCTGTGCGTGCTGGGGTTCGTGCTCTTCTTCGCCTGCTACGGGCAGTTCGAGTCGGGTCTGGCGGCGTACGCCACCGAGGTCACCCGGATCGCGCCGGCCACGCTGGGTATCGCGCTGGCGGCCAACACGGCGGCGATCGTGGTGGCGCAGTTCGTGGTGCTGAAGCTCGTGGAGCGGCGGCGCCGCAGCCGGGTGATGGCGGTGGTCGGGCTGATCTGGACGGTGGCATGGATCGCGGCCGGTCTGTCCGGGCTGGTGCACGGCGCGCAGGTGGTGGCGACGGCGCTGCTGATCTCGACGTACGCGCTGTTCGGCATCGGGGAGTCGCTGCTGTCGCCGACGGTGGCGCCGCTGGTGGCCGATCTGGCCCCGGCGTCGCTGATCGGGCAGTACAACTCGGCGTTCGCGCTCGTCAAGCAGTTGGCGCTGGCGATCGGTCCGGCCGTGGGTGCGCTGATGGTGGGCCACGGGATGTCGGTGGCGTACATCGGGATGCTGGTGGTGTGCGCGCTGGGGATCACCGTGCTGTCGCTGCGGCTGGGGCGGATGCTGACCCCGGCGCAGGACAATCCGCACCGCACAGCGGCGGTTCCGGCCCGTCCGGCGGAGGACGCGGTGGACGGTGCGGAGGCCGCGGTGGCGGTGGCCTGAGCGGTCCCGGCGGGCGGTGGCCCGTGCCCGTAGGGAGGTCCCGTACGGGGTGAGTGGTTCGTGGAACGGCCCGGCGATGTGCGCCGGGCCGTTCGTCGTACGTGCGGGCCTGCGGCCCCCGGTGTCACGGGGTCACGGGGACGGGAGGGCGAATTCGCACCAGACGGCCTTGCCGCCGTCGGGGGTGCGGCGGGAGCCCCAGTTGGAGGCGATGGTCGCGACGATGGAGATGCCGCGGCCCGCCTCGTCCGCGGGCTCGGCGGTGCGGCGGCGCGGGAGGTGGTCGTCGCCGTCGGTGACCTCCACGATCAGGCGGCGGTCCGTACGGCGCAGCCGCAGGCGCATCGGCGGGGTGCCGTGCTGGAGGGAGTTGGCGACCAGCTCGCTGGCGGCGAGGACGCCGAGGTCGTGCAGCTCGGGGGCGAAGCGCCAGGAGGCGAGCACCCCGGAGGCGAAGGCGCGGGCGCGCGGCGCCGCCTCCGTGCCGCCGTGCAGCTCCAGGACGGCGTTGTGGAACAGCTCGGCGTCGTGGCCGGTGCGCTCGGGGTGCTGGACGACGAGGATCGCGACGTCGTCGTCGTGGGCGTCGGTGATGCCCATGGAACGCAGCAGGCGGTCGCAGACGACGGCGGGGTCGTCGTCCGCCCCGGCGAAGGCCGCGGCCAGCGCCTCGACGCCGTGGTCGATGTCCTTGTCGCGGCGCTCGACGAGGCCGTCGGTGTAGAGGACGGCGGCGGCGCCGGGGCCGAGCGGAACGGTGCCGGAGGTGTGCAGCCAGCCGCCGGTGCCCAGGGTGCCCAGGGGCGGGCCGGTCGGCTCGGCGGTGCGGTGGACGGTGCCGTCGGCGTCACGGACGAGGATCGGCAGATGCCCGGCGGAGGCGTAGACCAGGCGGCCCTCGTTCGGGTCGTGGACGGCGTAGACGCAGGTGGCGATCTGGCTGGCGTCGATCTCGGCGGCGAGGCCGTCGAGGAGCTGGAGGACCTCGTGGGGCGGCAGGTCGAGGCGGGCGTAGGCGCGGACGGCGGTGCGCAGCTGGCCCATGACGGCGGCGGCGCGGACCCCGCGGCCCATGACGTCGCCGATGACGAGGGCGGTACGGCCGCCGCCGAGGGTGATGACGTCGTACCAGTCGCCGCCGACCGCGGCGTCGGTGCCGCCGGGGCGGTAGGTGGCGGCGACGCGGAGGTCGTCGGGCTGCTCCAGCTCCTGCGGGAGGAGGGAGCGCTGGAGGGTGACGGCGGCGGCGCGCTGGCGGGCCTCGCTGGCGCGCAGCCGTTCGGCCGATTCGATCTGGTCGGTGACCTCGGCGCCGAAGACGAGGACGCCCTTGTGCGGGGCGACGCAGGCGACCTCCGGGTCGGGGGCCGGGCCGTTGGCGGCGACCTCGATGGGGGTGCAGGTGAAGGTGTAGTAGGTGTCGCGGGCGCGGCCGGCTCCGGCGCGGACCCGGCGGGACTTGACCGTTCGGGGGCGGCCGCTGCGCAGGACCTGGTCCATCAGGGGCAGCAGGCCCAGTTCGTCCAGCTCGGGCAGGGCCTCGCGGGCGGTGCGGCCGGCCGGGCGGGGGCCGAAGACGGTGGCGTAGGCGGCGTTGACGTAGGCGAGGCGGTGCTCGGGGCCGTAGACGACGGCGACCAGGGCGGGGATGGTGCCGAGGATGTCGTGGACGGAGAGGGCGTCGACGGTGGGCGGGGTGGCGGCGCCGGGGTGGGCGGTGCCTTCGGGGGCGCCGGGCGGGGTGTCGCCGTCGGGGGCGGTGGGGCCGGACGCCTCGGCGCGGGCGGCCGGGACGGCGCCGCCTGCCGGGGGCTCGGCCGCGGTGGGGCGGGCGGCGGGCGCCTGCTGGCCGTTCGGCGTGGCGGCGGCCGGGCGTGCGGTCCGGCCGGGGCGGGCGGTGCGCCGCTGGGGGAGCTTGGCGCTCCAGCGCGTGAAGATCACGGAGGGGTACCTCTTACTTCGCTTCGTCGCGCGGGCTCGGGCCGTCGGCGCGGGGGAAGTGCCCGCCGGGGGACCGGCGGGCGGTCGGCCGGGGCCCTGCGTGGCGCCCTCTGACGTGATGCGGCAAACGTCCGATTTCCTCGTGATTATTACTCTTCGCGGAGACGAGCCCACCCATGGTCACACGACCAGTGTGGCCGACCCGGGCGGTATCCGTCAGACGTCTGGGCACCGGGGTGGAGTTCCGGACTCCGTTTCGCCCGGCCGGACCCGGTGGCGCTGGGCCGCACCGGTGGGGCGCGGCGCGTCCCGGGGGCGGCCGGTCAGCTGGTCTCGTTGTGGCGGCCCGTTCCGGCGGCCAGTTCGAATTCGGCGCGGGGATTCTCCAGCGAGCCGAGCGAGACGATCTCGCGTTTGAACAGGCCGGAAAGGGTCCACTCGGCGAGCACCCGGGCCTTGCGGTTGAAGGTGGGGATGCGGCTTAGGTGGTAGGCGCGGTGCATGAACCACGCCGGGTAGCCCTTGAGCTTGCGGCCGTAGACGTGGGCGACGCCCTTGTGGAGGCCGAGGGAGGCGACGGATCCGGCGTACTTGTGCCGGTAGTCGAGGAGCGGGCCGCCGCGGACGGCGGCGGCGACATTCTCGGCGAGGGTGCGGGCCTGGCGTAGCGCGTGCTGGGCGTTGGGGGCGCAGAGGGCGGGCGGGTCGTCCGGGGTGGCGGGTTCGGGGGCCGTGAGGTCGGGGATGGCGGCGGCGTCACCGGCGGCCCAGGCGTGGTCGACGCCGTCCACCTGGAGGGCTGCGGTGCACTTGAGGCGGCCGCGGCCGTTGAGGGGGAGGCCGGTGGCGGCGAGTACCGGGTGCGGTTTGACGCCCGCGGTCCACACCAGGGTGCGGGTGGGGAAGCGGGAGCCGTCGCTGAGGACGGCGATCCGGTCCTCGCAGGAGTCGAGGCGGGTGTCGAGGCGGACGTCGATGTTGCGGGCGCGCAGCTCGCGTACGGCGTAGCGGCCCATCTCGGGGCCCACTTCGGGAAGGATCTTTCCGGTCGCCTCGACGAGGATCCACTTCAGGTCGGTGGCCTCGACGTTGTGGTAGTAGCGGACGGCGTAGCGGGCCATGTCCTCCAGCTCGGCGAGGGCCTCGACGCCCGCGTAGCCGCCGCCGACGAAGACGAAGGTGAGCGCGGCGTCGCGGACCGCCGGGTCGCGGGTGGAGGAGGCGATGTCGAGCTGTTCGAGGACGTGGTTGCGCAGGCCGATGGCCTCCTCGACGGTCTTGAAGCCGATGCCGTGGTCGGCGAGTCCGGGGATCGGGAGGGTGCGGGAGACGGAGCCGGGCGCGAGGATCAGCTCGTCGTAGGCGATCTCGGTGTCGGCGGCGCCCGCCGCCTCGGTGGCGAGGGTCTCGACGGTGGCGGTGCGCGCGTCGTGGTCGAGGGCGGTGACCTCGCCGATGACGACCTGGCACTGCGGCAGCACGCGGCGCAGCGGCACGACGACATGGCGGGGGGAGATGGATCCGGCCGCGGCCTCGGGGAGGAACGGCTGGTAGGTCATGTACGGCTCGGGGTCGACCACGGTGATCCGGGCAGAGCCCTGCCGCAGCTCCTGCTTGAGATTCCGCTGCAGCCGCAGGGCGGTGTACATGCCCACGTAGCCGCCGCCGACGATCAGGATGCGCGCCACATCGTTCGAAGACACAGCCTTCACAGAGCTTCTCCTCGCGGTGGACCGGTCCCGGCAGGCCCCCGGGCCGGCCGACGGCACGGCAGCCCCAGGAGGCACTGTGCCCCCGGGAAGGCACAGCACTGTTCCATGACGCCTTCCCGGCCGCGCTTTGTCCACAGGCTCGACGAAATGCGCGGGCGGTCGCACGGGCCCGGACGGAGGGTCGGCTTCCGCGTTGTGCGGACGAGGCGCGCAGGTCAGACGGGCAGCGACGGTGCGGCGGGCGAACGCCGTGGAGAAGGTGGTGCCGGTGTAGGCCGATCGGGGGTGCGGTGTGCCCGGAACTGACCCTTCAATCTTGACCGGGGCTCAACTATGTTCGGTAGTTCATGGGGGCGGGCCCACTCATCGGCGCGCCCCTTTCCGTCAGGGCGGGGAGTCTCCGGGGGGAGACGTCATGACCGGGGGATCACAGATGCATATTCAGGGCACACATTGGTCGGGCACCGTCACCACGGCGCCCGGTAACGGCGGCCGGGCCGCCACGGCGCACGGCAACGACGCCGACGGCCGCACCGGGCCTGCCGGGCGGCCCGCGGGAGGAGGCTCCCGCAGCGCACCGCTGCGGGTGGACGCCCAGCGCAATCTGGAGCACGTGCTGCGCGCCGCGCGCGAGGTCTTCGGCGAGCTGGGATACGGCGCGCCCATGGAGGACGTCGCGCGGCGGGCGCGGGTCGGCGTCGGGACGGTCTACCGCCGCTTCCCCAGCAAGGACGTGCTGGTGCGGCGGATAGCGGAGGAGGAGACCTCCCGGCTGACCGAGCAGGCGCGCACCGCGCTGGGCCAGGAGGAGGACCCCTGGTCGGCACTCTCCCGCTTCCTGCGGACGTCGGTCGCCTCGGGCGCCGGGCGGCTGCTGCCGCCGAACGTCCTGCGCGTCGGCGCCGGTACGGAGCGGGCGGCGGAGGCGGCGGAGGCGCCCGAGAGTGCGGCCGATTCCGCCGGTGCGGCCGATTCCGCCGGTGCGGCCGATTCCGCCGGTGCGGCCGATTCCGCCGGTGCGGCCGCCGGCGCCCGGGTGCCGCAGCAACGGCTGCCCGTGGCGGGCGGGGAGCCTGCCGCGGACGCGTACGGCGCCGAGGAGCGGTCCGGGGGTGTGCCCGCGCTGCTGGACGTGGTGGGGCGGCTCGTGGAGCGCGCCAGGTCGGCGGGGGCGCTGCGGCCGGACGTCACGGTCGGCGACGTTCTGCTGGTGATCGCCACGAGCGCGCCGACGCTGCCCGATCCGGGGCATCAGCAGGCGGCGTCCGCGCGGCTGCTGGACATCCTGCTGGAGGGGCTGCGGTCGCGGCCGCAGGGCTGACGGTCCGGAGGGCTCCGGCCGGGGCGGCGCGTCCCGGCCGGGACTCCGGTGGTGGCCGGGGCCGGGGCGCGCACATTGTGCCCCGGAACGGCGGCCGAAGGGGCCCTCTCCGGGCAGCGCGCCCCGGATGAGTGGTTGAGGGGACGGACTCCTCGGCCCGGGCGTGTCGTGTGACACGCTTGCGCGGTGTTCCGGTATGACGGCGTGTTCGGGGGCCTTGGCGATGACTCTTGACGGGCGGGACGAACGACGCGGCGGCGACCACACCACCACGGATCCGGACGAACGGGCCGGGCAGATCACGGGACAGACGAGGCCGCTGGGTGCCACTCCCCCGGCCACCGGGCCGACGGCGCGTCACGACCGCGCCGAGGCGCCGCCGCTCGCCGGTGTACCGCCGCAGCGCGACCGCACCGAGGCGGTGTCCGCCGCGCCCGAGCCGCCCGTGGACGCGGAGGGCGCCGAGGGCGCCCCGCCGTCCGATGCCGCGCTGATCATCGCCATGCGGGCCGGTGACGACGGCGCGTACGAGGAGCTGTACCGCCGCCACGCCGAGGCCGTACGCCGCTACGCACGCAACTGCTGCCGGGACGCGCACACCGCGGAGGACCTGACCGGCGAGGTGTTCGCCCGCACGCTGCAGGCGGTGCGGGGTGGTGCGGGCCCGGACACCGCGGTGCGGGCGTATCTGCTGACGACGGTCCGGCGGGTGGCGGCCGCCTGGGCGAAGACCGCGAAGCGGGAGCAGCTGGTCGAGGATTTCGCGGTGTTCGCGGTCTCCGCGGCCGGGACGTCGATGGACGCCGGTGGCGGTCCGGGCAGCGGGGTCGATCTCGGCGCCGACGTCCGGGCGATGCAGGAGGCCGAACGGACGCTGGCCATGCGGGCGTTCCGCAGTCTGCCGGAGCGCTATCAGACGGTGCTGTGGCACACCACCGTCGAGGAGGAGACACCGAGCCAGGTCGCGCCGCTGCTCGGGCTGACCGCCAACGCCACGGCGGTGCTGGCGCACCGCGCCCGGGAAGGGCTGAAGCAAGCCTATTTGCAGGCTCATGTCAGCCAGTCGCTGACCGCGGGTGGCGACTGCGCGCGGTACGCCGACCGGCTCGGCGCGTACGCCCGTGGCGGGCTGCGGATGCGGGCGGAGCGCGGGCTGCGCAAGCATCTCGACGCGTGTGCGCAGTGCCGGTTGGCGGCGCGCGAGGTCGCCGATGTCAACCAGCGGATCGGCGCGCTGCTCCCGGTCGCCGTCATCGGCTGGTTCGCCGCCTCGTACGCGGTCAAGGCCGCGGCGGTGGTCGCCGGGGCGGCCGGGGTCGGCGCGGTGGCCGGGGCGGGCGCCGCGGCGGCAGCGGCCGGTGGCGGCTCCTCGGGCGGTGCGGCGGGCGGCGCCGCGGCCGGGGAGGCGCTGGGCCTGCCCGTGAAGGTCGCGATCTGCGCCGGGGTGATGGTCGTGGCCGGGGCGGCGCTGGCGATGGCGATGACCGGGGCGCAGGAGCCGCCGAAGCCGGAGGCGAGGAGGGAGCCGACGCCCGCCGTGGCGCCGCGGACGCCCGCGCCCCCGCCGCCCGCGCCGGAGCCCACGCCGACGCCCGCCACCCGTCCGGCGCCTCCGCCTCCGCCGACGCCGACGCCGACGCCGACGCCCACCCCGCCGAAGCCGACGCCTACGCCGACCCCGACGCCGACGCCGACGCCCACTCCGTCGCCGGAACCGACACCCACTCCGTCGCCGGAACCGACGCCGTACCTCCTCAGCAACCTGGGGATGGATCTCGGCGGGGACGGTACGGAGCCGGAGGTCCGCCTCCAGGGCAGCAGCTGGATATGGCGGCGGGGCGTGCCGGAGATCGACGGCCGGGCGTACCCGCACGGCGTGACGGTCCACGGCACGTCCACCGTCGTCATCGATCTGAACCGTCCCTGCACCTCGTACGACGCGGTCGCCGGGGTGGACGATCTCAGCCTGGGGCCGGTGGCGGTGCGGTTCTCCGTGGCGGGCGACGGCGAGCCGCTGTGGAGCTCCGGCGTGGTGCGCGGCGGGCGGCCCGCGGTGCCGGTGCACGTCCCGCTGACCGGCGTGAAGACGCTGCGGCTGAGCGTGGTGCCGCGGACGCCGGTGGACACGCTGGCGCTCGCGGACTGGGCGCAGTCGCAGATCAACTGCCGCTGACCCGGAAGCATTGACAGCGTTGACGGGGCCCGTCGGCGGCTTCGCTCAGAGGCGGGCCCGGGGCGGCACCCCGGCGGCGACCGCGCGGCGGCGCGGAGACGTGGCCGCGTCGGTCCAGCAGCTGCCGCGCCGCAGTACCAGGCGGCGCAGCCACAGCTCCGTGGAGACCAGCTCGGCCAGGCCGTCCAGGGGCAGCGCGGCGCCCTCGGCGGCGGCGCGCAGCGCCTTGCGGACGACCCGCGCCTCCACCAGCCCGGCGTCGGCGAGCAGCGGCGCGTCGAAGAGCTGCACCAGACCGTCGACGGCGGCGCGCAGCCCGGTCCGCAGGGCGGCGGTGTGCGGGAGGTGTGCGGTGGCGCCCCAGCCCGGCGGCAGGTCCCGCACGCCCGCTCCGGCGAGGACCGAGCGGAGGACGGCGGCGCGGGCGCCGGGCTGGACGCGGAGGGTGTCGGGCAGTGCGCGGCAGGCGAGGACCACCTGGTTGTCGAGGAACGGCGCGTGCAGGCGCTGGCTGCGGACCTCCGCGGCCTGTTCGAAGACGCGATGGTCGGTGGCGCGGCGGGCCAGCGCGGCGCGCGCCCGGCGCTCGCCCGGCCTGCCCGCGCCGGGGGCGCGCGTCGCCGCCGCGCCCAGCCGCACCGCCACCTCGGCCAACGCCTCGCCGGTGAGCCAGCGGGCGGCGGGCCCCGGGCGGCACCAGAACAGCGCGGCCAGGGAGGCGTCCACGGCGCCCGGGTCACCGGCGCCGCCGACCTGCCGCTCCACCAGGCGCCGCGCCGTCTCGGCGACCCCGGTCCCGTAGGGCGTACGGGCGAGCTTGCGGGCGGCGCGGTAGACGGTGAAGGGCACCAGGACGGAGTGCGCGGAGGGGCCGTCGGCCCTGGCCAGGGCGGTGACCGGGCGCAGCAGATGGCGCCTGCGGCGGTCCAGGAGGAGGTCGGCGAGGCGGGCCGGGTGGGCGTCGAGGACCTGGCGGGCGCCGTGGCCGGTGAAGTGGTCGGCGCCCCCGGCGAGCAGCCGGCTGCGGTGGCGGAACGCGGTGACGAGGGACGGGCCCGGCTCGTCGGTGAGCGGGAGGGTGCCGAGCCCGGCGAACGGCAGGGCCTCCTCGCCACCGGTGACGACGCGGTGGTGCAGGCGGGGGTTGTCGGCCAGGGCGCGGGCCCGCTCCAGCTCGGCGTCGCGGTGGGCGCGGCCCCCCTGGGTGGTGTGGTCGGTGAAGGTGACGGCGAGGAGGCGCTCACCGCGGCCGGTGAGCGCCCCCGGTGCACCGGGCAGCCCGGCGGCCAGCAGCGCGAGGGTGCCGGAGGCGCTGCCGCCGGAAAGGTCGGCGCCGACCCCGGGGGCGGGGGCGCCGCGGGCCGCGCGCCGTTCGGCGGGGCCCATGCCCGGCACCGGACCCGGGTCCAGGCCGTCGGGGCCATCCGGGGCGGGGGCGTGCCGGGGGCTCGACAGCCGGGCCCGGACCGCGTCGACCAGGGCCTCGCGGACGCCGTCCACCGCCTGCTCCGGGGCGATTTGGGGGGCGGCGACGGCCAGGGAGGCGGCCGGTTCGTACGAGGTGGTCTCGTGGGCGCCGCCGCGCAGTACCAGGGCGTGGCCGGGCGGGACGCGGCGCACCCCTTCGTAGGGCGTGCCGGAGCCGAGCGCCTCGGGGGAGTCCGGGCAGGCCAGGAGGGCACCGAGGTGGCCGATGTCGAGTCCGGCCTCGATGAGGTCGGCGAGCGGCAGGGCGGCGGTGGCGAAGGCGGTGCCGCCCTCCCAGGGGGTGTGGAAGACGGGGCGGGCCCCGGCGAGATCGCCGGTGACGGTGAGGCGGCGGCCCATGCGGACGACGGCGGTGTAGCTGCCGGGCCAGGCGGTGAGGTGGCGCAGCGCGCCGCCGCGGGCCGCGAAGAGGCCGACGCGCAGCTGGTCGTCGGTGGCGCCGCAGACGCCGAAGACGGCGAGCGCGGTCTCCGGGTCGACGCGGACGACGCGCACCTCGTCGGGCCGCCAGTCGCCGACCGCCCACAGCGGATCCGGTCCGTCCCACAGGAGTTGGGCGCCCACGGGGAGGACCGTGCGGCTCCCCCCGGTGGCGGCCGGGCCCGTGGTGGCACTGCTCCACCCCACCAACCAGCGCATGCCGCCTCCCCGCATCCCCGTGCCGCGGGGGCGCGCCACCGTCCCGTACCGCGGATTTCAGCCGTTGTGCGGTCCATGCTGCCACGGCGGGGGCGTACAGGGGCCGAGCGAAGCGGCGGAGCGCCGCCCGGGGGCGGGGAGTTGACGTCGCGGGCGGGGCTCCTCCTAGCGGCGCGCGGTGGAGCGCGGCCGGGGCGCACGGCGGGCGTCGGGGGCGTGCTGCGGGGCGCGCCGCGCCGTTCCGGGGGACGCCGCCCGGACCCGCGGCGCGTTTCCGCCGCCCGGCGTTATTCGGCCAAAGTCTGCTGAACTCCGTTCAGTCGGCGGCGCGCCGCGGCGCCTCGCGCGGACCGTCGCGCGAGGCCGCGTCCGGCTCGCGCGACGGTCCGGGAAGCGGGCTGCGCCTCCCGGACCGGACCACCGCCCGCGGGGAATGGAACGGCGGTATCCCCCAGCCCACCGGATCCAGTACAGCGGGCCGACCCACGCGGCACCCATGGAATCGGCGGCGCTCCCCGGGAGGCAGCGCGCACATGTGGGCGCACGGCAACACGTACCCGGAGCACATGCCAACTTCCGCTCCCCCGGCCCAAGATGAATCTCGCCATCCGGGACACCGGCCCTTAACGGTCGGGATCCGGCGAACTACTCTGGGTGGACGCACGCCCCGGGGCACCGGGGCTGCCGTCGCAGTGTCGAGGGGTGCGCATGTCCAGGGATATACGCGGGCCGAACGAGAAGCTCGGCACCGTTCTCGCCCTCGCGGGCATCAGCAACGCCGGTCTGGCGCGCCGGGTGAACGACCTCGGCGCACAGCGCGGGCTGACGCTTCGTTATGACAAGACGTCGGTCGCCCGCTGGGTCTCCAAGGGGATGGTGCCGCAGGGCGCCGCGCCCCATCTGATCGCGTCGGCGATCGGCAGCAAGCTCGGGAGGCCGGTCCCGCTGCACGAGATCGGCCTGGGCGACGCCGATCCGGCGCCCGAGGTCGGGCTGACATTTCCCCGCGATGTGGGCGCAGCGGTGCGTTCCGCCACCGATCTCTACCGACTGGATCTGGCCGGACGGCGGGCCGGGGGCGGGGGCATCTGGCAGAGCCTGGCCGGATCCTTCGCCGTCAGCGCGTACGCCACCCCCGCCTCCCGGTGGCTGATATCCCCGGCCGACAGCTCGGTGGCGCGGGACGCCGTCGAGGCGGGCGAGAAGGACGCCGCCTCGGCCGCCGACGCGGCGATACCCCAGCATGTCGGCCACAGCGATGTCAGCAAACTCCGCGAGGCGGCGGAGGACGCGCGCCGCTGGGACTCCAAATACGGCGGCGGCGACTGGCGTTCGTCCATGGTGCCGGAGTGCCTGCGGGTGGACGCGGCCCCGCTGCTCCTCGCCTCGTACAGCGACGAGGTGGGGCGCGCCCTCTTCGGCGCGACCTCCGAACTCACCCGTCTCGCCGGGTGGATGGCCTTCGACACCGGGCAGCAGGAGGCCGCCCAGCGCTACTACATCCAGGCGCTGCGGCTGGCCCGCGCCGCGGCCGATGTTCCCCTGGGCGGCTACGTCCTCGCCTCGATGTCCCTGCAGGCGACGTACCGCGGCTTCGCCGACGAGGGCGTCGACCTCGCCCAGGCCGCGCTGGAGCGCAACCGCGGACTGGCCACCGCGCGCACCATGAGCTTCTTCCGCCTGGTGGAGGCGCGCGCGCAGGCGAAGGCCGGTGAGGCCCGCGCCTGCGAGGTGGCGCTGAAGGCCGCCGAGGGCTGGCTGGAGCGCTCCCGCGGCGGCGACGCCGACCCGCCCTGGCTGGACTTCTACTCCTACGAGCGGTTCGCCGCCGACGCCGCCGAGTGCTACCGCGACCTGCGACTGCCCCGTCAGGTGCGCCGCTTCACCGAACAGGCCCTCTCCCGGCCCACCGAGGAGTTCGTCCGCTCGCACGGCCTGCGCCTGGTGGTCTCCGCCGTGGCCGAGCTGGAGTCCGGCAACCTCGACGCCGCCTGCGCCGCGGGCACCCGCGCCGTCGAGGTCGCCGGCCGCATCTCCTCGGCCCGCACCACCGAGTACGTCCGCGACCTGCTGCACCGCCTGGAGCCGTACGGGGACGAGCCGCGGGTGGTGGAACTGCGCGAGCGGGCACGGCCGTTGCTGGCGGCGCCGGCGTAGGGGGCGTCGGGTCGCGAAGGCATGGCCGACCGGGCGCGTGCGGCTCGCGCCGGGCGCGTGGCGCCGGGCCGGACGCGGTCTCCGGGCTCCGTCGGGTGCCGCTTCGACCGGGGCCGAGAGCGGTCGGCCTGCCCGGCGGTTCCGTCGGGGTTGCCCGCTTCCGCCGCGGTTTCGCAGGCTCTGCGAGAGTTCCCGCCCTGGTCACGCCGCGTTGTCAGTACCTCGCGTCATGATGGGGTAGGTCGTCGGGCGACGGCGAGCGGGCCGCGGTCAGGGGCGGTCCGCGTCGGGGGCGGTTCCCGCGTTCTCGCGGTTGGGGAGGTGCAGTGGCGGCGTACGACTGCGACGTGCTGGTGATCGGTGCGGGCATCGTCGGACTCTCGACGGCCCATGCCCTCACCCGCGCCGTGCCGGGGCTGCGCGTGAAGGTCCTGGAGAAGGAGTCCGGCCCGGCCCGGCACCAGACCGGCCGCAACAGCGGCGTGATCCACAGCGGTATCTACTACCCGCCCGGTTCCCTCAAGGCCCACTACGCCCTCCAGGGGTCGGCCGAGATGGTCGCGTTCTGCGCCGAGCACGGCATCCCGCACGAGGTCACCGGCAAGCTGATCGTCGCCACCGACCGCGCGGAGCTGCCCCGGCTGCACGCCCTCATCCAGCGCGGGCGCGAGCACGGCCTGCCCGTACGCGAGCTGGGCCCCGCCCAGATCACCGACCACGAGCCGGAGGTCCGCGGCCTCGCCGCCATCCACGTCGGCACCACCGGCATCTGCGACTTCGGCGCCGTCGCCCGCACCTTCGCCCGCCTCGCCCAGGAGGCCGGGGCCGAGATCGCGTACGGCGCCGAGGTGACCCGCATCGGGCGCCGCGCGGGCCGGGTCGCCGTCGCCACGGCGGACGGCACGGTCCACCGCGCCCGCGCCCTGGTGAACTGCGCCGGTCTGCACAGCGACCGCATCGCGCGGCTGGCCGGCGACGACCCGGGCATGCGGATCGTGCCGTTCCGCGGCGAGTACCACCTCCTCGCCCCGGAGCGCGCCGGGCTCGTCCGGGGCCTGGTCTACCCCGTCCCCGATCCGGCGTTCCCGTTCCTCGGCGTCCATCTGACCCGCGGCATCGACGGCGCCGTCCACCTCGGCCCGAACGCCGTCCCGGCCCTGGCCCGCGAGGGCTACGACTGGCGCACCGTCCGCCCCGCCGAGCTGGCCGCCACCCTCGCCTACCGCGGCTCGTGGCGGATAGCCCGCCGCCACTGGCGGTACGGCGCGGGCGAGCTGCACCGCTCGCTCTCCCGCCGCGCCTTCACCACCGCCGTGCGCCGCCTCCTGCCCGCCGTCACCGAGGCGGACCTGCGCCCGGCCCCCGCCGGTGTCCGCGCCCAGGCCGTCCTCCCCGACGGCACCCTCGTCGACGACTTCCTCTTCGCCGAGTCCCCCGGCATCGTCCACGTCCTCAACGCCCCGTCCCCGGCGGCCACGGCGTCGCTGCCCATCGGGCGGGAGATCGCGGGGCGGGTTCGGGAGGTGCTGGGGTAAGGGGACAGCAGAACACCGGCTCCCCGGCCGCCCCCGGTGTCCGGGAGGGCTGGGGAGCCGGTGCGCGAGGGTGTGACGCTGCGGGGAGGTCAGCCGTTCAGCTCGTACGCCCGCAGGATGGGCTGGTCGTCACTCAGCCGCTTGTCCTCCAGATAGAGCGTCTGCTCGTTCTCGCTCCAGGTGAGCGACATGAGGTGCGGCGAGGCCAGTTCGTGCTTGGGGTCGTAGAGCGTCCCCTTCACCGTCTGCGTGCCGTCGCGGACGTCGAACGAGACCAGCACCGGGTCCTGCTGCGGGCCGTTGGCGACACCGATCACCTCACCGTCCCCCTCCGCGACGGGCGTGCCCTGCTTCTTCCACAGGAGCTTTCCGGTCTTGAGGTCGACCGCCGCGATGCCGCCCAGGTTCCCGTAGCCCGCCACCAGCACCTGCGCGTCCTCGTCGACGAAGGTGGTGCGCGGATGCAGGTCCAGGTCCTTGAGCTCGCCCTCGATCTTGAACGTGTGGGCCGGCTTCAGATCCTTGTCGAAGGTCTGGATGGACAGGTCGGGGTCCACGAGATTCGCCTCGGAGGCCATCAGCACCGTCAGCGGCCGGTCGGAGAGGATCTGGCTCGCCACCCGCGAGTCACCCTTGGTCCGGGAGTTCAGGCTGCCGAACTGCAGGTCCTGGACCGTCAGCAGCTGCTTGGGCTTCTTGTCGTCGCACTCACTGCTCCACACCAGGTAGTCGGGGCTGAAGGCGGTCCCGTCGGTGCAGTCGTGGCCACGGGACGTCAGGTGCCAGAGTTCGGCGCCCCCGCTGATGGAGAATCCGGCGTAGGTCTGGCCGATCGCCACGGCGACAACCTTGCGGTTCACCACGACCTGCGGGTGGTCCTCCGAAGAGTCCCCCTTGAGGTTCTTGGACCAGAGGGTGTGCCCGGTGTCGGCGTCCACCACGGAGAGGTACGAGCAGTCGTCGCCGCCCGCGTCGAAGACGACGGCGCCCACACCGTCCTCACTCGTGTCCTGCGACATGGCGCAGACCTCGCCCGCGTGCTTGGGCGTTTTGACCGTCCAGGTCTTCTTCCCGGTCTTGCGGTTGTACGCGCTGACGCCGCCGGCGTCCCCGAAGACGAGCTCGTCGTCGTTGAACCACATCGACCGCAGGCCGTTGTCGTCGTCGGTCTGCCGCTGGGTGTCCGGGAGGGCCGTCTCCCACAAGCGGGCCATCGCGTTCGCCGGCTTCGCCTCGGTCGGAGTGTCGTGGTTGCCGCTCGTCAGCGCGAAGTACCCACCGACACCCAAGCCGACCAGCAGGACCAGCACGAGGGCGATGATCGCCACGACGGGCAGCCCACCACGGGACGGCCGCGCGGGCTGCCCCGGAGCGCCCGGGTACGGCACGGGGCCCCCGGCAACCGGCGGCTGCCCGGCCATGTACTGCTGCCCGAACCCCGGGCCCTGCGGCCCTCCCCCGGGCGGTGCGGGCGGATAGGCGTACCCCGGCGCCCCGGCCTGCTGGCCGTACGCCCCTGGTACGCCCTGGCCGGGGGGAAGGTACGGTCCCGGCGCTCCGGGCTGGGGGCCGGGCGCTCCGGGCTGCGGAGCGGGCTGGCCGGGCGCGGCCTGCGGTGCGCCGTACGGTCCCGGGTGGCCCTGGGGCGCCGGGGGCTGCTGCGCGCCGGGCCGGCCCTGCGGCGGCGCCGGCGGGGCGCCGGGCGCGGGCTGCTGGGGGGCCTTGGCGACGGAGAGCTGCATGGTTCCGGCGGGAGGAGCCGGGGGCTGCTGGTCCGGGGCCTGCGGCGGAGCCGCGGGGGGCTGCTGGACGGCGGCCAGCTTCATGGTCCCGGCGGGACGCGCGGGGGCGGGCTGGCCCGGGGCCTGGCCCTGAGCCTGCGGCTGGCCCGGGGCCTGCGGCTGGGGCTGGTCCGGGGGCGGTTGGGCTGTCCCGGGCTGGGGGGTTGCGGGGGTGGCGCCCGGTATGGGCGCGGGCGCGCCCGGGGTGGGCGTGCCGGGAACGGTGCCCGGGGCGGGAATGCCCGGGGCGGGCGTGCCCTGTGCAGGCGTGGCGCCCGGGGCGGCGCCCTGCCCCTGCCCCTGATCCGCTTCGGTGGGCCGGCCGGGCCCGGAGCCCGGTGGCTCTCCCTGCGGATGAGCCGCGTTCCCCTGGTCCTGCGTCATTCCGGCCGACCCCCTGTTGTGTTCGTGTGGCGGCCACGCATCGTATGCAGCCCACTGCACAGCGCGCCAACCGCCCCCGGGCAGGGTCGCCCCCCGGGAGGCGGGAGGGGAGGGGGCGTACGAGGGCGGCGTTCGGCAGCGCGGCTGGTGCGCGAAGGCTGCGGGGCAGCCCGCAGCCGGACGTAGCCGATGCCGGTCGGGGCAAGGTCGGTTGGGGCAAGGTCGGGGCTGACCCCAAAGGCCCAGGTCAGGTCCGTATCCCGGTCGCGGCCGTGGCAAGGCCGGCTCGGGCCCGCTCAGCCCCGGTCAAAGCAACTCAAGCAACTTCACCCACTCAAGCAACTCCAGCCACTTCGGCCACTTCCGTCACTTCAGGTCGTCCCCACGCCCCCGCCGTTCCCTCCCCCGGCCCGTAGAATCTCCGCACTGTGTCCGAGAACCCCCGCACCCCCGAGTCCGGCAGCCAGGAAATCAGCGTCCCGGAAGGCGCCGGCCCGTCCCCGGCGGACGGCATCCCGGCCGACGTCACTGCGCGCCACGGCAACGCGATCGACGGCGCCCCGGAGTCCGGCGACGCCGGGGCGACCGGCGCGACGCGGATCCGTCGTGACGGCCCGATGTTCCCCGACGGGAGCGGGCCCGCCGCCGACCCGGCCGGCGATCACCACGAGCGCCGGATCCGTTCCTTCCAGCCCCGCCGCAGCCGCGTCTCGCCGACTCAGGCCGCCGCGCTGCGCCGCCTGTGGCCGGTGTGGGGGCGGGACATCGACGGGCTCTCCCGTATCGACCTCGACACGTTCTTCGACGGCCGCCCGGTCGTCCTGGAGATCGGCTTCGGTATGGGCGAGGCCACCGCGCAGATGGCCGCGGCCGACCCGGACACCGGGATCCTCGCCTGCGACGTCCACACCCCGGGCCAGGGCAACCTCCTCGCCCTCGCCGAACGGAACGGCCTGACCAACATCCGTGTGGCGAACGGCGACGCGATCATCCTGCTGCGCGAGATGCTCGCCCCCGGCTCCCTGGCCGGTCTGCGCGTCTTCTTCCCCGACCCCTGGCCGAAGAAGCGCCACCACAAGCGCCGCCTCATCCAGCCGGACTTCATCAGCCTCGCCACCACCCGCCTCGCCCCGGGCGCCCTCGTCCACTGCGCCACCGACTGGGAGCCCTACGCCGAGCAGATGCTCGCCGTCCTCACCGCCGAGCCCACCCTCCACAACCTCTACCCGGACTATGCCCCCCGCCCGTCCTTCCGCCCCCTCACCAAGTTCGAGGGCCAGGGCCTGGACAAGGGGCATGTGGTGCATGACTTGATGTTCCGGCGGGGTGAGTAGGGGGAGAGGGGCGCCCGTCATGGTGTGGCGTCTGAGGTGGCGGCGCGGCAGCTTTCTTTCGCCTTCGCCCCTCAGTTTTCGCGATCGATGGGCGCACTAAATCGATCGTCCCAACGCCGCCGGTGTTGGCGCACGTACTCGACCTTTATGTCATGCTCCCGAACCTTCTTCAGCTTCCATTTCATTTCCCGCGTCAACCCGTTGAGCACGTCAAGATGATCGGATAGTTGAAGTGCACCGCGGTCAAACAACGCATGGCAGTTAGCACACAGACAGAGAGCGTTTTCCAGCACATCTGGGCCGTTATGCGGCTTACCCAGTGCCTGAATGTGCGCGGCTTCGCTATATGCCTCGCCTTCGGGGGAGACCTGTAGGCGACTCTCACATATCTGACATGTGTTGTCGTACATTTTCTTCACGGTACGAACCACCTTGGAGTCTCGCACCAGAAGCTCGTACTCCACGGCGCGACGCACCTGCTCCTCAATAGGGGTGCCATCGCCCTGCGGCAGCGCAATCGGCTTCGGCGTGGGAACTTCGCCGGGCGCCAACTTCACTAGCTTGAATTGACAGACGCGAAAGCCCTCTTTCCCGACGGTCATCCAGTGATCGGCCACCCGGAACAAGCCGCAATACTCATACCCACCCATTGTCCTGCGCCGCTTCTTACCCTCGATCTTCAGGCCGCGAATGACACGGACCGCGTCGCCACGTGCCTCATTGAGTAGCAATCCAGCGTTGCCTGTGCTTTCCATGCTCTGGTCCGCGTAAAGGCGCCCGGTGTCCCTGTCTCGACACCCTTCTCCGGTATAGATGATCTCTTCTTCACCGTAGACATCGTCTACGTATCCACCGGAGAGAACGATGGAATCTACGCCCTTCGAAGCGGTTCCCGCGATTCCTTTGCCAGAGGTGCGGTGCACCCCCGCTCGATGCAATTCCCGATGCCCTTTGAACCACTGTCCCTCGACTACCCCATCAGGGGTGCCAAAACAAACGGGTGCCGACTTCGCCTTCGCCATGGGTTGATCTTGCCAACCCGCCAGAGAAATGGCACGCGTCTACGAGCGATGTGCGCAGAGCCACAGTTGCTCGCCTCCTACGGCACAACCCCCGTAACGCTCAACTGCTTTGCGGCTGCTGGCAGGCAGCACTCTCCCGGACGCCATAGCTCGCCGGGCAGCCCCTCCAGAGCCGACGGGATGGGCGTAAAGTCCAGCAGCGAGACGTTTATCCAACCCGTGAACGAGAGGCATGAGTGATGGCAGGAATTCCGACAGCAGCAGTGGCCGCGACCGGCCTCGTGGGTGGTTACGCCGTGGCTCGGTGGACGAAGAAGCGGCCCCTGGGCGGGGTGGCGTTGGCCGCTGCCGGGGCGGTGGCGGCCAAGGGGTGGCAGGAGAAGGCCGGCGGGAAGGCCGCGGCGGCGCTGGGCGGGGCGTATGTGGCGGCGTTCGCCGGGTCGCATCCGCTGGCGAAGAAGATCGGGGCGTGGCCGTCGGTGTTCACGGTGGCCGGTGGCATGGCGCTGGCGTCATGGGTGGTGGCGGACCGGCGCGGGTGACCCGGCCGGGGCGGGACCGGGACGGTCGGCAGGCCCGAGGCCGGGGCCGGACCGGTCGCCCCAGCCCGAGGCGGGACCGTGCCGCCCCGGCGCAGCCGGAGGCCGACCGGACCAGGACCGGCCGGTCGCCCCTCGCCCCTCGTCTCTCACCTCTCACCCCTCACCCTCCTCCACGCCGAGCGCGACGAAGCCGGACACGGGCCCGGCCCCGGCAGCCGTCAGCCTGCCCCGGCCCTGCCAGCGGCTGGCCGGCCCAGGCTGGCCCCGAACAGACGGCTCAGCGGGCGTCGAAGCCGAGGCCGGGCCGAGGCCGGGCTTAGCGCCGGGCCGAGCCGCCAGGCCGGTCCTTCAGGCCGGCCCCGCGCCCGACACTCCGCCCCCACCCCACGCCCTCCGCACCTCGCGCCCCGGAAACGGCGTCCGCTTACTCACCCCGAGCAGCCGCCGGTGGAACTCATCCAGCACCACCGCATGCGGAGCATGCCGATCGATGAGCGCGCCGATCTCAGCGGGAACGCCCTCGGGCCGACGACCCGCGATCCAAGCTCTCAGGAAGGCTCCCTGATCGATGCCGCCGCGCACCGCTTCCGGCAGATGGTGGCGGAGCAGATGCCCCGGCGCGTACGAGCGGTCGTACACCAGGTGGTCGGTGAGGAAGGCGCTCTCCTCGGCGGAGAGGTCGAAGTCGCGGCTGAGGGCGAGGCCGAAGTCCGTGAAGTAGACCCGGTGGCCGTCGGTGAGCAGGTTGGCGAAGTGGGTGTCGAAGTGGACCAGCCCGTGGGCGCTCATGAACTCGGTGCCGCGCAGCAGCTCGTTCTCCGCCCAGCGGTAGGGCGCGCTGCCGCCGGGCTCCGCCCAGGCGCCGTTCCGGAGGTCGGAGAGCCGGTCCGCGAGCGTCCGGGGCACGTGCTCCAGGAAGAGCACCAGGCTGAAGGAGGAGCTGCCGATCGCCTCCAGCCGACGGCGTACCGCGGAGGAACCCTCCCAGTGGGCGACGGCCCCCTCGACGCCGCCGAACGCGTCGGCGAAGTCGCCCGGGGGCCGGTCCGGCAGGACGCGCCAGTGGTACAGCAGCGGGAAACCCGCGTACGCGTTCCGCAGGACCCAGGCGGTGGTCATGAGGTGCGCGGCCAGTTCCCGCCAGGCGCCGAACCCCGCCGAGCCCACCCCGTACTGGTAGTAGAGGGGGAGGCCGAAGAGGTTGGCGGTCGAGCGGACGTGCTCCGGCCGCAGTTCGAGGTCGGTCAGCGGGACGCGTTTGACGAAGACCCGCCGCCCCTCGACCTCCATCTCCGCCCGCCGGCCGCCGATGCCCGAACCGCGCGCCGGAGCGGCGGCCACCGCATCGGTGAGCCCGCGGTCGCTCAGCAGGGAGAGCCGCGCGCCCACGTCCGCGTACGCCGACAGGCGCGCGGCGGGAAGCGGCTCGGTCTCCGCCGCGGGCCTCGTACCTGATACGCGGGGCTCATCCATGGGCGACTCCGCCTCCCGGCACATCCGACCTCCCGACCCGTACCCCGCGTCTACCCATGCACCGGGCAGGCCCACCTCAGGCGCTCAACGACCAAGGCGGGCCCACCGTTCACGCCGCCTTACGCCAACTTACGCCGAAGCCTCATCCAGCGACGTCAGTTCCTCGGCGCTGAGCCGGAGGCCCTGTACGGCCAGCAGGGCGGGGAGTTGGGCGGTGGTGCGGGCGCTGGCGATCGGGGCGGTGACCGTGGGGCGGGCGGCGAGCCAGGCGAGGGCGACGGTGGCCACCTCCGCACCATGGGCAGCGGCGACGGCGTCGAGGGCGGCGAGGACGCGGACGCCGCGCTCGGTGGCGAGGTACGCGGCCGCCTCGCCGGACCGGGCGCTGTCAACGTCCGTACCGGGGCGGTACTTGCCCGTCAGGAAACCGGAGGCGAGCGCGTAGTACGGGACGGCGCCCAGACCGTGGCGGGCGACGACATCGGCCAGTTCGCCCTCGTAGGTGTCGCGGGAGACCAGGTTGTACTGCGGCTGGACCGCGACGTAACGGGCGAGGCCCTCGCGCTCGGAGAAGGTCAGGGCCTCCTCCAGGCGCCGCGCCGAGATGTTGGAGGCGGCGATCTCGCGGACCTTTCCGGCCCGGACGAGGTCGTCGAGGACGGTCAGGAACTCACCGACCTCCAGCGATTCGTCGTCGTAGTGGGTGTAGTAGAGGTCGATGTGGTCGGTGCGCAGGCGGCGCAGCGAACCCTCGACGGCCTTCTTGATCGTGTCGGCAGAGAGGCCCTTGAGGTCGGGGTGGGCGCCGACCTTGGTGGCGATGACGACGTCGTCGCGGTTGCCGCGGGCGGCGAGCCAGTCGCCGATGACGGTCTCGGATTCGCCGCCCTTGTTGCCCGGCACCCAGGCCGAGTAGGCGTCGGCGGTGTCGATGAAGTTGCCGCCGCCGGTGACGTACGCGTCGAGCACGGCGAACGACTCGGCCTCGTCGGCGGTCCAGCCGAAGACGTTGCCGCCGAGGCAGAGCGGGGAGACGGAGAGCGAACCGAGCGGCCTACGTGTGGTGGTCATGCGTCACTTCAACACGCGGTAGGGCGGGGGCATTCCGGGGCGCGGCATCCGGGTGCCCACCCGGAGTGCCGCCCCAACTGCCCGCCCCGGGCCGAGCGCTGCCCGCGCGCGCCGCCGGAGCCACGACCGGCGCACGCCGCGCGCCGCGCACGCCCCGGCCACGCGCCCGGCCCGCCCGGGGTCCTGCCCGGCGCGCGGCACCACCGCGCACGCCCCGGGCCGCCCCTCGCGCTCCCCGTCCTCAGACGTTCAGGCCCCGCCCACGCAGCCACGGCATCGGGTCGATGGGATCGCCGCCACCGGGGCGGACCTCCAGGTGGAGGTGGGGGCCCGTGACGTTTCCGGTGGCGCCGACGCGGCCGATGACCTCGCCGGTGGAGACCTTGCCGCCGGTCTTCACCATCGACGAGAGGTGGCAGAACCACAGCTCCGTCCCGTCGTCGAGGGTGAGGAGGATGCGGTAGCCGTACGCACCGGCCCAGCCCGCCTGGGTGATGGTCCCGGAGTGCACGGCCTTGACCGGCGTGCCCGTAGGGGCGGCGAAGTCCTGGCCGGTGTGGTCGGCAGCCCAGCGGTCGCCCGGCTGGCCGAAGCTCGCGGTGAGGGTGTACGAGGTGACCGGCAGCAGATAGCTCTTGGCCAGCTCGGCCAGGCGCGCCGCCTCCGCCTTCGCGCGGGCCTCGGCCTCGCGCTTCGCCCGGGCGGCGGCCTCCTTGCGCGCGGCCTCGGCCCGCTCCGCCTTCGCGTCGGCCACGGCCTCCTTGTGGTCCGTCGCCGCGGTCTTCTCCGCCTGGACGAGGGCGGTGTGTTCGGCGGCGTCCCGGGCGTCGCGCTCGGCGGCCGCCTGCTGGGTGTCGGCCTGCTGGAGGATGCGGCTGCGCAGCGCCTCTCCGGCGCCGGCCCCCTGCCCGTCCTCGGTGGTGATCCCGGCGGACGACAGCGGCGCCGCGGCGGTGACCGCCCCGGGCGCGTCGCCCGCGTCGTCGGAGGAGCCGAGCAACGACCCGATGCCGGGCAGCGATTCGGCGTCCGGCAGCGCTCCGGTGACGTCGGCGGCGAGGGAGCCGATGTCCGGCATGGAGATCGGGACCGGCGGCTTCTCCTCGGCGGTCGCCATGCCGCCGGCGCCGACCGCCGCGATCACGCCGACGCCGAGGACCGTGCCGCCCCGGGCCAGACCGCCGCGCTGCTTGGCGACGCGGTGGCGGCCACGGGCCGACCGCACGGACTCCTCGGTCGGGTTCCACTCACCGGGCCCGTCGTCCGCCGCGCCGTACGGACCGGGGCCCTCCGGGGCGAACGCGCCCGGGGCGAAGGTGGCCGTATCGGTAAGGGACCCTGGCAGATCCTGGGGGAGGGGGCGGGCGGACGCGGCCTCGGGGGCAAGCCTGTTGGACGCCACGGGGGCGCACTCCTTTCCTTCCTTCGCGCCTACCGGGTTAGCTGACGGGTTCGGAGCAGGAAGGTCTCCTACGGGCGGCCTCTGGCCGAGGCGTCCGATTCACCCCATGGTGGTGGTTCCCCGGTTCCCTCCGCGCCGCTCGGGCCGCCCGAGGCAAATTCAGGACACGTCACGGCAGTTCACGAAATATCGGCGCATCGGCGTGCAAGGAGGCGCCGTATACGGAAGTGACCACCGGTGTGCCTGGATGCCCGGCATACCTGAAGAGCGCGTACGGGATTCGGCGTGGGGGCACGGTGCCGCCTCGGCGACGGCTGGGACGACCGCGCTCCGTTATCGGACAGTAATAGAGATCGGGGCCGATTTCCAAGCGATCCCGCGAATCCGCTCCATCCGACTACAGTCATTGGCCAAGACTTTTCGGGACAACGAACGGTGAAGCCGGGCGAGTTGATCGCCTTTCACGAAACGGCCTCCGCGTGATTGTGCATCACTTGTTATGCGGAGGGGTGCGCACCCTTCACTCTCCGTGAGGGCAGTAGCGTCTGATCATGGTCGTCGACTTCGTCAACAACGCACCGGCCCTGGCAGCGCGCTACCGGGACTTCTCCTGGTGGGAGGCGCGGGGCCGGTGTGCGGCCCACGAGGAGCTGACGGCGCGGATCGGGCAGGACCCGGAGCTGTGCGAACTCCTCGCCGCCTCCCTCCCGGTGGGCAACAAGCAGCAGCCCAACCTCCTGCTGGCGGCCGTCCGCCACCTCGACGGCCCGCACGCCGAGCAGGGCCCGCGCGGTGAGCTGGCGTACGGCCGCTGGCGCGAGTGGACGATCCGGCACTGGGACGAGGTCCGCGCGGTCGTCATGAGCCGCTCCACCCAGACCAACGAACCGGCCCGCTGCGCCGCCCTGCTGCCCGTCCTGGCCCGCCTCCGCGGCCCGTTGGCCCTCCTGGAGGTGGGCACCTCGGCCGGTCTCTGCCTCCACCCGGATCGCTACCGGTACGCGTACGAGCCGGACGCCGCCCTGGGGACGCCCGGAACGGCGGCGCACCCGGAGGCGTCCACCCTCGGGGCCCCGGACAGTCCGGTCACCTTCCGGTGCCGCGTCGGGCGGGAGGACCGGGTGGCCGAGGAGGACGCGGCACCGCCCACGCGGCTGCCGGAGATCGTGTGGCGCGGCGGCATCGATCTCGCCCCGCTCGACCCGGTGGACGACCCCGAGGCGCTGCGCTGGCTGCGGTCCCTGGTGTGGCCGGGCACCCCGGAGCGCGCACAGCGCCTGACGGCCGCCGTGGACGCGGTACGGACGGCGCCGCGGCCCGAGATCGTCCGCGGCGACCTGGTCGAGGAGCTGCCCGCGCTGGCGGCACGGGTCCCGGAAGACGCCACGCTCGTCGTCTTTCACACCGCCGTGCTGCCCTATCTGCCGCCCACGCACCGGGAACGGTTCGCCGACCGGGTGCGCACGGTGCTCGCCGCGCGGCCGGGCGGCGGCCACTGGATCTCCCAGGAGCACCACTCCGTCACCCCGTGGCGGCCCGCCCCGACCGCCGGCCGCCTCACCCCGGCCGACCAGGAGCGGCTGCTGACCCTCGCGCTCGACGACCGCCCGGTGGCCCTGACGGGAGCGCACGGCCAGAGCGTCCACTGGGTGGCGTAGGGGGCCGCCCTCGGGGCCGCACCGGCGCGCGGGGCCCGGCCGCACGCCCCGCGCGCCGGTGCGGCCCCGCACGCCCGGCGTGCCCGGCGTGCCCGGCGTGCCCCGTAGCCCCGCACGCCCCGCGACGACCCGCCCGCGCCCCGCCACTCCTCCGCGCACCGACCGGGCCTGCTCCTCCTACTCCTCCAACGGCCGCTGCACCGCCAGCAACGCCATGTCGTCCGCGCCCGCCCCGCCGGTGTGCCGGGCGACCTCGGCGACCAGCGTGTCCAGCAGCCGGTCAGGATCAGGGAAGGCCCGGCCGCGCAGCCGGGCCACCGGGTCGTAGAACTCGCCCGCCCGGTTGCGCGCCTCCGTCAGCCCGTCCGTGTAGAGCAACAGGACCGCACCGGCGGGGAAGAACATCTCGTCCGCCCGGTCCGGCCACCCGGCCACCTCGCTCATCCCCAGCGGCAGCGCGTGCACCGCGGGCACCACCGTCCGCAGCCCACCGTCCGGGGCGAGCAGCAGCGGCGGCGGATGCCCCCGGTTCAGGACCCGCAGCACGGCCCGCTCCCCGGACGGGATCTCCGCGAGCACGGCCGTGGTGAACCCCTCGTACTGGTCCAGCCCCTCGCGCCGCCGCCCCTCCCGCTGGAGCGCCCGCTCCAGCCGGCCGGCCACCGCCTCCAGCGTCGCCTCCTGCTCCGCCGCCTCCCGGAACGCCCCGATGACGATCACCGCCGCCTCCACCGCCTCCAGCCCCTTCCCCCGGACGTCGCCGACGATCAGCCGTACGCCGTGCGGCGTCTCCTGCACCGCGTAGAGATCCCCGCCGATCCGCGCGTCGGCCTGCGCCCCCACGTAACGGGCGGCGACCGCCAGCCCCCCGACCCGCTCCGGCGGCGTCGGCAGCACGGCCCGCTGGGCGGCCTCGGAGACATCGCGTACGGAGGCGAGCCGGGCGTCGGAGAGCTGTACGACGCGGTTGATGCCGAGGGCGAGGACGGCGACGACGAAGACGGTGGAGATCTCGGTGGCGGAGAGGTTGGCGTCATGGGGGGCACCGGTGAAGAGCGCCGCGCCCAGTTCGCCGAGCAGCGCCGCGAGCGCGGTGAGCGCCGTGTTCCGCAGCGAGTACAGGGGCGCGGCGACCAGCGGCGCCGCCGAGAAGAACGGCGAGGCGGTGAAGCGGGCGGGGGTGACGAGGTCGAAGACGATGCCGACGACGATCAGCAGGGCGGGCAACCAGCGCGCCACCCGACGGCCGAGGGGCGGCAGCTGCGCCCGCCGCGCCCGCCGCTCCCGGTCCCCCGGGCGGACCCGCCCGCCTCGCGCCATCCGCACCGGCCTCTTCCCACGCCTCGCCCGTCCACGGGCCGTCACCACACCCGCCCGCTCCTCGGCCCCTCAAGACTTTCCGCCCCGCCCCCGGTGCGCGAGCCGACGGCGGCCGGACGGGTCACCCTCGGGCGGACGGAACGTCTGACGGCCCGACGGCTCACCCAAGGCACCGGAAACACGAAGCGCCCCGGCCGATACCCCCGGCCGGGGCGCTGAACCGCAGGTCAGAAGAGCATCCCTGCGAGGAATCCGGTGGGCCATCAGGGGCTCGAACCCTGAACCAATGGATTAAAAGTCCACTGCTCTGCCAATTGAGCTAATGGCCCGCTCCGAGCAGCATAGCCCGACACCCTCCCGCGCCCCGAAGGCATTGCCGCCCCAGGCGCTCCGCGGCGGCGCCGGGCGGGCGCGCCCGTGGCGGTTTCGGGGCCTCAACGCGCAGGGCCCGTACGGCACTTGTGTGCGGTACGGGCCCTGCGGCCGGAGTGGCGACGCCGGGTCACGGCGTCGCGGTGTCCGGGGTCAGCTGTGGTCAGCCGTTGCGCTTCCAGCGCGGCTTGTCGTCGCGGCGGCCGAAGGAACCGGCGGCACCCGCACCCGAGCCACGGTGGTCGTCACGGCGGCCGTAGGGACGGTCGCTGGCACCGGAGCGGTAGCCACCGGACGGGCGGCCACCGGAACGGTCGTCACGGTTGAACGGACGGTCGCCGCCACCGGAACGGTAGCCGCCGGAGGCCGGACGGCTGCCGGAACGGTCGTCACGGTTGAACGGACGGCTGGGACGGTCACCGCGGTCGCGGCCGAAGCCGGAGCTGGAGCCGGAACCGGAGCGGTCGTCACGACGGTCGAAGGAACGCCCACCGGAACGGTCGTCGCGGCGGTCGTCACGACGGTCGAAAGAACGGCCACCCGACCGGTCGTCACGACGGTCATCACGGCGCTCGAAAGAACGGCCACCGGAACGGTCATCGCGACGGTCGTCACGGCGCTCGAAAGAACGGCCACCCGACCGGTCATCGCGACGGTCGAAGGAACGCCCACCGGAACGGTCGTCGCGGCGGTCGTCACGGCGCTCGAAAGAACGGCCACCCGACCGGTCGTCACGACGGTCATCACGGCGCTCGAAAGAACGGCCACCCGACCGGTCGTCACGACGGTCATCACGGCGCTCGAAAGAACGGCCACCGGAACGCTCGTCGCGACGGTCGCGGCGCTCGTAGTTCCCGCGCTCGTCACGCTGTGCGGGGCGGCGCTCCTCGGGGGCGTCGGCCTGGGCCGGGGCCTCGGCGGCCGCGGCCTCCACGGTCGCGGCGACGGCGGCGAGCGCCTCGGCCGGGTCCTCGCCGCGCTCACGGGCGGCGCGGGTGGTCAGCCGGTCCGCGTCCTCGCGCAGTTCGGTGGCGCGGCGCTGCACGCGCTCCAGCTCCCGGGTCAGCTCCTGGACCTCGCGCTCGGCCTGCTTGGCGGAGTTCGCGGCCGACTCGGCCTGGACCTCGGTGAGCGACCGCGCGCCGGTGATCTGGGCGACGTCCTCGTCGAAGGCGCCCGCACCGCCGACGATGTGGCGCGAGGCGTCCACGCCCGCGTCCTCCATCAGGCGGAAGATCTGCCGGCGCTGGTGCGGCAGGGACAGCGAGACGACGGTGCCGGAGCGGCCCGCACGGGCCGTACGGCCGGAACGGTGCAGGTAGTCCTTGTGGTCACCGGCCGGGTCGACGTTGAGGACCAGGTCGATGCCGTCGACGTGGATACCGCGCGCGGCGACGTCGGTGGCGACCAGGCAGTTGACGTAGCCGTCCTTGAAGTCCGCCAGGGTGCGGGTCCGCGCGCCCTGCGTCATACCGCCGTGCAGCGCGTCGGACTTCACCCCGGCGTCCCGCAGCTGCTCGGCGACGCGGTCGGCGCCGAGCTGGGTGCGGACGAAGATGATCGTGCGGCCCTTACGGGCGGCGATGGCGGCGGTAACCGGCGCCTTGTCCTTCGGCTTCACGACGAGGACGTGGTGGGTCATGGTCGTGACGTTGCCCTGAGCGCTGTCGACCTCGTGGCTGACCGGCTCGTTCAGGTAACGCTTGACCAGCGTGCCGATCTCGTTCTCCATCGTGGCGGAGAAGAGCATCCGCTGGCCGCCGGTCGGCACCAGGTCGAGCAGCTCGGTGACCTCGGGCAGGAAGCCCAGGTCGGCCATCTGGTCGGCCTCGTCGAGGACGGCGACCTCGACCTCGTCCAGCGAGCAGGCGCCGCGGTTGATGATGTCGCGCAGGCGGCCCGGGGTGGCGACGAGGACGTCGACGCCGCGCTCCAGGGCGTAGATCTGGTTACCCATGGACGTACCGCCGCAGACGACCTTGAGCTTCAGGCCGAGGACGTCGCCGTAGGGCTGCAGCGCGTCGCTGACCTGCATGGCCAGCTCGCGGGTGGGGGTGAGGATGACGCCGCGGGGGCGCTTCTTCTCGGTGCGGCCGCCGGACAGGCGGGTCAGCAGCGGCAGACCGAAGGAGAGGGTCTTGCCGGAGCCGGTACGGCCGCGGCCGAGGATGTCGCGCCCGGCGATGGCGTCCGGGATGGTCGCCGCCTGGATCGGGAACGGCGTGGTGACACCGTTCTGCGCCAGCTTGCGGACGATCTTCTCGTCGAGACCGAGGTCCGCGAAGGTGATCTGCGGCTCCTCGTCGGCGGCGGCCTCCTCGACGGCCTCGGGGGCCTCGGGGGCCTCGGGGGCCTGCTCGGCGTCCTCGACGGGAAGCGCCGTCACGGCCTGCTCGTCGTCTGCGGGCAGGACGGACTGTTCAGTGGAAATGGACATGCGAAATGCGAAACCTTCCGGAGTCTCGGCACGCGCCCAAACTCCGTGTATTTCACAGAGACCGCCTCAATGCGGTCAGCCACGGCAAGGGAGAGAACGCGCCACGCGGCGCGCTTCTTTTCTGGCGCCGGGCAAATGGGATCAAACGATCTGCCACCATACGCACCTCCACCCCGGTAAGGCAAATGGCGGCCCCCTCCCGGTGCAGCACCGGGCCCCGCGGGCGTCAGCCCAGCACCTCCGGCAGCGGCCCCGGCGCCTGCGGCGTGGGCCCGGACGCCCCGGCGGTCGGCGTCCCGACGTCGCCGGACGGCGGTACGGGGCTCCCCGGCGTGGCCGGAGGCGTCGGCCCGGCGGGCGAGGCGGGCCCGGAGGCCGGACCCGACGGCGACGGCCGCGGGCCCACCGGGGAGCCCGGCCCACTCTCCGGACTCCCGGCGGTACGGGACGGCGCGGGCGGCGCGGTGACACCCGGCCCCGGCGCGCGTCCGGCCCCGGGCGCCGCGGTACGGCCCATGCCCTGCTCCCCCGCCCCGGGGGTGGCCGCGGGCCGCCCCATACGGTGCGGCCCCGAGCCGCTGCCGTCGACCGTGAGCCCGCCCGGCGCACGCGGCGCCCGGTCGTCCGTACCGCCGCGCGGGGCGGTGCCGCCCGCCGGCCGCGGCGCATGGCCGGGGCCGGTCACGCTCACGCACCCGGCGAGCGAGGCGGTCAGCGACGCGGCGACGGCCACCGCGGCCACGGCCCGGCGCACGGGCCCACCGTCCTTACGGGAGGCGGGTGTTGACGCGGCGCGGGGCGCTCCGGAAAGCGGCGGGACGGCGCCCGCCGGAAGCACGGGAGTCGCGGGGTTCGGTCGCACGGGCGGACCTCCGTGTCCGGGGCGCGGACGGCGGCAGGCGTCGGCGCGGCCGGCTGGAAAAGCGGGGGACGCCCTGCCCAACTCCCGCGCCCCGCCCGAGGACACGCGCCGGACCGCCCCGATCCCGGGCACGCCCGCGCAACCGCCCCGGCCACAGCCCGCCACCCGCCACGAGGGCACCGTCACTCACGCGCGCCGCGCGCCCGCACCCCTCACCCGTACCCGAGCGCGTGCAGCCGCTCGTCGTCGATGCCGAAGTGGTGGGCGACCTCGTGGACCACCGTCACCTCGGTCTCGGCGACGACGTCCTCCCGGGTGTCGCACATCCGCAGCGCCGGCCCCCGGTAGACGGTGATCCGGTCCGGCAGCACGCCCGCGTACCACTCACCGCGCTCGGTGAGCGGCGTCCCCTCGTAGAGCCCGAGCAGATCGGGATCGCCGGACGGCGGCTCGTCCTCGACGAAGACCGCCACGTTGTCCATCAGCCGGGTCAGCTCCGGCGGGATCCGGTCGAGCGCCTCGGCGACCAGTTCCTCGAACTCCTCGCGCGTCATTTCCAGCACAGGGCCATTGTCCGCCCCCAGCGCCGTATCGCGCCGCCCCCGGCACGCCCCCGGCACGCCCCGGGCCCGCCGCATGGGAGGCCGCCCGGTACCCCGCCACAGGTCGTCGCGGCGACGCCAGGTCAACCGTTTTGGCGAACGGTCCCCCCATCCCATATGCTTCTCACGTCCCCGAAGGCGCCGGTAACGACGCCAAGGCGGGCCATCAGCCCTCATCGTCTAGTGGCCCAGGACGCCGCCCTTTCAAGGCGGTAGCACGGGTTCGAATCCCGTTGGGGGCACGCAAAACAGTGTGCGAGAATGACTCACGTCGTTCCGCACAATGCAAGGTCCTGTGGAGCAGTTTGGAGTGCTCGCCACCCTGTCAAGGTGGAGGCCGCGGGTTCAAATCCCGTCAGGACCGCTGCGGCTGGGTAGCTCAGTTGGTACGAGCGATCGCCTGAAAAGCGATAGGTCGCCGGTTCGACCCCGGCCCCAGCCACACCCATTGGAAGAAGGCCCCGATCCTCGGATCGGGGCCTTCTTCGTGTCCGGCCCCCGCCCGGCGGGGCCCCGCTCACTCCGTCGCGTGCGCCGGGGGCTTCTCCGTCTCCCGGCCGCCCGGATGGCGGTGGCGCCACACCCAGAAGACCGTGCCGGACACCACCGCCCAGCCGGCGAGCACCAGATACGGGAAGAGGTGCTGGGAGCCGGCGAAGTAGACCGTGGTGTGCTGGGCATTGACCGACGCGCCCGGGGGCAGCCACCGGCCGATGTGGCCGAGCACCGACGGCAGCAACGGCCAGGAGACCGCGCCGCCCGAGGACGGGTTGCCGAGCAGCACCATCAGGCCCCAGGTGGGGATCATCGCCCAACGGCCCATCAGGGTGTTGAACATCGTGAAGACCATGCCGGACGTGAACATCGTGAAAGCCAGGATCAGCCAGGAGTGCACGAACGGCAGACGGATCGCGCCCAGCCACCAGTCGACGACGGCGGCGATGGCGAAGCCGCCGAGCAGCGCGTACGCGGCGGTGAAGGCGATCCGTTCGGCCGGGTTGAGGGCGCGGGCGTGCACGCTGAGCTGGATCGCGCCGACAAAACCGACGACCACCGCGGCGAGCGAGATGTAGAAGAGCGCCAGACCCCGCGGGTCGCCCTTCTGGAGCGGCTTGATGTCCTGGACGCGGACCGGTACCCCGACCGCCTCCCCGACCCGCGGCCCCGTCGTGGCCAGCAGCTCCGCCACCGACGCGCCCGCGGCGCCCGCCACGTCCAGTTCCACGCCCGCCCCCCGCGGCCGTACGATCGCGAACTCCCGCTGCTCCTCGACCGCCTTCCTGGCCTGCGCATACGTCGGGTACGCGGTCAGCCGCAGCGAGGCGTTCAGCGCCTTCTCCATGCCGTCGGCGAAGACCTTCTCGCGCGAGGGCCCGCCGCCCGGAGCGGGCCCCTGCCCGACGATCGCCGTCGGCACATGGCGCGGCGTCGGATTGGCCATGGTGTACGTGTACGAACCGGCGAAGAGCCCGGCGGCCGCCGTGAGGATGACGAGGAGGACGCAGGCGGGGAAGAACGGTGACGCCTTGAAGGCGTGCCAGCGCTGCGCGCCGGTCGGGGGTCTGCCGTGGGCGCCGTGCTGATCAGCCATGCGCACACGCTAAAGCACAGAATGCGGACATACCTCTGCGGGTGGGGCGCGGCGCGGGCGGCGGCCGGGCGCCCCGGACCGGCATCCCAGGGCGTCCGCCACCCGGCCGTCGCGCAGGGCCCGCCCGTACGAACCGCCGCGCCCGCCCCGCCGCGCCCGCGCCGCGCCCCGCCCGCTCCGGCAAATCGTTCGCCAGTCGAATCGGGGAGGTGAGATCCTGGGACGCGTATGTCCAGTCAGCCTGCCTCCGCCCTGTCCGACGGCGCCTCCGCCGCGGCCGCATCCACGCTCCCCGCCCTGCTGGAGCGGCTGCCCGAGCTGATGCTGCGCGACCAGCAGCGGCTGGGGCGGCGGCTCGACGGTGCCCGGCGGATCCGTAAGCCCGAGGCCCGTGCCGCCGTGCTCGCCGAGATCGCCGAAGGTGTGGCGGACGCGGAGGAGCGCGTCGCGCGGCGCCGCGCCGCCGTGCCCGCGATCAGCTATCCCGAGCAGCTGCCGGTCAGCCAGAAGAAGGACGAGATCCTGGAGGCGATCCGCGACCACCAGATCGTGATCGTCGCCGGTGAGACGGGCTCCGGCAAGACCACCCAGATCCCCAAGATCTGCCTGGAGCTGGGGCGCGGCGTCCGTGGGCTGATCGGGCACACCCAGCCGCGGCGGATCGCGGCCCGTACGGTCGCCGAGCGGGTCGCCGAGGAGCTGAACACGCCGCTGGGCGACGCGGTGGGCTGGAAGGTCCGCTTCACCGACCAGGTCGGCGGCGAGACCCTCGTCAAGCTGATGACCGACGGCATCCTGCTCGCCGAGATCCAGACCGACCGCGAGCTGCACCAGTACGACACGCTCATCATCGACGAGGCGCACGAGCGCAGCCTCAACATCGACTTCCTCCTCGGCTACCTCGCCCAGCTGCTGCCCAAGCGGCCGGACCTCAAGGTCGTCATCACCTCCGCGACGATCGACCCGGAACGCTTCGCCCGGCACTTCGGCAGCTTCGCGGCGGTCGGCCCGGGTGCGCGGCGCCCGGCCGGGGGCGAGGAGGCGCCGAGCGCCCCGATCGTCGAGGTCTCCGGCCGGACGTACCCGGTCGAGGTCCGCTACCGCCCGCTCCTTGAGGAGGGCGGTAGCGACGGCGACCGCGACCAGATCACCGCGATCTGCGACGCCGTCGACGAACTCCAGGCCGAGGGTCCCGGCGACATCCTGGTCTTCCTCTCCGGCGAGCGCGAGATCCGCGACACGGCGGACGCGCTCAACAAGAAGAACCTCCGCGCCACCGAGGTGCTGCCGCTCTACGCCCGCCTCTCCCACGCCGAGCAGCACCGCGTCTTCCAGCGCCACACCGGCCGCCGCATCGTCCTCGCCACCAACGTCGCCGAGACGTCCCTGACGGTGCCCGGTATCCGGTACGTCATCGACCCCGGTATGGCCCGGATCTCGCGCTACAGCTTCCGCACCAAGGTGCAGCGGCTGCCGATCGAGCCGGTTTCGCAGGCCAGCGCCAACCAGCGCAAGGGCCGCTGCGGCCGTACCAGCGACGGCATCTGCATCCGCCTCTACTCCGAGGACGATTTCCTCACCCGTCCCGAGTTCACCGATGCGGAGATCCTGCGGACCAACCTCGCCTCCGTCATCCTCCAGATGACCGCCGCCGGTCTCGGCGACATCGAGAAGTTCCCGTTCATCGACCCGCCGGACCGCCGCAACATCAAGGACGGCGTCGACCTGCTGCACGAGCTGGGCGCGCTGGAGGCCCGTACGAAGGGCGGCTCCGGCGGCGCGGCGAAGGGCGCGGGCCCCCGGCTCACCCCGATGGGCCGCCAGCTCTCCCAGCTGCCGGTCGACCCGCGGCTGGCGCGGATGGTGCTGGAGGCCGACCGGAACAACTGCGTCCGCGAGGTCATGGTCATCGCCGCGGCGCTCTCCATCCAGGACCCTCGCGAGCGGCCCGCGGACAAGCAGCAGCAGGCCGATCAGCAGCACGCCCGGTTCAAGGACGAGACCGGCGATTTCCTCGCGTATCTGCATCTCTGGCGCTATGTGCGCGAACAGCAGAAGGCCCTCTCCTCCTCGGCCTTCCGCCGCATGTGCCGCAATGAATTCCTGAACTACCTGCGTATACGCGAATGGCAGGACATCTACTCCCAGATGCGTTCGGTCGCCAAGACCATGGGAATTCATCTGAGCGAACAGGACGCGGCACCCGACCACATCCATACGTCGCTGCTGGCCGGTCTGCTCTCGCACATCGGGCTGAAGGACACCGACGCGAAGAACGAATATCTGGGCGCCCGCAGCGCCAAATTCGCGGTCTTCCCGGGCTCCGCACTGTTCAAGAAGCCACCGCGCTGGATCATGTCCGCCGAGCTGGTCGAGACCTCCCGGCTGTGGGCCCGCGTCAACGCGAAGATCGAGCCGGAGTGGATCGAGCCGCTCGCCCAGCACCTGGTCAAACGCACATACAGCGAGCCGCACTGGGAGCAGAAGCAGGCCGCGGTGGTGGCGTACGAGCGGGTGACGCTCTACGGCGTCCCGATCGTCGCGCAGCGCAAGGTCGCCTACGGCCGTATCGATCCGGAGACCTCCCGCGATCTGTTCATCCGTAACGCCCTGGTGGAGGGCGACTGGCGCACGCACCACCAGTTCTTCCACGACAACCGCAAACTCCTCGGCGAGGTCGAGGAGTTGGAACACCGCGCCCGCCGCCGCGACATCCTCGTCGACGACGAAACCCTCTTCGACTTCTACGACCAGCGCATTCCGGCGGACATCGTCTCCGGTGCGCATTTCGACGCCTGGTGGAAGAAGAAGCGCCAGGAGGAGCCGGAACTCCTCAACTTCGAGCATTCGATGCTCATCAACGAATCGGCCGAAGCCGTCACCAAGGACGACTATCCCGATTCCTGGCGGCAGGGAAAGCTGAAGTTCAAGGTCACGTACCAGTTCGAGCCCGGCGCGGACGCGGACGGCGTCACCGTCCACATCCCGCTCCAGGTGCTCAACCAGGTCGCGTCCGAGGGGTTCGACTGGCAGATCCCGGGCCTGCGCGAGCAGCTGGTGACGGAGCTGATCCGCTCGCTGCCCAAGCCGATCCGGCGCAACTACGTGCCCGCGCCGAACTTCGCGGCCCGTTTCCTCGACACCACCGTCCCGCTCCAGGGCCCGCTGACGGCGTCGCTGGCCGCGGGGTTGCAGCGGATGGTGGGCGTCCCGGTGTCCGCCGACGACTTCGACACCGCCAAGGTGCCCGACCACCTCAAGATCACCTTCCGGGTGGTGGACGAGCGGCGCCGCAAGCTGGCCGAGGCGAAGGACCTGGAGGCGCTGCGGCTGCAGCTCAAGCCGAAGACCCGCGCCGCGATCTCCAAGGCGTTCGAGCAGGCCGCCGACCGCCCCGCCCGGGACGCCAAGGGCGACGGCCCGGCCCTGCCCGGCCTGGAGCAGCGCACGGGCCTGACGTCCTGGACGCTCGGCGCCCTGCCGCGCACTTTCGAGACGCGTCCCCAAGCTCTCAGCTCCGTTCGAGCAGGGGATGCCCCATTCGCCGGCCAGCCGTTGAAGGCGTACCCGGCGCTGGTCGACGAGGGCACCAGCGTCGCCGTACGGCTCTTCGACACCGAGGCCGAGCAGCTGACGGCGATGTGGGCCGGCACCCGTCGCCTCATCCTGCTCAACATCCCCTCGAACCCCGCCAAGTTCGCCCAGTCGAAGCTGAGCAACCAACAGAAGCTCGCCCTGTCCCGCAATCCGCACGGCTCCATCCCGGCGCTCTTCGACGACTGCGTGACCGCCGCCGCGGACCGGCTGATGGCGGCGCGCGGCGGCCCCGCTTGGGACGAGGAGTCGTTCCGGAAGCTGTTCGACGGCGTCCGGGCCGATCTGGTGGACGCGACGATGAAGACCATCGGGCAGGTCCAGGAGGTGCTGGCCGCCTGGCAGGCGTGCGAACGCCGCCTGAAGGACACCTCGTTCCCCTCGCTGCTGCCGTCGCTGACCGACATCAAGGAGCAGCTGGCGGCGCTCATCAAGCCCGGCTTCGTCACCGCGCACGGCGCGAAGCGGCTGCCGGATCTGATGCGCTATCTGGTGGCCGCCGACCGCCGCCTCCAGCAGCTCCCCACCAACGCCGAGCGCGACCGCGCGCGGATGGCGAAGGTCAAGGAGATGCAGGACGAGTACGCCTGGCTGCTGGAGCAGTTCCCCCAGGGCCGCCCGGCTCCGGCGGCGGCCCTGGAGATCCGTTGGATGATCGAGGAGCTGCGGGTCAGCTACTTCGCGCATGCGCTGGGCACGGCGTATCCGGTGTCCGACAAGCGCATCGTCAAGGCCGTGGACGCGGCGGCGCCGTAGCCCGGGCGGCCCGGTGCGCGCGGCGGTGTGCGCCGCCACCGGACTCCCGCCGGGCCGGGGCCGGCTCCGGGACGCGCCCCGGGCGGCGCACACCGGCACATACGGGGGCGCGGGACGCACCTCGTACGCCGGGCGGGGCATCACCCGGAGCCTGGTTCGACCGCACCCCCTGACCTGCTGTAGAGTCTTGCTTCGCAGCGACCGCGCAAGCGGAAGCGGCAGCAAGGTCCTGTGGAGCAGTTTGGAGTGCTCGCCACCCTGTCAAGGTGGAGGCCGCGGGTTCAAATCCCGTCAGGACCGCAGTCGAACGGCCCGTATCCGACAAGGATGCGGGCCGTTTCTCGTTCCCGCGCCGACGGGCCCACCGCACCGCGCGGACGCGACGCCGGACGGCACCGCCGAGGCGCCACCTCCCCACCACACGGGCAGGCCACCGGCTCTTCCACCGCGTCACCGACCCGTTCCGGTACCGCTTTCCGTACCGCGGTCGGTTTCGACGCGACCGCCGGGCTCCTTGGCCGATGACGGCGCCCGGCCCGCCCTCCCTCCGTCGTCGGCGACGTCGAGCCGCTCAGCGGCCGCGTGCGGGCCGTTCGGATGCCTCGGCGCCCGCCGTCCGCCCCGAGCCCGTCACGGGCCGCTCACGGGCCGCTGGCGCCGAAGGCCGAAAGCCCCGCCGCCCGATGGCCGATGGCCGAAGAAGGCTCATCCATCTCCCTTGCGGTGGGGGGCTGGTGACAGAGCGTCGGATGAACCCAGCCCTTACCGCAGAGGCAAGCGGAGCTTCAACCTCTCCACCATGTGACGGGTGTCACCGTACAAGTTTCCAGAAGTGGGGAACTTACCCCCGTCCTACAACTAGTCCATTTAATATGTGCAATTGCACTACCCTTCGGGGCCTTTCAAAGGAGACCGCAGGGTCTGTCCGCAGAGTGGCCCGGAGAGCCCGCGAGGGGCCCCTGCGAGGGCGCCGGCAGGCGCGGCGTAACGACCGCAGTCCGCGCCGCCGGGAGGCTCCGGAGTGCGCGCACAAAAAAGATCGCGCTGGACCCGGCGGAGTCCAGCGCGATCGATGACGCACCCGGCTGCTACGGGTGTGGGCCCGTTGGGGCGGGCGCCGCGTCGTATGGAGCTGTGTGGAGCATGGTGAAGCTAGGGGTACTGCGTGGGCGCTTTTCGGGTTGGGGGCCCCGAAAACAGCCCGGCTATGCGGTTATTCAGGACTCGCTGCGCTGCTGCGGAATGCCCGCGAGCAGTGCGCGGACCTCAGCCTCGCGGTAACGCCGGTGTCCTCCGAGCGTGCGGATGGACGTGAGCTTGCCTGCCTTGGCCCAACGGGTCACCGTCTTCGGGTCCACGCGGAACATCGTGGCGACCTCGGCGGGGGTAAGCAGCGGCTCGGCGTCAGGGGTGCGAGCGGTCATGAGCGGCCTCCTCGGGAGAACCGAACCATCACGGTTCTTTCCTCTAAATTCTGCACCTTGACCCGCGTTGCCCGAAATGGCGGACGCGGGCCGAGTCGGTTATAGGACGAACGGCTTGTCCTCGGCACTACAACTACACCATCCGTCCAGCCATGTCGGCCAAACCGATGGAATTGCCCTCTCAGGTGTTCAACCTCGACGGAAGCCGATGGACCATGTCATAGCGGACAGTCACGCCACCGTGACGATCAGTCACAGGGTGATCACGCGTCACTAGACCCCTCAAGGAGCGCAATACCGATCTATCCACCCATAGTTGGATGGAGGAGCCCAAGTCAGACTCCTTGTCCTATTTTGGCACGAGGAGATGGCTTGGGCGCAAGGCCCGTTGTCAGTGCTTTAGGTCACTGCTGAGGCAAACGCCCGGATCGGGACCTACGTCCTGGAGGGCACCAGCCTACGCGACGACGCCCGCTTTCAAGATCATCTCGCGTCCCGGAAGCATCGCCCGGACGGCCGCCGGGATCCGGCCGCGACGGCGCGAACACCGCGGCGGCCAGCCCGTGAGCCCGCTCCCCCGCTCCGGTCGGCGCTCCACGGCCGCCCGGAGATCAGCTGGAGAACTGCCGGTCCCGCACCGCCCGCCACCGGTCGCTCAACTTCTCGTACGCGGCGCCCGCGCGCTCGCCGTCGCCGTCGCGAAGTGCGGCAAGTCCCTCCGCCACCTCGGCGGCCGACCGGTCCTCCGCGAGCTGCCGCTCGGAGACCGCGTGGACCAGCCCGCCGTAGTCCAGCTCCACCAGGGAGCGCGGGTGGAACTCCTCCAGCCAGCGGCCCACGTCCAGCAGGCCGTCGATCAGCGGGCCCTCCTCCAGGGTGTCGCGCAGCGTCCGCAGCCCGCGCGCGACCCGGCGCCGGGCCTCGACCATCGGGGTGCGATAGCGCAGCAGCGGCCCGTCGACGCCCTTGGGCGCGTACTCGCGCTCGGCGTCGTCGAAGAGGACGAACCAGCGGACCGGGACGTGCCAGGTGGCGCCGCGGATCCAGGGGCGGGCGTCCGGGTTGCGCTCCTGCCACTCCTCGTAGTCGGTAGCGGCCTGGAGGCGCACCACCGGGGGCAGCGCGGCGTCCAGCACCGGCGCGGGCAGCAGCTCCGGCAGGCCCTGGAGCGCCTGCCAGCCGCGCAGCCGGGTGCGCCACGGACAGATGCAGGGCACGTCGTCGATGTGGGCGATGAACGCGTCGGCGCTCTCGTGGACGGGGACCGGGACCGGCGGAGTGGGCAGCAGGTCGGCGAGGGCCTTGCGCTGCTCGTCCTGGGCGGTCGGGGTGTCGTCGCGCCGGGCGTACCGCGCCCAGTGGGAGCGCTCCGGCTCCGGGAATGCCGCCAGCGGCTCGTAGACCCGTAGGTATGCCCCATACGGGACCGTCACCGACGACGCCAAGGCCACGCACACTCCTTCAAAGGGAAGTCCGCCACCGGGAGTTACCGGGGGTCAGGGCCACCGGCGGGCCCGGGACACGGCAAATCGTCGCACGTCCGCCCCCCCACGAGTGGGTGATCCCGTGGACCCGGCCGATCTTCGGGTCCCCGAGGTCTTACGCTCTTCCCGACCGGCCCTCCCCACCCCCACAGGAGGGCGTTCTCCGCGGCCTATGGGAGTCACCACCGTGACCGACGTCCGTCCTTCCTCCGCCGAGCAGTACGCGCCGGGGGTCCCCCCCGGCGACGCCGGCGTCCTGCACACCCTGTTCCGGTCCGAGCAGGGCGGCCATGAACAAGTCGTGCTCTGCCAGGACCGCGCCAGCGGCCTCAAGGCCGTCATCGCGCTGCACAACACCGCCCTGGGCCCGGCCCTCGGCGGCACCCGCTTCCATGCATACGCCTCCGAGGAGGAGGCGGTGCGCGACGCGCTCAACCTCTCGCGCGGGATGTCGTACAAGAACGCCCTCGCCGGGCTGGACCACGGCGGCGGCAAGGCCGTGATCATCGGTGACCCGGAGACCGTCAAGACCGAGGAGCTGCTGCTCGCCTACGGGCGCGCGGTCGCCTCGCTCGGCGGCCGGTACGTCACCGCCTGCGACGTCGGCACCTACGTCGCGGACATGGACGTCGTGGCGCGCACCAACAAGTGGACCACCGGCCGCTCCCCGGAGAACGGCGGCGCCGGTGACTCCTCGGTGCTGACCGCGTACGGCGTGTTCCAGGGGATGCGCGCCTCGGCGCAGCACCTGTGGGGCGACCCGACGCTGCGCGGCCGCAAGATCGGCGTGGCCGGGGTCGGCAAGGTGGGGTACCACCTCGTCGGACATCTGGTCGAGGACGGCGCAGAGGTGGTCGTCACGGATGTGCGGGACGCCTCCGTGGAGCGGGTACTCGCGGAATACCCGCAGGTCACCGCGGTTGCCGACACCGATGCACTGATCCGTACGCCGGGTCTGGACGTCTACGCGCCGTGTGCGCTGGGCGGTGCGCTGAACGACGTGTCGGTGCCCGCGCTGACCGCCACGGTGGTCTGCGGCGCCGCGAACAACCAGCTCGCCCACACCGGTATCGAGAAGGACCTCGCCGACCGCGGCATCCTCTACGCGCCGGACTACGTCGTGAACGCCGGCGGCGTCATCCAGGTGGCCGACGAGCTGCACGGCTTCGACTTCGACCGCTGCAAGGCAAAGGCGGCGAAGATCTTCGACACCACTCTGGCGATATTCGCTCGTGCGAAGACCGACGGCATCCCGCCGGTCGCCGCGGCGGACCGGCTGGCGGAGCAGCGCATGGCGGAGGCCCGGCGCGGCTGACGCCGGGGGCCGCCCGCCCCGGGTGTGTTTCCGCGCCTAAGGCCGGAAACACACCCTCCCCCGGGCCGGAAGGTCGTCTGGCGCGGCCGGGCACCGCAACGCCACCCGAAACCTGGCTGAAAATTACCCCTTGTGCGACCCGTCGACGAGGCCCGGGGAGACTTCTCTCACCACCCGTCGGCGGGTCGCCGCAAGGGACGGGTTAAAATCGCAGGTGACCAGCGCGGACGGGGCGCCTCGCAGGTCATGCCGAGCGGCGGGTGATGCGGGCGACGTACCGTATGGCCGCAGAAGCAGGTACCGTTGAAGCCCTACGGACCGGTCTCTCTGTCGAGAGTCCGCTCTGAATCATGAACGCGTGTCAAGACTCTGGGGCCGTCGAGCCCCGTCGTTGAGGGGGTCGAGCCATGGGGCGCGGCCGGGCCAAGGCCAAGCAGACGAAGGTCGCCCGCCAGCTGAAGTACAACAGCGGTGGGACTGATCTCTCACGCCTGGCCGAAGAGCTGGGTGCATCGCCGGAACAACCGGCACAGCAGCCGCCGAACGGCGAGCCGTTCGAGGATGACGAGGACGACGACCCGTACGCGCGGTACGCCGACCTGTATAACGACGACGATGACGAGGACGAGAAGGATTCGTCCCAGCATCGTCGCCGCGCCTGACGACGCACCGTAGACACTTCCGCGGGAATCCACCCGCGGTTGTTCTGCGGGCCTCTGTGTATGCGTTCACGGCGCGCACAGCTTCTCCACGGACCCGGTCCGGGGTATCTCACCTCGGACCGGGTTCTGTGCTGCCCCGGCGACCTGCGCGTCAGCCCGCGTAGTCACCGGTCAGGGTCACCGCTTCGGCGTGGTCGCCGCGCTCGACGATCTCACCGCTGACCCAGGCGTCCAGGCCGCGGTCGGCGAGGGTGGTCAGGGCGACGTCCACGGACTCCTGGGGGACGACGGCGATCATGCCGACGCCCATGTTCAGGGTCTTCTCCAGCTCCAGGCGCTCGACCGCACCGGCCGAGCCCACCAGGTCGAAGACCGCGCCCGGGGTCCAGGTGGAGCGGTCGACGGTGGCGTGCAGTCCGTCGGGGATGACGCGGGCGAGGTTGTTGGCCAGACCGCCGCCGGTGATGTGCGAGAAGGCGTGCACCGGCGCCGTGCGGGTGAGGGCCAGGCAGTCCAGCGAGTAGATCTTGGTGGGCTCCAGCAGCTCCTCACCGAGGGTGCGGCCGAACTCGGGGATCTCACGGTCGAGAGCGAGACCCGCGCGGTCGAAGAGGACGTGGCGGACGAGCGAGTAGCCGTTGGAGTGGAGTCCGGAGGACGCCATCGCGATCACCGCGTCGCCGCTGCGGATGCGGTCGGCGCCGAGGACCTGATCGGCCTCGACGACGCCGGTGCCGGCGCCCGCGACGTCGAACTCGTCCACGCCGAGCAGACCGGGGTGCTCCGCGGTCTCGCCGCCGACCAGGGCACAGCCGGCGAGGACGCAGCCCTCGGCGATGCCCTTGACGATCGCCGCGACCCGCTCGGGGTAGACCTTGCCGACGCAGATGTAGTCGGTCATGAAGAGCGGTTCGGCACCGCAGACGACCAGGTCGTCGACGACCATGCCGACGAGGTCGTGACCGATGGTGTCGTAGACGCCCATCTTGCGGGCGATGTCGACCTTGGTGCCGACGCCGTCGGTGGCGGAGGCGAGCAGCGGGCGCTCGTACCGCTTGAGGGCGGAGGCGTCGAAGAGGCCGGCGAAGCCGCCGAGCCCGCCGACGACCTCGGGGCGGGTGGCCTTCTTCACCCACTCCTTCATGAGGTCGACGGCGCGGTCGCCCGCTTCGATGTCGACACCGGCGGCCGCGTAGCTGGCCCCGCTGGTGCGCGCGGGCTCGGAGGACTCAGGAGGCATGGCCCAGAACTTTCGTGTGGTGGGTGTGCGGGCTACGGGCGGCGCAGCGCATCGGCGCCACCGACACCGGCCGTCAGCGTCCCGACGCCGTCGAGGTCCGGCTTGGCCCCGCCCGCGGTCTCCGATTCCAGGAGGTGCTTGCCGAGCAACTCCGGATCGGGCAGCTCCATCGGGTACTCGCCGTCGAAGCAGGCGCGGCAGAGGTTCGGCTTGGCGATGGTGGTCGCCTCGATCATGCCGTCGATGGAGATGTACGCCAGGGAGTCGGCGCCCAGCGACTTGCCGATCTCGTCGACCGTCAGGCCGTTGGCGATCAGCTCGGCGCGGGTGGCGAAGTCGATACCGAAGAAGCACGGCCACTTGATGGGCGGCGAGGAGATCCGGATGTGGATCTCCTCGGCGCCCGCCTCGCGCAACATGCGGACCAGGGCACGCTGGGTGTTGCCGCGGACGATGGAGTCGTCGACGACCACCAGGCGCTTGCCGCGGATGACTTCCTTGAGCGGGTTGAGCTTGAGGCGGATGCCGAGCTGCCGGATGGTCTGCGAGGGCTGGATGAAGGTCCGGCCGACGTAGGAGTTCTTGACCAGACCGGAGCCGTACGGGATGCCGCTGGCCTCGGCGTAGCCGACGGCCGCCGGGGTGCCGGACTCGGGCGTCGCTATGACCAGATCGGCCTCGGCGGGCGCCTCGGCGGCCAGCTTGCGGCCCATCTCCACGCGGGAGAGGTAGACGTTGCGGCCGGCGATGTCGGTGTCCGGGCGGGCGAGGTAGACGTACTCGAAGACGCAGCCCTTGGGGCGGGCCTCGGCGAAGCGCGTGGAGCGCAGGCCGTTCTCGTCGATGGCGACCATCTCGCCGGGCTCGATCTCCCGGATGAAGGACGCGCCGCAGATGTCCAGCGCGGCGGTCTCGGAGGCGACCACCCAGCCGCGCTCCAGACGGCCGAGGACCAGCGGGCGGATGCCCTGCGGGTCACGGGCGGCGTAGAGCGTGTGCTCGTCCATGAAGCAGAGCGAGAAGGCGCCCTTGACCTGCGGGAGGACGCGCGGCGTGGCCTCCTCGACGGTCAGCGGCTTGCCGTCCTCATCGACCTGACCGGCGAGCAGCGCCGTGACCAGGTCGGTGTCGTTGGTGGCCGCGACCTGAGTCGCGCGGCCACCCTCACGGGGCAGCGCCGCGACCAGATCCGCCAGCTCGGCGGTGTTCACCAGGTTGCCGTTGTGGCCGAGCGCGATCGAGCCGTGCGCGGTGGCACGGAACGTCGGCTGGGCGTTCTCCCACACCGAGGCACCGGTGGTGGAGTAGCGGGCATGGCCCACGGCGATGTGGCCCTGGAGGGAACCGAGCGAGGTCTCGTCGAAGACCTGGGACACCAGGCCCATGTCCTTGAAAACGAGGATCTGCGAGCCGTTGCTCACTGCGATGCCCGCGGACTCCTGTCCACGGTGCTGCAGCGCGTACAGCCCGAAATAGGTGAGTTTGGCGACCTCTTCACCCGGAGCCCAGACCCCGAAGACGCCGCAAGCGTCCTGGGGGCCCTTCTCGCCGGGGAGCAGGTCGTGGCTGAGTCGTCCGTCACCACGAGGCACACCTTCAGTCTAGGGCAGGTCGCTGATTCATCCGAACCGGGGACGGCCGGTGGGCCGGATGCCCGCGCGGGAGCGGTGCGAGATGCCTGCGCGCCAGGCCGGTGCGCCGCCCGTCCGCCGGGGCCGCGCACCGGGCGACGAGGGGGCCGGAGCCCTTGGGGCGTATGGCCTCGGGCGGTACGGGCCCGGGTGGTCGCACCGGCCGGGGCGCGGCCGCGGTACGCGCGCGGGATACGCCCCGCCGTCGCGGCCCGCGCGGGCTCCCGCGGGCCCGTGTGAGATGCGCTACGCCGGGGCGGCAGCGGCCGTTCAGGACAGGATCGGCAGATATCCGCCGATGTCGGCGCGCTCCCCGCTGGCGGTGACGCGGGCCGCTTCCCTCGCCTCGGCCCAGGACGTACGGCCGGCGGCCAGGCGTATCCATGTCAGCGGGTCGGTCTCGACGACGTTCGGCGGGGTGCCCCGGGTGTGGCGGGGGCCTTCGACGCACTGCACGACGGCGAACGGCGGCACCCGGACCTCGACCGATCCGCCCGGCGCCGCGGCCGCCAGCGCGTCGGCCAGCAGGCGGGTGGCGGTGGCGAGGGCCTGGCGGTCGTACGGGATCTCGGTGCCGGTCGCCGCGGCCAGATCGTCGGTGTGCACGATCAGCTCGACGCAGCGGGTGGCCAGGACATCGGCGAGCCGCATGGCGGCGGGCCGGACGGCGACCACCCGCTCGGCGGGGTCCGCCGGGACGACGCGGGCGAGCTCCTCGGCGGTGCGCTCCAGCAGCTCCACCGGGTCGTGGGCGGCGGCCAGGGCGCGGGTGCGTGCGTCGACCGACGCGGCGAAGGCGGCGGACGCGTGGGGCCACTGTGCCGGGACGGCCTCCGCCCGGGCGGGCGGCGGCTCCGCGAGGCCGCGCGCCACGCTGCCGGTGGCCAGGGAGAGATGCGCGACCAGCTCGCGCACCGTCCACTCCCCCAGGCGCGTCGGCAGGGCGAACTGCTCGGGCGTGAGCGCGCGTACGGCGGCGCGTACGTGATCGAGCTGGGCCATGACGGCGGCGCGGGTCTTCTTGCCGTCGTACCGGCGGGCGCGGGCGGCGGGTGACATGTGCTTCAGCGTAGGCGGCACCACTGACAATCGGCGGGGGGATTCCGCCCTCCCGGACCCGCCGCGGAAAACCGCGCTCGGCCTTATCCGCCGCTCGCCGGAGCAGCACCGAGAAGAAACGTCTGGGGAATCGCGTGCCGCCGCCCTACCGGGAAGAGCGGAGCGGGAACTCCACGACCGCCGTGCCCCGCGGAAACGCCCCGGCGGTGCGGGCACCGGTGCACCGGAGGGCCCCGAACACCATGCGAACAGCGGGCCGTTCGGCGCTGCCGCCGCGGCGAGCGGGAGGCCCCGATGCCCTGCCGCGGCGCCTCGGCGAACCGGTCCGACAAAAGCGGGTCCGTACCACCATGGGCGTGGATAAAGCAGAGGTAAGTGTGTGTACTGATGCCCGCAAAAGGGAGAAATCTCTACGTTCCCCGCATGATGCTGAAACGCAGATATCGGGCATATGGCGAAGGCGGGTGGAACGGACGGGTCCGCCGATGGCCGTGGCCGTGCTGGGCGTCCTCAGCATGGTGGCCGCGGTACTCGGGATGCCCGTCACCGCCGCCCAGGCCCAGGGGGTGGGCGTACCGCTGGTGAACGAGACGTTCACCGGGGCCACGGCGGACCCGGAGTTCGAGGGCTTCGGGAACGCATGCCTGACCGGCGCGCCCACGGGCACCGCCCCCGGCCCGGGGACGCATCCGCTCGGCGGCTGCCCGCCGAACCAGGTCGGTCCCGTACCGCCGAGCAACGGCGCGCCGCACGGCTATCTGAACCTGACCGACGCCGGGAACGACCGGTCCGCGGCGGTGCTCTACAACCACGCCCTCCCCGCCAACCAGGGCCTGGTGACCTCGTTCGACCAGTGGCAGTAGTCCGACGGCACGACCGTGGAATCGCCGCCGGACACCGCGGTGATCGACGTCGTTCCCAACCAGCCCGGCCTGGAGATCGAGAAGGTCGTCGACGCGTCGCACCCGTACCAGGCCGGTGACACCGTCACCTACCGTTACGTCGTCCGGAACTCCGGGAACACCACGATCACCGGCGTCACCGTCGCCGACGACCGGGTCTCGGGGATCACCTGCCTGGCGACCACGCTGGACCCGGGTGGGACCACCACCTGCACCGGCAGCTACACCGTCACCCAGGAGGACGCGGAGCGCGGCACGATCACCAACACCGCGGTGGCCACCGCAGACGGCGTCCGCTCCGAACCGGCCGAAGCCACCGTCCAGGTCACGGAGAAGCCCTGCAAGGACAAGGAGTGCGACAAGCCCTGCGAGGGGAAGCACTGCGACAAGGAGTGAGGCACCCGGCGCGGCGGTGAGGCCCGCGCAGGGCTGAGCCACCGCGCCACACGACAGGGCGCCCGCCGGTGACCGGCGGGCGCCCTCGTCGTTTCCGTTCCGCGCTGTGCGGCCGGGCCGTCGATCAGGCGATCAGGCCCGGGATCGTCGCCTCGTGCGCCGTCCGCAGCTCGCTCAGCGCGATGCTGAACTGGCCCTGGACGTCGATCGCGTCCCCGTCGACCACACCGATGCGGGTGGCCGGCAGACCGCGCGCCCCGCACATGTCGGTGAAGCGCAGCTCCTCGCTCCGCGGCACCGAGACGACGGCGCGGCCCGCGGACTCGGAGAAGAGGAAGACGAACGGGTCGACGCCCTCCGGGACGACCAGCCGGGCGCCCTTGCCGCCGCGCAGGCACGACTCCACCAGCGCCTGGATCAGACCGCCGTCGGAGAGGTCGTGCGCCGCGTCGGCCATGCCGTCGCGGGAGGCCGAGATCAAGATCTCCGCCAGCAGCCGCTCGCGCTCCAGGTCGACCTTGGGCGGCAGACCGCCGAGATGGTCGTGGACCACCTGCGACCAGGCCGAACCGCCCAGCTCCTCGGCGGTGTCGCCCAAGAGGTAGATCAGCTGCCCCTCCTCGGCGAACGCCACCGGCGTCCGGCGGTTCACGTCGTCGATGACGCCGAGCACCGCGACCACCGGCGTCGGGTGGATCGCCACCTCGCCGGTCTGGTTGTACAGCGAGACGTTGCCGCCGGTCACCGGGGTGCCCAGGGTCTGGCAGGCATCGGCGAGACCGCGGGTGGCCTCGGCGAACTGCCACATCACCGCCGGGTCCTCGGGCGAGCCGAAGTTCAGGCAGTCGGAGACGGCCAGCGGCTTGGCGCCCGTCGCGGCGACGTTGCGGTACGCCTCGGCCAGCGCCAGCTGCGCGCCCGCGTACGGGTCGAGCTTGGCGTAGCGGCCGTTGCCGTCCGTCGCGAGGGCGACACCCAGGTTGGTCTCCGCGTCGATGCGGATCATGCCGGAGTCCTCCGGCTGCGCGAGGACGGTGTTGCCCTGCACGAACCGGTCGTACTGATCGGTGATCCACGCCTTCGACGCCTGGTTCGGCGACGCCACGACCTGGAGGATCTGCGCGCGCAGCTCCTCCGGGGTGGCGGGCCGGGCCAGCTTGCCCGCGTCGTCGGCCTGGAGGGCGTCCTGCCAGTCGGGGCGGGCGTACGGCCGGTGGTAGGTCGGGCCCTCGTGGGCGACCGAGCGCGGCGGGACGTCCACGATCTGCTCGCCGTGCCAGAAGATCTCCAGCCGGGTGCCGTCCGTCACCTCACCGATCACGGTGGCGATGACGTCCCACTTCTCGCAGATCTCCAGGAAGCGGCCGACCTTGTCCGGCTCGACGATCGCGCACATGCGCTCCTGCGACTCGCTCATGAGGATTTCCTCGGGCGAGAGGGAGGAGTCACGCAGCGGGACGGTGTCCAGCTCGACGCGCATACCGCCGGAACCGGCCGACGCCAGCTCGCTGGTGGCACAGGACAGACCGGCGCCGCCGAGGTCCTGGATACCGGCGACCAGCTGCTCCTTGAAGACCTCCAGGGTGCACTCGATGAGCAGCTTCTCCTGGAAGGGGTCACCGACCTGGACTGCCGGGCGCTTCGTGGGCTTCGTGTCGTCGAAGGTCTCGGAGGCGAGCACGGAGACGCCGCCGATGCCGTCGCCGCCGGTGCGGGCACCGTAGAGGATGACCTTGTTACCGGCGCCCGACGCCTTCGCCAGGTGGATGTCCTCGTGCTTCATCACGCCGATGCAACCGGCGTTGACCAGCGGATTGCCCTGGTAGCAGGCGTCGAAGACGACCTCGCCGCCGATGTTGGGCAGGCCCAGGCAGTTGCCGTAGCCGCCGATGCCCGCGACGACGCCCGGCAGGACGCGCTTGGTGTCGGGGTGGTCGGCGGCGCCGAACCGCAGCGGGTCGACGACCGCGACCGGACGGGCGCCCATGGCGAGGATGTCGCGGACGATGCCGCCGATGCCGGTGGCCGCGCCCTGGTACGGCTCGATGTAGCTGGGGTGGTTGTGCGACTCCACCTTGAACGTGACGGCGTAGCCCTGGCCGACGTCGACGACACCGGCGTTCTCACCGATGCCGACGAGCATCGCGTCGTTCTCGGGGACCTTCTCACCGAACTGCTTCAGATGGACCTTGCTGCTCTTGTAGGAGCAGTGCTCGGACCACATGACGGAGTACATGGCGAGCTCGGCGCCGGTCGGGCGGCGGTCCAGGATCTCGCGGATGCGCGCGTACTCGTCCTGCTTCAGCCCCAGTTCGGCCCAGGGCTGCTCGGCCTCAGGGGTCTCCGCGGCGTGCTTGACCGTGTCCAGCGTCATGCGTTGACCAACTTCTTCAGGATCGAGGTGAAGAACCCGAGGCCGTCGGTGCGGCCCGTGCCGATCAGCGGTTCCACGGCGTGCTCGGGGTGCGGCATGAGGCCGACGACGTTGCCCGCCTCGTTGGTGATTCCGGCAATGTCGCGGAGCGAGCCGTTGGGGTTGCCGTATCCGTCGGCGGCTTCGCCGTCGGTCAGGTAGCGGAAGGCGACGCGGCCCTCGGCCTCCAGCATGTCGAGCGTGCGCGCATCGGCGACGTAGCGGCCGTCGATGTTCTTCAGCGGGATGGAGATCTCCTGGCCCGCGGTGTAGTCGGTGGTCCAGGCGGTGTCCGCGTTCTCCACCCGCAGCTTCTGCTCACGGCAGACGAAGTGCAGGCTCTCGTTGCGCAGCATCGCGCCGGGCAGCAGATGCGTCTCGGTGAGCACCTGGAAGCCGTTGCAGATACCGAGGACGGGCATGCCGTCCTTCGCCTGCGCGATGACGGACTCCATCACCGGCGAGAACCGGGAGATCGCCCCGGCCCGCAGGTAGTCGCCGTACGAGAAACCGCCGGGCAGCACCACGGCGTCGACCTGCTTGAGGTCCTTGTCCCGGTGCCACAGCGGCACCGCCTCGGCCCCGGCGACCCGGACGGCGCGCTGGGTGTCACGGTCGTCGAGCGTCCCGGGGAACGTCACGACGCCGATGCGTGCAGTCATGATCCGGCCTCGACACGGACGGTGAAGTCCTCGATGACGGTGTTGGCGAGGAAGGTCTCGGCCATCTCGCGGATGCGGGCGAGGGCGGCGTCGTCGGCCGGACCCTCCACCTCAAGTTCGAAACGCTTGCCCTGACGGACGTCGGCGATGCCCTCGAATCCCAGGCGTGGCAGTGCGCGCTGCACCGCCTGCCCCTGCGGGTCGAGGATCTCCGGCTTGAGCATGACGTCGACTACGACGCGTGCCACTGGCACTCCCGGTGGTGTGGTGCGTAAGGCGGTTCCCTCACACTACCGTGTGCGAGATTCTACGCGCATAGATAAGTGATCGTCCCCTCACGGTGCGGTATCGGCCGGGCGTACACACCGGGGAAAATCCTCGAAAAGATCCACCGTCCGGATTGCGACATGACACGCTGAAGAAATTAACTGGGCTTCACAATGCATTGCCCACCGCTGTACAAATGAAAAAGCATTGATCCCTATCAACAGGATCCGAAGCAACACCCCACGTCAACACGGGGTTGCTGCACGAAAGGACCGATATCCGTGGCGCAGCGCGTAGTGGTAACGCTCTCCGACGACATCGACGGAGGAGAAGCCGCAGAGACGGTCGCCTTCGGATTGGACGGGAAGTCGTACGAGATCGACCTCAATCCCGCCAATGCGAAGAAACTGCGCGACACCCTGGAGCCGTTCGTCGAGGCGGGCCGCAAGCGGGCCAGGTCCGGCAAGGCGTACCACCGCACGTCGGTGACGCCCGACCCGGCGGCGGTCCGGGCCTGGGCCCGCTCGCACCAGATGGAGGTGCCGCCGCGCGGCCGCATCCCGAAGAAGGTCTACGAGGCGTTCAGCGCGGCCAACCACTGAAGCCGCGCGCGGGCCCGGGGCCCGCGCGGAGCCGACTTGCACGGCACCCCCATTGATCAGCTAGAGTCTGGAGCGCGCCGAGGGGCGAGGCCGAAGGGCCGGGCCCCGAGGAGTCACGCGGGTGTAGCTCAGTAGTAGAGCGCCCTCTTTCCAAGAGGGAGGCGCAGTGTGCAATCCCTGTCACCCGCTCTGACAGTTCTCGGTCTTTGGACTCAAGCAGTCTTTTCGATCAGGTAGAGTAGCTGTCGCGCCGCTCGGTGAAAGCCGGGTGGATGCCTGCGGACGTAGCTCAGTTGGTAGAGCGCAACCTTGCCAAGGTTGAGGTCGCGAGTTCGAGCCTCGTCGTCCGCTCAGCGAAAGGCCCCGGCCGGTGGAAACACCGGCCGGGGCCTTTGTCATGGGTCGCCGCCTCCGTCGAGATGTGGCGGCGGACACAGAAAAACGGCGGGCCGTGCGACACGGATCCCGGGGTGGTTCGCCGGGGCACATTCATTGGCTATAGTGGTCCCCGCACCGCGCGGCGGGGCCGGAAACGGTCGCCGGATTCGCACGGAGCATGCGGACGTAGCTCAGTTGGTAGAGCGCAACCTTGCCAAGGTTGAGGTCGCGAGTTCGAGCCTCGTCGTCCGCTCAGCGAAAGGCCCCGGCCGGTGGAAACACCGGCCGGGGCTTTTGTCGTGCGTCAGGACCAGGTGAGGCCGGTCAGTCGCTCGTACGCCTCGATGTACTTGGCGCGGGTGGCGTCGACGACGTCCTGCGGGAGGCCGGGGGGCGCGAGTTCGCCGTTGCGGTCCCAGCCGGACGCCGGGGACGTCAGATGGTCGCGGACGAACTGCTTGTCGAAGGAGGGCTGGGCCTGGCCCGGCCGCCACAGGTCGGCCGGCCAGAAGCGCGACGAGTCGGGCGTCAGGACCTCGTCGGCCAGGACCATTTCGCCGTCCTTGAAGCCGAACTCGAACTTGGTGTCGGCGAGGAGGATGCCGCGGCCACGGGCGATGTCGCGGGCGCGGGCGTAGATGTCGAGGGTGGCGCGGCGCAGCCGGGCGGCGGTCTCCGGGCCGACCTGGCGGGCGACCTCCTCGTACGAGACGTTCTCGTCGTGGTCGCCGACGGCCGCCTTGGTGGCCGGGGTGAAGATCGGGGCGGGCAGTTCGGAGCCGTCGACGAGGCCCTCGGGGAGCGCCAGACCGCAGACGGTGCGGGACTGCCGGTACTCGGCGAGGCCGGAGCCGGTGAGGTAGCCGCGGGCGACGCACTCGACGGGGGCCATCTCCAGCGAGGTGCAGACGAGGGTGCGGCCCTCCCAGTCGGCGGGGGCGCCGGGCGGCAGCTCCGTGGAGAGGACGTGGTTCGGGGCGAGGTCGGCGAGCTGGTCGAACCACCACAGGGAGAGCTGGGTGAGGACGCGGCCCTTGTCCGGGATCTCGGTGGGCAACACCCAGTCGTACACAGAGATGCGGTCACTGGCGACCATGATCAGTTCGCCGTCGGCGTTCTGGTAGAGGTCACGCACCTTGCCGGTGTGAAGGTGGGTGAGGCCGGGCACCTGCAAGGGCTCGGGCTTTTCTACAAAACCGGACACGCTGCCTCCGCGTAGGTTGGTCCAGGAGTCCTGACGATTCTCCCGTACGCGGAGGAAGGGCGCCGTGCCGGGGCCGCCCGGTCAGGTGCGGGCGGCGTTCCGGACGAGGATGGCGAGCGTCAGCAGGGCGAGCACCGCGCCGCCGGTCAGGACGGCCGACGGCGACCAGGCGCCGGTGAGCAGGGTGACCGCGTACGGTGCGCAGAAGCCCAGGTAGCACAGGGCCCAGAAGCGGGCGGTGCGGCGGGCCAGCCGGTGGGGCGGGGTGAGGGCGGCGACCTCGGTGAGGCCGTACGCGACGCTGAGGCCGTAGCCGCCGCCGAGGAGGACCGCGGCGAGCAGGCCCAGCGCGGGGTCGATGCGGGCCACCGCGAGGGCGCCGACGAGCAGACCGGCGGCGATGGCGGCCAGGCCGCAGAACGCGGTGGCCATGCGGTGCCGGGCGGCGAGGCGGCGGGCGAGCGGGGCGACGAGGATGCCGGTGCCGGGGGTGACGGCGGTGGCGAGGCCCGCGTAGACGGTGCGCCAGCCGTCGAGGCCGGCGTCGACCAGCCCCGGGAGGGTCGCGAAGGCGATGGTCGGGGCGGCGAAGACCCAGGGGGCCATGGGGGCGACGAGGCGGCGGAAGGCCGTGGTGGACGGGGCGGGGCCGGGCTCGGCGGGCGGCGGTACGGCGGGGCCTGACGGGCGGTGGGCGGTGACGGTCTCCGGGGTGCGGGCCGCGCCGAGGGCGGCGGCCGCGGCGAGGACGAGGTGCGGGACGTAGGCGAGCACCATCGGGTGCGGCGCCCACTCGGCGATGCAGGCGGCGGCCAGGCCGCCGGAGGCGAAACCGGCGGAGAGGAAGAGACCGGAGCGGCGGGCGGCGGCGCCCGGGGTGGGGGCGGTGCCGTACGGGGCGGCGGACAGCTCCTTGATCCAGACGCTGCCCGCGGTGAGCAGCGTGCCGGCGCCGAGCCCGGTGAGGAAGCGGCCGGGCCACAGCAGCCAGGCGGCGGACGGACCGGCCATCAACAGGCAGGTTGCCAGAACGGACAGGGCGAGCGCGGCGAAGGTGACCGGGCGGCGCCCGCGGCGGTCGGCGGCCGGTCCGGCGAGCAGCAGGCCGGGGATCAGGCCGAGGACGTAGACCGCGAAGAGGCCGGTGGTGGTGGCGTTGGTCAGGCCCAGGTCGGTGCGGTAGGCGCCGAGGAGGGCGGAGAACTGGTTGGCGCTCCAGCCGGACGCGGTCATCAGCCAGCCCGCGCGCAGCCAGTGGCGGGGCCCGGCGGCCGGGGGTGCCGGGGCGGCGGGCGCGTCGGTCCGGAGGGAAGGCGTCGTCATACCGGCCGTTCTACGGGAGGCCCCGGGGCGGGCGCCGCAGGCGTTCAGGAATCGTGAATGCGTACGAGCCACCGGGGGTGGTCGGCCGTATCGTTGCGCCATGGATCTGCGGCGGCTGTCTTCTTTTCTGGCGGTGGTCGAGGAGGGCCACTTCGGCCGGGCGGCGGCCCGGCTGTTCCTGTCACCGGCCGCGGTGACCGGGCACGTCCAGCAGCTGGAGCGGGAGTTCGGGGCCCGGCTGCTGGAGCGCGGCCGGGGCACGGTGGTGCCGACGGCGGCGGGGCGGCGGCTGGTGTCGCACGCCCGGACGCTGCTGGCGGCGGTGAACGCGGCGGTCGAGGACGTCACCGAGGCGGCCCTCGACAACGGTCCGGCCGCGCGGGCGCTGCGCGTCGGCGTGATGGGCCACGGCTCGGCGGAGGTGACGCCCGCCGCGGTCAACGCCTTCCGGCGGGCGCGGCCCGAGGTGCCGCTGCGGCTGGTCCAGCTGAACTTCACGGAGCACTGCAGCGCGCTGCGCGAGGACCGGGTGGACGTCGCGTTCGTCCGCCCGGCGATCGAGGCCGAGGGCATCGACGTGGACGTGCTGACGACGGAGCGGCGGATCGTGGCGGTACCGGCGGGTTCGGTGTTCGCGGACGCGCGGCGGGAGGGGCTGCGCGTCGCCGACGTCCTGGATCTGCCGTATCTGCGACTGCCGCGCCACACCCCGCGGCCGTTCACGGACTACCTGTACTTCGACGCGGGCGAGCGGCGCGCGCCGGACTGCGCGCTGACCCCTCAGGACGTGCTGACCAGCGTGGCCGCCGGGCGCGGGGCGGGCTCCGGGCTGGCGTCGTTCGCGCGGTACTACCCGTGGCCCGGGGCGGTGTACGTACCGGTGCTGGACGCGGCGCCCGCGCACAGCGTGCTGGCGACGCGGACCGGGGACCCCCATCCCGACGTGCGGATCTTCCGGGCGCTGACGGTGGCGCTGGCGCGGGAGATGGCGCCGTTCCTGGAGCGGGGGCCGGGGGTGGGGTGAGAGCCCTGGCCGAGGGGCTTCCGGGAGGGGCGGGCGCTGCGCGGGCGGGGGCTCGCCGGGGAGGCAGCGCGGAGTGGGCTCGCCGGGGCCGGTGGCGCGGGCCTCGGCCCGGTCCCGTTCACCGGCCGCATTCGCCGGTCCCGTGACGTCGGTCCCGTCGGTCCCGTGACGGCCGTCGGTCCCGTTGCGGATTCAGTCCCGCTTGCAGATGCGGTCCAGGAGGTTGGCCGTGGCGCGTTGGACGCGGGGGTCGACGTGGCCGGGGCGATCCAGCGCCGGTGACCAGGCGAAGGTGCCGGAGGCGAAGACCAGGGCGCCGCTGGGGGCGCGGTAGAGCGAGGTCTCCTGGTGGCGGCGGTGGCCTTCGGCGTCGCGGTACGGGGAGTGGGCGAGCAGCACGCGGTCGGTGTGCTCGGGGAGGCTGGTGCGCGGGAAGTAGCGGTCGGCCTCGCCCGCGACCAGGCCGGGCAGCGCGTCGCCCTCGCCCGCGCCGGTGGCCTCCCACAGCCAGTGGGCGCCGTTGCGGACGACGAGGGGCGCGGGCTCCGGCACCCGGCCCGCGTACTGAACGCCCATCAGCCGCTGTTCCGGGTCACCGGCCTCGCGCCAGAGGGCGGGGCGGCCCGGGCCCTGGCGTTTGCGGCAGCTGAGCAGCGCGCCGGGGCCGGAGGGCGACGGGGAGAGGTCGACCTTCCAGTACATGGTGTTGGCGGAGAGGAAGACCAGCGAGGTGCCGTGGTCACGGGCGCGCTCGACGGTGCGCCGCATCGGCGCCGTCCAGTACTCGTCGTGGCCGGGGAAGATCAGGCCGCGGTAGCGGGACGGGTCGACGCGTCCGGCGTGCAGATCGCGGGCGTCGGCGTAGGCGAGGTCGTAGCCGTATCGCTCGGCCCAGCGGATGAAGTCGTAGGCGTGGCCGACGTGGAGGGGCAGTCCGGCACCGGCGTAGGGGCGGTCGAAGGAGACGGTGGTGGCGGCCTGCCCCTCGCCGAGGAGCGCGCCGTCCTCGTCCCAGGCGTGGTAGAGGCTGGCGCCGGTGCGGCCGTCCTCCGGGTAGAGGTTGTACGCCTGCCAGGTGATGTCGGGCAGGAGAAGCAGCAGGTCGGCGGGGTGGTCGTCGCGGACGGTGAAGGGGATGTGGCTGCGGTAGCCGTCCTCGGTGGTCAGGACGGCGACGTACGCGCCGAGATTCCAGTACGTGGGGACCTGGAGGCGCCAGGAGAGCCACCAGTGGTGGCAGGAGACGGTGCGCTCGGCGGCGAGCGGGGCGGGCTGGACGATGCCGGAGAGCCGCGGGCTGGTGGTGATCTTGAAGGCGCCGGCGCCGCCGTAGTGGCCGATGCGGTAGATGTCGATGCTGAACGGCTGCGGTGGGTCGACGGAGACCCGGAAGTCGATGGCCTCACCCGGGGCGACCGCGCCGGTGGTGGCGAACCCCTTGATCTGCCGGTGGACGTCGTCGGCGGTGCGCGGGCCGTTGTGCTTACGGGGCGGCGGGACCCGCGGGTCGCCGTGGACGGTGGCCTGCTCGACGTACCAGGGCACGAGGTGGCCGGAGTCGAAGTAGGTCTCGCTGCCGCGCAGCCAGGGCAGTGGGCCCTGGCCGAACGGGTCCGTCACCGCGTGGGCGAGGGCGCCCGATTCCCAGCGCCTGATCTGATCCGTCCCCACCATCAGCTCCCCTCCCGCGTCCCCCGTGGGCCGGCCTGGTTCCGTACACCGCCGGCCGGGCACCTGCGGCGGGCCGGCGTCACGGGCCGCCCGCACAGGGCCGCTACGGCGTGCGGGACCGGCGCCGCGGAGTTCCTCCGAACCGACGCGGCCACTCCCAGCACATCACATTAAGCACTCGGTTCGTCACCCTTCGTCGCGAATTCAACGGACTTGACGAGAGAAACAACCCGACAGGTATACGGAACGGGGCCTCAGGGGGGTGGAGAGGAAAGGGCGTTCGGGTACGAGGGCGCGCCCGGGGGCCGTGACCTGGGGGTCGTGGCCTGGGGCCGTGGCCCGGGGGCAGTCCCGGGGGCCCGTGGCCCGGGGGCCGTGGCCCGGAAGCCGTGGCCCGGGTGGCGGGCGGGGTGCCCGAGTTGGCCGGCCGTCACCGGGGCGGAGGGCGCCGTGCCGCGTACCGCGAGGGGCCGGACGGCCCCGACGTGCGTCCGGAGGGCGCCGCGCGTACGGCCGGAAGGCGCCGCGCGTACGGCCGGAAGGCGCCGCGCGTGCGGGTCCGGGGCGTCAGACGGGAGGGGCAGGGCTCACGGCAGGCGAACCGGTTTTTCCGGGCGGGCGCCTATGGTCGCGAGCCAGGCGCGGAGGGGGGCGGCGTCGCCGTCCTCGACGAGGCTGCGGACGGGGGTACCGAGGTCGGTGCGGCGGGCGCCGTCGATCAGCAGGGCGGGGCCGTCCAGCCAGTCGAGGCCGGGGGCGGCGCCCGCGGTGTCCACCGCGGCGCAGCAGACCATTGCCGTGACATGGTCGGCGAGCAGGTCGCGGCCGGTGCGGGGCGGCTGGAGCGGGAAGAGCGGCAGGCCCCCGTCGGCGAGGCCGTCCGCGCCGTGCAGGTCCGGCAGGTCCGGGAAGTCCTGGAGCTCGGGCAGCTCCGTACGGTCCGTCGGCTCCGGGAGGCCGGGCGCGTCCGTACGACCCGTCGCTCCCGGGGAGCCGGGGCGGTCAGCCGTCTCCGGGAAGCCGGGCTGGTCCGTCGCCCCGAGGAGGCCGGGCCGGCCCGTCGCCGCCGGAAAGCCGGGCACATCCGTCGCGTCCGGGAAACCAGGTACGTCCGTCGTCTCCGGGAAGCCGAGCCCGTCCGCCGGATCCGGCAAACCGGCCGTGTCCGGCTCCGGGCGATCCGAGCCCCCGGCAGCGGCATGCCCACCGGCGGCGGGGCGGGCCTCGCGGGCCATTTCCGCGTCCAGGCGGGCGGCGACGAGGTCACCGGCCGCGGTGTCGCCGGAGAGGTGGTCGATCACCCGCTCCAGCGTCGGGCCCAGGGACGGGGCGGCGGGCGGCGGGGCGGTGGCGACGGCGGACGGGCGGCGGGCCGGGCCGTCGACGGCCGTGCTGCCGGTCTCGGTGGCCGCGGCGGGGCCCGCCACCGGGGTGGCCAGGGGCGCGGGGCCGGGCTCCGCGGGCAGGGCGGTGGTGTCCGGGCCCGTACGGGTCGCGGGCGCTTCCGGGGTGCGGGCCGGGCGGCGGTCGCCGGGGCCGGGCGGGGGCGCGGCGGGCAGGTCGTCCAGGACGCGGTGCAGACGGGCGGCCTCCAGGCGCCAGGTGCGGTCCACGACCTCGTCCGGATACTCGCCCCAGCCGACGGGCGACCAGCCCGGTCCGGCCGCCGCCGGGCCGCCGTGGAAGAGCCGCGCGGCCAGCAGGGACGCGGCGCCGTCGATGGCGCCGGGCTCCTCCAGGAGATCGCAGGCGGGCCGCTCGCCGAGCCGGGCGGTGAAGCCGTCGGCCAGACGGTCGCGGCGGGACAGCTCGGTGAGCGCGGAGACCACGCCGGAGTCCAGGTGCGCGGGCCAGCGGCCCAGCCGCCACGCGGGCAGCGCGACGCGGGTCAGCAGCCGGTCCCAGCCCGCGTACGCCAGACCGACCTGCTCCTGGGCGACGGTCCGAAGGCGGTGGTCGACGTCCTGGGCGCGCTCGGACGCGGCGGCCGCCACGGCCCGCTCCATGAGCGTGGCGTGATCGCGGCAGGCGTGCAGCATCCGGCGCGACGCCAGGCCGACGAAGCGGAGCGCTGGGGCCCGCACGCCCCGGGCACGGTCGGCGACGGCGACCGCGGCGTCCAGCCCGCGGATGAACCGGCGGGCCGCGGCTATGTCCGGGTCCGCCGCGGGGCCCGTGCCGGCGACGACGGGGGCAAGGAGGGCGCGGAGCTCGCCGACGCGCATCCACCACAGGAACGGGGAGCCGATGACCAGCACCGGGGCCGTCGCCCTCCGGTCGGCGCGGCGGGCGGCCCGGGGCGGGCCGTGCGTGCGGTGCGTACGGTCCTCCAGCCAGCTGTCGCAGTCCGGGGTGAGGGCCAGCGCGGACGGCGCCGGGACGCCGAGGCGGTCGGCCAGCTCTCGGACGAGGCGGTAGAGGTCGGGTGCGGCACCCTCGGGCACCGGGACGGAGGGGCTGAGCGCCGGCCTGGCCCCGGCGACGACCGCGCCGACCAGCGCGGCAAGCGCCAGCGTCAGCACCGCGACGCCGCTCACGAGCAGCCGGGCCAGGCCCCAGCCGGAGCCCGCGGCGGCGTCCGGCGCGCCGAGGCGGCCGGTGGCGCCGCCGACGAGCAGCACCACGGCGACGGCGGCGGGGAGCAGCGCCACGGCGAGCGCCGCACCGCGGATCCGCAGCACGGCCAGGGCACGGGAGCGCGCCGCGAGGACGCCTGTTTCCGGACCAGCCATGGGCCTGCACACCCCCTGCTGTCCTCGTGGAGACGGACGGAGACATCGGAGAGATCACGCGTATCGAGCCGAACATCGGGAGCGCCCGGCGGCTCCGGCCCGCACGGGCACCGTGCCCGAGCCATCGCGCGCTCCCCACCACTGTGGCACCGGCCACTGACATCGCAATGCCGGTGAGCCACTTGCCGGACGTCACCGTGGTCGCCGTACCGGAGAGCAGCACGGCGCGCACAGAACGCTTGCGCGGCACCCTAGTTGGGGGCCCGGCTCCCGTCAGCAGGTCGCCGGATCGGTCACTCGATGGTATGGCTTTGGGCAGAGCCGGGAACTGTCTCCCGCACGGCCCCGGGACCCGGAGACCGGCGACGCCCCGGCGCCGCTTCGGCCCGCGCCCGTCCCCGCACCAGCGCACGCCAGGCGCGCCCCGCGCCCGCTCCCCCGCCGCCGTATCCGCCCCATACCCGGACACCGACGGCCGTGGCCGACGGGCGCGGAAGGGCCGAACGGGCCGAACGGCCCCCCGAACATGCCAGCGACCCCGGCGCCGCCGCCGTAACAGGCGGGGCACCGGGGCCGACCGGCGATGCCGGGTGCGACGAGAGGGAGCGGCGTTACGCCTGCGCCCCCGCGTTCGCCGCCTCCGCCGCCTCCGCCGCGTCCTCCGCGGCCTTCCGGGCGATGTCCGTGCGGTGCTGGGCGCCGTCCAGGGAGATCCGGCCCACGGCACGGTAAGCACGGTCGCGGGCGACAGTGAGGTCGGCGCCGGTCGCGGTCACCGACAGGACCCGGCCACCCGCGCTGAGGACCGCGCCGGACGCGTCCTGCTCGGTCCCGGCGTGCAGCACGTACGCCTTGGGGCCGTCCTGCTCGGCGACGGCGGCGAGGCCCTCGATGGGGTCGCCGGTGCGCGGGGTGCCCGGGTAGTTGTGCGAGGCGATGACGACGGTGACCGCGGCGCCGTCGCTCCAGCGCAGCGGCGGGACGGCGGCCAGCGTGCCGGTCGCGGCGGCGTGCAGCAGCCCGGCCAGCGGCGTCTTCAGGCGGGCCAGGACCACCTGGGTCTCCGGGTCGCCGAAGCGGGCGTTGAACTCGATGACCCGCACGCCGCGCGAGGTGATCGCCAGACCTGCGTAGAGCAGGCCGGAGAAGGGCGTGCCGCGGCGGCGCAGTTCGTCGACGGTGGGCTGCAGGACCGTGGCCAGGACCTCGTCGACGAGCTGCGGGTCGGCCCAGGGCAGCGGGCTGTAGGCGCCCATGCCACCGGTGTTGGGACCGGCGTCGCCGTCGAGGGCGCGCTTGAAGTCCTGGGCGGGCTGGAGCGGCAGCACCGTCTCGCCGTCGGTGACCGCGAAGAGCGACACCTCGGGGCCGTCGAGGAACTCCTCGATGACGGTCTGCCCGCCGCCCTCGCCGCCGCGCTCCACGCAGGCCAGGGCGTGCGCGCGGGCCGTCGCGACGTCCTCGGTGACGACGACGCCCTTGCCCGCGGCCAGCCCGTCGTCCTTGACGACGTACGGGGCGCCGAAGGCGTCCAGCGCCGCGTCGATCTCCTCCGCAGTGGTGCAGACGTAGCTGCGGGCGGTCGGGACGCCCGCGGCGGCCATCACGTCCTTGGCGAACGCCTTGGAGCCCTCCAGCCGGGCGGCCTGCGCCGAGGGGCCGAAGACCGGGATGCCGCGCGCGCGGACCGCGTCGGCGACGCCCGCCACCAGGGGCGCCTCGGGGCCGACGACGACGAGCCCGGCCCCCAGGTCGGCGGCGAGCGCGGCGACGGCGGCGCCGTCGAGGGCGTCGACGGAGCGGAGTTCGGCCACCTCGGCGATACCGGCGTTGCCGGGAGCGCAGTACAGCGCGGTGACGTCGGGGTCGAGGGACAGAGAGCGGCACAGGGCGTGTTCGCGGGCGCCGCCGCCGATGACGAGGACCTTCACAGGTGGCAGCCTAGCCGCCCGGGGTTCCGGCCCGGCCCGGCGCCCCTAGGGGGGGGGTGCCTTTTCGACCGCCGCAGACCCACGAAGATCGGGAAGACACCCCCTACGGGCACGGTCCCCGGCAACTCCGCGCCCACGGGTGCGGCACCTCTTTCGGGTGAGAGGCCGGGTTGGCCTATACCCGATGGGAGGCCACTTCCGGTCGGGAATCCCGTGATCGTGGGGGCAAGCCCCACCGTTCGGCGGTAGGAAGAGGTGTTCGCACATCCGCTTTTCCTACGCACCGGGCGCACCGTACGTAGCCGCAACGAGGGAGTCCACGGTTGAGTCAGCCGGAGATGCAGCCGGAGGGACCGCCCGGGGACGGCGGACGGGGCCGGGAGCCGCGGCGCGCCTGGGAGCGGGCCGCCGCCCTGCTCGGGGTCGGCTCCCAGGGGCGCGGGCCCGGCGACCTGACCGGCCGGGCCTTCCCGCACGGCGACTGGGGCGAGCCCGCCGACCGGCTGGACACGCTCTACGCGTGGACGGAGGAGAGCGCGCTGCGCGCCGCCGACTGGTATCTGCACGACCGGCGCGGCAAGCGGCGCGCGGCGCGGGCGCTGCGCGCCGGTGCCGCCACCGGGGTCTCGGTGGGCGCCGCGCTGCCGCTGGTCGATCTGGCGGGCGCATGGCACGGCGGGGCGCCCTGGGGGTATCTGACGCTGCTGATAGCCGCCGTCTGCGTGGGCTGCGACCGGTACCTCGGGGTGACAGCGGGCTGGATGCGGGACGTCGCGACGGCGCAGGCGATTCAGCGGCGGCTGGAGGCGCTCCAGTTCGACTGGGCGTCGGAGAGCGTGCGCGAGGTGCTGGGCCCGGCGGAGGGCACGGCGAGCGAGGCGGCGGAGCGGTGTCTGGGGGTGTTGCGCCGGTTCCACGAGGACATCGGGGAGCTGGTGCGGTCCGAGACCGGTGACTGGATGATGCAGTTCCGGGCCGGTCCGGTGCCGCGGACGGACCGGCCGGTGCTGCCGTGGTCCGGGCCGCGGGCGGAGGCCCCGGGGCAGCCGGGCGGCGGGCGGTTCACGCTGCCGCCGGGCGCCCGGCCGAACATGCCGCGGCAGCGTCCGCCGGAGCCGCCGCGCTGACGGCCCCGGTGCGTGCCCGTCCGTCGCCGGGCGGGGCACGCACCGGGGCCGGTGTGTCCGGGGTGGTTGCGCGTCAGCTGAAGACGATCATGGAGCCCTGGCCGAGGCTCCGGGTCGCGGCCGCGTGCAGGCCGAGCCAGACGTGGCGTTCGCGGGCGAACGGGCCGTCGTCGGACGGCGGGCTCACCGACGGCTCCTCCAGGCCGGTGGGTCCGGACGGCGGCGCGGGCGGGGCGGGCGGGTTGGCCGGGTCGATGCCGAGGGCCGGGGCGACCAGTTCGAGATCGCGCAGCAGCCCGTGGGAGGAGCCCAACGGGCCGCCGCCGTCGAGAAGTTCCTCGTCGGACAGCGGGTGCGGGAAGTCGACCGGAACGTACGCCCCGGCGTGGTCGTAGTGCCAGACGAGGTGCGACTGCTGGGCCGCCTGCTCGAACATCTCCAGCAACTGCTCGTAGTCGCCGCCCAGTTCGTCGACCGGGGTCACCTCCAGGCCGCACAGGTGCAGCAGGTAGGCGCGGCGCAGGAAGTGCAGCGCGTCGTAGTCGAAACCGGCGACCGGCGCCACGTCGCCGGAGAGCCCCGGCATGTAGCTGAAGACGGGGACCGGTGGCAGTCCGGCGTCCGTCAGGGCCTTGTCGTAGGTGGCGATCTCTTCGGAGAACGGGTTGTCGGGGCTGTGGCACAGCACATCGACGAGGGGTACCAGCCACAGGTCACATGCCACGAGTGAGTGCTCGCTTCCGGTCGGGGCCACTGGCATGGGCGCGCGTGTTGCGGAGAGGACGGACGAAGGGGAGGGAGCTTACGGGGTCGGGTGCGGGTGGGCGGTCCGCGGTGGCGGAGGCTTCGGCCGACGGTCGGGACAGCGTAGTGCTACCCGGGCGTTCCCACGAGGGTGAGGGCGTGCGCGTTGTACTCCGCGATCAGCCGTTGTGCCTCGGCCGGATCGTGCCGGGCGATGGCGTCGGCTAGGGCACGGTGGCCCTGCCAGAGGAGGCCGCGCAGCTCCTGCCGGTCGCGCAGCAGCGGGACGGCGAACATCCAGGTCTGCACCCGGAGGCGGTCCAGGAACTCCCTGATGTACGCGTTGCCGACCAGGCCGCCCAGCTCCCGCCAGAAGCGCAGGTCGTAGCCGATGAGCACGTCCAGGTCACCGGCGCGCGCGGCACGTTCGGCCTCCTCGGCGCGGCGGCGCAGGGAGAGCAGGTCCTCGGCGGGCGGGCGCGGCAGATGGGCGCCGGGGCCGCGGAAGATGCCCTCGACGACGAGGGTGCGGGCCTCGACCATTGCGCGGTAGTCGTCGGCGGTGAAGGCGCGCACCTTGAAGCCGCGGTGTTCCTCGATGTCGAGCAGCCCTTGGGCGCAGAGGTCGAGCAGCGCCTCGCGGACCGGGGTGGCGGAGACGCCGTACTGTTCGGCGATCTCCTTCACCGTGAAGCGGTGGCCGCACGGCAGCCGCCCGGCCAGCACCTCGTCGCGCAGCGCGTCGGCGATCTGCCGGCGCAGGGTGTTGCGCCGTACGACTCCGCCGGGCCAGTCAGCGGCCATGGTGTCCGTCCGTCCCCTTCGACAACTGGGCCGTCCGCGAAGTCGCGTCGCTGACGGGGCGTCACGGACGGGGGCCGCACGACAGGCGGGCGGCCCCGCCCACGATAGGCGAGGGCCGCCCTGACCTGCCCGGGGGCCGGGGTGGGACGCTCCCGGTGCCGGTCCGGGGTGCGCGTCGCACGGGGCGCGTACGGTCCGGGCGCGCGCCTCCCGACGCGGGGTGTGCGCCGGGAGGCGGCGGAGCGTACGCGGGCCGCTACCGGCGGAGGTCCCGTCAGACCGTGTGCGCGTCCGCCGTATCGAGGGCGGTGTCGAGGAGGGCCAGGCCCTTCTCGGCCTCGGCGGCGGTGATGGTGCAGGCCGGAACGACGTGGGTGCGGTTCATGTTGACGAACGGCCACAGGCCGCCCCGCTTGCAGGCGGCGGCGAACTCCGCCATCGGGGCGTTCTCGGCGCCCGACGCGTTGTACGGCACCAGCGGCTCGCGGGTCTCCTTGTCGCGGACCAGGTCGAGGGCCCAGAAGGCGCCCAGGCCGCGGACCTCGCCGACGGACGGGTGGCGTTCGGCCATGGCGCGCAGCGCGGGGCCGATGACCGTCTCGCCGATCTCCGCGGCGTTCTCCACGATCCGCTCCTCGGCCATCGCATGGATGGTGGCCACGGCGGAGGCGCAGGCCAGCGGGTGGCCGGAGTAGGTGAGGCCGCCCGGGTAGGGGCGGGTCTCGAAGGTCGCGGCGATCTCGGCGCTGATCGCGACGCCGCCGAGCGGGACGTAACCGGAGTTGACGCCCTTGGCGAAGGTCAGCAGGTCGGGGGTGACGCCGAAGTGGTCGGCGGCGAACCAGTGGCCGGTACGGCCGAACCCGGCCATCACCTCGTCGAGGACGAAGACGATGCCGTGGCGGTCGCAGATCTCGCGGACACCGGCGAGGTAGCCGGGCGGCGGGACCATGATGCCCGCGGTGCCGGGGATGGTCTCCAGGACGATCGCGGCGATCGACTGCGGGCCCTCGAAGGCGATGGTCTGTTCCAGGTGGGCGAGGGCGCGCTCGCACTCCTGAGCCTCGTTCTCGGCGTGGAACGGCGAGCGGTAGAGGAACGGGCCCCAGAAGTGGACGACACCGGCCGATGCGGTGTCCGAGGGCCAGCGGCGCGGGTCGCCGGTGAGGTTGATCGCGGCGGCGGTGGCACCGTGGTACGAGCGGTAGGCGGAGAGGACCTTGGGGCGGCCGGTGTGCAGCCGCGCCATGCGGACCGCGTTCTCCACGGCCTCCGCGCCACCGTTGGTGAAGAAGATCTTGTCGAGGTCGCCGGGGGTGCGCTCGGCGATCAGCCGGGCGGCCTCGGACCGGACGTCGACGGCGAAGCCCGGGGCGATCGTGCAGAGCTTCGCGGCCTGCTCCTGGACCGCCGCGACGACCTTCGGGTGCTGGTGGCCGATGTTGGTGTTGACCAGCTGCGAGGAGAAGTCGAGGTAGCGGTTGCCGTCGTAGTCCCAGAAGTACGAGCCTTCGGCGCCGGCGACGGGCAGCGGGTCGATCAGGCCCTGTGCGGACCAGGAGTGGAAGACGTGCGCGCGGTCGGCGGCCTTCACGGCCGCGCCGGTGGCGGCGGAGGGGGCGGGGGGCGTCGTGGTCACGGTCAGTACCTCGGATCGGTCGCTCGGGTCCGCCGGGGACAGACGTGGCGAACCTCTTCACCCTAGGGATCACCGGCCATCCGCCGGTACCGACAGTCTGTACGGCAGGCGCGGTGGGCGCGGACAGTGTGTCGACGTGGGGGCGGCCGGGGCGGCGGGTGAGCCGGGGGCGCGCGCCGGCGCCGGGGGGTGCGGATGTCGGGCGCGCGCCGGCGCCGGGGGCCCGGCGCCCCGGAGGGCACCGGCGTACGGCTCGCGGTGGTCCGCACCCCGGACGGCGACGGCGGGCGGCTCGTCGTCGAGGACGACGGCCCCGGCTTCCCCGGGGGCCATGTCCCCGAACGCGGCCGCAGCGGCGGCGGCTCCACCGGGCTCGGCCTGGACATCGTCCGCCGCGCCGCCCAGGAGGCGGGCGGCGCGGTCGAGTTCACCCGCGCCCCCGGCGGCGGCGCCCGGGTGACGGCGGTGTTCGGCGGGGAGGGGGCGCGTACCGGGCCCGGTGCCCGTACGGGATCCCCTACGGGTACGGAACCCGGCGGCACCGGGGAACGCGGGGTGCGCCACCCGGGGCGGGCCGACTGAACCGGCCGGGCGACCGTCCCGGGTCAACGGGCCCGGCAGTCCCCGGGCACCGCCCCGTCCGTCCCCTCACCCCCGGGCCGGAAACGCCGTCCCCGCCGTGCGCTGCCAGTGGTGGGCGGCCAGGTCCGGGCGGAGGGCCGAGAGGGCGCCGCAGTACTTGGTGAACGGGGCGGCGCGGAGGCCGTAGCCGTGCAGCAGGCGGTCGGCCTCCGACAGCGGGGCGGTGGTCTTCGTCTCGACGAGGACCAGCCCGCCGTCGGCGCGGACGCTGCGGCCGGTGCGGGCGTCCTTGCCGACCAGGGCCGCGTCGCAGGTGATGCGCTGTCCGTCGGCGACGAAGGTGGCGCGCTGGTAGTCGGTGGTCAGGGAGGGGTCCAGATCGGCGGGGGCGTCGATGCCGTAGGCGCGGTCGAGGACGTCGGCGAGGAAGTCGCGCTGGCCGGTGCCGAGCGCCGCGTCGTCCGGCAGCAGCGGGCGGCGGTGCGTGACGGTCCGGCCGCCGGTGCCGTTGAGCTTGACCTCGAACTGCCGCTCACCGGTGTCCTGGTAGAGCCGCTCGCGGATCTTGAAGCGGCGCCCGCGGTCCTGCTGGTGGTCGTGGAAGGAGCGCAGGTCAGGGGTGTCGTAGTAGACGGAGCGGTAACGGAACCAGCGGCGGCCGTTGATGCACAGCGAGGCGAACGGACCGCCGGGGCGGCGCCGGTCGGTCAGCTCGGCGGCGAACTCGGCGAAGACGTCGACCGGCACCAGGTAGCGGTTGTCGTACCGGGCGAGGAGTTCGGCGCGCGCCTGGACGTCGGCGAGCGGAACGGGGCGGGCGCCCATGGCGGCGCGGGCGATGGCGCGTACGGCGGGGATCACGCGGGTCTCCTTGGCGTTCGTGCGGCGGCGGCCTGCGGCGGGGCGGAACCGGAAGGCGGATACCGGGTCGGGGAGGACGGGGGATGCGGTGCCGTTCCGGGGCGGACGGTCCGCCGGGCGGGGCCCTTCCGGTGCCTCACCCGGACCGGCCCGCCCTGGAGAAGGCGCCGCGCAGGAGGCCGCATACCCGCTTTCCGGCACCGGGCACCCGACCGACCGTCCGGATATCGGGACGGCGCCGGGACGGTCCCGTCCCGTACGGGGCCGGGTCGGGAACGGCCACGACCGCGTGGACCGGGGCCGGGGCCGGTTCGGCCCGCGCGGACCGGTGCCGGTGCCGGTCGCATCGGCCGATGTCCCTGGCGCTCCATCCCGTCCCCCTCTCCGTTGGTGCGGTCCGTCCGTGCGGGCTGTCCGTACGGCACTGCGGCGGACCCCGTCGGCCGCTCTCCGGTACCCCCCGCACGCTAGGGACCCGCGGGTTGAGCGCACCCCCTCCCCGGGTTGAGCGCACCCCCCTACCGGGCGTCGCGGACCGGAGGGGCGCACTCCGCCGGGTGCGCCCCTCCGGGCACCGCCGGGTGGTCGATATCCTCGGGGCGGCTCCGGGGGTGGCTTCGGGGGAAAGGGCGGCGATCGTGGAACTGCACCCAGGACGCGCGGGACGGCCGGTACGCACCGGTGGGCCGGTGCCGCTCAGGGACCAGGACCCCCGCCGGATCGGCGACTACCGCCTGATCGGGCGCCTCGGGGAAGGCGGCATGGGCCATGTCTATCTGGCCCGCTCGGACCGCGGCCGTACGGTCGCGGTGAAGCTGGTCCGCGCCGAACTGGCGGGTCAGGACGCGTTCCGGACCCGTTTCCGGCGCGAGGTGCGGGCCGCGCGGCGGGTCGGTGGCGAGTGGACCGCCCCGGTCCTGGACGCCGACACCGAGGCCGAGACGCCCTGGGTGGCCACCGGTTACATCGCCGGGCCGTCCCTCCAGCAGACCGTCGGCGGCGGCACCAAGCTGCCCGAGCGGACCGTCCGCATCCTGGCGGCGGGGCTGGCCCGCGCGCTGGAATCCGTGCACGCCGCGGGCATCATCCACCGCGACCTCAAACCGTCCAACGTCCTGCTGACCCTCGACGGCCCCCGCGTCATCGACTTCGGCATCGCCCGGGCCCTGGAGGCGGTGACCGACCACGGCGTGACGCGCACCGGCGAGGCCGTCGGCTCGCCCGGCTTCATGGCGCCCGAGCAGGTCCGCGGCGACGATCTCACCCCGGCCTGCGATGTGTTCTGCCTCGGCTCGGTGCTGGCGTACGCGGCGACCGGGCGCTCCCCGTTCGGCACGCCGGAGAGCCAGGTGCACGCCGTGATGTACCGCATCGCCGAGGCGGAGCCGGATCTCGCCGCGGTGCCCGAGGGGCTGCGCCCGCTGATCTCCGCCTGCCTGGCGAAGGACCCGGCCGCGCGGCCCTCCCCGGCACAGCTGGTCGCCTGGGCCGAACGGGACGCGGCGGCGCTCGCCGGGACGACGGCGGACGACGAACCGTGGCTGCCCGGCGCGCTGGTCGCCCGGCTCGGCCGCGGTGCCGTGGAGCTGCTGGAGGCCGAGCACCCCGAGACCGGTGGTGACCCGGCGACGGCCCCGGCACCCGCCCCGGCGCCGCGGCGCCGCCGGGGCGCCACCACCGCGTTGATCATCGCGTCCGCGCTGGCGCTGGCCGGGGCCGGCGCCGGCGGCGCGTACTTCCTGCTGCGCAACGACCACGCGACGACGGAGGACAACGGCGCGACGGGCGGCGGCGGTTCGGGCGGGACGCCGGCCGGCCGGATCCCGGCGGCGTTCCTCGGCACCTGGGAGGCGTCGGCCGACGGCTCGGCGGACGTGCGCCGGTTCACCCTCGCCCAGGGCGCGGCCGGGGACACCGTCCTGACGATGACCGCGTCCGGCGCCGCCTACAGCTGCACCTTCTCCGCCGCACTGCGCTCCGCGGGCCCGCCGGTCCGGCTGGGCCCCTCCCGGGTCGTCTCCGGCCCGGCCACCAGCTGCCGTCCGGGTGCGCCGAGCACGCTGGAGAAGACCGACGAGGGGCTGCGCCGCTCCTTCGACGGCGACGGCGGGGCGTCGGCGCTGACGTACCGCAAGGTGCGGTGAGCCGGGCGCCCGATTCGCGCACGGTGGGGGAACCCCGCCGGTCAGCGCGGGTGCCCCGACACCCGTGCCGCCACCGATCGTTCTCCCGTCGTAACGACTTGGCGGCCGGTGTGCGGTCCGGGTGCACCTAGGGTCGGGAGGGGCGCCGGACGGTGACGGCGCGGCGCCGACGACGGCGGCGGGCACGGCAACGACACGGGAGGCGCCCGGATGGAGGGCCTGCGCGGGCTGATGGCCGGCGATCCGGCGTGGATCGGGGACTACCGGCTGCTCAGCCGGCTCGGCAGCGGCGGCATGGGCCGGGTCTACCTCGCGCGTTCGGAAGGCGGCAGAACCGTCGCGGTGAAGCTGATCCGGACGGAGCTGGCGGCCGAGCAGGAGTTCCGGGACCGCTTCCGGGCCGAGGTGGCGGCCGCCCGGAAGGTCGGCGGCCGCTGGACCGCGCCGGTCCTGGACGCCGACACCGAGGCCGCGGTGCCGTGGGTCGCCACCGGCTACATCGCCGGGCCCACGCTGAGCGAGGTGGTCGGCCGCGGCTTCGGCGGGCCCGGACTGCACGGCCCGCTCCCGGAGTACGCGCTGCGCCGCCTCGCCTACGGACTGGCCTGCGCGCTGATCGACATCCACGGCGTGGGCCTGGTCCACCGCGACCTCAAACCGTCCAACGTCCTGCTGACCATCGACGGCCCCCGCGTCATCGACTTCGGCATCGCCCGGGCGCTGGACGCGGTCGGCGAGCAGACCCAGCCGGGGACCGGCACGGTCGTCGGCTCGCCGAGCTTCATGTCGCCCGAGCAGGTCCAGGGGCACCGCGTCGGCCCGGCGAGCGACCTCTTCTGCCTCGGCTCGGTGCTGGCGTACGCGGCGACCGGCCGGGCGCCGTTCGGCAGCATGGACTCCGGTGTGCACGCCGTGATGTTCAAGATCGCGCAGGAGCAGCCGGATCTGGCGGCGGCGCCCGAGGGCCCGGTGCAGGAGCTGATCCGCGCCTGTCTGGCCAAGGAGCCGCAGGACCGTCCGACGCCGGAGGAGATCGCCGCCCGGATAGATCCGCTGCGCGACGGCGACCCGGCCGCGCCCTGGCTGCCCGCCGGGCTCATCGCCCACCTGGGCCGCCATGCGGTGCGCCTCCTCGACACGGACACCCCGCCCGGCGATCCGCAGCGCACGGTGCCGTTGCCGCCCCGGCACCCCGTCACCGCGGCGGACGCGGACGCGACCGTACGGCCCGGGCAGCAGGCGCCCGCCGGGCCGCCGCCCGTCCCCGTCGCGGGCGCGCCGACCGCCGTCCCGGGCGCCACGTCCGTTCCGCACCCGGCGGGCGCGGGCTCCGGCGCCCCGCGCCGTCGGCGGCGGCGCGTGCTGCTGATCGCCGCGGCCGTGTGCGCGCTGGCCGCGGGGACGTTCGCGCTTCCGGCGCTGCGCGGCGGCGACAGCGCGGACGACGACGACTCCTCGGACATCACCGGCCGCTACGTCGGCGTCTGGGCGGGGCCGGTGCTGCGCGACGGCGTCCCCACCGGGCAGCGGCGCCGGTTCGTGATCAGCCACGGCAAGGTCGGCGAGGTGGTCGCCAACAGCACCAGCCTCGGTGGGACGTACGAGTGCCGCAGCGACGCCAAGCTGGTCTCCGTCCGGGACGAGGAGGACCGGCCCGCGCTGCGGCTGGACACCAAGGTCGTCCGGTCCCTGCCGCCCGGCCGGTGCGCCGCGCTCGGCGAGCACACGCTGCGGCCCGGGCCCGAGGGCACGCTCCGGTGGACGGCGGCGGGCCGCACCGCGACGCTGCGCCGCGTCGCGCCGGCGGCGGAGCGGGTGCCGGACGGGTTCCTCGGCGCCTGGGAGCGGTCGACCGGCGGCGGCTCGACCCAGCGGCTGACGCTCACCCGGTCGCCGGTGGGCAGCCGGGTCGCCACGCTCGTCGCCACCGGTCCCGAGGGCAGCTGCACCGCCCACGCCGACCTCTACGCCGGAGGAAACGAGCTGGTCATCGGCCCCACGGTGGTCGACCACCCCGGGCCGGAGTGCCGTCCGGGCCACTCCTCCGTGCTGCGGCTCACCGGCACCGGCGATCTGCGCCGTGACTTCCTCGGCCGCGATCTGCGCCCGAGGAACTACTCCCGTGCGAGCTGAGCGGATTCCGGTCGCGGCGGTCGTCGTTTCACGTGAAACGGCAACCAGGGCGCGACGGTTGCCGTTTCACGTGAAACGGCCGGGCCGGTGGACGTGGTGCGTCCACCGGCCCGGCCGTCCGGGTCGTCGGGGCGGCCCGCGGGCGGCCCCGCGGGGCTCAGGAGAGGAAGGAGTTGATCTCGATCGTCTCGTCGCGGCCCGGGCCGACGCCGATCGCGGAGATCGGGGCGCCCGACATCTCCTCCAGCGCCTTCACGTACGCCTGCGCGTTCTTCGGCAGGTCGGAGAAGGTCTTGGCCTTGGTGATGTCCTCGGACCAGCCCGGCAGCATCTCGTAGACCGGCTTCGCGTGGTGGAAGTCGCTCTGGCTGTAGGGCAGTTCCTCGACCCGCTTGCCGTCGATCTCGTACGCGACGCAGACCGGGATCTGCTCCCAGCCGGTCAGCACGTCCAGCTTGGTGAGGAAGAAGTCGGTCAGGCCGTTGACGCGGGTGGCGTAGCGGGCGATGACCGCGTCGAACCAGCCGCAGCGGCGGTCGCGGCCGGTGGTGACGCCCCGCTCGCCGCCGATGATGCGCAGCGCCTCGCCGTCCTTGTCGAACAGCTCGGTCGGGAACGGACCGGCGCCGACGCGGGTGGTGTACGCCTTGAGGATGCCGATGACGCGGTTGATCTTCGTCGGTCCGACGCCCGCGCCCGTGCAGGCGCCGCCCGCGGTCGGGTTCGACGAGGTGACGAAGGGGTACGTGCCGTGGTCGACATCGAGGAGGGTGCCCTGACCGCCCTCGAAGAGGACGACCTTGCCGTCGTCGATCGCGTTGTTCAGCAGCAGCGTGGTGTCGGCGACGAAGCCCCGGAGCTGGTCGGCGTAGCCGAGCATCTCCTCCACGACCTGCTCCGCGGCGATGGCGCGGTGGTTGTAGAGCTTGGCGAGCACCTGGTTCTTGACGTCGAGGGCCGCCTCGACCTTCTGGTGCAGGATGGACTCGTCGAAGAGGTCCTGCACCCGGATGCCGGTGCGGTTGATCTTGTCGGCGTAGGTCGGGCCGATGCCGCGGCCCGTCGTGCCGATCTTGCGCTTTCCGAGGAAGCGCTCGGTGACCTTGTCGACCGTGATGTTGTACGGCGTGATCAGGTGCGCGTTGCCGCTGATCAGCAGCTTGGACGTGTCGACGCCACGCTCGTTGAGTCCGCTCAGCTCGGAGAGCAGGACCGCCGGGTCGACGACGACGCCGTTGCCGATGACCGGGGTACACCCCGGCGAGAGGATTCCGGAAGGGAGGAGGTGCAGTGCGTATTTCTGGTCGCCCACGACGACCGTGTGACCGGCGTTGTTGCCGCCCTGGTAACGCACCACGTAGTCAACGGACCCACCGAGCAGATCGGTGGCCTTTCCCTTGCCCTCATCACCCCACTGAGCACCGAGCAGCACAAGTGCGGGCACAGGCGTACACCCCTTCCGGGCGGGGCATGTCCAACGTGCGTGGATGGCGTGAGCATGCGGTCGCACGCGGATGTCATCACTGCAGCCGTCGAACCGGTGCCCCGGAATAGACGAAGCCCCTGGCGCAATAGCGCAAGGGGCTCTTGCACCGAGATGCTACCTGAGGAAGGACCGAGGTGTCGGCGCAGCCTTCTGGGCACTCTTCATCGGACTCCGTCCGGGGGACCCCTCTGCTCGTGGTCATCGACCCCGCAGCCCGCACCGCGGACGGCGAGTCCGTCCGCATCGCCAAGGACGTGCTGTGCGCGGGCGCGGGGGCGAAAATCTGCCTTCCGGACAGCCCCGAGGAGTTCGCCCGCGCGCTCTCCCGGCGGGGCCGGAGGCGCCCGGTGGTGATCGGCGACGACCGCGCGCTGCTGTTCGCCGTCGGCGTGCTGCACAAGGAACGGGAGCTGGCGCGGGTCGCCGTGTCGGTGGTGCCGGTCGGCGCGGCGGACGCGGTGGCGCTGAGCCGGACGCTGGGCGTGCCCGCGGGCACGGTGGCCGCGGCCCGCACCGTCCTGGACGGCGACGCCCGCGCCCTCGATCTGCTCACCGACGACAGCGACGGCATCGTCCTGGGCGGGCTGCGCATCCCGTACGGGGACGGCGCCGCGGCCCCCGGGGCGTATCCGGCGGCAGGTGCGCCCACCGCGCCCACCGCGCCCGCCACGTCCGACGGCGGCGGGCGGCGGCCCTGGTGGCGTCCGGCGGCGCGCACCGCGCGGGCGGCGCTGTCGGCGCTCGCCGCGCAGGCCGCCGGGCGGGAGCGGCACGCCGTACCGGGGCAGCGGCTGCGGATCGAGGCGGACGGCGTGCTGCTGGCGGACCTGGACCGGCCGGTGCGGCGGGTCTGTGTGGTGCCGGGCGCCCGCGCCGGGGACGACGGGGCGCCGGACACCACGGCGCCCGGCGCGGGCGACGGCCTGGCCGAGGTGGTGGTTGACCGACCCGGCTCCGACCGCCCGCTGCGGGCCCGCGCGCGGGCGGTGACGGTCTCCGGCCCGGACTTCCGCTACCGCGCCGATGCGCTGGTCGGCGGCCCGGTCCGGACGCGGACCTGGACGGTGCAGCCGGGGGCGTGGCGGCTGACGCTGCCGCGGGGGTGAGGCGGGCAGCACACGCGGGGTCGGCGCACCGGAGCGGCGGACGAGGCCGGGCTGCCCACTGGAGCAGGCGAACGAGGCCGGGCGACCCGCCGCAGCGGCACGCCTCGCTGTCCACAGGCTGTGGACAACATCACGCGAGAAGCCGACCCGGCCCGGCCGCGAAGCCCCGGCCCCCGCCCCTCTCAACCCCCCGGCGTCACCAACCGCGCCTCGTACGCGAAGACCGCCGCCTGTGTGCGGTCCCGCAGGCCGAGCTTCACGAGGATGCGGCTGACGTGCGTCTTCACCGTCGACTCGGCCACCACCAGATGCTCGGCGATCTCGCCGTTCGACAGGCCCTGGGCGACGAGGACCAGCACCTCCGTCTCCCGTTCGGTCAGCTCGCCGATGCGCTCCTGGGCGGGCGCCCGCGGAGCGCCGAGCCGGGAGAACTCCGAGATCAGCCGCTTGGTGACGGTCGGCGCGAGCAGCGCCTCGCCGGAGGCGACGACCCGGACGCCGTCGGCGAGCTGCCCGGCCGAGGCGTCCTTGAGCAGGAAGCCGCTCGCCCCGGAACGGAGCGCCTGGTAGACGTACTCGTCGAGGTCGAAGGTGGTCAGCACCAGCACCTTCGCGTCCGCGTCGGCCGCGACGATCTCGCGGGTCGCGTCCAGACCGTTCATCTCCGGCATCCGGATGTCCATCAGGACGACGTCCGGCCGCAGCTCCCCGACCTTCGCGACGGCCTGCCGCCCGTCCACCGCCTCGCCGACCACCTCGATGTCCGGCATCGCGTTGAGCAGTACCGAAAAGCCCTCGCGGACCATCACCTGGTCGTCGACGATCAGCACCCGGATCATGGCTTCGCCTCCCCCGCGGCGGAAACCGGAAGGAACGCCGCGACCTCGAACCCGCCGTCCTCGGTGTGGTCGGCGGTCATCTCCCCGCCCAGCATCTGCACGCGCTCACGCATCCCGAGCACGCCGTGGCCCGCGCCCGGTGACGGGGTGGCGAGCCGGCTGGGCTTCCCGTTGACGATACGCAGCCCGATCCCGCCGAGCACATACGAGATCTCCACCCGCGCCTCGGCGCCCGGCGCGTGGCGCAGCGTGTTGCTCAGCGCCTCCTGGACGATGCGGTACGCGGACAGCTCCACGCCCTGCGGCAGCGGGCGCGCCGCGCCGGTGACGACCGCCTCGACGGTCAGCCCGGCGCCGCGCACGCTGTTCAGCAGCCCGTCGAGCCGGGCGAGGCTCGGCTGGGGCGCCTCGGGGTCGTGCTCGGCGAACGCGTCCGGGTCCTCGGAGCGGACGACGCCCAGGATGCGGCGGAGTTCGGCGAGCGCGGCGACGGCGTTCTCCCGGATGGTGGCGAACGAGGTGGCCAGCTCCGGCGGGGTGTGCTCGACGCGGTACGGCGCGGCCTCGGCCTGGATGGCGATGACCGACATGTGGTGCGCGACGACGTCGTGCAGCTCCCGGGCGATGGTGGCCCGCTCCTCCAGCAGGGTGCGGCGGGAGCGTTCCTCCGCGGTGGCCGTCTGCGTCTCGACGACGTGCCGCCGCTCCTCGCGCCAGGCGCGGACCGCGGCGGCGGCGGTGAGGATGAAGGCCGAGGGCACCGCGAGCGCGAGCAGTTCGCGGTAGCCGAAACCCGACGCCATCGACAGCATCCCGCCGGCGACGATCGTCACCACCCACATCTCCAGCGCGAGCCGCGGCCGGGTACGCAGCACGACCAGCGCCATCACCACGACATGGGTGGGCAGCGACACCATCGGCCACGTCGCGTCGTAGGAGCCGTTCGCGGCGTCCAGCATCGCGAGGACGAACCCGGCGAACGACACCCAGAACGCGCCGACCGGCCGGAACAGCGTGAGCGCCACCGGGGCCGCGACGAGCAGGGAGAAGACGAGGGAGAGCGGGGTGTGGAGGATGCCGTAGTGGTAGGAGCTGCCCAGGTCGAGCGTGGCGGTGACCCCCAGCAGGAAGTTGGCGACCGCGGCGAGCGCCACCACGATGTGCGGCGCCCACCGGACGTAGCGCCGGATCCGCCGCGGCAGCCGCTGCCGCCAGCCCGGTACGCCGGGGTCGTCGAGCGGCAGCATCGGGCGGAAGGCGAAGGCGTCCTCGAAGAGGTCCTTGCGCAGCAGGTGCAGCGCGCCACGGGCGATCCGGGCCTCGGAGCGCAGGGCGTCCTGCGACTGGGTCTCTTTCACCCCACCACGGTAAGCAGGACGCCCCGCCGAATCGTCCCCACCAATGGGGATCTGCCGAGGTCCGCCTCAAGTACTACGCGGTGTGCGGAGCCGGTCTCAGGCGGAGCCGCGCAGCTCGTCCAGCAGCGTGCGGAACGCCGCGGCGGACGGGACGAACGGCGCGTAGTGGCCCACCCCGGGCAGTTCGCGCAGCGTCACCGGCACCCCGGCGGCCCGCGCGGCGTCGGCGAAGCTCCGCGAGAGCCGCGGCGGCACCTCCGGGTCGTCCGTACCGTGCAGCACGGTGACCGGAACGCCCGCCGGGGGATGGCGTACGGGGTCGGCGGCGGCGAGGCGTTCCGCGAAGCCCGGGCCGTCGCCGAGCAGGGCGGCGACGGCGTGGTCGCTCAGCCCGAGCCGGTGCGCCGCCGCGAGGTCGGCGACCGGTGCGACCGCGACCACCCGCCCGATCCGCCCGGCCGCCGCCCGCACCGCGGTCAGCAGCGCCAGCTGCCCGCCCGCCGAGTGCCCGACGAGCACGGGCGCGGGCCCCGGACCGTCCGCCCGCCACGCCGCGGTGGCCGCCGCGACCGCCGCCGCCGCGTCGTCGAAAGTACGGTCCCCGCCGCCGCCCCCACCGACCCTGCGGTACTCGACGAGGGCGACGGGCAGCCCCTGCCGGGCCAGCTCGGCGGCGGCCGGGGAGAGATGCGTCCGGTCGTACGCGGCGCGCCAGAAGCCGCCGTGCACCAGGACGACGCGCGGGCCGCGGGCGGTGCCGGGGGCCGGGTCGTACAGGTCGACGCACTGGTCCGGGTGCGGCCCGTACGCCACCGAGCGGTGCGGCGCCACCGGGGCGAGCCCCAGCAGCGCCGCCTCCTCATCGGGAACGCTCATGCGGCGGGGCCGCCGGGGGCGGGGCCGTCGGCGCCCGCGGCCGGACCGGAAACGCCGGGACCGGCGGCCGGACCGGAACCGGCCGGGCCACCGGCCTCCCCGGAACCAGCCGCGCCCGCGCCGTCCTCCGCCGACCGCTCCCGCAGCACCTCCCCCAGCACCCGGGCGGCGCGCTCCACGTCGCCGAAGGAGGTGTACAGCGGGGTCAGCCCGAAGCGCAGCACGTCCGGTTCGCGGAAGTCGCCGACCACGCCGCGCCGGATCAGCTCCGCCATCACCTCGCCCGCCCCGGCGCACTCCAGCGACACCTGGCTGCCGCGCCGTGCGTGGTCGTACGGCGTCACCGAGCGGACCTCGCCGGGCGGTACGTACGCGGCCACGGAGTCGAGGAAGAAGTCGCTCAACGCCAGGCTCTTGGTGCGGACCGCCTCGACGGTGACGCCGTCCCAGGCGTCCAGCGCCGCGTCCAGCGCGAGCAGCGAGAGGATGTCGGGGGTGCCGACGCGCCCCCGGGTGATGCCGTCGGCCGGCTCGTACCGCGAGATCATCCCGAACGGTTCCACATGCGAGTTCCAGCCCGGCAGCGGCGAGTCGAACCGCTCCTGGAGGCTCTCGCGGATGTACAGATACGCGGGCGAACCGGGCCCGCCGTTGAGGTACTTGTACGTGCAGCCCACCGCGAGGTCGACGCCGTGCGCATCCAGACCGACCGGCAGCGCGCCCGCGCTGTGGCAGAGGTCCCAGACCGCGAGGGCGCCCGCGGAGTGCAGCGCGGCGGTGATGCCGGGCAGGTCGTGGAGGCGTCCGGTGCGGTAGTCGACGTGGTTGACCAGCGCCAGCGCGGTCCGTTCGGTGACCTCGTCGGCGATCCGCGCGGGCTCCACCGGGCGCACCGCGAGGCCCGTCATCCGCGCCGCGGAGCGAGCGATGTAGCCGTCGGTGGGGAACGTCGTGGCGTCGACCAGGATCTCCGTACAGCCGGGACCGGCCATCCGGACGCCCGCGATGACCGCCTTGAAGACGTTGACGCTGGTGGAGTCGGAGACGACGACGCGCCCCGGGGCCGCCCCGATGAGCGGTGCGATACGGTCGCCGATCCGCTCCGGCGCCTCCCACCAGCCGCCCTCGGTCCAGGACCGGATGCGCATCTCGCCCCACTGCCGGGCGACGACATCGGCGACCTTGTCCGGTACGGAGCGGGGCAGCGCGCCCAGGGAGTTGCCGTCGAGGTAGACGGTGTCGTCGAGGACGAAGCGGTCGCGGACACCGGCCAACGGGTCGGAGGCGTCCAGGGTGGCGGCCTCCGCGCGGTGGTCGCGGGGCGCCTGGGGCTCGTGGTTCTCGCGGTGATCAGACATGGCTGCGTGCCGTCCAGAGCTCGGGGAAGACGTTCTTGCGGGCCCGCTTCTCCAGCCAGGCCACGCCCGCGGAACCGCCGGTACCCATCTTGGCGCCCATCGCCCGCCGGGTCGCGACCAAATGATCGTTGCGCCACCGCCAGACCAACTCGGCGACATCGGTCAGCGCCTCGCCCAGGGTGACGAGATCGGAGTCCTGCTCCCCGGCGTACACCTCGGCCCAGACCGCCTCGACCGCCGGATCGGGCTCGTACCGTTCGGCCGGATCGCGCTCCAGCACGGCGGCGGGCACCGCATGGCCGCGGCGGGCCAGCAGCCGCAGCACCTCGTCCCACAGGCTCGGCTCGTGCAGCGCCTTCTCCAGCTCGGCGTACTCGCGCGCCGCACCGCGGTGCGGCACCAGCATCGACGCGGACTTCTCGCCGAGCAGGAACTCCAGCCGCCGGTACATCGCGGACTGGAAACCGGAACCCTCGCCCAGCGCCCCGCGGTACGCGTTGAACTGCGCCGGGGTCAGCCGGGCCAGCGGCTGCCAGGCGGCGTTCAGCGCCGTCAGCTCATGGGTGGAGCGCTCCAGCGCGTCCAGCGCCACCGGCAGGTCGTCGCGGCGCAGCGCCTCACAGGCGGTACCCCACTCGTGGACGATGACGGTGAACCACAGCTCCATCACCTGGGTGGTCACCAGGAACACCATCTCGCCGGGGTCGTCGGAGAGCGGGTGCTGCAGATGCGTGAGGACGTCGGCGCGGACGTAGTCCTCGTACGGGGTGGTGGTGGCGGCGCCGATGGTGAGATCCGGGGCGAGCGGCGCGTCGCCGGGGGCGACGGGCGAACTGTGCGCGGACGGCGAAGGGTGCGACATGAGGGACTCCTCAGGCTGCGAACTCCGGGTAGCGGTCCGCCCCTTCCTGATCGGCTCGGGAGCCCCGGTCCCCTCGGGACGGATCAGCCGCCCCACTCGCATCATCGGTGCTGGTCCCGGGCGGCGCAAGGGCCGACATTCCGCGTGACCGGTACCGGGCGCGGTGTCGCGGGCGCCCGAGGGCCGGCCGTCCGCACGGCCGGCCCCGGGTGGGTCAGGACAGGGTGTCCGCCGCGGTGGGGGAGGAGTCGCGCAGGAAGGTGGTGCAGCGCTCGCACTCCGCGTCCTCGCCGATCGCGCGGGCGGCGCGGGCCAGCGCGTGCAGCGCCCGCAGGAAGCCGCGGTTCGGCTCGTGCTCGAACGGCACCGGGCCGTGCCCCTTCCAGCCCGCCCGCCGCAGCGCGTCGAGCCCACGGTGGTAGCCGGTCCGGGCGTACGCGTACGACTCGACGGTCCGGCCGCCCTGGAACGCGTCGTCGGCGAGCTGTGCCCAGGCCAGCGAAGAGGTCGGGAACTTGGCCGCGACATCGGCCGGGGCCGTACCGGCGGCGAGCAGCTCGCGCGGGCCCGGGTCGTCGGGAAGATGGGTCGGGGGCGGTCCCCCCAGAAGGTTCTCGTGAATGGCCATGCCCCAAGTCTGCCTGGTCGCGGGAGCGGCTTGGCGGGGGGCCGGAGGGGGGATGGGCGGGTGGCTGAAAAGGGGCGTGGCGGGGCCGGGAGCGGGGGCGCGTCCACGGCGGGGTGCGGTTGGCGGGGCGGCCCGTGCTTCCGGGCGCACGGCCGGGCCGGACGTGGCAGGCCGGACGTGGCGGGCCGCACGGCGCCCCGGGCGCTCTACGCTCCCCGGTCGCCCTACGGGCCGGGCCTCTCCGGGCCGCCCGCTTCCGCGCCGGGCCCGGACGGCGCACCCGGCCCCGGCGGCGCCCCCGCACCCGACGGCCGTCCCACCTCCACATCCCCCGGATCGAGCGGCGGCGCCCCCACCCCGCAGTGATACGTGCACTCCGGGTGGCACGGTGCCCCGTGCCGCGCCCCCTCGTGCGCCGCGCTCGCACCCCCGGCCGCCTCCGCCGCCCCGACCGCTTCCGGGGCCGCGACTGCTTCCGGAGCCCCGGCCTCCTCCTGTTCCTCCTGCTCCTCCGGCACCGCGGGCACCGTCCGGACCGCCACGCACGCGATCACCGCGCCGACCAGCAGCACCCCGGCGCACCACGGCATGGCCCGGCGGAACGCCACGGCGAAGGCGTCGGCCGAGCGGTACGCCTGCGGGCCCATCCCGGCCAGCAGCGGCAGCGCCGCGATGGCCACCAGGCCCGCCGCCCGCGCCGCCGCGTTGTTGATGCCGCTGGCCAGCCCGGCGCGGTCCACGTCGACCGAGGCCAGCACCGTCGCGGTCAGCGGCGCGACCAGCGTCACCATCCCGGCGCCCAGCACCACCAGCGCCGGGAGCACGTCCACCACGTACGACGCCCCGGCGCCCACCCGCGTCATCAGCAGCATCCCGACCGCGCACAGCAGCGGCCCCACGGTCAGCGGGATGCGCGGCCCGATCCGCTGCCCCAGTTCGCCCGAGCGGGCGGAGAGCAGCAGCATCAGCACCGTCGTCGGCAGCAGCGCCGTCCCCGCCGCCAGCGCCGAGTACCCGGCCACCACCTGGAGCTGCACCACCGCCAGGAAGAAGAACCCGCTGAAGGCGGCGTAGACGCACACCGTCACCGCGTTGACCGCGCTGAACTGCCGGATGGCGAACAGCTCCGGCGGCAGCATCGGCTCCGCCCGCCGCCGCTCCACCGCGACGAACGCCGCCCCCAGCAGCAGCCCCGCGACGCCCGGCACCACCACCCCCGCCGACAGCCCCCGCTCCGGTGCCGCGATCAGCGCGTACGTCACCCCGGCGAGCGCCAGCGCCCCCAGCACCGCCCCCGCCACGTCGAACCCGCCGCGCGCCGCCGCCCGCTCCCGGGTCTCCGGTACGTACCGCAGCGCGACGGGCACACAGACCAGGGCCAGCGGCACATTGAGGAAGAACACCCAGCGCCAGCCCGCGCCGTCCACCAGCCAGCCGCCGACGAACGGGCCGATCGCCGTGGCGACGCCGCCGAGCCCGGACCAGGCGCCGACCGCCCGCGCCCGGCCGTCCGGCCGGAACACCGCCTGGATCAGCGCCAGCGACCCCGGCGTGAGCAGCGCCCCGCCGATGCCCTGGAGCGCCCGGGCGGCGATCAGCCCGCCCGGCGTCGGCGCCAGCCCGCACAGCAGCGACGCCACCGCGAACCACACCACCCCTACGAGAAACACCCGCCGCCGCCCGAAGCGGTCCCCCAACGCCCCGCCCAACAGGATCAGCGAGGCGAGCGTGAGCATGTACGCGGTGATGGTCCACTGGAGAACGCCCAGGTCGGCGTGGAGATCGGCGCCGATGCGGGGCAGCGCGACGTTCACGACCGTGCTGTCGAGCATCGCCATGCCCGACCCCAGGACGGCGGTCAGCAGCACCCACCGGCCCTGCGGCGAGACCAGGCGGACACCCCCGGGCGGACTCGGCATCGTCATACGGCGAGCATGCCCGCGATCGGCCCCGGATTCCCGTCGGACATGCACGAGGGCCTCGTACCACCCGGGTGGTACGAGGCCCTCGTCACCGCGTCGGGCGCGGTGTCAGCTCACTTCCGCAGCGTGGTGCCCGTGGAGCGCAGGTTCGCGCACGCCTCGGTGACCCGCTTCGCCATACCGGCCTCGGCGAGCTTGCCCCAGCTGCGGGGGTCGTAGACCTTCTTGTTGCCGACCTCGCCGTCGACCTTCAGCACACCGTCGTAGTTGCGGAACATGTGGTCCGCGATCGGGCGGCTGAACGCGTACTGGGTGTCGGTGTCGAGGTTCATCTTGACCACACCGTTCTCCAGCGCGGTGGTGATCTCCTGCTCGGTGGAGCCGGAGCCGCCGTGGAAGACGAAGTCGAACGGCGCCTGCTTGCCGTACGTGGCGCCGACGCCCTCCTGGAGGTCCTTCAGCAGCTCGGGGCGGAGCACGACGTTGCCCGGCTTGTAGACGCCGTGGACGTTGCCGAAGGAGGCGGCCAGCAGGTAGCGGCCCTTCTCGCCCAGGCCCAGCGCCTCGGCGGTGCGCAGCGCGTCGTCGACGGTGGTGTACAGCTCGTCGTTGATCTCGTGGCTGACGCCGTCCTCCTCGCCGCCGGTCGGGGTGATCTCGACCTCAAGGATGATCTTGGCGGCGGCGGCCTTGGCGAGCAGCTCCTGGCCGATGGCCAGGTTGTCCGCCAGCGTCTCGGCCGAGCCGTCCCACATGTGGGACTGGAACAGCGGGTGCTGCCCCTTGGCGACCCGCTCGGCGGAGATGTCGATCAGCGGGCGGACATAGCCGTCCAGCTTGTCCTTGGGGCAGTGGTCGGTGTGGAGCGCGACGTTGATGCCGTACTTCCCGGCCACGACGTGCGCGAACTCGGCGAGCGCCACCGCGCCGCTGACCATGTCCTTGCTGTACTGGCCACCCAGGAACTCCGCACCGCCGGTGGAGATCTGGATGATGCCGTCGCTCTCCGCCTCGGCGAAGCCGCGCAGCGCCGCGTGCAGCGTCTGCGTCGAGGTCACATTGATGGCGGGGTAGGCGAACTTGCCCGCCTTCGCCCGGTCGAGCATCTCGTTGTAGATCTCGGGAGTTGCGATGGGCATCTGTCCGCTCCTTGTGAAGTACGGGTATGCGTTGCGGCCCTGACCAGGGGGCGACGACCTCGCCGTCCTCATCTTCCCAGACGCCCCGGATTGCTCCGCATCGCCCGCCGGTCCGGACACGCCGAAGGTCGGCTGTTTCACGTGAAACAGCCGACCTCTCGAAGAAAAGCACAGGTCAGCACGGTGGCGTACGGAAGAGCCCGGCGCCACCCGCCGGATTCGGGCCGCCCGCGCGGCGGGCCAGGCGGCCTCGGATCAGGCCAGTCCGAGGTCGCCGAGACGGTAGCCGGTGAGGTACGGCAGACCGGCGTCGGCAAGGGCGTCGGCGGCGCCGCGGTCGACGATCGTCGCGACCGCGACGACCTCGGCGCCCGCCTCCCGGGCCGCCTCGACGGCGGTCAGCGGCGAACCGCCGGTGGTCGAGGTGTCCTCGACCACCAGCACCCGGCGGCCCTTGATGTCCGGGCCCTCGATACGGCGCTGCATGCCGTGGGTCTTCTGCGCCTTGCGGACGACGAACGCGTCCAGCCGGCGGCCGCGCGCGGCGGCGGCGTGCAGCATCGACGCGGCGACGGGATCGGCGCCCAGCGTCAGACCGCCGACCGCGTCGTACTCCAGCTCCGCGGTCAGGTCCAGCATCATCTGCCCGACCAGCGGCGACGCCGCACCGTCCAGGGTGATCCGGCGCAGGTCGATGTAGTAATCGGCCTCCTTGCCGGAGGAGAGCGTCACCTTGCCGTGCACCACGGCCTTGTCCTTGATCTGCTGCAGCAGCGCGCCGCGTACGTCCTCGGTCATGCCCACGAGCTTACGAGGTCGTTCATGGGGCAGATGCCGGGCCACTGCGGCGGTCAGCCCAGCGTCCGCCAGCTGAAGGTGGTGGAGATCTCCAGCGGGTCGATCGGGGTGACCAGCCGCGGCAGCGTGTTGAGGCCGTTGGGCGGGCCGGACTGCGGCTCGACGCAGACCGCCGCCTCCTGCTCGTCGTAGACCACGACCCACTCGGCGCGGCTGGCAACGGTCAGCTCCAGACGGCCGGGCCAGGTCACGGTGGCCTCGACGCCCTCCGGCATGCCGAAGCAGTCGTCCCAGGGGCCGGGCAGCGGGTCGATGCGGCGGCCGGTCGGCAGATGATCGTCGCCGCGCTCCTCCTGCCACGCCGCGTCGAAGGAGAGCTCCACGGGCGCACCGCCGCCGTCGAGCTGCCGCACGAACCACGGGTGCCAGCCCGCCTGCGCGGGGAACGAGTCGGCCGCCGCCTCCACCCCCAGCGTCAGAGTGAGCGACCGGCCGTCCTCGGCCAGCTCCACGACCTGCGTGACGGTGCCCGGGTACGGCCAGGGGGCGGCCGGGTCGGCGAGGTCGTAGGTGAAGACGGCGGCGCGGGCGTCGCGGCGGGCGGTGCGCCAGCGCAGGTCGCGGCCGGTGCCGTGGAGGGCGTGCGGCGGGGCGTTGACCGGCATCCGGTGCAGTTCGGCGCCGTTGCGGAACTCCCCGTGGTCGATCCGCCCGCACCAGGGGACCATCGGGAAGCAGCCGTACTTCGCGCCCTGCCGCAGCAGTTCGGTGCCGCCGACGCGCAGCCCGGAGAGGCGGCAGCCGTTCTCCGGCTCGACGTCGACCTCGGCAGCGCCCGCGGTCAGCCGTACGACGTTCCGCCGCGCCTGTGGGGTGTTGTCCGTATTCACACCACCCGACCCTAGGCGATGCCATGCCGCCCCGCTCGCCGCGGCGCCGCCACCCCAGGGCGGCCCGGTGTCAGCGACGGCGGCGCAGCGCCCGGCCGACGACGACCGCGCCCGCCAGCACCACGGCGGCGGCCGGTGCGGCCCAGCGCAGCGTCGCCGAGGCGGCGTGGGGCTCGGGCGCGGGCACCGGCGCGTACCGGCCGCGCGGCGGGGCGTGGTCGACCTCCTCGGCGCTACGGCCGATCATCGTCCGCCGGGCATGCGCCGCCTCGGCGGGCACCTCGTCCTCGTCCTCGTCCTCGTCGCCGAAGTCCTGCCCGTCGTACGTCTGGCCGTCGTAGTTCTCGCCGTCGACAACGGGGTCGGGGCCGTAATCGGGGAGCGCTTCGCCGTCGGCGGAGCCCGGACGGGCCGCACCGCCCGCGTCCGGCCCGGCTCCCGCGTCCGTCTCCGGGGCGTCCTCCGTCTCCGGCCCGAGGGACGGCGGCGGCACCTCGGTGTCGAAGATGCCGCCGTGCGGACGGTCACCGGCGGGGGCAGGGGCGTCCGGGCCGGAGGCGTCGGAGCCGTCCGCGGCGGACCCGGAGGCGTCCGGCCCGCCCGAGCCCGCCCCCGGCTCCCGCTCCAATTCCGCCGCAAGGTTCGCCGCGAAGCGATCCAGCAGACGCCGACCGGCCGTCAGCGCCGTCTGCGCCTCGGCCTCGGCGAGCCGCCCCTCGCTGCGTACCGTGCCGATGCAGGACAGCGTCGTACCGGACCCGTCGGCGGGCGACAGTCGCACGGTCAGGGTGAGGGCGGCGGTCCCGGCGCCGCGTGCCTCCGTGCCCCGTGCCTCGACCGTGACGTCCACACCCGCCTCGCCCGAGGTGGCGACCGTCAGCGCACCGCGGTAGGTGATGGTGGAGCCGCCGATACGCAGCCGCAACCGGCCTTCGGGGCGCGCGGCGTCGGCCCCGGCGTCGAGCTGGGCGCCGGGGACGCAGCGCGCGACCCGCGCCGCATCGCCGAGCACCCGCCGGACCGTCCCGACGGGAAACGGAACGTACATCTCATGCTCCATGGCAGGGAGCCTAATTCCTTCTCCAGCGCTGTGGGGATCCCTTGGCGGGTGCCCGTGGTGTTCGCGTCGGGTCCGTCACGTCCACCCGGCGCCCAGGGCCCGTATCCGCCTCGGTGCGATTTCCCGGCCGCCCGGGACGCCGCGGTCAGCCGTAGCGCGGGTGCATCAGCGTCGACGGCGGCAGCCCGTCGATCCGGGCGGCCGACAGCGCCCGCGCGCCGTCGCGCAGCGTGGCGCGGACGGCGGACGGGAGCTGGGGCGCGGGCGCCGCCGCGTCCAGGTCGCGGGCGTGGTGCCCGGCCAGGAGGAAACCCCAATGCCGCGCCCCGGAGCCGGTCGGCCCGGAGCCGGACACCGGGCGGGCGCTCTCACCGCCGCGCCGCCCGGGGACCTCGTACGGCACGGTCGCCAGCCCCGCCGACCGCAGCGTCGACTCGACCGTCCAGAACACCCGGGGCCGCGCCTCGGGCGGCCCGGCGTGCACCGCAAGCCGCCCGCCCGGCGCCAGCAGCCGCGCCACCAGGCCGTAGAACTCCTGGGAGTAGAGCTTCGTCCCGGCGGTCACCCGGGGGTCGGGCAGATCGGAGACGATGACGTCGTACGGGCCGCGGCACCGGCGTCCGCAGCGGGCACTCTCCGCGCGCAGCCGGTCGAAGGCGTCGGCGGTGACGACATGGACGCGCGGGTCGTCCAGGGCGTGGTGGTTGAGGGCGGAGAGCCCGGGGTCGGTACGCGCCAGGTCAATCACGCCCGGGTCGATTTCGACGACGGTCACCGAGCGGACCGCGCGGTGGCGCAGCACCTCGCGGACGGCCAGCCCGTCGCCGCCGCCGAGGACCAGGACGCGGCCGTGCGGACCGTCGGCGACCGCGGGGTGCACCAGGGCCTGGTGGTAAGGGAACTCGTTGTCCGCGCTGACCTCCAGCCGCCCGTCCAGATAGAGCGCGAGCGGCCCGCCGGAACCTTTCCTCCCGTGTCCCGTACCGCCCGCGCGCCCCGCGTCGCCGGTCATCACCACCTCCTGGACGCCGGTCTGCACCACGACCCGGGCGGCGGACCCGTACACCGCGCGGCGGGCGGCGCGTTCGAACGGCGCGACCAGCAGGACGCCCACCGCGAGCAGGACCAGCACCAGCGCGTTGACGGCCAGCAGGCGGCGGCGGGCGCGCGGCGTCAGATCGCGGCGGAAGAGCCACAGCACCAGCGCCCCGCCCGCGACGGCGTTGACCGTGCCGGTGACCAGCGCCCCGGTGAGCTGGCCGAGCACCGGCAGCAGCAGGAACGGGAACGCCAGCCCGCCGACGAGGGCGCCCACGTAGTCGGCGGCGAAGAGATCGGCGACCGCGCCGCCCGCGTCCTGCCGCCGCACCCGCTGGATCAACGTCATCAGCAGCGGCACCTCGGCACCGATCAGCACCCCGATGACCAGCGAGAATCCGACGAGCGCCGGGCGGGACTGGCCGCACCACGCGAAGCAGGCGTACAGCGCCATCGCCGAGCAGCCGCCGACCAGCGCGAGCCCCGCCTCGATCGCGCCGAAGCCGACCGCCGCCCGGCAGCGCAGCTGCTTGGCGAGCAGCGCCCCGATGCCCATCGCGAAGACCATCACCGACAGCACGACGGAGGACTGGGTGACGGAGTCGCCGGTCAAGTAGGAGGCCAGGGCGACCAGTTCGAGTTCGTAGACCAGACCGCAGGCGGCGCAGACGAAGACCGCGGCGAGGACGAGCAGTCGGCCGGGCCCGGACCGCACCGGCAGCCGCGCCGGTCGCATGACCTCCGGTGGCCCGAAGGCGGCGGTTGGGACGGGCTCCTGCGGATCGATCATGAAATGAACGCTACGTGACGGTTCCGTGCGCATTCGTCACCCACAAGAGTGCAGTACGCCTGCTACACCTGGGAGTTGGGTGATTGTGGTGCATAGGGGGCGCTCGTCCGCCGCCGTGCGCGGGGTGGCTCACGCCGGCGCCGTACGCCCGCCCCGCGGTCCCGCGCGCCGGACACCGGGCGGGACCGGGGACGCACCCCGGCCACCCGGCGAACCGCCGCGCGCGACCGCCGGTTTCACACCCCGGCGGGGATGCGTACGCCCACCCTGGTCCGGGTGGTGACCAGGCGCCCCTCCTGGGGGTAGGAGTGCCAGGTACGCCAGCGGACCTCGCCGTGGCGGCGCTGGGCGAGCATCGCGGTGAAGGCGTGTGGTGAGCCGGGGAAGGTCCCGGCCAGACCGTGCGGATGGTCGGAGACCAGCGCGAGCAGTTCCTGGGCGCGCCCGGCGAACGAGCCGCGCGACAGCGTCTCGACATGGGCGGCGAATTCGTACTCCCACTCCCCCAGGCGCTTGGCCACGCCCAGGGGAAGCGGGGTGCTACTGCCCGGCATGCAGGCGACGGTTTCGGAGCACGTGCCGCGCTCCTCTTCCAGCAGCACCTGATGGGAGGCCCCCAGCAGCCTCAACTGCACCTGGGCGTCGCCCAGGTGGAGGTCGAGCTCCGCCAGGGCCGGCAGGGGTCCCCTGCCGAGCGCCCAGGCGAGATCTGATGCACGGGTATCGGTATAGGTAGTTGTCAGGGTCGTGAGCATGGGTTCGGCTCCGCAAGCACGCAGTGGATGGGTGGGCCGGTCCGCCCCGGAGAACGTCGGGGAAATTCTGTGCCGGCTCGCGCCCACGCGGGATCCGAGAACTGGGGGATTCTCACTGAAGAGGGAACCACGAATGCCAGGCGCCCACAGCGGAATTACCCATGTTCGCCGGGTTTCCATCCCACAGAGGGCCCATCAGATCATTTGTTCAACCGCCAAGCACACAAGGGCCCTTCGTCCACCGCACGAGCCGTCGGTACGTGCAGAGGAGGAAGGGCCGTACGGCGGGTGGGGCGAAGGCGGTGGCCACGGTGCGTACGCGGGCCTCCGGACCGTACGCGGCCCGGCGGCCCGGCGGGAAGAGCGGCGCCGCGGCCGTCGTCCGGCGGAGGTCCGGCGCCCCCTGGGGCACTCCCCGGCGCACGCCGGTGCCCCGCGGGGCCGCTCCCGCGCCCCGGCCGGAGCACCCGGTTCGGGAACCGTCTCAGGAGCCGCCGCCACCCCCGCAGGACGAGCCGCCCCCGCCACCACACGACGAGCCGCCGCAGGAGGAGCCACCGCCGCAGCCGTGGTGGCCGTGGTGGCCGTGGTGGCCGCCGCCGGATCCGGAGTCGCCGCCCGCGACCCACCAACTGGAGCCCCCCGATCTCCTCCGGCCGCCGCCGGAACCGCGGGATGCGGCGGAGACCATGCCGATCACCGCCATCACGATCAGCAGGAACAGCACGACACCCATCTGCCTCACACTCCTTCCGCTCCCCCGAGCGAGGCGTCCGGCGCCGGTGTCCCGCGCGCCGGTGATCCTTTCGTGCGGGGCTGATGCCCGGGGTCTTGCTGACGCAAAGCGCAGTTGAGGAAGTCCAGAGGTTCGGCGGAGGATGGCGCGCATGGACCGACCGCTGCTCAACCGCCGCCTGGCCGAATTCGGTACGACGATCTTCGCCGAGATGTCCGCGCTCGCCGTACGGACCGGCGCCATCAACCTCGGGCAGGGCTTTCCCGACACCGACGGCCCGGAGGAGGTCCGCGAGGCTGCGGTGCGCGCCCTGCGGGACGGCCGCGGCAACCAGTACCCGCCCGGCCCCGGCATCCCCGAACTGCGCGCCGCCATCGCCGCCCACCAGGAGCGCTTCTACGGCCACCTCGGCCTGACCTGCGACCCCGACGCCGAGGTCCTGGTCACCACCGGGGCCACCGAGGCCATCGCCGCCTCGTTGCTCGCGCTGCTGGAGCCCGGCGACGAGGTCATCGCGCTGGAGCCGTACTACGACTCGTACGCCGCGTGCATCGCGATGGCCGGGGGCCGGCGCGTCCCGGTGACGCTGCGCCCGCGGCCGGAGTCCGGGACGTACGCCCTCGATCTGGATGAGCTGCGTGACGCGGTCACCGACCGCACCCGTCTCCTTCTTCTCAACTCCCCGCACAACCCCACCGGCACCGTCCTGACCCGCGATGAGCTCGCCGAGATCGCGCGGCTCGCCTGCGAGCGCGATCTGCTGGTCGTCACCGACGAGGTCTACGAGCATCTGGTCTTCGAGGGCGCGCATCTGCCGCTCGCGTCGTTCCCGGGGATGCGGGAGCGGACGGTGACGATCGGCTCGGCGGGGAAGACGTTCTCGTTCACCGGCTGGAAGATCGGCTGGGTCACCGCCGCGCCGGAGCTGGTGGCCGCCGTTCGTTCGGCGAAGCAGTTCCTCACCTTCACCTCGGGCGGGCCGTTCCAGTACGCGCTCGCCGAGGCGCTGGCGCTGCCGGACAGCTATTACGCAGGGTTCCTGAACGACCTGCGGGCCAAGCGCGATCTGCTCGGCGACGGGCTGCGCGCGGCCGGGTTCGAGGTCTACCAGCCGCAGGGCACCTACTTCGTCACCACCGACATCCGGCCGCTGGGCCACACCGACGGCCATGCGTTCTGCCGGGCGCTGCCGGAGCGCGCCGGTGTCGTCGCCATCCCCAACGCCGTCTTCTACGACCACCAGGAGCAGGGCGCGCCCTTCGTCCGCTTCGCGTTCTGCAAGAAGACGGAGGTCCTTCAGGAGGCGGTGGACCGGCTCAAGGGGCTGGCCGCCTGACGGGGTCCGCACGGGGCGGGCCCCGTCAGGGGTGAGGGTCAGCCGGTGACGGTGACCGGCCGGTCCGCGCGGAGTTCGGCGAACAGGCGGCGGGACTTCGCCTTGTCCCAGACGACGACGCTGCCCTTCGAGGTGCCCACGCCGAAGCCGGAGATGGGCACGTTGAGCTGCTTGCCGCGGCCCGAGGACGCGTCCTGCAGCGCCTCGAAGAGGCGGGTCAGCCGGGGCAGCCCGGTGGACGAGTCGACGATCAGGGTGCTCAGGCCCGCACCGGCCGTACCGACGAGGGCGGACGGATTGAGCAGGACATCCCGGGAGGCCGCCTTCGCGGCGAGGGCGGCCAGGAACTTCCGCTGGTTGCGGGAGCGCCCGAGGTCGCCCTGTTTCTCCTGGTGGCGCTGGCGTACGAAGGCGAGCGCCTGACGGCCGGAGAGGGTGTGGCAGCCGCGGGTCAGGTCGAGGCCGGACTTCTCGTCCACGACATGGCGGTCCACGCACATCCGCACCCCGCCGACCGCGTCGACGATGCCGACGAATCCGGCGAATCCGATCTCGGTGTAGTGGTCGAGGCGGAGGCCGGTGTTGGACTCGATGGTGCGGACGAGGAGTTCGGGTCCGCCCAGGGAGAACGCCGCGTTGAGCTTGTTCCGGGCGGCCCGGTGGTGGATGCCGGTCCGCGGGTCGACGTAGGCGGGGATCACCACCCAGGAGTCGCGCGGGAGGCTGGTGATCGTGGTGCCGTGGGCGCCGGTGTGGAGCACCATCATCGAGTCGGTGCGGCGGCCCTCGGCGTCGATACCGGAGCCGGTGTGCAGGTCCTCCGCCTGCCGTGCGGTGAGTCCGGCGCGGCTGTCGGAACCGACGATCAGGTAGTTGGTGCCCTTGCCGGGGGCGGGGCGGCCGGGCAGCGCGGCCAGGTCGACCGTGCTGTCCAGCCGGGAGTCCGCCCAGGCGTAGGCCCCGGCGCCGCCGCCCAGCACCAGGACGAGCAGCACACCGCACGCCCGTACGGCGCGCCCGGCGCGGCTCCGGCGGCGGCGCGACGGGCGGCGCCCGCGCCGGGGCAGCCCGGCGACCGGCGGCGCGTCCGGCAGCACGGCGTCCGCGTCCGCCGGGTCGAGGGGGTGCGGCTCGGGGAGCTCCGCGACCTCACCGTCGTGCGGCGCCAGCGGTTCGGGCGCGTACCCCCCGTGGTCCGGGCCGCGCGGCACCAGGGCGTCGGAGACGTATGCCTCGTGCTCCGGCGCGTACGGCGCCGGTGGCTCCGGCGCGTACACGGCGTGGTCCGGGCCGCGGGGCAGCAGGGCGTCGGGGGCGGCGTAGCCGTTCCGGTCCGGGCCGCGGGGTGGCCAGGCGCCGGAGACGTAGCCGTCGTGCTCGGGTGCGTAGGCCGTCAGCGGTTCGGACGCGTAGCCGTTGTGCTCGGGGCGGTGGGGCGCCACGGGCTGCGGGGCGTACGCGGCCCCGTCCGGGAACGGGCCGGAGCGCAGGGGGGCGGCGGCGTGGCCGTACCTCTGGCCGTACTCCTGGTGCCCCGCGATGTGGGGGTCCGCGGGCCACTGGGCGTATCCGGTGGTGGGGGGCAGGGGAGTCGTGGGAGTGATGGGGTCTGTGGGGGACAGTGGGGTGGTGGGGGGTGTGGGGGGTGTGGGGGGATACAGGGTCGTCACCTCGTAACGGTCAGACTGCGGCGGTCGTGGGGTCCGCCGATGTGCTGGGCCGCCGCGGCGGCCGTACCGGAGCGGTGCATGCGCTGCCACTTCAGCCGGCTGCCGGTCACGAAGGCGACCACCGACTGGAGGACGACGAGGTACATCAGCTGCCGGTAGACCAGCAGTTGGAAGGGGAGGACCCACAGCGGACGCCGGGACTCCCCGTCCAGCCGTAGCGCGTACGCCGCCACGGCGATCTGCACTGCCAGGAACCCGAACCACGTCACGACCGACTTCACCGGGCTGTCGGTGAACAGCACGCTGTAGAGCATGAAGACGTCGATGACGGGTGCGAGCAGAGGCAGCAGTACCTGGAAGAGAAGGAGATACGAGAGCCCGCGGCGCCCGAAGCGACCGGCATGGCCGACCTCCCGGACGGCCCGGCGGTGCTTCCACATCGCCTGGAGGGTGCCGTAGCACCAGCGGTAGCGCTGGCGCCACAGCTGCCGCAGCGAGGTGGGCACCTCGGTCCAGGCGATGGCGTTCTCCTCGTAGACCACCCGCCAGCCGGCCCGCCACAGCGCCATGGTCAGGTCGGTGTCCTCGGCGAGGGTGTCCTCGCTCAGGCCGCCGACGCCCATGAGCGCGTCGATCCGGAACGCGCCGATGGCGCCGGGCACCGTCGGCATGCACTCCAGGACCTCGAACATCCGGCGGTCGAGGTTGAACCCGAAGACGTACTCCAGGTGCTGCCAGCGCCCCAGGAGGCGGGTGCGGTTGCCGACCTTGGTGTTGCCGCTCACCGCGCCGACCGCCGGATGCGCCAGTGGCTGGATCAGGCGCTCGATCGCGTCCGCCTCGAAGACGGTGTCCGCGTCGACCATCACCACGTACGGCGAGCGGGTGTACGCCAGCCCATGGTTGAGGGCGGCCGCCTTGCCGGTGTTGGGCTGGCACAGCACCTGCACCCGCGGGTCGCGCTCCGCGTACCCCTCCGCGATCTCCACGGTGCGGTCGCTCGACCCGTCGTCGATGACGATGATCCGGAGCCGCTGGTGGGTGGAGGCGAGCAGCGAGCGCAGCGTGGTGCCGATGCCCGCCTCCTCGTTGTACGCGGGGACGAGGACGGTCACCGGATCGGTGATCCGGCGCAGCCGGGGCGCGCCGGGCCGCTCCCGCTCCAACCGTCTGACGTGCGCGCGGGCGAAGAGCACCAGCGTGAACAGCCGGATCAGGCCGAGCGCGGCGGCGATCGTCAGCACCCAGGTCAGGGCGGAGACGGAGCTGCGGCCCAGCTGCTGGAACCAGATCAGCGCGGTGCCCGCCCAGCGCTGCGGTGCGCCCGCCTCGGTCATGGCGGGCGCGGCGGCGCCGGTGCCCGCCGAGATCGTGGTGAAGCGGCGGGCGCCCGGGTCGGCGAGCAGCTGCTGGGTCTCGCGGTAGGCGAGGGAGGTCAGGCTGAACTGCCGCACCAGGCCCTGGGCGGGCTTGCGGCCGGAGCGGTCCGCGGCGACCAGCAGATAGCCGTGGCCGGAGGCGCGCTGCGCGGCGGACCACTCGGCGCCGCACAGGGTGGCGACGGTGGTGGTCATCGGCATCCGCAGCAGCTTCGTCCGGAAACCGTCGGCTCCGGCGAACGCGCCCTGGGTGAGCCGGAGTTCGAGGGCGCGTCGTACTCCGGAGGCGTTGCCGAGGTCGGCGCCGGTGTAGGAGTGGGAGCCGATCTCGTGGCCCTCGGCCCGGATCTGCCGGACGAGGTCGGGGTACTGCGCGGCGTCCGCGCCTTCGAGGAAGAAGGTGGCGTGCGCATGATGCTTCTTCAGCAGGGCAAGCAGCCGCGGGGTCCAGTAGGGGTCGGGGCCGCCGTCATAGGTGAGGGCGACGGTACCGGCGGGCATCGAGGTGGAGCGGGCACCGTCGCCGTTGACGGTGAGGACGGGCCCGGCGTCCGCCGCGGCGGCGGGCACCGGGCGGGTGCAGTCCTGTTTGGTCTTGGAGCCATCGACCTCGTTCTCGGTCCAGCCCTGGAAGAGCAGGGCGCCGAAGAGGACGGGCAGGGTCAGGGCGAGGAGAAGCCAGTGCGCCCGGGGATCTCTCGCCTGTTTGTGCCGGGCGGCGCCGTTACCGGTCGCTTTGGAGCGGGCCGCCATCAGCGGCGGACATCGGGACTGTGCGGTTCACCGGCGCCGTCCGATCTGTTCCGGTCCTGCCGCGGCGCCCGTATTCGCCACCTGGTCTCCACTGTCCGTTCACGCATGGCAGGGGAGTGTATCCGGGCCCTACCGGCGAGTTGGAGATCCGGTTCCCGCCATGGTGAGAGGGTCGTTCCGGAACGGGCACCCGCTCCCATACGGCGGGAAAAGCGGGCGTTCGGCGCCTGCCGGACACGCCGCGGGCCCCCGGAACGGAAGCGGACGCTGTTGGTTAATTCGGGGGCCTGATCACTTCGCTCCGCCGAGCTGTTGCTCGGCGGAGCGAAGTGCTGCGAAGTGGCTGGTGCGGGTGTGGGCTCGGGGTGTGTCGGTGAGGTGGGCATCGATGCGGGCGAGGTTGATCGCGGCGCCGGTGAGCTGGTGCTGCAGGGCGGTCTTTGCGAGGCCGCGGTAGCGGGATCTGCGCAGGCCGCAACGCTGGACGGCCTGGGAGATGGCGCCCTCGACGCCGGCGCGGGTTTTGTAGCGCTCCTTCCAGGTGTCGGTGTCCTGGTCGGCGCGGGCCTGACGGAGGGCTTCATGTTCCTCGCGGGGGCCGCAGGGTCAGCCGCCGGCCGACGCTGGAGGTGGTGCACTGCTCGCGGACCGGGCAGGGCTGGCAGTCGCTCTTGTTGAAGCGCACCCGGATCACGGGGGTGCCCTCGGACGAGCGGTCGGGATTCCAGCGGGTCGTAGTCCTGCCTCCGGGGCAGGTGACCTGCTCGCTTTCCCAGTCGATGGTGAAATCGTCGCCGGTGAATCCGCCGCCCGCGGCGGTCTGAGGGCTGACGGCCAGGGCGGCTGGGCCGGTGAGCGTGAGGCCGTACTGGCGGCGGGCGTGAACGAGCACGTGGGCGTCGACGTATCCGGCGTCGACCAGGTGTTCGTCGGGCAGACGGCCCGCTTCGGCGAGCCGGGCATGCACGGGTTCGGTCATCGACACGTCGGGCACCGTCGCGTCGGTGGTGGCCACGTTCGTGATCAGGTTCGGGGCGTCCTCTTCGCAGGTCTCGGTGAGGTGGACCTTGTATCCGGCCCAGGCGGTGTCCCGCTTGACGCTGTTGCGTGCCTCAATGTCGTAGGGGTTGACCAGGCAGGTTGCGCCCGGCGGTCGGTCTTTTGGGTCCCGCCGCCTCACCTCGCCCTCAGCCTGGTGGAAGTTCTGCACCCACATCTGGCGCAGGTGCTCCACCTGCCCAAGCGTCCGCAGCTCTTGCGGTGCCTGCCGGGACCAGACGGCCTGAAGCAGCCGTGTCCCGTCCCGGCCGATCCGCAGTCCCATCTCGTCCCGCGTGGTGCGGGCCTTGGGGAACCGGGAGTCCTCGGCCCTGGTGGCGTAGTGCTTGAACCAGTCCGGCTCGGCGACCTCGACCAGCCAGTCGGGGGCGGCCTGAGGCCAGCGCGTTCAACGCCGACCGTAATGTCTCTGCGACCCGCTCCAGCCAGACAACATCCCGGGCTGCCGTCAGCACGTGGGTGGAGTCGGTCCTCGCCCGGACCGCCTCCGCTGCCTGCCGGTCGGTGAGCCCCTCCACGAACTGCAACACCAGCACGAGCGCCAACCGCCCCGGTGACCAGGCAGGCTTCCCCCGCGCCGGGAACAGGTCCGCGAACTCCTCGTCACGGAACAACGGCCCTAATGCGTCCCTGACCCGGATCGCCAGGCTGCCCTTGGGGAACGCGGCCCGCGCCACCCTCACCGTCTCCGCCGGGACCTCGCTCGGCCCGCTCGGCTGCATCGACACCCGCACCCACCCCACACGACAACGTCGGCCTTCAAGACCACAACCGGGTCTTGAAGGCCGACGTCACGCGAGCCCCCGAATTAACCAACAGCGTCCGGAAGCGTTCCGGGGGCCCGCGGCGGACGTCCGCGGGAGGGTCAGCCCTCGTCGTCCGGCTTGTCGTCGCCGGACTCGTCGATCTCGGACTCCAGGCCGAGCTGCTCGACGATCCACTTGTCGAACTCGATGGAGGCACGGACCCAGCTGACCGTGCTCGACACGAAGTGCTCAAGCGCGACACCCGTGCCGACCAGCATCGACGCCTCACCGATCAGCCGGACGGTGCCGTCGTCGTGGGTGTGGGTGTACGCCTTGGGCCACAGGGTGCGGCGGTTCCAGTCGTCGATCGCCTCCAGCAGCTTGGCCTTGTCGTCCAGGCCGTGCGGGCGGTCGTAGAAGGTGCGGACGGAGAAGATCTGCTGCTCCTCCTCGCCGCGGAACATGAAGTACGTACGGAACTGCTCCCACGGGGCGGCGAGGTCGCCTTCCTCGTCGATGACGTACTTCAGCTCCATCTGGTCGAGGAGCTGCTTGACCAGATCCTGGTCAGGCACGACGGGACCCTCAGGCCCGGTCGGCTGCTGTTCGGGCTGGCCCCCGAAATTCGGAATCGAGGACGGGTCGATGCTCACCGTGGAATTCCCTTCGTATGGTCTGCGCCATCCTCCACCATGCCCGCCCCGTCCTGGCAACCCCGGACGGGGCGGAGCGTGGCGCGTCAGGCGGCGGCGCGGGCGGACGTCACGGCGAGGTGATCGCCGTCGACGTCCACGCGGACGGTGTCGCCGTCCAGTACGTCGCCCGCCAGGATGGCACGCGCCAGCTGATCGCCGATGGCGGTCTGCACCAGGCGGCGCAGCGGCCGGGCACCGTACGAGAGGTCCGGCGCCGGGGCGTCCACCACCGGCTCCTGGCCGAGCCAGGCGAGCCAGGTCAGGGCCGCGTCACTGATGTCGAGGGTAAGGCGGCGGTCGGCGAGGCGCTTCTGGAGGTGGTCGATCTGGATCCGGGCGATCCGCTGGAGCTGGTCGGTGCCCAGCGGGTGGAAGACGACGAGGTCGTCGAGGCGGTTGAGGAACTCCGGCCGGAAGGACGCCCGGACGGTCTCCAGCACCTTCTCCTTCTTCTGTTCCTCCTTGAGCAGCGGGTCCATGAGGAAGTTCGAGCCGAGGTTGGAGGTGAGGATGAGGATGGTGTTGCGGAAGTCGACGGTGCGGCCCTGGCCGTCGGTGAGGCGGCCGTCGTCGAGGACCTGGAGCAGCACGTCGAAGACCTCGTGGTGGGCCTTCTCCACCTCGTCCAGCAGGACGACGCTGTACGGGCGGCGGCGGATCGCCTCGGTCAGCTGGCCGCCCTCCTCGTAGCCGACGTAGCCGGGGGGCGCGCCGACGAGGCGGGCGACGGAGTGCTTCTCGCCGTACTCCGACATGTCGATGCGGACCATGGCCCGCTCGTCGTCGAAGAGGAAGTCGGCGAGCGCCTTCGCCAGCTCGGTCTTGCCGACGCCGGTGGGGCCGAGGAAGAGGAACGAGCCGGTGGGCCGGTCCGGGTCGGCGATCCCGGCGCGGGTGCGGCGCACCGCGTCGGAGACGGCGCGCACCGCCTCGCCCTGGCCGATCAGCCGCTTGCCCAGCTCGTCCTCCATGCGCAGCAGCTTCTGCGTCTCGCCTTCGAGGAGGCGGCCGGCGGGGATGCCGGTCCAGGCGCCGACGACATCGGCGATGTCGTCCGGGCCGACCTCCTCCTTCACCATCGACTCGGCGGACGCCTCCTGCTCCGCCTCGGCGGCCGCGGCCGCCTCCAGCTCCTGCTCCAGCTTCGGGATCTCGCCGTAGAGCAGCTTGGAGGCGGTGTCGAAGTCGCCGTCGCGCTGGGCGCGCTCGGCCTGTCCGCGCAGGTCGTCGAGGCGTTCCTTCAGCTCGCCGACGCGGTTGAGACTCTGCTTCTCCTTCTCCCAGCGGGCGGTCAGCCCGCGCAGCTCCTCCTCCTTGTCGGCGAGGTCGCGGCGCAGCTTCTCCAGCCGCGCCACGGAACCGGCGTCGGTCTCGTTCCGCAGCGCCAGCTCCTCCATCTTCAGCCGGTCCACGGACCGCTGGAGTTCGTCGATCTCGACGGGCGAGGAGTCGATCTCCATCCGGAGCCGGGACGCGGCCTCGTCGACGAGGTCGATGGCCTTGTCGGGCAGGAAGCGGGAGGTGATGTAGCGGTCGGAGAGGGTGGCGGCGGCGACCAGCGCGGAGTCGGCGATGGCGACCTTGTGGTGCGCCTCGTAGCGTCCCTTGAGACCGCGCAGGATCGCGACGGTGTCCTCGACGGTCGGCTCGGCGACCAGCACCTGCTGGAAGCGGCGCTCCAGCGCCGGGTCCTTCTCGATCCGCTCACGGTACTCGTCGAGGGTGGTCGCGCCGACCATCCGCAGTTCGCCGCGGGCCAGCATCGGCTTGAGCATGTTGCCCGCGTCCATGGCGGAGTCGCCGCCCGCGCCCGCGCCGACGACGGTGTGCAGCTCGTCGATGAAGGTGATGATCTGGCCGTCGCTGGACTTGATCTCCGCGAGGACGGTCTTCAGCCGCTCCTCGAACTCGCCGCGGTACTTCGCGCCCGCGACCATCGCCCCCAGGTCGAGCGCGACCAGCCGCTTGTTCCGCAGCGACTCGGGCACATCGCCCTTGACGATGCGCTGGGCCAGCCCCTCGACGACGGCGGTCTTGCCGACGCCGGGCTCGCCGATCAGCACCGGGTTGTTCTTCGTCCGGCGGGAGAGGACCTGCACCACGCGGCGGATCTCGTGGTCCCGGCCGATGACCGGGTCGAGCTTGCCCTCACGCGCCGCCGCGGTGAAGTCCGTACCGAACTTCTCCAGCGCCTTGTACGTGCCCTCCGGGTCGGCGTTGGTGACCCGGCGATCGCCCCGGGACTCCTCGAACGCGGCGAGCAGCTTCTTGGCGGACGCGCCCTGTTCGTCGAGCAGCGCGCCGGTGGCGCCGCCCTTGGCCGCGATGCCGATGAGCAGATGCTCGGTGGAGACATAGGCATCGCCCAGCTCCTTGGCACGCCGGGCGGCGTCCGCGAGGACGGCCAGCAGCTCGCGGTCGGGCTGCGGCGGTGCGACCGTCGACCCCTGCACGCTGGGCAGCGCGGCGAGGCGCCGCTCGGCGCCGCCCCGCAGCACGGCGGCGTCCGCGCCGACGGCGGCCAGCAGGTCGATGATGTTCGCGTTGCTGTCGGCCGGTCCGGCCAGCAGCGCGAGCAGCAGATGGGCGGACGTCATGTCCGCGTGCCCGGCGGTGATCGCCCGCTCGTTGGCGGCGCTCAGCGCCTCCCGGCTCTTGTTGGTCAGCTCGGCGTCCACGGTCGCGGGGTCCTCCTCATGCTCGGCGTTCTCGTCCTGTACTGCCGGTCCGCCCGACGGCGGGCGCGTACGGCACTTCCGTACATGCTCTGGTCGACGTCCAGTAAATTGAGTCTACTTCACTCAAGGGGGGAGTTGAGTGGAGTCGGCTCAAGATTGGGGAAAGGGCGGGGGCGGATCGGGGGCGCGGCAACTCGGTGCCGAGCCTGCCGCCGTCGCCCTTGATGCCGAGCCTGCCGCGTGACCGGGGCGGCCGCTCCGGCGGGCGCGCACGCCGCCACACCTGCGGGTGAACGGCGGGCATATGCCAACGCCACTCGCCGCCCACGGTCAACACTGGCCTGGAACGCAATGGAGGTGCAGCGTGACGGCTATGGCATACGAGCCGACGGCGACCGACCAGCAGACCCTCCTGGACTTCTTCCTCGGCATGGACAACCCCCACGGGTTCCGGGCCGAGTTCATCGAGGGGGAGATTGTTGTGTCACCGCCGACCGACGGGGATCACGAGGACTACCTGAGCACGCTGGTCCGGCAGCTCATCCGGTCCTCGGCGACCGAGATGGACGTATCAGGGAACAAGGGCCTGGTCCTGCCGAGCGGAGGGCGGTGCACCAGGAATCACGTCATCCCCGACGCCACGGTTGCACCGCGCCGCCTCCGCCGCTTCCGGGGCGCCGAACCCTGGATGCCACCGGACGGCATCGCCCTGGTCGCCGAGGTGACGGGCACGAAGCCGAAAAACCGCATCGCCGAACGCCACTGCTACGCCCGCGGCGCCCTCCCCCTTTACCTCCTCGTCGACCGCGAGACCTCCATGGTCACGCTGTTCAGCGAGCCCGAGGGGGACGACTACCGCGAGTCCCACTCCGTCGCCTTCGGCAAGCCGCTGCCGCTGCCCGCGCCGTTCTCGTTCACGCTGGAGACCGGCGACTTCCTCTGAGCCGGCTGCCACCAGGGGCCGGGCCGCCCGTACGGGGCCCGGCCCCTCGCCGTACGCGGAACAGGCGGCCCGGCGCCCCGTCGTTACGCTTCCCCCATGGCTCACGATCTCGCCGCCCTCAGCCCCACCTACCTCGCCTTCTGGGACGAGCACGTCATGTCGACGCTGACCACGCTGCGGGCCGACGGCTCCCCGCACGTCGTGCCGGTCGGCGTGACGTACGACGCGGAGCAGCGGATCGCGCGGATCATCACGCGCGGCGGCAGCACCAAGGCGCGGAACGTGCTGGCCGCCGGGGCGGACGGTGCGCGGGCCGCGGTCTGCCAGGTCGCGGGGCGGCGCTGGGCGACGCTGGAGGGGATCGCCCGGGTGCGGACGGACGCGGCGGCGGTCGCGGACGCCGAACGCCGGTACGCCGCGCGCTACGGCCGGACGCCGACGCCCAACCCGGAGCGGGTGGCGATCGAGATCGCCGTGACCCGGGCGCTCGGCCGGGCCTGAGCCCCCGGAGCACGGGTGCGCGGCGGGTGAACGCACCGATACCGCGGGCGCCGTCCGCCGGTATCGTCGCCCGCACACCGACCACGCCCGGAGGGCACGATGAACCCGGTCCGCGCCACCGCCCTCGCCTGTCTGATGCCGCTGTCCGAGCTGGGCGACGAGCCCTTCCTCGTCGACGACCGCGGTCAGCACGCCATGTGCGAGCGGTGGGCGGCGGACCGCGGCTACGACCTCACCTGCCGGCTGAGCCTGCACCGGCTGCCCGCCGGGCACCCCACGCTCTGGCGCGAGGTGGAACGCGGCCTGGTCGATGTCTTCGTGGCGCCGCACCGCCGGGCGCTGGAGCACGCCGTGGACGACGCCGACGCGTTCGCCGCGCGCTGCGCCGCCGCCGGGGTCCGCCTGGCCACCGCCGACCTCGCCGAACCGGTCTACGACCGCGCACTGACCTCGGACGTCCACCGCCGCCTGTCGATGCCGACGGCGGGGTACAGCGGGCATTGAGCCGCCGGAGGCCGGGCGACCGCACCCCACGAGGACGCGCCGAGGCCGGTCCCCGCACCCGCCTTGCACCGCACCGCCCCGGACATGCGAAAGGGCCGGGTCGCCCCGGCCCTCTCCGCTGTTACCGACGCTCTCCGGCGGTCACTCGCCCCGCTTGGGGCGCCACACCACCAGCGCGCTGGTCTGCTGGACATCCTGATACGGCACCAGATCGCGGCGGTAGGACGCGTGCACCGCGGCCTCCCGCTGCTGCATCGCGCTGGCCGCGCCCTCCAGGGCGCCCTGGAGTTCGGCGACCCGCTGCTGGAGGGCCGTGACCTGGTTCTCCAGCTCGATGATGCGCTTGATACCGGCGAGGTTGATGCCCTCGTCCTGGGACAACTGCTGCACCGTGCGGAGCAGTTCGATGTCCCGGGCGGAGTACCGGCGGCCCCGCCCGGCCGTGCGGTCGGGCGAGACCAGGCCAAGCCGGTCGTACTGACGCAGGGTCTGCGGATGCAGGCCGGAGAGCTGAGCCGCGACGGAGATGACGTACACCGGAGAATCTTCGGTCAGTTCGTACGGGTTCCGACGATGTCCGCCCCGGCTGTCCATCTCATGCTCCCTTCGCGGCCTGGAACAGCTCCGCTCGCGGATCCTGATCCGCGGTCGCCTCGCGATAGGACTCCAGCGACTCCTTCGCCTTGTCGCCGAGGCCCTTGGGAACGATCACCTCGACGGTGACCAGCAGGTCACCCCGGGTGCCGTCCTTACGCGTCGAGCCCTTGCCCCGCGCCCGCATGGTGCGGCCGTTGGGCGTTCCCGGCGCGATCTTGAGCGTGACCGGCGGGCCGCCCAGCGTCGGCACCCGCACCTCGCCGCCGAGCGCCGCCTCCGGGAAGGTGACCGGCACCGTGACGGTGAGGTTGTCGCCCTTGCGGCCGAAGACCGGGTGCGGCTGGACGTGCACCACGACGTAGAGATCGCCCGCCGGACCGCCGTGCTCGCCGGGCGTGCCCTTGCCGCGCAGCCGGATGCGCTGCCCGTCGGAGACGCCCGCCGGGATGCGGACCTGCATCGTCCGGGCGCTGGTCGCCCGGCCGCTGCCCTTGCAGACCTCGCAGGGGTTCTCCGCGATCAGGCCGCGGCCCTTGCAGTCGGCGCACGGATCGGTGAGCGAGAAGCCGCCGCCCGCGCCCCGGCTGACCTGGCCGGTGCCCACGCAGGTCGGGCAGACCCGCGGGGTGCCGTTCGTGTCGCCGGTGCCCGAGCACGCCTTGCACGGCTCCTTGCTGGACATCCGCAGCGGGACCGTGGCCCCGTCCACCGCCTCGGTGAAGCTGAGCGTCACCTCGGACTCGATGTCGTGCCCCCGCCGCGGCTGGGTACGGGTACCCGTCGCGCCGCCGCGGTTGAACAGGCCGCCGAAGACGTCCCCGAGGCCCCCGCCGAAGCCGCCGCCGCTCCCCTGCTGCCCCTGCGTGCCCCCGAAGAGGTCACCGAGGTCGAAGTTGAAGCTGCCGCCGCCCCCGCCGGGGCCGGGGCGGAAGCCGCCGTTGCCGAACAGCGCCCGCGCCTCGTCGTACTCCTTGCGGCGCTTGGGGTCGCCGAGGATGTCGTTCGCCTCGGAGATCTCCTTGAAGCGCGCCTCGGCGCCGGAGTCACCGGTGTTGGCGTCCGGGTGGTTCTCCCGGGCGAGCTTGCGGTACGCCTTCTTGATCTCGGCGTCGGTGGCGTCCTTCGGGACGCCGAGGACCTTGTAGTAGTCCTTCTCGACGAAGTCCTTCGTGCTCATCCCCGACGTCCCTCCTTCCGCGTCTTCTTCTCTGCCGTCCGCACGTCAGCCCTCGTCCGGGCCACCGTTTTCCTCGTCCGAAGCCTTGGCACCGTCCTCGGATGCGGACTTGCCGCCCTGGGCGCCCGGCTGCGGCTCGGCGACGGCGACCCGCGCGGGGCGGATCGTTCGCTCACCGATGCGATACCCGGGCTGCAGGACGGCCACGCACGTGGTCTCCGTGACGTCCGGTGCGTACGAGTGCATCAGGGCTTCGTGGATCGTCGGGTCGAAGGGCTCGCCCTCCTTGCCGAACTGCTGGAGGCCCAGCTTGGCGACCACGGTCTCCAGCGATTCGGCCACCGACTTGAAGCCGCCGACCAGCTCGCCGTGATCGCGGGCGCGGCCCACGTCGTCGAGGACCGGAAGCAGCTCGGACAGGAGGTTCGCCGCGGCGATCTCCTTGACCGCGACGCGGTCCCGCTCGACCCGGCGCCGGTAGTTCTGGTACTCCGCCTGAAGCCGCTGGAGGTCCGCGGTGCGCTCGGTGAGCGCCGAACGGGCCTGGTCCAGCTGCGCGGTGAGCGCGACGTCCTGCGCGCCCTGCTTGTCGTCCCCGGCCGGGGCCGAGCCCGCCTTGTCGGCGGACTCGGCTCGCGCCGCGTCGTCAGCGTTGCCTGCGGACTCGGCGCCGGAGACGTCGGGCTTCTCCTCGAAGCCCGGGGTCTCCTCCGTCACGCCGCACCGTCCTTCTTGGGCTTCTCGTCGTCGACGATCTCGGCGTCCACGACGTCGTCCTCGGCCTTGGCCTGGCCCGCACCGGCACCCGCGGCACCGGCGTCGGCGCCCGCGGCCTGGGCGTCGGCGTACATGGCCTGGCCCAGCTTCTGCGAGACGGCGGCGACCTTCTCGGTGGCGGTACGGATCTCGGCCGTGTTGTCGCCCTCGGCGGACTCGCCCTTGAGCTTCTCCTTCAGCTCACCGACGGCGGCCTCAACCTCGGTCTTCACCTCGGCGGGGACCTTCTCCTCGTTGTCCTTGAGGAACTTCTCCGTCTGGTAGACGAGCTGCTCGCCCTGGTTACGGGTCTCGGCGGCCTCGCGGCGCTTGTGGTCCTCGTCCGCGTAGCGCTCGGCCTCCTCACGCATGCGGTCGACCTCGTCCTTCGGCAGCGAGGAGCCGCCGGTGACGGTCATCTTCTGCTCCTTGCCCGTGCCCAGGTCCTTGGCGGTCACGTGCATGATGCCGTTGGCGTCGATGTCGAAGGAGACCTCGATCTGCGGGACACCGCGCGGGGCCGGCGGCAGACCCGTCAGCTCGAACATCCCGAGCTTCTTGTTGTACGCCGCGATCTCGCGCTCGCCCTGGTAGACCTGGATCTGCACGGACGGCTGGTTGTCCTCGGCCGTCGTGAAGATCTCGGAGCGCTTCGTCGGAATCGTGGTGTTCCGCTCGATGAGCTTGGTCATGATGCCGCCCTTGGTCTCGATACCGAGGGACAGCGGGGTGACGTCGAGGAGCAGAACGTCCTTGACCTCGCCCTTGAGGACACCGGCCTGGAGGGTGGCGCCCATGGCGACGACCTCGTCCGGGTTGACGCCCTTGTTGGCGTCCTTGCCGCCGGTCAGCTCCTTGACGAGCTCGGCGACGGCCGGCATACGGGTCGAACCGCCGACCAGGACCACGTGGTCGATCTCGGACAGCGAGATGCCGGCGTCCTTGATCACGTTGTGGAACGGGGTCTTGCAGCGGTCGAGGAGGTCCGCGGTCAGCTGCTGGAACTGCGAGCGCGTGAGCTTCTCGTCCAGGTGCAGCGGGCCCTCGGCGGAGGCGGTGATGTAGGGAAGGTTGATCGTCGTCTCGGTGGAGGACGACAGCTCGATCTTCGCCTTCTCGGCGGCCTCGCGCAGACGCTGGAGCGCCATCTTGTCCTTGGACAGGTCGACGCCGTGGCCGTTCTGGAACTGCTTGACCAGGTGGTCGACGACGCGCTGGTCCCAGTCGTCACCACCGAGGTGGTTGTCACCGTTGGTGGCCTTCACCTCGACGACGCCGTCGCCGATCTCCAGCAGCGAGACGTCGAAGGTGCCGCCACCGAGGTCGAAGACCAGAATGGTCTGGTCGTCCTTCTCCAGGCCGTAGGCGAGGGCGGCCGCGGTGGGCTCGTTGACGATGCGCAGGACGTTCAGACCCGCGATCTCACCGGCCTCCTTGGTGGCCTGACGCTCGGAGTCGTTGAAGTAGGCGGGGACGGTGATGACCGCGTCCACCACCTTCTCGCCCAGGTACGCCTCGGCGTCACGCTTGAGCTTCTGCAGGATGAAGGCGCTCATCTGCTGCGAGTTGAAGCCCTTGCCGTCGATGTCGACCTTCCAGTCAGTGCCCATGTGGCGCTTGACCGACCGGATGGTCCTGTCGACGTTGGTGACCGCCTGACGCTTCGCGACCTCGCCGACCAGCACCTCGCCGTTCTTGGCGAAGGCGACGACGGACGGCGTGGTCCTGGCGCCCTCGGCGTTGGTGATGACGGTGGGCTCACCGCCTTCGAGAACACTGACGACGGAGTTCGTCGTGCCCAGGTCGATGCCGACCGCACGTGCCATGTCGATTCCTCCAGCTGACTTGAGTGGAACGGACTCAAGCATGCATGACGCCCCGGAAACCTGTCAACAGAGTTGAGTCGTGACCGCTCAAGTTTTATACCGGCCTTATCCTCAGCGCCGTGATCAAGAGGGGCGCGCCGGGGCGCCGCCCCCGTCCGGTACGCGTACGCCGCCCTCGCGCGGGGGTGCCCGCGCGACGCAGATCACCGGCCGGGCGGCTTCATGGGGCCCGGGATACTGGGTAACCTCAGCGCAGACCCGAAAAGTTACTGCTTAGTAGTCGCAGTAGTCCCCGCTCTCGCAGGCCCGAGGAGCCATCAATGCAACTCGCCGCGATCATCGTGTCGCTGGTCCTAATCGCGGTCGGCGTCGCGCTGTTCGGCCGTGCCATCGCACAGATCTACCGCTTCGTACGGCTCGGCCAGAACGTCCCCGCCGGCTCCCGGACCGACGACCCGAAGCAGCGCACCCTCACCGTGGTCAAGGAGTTCCTCGGCCACACCCGCATGAACCGCTGGGGCGTCGTCGGCGTGGCCCACTGGTTCGTGGCGGTGGGCTTCTTCTCGCTGCTGCTGACGATCGTCAACGCCATCGGCCAGCTCTTCAAGGCCGACTGGCTCCTGCCGGTCATCGGCGACTGGGCCCCGTACAACGTCTTCGTCGAGTTCATCGGCACGATGACGGTGCTCGGCATCCTCGTGCTGATCGTGATCCGTCAGCTGAGCAAGCCGGGGAAGCCGGGGCGTAAGTCCCGCTTCGCGGGCTCCAACTTCGGCCAGGCGTACTTCGTCGAGGCGGTCATCCTCATCGTCGGCGTCTGCATCTTCATGCTGCACGCGCTGGAGGGCGCCCAGCACCACGTCGACGGCTACGAGGCGTCGTTCTTGCTCTCGTACCCGGTCGCCAGCTGGCTGGAGGGGATGGACGTCGCGACGCTCCAGAACCTCACCTACTTCTTCGCCGGGCTGAAGATCGCGACGTCCTTCATCTGGATGATCACCGTCGCGCTCAAGACCGACATGGGCGTCGCCTGGCACCGCTTCCTCGCCTTCCCCAACATCTGGTTCAAGCGCGAGGCGGACGGCGATGTCACGCTCGGCGCGCTCCAGCCGATGACCAGCGAGGGCAAGGAGATCGACTTCGAGGACCCGGGCGAGGACGACCAGTTCGGCGTCTCGCAGATCGAGCACTTCTCCTGGAAGGGCCTGCTCGACTTCTCCACCTGCACCGAGTGCGGTCGCTGCCAGTCGCAGTGCCCCGCCTGGAACACCGGTAAGCCGCTCTCCCCGAAGCTGCTGATCATGGCGCTGCGCGACCATGCGCACGCCAAGGCGCCGTATCTGCTCGCCGGGGGCGGTAAGGACGCCGAGGGCGCGGAGAAGGCGACCGCCGAGCAGCTGGCGGACGTCCCGGCGGCGGCGCTGGCCGAGGCCGAGCGCCCGCTGATCGGCACCCTCGAAGAGGGCGGCGTCATCGACCCGGACGTCCTGTGGTCCTGCACCACCTGCGGCGCCTGCGTCGAACAGTGCCCGGTCGACATCGAGCACATCGACCACATCGTCGACATGCGCCGCTACCAGGTCATGATCGAGTCCAGCTTCCCCAGCGAGGCGGGCACGATGCTCAAGAACCTGGAGAAGAAGGGCAACCCCTGGGGCCTGGCCAAGAAGCAGCGCCTCGCGTGGACGAAGGAGGTCGACTTCGAGGTCCCGGTCGTCGGCAAGGACGTCGAGGACCTGACCGAGGTCGACTACCTCTACTGGGTCGGCTGCGCCGGTGCCCTGGAGGACCGCGCGAAGAAGACCACCAAGGCGTTCGCCGAGCTGCTGCACATCGCGGGCGTGAACTTCGCGATCATGGGTGGCGACGAGAAGTGCACCGGTGACTCCCCGCGCCGCCTGGGCAACGAATTCCTCTTCCAGCAGCTCGGCGCGGAGAACGTCGCGACGCTGAACGCCGCGTTCGGCGAGGATGACGAGGACCCGGAGACCAAGAAGCCGAAGTCCTCGAAGAAGATCGTCGCGACCTGCCCGCACTGCTTCAACACGATCGCCAACGAGTACCCGCAGCTCGGCGGCGAGTACGAGGTCATCCACCACACCCAGCTGCTCCAGCACCTCGTCGACGAGGGCAAACTGGTGCCGGTCACGCCCGTCGAGGGCCTGATCACGTACCACGACCCCTGCTACCTCGGCCGTCACAACAAGGTCTACACACCGCCGCGCGAGATCATCGCCAAGGTGCCGGGCCTGCGGAACGAGGAGATGCACCGCCACAAGGAGCGCGGCTTCTGCTGCGGCGCCGGCGGCGCCCGCATGTGGATGGAGGAGCGCATCGGCAAGCGCATCAACAACGAGCGCGTCGACGAGGCGCTGTCCCTCAACCCCGACATCGTCTCGACCGCCTGCCCGTTCTGCCTCGTCATGCTGACCGACTCGGTCAACGGCAAGAAGAACGACGGCAAGGCGAAGGAGTCGATCCAGGTCGTGGACGTGGCGCAGCTGCTCCTCGACTCCGTCAGGACGCCCGCCGACCCGGCCGACGACGCCCCGGCGGAGGACGCGCCGGAGCCGGAACCGGCCAAGTGATTCCGTGACCCGGGTGCTCCGGACGGCCCCGTAGGGGCAGGATCCGCCGCCGACGGCCGGTCCGTATCGATGTCGCGATGACGATGTCGACGCGGACCGGCCGTCGCCGTCTCCGGGGCCGGGCGGCGCGCCGCGTCCGGGGGGGGGCGCGCGGCGTCCGGGGCCGGGGCCGGGCGGCGCGTCCGGGGCGGGGCGGCGCGCCCCGGATGTCGCGCGCCGCCGTCTCCGGGCTCCCCCTACGGCGCCCGTCCGCCGCGGCCCCGGGCAGAAATCCACGCGACGTCCGCCCCGCCGTCCGGCACGATGACGGCCATGACCTCAGCCCCGGCACCCGACGCGCGCCCCGGCGGCGGCGCCGCCCCCGCGGACACCGACGCCGCCGACGGCGTCCGCATCCGCCGCGCCACCACGGCGGACGCCCCCGCCATCGCCCGTGTCCACCGCGAGTCCCGGCGGGTCACCATGCCCTACCTCCCGCCGCAGCGGCACGACCTCGACGGCGTCATCACCTGGATCCGCGACCATCTGCTGCCCGGCTGCACCACCTGGGTGGCCGAACGCGGCACCGACGTCATCGGCTACGCCGCCGTCCGCGACGACGTGCTCGAAGACCTCTACCTCCACCCGGACGAGCTGCGCCGCGGCCTCGGCACCCGGCTCCTCGCAGCGGCCCTCGCCCACCGTCCGGACGGCCTCACCCTGCACGTCTTCGAGGCCAACACCGGCGCCCGCGCCTTCTACGCCCGCCACGGCTTCACCACCGTCGCCAGCGGCTCCGACAACATGGAGGGCCTGCCCGAGCTGACCCTCCACCGGGGACCGGCCCCGGCCCCGTAGGGGCGAGGCCCCGCATCCCCTAGGAGCCATGGCCGGTTTGCGCAGGTAGCGGTGTCCGGTTCCCCCTAGGGGATGTCACAGCTCGGCAGCAAACGCCCCCCGCCGTCCCCGGGCCGCAACGGGGCCGGTGCGGAGCAGGTACGTTCGAGGACGTGGCTGGATTCAGGATGGGTAGCGGACAAGATCCCCGCGCCGCGCAGGACAGGCAGCAGCAGGGGCAGCAGGCGCCGTACGGGCAGGGCCCCTACGGGCAGCAGCCCCCGCCCCCGCACGGCCAGTGGCAGCAGCCGCAGCCCGGGCAGTACGGAGGCGGGCCGGGCGCCACGCAGCCGGACCGCCCCGGCGAGCCGGAGTACTTCGGCGACGGCGGCTACCAGCAGGGGCACGCCCCCTACTCCACCGCCGACGCCCCCGGCCACACCCAGCAGTTCAGCCTCGGCGACGCCCCGGACGCGTACGGGCAGCAGCCCTACGGTGACGACGGGCAGTACGACGACGGCGTCTACCGGGCCGGGCAGAACACCGCGCCGTCCGGTCCCCGGCTGCACTGGAAGCAGCTGCTGCCCGGGATCGTGCTGCGGCCGGTGCCGACGTTCTGGCAGATGCGCGACCACCAGGTCTGGGCGCCCGCGCTGATCGTCTCGTTCCTCTACGGGCTGCTCGCCGTCTTCGGCTTCGACAAGGCGCGCGAGGACGTCCTCAACGCCACGCTGTCGCAGAGCATCCCGTGGGTGCTGATCACCGCCGTGATGTTCATCGTCGGCGGGCTGATCCTCGGCGCGGTCACCCACACCCTCGCCCGCCAGCTCGGCGGCGACGGCGCCTGGGCGCCCACCATCGGCCTGTCGATGCTGATCACGGCCCTCACGGACGCGCCCCGGCTGTTGTTCGCGATGTTCCTCGGCGGCGACAGCCCGCTCGTGACGGTCCTGGGCTGGCTGACCTGGCTGGCCTCCGGTTTCCTGCTGACGCAGATGGTCAGCAAGTCGCACGACCTGCCGTGGCCCAAGGCACTGGGCGCCTCCGCGATCCAGCTGGTCGCCCTGCTCGCCCTGGTCAAGCTCGGCACGCTCTGACCGTACGGCGGGCCCGTGCATGCCGGTGCCGTTCATTCCAAAATTTTGGAATGCCGCACGCGCTGACCGTATGGCGGCCCCGTGCCTGTTTCACGTGAAACAGGCGCCGCGGCCCCGCCCCGCAACGGACCGAAGGGCCCCGCTCCGGATTTCTCCCGGAGGCGGGGCCCTTCGCCGTACGGGCCCGTCGCTCAGCCGCGGGTGAACCGCTGCGCCGCCGACCCGTCGCAGGTCTCCAGCCGCAGCGGGTCCTTGGCCGCCTGCAGCGTCAGACAGAGCGACGCGGCGGACGCCGGGCGGTAGGTGCCGCCGTCGCCCTCGGTGAAGCGCTGGTTCTCCGCCCCGGAGCAGTTCCGGACCACGAGCGCGGTGCCCGGCTCGTAGCGGCCGCCGGGCACGTCCAGGCAGCGGTGATGGGTCAGTTCGGTGTGCAGCGAGCGCTCCCCGAAGTCGTACCACCAGCCCTGGTTGCGCTGCCCGAGGCAGTCCCAGCCGCCGACCGCGGTGCCGTTGGCGGAGGCGCCGCCGGTGACGTCCGCGCAGGTGCCGGTGGCCGCGTTGCGCAGCGGCCGGAACGCGTCGTCCCAGGCGCCCGGGTAGAGCTGCGGCTTCCCGGTGCTCGCCGGATCGGCGCAGGACGCCTCGCGCAGCCCGCTGTCGTAGAACTGCGTCAGGCAGGCGGCGAAGGCGGCGTGGCCCTTCGCGTTCGGGTGAAAGGACTGCCGCACCGAGTTGGCGTCCGGCGGGAACGGGTTCGACACGTCCACGTACAGGCCGCGCGCCCAGGCGTCCTCCATGCAGACCTCGTGGCCGTGGAAGAGCCGCGAGGTGTCGAGGTACGCCGCGCCCGCGCCGTTCGCCGCCTTCCGCACCCCGCGCTCGAACGCCGGGACCGCGGTGTTCCGCCCCCACGCGGAGTCGGAGGTGTAGCCGGTGCAGCCGCCCGGGATCTTGCCGGGGAAGTCCGGGTTGTCGGTGACGTCCGGCCCGATCGGGCTCGGGTACGACATGAGCACGAGACGGTAGTCGCCGTCGCCGTACCCGGCGCCGCGCATCACGGTCCGCAGGTCCCCGACGGTCCGCTCGACCTTCGGCACCAGCCCGTCGACCCGCGCCTGCCAGCCCGGCTGGCACTTCGGCTCACAGGTCCCCTGGAGCGTGAACCACCGCGTCACGCAGTCCGTCATCGCACCGCAGCCGGCGCAGGAGTCGCCAAGACTTGAGCGTGGCAACGGCTTGTTCGCCGAGGGCTCGAATCTTCGCGTGGGACCGGTTGACGGCCTGCTGGCCTGCTGGCCTGCTGGCCTGCGGCGAGCCTTTGCCACCGGCCACGGTAGGGGACACGGATCGTGCCGCCAGTGCCCTGGCAGCCCTTGTCGGCCCAGCAGGCGATGCCCGCCTCGGCGAGAGCGTGCACCGCGGTTGTCGGCCTCACTCCTCCTCTTCGTCCTCAGGCTCCTCGTCCTCTTCCGGCTCGTCCTCGTCTTCACCTTCGTGGTTGTCTTTTTCGGCGGGCAGCTCTTCGTCCTCTTCTCCTTCCTCTTCGCCACCGGATTCGTCCTCGTCGTCTTCGAGGCCCTCTTCATGGCTGCGGACGACTTCTCCGTCACGGATCTCGCCGCGCCAGCCTTCGACTTCTTCGTCATCGGTAAGGGTGACGTATCGCTGGAAGTGCTTGAGATCCAGGCGCAGTCGACGCCCCTGTGCACGCCAGATGTTGCCGGTTTTCTCGAAGAATCCGGAAGGGGTGTACTCGACGACAGCAACGATGCGCGTCAGGCTCGGCGCCAGTTCGTGGAAGCTGACGGCACCGTGGGTCGTCCCTTTGGCCCCCTCGGACGTCCACACAATGCGGTCATCGGGCACTTGCTCCAGAACGGTTGCTTTCCAACTACGGTTGGAGAAGGCGATTTTGAGCTTCCAGTCGCTCTCGATCTCATCCGACTGGGAGACGCTGGTGACGCCCTTGGTGAAGGAGCTGAACTCCTCGATCTCGGTCCACCGGTCATACACCGTGCGCAAGGGCATGCCGATGTCGACGACCTCGACGATATTGGTCACCTTGGCGCTTCCGGATTTCCCGCTGCCGCCCCCGAAGGCACTCTTGACCGAATCCACGACCTTGTCCTTCATCGCGCCGGCCTTCTCGCCCACGAATGCCTTGACTGGATTCTCGCCGCCGAGTACCCGCTTTCCGACGTCGAGGAGACCGCCCCCGCCGTCTCCAGCTGTGTCTCCAAGTCCCTGCGCGAGGTCGGTGAGCTTTCCGGTGGCCGACTCCACCAGCCGCTGTCCCTGGGCCCCGAGATAGGCGGACAGCTGCTCCTTGACCTGGTCCAGGCCGGACGGGCTCTTGTCCGTGGGATTGGGCTCCTGCTTGGCCATGCGAGCTACCTCCTACGGCTGTTGCGGTTCGAAGACTTCTTCGCGGCAGCCTTCTTCGGGGGCGGCTTCTTGGCCGTTGCCTTCTTGGCCGTTGCCTTCTTGGCGGGCTTCTTTGTCGCCGGTTCCTTCGTCGCGGGAGCCTTCTTCGCCGCTCCGGCCGGTCGCTTCTTCGGCCGACGACGAGGAGGTTCCTCTTCTTCCTCCTCTTCCTCTTCTTCCGGCTCTTCCTCTGCGTCGGGCTCTTCTTCGCCCTCCTCTTCGACGTCTTCCGCTTCGTCAATTTCCTCGTCTTCGTCATTTTCGTCCGGAGGTTCCAGCAGTGCGTTGGTGCGCTGCTGGAGTGCCTCGGCGACGGCTTCGAGGCGACGGTTCGCGGTAGCCGACAGGGCTGTGCGTCCGGCCTCCAGCATCTCGCCCCGCGCTTGCTCTATGAGTGGTGCTATCTGCGGGTTCTCTGCCAGCTTGCGGGCGCCCAGGCTCACGAGTTCCCGTGGGTTCAGCGGCAGTTGCTGGCCCGCCACCAGGGATGCGAGGCCGATGGCCAGCTTCCCCTTCTTGGTCCGGCCAAGGATATAGCCGGCCGCTACAGCGGCGGCGAGAGAGACCTTCGTACTGTTTTCCATGAGTGCCTCTCAGGGGTGGAGAGAAACGGTCCAAGCACACCCCGGTGAAGCGGGCGCGTGCCTCCTTCACCGCTTGAGCCTCGGCACACCTCCCGTTCGGGAGGGCGCGGAGCGAGGCCGCGATGCCCCCACTACCCCACTGTCCCCCGAATGCCGCCCCTGCGCATCCTTGCCCGCCCACCCGTTCCGGACCTCCTCCAGGTGGCAAGAAATATCTGAAATGCAAGCGATTTCAAGCTACTTGGCATTCCGCCAACGAGGCCATGTCCGCATCCTCGTGGAAACAAGGCGTGTTCTCGTCGCCGCACGTGAGCGGGAAGGGCTTGGGTGGTAGCGATTCCGGAGTTATCTACCTGACCCGGTCGCTCCGGCCGCCGGTTTCCTCGTCATTGCTGTCGTCGCCCGATCCGGGCAGGTGGACATCGAGCACCCTGATGTTGATCTCGACGACTTCCAGGCCCGTCATCGTCTCCACCGCGTCCGTCACACGGTTGCGTATCTCTTTCGCTGTATCCGCGATGGGCTCGCCGTACTCCACGATGACTTCCAGATCGATCGCGGCCTGAGTTTCACCGACTTCGACCTTGATCCCCCTACTGGGTGCGGGCGACTTCGACACCCTGTCCCGGACGGATCCCAAGGCCCGGGAGCCACTGCCGCCCACTGCGTAAATTCCATCGGTCTCACGTACCGCGATGCCCGCGATGGTTGCGACGACCGTGTCGGCGATGGTGGTCGTGCCGCGCGTCCCGCCGCCACCGCGGCTCGTGCCCGGAATGCCGCTGTCGGCGCTGTCGTTGCCGGCCATTGGAGTTCCCTCCGTCGTGGAGAAGAGTGTGTCTGCGGGGGGGCGCCGGGACGCTTCAACGAGCGCTGAACTGCATCGCGGCGTGCGCCTCTCCATCCAATGTCCTCCGGCCTTCGGCAAGCCGCCATTCGCGTGGTTTCCGAGAACCACCCGCGGTGACTGTCACCAATCATTCGGTCCATCACCGCATGCGTGGCAGCCGGACAGTCAACAGACTTACGAACATGTCAGAGCAACGCGCCCGGCCGGCCCGGACCTCTCGATCCACCCGCTCCTCGGCGGGCGGACAGCACGTAAAGGGAGCGGAGGAAGCGGCCGAACGCGCATGCCGGAGCCTGAACAAGCTGATCATTCACAGGACTGAAGGCGTTTGCGCTGTCATACGGAACGACGACGGCTGGCACGTCGACGTGGAAGTGCTGGAACTCGCTCGCATTCCTGACACCACCAGCCTGCTGGCCATCTACGAAGTGGACCTCGACGAGGGCGGCTCACTGCTGCAATACCGCAGGGTCCGTCGCTACCGGCGCGGCCAGGCTGACACGTGAGCGCCCGACACCAGAGTAAATCCGGAGAGACGGTCACCCCTTGAGTACATACAGTGAGGAGGTTGTCCGCGTTCCGCGCGCCGGCAGCCTCTACGACGTCCTGGAACTCATCCTCGACCGCGGCATGGTCATCGACATCTTTGTGCGCATATCGCTGGTCGGCATCGAAATCCTCAAGATCGATGCACGCATCGTCGTCGCCAGTGTCGACACCTACTTGCGGTTTGCCGAAGCCTGCAATCGGCTCGATCTGGAATACGACTCAAGCAGTAGAACGGTGCCCGAGCTCTTCGGCGGCGGCGTGGCCAAGAGCGTGGGGAAAGCCGGGGCGAAGAAAGCAGTACATTCCGTGGGCGACACGGTCAAGAAAGCCGTCGGCATGGGCGACGGCGACGACGAAACGCAGGAAGAAGAACAGCCGGAAGAACGGCCGCGTAAGGCCAAGCCACGTTCGCGAAGCACCGAAAGCGGCCGCACTCGCAGCCACAAAGAGGAGCGCTGACCGATGGCTGCATCGGGCATCTATGTGTACGGCATTGTGAGCAGTTCCCACCCGCTTCCCCCGGCGGCCAGGGGCGTCGGCGAGCCGCCCGCCGAGATCCGGTTGCTGCCGGCCGGTGAACTGGCGGTCGTGGTGAGCGCGACGCACCCCGGACTCAGGGCACGGCGCCGCGACCTCATGGCGCACCAGGGGCTGCTCCTGGCGCTGGCGGAATCCGGACCGGTACTGCCCATGCGCTTCGGCGTGGTCGCACCGGACGAAGCTACCGTGCTGCGCGATGTTGCGGCACGCCAGAGCGAGCACACCGGTGTTCTGGAGCGACTCGACGCCCGGGTCGAGATGAACGTGAAGATCATGCCGGTGCAGGACAACCTGGCAGCGCTGATCCGCGAGGATCCGGTGGTCCGCAGGGTCCGCGAGGAAACTCGCCGTAACCCCGGCTACGAAGCCAATGTCCGGCTCGGTGAAGCGGTGGCGGCCGGTCTACGGCGCCGGGCCGCAGTGGTCGCGGCCCGGCTGCCGGCCGAATTCACGGAGGTCGCCGACGAAATGCGCCCGGGGCCAGAAGTAGAAGGCTGTGTGCTGAATGTGTCCTTCCTTGTCCCCCGACGCAACGAAGCGCGCTTCCGTGCCGTCGCGGAGCAATTCGCCGCGGACCACCTGGACCGGCTGGAACTGCGACTGAGCGGGCCTCTGCCCTGCTACAGCTTCGTAGGCCCGGAATCTGCCCCGGCCAAGGTCTGACATGGGTCTGCTCTCCGGTGTGCTGCTCCTTCCGCTGGCTCCGGTGCGCGGCGTGGTCTGGATCGCCGACCGGCTCATCGACGCGGCGGAGGCGGAACTGTACGACCCCGGCGTGATTCGCGTGCAGCTCGCTGCGCTGAACCTCGCACTGGACAGAGGAGAAATCGACCTGCCGCAGTTCGAACGCGAGGAAGAACGGCTGCTGGACCTACTCGAAAGGAAGCCGCTGAGATCCTTCGGTGACACATACGGGCCCTCCGGTAACTCCCGTATGAACCGCACCGAAGGGGCCGCGGAGGCGAAGCGGACGGCTGGAGGTACAGCGTGACGGAACTGGACACACGGGGTACGCCGCCCCCCTCCACAACCAACCTGGCCGAAATCCTGGAACGTGTGCTGGACAAAGGAATTGTGATCGCGGGCGACATCAAGATCGACCTGCTGGACATCGAACTGCTGACGATTCGCCTACGGCTGTTCATCTCGTCCGTCGAAACAGCGAAGAAAGCCGGCATCGACTGGTGGGAGACCGACCCCGCCCTTTCGTCGCGCGCCGCGCACAATGCGCTGTCCGAAGAGAATCAGCGGCTGCGCGAGCGGATCGAGGCCCTGGCGGGCGATGACGCCCACGAAGCCCACAGGGAAAGGGAGCTGCGCCGCCCATGAGTGTGACCCAGCATTGCCCGGTCGGTCCAGCCGGCAACGTCGGCTCCTCGGTCACGTACGTCTTCGCTGTCTGCGGTCCGGGCCGTCCCGGGCCATTCGCCGCCACCTGTGGGCACACCGGGGGCGGGCCGCTGCGTCTCCTGGCCGTCGGGCCGCTGTGGGCCGTGGTCCAGGACGTACCGGCAGTCACCTTCTCCGAGACGGCCCTGCATCGGCGGCTCACCGATGCCGCCGAACTCGAACGCTGCGCACGAGCCCACCACGACGTCGTCACTGCTGCTGCCGCGGGCGGCCCCACGGTGCCGCTCCCGCTGGCCACGCTCTATCTCTCCCACGAGCGGGCCACGGCCGCCCTCGGTGCGAACCTGGAACGCTTTCGAGCAGCATTGGGCCGCGTCGCGGGACGGGTCGAATGGGGGGTCAAGGTCTACGTCGTGGAGTCCGACACGACGGCCCGGCCCGCCCCATCCGCACCGCCCGAAACGCCTCAGCCGGGATCCCAGCGAGTTTCCGGCCGGGCCTACCTCAGCCGTCTGCGCCACCGTCAGCACTCGCGCGAGCTGAACCGGGAGAGCGCACTGGCCGCAGCCGAGCAGGTCGACAGGGCGGTCAGGGAGATGGCCGTCGGCTCGGTCCGGCACCGTCTGCACGGCCCCGAGGCGACCGGCAGGGACCGCACCCAGGTCATGAACGCGGCCTACCTGATCGCAGAGGAGAGGGGCGACGAGTTGGCGACCACGATCCGGCGGCTCCGCGACTCCCCGGGTTTCGACAACATCGAGATCGAGGTCTCCGGGCCCTGGGCCCCGTACTCGTTCACGGACGGAGGAGAACTTGCAGGGCATCAGTAACCCCGTCCCCTGGCAAGGACCGGAAGCCACGGCACCCATCGGCGTCCCGTTGGTCGACCTGCTCGACCGGGTACTCGGTACGGGCGTCGTCATCAGCGGAGACCTGGTGATTGCCATCGCAGACGTTCCGCTGATCCGCCTCTCCCTGCACGCCCTGCTGGCATCGGTCAGCGAGCGCGTCCCCGCGCCTTGGGCCGACGGAGGGCCCCTGTGAGCGACACCCGCATGGACATCGACCCACACAGCGCAGGCCGTGACCTGGCTTCGCTGGTCCTCACCGTCGTAGAACTACTCAGACAACTGATGGAACGCCAGGCCATCCGCCGGTTCGACAGCGGGGAGCTGACAGAGGACCAGGAGGAACGGGTGGGCACCACACTGATGCTCCTCGACGAGCGCATGACGGAACTCTGCGAGCAGCACGGGCTGCACCGCGAGGACCTCAACCTGGACCTCGGCCCGCTGGGCAATTTGTTGTCCCACGAGTCGCGTTGACGGCACGCCGTCCCCGTCGTAGGCATTTCAGCGGCCGCTGAGGCGTTCCCACCCACGTTGAGGTTTGGTGAAGGACGAAGGCAGCCTTCACCATCGCGGCGCCACGGTGGAGCAGGTCGCCGAGGCGACGTCCGCGCTGGGGTTGTACACGGGGAGAACACCCCGGAGGAGCACACGGAGGGGGCTGCCAGACGCGGTGGAGCTGGACGACGACGCGCGGCACACCGCGTGGGAAGAACAGCTCACGGCCACCGGTGCCGGGCTCCTCGATGCCTCTCTCGCGCGGGTGGGGTTCATCCGCTGGCAGGTACTGAGGGCCGGCACCCCGCTCCGGCTGATGGCGCAGAACCCGGCGACCGGGCCGATCCCGCCGGCTGCCGTGCACGCGCCGACCGGGCTGCACATGCTGCTCGGTGTGATCGCCGTCGCCCTCGGCGATGTGGACACCCCGGCCGCGCAGGCCGGACAGCATCAGGCGGCCCGCGAGGCGCTCTCGGTTCGGCTCACCATGCAGCCGGGCTTGTTCCGGCCGCTCGCCCTCGCCCACCGAGCCCGCGCGGAGGATGCCGTCCAGCTCGATCATCACCGTGCGGGCCTCCGGCTGTGTTGCGGTCTGCTCGCAGGGGCTCAGGGGTGCAGTTGCCGCCCTTGTCCGCAGGGGAGTTGGCGGCAGTTGTGGTCTCGTCGGGGGCGCTGTGCAGCACGCAAAACACACCCCTGACTGCGTTTTCGCAGGCCAGAGTGGTGTTACTGGCGGTAGCGGTGGGATTTGAACCCACGGTGACGGGTTACCTCACGATAGTTTTACAAAGCGTCGCGCGACGGTGTGATCGGCGTGCCAGACTTACGACATGGAGGCAACACGGACCACGGGAAGTTGATCCAGTCGTCGGTGCGCTTCCACACGTACTCGCACTTCACCAGCGAGTGCGGCTTCTCGTAGATCACTGCGCTGCGGACCTCCGCGACGGTGTCCTTGCAGAAGTCGTGCACCAGCTTGAGCGTCTTGCCGGTGTCGGCGACGTCGTCGGCGATCAGCACCTTCTTGTCGCTGAAGTCGATGGCGTTCGGCACCGGCGCCAGCATCACCGGCATCTCCAGGGTGGTGCCCACGCCGGTGTAGAACTCCACGTTCACCAGGTGGATGTTCTTGCAGTCCAGTGCGTACGCGAGACCACCGGCGACGAAGACCCCGCCACGGGCGATCGACAGCACGATGTCGGGCTCGAAGCCGTCGTCGGCGATCGTCTGCGCCAGCTCGCGGATCGCCCCGCCGAACCGCTCGTACGTCAGGTTTTCCCGTACGTCACTCACGAATCTCTCTCAGACCTTCTCTGTCTTACGCCCTGTGCGCGCCACGTCCCGGGGCGCAAGCCCCGCCTTCCGCACGCCGTACCCCACCCCCGACGGCGCACGCTCGCTCCGGCGGGCGTGCCTTCACACCTGAGTACGGTGGAAATTCTTGAAGGACCGCGACGGGGTCGGCCCCCGCTGGCCCTGGTACCGGGAGCCGTACCGCTCCGACCCGTAGGGGTGCTCGGCCGCCGACGTCAGGCGGAACATGCACAGCTGCCCGATCTTCATCCCCGGCCACAGCTTGATCGGCAGCGTCGCCACATTGCTGAGCTCCAGGGTCACGTGCCCGCTGAACCCCGGGTCGATGAACCCGGCCGTCGAGTGCGTCAGCAGCCCCAGCCGTCCCAGCGAGCTCTTGCCTTCGAGCCGGGAGGCCACATCGGCCGGCAGCGTGATGACCTCGTACGTCGAGGCCAGCACGAACTCGCCGGGGTGCAGGATGAACGCCTCATCCCCTTCCGGCACGACCTCACGCGTCAGGTCGGCCTGCTCCATGGCGGGGTCGATGTGCGGGTAGCGGTGATTCTCGAACACCCGGAAGTAGCGGTCGAGACGGACGTCAATGCTGGACGGCTGCACCATCGACTCGTCGTAGGGGTCGATGCGCACCCGGCCGGCGTCGATCTCGGCCCGGATGTCCTTGTCTGAGAGAAGCACGGGGACGAGGATACGCGCCCACCCGTGCGGACCCCACCTGCAACGGGGCGGGGGTGACCTGCGCAACTTCGGGAGCGGTGCGCTGCGGTCGGCTGCGCTCTGTGGCCACGGTCCGGCGAGGGCCGGGCCCGGTGCGGCCCCGGAACGATGACGGCCCGGCCCCACCGGGACCGGGCCGTCACCCGTCACTCCTGCTTCCGTCGGTTCCGGCCCGCCCCGGCACCTGCCGGGGCGGGCCGCCGGGCTATCGCTTCGCGTACTCCACCGGTACCGCGCTGCGCAGCCGCGCACAGCGCGGGCACCGCAGCAGCCGTCCGGGACCGAGCCGGTCGGTGGTCTGCATCGGGAACGAAGCGGTGCTGAACACGTGCCCCTCGGCACAACGGACGACGGTGCGCTCCATCAAGTCCTCTCCCAACTGCGTGGACAACGAAAGCCACATTAGGGGATCAACTGGGCACCTTCTCCAGCGGCTCTCCGCCACCCGAAAGCCCCCACCGAGGACCACACACCCACCCCGCGCACCGACCGGGGAACCACCCCACCGTACGCCCCAACTCCCGCACCCCACAGCCGCTTCGCACCACCGGGACCGCCTGCCCGACACCAACCGACCGAGAGCTCCACACGCGCCGGTCATGCCATGGGGTACAGTGTCCGCAGTTATCTCGCCGCACATTCCGGCGATTTCGCGGGTGTAGTTTAATGGTAGAACATGAGCTTCCCAAGCTCAGAGCGCGGGTTCGATTCCCGTCACCCGCTCCAACGACTCCGGCCCAGCTCAGGGACACAAGTCCCCGGCTGGGCCGTCGTGTTGTCTAGACCGATTCAGGCGCCGCGCACCACCTCCGCACCACCTCCCCCGTCTTTCGGCTTCTCAGACGCCTTCCGCCGCGCCTCACGGACCATCCGGTCAAGGCCACCGGCCACCTCCCGCTGACGGTCGAGATCGGAGTGCTGGTAGATGAGAGCGGCCCGCTCGGTCGACTGACCGGCCCGCACCATCGTGTCCTTCAAGGTCGCCCCGGACCGGGTGGCCAGCGTGTGCCCGGTGTGACGAAGGTCGTAGAACCGGAAGCCCTCCGGCATCCCGACCGTCTTGCGTGCACGTCGCCACGTCCGGCCGAAGGTGGACCGCCGGAAGGGGCCCTTCTTCGGCCCGATGAACAACAGGCCGTCCTGGGGCTTCTCGGCGTACCAGTCCAGGTGCCGCCGCAGATCCTTGTGGAGGAACCCGGGGAGCACGATGTGCCGTCGGCCGGCGTCCGACTTGGTGTCCCCAACGGCGCGCTTCCCGGTCGTCAGTTCCGGAGCCGCCGCCCGGACCCGGATCGTCATCGCGTCCAGGTTCACGTCCTTCCGGCGCAGCTCTGCCTGTTCCTCCGGCCGCAGCGGGCCGTAGGCGCCGAGGAAGACCATCAGCCGCCAGCGCGGGCCCACGGCGTCGGCCAGCGCGTCCACCTGCTCGACGGTCGCCGTCGGCCGCTCGGCCGCCGACTCCTTGCCCGCGCCACGGATGCGGCACGGGTTCCGGCGGATCAGCTCATCGTCAACCGCCGTCTCCAGGATGGCCTTCAGCAGGCGGTAGGTCTTGGCGACCGTGGTCGCGCCGGTCGCCTTCAACCGCTCCGTCCGCCACTTCCGGACGCCCGGCGCGGTGATCTCGTCCAGGTCGAGTTCACCGAGCTGGGGCAGGAGGTGGAGCCGCAGGAGCCGCCGATACAGCTCCTCGGTGGTGGCGGAGAGGTCGCGGTCTTCCACCCACTCCAGCGCGTACTCCTGGAAGTTGACCGCGCCCACGTCGGGCGCCCGCCAGTCGCCCCTGGTGAGGTCCGCCTCGACCTGTGACAGCCAGATCTCCGCATCCGTCTTGCTGTCGAACGTCTCCGGCGAGCGGTGCCGCTCGCCGGAGCGGTCCAGGTACGAAGCGGTCCAGCGACCGGAGCGGTACTGCCGCACCGCGCCGAACCGCCGCATGTTCGCGCCTGACTCCGGGCCCCTCTTCGCCATCAGGCAGCCCTCCTGCGGGTGGATCGGCTAAGGGCCGGAACGGTTCGAGAAGCCAAGAACTCCGCGATGACGCTTTCGGGGATGAGGATGCGGCGCTGATCCTTCACGTACGTGATGCGCCGTTCGGTGATGAGGCGGCGTACGAACCGCTCCCCACCGAGAAAGGCGCCAGCTTCGCGCACAGTCAGGTGTGGTTCGAGAACTGCCGGCGTATCGCGGGGCGGGTTCACAACAGATAGACGAGGCATTGCTGCACCTCCAATGAGCGGGCGCCTGTCCGAGGCGTGGATTTCTGCGTCACAGCGTCAGGCACGTCATGCAGGCGCTTGACCAGCGAGTTTGCGTGACAGGGCGCTGTTAGGTGTCTGTCACGGCTTGGGGGCTGTGTCACTGGCCTGTGACGCGGGTGACGTGGTGTGACGCGAATTTCGGGCGTCTGTGTCACGGCCGTTGAAGCAGGTCAGAGGCCGTCTTGCCGGTGACGAATGACGTGGTGACGCAAGACCTTCTCTCTTAGGAAAAGAGAATGGGGTGGTCTTGTACGCGCACAGGTTGGAAAGAAGGAGCCGCTTCGCGGCGCGTCCTTGGGGCGGCGCCTAGCGCCGAACAGCAAGAAGAGCACCCCGCCGCCGGGTGCTCTTCTTGCTTTTTATCCGGCATCAGGTCAGTACAGCGAGCCCTGTTGGTGAAGGGGTTCGGGTACGGGCCGGGCCATGGCGATGTAGCGGGCGGTGCGAGTGCGGCCCCAGTCGACCACGACACCCCGGGCGGCGAAGGTGGGCTGGAGGCGCTTGAGGCGATCTGAGAGGACTTTTCCGGTGGTCGGCCACCCTTTAGGCAGGGGGCGGCAGTCGTCGCCACTGTGGAGGCGGCTAAGGCAGTCCAGCCACTCGGAGGAGGTCATCCGTTCCTCCGTCCCGGGTTCGAGGCTCGCGGCGTACTGCAGGACGGTCTGCGCGAGTAGGTCGCCTTCGATCACGTCGTCGTTGAGGTCGTCCAGACTGGCCCGGTAGGCGGGCAGCGCGGAAAGGCCGGTGGCCGTGTCGAACTGGGCACACAGGTGGGCGAAGTCGGCCATGCGTAGGTCGGTGGGGGTCTCGGCCTGGGCCGCGCGGACCTTGACGGTGAGGTCGAGGAGGGATCCGAGGATGGCTGGCAGCGCCTCGGCGAAGTCGGCCCACAGTTCAGCTTCGGTGCGCCGGACGCGGGGGCGCTCCAAGCGCAGGGGCAGGAGGCGTTCGGCGAGGTCGGGGCGGATGACGCCGACGTCGATGCCGGTGAGGAGCAGGGGGCGACGGTAGCGGGAGCGGTAGACGTCACCGTCGCTGAACAGGGCGCGCTTGATGGACTCGGCACCGGTGACGATGCAGCACATGAGGTCGGACAGGTCCGGGGCCAGATGGCTGAGGTTGTCCAGGGCGGTGATCCACCCTGCCGCGACGGCGGTGATGAGGCTTTCTTCGTCTTTGGGGGCTCGGCGCAGGTCGCCGCTCATGCCTTCGATGATGCGTACGAGCATGCGGCCTGCGGTGGACTTGCCTGCGCCCTGGGGGCCGGTGAGGAACGGTGCGGGGACGGGCATGGAGGGTTCGAGGCAGCCGACGAGCCAGGCCAGCGCGAGGCATTCGGTGTCCGGGGTGGCGAAGTTGGTCAGTCCCAACAGGGCGTCGATGCCCTTGCCGTCCGTGTCCTTGGCGGGGAGGGGGAGTTCGCCGGTGAGCTGGGTGCGGCGCCAGCAGACCTCGGCGGGGTCGGGGACGGCGATCGTCCAGCCGGTGGGGTGGATGCGGACGGACTGACCGTCGTCGCGGCCCAGGTCGAGCCAGGTGGCTCCGTCGAAACCGGGGGCGACGCGGATGTGGGTGGCCTGTACATCCTGGGAGAGTGCGAGGGCTTCGATCAAGTCCAGTGCCTCCTTGAGTGCGGTGCCGTTGAACACGCCGATCCCGTCGCGGAACAGGCCGACCATGAGTTCCTGGCGGTGGCTGCCGGTGGTGCCCTGGGAGCGGATGGGGCGGGCGACGGGGTGGCCGTTTCGCTGGGCGTAGACCATGCCGTCGACCGTGCGGAAGTAGCGGAAGTGGGCCTGCGCGTAGTCGGTGATGATCTCGCGTGCCGGGGTCTTCTCGTCCTCAGGCACGGCTCACATCCCCAGAGCCGTCTGGGCGTTTGCCCAGGCGACAGTGCAGTGCCGGGGCGATTCGCCCCGGGCGTGGGCGGCGGTGAACAGCCGCTGGACGTGGGCGTCCGTGAGGCAGCCGCACCGACCGTGTGTGGAGAGCACGGCGAGGAAGGCGGAGTAGGTGGCGTTGTGGATGGCGGTGCGGGCGTCGGTGATGCGCTGTACCGCCATGGTGATGCCGCGTTCCAGGTAGGCGGGACTGCGGTGCGGGCACGCCCCGCCGCCCAGCGGGGTCAGCACGGCGAGGGAGGGCCGGGCGGTGGAGTGCGCGGCCCGGGCCCTGGTGGGCTCGTCGCTCTCCACCAGGGCCCGGACGGCGTCCGGCAGGGGGGCGGTGGTACCGGTGCCGTGCCCGCACCAACGGGCGTAGGACATGAGGCTCTTGATGTCCACGCCCGGCCGCACAGCGTTCGTCGAACGCATGGCTCCGCGGTAGATCCAGTGTTCCCCGCGGGTGGTGACCACGGTCCGGGTCGGCGGCAGGGTGGCGCGGGCCCAGGCGACCGCCGCGTCGTCGTCGAGGTCCACGACCGTGAGCCCGGCGCCGCCGGGGTGGTAGGCCAGGGCGGCAGCGGAACGCCAGGACGGGAGCCAGGAGGCAGAGGTGATGACGCCGGGGTCGGTGGTGGCAGCGGCCCAGCCGTGACACGGCCGCGGGCACTGGCACTCCCCGGCGGCGAGCATGTGCGGCCGGTCCCCGCAGGCGCTTCCTGCGCAGTCGCCGCAGTTGGCGACGGGCCGCTTACCCCGACTCAGAGGGAGAACAGGCGCGCCGGTGGCGGCCAGGGCGAGGGCTACTCGCCGAATGTCGGTGGGTTGGGTCATGCTGGAGACCTCCATGGTCTGGTTGGACTGGGAGACCAGGGCGGCCCGAGGCTTTGGCGAGACGCGGGCCGCCCTAGCCATGACTAGGCGTGGAAGGCGCCGACGGGGGCGTTGTCCCAGGTGACGGTCATGGCGCAGGGGCTCATGCGCTTGCCGGCGGCGGCGTGGATGTCCTCGTGCGCGGTGTCGTGGACCGTGTCGCAGACCAGCAGACCGCCGGGGGTGAGCGTCCAGCCGCCGTCCGCGTCGGCGGTGACGTAGTCGAGGGCCTCGGCCGGGCTGTCGAAGTGATGGACGAATCCCTCCTCGTCGCTGGAGCCGCCGCACAGGGAGCACACAGGGACGTAGCAGGCGACAGGGCGGGTGTGCCGTTCGGCGTGATTGTCGATCACGGGTTGACTCTCCTTGCTGAAGGCGTGTTTTCGGGGCCTGAGAGGGGTGTGGGTGGGGGTGGCTGTAAGCCCCTCTACCGGGCGCTACCTTGCAGGTCAGGGCCCCTCTACCGGGGGCTCTACCTGGGTAGCGGGCCCCCGCTACTTGAGGGGGTCGGGTAGCGCCCGGGGTAGTGGGGGTCAGGTAGCGGGGGCGGTAGAGGGGACCCCCTCTACCGGGCCGGTGGAGCGGGCCGCCAGGAGCAGTTCTTCGGGGACCGCGGCTTCCAGATCGGAGCGGCGGTAGCCCGCGCGGTTGCTGCCGTTGATCTTGACCTGCTTGCTGGTGCGTTCGACGCCGGCGGTCTCCAGCTCGGCGGCGAGCCGGTCGGGGTCCCAGTCGCCGTAGCGGTCTTCGTCGGCGTTGACCAGGCGGGTGAGCAGGTCGACGGTGTGCAGGCGGTCGGAGTGCCGCATGGCGTCCAGGCAGTCCGACAGCACCGGGGCGATGACGACGCCTGCCGCCCCCGCGGCGGCCGTCACGTCCCCGGCGGCGGCGCCGGAGAGCTGCCCGATCTTCTCGCGCAGGGCTCGGCCCCTCAGGCACATGGAGTTGAACTCCGTGGTGGTGAGCAGGTCGTTCTTCACCGTGGCGTGGGAGGCGGGGCCGGTCACCAGCACGGTGACGCCCATGTGGTCCTCCGACAGCAGCGACGCGTCCGCGCCCATGGCGGCCTTGCCGGAACCGAGGACCATGTCCGAGCTGGTCTTGTCGGTGACCTGGGTGCAGCAGCGGATGGTGATGATCTCCCGCAGCTTCGTCGGCACGGACTTCGCATCGGGGCGCTGGCTGGCGTAGTTGGAGATGAATCCGGCGGCCGGTCCACGGCGGGCGATCCGGCCCAGGTCGTCCACCACTTCCTCGCGGGTCTTGTCGTCCATGGCCAGGAAGGCTTCTTGCAGCTCATCGACGGTCAGGAAGATGAACGGCATCTTGTACTTCTCGGTGATCTGCGGGGTGAGCTTGCCCTCAGGGCAGATCGAGGTGGGCAGCCCACGGAACAGGGCGAAGCGCCGTTCCATCTCGGCAAGCAGTTCCTTGAGCATCGCGATGAACGCCGTGATGGCGTCCTCCTCGGCACCGAGCACGAGGCGGTGGGCGACGTGCTTCATGCCCATCCAGTCCTGACCGCCCTTGAAGTCGGCCACGTAGTGCCGCACCCAGGGATCGAGCAGCCCGGCCGCGGTCATGATGCGCTGCGTGAACGTCTTGCCGCGGCGGGGCAGCCCGCCGAAGAACATCGACTGCCAGACGACCGGGACGGTGATGCGGTTGCCGCGGGCATCCTGCCCAAAGGGGATCGGATCCCAGATCGAGAACCGCTCCAGCTTCGCCAGCGGCGACGAGGTGGGCTCCGACAGGTAGGGGTCGTCGTCGGCGACCCACATCGAGACCCGGCCGGCGTTGCCGCCCTTGGCCGCCCGAACCCGGGACATGATGACCTGGATCTCGTCCACGCCCAGCTCCTGCGCGATGACCTCGCGCTTGGACAGCACGTCGGAGGCGGTTTTGCCGCCACCACGCGGCAGGTCAAAGACCACCGCCCAGCCACGACCGTCACGGACCGGGCCCATCACGCAGTGAATCTTGGGCCCCTCGTCGTCCCCCTTGCCTGCCTTGAGCAGCCCGGCCGCGCGCAGCGCGTCGTTGAGCTGCTTGGCGGACATGTCCACTTTCAGCGGGGGCGCAGCCTGGTCGAGGAGCCGTGTCTCCTTGCCGCGGCCGAGGTAGGCGAGCGGGGCGACGACGGCGGCGCTCATGCCGACCTGTAGGGCCGGGTCGGCCAGGGCCATGCCGGTCGCGGCGGCGGCCACGGCGACGGCGGCGATCCCGAACCGCCACCGCCGCGACTGCGTACGGGCAGCGTGCGCGGCCTGATGCCTTGCTGCCAACTCGACGTCTTCGGGGCGTAGTTTGACCTGGGCGCGCAGGGCGCGGACGGTCGCGGTGTGCTCCTTGGCGGTCAGGGTCGGCCAGAGTCCGACGCAGGCGCGGAAGAAGCCACGGCAGGCCAGCAGCACCGTCTTCATCAGGTACTTCGGGGTCCTGATGGAGTGGTAGCGGGTGTGCCACCACACCAGGCGCCCCAGGGCCTGGACGTGGGCCTGGATGGAGGCGCACGAGCGGGCCCATACGGGCAGGACGGGGGTGTCGGGGACGGTCAGCCAGTCGGCCAGCGGATTGTCCGCCCGGTCAACCGCCTCCACCACCGGCTCCGCGTCCGGCTCGGCGGCCGGGGCAGGGGCGGGTTCCTTGGTGAGGTTGACGGGGGTGGGGCGGTGGTCGTCGAGGTGATGGACGGTGCCCACGGCGGGTTCCTCCGTCGCGAGTTCAGTCATGATGGAGTCTCCTGTCTGCCCGAAAGGGGCGGGATGGGCCCGGGGCGGCCGGACTGCTGCCAGGCGGGATGCGGCCGCCCCGGGGCGAATTCACTTCTGGGTGCGCTCTTCGCGTTCGCGGGCGCCGTCGAGGACGCGGTCGAGCTTGCGTTCCAGGTCGCCCTGGTAGACCTCGTCTCCGGCCAGGGCGCGCTTGGCCATCCGGCCGATGTACCAGCCGACCTTGGCCTTCTCACCGGCGGTCAACTTGGGGTCGTCGTACTTCTCCATGTCGGTTCCCTTCCGGAGCGGGACTGTCCGGCTCCCCACCGCACCCCGGCCCTGGCGGGGCGGGGTGCGTCTGGGCAGCCGTCAGCGACGGCGGCGGGTGATCTTGGCGACGTTCTCGGCGGCCTGCTTGGCGTCGTCCCCGCCGATCGAGCGCACGACGGTCACCACGCCCCAGGCCGCGGCGACTGCGACGAGCGCGACGACGGCGAGGGAGATGGCCATGGAGGAGAGGGCGGCGACGAGCAGCGGGCCGAAGTAGACGCCGGCCGCGACGGTTCCGGCGCCGATGCCGGTACCGAGTGCGATGCGCTGGGTGGTGCGGTCGGGCGGGGCCTGGTGGATGTGCTGGACGATCTGATGCGGCGCCTGCGGTGCGGGCAGGTGGGCCGCGTCGGCGTAGGTGTAGGTGCCGTCCGGGAGCTGCACCACCCGGACGGGCTCGGGAAGATTGGTCATGGCTACTCCCTTTCGGCCCGGACACGCGCGTTCCAGGTGTCCTGGCGGGTGGTGAACTCGGCGTGGATCGGGGCCCCGGTCGTGCAGGGCTGGCCGTTCTGGCAGGCGGCGCAGGAGCCGAGATGCGTCGTGGACGCCTCGAACGCGCGCATGTAGGCAATGAACTCGTCGTCGCGGGACACAGGTCTCCTCAGATCGGAGCAAGGGGCGGATGGCCGACGATCGGAAGAGGCGTCGGCTGAGTGAATTGGCGGAGTGCCCCGGGCCGGATTCGATCCGACGCCCTCACGGCGGAATGCCGGGGCTGTGACGCGACTGAGAGCCGTCAGGCGGCGTCCGGGCAGGTCATGGCGCGGCACGTCTCGGCGTGACCCTGAGCCCAGTCCCGAGCCCTGTCGGCAGCGCGCTCCACGGACTCCTCGTGGGTCATCCCGTAGCCATAGAGGCCGTCGTCCCAGTGGAACTTTTCGCCGTCCGGGCACCCGGTGCACTGGGCGAAGGTGGCGTAGACGCCGCCGCCGCGCTCGTCGTGGTTGATCTCGGTGACGGTGACGTTCAGGTCGGGGTCGGAGAGGGCCTTGCCGGCGTCGGTGAGGTAGCGGGCGATGACCCGGGGCCTACGGGCCGCCTTGGCCGCCGCCTCCTCGGCACGCTTCCTCTCGTACGCCTCGGCATCGAAAGGGACCTGCGCCAGCCGGTGGCTGAAGTCCAGGAATGCGCGGTCGCGGGCGTCCATAGCTTCCTCCTAGATGTGGTGTCTCAGGACGTTGGTGTCATGAGGTCGTCGGTGGTGAGGTGCGCGACGATGTGGTCGGCGGCTGCTCGGCTGGCAGGGTCCACGTCCACTTCCCAGCGCGTGCGGAGGGCGTGCACCTGCTCGCGCAGGGGCTGGGTGGGGGTGTCGGCGAGGATCTGGCCGATGCGTGCGGGGCTGAGGCCGGTGCGGGCGGCTATGGCGCGCACGGAGAGGTCCCCGTCTCGGTGGGCCCAGCGGATGGTGGTGTCCCGTTCGATGCGCGCGGCTTCGTCGCGGAAGGCCGACAGGCGCAGCCGGATGTCGTGAGGGGTGTCTAGTTTTCTGGACACCTGAGCCCTCTTTTTGGGGTGGGTTCGGGTGGCGTGGCCGCCGAGGGAGGCGAGGACGCGCTCCCGCCAGCGGAAGGCCCATTTGGGGCAGTTGGCGCATGTGGTGTGGGTGCAGCCGGGAAGGCGGGGGCTGCGGCGGGCTGCGGCGGACCAGGCCATGGAGTCCGAGGAGGCGAGCAGGCTGCCGTAGGCCCCTAGCCCGGAGGTTTTGATGCCGAACCCGTGCAGCCTGATGCCGGGGAGTCGGTCGCAGACGGCGTGGATGATCTCGGCGGCCTCGGTAGTGGCCTCGCGGCGGCAGACGCTGCCGATGCCCACCGTCGGCTCCGCGGCCAGGTCCACGCCTGCGTCGTGGTAGCGGTCGATGCAGGTCAGATACTCGGGCAGCGTGTAGCCCTGCAGGACCGGCACGAACGGCAGGTCCGGTGCGATGTGCCGCAGTTCGAGGAAGTTGACGACGGTGCGGCGCTGGTGCTCGGCCACGCTGAGCCCAGTGCCAGCGAACGTGACGGGGCCTGCGGTGCCGCCGCTGATGACGATCGGCTCGCACATCCAGTCCTGCGGCGCCGCCCACACCAGACCACCGATCTCGTCGCGGTAGCGGCGGACCCGGTCGCCGTACTGGCGCGGCGAGGGGCCGTGATCCCACGAGCCGTACTGCTGTAGCTCAGTGAATCCTCCGGAGTCCAGCGCCCAACTGCCGCGTGCGTCGGGCAGTGAGCGGCGTCCCCGTAGGCGGCGATCGCTGACGAAGAGGGGTGCGGTAGTGAGGGCCAGCCAGTTCGGCTGGTGAGTACCAAGGAAGAACCTCATTGACTCCTCCACGGTTGGTGCCACAGCCGACAGCCGTGGCACCAACCTCATGAGATGACACACCTAGAGGTCGAACAGGCCGTCGGCCTGCGGCGGAGCGGTGTGGATGGTCTTGCGGTGGGCGCGGGTGGCGCCGGTGTGGCAGGCGGGGCACCAGGCCCGCAGGTCGCCGGGGCCGAGCTGGGCGGCGGCCAGCGGCGGGAGGCTGGGGTCGGCGGGGGCGGCAATGAGGCGCACCCAGCCGCCCTGCTTGCTGGTGTAGCCGTCGTGGGTGCGGGGGGCAGCGGCCCTCCGTCTTGCGGTGCGGGGTGCCGCACTGGCCGGTGCACCAGCACCGCCACCCCACCGCCTCCATCACCGGCCGCCACAGACCGGCGTAGGCGATCGGCTCACTCACGCCGCCACCCCCTCACCGACGACCGAGCGGTCGGCGCGGTCGGCGCGGAGGGTGTCGCGCAGTCCGCGGGCGTTCTTCGCGGAGGTGCGCAGCTTGGTGCGGAGTCGATCGGCGGTCAGGTCGTCGGTCGACCAGTCGGCCGTCACCCGACGCGCCTCCGCCAGAAGCTGGTCGTAGGTGCGCTTGGGTCGGGTGTCGCGGGCGCCGACGGGCACCCGACCCGTCACCCGACGCGGACGCGCCCCCTCCTCCGCAACCGCCTTCAGGCCGGTAGTCGGGTGGGAGTCGGTCGGCTGAGCGGCGGACCCGACTCGGGTCCGGGGGCGGCGGGTGAGTCGGGTGCGGACACGCAGCCACCGCCGACGCGGGACACCCGACTCTTGCAGGTCAGACCCCGACCCTTCCACCCCCTCTTGCGGTACTTCCTCCGCATTTGTAGAGGTGTCTGTGAGGGCCTTGGCGAGGCGGTCGGCGGCCTTGGCTTCCTTGCGGTGGAGTCGGGGGGTCATACCCGGCTCGTCGCAGCCGTGGACGATCTCCCACGCCCGCTCCCACGCATCCGACTCGGTCAAGTGCTCGTGCGGGGCGGCGGACAGGAGTCGGGCAGCGACCCGACCCACCCGACGATGATGCCGACGGCGCCGACTCGCGTGCCGACGGGCATCGCGGGCGCCCTCGTCGTGGGCGGCGAGGGTGGAGACCCACTGCCGGATCTCGAAGACCAGCGGACCCAGGAGCGTGACGGCGGCCAGACCGACTCCGGCGGCGGTCGCGTCGGCGGGCGACAGGCCGTCGAGGTGACGTCCGTAGCCGTAGTTGATGGACGCTGCGAACCCCGCCGCCGCGGCGACGAGGGCCCGCAGCAGCCACCGGACCCACACCGCAACAGACCGCGCGTCGGCGTAGGCGACACCCGCCGCCATCACCCACGCCGAGCCCTCCACACCCAGCGGGACGGGCAGCAGCATCGGCGAGATGTCAACGAAGTGCGCGATCTGCGCGGGCAGGGAGGCGAGGCCGGACGCGACGACGAGGGCGAGGGTGCCGGTGCGGTAGATCCGCTCCGGCGTCAACGCCTCCGCCCGCCGCTCCGCCCACTCCGCCCGACGTCCGGCGCAGGCAGCGCGGTCGGCGACCTTGTCGGCGCGGGCCTGATCCCGCCGACGTGCAGCCCGCTCGTCCCGCGCCTGTTCCCGCTGGGCCCGGCGCTCGTCCTCGGCAGCAGCGTTCAAGCGGGCCTGTTCGGCGTTGGCGGCCCGGTCGTCCCGCGCCGCCTGCCGGTAATCGATCACGTTCACACCGCACCCCCCGCACCGAGGTAGCTGACGCAGAACACGCGCCACTCCACCCCGTCGCGCAGCATGGAGAACTCCAGCGTCACCCGGTCATCGACGTGATCCACGGTGACCGCATCGGTGGGGATGTCCAACGCCTCGCGCCATGCCTCGAAGTGGCTGGGGCAGTCGACCAGCGCATGCACCTCGTTCGGCGCGATGCTGTGGGAGGTGAGGTAGGCGCCCGGCAGACCCGGATAGGCCACAGCCATCCGCTCCGCGCTCGCCAGCGCCGCAGCCTGCGTGTTCAGGGAGGTGATGGTCATGCCGCCCCCACCCACGCCAGCACCCCGGCCACGAGCAGCAGCGCGCCACCGGCCAGGGTCCAGTCGATCGAGCGCCGCAGATGCTTGTACTTGGCGACGGCGATCCCCGACAGGGCCACGATGTCCCGGGCCCGGCCGTCGGTCTCCATGAAGTCGGTGAGTTCACCGGGGGTCATCTGCGCCCACAGCGGGAACCCGCCGACCGGGCGCGGATTGCGGGGGCCGCCGCTGAGGTTCGGGCGGGCCGCTCGCAGCAGTACCACCGCGGCGCCGATCAGCACCGCCACGCCCATCGCCCCGATGACCTGGGCCGCGGTCGACAGGTGGGTACCGCTGGCCACCGACCAGGCGCCGGCGAGGATCGCACCGTCGAAGGCCAGCAGCAGGCTGATCTTGGTGTCGGTGCGGGAGATCTCCGCCTTCACCTCCGCGTGCGCGGCGGTCAGAGCGGTATCGGTCGTGTAGCTCATGCCCCCACCTCCGACAGCACGGCGCTGGCGGCGGTGCGGTTGGTCAGGGCCCGGCGAGCCTCCAGCGCCCGCCGGCGGGCCCGGCGGATACGGCGCTCGTCCAGCTCGTTGGGCGTGTGGCCGAGGGCGATGATCTGGGCGTCGAGGAGGGCGAGTTCGGCGGTGATGACGGGCATCTCCGCCTCGATCTCCGCCAGCTCGAAGGCCGACGGACCGCCGTCCGGAGCGGACGGCGTAACGAGCGTGAGGCGTTTGACGATGTGGGTCATGAGTTGGTCCTCTCTGGAACGGCTCACTGCGGCCCGGTGTCATTAGCACCGGGCCGCGCCGCGTTGTAGATCAAATGGTGATGATGAGCAGGGCAGTGGCCCTCTACCGCAACCAGCCGCCGCCGGGGCGGCTGGCGCGTACGTCGTTGTCTCCGCGCAGCGCGGCGCAGTAGACGTCCTCGGCCCGGTTCAGGCGCTTGACCGCCTCGGCCTCCCCAAGGTTCTTGACGTGGTTTTGCCGGGCGGCGTCGTATTCCTTCTTCGCTTCGGCCTTGCTGATGCGCTCGGACATGCTCAAGCCCTTTCGGAATGGGGCGGATCAGATGGTGGCGATGAGCAGGGCGGCGAAGGTGGACGGCCGCCCCGCTGTTGTTACTGGCCTTCGCGAGCGAGGCGCTCCAGCTCCTCGGCCTGCTGCTTGGAGGCCCGCTCCTGCTCTTCGACCGCGCGGCGCAGCTGCTCTTCCAGCTCCATGGTTGATCTCCTGTCTCGTATCTGCGGTCCGGTGAACGCGCGAAGCCGCCTCACGGACGTATCCGGAGGCGGCCCCGGGCGGGGACACGAAGGGTGCTGCACTGCCGGACTGGTCGAGCTCCCGGCAGCCACCTAGGTATGTCGATGTCGGCCCATCAGGGCCTCCTTTCTGTCGGCCCGGATCGCTCCAGGCGGCCTCCCGACCCGTACCAGGGGTGGAGGCGCCCTCCCACGCCCAGTGGTGCTGGACCAATGGACCGGAGGTAGTCCCATCGACCACCCGTGTGCAGGCGGCTGAGACGGCACTCTGTTGAGTTCTCAAGCAACAGCGCTTCCTTTGGGTCCGTTTCACTGGACCCTCCGGGCTTGAGGTACATGTAATACCTGTATCGCTTCCTCTGTCAAGCGATCCGCCCTGAGGCGTGCTCTCTTGATCTGCCTCCAGAGTGCCGACCGCAGGTCAGACGGACGACTGCTCTGATGGACGGCTCCGGGACGGCTGACTAGAGTCCAAGGCGTCCCAAGACGTCCGGGGGAGGGCGACGATGGCGAACGAGCGACTGCGCGGCGCGATTGCGGAGCGAGGCTTTACCTTCGAAGACTGCGCCGACCAGCTCGGCGTGGCAGCCAAGACGGTAGAGCGGTGGGTCACCACGGGCCGTACGCCGTACCGGCGTTTCCAGTACGCGATGGCTTCACTCCTGCGCTACGAGGTGTCCTACCTCTGGCAGGACGAGCGCACGATGGCGGATGTTGCCGCCGCAGGAAACGCCGAGTTGGTGAGGTTGTACCCGCACCGTTCAGCGGCACCGCGCGCACTGTGGCCACAGATCTACGAGAAGGCGCGGCGCCACTTCGACGTGCTGGTGTACTCCGGGTTCTGGCTGACCGAGGACCCCGCATTCCTGAGGCTGATCAAGGAGAAGGCGGCGGACGGTGTACCCGTACGCCTCATGCTTGGTGACCCGGACAGCACCGAAGTGGCGATGCGAGGGGTCGACGAGGGCATAGGCCCAGCCATGGCCGGCAAAATCCGTAACGCCCTGCTCAACTACGGATCTCTGTTTGGGCGACCCAACATCGAGTTTCGGCTTCACAGCACGACGCTCTACAACTCGATCTACCGGTCGGACGATGAGCTTTTGGCGAACGGCCACGTCTACGGCGTAGGCGCCTATCTTGCGCCCGTGCTCCACTTGCAGAAAGTCCCGGGCGGGGAACTCTTCGACACCTACGTGGAGAGCGTGGAACGCGTCTGGCAAGAGGCGCGGCCGATCTCCACACCCACGGGATGAGAGGCAACGGCATGAGCCGCATCGACTACTTCAATGACCCTGCCGCACCCACGGCCAATTCCGTCGTTCCGTCGGTGACAGCGGTCGTGCGCGACCCTGAGGGGCGGCTGCTCCTAATCCACAAGGTGGACAACGACCTGTGGGCGCTCCCTGGTGGCGGGCACGATGTCGGCGAATCGATCGCCGAGACGGTGGTTCGTGAGGTTGCCGAGGAAACCGGTATCGACGTCAGAGTCGACGGGGTCATCGGCCTCTACACAGACCCTCGCCATGTGATGGCGTACAGCGACGGCGAGGTCCGGCAGCAGTTCTCGATCTGCTTTCACGCACACCCCACGGGCGGGTCGCTCCGTACGAGCGAAGAGTCCAAGGAGGTCCGCTGGGTCTCCCCAGCGGACCTCGATTCGCTCACCATTCACCCGTCAATGCGGCTCCGCATCTCACACGGGCTGGACGACTCGCGGCCGGCGCCCTACATCGGCTGAGGCGCGCCAACAGCCACCAGGCGACCCTCGACTCTGCCTACGGCGGCATGGATGTCAGGCGCAGCACGCTGAATGAACCGACCAACAATCGTGTCCGCGCCGTACCTGGACACGATCTCGTCCAGGCGTTCCGTCTGAGTCGTTCGGGTGCCGTGCGGCGTCGTGGTCATGTCGCAGAAGATCAGCGCATCGGTGAGTGAGGAATCCTCGATGCTGAACTCACCCTCCAGCTCGTCACGTAGCCCGCGCTCCTCTGCCTCCAGCAGGGCGCAAGAGTGGTGGGCCACCAGGGAGGTGACTCGCTCGTTGAATTCCCGGCCTCGAAGGAATCTCGCGCCATCAAGAGGGTGAAACCCCGTCTGGGCGATCTGCGGTGCGTAACCAATGTCGTGGAGCACCGCAGCGGCCTCCAGTACGTCGGCATCGTCACCGAGGATGGGGCGGAGTCCGGCGGCGCGCCTGGCCACACCCAGCGAGTGTGACCAGCGACGCGGGAGCGGTTCAGCCAGCATGGATTCCGCAAGGGCAAACGCGTCGGTCGTGAGTCCCATATCTCCTGTCCTACGAGTCGTGTGCGGACGGCACGGCGCGGATGAACCTCCCCTTGCCGTGAACAGCCTGAAGAACGCCCTGCCCCTCCAGCGATGAGAGCGCGGAGCGCAGGGCCGTACGCGAGACAGCCAGGTCGGCACAGAGCGTCGCTTCGGAAGGGACCGCGTCCCCTACTTCGAATCCACGCTCCTTGATCAGATCCGTAATGCGCTGGACGAGGGGCCGTCGGGCACTGGCCTTGCCGACAGCCCGGCCCACGCCAGGCGCCGAGTGAATCAGTCCCTCCGACTCCAGTACGTCCAGGGCACGCCGGACCGTAGTGCGCGCGACCCCATGTGTGCGCATCAGCTCGGCTTCGGAGGGGAACCCCTCCTCGAAGCGGCCTTCAGCGATCTCCTTACGCAAAGCGTCGGCGATCACCAGGTACGTGCCGCGCGGACTTGCTCCGGGCATCTGATCTCCTCTCGTATCGACCTCCTTCAAGCCTCGCACGGGCAGCCAGTCCTTCCGATGGCGGCAGCAAGCACCAAGATCAAGAGGACGCACCACGTCGCACCACCTCCGCACCACCTCTCACGGATACCTGCGGTCAATAGCGGTAAATGAAGCGCTTCGCCAGGGGCTCCATACAGAGCATTTGCGCAGGTGATCGCGGCTATGCCCCGCAGTGATCAGGGATTCCCAAGCTCAGAGCGCGGGTTCGATTCCCGTCACCCGCTCCACAGCGAAGCCCCAGGTCAGAGACCTGGGGCTTGTTTGTTGTCCAATCCGCTTCCGGGTCGTCTGCAGCTCACGTGCCGTAACGGGCCGCTGTCCGGGCCGAGTTGGCGTCCGTGAGCCGTTCCACCGGGTCCGTCCGGGCGAGGCGGCGCCCGGGCAGTGGTGTCAGGTGAGGCCGGCCAGGGCCAGGAATTCGCTGCGGGAGCGCGCGTCGTTGCGCAGGGTGCCCAGGAGAGTGGAGGTGAGCGTGCTGGAGCCGGCGGGTGCCAGGTGCGGGGCGGTGTGGGGTTGCCGGGTCATGTCAGCTTCCCCTCACGCCGAGAGCGGTGATTGCCCGAGTGATCGGTGCGGCGATGTTCATGAGGCGCCACGTCGTGAAGTGCGTACCCGTCGCGATCGCATCTGGCGTGGTCACGCCGGTGAAGGTGGGCGCCGACCACCTTCAGTTCCACCAATAAATCTTGGTCTTATTCGCGGGCGGCGTCAAGATAGGCAGTACCGCGGCGCATCTACGGGAAACGCTCACCAGTTGCGCCCACCGACGTACGCGTTAGCGTGAAGAGGTGACCTCCGGCACAACGCCGCAGAGTCCCGCAGGTGACGCCGCGATCGATTCCCTCAGCGTCCTCGGCGAGGACTCCCGGCGGCAGATGTTCGCGTTCATCCGGCGGCAGCACCGCCCCGTGACCCGGGACGAGGCCGCCGCCAGCGTGGGCATCTCGCGCAAGCTCGCCGCCTTCCACCTCGACAAGCTCGTGGACGCCGGTCTGCTGCGTGCCCGCTACGGATCACCCGGCGGGATCCGGAGGGTGGGCCGCCAGCCCAAGGTCTACGAACCGACCGACGGCCACCTCCACGTCAGCATCCCGGACCGCCGTCACGAACTGCTGGCCGACCTCCTGCTGGAGGCCGTCCTGACCGAGGCCGACGGCGAATCCGCGACCCACGCCGCCGTGCGCACAGCCGGTCGGCGCGGCCGGGAATGGGGCGAGCGGGAGCGGGACCAGACGCGCCCCGGCCGGCTCGGTGCGGAACGTGGACTGAGCGTCTGCGAGCGGATGCTCGGCCGGCACGGCTTCGAGCCGGTCCGTGAAACACCCACCCAACTCCGACTGCTCAACTGCCCGTTCCAGCCCCTGGCGGCCAAGGCCCCCGAGCTGGTGTGCGGCATGAACCACGCCTTCATCACCGGATACCTCCAGGGCCTGGAGGTCGGCGGCGTCGAGGCGGTCCTCGCCCCGCGCCCCGGAGAATGCTGCGTTCAGCTGGGCCCCACCAAGGAGTGATGCGCGACCCCCTTCACCACAGCGACGTCGTCGAGCTACCGACCGAGGACGTCACCGACGCCGCCCGGGCGCCACCACCGAGCACGGCTGACAGGAACAGCGGCACGGCGCCGGGGTGGGCGTGGGCGACGCCCACGGGGACCGGCCCGGCGTTCTTGACCGGAGCACTGACATGCCTATCAACCGCACCGTGCACCGACCTTCGGCTACGGCAGCACCGGCGACGCGGAACGCCTTTACGGCGCGAATGCCCGCCGCCGACTGTGGACTTCTGCTGATCAGGCTGACCTTCGGACTGCTGATGGCCGGGCACGGCTCTCAGAAACTGTTCGGGATTCTCGGTGGCCATGGCCTGACGGAAACCGGAAAGGGTTTCGCCTCACTCGGCTACCAGCCCGGAAAACTCTTCGCCCTGATCGGAGGTCTTTCCGAATTCCTCGGCGGCCTCGGCCTGGCCCTCGGGCTGTTCACACCGCTCGCGGCCGCCGCCCTCATCGGCGTAATGATCAGCGCCATGGCGAGCGTCACCGCGGCCAACGGCTTCTGGGAGACGGACGGCGGAGTGGAGTACAACATCTGCATCGCGGTGGTCGCCCTGGCCGTCGCCGCCATCGGACCGGGGAAGCTGGCCGTGGACCGGTTCTTCCGCTGGGGCAGGGGCGGTTGGCCGGAGGCTGCGTTCGCCCTCGGAGTGGGCGGAATCGCCGCCGCGGTCTCCTTGGCGCTCTGAGCCTCCGCGCCCGCGTCCGGCACGGCGGGATCGGCGGTGACGAGGACAACAAGTGGGTCATGACCAGCCGCGATGGCAGTGGCCGGCGGAAGATTTCGCCCCTCGGATTCTCGGCGCTCGGCCTTTCCGGAGCGTGTCGCGGCTGTGTACAGTGAACGGCTGCGAAGGGGAGTAGCCCCGCAAACCGGTCGTCGACATACTGGAGCCTTGCGGCTCCCGGTGGCCGGGCCCGTACAGAATCTGTCGGGTGGGCGAGACCTTCGGCTCCTTGTCGACGATGTACACGCGTCGCGGGGCCGAGGTCGTACGCCGGAACTCCTCCCGCGTGTCGCCCGGGGTCCCGTGGTGCGGGAAAGCCGGGCGGTTCGTGTGATCCATTTCGTTTTGCTCCTCGTGTGTGCAGTGGCGATCTACCTCTCGTGCGAGTGGTTCGTCAACGCGGTCGAGTGGCTGGGCCAACGCCTCAATGTCGGGAAGATGGCGGTCGGCACGATCCTGGCCGCGTTCGGCACGGCACTGCCCGAATCGGTGGTGACGCTGGTCGCGGTCACCACGGGCGCCACCCAGGAGGCCAAGAACATCGGCGTCGGCGCGGCCATGGGCGGTCCGCTGGCGCTGGCCACGGTCGCCTACGGCGTGACCGGCGCGATGCTGCTCCTCAAGCACCGCAAGGAGCGCGCCGTGGCCGCGGTCGCCCCCGGCGCGCCGTCCGCGGTCTCCGGAGGGGCCGCGGCGGTCGGGAACGAGAAGGACATACGGCGGCTGGCGAAGGACCAGAAGTGGTTCCTGCCGATCTTCGTCGTCAAGGTCGCCCTCGGCCTGGTCGCCTTCGCCTTCAAGCCCGTCCTCGGCCTGCTGTTCTTCGGCGCCTACGCCGTCTACTTCTGGCGGGAGATCCGCGGCGGCGATGACGACGAGGAGGACGAGGAGCTGGAGCCGCTGAAGCTTCAGCCCAAGGCCGCCGCCCCGGCCGCCTGGGCGGTGGTGGTCCAGACCCTGGCCACGCTGGTCGTGATCTTCTTCGCGTCCCAGCTGTTCGTGAAGCAGCTCGACGCGATCGGCCCGATGCTCGGCCTGTCGGCCTCCGTCACCGCGCTGCTCCTTTCGCCGATCGCGACGGAGCTGCCCGAGATCATGAACGCGGTCATCTGGGTCCGCCAGGGCAAGACCAAGCTCGCGCTGGCGAACATCTCCGGCGCCATGATGATCCAGGCGACCGTCCCCAGCGGTCTGGGGCTGCTGTTCACCAGCTGGAAGTTCGACGGCGCCCTGCTCTGGTCCGGGCTGATCACCATGGCCGCGATCGTCTACCTCCTGGCATCGATGCGCGCCCGCAGGCTCACCCCCGGGCGCCTGGCCCTGGCAGCCCTCTTCTATGTCGTCTTCGGCCTGGGACTCATCCCGCTCCTGGCCTGACGGCCGCACCCGCTCCGTGCCGTGGCGGCCCGGTAGGGCCGCTGCGGAGTTCCTGGACCTCGCGTCCCCTGTGTCCTCCGCGCCCCTGCCCGCGCCGGGGGCTTCCCTCGCACCCACTCCGGGCGCCCGGACGAATACGTGATCATGCCCGCCGAGCACCCGATGCACGACACCGCCCAGCGGCCGGCCGCACCCGGCCACGCCTCACCCAAGGGCCGGGGCCGCCGCCGCAAGCGCCCAGACGAGCCGTCCGGATCCCGCCGACGCAGGCCACGTAGCCGTAAGAAGGTGCTCCTGGTCTCCACCGCGGCGGTCGCCGCGCTGGCCGTCGTGGCAGGAGGCGCCGTGTACCTACGGCTGTCCGCTTTCACCCTGGGCAGCACCGCGTCCGGCAACCCCGCCTGCACCCAGAACACCGTCGAAGCACTGACCGGCCTGCGCATCAACCACACCGTCGTCGTCAACTTCGCCGGCTTCGCCGCCATGACCGAAGCGGTCGGCGGCGTACCCGTCTGCCTGCCCAAGGACATCCATCAAAAGGACCTCGACCCCAACCGCCTCACCCAGGGCCGCACCGTCTACCGCAAGGGCGAACAGAAGGTCTCCGGAAAGGCCGCCCTCGACTACGTCCGGCTGCGCCACGGCCTCGGCGACGGCTCCGACATCGGACGCACCAAACGCCAGCAGGCATTCGTGTCCAGCCTCATCAGCCAGGTGAAGAAGGAGGGTTTCGGCCCCACCACGTTGCTCCCGCTCGCCAACGCGGCGACCAAGTCCCTCACCGTTGACCCCGGGTTGGGCTCGGCGAGCAAGCTTCTGTCCTTCGCCATGTCGCTGAAGAACGTCGACCTCGCCGACATCCAGTTCCTCACCGTCCCCTGGAAGTACAGCGGGCCCCGCACAGCCCTCGTCCATCCCGACGCCGACAACCTCTGGAGCACCCTCAAGGAAGACCGCACCCTCGAAGGCAAAGCCACGGGGCAGCGCGCCCAGCAGAAGAAGACCGATCCGGCCTCCACCGCCCGCGCGGTCAGCGGCGCGGGCATCACCGTCGCCGTCTACAACGGCACCACCACCCGCGGCCTCGCCGCCCGCCGCCGAACCCGGGCTCCCCACCACCGTCACCGCCCAGGCACGCCCCGCCAACCGCGATCTCTGCTCCGGCCTCTCCTACGGCTGAACCGCTCCGCGGAAAGCAGGCGGTACGCCTTGGCGACCGTGGCCGCGCACGTCGCCACCCACTACGGCCTCTACAACACGGTGTCCGGACCGGGCATCACCCTGGGGAACCTCGCCACCGGCACCCTCTGGGACCGGGCGGCCCGCCACCACGCCCTGTGGCTGACCTGGGCCGCTCCGACCGCGACGGGCCTCGGCTGCGCCGCCGCCGTCGCGGCCCTGGCCCGCACGGGGCGGCTCGAGGCGACGGAGCGGCGGGCGGTGACGGTCTGACCCTGGCGGTGTCCTGCGGCGGGGCGGGCCGGGGGGCCTGCCCCACGCTGCGCCCCGTTACGCCGCGCGGATACCCCCTCCCGGTACGATCCGGGGGCGACGGGTCGGCGGACGTACGGGAGGGTGCGAAGTGGCCGGGCAGCGGAGAGACACCGCCCTGTGGGGCCGGCTGCTGCTCTTCGCCGCGCTGCTGTTCGGCATCGTCGCCATGCACAGCCTCGGCCACTGCGCCGAGCACCCCGCGTCCCCCGCCGCCGGTGCCTCCGCCGGAGCCGCCTCGGCGCACCACGGCGGGGAGCCGGGGGGCATGCCCCTCGCCCACGAGCCCATGGACATGGCCATCGGCGTGACCATGGGCACGGGTACGGCCTCCGGGGCCACGGTGCAGGACGACGACCCCGCGCCCCGCGCCCACGCGCCCCTGCCCCTCAGCGGGACGGACCCGGCGGCCGTCTGTCTGGCGGTGCTCGGCGCGGTCTCGCTGCTGGCGCTCGGCGCGGCCCTCGTGCGCCGGGCCGACGGGCCGGTGGGGGCGCTCGCCCGGCTGCCGCACGCCCTGCGGCCGATCCCGCCGCCCCCGCACGGCAGACTCCTCGCCCGTACCTCGGTGCTGCGCCTGTAGGAGCGCGCCCCGCCGCCCCGGGCTCTGTCGTCACGACGGGCCCCAGGGGTCGGCGCGCGTGCCCGCTCCCCTTCCTCAGCACACCGATACGAGGTGCATTCCCGCATGCGTACACCCACCCGCCGTACCGCCCTCGGCACCGGCATCGCCCTTGCCGGAGGCGGCCTGCTCGCCGCCTGTTCCGGCTCCGGTTCGGGCCACTCGGGCCATGGCGGCTCCGGCGCCGGGGCCCGCGACTACGTCTCCCCGGACGGCAAGGAGGTCGCCGCCGCCGAGGCCGCGCGCAGGCCCGGCGCCGTCCGCGAGGTGAAGCTCACCGCCACCCCGTCCACCCTGGACCTGGGCGGCCGTACGGTCCGCAGCTGGTCGTACGGCGAGGAACTGCCCGGCAAGGAGGTCCGGGTGACGGCGGGCGACACCCTCGATGTCGCCCTCGCCAACCACCTCCCGCAGTCCACCTCCGTCCACTGGCACGGCCTGGCCCTCCGCAACGACATGGACGGCACCCCCGGCCTCTCCCAGGCGCCGGTCAAGGCGGGCGCGTCGTTCACGTACCGCTTCGCCGTCGTGCACCCCGGTACGTACTGGTTCCACCCCCACTCGGGCGCCCAGCAGGACCGCGGGCTGTACGCCCCGCTGATCGTCGAGGACCCCAAGGAGCCGCTGCAGTACGACAAGGAGTGGGTCGTCGTCCTCGACGACTGGGTCGACGGCGTGGACGGCAGCACGCCCGACGCGGTCCTCGCGGAACTGCGCAAGGGCATGGGCGACATGGACATGGACCACGGTGGGATGGACCACAGCGGTATGGACCACGGCGGTATGGACATGGAGCACGAGGGCATGGACATGGGCCTGGGCCGCTCCGGCGGCGCGGGCCGCGTGACCACCGCGTCGCTGGCCACCGGCACCGCCGGGCGGAAGGGCCCCGGCGGTTCGTCCGGCCCGTCCCGGATGCTGATGGGCGCGACGAGCGACCTGCTCGGCGGCGACGCCGGTGACGTCGCCTACCCGTACTACCTGGTCAACGGGCGTACCGCGGACAATCCGCAGACGTTCCGCGCCGAGCCCGGCGACCGGGTCCGCATCCGTTTCCTCAACGCCGGGGGCGACACCGCCTTCCGCGTCGCCCTCGGCGGCCACCGGATGACCGTCACCCACACCGACGGCTTCCCCGTCACCCACGCCGAGACGGACGCGCTGCTGCTGGGCATGGGCGAGCGGTACGACGTGCTCGTCACCGTCAAGGACGGCGTCTTCCCGCTCACCGCGCTCGCCGAGGGCAAGAAGCAGACGGCGCGGGCGCTGCTGCGGTCCGGTGGGGGCGCGGCGCCGAAGGCGTCGGCGCGCCCGAAGGAGCTGGACGGCAAGCTGCTCCGGGCGGACCAGCTGACGGCCGACGCGGCGGTCCGCATCGAGCCCGGCAAGCCGGACCGGACGATCCAGCTGATGCTGACCGGTTCGATGGACAGGTACGACTGGGCCATCAACGGCAAGCGCTACGACCCGGCGCAGCGCCACCCCGTCCGCGCGGGCGAACGTGTCCGGCTGTCCTTCGTCAACAACACCACGATGTGGCACCCGATGCACCTGCACGGCCACACCTTCACCCTCGGCTCCGGAGGGCCCCGTAAGGACACCGCGATCGTGCTGCCCGGCCGCACCGTCCACGCCGACTTCGACGCCGACAACCCCGGCCTGTGGATGCTCCACTGCCACAACGTGTACCACGCGGAGTCGGGGATGATGACGGTGGTGGGTTACATGAAGTAACCCTTCCTGAAGTAACCCTTCCTGAAAGAGAGTTGCCACCTTGGCGACGTGGGCGGGACGGGTTCGTCCGGTCCCGGCCCGCCCACGCATCCACCGGGGGCGCCATCGGGCACGGGCGGCGCCGCAGGGGTGAACCGGCAGGCGTGGCTCACCAGTTGACGAGCACGATCCCCGTAATCGCGCCGCTGGCCAGGCCGAAGAGCGCCACCTGCGACCCCGGGTGCAGCCGGCCCAGTTCGCGGGCGCGGACGAGTTGCAGGGGGAGGGTCGCGGCGGCGACGTTCCCCGTGCGGGCGAAGGTCGGGACGATCAGGTCCTCCGGGACGTCCATCCACTCGCCGAAGGTGCCGACGAAGGGCACGGACGGCTGGTGCACGCAGACCAGGTCGAACCCGTCTCCTCCACCGCCCGCGCCACCACCGCCGCATCGGCGTTGACCAGGCCCCACGGCCCGCCGCCGGTACGCTCGCCGACCTCCGCAACCGCCACCGCACACGCCTCGGCATCGGTCACATCGAGGGGGAACGCACGCAGCCGCGCCACGCCGTCCACACCCGCCTCACGCATGAGAAGCGCGGCCTCCTGCGGCGTACGGACAGCGGCGAACACCTCGTACCCGGCACGGACCAGCCGCAGCGACGACGCCCACCCGATGCCGCTCCCGATGCCGCTCCCGGCACCGGTCACCAGCACACTCTTCAATGGGGGCTCCTCATGATGCGCTGCCCACGACGTGCTCCTCACGACCGGGCTCAGCTGAGGTAACTCCTCACGCCTGCAAGGCCCTTCGGGAGACCCCTAGATGACCCCTAGGCCGCCCCTACTGGCGACGGGCGGGCGCCCGGGAGCCCATGGTCCGACGGGGCTTCCGGGGCGGATGAGGTGGCCGGTACGGCTGAGGTGGCCGAATAAGCCTGCCGGTAAAGGCCGTTGCGGATTTCCCTCTTCCTTATCGGAGTCCACCGGTACCCCCGCGCGTTACTGTGCCCGCGTGAGCATTCATGTCGTCATGGGGTACGGGCCCGCCGGTGCGGCCACTGCGCAGCTGCTCGTCGAGAAGGGCCACACGGTAAAGGTCGTCACCAGGACGGGCCGGAGTCCGGAAGACGGTATCGAGCACGTCGCGTGTGACGCGGCCGACGCCGAGGGGCTGAAGGAGGCCGTGCGGGGCGCCGAGGCGATCCATCAGTGCGCCGCGCCGCCCTATCAGCGCTGGGGGCGTGACTGGCCGGGGCTCGTCGCGTCGGTCTGTGCGGCGGCCGAGGACAGCGGCGCGGTGCTCGTCATGCTGGGGAACCTCTACGGGTACGGGCCGGTCGAAGGGCCGCTGACCGAGGATCTGCCGCTGGCGGCGACCGGCGTCAAGGGGCGGGTGCGCGCCGCCGGTTGGGAGCAGGCGAAGAAGCTGCACGACGCCGGGCGGATCCGGGCGGTCGAGGTGCGGGCCTCGGACTTCTTCGGGCCGGGGGTGACCGACGGCGGGCATCTGGCCGGGCGGGTGCTGCCGCGGCTGCTGGCCGCCAAGGCGGTCTCGGCGCTCGGCGATCCGGATGCGGAGCACAGCTGGAGCTACGTCCCCGATGTGGCGCGGGCGATGGTCGAGGTGGCGGGCGAGGAACGGGCCCTGGGCCGGGCCTGGCACGTGCCGACGTCGACCGCGCGCTCGGCCCGGGAGATGGTGGAGCGGCTGACCGGGCACGCCGGGACCGAGCCGGTCGAGGTGCGGAAGGTGCCGCCGTTCGCGCTGGTCATCGGGGGTCTGTTCTCCCCGGTGCTCCGCGAACTGAAGGAGGTCCGGCACCAGTTCGACCGTGGTTTCGTCATGGACGCGAGCGCCTACGAGGCGGAGTTCACGGTCCGGCCCACACCCATCGACGAGCAGATCGGGGCGACGGTCGACTGGTGGCGCGGCCGCCTGGAGCGGGCCGCGGGGAAGTGATCTCCGGGGCGCCCCGGAGATCGGATCGGGGGCGCCCCGAGGAGCAGGTCAGGGGCGCCCGTCCTGACGACGCGCGCCACACAGCGCACCGAGCCCACAGCGCACCGGGCCCCTGCCACGTACGGCATGGGCCCGGTGCGCTGTCGTGGTGGCCCGCGCTCAGCCCATGCTCTTCGCGCCGTCGAGCGTCTCGCGGATGATGTCCGCGTGCCCGGCGTGCTGGGCGATCTCGGCGATGAGGTGGAGCACCACCCGGCGGGCCGACCAGCGGGCGTCGGCCTCGAACCACGGCGCCTTCGGGAGCGGTTGGTCGGCGCTCAGATCCGGCAGGGAGGCGACCAGTTCGTCGGTGCGGTCGGCCACCTCGGCGTACGCGTCGAGGACGCCGGTCAGCGTCTCGCCGGGCAGCATGCGGAAATCGTCGGCACGCCGGGCCCAGTCGGCCTCGGTCATCTTCGTGAAGTCGGGCATGGCGGAGGGGCCGTCGACGATGAAGCCCGCCCAGGCGCGTTCGACCGAGGTGACGTGCTTGATCAGGCCGCCCACGCACAGTTCGCTCGCGGTCGGGCGCTCTCCGGCCTGCTCGTCGGTGAGGTCGCGGGCGGTGAAGCGCAGGAAGTGACGCTGCTTGGCGAGGGCGGCCAGGAGGTCGGCGTGCTCCCCGGTGGCGGTCGGCTCGGTGGCGTGCTGCTCGGTGGTGGCCTGGTGTTCCGCGGTCATGATCGCGCCCTCCGTCGGTGGGTTCGTCCGGTCCGTTCGTCCGGCCGGTTCGTCGGGTCGAAGCGGCCGGGCGGTTCGTTCCCTCGGTCGTCGACCACGTTAGGAGGTATTGCGGCCACTTTCCGTCCGCAATACCGGGAAGAATCGCAGGCATGGCGAACACCAGCTCCCGGACCCTGCGGCTGCTCTCCCTCCTCCAGACCCACCGGTACTGGCCGGGCGCCGAGCTGGCCGACCGGCTGGGGGTCTCCGCCCGGACACTGCGGCGGGACATCGACCGGCTGCGGGAGCTCGGCTATCCGGTCGAGGCGCGGCGCGGCGTCGACGGCGGCTACCAGCTCGCGGCGGGGGCGGCGCTGCCGCCGCTGCTGATCGACGACGAGGAGGCGGTGGCACTCGCCGTCGGGCTCCAGGCGGCGGCGCAGGGCGCGGTGGAGGGGCTCGCCGAGTCGTCGGTACGGGTGCTGGCCAAGGTGGCGCAGGTGATGCCGGGGCGGCTGCGGCGGCGGGTGGAGGCGTTGCGTGCGATGACGGTGCCCGCGGACTGGGGCGGCCCGGCCGCGGCGGGCGTCGACCCGGAAATCCTCACCGTGGTGGCGCTGGCCTGCCGGGACGCGGAGGCGCTGCGGTTCTCGTACACCGCCGCCGACGGCCGCCACAGCGAACGCCATGTCGAGCCGCACCGGCTGGTCTGCCCCGGGCGCCGCTGGTACCTCGTCGCGTACGACCTGATGCGGCACGACTGGCGCAGCTTCCGGGTCGACCGGATGGCCGGGCCGCGCAGCACCGGGGAACGGTTCCGGCCACGTGAGCTGCCCGCCGAGGACGCCGCCGCGTTCGTCCGCGCCGGGCTGAGCAACCGGCCGGGCCCGTACCGCGCCGAGGCGCTGGTCGACGCTCCGGCGGAGACGGTGCGGGCGCGGGTCGGCCGGTGGGGCACGGTCGAGGAGGCGGACGGCGGGCGCTGCCGGGTGGTGCTGGCGGCGGACGCGCTGGAGTGGCCGGCGATGGTGCTGGGGACGCTCGGGGCGGAGTTCCAGGTCGTCGGGCCGCCGGAACTGCGGGATCTTGTACGGGAGTTGGGAGCGCGGTTCGGGCGGGCGGCGGAGGAGGGATGAGGCCCCGATCCGCCCGGCCCGGCCCCGGCCCGCCGGGATCGTTGCGGGGCACCCGTCGGACGCGGCCCCGGCCTCGTGAGCCCGATCGGCCCGTCCACCTCAGCGCAGCAGAAAGGCCGCGTCCCAGGGCGTGCGGGGCGGAGCGTCGGTGGCGTAGGCGTGGAGGGCCAGGGCGATCCCGGCGGCGCCGGTGAGGAGGCCGGGACCGGCGGGGGCTGCCGAGGGGGCCACCACGGGACGGGGGGTGGCCGGGCCGTCCGGGGTGGCCGCGTCCCGGGACCCGTAGGGGAGGTCGGGGGCGTTCGGCTCCTCCGGGTCGGCCGTGCCCCGGGACCCGTAGGGGAGGTCGGGGTCGTCCGGCCCCTCCTCGGCGGCCGTGCCCCGGGACCCGTAGGGGAGGTCGGGGCTCTCCGTGGCAGCCGCCCCCGGGAACCCGTAGGGGAGTTCAGGGTCGTACGCCGCGACGAGCCGGGCGGCGAGTGCATCGCGATGGGCCGCGAGCCGGGGGTGCGGGGTGTCCTCGGTGAGCGTGTGGCACAGGTGCAGCAGACCGGCGTGGCCATGGCAGAAAGCGTGGTCGGCCACCCCGCGCGGCCGGTCGAGGTCGTCGGCGAGGGCGTCCGCCGCGAGCGTGCACAGGCCCGCGTCGCCGAGGGCGCGTCCGGCCTGGTGGAGGGCGGCGGCGGTGCCGGGGGTTCCGTAGCACCAGGCGGTACGGCCCGGCTCGGGCGGCTCGGCGCCGTACCGCTCCAGGGGGATCAGCGCCGGCCAGCCGCCGCCCTCGGTGCGGTGGGCGAGGAGTTCGGCGGTCAGGCCGGTGACGGCCTCGTGCAGCCCGGGGACGGGGACGCCGTCGTGCAGCGCGGCGGACAGCACGGCGAGGGGGCCGCTGATGCCGTGCGCGAGGCCGAAGTTGACATGGCCTCGGGGGTACTGCGGGTCGACGCCTCCGGGGGTGCGCGGGCCGCCGGGCGACCACCACCCCGGTACGGACGTGCCGTCCAGCACCAGAGGCCGGGCGAGGCGCACGAGGTGACCGAGGGCTTCGGCGAGCGCGTCCTCGTGGGCCTCGCGCCGGAGCAGCAGCAGGCGGGCCAGCCCGCTGACGCCGCTGATCAGGTCGAACCGCAGGAACGACACCCCGGGGCGGCCCGCGTCCAGGCGGGCGCGCTCCGGTTCCAGGGCACGGTCGACGAGGCGGTCGAGTGCGGCGTCGAGGCGGGTGAGCAGGGCGGCGTAGTCGTGCGGGGTGCGGCGGGCGGCGTGCGCCGCGAGGGCGAGGGCCGGTGCGCCGTGGTAGAGCCCCTGGGCCGTCCGGCCGGAGAGGCGGGCGGCGGCCGCACCGAGGTGGGCGTGGGCGGCGCCGCGCAACTCCGGTTTTCCGTGCGCGAGTTCGGAGTGGAGCAGGGCGAGGGCCGGGTAGCCGTGGTCCAGGCCCAGCGGGGCCAGGTCCGGGAAGGCTTCGGCCGTGCGCTCCGGGTCGGCGAGCCTTCCGGCGATCTCGTATGCCACCTCGGCGGCGCGGGAACGCACCGCCGAGGTGGCGGTCCCGGGCGGGGGCGGGGTCATCGGCCGTGCCTCCTGCGGTCGGTGTGGGCCTGGGCGGCGCCGCGGGCGACGGCGTGAGCGAGGAGTTCGGTGGGACGGTCGATACCGATGAGGCGGTTGTGGTGCATATGCAGCAGGGAACGGAGGACGTGGTCGGGGTCCGACCACCTGCGCTCCCCCAGGTCCCGGAGGAGGGCGCCGTAGCGGGCGGCGGCCTCGGCACGCCGCTGCCACAGGGTGCGCAGTGCGTCGTCGGCGTCACCGGCCGGGCCCGGCCGGTAGGGGTCGATCAGCGGCAGGGCCTGGCGGCGCCGGTCGCGGAAGCCGCGCTGCCGCCCCTCGTCCTTGGGGATCGCCCGCAGCAGCCAGTCGGCGCCCGCGGAAGGCTGCGCGTCGGCCGGGTCCTCTCCCTCCGTGAGGTGGAAGGCGCGGGCGAGGTCGGCGAAGCCCGCGGCGGCGACCAGCAGCGGTTCGGTCCGCTCGCGCCGGGCGTGACGGCGGCGCAGATGCTCCAGGGCGGCGACGCTGTCGGCGTGGAAGACCCGCTCGGCGGCTTCCATCACCTCCGGGCCGCCGTAACGCTCCAGCTCCGGGTCGTAGGTGTCCCAGACCGCCCGCCGGGTCAGAGCGGCGGCGTGCAGTGCGGAGGTGGCTTCGTGGAGCCGCGGTTGCAGATCGCGGGCGAGCGCGGTGGCCGGGCCGTGGAAGCGCAGCCGCAGGTGGGGACCGCCGTCGTCGGTGTAGCGGAGGAAGAACCAGCGGTCCACCTCGTCGGGCAACTCCCCGAGGAACGGGGCGAGATGGGTGGCCAGCAGTTCCTCGTGGCGGTCGGCCGGGGCGTAGAGGGAGAGGTGGAGCCAGTCGCCGCCGGGGAGGTGGACGGCGCCCGGGGAGCGGCGGGGCGTGGGGCGGCGCGTGGCCCAGGGGTTCCCGTCCGGGGCCTCCGCTCCGGGCGCGGCGCGCAGCGGGATGACGACTTCCGCGTGGTGCGGACCGTCCGGGCCGCGCAGCCAGCCGTCGGGGAGGCCGGCGGCGTCGGCGGGCGTCTCGCGCAGGACGCAGTGCTCGTCGCGGACCAGTTCATGCCGCAGCAGCCGCCGGTGGCCGGGCCGGTCGAGGTCGAGGCCGACGAAACGGTCGGCCCGCCCGACCTGGACCCGGTCGGGCACCCGCCACCGCGTCCGCCAGGCATGGAACCGCTCCCACCACTGCGCGAACGGCAGGTCCGTCTCGCGCAGCGCCTCGTCGGGCCGCCAGCGCGCCGGGGACAGCACGGTGCGGCCGTAGCGAACCCTGGGCAGGTGCGGCAGGACGGCGGCGCCGCCCCAGTCCCACATCTGCCAGCGGCGGCGTCCGCTGTAGACGATCTCGCAGACGAAGCGGGCCATGTTGGGCATGTCCCACTCCGGGTTGACGACGTGGAAGACGGTGGGCCGCACGAGTCGGCCGGTGGCCCGCTCCACCAGGTGGAGCCCTGTGAGGTCGGCGCGTACGGCCAGGTCGCGCGGGTCGAGGACGGCCGGGTCGCCGGGGTCGGCGAAGCAGCCGACCGGCAGGAGGCGGTCCAGCCATCGAGGGGACTGGGCGACGTTGCCGAGCCGCGGGCGGCCGGGCCGGAAGGCGACCTGCGCGGCCAGGGGTCCGGTGTCCGCAGCCGCGCCACCGGTCCGCGCCGGCATGGCGAGGCCGTCGGCGTCCGGGCCGTCAAAGAGATAGCCGAACCGGCCGGGCAGGCGTCCGGCGGGGGAGGAGAAGTTGGCCGGGACGAGCCGGAATTCCCCCTGCCCCAGGGCTTCCTGGTCCGGCGCCATCACCGCGGCGAGGAGTTCCAGTGACTCCGGCGGCCGCCCGCCGTCCCGGGCGAGGCGGCGTACGGCGGGGTGGTCATCGTCCAGCACCACCTCGGATGCGCCGGTCAGCAGCGCTTCCTGGGCGAGCGCCGCGAACACCCGGTCGCGGTCCTGGTCCGGTTCGCGGTGCGGGGCGGTACGGGTGCCCGCCGGGCGCCGGTATCCGGCGGGTGCGCCCAGGCCGGCGCCCTCATCGAGCAGTTCGGTGAGCGGGACGTCCCGCTCGATGCCGTAGCGCGTCCGGAACGCCTGATGGTATTCGCGCAGGTGGGCGGGGCCGCCGTCGTCCGGGGACAGTCGCCACAGCAGCGCGGCGGCACGAGCGGCCTCCTCCGCGACGGCGGCGGGCAGCCGCACTTCGGCGTCGAGCGCCACGTCGACGTGGAGCAGGTGGACGCCCGGTCGCAGCCGCCGCATCCGGTCGGTGACCGCCCGCAGTTCGGCGCGTCCCTCCCCGAAGGGGCGTCCGGCGTAGTACGCCATCTCCTTCCGTACGGCGGCGAGTTCGCCGTACTCGGGCAGAGCGCCGGAATCCACGCGCGCGCAGACGCGGAGGACATGGGCGAGCGGATCGGTCTCCTCCAGCGACGGCCGGGCGTCCGTCACCAGGACTTCTTTGGCGACGAGCTGGGCGAGGAGACCGTCGACGGCCTCCTCGGTCGCGCCGGGGAACCGCTCCAGCAGGTGCCCGGTCAGCGCGGAACCGAGGACCGGGCGATGCGCCAGTTCCCGTACGGCGGCCACCACCCGCGAATTTTTCAGGCTGGCTCCCTGAACGTTCCGGGAGCCTCGCTCGGTGTTCTCCTCTTCCCCGGTCTGTGGCAGATAGGGCAGGACCAGACGGTCGCCGCGGACCTGGCACAGGGCGTTGGCCACGACATGGAGATGGCGCAGGACGGCAGGGCGGCGTTCCCAGTCGGCAACCAGGCCGGTCAGCCAGGCGCGGTCGGGCCGCACGGCACGGCGGTGCGCGGCGCCGAGACGGGCCACAGAGCTCACGGCGGGGGCGGGCGAGCCCGCAGGGGCGTCGAAGCGGACCGGGGCGACGCCGGCCATCAGCCCGAACGGGGTGGCACGGCTGCTCATGCGCAGGCGGTAGGAGGCGAGGGCGCGTACGGCCCGGCGCATCCGGGCGGGGTCGGCGTCCTGTCCGGCGTCGACGACCCGGGCGAGCAGTCCGGCCAGGGAGGGGCTGGCGACCTCGACGGCTTCGCGGAACAGCGGGTCGGCGGCGAGGCCACGCAGGGCGGCGGCCGGGTCACCGTGCTCGTCGGCCCCGGGACCGGAACCGGCCCGGCGGTCGGCTCCCACCGGGTGGACCGGTGCCCGCAGCAAGCCGATACCGGCGGGCTGGAACAGGGGCTGCTGGGGCACCTCGACGCGCTCCTCACGTAGGGGGTGTCTTTCCGGTCGGCGTCACAGCCCCACGAAGACCGGGAAGACGCCTCCTGGGGCGCGGACCGGGCACCGGCACCGGAACCGCTGCCGGAAAAACTTGATGGGCACGGGGTCGGCGGACCCCGGAGCCGGACCGCTGCCGGAACAGCACGAAGAGCCCGGGGCCGGGCGGCATGACGCCGCGGGCCCCGGGCTGTCGTTCGTTCAGCAGCCCCAGTGGGTGCAGCAGAGGGTCGAACCGGAGCTCTCGGCCTTGGCGGCGGTCGCGTCGTCGGCCTCGCCCTCGAAGAGGTCCTGGATGTCGAGGTCGAAGTCTTCCAGCAGAGCGGCGGGCATATCAGTTCTCCTGTCGTGGGAATTGAGTGGTGCGCGCGGCGGATAAGGAAATGCACGGGGCGGGAGGAAATCCCCATTTCCTTTATCGGGAGCTGCGCTGCCAGCCAGGTGACCGGGCGCCGTAACCGTAGGACCGGCCAATCTGCACTGTCAACAGTTCTCTGAGAGTTAACGCCTTGCTTACTTGGTGCAGCCGCGCGCATCCGGTCATGTCTCGCTATCGAGCCCGGAGTCCAAAGCGGCGAATACCGGACGCCGCGGCCCGGTCGAATTTGATTCGTAAATTACTCACGGAACGGAATCGGAGGGACTTCCCACCCCCCTGCGCGGAATTAATCCACCGCTTTCCTGGTACGCCCGCCCGGCCACCCTCCAGGGACATGACGGAACCCGCATGCCCTCTTTCAGGGACGTTCACCCGTCCCCACTTCCGGCGGCACCCGCGGGGCGCCACCCGAGGAAAGCCCAGTTCGGGCGGGGGCAGGGTCCGCCCAGGCCGGGGCGGCCCGAGGGTGGACATTGACAAATCCCGCGGCTTCGGCGCCGCATTCACGTCTCGCGAAACTTCCGCGAATGACGAGCGTCCGGAAGTGAGGGCGCGCAGCGGCGGGCGAGGTGACTACACCTCACACATACTCACCAGTAAGGAAGGAAGCCCTTCGCCACGCAAAGTGGATTCGACGTTACTGCGGGTAATGTGCCGTTCATGATTCGCGTCCACATTTACCGTGCACGAGCGGCACGGGAAACGCCCGGGCCCCTGGCTCCTCAGCCCGTGCGGCGCGCGAGTATTTCCGGAGTAATTCCGGGTCTACAGCCCCCGAGGTCCGACCGCGTACTCGCGTCGCCGTCAGGCGGATTCGTCCGGTGCGGCGAGGGCCGTATCGACGAGGTGGTCGGCGTATTCGGCGGTCAGCGGGTCCGGACGGAAGAGGATGCGGTACATCATCGGGGCAACCACGAGGTCCATGACCGTATCCGCGGGCGGGGCCGTCTCGCCGCGGTCCAGCGCACGGGCGAGGATCGTCTCGACCTGCCCGGCGGCATACGCCGAGCACTGGCCGGCGTTGGAGCCGTCGGGGTCGCCCAGCAGCGCGTCACGGATGTAGGCGCGGCCGGGCGGCGAGGCCATCTCGTCGAGGAACTGCCGCGCCCAGGCGGTCAGATCGGCGCGGAGCGCACCGTGGTCGGACGGCGGCTCCTCGGGGCGCAGCCGCTCGACCGCGACGTCCGACAGCAGCTCGTGGAGGTCGCCCCAGCGGCGGTAGATCGTCGACGGGGTGACGCCCGCGCGGGCCGCGACCGCTGGAACGGTCAGCTTGGCGCGGCCCTGCTCGGCTTCGAGTTCCCGCACGGCGGCGTGCACCGCCTCCTGGACGCGCGCGCTGCGCCCACCGGGGCGCGCCTTGGCCTTGGGACTCATGCCGCCACCTTAAAGCAACGTCATTGCGTTCCGCCTGCCCCGCACAGACCGGCATCACGCCGCCGCGACGGCCGGGACCCCGTCCCCGTACCGAGCGGCGTAGGCGTGCCCGGCCCGCAGCACGACCGGCTCGCCCAGGGGAGGCCCCATCAGCTGCATCCCTACGGGCAGCCCGGCGGAGTCCTGGCCGACCGGCAGGTCAGGGCGGGTATTCCGGTGATGTTGGCGGGTGCGCAGAGGCGTACACAGGCGTCGGAGAGCTCCCGCAGCGGACCGAGCACGGTGTGGAGGTGGTGCGCAACGGCCGCCACCGCGGCGTGCCGCTCCGTCGGCAGCCGCACCCCGGCCCGGAGCGCCGCCCGCGCGGCCTCCGCGGCGGTGAAGCCGGGGCCGTCGCCCCGGTCGGCCGCGGCCGTCGCGGCGGCCGCGGCGTTCTCCGCGAGATCCATGAACATCCCTCCGTACAAGCGCGGTTGGAGCCGCTCGACCGGCCCGCACCCGCCACCCGATCGAGCTAAAGCTAAAAGATTGCGTTAGTCGAGAGTAGGCGTTAGCGTCGACTAACGCAAACAGATAGCTTTTACGGAGAACGGGAGAGGCACGAAAGATGGTTCCCGCAAGCCCGACACCCCGGCAGATCTCGCCCCACCAGCAGCCGTCGCCGTACCGCCGGACCCCACCGGAGCCCGGCCGCCGCGCACCGGAGGAGAGGAAGACGAGAGAAGCGAGGGACGTGACGGCCGAGCCCAGGCCGCCAGGCCGTCCGCCCCTTCCCCCCGCGCCCGCGTGGGAGTTGGGCGGCGTCACCGTGCACCGCATCGACGAGGTGGCACTGCCGCCACGGACGGGCCCCTGGCTGCTGCCGTCCGCCACACCCGAGGTGGTCGACCAAACCCCTTGGCTGCGGCCCGACTTCGCCGACGAGTCCGGCGTGCTGCGCCTGAGCAGCCACACCTTCGCCTGCACCATCGGTGGTCTGCGCGTACTGATCGACACCGGCATCGGCAACGGCAAGACCCGCGCCAACCCCGCCTGGCACGGCCTGCGGACCGACTACCTCGCCCGCCTGGAGGCCGCCGGATTCCCGCCGGACGCCGTCGACCTGGTACTCCTCACCCATCTCCACACCGACCACGTCGGCTGGAACACCCGTGCCGACGGCGGCGATTGGCGGCCCGCCTTCCCCCGCGCCCGCTATGTGGCCTCCCGCCGGGAGTGGGACCACTGGGCCGCCGCGGAGATGGACGACGCCCGGCGGCAGATGTTCCGCGACTCCGTCCACCCGGTCCGCGACGCCGGACAGCTCGACCTCGTCGACGTCCCCTCCGCGGGTGCCGAGATCGCACCGGGCATACGCCTCCTTCCCACCCCCGGACACACCCCGGGCCACCTCGCCGTGGAGCTGCGCGGCCGTACGGGTACGGCGGTGATCACCGGCGACTGCGTCCACCACCCCGTCCAGCTGGGCCACCCGGCGCTGGGCAGCTGCGTGGACACCGACCCGGAGCAGGCCGTGGCCACCCGGCGCACACTCCTCGCCTCCCTCGCCGGGACCGACACCCTGCTCCTCGGCACCCACTTCCCGCCGCCCACCGCCGGGCTGGTCCGGGCACAGGGGGACACCTACCGCCTCATACCGGTCCCGGGCCGCCCGGCCCCCACCGCCGGCACCCGTACGTGACGCCGAAGCCACCCCCGGAGCCCGCTCCGCAACGGCGCATACCGCCCGTCGAGGCATGCGCAGGCGGTGACCAACGGCACACATACTGATCAGTAGCGTCCGTGGGCCGCGCCTCTAGAGTGAGCCGCACGCCGTCGGCGTTCGTGCGCGCGGGCGGCCCCCCGGAACCCTCGATCCGACCAGGGAGACTGCATGCGCGCTCCGAAGGACTTCTTCCGCCCGCTGGCTGTCGGGGCGCCGACACCGGTGCGGGAGGTGCCGTTCCGCCCGTCCCGAATGATCCACTTCTTCGATCCGGGCAACGAGAAGATGGCCGCGAAGATCCCCGCCATCGCCCCCACCGTCGACGTCCTGCTCGGCAATCTGGAGGACGCGGTCGCGGCCGACCGCAAGGAGGCGGCGCGGGACGGGCTGGTGAAGATCGCCCGCGCCACCGACTTCGGCGACACCCAGCTGTGGACACGGATCAACAGTCTCGATTCGCCGTGGGTCCTCGACGATCTGCTGACGCTGGTCACCGAGATCGGCGACAAGCTCGACATCATCATGGTGCCGAAGGTCGAAGGCGCCGCCGACATCCACTACATCGACCGGCTGCTGGCGCAGTTGGAGGCGAAGGCCGGTGTGCGGCGGCCGATCCTGGTGCACGCCATCCTGGAGACCGCCACCGGCGTCGCAGGCGTCGAGGAGATCGCCGGGGCCAGCCCCCGGATGCAGGGCATCTCCCTCGGCCCGGCCGACCTCGCCGCCAGCCGCCGGATGAAGACCACCCGCGTCGGCGGCGGCCACCCCGGCTACCTCGTCCGCCAGGACCCCGACACGCAGGACGCCGACGCGCCCCGGGCCACGTACCAGCAGGATCTGTGGCATTACACCCTCGCGCGGATGGTCGACGCGTGCGCGGCGCACGGGATCCTGCCGTACTACGGGCCGTTCGGCGACATCAAGGACACCACCGCCTGCGAGGACCAGTTCCGTAACGCGTTCCTGCTGGGCTGCGTCGGGGCGTGGAGCCTGCACCCGGTGCAGATCGGCATCGCGAAGAAGGTCTTCTCGCCGTCGCCGGACGAGGTCCGCTGGGCCCGCCGGGTCATCGAGGCGATGGGCGACGGCACCGGTGCGGTGATGCTCGACGGCAAGATGCAGGACGACGCGACCTTCAAGCAGTGCCAGGTGGTGGTCGAGCTGGCGGAAGCGCTCGCCGCCCGCGATCCCGAGCTGCGCGCCGCGTACGACGCGGCCGGAGAGGAGTGAGTACGGTGACCGGTCCGACGCTGCGGCCCCGCCGCTCCGTGCTGTACATGCCGGGCGCCAACGCCCGCGCCCTGGAGAAGGCCGCGTCGATCCCCGCCGACGCGCTCATCCTCGATCTGGAGGACGCGGTCGCGCCGGACGCGAAGGCCGACGCCCGTGAGCGGGTGGCCGCGGCCGCCGCCTCCGGCGCGTACGGCCACCGCGAGGTGACGATCCGGGTCAACGGCCCCGGTACGGCCTGGCACGCCGACGATCTGCGGGCCGCCGCGGCGGCCGGTCCGGACGCCGTCGTGGTGCCGAAGGTCGAATCGGCGGCGACCGTGCGGGAGGTGGAGCGGGCGCTGGAGGCGGCCGGGGCGCCGGATCACACGGCGGTCTGGGCGATGCTCGAAACGCCGCGGGCGATGCTGGACGCGCGCGAGGTGGCGGCGGCCGGGGAGCGGCTGTCGGTGCTGGTCATGGGCACCAACGACCTGGCGAAGGAGCTGCACGCCGAGCATGTCCCGGGCCGGGCACCGCTGTTGACCGGTCTGTCGCTGGCGCTGCTGGCGGCCCGCGAGAGCGGCAAGGTCATCCTGGACGGCGTCTTCAACGACGTGAAGGATCTCGCCGGGTTCGAGGCGGAGTGCGTCCAGGGGCGTCAACTCGGCTTCGACGGCAAGACGTTGATCCATCCCGCGCAGGTCGCGCCGTGCAACGAGGTGTTCGCGCCGTCGGAGGCGCAGATCGAGCGGTCGCGGCGGATCATCGAGGCGTTCGACGAGGCGACGCGGGAGGGCCGCGGCGTCGTCACCGTGGACGGCCGCATGATCGAGAACCTCCATGTGGAGGACGCCCGTCGCATCCTGGCCCTGGCGGAGGCGGTCGCGGGACGGTAGCGGAGGACGGGGCGGGGCGGGGTGGCGGGTCTCAGGCCATGGGGCGGGGCGCTCGTCACCTCGCTCGTCAGATCACTCGTCACCTCGTGGGTCAGACCACTCGTCAGATCCATCGCGGCAGATGGGAACGCTCAGCGGCGATACCGCATCCTTCCTGGTGGACAGGGGGTACCGGCCGTGGCGGACCCTGGTGGACAGGGGGTACCGGCCGTGGCGGACCCTGGTGGACAGGGGGTACCGGCCGTGGCGGACCCTGGTGGACAGGGGGTACCGGCCGTGGCGGGGCGTTAGCGCGCTGTTAGTGGATCACCAGTGGGCGTCGGCAATGTGGTGGATGCGGAACGAAGGAACGGGCCGCAGCACCAGCACTCACCACGAGGGGAACCCCATGTCGCGTCACACCACGCTCCGCCTGGTCCGCAGGACCGCCGCCGCCACCCTGGTCGCCGCCGCCGCGCTCAGCCTGACCGCCTGCCAGGAGGGCGGGTCGGACAAGGCGTCGTCGGCGTCCACCGTGGCGGACTCGTCCCCCGCAGGGCAGGGTTCCGGTGCGGACTCCTCGGCCCAGGCGAACGGTGCGGGCGCCGGTAAGTCCGCCGATGAGGGTGCCCCCGCCGCCGCGGGCCAGCCCGCGAAGTCCGGTGCGGCCGCCTCGCGCGGTACGGAGCGCTGCCACACCGACGGCCTGGAGGCCGGCTGGGGCTCCGACGGTGGCGGTGTCCCCGACATGAAGAGCACCGACCAGCAGACCGCGGCGGTCTGGCTGAAGAACATCGGCAGCTCGACCTGCACGATCAAGGGCTTCGCGGGCGTCAGCATCAGCGGTGGCGAGGACGGCCCCTGGGACCTGACCCGCTCCAACCAGTCGGCCCCGACGGTCACCCTCAAGCCCGGTGCGCACACCAGCTTCACCATCTCGCTGCTGCCGAGCACCGACGCGAGCGACCGTCAGGTCACCCCCGGCCTGGTGATGATCACGCCCCCGAACGAGACCAAGCACTTCCAGCTGAAGTGGCCCTTCGGCGGTTCGCTCCTCGACCAGTCCGCCGCCACGCACCCCGGTACCTTCGTCAACCCGGTCGGCGGTCACTGACCCCAGGGTGCCGATCCGGTCGGCGCCATCCGCTCCCTGGACGCCGATCCCCTCGGCGGCCCCCGGCTCCAGGACGGTCGACTCCACGGCCCCGGTCACCTCTCCCCGGCTCATGCGCGCAGCTTCAGACGCTGGCCCGGGTAGATGTGGTCGGGGCCTTCGTCGAGCGTGTGGCGGTTGAGTTCGTACAGCTTCTGGGTGCCGCCGTGGGTGTGGGCGCGTTCCGCGATGACGGAGAGGCAGTCGCCGGGCTGGACGACGTAGCTGCCGCCGGTGAGGGCGCTCTGCTGGCGGTGGATGGTGGTGCCGTTCTGGCGGTCGACGGTGGTGCCGTGCTGGCGGTGTACCTGGTGGTGCGAGTGCCGCTGGGCCTGCGGGGCGGGGGCGGGCTTGGTGACCGGGCGTTCCGGGGTGGCCTTGCTGACGCCGTCGGACGGGCCGTTCGCGCCGAGCCGGCCGCAGTTGGGCCAGGGCTGGAGACCGCGGTCCCGGCGGATGCGTTCGCCGACGGCGATCTGCTGGGACTTCGTGGCGAGGTCGGGGCGCGGGGCGTACCTCTTGCCGCCGTAGGCCCGCCAGGTGGAGGGGGCGATCTGGAGCCCGCCGTGGAAGCCGTTGCCGGTGTTGATGTGCCAGTTGCCGCTGCTCTCGCAGTGGGCGATGCGGTTCCAGTCGGTGCCCGCCGGGACGACCGGTCCGGCGGGGGCGGCGGGGGCCGCGGCTGCGGTGGCGCTCTGGCCGCCGAGGCCGAGCGTGCTCAGGACAACGACCAGCATGTACAGGATGGTTCCGACGGACCGTTTGGCAAGAGCTGACGACATGACGGGTTTCCTCCATGCTCCGGCGACGCCGTGACGCGATGTCCGCCACGGCCGTGGGCACGACCCAAGAAACCGGGCAATATGCTTTTCGGCACGTCTGCTGAGCCTGAAATGCGCGTGTTTCACCCGGGTGGTCGCTGTTGCGGAAGCGCGGGAGGCGCTCCGCCGGGTGCTCCTGGGAGCGCGCGGCCCGCATCGGAGTAACGACTGACGAAAATCCTCAACTTGTTTGTTTTCACGGCTTGTTGGGGCCCAATTGCCTCGTCTGCCCGTCCCGACGGGAGGCCGTTGCGGGGTGTGGGGGCGAAGGCCGGGTGGCGATGCCCCGGGGCCGGGTGTAGAGGCGGGCGCGACGCGGGTGTGACACGGGCGCGTACGGGAGTCTGCGCGCCAGAAAGTGGCAGGGACCCGGCAGGAAGGCGGCGGGCCAGAGAGAGGCGCGTACGGGCGCGGGCACGAAGCCGCGTGTCGTACGGGCGACAGGCACAGGGACGGGTGTCGTACGGGCGACAGGCACAAGGACGGGTCTCGTACGGGCGACAGGCACAAGGACGGGTCTCGTACGGGCGCGAGCACAAGGCCGGGCGCCGTACGGCCACGGGCCCGAGGCCGGGCACCGTCCTGGGCCCCGAGTCCACAACGGGCGGGCAGGCGGCGCGCTCACGCTCCGGCGCGGCCAGGCCCCTCGCCCTGATTCCCCCTCCGCCCCCTCGGCACGTACGACTCACGCACGGGCCCCCGCCCCTCATCCCCTCGGCGCGGTCACCTCACGCGCCGGACATCCCCTACTTCTCCCCGGACCAGCCCGGACGGGTTCACGCGCCGGTCTCGTCGGCAACGGCCTATGTGCAGCGCCGACGCGTCCCCCGCGTCCGTCGCCGCGTAGCGCTGCCGCCGTGCGTATCACTGCCGTACCCGGTACCGAACCGTCCGGGCACGCTGCCGCGCGGCGCTCGGGAGCGCCGCGCATGTGGCGTGGGTCCGGGGCGGTCGCCCCGGTGGCGTCGGGCCCCCGTCAGGTCGTACAGGCGGTGTGTTCGCGGCTGCGGGCCGCCGGGACGATGGCCGCGGACCGGTCGTCCTCCGGGGCGCCGTGCGGATCGTCCACCGGGGCGGTGCGCGAGGGTTCGGTACCGGTGGCGAGTCGGCTGCGGGTGGTGGGAGAGGAACCGTGGGCCTCGGCGCGGATCCGCTGCTTGATGGTGGGCGGCAACTGCGGGCCGCCGTACGTGCGCATCTCCGGTACGTAGGGGCTCGCGATGCGGGGGGAGGGGAGGAACGGAGCCGCGGGCAGCAGGCGGTTACGCGGCTCCGGCGGCTGCTCCGGGAGGAAGTGGTCCTCGGGTGCGCGGCGGGCTGCGGGGGTGACGGCGGTGGGTGCGGGGGCCGGTGCGGAGGTCGACGCGGGAGCCGTCCGCGGGGTGGACGCCGTATGCGCTGCGGGGGTCGTCGTGGGGGCGCCGGGTGCGGGGCCGGGGTCGCCCGTCACCGCTACCGGTGGCGCGGTGGCCGCGGTGCGCGGTGCGCCGAGGGCGGCACGTGGGGCCGGTGCGTACGGGGCGACCGGGACGTACGCGGTGGTGCGCAGCGCCGGGGTGTACGGGGTGGCGCCGTACAGGGAGTCGCCGTAGCGTGCGGCGCGGCGGCAGGCGGCCGCACCCGGGGCGGCGTAGCGGAACGTCGCCAGCAGCTTGCCGAGCACGGCAAGGCACACCGCCCAGAACTTCACGACCTTGGTCGCAGCCATGGTCCCTCGCTTTCGTTCGCGTACCGGCGGTCGGCCGCCGGAAACCTCGGTTGGTACGGGATGCGCCACAGCCACCGGACCGGGAACGCGGTGGCGGGCCACCGCTTTTCGTTCCGCCGGTTCTGTGGTGCTTTCTCATGATGAATACGCAATGGGAGGATCGGAGGAGCGACGCACGCGCGGCGCCGTTCTTCGGAGGAACGCCACTCGACCGCAGTAGCCGCGGCGCCCGGTGTCCCGCGGTGGACCGGGCCACGGCGCCCGTCAGCGGTTGCGGGGCCCGCGGGTATCGCGTAGCCGGGCGGCCTGTGGATGCTCCGGGCGGCGGGGCACGGCGGGCGCGGGATCCTCATCGGATACGGGCGCATCGGCCGGGATCGCCCCGGTGGCGACGCCCGCCAGGACGCGTACGGCGTCGGCCTCGGCGGTACGGGGCGGCAGCACGCGCAGGTCCCAGCGGCCGAGACCCGCGGCGACCAGACAGAGGGTGGGCGGGCCGGGGCGGTCGGGGATGCGGCGCAGGCGGATGACGTGATCGGCGACGAGGGTGAGCGTGGGCAGCGGCGCCCAGAGCGCGCCGTTCGCGGTGGCGTGGGTGATACGGGGCCAGTCGAAGGGCAACGCCGGGAGAAGTTCGGGGAGTTCGGCCTCCAGGTCGGCCGAGCGAGGCCACCAGACGCCGTCGGTGCGGCGGGCGACGCCGGTGGCGGGCGCGATGGCGAGCCGGGCGACGGGCGGCGGTGCGAGGTGCGGCTGCCGACGGGCGGTGCCGGTGATTCCGGTGGTGGCTCCAGTGGCGGTGGGGTTCATGGTGTGCTCCAGGGCGCGGGTGGCCCGGTGCGGGTGGGCGGGGTACGCCCACAGGGGAACGCCCGTAGGGGGCATGCCCGTACGGGAAGGGTCCGTAGGGGACGTGCCCGTACGGGAAGAGCCATAGGGGATGCGCCCGTACGGGAAGAGCCCGTAGGGGACGTGCCCGTACACGAAGACCCCGTAGGGGACGTGCCCGTACGGGATTCCCCGCCGGGGCCGGTCGGCCGCGGGCGGCATCCGCGGGGCGAAGCCCGGCAGGGCGGGTGCGACGGCACGGGGCGAGGTCCGGGGCGGTGCGAGGGGCGCCGTGGTCAGGATCCGGCGGGTCGGCCGCCGCCTCGCCTGCCGAGGGTGGGCGGCGGGGGCCCGGCGGCGTGCGGGCCGGGGCGGCTGCCGCCGCCGTGCGGCCACTTGCGCATCCGGAGGCGGAAGGACGGCTGCAGCGTCGCGTACTTGTGCGTCGCCATCCGGCCCGCCCGCTGGGCGTTGACCCGGGCGAGGAACAGTACGCCCAGGGCGACCAGTGCCAGCAGAACGACCACGGTCAACGCGATCTGCATCGTGCTCACCTCACTCGGGCCTCATGGACCGGGTCGCGGCTCAGGGCCCGTGGGCCTCGGCGGAGCCGCGTGGACCTCGGCCCGCGCGGCCCGTCCCCGGTCACTCCACCGTAACCCCAACTTGCCCAACATCGGGCGAAATGTCCGGAGCGAGGGCCGGTACCCGCGAGACGACGGCGGGCGGGCGACGGCACGAGGCGGACGCCACGGGCACCTCGGTCGACCGGAAACGATCTCCCCGGACCCTCCCTGTTCACAAACTTCTACATACCTGTAGATTTTACCTACGCATGACCAAACCGGCCGTCGGCCGGCCGGGCATGACGGTGCCCGCGTCGGCGGACCGCACCCGTCCGCCCGTCCGGTACACGGAACAACGGACGACGACGACAAGGAGATCCCGATGGCCCTGTGGGACCGGATCAAGGATTCCGCCCAGACGATGCAGAACCAGCTCGTCGCCAAGAAGAACGACCTCAAGAGCGGCGCCTTCCGGGACGCCGGCATGGCGATGTGCGCGCTGGTGGCGGCGGCCGACGGCACGATCGACCCGTCCGAACGGCGCCGGGTGGCGCAGCTGATCGCCTCCAACGAGGTGCTGCAGAACTTCGCGGCGGACGACCTCCAGCGCCGTTTCGACGGCTACCTGGACAAGCTGACCGCCGACTTCGACTTCGGCAAGGTCGCCGTGATGCAGGAGATCGGCAAGGTGAAGAAGAAGCCGGTCGAGGCGCGTGCGGTGATCCAGATCGGCATCGTCATCGGCGGCGCGGACGGCGACTTCGACAAGACCGAGCAGGCCGTGGTGCGCGAGGCATGCTTCGCACTGGACATCAACCCGGCCGAGTTCGACCTCTGACGGCTCGGGGCCGGGCCCGTAAGGGTCCGTCCGACCCGGAAACGGCGTAGGGGCAGGCCCGTACGGGACCGGCCGCTCCGGAAACGGCTCGGCGTCGGACCCGTAAGGGATCGACTGCCCCCGCACACACCACCGCCCGGTCCCGTACGGACTCCCCGTACGGGACCGGGCGGTGCGGCGACCGGCTCCCCGGTCACACGGCTCGGCGGTGCCTCACACATTCACGCCGAAGTCGGCGGCGATGCCCGCGAGGCCGGAGGCGTAGCCCTGGCCCACGGCGCGGAACTTCCACTCGCCGCCGTGCCGGTACAGCTCACCGAAGACCATGGCGGTCTCGGTGGAGGCGTCCTCGCTCAGGTCGTAGCGGGCCAGCTCGGCGCCGTCGAGGCGGTTGACCACGCGGATGAACGCGTTACGGACCTGGCCGAAGCTCTGGCCGCGGCTCTCCGCCTCGTGGATGGAGACCGGGAAGACGATCTTCGCGACCTCGGCGGGGACCTCGGCGAGGCCGACGTTGATCGACTCGTCGTCGCCCTCGCCCTCACCGGTCAGGTTGTCGCCGGTGTGCTGGACCGAACCGTCCGGGCTGGTCAGGTTGTTGTAGAAGACGAAGTGGCGGTCCGAGACGACCTTGCCCGCCTCGGTGCAGAGCAGGGCACTCGCGTCCAGGTCGTAGTCGGCGCCCGTCGTCGTCCGCACGTCCCAGCCGAGTCCGACGGTGACCGCGCTCAGGCCCGGCGCCTCCTTCGACAGCGAGACGTTGCCGCCCTTGGCCAGCGAGACTCCCATGGTTTACCTCCAGGTGATGTGCCGGTCCGCGCACCTGGGCGGACGCGCGCCGCGCACGGACCGGCGTATCGGGTTCAGAGCTATGAGGGCTATGAGGTGGGCACGGCGCCGCACCGCCGGCGCCCGGGCGAACGGGCGGGACACATGCGGCGCACCGAGCTAAAATCTACAGGACTGTAGAAGTTGGTGCGGCGAACCGGCACCGGTCCCGTACGGGGCGTTCCCTACAGCCCATCCCGTACTGATCCTTCCCTACGGCTCATCCCGTACGGGGCGGTGCGGGGAGTCCCCTACGGCCTGGCCCCGGGGCCGTCGCCGGAATCCGGCCGCTCGGTACGGACCGCGGTCGCGGTCGTAAGATGCCCGGGCGTCCCGGCCCCGGGACGCCCGGCACGGCGGGAGGCGACGGCATGGGCGGGAAACCCTTCGGAAGAGCGCTCGGCGCGCCCTCCGGACGCGGCGGATCCGGCGGTTCCGCGGGCGCCTCCAGCGGTTACGGCGCGGGCGGCCCGGAGCGCGCCCGGCGCCGTGGCCAGGGCGAGTTGGAGGCGCAGGTCCTGACCGCGCTGCACCACGCACCCGAGCCGGTTTCCGCCGCCTGGGTGCAGGAACGACTCGGCGGCGACCTCGCCTACACGACGGTGATGACCATCCTGTCCCGGTTGCACGCCAAGAAGGCCGTCACCCGGGAACGGTCCGGCCGCGCCTACCTCTGGACGCCCGCCGCCGACGAAGCCGGGCTCGCGGCGCTGCGCATGCGCCGGGTCCTGGACGGCGAACCGGACCGGGACGCCGTCCTGACCAGCTTCGTCTCGGCGCTGTCCGCCCACGACGAGCAGGTGCTGCGCGCGCTGCTGGACGGCGCCGACCCCGGTGGCCCGGCGCCCGGCAGGGACTGACCGGTGGGCTTCTTCGTCTTCCTCCCGCTGGTCCTGCCGCTCACCGCGCTGCCGATCGCCAAGCTCGCCGGCCAGCACCTCCACCCCCGCGCCTCGACCCGCCTGCTGACCCTGCTGTCCGCCGTCCTCGCGGTGTGCAGCACGCTCTGCCTGGGGCTGCTGATGGTCGTCGGGACCGCGCAGCTGCCCGGCAACCCGCTGCCGGACGGCTGGTCCGACCCGGAGGTCCGCGCGGCGGTGCCGGGCGCGGAGATCGCCGGGATCGCCGCCATCGCCGCGCTGGCCGCGGCGACCGTGGCGGGCGCGGGAACGCTGCGCCGCCACCGCCGCATCCGGGCGCGCGCCCACGACGCGCTGGCCGCGCTGCCACCGGGCCACGACCCCGCCGTCCTCCCGGACGCGACGCCGTACGCGTACGCCGTACCGGGCACACCGGGCCGCCCGGGGCGGGCCGCCCGGCCCGGACGGGTCGTGGTGTCGCTGGGGATGCTGGACAGCCTGGACGGCGCCGAGCGGCGGGCCCTCTTCGCGCACGAACGCGCCCATCTGGACTGCCACCACCACCGCTATCTGCTCGCCGTACGGCTGGCCGGATGCCTCAACCCGCTGCTGTTGCCGCTCCGTTCGGCACTGGCGTACGCCACCGAGCGCTGGGCCGACGAGGAGGCCGCACGCGCCGTCGGCGACCGCCGGGTGACGGCGCACGCGGTCGGCAAGGCGGCGCTCGTGGGCCGGGCGGGCGCCCCCCATCCGGAGCTGGCGCACTTCGCCGCGGCCGAGACCGGTCCGGTGCCGCGCCGGGTGGCGGCGCTGCTCGCGCCCGTACCGCCCGCCCGCGGCTGGCCGCACGCGCTGACCCCGACCGGTCTCGCCGCCCTCGTCGCCGCCGCGGGCACCGCCACATCGGCCCTCGCCTCCCTGAACTCCACGATCGCCCTCTTCCTCATCCTCAAAGCCGCGACGCCTCTCTGAGCCTTGGGCCCCTAAGGGGGGCGCGCCTCGGTCTCTCCCCAGTAGCGCGCGTCAGGGGCGGGGCCCTAACAGTGCGCGTACGGGGGCGGGCCCCCACAGGTACGCGTACGGGGCGCGCCCCAGGGACGGCGGCCGGAGCCGGGCCCGAAGGACTCTCGTCAGGTCCCGCAATCCCACCCCAGGAAGTTCTACAAAGCTGTAGATATTGCCGGTACGCTGAATGTCCACACGGCGGTAACAGGCGTTTTCGGAGGGGGAGATGGCGACGAGGTGCTCACTCCCGAGCTGGGACTGCCTGCCACCGGAAGCAGAGGTGCGATGGGTTTACCAGCCCGTCGAGGTCCACTACCCGGACGGCCGCTGGGCGGTGGGCCGGATCACCGCGTGGTGGACGGACGAGGACGGCGCCCAGTGGTGCCGGATGCGCATGACGCCCGGCGGTCAGCCGCCCCGATGGTTCCGGTACGACCCGGACACCATCCACCTCCTCCCCAGCTCCGGAATCTGACCCACCGGCACCGGGGAGCGGCCCTGCCCCCGGGGCGTGCGCACCGTTCCCCGCACGCCCCCCGCGCGCCGCTGCTCCCGATGGCCACAGGGGTGCGGTCCGGCCGCGCGCCCGCCCCCGTTCGCGCCGTCACGCCCGCTCCCACCGCGCCGAGCACGGCGCCGCGCCCGCCGCATCCGGCCCTCCCACCACCGTCCCCGCCGTCCGCGACGGCCCCCGGCACCGCGTTCCCCGACGTAGCATCCGCAAAGCGAGAGGGGCCAACGGCGTGCACGACAGGCAGAGTTCCCGGGGCGGTGCGCCCCTGCGGCCAGGTTCCGCGCGCCGCGACGCCCCGCCCGGCCGCGACGCCCCCGGCGCCCCCGGCCCCCGGCGCGCGCCCACGTCCGCGCGCCGTGCCGCTCCCGGCGCCCGCCCCCGTGCGGCGGCCGTCACCGCGGGCGCCCCGGGCCGGGTGCCACGCCGCCCGGCCGCGCCGACCGGGAAGCTCCGGATGACCCGCCGCGGCCGCGTCGTCGCCTGGGCCGGTGCCGTCCTCGCCGCGGTGCTGCTGGGCACCACCGGCGCGGGCGCCTGGGTCTACCAGCACCTCGACGCCAACATCCGCGGCGCCGACATCGACCACGGGCTCGGCGACCGGCCCGCCAACCTCAGCCCCGGCTCCAAGAACATCCTCGTCGTCGGTTCGGACAGCCGCGCGGGCGCGAACGCCCGGTACGGCAAGGGCCTGACCAGCATGCAGTCGGACACCCTGATGGTGCTGCACCTCTCCGCCGACCGGCACTGGGCGAACGCGCTGTCCTTCCCGCGCGACTCCTGGGTGCGCATCCCCTCCTGCGTACGCGGCGACGGCAGCCGGTCCACACCGCACCACTTCAAGATCAACGAGGCGTTCTCACTCGGCGGGGACACCGGCGACATCGGCAAGGCCGCCAGCTGCACGATCAAGACGGTCGAGGCCGCCACCGGGCTGCACATCGACCACTTCGCGTCCCTCGACTTCCAGGGCTTCAAGGGCATGGTCAACGCCCTGGGCGGCATAGAGGTCTGCCCCGAGCACGCCCTCCACGACGTCAAGGCCCACCTCAACCTTCAGGCAGGCTGCCAGAACGTTCGCGACGAGCAGGCGCTCGGCTACGTCCGCACCCGTTACAGCGTCGGTGACGGCTCCGACCTCGGCCGCATCGGCCGCCAGCAGGAGTTCCTGAAGGCGCTCGGCACCAAGGCCCGCTCCCAGCTGACCAGCCCAGGCGCCCTCTACGGCTTCCTCGACTCCGCCACCAAGTCCCTCACCACCGACCGCGACCTGGCCGGGATCACACCGCTCTACGACCTCGCCGCCACCCTCAAGGACATCCCCGCCGACCGGCTCACGTTCCTCACCGTGCCGAACTATCCGCGCGAGGCGGACGTCCCCACCGACCGCGCCAACGTCGTCTGGCAGTACCCGCAGGCCGGTGACGTCTTCCGCGACCTCGCACACGACCGGGAGATCGACACCGCCGCCAAGCGGAAACTGACCGCGTCCGCCGCCCACCCCGTCACCGCCGCCTCCGTCCGCATCCGCGTCCTCAACGGCACCGGCACCCCCGGCCGCGCCGCCACCGCCGCCGCCGCCCTGCGCACCCTCGGCTTCACCGTCACCACCACCGGCAACGCCCCCACGACGGACCCCACGTCCATCGACCACCCGTCGGGCCTGCGCGACCAGGCCGAGGTCCTGGCCGCGCGGCTTCCCGGTGACCTCACACCCCGGGAAGCGGCGGAGGCGGTGCCGGGCGAGGTCACGTTGACGGTCGGCCCGGACTTCCCGGCCGACTGGGACGGGTGAGGCGGAACCCGTACGGGACGGGGCGGCGCCTGCACTCGTATGGGCCGGGACCCCTCGGAACCCGTACGGGGGTCGGGGCGCCCGGAACCCGTACGGGGCGGGACTCCCGGGTTCCCGTAAGGGACTGACCGTACGGGGCGGGCCGCCCGGCCGGCCTCAGGGGGCGAAGACCAAGCTGGCCAGGAGCGTATGGACGGCGGTGCCGCCGAGGATGCTCAACAGCGCGTTGCGGCGCCACAGGTGCAGGCCGACGGTGACGGCCAGCGCGGCCAGCGGGGCGAGGGCGCGCGCATGGGTGACGGGCACGTCGCGCAGGCAGTAGGCGAGGAGGATCACCATGACCCCGGCGGGCATACGGGTGCTGAGGTACCGGACGGTGCCGCTGGCGCGCAGCGGGGTGAGGGCGGCGAAGGGCAGGGCCCGCAGGCCCCAGGTGACGGCCGCGGCGACGAGGACGGCGGCGACGGCGTAGCGCGTATCAGGCATGGCTCGGCTTCCTGCCGGTGGTGACGTGGCGGGCCAGGAGGGCGGCGGTGAACAGGGCGAAGGCGGCCGGCAGCATCCCGTCCGGGAAGAGGAGCCGGGCGGCCACCGCGCTGAGCAGGGCGAGGACGGGCGTGGGCAGGTCGCCGCGCAGGTCCCGGACCGCGTCCAGGGCGAGGACGGTGAACATCGCGGTGAGGGCGAAGTCCAGGCCGGTGACGCCCTCCGGGATGAGGGAGCCGAGCAGGGCCCCGGCCACCGCGCTGCCCGCCCAGTAGAGGTGCAGGTAGAGCTGGAGCCACAGGATGCGCCGGCCGGGCCAGGAGCGGGCCTGTTCCCCGGTGGTCAGCGCGTACGCCTCGTCGCACAGGGCGAAGGTGCTGTAGGTCTTGCCGAGGCGGCCGGTCACGCGGTGCAGGGGGAAGGACAGCGCGTAGAAGACGTGCCGGACGTTCACCATGAACGCGGAGACCGCGATGGCCGCCAGCGGGGTGCCGGCGGTGACCAGGCCGATGAGCAGGAACTCGAACGAGCCGCCGAAGGCGAGCACCGCGGACAGCCCCGCCCACCACCAGTCCAGCCCCGACTGCGTCACGAGCGCCCCGAAGGCGAGGCCGAGCGGGACGAAGCCCAGGCCCGCGCCCGCCGAGTCCTTGAACGCCGCGCGCGCCGGGGACGGTATGGGGGACGGCATCGGGGTCGGCGGGACGGACGCGGGCCGAGGTGGCCCCTCGGCAACGGCGGGACGTATTTCCATGGCGCAATTTTAGAAAAACTTCCCCCTCATATGATTGCGAGATTACCCCGGTAATCTCGCGATATGAGCAACGAAACGCCACTCGATGCGATCGACCGAGAAATTATCTTTCACCTGCGCCAGGACGGGCGGCTGACCAACGTCGAGCTGGCCAAGCGGGTCGGCCTGACCGCGCCGCCCTGCCTGCGCCGGGTCAAGCGTCTGGAGGAGTCCGGCGTCATCGCCGGGTACCGCGCCGTCATCGACCCGGAGGCCGTGGGGCGCGGGCTGGAGGTCCTGATCGACGTCGAGATCTACGCGCAGGACCGCAAGAGCTTCGAGGAGTTCGAGTCCATCGTGGCCGCCTTCGAGGAGGTCGTGGAGTTCCGGCGGATGTACGGCCGCCCCGACTACTTCATCCGCGTCGCCGTCGCCGACCATGCCGCCTACGAAGCCTTCCTCACCGGCCGCCTCAGCGGCCTGCCCGCCGTCCGCCGCCTCGAATCGCACCTGACGATGAAGACGATCAAGACCAGCCCCTAGGGGGCCGCCAACACGCCGTACCCGTAAGGGGGTTGACTCGCCATGGTCGCGCGCCGCTTCCGGGGCTTGCTCCCCTAGGGTGCATCGGCGGGTCCTGCCCGGCCTGCACCGGGACGGCGACCCGTGCCCTTGCCCTGGAGTGCGCTCCAGCGCCTAGCCTCGCCCCCTGATCACCGGCGGGCCGCCACGGGCGCCGCCCTCACCGAAAGGAACACCGTGCGGTACACGCTTTTCGGCAGGACCGGTCTTCGGGTGAGCGAGCTGAGCCTCGGCACCATGACCATCGGCGGCGACGCGAGTGGGGGCGCGCCCCGGGAGACCGCCGCCCGCCTCGTCGACGCGTACGCGGACGCCGGCGGGAACTTCATCGACACGGCCAACAACTACTCCGGCAGCGGCTCGGAGACCCTCCTCGGCGAGCTGCTGGAGGGCCGCCGGGACCGCTTCGTCCTCGCCACGAAGTACACCTGCGGCACCCGGCCCGGCGACCCGAACGCGGCGGGCAACCACCGCAAGAACCTCGTCCGCTCCCTGGAGGACAGCCTCACCCGGCTGCGCACCGACCACGTCGACGTCCTGTGGGTGCACGCCCGCGACAACTTCACCCCCGTCGAGGAGGTGATGCGGGCACTGGACGACGTCGTACGCTCCGGGAAGGTCCTCTACCTCGGGGTGTCCGACTGGCCGGCCTGGGAGATCGCGCAGGCCAACACCCTCGCGGAACTGCGCGGCTGGACGTCGTTCGCCGGATCGCAGCTGCGCTACAACCTCCTGGAGCGCACCCCGGAGCGCGAACTCCTGCCGCAGGCCCGTGCATTCGACCAGGCGGTGCTGGCGTGGGCGCCGCTGGCCGCCGGGAAGCTGACGGGCAAGTACCGCCGCGGGGAGAGCGGCCGGCTGTCCGGCGGGGAGGGCCGGGCCGACGCCCACGAGGACGCCGTGCTCGACGCCGTCCTGGACATCGCCGCGCAGGGCGGCTGGAGCCCCGCCCAGGTGGCACTCGCCTGGCTGCGCTCCCGCCCCGGCAACATCGTCCCGATCATCGCCGCCACCAAGGAGTCCCAGCTCGCCGACAACCTCGGCAGCCTCGACGTCACCCTCGACGCCGACGCCCTCGCCCGCCTCGACGCGGTCAGCGCCGTCCCGCTCGGCTTCCCGCACGCCTTCCTGCGCGATCCGGTCGTCACCACGAACGTCTACGGCGAGGGCTGGGAGGCCATCGACGACCGCCGCTCGACGTACCGGCGCACGGTGCACGAGGTGCGGTGACCGCCCGGCGCGCCCCCGCCACACCGCACGCCCTCCGGCGCACCGCGTGACGCCGCACGCCCCCTGACCCGCCGCACACCCTCCGGCGCATCGCGCCATGCCGCGCGCCCCTGAGACCCAACTCCCCTCTCCCTTACGGGACCTGGCTTCCCGTAAGGGAGAGGTGTCGGGGCCTACACTCTCCCACCATGCCCGTCCAACAGACCTGGAACTCCCTCCCCGCCGACGTCCACGCGGCGGTCCTCGCGCAGACCGGCGCCGTCCACCGCGCCGACGACATCGCCGCCGGATACGTCAGCCAACTCGCCACCACCCTGCACACCGAAAGCGGTCGCGTCTTCGTCAAAGGCCTGCGCCACGACTACACCTTCGCCTGGAATCAGCAGCGCGAGGCGGACATCGCGCCCCATGCCGCACCGCTCGCCCCCGCCGTGCGCTGGCGGATCGACGCGGACGGCTGGGACCTCCTCGGCTTCGAGCACCTCACCGGACGCGGCGCCGACTACGCCCCGGACTCCGCCGACCTGCCACTCGTCGTCGACGCCCTCGCCACCCTGGCCGACATCCGCTGCCCGGACGTACGGACCGAGGACGCGGTGGACCGCTGGGCCCGCCACCTCGACGACCCCGCCGATGGCACCGCCTTCGCCGGCCCGGCGCTGCTGCACACCGACCTCAACCCCGCCAACGTCCTGATCGACGGCGCCGCCCCGGCCCGCCTCGTCGACTGGGCCTACGCCACCCGCGGCGCCGCCTGGATCGACCCGGCCTGCTGGATCGTCTGGCTCATCCACCACGGCCACCCCGCCCACCAGGCCGAACAGTGGGCCGCCAAGGTCCCCTCCTGGTCCACCGCCCCCCGGCGCTCCCTCGACCTCTTCGCCACCGCCCTCGCCGGCTACTGGGACACCATGGCGACGGAGTACCCGAACCCGATCACGCAGAGCCTGCGGGACGGGGCGGCGACGTGGGCGGCTCTGCGGGGAGAGAGCTGAGAGAACTTAGAGGGCGCGCGGATAGGCACGATTGTGGTATTCCGACGGTAAGACAGACACAGGTCTTGGCGATCATGGAGTTGCGACGCTCTGTGATCACCGGGAGACCTGTGCCTGTACTGCCAGCATGGCTGGCTGAACCGCTCTGGGGCCATTTCGCCGCCCTACTACCTCAACGATCGACCTACGCGCCAACCCACCCACTGGGCTGCCACCGCCCCCGCATCAGCGACCGAATCGTCTTCGACAAGATGCTGCAGCTGCTGCGATTCGGCTGCTCCTACCAGGCGATCGCCGACACGACGTGCTCAGCCACTACGATCCGCAACCGTCGCGACGAGTGGATCCGGCTCGGCGTCTTCGCCAAGCTCAAGCAGATCGCGCTGGATGCCTACGATCGGATCGTCGGCCTCGCACTCGACCATATCGCCGTCGACGGCTCCATCACCAAAGCCCCCGGCGGTGGTGAGGTCGCAGGGCGTTCACCAGTCGATCGCGGCAAACAGGGCTTGAAACGCTCGGGCATGACGGACGGCTATGGAATCCCGCTGGGCCGCGTACTGGCCGGAGCGAACCGTCACGACTCTCCGCTGCTCGCCCCAACCCTGGACCACTTGGAGGACCTCGGACCGCTGCCCGACGACATCACCGTGCACCTGGACGCCGGCTACGACTCGGTCAAGACCCGTGCCCTCCTCGACGAACGCGGCCTGCACGGCCGCATTGCGCACAAGGGAGAGACGGCACCTATCCAGGCAAGTCAGAGGTGGCACGTCGAACGGACCCACGCCTGGCAGAACGCCTTCCACCGCCTCGCCTGGTGCTACGAGCGCCGGGCCGCCGTCATCAACGCCTTCTTCGACCTCGCCGACACCATGATCACCGTGCGCAGCCTGATCCGTAGGGCATGGACGACCCACCGCTGGGACGAACGGCCGAGCCGTCGCCCATGAGCACGCACCTGCCCGCGCGGACATTACCCAGGTTGACCGTTCGACTGGAGGTCGGTACCGCCAAAGGCGCCTGGCGCCGCCTCGACCAAGGCGCCGTTGAGTGCTCTTAGTGCGGCGATCACCGCCTCGACCTGCGCGGCGGACAGCTCGGGGAGCATCTGCCGCAGAGTCGGTTCGGCATCCCGGCTCCTGGCTTCCCGGGCTTGTGCGCGGGCATGCTCGGCGATCTTGGCGACGGTCCGGCGTCGGTCGGCCGGGTCGGCTCCCAGCTCGACCAGGCCCCGCTTGTGCAGTGTCGCCACCACCGTGGATACCCGGCTTTGGGCGAAGCCTGTGTGCTGGGCGATGGCCCCCACCGGCTGCGGACCAGCGGTGTAGAGGCACTCCAGCACCAGCAGCTCTGTCGGCCCCAGGTCGGAGGCGTCCTTCATCACCGAGGTCGCGGCAGCAGTGAGGCGCCTGCCAAGTTGATGCAGCTCAGCGAGGTTCATGGGACTTGTCGGCGGCACCGCGCACACCCTCCTTTGGAACATCTCCGATGATACATCTACAGTAATGCATCATAAGAGATGCATCTTTGGAGATGGATTCCCGGGAGGCGCACCCATGACAGCGCCCAGACATTCCGAGGAGGAGACATGGTCCGGCCGATAGCCCGAGTGCTGGTGTTCCCGTTCGCGATGGCCGTCCTGCTGGTCGGTATCTACACCGCCGCGATGCACGCCCCGACCCCGCACCACCTGAAAGTCGCGGTTGCCGGTTCACCGGCGCAGACCGGCCCGCCGGCCGCTTCCCTGCGCAAGGCTGTGGGCGACGCGTACGACGTCAGCACCGTGGCCTCCACCGAACAGGCACGGCAGCTGGTGGCGCACCGGGCTGTGGCGGCCGCCTACGTCCCCGCGCCGACGCCCGGTGACCGCGACGCGGGTACGCCCGGCGCGGCGTTCGCTCAACCGCCGCATCCCAGCGGTCCGCTGCTGTATGTCGCCTCGGGCGCCGGTGCCGCCCAGGTCAACCTGGCTGCCCTGCCGTTCGAGAACGTGGCCGTCCAGCAGCACCAGTTCCTCCAGGTCCGCGACCTGGTCCCGCTCAGCGGCGACGACGCCAGCGACACCAGCACCATGTACGCGGCGATCGGCCTGACCCTCGCCGGCTACCTGTCGGCGGTCATGCTCTCAACCGTGTTCGGCACCGCCCTCACCCGCCGGCGCACGGTGGCCGCGCTCGCCGCCTTCGGTACCGTCGCCGCGATCACCGTCTGGCTCATCACCGGTCCGATCCTGGGCGCCGTGCACGGCTTCGCCCCCGCCATCCTCGTCACCGGCTGGCTCACCGTGATGGCCGTCGGCCTGGCCACCGTGTTCCTGTCCCGCTTCTGCGGGCGCATGACCCCACTGGCCGCCGTCGGCATCTTCATGTTCCTCGCCATGCCCGCCTCCGGAGCGGCCCTGCCCATCGCGGCCATGCCCGCCCCTATCCGGGCCCTGCACGACCTGCTGCCGATGACCTCCACCGCCGGCAGCCTGCGCCAGATCATGTACTTCGACAGCGACGGCATCGGCCGCTACTGGCTCGCCCTCGGCCTGTGGGTGATCGCCGGCCTCGCCCTGACCCTCGCCTACGACTCCCTCAGGGCCCGCCGCACCAGCCGCGCCAGCCGCGCCAGCCACCGCAACGACACAGCCGCCCAGCCCCGACAGACCGCCGAACCCGTCCCCTCCCCTTCCTCCTGATCGCGCCCGGCGCGCACTCACCCGACACTCCAGAGCGAGGCCGCACCCATGACCGAAGTACCACTGCCGTTCCACCACCACGGCCGCGACACCGACCCGACCGCCCCGCCCGAAGACCGCCTGGCGCTGCTCGCAACCCAAACCGACCTGAACGGAGTCGACTTCACCGGCCTGGACCTGCGCCCGGCACTGCGCCGTGATCCGCGCCCCTGGACCTTTACGCGCTGCACCTTCACCGAGGCCAACCTGCGCGGCGCCCACCTGGCCGAAGCCGTCTTCACCGAGTGCACCGCCACGGCAGCCGACTTCACCGGCGCTCTGCTCGACCAAGCCCACTGGCAAGGCGGCAGCGCCGCCGACGCCAACTTCACCGACGCCGACTGCGGAGACCTCACCTGCGACGGCGCCGACCTGGCCAACACCAAGTGGGGCGGCGCCCTGCTCGCCGACGCCACCTTCACCGGCTGCCGCATGATCGGAGCCCGCCTCACCGGCCACCGCGGCCTGGGCCTCCACCTCACCCGCTGCAACCTGGCCGTCGCCAACCTCAACGGCCTGAGCCTGCGCGGCACCCACCTCGTCGGCAACCGCTTCACCGAAGCCGATCTTGGCGGCGCCGACTTCCGCGACGCCACCCTCGAAGACTGCCGACTCGCCGAAGCCAACCTACGGGCCGCCAACTTCACCGGCGCCGACCTGCGCGGCGCCGACCTCGGCGAACTCACCATCGCAACCGCCGCACAGTTCAGCGGCGCCGTCATCTCGCCCAGCCAAGCCGCCCAAATCTGCACCGCCCTCGGCCTGAACGTCATCGGCTGATCCCTCATGGCAAGACAGGCACGGGTCTCCTTGGTGATCACAGAACGTAGCAACTCCGCGTTCGCCAAGACCTGTGCCTGCATTGCCGTCGGGGTACCACCACCACGCCTATCTGCGTGGCCTCTTACAGGGAGGGTTCCTGAAGGTGCGATTCGGGGCGGGGCCGGGGATCTTTCAGGGAGGGTTCCTGAAAGCCCCCGCGAACCAACGGGCCCCGCGCCCGTCGCCCCCGTCCGGCTCACCAGCCGCAGGAACCGCACCGGCTGCACCATCCACTCCACCCACGTCGCCCCGCAGTCGAGCGTCAGCCCGCACGCCGCCCCCAGGCGCAGCGCGAGCGCCGCCTCGGTCGCCTCCGGCCCGTCCAGCACCCGCCGTACGCGGTCCCGTTCCCACGGCACGCACCCCTCACTCAACCGCCGCGCGTCGTCGGCGATATGGCAGACCGCCGCGGCGGCGCTGTGCACGGCGGCGAACGTCCACGAGGTGACGGCCTCGCACTCCCGCGATCGGTACACGTACCGCTCACACCAGTACCCGGACGAGACGAGCCCCCGCTCCGTCACACGCCGCTCCACGCCACCGCCCCCTGCCTCCGCCGCGCGCGGAGCCGGTCCCCGGCGGCGGGCCGCTCCGGGCGGGCGGCGACCGTGTAGAGACATCCGTACGCGTCCACGGCCCGTACCGTGATGCCGACCCCTGCCGTCAGGGCCTCCCGCGCCCCGTCCTGCTCGACGAGGTCCGCCAGCCACGCCCGCACCGTCCCGTCGTACGGCGCGCCCACCTGCTGCGCGACCTGCACGGCCCGCCGTCGCATCCAGGCCACCGCGCCGCCCGGGGAGTACGACACCCACCCGCCGAGCGGAATCTCCTCGCCGTCCGGCCGCCGGGCCGTGGCCCGCACCCAGTACGCGACGCGTTCCGGCCGCATCACAGGGCCCGCAGCGACGGCCCTTCCGCAATCGGGACGGCCATCTCCGCCCACACCGTCTTCCCGATGACGTGCCGCTCGACGCCCCAGCCATCGGCCAACGCGTCCACCAGCATCAAGCCACGTCCACATTCCGCGTCCTCCCCTGGACATTCCTCGATCACGGGCCGCTCCCCGCTCCCGTCCTGCACCTCCACCCGCAACCGGCCGTCCCCCTGCACGCCGCACCGGACGCCCACCACGGACATCACCGGCGCCCGCGCCTTGACCGCGTTGGTCACCAGCTCGGAGAGCAGGAGTTCGGCGACGTCGGCTGCGTCCCGGTCGGTCTCCCATGCCCGCAGGTGCTGCCGCAGGGCGAGCCTGGCGCGGCTGACGCTGCGCGGTTCCAGTGGCAACTGGCAGGAGAGAAACGGGAGTTGCACGACTACGGGGCTGACGGATGCGGGCATGGGGGTCCCTTGAGAGCGCACGACAATCCATTGACGACACACCGCAACATGACCAACGCGGTGCGTGACGCAACTGACGGTAGGGCGCCACACCTTGTCGACGCAACTGCCCAGGTTCGCCAATTTGCGCTTACCCTCCGCGTCCGAGCAAACTGGCTCCGTCATGCCTCAAACCGGCAGACTGACCTACCAGTTGGAAGGAGAAGGCATGCCAGCAGGTGGGAAGCCGACCGTCAGAAGCCGCAGACTCGGATACGCCTTGCGCCGGCACCGGGAGGCAGCCGGACTCGATCAGTCCGACGGTGCCGAAGCCATCATGAAGTCGGTCACCAAGGTCAGCCGATTGGAGAGCGGGCAGACATCTGCCTCGGCGCTGGAAATCCGCACCCTGCTGGATCGCTACGGCGTGGAGGACGCAGAAGAGCGCAACCGACTTATGGAGTGGTCCCGAAGGAGCAACGAGCGCGGGTGGTGGATCGACTATCAGCCGACCCTTCGGTCCGGGTATGCGGACCACATCACTCTGGAGAGTGACGCCACCTACATCCGCATCTGGGAACCCGTCCTCGTCCCTGGCCTTCTGCAGACTCCCGAGTACATCGAGGCCGTGATCACGACAGGCCCCAGGGTCATCCCGCCCGATCAGGTAGCCGAGCTGGTGAAGCTCAGGCTGGAACGGCAGCACAGGATCGAAGCAGGCGGCGTGCGCTTCGCGGCCGTCATCTGGGAGCCCGCACTGATGGGGCTGCCCGATGAGGGCGACATACGGGAAAACCAGCTGACGCACCTTCTTGACGTAGGCAAGCGGCAGAACGTCACCGTCCAGCTGCTCCCTACGTCCGCAGCCCTCACCGCTGGAATGTCCGGAAGCTTCACGGCTTTCTCGTTCGGCGTGGAGGCCAACGTGGAAGCGGTGACGTTGGACAACCCAGCGCATGTCAATGTCGTGGAAGGGCCGGAGGAACTGGCCCAGTACGTCAACGTTTTTGATCAGCTACGCTCGGCCGCGATGTCTCCCGATGAGTCAGCCTCACGGATACAGCAGCTTCTCGGGGCGGAGAGCGCAGCGCAGAGGAGTGACAAGTGAAGCCTGAAATCATCAGTGCGTTTCGGAAGTCGTCGTACTCCAACCAGGAGGGCAACTGCGTCGAGGTTGCCCGCACCTCCACCGGCGGCCACGCGATACGCGACAGCAAGCGACCCGCCGGGCCCCGGCTCACCTTCAACGGAGCCGCCTGGGGCTCGTTCGTACGGATCCTCAAGGGCGACGACGCGGTCGGCTGAGCCCTGCCGCACGAGGGAGCCCTGGCCAGCGGGCCAGGGCTCCCTCGCGTTCTGGCGTAACCACCAGGTTGGCTGGCTAGTGTGGATTCGCCGACTTGTAGCTGGTGGGGGAAGGGGCAGGGATGAGCAACCGCAACGACGGCTGGGCCGAGGGGCAGGGTCGTATCTACCAAGCCTCTGGCGACCAGCACATCACCGAGCACCACCATCACGGCCCCGACTGGGCGGGGCCCGACTCTGTACGCAGGCCCGCGGTCGGCCGCGCGCCGATGGTCCTGCGCGACCGCACCGGGGAGATGGACCGCCTGCGCGCCGCCGTTGAACCTGGTGTCGGCAACCGCGTCTACGTCCTCCACGGTCTGGGCGGCTGCGGCAAGACCGCCGTCGCCTACACCCTCTTCCAACACGCCACCAGCCAGGCAGGCCGCATCGGCCTGTGGGTCAACGCATCAGATGCCGCCTCGCTACGCGCCGGCATGCTCGCCGTCGCTGCCGATCGAGGAGCCTCCGACGGCGAACTGATCGGAGCACGCAGCGGATTACGTCCAGCCGCGGATCTCGTCTGGCACTACCTGGACCGCTCCGACCAACCCTGGCTCCTGGTCCTCGACAACGCCGACACCCCCGCCATCCTCCGCGATGGCGGCTGGCTCCGCACCAGCCCGAACGGCACCGTCGTCGTTACCACGCGACAAGCCGCAGCTCATTGGTGGCCTGGCGCCGACCTTCTCCAGTTCGGCGTACTCCCGCGTGAAGAGGCCGCTCTTGTTCTCCGAGACCTGGCGCCTCATGCGGGTTCGATCGAGGACGCCGTAGAGGTCGCCGACCGCCTCGGTCGTCTGCCTCTTGCGCTCACCCTCGCCGGCGGATTCCTCGCCCACCAGGTCATCGATCCCTGGAGCCTCGCCGACTACCGGCGCCGGCTCGACAGCGGTACCGGTCTCGACCCCATCGAACTCATCGACCAAGGTGCCACCGCCGTCGGCGGCGACGCCCGCCACCTGCTCAGCAGCACCTGGCAACTCTCCCTCGACGCCCTCACCGCCCAAGGACTGCCTGAAGTCGGCCAGCTTCTGCGCCTTCTCGCATGTTGGGCCAACGATCCGCTGCCCCTGTCGATCCTCTCCGGCGCTGAACTACTCCCAGAACTGCCCGCATCCCGAGTGGAAACAGCGCTGCGCGGGCTCCTCGACCACTCCCTCACCGAGATCGTCTACCGCGAAGTTCGCTGCCTGCGCACCCATGGAGTCCTCCTCGACAGCGTCGCCCGCACCATCCCCGCCGACAAACGAGAACAACTCAGCGCCATAGCGGCCCGCCTCCTCCTCGCGGCCCTGCCGGAGGTACCCGACCGTGGAGCGCAGGAACCGCATGTGAACCTGCTCGCGCCGCACGTGATCGCCCTCCTGCACAGAGCGGTCAACTGGGCAGCCAGCCAATCGACAATAGAAGCCGCAGCGGCTCGCCACGGCCATCCACCGCTCTGCCGACTACGACTCAGCACTCGCCCTGAGCACCGAGGCCGTGGAACTCATCACTCCCAGACTCGGAAAGGACAATGTCCTCACCATCAGGCTGCGCCAACGAGTGGGGCGTGCCCTTTTCCGACTTGGACAGCTCGAGGATTCCGAGGCTCTCCACCGTCAGTTGCTCAACGATTGTGAACATGCCCTGGGTCCAGAGGCTCCGGACACCCTGGCGGCCTGCTTGCATCTAGCCAATTCGCTTTTCAATCTCAATCAAGAGAGAGAAGCCGTCGCACTTGCCCGCCGGGCGATCGAAGGGCGCGCCCGCGTATTCGGGCCCGACCACACCCTCACACTCCGCGCACGAACATTCCTCCTGCACATTTTCACAGGGCCAGAAGATGTCGCAGCCGGCTCAAACCTGGTTGCAGACCATTATCGAAAATTCGGAGGGGATAACTCGATGACGCTGGGAACAGTGCTCAACTACGCATTCATCCTCCGGAAAGCGGGAAGAGCAATGGATGCGCTTCCTCACGCCCAAGCGGCCTTCACGGGATACGCACAGCGCTTTGGCCATGACTATCCGGTCACATTGAGTGCACGACACAGCCTGAGCAAGATCTTGGCTGAACTCGGCCAGCACGCGAAGGCAATCGTCCATGCAGAGAAACTCGTTGAAGGCCGCACCAGAGTTCTGGGGCCAGAGCATCCCTGGACACTTGAGGCTCAGGAACTCTTGGATGAATATCGACGCGGGCAAAGCAGTATCTGAGAGCTGACCCGACGATCGCTCGTGGCCAACGGCAGCGACTTCAACCAACAGCCGCTCGGCCAGCCCGCGGCCCGCGCCACCCCTCGCAGGTGGAACGGGCCGTGGCGGCGAAACCAGCGGGGAGCATTCCTGAAGGCCACCCCGTAGCCAGCAAACTAACAGGGAGCCTTCCTGACCGCTCCCCCTCACCGAACGGAGCGGAGCCTCACTCCTCCCCCTCCAGCTCCCCCTCCGTCTCCAAAAACGCCTCCCGCAGCGCAGCCAGCGTCTCCGCATCAGGCTTCTCCCACATGCCGCGGGACTCGGCCTCCAGGAGGCGTTCGGCGATGCCGTGGAGGGCCCAGGGGTTGGCTTCCTGGAGGAAGGCGCGGTTTTCGGGGTCGAGGACGTAGGTCTGGGCGAGCTTGTCGTACATCCAGTCGGCGACGACGCCGGTGGTCGCGTCGTAGCCGAAGAGGTAGTCGACGGTCGCGGCCAGTTCGAAGGCGCCCTTGTAGCCGTGGCGGCGCATCGCCTCGATCCAGCGGGGGTTGACGACGCGGGCGCGGAAGACGCGGGACGTCTCCTCGACGAGGGAGCGGGTGCGGACCGTCTCGGGGCGGGTGGAGTCGCCGATGTACGCCTCGGGGGCCGTGCCCTTGAGTGCCTTGACGGTGGCGACCATGCCGCCGTGGTACTGGAAGTAGTCGTCGGAGTCGGCGATGTCGTGTTCGCGGGTGTCGGTGTTCTTCGCGGCGACGGCGATGCGCTTGTACGCGGTCTCCATCTCGTCGCGGGCCGGGCGGCCCTCCAGGCCGCGGCCGTACGCGTAGCCGCCCCAGACGGTGTAGACCTCGGCGAGGTCGGCGTCGGTGCGCCAGTCGCGGGAGTCGATGAGCTGGAGCAGGCCCGCGCCGTACGTACCGGGGCGGGAGCCGAAGATACGGGTGGTGGCGCGGCGTTCGTCGCCGTGGGCGGCGAGGTCGGCCTGGGCGTGGGCGCGGATGTGGTTGTCGGACGCGGGCTCGTCGAGGCCCGCCGCGAGCCGTACCGCGTCGTCCAGCAGGCCGATGACGTGCGGGAACGCGTCGCGGAAGAAGCCGGAGATGCGGAGGGTGACGTCGATGCGGGGGCGGCCCAGCTCCTCCAGGGCGATCGGCTCCAGGCCGGTGACGCGGCGGGAGGCGTCGTCCCAGACGGGGCGGACGCCGAGCAGCGCGAGGGCCTCGGCGACATCGTCCCCGGAGGTGCGCATGGCGCTGGTGCCCCAGAGGGAGAGGCCGACGGAGGTGGGCCATTCGCCGTTGTCGGAGCGGTAGCGCTCCAGGAGGGAGTCGGCGAGCGCCTGGCCGGTCTCCCAGGCGAGGCGGGACGGGACGGCCTTCGGGTCGACGGAGTAGAAGTTGCGGCCGGTCGGCAGGACGTTCACCAGGCCGCGGAGCGGGGAGCCGGACGGGCCCGCGGGGACGAAGCCGCCGTTCAGGGCGTGGACGGCGTGGTCGATCTCGGCGGTGGTGGCGGTCAGCCGCGGGACGACCTCGCGGGCGGCGAAGTCGAGGATCGCGGCAACCTGCTCCGGCTGCCCGGCGGCCACCTCGGCCACGGCGGACGGCGCCCAGTCGGCGTCCTCCATCGCCTGGACGAGGGCGCGGGCGCGCTCCTCCGCATCGTCGGCGGCGGTGCGGGTCGCGGCGGATTCGTCCAGGCCCAGCGCCTCCCGCAGACCGGGCAGCGCGGACGTACCGCCCCAGATCTGCCGGGCGCGGAGGATCGCGAGGACGAGGTTGACGCGGGCCTCGCCGGCCGGGGCGGCGCCCAGGACGTGCAGACCGTCGCGGATCTGGGCGTCCTTGACCTCGCAGAGCCAGCCGTCGACGTGCAGCAGGAAGTCGTCGAAGCCGTCGTCGTCGGGGCGGTCCGCAAGGCCGAGGTCGTGGTCGAGCCTGGCGGCCTGGATGAGGGTCCAGATCTGGGCGCGGATCGCCGGGAGCTTCGCCGGGTCCATGGCGCTGATCTGCGCGTACTCGTCGAGGAGTTGTTCCAGGCGGGCGATGTCGCCGTACGAGTCGGCGCGCGCCATCGGCGGGACGAGGTGGTCGACGAGGGTGGCGTGGACGCGGCGCTTGGCCTGGGTGCCCTCGCCGGGGTCGTTGACGAGGAACGGGTAGATGAGGGGGAGATCGCCGAGGGCGGCGTCCGGGCCGCAGGCGGCGGAGAGGCCCGCGTTCTTGCCGGGCAGCCACTCCAGGTTGCCGTGCTTGCCGAGGTGGATCATCGCGTCGGCGCCGAAGCCGCCGTCGTCGGCGGAGGCCGCGATCCAGCGGTAGGCGGCCAGGTAGTGGTGGGACGGCGGCAGATCGGGGTCGTGGTAGATCGCGATCGGGTTCTCGCCGAAGCCGCGCGGCGGCTGGATGAGGATCAGCAGATTGCCGCGGCGCAGGGCGGCGAGGACGATGTCGCCCTCCGGGTCGCGGCCCAGCTTGTCCGCGTGGCTGCGGTCGAGGAACATCTCGCCGGGCGGCGGGCCCCAGTGCTCCTCGACGGCGTCGCGCAGCACCTGCGGGAGCGTGGCGTACCAGCGCTTGTAGTCGGCGGCGGGGATGCGGACGGGGTTACGGGCGAGCTGTTCCTCCGTCAGCCACTCCTGGTCGTGGCCGCCCGCCTCGATGAGGGCGTAGATCAGCTCGTCGCCGTCGCCCGATGCCAGGCCGGGTACGTCCTCGTCGCCGAAGTCGTAGCCCTCTTCGCGCAGGCGGCGCAGGAGGGCGACGGCGGAGGCGGGGGTGTCGAGGCCGACGGCGTTGCCGATGCGGGAGTGCTTGGTGGGGTACGCGGAGAGGACCAGCGCCAGCTTCTTGTCCTGGGCCGGGATGTGGCGCAGGCGGGCGTGGCGGACGGCGATCCCGGCGACGCGGGCGGCGCGCTCGGGGTCGGCGGCGTACGTCGGCAGGCCGTCCTCGTCGATCTCCTTGAAGGAGAACGGGACGGTGATCAGGCGGCCGTCGAACTCGGGGACCGCGATCTGGGTGGCGGCGTCCAGCGGGGAGAGGCCCTCGTCGCTCTCCTCCCAGGCGGCGCGGTTACCTGTCAGGCAGAGTGCCTGAAGGATCGGCACGTCCAGGGCGGCGAGCGCGCCCGCGTCCCAGGACTCGTCGTCGCCGCCGGCGGACGCCTCGGCGGGCTTGGTGCCGCCCGCCGCGAGGACGGTGGTGACGAGGGCGTCGGCCGGGCGCAGCGCGTCGATCAGCTCCGGCTCGGGCGCCCGCAGCGAGGCGACGAAGAGCGGCAGCGGGCGGCCCCCGGCCTCCTCGATCTTGGTGCACAGCGCGTCGACGAAGCCGGTGTTGCCGCTCATGTGGTGGGCGCGGTAGTAGAGCACCGGGATGAGCGGGCCGTCGATGTCCTTACGGGCCGTGGGCCGCTCCAGCTCGCCCCAGGTCGGCGCGGGCTGCGGCGGTGCGAAGCCGTGACCGGTCAGCAGGACGGTGTCGGAGAGGAAACGGGCGAGGCGGCCGAGGTTCTCGGGCCCGCCGTGCGCGAGGTAGGCGTGCGCCTCGGCGGCGGTGCCGACCGGGACGGTGGACGCCTCCATCAGCTGGGCGTCGGGGGCCTGTTCGCCGGTGAGGACGACGACGGGGCGGTGCTGGCCCTCGGCGAGGAGGAGGTTCAGGCCCTCCTCCCAGGCGCGGATGCCGCCGAGGAGGCGGACCACGACGAGGTCGACGCCGTCGAGCAGCGCGGGGAGTTCGGCGAGGTCGAGCCGGGCTGGGTTGGCGAGCCGGAACGGCACGGGGCCGCCGGCGGCGCGGGCGCTGAGGAGATCGGTGTCGGAGGTCGACAGCAGCAGAAGCATGCGAGCGCAGAGCCTTCCTCGGGGTATCCGCGCCCCGGGTGGTTCGTTGGACGGCGGGAGTTCCTGACTCACCCGGCAGCTGCCGGGCTCACAGTGGCGGGACCGCGCCGGACTCTCACCGGGCTTCCTCCCATGTCGCCGTCTCCGGCGTCGGCGGGCCGGACGACCCACCGGAGTGAATGGTAAGGGCTGATGCGCTGGTGGGGGAGGGGGGCTTGGGGTCGGGGAGAGCGGGTGGCGGGCGGAGGCCGGGGAGCGGTGGCGGGCGGGGCCGGGGCCCTGGCCCCCTACGGGGTGCCCGTACGGGGGTGCGTGCAAGGCCCGTACGGGGTCCGGCACCTGGCTTGTACGGGCCGTCCGGGTTTCCCTCACGGGTCCGATATCTGGCTTGTACGGGCCGTCCGGGTTTCCCTCACGGGGTCCGTCCAGGGTGCGCACCGGGTCCCGCCGGCGCTTCGCGCAGGGTCCCTACGGGGTGGCCGTACGGGTTGCCGCGCGGCCCCCTCCGGGGTGCCCGTACGGGATCGCGGGCGCCCCGCCCGGTGGCCCGTACGTGGCCCGTACGTAGTCCGTACGTGGTCCGGCTCACCGTCGCCGCCCGGGACGACGTCGGTATGCTCGCGGCCATGCCGCCCTCCCCCTCGAACCGGCCCCCCGGGGCCCAGCCACCGCTGCGCGAGCACGGTGACGCCTGCCCGGGAGCGCTGCGGCTGCACGCGGCGGCGGACGGTGCGCTGGCCCGCGTACGGGTGCCCGCCGGGGAGTTGACGGCACGTCAGGCAATGGCGTTGGCGGACGCGGCGGAGCGGTTCGGGGACGGGGGACTCTCCCTCACCTCGCGCGGGAACGTGGAGTTGCGCGGCCTCGGCGACGACTGCGGCGGCGACCTGGCCGCCCTGCTGGCCGACGCCGGACTACTGCCCTCCGTACGCCATGAGCGCGTCCGCAACCTCATCGCCTCACCGCTCGCCGGAATCGACGGCCGCGCCCCCGCCGACGTGCGGCGGTGGGCCCGTGAGCTGGACGAACTGCTCTGCGGGCAGGAGTGGACGGCGCGGCTTTCGGGCCGTTTCCTCTTCGTCCTGGACGACGGCCGGGGCGATGTGGCGGGCCTCGGCGGGGATGTGACCTTGGTCGCAGAAGCCGCAGTGGACGCAGCAGACGGAGAAGTCGCAGAAGTCGCAGAACAGGGGGCGCCCGCTCTCCTCTTCCTCGGCGGCCCCGACAACTCCAACAGCCCCGACAGCCCCGACAGCCCCGACAGCCCCAACGACGGTGTCGGGCCGGCCCTGCGGATCCCCGCCGCCCACGCCCCCCGGGCCGCGCTCGCCGCCGCCCGGGTCTTCCTCGACGCCGTCGACGCGAGCGGCAGCGGCGCCTGGCGGTTCCGGGATCTGCCAGGGGGCGCGGCGCCGACCGTGCGCGCCGTCGGCGAGCGGCTGCGCGCCGACGGGATTCCCGCCGTGTACCTGCCGCCCGGCGATGTCCCGGCCCGGCCGGAGCGCGGCGCGCCCGCCCCGGCACCCGGCCTCGTCGAAGGCCCCGACGGGCACCGCGCGCTGAGCGTCCCGGCGCCGCTGGGGCGGCTGACCGGCGCGCAGTGGCGCCTCCTGGCCCGTACCGCCACCGAGGGGGACGGCACGCTCCGCCTGACCCCGTGGCGCGGCGTTCTCGTCCCCGGACTGTCCGCGCCGGTGGCCGCCGCCCGGCTGCGGGAGTGCGCGGACGCGGGCCTGGTCACCGACCCGGACTCGCCCTGGCACCGGCTCGGCGCCTGCACCGGACGCCCCGGGTGCGCCAAGTCCCTGACCGACGTACGGGCCGACGCGTCCGCCGTGGCGGCGGCCCTGGGGCGCGCCACCGCGCTGCCGGTGCAGTGGTCCGGCTGCGCCCGCCGCTGCGGCCACCCGCACGGCACCTGGATCGACGTCCTGGCGACCGACGGCGGCTACGACGTGACCGTGGTCCGGCCGGGGGCGCCACCCGAGCCGCTCGCGGCGGGCGCCACCGTGCGGCAGGCCGCGGACGCCCTCGCGCCCGGGATGCCCCCGGCGGCTCCCGGCACCACGCCGTGACCGCCACCGGGCCGCGCCCCGGGCCCCGGCCCCGTTAGCGCGTACCCCACCCCTATGCAGCACCCCACCAGCGACGACCCATCACCAACCCACCACACCGAGGGCACCGTGTTCGACTACGAGAAGGACGGGGCGGCGATCTACCGCCAGTCCTTTGCCACCATCCGCGCCGAGGCGGACCTCGCGGGGCTGCCCGCCGACGTCAGCCGGGTCGCGGTCCGGATGATCCACGCCTGCGGCATGGTCGACCTCGTCCGCGACCTCGCCTACTCCCCCGGCGTGGTGGCGAGCGCCCGCGCCGCGCTGCGCGCCGGTGCGCCGATCCTGTGCGACGCGAACATGGTCGCCAGCGGCGTCACCCGTAAGCGGCTGCCCGCCGACAACGAGGTGGTGTGCACCCTCGCCGACCCGTCGGTGCCCGCGCTCGCCGCCGAGATGGGCACCACCCGCAGCGCCGCCGCGCTGGAGCTGTGGCGGGACAGGCTGGACGGCGCGGTGGTCGCCGTCGGCAACGCCCCGACCGCGCTCTTCCGCCTTCTGGAGATGATCGAGGAGGGCGCGCCGCGGCCCGCCGCGGTGCTCGGCATACCCGTCGGCTTCATCGGCGCCGCCGAGTCCAAGGAGGCGCTGGCCGCCCACCCGTCGGGTCTTGAGCACCTGGTGGTGCGCGGGCGGCGCGGCGGCAGCGCCATGGCCGCGGCCGCCGTCAACGCCCTGGCGAGCGAGGAGGAGTGAGCGTGTCCGAGCAGCAGTCCGGCGCCCGGACCCCGGGCCGCCTCTACGGCGTGGGGCTCGGCCCCGGCGACCCGTCCCTGATGACCGTACGGGCCGTGCAGGTCATCGCGGAGGCCGACGTGGTGGCGTACCACAGCGCCCGCCACGGCCGGTCCATCGCGCGCGCCATCGCCGCCGGGCATCTGCGCGCCGACCACATCGAGGAGGCGCTGGTCTACCCGGTGACCACCGAGTCGACCGACCATCCCGGTGGCTACCGGGGTGCGCTCGACGACTTCTACGAGGAGGCCGCGGCCCGGCTCGCCGCGCACCTCGACGCGGGCCGCACCGTCGCCGTGCTCTCCGAGGGCGACCCGCTGTTCTACGGCTCGTACCAGCACATGCACAAACGCCTGGCGCACCGTTACCCGACCGAGGTCGTCCCCGGCGTGACCTCGATCAACGCGGCCGCCGCCCGGCTGGGCAGGCCGCTGGTGGAGGCCGACGAGGTGCTGACGGTGCTGCCCGGCACGCTCCCCGAGGAGGAGCTGACGGCGCGGCTGGCCGCCACCGACTCCGCCGTCGTCATGAAGCTGGGCCGCACCTTCCCCGCCGTCCGGCGCGCGATGGAACGCTCGGGCCGGCTGCCGGAGGCCCGTTACGTCGAACGCGCCACGATGGCGGGCGAACGGACCGGGGCGCTGGAGGACGTCGACCCCGCGTCCGTGCCGTACTTCTCGGTGGCGGTGGTGCCGAGCCGGGTTGCGGAACGGGACGTGTCCGGGGACGTGTCCAGGGCGCGCGGGGAGGTGGCGCACGCCCCCGAGGACGTGTCCGGGGGCGCCCCGGAGGACGTGTCGGGGGCGCCCGGGGAGGCGGCCCACGCCCCCGGCGACGCGCCCGGCGACGCGCCCGGCACCGTCACCGGCGACGTGGTCGTCGTCGGTACCGGACCGGCCGGACCACTGTGGCTGACGCCGGAGTCGCGGGGGGCACTGGCCGCCGCCGACGACCTCGTCGGCTACACCACCTACCTGGACCGGGTCCCGGTCCGCCCCGGGCAGCTGCGGCACGGCTCCGACAACAAGGTCGAGTCCGAACGTGCCGAACTCGCCCTCGACCTGGCCCGCCGCGGCCGCCGGGTCGCGGTCGTCTCCGGTGGCGACCCGGGCGTCTTCGCGATGGCCACGGCCGTTCTGGAGGTCGCCGCCGAGGAGCGGTACCGCGCCGTGCCCGTCCGCGTGCTGCCCGGCGTCACCGCCGCCAACGCCGCGGCGGCCAAGGCGGGCGCCCCGCTCGGCCACGACTACGCGGTGCTCTCCCTCTCCGACCGCCTCAAGCCGTGGGAGGTGATCGCCGAACGGCTGCGCGCCGCGGCCGCCGCCGACCTCGTCCTGGCGCTCTACAACCCCGGCTCCCGCAGCCGCACCTGGCAGGTCGGCAAGGCCCGTGACCTGCTGCTGGAGCACCGTTCGCCGGACACCCCGGTTGTCCTGGGCCGCGATGTCGGCGGCCCCGAGGAGTCCGTCCGCACCGTCCGCCTCGCCGATCTCGACCCCGCCGAGGTCGACATGCGCACGATCCTGCTGATCGGCTCGTCGCAGACCCGTACGGTACGGCGCACGGACGGCGCCGCGACCGTGTGGACGCCACGTCGGTACCCGGAGGGGTGAGCCCGGGTCCGTATCCGGGAGGATTCGGGGTCGGGTGAGGGGTGAACGCCGGTGGATACGGGGGACGTTACGGACGAACGGCATCGCGGGGCGGCTCCCGGACATCCGTACGGGCCCGCTCCCCTCGGGACGCTCCCCGCGAGGCCGGTCCGCCAAATTGACCGAACTGTCGGCTGTTGTCCACGGACGGGTGGCACATTGTTGCTGTGCGCCTCCCGCCCCGGGGCGGAGGCCCACCGCCCCCGCCCCGGGAAACCGCGCGCCCGCCATGGGCGACGGCGGGGTGTGCCCTTGCCATCACGGCGCAGAACAGATGAAGTCGGAGAACCATGACCAGGTCTCACTCATGAGCCGTCGCACACGGCGCCGCCGCACCCCGGCCACCCCCTGCCCCTCCTGCGGCGGCACCGACCTCCTGTGGGAGGACGAGGGCGTCTACGGCGGCGGCGAACTCCTGTGGTGGTGCGCCGACTGCCTCCATCAGTGGCATGCAAGCGATTACGCGCAGGCGGGGGCGCCGATGCCCCCTGGCCAGGGGCCGGGGGCCGGTCCTGGCATGCCGGTGTCGGGGCCCGAGACATCGGTACCCGGCTCGTACGGAGAGGCGCCGGTGCTCGGGGCGCCTGCTCCAGGGACGCTCCCGGGTGCGGGGGTTCCGGGGCCGGCGCCCGGTGCAAGCCCGTACAGGGAGGATGCGGCGGGGGGCAACCCGTACGCGGAGGCCGCGGCGGGGGCTCACCCGGAGCCGTACGCGGGCAGGGCAACTGTCCCGGCCCAGGCGCCGGTTCCGGGTGCGCCGGGCGTCCATCCGTATGCGGAGGGCACGGCGGCGCCGAACCCGAACCCGAACCGGTACGCGGACGGGCCACGTGCGGCCCTTGGTACGGCTTCGGTGCCGGGGCCGGGTGTGGGTCCGGATCAGGGTTCGGGCTCTGGCCCCGTACGGGTCGCGGCGCCGGACCTCGTTCCGGCCCAGGCCGCTCCGGCCCAGGCCGCTCCGGCCCAGGCCGCTCCTCATGTCCCGCTGCCGGGCCCCGCGCGGGAGTTGCCCACTACGAAACCGGCCGTCTCGGCTGCGCCGCCTGCTTCCGAAGCGGCTTCCAGGCCCGCTCCGGCGGCACGCCCGGCCCTTCCTCCGGCCTCGCCGGAGCCGATGGCGCCCCCGGAGCCCACGGTGGCCACGGAGTCCACGGCGCCCATGGCGTTCATGGCGTTCATGGACGCCACGGCACCGGAAGCCGTGGCGTCACCCGGAGCCCCGGCGCTCCCCGGGCCGACGGCGTCCCCGGAGTCTCCGGCCGGCCCGCGTCCCACGGCAGGCCCGTACCTCGCCCCGCCGGACCCGTCCGCGCGCCTCTTCATGGCCAACCCCCCGGTACCGGCACCGGGCCCCGCGCTGCCGGAGCAGCCCCACCCCGCCGAACCGGCCGACCGCACCGGGCAGACCGGCCACACCGAGGAGCCCGATCAGCCCACCGGGGGCGACCACCTCGCAGGCGCCGACCAGCCCGTCGGCACTGACCGGCCCGCAGGCGCAGAACGGGCCTCCACCGCCACCGAACGGGCCACCTTCCCCGCCCTTTCCCACTCCCCGTACGGGCCCCCCGTCCCGCTCCCCGCCCCCTCCGCGAACGGCAGCACCTCGCTTCCGCTGCCGCCGCTCGCGCCCCTCGCAGAGGGCGGCGGCGGGGCGCCCCTACCGGTCGGTGGCCCGTCGTTCGGCTCCCCGTCGGCCGACCTCGCACCACCGCAGGCCGCCGAGGCACCCGCCGGGCCGCAGCCGCCGGCCGGTCAGCCGCCCGCCGCGCCACCGGCGGCGGGGCAGCAACCGGTCGGCCAACCGGCGACCGTCGCCGAACGCACCATGCACGCGGCCGGGTTCCTCCCCCTCGTGCCCTGCCCCGGCGCGTACGAGCCCTGGCCGTGCCGCTGTACGCAGTGCGGCCGGGAGGCCACCCCGACATACCGTCAGGTCCGCGACGAGGCGTTCACCTGCGCCTGCCGCGGTACGCGACGGCGCCGCCCCGCCCGCAAACGCTGACCGGCCGAGGGCGGGCGAACGGACCGCCCGTCAGCCCAGCCGCTCCCGCAGCCACGCCACGGCCTCCGCCGGCCCCGGCACCGTCTCCACCCCGACGGGCGCCGGGGGGCGGGTGACCAGCACGACGGGCACACCGGCCTCCCGCGCGGCGGTGAGCTTGGGGGCGGTGGCTGCGGCCCCGCTGTCCTTGGTGACGAGGACGTCGATACGGTGCGCCGCCAGCAGAGCCCGTTCGCCGTCGAGGGTGAACGGGCCGCGGTCGAGCAGCGTCTCCATCCGCGGCGGACGGGGCCCCTCGGGCGCGTCCACGGACCGTACGAGGAACCAGAGGTCGGTGAGGTGCGCGAAACGGGCGAGGCCCATGCGTCCGGTGGTGAGGAACACCCGGCGGCCGAGCGCGGGCAGCGCATCCGCCGCCTCGTCCAACGACGCCACCCGATGCCAAACGTCACCGGTCTGCGGGGCCCACCCAGGACGCCGCAGGGCCAGCAGCGGCACCCCGGCGGCAGCGGCGGCCCGCGCCGCGTTCGCGCTCATCGCCTCGGCGAACGGATGCGTGGCATCGACCAGCACATCCACCGCATGCTCCCGCATCCAGCACACCAGCCCCTCGGACCCGCCGAACCCCCCGACTCGCACCTCCCCCACAGGCAACCGCGGCGCCGCCACCCGCCCGGCCAACGACGACGTGACCCGCACCCCGCCACCCACGTCCGCCCCGACCAGCCCGTCAGCCAGCTCCCGCGCCTCGGCGGTGCCGCCGAGGATCAGGACGTGACGGGGCCCCAGAACGGCAGGATCAGTCATCGGTCCGGGGTCCTTCGGGTTCGTCGGGTTCATCGGGTTCTTCGGCACCGGAAAACGTCTTGGAAGGGTACGGGAGGGGCAGTGTTTCCCGGGCGGGTGCCTGGTACCGGGCCGGGCCCCTTGGGCAGCTAATTCGACCAGTAGGGGTCGCGGAGGTCCGGCGTGTAGTCCGAAGCCCCACTGGGAGCCTTGGGGAACGAATCCCCCTCTTCGCCGGCGATATCACCACTGGGGCCGGACGATACCGCGCTCACCCCGACACTGATATACACATCGCCGGAACCTCCGACGTCAATTTTCGCGATACAGCCGTCCGATGCTTCACTCAGAAGTGATGGCCTGCCATTGTTTTGCTCCTTGGCCTCAAAACCTTTCTCCTCCCAGCGACGCGAAACGATCTTGAGGAGCTCCTTTTTCTTCCCCTGCGATACCTGTGTGCGCAGATGACGCTGCCGGCTCACATCCATTTCACCATTCGCATCGTTGGTGAATGAGTTTCTACGCTCCGACATGTGCGCGGGACCGTCACGCCATCGAACGCGAGGACGAATCCCTGTCAATGTATCGTCCAGCACGGAATCAACACGCCGAAGCGCCTTGTCCACCGTGGGATAAGCAGCATCTCCGCTGCCCGGGATAAGCGAGCAACCAGAAAGGACGGTGAAAGAAAAAATAGATGCCAGAGCACCACGCCAGACCCTACGAGAGAACATGAACCTCACCTCCTCTCCTGAAGAGAAACCTTCTCCGGCTGGCCGGCAACGATAACCCCGATATTCCCCAATGATGCACCACCGTCCGGATCCTTGAAGTAGTTCGAATGCGAGTGAACTTGTTCGCCATCCGCGACACCGAATCGATTTCCGCCAAATTCTTCGCTGGCGGGATCCATCCCGAACCAGAGTCGGTGCGGATCCGCCCAGTGCGCGATGGCACCGCCAATGGGGCCACCGACGATCGTGCCTGCAACTTCGCTCTTGGAGGATGCATGGGTGACCGGATCATTCTCTGCTGCCCCGACCCAAACGTGTCCCTTTCCGACCCCGAGATCCTCTGCCTTCTCGGCTCCCGTACCAGGGCTCCCTACAAGAACGATGTCGTCAACGGGAATTCCCCCCGGACGCTGTGCCGCCTGCCCCACCGTAAATGAGCCATAACTGTGCCCAATTGCCGTGACGTGCGGTCGGCTCCCTTCGTGAGTCGCCTGGACCCCGTCCATGAAGGCACCAAAATCCGTACCTCCGCGCGCACCTTTCTCCTCATGGGAGACTGCGTCAACATCCTGAGGCGCGTCGTAGCCAAGCCAGACGATCGAGGCGGTCTTGTGGTTTGCGTCAGCATGACTCGCAGAATCCCAGACACTCTTGGCCCGATCTCCGTCTTCGCCGCCAACATCCGACATGGTGGTACTGAGGCCCGGAACATAGGCGGAGACATTGTCTGCAGCGTCGGGATTTCCATACGACAGGATGGCCCGCCCCTGCCCCTCGGTCCCGATACCCAGAAGCAACGGCTCGGGCGTTTTCCCGTCATCCCGGTCCAGACGGTCCCTGATGGCACGGAAGCCCTTCTGCTGCTCTGCCTGCTCTTCGGTCATGGGCGTACCGGGCGGGTGAGCGTCGATCAGCCGGTCAAGGTTGACGCGGTTCGCCTCGTCGCGGGTTTCGGAGGGAATTCCGTCGAGGTTCCCGATCACGTCGGGATTCAGCGCCAGCTGCTCGTCCCGCTCCTCCTGGCTCAGGCCCTTCCACCAGTCGTTGACCTTTTTCGGGTCCGTACCCTTCGGCGGGGCGGTGTGGAGACCGACCGCCGTGCCCGCGATCTGAGAGATGTCGGATGCGTCCCGCTGGGATTCCAGACCGTCGACCTTCAGCCCACGGTCGGCCTGTAGGCGCGCGATGGCGATGGAGTACCGGCCGTCGATCTCCTCGACGGTGCGACGGATCCCGAGGATTTCCCCCTCAAGATCGCGCCGCTCGACCTCTTTGTCCGGGGTCCCCGCATCCGGGTCGCCCGTCGGAATGGAGCCCTCGTCCTTGTAGAGCACTTCTCCGCTGGGGAGGACCTTGAAGCCCCGCGCGGGCGCCTCGTCGAGCAGCTTGCGGAGCCGCTTCTGCTGCTCCTTCATCTCGGTGACGAAGCCGTCGATGGTGGTTTCGATGAGTGCGCATTCCTGGGAGCCGAACTGGAAGTTCTGTCCGAGGCGGTCCAGACGCTTCTGTGCGGCATCGGCCGCCTCACCGGACCAATCGCTCTTCAGCGGGCGGCGCATATGGCTTTCCACACGGTCCTGGTAGCCGCCGAACCGATGCGATGATCCCGCCCATTCCTCCTTGGCCTCTTCCAGGGCGGAAAAGCGGAGGTCTTGGATTTCCTGCAGAGTGGGCACCGGGCATCATCCGAACGGGCTGTTGTGGCGCGACTGTGCCGCGGGGAGGACCATGGCCGGGCTTTCGGAGCGCTGAATGAACGACCGCGCGGTGTTGTCGTCGTTCGTCTCGTAGTTGTCCGCGGATTTCCGGAGGGATTGTGCGACGTCCCCGCATTCCTTCCGGACGTCGCCGAGCCTGGCCTGCCAGGAGTGCTGCGTCCGCATGAGTTGCTGGGCGAAGGAGAATCCCGCGGTCTGCCCCGGCAGACCTTGGTGATGCGCATTCAGTGCGCTGATGGCGGAGGCCACCCCGGACTGCATTTCCTCGCCCTGGCCCGCCGCGGTGCGCAGCGTCTTCGGCTGCACATCGGTATCCGGCACAACAGCCCCCCGTTTCCCCGTTTTTCCACGCAGTATGAGACAGCCGTTCACCCTAGGTGATGCGTGCAGGTGGCACGCTTATAGGATGCGATTCGGCCGATGGCAGGCCGAAAGGGAGCGATGGATCCGCCCGGTGCCGGGCACTCCGGGCGTTCGGCGCCGCGGCCGTCCCGTACCCGACCCGGCCACGGCGCCGTACCACGTGGCAGGGAACATGGGCGGGCGGCTCACGGTGCCGCGTACCGATGGATCGGGTGGCGAAAGGGCAGGTGGCGACGGTGGGTGCGTCCGGCGCGGGTCCGGCGGGGCCACAGGGCCCCGGGGGCCAGCCGCCCCCCACAGGTGGCCGTAGCGCCCAGCTGGCGCATACCGGTCTGCGTTCCGGCTGGACGACCGGGGCATGTGCGACGGCGGCGAGTGCCGCGGCGTACACCGCGCTGCTGACCGGGGAGTTTCCGGATCCGGTGCGGATCACGTTGCCCAAGGGGCACACGCCGTCGTTCGCGCTGGCCAAGGAGGAGTTGGCCGCGGACCGGTCGTGGGCGAGGGCGGCGGTGGTGAAGGACGCGGGGGACGATCCGGATGTGACGCACGGTGCGTTGATCCGAGTGACGGTGCGGGAGCTGACGGCCGGTTCGGGGGTGGTGTTCCGCGCGGGGCCCGGCGTCGGGACCGTGACCCGCCCGGGGCTACCCCTGGAGGTCGGCGAACCGGCGATCAACCCGGTGCCGCGGCAGCTGATCTCCGGGCACCTGGCCGAGGTGGCGGCGCGGTACGGCGGGCGCGGCGATGTCGAGGTCGAGGTCTCCGTCGACCACGGCGAGGAGATCGCGCGCAGTACCTGGAACCCGCGGCTGGGCATTCTCGGCGGGCTGTCGATCCTGGGGACGACCGGCGTCGTCGTGCCGTACTCCTGCTCGGCGTGGATCGACTCGATCCGGCGCGGGGTGGACGTGGCGCGGGCGGCGGGGCGGCGCCATGTGGCGGGCTGTACGGGGTCCACGTCGGAGAAGGTCGCGGTGGCGCTGTACGGGCTGCCCGAGGACGCGCTGCTGGACATGGGGGACTTCGCGGGCGCGGTGCTGAAGTACGTACGGCGTCATCCGGTGGAGCGGCTGACGGTCTGCGGCGGGTTCGCGAAGCTGTCGAAGCTGGCGGCCGGGCATCTCGATCTGCATTCGGCGCGGTCGCAGGTGGACAAGGGGTTCCTCGCGGAGCTGGCCCGGCGCGGGGGCGCGGACGAGGCGCTGGCCGCCGAGGTCGCGGGCGCCAACACGGGGCTCGCGGCGCTCCAGTTGTGCGCCGCAGCCGGGGTGCCCCTGGGCGATCTGGTGGCCGCCGCCGCCCGGGACGAGGCCCTGGCGGTGCTGCGGGGCGCCCCCGTCACCGTCGATGTGGTGTGTATCGACCGGGCCGGGCTGGTGGTGGGGCGGTCGGCGCCCCGGGGGCCGGGGGCGTAAGGGCGCGTGGCCGGCCAGACAGCGGCGGGTGATCATGCTCATGATGAATTCGGAGTTGCGCTCCGCACGGAGGAAGATGCCGTACCGCTGCGGTATGCCCGCGCTGTTGTTCCAGATGACGGCCTCACTATCCGCGTACAGCGGGCCAATCTGGTCACTGAAGGGGTCCTGATTGATGCTCCATGGAAGTGCGGTGCGGCTAGAACAGGTCGTTCGCGGGCCAGTCGGTGATGTGACGCACCACCGTCCACATGAGGTTGTCGATTTCGGTACGCATCGCATCCAACTGTGCGTCGTCCCGGGAATTGACAAGGACTGCCCAACACTGATGGCCGTTCGTGCGGACGAGGATCGCGGCGGTTCCGGGAAGGTCTCCGTCATGCCAGCGGTTTCCCGCGGTGTTGGTGATCCATCCCTTGGCGTATCCGGTCGGGTCGCCGGAGGGGGTACGGGCGGTGGTCGGTGTGGACATCGTCGTGACGGATCCGGCCGACAGAATGTCCGGCTTGCCAGTGAATCCATCCACCCGTACGAGGAAGCGCAGCAGTTCTGTCGGCGTGGCCAGCCAGCCACCGTGCGCGTCCATACGCGAGACGCGGATGCCGTACGGGCCCACCGACCCTTGCTGGGTGTAGACGACCTCGTTGCTCCGCCGGTCGGCGAGGGTGTCACCGGCGATGTGCATGTCGGTGATACCGCAGGGCGCCAGGACGAGTTGGCGTACGGCGTTCTCGTAGAGCAGCCCGGTGATGGTCTCGATCACACGTCCGAGCAGGCAGTATCCGAAGTTGAGGTATCCGAAGTTGAGGTATTCGAAGGTGGTGCCCGGGGTGTGGCTCAGCGGCGCGTTGAGGGCGCCCGACGCGTCGCGGCCGAGCATCCAGTCGATCAACTGGCGCTGAGTCAGTTCGAGGTGATCGAACATGGGGTCCTGCGCATGCGCCCAGCCGCTGGTGTGCTCCAGAAGGTCCTGGATGCGGATCTGGCCGATATTGGTGCCGTAGGGCTGTGTGCCGTAGGTGGTGCCGAGAATGGCGCCCGTACCGAAAACACGGTCGTTCAGGGTGAGGCGGCCCTGTTCGATCAGCCGGAAGATCGCCACGGCGGTGAGGGGCTTGGAGACACTGGCGATGCGGAACAGCTGGCCGGTGGTCACGGGGGCGTTGGTGGCCGGGTCGGCCACCCCGTACGCCCGGGCGAAGATCAGCCGTTCGGAGTCGGTCAGGGCGAGGGAAACCCCTGGCAAGCGGTGCACAGCCATAAACGTGGTCACGGTCTGCCGGATGAATTTCTCGTCGTCGTCGGAGAGATACGGTTTGTTCCAGATGCTGGCGTATGAGGTCTGACCGCCTGCGGTATGACCGTTGATCTTCTGCAGCCGATATCCGCGCGCCACGAGAGCGTCAAAAGCGGATTGATAGTCGGCCGAGGACAGGCCGTGGCGGGCCTGCCAGGTCACCGCGGGCCCTTTGACCCAGATCGCCGCATAGCGCGTGCCGCCCGACACCTCGTATCCATTGACGCGCCACAGCATGTACCCCTGCCCTGTCAGACGCGTGAATTCCGTCTGGAAATCGGCGGAGGTCAGGCCATGGCGTGCGACCCAGCCGGGGACAAGTGACTGGTCCCAGACCGCGGCGAACCGCACTTGACCGCCGTCGAGATAGCAGGAGAGGTCGACAGGACGAAATCCCCGTGCCGTGAACTCGTCGATCGCGGTTTGGTATTGCTCCGGAGTCATACCGTGCCGGGCCTCGAAGGCCGGGCCCGGGATCTTCTGCCACAAAGAGGCGAAGCGGGGCTGACCGGCTCTGTCGTAGCCACTCACGGATACGGGACGGAATCCCTGGGCAGGAAGCGTCTGGAAGAGACTGTTGTGGTCCTGGCTGGTCAACCCGTGCCGGGCCACCCACGGCGGTCCCTGCGACTGCTCCCATACAGTGGCGTAATGGTCAACGCCGTTGATGCTGTACCCATTGAGATCGAGGAGGCGGAACCCCTGACCGACGAGCGCATCGAATTCTGGCTGGTACTGACCAAGAGTCAGATTGTGTCGCGCCTGCCACGAAGGATTCATGGTTTTTGCCTCACAATTCAGCGCACTGCTTCCCGGATCGAGGGATATCCCGCGCGCCCGGACAATCCCCGCCCCCTAGTACTCCAGCTGTAGATCGTGATCTTCATGTCTGATTCGCGGCTTGCCGGCGGTAATGGCTTGTCCTGGCTCGGGCCTGATGGCGGCGTCGCCAGGCGGACCAACGGAATCGGTGGGCCGGGCCGTGATCGGGTTGGACAGCGACGGTGATGAACAGGCGCTGGATCTCGTTGCAGGTCAGCGGGATCAGGTCGTCCGGTGTGGGGTGGTGCGCGTGTTCGTCGGCGCGGACGACGGCGAGGAAGGCATGGGCCAGCATCGCGAGAGTGACCCAGCGGGCCCAGGAGGGGTAGCGGCGGACCTGGTGCTCGTCCAGCCCGGCCAGCCCCTTCTCGCTCTGGAAGGTCTCCTCCACCCGCCATCTGGAACCTGCGACCTTGACCAGGGTGGCCAGGGATGCCGGTGTGGTGGAGTGGCAGCGGTAGTAGGCGAGTTCACCGGTGGTGCGGTTGCGGCGGATCAGCAGCTGGTGGCGGCCCGGTGCCGCTTCGGCGAGGTCGATGACAGCCCAGTCGTAGAACCGCTGTCCCTTCGCACCGCGTCCGGCCGAGAGCTTCTGCCAGGCTCGCTTCGGCGCCTTCTTCACCAGGGCATCGGCGCGGAACGTGCCTGCGCCGGTGGGTACTTCGGCTGAGCAGGCCACCGCGAGAACGTAGCCGATGCCGCGTTCCTCCAGGGCCGTCCGCAGTTTCGGGTTGCCGCCGTAGACCTCGTCACCCGTGACCCAGCCGATGCGGTGTCCGGCGTCCAGGAACCGTTCGATCATCACCCGGGCCAGTTCGGGCTTGGTCGAGAAGACGGTGTCCTCGCTGAGTCCCGCGGCCCGGCAGCGGTCTGGGTCGCACGTCCAGGAGCGAGGGATGTACAGCTCCCGGTCCACCGCGGCGTGCCCGCGCTCGCCGGCGTAGACGAGGTAGACGGCGACCTGGGAGTTCTCGATCCTGCCGGCGGTACCGGTGTACTGGCGTTGGACCCCGACGGTGTGGATGCCCTTCTTCACGTCCCCGGTTTCGTCCACGACCAGCACCGCGGCCTCGTCGTGGAGGTGCTCGACGACGTACTCGCGGACGTCGTCGCGGACGGCATCGGCGTTCCAGGAGGCCCGGCACAGCAGGTGCTGCATGCCGTGCGGGGTGGCCTCTCCGGCCCACTCGGCGATCGTCCAGCAGTTCTTGCGCGGCAGGTCTGACAGCAGCCCCAGCACCAACCGCCCCGCCCGCAGCCGGGGTTCGACCCGGGCGAACCGGCCCGCAATCCGGCCCAGTGCTACTTCGAACGCCTCCCGCCAACGGGCGGGATTTATGCTGTGACCTGCGGCCACCGTCTCTTCGTAAGTCCACACAATTCACGATGATCAACGGTGGCCGCACCCCTGCAGCGTCTCCTTGTCAGTCCCGGACGGGGGCCGCGGTCACGGCGCACCACCGCCCCGCACCCGAATCGCCCCGGGGAGGACGCCCCGTCAACTGGCCTGGCAGGGGAGTCCTTTGGCCATCCGCCCCACGCGCCTCACTCCTGCGGTTCGCGCGCGGCCGCCACGATCCTCTGCAGCGCCGCGGCGTGCTGCTGGAAGGCCCACAGGCCGTGCGCGGTGAGCCGGACGTGGGTGTGCCGCCCCGTACGGTTCCGGGTCTTGCGTACCTCGACGTACCCGGCCTCCGCCAGCGAGGCGACCTGCTTGGACAGGGCCGAGTCGCTGGTCCCCACCTTGTCCCGTACGAAGCCGAACTCCACCCAGTCGGCCGGAGCCAGCAGCGCGACGACCGAGAGCCGCGCCGGTACGTGCAGGAACTCGTCGAAGTCCGGGTCCATCAGCCGTGGCCGTCCCGGCGTGTGATGGCCTTGATGATCGGGCGGGTCGCATACCCGGCCACCAGCGTCGCCACGGCCGCGACCGCCCCGGCGATCATGCCGGGCTCCGGGAGCTTGAGCAGCCGGGCGCCGATCCCCGCCGCCACGAGGATCACAATGACAGCGCCCGCCAACCACAGCGAGAACGCCCACTCCGCGCCGGATGGCTTCCGGCGGACCGGGGCTCGCCGGTGATGCACGAACAGCATGCCCGCCATCAGGCCGCCCGCCGCCAGGAGGATGAGGGTGCGCCAGGGGTTCGGCAGATCGAAGGCTGCATTGAAGCCGAACACGGCCAGCGCGGTGACGAGCATGTAGGGGAGCGAGGAGCCGTGGCGCACATACGCGTCACGGGTCTGCTCCTGGTGGTGGTGTATCGCGTCGAGCGCGGTCCGCGCGTCGTACGAGGTCATGGGTCCCCCTGGTCATGCTGGTCATCCGAGGTACTTGCTCATGGAGAAAGTACCACCTTCTTTCCTTGCGAGAAAGAAGGTGGATGTCGCAGGGGATCCGGCCGCTGACGGCACTCAGGCGGTCCGCGGGTCGGGGCACAGCCGCTCGAAGGAGGCCGGTGAGTTGCTCCGGGCCGCGCAGGACGGCGTTCTCCCGGCACAACGGCGGATCGGCGGTCAGGCGCGGCGACTCCAGCCGGCGGGCCAGCACGGCGAGCGCGATCTGCGCCTCCGCGCGGGCGAGGGTGGCGCCGATGCAGTAGCGCAGACCGCCGCCGAAACCGAGATGGGTGTTGTCCCGGCGCTCCGGGAAGCGGCGCGGGTCGCGGTTGCCCGCGGCGAGCATCAGCCGGACCCCGGCGCCTTGGGGGATGATGGTCCCCGCGATGTCACTGTCGGCCAGCGCGCTGCGCCCGGACATCTGCACCGGCGGATCGTGGCCCGCTCACCTGCAACGAGATCCAGCGGCTGTTCACGGCGCTCGTCCGGCCCATGCATGACGCGGCCCACCGGCTCGGCTGGTCCACCTGGCGACACCGCCATCAGGCCCGAGCCAGGACGAGCCATTACCGCCGACAAGCCGTGAATCAGACGTGAAGATCACGATCTACAGCTGGAGTACTAGGGAACGTCGCACCATGGGGCAGTGAAGCGGGCGCCGGAGCGCTTGGTGAGCGTGGTCGAACCACCGACCCGCCCGCGTGGCGCACTCCTCACGTCTCGCTTTCCAGCGTGTTCCCCGTCGGCGGGTGATCGCAACCGGCGAGATCCGCCCCGCCCTGCGGCCGTTCGCGATCCGACGAGTACAGGTAGCTGTCCCCGAACTGTTCCGCGGCCAGGGTGCGGCCGACGATGATGACGGCCGTGCGGACCACGCCCGCGGCCTTCACCTGGCCGGCGATGTCGGCGAGGGTGCCGCGCAGGACGAGTTCGTCGGGGCGGGAGGCGAGGGCCACGACGGCGGCGGGGCAGTCGGCGCCGTAGTGCGGCAGGAGCTCGGCGACGACGCGGTCGGCGTACCGGGCGGCGAGGTGCAGGACGAGGAGCGCGCCGCTGCGCCCCAGGGTGGCGAGGTCCTCGCCCTCGGGCATGGCGGTGGCGCGCTGGGCGATACGGGTGAGGATCACGGTCTGGCCGACCGTCGGGACCGTCAGCTCGCGCTTGAGGGCGGCGGCCGCGGCGGCGAACGCCGGGACCCCGGGCACCACTTCGTACGGCACGCCCGCCGCGTCGAGGCGGCGCATCTGTTCGGCGACGGCGCTGAAGACGGACGGGTCGCCGGAGTGCAGCCGGGCCACGTCGTGGCCCTCCTCGTGGGCGCGGACCAGCTCCGCGGTGATGGTGTCCAGGTCGAGCTGGGCGGTGTCGATCAGCCGGGCGCCGGGCGGGCACTCGGCGAGCAGTTCACGCGGCACCAGGCTGCCCGCGTACAGGCACACCCCGCAGGCGGCGAGGGTACGGGCACCGCGCACGGTGATCAGGTCGGCGGCGCCGGGGCCCGCGCCGATGAAGTGGACGGTCATCGTTCCTCGTTCGTCGGGGAGGTGGGGGTGGGGGCAGCGGGGCTGGGGGGAGTGGGTACGGAGGTGGCCTCCCCGGGGACGGCGGGCGCGGAGGCGGCCTCCCTGGGGACGGCGAACCCGGTGGCCTCCCCGGAGGCGACGGCCCCGGAGGTGGCCTCCCCGGCAGACGCAGGCACGAACGCGGTCTCCCCAGGGACGGCAGGCCCGGCGGCCTCCCCAGCGGACTCGGGCGCGGAGACACCGCCCCCGGTAGGCACCGGTTTCACCCCCACCCACTGGGTCACCGGCATGGCCTGCCGCCACCCCGTGAAGCCGCCGACCGGCGTCGCATGGGCGACGGCGAGACGTACCAGGTCACCGCCGTGGCGCCGGTACCACTCCGTCAGGAGGGCCTCGGACTCCAGGGTCACCGTGTTGGCGACGAGGCGGCCGCCCGGGGGCAGCGCCGCCCAGCAGGCGTCGAGCAGGCCGGGGGCGGTGAGGCCGCCGCCGATGAAGACCGCGTCGGGGACCGGGAGTCCGGCCAGCGCGTCGGGGGCGGCGCCCCGCACCACCCGCAGCGCCGGTACGCCGAGGGTGTCCGCGTTCCGCGCGATGCGGGCGGCGCGGACGGCGTTCCGTTCGACGGTGACGGCGCGGCAGGCGGGGTGGGCACGCAGCCACTCGATCGCGAGGGAACCGGAGCCGCCGCCGACGTCCCAGAGGAGTTCGCCGGGTTCCGGGGCGAGCGCGGCGAGGGTCGCGGCCCGTACGTGGCGCTTGGTGAGCTGGCCGTCGTGGTCGTACGCGTCGTCGGGCAGCCCGGGGACGACCGGCAGCCGTAGCGCGCCCGGTTCGCGGACGCACTCCACGGCGACGACGTTCAGCGGGTCGCCGGGCGGGCGCGCCCAGGTGGCGGCGGTGCCGTCGGCCTGCGCCTCGGCAGGGCCGCCCAACTGCTCCAGGACGCGCATCCGGGACGGGCCGAAGCCGCGCTCCCGCAGCGCCCCGGCGATCCGCGCGGGCGTGTCCGCGCCGGACGACAGGACCAGCACCCGGCGCCCGTCGTGCAGCGCCCGCGCCAGGCCCGCGACCGGCCGCCCGACCAGCGAGACAACCTCGGTGTCGGCCACCGGCCAGCCGAGCCGGGCGCAGGCGTACGCGACGGACGAGGGGTGCGGCAGGACCCGCAGCCGGGGGCGGGGCGCCGCCGGGTCGTCCGGGAAGGCGGCCAGCACCTCGGTGAGCGTCCGGCCGATGCCGTGGAACATCGGGTCGCCGCTGGCCAGCACGGTCAGGCCGCGTCCGGCATGGGCGGCGATCAGGCCCGGGACGGCGGGGCGCAGCGGCGACGGCCAGGTGAGCCGTTCACCGGCGCACTCCGGGGGCAGCAGGTCGAGCTGGCGGGCGCCGCCGAGCAGCACGCCCGCGGAGCGCAGCGCGTCCCGGGAGGCGAGCGCCAGCCCGTCCCAGCCATCGGCGCCGATCCCGACGACGGTGAGCACGGGCGGGACGGGTGAGGGGAGCGGTGAAGGGGATGCCAGGGGGGTCACTGCCGAGTACCTCGAACCTCGGAAGCCGCCGGGCGGCCGGTGGGAAGGGGACGGCCGGGGGGCCGGGGACGTTTCCGCACTCTACTGAGGTCCGGGGGCGGTGGTGGCGGTGGGGCGGGGCCCGACCCACGACCCGCCGGGCCCGACCCACGACCCGCCGGGGTCAGGCCGCGACCCCCCGGGGCCGGACCGGGACCACCCGGTGTCGGCCCGCAACCGCCCGGGACCGGGCCGGGCCGAGGCAGAACCAGGACGGGCTGGACGCGGGGGGGGCGGACCCGGCGGACCCGGCGGACCGGGGGCGTGTGGCGGCGAGCCGGGAGCTGCCGCTTGCCGCCACACGCCCCCGGCAGAAGGCCCCACTCCAACCCCTCCCCGCCTGACGCGCCCTCACCGGCCCACCACCCCCGACTCATCCCTCACCCCATCCCCCAGATGTCCCCGATGAAGGGGATGTCCTGACGGGCCATCACCCGATATATCCCGACTGTTCCGATGCCCGCTCCAATGTGACGTCTCAGGCACCGGACACGGGCCAACCCCCCACCCCCGGTCAAGGCTTGCCGGATCGATCCGAGCCGATAAAGTGCAGAAGATCTTCCGCTTCCGCCCGCGCCGCGCACCGGCCCGCGCCCCACCGCGCCCCGGAGCCCGTGCGGTCGGCCGGACGGCTCGTCAGGACCGTTTCCGCGCTCCTGCCCGGCCCCTCCCCCGTACCGCCGCCATCGCTCCGAGGACCTGTCCGATGTCACCCCAGATACCCTCCCGCCGTCGGGCAGAGTCTTCGCCGCTCGGTGCCGCGCTGCTCGCCCTGGTGGCCACGCTCGTGATCACCGGCGGCCTGTGCCTGTGGGCCGTCCTCGCCGCCCCGGAGACCGTCCGCACCGCCCTGGCCTGGGGCGGCTTCGCGGCGGCCGTGGTGGTGAGCGGATCGGTGTCCGCCGCCGTGTACGGGCTGCGGCAGGCCCGCGCGCACCGCGACCGCGTCGAGGCGGTCCGCGCCGAGGCGGAGCGGCTCGCCGACGAGACGCTGCCCGCGGTCGTCGCACAGCTGCGCGCGGGCTCGTCCGCCGACACCGCGCTCAGCCGGGTGCCGCTGCCCACCGCCCCCGCCCACCAGCGCATCGTCCGGAGCCTGGCCGAGGAGGTCGGCCGCGGGGAGCGGATGCGGGCCGCCGCGATGGCCGCCTGCGCGAACGCCGCCGGACGCGTCCAGGCGCTCTCCACGAGCATGCTCGCCGACCTGCGCGAGATGGAGCACCGGCACGGTGAGGAGGTCCTGGGCGACCTGCTGAAGCTGGACCACTCCACGGCGCAGGCCGGACGCCTCGCCGACTCCATCGCGGTGCTGACCGGCGCCCGTTCGGGCCGCCGCTGGAACAAGCCGATCTCGATGGAGAGCGTGCTGCGCGGCGCCATGGGCCGCATCAGCGCCTATCGCCGGGTGCAGCTGCACAACAGCAGCACCGTCGCGGTCGCCGGGCACGCGGCCGAGGGCATCATGCACGCGCTCGCCGAGATCATGGACAACGCGACGTCCTTCTCTCCGCCGTCGTCCGCGGTCCACGTCTACGTCGAGGAGACGCAGACGGGTGTCGTCGTCAGCGTCGAGGACAGCGGTCTGGTGATGGGTGAGACGGCGCTGCGCCGCGCGGAGGCCGCAGTCTCCGCCGACTCCCTGGACCTGATGTCGCTGTCCGGCACCCGCCTCGGACTCGCCGTCGTCGGCTGCCTGGCCCGCAAGCACGGGCTGAACGTGTCGTTCCGCCCGTCGGCGCGCGGCGGCACCAGCGTCGTGGTGCTCATCCCGCAGCAGCTGGTCACCGAGTCCCGTCCGCTGGTACGCGAGCCGGAGCGGCCGGTCGTCCCGGACACCGTGCCCGAGTCGCTGACCCGCCCCGCCGGGCCGCGCCACGCGTCGCGCCGTACGCCGTCGGAGTCCGCACCGCGCCACGCCTCCCACCGGGACCCGGCCGAGCCGGTCGCCCCGCTCGCGCCGTTCCCCCCGGAGCCGCCCAAGACATCGCGACCGCACCAGCCGTCCGCCGCGCCCGAGGCGCCCGCGTCGCGCCCCGCGATCCCGCCGCAGCAAAGCCGCCGACCGGCCGCGCCCGCACCGGAGTTCGGCGAGAGCGGGCTGCCCAAGCGCCGCCGGGGCCAGACGCTGGCCTCCTCGTCGCCGGCCGGCGGTGCGGCGCCGACGCCCGCGCCCCGGCCCGCCGCGCCGCGCCCGGCCCGCTCCCATGAGGAGGCCGGGGAGCGGTTCCGCACCTTCCGCCGCGCCGTCGGCCGCGGCCCCGAGGCGCCCGGTGGTGCCCCCGATCCTTCGCAGACCCCCACCCCCGCTTCCCCGGAGGACGAGATCCGATGACGAACACGACCGACCACAGCCTCGACTGGATGCTGGAGAACCTGCTCCAGAAGACGCCGGGTGCCCGCCACGCCCTGGTGCTCTCCCGCGACGGCCTGAAGCTGTGCCACTCCCCGGGGCTGACCGTCGATCAGGCCGACCAGCTGGCCGCCATCGCCTCGGGCATCCAGAGCCTGTCGCACGGCGCGTCCATCGAGTTCGGCGACGGCACCGGCGGCGTCCGCCAGGCGATGACGGAGTTCCACGGCGGCATCCTCTTCATAGTCGAGGCCGGACACGGCGCCCACCTGGCCCTGCTGGCCGTCGAGGACGCCGATGTCGGCCTGATCGGCTTCAACATGAACGAACTGGTCGAGCAGATCGGCGAGTACCTCGCGGCCGCGCCGCGCACCGAGGGTGGCGGCCGTACGCTCAGCCCGGGGCAGCAGGCATGATGCGGCTCGGTCCCGACGACGATCCGGACCGGCTCTACATCGTCACCGGGGGCCGCAGCCGGGCCGCCGACGACCTCACCCTCGACCTGGTCACCCTGATCGTCAGCGAATGCGATCCGGCCCCCGGCATGCAGTCGGAGCACGTCCGGATCCTGTCCATGTGCCACCACCCGATGGCCGTCGTGGAGGTCTCGGCGGAGCTGCGGATGCCGGTGAGCGTCGTGCGGATCCTCCTGTCGGACCTGCTCGACTCCGGCAGGGTGACGGCGCGCCACCCCCGGCCCGTCACCGCGGCCCACCTTCCCGACACCGACCTGCTGAAGGAGGTGCTCGATGCACTCCACCGCCTCTGACGGGGGCTCCGGAGCCGCACCGGCGCCCGACGCCCTCGCCGCCCCGTCCCACGCCCCGCTGCGGGCCACCGCGGACAACGGCCTGAAAATCGTCATCGTCGGCGGCTTCGGCGTCGGCAAGACCACCATGGTCCGGTCGGTCAGCGAGATCCGCCCGCTGAGCACCGAGGAGACCATGACCCGGGCGGGCGTCGGCGTCGACGACCCGTCCGGCGTGGAGACCAAGTCCACGACGACGGTCGCCTTCGACTTCGGCCGCATCAGCATCAACGACAACTCCGTGCTGTACCTGTTCGGCGCCCCCGGCCAGGAACGTTTCTGGTTCCTGTGGGACCGGCTGTTCACCGGGACGCTGGGCGCCGTGGTGCTGGTCGACACCCGCCGCCTGGACGACTCCTGGTACGCGATCGACCGGCTGGAGTCGCACGGCATGCCGTTCATCGTGGCGTGCAACGACTTCGGCGGGCCGCAGCACACCCTGGAGCAGGTGCGCGAGGCACTCGACCTGTCGCCCGAGATCCCGCTGGTGGCCTGCGACGCCCGCGACCGGCAGTCCAGCAAGTCGGTGCTGATCGCGCTGGCCCACCACCTCTACTCCCTGTCCGCCCCTCACGAGACCGTGAAGGCCGCCCCGTGACCGAGCAGTTCCCCCCGCCCGGCTGCCCCGCGCACGCCCCCTCCGTCCACCCGTCAGGCGCCGTACGGCTCTACGGCGAGGGGCTCAGCGGCGACCCGGCGCGGCTCTACCGTGAGCTGCGGCGCGAGTACGGGCCGGTCGCGCCGGTCCTGCTGGACGGCGACATCCCCGCCTGGTTCGTCCTCGGCTACCGCGAGGTGCACCAGGTGACGTCCCACCCCGACCTGTTCGCCCGCGATTCGCGGCGCTGGCACGCCTGGGAGTCGATCCCCGCCGACTGGTCGCTGATGCCGTTCGTCGGCTACCAGCCGTCGGTGATGTTCGCGGAGGGCGCCGAGCACCGCCGCCGCTCCGGGGCGATCAGTGACGCGCTGCTCGCCATCGACCAGTTCGAGCTGCGGGGCATCTGCGAGCGGCTGGCGGACGGGCTGATCGACGCGTTCGCCGGGAGCGGCGAGGCGGACCTGATGGCGGACTACGCGCTGCGGCTGCCGCTGCTCGTCGTCACCGAGCTGTTCGGCATCGCCGCGACGGAGGTGCCGCAGCTGGTCCGGGACATCTCCGGATCGCTGGACGAGGGTCCCGGCGCGATCGACGCGCATCAGCGGGTCGCCGCGCGGATGGCCCGGCTGGTGCACGAGCGGAAGGAGCGGCCCGCCGCCGACGTGCCGTCCCGGCTGCTGACGCACCACGCGAAGCTGGCCGAGGAGGAGGTGGTCATCGACCTGCTGGTGGTGATGGCCGCAGCCCAGCAGCCGACCGCCAACTGGATCGGCAACACCCTGCGGCTGATGCTGACCGACGACCGCTTCGCGGTGTCGCTCTCCGGCGGGCGGCGCAGCGTCGGCCAGGCGCTCAACGAGGTGCTGTGGCAGGACACCCCGACGCAGAACTACATCGGCCGTTGGGCGTCCCGCGACACCCAGCTCGGCGGGCGGCGGATCCGCGCCGGTGACCTGGTGGTCATGGGCCTGGCCGCCGCCAACAACGATCCGCAGGTCAGCCCGGACTTCACCACGGCCGGTACGGACAGCAACCAGGCCCATATGTCGTTCAGCCACGGCGAGCACTCCTGCCCCTACCCGGCGCCCGAGATCGCCGAGGTCATCGCGCAGGCGGCGGTCGAGGTGCTGCTCGACCGGCTGCCGGACGTGATGCTGTCGGTTCCCCCGGAGGCGCTGGTGTGGCATCCGTCGCTGTGGATGCGCGGGCTGACGGCGCTGCCGGTGGAGTTCACCCCCGCGTACGCGCCGAGGTGAAGCGCACCGGGAGGGTGTCCAGGCCCCGGGTGAAGATGCCTTCTTCGCGCGGGGCCGCGCCGCGGGCGAGGGCGAGGCCGGGCAGCGCGTCGAGGAGCAGGTTGACGCCGGTCTCGACCTCCGCCTTGGCCAGCAGCGCGCCGACGCAGAAGTGCCGCCCGAGCGCGAACGACAGATGGTCGGCGGCGGCGGAGAACGCGGTGGTGGCCGCCAGGTCGGCGCGGTGGATGTCGAACGTGCCGGGGTGCGCGTAGCGGCGTTCGTCGCGTCCGGCGGCGCCGATCAGGCAGGTCACGGTGGCGCCCGCGGGGATCGTGCCCCCGGCGATGTCGACGTCCTCGGACGGCTGCCGCATGATCATGTGGACCGGCGGGGTGTACCGCAGGGTCTCCGCGAAGGCGGGCGCGATCAGCGACCGGTCGGCGCGCACCGCGGCCAGCTGCTCGGGGTGGCACAGCAGGTTGTACATCAGGGCGGAGAGCGCCTTGTCGGTGGTCTCGCCCCCGGCGGTGAGCAGCAGACTGCAGAACGCCTTGATGTCCTCGTCGCTCATCCGCGCCCCGTCGATCTCCGCGGCGCAGAGCGTGGAGAGCAGGTCGTCGCCCGGGTTCTCGCGGCGGTCGCGGATGACCGGGAGCAGGTACGCGGCGAACTCGTCGCGGGTGCGCAGTCCGGCGGCGGCGACGTCCGGGTCCTGGGCGAGGTTGCCGAGGAAGCCCACGATCGCGGTGTACCAGCGGTGGAAGCGGTCGTGGTCGGCGCGGTCGAGGCCGAGCATGTCGACGATGACGTTGATCGGGAAGCGGGTCGCGAACTGCGCGACGAGGTCGGCACTGCCGGTGTCGCGGAACGCGTCGATCAGTTCGCGGGCGTTGCGCTCGATGACCGGCAGGAACGCGGTCTCCAGGGTCCGGCCGCGGAACGCGGGGGCGACCAGCGCGCGGCGGACGGCGTGCTCACGGCCGCTCATCTGGAGGATGGTGCGGCCGTGCACCGGCTCCAGCTGCCAGTCGTAGTTGTCGGTGGTGAACACCGGGTCCTTGAAGGCGCGTTCGACGTCCTCGTAGCGGGAGAGGACGTAACTGTCGGTGGCCTCGTGGTGGATCAGCGGGAAGTCGTCGCGCAGCACGCGGTAGGCGCGGTGCGGGTCCGCGTGGAATTCGGGCGACAGGATGTCCGGCGGCACTGCTCGGCTCACGGGCACGGCACACTCCTCGGTAGATGTATACGACACGTAATGGGATGCGGGGGTTCCCGCGCGTCCCGCGGTCACCCCCGTACCCCCGCACGGGGCCACAGGCACACCAAAGATCGTCTCGGACCGGCCACTTATCAAGAGGTTCACGGCCCCGCCCTGCCCGGAAACGGACCGCCCCACTCCCCTCACGCGACGTGGCCACACCGCCCCATTACGCACCTGACCTGCAATTTTACCGATCCCTGAAGGAAGCGGAAGCTCCTCGCCCCCCGCTTTTGGATCTTCCGCCGAACTCTGGGCCACCCCCTCGACGACGCTCGCGGCGGGGTTGCGGGCCTGCCCCCGGGCGCCACTACGGTAGGTAGCCGGTCCGCGTACGAGGAGTGGTGATGGGCATGTTCGAGGCGCGCAGCAGCAAGGACGGCACGTGGTACATCGTGCACACCCCTGATGGGCATCTCGCCCACCTCTCCGGCGCGGACGGCAGGGCGCGCGCGGCCATCAACATCGCCACGGAAGCCGAGGCGGAAGCCAAGGCGGACGCGCTGAACAACGAATACCACCGCGCCGTGCAAGCGGCCGAAACAACGGGAGACAGCGCATGAACTGTCCTAAGTGTGGTGCGACCTACTCGATACAGGCGGGCCAGAAGATCTGCCTGGCCTGCGGCCACCTTGGCGGGCCCGCGTAGACGACGGCGGCGGGGCGGCGACGGTTCTCCCGTCGCCGCCCCGCCGTCCCGTTCAGCGGTGGTCCGCCCGCCTCAGGCGCCGAGCGCTCCGCCGCGCACCGCACCGACGAACGCCGCCCACGCCGGCGCCTCGAAGACCAGCGCCGGACCCTGCGGGTCCTTGCTGTCCCGGACGGGGACGAGGCACGGGTGGCCGTCGGCGATCTCGATGCACTGGCCGCCGTCCGGATTGCTGTAGCTGGACTTCCGCCAGGAGGCCGACGCCAGGAAGTCGTCGGAGACCTCGATGCACTCGCCGCCGTCAGAATTGCTGTAGCTGCTCTTGCGCCAGGTCGCGGCGCTCAGGTCGATGGATCGCACGGCAACTCCTCCAACATCCGCATGATGAACTTCCGCGACTCGGGCGGTGTGAGCGCCAGGTCACGCACCGCATCGTACGCGAGCTGAAGACGCTCAACAGGGCTGGATTCCTCGATGAGTTCACCTCGGTAGGCGTTCTCCGTGTACGCCACCGTGCTCCCGTCCTGCATCCGCAGAAACATCATGCTGGTGCTGTTCAGCCCGTGCAGTCCGACGCTGAACGGCAGCACCTGGATCATCACGTTCGGGCGGTCGGCCAGCTCCAGCAGGTACTCCAGCTGCTCCCGCCAGGCGGCGGTGTCCCGGAGCGGTGTCCGCAGCACGGCTTCGGAGAGGATCGTGCGGAAGCGCGGCGCCATCTCCCCCTCCAGCCGTTCCCGTCGCCCTATCCGCGCACCGACCTGGCTCTCCAGCTCATCGCCCGTGAGGCCGCCCGCCGCCAGCAGTTCCCGCGCGTAGCCCTCCGTCTGCAACAGACCCGGCAGGACGCTCACCGCGTGGTGCCAGAGACTGATCGCCTCCTCCTCGAACTTCATGTAGCGGCGGTAGCGCTCGCGGAACTTCCGGGGGTCGCCCGCCGCCAGCTCCCAGAGCGTCAGCAGCAGGACGCCGGTTTCGTAGTACTGGTCCAGCGCCTGCACGACGTCCGGGCTGCCGATCGTGGCACCGGATTCGATCTTCCCGAACAGCGAGGCGTCCCAGCCCATCACCTCCCCCAGCTCGCGGAAGCTGAGCCCCTTCTTCAGCCGCAGTCGGCGGCACTCCTCGGCGAACCGCTGCCCCGGGTCCTGACTGAGCCCACTGATAGCTCTCCTCGGCGGCATCCGCACCCCTCCTCGTCTCGTGGCGTAACAACAGTGCGACGCAATGTAGTTGGCGGTCCGGGGCCGCGCAGGCGTACCGGAACGACCGTGCGGGGGCGCGCGGAGCGGGGCGGCGGCGCGGGCGGAAACGGAGTGCTTCACTCCGGCCGGAGGTCAGTGGAACCACCGCTCTGACCTGCACCTTTGCGCCGTTCGATGGGAATGACAACGGTCACCGATGCAGCCTTTGAAAGACCGGAAAAAGTGCGCTTTGCTGCGCATGAAGGCCCCAGGAGGACGACCCAGGAGGGAACGCGCCTTGAGCGAGCACGCCCACGGGCACCACCCCGGAGAGGGTCGGTCGCACGGCCACCGTCCGGATCACTCCCACGCCCACGGCCACGGCCAGGGCGGGCACAGCCACGCGCACACCGTCTCGCCGGACGCCGACCGCCGCTGGCTGCGCGCCGCGCTCGCGCTGATCTGCGCGTTCATGGCGGTCGAGGTGGTCATCGGCCTCTTCGCCCACTCCCTGGCGCTGCTCTCCGACGCGGCGCACATGCTCACCGACGCGGCGTCGATCGTGCTCGCGCTGGTCGCCATGCGGCTCGCCGCCCGGCCCGCGCGCGGCGGCTACACCTACGGCCTCAAGCGCGCCGAAATCCTCTCCGCGCAGGCCAACGGCATCACGCTGCTGGTGCTGTCGGTCTGGCTGGCGTACGAGGCGGTGCGGCGGCTGATCGAACCGCCCGAGGTCACCGGCAGGCTGGTGCTGGTCACGGCGCTGGCGGGCGTGGTGGTGAACCTGATCGCGACGTGGTTCCTCTCCCGCGCCAACCGCTCCAGCCTCAACGTCGAGGGCGCGTACCAGCACCTCCTCACCGACCTGTTCGGGTTCGTGGCCACCGCCGTCGCCGGGCTGATCGTGTGGACCACCGGCTTCGCGCGGGCCGACGCGCTGGCCACGCTCGTCGTCGTCGCGCTGATGCTGCGCGCCGGGTACGGGCTGGTGCGCGAGTCCGGGCGGATCTTCCTGGAGGCGGCGCCCGCCGGGGTCGACCCGGACGCGCTCGGCGATCATCTCGTCGCGGCGGACGAGGTCGCGGAGGTCCACGATCTGCACCTGTGGCAGATCACCTCCGGGGAACCCGCGCTCTCCGCGCACATCCTGGTGGCGCCGTCCGGCGACTGCCACAAGGTCCGCCGCCGCCTCCAGACGCTGCTGAGCACCGAGTACGGGATCACCCACGCCACGCTCCAGGTCGACCACGTCGGGGAGCAGGACGCCGACACCGTGCTGCACGTCGGCTCCGGGCCCGCGCCCGAGCCCGCCCCCGGCCACTGCGAGGACGCCCACGGCCCGGTCCACCGCCGGGGGCCGCACCACCACTGAGCAGACCAGCGCTGACAGCCAGCTCGCGGAGGGGAACGCCATGCTCGCACTGCGTCCGGCCCGCGTCACCGACCACCCCGCGCTCGTCCACCGCGTACGGCACTGGTGGGGCGACTCCCGCACCCCGGACCAGGCCCGCGAACTGTCCCTGCTGCTGCCCCGCCTCTTTCTCCAGTTCTTCTCCCGGACGAGCCTGATCCTGGAGGCGCCGCCCGGTCGGCCCGGGGCGCGTCCTACGCGCTGTGCACGAGCTGGATCAGATTGCCGCAGGTGTCGTCCAGGACCGCGGTGGTGATCGATCCCGTCGTCACCGGCTCCTGGGTGAAGTGGACGCCGAGGGCGCGCAGCCGGTCGTGTTCGGCGGGCACGTCGTCCACGGCGAACGAGACGGCGGGGATGCCGTCCAGGAACAGCGCCGCCTTGTACGGCGGCACGGCGGAGTGGCCCGAGGGTTCCAGGAGCAGTTCGGTGCCGTCGGGGTCCTCCGGGGAGACCACGGTCAGCCAGCGGACCGCGTCCGCGCCCTCGCCCAGCGGGACGTCATGCTTCGTCTCGAACCCCAGCATCTCGGTGTAGAAGTGCCGGGCCTTCGCCTGATCATCGACGAAGACGCTGGTCAGGTGGATTCTCATGGAGTGCCCTCCGGTTCCGGGACCTGAGCCGTCGAGGATGCGCCGCCGGGTGGCCCGCCCGGCACCGCGACACCGCCCACGGCCGTGCCCCGACGGTATGCACCGTAAGCGGCGGCCAGGTGCCCATCAATCGGGGGCGGGCCGGTGGGGTGGCCGACGCGCTACACGGGTGCGGGGCGCGCCGGGTCGTCCTGCTCCGCCGCGGCGGGCCCGTCGCCCGGGGCGGGTCCGCCGGGTCGCCGCCGTGGGCGGGAGGGCGCGGGGGACGGGGCGGTGACGGCGGCGAGACAGGCGAGGATGAACGCGATGCCGATCCAGCCGAGGGCGGGGAGGCGTTCCCCGACGACCACGACGGCGAGGACGGCCGCGACGGCCGGTTCGAGCAGGGACAGCGTGGTCGCGGTGCTGGCGGGCACATGGGTGAGCCCCCGGCCGAAGAGGACGTAGCCGGTGAACATGGGCACCAGCGCCATGTAGATGCCGATGCCCGCATTGGTCCAGGAGCCGACGAGCGGGGCGCCGGTGAGCACGAGGACGGGCAGCAGGAGCACGCCGCCGAGCCCGAAGACCGTGCCCATCGCCGCGCGGGAGGGGATCTCACGGATGATGAGCCGGTGGGCGGCCCAGGCGTACAGGGCGTAGGCCGCGGCGGCGACGAGCCCGAGGCCCACCCCGAGCAGGGTGGCGGCCACGGACGCCTGCCCCGCGCCGCGGGAGGCGTGGGCAGCTTCGGCGAGGCACAGCAGGACGGTGCCGAGCAGGCCGAGGGCGGCCGCGAGCATCCAGCGGCGCGTGAGGCGGCGGCCGTCCACGACCCGTTCGATCAGGGCCGAGGCGAGCGGAGCGGTGCCGATCGACACCACGGTGCCCACGGCGACCCCGGCCAGGTGCATGGAGGTGTAGAACGCGAGCGGGTAGGCCGCCACGGAGACGGCCCCGAGCAGCACCGTGCCACGGTGCTCGCGCAGCCGGGACGCGTGACGGCGGATCTGCGGGGCGGCGACAAAGGCCTGGAGCAGTCCCCCGAGGCCCATGGCGACGGCGCCGATCGCGAGCGGCCCCACGGTCGGGGCGAAGGTGGCGGCCGTGCCCGTCGTCCCCCACAGCACGGAGGCGGTCAGCACGCACAGCGCGCCCGTCGCCACGGACCGGGCGGCGTCGGCGGGCCGCCTCACAGCCGGTCCAGCAGACCGGCGGCCAGGGTGCGGGCGTGCCGGAGGCGGTCGCCGTCGCCCTCCAGACCGGCGCGGGCCACCGCGCCCTCCAGGAGGAACGCCAGGTGCTCGGCCATCGCGCGCACCTCGCCGGGGCGGTCGGGCAGCAGCTCCGCCAGGTGCCCGGCGATCAGCTGCTCGACCTCCTCCTTGTGGGCGCGCACCACGGACCGGCCCTCGTGCCCGGACGGCAGCTCGGCGGCGGCGTTGAGCAGTCCGCAGCCGCGGAACCCGTGCTCGTACGCGAAGGCCGCATGGTCGGCGTACGCGTCGAAGACCGCGAGCACCCCTTCGCGCGGCCCCTCGGCCTTCTCCAGGCGCGCCCGGTAGAGGCCGAGCCACTCCTCGTGCCGGGCGTCGAGGTAGGCCCGGACCAGGTCGGCCTTGGACGCGAAGTTGTTGTAAAGGCTCATCTTCGCCACCCCGGCCTCGGCGGTGATCGTGTCGATCCCGGTCGCCGCCACACCGTCGGCGTAGAAGCGGCGCGCCGCCGCAGCCAGCAGGCGTGCCCGCGCAGGCCGCCGCCTGCCGTCGGCCGAAGCCGCATCCACTTGGCTCACCACAACTCCCGAATCAGATACGTGCGTAGGTAGGTAGGTCTACCTAGTATAGGGGCCCGTCCGTGGGGCGGGCGCGCCCCTGCCCGTACGGGAGTCCGGTCGCACCCGGGGCGGGGTCCGGCCGTGCCCGGGGCGGGGTCCGGCCGTGCCCGGGGCGCGTGGCGCGGTGCCCGCCACCGGGGAGGCGGGGCCCGCATCCGGCCCCGTCACCGCCCACCGCGCGGGTGAACCGCGGTCGTGCCCCGGTGGAGGCGGGGCACCGGGCGCGGTGGGCGGTGCTCGGATGGGCGGATGCGTACCCTCCTCCTGAGCGCCCTGCTGTGCACCACCGCCGCCCTCCCCGGACGCGCCGTGGCCGCCGGGCCCCCGGCGGAACCCGCACCGCCGCAGGTGGCGATCGAGGTGAGCGACGACACCGACACGGCGGAGGCGGGCGACCGGCTCGACTACCGCGTCACGATGCGCAACCTCGGCGACGTCCCGCTGCGCGGCGCCCGCGTCGAGGCCCGGCTGCCCGCCACCACCGAGTCCGCCGACGCGCCCGAGGGCCGCGTCACCGCCGACCACACCGCCGTCTGGCACACCGACCTCGCCCCGGGCGCCCTCCGCGTGCTGACCGCCAGCGCCACCCTCGGCGACCGCGCCGACGGCCCCACCGCCGCGCCCGGCACGCTCCGCGCCGCCACCACCGTCTGCGTCCACGCCCCCGGCGTCGCCGCCCCCGCCGCCTGCACCGGCGACATCGACGACCTCCCCGAAACCCACGGCGACGCCGCCGGCCACTCCTGGACGTCCTCGACCTCCTGGACGCCGTGGCTGCTCGGCACGGGGCTGCTCGCGGGCGCCGGGCTGTTGCTACGGGGGCGACGCCGTACCGCCGCGGCGGCGACCACGTCCGCCGCGCCTGCGGCCGGGCCCACCACGGCCCGCACCTGACGGGCGGGTGAGGCACGGCCGGGGCCCGGTGCCTCGGGTGCGGCCGGGTGCGGTGCCTCGCGCCCGCCCGTACCCGAGGCGCCGCCGACGCCCGGTCGACGCGCCGCCGGGGGCGCACCGCCTCACCCGCTTGCCCCGGCCCCGGTCGCGGCCACCCGCGACCCCCGCTTGCCTGAGAGACGGCCCCGCCCGCCGCCGTACGGAAGGAGCGCACGAACGTGACCGCGAGCGCACCCCCGCGCGCGAGCGACCGCCGCACGGCGCGCGAGGGAACGCCCCGCGCCCCTCGGCGGCCCGGCCGGGCGGGCGCCACCATCGTGCTGCTGCTCGTCGCCGCGCTGCTGGCACCGGTCTCCCTGGCCGGCGTCTGGGCCCGCGACCAGCTCACCGACACCGGGCGGTACGTCACCGCCGTCGCACCGCTCGCCCGCGACCACACCATCCAGAACGCCATCGTCGACGATGTCACCGACGGCGTGATGGACCACGTCCGCCTCGACGGGCTGCTGTCGGCGATCCCCCGGCCGCAACGCCCCGCGCTGCGCGAGCGGTTCACCCGCGGCATCCGCGAATTCGTCGACAAACAGGTCCGGCAGGTCGTCACCGGGCCGTCGTTCCCCGCCGTGTGGCGGCAGGTGCACCGCACCGCCCACCGCACCCTCGACGCCACCCTCGGCGCCTCGGGCGACGCCCCCGTCCGCCTCGACGTCGCCCCGATCATCGAGCGCGTCAAACACCAGCTGTCCGCCAACGGACTGGGCATCGACATCGCCCGCCGGGTGCCGCACACCGGCACCGAGATCGTGCTGCTGCCCGCCGCCGACGTGCCCCGGGCCCGCGCCGCCTACCAGGCCGTACGGGCCACGGCCCGGCTGGCGCCCCCGGCCGCGGCGCTCTGCCTCGCCGCCGGACTCCTGTTCGCCCGCCGCCGACGCCGTGCCCTGACCGCCGCGGCCCTGCTCTGCGCCGCCGCCACCGCGCTGCTCGCCGTGGCCCTCGTACCGGTCCGCTCCCAGGCCCTGGACGCGCTCCCGCACGCGGTCCCGCGCCCGGCGGCGGCCGCGTATACGGACGCGCTCACGGCATCGCTGCACACGGGCACCACGGGGCTGGTCTGCGGGGCCTTGGTGACCGCCGCGCTGGCCGCGGGGAGCGGGCCGGTGGTGCGGGCGGTACGGGGCGTCCTGCGGAAGCGGCACGGGGGCTGAGCGGCGGGCGGCACCGGGCGGCCCCGCAGGCCGCACGGCCCCAGGGCGGCCGAAGCGGAAGCCACCCCTCCCCGCCCTCACCCCCACGCCACGCGGCCCCGCAGGAAGCTCCCACGGGGCCGCGCCGGACCGTCCGCACCGGACCGTCCGCACCGGGCCGAGCCCGGACAACAGGCCGCTACATCACCAGCACCGTCTTCCCCTGCGCCCGCCCCGCGCGCTGTTCCGCCACCGCTGCCGGGGCCTCCTCCAGCGGGACCTCCCTGCCGACCAGGACCGTCAGGCGGCCCCCGTCGACGTGTCCGGCGAGGATCTCCAGCAGCTGCGGGGACGGCCGGTTGACGAAGTTGAAGCCGCGGAGGTTGTGGTCGGTGAGGACATCCGCATCGGCCGCGCCGATCGTCGACACCGCCGTCCCGCCGTCCCGCACCGTCCGCATCATCGTGGTGAACGCCTCCGCGTCGCTGGCCAGGTCGATCAGGACGTCGACGCCGTCCGGGTGGACGGCCAGCACCTGGTCGGCGACGGGGCCCGCCCCGTGATCCACGGTCTCGGCGGCGCCCAGCGTCAGCATCAGATCCGCCATGACCGGCCGCGCGGTGGCGATGACCTCGGCGCCGCGCCCGTGCGCCAGCTGCGTCACGAAGGTGCCGACGCCGCCGGTCGCCCCGACGATCAGCACCCGGCTGCCCTCCCCGATGCGGGTCTCCTCCACCAGGTTGTACGCCGTCATCCCGGCCGTCGGCACCGCCGCCGACGTCGCGTAGGTGACGCTGCGGGCCGCGTGGGCGAGGGACTGCTCGTCGGCGAGGGCCAGTTCCGCGTACGAACCGCCGCCGTGCCGCAGCCGCTGGAACGTGCCGAACACCGCGTCCCCGGCCGTGAAGCGCCGCACGCCGGTCCCGACGGCCAGCACCTCGCCCGCCCCGTCCGCGCCCATGACGAGCGGGAACGACGTGGTGTCGGGGTCCCCGAACATCCCGTCCGCGATCTTCCAGTCGATGGGGTTGACCCCGGCGGCGGACAGCCGCACCAGGACCTCCCCCGGCCCTGGCTCGGGCTGCGGCAGCTCCATGAGCTGTGGCTCGGCACCGAATGCGCTGACTGCTACGGCTCTCATCGTGGCGTTCCCTTCCACCCGTCCGACCGGAGGCCGGGCGCGATCGTAAGCACGCCGGACGGGCCCGGCGCGGCAGGAGGAAAGGCGGCGCCGCCGAAGCAACTCGTACGGCCCCCGCGCCGCGCCCCATCCGGCCGCCGCACCCGATTGCCGGGGCGGGCGGCCCTCCTGACGGCCCGGAAGGCCGCCCCTCCCGGGTGCCCCGACGGCCGTCCCACCCGATTGCCCGGATGAGGGGACCGGCGCGGCCGGGCGGGATGGAATGGGCGCATGATCCGCTTCGACTCCGTGACCAAGCGCTACCCGGACGGGACGACCGCCGTCGACGGTCTCTCCTTCGAGGTCGCGGAGGGGGAACTCGTCACCCTCGTCGGCCCGTCGGGCTGCGGCAAGACCACCACGATGATGATGGTCAACCGGCTCATCGACCCGACCGCGGGCACGATCCACGTCGACGGCGAGGACATCTCCCGCGTCGACCCGGTCCGGCTGCGCCGCCGGATCGGCTACGTCATCCAGCAGACCGGCCTCTTCCCGCACCGTACGGTCCTCGACAACACCGCGACGGTGCCGGTGCTCACCGGCTGGAAACGGCCGAAGGCGCGGGCGCGGGCGGCGGAACTCCTCGACCTCGTCGGCCTCGACCCCACCGTCTACGGACACCGCTACCCAGACCAGCTCTCCGGAGGCCAGCGGCAGCGCGTCGGCGTCGCCCGCGCGCTCGCCGCCGACCCGCCCGTCCTCCTCATGGACGAACCCTTCGGCGCCGTCGACCCCGTCATCCGCGAACACCTCCAGAACGAGTTCCGCCACCTCCAGCAGCAGCTCCACAAGACGGTGCTGTTCGTGACGCACGACATCGAGGAGGCCGTCCGCCTCGGCGACCGCATCGCCGTCTACGGGCAGGGCCGCATCGAGCAGTTCGACACGCCCGCCCGGGTGCTCGGCGCGCCCGCGACCCCGTACGTCGCCGAGTTCGTCGGCAGCGACCGGGCGCTCAAACAGCTGTCGGTCACCGGGATCGACCGGGCCGACCTGGAGCGCCCGCCGCTCGCCCGGCTCGGCGAACCGGCCACGGAGGCGGCGGCCCGGCTGCGGGCCCACGGCGCCCGGTGGGCGGTGGTGCTGGACGACTCCGGCGTGCTGCACGGCTGGGTCGGCGCCACGGAGCTGGCGGACGCGGCGGGGCCGGTGTCCGGGCACGCCCGCCGGATGGAGGCGTGGGTCCCGGTCGGCGCCACCCTCAAGCGGGCGTTCGGCGAGATGCTGCAACACGACGCGGGCTGGGTCGCGGTCCTGGACGGCGCACGCTTCCTCGGCGTCCTGACCCCGGCCCGGCTCCATGAGGCGCTGCGCCGCACGATCGTCCCCGGGGAGCGCGGCGGCCCCCGCGCCGCTGGGGAGGTGGCCTCCGTACCGACGCGGTGAACGGGTCGGTACGGCCGGGCCGCCCGCGTCCTTCGCCCCTTCAGCCACATGGGCCGCGGGAGCCGCGTGGGCTACCTCGGCAGCAGCCCCTTCTCTCTCAGATAGCCGTGTGCGACATCCTCCGGGAGGCGGCGCCAGCTGTCGACGCGTTCGTTGAGGCGGGCCAGGTCGGCGGTGGTCAGGACGGTGTTGAGGCGGCCGAGCGCGGCGGCGGCGCGGGCGCCCCCGGCCCGGGAGCGGTTGACGACGGGCACGACGTGGTCGGCGTTCTGGAGCGTGCGGTCGTCGGCGAGGACCACCAGCCCGAACTGGTCCAGGGTCGCGTCGGTGGTCGTGGTCAGCACCATCTGGTCCTGCCCGTTCTGCACCGCCTGTTTGGCCGGGGTGGTGCCGACGCCCTTGGGGTCGACGGCCGTGATGTCGATCCCGTACGCCTTCCTCAGCCCCGGCGCGCAGAACGGACGGCGTACGCACTCATCGCCCGCGGCGAGACGCACCGGCAGCTTCGCGCGGCCCAGGTCGCCGAGGGTGCGCAGATGGTGGCGGGCGGCGTAGGAGGCGCTGACGGCGAAGGCGTTGCGGTCGACGGCGCGCCCCGGGGCGAGCACCGCCAGCCCGCGCGGGGCGGCGAGGGCACGCAGCGCGGTCATGGTGGCGCCGAGGTCGGGGGAGGCGACGGGCCGGGCGCCCGCCCCGTGCGCCTTGGCCTGGAGCCAGTCGGCGAAGGTCGCGGCGTACTCGGGGACGACGTCGACCTGGCCGCTCTCCAGGGCCGGTTCGTACAGTTCGCGGTTGCCGACGGTGACGAGATCGGCCCGGTATCCGGCGTGCCGGAGCAGCGCCGCGTACATCTGCGCCAGCAGCTCGCTCTCGGTGAAACCGGCCGACCCGACGGTCAGATGGTGCCGGTCCCCGGGCGCGGCGGTGACGGCCCCCCGGTCCTCCAGGGCGGGGCCGCCCGCGCAGGACGTCAGGAGAGCGGCGGTGAGGGCGAGGGTGACCGCGCGGCCGGTGCGGCGGGGGCCGCGTACGGCGCGGGGGCAGGGAGCGCGCGGGGCCAGGCCACGCGCCGGGCCGGACACCCGCCCGCGCCCCCTCACCGCGCCCCCCGTCCCCGCAACCGGCAGGGCCCGCACCGCAGCCCGAGCTCGAACGCCCCCTCCATGACCAGCGCGAACACCGCGACGACGACCGCACCGGCGACGACCTGCGGGGTGGAGGCGAGGCTGAACCCGGCGGTGATGATCCGGCCGAGGCCGCCGCCGCCCACCAGTGCGGCGAGGGTGGCGGTCGCGACGAGCTGGACGGCGGCGATGCGCACCCCGGTCAGCACCAGCGGCAGCGCCAGCGGCAGTTCGACCCGCCACACCAGCTGACCGCCGGTCATCCCCATGCCGCGCGCGGCCCGGACCACGTCCCGGTCGACCTCACGCATCCCCACGTACGCGTTGGTCAGCAGCGGCGGCACGGCGAACAGCACCAGGGCGATGACGGTCGGCCACTCCCCGTGCCGCCCGAGGGGCGTGAGCAGCAGCAGGACCAGGACGGCGAAGGTGGGGACCGCGCGGCCGACGTTGGCGAGGTTGACGGCGAGCGCCCCGCCGCGCCCCAGATGCCCGAGGACGACGGCGACCGGCAGCGCGATCAGACAGCTCAGCAGCAGGCAGCCGACGGTGAGCGCGGCGTGCTGGGCGAGCCGGTGCCCGATGCCGTTCTCGCCGGACCAGTGGGCCGCGGTGGTGAGCCAGGCGACGGCGCCGGAGACCGCGTTCACGGCTGCCGCCCGGCCGCGACGGGACGGCGCACGGCCATCCGCGCGCGCCCCCGCCGTGCGGTGCGCGCCCGCCGCCGCCAGGGCATCAGCAGCCGCTCCGCGCCCAGGAGCAGCAGGTCGAAGGCGACGGCGAGCAGCACGCAGAGCACCGACGCGGTCAGCACCTGCGCCTTGAAGTAGGAGTTCATCCCGGCGTAGATGAGGTTGCCGAGCCCGCCGTGGCCGACGATCGCGCCGACGGTGGTGAGCGCGACGGCGGAGACGGTGGCGATCCGCAGTCCCGCCATCGCCGCGGGCAGCGCCAACGGCAGCTCCACGGTCAGCAGTTGACGCGTCGGCCCGTACCCCATGCCCCGGGCGGCGTCCTTCGCCTCGGCCGGTACGCCGTCAAGACCGGCCAGCAGATTCCGTACCAGCAGGGTCAGCGAGTACAGCGCGAGACCCGCCACGACCAGGGCGGACGAGAGGCCGTAGACCGGCAGCAGCAGGGAGAACATCGCCAGCGACGGGATCGTGTAGAGCACCGTCGTCAGCGCCAGCACGGGCCCCGCCGTCCACCGGTGCCGCCGGGCCAGCAGCGCCAACGGCACCGCGACGACCAGCCCGAGGGCGACGGAGACCACCGTCAGCTGGACGTGCTCGGCCACCGCACCGAGCAGGATGTGCCGGCGGCTGCTGAGGTAGTCGCCGCAGATCCAGTCGTTGCGGGCCAGGCAGTCGTCCGGCGGTGCGGTCACGGTACGAGTCCACCCCGGGGCGGGGCGGGCTGTCGCGCGGGGCGCGTCCGAACGGGCCGGCGCCCCACCCCGGACCACTCCTCATGGGCGGACGCCCCGCCCTCCTCTATGCACCGCACCTCTACGCAGGGCGTAGACACTGCATGTCTACACGCTATGTATAGTTCCCCGGAGCTGCCGGGCAGCCGTCCGGCCGGCTGTCGCCGTACCCCCGCGCCGCCCGGAGAGTTCCATGCCGAAGACCGCCCGCCGCCCCGTCATAGCCGGGCTGCTGACCGCCGCCTCCCTGGCCCTGGCGCTCAGCGGCTGCACCCCCGCCAACGAGATCGCCCCGGCCGACGCCCGGGACGACGCCCCGGCGGCCGACGTCAAGGCCCGCGACGCCCAGCTAGCGGCGGACGGCAAGGGCACCAAGGACAGCAAGGACGCCAAGAACGGCAAGGACGCGGCGGACGGCTCGGACGTCGACTGCCGCGAGGTCAAATGCGTGGCGCTCACCTTCGACGCGGGCCCCAGCGAGAACACCGACCACCTGCTGGACATCCTCAAGAAGGAGCAGGTCCACGCGACCTTCTTCATGCTCGGCAAGAACCACATCGCCGAGCGCCCCGCCGAGGTGAAGCGCATCGACCGCGAGGGCCACGAACTCGCCAACCACACCTGGTCGCACCAGATCCTCACCGGCGCCACCCCGGCGGAGATCACGAGCCAGCTCTCCCGCGTCCAGAAGGCGGTCCACGACCTCACCGGCAAGACGCCGACGCTGATGCGCCCGCCCCAGGGCCGTACCGACGAGAAGGTCGCCAAGGTCAGCAAGGAGCTGGGGCTCGCCGAGGTCCTGTGGAGCGTGACGGCGAAGGACTACCTGACCAACGACTCGAAGCTGATCACCAAGCGGGTCCTCGACCAGACCGAGCAGGACGGCATCATCCTGCTCCACGACATCTACCCGGGCACCGTCCCGGCCGTCCCCGGCATCCTCAAGGAGCTGAAGCACCGCGGCTTCACGATCGTCACCGTCTCCCAGCTGCTGTCGCCCGCGAAGCCGGAGCCGGGGATGGTGTACCGGCCCTGAGCGCGGCGGCGCGTGGGGCCGCGCCCGTTCCCGGACATACGACGGGCCGGGCACCGGGTGACTCCTCACCCCGTGCCCGGCCCGCTCCCGTACGCCGTCAGTCCTGCGCGGCGGACTCCACCGGGTCCCGGCGGCGCTCCGCCTGGGTGGCCGGGGCACCGGACTGCTGACCCGTGGGGTGCTCGGTCGGTTTGCCGTCGTGCGGTGCCTGGGCGCCGTGCGGGGCGGCGGGCTTGTGCGGCGCCGCCACGACGTCCTGCGGGAACGTCAGCTGCCTGCTCTGCCACTCCAGCGCCGGAACCACCTCACGCCGCCAGGTGCCGAACTGGTGGCTGCCGCGGGGCAGGATGATCGAGTCGACCGTCATCGGTGCCTTCGCCGCGTGCAGGAAGTCCATCGTCGCGCCGTAGTCCGGCTCACCCTTGCGGCTGCTGGCCACCAGCGCGGAGATCTGCGGCACCGGCAGATGCTCCATCCGCCACAGCAGATCGTGCTCCCGCTCGCGCTTCGCACCCTCAGGACCGGTGCCGAAGAGGCTGCCGGTCGTCAGATCGTCCTTGATCGCGTAGTCGCCGGAGAGCGAGACGGCGGACGTGTAGATCTTCGGGTTCCGCATCGCCAGCTGGAGCGAGCAGGTGCCGCCCGACGAGTACCCGAACGCGCCCCACGCACTCGCGTCGTGGCCCACCCGGTACGCGGACCGCATCGCGTCCGGCAGGTCCTTGGTGAAGAACGTCTCGGCCTGCGGGCCACCCGGCACATCCACGCACTCGGTGTCCCGCGGCGGCGCGATCGTCGGCCGCACCATCACCATCACCGTCGGCTGCATGGCGCCCTTGGCGATCAGCCGCCCGGCGTTCTGCGGGATCTGGAGATGCTGCGCGAGGTTCATGATGCCGCCGGGGTAACCGCTGATCACGACCATCACGGGGAACCGCTGACGGCGGAACTGCGGCTGGAAGTACTGCGGCGGCAGATAGACGAACGCCGGGTTGATCGCGCCGCTGCGGCGCCCCACGATCCGTACCGACTCCATCTTCCCGACCTTGTCGGCGGGGCCCTGCGGCAGGCCCGTCACCCGGTCCAGACCCTGCGGCCCGGCGGGCTGGACGAGCGCGCCCTTGGTGGTGCCGACGGAGGCGTACTGCCCGCCGTTGTCACTGACCGCGACCGGCGCCTTGTCCTCGTTGCCGAGGAGGTCGTCCCAACTTCCGTAGAACTCGAAACTGTTGTTGACCGCGAGGGCCAGCGCGCACACCAGCGCCACCTGGGTGACCACGACGGCGCCGAGCCTGCCGAGGAGAACCCGCGCCCCACGCCCCGACAGCCGCGGCCACTGCCACACCGTCAGCGCGACGAGCACCACCGCCAGCGCCACCACCGCGATTTCGAGCGACCGACTGGTCAGCCCCATCCGCCCCACATCTCCTGTCACCCTCGCAAAGGCTCTCGCCCGGCTCCCGGCTTGCGACCGCCTTTGACCAACAACGGGCGGCTCAGACCGATGGTCACCGGATAAGAGGGGATCGACCGGACATCGGATACCTGTCCGAACCACTTCCTTACCCACACCTTGCCGACCCGTGTCCGCACCGTGATATGAGCCCACCCCCGCGCGGCCGCATTCACACACCAGGAGAGGAGCGGTGATCATACGGGAGCCCGCATAACGAAGCGGAATCCAGGTACCCGGAAATGGCCCGGACGAAGGTGGCGGGGCGACCTCGGCCGGGTGCCGCCGCGCCCCTTCCTCTGGGCTCGGCGGGGGCCGCGTACGGAATCCGGCCGGGCCACCTCCGTACGGCCGTCACCGTGGCTCGCCACCTGGCCGGTTCGCTCCAGCCGTCACCGTTCCCCCATCCCTGGCCGGTTCCGTCCCCTCCACCGTCCAGCCGCGCGCCGCGAGGGGCCCGGCACCCCTTCCCTTCGGCTCCCGTCGCGCTCCGCACCGCCCCGCACAACGCCCCCTCGTACAGGCAACGCGACGCCCGAGATCCCACGGTGACGCCGGTGCGGGCCGCTACTCTTACGTATCCGTCCTGGTCAGGGACATGTCCGCAGCTTCACGGACATACGCCGCACCCACCACCCCCAAGAGAGGTCCGCCGATGGGCATTCGGAGTCTGCTGCGCAACGCTTTCGGTCGCTCCAAGGCGACTCGGGAGGAGTCCGGCACCACACCGAGCGGCACGGAAACGCCGGAACCGGCCACCCCAGCCACCGCCATCCCGGAGGCCCGCGAGGAGTCCGCACCCGGCACCCCCACCGACCGGGCCGCCGCCGAAGCGCCCGCGACGGAAGAGCCGGCGGCCGAGGCTTCGGCCGCCGAACAGCCCCCGACGGAACGGCCCGTGGCGGAACGCCCGGTGGCCGAGGTCCCCGCCGCCCGGACGGCCCCCCAGGAATCCACCGCCGAGCCGGAGTCCCCGACCGTTCCGGCCCAGGCCGGCCACGTGGATCACCGGGCCGAGCGCCCGGAACCGGAGCAGGCCCCGAAGGCTGCGGCGACGCCCGACGACGCGCCCGAGGCCGTCGCTGCCGTGGACGAGTCCGGTACCGCTACGGCCACCGCTGCGGATGAGGCCCTCGTCCCGAACGAGGCCACCACCCCTACGGGCGAGGACACCGTCCCTACGGACGGGGACACCACCCCTACGGACGGGGACACCGTCCCGGGCGAGGCCACTGCCGACGCCCCGGCATCTGACGCTCCGGCGCCTGACGCCTCGGTCTCTGACGCTCCGGCCTCCGACGCGACCGAGTCCATCGAGGCCCGGAAGACCGCGGAAACCGCAGGGGTCACGAAGGTCACGGAGGCCACGGTCCCCACGGAGGTCACGGAGACCGCGCAAGCCACGGAGGACACGGAGGCCCCCCAGGGCAACACCGCCCTCCACAAGGTGGAGGCCACCGCCCCCGCCCTCGTCAGCCTCGTCAAGTCCGCCGCCGCGACCCTCGACAAGCACGGCCTCACCGCCCAGCGCGCCGCCGTGTACCTGGTGCTCGACCGCTCCGGCTCGATGCGCAACTACTACAAGGACGGCACCGTCCAGCACCTCGCCGAACAGGCCCTCGGCCTCTCCGCGAACCTCGACGACGACGGCATCGTCCCCGTCGTCTTCTTCTCCACCGACGTCGACGGCACCGCCGACCTCGACCTCACCCACTACGAGGGCCGTATCGCCGAACTCCATGCCGGACTCGGCCACATGGGGCGGACGAATTACCACTGGGCCATCGACGCCGTGGTCCAGCACTACAAGAAGTCCGGCACCACGGCCCCGGCCTTCGTCATCTTCCAGACCGACGGCGCCCCGACCTCCCGGCCGGCTGCCGAAAGGGCGCTCTGCGAAGCCGCCGAACTCCCCATTTTCTGGCAGTTCATCGGCTTCGGCGACCCGGACGCCAAGGGCTTCGACTTCCTCCGCAAGCTCGACGACCTGGCCGTACCGGAAAAGCGCGTCGTCGACAACGCCGGTTTCTTCCACGCCGGACGCGACCCCCGCGCCCTCTCCTCCGACGAGCTCTACCAGCAGCTGATGGTCGAGTTCCCCGAATGGCTCACCGAAGCCCGCACCGCAGGCGTCCTCAAGGACAACTGACACCCGCACATCTGCACCGACCGGCCGCGCCGCCGGGCCCCACCGGGCCTGGCGCCGCGGCCGGTCGGCGTTTCCGTCCCCGTATTCCCCCTTCCCCCGAACCAAATAACCGACCCACGGGCCGGTTATTGAGCTGGATAGGTGACCGCCGTCGGCGCCCGGCTGCTGGACGTCGTCATCCCCGCCATCGGCAGCCCGGCGGGCGTGGCGCTGAACGCCGGCAGCGAGCTGGGCATGCTCTTCCCGCCGCCCCGCCCCACCAGGCGCCCCCACCCCACCCCTCCTACGCTGAGTGCGTGAACTGATCCAGTTTGCCCCGGTCTGCCCGTCGATGGGGCGGGCGCTCCGGGGCGACGGCCGGTGGAAGCAGGTCGGGTGATGAGCGGAGACGGCCAAGGGGGACACGGGGAGGCCACCGCGGACGGGCCGCGGGCGGAGCGGGCCGGGGCGCCCGGTGCGGGAACCGGGCGGGCGGAACCGGGAAGCGGGCCGCAGGCGGGGCAGGCCAAGGGTGCCCACCCCGCCCCCCGCCGCTGGTGGGCTCTGGTCACCATCGCGCTCGCGCAGCTCATGGTGGTCCTCGACGCCACGATCGTGAACATCGCTCTGCCGTCGGCGCAGCGGGAGCTGGGGATTTCGGATGCGGAGCGGCAGTGGGTGATCACCGCGTACACGCTCGCGTTCGGTGGGTTGTTGCTGTTGGGCGGGCGGATCGCGGATCTCGTCGGGCGGAAGACGACGTTCATGGTGGGGCTGGTGGGGTTCGCGGTGGCGTCGGGGCTCGGGGGTGCGGCGAGCGGGCCGGGGTTGCTGTTCGGGGCGCGGGCGTTGCAGGGGGCGTTCGGGGCGCTGCTGGCGCCGTCCGCGCTGTCGTTGCTGACGACGACGTTCACGGAGGGGAAGGAGCGCGGCAAGGCGTTCGGGATCTATGGGGCCATCGCGGGTGGCGGGGCGGCGATCGGGCTGATCGTGGGCGGGCTGCTGACCGAGTATCTGGACTGGCGCTGGTGCCTGTATGTGAACGTGCCGATCGCGGCGCTGGCGTTCCTCGGCGCCGTGGTGTTCCTGCACGACCGTCCGGAGCGGGGCGGCGCCCGCCTCGACATCCCCGGTGTGCTGCTGGGCTGCGGCGGGCTCGTCGCGATCGTCTACGGGTGCGGCGAGGCACGGCCGCGGGGCTGGGGCGATGCGCTGGTGGTGGGGCTGCTGTGCGGGGGCGTCGCGCTGCTCGCGGTGTTCGCGGTGTGGCAGACGCGGGCCCGCCATCCGCTGCTGCCGCTGCACATCGTGCGGGACCGCAATCGTGGCGGCGCGTTTCTGACGATGGCGCTGGCCACCATCGCGCTGTTCGGCATGTTCCTTTTCCTGACCTATTACTTCCAGGTTGTGCTCGGCTATTCGCCGGTGAAGGCCGGAATGGCGTTTCTGCCGATGACCGTCGCAATCATCGTCGGCTCGACGCAGATATCGGCGCGGCTGCTGCACCACCTCCCGCCGCGGCTGCTGATGGTGCCCGGTGCGCTGCTCGCGGCGAGCGGGCTGTATCTGCTGACGTTCCTGACCGCGCGCTCCGCGTACGTCTCGCACGTACTGCCCGCCGAACTCCTCGTCGGGCTGGGCATGGGCCTGATCTTCATGCCGGTGATGGCGACCGCCACCTCCGGCGTCGCGGCGCGGGACGCCGGGGTCACGTCGGCGACCGTCAACACGGCGCAGCAGGTGGGCGGCTCGATCGGGACGGCGCTGCTGAACACCATCGCGACGTCGACCGGGGCGGCCTACATCGCGGACCGGCTGGCGGCCGCGGCACGGGCCGGACAGCTGACGCCCGCGGTGCACGCCGCCCTCGTCAAGGACGGGGTGGTCCACGGCTTCACCGTCGCGATCGGCGTCTCCGCGACGGTGATGCTGCTGGCCGCCTTCGTCGCGGGCCTGCTGGTCACGGCCCGGGCCCCACGGCACGGGCCGGCGCCCGGCCCCGACGCCGGGCCCACGACGGACACCACGCGCTGAGCAGGGACGGGGCCCCCGGTACGCCCCGCACCCGCCGCATTGCCAGCGGAAATACCCGCGGAAACACCTGTGAATTGGCCGCGCCCGGTCCAGTACGATATTGACGTTCCGTAAAGCAATTCCTCACTCACCGTAGCGACTTGGGAGCAGCCGGCAATGGCTCGACACCTCATCACCAGCGCCCTTCCGTACATCAACGGGATCAAGCACCTGGGCAACATGGTGGGGTCCATGCTCCCGGCCGATGTGTACGCGCGCTATATGCGCAAGCGCGGGCACGACGTCCTCTACATCTGTGCGACGGATGAGCACGGCACCCCGGCGGAGCTGGCCGCGAAGGCCGCGGGGCAGTCGGTGGACGCGTTCTGCGCCGAGCAGCACGACAAGCAGAAGGCGATCTACGACGGCTTCGGTCTGGAATTCGACCACTTCGGCCGCAGTTCCTCGCAGCAGAACGTCGAGCTGACGCAGCACTTCGCGCGCAAGCTCCACGAGAACGGCTTCATCGAGGAGCGGGCGATCCGCCAGGTGTACTCCAACACCGACGAGCGGTTCCTGCCCGACCGCTACATCGTCGGCACCTGCCCGCACTGCGGCTACGACAAGGCCCGCGGCGACCAGTGCGAGAACTGCACCCGGGTGCTCGACCCGACCGACCTGATCGACGCCCGCTCGGCGATCAGCGGCAGCGGTGACCTGGAGGTCCGCGAGACCAAGCACCTCTTCCTCCTCCAGTCCGAGCTCCAGCACGAGGTCGAGGGCTGGCTGGCTGGCAACGGCAGCAAGGAGTGGCCGACGCTCGCCTCCTCCATCGCCCACAAGTGGCTGACCGAGGGCCTCCAGGACCGCGCCATCACCCGCGACCTCGACTGGGGCGTCCCCGTCCCCGCCGACGTCTGGCCCGAGCTGGCCGCCGAGGGCAAGGTCTTCTACGTCTGGTTCGACGCGCCGATCGAGTACATCGGCTCGACGAAGGAGTGGGCGGACGCTGCGCGGGACACAGCTCCGGAGAGCCGCGACTGGAAGTCGTGGTGGTACGAGGCGGACGACGTGCGCTACACGGAGTTCATGGCCAAGGACAACGTCCCGTTCCACTCCGTGATGTTCCCGGCCACCCAGCTGGGCACCCGTGAGCCGTGGAAGAAGGTCGACTTCCTCAAGGCGTTCAACTGGCTCAACTACTACGGCGGGAAGTTCTCCACCTCCCAGCAGCGCGGCATCTTCACCGACGCGGCGCTGGAGCTGCTGCCCGCCGACTACTGGCGCTACTTCCTGATGGCGCACGCCCCGGAGTCCGACGACACCTCCTTCACCTGGGAGCTGTTCTCCTCCTCCGTCAACAAGGACCTCGCCGACACCCTCGGCAACTTCGTCAACCGCGTGCTGTCGTTCTCCCGCAAGCGGTTCGGCGACGAGGTCCCGGCCGGTGCCGCGGCGGGCGAGGCCGAGCGGAAGCTGGGCGAGGAGATCGCGCGGCTGCTCGCGGAGTACGAGGGCCACATGGAGGCGCTGCAGTTCCGCAAGGCCACGGCGTCACTGCGCGCCCTGTGGAGCGCGGGCAACTCCTACCTGGAGGAGAAGGCCCCCTGGCTGGAGATCAAGACCGACAAGGACGCCGCGGCGCTGACGCTGCGCACCGCGATGAACCTCATCCACCTCTACGCGGTGGTCTCCGAGCCGTTCATCCCGGCGTCGGCGAAGGCCATGCGCGGCGCGTTCGCACTGGCGGACGACACCGCGGCGTGGGTCACCGGCGAGGAGGCCGCGGCGCTGGCGTTCGTCCCGGCGGGTACGCCGTTCACGGTGCCGCCGGTCCTCTTCGCGAAGATCACCGAGGACGACCTGGAGGCGTACCGCGCGCGCTTCGGCGGCGGTGACGACGCGTAGCCACGACGGGCCCCACGTACGGCGAAGCCCCCGCGACCTTTCCGGAAGGTCGCGGGGGCTTCGCCGTATGCGGTGCCTGTGTCAGCCCTGGGTCTTCACCTGCGGCTTGCGGATGCTGAGGTGCAGCTCCTTCAGGCGCGCCTCCTCGACCTCGCTGGGTGCGCCCATGAGGAGGTCCTGGGCGTTGCCGTTGAGGGGGAAGGCGATGGTCTCGCGGATGTTGGGCTCGTCGGCCAGCAGCATCACCATGCGGTCGACGCCCGGGGCGATGCCGCCGTGCGGCGGGGCGCCGAACTTGAAGGCGCGGAGCATGCCGCCGAACTCCGCCTCGACGGTCTCCTTGTCGTAACCGGCGATGGCGAACGCCTTGTACATGACGTCCGGCTCGTGGTTGCGGATCGCGCCGGAGGACAGCTCGGTGCCGTTGCAGACGATGTCGTACTGCCAGGCCAGGATGTCCAGCGGGTCCTTGGTCTCCAGCGCCTCCAGGCCGCCTTGGGGCATGGAGAACGGGTTGTGGGAGAACTCGATCTTGCCGGTGTCCTCGTCCTTCTCGAACATCGGGAAGTCGACGATCCAGCAGAAGCGGAACTCGTCCTCGACGAAGTGACCGGTGCGCTTGGCCGCCTCGACGCGGACCGCGCCCATGATCTTGGAGACCTCGTCGAACTCACCGGCGCCGAAGAAGACGGCGTGGCCGGGCGCCAGGCCCAGGGCCTCGACGAGCGCCTTGGTGTCCTCGTCGGTGAGGAACTTGGCGATCGGGCCGGTCAGCTCATTGCCCTCGGCGACGCGGATCCAGGCCAGGCCCTTCGCGCCCTGCTGGACGGCGAAGTCGCCCATCTGGTCGAAGAACTTCCGCGACTGGCCCGCGGTGTCCGGCACGGCCAGCGCGCGGACGTGCTTGCCGGCGAACGCCTTGAAACCGGAACCGGCGAAGACGTCCGAGACGTCCACCAGCTCCAGCTCGGCGCGGAGGTCCGGCTTGTCGGAGCCGTACTTCACCATCGACTCGCGGAACGGGATGCGCGGGAACGGCGAGGTGACCGTGCGGCCGTTGCCGAACTCGGTGAACAGCTCGGTCATGAGCTTCTCGATCGGCTGGAAGACGTCCTCCTGCTCGACGAAGCTCATCTCGACGTCGAGCTGGTAGAACTCGCCCGGCGAACGGTCGGCGCGGGCGTCCTCGTCGCGGAAGCAGGGCGCGATCTGGAAGTAGCGGTCGAACCCGGCGATCATCAGCAGCTGCTTGAACTGCTGCGGCGCCTGCGGCAGCGCGTAGAACTTCCCGGCGTGCAGCCGCGAGGGGACGAGGAAGTCGCGGGCGCCCTCGGGGGAGGTGGCCGAGAGGATCGGGGTGGCCATCTCGTTGAAGCCGAGCGCGGTCATCTTGTGCCGGATGGCGGAGATGACGGCGGTGCGCAGCAGGATGTTGCGGTGCATCCGCTCGCGGCGCAGGTCGAGGAAGCGGTACTCCAGGCGCCTCTCCTCGTTGACGCCGTCCTCGGCGTTGATGGTGAACGGGATCTGCTCGGCGGCGCCCAGCACCTCGACCTCGGAAACCTCGATCTCGATCTCGCCGGTCGGCAGGTCGGGGTTGACGTTGTCCGCGCCGCGGGCGCTGACCTTGCCGTCGATGCGGACGACGGTTTCCTTGGTCAGCGAGGAGAGCGCCTCGTTGGCGGGGGTGCCGGGACGGGCGACGAGCTGCACCAGGCCGTAGTGGTCGCGCAGATCGATGAAGAGGATGCCGCCCAGGTCACGTCGATTGTGCAGCCAGCCGCTGAGGCGGACGTCCGTGTCGACGTCCGCGGCCCGAAGCTCGCCGCAGGTGTGGGACCGGTACCGATGCATCGCTCATCCAAGTCGTCGCGAGTCGAGGTGGGGAGGCCGCACACGGACGCTGCCCGTCCGTGGCCGAACCGCTGCCGTCCGTGGAGGACCGCCCCGGGTATGTGATAACCGCTCCAGGTTACCGTCCCGGCGCTGGGGGCTGGGTTGGCATATACGTGACACCGGGCCGGGGGTGGCGGTACAGGGCCGGGCGCGGGGCGCGGCCCGCGGGCCGGGGCGGGCGGGCCCGGCCGGGCGGGAGCCGCGTGCGGGATCGGGCGCGGCCGCGTGCGGGCTCGGGCCGCGGCGGGGGGCCGGGCGCGGGCTCGGTGCTTCCGGCGGGCCCGGTGCCGCCGCGGCCGGGCCCGCACGTACCGGCCCACCGCGTTGGTGGCGCCCGGAGGAATCAACTTAAAGTGAGGCAATGCGCACGAAGGATCTCCTGGCCGCCCTCGCGACCGGCCTGTGGAGCTGGGACGACGCCTCGGGACGGGTCCGGCTCGACGCCGAGGCCGCCCGGCTGCTCGGGCTCCCGGCGCGGGCCGTGGAACTCTCCGAGGCGACCGTGCGGTCCCGTTTCCACCCGGTCGACTTCGCCGAGATCAACGGCGTGGTGCAGCTCGCCGTCGCCGAGCGGAGCCTCGCCGAGTCCCGGCTGCGCATCGTCGACGCCGACGGCCGGGTGCTGCGCACCGTCCGCTCCCGCTTCCGCCCGCTGCGGCCCGAGGGCGCCTTCACCCTGCTCGGCACGCTCCAGGAGGTGCCCGACCCACAACCCGACGCCACCGCCGTACGCACCCCCGTCACCGGCGACTGGCGGCGCTCGCGCGAGGCGTTCCTGCTGGACGCCGGGCGGGCGCTGGCGGAGGCACGGTCCACCGCGGAGGTGCTGCGGGTGGCGGCCGGGCTGTCGATGCCGGGATTCATACCCGACGGCCTCGCCGTCTTCGGCATCGTCGGCGGGCGCCTCACCGTCATCGGCCACCACGGCCAGCCGACCGGCGATGAGCGGCCGTTCACCGATATGACGACGGACACCGACTACCCGGCGGCCGAGGTCGTCCGGACCGGGCGGGCCATCTACCTGCCGACACCCGAGGCGTACCGCGCCCGCTACCCCACCGCCTGGCCGCTCGCCGCCCGCTTCGCGCGCACCTCGTGGGCGTTCCTGCCGCTGGTCAACGCGGGACGCACGATCGGCGCCTGGATGGCCGGGTTCAACCACCTGGTGACCTTCACGCCCGACGAGCGGGCGGTGCTCACCACCGTCGCGCGGATGCTCGCCCAGGCGCTGGCCCGCGCCGGGGCCCAGGAATCGCAGCACGAACTCGCCGTCGGCCTCCAACGCAGCATGATGCCGACGGTGCGGCCGGACATCCCCGGGATGACGGTCGCCGCGCGGTACGTGCCGACCGGCGGCGGCCTGGAGGTCGGCGGCGACTGGTACGACATGATCCCGCTGCCGTCCGGCCGGACCGCGCTGGTCATCGGCGACGTCCAGGGCCACGACGTACGGGCCGCGGGGCTGATGGGACAGCTGCGGATCGCGCTGCGCGCCTACGCGGCGGAGGGCCACCACCCGGACGGGGTGCTCTCCCGCGCCTCCCGTTTCCTGTCCGGCATCAACGACACCGAGGGCACCGAGGGCACCGAGGGCACCGAGGGCACCGAGGGCACCGATCCGCGGTTCGCCACCTGCCTCTACATCGAGGTCGACCCGGCGACCGGACTGCTGGACATCGCCCGGGCCGGGCACCCCGAACCGGCGATCCGCACCGCCGACGGCACCATGCTGGTCCGCACCACCGCGGGCGGGCTGCCGCTGGGCATCGTGCCGGACACCGACTACCCCATCACCCGGCTGGTCCTGGAGCCCGGCGAGACGATGCTGGTCTGCACGGACGGGCTCATCGAGACCGGCGGACACGACCTGGAGACCGGCTGGGCCCGGCTGCGCGGCGTCGTCGCATCCCATCCGGGCGGGGTGGCCGACGGGGGCCTGGAACGGCTGGCGGACGCGCTGGTCCAGGCCGTCCACGGCCCGCCCTCGCACCACATGACCGGGCCGCTGGTGGACCGGCGGGAGGACGACATCGCGATGCTGCTGCTCTCCCGGGACGCCGCCGCATGCCGGGTGGGCGCGGGCGGCCCGGAGGCGGTACGGCCGGTGCGGCGCACGGTGCTGACCGTCGCCCAGGCCGAGCCGGAACGGATCGCCGCGGCCCGCGCGCAGATCCGCGACGTGCTGCACGACTGGGCCGACCCGGAGCAGGTGGACGCCGCGGTGCTGCTCGTCTCCGAGGTCGTCACCAATGTGCTGACACACACCGACGGGGACGCGCTGCTGGTCGTCGAATTGTCGGGCCCGGCCGGCCACCGCCGGATGCGGGTCGATGTGACCGACGCCAGCGACGAGCTGCCGCACCGCCGCAGCCCCGGCGAGCTGGCGTCCTCGGGCCGCGGCCTGGTGCTGATGGAGCTGCTGGCCGGGGCGTGGGGGGTGGAACCGCGCGGCGACGGCAAGTCGACATGGTTCGAGATCTATGAGGACGCGGGCGGCGACGGTCCGGCAGAGCCGGCCGCCGGTGAGGCGCGCTACGCGGGCGCGGAGCCGGGCGCCTCCGGGTCCGTGGCGTCCGGCCCGGAGTCGGTGGCGTCCGGCCCGGAGGAGTCGGTGGCCGAGCTGACGTAGTGGCGGCGCAGTTCGTGGAGCGCGCCGAAGGCGGCGGCGGTCAGCGGCACGGCCAGCAGCATGCCGAGGATGCCCGCGACCCCGGCACCCGCGGTGATCGCCAGCATGACGACCGCCGGGTGCATCTGGACGGTACGGCTCTGGATCATCGGCTGGAGGACATGGCCCTCCAGCACCTGCACCGCGAGGACCACCCCGAGCGCCCACAGCGCCTTGACGAAGCCGCCCTCGGCGAGCGCCACCAGGATCGCGACAGCACCCGAGATGAAGGCGCCGAGGTAGGGGATGTAGGCGCCGACGAAGACCAGCGCGCCCAGCCCGAAGGCGTTGGGGACGCCCAGGACCAGCAGTCCGACGGTGATGCAGGTGGCGTCGATCAGGGCGATGAGGGTGGTGCCGCGCATGAAGCCCTCGACCGCCTGGAAGCCGCGGCGGGCCATCCCCTCCAACTGCGGCGCGGAATCGCCGGGCGCCCAGTCGCGCAGCGCGGCCAGCGCCTTGCCCGAGTCGCGGAGGAAGAAGAAGGTCAGCAGCAGCGCGAGGACCGCCGCCGCGACGAACTGGCCGACGACGCTGACGCCCGCCAGCAGCCCGGTTGCGGCGGTGGTGCCGAACTTGCCGATCAGCGATTTGGCGTTGGTGGCGAGGTCGTCGAGGGAGGTACCGGCGGCGCCGAAGTGCCGGGAGAGCTGCTTGGCCGCCTCCTTGAGCGAGGCGATGATCTGGTCACCGGTGTCGACCAGCGCGCTGACCACGACATAACCGGCGCCGCCGACCACGATCACCAGGACGGCGCAGGTCAGCCCGGCGGCCAGCGAACGGTTGAGCTTCATCGCCACCATCCGCCGGTACACCGGCCCGAGCAGCGCGCTGCCCAGCAGGGCCAGCAGGACGGGGGTGACGGCGGCGCTCAGCTCCACACAGAGCCAGACGCCGACCGCGATCACGCCCGCCACCAGCAGCACCACCGCGCACCAGGCGGCGGTCCGGCGGGCGGCGATCGGAAGCAGCGGCGCCTCGCCGCGGGGCCGGTCTCTCTTCAGGTCGTTTTGCACCCGAACAGTCCACCATGTGCACCGGGCGACCGTCCGCCGTGGCACGGAGGCGGCGGGCCCGGCGCCCCTGCCGGGCACGGCCGTACGGGGGCGCCGGGCTCGGCCCGTGTTTCACGTGAAACACGGGCCGAGCCGTTTCACGTGAAACCTGGCGCGTCGCGCTTCCCGTTTCACGTGAAACACGGCACGTCCGCGCCCGCGGGGACCGCGCGTAGCCGACGACGGGGATCGGGAGGGTGGCAGCGGTACGTCCGCGCCCGCGGGGACCGCGCTCAGCTCTCCTCGGCGGGAACGGTCCCGAGCCGCCCGGCCTGGAAGTCCTCGAAGGCCTGGGCCAGTTCGGCGTGGGTGTTCATGACGAACGGGCCGTAGTGCCTCATCGGCTCCCGGATCGGCTCCCCGCCCAGCAGCACGACCTCGAAGTTCGGGCTGCGGGACTCCTGGCTCTCGTCCGCCCGGATGGTGAGCGAGTCACCGGAGCCGAAGACCACCGCCTGCCCGGTCCGGAACGGACGGCCTTCCGCGCCCGCCGTGCCGCGCCCGGCGAGCCCGTACGCGAGGGCGTTGAAGTCGGCCCGCCACGGCAGGGTCACCTCCGCGCCCGGGTTGACCGAGAGGTGGAGCATGGTGATCGGCGTGTGCGTGATGCCGGGGCCCTTGTTGCCGTCGAGGTCACCGGCGATCAGCCGCAGCAGCGCGCCGCCGTCGGCGGAGGTGAGCAGCTTGACCCGGCCGCCGTCGATGTCCTGGTAGCGCGGCGCCATCATCTTGTCGCGCTTGGGGAGGTTCACCCACAGCTGGAGGCCGTGGAAGAGCCCGCCGGACATGACGAGCGACTCCGGCGGCGCCTCGATGTGCAACAGCCCCGACCCGGCGGTCATCCACTGGGTGTCGCCACCGTTGATGACCCCGCCGCCGCCGTGCGAGTCGCGGTGCACGAACGTGCCGTCGATCAGATAGGTGACGGTCTCGAAGCCACGGTGCGGGTGCCAGGGCGTGCCCTTGGGCTCCCCGGGCGCGTACTCCACCTCGCCCATCTGATCCATCATGATGAACGGGTCGAGGTGCTTGTAGTCGATCCCGGCGAACGCCCGGCGCACCGGGAAGCCCTCGCCCTCGAAACCGCTCGGCGCGGTCGCGACGGCCAGCACGGGGCGGGGACGCGCCTCGGCGGATGCCGCCACACGCGGCAGGGTCAACAGATTCTCAACGGTCACTGCGGGCATGACGGCCTCCTCGGTCGTTCGGATGTCAACTTAGTTGAATACTGAACAACCCGCAAGGCTCACGGCATTCCCCACCGCATCACCGCAGGCCGGCGCGGAATTTTCCGGCACCACGGCACACCGAAGGGCCGACCCGCGGCGTGCGGGCCGGCCCTTCGGTCCGGTCAGGGGAGGCGGGTCAGCCGTACATCCGGCGCATCGCGAAGTCGACCATCTGCTCCACGGCCTTCGCATCGAAGACCATCCGGTGATCGCCCTCCATGTCGAGGACGAAGCCGTACCCGGTGGGCAGCAGATCGAGCACCTCGGCGCCGGTGATGACGAAGTACTTGGACTCCTTGCCCGCGTACCGCCGCAGCTCCTTGAGCGAGGTGAACATCGGGATCACCGGCTGCTGGGTGTTGTGCAGCGCCAGGAAGCCGGGGTTGTCGCCGCGCGGGCAGTAGATCTTCGAGGTGGAGAAGATCCCCTGGAAGTCCTCGGCGGACATCGAGCCGGTGGTGAAGGCGCGCACCGCGTCCGCGAGCGAGGGCGGGGACGGCTCCGGATACAGCGGCTGCTCGCCGTAGCCCCCGGAGGGAGGTTGCTGCGGCGGGGGCGGCGCACCGTACTGCTGCCCCGCACCCGCGTTCTGGTCGTAGCCGTACATGCGGCACAGCGTACTGAGTCGGGAGGGGACGCTCGTCACAGATGGCCGGATAGGGGTTGCTTCTTATTACCGATGGGTAGCATCATCGGAGCTACCTGCTGGTAATTGCGTGACGGGGCCCTCGCGCCACACAAGACCTCGCGACGAGGCGCCACGCGCCACTCTCTTGCTGAACTGATACGGAGCCGTACCCATGGGGCACTACAAGTCGAATCTCCGCGACATCGAGTTCAACCTCTTCGAGGTGCTCGGCCGTGACAGCGTCTACGGCACCGGTCCGTTCGCGGAGATGGATGTCGACACCGCCAAGAGCGTGCTGTCGGAGATCGCCCGGCTCTCGGAGAACGAGCTGGCCGACTCCTTCGCCGACGCCGACCGCAACCCGCCGGTCTTCGACCCGGAGACCAACACCGCGCCGGTCCCGGACACCTTCAAGAAGAGCTACCAGGCGTACATGGACGCCGAGTGGTGGCGGTTGGGCATCCCGGAGGAGATCGGCGGCACCACCGCGCCGCGCTCGCTGCTGTGGGCCTTCGCCGAGACGATCCTGGGCGCCAACCCGGCGGTCTGGATGTACGCCTCCGGCCCCGCCTTCGCGGGTGTGCTCCACGACGAGGGCACCGAGGAGCAGCACCGCATCGCGCAGCTGATGGTGGACAAGCAGTGGGGCTCCACCATGGTGCTGACCGAGCCGGACGCCGGTTCGGACGTCGGCGCCGGGCGCACCAAGGCCCTCCAGCAGGAGGACGGCACCTGGCACATCGAGGGCGTGAAGCGCTTCATCACCTCCGGTGAGCACGACATGTCCGAGAACATCGTGCACTTCGTCCTCGCCCGCCCCGAGGGTGCCGGTCCGGGCACCAAGGGTCTGTCGCTCTTCATCGTCCCGAAGTACGACTTCGACTGGGAGACCGGCGAGCTGGGCGAGCGCAACGGCGCCTACGCCACCAACGTCGAGCACAAGATGGGCCTCAAGGCGTCCAACACCTGCGAGATGACGTTCGGCGCCAACCACCCGGCCAAGGGCTGGCTGCTCGGCGAGAAGCACGACGGCATCCGCCAGATGTTCAAGATCATCGAGTTCGCGCGGATGATGGTCGGCACGAAGGCCATCGCCACCCTCTCCACCGGCTACCTCAACGCGCTGGAGTACGCCAAGGAGCGCGTGCAGGGCCCGGACCTCGCGGCCTTCACCGACAAGGCCGCCCCGCGCGTCACCATCACCCACCACCCCGACGTGCGCCGCTCCCTGATGACGCAGAAGGCGTACGCCGAGGGCATGCGTGCCCTGGTGCTCTACACCGCGACCGTCCAGGACGAGATCCTCGTCAAGGAGGCCGCGGGCGAGGACGCGAGCGCCGCCACCCGCCTCAACGACCTGCTCCTGCCGATCGTCAAGGGCTACGGCTCGGAGAAGTCCTACGAGCAGCTGGCGCAGTCGCTGCAGACCTTCGGCGGCTCCGGGTACCTCCAGGAGTACCCGATCGAGCAGTACATCCGGGACGCCAAGATCGACACCCTCTACGAGGGCACCACCGCCATCCAGGGCCAGGACTTCTTCTTCCGGAAGATCGTCCGCGACCAGGGCCAGGCGCTGACCGTGCTCTCCCACGAGATCAAGGAGTTCCTGGGCCAGGAGACCGGCGGCGAGGAGCTGGCCGCCGCCCGCGGCGAACTGGCCAAGGCCGCCGCCGACCTGGAGGCGATCGTCGGCGCCATGCTGACCGACCTCGCCGCCACCGAGAAGGACGTCAAGTCCATCTACAAGGTCGGCCTCAACACCACCCGGCTGCTGCTGGCCTCCGGTGACGTCGTCATCGGCTACCTGCTGCTCAAGGGCGCGGCCGTCGCCGCCGGGAAGCTGGACGGCGCCTCCACCAAGGACAAGCCGTTCTACACCGGCAAGATCGCCGCAGCGAAGTTCTTCGCGCACAACGTCCTGCCGGCCGTCTCCGTGCAGCGCTCCCTGGCCGAGGGCATCGACCAGTCCCTGATGGAGCTGGACGAGTCCGCGTTCTGAGCCCGCGGCAGGTCCGGCCGCACCCGGACCCGCCGCCCACCGGCGGTGCCCGCCTCCCCATCCCCCGGGGACGGCAGGCACCGCTGTACACCGCACCTGCGCGCCCCGCGGCGCAACCCCGGCGAACGCCCACATCCTGGCCGGAAGAGGACGGAGAGGTACGCGGTCCGCCTGCATCGGCGCGGGCCACCGGGAGTCCTCCTCCTTATGCTGGAGCCATGACCAACTCCACCCGCTTCGACCGCGGCCACACCGACGACCTGATGTCCTTCCTCGCCGCGAGTCCGTCGCCGTACCACGCGGTGGCGAACGCGGCGGCGCGGCTGGACGAGGCGGGTTTCCGGCAGGTCGCGGAGACCGACGCCTGGGACGGTACGCACGGTGGCAAGTACGTCCTGCGGGGCGGAGCGCTCATCGCCTGGTACGTGCCCGAGGGCGCCGAGCCCGCCACCCCGTTCCGCATCCTGGGCGCGCACACCGACTCCCCCAACCTCCGGGTCAAGCCGCTGCCGGACACCGGCGCGCACGGCTGGCGGCAGATCGCCGTCGAGATCTACGGCGGCGCGCTGCTCAACACCTGGCTCGACCGGGACCTCGGGCTCTCCGGCCGGGTCACGCTGCGGGACGGCAGCCACCGCCTGGTCCACGTCGACCGCGCGCTGCTGCGGGTGCCGCAACTCGCCATCCACCTCGACCGGTCGGTCAACACCGACGGCCTGAAGCTCGACAAGCAGCGCCACATGACGCCGGTCTGGGGCCTGGGCGAGGTCTCCGAGGGAGATCTGATCGCCTTCGTCGAGCAGGAGGCGCAGCTGCCCGCCGGTGAGATCCGCGGCTGGGACCTGATGGTCCACAGCATCGAGCCGCCCGCCTACCTGGGCCGCGACCGCGAACTGCTCGCCGGGCCGCGGATGGACAACCTCCTGTCCGTGCACGCCGCCACCGCCGCCCTGATCACCGCCGCCGGGAGTGGCGAGCTGACCACGATCCCGGTGCTGGCCGCCTTCGACCACGAGGAGAACGGCAGCCAGTCCGACACCGGCGCCGACGGCCCGCTGCTCGGTTCGGTCCTGGAGCGCTCGGTCTTCGCCCGCGGCGGCGCGTACGAGGACCGCGCCCGCGCCTTCGCCGGGACCGTCTGCCTCTCCTCCGACACCGGCCACGCCGTCCACCCCAACTACGGTGAGCGGCACGAGCCCGGGCACCACCCGATGCCCAACGGCGGGCCGATCCTGAAGGTGAACGTCAACCAGCGGTACGCCACGGACGGCGACGGGCGCGCGGTCTTCGCCGCCGCCTGTGAGCGCGCCGAGGTGCCCTGGCAGTCGTTCGTCTCGAACAACGCGATTCCGTGCGGCACCACGATCGGACCGATCACCGCCGCCCGGCACGGCATCACCACCATCGATGTCGGTGTCGCCATCCTCTCCATGCACTCGGCACGTGAGCTGTGCGGCGCCGAGGACCCGTACCTGCTCGCGAACGCCCTGACGGCCTTCCTGGAGGGCTGAGTTGGACTTCTCACTGCTGGGCCCGATCGCCGTCACCACCGGCTCCGGGGAGCTGTCGCTCGGGCCGGCGAAACGGCGCAGTGTGCTGGCGCTGCTGCTGTTGCAGCCCAACACCACCGTCCCCCTGGAACAGTTGATCGACTCGCTCTGGGAGGACGAGCCACCCGAACACGCCCGTACGGTCGTCCAGGGCCATGTCTCGCGGCTGCGCGCGACGCTCGCCCAGGGCGGCGCCGACGCGTACGGCATCGAGCTGACCACCCATGGCTCGGCCTACGTGCTGCGGCTGCCCGAGGAGCTGATCGACGCCCATCGCTTCGGTGAACTCGTCGCGTTGGCCCGGCCCGAGGAGGCACCGGGCGACGCGGTGCCGCTGCTGCGGGAGGCGTTGGGGCTGTGGCGCGGTCCGGCGCTGACCGGCACGGTCACCAGCCCGCCGTTCGCCGCCGCCGCGCATGCGCTGGAGGAGCGGCGGCTGACAGCCGTCGAGGCGCTGGGCCGCGCCCACGGCGCGCTCGGCGCCCACGAACAGGCCGCTGCGGTGCTCTACAACGCGGCCGTCAACCATCCGCTGCGCGAGGGCCTGATCGCCGGTCTGATGCGGGCACTGTTCCGTACGGGCCGTCAGTCCGACGCGCTGGAGTGGTTCCACCGCACCCGTCGGCTGCTCAACGAGGAGCTGGGCGTCGACCCGGGCGAGCGGCTGCGCGGGGCGTACGAGGAGATCCTGCGGGCGGAGGAGGCCCGGCCGACCGCGAAACCGGCCGCTGTTTCACGTGAAACAGGCGCCGGGACGGCCGGTGCACAACCCGGCGCCCGGGTGCCCTCGCAGGGCGGCCCGGCGTCCGGCGGCGCGGACGGTTCCGGGCGGGGCGCCGCGGCGCCGCGGCTGCTGCCCCGGCCTCCGGCCCGTTTCCTGGGACGGGAGCGTCAGCTCGCGGCGCTCACCGCGATCCTGACGGACCGTACGCCGCAGGAGAGTCCGCTCGCGGTGGTTGCCGGTCCGGCCGGGGTCGGCAAGACGGCGTGCGCCGTGCAGTGGGCGCATCAGCACGCCGCGGCGTTCCCGGACGGTCAGCTCTTCGCCGATCTGCGGGGCTTCGGGGAGGGCGACGAGGCGGCGCCCGCCGAGATCCTCCGCGACTTCCTGCTGGCACTCGGCACCCCGCCGGAGCGGGTGCCGACCTCCGCCGAGGCCGCGTCCGCACTGTTCCGGTCGCTGGTGGCGGAGCGGCGGCTGCTGGTCGTCCTCGACAACGCGCGCGGTTCGGCGCAGGTGCGGCCGCTGCTGCCCGGCGGCCCGCACTGCGCCACCATCGTCACCAGCCGCAGCCGCCTCGACGGGCTGGTCGCCACCGACTGGGCCCGGCCCGTCGGCCTGCAGGCGATGGGCTACGAGGAGGGTGCGGCGCTGCTGGGGGCGATGCTCGGCGCCGAGCGGGTCGCCGAGGATCCGGCGGCGGCGCAGGAGCTGGTCGCGCTCTGCGACGGGCTGCCGCTGGCGCTGCGGGCCGCCGCCGCGCAGCTGACGGCCCGGCCGCGGTGGCGGCTGGCCCGGCTGGCCGCGGCGCTGCGCGACGAGCGGCGGCGGCTGGCGCTGCTGTCCGCCGAGGACACCGGCATCGCGGCCGCGCTGCGGATGTCCGTGGCCCGGCTGTCGGCCGACGACGCCCGGCTGCTCAGCGCGCTGGCCACCAACGCCGACGGGCACCTGAACTCGTCGGTGGCGGCGGCCCTCGCCGGGTACGACCAGGAGCGTACTCAGGACGCGCTGGACCGGCTCGCGGAGATGCATCTGGTGGACGAGGAGTCCACCGACGTCTACACGATCAGCACGCTCACCCAGCTGTTCGCGCGCGATGAGCGGGGGGAGGGGGACGGCTCCGGCGCCTGAGCGGGGGGGCGGGGCCTGAGCCCGCGGGGGTCCGGGCGGGGACCGACGGGTGCCCGCCCGGCCGGTGCTCGGTGGTGCCCGCCCGGTGGCCGCTTCACGAGGCTCACGGCCCGGCCCAGACGTCGGCCCCGGCCAGGCGCGTCGGCCCCGGCGAGGCCGCGGCCCGCGCCCCGGCCGCCGCCCCGTCGCGTTAGGCGTCCGTTAGCAACGCGCCAGCGGCGGTCGGCAAGGTGGTGGACAGCTCGAAAGAGGCCATCAGCCACCGCCCACCGGGGGAGACCGCCATGTCACGTATGTCGCAGCCGCAGTCGGCGCAGCGCGCCCGGCGTACCGACGGTGCGGCCGCCGCCTCCCGTACCGGCTCCCGGCGGACCGGAATGCGCCTCGCGGTGGCGGGCCTCGTCGCCGTCGCCGGGTTCGGCCTCACCGCGTGCGGCCAGTCGGAGAACCGGCTCAAGACCAGCGACGGGCGGCCCTTCGACGCGGCGCCGCAGGACCGCCTGGACACCGGCGCACCCGGCAAGAACGGCGGGGTCCACGCGGACGGTGGTCACGCGAGCGGCAACGGCGGCGCGTCCGGCAAGGACACCCCGGCCGGTACGACCGGCAAGGGCGGCTCCGGCGGCGGGCAGACGGACTCCGGCCACGTCGGCAACGCCCCCGCCACGGACGGCTCGACGCCGCCCCCGACGGACGGCACCGGCGAGTCCACCGCCTGCGATCCGGCGAACATCAGCATCGTCGCCACGCCGCTGCCCCAGCGCGCCAACCACCTTCTCCTGGAGGCGAAGAACACCTCCGGCACCACCTGCGACCTGTACTCCTACCCGTTCCTCCAGTTCGACGAGGCGCAGGCGCCGCTCGCCCCGCTGGAGGACAGCCAACCGCAGGCGGTGGTCACCCTCGCCCCCGGCGCCTCCGGCTACGCCAGCGTCATGACCTCGTCCGCCGACGGCAGCGGGACCAACGGCCACCAGCGGACCTCGCTGAGCGTCAGCCTGGCCGACCGCGACGGCCAGGGCGGCGGGGGGTCGGCGCCGGTCGCGCTGCCCGGCGGCTCCACGTACCTCGACGACAGCGCCTGGGTCACGTACTGGCAGTCGGACGCGGCCACGGCCGCCAACTGGTAGGCCACCCCGGGGCATCCGCCCCCCCGAACCAGGGCGCCCGCATCCCCCAGCGGGCGCCCTGTCCCGTTTCCGGGGCCGCCTCCCGCGTACGGGCCACGTCCTCTCCCGCCGTCCCGTCATGTCCCACACGCCCCGCCGCGCGTCCCGTTCCACCCCGCCGCGGCACGCGTTCGCGCAGGTCACCGACGCGGGACAGCGACCGGACGTCCCGTGGGACATACGCAGCCCCGTCCGGCCGCCGTGGCGCCCCACGATGGCTCCGCCGCAGCGGACCGAGCGGCCCGCTCCGACGGGCCGGGCGCCCGCAGCGGCGACGCACACGGCAACGGACGGCACAGAAGGGGAACATCGGATGCGCGGCCAGAGCACCACGGATGCGACGTACGGCTCCACCCTCGCGGGCACCGGCGAGGGCCCGGCGGCGGACAGCGGCACGGCAACGGACACCCGGCGGACCGGACGGCGGATGTTGCGGCGGGTGCTGCCCGCGCTCGCGGCGGCCGGAATCGGCATCACCGGTTTCGCGGGTGCGGCCCACGGCCAGACCGTCTCCGCGCAGGGCCCGGCCGCCGTGCAGGCGGCCGAGGCGTCCTTCCCGACCTGGGGCACCCGCTGGGTGGTGCACGCCTCCGCCGACGCCGGTTCGCCCGCCGTCGGCATGATCAACAAGACCGCCGCGGGGCAGGACCGGATCACCGCCGACTACCAGGTCGACACCGGCCGCAAGGTCTGCGAGGGCGACGCCTGCTCCACGTACATGGCGCATGTGACCGGCCCGGTCGAGGGCTTCCTCAGCGTCGTCGCGGTGGCCATCCCCGAGGACCGGCTGCCGGGCGTGCCGGTCGAGGACGGCCCGGCGCCGCAGGAGCCGAGCGCCTCCCGTGAGGAGATGCTGCGGCGCGCGACGACCTGGCTGACCGCGAACGACGGTGCGCAGGTCCCGTACAGCCAGACCACGAACTGGAAGGACGGCTACCGGCAGGACTGCTCGGGCTATGTGTCGATGACGCTCGGCCTGCCGACGCCGGGGACCAACACCGTCGGGCTGGCGAACGACCGCTCGCTCACCCGCCCGATCTCGCTCGGCGAACTGACCCCCGGTGACCTGCTGATCGACGCGGACGGCACCAGCGACACCCGCCATGTCGTGATCTTCGAGAAGTGGAACAACGACGCGCACAGCTCGTACACCGCGTACGAGCAGCGCGGCGGCCACGGCACCGATCACCGGAGCCTGACGTACGGGCTGAGCGGCGGCTCCGAGTTCAGGCCCTACCGCCCGGTGGCCTTCGGCGACTGAGCCGTCATGCGCGCCCGTACGGGGCGCACGGGCGCGCATGCTGCACGGGGCGGTCAGGTTCCGGTCCGAATCGTGTCACGAGGGGCACTTCCGCCACTGGGGAGCGGGAGTGCCCCTCGCGCGCGTAGGGCCGCTGTGCTGGAATGCTGGGCGTGCCTGGCCACCAGAACCGCGCCGCGAACGTCCGCCGCAAGCCGCTCGCGCCGCTGCCCGCCGAACTCACCGGACCCGTACGGGATTTCGTCACGGCACTCCGGCGTATGCACGGCGAACTGGGCTACAGCCTCAAGAAGATGGAGTCCCGGCTGCCGGCCAGCCGCTCCTCGCTCTCCCGGTATCTGCGGGGCCAGAGCCTGCCGGACGAACGGCTGCTGGTGGAGTGGTGCAAGCTCTCCTTCACCGGGGAGGACCGGCTGCCCGCCCTCATCACCCTGCTGCACGCGGCCTGCGCGGCACAGGAGTCGGCGGGTGGGGCGGAGGAGGCGGAAGGGGCCGCCGTCGCCCGGCCTTCGGACGCATCCCCGGCGCCCGGCGGAGGCGACGTACCGGACGCGCCGGCGCTCGCCGATGCCACGCCCGCCGTCGTCATCCCCGCCCCCGTCGCCCCGCATCCGGGCGGGACCGTGACCGTGCCGGGGCCCCGCGCGGCCCCTCCGGCCCCGGTGGCCGCGTCCGTCGCACCGGCCGTCGTCCGCCCGAGAGGGCCACACTCCCTGCTCATCGGGCTCGGCGCCGCCGTCGCCGTCGCCGCCGCGCTCACCGTCCTCGCGCTCACCGGCACCGGCAGGGACTCCGGCACGGAGGCGGGGAACGGGACGGGGACGGAGCCCAGTGCAGGGACGGGGCCCGGCGCGGGCACCACCGTCAATGTGTTCAACGTCGAGCGCGCCTGCCGCGGCGACCGCAGGCCGGACTGCGCGCTCGCGCTGGCCCGGGACCCGTACGAGTTCTACCGCCGCGCCAACGTCACCGGCCGTGTTTGGCACGACGACCCCCTGCACGCCCGATGCCGGATCGCCGACGGGGTCTCCGTCACCGACGAGGCGGGCGGGCACAGCAGCATCTGGCTGCGCGTCGACCACGGCGACGGCCAGGCGTGGATGCCGGGCATCCGCATCCGTCCCGAACAGCTCCAGAACATCGATCTACCGGTGTGCCACCACTGATCCGGCTCCGTGCCCACCGGCCCTGGCGCGGTGGGCCCGCATCGATATCGTGGCGGTGCCATGACACACACAGCTCGCTGAACGCAGCGAACCACTGGGGGAACCAACCATGACCGCACGCCGCTCCCGTCGCCGTTCCGTCGCCTGCGCGACGCTGGCCGCAGCACTCTGCGGCACGCTCGCGTTGACGGGCTGCACCCACGCGAAGTCCTCGAATTCGCGGAAGCACTCCTCGTCCTCTTCTTCCTCCTCGACCTACAAGAGCAAGAAGAAGGACAAGAAGAAGCACCGGTTCATCGGCGCGGGGGCGGGCGCGGCGGGCGTCGGCGCGGGCGCGGCGGCCCACCGTGCCCGCCCCACGCAGTGCTCGGCGGGGCCCACCAAGCTCAAGGCGACGTCCGAGACCGACCCGTCCGTGCTGGTCCTCACCTACCACAACCCGCTCGGCCGCCCGTGCATCCTGCACGGCGCCCCGCAGGTGGCCGTGAACGACTCGCCGACCCCGCTGGGCTTCCTGGAGGGCGACCCCGGCGACTCGTTCCTCGGCCGCCAGGTCACCGTGCAGGCGCGCTCGGACGCGTACGCGCTGATCCCCACCACCAAGCCCGCCACGAAGGGCACCAAGCCGCTCAACAAGCTGACAGTCACCTTCACGGACAACCGCGGCATGAAGCGGGGCGGCGGGGCGTACCTCTCCTTCTCGCAGTACCAGCCGCGTTACGCCACCCAGCAGGCGAAGGTCGGCAACTGGTACTCCAGCCTCCCCGAGGCACGGATCAAGGCGGGCGTCTCCCGGTGAGCCGCGGCCGGTGACCGTACGGGCTCGCGCCCCGGTCACCGGCCCGCCGTCAGCCCTCCGCGTCCAGCCCCGCGAGCACCAGGCCCAGCCGGGCCCGCCCGCCGTCGGTGACCCGCACCGGCACGCCCCAGTCCTGCTGGTGCACATGGCAGGCCGGGTACTCGATCGCCGGGTCGTCGTCGCAGGACGCGGCCATCGCCGAGACGTGCAGCACGCCCTCGGTGACGCCGTCGGCGAGCGTCAGCTCCCGGGCCAGATCGGTGCCCGCGCCCGCGCCGTCGGCCAGCAGCTCCGGCGGAGTGGCGCTGACCAGCAGCCGGGTCGACGGGCCGTAGCGGGTGTCCAGCTTCTGCCCGGCGGGCGCCTGGAAGACGATGTCGAGGCGGAGCACGCCGGGCGCCACCTCCGTCGCCGCGCGCTGCGTGTGGTGCGCCACCGCCGCGACCCGGACCGCCTCCTCGGGCAGTCGCAGCCGGGTGAGCCGGTGCCGCGCGGACTCCACCACCACGATGTCGCCGTCGACGAGCACCGCGCCGGACGGCTCCCGCAGATCCGTCGCGAGGGTCGTCACCTCACCGCTCTCCGGGTCGAAGCGGCGCAGCGCGTGGTTGTACGTGTCGGCGACGGCCACCGAACCGTCCGGCAGCGCGGTGACGCCCAGCGGATGCTGGAACAGTGCCTGCTCCGCCGCGCCGTCACGGTGCCCGAAGTCGAACAGCCCGGTGCCGACGGCCGTCCGCACCACGTACCCGCCGTCGTCCGCGCGCTCCACCCAGCGCACCGCGCTGGTCTCCGAGTCGGCGATCCACAGCCGGTCGCCACCGGACGCGAGCCCGGACGGCTGCGCGAACCACGCCTCGGCGGCGGGACCGTCCACCAGCCCCTCGTTGGTGGTGCCCGCGACGGCCTCGACGGTGCCGGTCGCCGGGTCGTACGTCCACAGCTGGTGGACACCGGCCATCGCGATCCAGAGGCGCTCCCGCCACCAGGCGAGATCCCACGGCGAGGACAGATCGATCTCACGGGCCGGGCCGGAGACCGGCGAGCCCTGCCACCACTGGCGGCCGGTGCCGGCGACCGTCTCGACCGTGCCGTTCTCCGGGTCGAAGACGCGCAGGGCGTGGTTGACGGTGTCGGCGACGGCGACCGTGCCGTCCGGCAGCAGCGCCAGGCCCTGCGGTTCGTTGAAGGCGTCGGCGCCCAAACCGCGCTCGCCGCTGCCGATCCGGCGGACCACCCGCTCGCCGTCCGGCGCCAGCTCCACGAGCTGATGGCGGGTGGTGTCCGAGACGAGGAGGTTCCCGGACGGCAGCGCCACCGCCTTGCCGGGGAAACGCAGATCGGTGGCGACCGGCTCCGGCGGGGCGTACGGGCCGTCGCCGCGGCGCAGCGTGCCCTTGGCGGTGTGCTCCGCGATCAGTTCCTCGACCAGCGTCGCGAGGGCGTGGGCGTGGCCCTCACCGGCGTGCTGGGCGACGACGTACCCCTCGGGGTCGATGACGACGAGCGTCGGCCAGGCGCGGACCGCGTACTGCTTCCAGGTGGCCAGCTCCGGGTCGTCCAGGACCGGGTGCTCGACGCCGTACCGCTCGACGGCGTCGACGACCGCCTGATGGTCGGCCTCGTGCACGAACTTGGGGGAGTGCACGCCGACGATCACGACGGTGTCGCGGTGCCGTTCCTCCAGCTCCCGCAGCTCGTCGAGGACATGCAGACAGTTCACACAGCAGAAGGTCCAGAAGTCGAGGACGACGATGCGTCCCCGCAGATCGGCGAGGGCCAGATCCTTGTCGCCTGTGTTCAGCCAGCCGCCCTTGCCGATCAGCTCGGGGGCCCTGACGCGCGCACGTGAAGCCATGCCTCCATTCAACGTCACCCACCTGACCACGCATTCCGCCGGGGCGGTGGGGAACACGTCAGCAATGCAGCGATTCTCCGGGGGGCACGCCCCGTCCACCCGCACCTACCTCGTCCACGACCGGATCTTCGGCATCGGCGACGACTACTGGATCGACGACGAACACGGCCACCACGCGTTCCTCGTCGACGGCAAGGCACTGCGGCTGCGGGAGACCTTCGAGCTGAAGGACACCGACGGCCGGGTGCTGATCACCCTGCGCAAGAAGATGCTCAGCCTGCGCGACGCGATGACCATCGAGCGGGACGACCGGCCGCTCGCCACCATCCGCCGCAAGCGCCTGTCGCTGCTGCGCAACCACTACCGCGTGGAGCTGGTCGACGGCACCGAACTCGACGTCAGCGGCAAGATCCTGGACCGCGAGTTCGCCGTCGAGTACGAGGGCGAACTGCTCGCCGAGATCTCCCGGCGCTGGCTGACGCTGCGTGACTCCTACGGCCTCAAGGTCGTCCGCGAGGACGCCGATCCGACGCTGCTGATCGGGGTGGCGGTCTGCGTGATCCGCATGGCGGAGCGGGAGCGGGACGACGACTGACGGCCGGGGAGGCGAGGGGCGGGGACGAGGGCGGGGCACAGTACCACCGCAGGGGCGTGAAGACCTGGCTGCCAGCGGAAAAGTGCCTACGATGGTCACCCGAAAGCACTGCCGGGGTGCCCGTGCGCAGCGTAACTTAACTGCCAGACAGCAGCCCGCGTACGAATCGTCCGAGGGGTCACGTGACCGTCCATCCCAGCCTTCAATCCTCCATCGATGCCTGGACTCACTCCATAGAAGCGATAACCGAGCTGGTGACACCGCTCGCCGAGGGTGAGTGGAGCAGGGCGACGGACCTGCCGGGATGGTCGGTCCGCGATGTGGTGTCGCACATCATCGGCCTGGAGTGCGAGATGCTCGGCGACCCGCGGCCGATCCACTCGCTGCCGCGCGACCTCTACCACGTGCAGAGCGAGTCGGCCCGCCGCATGGAGGTGCAGGTCGACGTCCGCCGTCACCACACCGCCCTGGAGATGGTCTCCGAGCTGGAGTACACCGTCATCCGGCGCTCGCGGCAGCTGCGCAACGAGACCCGGCAGCCGGACGCCCTGGTGCGCAGCCCGTTCGACGAGGACCGCACGCTGGACTTCGTGCTCCAGCTGCGGGCGTTCGACGTGTGGGTGCACGAGCAGGATCTGCGGCGGGCGCTGAGCGCACCGGGCAATCTCGACTCCCCCGGCGCCCAGGTGGCCCGGGACATCCTGGTGAAGACGCTGCCGGGCGTCGTGGCCAAGAGGGCGCAGGCGCCCGCCGGTTCGGCGGTGGTCTTCGATGTCACCGGTCCGCTGGAGTTCATGCGGACGGTCCGGGTGGACGCCGAGGGCCACGGCACCGTCGACGGCAGCGTGTCGCTCGGGCCGACCGTGACCTTCGCGCTGGACTGGGACGTCTTCGCCCGGCTGGCCTGCGGCCGGTCCCGTCCGCAGGCGGTGGCGGACCAGGTCAAGATCGACGGTGACCAGAAGCTGGCCGCGGCGATCCTGGAGCACTTCGCCGTCACGCCGTAGGTCCGTTCGGCGGGCCCGGCGCGGCGGTGTTTCACGTGAAACGCGCGCCGCCGGCCCGCGGCCAACCGGCCGTCTCCGTACGGACGTTACGGAGCTGACGGACGGCGGGACCCGGACCGGCGGCGTGGCGCCCCGGACGTCAGGCGGGGACGTGGACCGCCTCGACACGGCTGACGGCCTGTCGCTCCCGCTCACGGTGCACCGCGCGGCGGCGCAGCCGCAGGATCTGCGAGAAACCGAGCGCCTCCAGCACGAAGACCGAGGAGAACGCGACGCTGTAGTCGTCGCCGGTCGTGTCCAGCAGCACCCCGACAGCCAGCAGCGTCGACATCGAGGCCATGAAGCCGCCCATGTTGACGATGCCGGAGGCGGTGCCCTGGCGCTCCGGCGGGTTGGCCGGACGGGCGAAGTCGAAGCCGATCATCGAGGCGGGACCGCAGGCCCCGAGCACCAGGCAGAGCACCACGAGCAGCGCCATCGGCGCGTGCGGGCCGGGCCAGAAGAGGGTGGTGGCCCACAGCGCGGCGGTGACGCCGACGGTGCCGAGCGCCAGCGGCAGCCGGGCCGCATGGTGGCGGGCGATGATCTGTCCGTAGACCAGGCCGACCGCCATGTTGGCGAGGACGATCAGGGTCAGCAGAGTGCCCGCGGTGGCCCGGGACAGACCCTGCGCCTCGACGAGGAACGGCAGCCCCCACAGCAGCAGGAAGAACATCGCGGGGAACTGTGTGGTGAAGTGGATCCACATGCCCAGACGGGTGCCGGGCTCGCGCCAGGCGTCCGCGATCTGCCGCCGGATGAAGGCGGCGCCGGTGTGCGTGGCGGGCGCGGGCGCCGGGGCGAAGCCCTCCGGGTGGTCCTTGAGGAAGAGCAGCAGCAGGACGAGGACGACGACGCCACCCGCCGCGCTCCCGGCGAAGGTCGCCGTCCAGCCCAGGGAGTGCAGCAGCCGGGCGAGCACCAGTGTGGAGATGAGGTTGCCCGCCATGCCGACGAGCGCGGCGAGCTGCGCGACCAGCGGCCCGCGCCGGGCCGGGAACCAGCGGGCCCCCAACCGCAGCACGCTGATGAAGGTCATCGCGTCACCGCAGCCGAGCATCGCCCGCGAGCCGAGCGCCATGGCGTACGACTCGGAGAACGCGAAGCCGAACTGGCCGATGGTGTAGAGGACGACGCCGATGGCCAGCACCTTCTTGGCGCCGAGCCGGTCCACGAGCAGGCCGACGGGTATCTGCATGCCCGCGTAGACCAGCAGTTGGAGGATCGAGAAGGTCGACAGCGCGGAGGCGTTGATGTGGAAGCGGTCGGCGGCGTCCAGACCGGCGACGCCGAGGCTGGTGCGGTAGGTGACGGCGACGAAGTAGACGGCGACGCCGGTGCCCCAGACGGCCACGGCACGGGCGCCGCCGGGTGGGTCGCCGGGCAGGGACCGCGCCGCGGTGGTGCCGGAACCGCTCATCGGGCGTCTCCCTGCGCGAGGTTGCGCACCCAGCTGACGTGGCGGTGCACGGCGGCGGTGGCCGCCTCGGCGTCACCGGTGCGCAGCGCTTCGAGGATCTCGGCGTGCTCGGTGACGTTCTTGGCGATGCGGTCCGGGTGGGCGTGCATCACCGCGACGCCCATGCGCAGCTGACGGTCGCGCAGCTGCTCGTAGAGGCGGTCGAGGATCTGGTTGCCGGTGTTGCGCACCAGGGCCGCGTGGAAGCAGCGGTCGGCGACGGAGACCGCCGCCAGGTCGCCCGCCGCGGATCGCTCCCGCATGGTCCGCAGATGCTCGGCCAGCTCGTCGAGCAGCGCCTCGGACGCCGGGACGGCCTTGGCCGCGGCGTACTCCTCCACCAGCAGCCGGGTCTCGACGACATCGGCGATCTCCTGCGCGGAGACCGGCAGCACCAGCGCGCCCTTCTTCGGGTAGAGCTTGATCAGCCCCTCGACCTCCAGGCGGAGCAGCGCCTCGCGCACCGGCGTCCGCGACACCCCGACCGCCTCGGCCAGCTCGCCCTCGGTGAGCAGCATGCCGCCCTCGTAACGGCGCTGGAGCACGGCGTCCTTGACGTGGGTGTAGACGCGCTCGGCGGCGGGTGGCTGCTTGGCGTGCGGGGTCCCGGCGGACTGCCGGCCGGGAGCGGCGGGTGCGGAGGCAGATGGCATGCACACAGGATAGATACAACATGTATGCGTGCGTCGGCGGCTTCCAGGATCCGGACAGGGGCGGCCCGGGGCACGGGGCCGGAACCGAAGGCCGGGCCGGGCCCGAAGGCGCAGGTCAGAGCCGCGCGCCGGGCCCCGCCCCCGGCCCGTCAGCCCTCCATTAGCCCCTGAGCCACCAACCGGTCGACGACCTGGCCGTGGGCCGGGGCGCAGCGCTCGCGTGCCTCCGCGCGGCCGAACCAGGCGTACTCGGCGATCTCCCGGCCGGGGCGCGGCGCGATGTCCTGGGGGCCGCCCGTGAAGCAGGTCATGTGCAGCCGGCGGCCGCTCTGCCCGTGGGCCACGTCATGGATGACGAACGCCTCGGTCAGCTCCGCCGCCGGAACCGTCAGGCCCAACTCCTCCGCCAGCTCGCGCGACAGCGCCTCCGGCGCGGTCTCCCCGTCCTCGTGCTTGCCGCCGGGTAGGTAGAACGTGTCGTTGCCGCGCGTCCGCACGCTGAGCAGCCGCCCCTCGCGCACATGCAGCCAGGACACCGACCGCAGCGGCGCGACGCGGTCCAGGGCGATCAGGGTCTCGCCCGTCTCCTCCTCGGCCCGGCGGGAGCGCTCGGTGAAGCCGAGGTGGTCGTAGAAGCGGCGGGCGCGGTCGTTGCGCTCGTAGACCTCCAGGGTCAGCGCGCCGTGCAGCGACGCGGCGTGTTCGAGCAGCGCCCGGCCGGTGCCGCGTCCCTGTGCCTCGGGGTCGACGAACAGCCCGCCGACCTCCGCGCCCATGAGCCCCAGCAGCCCGACGACGGTGCCGTCCCGCTCGGCGACCCAGTTGTCCGCCTGGACGAGATACACCTCCCGGAGCTTGCGGGCCCGCTCGCCGCCGCCCTCCCCGGGGAGGAAGGGGTGTGTCTGGCGGACGGCGCGGGACCACAGGCCGACGACGACGTCCTCGTCGGTTCCCCGGTAGCGCCGGATGATCAAGTCGCTGCTACTCATGGCACCGAAGCTAAACACCGCCTTGGCCTGCGGCAAGTCCTTTCCGGCCCGGTCCGCACGGCCCCGCGCACCGGGCCCGCGCCCGCCGTGGCAGGTGGCCGCCCCGGGCCCGCCCGAACCGGTCGGCGCACCGCTCTCCGGGGTGCCCGTCCCCCGCCGGTCCGCCCGAAGTGCGGTACCGGCTCCCTCTCAAGTCGTAGCCGAATCCGTACCTGACGCGTACGGGCGGGCCGGAAATCCATGGGTGAATGGAGGCACCACGCCGGGAAGGTTCCGGCACCTGAGGGGGAGAAGCCATGCAGACCAGGACGAACACCGCCCGCCGCGCCCGGACCACCGCCGTGGTCGTGCTGATCGCCGCCGCCGTCTGGGCCGGCACCACGGTGGTCCGCAACGCCTCGCACGCGGACACCTCCGCGCCGACCGGCCCGGTCGCCCACCTCCGGAACGTCGTCGACCTCATCCGCAGCTGATACGCGCCGCCGGACGACCGACGCGTCACGGCACACCCAGCACAACGGCCGACCGCCGCGGATGCGAGGGTCGGCCGCTCTCCGTGCGCTACCGGGTCAGCCCCAGGTGATCAGCCGCTTCGGCTTCTCCAAGACGCCCGCGATGTCGGCGAGGAGCTTCGAGCCCAGCTCGCCGTCGATCAGCCGGTGGTCGAACGAGAGCGCCAGCGTGGTGACCTGACGGGGCTTCACCTTGCCCTTGTGGACCCACGGCTGGAGCTTGACCGCGCCGAAGGCGAGGATCGCCGACTCCCCCGGGTTGAGGATCGGCGTACCGGTGTCGACGCCGAAGACGCCGACGTTGGTGATCGTGACGGTCCCGCCGGACATGGCCGCCGGTGAGGTCTTGCCCTCGCGGGCGGTCGCCACCAGCTCGCCCAGCGCCTCGGCGAGCTGCGGCAGCGTCTTGCCGCCCGCGTCCTTGATGTTCGGCACGATCAGCCCGCGCGGGGTGGCCGCAGCGATCCCGAGGTTCACCTCGTGCTTCTGCACGATCTCCTGGTTCGCCTCGTCCCAGGACGCGTTGACCTCCGGGTGCCGCTTGAGGGCGACCAGGAACGCCTTCGCGACGAACAGCAGCGGGTTGACGCGCAGCCCCGCCATGTCCGGGTCCTGCTTCAGCTCTTGGACGAGCTTCATCGTGCGGGTCACATCGACGGTGATGAACTCCGTGACGTGCGGCGCGGTGAAGGCCGAGGCGACCATCGCCTGCGCGGTGGCCTTGCGGACACCCTTGACCGGGATCCGGGTCTCCCCGGCCGACGGCACGGCGACCGCCTCCGGCAGGGCGGTCGGCACCGTCACCGTTTCACGTGAAACAGGCGCCGCGGCGGCCGCGGCGGCGTGCACGTCCTCGCGGGTGACGACCCCGTCGGCGCCGGTCGGCACCACGGTGGCCAGGTCGATGCCGAGGTCCTTGGCGAGCTTGCGCACCGGCGGCTTGGCCAGCGGCCGGGGCGCGCCGGGAGCGGCCGGTGCGGGCACGGCGGGCGCGGGGGTGGCCGGAGCAGGGACGACGGCCGGTGCGGGCACCGCGGCCCGCCCGTTCAGCTCCGCCTGGAGCCCCGCGGTCACCGGCTGCGCCGCGGGCCGGGCCTGCGCCTTGCGCGGCCGCCGCTTCGTCGACGCCGGGGCGGCGCCGTAGCCGACGAGCACCGCCTGGCGGCCCTGCGGCTCCTCGGCCTCGGCGGGCTCCGGCTCGGCGACCGGAGCGGCCTCGGCCGACGGCACGGGACCGGCGCCCGGATCGGTGTCCACGGAGATGATGACGGTGCCGACGTCGACGGTGGTGCCCTCGTCGAAGTTGAGCGTATGCACCACCCCGTCGTAGGGGATGGGCAGTTCGACCGCGGCTTTGGCGGTCTCGACCTCGCAGACGACCTGACCGTCGGTGACGGTGTCACCGGGCCGGACGTACCACTTGAGGATCTCGGCCTCGGTGAGGCCCTCGCCCACGTCGGGCATCTTGAACTCGCGGAAACGCTGCGCCGAGGCGGCGGTTGCAGTCATGGTCACGGCTCTCCTCTCCCCCTCAGTACGCCAGCGCGCGGTCGACGGCGTCCAGCACCCGGTCCAGGCCGGGCAGGTACTCGTCCTCCAGCCGGGACGGCGGGTACGGCGCGTGGAAACCGCCGACCCGCAGCACCGGAGCCTCCAGATGGTAGAAACAGCGCTCGGTGATCCGGGCGGCGATCTCGGCGCCCATGCCGAGGAAGACCGGCGCCTCGTGCACCAGGACCAGACGGCCGGTCCGCTCGACCGACGCCTGGACGGTGTCGAAGTCGATGGGGGAGAGCGACCGCAGGTCGACAACCTCGATCGACTTGCCCTCCTCCGCCGCGACATTGGCGACGTCCTGGCAGACCTTCACCATCGGGCCGTAAGCGGCGAGCGTGAGGTCCGAGCCGCTGCGGGCGATCCGGGCGGTGTGCAACGGGTCCGGGATCGCCTCGGTGTCCAGACGCGACTTGTCGTGGTAGCGGCGCTTGGGCTCGAAGTAGATGACCGGGTCGTCCCCGGCGATGGCCTGCTGGAGCATCCAGTAGGCGTCCGAGGCGTTCGACGGCGTCACGCACTTCAGGCCCGCGACGTGCGCGAACAGCGCCTCCGGGGACTCCGAGTGGTGCTCGACCGCGCCGATGCCGCCCGCGTACGGGATGCGGATGACGACGGGCACCTTGACCTTGCCCAGCGCCCGGGCGTGCATCTTCGCGAGCTGGGTGACGATCTGGTCGTAGGCGGGGAAGACGAACCCGTCGAACTGGATCTCCACGACCGGGCGGTAGCCGCGCAGCGCCAGGCCGATCGCGGTGCCGACGATGCCGGACTCGGCGAGCGGGGTGTCGATCACCCGGTCCTCGCCGAAGTCCTTCTGCAGCCCGTCGGTGACGCGGAAGACGCCGCCGAGCTTGCCGACGTCCTCACCCATCACGAGGACCTTGGGGTCGGCCTCCATGGAGGCGCGCAGCGACGCGTTGATCGCCTTGGCGATGGTGATCTTCTCGTGGACGGCCATGGTCAGTTCTCCTCCGCGGCAACATCGGCGTCGGCGAACGACGCCTGGTACGCGGCGAACTGCGCGCGCTCCTCGTCGACGAGCGCATGCCCGTCCGCATAGACGTTCTCGAAGATCGCCATGGTGTCGGGGTCGGGCATCGCCCGGACGACGTCCCGCACCCGCTTGCCCAGCGCCTCGCTCTCCTCCTCGACGGCGGCGAGGTAGGCGTCGTCGACGAACCCCTCTGCCTCCAGATACCGGCGCAGCCGCAGGATCGGGTCCTTCGCCTCCCAGGCGCGGGTCTCCTCGTCGGAGCGGTACTTCGTCGGGTCGTCGGAAGTGGTGTGCGCGCCCATCCGGTAGGTGAACGCCTCGACCAGCATCGGGCCCTGGCCGGTGCGTGCCCGCTCCAGCGCCGCCCGGGTCACGGCCAGACAGGCCAGCACGTCGTTGCCGTCGACGCGGACGCCGGGGAATCCGAAGCCGCGGGCGCGCTGATAGAGCGGAACGCGGGTCTGCCGTTCCGTCGGCTCGGAAATCGCCCACTGATTGTTCTGGCAGAAGAAGACCACCGGGGCGTTGTAGACCGCGGAGAAGGTGAACGACTCGGCGACATCTCCCTGACTGGAGGCGCCGTCACCGAAATAGGCGAGCACCGCGGAATCCGCGCCGTCCTTCTGCACCCCCATCGCGTATCCGGTCGCGTGCAGCGTCTGCGAACCGATGACGATGGTGTAGAGGTGGAAGTTGTTGCTGTTCGGGTCCCAGCCGCCGTGATTCACGCCGCGGAACATGCCCAGCAGATTCGTCGGATCGACCCCGCGGCACCAGGCGACGCCGTGCTCGCGGTAGGTCGGGAAGACGTAGTCGTCATCGCGCAGGGCCCGTCCGGAGCCGATCTGGGCCGCCTCCTGGCCGAGCAGCGAGGCCCACAGGCCCAATTCGCCCTGGCGCTGCAGCGTGGTGGCCTCGGCGTCGAACTTCCGCGTCAGCACCATGTCGCGGTAGAGACCGCGCAGTTCCTCGGGCGACAGGTCGATCGCGTACTCCGGGTGCTCGACCCGCTTCCCCTCGGGGGTCAGCAGTTGTACGAGCTCGTCCTGCTCCGCCGGGCGCGTGGCCTTGCTCTTGGCCGGTGACGCCTTTTTGGCGGTGGTGCGCTTGCTGCCGCTGCGGGTGTTTTTCCGCTGGGCAGTGCCTTCCACGGTCACGTGCTGCTCCTCCGTCTGTCCGGCCCCCGGGGTCCGCCGGTGGCCGTATTGCGGCTCACCCGGTATCCGATACGGCGCACGGGGTGGGTGCGAACGCGGCCGGATCCGGGTGGAACAAAGCGTCCCGGAAGGTGGCCTGCTCATCGCACGTTACCCATTGTCAAAGCCTAAGCGGAAACGGCGCTGACCTGCGATTTTGCTTGGATTTCCAAGTAAATCGCGAAAGCTGGGAACAAGTCCTGGTCACAGCGTTGCAGGCCGCCGGGACACCGGCACGTTATATCGGCGACCTGGAGCACGGGAAGGGGCGGTGTGTGAGACTGGGGCCGTGCACGAGGATGGAAAAATCACGGTATTCCTGCTCGATGATCATGAAGTGGTGCGGCGCGGCGTCCACGAAATGCTGGCAGGTGAACCGGACATCGAGGTCATCGGCGAGGCCGGCACCGCCGCAGACGCCCTGGTCAGGATCCCGGCCACCCGACCGGACGTTGCGGTGCTCGATGTCCGGCTACCGGACGGCAGCGGCGTCGAGGTCTGCCGCGAGATCCGTTCGCAGAACGACGAGATCAACTGCCTGATGCTGACGTCGTTCGCGGACGACGAGGCCCTTTTCGACGCGATCATGGCCGGTGCGGCCGGTTATGTCCTCAAGGCCATCCGGGGCAACGAACTCCTCGCCGCCGTACGCGATGTCGCCGCCGGGAAATCCCTCCTCGACCCGGTGGCCACCGCGCGGGTCCTGGAGCGGCTGCGGGGCGGCGGCACCAAGGACGACGACAAGCTGGCCTCCCTCACCGACCAGGAGCGCCGGATCCTCGACCTGATCGGCGAGGGCCTGACCAACCGCGCCATCGGCGAACGCCTCCACCTCGCCGAGAAGACCATCAAGAACTACGTCTCCAGCCTGCTGTCCAAGCTCGGTATGGAGCGCCGCTCCCAGGCCGCCGCGTATGTCGCCCGGCGCCAGGCCGAACGCCGCTGACGGCCCCGGCCGCACGGGCCCGGCGGGACCAACGTCCCGGCGAGCTGAGGGCCGCTGCCCCTGTCGGCGGCGGCCCGCCCGGCGGCAGGCTGGGAGCCATGCCCTGCGACGATCCCCGCGCGACGGAACTGCTCGACCGCACCCCCTACGGGCGGGTGTCGTCGAGCCTGCGTGCGCTGCCCTTCACCGCGATCTCCCGGCATCTGGTCACCGGCCACCGGCTGATCGTGCGCCTGCACAGCGGCTACGGATACCACCGCGCCATGGACGGTGCGGTCGTCGCGTACGAGGCGGACAACCTGCACAGCGGGGCCGCCGACGCCTGGTCGGTGCATCTGACCGGAACCGCCCGGCTCGCCGAGCCGACCGACGCCGAACGGCAGCGTTTCGGCCGTACGCCACGGCTGGCCGACGGTGTTCCGTTCGACCCGGTTTTCCTGCGGATTGAGCCGGAATTCATCGCCTTGCACCACCTGACCGATGTACCGGAATTCAGAACCGCCCCCTGGGCCCCTGGCCAGTGATCTAACATCTGGCGCGTGCTGCGCTCATCTGTAGTCCGGACGGCGGCCCCTGACGGCCGCACGCTCGGCTCCTTACTCGCCCACTACGCCGACGCCGGGGAGCCGCTCTCCTGCGAGCCGGTCGCCGAGGGCCTGCTCAACCGCGGATACACGCTGGTCACCACCGACGGCAGATACTTCCTCAAGCACCATCTCGACGGGGACCGCGGCTCCATCTCCCGCCAGCACCGCGCCACCCTCCGACTCGCCGCGCTCGGCCTGCCGCTCGCCCCGCCCCTCGCCCGCGCCGACGGCCGCACCGTCACCGTGCTCGACGGCCGCTGCTACGCCCTGCACCCCTGGGTCGACGGCGAACACCTCGGCGGCACCGCGCTCACCCTCGCCCAGTCCCGCCGCCTCGGCGCGCTGCTCGGCCTCGTCCACACCGCACTGGAGCGGGTCATGCCCGCCCAGCGGCGGCCGGGCCCCGCCCCGTACGCCCAGCCCAGCGCCGAGCCCGCGCAGACCTTCGACGTCATCGACGAGCTGCTGGCGCTGGCCCGGGTGACCCGCCCGCGCACCAGCTTCGACGAGCTGGCCGAGCACCGGCTGCGGGAGCGCCGGGCGCTCCTGGAGCGTCACGCCCACCGCCGCCCCGCCGACCCCGGCGCCGCGGCCGTCGGCTGGGTGCACGGGGACTTCCACCCGCTCAACGTCCTCTACCGGGGCGCCGCGCCCGCCGCGATCGTCGACTGGGACCGGCTGGGCGTCCAGCCGCGCGCCGAGGAGGCGGTCCGCGCCGCCGCGATCTTCTTCGTCCGGCCCTGCGGCACGCTGGACCTGGCGAAGGTGGCGGCGTACGCGGGCGCCTACCGCGGCGCGCGCGGCGCGGACGCCGGGGAGCTGGCCGCGGCCGTCCACCGGGTGTGGTGGGAGCGGCTGAACGACTTCTGGATGCTGACCTGGCGCTACCGCCTCGGCGACCGGCGCACCGACCCGCAGTTCCCCGCCGCGTCCGCGCTGGCGGTGTGGTGGACCCGCGAGTACCAGGCGGTCCGGGACGCGTTCACGGGATGAACGACGGCCCCGGACGGGCGGTCGCCGTCCGGGGCCGTGCAGCCGCGCGGGGAGGTACGGGCCTCCGGTGCGGTCAGGGGGTGGTGCCGGCCGCCGTGCCCGCGTCCGTGCCGCCGGTGCCCGTGCCGCCGGTGGTGTCCGTGCCGCCGGTGTCCGTGCCGCCCGTGGTGGTGCCCCCGGTGTCGGTACCGCCGGTGTCCGTGCCGCCCGTGTCCGTACCGCCGTTGGCGGCGCCGCCGTTGCTGTTGCCGCCGCCGGTCGTCGAGGTCGGCGGCGTCGTCTGCGGGGTCCGGGTCGGGGCGGTCGGGGACTGCGGCGTGGTGGGCGCCTGGGACGGCGGCGCGGTGTCCTCGGCCGGCGGGGTGTAGCCGCCGATGCCGCCGGGCTCGGTGGTCTCGTGCGTCGGCTCGTCGCTGGGCGATTCGGTCTGCTCGTCCTTGGTCGCGGAGGAGGACGTGGGCGGCTTGGTGGGCTCGGGCGAGGAACCGCCGCCGCCGCCGCTGTTCTGCACCGCGAAGGCCACGCCCACCGCGATGGCGATCAGCGCGAGCGCGGCGATCAGCCAGACCTTGCCGCGGCTGCGCCGCGCGGGCCGGTGACCGCCCTCGAACGCACCGTCGTCGGCGTGCATACCGGGCGGCAGGATCGGGTTCGCCGCGGTCGGCCCGGCGCCCGCGTGCGGCATCGCGGTGGTCGCGGCGACGCCCATCGCGGGCGTGCCACCGCCCTCGTGCGCGGCGACCGGGCCGGTGTTCCAGGTGCCGGTGTGGCCGCCCTGCTCGTGCAGCATCTGCAGCGAGTACTGGACCAGACCGCGCATCTCCTCGGCGGTCTGGAACCGGTCGTCCGGGTCCTTGGCCAGGGAGCGCATGACGAGGCCGTCCAGCTCCGGCGGCACATCGGCGACCTGCGACGGCGGCACCGGCATGTCCTGGACGTGCTGGTAGACCACCGACAGCGGCGTCTCACCAGTGAACGGCGGCCGCAGCGCCAGCAGTTCGTAGAGCAGACAGCCGGTGGCGTAGAGGTCGGAGCGGGTGTCGACGGTCTTGCCGAGCGCCTGCTCCGGGGAGAGGTACTGCGGGGTGCCCATGACCATGCCGGTCTGGGTCATCGTCGACTGGGCGCCGTGCAGCGCGCGGGCGATGCCGAAGTCCATGACCTTGACGGCGCCGCTGTGGGTGATGATCACGTTCGCAGGCTTGATGTCGCGGTGCACGATGCCGTGCTGATGGCTGTAGGCCAGCGCCTCCAGCACGCCCGAGACGATGATCAGCGCCTGGTCCGGCGGCGGTGCGTCGGCATTCAGCAGCAGGTCACGGATGGTGCGGCCCTCGACCAGCTCCATCACGATGTACGGCACGGTGCTGCCGCCGACGTAGTCCTCGCCGGAGTCGTACACGGCGACGACGGCGTGGTGGTTCAGCCCGGCGACGGACTGTGCCTCGCGGGTGAAGCGGGCCTTGGACACCGGGTCCTCGGCGAGGTCCGCGCGGAGCAGCTTCACGGCGACGGTGCGGCCCAGCCGCACGTCCTCGGCGGCGAACACCTCCGCCATGCCGCCGCGGCCCAGACGGTGGGTGAGGCGGTAGCGGCCGTCGCCGACCAGTCCGCCGTTGCCCCACATCTCCGGTGCATCGGAGGCGTGGGAGCCGGTGGCGTCAGGGTCGGACGGGCCCTGGGGGCCCTGCGTCGGTGCCATCGGTCCTCGCCGTCGAAATCGATCCGCCTGAGCGGTAAGGTCTCGGTCCTCGCGGGACGGACGCGCTGATCGCACCGCCCCTCCGGAGCACGCTACAGGCTCGGGAACGCCCGCTGGTCCGAGCAGACCGGCCATCAAACCTTCCGGCCGCCCCGCGTCGCAAGTTGACCAACGGCGGACCGTATCCGGCCGCCCGTGTGGCATCGGGCACAACCGTCACGGAACGGGCACACAGCTTGACGTGTCACTGCCCTGGGGCAGACTTGGCTGCACAATTACCGGATTTGATCGCCATACGTGCGGGCACTGCGCCGAGGGGGAAGCGGAACGATGAGCCAGGACGGCGCTCAGGGCCCATACGAGGGCCGTTCGGTCGGCGGCGGACGTTACCAGCTTCGTGACCTTCTCGGCGAGGGCGGCATGGCAGCCGTCCACCTCGCCTACGACAGCGTCCTCGACCGCGAGGTCGCGATCAAGACCCTGCACAGCGAACTCGGCCGTGAGCAGGCATTTCGCGAACGCTTCCGGCGCGAGGCGCAGTCCGTCGCGAAGCTGGCGCACACCAACATCGTCTCGGTCTTCGACTCCGGTGAGGACGAGCTCGACGGCGCCACGGTGCCGTACATCGTCATGGAGTACGTCTCCGGTCAGCCGCTCCGCTCGGAGCTGGACGGCGACATGGCCCAGCATGGCGCGATGCCGACCCAGAAGGCGCTGAAGATCACCGCCGATGTGCTCGCCGCGCTGGAGGTGAGCCATGAGATGGGCCTGGTCCACCGGGACATCAAGCCGGGCAACGTCATGCTGACCAAGCGCAACGTCGTCAAGGTCATGGACTTCGGCATCGCCCGCGCCATGCAGTCCGGTGTGACATCGATGACACAGACCGGCATGGTCGTCGGCACCCCGCAGTACCTCTCGCCGGAGCAGGCGCTGGGCCGCGGCGTGGACGCCCGCTCCGACCTCTACTCCGTCGGCATCATGCTCTTCGAGCTGCTCACCGGGCAGCTGCCGTTCGACGCGGACTCCCCGCTCGCCATCGCGTACGCGCATGTGCAGGAGGAGCCGCCGCTCCCGTCGAGCATCAACCAGTCGGTGCCCCCGGCGGTCGACGCGCTGGTCGCCCGGGCGCTCAAGAAAAACCCCAATGAGCGGTTCCCGACCGCCGAGGCGATGCGGGACGAGTGTCTGCGGATCGCCGGGTCCGCGCAGTCCGGCGGTTCACCGCTGATCATCAGCGAGGGCCCCCGGGCGCGCACCAGCGGCTCGTCCGTCTCCTCCGCGGTCTTCCCGTCCGCGACCGGCACCCCGCACACCCCCGCGCCGCCGCATGTGCAGCAGCCGTACCAGCCGACGCAGACCGCCGGGTTCGGCCCGTCGACGCCGCCGCCGGTGAACAACGCCTTCCCGACCCCGGCACCCGGCCCCGCGCCGTACCACGCGGGCGGGTACCCGACCCCGGCGCCTGCCCCGGCACCGTTCACGCCGCCGCCGGTGGCACCGACGATGCCCCCGGCGAACGGACCGCGGCCGCGCAAGAACAACACCCCGGTGGTCGTCGTCGCGACGATCGTGGGTGTGGTGGTGGTGACCGCCATCGCGATCGCCATCGGTCTGAGCGCCGGTAACGGCAACAGCAAAAGCTCCACGAGTGACGAGTCGACGTCTGCGTATTCCGCCCCCGAGCCCACGTCGCCGAAGGTCAGCACCCGGCCCGAGGACAAGTCCGCGACGGTCCAGGCCAGCCTGTGCACCAACCCCTCGCACCCTTACGGCGAGAAGCGCAAGATCTACGTCCCCTCCTTCCTGTTCCGGAACCTGGACTCGGTGAAGGAGTGCATGGACGCGGCGGGCTGGAAGTACACCGTCAAGGAGGTGAACGAGGTTCTCTGGGGGAAGAACACCGTCACCAAGCAGGAGCCGAGCGGCTTCAGCTCCTGGGACCCGGACAGCGGTCAGCCGCTGGAGATCACGGTCTCGACGGGCCGCAGCGACTGATCCACCGGCTGCGCAGACGCCAAGGGCCGGGCACACGGAGTGTGTGCCCGGCCCTTCGTGGTTCCTCGGCCCTCTGCGGCGCCGCTCAGAGGTAGGGGCCGGAGCGTGCGCCGCCGTGGCCGGGCTGATCGCCCTCCTCGGCGGGGGCGCCGGGCGGCAGCGCGCGCCGCATCGTCTCCAGCTGGGCGCGGGCGGCCATCTGCTGGGCGAACAGCGCCGTCTGGATGCCGTGGAACAGCCCCTCCAGCCAGCCGACCAACTGGGCCTGTGCGATACGGAGTTCCGATTCGGTGGGCACCGACTCGTCGGTGAACGGCAGGGACAGCCGCTCCAGCTCCTCGACCAGCTCGGGCGCGAGCCCGTCCTCCAGCTCCTTCACCGAGCTGGAGTGGATCTCCTTGAGGCGGACCCGGCTGGCCTCGTCGAGCGGCGCGGCCTTCACCTCTTCCAGCAGCTGCTTGATCATGCTGCCGATCCGCATGACCTTGGCGGGCTGCTCGACCATGTCCGCCACCGGCGTCTCCCGGGACTCCCCGTCGCCCTCGCCGCCGGAGGCGGCGCTGCCCAGCGCCATGCCGTCCGGGCCGACCACCAGGACGTGCTGGTTCTCCTGCGACCGTTCGTTCATCGGCATATCCATACCGCCATTCTCTCGTACACGGGTACGCCGGAGGCGGTGACCCCATCGGGCTACGACAGGGGCGCGGGCGGGCTGGCTGCTGGGCCCGGTGGTTCCTTCGGAGGCGGGCCGGTGGTCGGAGGCGGGCCGCGTCGATGACGTTTCACGTGAAACGGCGTACGGGCCGGGCCGCCGGGTCAGCCGCGCCGCAGCCGGAGGGCAAGGAAGGCCAGCCCCAGGCCGGTGAGCGTCATGCCCGCGCCCATCGGGAGCACCCGCTCGGCGTGGGTGCCCGTCCCGGCGAAGGGGTACGAGCTGTCGTTGGCCGGCGGTTCGGCCTGGGTGTCCGGCGCCTGCTGGTCGTCCATTTCCCGGGCCGTCCGGTTCCCCGGTGCGGGCGTCTCCGCCGGGACCACCTGCGGTACGGCGGCGGGCACCCGCTTCGGGCGGTGCGGCGGGACGGCGGGGTGCCGGTGCGCGGTGTGGCGGTGTGACGGTGCGGCCTCGCGGGACGGGGCGGCGGCCTTGGCCGGGCGGTCTCCCGGGGCGCGGTGCGGCGCGGCCGTAGGAGAGGCGTGCGGGACCGGGGGGTGTGGGGCGGCGGCGCCCGGCGCGTGGGCGGGCGGTACGGGGGCGGGCGGTGCTGGGGCGGATGGCCGGTGCGGCTTACGCGGCGGTACGTGCGGCCGCGGCGGGCCGACCGTGCTCCCGGCGGGATGGGGCGGCCGGAGCCCCCCGCCGGGCAGCACGTCGCTGCCCGGCAGATCGGCGAAGTCCGATACGGGGTTCCCGATACCGGCGATCCCGAAGGCGTCGGTGAGGCTGAGCGGGCCGGAGCCCTCGCCCCAACGGTGCCGGTGGTCGGAGAGCCGCGGGTCCCGGATGCCGGATGCCTCGGGCGCGAGAGCCCGGGCCGTGCGAAGCGCTCCTTGCCCCAGGGGTGCGGGTGCGGCCGCATGGGCCATCACCGTGCCGAGCGCCAGGGAGAAGGGCAGTGCCACCGTGACCACCAGCAGGCCGGTGGGGATACGCGTAGGGAACCGAGCCACGGATGTGCCCCTCCCGTGCCGAGCCGCCGTGTGACCTACTCAGCGTCACATGACGCCACAATTCCGGCATCTCGGGCGATCTGTGCGGGGGAGGGTGAGGGGCGAGGGCGCGGGCTGGGTGGTGGCAGCCGGGTGGCCGCAGCCGAGGGGCGGGGAGCGGCGACCAGAGAACGAGCGGACGGAGGGCGGGCGGCGGCCAGGTGGCGGCCGGAGGGCGGGCGGGGCGCTCGCCCTGGCACCTGGCCACCCGGCGCCCGGCTTCGGCATCCGCGCCAGGGCCTCGGCACCGGCCTCGCCGCCGCCCGTCTCCGTAGCCCTCAGACCGTCAGGATGACCTTGCCGACGTGGCTGCTCGCGTCGACCACGCGGTGGGCCTCGGCAGCATCCGCCATCGGGAGGGTGCGGTCGACGACCGGGCGGACCTGACCGTTGCCGATCAGCGGCCAGACGTGTTCGCGTACCGCCGCCACGATCGCGGCCTTCTCCTGCAACGGTCGAGCACGCAGTCCCGCAGCGGTGATCGCGGCGCGCTTCGCCAGCAGGGCGCCGATGTTCAGCTCCGCCTTCACCCCGCCCTGCATACCGATGATGGCGAGGCGGCCGTTGACGGCCAGCGCCTTCACGTTCCGCTCCAGGTACTTCGCGCCGACGATGTCGAGGATGACATCGGCGCCCTTGCCGTCGGTGGCCTCGCGCACCTCCGCCACGAAGTCCTGCTGGTGGTAGTCGATGAGCACATCGGCGCCCAACTCCGCACAGCGCGCCAGCTTTTCGGCACTGCCCGCGGTGACCGCGACGCGGGCGCCGACCGCCTTGGCGAGTTGGATCGCCATGGTGCCGATACCGCTGGATCCGCCGTGCACCAGCAGCGTCTCGCCGGGACGCAGGTGGGCGATCATGAAGACGTTCGACCACACGGTGCAGGCGACCTCGGGCAGCGCGGCGGCCGTCACCAGATCGAGGCCGTCCGGCAGCGGCAGCACCTGACCGGCCGGGACCGCCACCTTCTCCGCGTAACCGCCACCGGCCAGCAGCGCGCACACCTCGTCGCCGACCGCCCAGCCGTGCACCCCCGGGCCGAGAGCCGTGATCCGGCCCGCGCACTCCAGCCCGGGATATGGCGAGGAGCCGGGCGGCGGGTCGTAGAAGCCCTGGCGCTGCAGCAGATCGGCACGGTTGACGGCGCTCGCCGCGACGTCGATCAGGACCTCGCCCTCGGCGGGCTGCGGATCGGGCACCTCGGCCCAGACAAGGGCGTCGGGGCCACCGGGTTCGGGAATGGTGATCGCTCGCATGGCCGCGAGGCTACTCGCCGGGGATGCCCGCAGCGACAGTGCGCGCGCACCGCCGACGCCCGAACGGCCCCCGAATGAGTGCCGCACGACGAACCGCTCGGCCTGTTTCACGTGAAACAGGCCGAGCGGTAAGGGAGTTGACGAGCCCTCCGGCCCACCGCGTTTCACGGGAAACGGCTCGTTTCACGTGAAACGAGCCGGATCATGGGCCGGGGTCGGCCGGAGAGCGCGCGGTCAGTCGTCGGCGCGGCGCATCGAGGAGACACCGGAGCCCGGCAGCGGCGGCATGGGCGCGCGGGGCTTGCCCGGCAGGTCGCCTTCCTCGGCGACAGCGGCGCGGACGATCGTGATCAGCCGGTCGGCGGCCTGCAGCGGGCTGGCCGCCGGGTCGTCGTATCCGAGGAGCCGATGGCCACGCAGCACGGAGACGACCAGGTCATCGGTCTCCCGCACGGACTTGCCGACCTCGGACTTCACGACCGGGCGCTCGACCAGGTCGAGGCCACTGCCCTGCTGGATGAGGTCCTCCATGACCGTTCCGGCGCTGGGGCTGTGGACGGAGAGGCCCAGCAGCCGGCCGGCGGCGCTGGCCGAGGTGATCACGGAGTCGGCGCCGGACTGCCGCAGCAACGGGGCGTTCTCCTCCTCCCGGACCGCGGCGACGATGTTGGCCTTCTTGTTCAACTGCCGTGCGGTCAGCGTGACCAGCACGGCGGTGTCGTCGCGCTGAGTGGCGATGACCACCTGGAGTGCGCGCTGGATCTCCGCACGGACGAGCACATCGCTGCGGGTGGCGTCGCCGACCACGCCCACGAACCCCTCGGCGACGGCGGAGTCGATCACCTTCGGACTCGGGTCGACGATGACGATGCGCTCGCGGGTCAGTCCGGTGGCACAGAGAGTCTGGACGGCGGACCGGCCCTTGGTGCCGAATCCGACGACGACGGTGTGGTCACGCAAGGTTTTTCTCCAGCGTTTCAGTTGCCACTGCTCACGGGTGCGTTCCGTCAGCACCTCCAGTGTGGTGCCGACCAGAATGATCAGGAAGAGCACCCGCAGCGGCGTGATCAGCACGATGTTCAGCAGCCGTGCGCTGTCGCCGTACGGGACGATGTCGCCGTAACCGGTGGTGGAGAGCGTGACGGTGGCGTAGTAGACGCAGTCGAGGAAGTCGACCGTGCCGTTGGCACTGTCGTGGTACTCGTCGCGGTCTATCCAGACGATGAAGACCGTCGCGATGAGAACGAGCAGCGCCATCAGGAGCCGTCTGGCGACCTGCCGTATCGGCTCCACGGGTGTCCGGCGTGGCAGCAGGACCCGGTGGGAGTTCTCCTCGGGGACCTCACGCGCCGCGGCGTCGTAGGAGGGAAGCTTCACGCGGCGCCTCCGGTCGGGGGTGCGGAAAAGGTGGAGCGTACGGGACGGTCGCCGCCGGGGTGCGCACCGGGTCCGTACGGCCGCCCGGCACCCTCCGGGCCACGCGCCGCGCTGCCCGCAGGCCAGGGCAGCTCCAGCACCTCGACCAGGTCCCCGCGGTCGGCGCCGCCGGGCGGGACGACAGCCAGCGCGTCGGCGGCGGCGATACCGCGCAGCATGGCCGACCCGTGGAACGGCAGCGGCGTCGCGGTGCGGCCGTGGCGCGGGTCGTCGCGGTAGGCGACCGGAACGAGCCGGGTGTCGTGCGGGTGCCCATCCACTGCCGCGCCCAGCGGAGTGCGGGAGGACGCCGCGGGCGGGCGGGCGGCGAGGGTCCGCAGCAACGGCTCGGCCAGGGTCAGCAGACCGGAGACCGCGGCGAGCGGATTGCCGGGCAGCCCCACGAGATACCGGTCCGGGGCGACCCTGGCCAGCAGCATGGGGTGCCCCGGACGTACCGCCACGCCGTCGACCAGCACCTCGGCGCCGATGCGGCGCAGGGCCGGGTGGACGTGGTCGACGGGGCCCGACGCGGTGCCGCCGGTGGTGAGGACGACATCGGCGGTGGAGCCGGTGATCGCCGCGTGGAGGACGTCGGCGTCGTCACCGAGCGGCCGGGGCGCGGTGACGTCGGCGCCCAGCGCCCGCAGCCAGGGCCCGAGCATCGGCCCGAGAGCATCCCGGATGCGGCCCTCCCGGGGCAGCCCGTGCCGGAGCAGTTCATCGCCCAGCACCAGCACCTCGACGCGGGACCGGGGGTAGGTCGTCAGCCGGTCGTACCCGGCGGCCGCGGCCAGCCCGAGAACGGCGGGCGTCACCGGCACACCGGCCGGCAGCAGCGGTTCGCCGCGGCCGCATTCCTGGCCGCGGGGGCGGATGTCCTGGCCGAGCCGCACCGCACGCGGCGCGACGAGCCGGGCCCGCCCGTCACCCCGGTCGTGGACCTCACCGTGCTCACTGCGCAGCACCGCGGTGGCACCGTCCGGCACCCGCGCCCCGGTGGCGATGGCGACGGCATGCCCGTCCGCCAGCGCCGTGGCGGCGTGCCCGGCGAGGATCCCGCGGTCGCCTCCCGCCGCACGGTCGAGGTCCCAGGGGCCGGGACCGGAGACGGCCCAGCCATCCATGGCCGAGGTGTCGAACGGGGGCAGATCGGTCAGCGCGGTGAGCGGCTCCGCCAACGTCCGCCCCAGCGCGTCCTCCGGCTCGGAGGGTTCCGGGGGCCGGGGGCCCCCGGCCGCCCGTGCGGCTCGCTTCCGGGCGAGCGGCCAGGGGGTGGGGCCGTCCGTGGTGTCCTCCGGGCGCGCGTCCCTGGCGGCGTTCTCGGGGCGCACGTTCCCGGCGGGGCCGGAGCGGAGGTGCCCGTGCCGCTCGGTCCTGGAATGCGCTTGCTCGGCGGGGCCCGTGGGGCCGTCGTCGGGGTCGGTACGCGCGTCGCGAGCAGGACCGGAGCCCGGTGTCCCGGCGTCGGAGCCCACGCCACTGGAGGCCGGGCCACTTCCCGCCGCCGAGGACGCGGCGCCGCCCGGTGCCACGCCGTCAGGCGACGTACCGGAGCCGCTGGGCACCGTCGCCCCGGAACCGGACGCACCGGAACCACCGCTCCCCGCCCGGCCGGGGTGCACCGCGCCAAGCGCCATCGGGCCGAGGACCGCCGCCCAGGAGTCCAAGGGACCGGCGCCGCCAGGACCGGCGATCGCGGCGGTCGTCGCCCCGGAGGCCGCACGGGAAGCCGCGGCCCCGCACTCCGCCGGAACGGGATCTCCGGAGCCATGCGCTCCGGCCGTCTCCCGCTCCGCCACAGCCCGCCGCGCCGCACCGGGTTCTCCCACCAGCCGGGCGAGAAGATCCAGGTCCGAGGCCGGGGCCGGGGCCGGGGCCGACGGCAGGATCGGGTCCGGGCTCCGGCTCGGAGACCCGTCCGCGTCGGAGCCAGGAGTCAGGGACGTGTCCGTGTCCCGGGCCTGCTTCGAAGCCTGGGAAGTGTCCGTGGACCGGGCCCGCTTCGGAGCCGGGGTCGCAACCGGCTCGTCCCCGCCCGCCGCCGACGCCACCGTCACAGCCGGGCCTTCACCGGAGCCTGCCGACCCGGCCGGGCCGGGTTCCTCCGCCCACGCGTCCCGATCGCCGTTGGCCACCGCGAGGGCATCAGCGAAGGCGTCATCAAAATCGCCCTCGGTCATGGGGCGGACTTCGGCTCGGGCCGCCCCGCGTCGCCGGAGGCGCTACCGCCGGAAGCCCCATCGCCGGAAGCGTTCTCCGCCGCCCAGCGCTCGGCCAGCGCGGCGATCCGTCGGGACGCCTCCGCCACGTCGCCGCCGCCTTCCTGACGGCCCGCCGCGTACCCGATCAGGAACGTCGTCAGCGGTGCCGCCGGGCGGGCCACCCCGTGCGCCGCGTCACGGGCGAGGTCCAACAACGCCTTGGTGTCGACATCCAGCTCGATGCCCAGTTCGGCCTTGACTGCGGTGATCCATTCGTCCAACACGCCTCCATGCTCCCTGATCCGGGCGCGGGCCGCGCCGACGTCCTCCCAGGTGTCGCAGTCGAAGGACGCCGCGGCCGTCACGTCCTCGACGCGCTCCAGCGCCAGGGCGGCCGTCACCGCGCGCAGCGGCAGACCGGAGAGTGTGCCGTGCGCCGCGCGCAGCGCCGTCAACTCCCGGTGCAGCGGGGCGCGTCGGTACGCCGCCACCAGCGGCTGATCGCGGCCCCCGGCGTCCCGCAGGACCGCGCCGTCCACACGGGCGGCGCCGTCGGCGGGCGCACCGGCCACCGCCGCCAGCAACGCACGCACCGTCGACGCGGTCAGAAAGGGCAGATCGGCGGCGAGGGCCAGCACCGTCGGAGCGGTGGTGTGCCGCAGGCCCGCGTCCAGGGCGGCCAGCGGACCGCCGCCCGGCGGGTCCTCCCGGGCATGCACCACGGTGCGGGCGGTCGGGCGCGTGGGGCCGACGACGACGGTCGTCGCCGCGTCGGGGCAGGCGGCGAGCACCCGGTCCAGCAGCGAGCGGCCGCCGACGGAGAGCGCGGGCTTGTCCGTCCCGCCGAGCCGACGGGCCACGCCCCCGGCCAGGACGAGGGCGTCATGGACGGGGATGGCCTCGCGTGCCCCGGTGACCCCGGGCGGACGTCGCGTATCGCTCACCCCCTGAGTATCGCCGCGTTCACGACGCTCACACCGCCCACCGCCCACAGCCCGCACCTGCGACGACCGGATGCACCCCACCCAGCTCAGCACCCCGGAGCCAGGCATCCCCACCTCGGCGCCCGGCACCGGAGCACGCCCCCCATCGCCCCCCGGAGCCGGATGACACCACCCGGCCCCGGAGCGCGGTCTCACAACCCCCGCAACAACACCGCCGGCTGCTCCACGCAGTCCGCGACATAGCGCAGGAAGCCGCCGGACGTCCCGCCGTCGCACACCCGGTGGTCGAAGGTGAAGGACAGCTGGACGACCTGGCGTACCGCCAACTCGCCGTTGTGGACCCAGGGTTTGGGGGTTATCCGGCCCACTCCGAGCATCGCGGCCTCGGGGTGGTTGATGATCGGGGTGGAGCCGTCCACACCGAAGACGCCGTAGTTGTTGAGGGTGAAGGTGCCGCGTGTCAGGTCGGCGAGCGACAGTCCGCCGGAGCGTGCGCTGTCCGTGAGCCGGGCGATCTCCGCGGACAGGCCCTCGACCGTACGGGTGTGGGCGTCCCGCACCACCGGCACCACCAGGCCACGGTCGGTCTGCGCGGCGAAGCCCAGATGGACCTCGGGCAGCCGGACGATCTCCTGGGTCTCGGTGTCGATCGTGGCGTTCAGCTCCGGGAAGCGCGCGAGCGCCGCCGTGCAGATACGGGCGAGCAGCGCCAGCAGCGACACCTTGGGGGCGCCCGGGGCATTCATCGCCCGCCGGGCGGCGAGGAGTTCGGTGGCGTCGGCGTCGACCCAGCAGGTGGCGTCCGGGATCTCCCGGCGGCTGCGGGTGAACTTCTCGGCCGCCGCCCCGCGCATCCCCCGCAGCGGTATCCGCTCGCCCTCGGCCCGGGACCGGCCGGTGGCCGTCACGACTCCGGTGGCGGGACCGGTGGCCGCGGCGGCCGTGGCCTGCCGCTCCCGGACCGCGCGTTCGACGTCCGTCCGCAGGATGAGCCCGTGCCGCCCGGTGCCGTGCAGCGTGGCCAGATCCAGACCGTGTTCCCGGGCCATCCGGCGTACCAGCGGGGAGATGACCGCCACCGTACGGCTCGCCCCGGGCTCCTCGGGTGCGGCGGTCTCCGGCCGGGTGCCGGGGCCGTCCGCCGCCCCGCCGTTCCCGGCGGCGCCACCGCCGCCACCAGGCCGGACGCGCCGCCGACGCGCCGCCGCGGCGCTCGTGCCGTAGCCGACCAGGACGTTCCCCGAGCCCTCACCGGACTCCGCCGGAACGGCCTCCTCCGACGGCGCGGGCACTGCCTCCGCAGCGGCGTCCGGGGACAGGTCCGCGGGCGCCTCCGCCGACGTGGATGCGCCGACGGCAACGGTGATCAGCGGCGCCCCGACCGGGAGATCGGTGCCCTCCTCCCCGAAGCGCGCGGTGACCACACCGCCGTACGGGCAGGGCACCTCGACCATCGCCTTGGCCGTCTCGACCTCGACGACCGGCTGATCGACCGAGACCACCTCACCGATCTCGACCATCCACTGCACGATGGTGGCCTCGGTGAGGCCCTCCCCCAGGTCGGGCAGGGTGAATTCACGGACCACAGCCATCACTCGCCCCTCCCTTCGGTCCAGTCCGACTCCCACTGGAGGCGGGCGACGGTGTCGAGAATGCGGTCCACTCCAGGGAGATGATGCCTCTCCAGCATCGGCGGCGGATAGGGAATGTCGAATCCTGCCACCCGCAGGACCGGCGCCTCCAGATGGTGGAAACAGCGCTCCGTGATCCGCGCCGCGATCTCCCCTCCCGGACCGGCGAAACCGCTCGACTCATGGACGACGACCGCCCGCCCGGTGCGCCGCACCGACGCGCAGACCGTCTCGTCGTCGAACGGCATCAGCGACCGCAGATCGACAACCTCCAGATCCCACCCCTCGGCGCGCGCCGCCTCCGCCGCCTCCAGGCAGACCGGCAGCGACGGCCCGTACGTGATCAGCGTGGCGTCCGCGCCCCGGCGGCGTACCGCGGCGCGCCCCAGGGGCGGCACCTCCCCGGGCGCCTCGGGCGACCAGTCGGCCTTGGACCAGTAGAGGCGCTTCGGTTCGAGGAAGACGACCGGGTCGTCGGAGGCGATGGCCGCGCGCAGCAGCCCGTACGCGTCCTCGACCGTGGCGGGCGTGACCACCTGGAGCCCCGGAGTCGCCAGGTAGTACGCCTCGGAGGCGTCACTGTGGTGCTCGACGCCGCCGATGCCGCCGCCGTACGGGATACGGATCGTCAGCGGCATCGGGAGGGCGCCGCGGGTGCGGTTGCGCATCTTGGCGACATGGCTCACCAGCTGCTCGAACGCCGGGTAGGCGAAGGCGTCGAACTGCATCTCGACGACCGGCCGCAGGCCGTACATGGCCATGCCGACCGCGGTGCCGAGGATGCCCGCCTCGGCGAGCGGGGTGTCCGTACAGCGGTCGTCGCCGAATTCGGCGGCCAGTCCGTCGGTGACGCGGAAGACGCCGCCCAGGGTGCCGACGTCCTCGCCCATCACGTGGACGGTCGGGTCCTCGGCCAGGGCGTCGCGCAACGCGCGGGTGAGCGCCTGCGCCATGGTGGCGGGCTTGCGCGCGGTGGCGGCGGCGGTCGGGGTCATGGCCGGGCCTCCTGGGCGGGCTCGTCGGTGGCGGCCTCCGCGGCCAGCTCGGCGCGCAACTGGTCGGACTGCTGCCGGAGTTGGGTGGTCCGCTCGGCGTAGACGTGGGTGAACAGGTCGTCCGGGTCGAGCGCCGGGTCCTGGTGCATCCGCTCGCGCAGGTCGGCCGCCATCTCCTCGGCGCCGTCCCGTGTCGCGGCGGCGAAGTCGTCGGTGAGCAGGCCCCGGGCGGTCAGCTCGCGCTCCATCAGGGCTATCGGGTCGTGCGCCCGCCACGCCTCGACCTCGTCAGCGGTGCGGTAGCGGGTGGCGTCGTCGGCGTTGGTGTGTGCGTCGACGCGGTAGGTGACCGCCTCGACGAGGGTGGGGCCGCCGCCCTCCCGCGCCCGGCGCACGGCCTCGGTGAGCACGCCGTGCACCGCCGGGGCGTCGTTGCCGTCCACCAGGCGGCCCGGCATGCCGTACCCGACAGCCTTGTGGGCCAGGGACGGCGCGGCGGTCTGTTTGGCGAGCGGGACGGAGATCGCAAAGCCGTTGTTCTGCACCAGGAAGACGACCGGTGCCTGCCATACGGCGGCGAAGTTCAGCGCCTCGTGGAAGTCGCCCTCGCTGGTGCCGCCGTCGCCGACCAGGGCGAGCGCAACCACGTCGTCGCCCCGGAGGCGGGCGGCGTGGGCCAGCCCGACGGCGTGCGGGAGCTGGGTGGCGAGCGGGGTGCACAGGGGGGCGATGCGGCAGGCGCGGGGGTCGTAGCCCGTGTGCCAGTCGCCGCGCAGCAGGGTCAGCGCCTCGACCGGGTCCAGGCCACGGGCGACGGCGGCGAGGGTGTCGCGGTAGCTGGGGAAGAGCCAGTCCCGCTCCTGGAGGGCGAGCGCCGCCGCCACCTGGCACGCCTCCTGTCCGGTGGACGACGGGTAGACCGCGAGGCGCCCCTGGCGGGTGAGGGCGGTGGCCTGGGTGTTGTACCGGCGGCCGCGGACGAGCTGGACGTAGAGCCGCTTCAGGAGCGCGGCGTCGAGCTGCCGGGCGGCGTCCGTGCCGAGCACCCGGTGGGGTTCCGCGTCGGGCAGGAGTGGCGCCGGGTCGACGCGGGGGTGCCAGGCGGGCGGCGGGCCGGGCAGGCCGCCCTTGCGCCTGCTGCTGCCGGGCTGCTCAAGGACCGTCATGACGAGCACCTCCTCGAATCGAAGGGGTGGCGCGAAGCGCCTCGTGGGATGGGGGCGGGCGACGGATGGGCAGGATGAAACGGGTCGGGGCACCCAGCCCTTCCCTACCGATTGTTCGGTCGCTGATGCATTTTGGCTACAGGCGGGCCCAGCCTGTGGACAAACGGTTCTCCGCAGCTTCAGATGAAGGCAGGGCGTCCACGAAGGGGAGGCGGGACCATATGCCGGACGAACAGATGGCCCATCCCGGCGCAGCGCCGTCGGGAGCGACGGGACCGCCGCCTCCACCCGCACCGTCGGCGCCTCCGGCCCGCCCGCTGGACACCATCGACCGGTCGATCCTGCACATGCTGCAGACCGACGGACGCGCCTCGATACGGTCGGTCGCCGAGCGCGTCCATGTCTCGCGCGCCAATGCGTACGCGCGCATCAACCGGCTGATCGACGACGGCGTGATACGCGGCTTCAGCGCCCGCGTCGACCAGGAACGGGCAGGTCAGGGCGCATCTGCCTACATCACGCTGAAGATCGTCCAGAACTCCTGGCGCACCGTGCGCGAACAGCTCACCGCGCTGCCCGGCGCCTCGCACATCGCGCTGGTCAGCGGCGATTTCGATGTGCTGCTGCTGGTGCACACCAGGGACAACCGCGAGCTGCGGGAGCTGGTGCTGACCCGCATCCAGGCGATGCCGGAGGTGCTGAGCACCCGCACCCTGCTGGTCTTCGAGGAGACCGGGCTGGGCCCGCAGCCCCAGTGAGCGAACGCCCCACGGCCCGCCCCCGTCAGGACGTCCGCAGCCCCGCGAAGGCCGTACGGACGACGGCTTCGGCGACCTCGTCCCGGCTGGCGCCACGTCCGGGGCGGTACCACTCGACGATCGAGTTGATCATGCCGAAGAGCAGCCGGGTCGCCAGCGGGATATCGACGTCAGGGCGGAGATCACCGTCGGCGGCGGCCTCCATCAGCAGCTCGGCGACCCGGTGATCGAACTCGCGGCGACGCTCCATGGCCCACCGCTCGGTGTCGGTGTTGCCCCGCACCCGCAGCAGCAGCGTCACATAGGGCAGCTCGTCCAACAGCACCTCGGCCACGCGGCGGGTGACGTACTCCAGGCGCTCGATCGCCCGGCCACCGGTCGCGCCCGGCTCCTCCAGGACGCCGAAGAGGCCGTCCAGCGCACGGCTTATCGCCCGCCGCAGCAGCTCTTCCTTGCTGCGTACGTGGTGGTAGATCGAGGACTTGGAGATGCCCGCCGCCCGGGAGAGGTGCTCCATGGACGTGCCGTCGTACCCGCGCTCGATGAACACCTCGACGGCGACCGCGAGCAGCGAATCGGGCGTGTAGGTGTCGCGCTTGGCCATGGTCATGATTACAGCACCCCTTCCACCGCCCGCGCACGGCGCCTCGGAAACCGGACGGCACCGACCGGCCGTTCACGCAGGTGGCCGAGGTCTCGCGGAATTCCCGCCGGGCGCCCCGGACCGGCCCCACACGCGCGAGCTCCGTCCGCCCGCCCGACAATTTCTCCGTACGGGCGGACGCCCCGCGCCCTACACCGCCCGGCACTTCCCGGCCGAGTTTTCCACAGGCTCACCGGACCCCCTTGCCCCGACCGATCGTTCGGTTACTCTAACTCCGTTACCCCGTCCGCCCAGCCTTTGCACTCCGCTTTCCTGTTCACCCTCCGCCCGGTTCGACGAGGAGTTGGTCTTCGATGGCCGCCGACATGACCCCCGCGCAGTTGATCGAGAAGCACCGCCCGACGCTCGATACGGCGCTGGAGACGATCCGCACCCGCGCCTACTGGTCGCCCCACCCCGAGCACCCCAAGGCGTACGGCGAGACCGCGGCGCCGGACGGCCTCGCCGCCTTCGAGGCGCTGCGCGGCACCCGCTTCGCCCTCGACCAGCCCGGCACGGACGACTGGGTCGGCGAGGAAGTCTCCCCGTACGGGCCGGATTTGGGCATCACGTACCCGCACCCCGACCCCGATGTGCTGCTGCCCGCGATGCGTGCGGCGCTGCCGGTCTGGCGGGACGCGGGCCCCGAGGCACGGGCGGCCGTCTGCCTGGAGATCCTGGCCCGGATCAGCGCCCGCACCCATGAGTTCGCCCAGGCCGTGATGCACACCAGCGGGCAGGCGTTCATGATGGCGTTCCAGGCCGGTGGGCCGCACGCCCAGGACCGCGGCCTGGAGGCGGTGGCGTACGCCTACGCCGAGCAGGCGCGCGTCCCCGAGCAGGCGCCCTGGTCGAAGCCGCAGGGCAAGCGCGATCCGCTGGAGCTGACCAAGTCGTTCACCGCCGTGCCGCGCGGCGTGGCCCTGATGATCGGCTGCAACACCTTCCCCACCTGGAACGGCTACCCCGGCCTCTTCGCCTCCCTGGCGACCGGCAACCCGGTGCTGGTCAAGCCGCACCCGCGGGCCGTGCTCCCGCTGGCCCTGACGGTGCGCGTGGCCCGCGAGGTGCTCAGCGAGGCCGGGTTCCCCGCCGACCTGGTGTGCCTGGCGGTGGACCGCCCCGGCGAGGGCCTGGCCAAGACGCTGGCCGTCCGGCCGGAGGTCCGGATCATCGACTACACCGGCTCGACCGCCTTCGGAGACTGGCTGGAAACCAACGCACGCCAGGCGCACGTGTACACCGAAAAGGCCGGGGTCAACACCGTCGTCATCGAGTCGACCGACGACTACAAGGGCATGCTCGGCAACCTCGCCTTCTCCCTGTCCCTCTACAGCGGCCAGATGTGCACCACCCCGCAGAACCTCCTGATCCCCCGGGGCGGCATCACCACGGACGCCGGGCCCAAGTCGTACGACGAGGTGGTCACGGATCTGGCGGGCGCGATCAGCGGGCTGCTCGGGGACGACGCCCGTGCCAACGCCCTGCTCGGGGCGCTGGTGAACCCGCAGGTCAAGGCACGTCTCGACGGCGCGACCGAGCTGGGCGAAGTGGCGCTGGCCTCCCGGTCGGTGGCGCATCCGGAGTTCCCCGGGGCGACGGTACGCACCCCGGCGATCATCAAGCTGGACGGCGCGAAGCCGGAGTCGGAAGCGGTCTACCGGACGGAGTGCTTCGGCCCCGTCTCGTTCGCGGTGGCCGTCGACTCGGCGGACGACGCGGTGGCGCTGCTGCGGACCACGGTCCGGGAGCAGGGCGCCATGACGGTCGGCGCGTACACCACCTCACCCGAGGTGGAGCGGCAGGTGCAGGACGTCTGCCTGGAGGAGTGCGCCCAGCTGTCGCTCAATCTGACCGGTGGGGTCTATGTGAACCAGACCGCGGCGTTCTCCGACTTCCACGGCTCCGGCGGCAACCCGTCCGCCAACGCGGCCCTGTGCGACGGCGCGTTCGTCGCCAACCGCTTCCGGACGGTGGAGGTACGGCGACCGGCGTGAAACATGGCGGGCGCGGCGGGCCGTCGGTGACGTTTCACGTGAAACGTCACGCCGGTCCGGGCCACCCGTCCGTGGCCCGCACCCCGACGCCCCGGCCGGAGGCGCTGATCGCTTCCGGCCGGGGCGCCCGCGGTGCCGTCAGGGCGCGGCGGGCGGCTCGATGACGGCGTGGCGGCCGATCCAGGCGTGCATGGCGATGGCTGCGGCGGCGCCCGCGTTGATCGACCGCGTCGAGCCGAACTGCGCGATCGAGCAGACCACCGAGGCGTGACGCCGTGCCTCCTCCGTCAGCCCCGGGCCCTCCTGGCCGAAGAGCAGGACGCAGCGGCGCGGCAGCGTGGTGGTCTCCAGAGGCACGGCTCCGGGAAGGTTGTCGATCCCGATGATCGGCAGCCCCTCAGCGGCGGCCCAGGCGGTCAGCTCCTCGGTGCCCGGGTGGTGACGGACGTGCTGGTAGCGGTCGGTCACCATCGCACCGCGGCGGTTCCAGCGCCGCTGCCCGACGATGTGGACCTCCTTGGCCAGAAAGGCGTTGGCGGTCCGCACCACGGAGCCGATGTTGAAGTCGTGGCCCCAGTTCTCGACGGCGACATGGAAGTCATGGCGCCGGGTGTCGAGGTCCGCGACGATCGCCTCCCGCGTCCAGTAGCGGTAGTGGTCGACGACATTGCGCCGGTCGCCCCCGGCGAGCAGTTCCGGGTCGTACCGGCCGCCCTCCGGCCACGGCTCCGGGTGCGGCCCGACGCCGACCTTCGGGCCGTAGCCCTCGTCGTACTGGAGCGGTTCGGCCGCGGCGGACGGCTCCGCCACGGCCCCGGGGCCCTGCTCGGCCGGGGTGGTTCTCTCGCTGCTCACCCCACGAGCGTAGAACCCCGCCGAAGCGCTACGCACCGGCCGGTGCCCGCTCGCCCTCCGGTACGGCCGACGGCTCCGCCGGACCGCCCCGCCGGACGCTTCGGGCACGGAGCGCCGAGATCCGGCCGCCGACCCGGATCAGGAAGGGCGTCGGCAGGAACACCAGGTCGGCGGCGATCATCGCCGCGGAGAAGAACGGCAGCCCGAGCAGGAACGCGATCGACAGGTGCTCGCAGACCATCACAACCAGCAGCGCGTTCTTCAGCCGCCGGTTGAAGAGGGTGAACGGGAAGGCGACCTGCACGATCACCGTGCCGTAGGTGAACAGCAGGACCAGCAGGCCACTGGTGGCGAACAGCCCGGAGAGCTCCGGCCACGGCGAGAAGTAGTCCAGGTGCATCGGGTAGTAGACCGCGGTGCCGTCCTGCCAGCGCGAGCCCTGGATCTTGAACCAGCCGGCGGTCGCGTAGACCAGACAGACCTCGACCATGATCACCAGCAGGGCGCCGTTGTGCAGCACCGCGCCGAGAACATCGAGCACGGTCCGCGGCTCGCCCGGCGCGCGGCGGTCCACCACCCACCGCAGCCCGTGCGCGGCCCACAACAGCCACAGCGCCAGACCCCAGCCGACGTACGGGAACGGACCGTGCCCGAACCAGCTCAGGCCGTAGCACCCGAGCAGTTGGGCGACGGCGAGGGCCAGGCCGAGGACGGCCCACAGCGCGATGCCGGGCAGATCACGCCCGGCGTCCTCGCCCCGCTCGGCCGCGCGCCGGGCGCGGCGGGCGTCCAGCGACCACACCTGCCCGCACCGGGTCAGCACCAGGTACATCGACATCAGATGGATGATGTTGTCGCCGCCGTCGCCGATGAAGACGCTGCGGTTCTGCAGCGACAGCACGCCGATCATGAACAGCACCGACATGGTGCGGGTGCGCCAGCCCAGCATCAGCAGCGCGGCGGAGACGATCGCGAGGAGATAGACCACCTCGAACCAGCCACGCCCGTCCGACCACGGCAGCACCGAGAAGGCGTGGTTGCCGTCGAGCAGCCGCCGCGCCATGTCCAGGCTGAACGGGCTGTCCGGCCCGTAGAGCACCGCACGGTGCGGCCACTCGCGGAGCAGGAACAGCAGCCAGGTCGCCGCGAACCCGATCCGGACCACCGCCGTCTGGTACGGCGCCATCGCCCGCCCGGTGACCAGCCGGAAACCGCGCCCTACGAGACGTTCGATACGGGTCTCGGGGAGGGGGGAGGTGGAGCGTTCCGGCGCGCCGGGGGACGGTGGGGTGTCCGAGGAGGGCGTGGCCGGTGAGCCCGACGAGGCCAGTGAGCCCGACGAGGCCGGAGCGGCCGGCGAGCCCGGAGCGGCCTCCCGCGCCTGCGGGACCCGTTGCCCCTCCTGATGCCCCTGATCCAACTGATCCTGCTGATCCTGCTGATCGCGCTGATCCTGCCGGTCCCGTGGCGCGTCCGGTGCTGCGGTCACTTGGTCTTCGTCCCCTCGGGCAGGTCGGCCGTGGTGACCTGCCACCAGGGCAGCACACGGAACGCGGGCTTGTCGCTGATCTTCTCGCTGCTCCAGCGCGGCGGGGCGACCGGCGTCGTCACCGAACGGACCTGAAGCCGCTCGACCCGGCCCTGCCGCGACCACTCCGGCCCCATCCGCTCCATCATGATCCGCCGGATGTACCGCTCGGACAGCTCACCACGCACCCCGATCGCGGCGTTCTGCTCGTTGTGCGTGCTGACGAAGTACTCCCAGCCGCGCCGCAGTTGGTTCTGCTGCGTATGGCTCGGGGCCGGATTGTGGTGGATCGCCCCGCCGTCGCGCGCGGTGAGATCGGTCCAGCCGGTGGTCCGCAGCCCGCCGTCGCCGGTACGCAGCTCCGCGCGCGCCTGGACGGCGATGTTCTGCTGCATCGGGTTGGGGGCGAAGAGCTTCCAGTTCTGCTCGTACTCGGGGTAGACGTACTCGCCGATCGCCGAACCCTGCGCCTTGGTGAGCGTGTTCTCCGGCGCGACGTGCAGAAACATCATGGCCAGATGGATCGCCACGGCCACGGCCACGGCACTGACCGCCAGGCATATGACGATCCGCGAGGGCAGCGAGAGCGCAGCCACCGACCGCGATTCGTCCCCGATTGACTGCATTCCCGCCCCGTTCCCAGATTCCTGACCGGCCCACTACGCCCCGGAACCGTACCCAGAGACCCCCACCGGGCACAGCCGCACCCGATCACCGCCGGCCCTGGCGCCGGGTCGGATGCACGGGGCCGACGCCCGGGACGGGCCTCGCCGGACAGCTCCCGGGCCCGCCGCCGTGCGCATTCCGGGCCCGCCGCCGTGCGCATTCCGGCCCCGCCGCCGTACGCGTTCCGGACCGCCCGCCCTCCGGGCCAGCGCCGTGCGCGCCCACCCCCGCCCGGCGAAGACCCCGCCCCCGAAGCCGTACGCATTCCCAATTCCTGCAACCTGTTCTACCTTGACGCCTCGTCAGGTCAGCCGCCCGCGGAAGGACAACCAGTGGACTTCACCTTCACCGAGGAGCAGCAGGCCGCCACCGAGGCGGCGAAGGCCGTGTTCGCGCACGTGGCGCCCGATGCGGTGCCCAGCCCCGCGCTCACCGCGGGCGCCGTCGCCGACGACTTCGACCGGGACCTGTGGCGCGCCCTCGCCCACGCCGACCTGCTGAGCCTGCTGACGGCGCCCGAGTACGGCGGCGCCGGGCTCGACCCGATCGCCCTCTGCCTGGTGCTGCGCGAGGCCGGCCGCGTACTGGCCCGCGTCCCGCTCCTGGAGTGCGCCGCCGCCTCCCGCCTCCTGCAACACCACGCAACGGAGGCGGTACGCGCCGAACTGCTGCCCCGTATCGGCCGCGGCGAGCTGGTGATCACCACGGCCTCCGACGGCCGCACCGGCCATGACGCGGCGGAGCTGGCCGTCACCGCGCGACAGGACGACGGCTGGCTGCTCGACGGCGTCCAGACCGCCGTCCCCTGGGCATACGGCGCCGACCGGGTGCTGCTGCCCGCGCACACCCCCGACGGACGGCCGGTCCTCGCCCTCGCCCCGCTCACCGCCCCCGGCCTGACCCGCCACGAGCAGATCTCGACCACCGGCGAACGGTACGCCGAACTGCGGCTCGCCTCGGTACGTCTCACCGCCCCGGACGTCCTGACCGCCCCCGGCGCCACCGAGGAGCTACGACAGCTGCTGACCTGCGGCACCTGCGCCCTGGCCCTGGGCCTGGGCGAGGCGGTGCTCGCGATGACCGCCGACTACACCGGCAAGCGCGAACAGTTCGGCTTCCCCCTCGCCACCTTCCAGGCGGTCGCGGTGCAGGCCGCCGACCGGTTCATCGATCTACGGGCGATGGCGGCGACCCTCTGGCAGGCCGCCTGGCGCATCGGCACGGGCACGGCGGGCGCGCTGCCGCCGGAGGGGGATGTGGCGGTCGCCAAGATCTGGGCGTCGGACGGCATCCGCCGCACCGTGCAGACCGCCCAGCATCTGCACGGCGGATTCGGCGCGGACACCGACTACCCGCTGCACCGCTACCACGCCTGGGCCAAACAGCTGGAACTCTCCCTCGGCCCCGCCGCCGCCCATGAGGAAGCCCTCGGCGACCTCCTCGCCGTCCACCCGCTACGGGAGGAGGACTGAACCTGGGGGCGGGGCTCAGGGGGAGTCGCCGCAGGCCGGAAAGCGCGGGCGCCGACCGGCCCCGGGCTCAGACGACCGCGCCGGTGCCGCCCTTGCCGTCCGTGACCGGGCGACCGGCAGACTCCCACGCCTGCATCCCGCCGGCGACGTTCACCGCGTCGATGCCCTGCTGGATCAGATACTGAGCGACCTGCGCGGACCGTCCACCGGACCGGCAGATCACATAGACCTTGCCGTCGGCCGGCGCCGCCTCCGTCAACTCGCCGTAACGGGCGACGAAATCGCTCATCGGGAGGTGCAGGGCGCCCTCGGCGTGCCCCGCCGTCCACTCGTCGTCCTCCCGGACGTCCAGCAGGAAATCCTCGGACGTGAGCGCGTCGACACCAACCGTGGGCAGAGAAGTGTGCATGTCCCCGACGCTACCCGACCAGCTGGGAGAGGTGCGCCTCGCGCTCGGCGACATCGGCGAGCAGCTTCTCGGCGATCTCGTCCAGCAGCCCGTCCGGGTCCTGCGGCGCCATCTTGATCATCGCGCCGATCGCGCTGTCCTCCAGCTCGGCCGCGACCGCCGCGAGCATCTCCTTCCGCTCCGCCAGCCACTCCAGCCGCGCGTACAGCTCCTCGCTCGCGGTCAGCCGCTCCTCGGCGGGCACCGGACCGGCCTCCCACTCCCGCGTCAACGCACCCAGCGCCGCCTCGTCCCCCGCGGCGTACGCGGCATTGACCCGGGCGATGAACGCGTCCCGGCGCCGCCGCTCCGCGTCATCCCGCGCCAGATCCGGATGGGCCTTGCGTACCAGATCCCGGTACGCCCGGCGCGCCCCCTCACTGGGCCGCACCTTCTGCGGCGGCTGCACCGGCTGCTCGGTGAGCATCGCCTGCGCCTCCGGGAACAGCCCGTCCGACCCCATCCAGCCGTGGAACAACTCCTCCACCTCGGGCATCGGCAACACCGCCGCCCGCGCCTCCCGGGCCTTACGGACGTCCTCGGGGTCACCGGTCCGCGCGGCGACCGCCTCCGCGATCTGCGCGTCCAGCTCGTCGAGCCGGGCATACATCGGGCCGAGCCGCTGATGGTGCAGGCGGGAGAAGTTCTCCACCTCCACCCGGAACGTCTCCACCGCGATCTCGAACTCGATCAACGCCTGCTCCGCAGCGCGCACCGCCACCGCAAGCCGCGCCGTCGCCGCCTCCGCGGCCACGCCCTCCGTACCGGACGCCCCCGGCACATCCGTCGCATCCGGCGCGACCGCCGCCCCCCTGGAGTCGGTGGCGTCCGCCGCTCCCGTGGCGTCGGCTCCGTGCCGGCCGTCCTGCGCGTTCTCCGCGTACGAGTTCGTCACCCGGCCAGCGTACGGCCCTGGGATGGGGGGGCGGTTTGTCGTCGGGGGAGGTGGGGTGGCCTGGGGGGCGGTCGCCACCGGCTGGCCCCCGAAGCGCGAAGCGCGACGCGCCACCAGCGGCGCCCGGACTCACACCCCCACCGCTTCCTCCATCTCCTCTTCCTCCGCGGCCTGTTCAGCGGTCTCGCGGGGAGCGCCGCCGCGCCCCGCGCCCGCCCGTGGCCCGGCCTCGGTCACCGTGGCGGCCACCGCCGCTGCCGCCACTGCCGTGGCGCGTTCGGCGGCCTCGTTCTCGGCGGCCTTACGGCGCCGTTCCGCCAGGCCCGCGACGGTGACCACGGCGGCGCCGGCGAGCAGCCAGATCGCCAGGGTCCAGACGTGTCCGGCCAGCCCGTGGCCGTCGAAGTAGACATGGCTGCGGGTGCCTTCGACGAAGCCCGCGCCGTTCCAGAAGGAGTGCAGGGCCGCGAAGAAGCCGTTCTGCATCTCGGGCCGGAAGATGCCGCCGGACGAGGTGAAGTTGAGCATCACGAAGAGGGCCATCACGCCGAGCGTCGTCCAGCGCTTGAGGAAGGTGTGCAGGCCGACGCCGATCAGCAGGATCCCTGCGGAATACAGCCAGGCCATGCCCCACAGCCCCCACAGCCCGTGGTCGACGAGGTGGAAGACGGGTCCGGCGAACAGCACGCCGAGGACGCTGACCACGAGAGACGTACCGGCGGCCAGCAGCGCCCGCAGCCGCATCGGGAGGACCGCTCCGGCGCCGCCGATCACCGCGACCGACGCGTACGAGCCGATGCTGATCGCCACGAGCAGGAAGAAGATGCCCTGGCCGGTGGGGTCGTCCTTCGCCGTCGGCGCGACGTCGGTGACCTTCAGCGGCTGCCCCTGCGCGGCGGCGAGCGGCGTGAAGATCTTCTGGACCACGGTGGCGCTGGTGTCCGATCCGGCGGTGGCCACGAGCAGTTCGGGCGCCTGCCGCTGCCCGCCGTGGGCCGTGGGGCCCTTGAGGACGTACGCGCCGAAGATGTCCTGGTGGCGGAGCTGGTCCACGGCGTCCGCGCGGTGGGCGACCGTCCGTACCTGGAGTTCTCCGGCGGCCTTGCCGTTGATCGACTGGGCCAGCAGTTGGGCGCTCTGTCCGGAGCCGACGACGGCGACCGGCAGGTCGTGCGGTGCCGGGTTGGCGAACGCGCCCAGGTAGGCCAGGCCCATCCCGATGCACATCAACAGCGGGGTGATCAGGTGCGTCAGTACGTGGCGCAGCCCGGCGGCGTGCGGATTGCGGCGGTGGTCACGTCCGTGATCGGGGTGAGGGTCGGAGCGGACCGGACTCATGGGGCATGCCTTCTCACGCTAGTCGGCTCGGCTGCGGGCCAATGGATGGCTTTTGCAACCTTCAGGGTTCATTGGTTGGCTTATGCAACTCAATTCACGTTGTACTATACAACTACTTCCCGGAAAGGCAATCCATGACCCAGCGCAACGCGTCCGTCGAGATCATCCAGCAGCAGCTCACCGCCTTCGCCCGGCGCGCCCGCGCCACCGCCGCCCGCATCCATCCCGAGCTGTCGCTGGTCTCGTACACCTTGCTGGCGCACCTCGATGACCAGCAGGGATGCCGGGCAACGGACCTCGCGGCGCACTATTTCCTGGACAAGTCCACGGTCAGCCGGCAGATCGCCGCACTGGAGAAGCTGGGGTTCGTGGAGCGCCGGGTGGACCCGGACGACCACCGCGTGCAGGTGCTGCATCCCACACCCGCGGGCGCCGCGGTGCTGTCGAACGCGATGACCAGCCGCCGCCAGGCGTTCCACGAACGGCTCGGCGACTGGGACGACGCCGACCTCGCCCGCTTCGCGTCCTACCTGCTGCGCTACAACACCGCCCAGGAGCTGAAGGGCTGACCGCCCGCGGCTACGTACGGAAGCGCTCCGGGCACCGGCCGCCGTCGGCCAGATACGTCTCGGCCCACCGCCCCAGCTCCTTGAGCGCGGGCTCCATGGCGCGACCGGCCTCGGTCAGCCGGTACGCGACGCGCAGCGGAGGCCCGGCGTCCACCTCGCGCACCACCAGGCCGGTCGCCGCCAGCTCCGCGAGGCGGTCGGAGAGCATCCGCTCACTGATGCCCGGGATCGCCCGCCGCAGATCGGCGAAGTGCACCGGTCCGGGCATCAGCGTGGCCACGATCAGGCCGGTCCAGCGCTTCCCGAACAGCCCGAAGACGCGCGTGATCCCGCCGTCGACCTGCCTGCACACCGCCTCGCCGTGGTCCGCCATGCCCCCAGCGTACCGCCTTCCCGTTTGGTGCTGCGGAAAAGTAAGTACCTATGTTATGAATAGTTACGTACAAACTTCAACCATCGGGCCGTGCAGTGTCCGGCCACGACCGAAGGACCGATCACCATGGCCACACTCCTCCACCTCGACTCCTCCGTCTTCCCCGAGGACGGCTCCGCGTCCCGCGCCGTGACCGCCGCCTTCCGCGCGGCCTGGCTGGAAGAGCACCCCGAGGGCACCGTCATCTACCGCGACCTAGCCGCCGACCCGCTGCCCCACCTCGACGGCACCGCCGCCGCGGCCGGCTTCTCCGACCCGGCCACCCACACCCCGGAGCAGCAGGCCGCCTTCGCGCTGCGCACCCGCCTCGCCGAGGAGCTGGAGCAGGCCGACGCCATCGTCATAGGCGCCCCCATGTACAACTTCACGATCCCCTCGACCCTCAAGGCATGGCTCGACCAGGCGATCATCATGGGCCGCACGGCCGGCGCCGAGCCGTCCGCCAAGGGCACCCCCGTCACCGTCGTCGCCAGCCGCGGCGGCTCGTACGCCCCGGGCACCCCTCGCGAGGGAGCCGACTTCGTGCAGAACTACCTGGAGACCGTCCTGGGCGACGGCTTCGGGCTGGAGGTCGACTTCATCGTGCCCGAGCTGACCATGGCCCCCACCAACCCCGCGATGAGCGAACTGGTGCCGCTGTACGAGGCGTCCCGCGAGAAGGCCCTCGCCGAGGCCGCCGCCAAGGGCCGGGCGACCGCCACCCTCGCCGCCGTCTGACACCCGCTGCTTCCGTACGCCCCGGGGACGACCGGTCACACCGCGTCACCCCGGGGCGGAACCCGGCCGATATTTCGGACGGGACGATCTCCCGCCCCCGGAACGGGAGATGTGAGAAGCACAACGAAAAACCCCCGGCTTCCGGATTTCTCCGGAGACCGGGGGTCTCATCTGTGCGCGAGGGGGGAGTTGAACCCCCACGCCCTTTCGGGCACTGGAACCTGAATCCAGCGCGTCTGCCTATTCCGCCACCCGCGCATGGGTGTTGTCGTTCGATTCTCTCATCCGACCCGGGTTTTTCTTTCCCGTTTCGGGGGGAGTGCCTTGCGACATGCAGAACATTAGCACGGCGCGGCGGGTGGTTTCACCTGCCCTTTCGCCCCCGGCGAGGCCGCGCACCGACGGCCGACAGCGGGCCGCGGCCCCGGTGCCGGTCCGCCCGGCGGGCGCAAAAGCGCCCCACCTCGACGGACACCCCCTCGGTCCCGGCCACCCGGCGTCGGGACCCGGCCCCGCCCGGAGCGAGGTGAACGGTTGCGGGACACTGTCCGCGGGGCACCTCTACCATCGCAGTGCACGGACGACGGGCACGGCTCAACGCCCCAACAGGCAACCCTGTGAGGGGGGACACTCGTCACTCCGGGCGGGAAAGGGGAACCAGCTGATTTCCCGGCGCGTGGATACGATCGGTAAGCAGTATCAGGACGACCCTGTCGAAGACTGAGGAAGGAGGTGCCCCGTGGGAGTACTGAAGCGCTTCGAGCAGCGTCTCGAAGGTCTCGTCAACGGCACCTTCGCCAAGGTGTTCAAGTCCGAGGTGCAGCCCGTTGAGATCGCCGGTGCGCTCCAGCGCGAATGCGACAACAACGCGACCATCTGGAACCGCGACCGCACGGTCGTCCCCAACGACTTCATCGTCGAGCTGAGCACACCCGACTACGAGCGGCTCAGCCCGTACAGCGGACAGCTCGGTGACGAGCTGTCCGGGATGGTCCGCGACTACGCCAAGCAGCAGCGGTACACCTTCATGGGCTCCATCAAGGTGCACCTGGAGAAGGCCGACGATCTCGACACCGGCCTGTACCGCGTACGCAGCCGCACCCTCGCCTCCAGCACGTCCCAGGAGCAGCCGGGGCAGGCGCCCGCCGGGCGCGGCCCGTCGGCGCCCCGGGGCGGCCAGACCGGCGGCGGCCATGTGGGCCCGCCCCCCATGCCCTCGTCCCCGCCGTCCGGCGCACCACCCCGTACGGCACCGCCCGGTGCCGGGCCGCAGCCGCACGCACAGATGCGGCGCTGGATCGAGATCAACGGCACCCGCCACCAGATCTCACGCGGCTCGCTCGTACTGGGCCGCAGCACCGACGCCGATGTCCGGATCGACGACCCCGGGGTTTCCCGGCGGCACTGTGAGATCCGCGTCGGCCCGCCCCCCATGGTCCAGGACCTGGGCTCCACGAACGGGATCGTGGTGGACGGGCAGCACACCACCCGCGCTAGTCTCCGCGACGGCTCGCGGATCGTCGTGGGCAGTACCACCATCGTTTACCGGCAAGCCGAAGGGTGAAGCGGGGGCAATGTCAGAGCTGACCCTCACGGTCATGCGGTTGGGTTTCCTCGCCGTACTGTGGCTGTTCGTCATCGTGGCCGTTCAGGTCATCCGCAGCGATCTGTTCGGCACGCGCGTCACACAGCGCGGCGCCGCCCGGCGGGGCGGTCAGGAGGCGCGCGCCCAGCGGCAGTCCGCCGCGCCACCGCAGCAGCGGCGCCAGGACGGCGGCCGCGGCAACAACCGGCAGCGCCGGGGCGCCCCCACCAAGCTGGTCGTCTCCGAAGGCACCCTGCAGGGCACCACCGTCGCCCTCCAGGGCCAGACCATCTCCCTGGGCCGGGCGCACGATTCGACGATCGTCCTGGACGACGACTACGCGTCCAGCAGGCATGCCAGGATCTACCCGGACCGTGACGGCCAGTGGATCGTCGAGGACCTCGGCTCCACCAACGGCACGTACCTGGACCGGAACCGCCTGACGACGCCGACCCCGATCCCGCTGGGGGCCCCGATCCGCATCGGCAAGACCGTCATCGAGCTGCGGAAGTAGTACGACTTATGAGCGAGCGGAGCGAGCGAGCCGCGGCGGTCCACTCGGCCCCGAGCGTGCTCCCGACCGGAGGGTGGGCAGTGTGGCTCGACGAGACCGGCTGTACCCCGAGCCGACAGGTGAGGTGCGCATGAGTCTTTCCCTGCGCTTCGCCGCCGGATCGCACAAGGGCCTGATCCGGGAGGGCAACGAGGACTCGGGTTACGCCGGCCCGCGGCTGCTGGCCATCGCCGACGGCATGGGCGGCCAGGCCGCGGGCGAGGTCGCCTCGTCCGAGGTGATCTCCACCCTCGTCCAGCTCGACGACGACGTTCCCGGCTCCGACATCCTCACCTCCCTCGGCAACGCCGTGCAGCGCGCCAACGACCAGCTGCGCGTCATGGTCGAGGAGGACCCGCAGCTCGACGGCATGGGCACCACCCTGACCGCGCTGCTGTGGACGGGCCAGCGCCTCGGCCTGGTGCACGTCGGCGACTCCCGCGCCTACCTGCTGCGGGACGGTCAGCTCACCCAGATCACGCAGGACCACACCTGGGTGCAGCGCCTCGTCGACGAGGGCCGGATCACCGAGGAAGAGGCCACCACGCACCCGCAGCGCTCGCTGCTGATGCGGGCCCTGGGCAGCGGTGACCGCGTGGAGCCGGATCTGTCGATCCGCGAGGTCCGCGCCGGTGACCGCTACCTGATCTGCTCGGACGGCCTCTCCGGTGTCGTCAGCCACCAGACGCTGGAGGAGACCCTCGCCAGCTATCACGGACCGCACGAGACGATCCAGGAGCTGATCCAGCTCGCGCTGCGCGGCGGCGGTCCCGACAACATCACCTGCATCGTCGCCGATGTCCTCGACGTCGACGGCAACGAGGCGCTGGCCGGGCAGCTCAACGACACCCCGGTCATCGTCGGCGCGGTCGCCGAGAACCAGCACCAGCTCAGCGACCCGAGCACCCTTCAGACCCCGGCCGCCCGCGCCGCCGAGCTGGGCCGCGGCCGGGACGTCCCGGCGCAGGCGGCACCCGGCGGCGCCTTCGGCCCGCCCGGCAGCGGCGACGGTGAGGCGGGCGGGGAGCCGCAGGGCTCGTTCGGCACCTTCGCCGACGAGGACTTCGCCAAGCCGCGGCGCCGCGGCACCTGGATCAAGCGGTCGCTGTTCTCGGCGCTCGCGCTGGCCGTCGTCGGCGGCGGGCTCTACGCGGGCTACCGCTGGACGCAGACCCAGTACTTCGTCGGCGCCAAGGACGACCATGTCGCGCTCTACCAGGGCCTCAGCCAGGACCTCGCGTGGATCTCGCTGAACAAGGTCGATCAGGATCACCCCGAGATCGAACTCAAGTACCTACCGCTGTACCAGCGGAACCAGGTCAAGGAGACGATCCCGGCCGACAACCGCGACGAGGCGACCCTCAAGGTCACCGAGCTGGGCAAGCAGGCCCACGCCTGCCTGAGCAAGCAGCAGCGGGAGGCCGCCGAGCGCGCCGCGGCCAAGGCCAAGAAGGATCAGGAGAAGGCGGGGGGCCACGGCCAGACCGGCAACACGACCGGTCACAAGCCCGGTGCCCCCGGTACTCCCACGGTCCCGGGCGACCGGACCGCCACCGCCGGCACCCCCGGCGCGCTCGTGTCCCCGTCGACTCCCCCGGCCGACATCACCAGCCAGGCACCCTCCGAGGAGCAGTTGAAGCTGGAAAAGAATTGCAGCACCCAGCAGTGAGGGCGTAGGGGGCCGTACACGTCATGAGCAGTACCACCAACACCACCACCATCGGCACCATCGGAGCCCCGAGCCGCCGCAACACCGAGCTGGCGCTGCTCGTCTTCGCGGTGATCATCCCGGTCTTCGCGTACATCAACGTCGGGCTCGCCAAGGAGCAGGCCATCCCCGCCGGGGTCTTCGGCTACGCGCTCGGGCTGGCGCTGCTGGCGGGCGTGGCGCACCTCGTCGTCCGCAAGTGGGCGCCGTACGCGGACCCGCTGATGCTGCCGATCGCCACCCTGCTCAACGGACTCGGGCTGGTCTTCATCTGGCGGCTCGACCAGGAGCCGAAGATCACCACTCCGGCGCTGGGCGGCCCGATGGCGCCCGGCCAGCTGATGTGGTCGACGCTGGGGGTCGCGCTCTTCCTCGGCGTGCTGATCTTCCTCAAGGACCACCGCGTCCTGCAGCGCTACACCTACATCTCGATGGTGCTCGCGCTGGTCCTGCTGATCGCGCCGATCTTCTTCCCCGCCCGCTACGGCGCGCGCATCTGGATCACGCTGCCGGGCATCGGTTCGCTGCAGCCCGGTGAGTTCGCGAAGATCATCATCGCGGTGTTCTTCGCCGGGTACCTGATGGTGAAGCGGGACGCGCTGGCGCTGGCCAGCCGCCGCTTCATGGGCCTGTACCTGCCGCGTGGGCGTGACCTCGGACCGATCCTCGTCATCTGGGCGCTGAGCCTGATGATCCTGGTCTTCGAGACCGACCTGGGCACCTCGCTGCTCTTCTTCGGCCTCTTCGTGATCATGCTGTACGTCGCGACCGAGCGGACCAGCTGGATCGTCTTCGGTCTGCTGCTGAGCGCCGGCGGCGCCGTCGCGGTGGCCACCTTCGAATCGCATGTGCAGGTCCGTGTCCACAACTGGCTCAACCCGCTGGAACTGCTCAACGGCGGCGTCACCGAGACCGCGCAGGCGATGTACTCCTTCGGCTCCGGCGGCATCCTCGGCTCCGGTCTCGGCCAGGGCTACTCCCGGCTGATCGGCGGCATCGCGCCCAAGAGCGACTACATCCTCGCCACCGTCGGCGAGGAGACCGGGCTGGCCGGTCTGATGGCCGTCCTGCTGCTGTACGGCCTGCTCATCGAGCGGGGCATCCGCACGGCGCTCGCCGCCCGCGACCCGTTCGGCAAGCTGCTGGCCGTCGGCCTGTCCGGCGCCTTCGCGCTCCAGGTCTTCGTCGTCGCCGGTGGCGTGACGGGCCTGATCCCGCTGACCGGTATGACGATGCCGTTCCTGGCCCAGGGTGGTTCGTCCGTGATCGCCAACTGGGCGCTGGTCGGCATCCTGCTGCGGATCAGCGACACCGCCCGGCGGCCCGCCCCGGCCCCCGCCCCCTCCACCGATGCCGAGATGACCCAGGTGGTCCGCCCGTGAACAAGCCCCTGCGCCGGGTCGCGATCTTCTGCGGCCTGCTCGTCCTCGCCCTGCTCGTCCGCGTCAACTGGGTGCAGTTCGTCCAGGCCGACGAGTTGAAGAACGATGACAACAACCGCCGCGTCGCCATCGAGCGGTACAGCACGCCGCGCGGCGACATCATCGTCGACGGCAATGCCGTCACCGACTCCACGACGACCGGCGTCGGCGACTACAAGTACAAGCGGACGTACAAGAACGGCAAGATGTGGGCGCCGGTCACGGGCTACGCCTCGCAGGCGTTCGACGCCAACCAGCTGGAGAAGCTGTACGACAAGATCCTCACCGGCACCGACGACCGGCTCTTCTTCAGCCGCACCGTCGACATGCTGACCGGCCGCAAGCAGGAGGGCGGTGACGTCGTCACCACCCTCAGTGCCAAGGCCCAGAAGGCTGCCTTCGAGGGGCTGGGCGACAAGAAGGGCGCGGTCGCCGCGATCAACCCGGAGACCGGCGCGATCCTGGCACTGGCCACGGCGCCGTCGTACGACCCGTCCACCTTCGCCGGTATGAGTGACAAGGACTCCGAGGCGTACAACGCGCTGCAGAAGACCCACGACCCGGACGACCCGACGCTGAACCGCGCGCTGCGGCAGACGTACCCGCCCGGCTCCACCTTCAAGGTCGTCACCGCGGCGGCGGCTCTGGAGAACGGTCTCTACACCGACATCGACGCCCCGACGCGCTCGCCGCTGCCCTGGTACCTGCCGGACACCAACCACGTCCCGCTGCCGAACGAGGGCAACATTCCCTGCAAGGACGCCAGCCTGCGCGAGGCGCTGCGCTGGTCGTGCAACACCGTCTTCGGCAAGATCAGCGCCGATCTCGGCAACAAGAAGATGATGGCCGAGGCGGAGAAGTTCGGGTTCAACAACGCGAAGATCGACACCCCGGTCCGCCTCTCCGAGAGCATCTACCCCGAGGACAACCGCCCGCAGAACGCCCAGGCGGGCATCGGCCAGGCGTCGAACCGCGCCACCCCGCTCCAGATGGCCATGGTCACCGCGGCCATCGCCAACGGCGGCAAGCTGATGCAGCCGTACATGGTCGACAAGCTGGTCGCGCCGAATCTCAACGTCGTGGAGCAGCACACGCCGAAGGAGATGAGCCAGCCGCTCAAGCCGGAGAACGCCCAGAAGCTCCAGGACATGATGGAGACCGTCGTCAAGAACGGTACGGGCACCTCCGCCCAGATCCCGGGCGTGACGGTCGGTGGCAAGACCGGTACCGCGCAGCACGGTGCGGACAACAAGGACAACCCGTACGCGTGGTTCATCTCCTACGCGAAGACCGACAAGGGCACCCCGGTCGCCGTGGCCGTCGTCATTGAGGGATCCGACACAACCCGCAACGACATCGCGGGTGGCAAGCTCGCCGCCCCGATCGCGAAGAGCGTGATGGAAGCGGTGCTCAGCGACAAGAAGTGACTCCTGGGCGGGGCCGTACCGGTCAGATATCAGGTTGCGGTTACGGCCCGGCACGGTGCGGCGCGCCGGGTACGGTGTGCCCGGACAGCACACCGCCGGACCACACACGGGTGCGGTCGGGACTGACGGAGAGGGCTGGAGAAGCTTATGGATGAGCCGCGTCGCCTCGGCGGCCGGTACGAGCTGGGCTCGGTGCTCGGCCGCGGTGGCATGGCCGAGGTGTACCTCGCCCACGACAGCCGCCTGGGCCGCACCGTAGCGGTGAAGACGCTGCGGGTGGACCTCGCCCGCGACCCGTCCTTCCAAGCCCGGTTCCGCCGTGAGGCCCAGTCGGCCGCCTCCCTGAACCATCCGTCCATCGTCGCGGTCTACGACACCGGCGAGGACTACGTCGACGGCGTCTCGATCCCGTACATCGTCATGGAGTACGTCGACGGTTCCACGCTGCGGGAGCTGCTGCACTCCGGTCGGAAGCTGCTGCCCGAGCGGTCCCTGGAGATGACCACCGGGGTGCTCCAGGCGCTGGAGTACTCGCACCGGGCCGGCATCGTGCACCGCGACATCAAGCCTGCCAACGTCATGCTGAACCGCGCCGGCCAGGTCAAGGTCATGGACTTCGGTATCGCCCGGGCGATGGGCGACGCCGGGATGACCATGACGCAGACCGCCGCGGTCATCGGCACGGCGCAGTACCTCTCCCCGGAGCAGGCCAAGGGCGAGCAGGTCGACGCCCGCTCCGACCTCTACTCCACCGGCTGTCTGCTCTACGAACTCCTCACCGTCCGGCCGCCGTTCATCGGTGACTCGCCGGTCGCCGTGGCGTACCAGCATGTGCGGGAGGAGCCGCAGAAGCCCAGCAACTTCGATCCCGAGATCACGCCGGAGATGGACGCCATCGTCCTCAAGGCGCTGACCAAGGACCCGGACTACCGCTACCAGTCGGCCGATGAGATGCGGGCCGACATCGAGGCGGCGCTGGACGGCCAGCCGGTCGCGGCCACCTCCGCGATGGGTGCGGGCGGTTTCGACCAGGACCAGCCCACGACGATGCTGCGGCCGCAGGACCCGGGCGCGCAGACCGCGATGCTGCCGCCGATGAACCCCGACGACGGCGGCTACGGCTACGACGAACGGCCCGCGGGGCGCCGCGCCGGTGCCTCCGGTCCCCCGAAGAAGAACCACACCTCGACGGTCCTGCTGGCCGTCGCCGGTGTCCTCGTCCTGGTCGGGGCGATCTTCATCGGCAAGGCGATGTTCAGCGGCAACAAGGCCGGGGGCGGGGTGTCGGTGCCCAATGTCGTCGGCAGCACCCTGGCTCAGGCGAAGGATTCCGCCCGGAACAACGGCGATCTGAAGATCGTCAAGGGCGGCAGCGAGGCGTGCGAGAACGTCGACAAGGGCCAGATCACCAAGCAGGACCCGGCGTACCGCGGCACCACCGACGAGGGCGGCACGATCACCGTCACGATGTGCACCGGCCCCAAGCAGGTGCAGGTCCCCAACGTCCGCGGCTTCAACGAGAACGAGGCGCGGTCCGAGCTGAAGGCCAAGGGCTTCGAGAACATCGAGGTCGCGCAGAAGGTATCCGAACAGTCCCCGGGCACCGTCCTCGACCAGGACCCGAAGCCGGGCGCCAGCAAGCCGAAGAACACCACGATCACGCTGACGATCGCCAAGGCCAACCCGAAGGTGAAGGTCCCCGACGTCGTCGGTAACGACTTCGCCGCGGCGGAGAAGCAGCTGAAGGACCTCCAGCTCCAGGTCACCAAGCAGGAGCAGGAGGTGACCGACCCGGCGCAGGTCGGCAAGGTCACCGCCATGAATCCGGCGGGCCAGACGGAGGTCGACGTCAACACCACGATCACGCTGACCGTCGGCAAGGCGGCGGCGCAGAAGCCGGTGCCCAATGTCGTCGGCCAGAAGGTGAAGGACGCGAAGAAGGCGCTCCAGGACGCCGGGTTCACCAACATCCAGTTCGCGGACGGCAGCAACCAGGACGACAACGCCCGGGTCATGTCGCAGGACCCCGCGGGCGATACCCCGTCCGACCCCGCCTCCACGACCGTGACGCTGACCACCGCCGGCGGCGGCGGTGACAACGGCAACGACGGCGGTTGGCCCGGCTGGCACTGACCATCAACTGAATTTACTTAACCAACCCCGCTCCGCACATGAGCCCCGACCCCTGAAATGGGGGGCCGGGGCTCATGTCGTATGCGGCGGGTGGCGGCGCAGGTCGGTCGCGGCTCGCGGGCCGGTCGGGGCTCGGGCGGACGCCCGGTGCGGTCCTTCGGCCGGCGCGCGGTTCCCGTTCGGTCAGCGCAGTTCCTTCGGCGGGGTGCGGTCCGCGTCGACCTTCTCGGTGCGGTCCAATTCGCCCCAGACGATGTAGCGGAAGTTCGAGGTGTAGACCGGGGTGCAGGTCGTCAGCGTGATGTAGCGGCCCGCCTGGTGCTTCCCGGACTCCTTGGGGACACGGTCGAGGACGTCCACGTTGTACTTCGAGGTCTGGTCGAGCACCGCGTAGACCTTGTAGACGTACCAGGTGTCCTTGGTCTCGAAGACGATCGGGTCGCCCTCGCGGAGCTTGTCGATGTTGTGGAACTTCGCGCCGTGACCGTCGCGGTGGGCGGCGAGCGTGAAGTTGCCCTTCTTGTCCTGCGGCAGCGCGGACGCGAGGGGCTTGGTGTAGTAGCCCGCCACACCTTCGTTGAGGATCTCGGAGCCGGTGCCCTTCTTGACCAGCACCTCGCCGTTCTTCATCGCCGGGACGTGCAGAAAGCCGATGCCGTCCTTGGTGTCCAGCTTCCCCGGCCCCTTGGGACTCGGGGCGGACCAGTGACGGCGCACCTCGTCGCCCTGCTTGTCGGCGGCGCGGTCGGCGAGGACGTTCGTCCACCACAGCGAGTACGCGACGAACAGGCCGAGGATCAGCCCGGCGGTGATCAGCAGCTCGCCGAGCACGCTGAACACGGCGGCGACGGAGCGACGCATCCGGCGCGGTCGGTTCGGCGGCGCGGACCGTTCGATGTCCTCGTCATGGCCCGTGGCAGTCACCGCGTAGTACCCCTCTTACCTTCGGTCAGCCGGTGAGCGCATCCGGTTCGCCCTTGCTCCGCGGCTGCGCCGCGACCATCTTGCCCCAGACGATCATCCGGTAGGTACTGGTGAATTCCGGGGTGCAGGTCGTCAGCGTGAGGTAGCGGCCCGGCGCCTTGAAACCGGACCCCTGCGGCACCGGCTGGATGACGCTGACGTTCTGCGGGCTGGTCTGCGGGAGGATGCTCTCCATTTGGTACGTGTAGTACGTACTCTGCGTCTCCACGACGATCTTGTCGCCCGGGCTGAGCTTGTTGATGTAGCGGAACGGCTCGCCGTGGGTGTTGCGGTGGGCAGCCACCGCGAAGTTGCCCTTCTTGTCCCAGGGCATCGCCGTCTTGATCCCGCTGGCCTTGCCGTAGTGCCCGACCATGCCCCGGTCCAGCACGGAGTGCTTGTCGATGCCCTCGGCGATCGGCGCCTTCACGTCCAGCTTCGGGATGTACATGATGGCGAAGCGCTCGCCCGAAGCCGGCGACTTCTTCTCCCCGCCGCCCTCCTCCCACTGGTGCTGGAGCGTGTTGGCGGCGCCGCCCGCCTCCTGCTGGGCCAGGACGTTGGTCCACCACATCTGGTAGGTGACGAACAGCAGCATCACCACGCCGAGCGTGATGAACACCTCGCCGATGGCGCGGCTGGCGATGAGGCTCAGGCTCTCCTTCGCGGCGCGGGCGGCGCGGCGGGCCTCCAGGCGCGAGGTGGGCGCGGGCGGCGGTGACGGCGGGGCGCTCGCGACCGCGGTGCCGCCGTGCTTGCCGCGACGCCCGCCGCGCTTCGCCGCCTGCTGGGCCGCCTTACGGCGTGCGGCGCGTCCGCCGGGGCCCGGGGCGCCCGCCGTTTCACGTGAAACGCCCTCGGTTTCACGGGAAACCGGGGCCACGCCCGACGCTGTTTCACGTGAAACGGCGTCGTCGGAGGGGTCGCCGCCGTCCGGACTCCCCGTCCGCTCCGCCTGGCGTAGCGCCATGGTCTCGTCGTCGGCCACCGGACCGGTGGTGGGCTGCGGTACGGGGGGAGCGGACGGGCCCGGGGCCTCCGGGCGGGCGCCCGCGGGGCCGAACGCCGGGACCTGGGCCGCGCCCGCGGCACCGTCCGGGCCACGGCCCGCGGCCGCCTCGGGCCCGAAGCCGGTGGCGGAGCCCGGTGGCGTGCCGTCCGCCGGTGTCTCCTCCGCCGCCGGGCGCGGGCGGAACCACGGCGAGCCGTTGCCGGGCGCCGGCGTCCCGGCGATCCGGGCGCGGGCACCGGGGCGGTCGGGCACGGGGGTGCCGGTGGCGGACGGTGTGGCCCCGGGCGAGGGATGCGAGGCCGTCCGGCCCGGGGCCGCCGCGTGCCCAGCCGCCGGGTTCGCCGTGCCCGCCGGGCCCGTGGTCCCCGAGCCGTCGCCGGCCAGGGCATCCGTCCCGCCGGGCGGGCCGCCCGGGCTCGGCAGCGGGTCCGTCAGCGGGTCGTTGAGCCGTCCCACCGCCGCCTCGAAGGCCGCGTCCCCGCCGTACGGATCACCGTCCACGCCCCGTGAGCCGTACGGATCCTGGGGGGTGCCGTCACGCTCGGGGCGTGTGTCGGTCACGCGCCGGCCTTGCCGACCACCGGGGCGAGCCCCGTCGAGCGCTCCACCGCTCCCGCGTCACCGCAGGCGACGAGCCAGTTGGCAAGCATCCGGTGGCCCCACTCGGTGAGCACCGACTCGGGGTGGAACTGGACGCCCTCGACGGGCAGTTCACGGTGACGCAGCCCCATCGCGATGCCGTTGTCGGTCCAGGCGGTGACGGTCAACTCGTCCGGCACCGTGCCCTCCTGGACCGCGAGCGAGTGGTAGCGGGTGGCCGTGAACGGCGACGGCAGGCCGCTGAAGACGCCCTCGCCCGCGTGTGAGACCAGCGAGGTCTTGCCGTGCAGCAGCTCGGGGGCCCGGCCGACCACCCCGCCGTAGGCGACCGCCATGGACTGCATGCCCAGGCAGACGCCGAAGACCGGGACGCCGGTGTCCGCGCAGTGCCGGACCATGTCGATGCAGACCCCGGCCTCTTCCGGTGCACCCGGGCCGGGCGACAGCAGCACTCCGTCGAAGCCGTCCTGCGCATGGCCGGGAGTGACCTCGTCGTTGCGCAGCACCTCGCATTCGGCGCCGAGTTGGTAGAGGTACTGCACGAGGTTGAAGACGAAGCTGTCGTAGTTGTCGACGACGAGAATGCGTGCACTCATCGGACGGCTGCCATCCCTTGATCGACCGTGACGTCATTGAAGGGGAGCAGCGGCTCCGCCCACGGAAAGACGTACTGGAAAAGCACGAAGACAACCGCCAGCACCAGCACCAGTGAAATCAGCGCCTTCACCCATGTATTGCCCGGCAAATTCCGCCAGATCCAGCCGTACATGCTGTCCCTACTCGCCGATGACGGTGTCGATTGCCCCACCAGAGTACGGGGCGGGGAGGGGCCCGGGTGGGTCAGCCGGACAAAGCCGGGGGCCTTCCCTCCGCCACCGGCCGCGTCGCGTCGAGATGCGCCCAGGTGATGAGCCGGTGACTGTGTCCCCACTCCGGGTCGCAGGTGGTCAGGGTCAGATAGCGGCCGGGTCCGCGGTAGCCGGAGGCGCGGGGTACGGGGTCGATCACGCCGATGTCGTCGGGCAGCGTCCGGTAGGGCCGCCGGTCGATGCGGTAGGTGAACCACGTGGTGCCGTCGGAGACCACCACCGCATCGCCGGGCCGCAGCCGCGGGAAGTCCTTGAACGGATCGCCGTACGTGCGCCGGTGTCCCGCGACGGAGAAGTTGCCGACCTCGCCGAGGCGCGCGGTGACCGCGTAGTGCCCGAGACCGCGCCGCAGCACGCCGGTGCCGGTGCCTTCGAGGACGGGCTTGGACCACTCCGCACCGAAGCGGGGGAGGTACATGACGGCGAACGCCGCGCCGTTCCCGTACGGGCGGGGGCGGCCGGGCGGCGCGGGTGCGGTGGCCGGGCCGGGCCGCGCCGCACCGGTCGCGGGCGCTCCGGCCGACCAGCGCTCCTGGAGACGGCCGATCTCCTGGTCCATGGCGCTGTCGGCACGTACGCCGGTCCAGAAGAGGAGGTAGCAGACGAACAGCACGATGAGCGTGCCGGTCGTGACACAGAGCTCGCTGAGTGTCCGGACGATCCACCGCACCGTCATCGCCGGCCCCGCCCCTTCCCGTCGCCGTCACCGGCGCGCGGGCTACGGCTGCACCGGCTGTGCGTAGTGGAGCTCCACTGTGCCGGAGTAGCCGGGCAGAGTCACCGCCTCGCGCTGGTCGACTTTCCAGCCGAGCCCGTAGGCGTTGACGTACTGGAGGTAGTTCTGGATCGCGGGTGCCGCGGTCAGCGCGCGGTTGAGGGCGTCCCGGTCACCGACAGCGGTGATCTTGTAGGGCGGGGAGTAGACGCGGCCCTGGAGGATCAGGGTGTTGCCGACGCAGCGCACCGCGCTGGTGGAGATCAGTCGCTGGTCCATGACCTCGATGCCTGTGGCGCCGCCCTGCCACAGCGCGTTCACCACGGCTTGCAGGTCCTGCTGGTGGATGACGAGGTCGTTGGGCTGCGGTTCCGGGACGCCGGGGATCTTGGCGGTGGCGTTCGGCGGGGCGTCGGTGAGGGTGACGGACAGGCCCTCGCCCTTCAGCTTCTCCGTGCCCGCCTGCTCCTCCAGCGCCCTGAGCTTCGCCTCCTCGGCGTGGGAAGTGCCGTTGTCTCGCCGGGCCAGGGCCTCGACGTCCCCGCGGAGCGCCGCGTTGCGTTCGTCGTGGGCACCGTTCTTCTGGCTCCGTTGCTGAATGAGGTCGGAGAGGCGGAGCATGGAGTCGTCGGAGCGCAGATCGGTGCCGCGTGCGGTGTCGAAGCTGAGCCAGAACATCAGGCCCGCGAGCGCGAAGACGGCGAGAGTGAGCAGGCGCACGGGCCGCAGCCGCGGGCGGGCCGGGCGGCCGGAGGAGTCAGCTGAAGCGCTCAACGTACCCTTGCTCCTTACGACGCCGCGGAAGCACTACGCTAACGGACGCCCCGGGGCGCCTGACCGCTCCCCGGCGCATCCGTCCGGCTCCCGCCCGTACACCGCGCGGACGGGGGCACCTCCCGCTCAAGAGGGGTCGCGAGCGGGAGAGCAGCGCATCGACAGGAGAGTTCCTCGTGCCGAAGTCACGGATCCGCAAGAAGGACGACTTCACGCCGCCGCCGGCGAAGACCACCAGCCTGAAGATGAATTCCGGCCGTGGTTGGGTCGCCCCGGTGATGCTGGCGATGTTCGTGATCGGGCTCGCCTGGATCGTGCTGTACTACGTGTCCGAGGCGGATCTGCCGATCAAGGCGATGGGTGACTGGAACATCGTGTGCGGATTCGGCTTCATCGCGGTGGGCTTCGGCGTCTCCACGCAGTGGAAGTGACGCAAGCCCTGCCCAAGGCCATCCACACAGTTATCCACAGTCGGGGAAAACTTCAGAAGATCTGTGGATAACCTCTCGGGATGTTGACGCCGGTGTGACCGGTCACGCCCCTCCAGGCGGCCCGCCTCCCCCTTGCATACTGGGGAAACGCGGTTTCGTGCGATCCGGGAAGGGTGTTCCCCACAGCGTGCACAAGATCCGCCACGCACTGTGGACAACATCGCGGAACGGGCCCGGGCGCAGCCGTTACCCCCAGGCTCGCGCGGCGCCTCAGCCGGTCAGCTGGAGGGTCCGCACCCACACCACGCCGACGATCATCAACAGCGCGGCGACGCACGTCAGGGTGTGCACCAGCGTGCGGCGCTCGCGCGGCGCGTGCACCATGCCGTACGCCACGGCCGCGCCGATCACCAGGCCGCCGACATGCGCCTGCCAGGCGATATTCGGCCACAGGAAGGTGAAGACGAGGTTGAGGCCCAGCAGGATCAGGACGGGCTTCATGTCGTGGTTCAGCCGCCGCAGCAGGACCGCGGTGGCGCCCAGCAGGCCGAAGATCGCGCCGGAGGCGCCGAGCGACGGTTGGTTCTGCGCGGCCAGCAGATACGACAGGGCGCTGCCGCCCAGCCCGGCGAGCAGGTAGAGCACGGTGTAGCGCAGCCGGCCGAGCGCGGCTTCCAGAGGCGGCCCCAGCCACCACAGCGACAGCATGTTGAACGCGATGTGCGGGATCTCCTGGTGCAGGAAGACCGCGGTGAACAGGCGGTACCACTGGCCCTCGGCGACCCCGACGAGCTGGTAGTGCTGCGGATCGAAGGCCAGGCCGATCATGTCGAGGCGTCCGATGAGGCCGCTGGAGGCGTAGACGGCGATGAAGACGGCGACGTTGAGGCCCAGCAGGATCTTGGTGATCAGCTTGGGGTCGGCGGCGATGGAGCCGCCCGCGAGGGTGCGCGGGGTGGTGGCGTGCGCCGAGTGGCCCGTACCGCTGCCGGTGCGTACGCACTCCGGGCACTGGAAGCCGACCGAGGCGCTGACCATGCACTCGGGGCAGATCGGCCGCTCGCAGCGGGTGCAGGTGACGCCCGTCGGGCGGTCGGGATGGCCGTAGCAGCCCGGCAGGCCACTCGCGCCGTCCGCGCCCTGCGGCTCCTGCGGGGTGCCTGGCACCTGGTCCATCGCTCGGTCGTCCTCTCTGCGGCTGGACGCGTCATCACAACACACCCGCCCACCGCCGGGCCAGCACGCGGGGCGCCCCGCCTGGTCTACGACCGGACGGGGCGCAAGGTTCCCGGAGACGGCGGGCGCGGCGGCCCGCCGGTCGGCTCTCGGGTCAGCTCTCGCGGTTCTCGACGACGACCGACTCGATGACGACGTCCTGCACCGGGCGGTCGGTGCGCGGGTTGGTCTGGGCGGCGGCGATGGCGTCCACGACCTTCTTGCCGGCCTCGTCGGCGACCTCACCGAAGATGGTGTGCTTGCCGGTCAGCCACGCGGTCGGCGCGACGGTGATGAAGAACTGCGAGCCGTTGGTGCCCGGACCGGCGTTGGCCATGGCGAGCAGGTACGGCTTGGTGAAGGCCAGCTCGGGGTGGAACTCGTCGGCGAACTCGTACCCCGGGCCGCCGGTGCCGTTGCCGAGCGGGTCGCCGCCCTGGATCATGAAGCCGCTGATCACGCGGTGGAAGACGGTGCCGTCGTAGAGCTTGTCCGCGGACCTGCGGCCGGTCGCCGGGTCGGTCCACTCCCGCTCGCCCTTGGCGAGTTCGACGAAGTTCTTCACCGTCTTGGGGGCATGGTTCGGCAGCAGCCGAAGGGTGATGTCGCCCTGGTTGGTCTTCAGGGTGGCGTAGAGCTGCTCAGCCACGGATCTGCCTTCCATGAGTCTTCGCTGACGGGTTCCGATCCTCGCACGGACCGACCGGGCACGCGGCCCATGCCGCGCCCCGCCCCGGCGCGTCCGGCCCCGGCGCGTCCGGCGCCGACGGCGGGCACCCCGTACCCCGTCGCCGCCGGGGGCCCCGCCGTGACCCGGATGCCCGCGCGTACATGCCGTACGGCGGACGAGCAGGCATGATCGTCAATCGGGTGGACAGGCGAGACAGCAGACCTGGGGGACCAGCCCCCATGGACCCGGACACGCCACCGAGGAGGAGGATCCAGTGACCCGCAAGGACAGCGTGCGCGCCGCGACCGGTTCGGCCAGGGACAGCGTGCGGCACGCCGCTGAGGTGGTGGCTCCGTACGCCGGTACGGCCAGGGACACCGCGGTGCAGTTCGCCCAGGAGGCGAGGACGCGCGTGGCGCCGATGGTGACGGAGGCCGCGCAGCAGGCCCGCACCCGGGTGGCCCCCATGGTGTCGGAGGCCGCTCAGCAGGCGCGCGCCCACTACGACACCCATCTGGTGCCGCGTATCGAGCACGCCCGTGGCGCCCTGCCGCCGAAGATGGACGCGGCGGCGTGCCGCGCCGCCCACCGCACCCGCTGTGCGGCACGCCAGGCCGCCGACTACGCCGCGCCCCGGGTCGAGAGCGCCGTGCACCAGGCCCGCGCGGCCGCCGAGCCGGTCCGCGAGGAGGCGTTCGCCCGTGGCACCGCGGCCCTCGCGGCGCTGCGCGGCCAGGTGACGGCCGCCGAGATCGAGAAGCTGGCGCGGAAGAACCGCTGCCGGGCCCGTGCCGGGAAGGCCGCCAAGCGGCTGTTGGTGGTGGGCCTGCTGGCCGGGGGCGCCGTTGCCGCCTGGAAGTGGTGGGACAAGCAGGCCAACCCGGACTGGTTGGTGGAGCCGCCCGCGCCGACCGAGGTGAACGAACGCGGTCGGCTGAGCGCCGTCGACGGCAGTGGGTCCACGGCCCGGACCGACCGCCCGGACGAGGACAAGGAGCGCGGCGACGGGCCGGGCGGGGCCTCCGCCTGACACGGAGCCTCCCGAGGCCCCGCCGCCCGACGCGGCGCCCGTGCCCGACCCGACGCCTCGGAACGGCCGCCACGCACCCTCCGGACGCCGAACGGTGCCCGTCGCCCCTGGTGGGTGGCGGGCACCGTCGCGTACAGACAGGCGGTAGGCGGCACGCACGCGGCCGGGGCACCACCGTGGTTTCACGGGAAACATCGCGCGTTCACGCCCCGGGACGATCGCCGGTTTCACGTGAAACGGCCGCCGTGCCGCCTCGGGGCGACCGCCGGTTTCACTCGTCGCCTTCTTCGAGGGCCTAACCGCCATGGAGGTCACCCACACCGGCGACCGCGACACCCCGGCGCTCGTCCACCGCGCCCTGCCCCACCTCGTACGGGCGCTGAGCAGGCCGGAGGAGCAGAAGGGCTGAGCGGCGGCCGATGGGCCCCGGACCGGGCGCGCCCACCGGCCCGCCGCCGCGGCTACCCGGCCGTGCGGAGGGCGCCCGCGAAGGCCATGCCGAGCCAGGTGTGCGGGTTGCCCTCCCAGCACCAGCCGAGCTTCGGCGCCCGCTGACTGATCCAGAGCACCGGCACCCGGCGGTCACCGGAGCGCGAGCCGCCGACGGAGAAGCACTTGTTCTTGACCAGCACCCGCGGGTGCCGGGTCAGGAGCCCACCAGCGCACGCGGCACGACCAGCACGAACGGCACCCGCCCGCTCTCCGGCTCCCACCGCTCGGCCGCCACGGCCCCGGCGCTCTCCCGCAGCCGCTCCACCAGCGCCCGCAGCCGCTCCACCAGCGCCCGGAGCCCGTCCACGTCAAGCCCGGACAGACCCGGCCGTAAGCGTGCACGCGGCCTCCGCGGCCGGCCCAGATCCTGCCCCGGACCGCAGAGGACCGCCCTGACTGTCGCCCCGTGGCAGGCAGCCTCACAGCCACCTGCCACTGAGGCTCAGCCCGTTCCGAGCGTCCGGGTCACCTTGAGGGCGGCCACGTCGACTTCGGCGACGGTCAGGTCCTCGTTGAGGACCCACGCGGTCTTCGAGTCGGCGCTGAAGCTGATGGCCTGACGGGGTTCCTTCAGGCCCTTCACCGTGCCGCGCACCTCGCCGTCGGCCGGGTTGACGGCGGTCAGCGAATTACCCTCCAGATTCCCGGAGAAGAGGACCTTCCCGTCGGGAGAGAGCGCGGCACCGTAGGGCTTCTGCCCCACCGCGACCCGCTTCAGGGTCGCGCCGGACGCGGTGTCGACGATGGACACCGTGTCGGTCTCGCTGTTGGCCGCGTAGAGCCGGGTTCCGTCGCGGCTGATGGACAGTCCCCGGACTGCCTTGAACCCCTCTATCTGCTGCAGGGTCTTCTTGGTCTTGACGTCGACGACCGTGATCCGGTCGCCCTTGTAGTTGGTGACGTACAGCTTGTCCCCCGCGGGGGCGAGCTTGACCCCTTGACGCGGTTCGGCGAAGCCGGTGAGGACGGCATCCGCCCTGCTGTCGGCCTGGTCGACCACCGTGACCGTGCCCGCCGCTTCGTTGTTGGCGTACAGCCACCTGCCGTCCGTGGACTGTGCGGTGCCGAACACTCCGGCGCCGAGCGGGAGGCGGTTCACCACCTGGAAGCTGCTCAGGGAGATCCGGTCCACGACGCCGAGGGTGCTGTCGGACACGGTGAAGGTCTTGCCGTCCGGGGCGAAGAGGATGTTGCGCGGGCTGACGTATCCGTTGATCTCCGTGATCTTCCGGCCCCGGCGCACATCGATGACGACGAGGTGGTCCGATTTGGAGTTCGTGACCACCGCGACGCGCTCGTCGGGGCTGACCGCCATGGTGTTGTTGCTGATGTGAGGGTCGAACGGCTTGGGGGCTCCGTCGAGGGTTCCGCTGTAGGCGCCGAACGCCGGTACCGCGGCGTGCCGCGCGGGGGCCGCGGCCGGGCTCTCGTCCGCCGAAGCCATCGCGGCCGGGATGGTCAGGACGGCAGCGGCGGTGGCGCCGGTAAGCATCCGGCGAGTAATTTTGGCGTGTTTCACCTGGAATGTCTCCTTGCTTCAGGGCACCCACCCGCTGTGGATGCCCGTACGGCCCTGCACGACGCGAGTCCCCGAACCTGTACGGACATGGTCACCGGCGGCCTTCGCCGTATTGGTTCCCACCGGGGGGTTCGCCGAGGTGCGTGAACCCTTTTCTGGTCCGCGCCCGTGTGAGCGGGACATGACCGCAGCCACATCCAGGGAGCGGCTCTGCTGCGTGCCGCTCGCGCTCTCTGATGGCCCGGCGACTGCTTTCATGAGGGATACGCACCGGCACCGCATCGCGTTGAACGAAAGGTCGCCCGATCATCAGGAGATGCGGCGCCGGACCCACGGAACCTGTCCGCTCCCGGAAGGTCCCTCCGTCCGCACATTGAGGGAACGGACCGGAGAACAGCGCGCGTTCACGGGGCTTCGCCGACCCGCCATGCGGGAGGCGCGGGCGACGGCCGGCGGGGGCGTCGCCCCGTCGGCCGTTGCCCCTGCGGTTGTCAGGCCGGGGAGGAGCCCACGGGCAGGCGGCTCACTACGTGCCCGTCCTCATCCTCTGCGAGCAGTTCGGTGATGGTGTCCTTCCGCATGGCGGTCACCATGCGGAAGGACACCCGCCCGCCGCTCTCGGCCCGTACCGTGCCGCCGGGGATGCGCACACCGCGGGCGTTGACGGTCATCACCCGGTAGGTCTCTCCCGCCTCCAGGCCCGACAGGGCCACCGGGACCTCGGTGCCCCACGGGCGGTCCACCATCTTTCCCTGACGCACCATCACCACTGGTGCCGCGTCGGCCGTGCGGCCCGCCTGGTCCGCCGCGCCGAGCGGGATGATCACCGCGACGGCCAGGGCGAAGGCGACGATGACGCTCATCGCGGTCACCCGCCCGGGACGGAACCGGGCGGTCCTGGCGCCGGCCGCCTCCCGGCGGATGCGGTGCCCGAGCCCCCACGAAGGGCGCGCCTGCGGTCCGGAGCCCGGTGCGGGCTCCCAGCCCTCGCGCGGGTTCGCCCGCCGCAGTGTGCGGACCACGTCCTGGGTCTCGGATGCCTCACGTGTGCAGTCCGGGCACTGGACCAGATGCCGGGAGAGCTCCTTCGGCAGCGGCCTCCCGAGCAGCAGAAGCTCGGTGAGGAGCGCGCGGTGGGGAAGACATTCCTTGTTCATGGTGCCAGCCACCCGTTCTCCTCCAGGACGAGCCGCAGAGACCGCACTCCGTAGTACAGGCGGCTGCGCATGGTGGAAGCCGGAATTCCCAGCTCCTCCCCCAGTTCGGCGCAGGTACGGCCGCCGAGGTACACCCCCACCACCGCCTCTCTGTGCTGCGGACTCAACCGTTCCAGGGCCTCCCCGAGCTGTATCCGGTCAAGAAGCTGATCGATGTCGTTGAACGCCGGCGACGGTTCGGGCGCCACGTCCCACGGCGCAAGGCCGGGGCCCTCACAGACCTTGCGCCGCCGCATGGCGTCCACCACGACGTTCCGGGCGATGGCGAACAACCAGGTCCGCAAGCTGCCCTGCCCCGGGTCAAAGCCGCGTGGCGACCTCCAGGCGCGGAGGAAGGTCTCCTGCACCACGTCCTCGGCGAGTTGCCGGTCGTCCAGCGCCTTGAAGGCGAACCCGAAGAGTTCGCCGCCGTAGAGATCGTAGGCGGCCCCCACCTCTCGCTCCGTCCGGAATCTGACGGGCTCCGGAGCGGTCGTCGCCGCCCGTCCGCGAAGCCACCGCAGCGGGTTACCGCTTACAGCCACGGCTGCTCGCATCCGTTCGGCGCCAGGCGTTCATGGTGCTTCCCCATCTCCCGAGACGACGTTCGCTACGGGATACGCGTGCCCCACCGCGTGTGTTGAAACGACGGGAAGAAAAATCGCGACCCGCCCGGGAACTCCGCGCCCGCTCCTGCCGTACCGGCCACGATCGTAGGGCGATCGCCGCGGCACCGGGGGCACCCCCGGCTCGCCGTCCCGCGCCCTACACGGCCGGCTCACGGCGCGCTTTCAACACGTTCAACACCTTGCCCGCCTCCAGCCGCTTCTCGCCTCGTGCCCACCCGGCTTGACTGACCGGAGCTGAACATCAGTGCGGAGTACGAAGAAGTGTTTGTCCATGAGCGCGAAGACAGGCTCTGCGGGGAGTTCGGCGGCCGAACCGGTCGCGGTGATCGGGGGGAGCTGCCGGCTTCCGGGCGGGGTGGACTCCCTGGACTCGCTGTGGGACCTGCTTGGTCGAGGAGCAGGAGACCGCCAAGCCTGTGCCAACTGACCGCTGGGATGCGGAGGCGATCGCTGCGGGACTGCCTGACCGCATGGCGCGCCGGATGCGCCTGGGGGGCTTCCTCGAAGGCGACCTGGGTGCCTTCGACGCGCAGGCTTTCGGGCTCTCCGGGACGGAGGCCAACTGGCTTGATCCACAGCACCGGCTGCTGCTGATGGTCGCCTGGGAGGCGTGCGAGAACGCCGGGATGCCCATGGCGCCGTCCTCGCAGGCACAGGCCGCGGTGTTCGCCCAGGCCCTGGAACGGTCAGGGGGCGCGGTGAACAGGTGGGGATGATCGAGGCACACGGCACGGGCACGGCGGTGGGCGATCCGCTGGAGCTCACGGCGATGAAGCAGGTGTACGGCGCGGGTGACCAGCCTTGTGCGGTCGGCTCGGTCAAGACCAACATCGGTCACACCGAGTCGGCTTCGGGCGTGGTGGGCCTGCTGAAGACAATCACGAGCGTACGGCACGGGAAAGTACCGGCCACGCTGCACTTCTCCGAGTGGAACCCGCAGATCGACGCGCGTGCGTGCCGGCTTTTCGTGCCCACGGAGCTCCAGCCCTGGCCGGTGGACGGTCCCCGCATCGCGGCGGTCTCCTCCTACGGGGTGGGAGGAACGAACGCCCACGTCATCGTCGAAGAAGCCCCAGGCCCGTCCCGTCCCCGCAGGCTGTCACGGACCAGCCGGACGCGCGGCACCACACGTTCCTGCTCAGCGCCGCATCCTCGGGAGCGGTACGGACGTCGGCAGGACGGCTGGCGACTGGCTTGAGGGGCAGGGCAAGGGGGCCGGACTCGGCGATGTCGCGTACACGCTGGCCGTGCGGCGCTCTCACCAGCCGCACCGCGGGGCGGTGATGGCGTCGAGCCGGGCCGAACTCCCGCACTGCGATCCCGGAAGACGATGTGAAGGCGATCGCCTTCTTCGACGCGGCGGACAAGGACGAGTCCGCCCTCCATCTGTCCCACTTGACTCGCCAGGGCTGGGTGCCTGGCCGGCCGGGCAGTGGAGCCCCTGTCCGACCCGGCTCACCAAAAGAACTTATGCATGCCAACAGCGGCGAGGAATCAATCCGTGGCGCGAGTTCTGCCCTGAGGCACCACACCTGGGGGATCACCAGGGGAGCAACAGGAGACAGGCGAGTGCGCACACCCCTTGGGAAACAAGGGCTGCACGCCCCATCCCCCGCCCCGACGTGCGCACATGTGCGCACCGTATGCGCACCAAAAATGCCCCCTGAACCCGCGTTTCCGCAGGTCAGAGGGCATTTGAAGGGTGGAGCCTAGGGGAGTCGAACCCCTGACATCTGCCATGCAAAGACAGCGCTCTACCAACTGAGCTAAGGCCCCGTCGCCGACCAGAGTACCTGGTGCGGGGGTGCATTCCCGACCGGGTATCGCCCGGCACCGTCGCTCTCCGTAGGATGCTTCGCGAGATTCGCGGCAGCGAAGCGTGACCGGGGAGATGGGGAGACGGCATGGACGCAGCACAGCAGGAAGCCACCGCGCGGGCCCGGGAGCTGCAGCGCAATTGGTACGGGGAACCACTCGGCGCTCTCTTCCGCCGCCTCATCGACGATCTCGGGCTCAATCAGGCCCGGCTCGCGGGTGTGCTCGGTCTCTCCGCGCCGATGCTGTCGCAGCTGATGAGCGGTCAGCGGGCGAAGATAGGCAACCCCGCCGTGGTCCAACGGGTCCAGGCGCTCCAGGAGTTGGCAGGTCAGGTCGCCGACGGCAGCGTCAGCGCCGCCGAGGCCACCGATCGGATGGACGAGATCAAGAAGACCGCGGGGGGTTCGGTGCTGAGCAACACCGCGCAGACCGTCTCGTCGACCGGCTCGACCACCGTGCGGCGCGTGGTGCGCGAGATCCAGTCGCTGCTGCGCTCGGTTTCGGACGCGGGAGAGATCATCGAGGCGGCGAACGCCCTCGCCCCCACCCACCCGGAGCTGGCAGAGTTCCTCCGGGTCTACGGTGCCGGCCGCACCGGGGACGCGGTCGCGCACTACGAGGCGCACCAGAGCTAGCCGTACAGCGGGCCGGTCACCGCGGGGTACGCACAGGTCAGAAAGCGACGGGGCACCATGGGTGAGATCTTCGCCGGGCGGTACGAGTTGGTCGACCCGGTCGGGCGCGGAGGCGTGGGCGCCGTCTGGCGCGCCTGGGACCACCGGCGACGCCGCTATGTCGCCGCCAAGGTGCTTCAGCAGAGCGATGCGCACACCCTGCTGCGGTTCGTCCGGGAGCAGGCGCTGCGGATCGACCATCCGCATGTGCTCGCCCCGGCGAGCTGGGCCGCCGACGACGCCAAGGTCCTGTTCACCATGGATCTGGTGCACGGCGGCTCGCTCGCCCACCTCATCGGCGACTACGGCCCGCTGCCCCCGCGGTACGTCTGCACCCTGCTGGACCAGCTGCTGGCCGGGCTGACCGCGGTGCACGACGAGGGTGTCGTGCACCGCGACATCAAACCGGCGAACATCCTGCTGGAGGCGACCGGCACCGGCCGGCCCCATCTGCGCCTCTCCGACTTCGGCATCGCGATGCGCAAGGGCGAGCCGCGGCTCACCGAGACCAACTACGTGGTGGGCACACCCGGTTACTTCGCGCCCGAGCAGATGCTGGGCGCGGAACCGGACTTCCCCGCCGACCTGTTCGCGGTCGGCCTGGTCGCGCTGTATCTGATCACCGGCACCAAACCGGACGCCGACGCCCTGGTGCGGCACTTCACCGAGCACGGCGTACCGCACGCGCCCGAGGGTGTCCCTGAGCCGCTGTGGCAGGTGCTGGCGACGCTGCTCCACCCCGATCCGGAGTCCCGGTTCCGTACGGCCACCGGGGCGCGGAAGGCGGTGCTGGCCGCCGTCGAGCTGCTGCCCGAGGCGGGGCTCGACGACGAGGCCGTCGAGGTCTTCGACCACATAGGCCCCCTGCCCGAGGGGTTCGGGCCGGACGGTCCGCTCGCCGCGCCGCGCGACGGCGGCACGGCCGGTTCTGGGGCGCCGGGCGCCACCGGCGCGCCGCTCTCCCCGTCCGACACCGGAAGCTTCGTCCTCGCTCCTCCCGGGCAGTCGCTCCCGCAGCCGCCCGCCACCCCGCCGGTCCCGGTGGCCGCCCCGCACATCCCGGCCCCCGCGACGCCGCCGGGTACGCCGCCCTCGGGGACGTACCGGCCGACCTCGGGCTCCTGGCAGCAGCCGCCGGCGACCCGGCCCTACACGTCGCCGCAGCCGCCCGCCGCCGCGCCGCCGGTACCTCCCGGCGTCCCGGAACCGGCCGCGCCCGTGGCGGTGCGGCGGCCCGGGCCACCGGCCAAGGTGGCGGTCCCCGTCCTCGTCGTCGCGCTGCTCTGCATCGCCTTCGGCATCTGGGCGCTCACCGTCTCCTGACCGCTACCGGCGGTCCGGCCACCCGGGCGGCGTGCCCGGGGCCCGCGGCCCGGACCGGGTGGGCTCCGCGGCGTGCGCCTGCGGCGACAGGGCGGGGGCGGTGACCGCGGCGACGGCCGTCCGGCGGGCCAGCAGTGTCCAGGCCGCGAGGACGGCCAGCAGCACCGCGCCCGTGGCGATCCCCGCGTAGCCCAGCGTCCGCAGGTTGCCGCCGCCCGCCTGCTCCCCGGCCAGCCCCTTCTCCGCCGTCTCGCGGTCCCCGGGCGTCACCGAGAAGTCCCCGGCGGGCCCGGCGTACCCCGGCCCGGACCGCGCCGCGCCACGGACGTCCACCCGCAGTGTGACGTCCGCGCCGTCCGGGAAGAACCGCGCGGCGTCCGGGTGGAGCGTGACCTCCAGGTAGTACCACCCGGCGACCCGCATGGCCCGGACGTCGTCGGTGACGGCGAAGCGGTTGCCGTACGACACGGGCGCGGTGAACAGCTTGGAGGCGGCGGGCCGCCCGTCGTAGCGCACGAACGTGTCCTCGTCGATCACGCCGCGCGCCGGGTTGTACGCGGTCACCCCGAGCGCCTTGAAGACGCCCTCGGCGGTGCCGGTGGCCGCGTTGGGCAGCTCCGCGCTGAGGTTGAGGCGCTGGCCCCAGTCGACCGGCACCCGGTAGAAGCGGGACTCGCCGGGCCGGATGCGGTCCTTCCACAGGCCCGTGCCCACGGCACCGGCGGTGTGGAAACCGGAGCCGCCGCGGGCCTTCCGCTTGGTGCCGGAGGCGGGCGGCGCGGGCGTGGCGGACGGCTGGCTGCTCTCGGCGGGCGTGGTGGGGGCGGCGCCCTTCAGGCCCGGTTCGGAGAGATGGGTGATCTCGATCGGCCACGCCTGCGGCCCGGAGGTCGCCGAGCCCTCGCGGGTGACGACGAGGTAGTACGCCCCGGCGTTCCGGCACTGTGCGCTGTCGCCGTCGACGCCGCGGGTCGCGTAGTCCGCGATGGGATAGGCCGTGCCGCCCCCGCGGAACGCCGGATCGGCCTCGCGGTCGCAGAGGGTGCCGTCGACGTTTTGGACGCTGATCTTGAGCCGGTCGGTGTGGTCCTCGACCTTGGTGCCCGGCGGCGGGGCGGCGACCACGGAGAAGTACGCGGTGGAACGGGCGTCGAGGGGGACGGTGTAGTACTTCTGCTCACCGCGCTCGATGGAGTCGGTGTACGTCCCCTTGCCGATCTCCGGCGCATCGGCCGCGCTGGCCCGGCCGTTGACCGGGGTGGCGTCCGGCGCCGTGGTGTAGCGGGGGACCTCCTTGAGGTCCGCGGCGCCGTCGGCGGCGGACGCCGTGCCCACCGCCCCCGGCGCCCACGCCACCGCCGAGAGCGCCGCCAGCACGGCGACGCCCCTCCGTACCGCACACCCCGTCACCATGTCTCCCCCTTCGCCGCGTTCCCCTGATGGTCCTGCGCCCGCCGCTCCTGCCCCGGAATGCCCGGCCGCAACGGCTCCCCGGCCGTCCGCGGGTCCACCGGCCCGGCCCCGGCGCCGTCCGGTACGGGGCCCCGGCGCGCGCGGAGGTAGGCCGCCGCGAGCCCGGCCAGCAGCAGGACGCCCACCCCGAGGGACCCTCCGGCCACCATCGGCCCCGGCTTCCAGCCGCCCCCGGATTCCGGGGCGTTGTCCGGCGTCGGCGCGGCGTCACCGGACGCGGTGTGCGCGGCCCGGCCCGCGTTCGCCCCCGGGCCGGACTTGGCGGTGCCCAGTACGGCGACCCGCAGCACCACCCCGATCTGCGGATTCCGGGCGATCTCGGCCGCCTTCGCGCCCAGCGTCACCGCGAGGTAGAAGCCGCCCGCGCGGTGCACCGGTACGACATGGGTGCCGGACTCGTAGCGGTTGCTCCAGGCCACCGGCACCGTCCCCATCTGCAACGACGTCGGCTTCCCGGCGTACAGCTTGCGCGGGGTGAATTCGCCGGTGCCGCCACCCACCGGCACCCGGTCCGGGGTGTAGACCTGGGTGGCGGCGTAGGAGTAGTGCGCGCCGCGGTCGTTCACCGTCGGCTCGTTGGCGAACTGCACGTCGTAGCGGAGCTGCTGCCCCCAGCCGACCGGCACCTTGTACCAGACGGTCTGCGCGGGCAGCAGCCGGTCGCGCCAGACGCCCTGACGGAGCGTCCGGGCGTCGTTGAAGCCGGTGCCGCCCCGGACGTCCTGCGGGGCGCCCGCGGGCAGCGTCGCGTCCTTGCCGCCCATGCCGTACTCCGGCGCCGACTGCGCGGGCGTGACGCCCTTCTTCAGCGGATGTTCCACGTGAAACGTCAGCTCCAGCGGCCACCGCGCGCCGTCCGAACCCTGCGCCGCCTTGCGTTCGACCACGAACCAGTACCGCCCGGCCTTGTCGCAGCCGCGGTAGCCGCTCTCCGACGGCACCCGGCTGAGCCCGGAGGCGAGCGGGGCGGCGCCCTCGCGCTGGCCGAACAGCTCCGTGGCGGATTCGCAGACGCTGTCCGTGCCGTATGCGATCTCGGTGTGCAGCGCGTCGAGGGAGTCGACGGCGGCGCCGGGCTGCGGGGCCACGGTCGCCGAGAAGTCGGCGGTGGAGGCGGCGTCCAGATCGACGGCGTAATACCGCTTCTCGTTCGGGCCGATGGTGTCGGTGTACTGACCGGGCGTGAGGCGCGGCGCGGTCTCGCGGGCGGGCTCCCCGCGCACCCGCTCGCCCTTCAAGCGGTAGCCGTCGGCGGAGAGTTGCCCGGCCCGCTGGAGCTGCCGGGCGAGGGCGCCGGCGTCCGGGGCGTCGTAGTACCGCCCGTTCCCGGCTTTGGCGACGCACTCCAGCTGCTGCCGGGCCCGTCCGGAGACCTGGAAGCCGACGGTGTCGATCCGCAGGTCCCCGGCGGACCGCCCGAGCTGGGCGGCGACCTCGCACGGCGACGGCGTACGGCAGCTGTCCTCGCCGTCCGAGACCAGCAGGATCGTCCGGCCGCCGCCGGAACTCCCGCCGTGCGCCCGCAGGTCGTCCGCGGCGGCCTGCAACGACAGTCCGATGGGGGTGTCCCCCTTGGGCTCGACGGCGGCGACCGCCTTCTTGAGTCCGTCGCGGTCCAGCGGGGCGACGGGCCGCACGAGCCGGGTGTCGTCGCACCCCTGCGTCTTGTCGGCGCCGTAGACCCGCAGCCCGGTGGGGTAGCCGTCCGGCAGGGCGTCGGCGACGGTACCGACGGCCTTGCGGGCGGCGGCGATCCGGGTGGTGCCGGAGCCGTCGTCCTTCGCCATCGAACCGGAGGAGTCGAGGACCATCACCATGCCACCGCCGTCGGCGGCCCGGGTGGCCGGAGCGGTCCGGGCGGCGTGCGCCGGTGCCGCGGCCGATGCCAGCAGCAGCCCACAGGTCAGCGCCGCCCGCCACCGTCGATGCCGTCGTGCCATGCCCTCGTCCCCCTCGCGCCGTACGGGTGCCCCACCACGTAACTTTGCTAGTGCAACTTAATCATGTGCTATGGCAAATACAAGGGGAGGGGGCACCGGCCGCACACCGCGGCATCCGCACCCCGCGGGCCGGGAACGCCCGCCCCCCGACGCACGAAACCCCGGAAGCCAGCGGCAACCGGGGTCCGTACAAACTGTGCTGGGCGTCTGGTCTCACACACCCGAACCTGCGGGCACGGAGTCGGTCGCCTCCGTCCACAGATCCTGCTCGGCGCGATCCGCCTGGATCTGGCGGTACACGAGGAGCCCGCCGATGGCGGCCAGTGCGACCAGGAGAAGCTTCTTCACCGCGCGACCTCGTCTTTCGTTGACGTAGGGGACCTATGTGGGCCGATGATACACACCGGCCGATACCGATCGGTTATCTCCTCCGCGCCCGGCGACGACCGGCCCACGGCCACCACCGGCGGTCCAACTGCCGCGCCCGTACAACAACATCGGCCCGGCCGGAGAAATCTCCGGCCGGGCCGATGGGCGGTGCGGCTACCAGGACTTGAACCTGGGACCTCTTCCTTATCAGGGAAGCGCTCTAACCGTCTGAGCTATAGCCGCTCGTTCGCTGCACCAGAAGATTAGCGCACTTCAGAGGCGTTCCCAAAATCGGGGAACGGGCCACTTTCACGGCCCGCTCCCCTGGGACCTGTGGTCCAACTCCCGCCTGCCTTGCGACGCCCTCCGGGCGACGACGGGAGTGGGACGACAGGCCCCACGGGTCATTCGTCCTCGGCGAGCGTCAGCTCCACCCCGCCGACGAAGCCCGCCGACAGGTTGTAGATGAACGAACCGAGGGTCGCCAGCGCCGTCGCCAGCACCACGTCGATCACCGCGATGACGGTGGTGAACAGCAGCACCCGCGGCAGCGAAAGAAACGCCTGCAGATCGAAGCCCTTGCCGTCGGTGGAGCCGCTCGCCTCGCTGATCGCCGAGCCGACGGTGGAGAAGACGCCCATCGCGTCCATCACCATCCACAGCACGGCGACCGCCACGATCGTGCAGACGCCCAGCGCCAGCGAGAGCAGGAAGCTCACCTTCATCACCGACCACGGGTCGGTGCGCGCCACCCGCAGCCGCGCCTTACGGGTCCGCGGCGCCGTACGGGCGTCGGTGCGCGGCAGCCGCACCGAACCGGTGCCGCCGTCCGCCGGGTAGGCCCGCGGCGGCTCGTACGGCTTGTGCGGCGGCTGTGCCTCGGGCTGCGGCTGTGACTGCTGCGGATACGGCTGACGTGTGTCGGTCACGCTTCCCCCCTGATGCGGGCTGCCGGACATGCCGGAGCCACGGGCGCTGTCCTCCGTCACGGTCGCGGGTCCGGACGAGGCGCCCTTCCCGGCTCCCTCTCCACCCGCCGCAGCGCCCGTGGCTCCACTCACGACCTACTCCTTGTGCTTATTCCGCCGCGGGCTGCCCGCCCTCGGCCGCCGGCTCGGCACCCGTCGCCTCGATGGTCTCCTCGGGCTCCCCGGCCCCGTCGACCTCTTCGGCTTCGCGCCCGGCTTCGGCGTTCCGTGCGATGCCCACGACGGCATCGCGCTTGCCCAGGTTGATCAGTTGGACGCCCATCGTGTCACGACCGGTCTCCCGGACCTCGTTGACCCGCGTACGAATGACGCCACCGCCGAGGGTGATGGCCAGAATCTCGTCACTCTCCTCGACGACCAGCGCGCCGACCAGCGAACCGCGGTCCTCCACGATCTTGGCCGCCTTGATGCCGAGGCCGCCACGGCCCTGGACGCGGTACTCGTCGACCGGCGTGCGCTTGGCGTAGCCGCCGTCCGTCGCGGTGAAGACGAACGTCCCCGCGCGCACCACGTTCATCGACAGCAGCTCATCGCCCTCGCGGAAGCTCATGCCCTTCACACCGGAGGTCGCGCGGCCCATCGGGCGCAGCGCGTCGTCCGTGGCGGTGAAGCGGATCGACTGCGCCTTCTTGCTGATCAGCAGCAGATCGTCCGCACCGGAGACCAGCTCGGCGCCGATCAGCTCGTCGTCACCGCCGTCTTCCTGCTCGCGGAGGTTGATCGCGATGACACCGCCGGAGCGCGGCGAGTCGTAGTCCTTCAGCGACGTCTTCTTCACCAGGCCCGCCTTGGTGGCGAGGACCAGGTACGGCGCGGCCTCGTAGTCGCGGATCGCCAGGATGCGGGCGATCTGCTCGTCCGGCTGGAAGGCCAGGAGGTTGGCGACGTGCTGGCCGCGCGCGTCCCGCCCGGCGTCCGGGAGTTCGTACGCCTTGGCGCGGTAGACGCGGCCCTTGTTGGTGAAGAACAGCAGCCAGTGGTGGGTGGTCGAGACGAAGAAGTGGTCGACGATGTCGTCTTCCTTCAGCTTCGTGCCGCGTACGCCCTTGCCGCCGCGCTTCTGCGAGCGGTAGTCGTCGGTCTTGGTCCGCTTCACATAGCCGCCACGCGTGATGGTGACGACGATGTCCTCCTCGGCGATCAGGTCCTCGATGGACATGTCACCCTCGAAGGGCACCAGCTTGGAGCGGCGGTCGTCGCCGAACTTGTCGACGATGGCGGCCAGTTCCTCGCTGATGATCTGCCGCTGCTTCTCCGGCGAGGCGAGGATCGCCTTGTACTCGTTGATCTTCAGCTGGAGCTCGTCGTGCTCGGCGGTGATCTTCTGGCGCTCCAGGGCCGCCAGTCGGCGCAGCTGCATCTCCAGGATCGCGTTGGCCTGGATCTCGTCGATGCTCAGCAGGCCCATCAGGCCCTCGCGCGCCACGTCGACGGTCTCGCTGCGCCGGATCAGCGCGATGACCTCGTCGATCGCGTCCAGCGCCTTCAGCAGACCGCGCAGGATGTGCGCCCGCTCCTCGGCCTTGCGCAGCCGGAAGCGGGTCCGCCGGACGATGACCTCGACCTGGTGGGTGACCCAGTGGCGGATGAACGCGTCCAGCGAGAGGGTGCGCGGCACCCCGTCGACCAGCGCGAGCATGTTGGCGCCGAAGTTGGTCTGGAGGTCGGTGTGCTTGTAGAGGTTGTTGAGGACGACCTTGGCGACCGCGTCTCGCTTGAGGACGATGACCAGGCGCTGACCCGTACGGGACGACGTCTCGTCACGGACGTCCGCGATGCCGCCGATCTTGCCGTCCTTGACGAGATCGGCGATCTTCTGCGCGAGGTTGTCCGGGTTGACCTGGTAGGGCAGCTCGGTGACGACCAGGCACTGGCGGTTCTGGATCTCCTCGACCGCCACCACCGCGCGCATCGTGATCGAGCCACGGCCGGTGCGGTACGCCTCCTCGATGCCCTTGCGGCCCACCACCAGCGCGCCGGTCGGGAAGTCGGGGCCCTTGATGCGCTCGATCAGCGCCTCCAGCAACTCCTCCGAGGACGCCTCCGGGTTCTCCAGCGCCCACTGGGCACCGGCGGCGACCTCGCGGAGGTTGTGCGGCGGGATGTTGGTGGCCATACCGACCGCGATACCGGCCGAGCCGTTGATCAGCAGGTTCGGGAACCGCGCCGGCAGGACCGTCGGCTCCTGGTTACGGCCGTCGTAGTTGTCCTGGAAATCGACGGTGTCCTCGTCGATGTCCCGCAGCATCTCCATCGAGAGCTGCTTCATCTTGCACTCGGTGTACCGCATGGCCGCCGCCGGGTCGTTGCCCGGGGAGCCGAAGTTGCCGTTGGAGTCGACCAGCGGCATCCGCATCGACCACGGCTGCGCCAGGCGGACCAGCGCGTCGTAGATCGAGGAGTCGCCGTGCGGGTGGTACGTACCCATGACGTCACCGACGACGCGGGCGCACTTGTAGAAGCCCTTCTCGGGGCGGTAGCCGCCGTCGTACATCGCGTAGAGCACGCGGCGGTGCACCGGCTTGAGGCCGTCGCGGACGTCGGGCAGCGCACGCGAGACGATGACGGACATCGCGTAGTCGAGGTAGGAGCGCTGCATCTCCGTTTCGAGCCCGACCGGCTCTACGCGCATACCCACGCCCTCGATGGTCGCGGGTGCGCCCTCGGCGGTCACGCCGTCAGGGGTCACGGGGGGAGTCTCGTCGGCCATGGTTGATCAAAGTCCTTTCGCGCTGCGGCTGTTGCGGTGGGCCGACAGGCTCAGATGTCGAGGAAGCGGACGTCCTTGGCGTTGCGCTGGATGAACGAGCGACGCGCCTCGACGTCCTCGCCCATCAGCACCGAGAACAGGTCGTCGGCGCGGGCGGCGTCGTCCAGGGAGACCTGGCCGAGCACGCGGTGGTCGATGTCCATCGTCGTCACGCGCAGCTCCTCGGCGTTCATCTCACCGAGGCCCTTGAAGCGCTGGACGGAGTCGTCCTTGATGCGCTTGCCCGCCTGCTTGCCGCGCTCGATCAGCACGTCGCGCTCGGCGTCGGCGTAGGCGTACTCGAAGTCGTCCCGGCCCCACTTGATCTTGTACAGCGGCGGGCGGGAGAGGTAGACGTGGCCCGCCTCGACCAGCGGCCGCATGAAGCGGAAGAGGAAGGTGAGGAGCAGGGTGTTGATGTGCTGACCGTCGACGTCGGCGTCCGCCATCAAGATGATCTTGTGGTAGCGGAGCTTCTCGATGTCGAAGTCCTCGTGAACACCGGTGCCGAACGCCGAGATCAGCGCCTGGACCTCGTTGTTCTGCAGGATCTTGTCGACCCGGGCCTTCTCGACGTTGAGGATCTTGCCGCGGATCGGGAGGATCGCCTGGTACTCCGGGTTACGGCCGGACTTGGCCGAGCCACCGGCGGAGTCACCCTCGACGATGAAGATCTCGCACTTGGTCGGGTCGTTGGACTGGCAGTCGCTCAGCTTGCCCGGCAGCGACGCCGTCTCCAGCAGGCCCTTGCGGCGGGTCAGATCGCGCGCCTTACGCGCCGCGACACGCGCGGTGGCGGCCTGGATGCCCTTGCGGATGATGTCCGCGGCCTCGTTGGGGTTGCGGTCCAGCCAGTCCGTCAGGTGCTCGTGGACGACCTTCTGGACGAACGTCTTCGCCTCGGTGTTACCGAGCTTCGTCTTCGTCTGGCCCTCGAACTGCGGCTCGCCCAGTTTGATGGAGATGATCGCGGTCAGACCCTCGCGGATGTCCTCACCCGTGAGGTTGTCATCCTTCTCCCGCAGCAGCTTCTTGTCGCGGGCGTAACGGTTGATCAGACCCGTCAGCGCCGCGCGGAAGCCCTCTTCGTGGGTGCCGCCCTCATGGGTGTGGATGGTGTTGGCGAAGCTGTAGACACCCTCGCTGTACTGGGTGTTCCACTGCATCGCGATCTCCGCGGAGAGCAGCCGCTCCTTGTCCTCGGCCTCGACGTCGATGACCGTCGGATGCACCAGCTCACCCTTGCGGGAGTTCAGGTACTTCACGAAGTCGACGATGCCGCCCTCGTAGTGGTAGCGGACGAAGAGCGGCTTGCCCTCCTCGTCCACATGGTCGGGGCGCTCGTCGGTCAGCGCGATCGACAGGCCCTTGTTGAGGAACGCCATCTCCTGGAAGCGGCGCGAGAGCGTCTCGAAGCTGTAGACCGTGGTCTCGAAGATGTCGCCGTCGGCCCAGAAGGTGACGGAGGTGCCGGTCTCCTCCGTCGCCTCGTTCCGCGCCAGCGGGGCGGTCGGCACACCGAGCTTGTACTCCTGCGTCCAGCGGTAGCCGTCCGTGCGGACCTCGACCGCCACCCGCTGCGACAGCGCGTTCACGACGGAGACACCCACGCCGTGCAGACCACCGGAGACCGCGTAGCCGCCGCCGCCGAACTTGCCGCCGGCGTGCAGCACCGTCATCACGACCTCGACGGCCGGCTTGTTCTCCGAGGGCACGATGCCGACGGGGATGCCACGGCCGTTGTCGACGACGCGCACACCGCCGTCGGCGAGGATCGTGACGTCGATGGTGTCGGCGTGCCCCGCCATCGCCTCGTCGACGGAGTTGTCGACGACCTCCTGCACCAGGTGATGCAGTCCGCGCTCGCCGGTCGAGCCGATGTACATGCCGGGTCGCTTGCGTACCGCGTCCAGGCCCTCCAGGACGGTGATCGCGCTGGCGTCGTACGACTTCTCACCCGAGGGGACGTCCACGGCGCCTGCCGGGACCCCCTCTGCGGTGGAAGCCGTGTTGTTCTCGTTGAGGTCGCCGGAGTCGGCCACGAAGCGCCCTTTCTGGCACAGCACGAGCCCTCCCCAGCCCGTGGGGGACACCCCACGGAGTCGAAGGGGAGCGGCTGCGTCGTTCTGTCTTGATCGACGTGTCCCGCGAGCCGGCGGGATTACGTACCAGTGTACCGGTGGCGCCGACACTCATGGGGCTTTGCGGGCGCCTGAGTCCGCACGTGCCGCCCTGAACTAACGTCCGCCGACTCCCCATATCTGGAACGGGGCCTCAGGACGCTCACACCGGCACTCAGCGCTTCGGACTGTCAACCGGTCGCAACCGTGAGCGGAGTCTCATCCACAACCCTTGTGCACAACCGTCCCGAGACGCGTGAACCGCCTCAGCCGTACGTGTCGCCCGGGCCCGTGCTGCCGGGCGCGCGCAGCGGTCCGTACCGCCGCGCCGGTCCGCCCGGACCCAGCACCTTGATCAGCTTCACGGTGCCCTGGCCCAGGTCCTGGTTGAGCCGCCGGACCAACTGCGGCGCCAGCAGCCGCAGCTGCGTCGCCCACGCCGTCGAATCGCACTGCACCGTCAGCACCCGGGCGTCCTCGTCGTACCGCTGCGGCTCGCAGTGCTGCGCCACCTCGGGCCCGACCAGCTGCGGCCAGCGGCCCATCACCCCGCCGACCGCCGCCGGGGTCTCCCAGCCGCGCTCGGTGATCAGACGGTTGATCGCCGCGCCCAGCGGCAGCGGATCGCGGCCGTCGGCGCGCGCGCCCGAGCGCAGCCCGCCGCGGCGCGCCTGCTTCTTCTGCTGCGCGGCGGCGCCCCGCGCCCGCGCCTGCTCCTTCGCCGCGACCAGCGCCTGCCGGGCCAGATCGATGCCCGACAGCTCCGGCGGCTTCGGCTCCTTCGCGCCGTCGCTCACGGCGTCTCCGCGCGGACCGTGCCGCCGGACACCGCGAACCGCCGCCCGGCCAGCGCCCCCGGCACATCGTCCTCGACCGCCGCCGTGACCAGCACCTGCTCGCCCGGCGCCACCAGCTCCGCCAGCCGCTCCCGGCGCCGCGCGTCCAGCTCGGCGAAGACGTCGTCGAGGATGAGCACCGGCTCGCCGCTGCGCCGCCCGCCGCCCTCCGGCACCTGGAACGGCTCGCCCTCCGACCGCAGCAGGTCGTACGAGGCCAGCCGCAGCGCCAGCGCGTACGACCAGGACTCGCCGTGGCTGGCGTACCCCTTCGCGGGCAGGTCGCCCAGCTTCAGCAGCAGGTCGTCGCGGTGCGGCCCGACCAGCGTCACGCCGCGCTCGATCTCGTTCTTCCGCGCCTCGCCCAGCGCCTCCAGCAGCACGCCGTACAGCTCCTCGCGGTTCGACGCACGGGCCATCGCCTCGCCCGCCGAACCGCGGTACTCCAGGCCCACCGGGCCGCCGCCGGGCGCCAGTTGGCCGTACGCCTTGTCCGTCAGCGGGCGCAGCGCGGCGATCAGGTCGAGGCGCTGCGCCAGCAGTTCGGCCCCGGCCCGCGCCAGATGCTGGTCCCAGATGTCCAGCGTGGACAGGTCCGCCCCCACGCTCGAATCCGCTCGCGTGGGAGGTGCCCCCCTCCGTCCGCCGTGCCGCCGGGCGAGGGCCGCGGACTTCAGCAGGGTGTTGCGCTGCTTGAGGACGCGGTCGTAGTCGCCGCGCACCCCGGCCATCCGCGGCGCCCGCGCGGTGATCAGCTCGTCCAGGAACCGCCGCCGCTCACCGGGATCGCCCTTGATCAGCGCCAGGTCCTCCGGCGCGAAGAGCACCGTACGGACGATGCCGAGCACATCGCGCGGCTTCACCTGGGAGGAGCGGTTGATCCGGGCGCGGTTGGCGCGGCCCGGGTTCAGCTCCAGCTCGATCAGCTGCTGCCGGTCGCCCTGGGCGACGGCGGCGCGGACGATGGCGCGCTCGGCGCCCATCCGCACCAGCGGCGCGTCGGAGGAGACCCGGTGGCTGCCGAGCGTCGCCAGATAGCCGACCGCCTCGACGAGGTTGGTCTTGCCCTGGCCGTTGGGGCCCACGAACGCCGTGACGCCCGGTTCGAGCGGGACCTCGACCTGGGCGTACGAACGGAAGTCGGCGAGCGACAGATGCGTGACGTGCATGGAGCTGCGCCGACCTCCCGCGGCTGCGGACCTGCTGGTTACTTCTTGTTCTCGACGGCGTGGCCGCCGAACTGGTTACGCAGCGCCGCGATCATCTTCATCTGCGGCGAGTCCTCCTGGCGGGAGGCGAACCGGGCGAACAGCGACGCGGTGATCGCGGGCAGCGGCACCGCGTTGTCGATCGCCGCCTCGACCGTCCAGCGGCCCTCACCGGAGTCGGCCGCGTAGCCGCGCAGCTTGTCCAGGTGCTCGTCGTCGTCGAGGGCGTTGACCGCGAGGTCCAGCAGCCAGGAGCGGATGACCGTGCCCTCCTGCCAGGAGCGGAAGACCTCGCGCACATCGGTGACGGAGTCGACCTTCTCCAGCAGCTCCCAGCCCTCGGCGTACGCCTGCATCATCGCGTACTCGATGCCGTTGTGGACCATCTTCGCGAAGTGACCGGCGCCGACCTTGCCCGCGTGCACGGAGCCGAACTCACCCTCGGGCTTGAGCGCGTCGAAGATCGGCTGCACCGTGGCGACGTGCTCCGCGGAGCCGCCGTACATCAGCGCGTAGCCGTTCTCCAGGCCCCAGACGCCGCCGGAGACGCCGCAGTCGACGAAGCCGATGCCCTTGGCCGCCAGCTCCTTGGCGTGCTTCTCGTCGTCGGTCCAGCGGGAGTTGCCGCCGTCGACGACGATGTCGCCCTCGGACAGCAGCTCGCCGAGCGCGTCGATGGTCGCCTGGGTGGCGTCACCGGCCGGGACCATGACCCACACGACCCGCGGACCCTTGAGCTTGCCCACAAGCTCTTCCAGGCTGTGGACATCCGCGAGATCGGGGTTGCGGTCGTATCCGACGACGGTGTGGCCGGCGCGGCGGATGCGCTCGCGCATGTTGCCGCCCATCTTGCCGAGACCGACGAGACCGAGCTCCATCAGAGACCCTCATTTGCACGTAGTCGTTGCTGTTCGTACCCGAGTCCGAGCCTACGCCGGGTGGTGCGTGCACACCTGTGGGCCCGAGCGCTCATCGGCAGCGCCCGCCGGGAGAAGCGGAGGGCCGGCCGGGAGCCCCGGCCGGCCCGTGAACGCGGACGTCAGCCGGAGAGCCGCACCGGCATGATCAGGTACTTGTACGTCTCGTCCGCCTCGGCGTCCTTGGCGGGACGGCCGCTGAGCAGCGCGGGCTTGGTCGACGTCGTGAAGGACAGCTGCGCGACCGGGGAGTCGATCGCCGACAGGCCCTCCAGCAGGAAGCCCGGGTTGAAGGCGATCGAGATGTCGTCGCCCTCCAGGTCCGCGTCGACGCGCTCCACAGCCTGTGCGTCGTCGCTGGAGCCGGCCTCCAGGATCAGCACGCCCTGCTCGAAGCTGAGCCGGACCGGAGTGTTCCGCTCGGCCACCAGCGCCACGCGCTTGACCGCCTCGACGAACGGCGCGGTCTCGATCACGGCGACGGAGTTGAACTCGGTCGGGAAGAGCGTGCGGTACTTCGGCAGATCGCCCTCCAGCAGCCGCGTCGTCGTCCGGCGACCGGCGCCCTCGAAGCCGATCAGACCCTCGCCCGCGCCGGACCCGGACAGCGCCAGGGTGACGGTGTCGCCGCTGCTCAGCGACTTGGCGGTGTCCTGGAGCGTCTTGGCGGGGACCAGGGCGACGGCGGAGGCGTCCGGGTTCTCCGGCTTCCACAGGAACTCGCGGACGGCGAAGCGGTACCGGTCGGTGGAGGCGAGCGTGACGGTGTCGCCCTCGATCTCGATCCGCACACCGGTCAGCACCGGCAGGGTGTCGTCGCGACCGGCGGCGATGGCCACCTGCGCGGCGGCGGCGGCGAAGACCTCACCGGGGACGGTGCCGGTGGCGGTGGGCATCGTCGGCAGGGACGGGTACTCCTCCACCGGCAGGGTGTGGAGGGTGAAGCGGGACGAGCCGCAGACGACGGTGACGCGGACACCGTCGGTGGAGATCTCCACCGGGCGGTTGGGGAGCGCCCGGCAGATGTCGGCGAGCAGCCGGCCGGAAACGAGGACGGTGCCCTCCTCCTCGACCTCCGCCTCGACCGAGACCCGCGCCGAGACCTCGTAGTCGAAGCCGGAGAGCGACAGCTTGCCGTCCTCCGACTTCAGCAGCAGGCCCGCGAGGACGGGCACCGGCGGACGGGCCGGGAGGCTCTTGGCCGCCCAGGCCACTGCCTCCGCGAGTACATCGCGCTCCACCCGGATCTTCACCGGAAACCGCCTCCTGCTGTTGCTGGCTCTCGCCCTGCTGGCTTTCGTCGTCGGCTGAGTTGCCGGATTCCAGTCTGACGCACGCCACCGACAGCCGTTGCTGCTCGGGGTCAAGTCGGCTCGGCGGGCGGTCTGCGCCCCGAGCGCGAGTTGTGCACAGGCCCCGTTTCCGAACGAGTTCCCCGGTAGATATCCGTGGTCGTAGTAGTAGGGCCTGTGGAAACCGTGGACAACTGCCTTTGCGCAGGTCAACGCGGATTTTTTATCCACCGGGCCTGTGGGTGGCGGTCGTGGATAACCCGGCGGATCTGTGGACCGCCGAAAGTTCTGCACACCCCATGCACAGGGGAAGGCCACTTCTCCCCAGCGCCGTCCCCAGTTTTACCCACGTTCCCCACAGCCCAACCCCCGGTGTTGATGTGACCGCTTTCACTCAGGACGGTGAGAGGCGGTGTCGTGTTGCCGAACAGTGGACAGGGGTGTGGAGAAGCTGGGGACAACAGCCCTCAGCCTGTGGGCAGCCGGTGGACAACCCGAACGGCCCCCTGTGGACGAACTCTCTGTCCACAGCCTGTGGATTACGGTTTGCCACAAATCCACACCCGCCTGACCTCGCTCGATGATCCATCAGAAGCCCGGCCTGTGGATGCCATAGGGATAACTTTCCAGTCCCCAGGGTGTGGACGGAAGATTTTCCCCCAATCTGTGGAGAGAGGCCGTGACCTCGCCCGGAATCGAACAGATCTGGGCGCCATCCACAGGCTTGGCGGGCCTGCCGACGCCCTCGGAACCCCTTCCCGGGCCCTTCCCGCACCCCGCTGGGGACGATCGCCCCGCCACCGCAGAACGCCGCACAGCGAAGCCGGACCGCCCTGTGGAGGCACCGGGCGACGACGGGAGCAAGGGCGAAGGAGAGGCACAGAAGAGGTACAGGAGAGAGGCCGGAGGGGGAGACGGGCCCCGGGAGGCACGGAGGGCGCCCCGGGATCTCCCGGAGCGCCCTGGGGCGCACCACCGGCTGCGGTGCCGGCGCGCGTCAGCCGTTCTTGATGCGGTTGGTCAGCTCGGTGACCTGGTTGTAGATGGACCGGCGCTCCGCCATCAGCGCCCGGATCTTGCGGTCGGCGTGCATCACCGTCGTATGGTCCCGCCCGCCGAACTGCGCGCCGATCTTCGGCAGCGACAGATCCGTCAGCTCCCGGCAGAGGTACATCGCGATCTGGCGGGCCGTCACCAGCACCCGGCTGCGCGAGGAGCCGCACAGGTCGTCGACGGTCAGCCCGAAGTAGTCGGCCGTCGACGCCATGATCGCCGTCGCGGTGATCTCCGGCGCCGCGTCCTCACCACCGGGGATCAGGTCCTTCAGCACGATCTCGGTGAGCCCGAGGTCGACCGGCTGCCGGTTGAGCGACGCGAACGCCGTGACCCGGATCAGCGCCCCCTCCAGCTCACGGATGTTGCGCGAGATCCGGGACGCGATGAACTCCAGCACCTCGGGCGGCGCGTTCAGCTGCTCCTGCACCGCCTTCTTCCGCAGAATCGCGATCCGGGTCTCCAGCTCGGGCGGCTGGACGTCCGTGATCAGGCCCCACTCGAAGCGGTTGCGCAGCCGGTCCTCCAGGGTGACCAGTTGCTTGGGCGGCCGGTCGGAGGAGAGCACGATCTGCTTGTTGGCGTTGTGCAGCGTGTTGAAGGTGTGGAAGAACTCCTCCTGCGTCGACTCCTTGCTCGCCAGGAACTGGATGTCGTCGACGAGCAGGATGTCCATGTCGCGGTAGCGCTTGCGGAACGCGTCCGCCTTGCCGTCGCGGATGGAGTTGATGAACTCGTTGGTGAACTCCTCCGAGCTCACGTACCGCACCCGGGTCCCCGGGTACAGGCTCCGCGCGTAGTGCCCGATGGCGTGCAGGAGATGCGTCTTGCCGAGCCCGGACTCGCCGTAGATGAACAGCGGGTTGTACGCCTTGGCGGGCGCCTCCGCGACGGCGACGGCCGCGGCGTGCGCGAAGCGGTTCGACGCACCGATGACGAAGGTGTCGAAGAGGTACTTCGGATTCAGCCGGGCCGTCGGCTCACCGGGGCCGGTCGCGGGCGCGGGCTGCGCCGCGAGCGGACCGGGCGCACCACTGGACGCGGGCAGCGAGGAGCCGCCGGGACCGGCGTGGCGCCCGGACTGGCGCTCGGCGGCGTCCCGGCGCGGCGCCTGCGGGTCGTAGGGGTTGCGCCCCTCGGAGCGCTGCGCCCGGGGGTGCTCGGGCACCTGCCCGCGGTACTCGCCCTGCTGCTGTACGTGTGCGGGCGGCGGCGTGGCGTACGGATCGCGCTCGGGGAAGCCGAGGCGCTGCTGCTGCCAGCCGTAGTCCTCCCGGGGACCGGGCGCGGGCGGCAGGGAGGAGGAGTGCTGCGGCCAGGAGCCGGGCTCGTGCCGGGGCTGCTGGTGCTGCGGGTAATCGGGGTAGGCGGGCCGCACATGCGGCAGCTCGTCGCCCTGACGCGCGTAGCCCTGCCGTCCGTCGTACCCCTCGTACGTCTCGTGCGGCTGCGGGTGCTGGCCCTGCTGCGGATGCTGAGGGGCCTGCGGCAGAGGGGCGTGCGTGGGCGCCGCGGGCTCCTCTGCGGAGTCGTCGACGGTGATCGCGATCCGGATCGGGCGGCCGCACTCATGGCTGAGGGCCTCACCGATCAGCGGCGCCAGCCGCCCCTCGAGCACGCCCTTGGCGAATTCGTTGGGGACGGCGAGCAGCGCGGTGTCGGCGACCAGCGCCAGCGGCTGCGTGCGCTTGAGCCAGTCCTGGTCCTTGGGCTTGAGGCCGTCGCCGTCCGCCCGTAGGAGGTGGTCGAGTACACGCGGCCACACTGCGGCAAGATCGGCAGGTACATCAGCCACGGAACACGCTCTCTCAGCAGTCCCACGAATGTGTGATTCTCAGGACGGGCGGGAAGTAATCGGAGTTCAGCCACGGTAGTCAGGCTGGGCCTGGGGATTCAAGTCGTTGTCCACAGGCTGTGCATAGTGTGTCCCGGTCGACCCCGGTCCGGGGGGATCGGGCGGTGGTTTGACCGGATGGCGTAGTCGCGCGTACCGTGACCAGGTCGAGTTGTCGATGGCTGCTGCCGCCTGCCTCCGATGGGCAAAGATCGCACCAAGCGGTCAAGAAGCGGTGCACTTGGGCGTTGCGAGCTACTCGTGGGCGCACGGTGACAGCCAGTCGACGCCCCACATCTGTCTCTTATGAGGCAACAAGCATTTCTGGAGCCCCCGAGTGAGCAAGCGCACCTTCCAGCCGAACAACCGCCGCCGCGCGAAGACCCACGGCTTCCGTCTGCGCATGCGGACCCGCGCCGGTCGCGCCATCCTGGCCTCCCGCCGTGGCAAGGGTCGCTCCAGCCTGTCGGCCTGAGCAGCCAGACCCTAGGTCCATGACGTGCTGCCTACCGAGAATCGGCTGAGGCGGCGCGAGGACTTCGCGACCGCGGTACGCCGGGGACGCAGGGCCGGGCGCCCGCTCCTTGTCGTTCATCTACGTAGCGGTGCAACGGACCCGCACGCAGCGGGGGAACACGTTTCCCCCGCGCGTGCGGGTTTCGTCGTCAGCAAGGCCGTTGGGGGCGCCGTCGTCCGCAACAAGGTCAAGCGCCGACTCCGTCATCTGCTGCGTGATCGGCTGCCCGCGCTGCCCGCCGGTAGCCTGGTTGTCGTACGGGCACTGCCCGGTGCGGGTGAGTCGGACCACGATCAGCTGGCCCGCGACCTGGACGCCGCCCTGAAGCGGCTGCTGGGCGAGGTGCCGCGCGGCTGCCATCCCACGGGGGGCAACCCTCGGATCCCCGACAGGGGACCGGGAGGGAGCGCACAGTGAAGTACCCGCTGCTGCTGTTGATCAAGCTGTATCAGTGGACCATCAGCCCCTTGCTGGGCCCGGTCTGCAAGTACTACCCGTCGTGTTCGCACTATGGCTACACCGCCATTGACCGGCATGGCGCGGTGAAAGGGACTGCGCTGACCGCCTGGCGCATTCTGCGTTGCAACCCGTGGTCGCTCGGTGGCGTCGACCACGTCCCTCCCCGGAAGCGTCCGGTGTGGCATCAGCGGCTGAGGAGCCGCCTGGGCGGGCCCACCGCCCCTGAGCCCGTCGTCGCCCAGCCCGAGACTCAGCCCAATGCCCAAGGAGCCTGATTCGTGGACACGATCCTGAATCCCCTCTATTACGCCGTTTCCTGGATCATCGTCCAGTTCCACTCGTTCTACAGCCTCATTTTCGACAAGAACAGTGGCGCGGCGTGGGGTCTGTCCATCGTCTCGCTGGTGGTACTGATCCGTATCTGCCTGATCCCGCTCTTCGTGAAGCAGATCAAGGCGACGCGGAACATGCAGGCGCTGCAGCCGAAGATGAAGGCGATCCAGGAGCGCTACAAGAGCGACAAGCAGCGCCAGTCCGAAGAGATGATGAAGCTCTACAAGGAGTCGGGCACCAACCCGCTCTCGAGCTGTCTCCCGATTCTGGCCCAGTCGCCGTTCTTCATCTCGCTGTACCAGGTTCTGAACCACATCGCGCAGAACAAGGTCGTCGGCGTCATCGACCAGTCGCTGCTGGAGAGCGCGCAGAAGGCGCACATCTTCGGTGCTCCGCTGTCCGTGAAGTTCATGGACTCCGCGTCGAAGGTCGAGGCGCTCGGCGCCACGCTGACCAACGTCCACGTCGTCACCATCATCATGATCGTCCTGATGTCGGCGTCGCAGTTCTACACGCAGCGCCAGCTGATGACCAAGAACGTCGACCTGACGGTGAAGACGCCGTTCATGCAGCAGCAGAAGATGCTGATGTACGTCTTCCCGATCATGTTCGCCGTCTTCGGTATCAACTTCCCCGTCGGTGTCCTCGTCTACTGGCTGACCACCAACGTGTGGACCATGTGCCAGCAGATGTTCGTCATCCGCCGGAACCCGACCCCCGGCAGCAAGGCGTTCGAGGAGCGCCAGGAGCGGCTGCGGGCCAAGGGAAAGATCGTCGAGGACCCGGCCGAGGTCGAGGCGAAGAAGGCTGCCGAAGAGGCGCGGCAGAACCGCCAGCAGCCCAAGCGACAGCCGAAGTCCAAGCGCCAGGCGCCCACCGGTACCGCGGCCCCGGGTCCCGCCGGCGGCCGGACCCGGGCCAGCTCGCAGTCCGGTGAGACCGATGCGCAGGGCGACGAGAAGAAGCAGTCGCTGGAGAAGAAGACCCCGCAGGGCAGCAAGTCCACCGAGAGCGGCAAGGGGAAGGGCGATGCTGCCGAGGGCAGCTCCTCCGGATCCCGTTCCACCAAGTCCGGACAGCGCAAGGGCCAGCAGCGCCCCAAGCACCCGTCCAAGAAGTAAGAGGAGTCCTTTCGTGACGGACACGACCCCTGCCGCCGAGGGCACCGACACCCTGACCCGCCTGGAGCAGGAAGGCGAGATCGCGGCCGACTACCTCGAGGGTCTGCTGGACATCGCGGACCTCGACGGCGACATCGACATGGACGTCGAGGCCGACCGCGCCGCCGTTTCGATCATCAGCGACTCGACCAGCCGCGATCTGCAGAAGCTGGTGGGCCGCGACGGTGAGGTGCTGGAGGCTCTGCAGGAGCTGACCCGCCTCGCCGTGCACCGGGAGACCGGTGACCGCAGCCGTCTGATGCTCGACATCGCCGGGTTCCGGGCGCGGAAGCGCGAGGAGCTGGCCGAGCTGGGCGCGAAGGCGGCGGAAGAGGCGAAGGACACCGGTCAGCCGGTGAAGCTGGACCCGATGACGCCGTTCGAGCGCAAGGTCGTCCACGACGCGGTGGCGGCGGCCGGGCTGCGCAGCGAGTCCGAGGGCGAGGAGCCGCAGCGGCGCGTGGTCGTCCTTCCGGCCTGACCCTCTCCACCCCCGTGCCGTTGGCCCCGTCTGCATGCCAGGCGGGGCCAAATCTTGTCAGCCTTCTGTGTTATCCCGGGGAAAATCCCGGTTCCGGCAGCACCAGCAGTTCAGAGGAAGGGCGGTTCCCGTGACGGAGGCAGCAGCGGAGCTCCCTCCCGCGCCGAAAGAGGCGCGGGAGGTATTCGGTGAGCGCTTTGCGGAGGCCGTGCGGTACGGCGAACTGCTCGCCGACGTCGGTGTGACCCGGGGCCTGATCGGCCCCCGAGAGGTGCCGCGGCTGTGGGAGCGGCACCTGCTGAACTGTGCGGTGCTCTCCGAGGTCGTCCCCGAGGGTGTCTCGGTCTGCGACGTGGGCTCGGGCGCGGGCCTGCCCGGTATCCCGCTGGCCCTGGTCCGGCCGGACCTCAAGATCACACTGCTGGAGCCGCTGCTGCGGCGGACGAACTTCCTCCAGGAGGTCGTCGAGCTGCTGGGCCTGGACCATGTCACGGTCGTCCGCGGGCGGGCCGAGGAGGTCATGGGCAAGATGCCGCAGGTGCATGTGGTGACCGCCCGTGCGGTGGCGCCGCTCGACCGGCTGGCGGGTTGGGGTGTGCCGCTGCTGCGTCCGTACGGTCAGATGCTGGCGCTCAAGGGCGACACCGCGGAGGAGGAGCTGAAGAGTTCCCGGGCCGCGCTGAGCAAGCTGGGCGTGGTGGAGACCTCGGTGGTGCAGGTCGGCGAGGGCGTGGTGGATCCGCTGTCGACCGTGGTCCGGGTCGAGGTCGGGGAGAGCCCCGGCGGCGTGCGGTTCGCCGCGAAGCGCGCCAAGGCGGCCCGCCCCAGCCGCGCGTCGCGGGGGCGACGCCGCTGACCCGGCCTCGGCGGAACTGTCAACGCACCGGTGGGCGCGTCCTCGATCGACGAAGGGCGCGCCCACCGCGCGGTCCAGGCAAAAGAGGCAAGGCGGAGTGTCGCGTCCTATTCGGGCGCGTCGCTGGCATCGTGTTTCACGTGAAACGTCGTTCTCTGCTGCAAGGGATCATCGTGCGTGGTCGAGCCTCAGCCGAGCCGCGGGATCGTAAGCCCCCACGGGGCACCGAAGTATCCACAGACGTGGGTTCATCCACAGGAGAGCGGACCTCACTGGTTCGTGATACCGAAAGCATGGCAGGCTCAGAGCACTGTGAGCCTGATGTCGAGGAGAGTGAATCCTTGCGGTCCGACGCCAATATCGCGGGACCGATGACCGATCCGGTCCCCGGTCCCCGCAGCGAGTCGCTCGGGGAGGATGTTTCACGTGAAACACCGTCCCCGATGGACGACACCCCGATCGGTCGTGCAGCTCAGCTGGCGGTGCAGGCAGTCGGCCGCTCGGGCGAGGCGCTGCCTCGGCCGGAGCAGACACGCGTCATGGTGGTCGCCAACCAGAAGGGCGGTGTGGGGAAGACCACCACGACCGTGAACCTGGCGGCGTCGCTGGCGCTGCACGGAGCGCGCGTCCTGGTCATCGACCTCGACCCGCAGGGCAACGCCTCCACCGCGCTCGGGATCGACCACCACGCCGAAGTGCCGTCCATCTACGACGTACTGGTGGACAGCAAGCCACTGTCGGACGTGGTGCAGCCGGTGCCCGATGTCGAGGGCCTGTTCTGCGCACCGGCGACCATCGATCTGGCCGGTGCCGAGATCGAGCTGGTCTCCCTCGTGGCGCGGGAGAGTCGCCTGGACCGTGCGATCCAGGCGTACGAACAGCCGCTGGACTACGTCCTCATCGACTGTCCGCCCTCGCTCGGCCTGCTCACCGTGAACGCGCTGGTGGCCGGTGTCGAGGTGCTGATCCCGATCCAGTGTGAGTACTACGCGCTGGAGGGCTTGGGGCAACTGCTGCGCAACGTTGAGTTGGTGCGCGGGCATCTCAACCCCAAGCTCCATGTCTCGACGATCCTGCTCACCATGTACGACGGCCGTACGCGGCTCGCCTCCCAGGTCGCCGAGGAGGTGCGCAGCCACTTCGGGAAAGAGGTGCTGCGCACGAGCATCCCGCGATCGGTGCGTATCTCCGAAGCGCCCAGCTACGGCCAGACGGTGCTCACCTACGCCCCGGGATCCAGCGGCTCGCTCTCGTATCTGGAAGCGGCCAGAGAGATTGCCCTGCGCGGCGCGGGTGGTACCGCGGCACAGGAACTGAGTGTGAACTATGAACCGCAGCACGGAACGCCGGAGGGGACGCAGTGAGCGAACGACGTAGGGGACTGGGCCGTGGGCTCGGTGCACTGATTCCCGCGGCGCCGCAGAGCGCCGAGCAGGGGGGTACGGCGGTGGGTCGCGGCGCGACGTCACCGTCGGCCGTTCCGGTGCTGGCACCGGAACGGGGAGTGGCGGCGGCCAAGGTGGCATCGCTGCCGGCTGCCCATGTTTCACGTGAAACAACCGAGCCTCCCGCGGCGGGCCCGGAGGTGGCGGGCGCGCACTTCGCCGAGCTGGAGCTGGATGCGATCACGCCGAACCCGCGGCAGCCGCGTGAGGTGTTCGACGAGGACGCGCTGGCGGAGCTGGTCACCTCCATCCGCGAAGTGGGCCTGCTGCAGCCGGTCGTGGTGCGGCAGGCGTCGCCCGTCCGGTACGAGCTCATCATGGGTGAGCGCCGGTGGCGGGCGTGCCGCGAGGCGGGGCTGACGAAGATCCCGGCCATCGTCCGGGCCACGGACGATGAGAAGCTGCTGCTCGACGCGCTCCTGGAGAACCTGCACCGGGCACAGCTCAACCCGCTGGAAGAGGCCGCGGCCTACGACCAGTTGCTGAAGGACTTCGCCTGCACGCATGACCAGTTGGCGGACCGGATCGGGCGCTCCCGCCCGCAGGTCACCAACACGCTGAGGCTCCTCAAGCTCTCCCCGTCCGTGCAGCGCCGGGTCGCGGCCGGTGTGCTCTCCGCGGGACACGCCCGTGCGCTGCTCTCGGTCGACGATGCCGAGGTGCAGGACGAGCTTGCCCGGCGGATCGTCGCGGAGGGGCTGTCGGTCCGCGCGACCGAGGAGATCGTGGCGCTCCAGGGATCGGAACCGGCCGCCAAGGCGAAGGCGAAGGGGCCCCGGGCGGGCACCCGGGTCTCCCCCGCGCTCACCGGTCTCGCGTCCCGGCTCTCGGACCGTTTCGAGACCCGGGTGAAGGTCGACCTCGGCCAGAAGAAGGGAAAGATCGTCGTGGAGTTCGCCTCCATGGACGATCTGGAGCGCATCCTGGGGACCCTCGCCCCGGGCGAAGGCCCCGTGCTCGGTGCCTCTCAGGAGAACAGCACTGAGAAGTGAGCTGACCGCCGGGGAAAGGGCGGGCCGTGTCCCGGATCCCTTCCGGGACACGGCCCGCCCTTTGCTTTCTCGCGGTACTTCCGCCCCTGAAGGGTGGATACGATGCGAGCGGAGTGGCTCACACACCCCTGTGCCCTGACACCGGGGAGCGAGCCATGCGACCGGTGAGCCGCACGGAACCGCTCGCCGTCGGATCCGGCTCGGGTGCCGGAGGAGGCACCGCGGTTCGCCGGGTGCGACGGTGCGGAGGGCGGCCGCGTGCGGCGGGCGAGAGAAGTGAGGATCTGGCGCCATGGGCCGTCGGCTCGTACCGCTCACCCTGGACAACCTTCCGGATATCCCCAAGCCCTGTCGCTCCTGTGTGTTCTGGGAGCTGGACCCCGTCAGCGGGGATGCCGCGGTGGCGGCGGGCCGCGCCGGTCCGGAGAAGGAAGCTTGGCTCTCCGCCGTCCTGCTGGACTGGGGGTCCTGCGGGCGAGTGGTCTATGTGGACGACGTACCGGCCGGCTTCGTGCTCTACGCGCCGCCCGCGTATGTGCCGCGTGCGGCGGCGTTCCCCACGAGCCCGGTGTCCGCTGATGCGGTGCAGCTGCTGACGGCCCGGTTGGTGCCCGGCTTTCAACGGCAGGGGCTGGGCCGGGTGATGGTGCAGACCGTGGCGAAGGATTTGATCCGGCGGGGCTTCAAGGCCATCGAGGCTTTCGGCGATGCCCAGTGGTCCGAGCCCGCCTGTGTACTGCCCGCGGATCACCTTCTGGCCGTCGGCTTCAAGACCGTACGGCCTCACTCCCGGTACCCGCGGCTGCGGCTGGAGCTGAGGTCGACGTTGTCGTGGAAGGAAGACGTGGAGCTGGCGCTCGACCGGCTGCTGGGGGCGGTGCAGAAGGAGCCCGCGCTACGGCCCCTGTGAGCGATGGCATGAGAAACGGGCCCGCCCCGCAGGGGACAGGCCCGTTTCCCGTGAAACATTGTGGCGTTTCGCTCAGGCGAGGAAGTCCGCCAGCTCGCGCTCGATGCCGGCCTTCGGCTTGGCACCGACGATGGTCTTCACGACCTCGCCGCCCTGGTAGACGTTCATGGTCGGGATCGACATGACGCCGTACTTGGCGGTGGTGGCCGGGTTCTCGTCGGTGTTGAGCTTGGCGATGACGATCTCGTCGTGCTCGGCGGCGATGGCCTCCAGGGACGGGGCAACCTGACGGCACGGGCCGCACCAGGTGGCCCAGAAGTCGACGAGAACGGGTTTGTCGCTCTTGAGGACGACCTCTTCGAAGTTGGCGTCCGTAACGGTAACCGTGGCGCCGGCCATGGCAGTCTCCTTAGTGAAGGGTGGTGGAAAGCTGGGGAACCGCGGGCTCAGACGGCCGCGGTCTTCTCGGGCTCGGGTGTGGCGTCGCCGTCGGAGAGCGCCGCGAGGAAACGCTCGGCGTCGAGCGCGGCGGAGCAGCCGGTGCCGGCGGCGGTGATCGCCTGGCGGTAGGTGTGGTCCACCACGTCACCGGCGGCGAAGACGCCCTGCAGGTTGGTGCGGGTGCTGGGCGCGTCGACCTTCAGGTAGCCCTCGTCGTCGAGCTTCAGCTGGTCCGTGAACAGCTCGGTGCGGGGGTCGTGGCCGATCGCGATGAACAGGCCGGTGACCGGAAGTTCGGAGGTCTCGTCGGTCTTGAGGTTGCGCAGCGTCAGGCCGGAGAGCTTGTTGTCGCCCTGGATCTCGGCGACCTCGCTGTCCCACACGAACTTGATCTTCGGGTCGGCGAAGGCGCGCTCCTGCATCGCCTTGCTCGCCCGCAGGGTGTCGCGGCGGTGCACGATCGTCACGGACTTGGCGAACCGGGAGAGGAAGGTGGCCTCCTCCATCGCGGTGTCGCCGCCGCCGATCACGGCGATGTCCTGGTCCTTGAAGAAGAAGCCGTCGCAGGTGGCGCACCACGAGACGCCGCGGCCGGAGAGCTCGTCCTCACGGGGCAGACCGAGCTTGCGGTGCTGCGAGCCGGTCGTGACGATGACGGCCTTCGCGCGGTGCACGGTACCGGCGGTGTCGGTGACGGTCTTGATCTCCCCGGAGAGATCAACGGCGACGATGTCGTCCGGCACCAGCTCGGCGCCGAAACGCTCGGCCTGGGCCCGCATGTTGTCCATGAGGTCGGGGCCCATGATGCCGTCACGGAAACCGGGGAAGTTCTCCACGTCGGTGGTGTTCATCAGCGCACCGCCGGCGGTGACAGCACCTTCGAACACCAACGGCTTCAGGGAAGCACGGGCGGTGTAGAGCGCTGCGGTGTACCCCGCGGGCCCGGAGCCGATGATGATCACGTTGCGGACGTCGCTCACGGGTGTCTTCCTTGTCTCTGCCGACTGCTTGCTGGGGCTCTGGGAACTCTCACCCCACCCAACGGATCCTACGGGTCGAGCATTCCCGGCGTGCCGCAGCGCACAGTGGCCGGTCAGTCCCGGGGGTAGGAGCGGCTCAGCAGAACGTCCCCGGGCGCCGGTGGTGTGGCGGAGATGCAGGAGGCGTCGACCACGTACGCGGTGACGCGCTTCGGGTCGGCGGGCATCGAGAGGATGACGAGGTAGACGTTCTTGCCCTGATAGGTGTCCTGCCGGGCGGCGAGCGGGGCCTCGGGGCGGCCGATGCCCCTGCTGACGCAGGACGGGACGGTGTTGTCCCCGCCGCGCATCGGGGTCTCCGCTTCGCTGCGGGTGCCGATCTCGGGGGAGTTCTGCGAGCCCTTGGTGGCGAGGAGCTTGTGGACCTGTGTGGCGAGCGTCGCGGCGGACAGCTCTCCGGGCGTGTCCGTGCTTTTTTCCGTCGCCGTGGTGTGCCGGTCCGTCCCGCCGTCGTGGCCGGTCTCGGTCGAGGAGTTCTGTACGACGATTCCGCCCACACCGATCAGGGCAGCGGCCGCGGCCGTGCCCAGCAGCACGCGGGGCCAGCGACGGGACCCTGGCGAGCGACCGCCCGGTGCACGCCGCCCGGGGCCGGTGGTGCCGCGGGGGCGCCCGGCGGGCCGGTCGACACCCCCGGACGGGGGCGTGGCCTCGGTTTCACGTGAAACGGTGCTGGGCTTGTCAGGGGTTTCGCGGGGAGCAGGCGCGGATCCGGCGGCGAACTCGGGGGAATCCGCGGTGGGTTCGTCAGGTGTTTCACGTGAAACCGAGGGATCCGGCGTGGCGTTCAGCAGCGCCTCGGCCGCGAGAACGGCGTCGATGCGTCCGGCGATCTCGGCGGGCATGGACACCGGGCCGGGGAGTGTACCGAGCAGGCCCCGGATCTCCTCCAGTGAGGCGAAGACGTCCGCGCAGAGTGTGCACGACTCCAGGTGAGCGCGGAGTGCGGCGGTACGGGCCGGGGAGAGAAGCCCCTCCGTGAGGTCGGAGATCTCTGAGACCTCCGGGTGCTCATCCGTGCCGGTTGTCGACGTCACGCTCGCCCACCTCCGCCCTTCACGGCACCTGTGTCGTTCGGTCCTGGTGTCGGTGGGACGGATCCCCCCGGCTCCTGGTTCCTTGCCGCCCCCGCCGTTCCGTCCCCGTCCTCGGCTCTGAGATGCCGGACCAGAGGCAGCAGGCGGGCCCGGCCGCGGGCGCAGCGGCTCTTCACCGTGCCCGTCGGCACGTCGAGGACGGCTGCGGCTTCCGCGACGGGATAGCCCTGCATGTCGACGAGGACGAGCGCGGCGCGCTGTTCCTCCGGCAGGGTACGCAGCGCGCCGAGCAGTTCGCGGTGGAGGTCCTGCCGCTCCGCCGGTACCGCGGCCGACTCCTGCGGCTCCAGGAGCTGGTCGAGCTGGTCGGTCTCGGCGACGGGGGAGGTCCGCCGGGAGGCCGCCTTGCGGGCCCGGTCCAGGCAGGCGTTGACCGTGATGCGGTGCAGCCAGGTGGTGACGGCTGACTGGCCGCGGAAGGTGTGGGCGGCCCGATAGGCGGAGACCAGTGCGTCCTGCACGGCATCGGCGGCCTCCTCGCGGTCGCCGAGGGTGCGGATCGCGACGGCCCAGAGCCGGTCGCGGTGGCGTCGGACGATTTCCCCGAAGGCATCGGGATCACCTTTGACGTGCAGCGCGAGAAGCTCGGCGTCACTCGACGTGGCTGCTTCGTCATCTTCGGCGCGCACGGCCCTCCCACAGGTGCTCTTTCCCCCGCCCCATTGAAGCCCGCCGCATGGCGAAAGTAAATGAAATGGCGGGTGCACAGCCTCACAAGAAAGCCACTGACCAGCGCAAACGATCCCGTGCCGCCGCGGCCTGCGATAAAGAGGGGAGAAATGCGGTATTCGTGCACGGGGAAAACCGGGCTTGTTCCGGAATGCGGGGGAAAACCCGGCGGTACCGGTCGATCCGTCCGGTGGGTGGGAAAAACAGGGGCCCGGCCGACGGATCGGCCGGGCCCCTGCGCTGTCTCGGGGAGTTTCCCGCTCATCCGGTGAAGGAGATCTCCCGGATGGCCTGCTTGTAGCCCGCGTTGCTGTAGTCGTCGCCCGGTGCATAGGGCATCGCCGTCATCCAGACCAGGACGTAGCGCGCCTTCGCCGGGGAGCTGAGGTTGACCTTCGCGACGGTCTCCGAGGTATCCGCACCGCCGAGGCGCTTCATCGAACCTAGCGGAGCGGAGGGCGACAGGGACGACGCCGCATAGAGCGTGACCTTGGTGTGCGGACCCGCGTAGTGCAGGTCTATCGACGCGCCGCCGACCGGCTGCTCCGAGCCGAGGTCGTAGACGATGCCGACGCCCTGCTTGAAGTGCGGGTTCATGTCGGGACCGTCGCGGTAGCTCATGCTCCGCCAGTAGGTGCTGGAGTCCTTGTCGTAGGTGTAGCGCACCTGATCGGGATGTTGCGGGCGCCCGTCCGGGTAGTACTCGGCCGCGTCCTCGATCTTGATCGGCTTGCCGTTCGGCTTGGTGTCGTGGTGCGAGTTGGCCTGCGGAGTCCCGCTGCCGGAGGTGTCGTTCTCCCGCTTGAGCAGGGTGTCCGCCAGCTGCCAGCTGCCGAGACCCAGCGCAGCGATCAGCAGCGCGGAGACACACCACTTCAGCGCTTTGCCGGTGCGGCTCTGCAACGGGGGCGGCGGCGTCGGCACGGGCTGCGTGGCGCGGTTCATCGGGTGGCTGCGCGCCGCCTGGCCGTAACTGCCCTGCTGGTACTGGGTCCGCTGGTACGGGGGCGGAGTGGTGAACGCCGTCTCCGGGGGCCGGATGCGGGGCATCGCCGCCACCGCCTTCGCCAGCTCGTCCGGAGTGGTGCACGGCTGCTCCTGGCGGGAGGCGGTGGCACCGTCGTTGACCAGCGCGCGCATGGCCAGCTCGGACAGACCACGGTGGACGCCGGCCCGCACCTGGTCGGGAGCGATCAGCCCGACGCCCTTGGGCAGCCCGGTCATGCCGTAGGCGTCGTTCTCGTACGGCCAGCGCTGGGTCAGCGCGGCGTAGAGCAGCGCGCCGATCGCCTCCGTGTCCGTACGCTGTGGTTCGTCGCAGGTGAGACCGCGCAGCGCCGCCATGATGGCGAGGCCACGGATGCGGTACTGCCCGGACTCCGTGCGGAGCACCGATCCGGGGTTGATCCGCAGATGCGACAGGCCCTCGCGGTGGGCGGCGGCCATCGCCTGGGAGACCTGGCTGACGAGCTGGTAGGCGTCGTGCGGTTCCAGGGGCCCGGCGGCCAGCACGGTGGCCAGATCGGTGGCGTCCGGCAGCCACTCGTGGACGACGTAGACGAGATCGTTCTCCTCGACGGCATCGAGGATCTGCACGAAGCGCGGGTCACCGAGGAGCGCCGCGGAACGGGCCGCCGACAGCACCGGGCGGGCCCGCGGGTGGTCGGCGGGCAGGATGTGCACCCCGACGGCGCGGCGCAGCTTCTCGTCGACCGCGCGCCAGCTGCTGAACCCCTCCAGCCGGGTGACGCACTCCTCCAAGCGGTAGCGCTTGGCGAGCTTGTGGCCGCTGTGCAGCTCGGAGGGTTGTGCGTCGGCCACCGTGGTCGCGTCATCGGTGCCGACGGCTGCCTCCTCCGCGCCGGACGCCTTGTCGGGCTTCGTGCCGTCGTCCGTGGCCTTCTCCGCCTTGGCGGTCAGCGGTTCGTCACCGCTTGTGTCGGCCACGTCGACGGCAGCCGTGCTCCGTTCCGCCACCGTCGTTCCTGCCTCCCCATCCGTTGCAGGCTCAATGAGCCACGACAATTGTGCCCACAGTCCGCCACTATGCACGACACGCGGTGGCGGTCGATGGTTGTGCCTCAGCGCCCCAGCTTGGCGCGGACCATGCCGACCAGCGCCGTCATCTCTTCGATGCGCATCTTCCGCGCGGCCACGTAGAAGACCCCCAGAAGGGCGACCGCACCCACGATCAGTGCGGCCAGCGACCCGAGGAGCCCACTGCCGAGCCCCTGCATGATGCCGTACACCGCCGCACCGGCGATGACGGTCGCGGGAATGCTCGCGCCCGCGAGACGGGCGTACGTGCGCACGATACGGGAGCTGTCCAGGTCACCGTTCATCCGCTTGCTCAGCCGCCGCCAGGCGACCACGACGCCGATCATGTACGCGATGCCGTACGCGGCCGCCATGCCGATCACCGCCCAGCGCGCGGGCAGGATCAGGAAGCAGGCGGCCGAGGCGGCAGCGTTGACCGCCGCGACGATCACGGTGTTGTAGAAGGGCGTCCGGGTGTCCTCGTAGGCGTAGAAGGCCCGCAGGATCACGTACTGCACCGAGAACGGGATGAGGCCGATGCCGAAGGCCATCAGCATGTAGCCCATCGGGACGCCCGCGCCGGACGAGCCGTAGACCAGCGTGCACAGCGGGATGCCGAGGGCCAGGAAGCCGAACGAGATCGGGACGATGGCGACGGCCGAGGTCCGTAGGCCCTGGGACATGTCGTCCCGGACCGCGCCGGTGTCGCCGTCGGCCGCCGACCGGGCCAGCCGCGGCAGCAGCGCCGCCATCACGGAGACGGTGATGATCGCCTGCGGCATGTTCCAGATCAGCTGGGCGCTGGCGTACGAGATGAAGCCGGTGCCGGGGTGTCCCTGGTGGTCCGCGGTGTTTCCGGCCCAGGTGGAGAGCTGGGTGACGACGAGGACGCCCGCCTGATTGGCGAGGACGAACAGGACGGTCCACTTCGCGAGCTTGGCGGCCTTGCCCAGCCCGTGCCCGCGCCAGTCGAACCGCAGCCGGAACGTGAAGTCGGCGTCCCGCAGGTACGGGATCATCGCCAGCGACTGCACCACGAGACCGAGCAGGGTGCCGATGCCCAGCAGGCGGATGCCTTCGTCGGGGATGGTGGTGACGCCGATGCCGGAGGTCTTGGCGGTGCCGTACACCCAGATGAACAGCCCGAACGTGGCGATCATGACGATGTTGTTGAGGACCGGGGTCCACATCATCGCGCCGAAGCGGCCGCGGGCGTTGAGGATCTGCCCCATCACGACGTGCAGCCCCATGAAGAAGATCGTGGGCACGCAGTAGCGCGTGAACGCGACGGCGACCTCGTTGGCCGCCGGATCGCGTGAGATGTCGAACGAGACGAGTTTCACGAGCAACGGCGCCGCGAAGACCGCCAGGACCGTGAGCACGCCCAGAATGACGACGACCAGCGTCAGCAGGCGGTTGGCGTACGCCTCGCCGCCGTCGTCGTCCTCCTTCATCGCGCGCACCAGCTGCGGGACGAAGACAGAGTTCAGACCGCCGCCGATGGTCAGGATGAAGATCATCGTCGGCAGCTGGTATGCCACCTGCCAGGAGTCACCCAGCACCGCGCCGCCCAGCGCGGCGACGATCAGCGCGGAGCGGACGAAGCCGGTGAGGCGGGAGACCATCGTGCCGGCGGCCATCACGGCGCTGGACTTGAGCAGACCGGAGGCGCGGCCCCCGGAGGGCTTCCCGGCGGCCGCGACCGGCTCCGGCTCGGGCGCCGGAGGCTCCGGAGCCGCCTCGGGGACCGCCGCCGGACCGGGCTCCGCCGCCATCGGACGACGGGGCTCATACGACTGCTGGTCGCGGAAGAGGTGCGCGAACGCGTCGGACTCCGGCTGCTGATCCGCCGTCTGCCCGACCGCGTCGCCCACACCGGCGAACTGCACCGTCGCGGCCGCATCGGCGTACGGCGCCCCGGCGGGCCCGGTCGGCGCGGGCGCGCCCCAGCCCTGCTGCTCGGGGGCGTACGGGGCCGTGGGCTGCGGCGGGAACGGTTCGGCGGGCGCGCCCGATGGCGGCTGCGCCGCGCCGCCCGGGTATGCCGGGGCGGCTGCGGGTCCATGGCCCTGGTGCGCCTCGTAGCGGTGGCCGCCCTGCACGTAGGGGGTCCGGCCGTACGCGTCCGGGCCGTACGGCTCCTGTGCGTAGGCGTCGTGGGCGCCCGGCGCCTGCGGCGTCGGTGGGACCGGCCCCGCGGGGTCGCCCTCGGCGCCCCGGCCGCGGTCACCGTCAAACGGCGCGTTCATCGCTGCCCCACCTCATCGTCGCCGGCCATCCGGCCCCGCCACATATCAACGGTCCACTTTCTCACCTGAGCCGGACGGACCGGAGTTTCCCGAACCGGTGTCCGGCGTGGGGTCACTCGGCTGCCCGGCGTCCTCGTCGGTCGCGTCCATGCCGTTCCGGCCGTCCGGACCGGCCGGGTCACCGGGCTCGGCGGCGCCGTCCGGACCGGCCTCGCCCTGCGGGCCCTCGCCGGTCTTCCGGACGGCCGCCCGCTTGCGCTGGAGGTAGATCCGCACACCGGCCAGGACGAGCAGCAGCACGCCGCCCGCGATGACGAGCATGACCGTCGCGGTGATCTCCGTGACGTTCACGACGAACGTCATCGGCTGACCGTACGGCTTTCCGTCCGCGGTGTAGAGCTGGGCGTTCACCCGGACAGGGCCGTTGGCGTTCGCCGTGGTGTCGAACTTGAAGGACTGGCTGTGCCCGCCGTCCACCTTGATGCGCTGCGGCTCGCCCGCGCTCAGCCGGTTCGGCTGCGAGGACGTCAGCTTCAGCGTCATCCCCTCGACGCCCTGCAGGAGGTTGTTCTGCACCGTCACCGGGATCGTCGCGCTGCGCCCGGAGAGCGTGGCGTTCGACTTCTGGATCAGGTGGACCTTGCGCGTCAGCTCGTCGAGGTAGTCCCGCACCGAGCCGCGGAACGCGGCCGCTCCGGCCCGGTTGCCGCGCCACTGCGTCGACATCCCCCGCATGATCGCGTTCCCGAACGGCGTGACCACGCGCTCGGGGCGGTCCAGATTCACCCGGAAGTCGTCCAGCGCCGCCTGGGTCTCCTGGATCTGGCGGAACGCCTCGGTGGGCATCTCCTGACGGCGCAGCGACGACGGGTACGCGGCGCGGCTCGGGACGCTCCGTGCCGCCGCCTCGTCGGGCTCGGCCTTGGCGGCGTCGCTGAGGTCCAGTGGCTGCGTCCAGTCGGTGGTCTCCAGCGTCCGCAGCGCCCCGGCCATGGCCTGTGCCTGGCTGGTGGACGGCATCCGCTGCGGTGCGACGACGATGCTCCGCTGCCGGCCGGGGTCCTGCAGGCCGATCAGCCGGGTCTGGGCGAGGAACGACTGGACCGCTTCGGTGGCCCGGCCGCTCTGTGTGAGGTCGCCCTCGAAGGCGGTGGACAGCCCCTCGTCCGCGACGATGGCGGTGTTGCCGCCGCCGATCGGCCGGGCGGCGGTGGGCGTGTAGGTCAGCTGGTCGGACTCCCGCAGGCTGTCGCTGCGGGTGATGACGTTGTGGGCACCGGCGGAGGTGGCGACGTCCACGATCGAGGAGTCGATCGCACCGTCGACGGGCCAGGCGAAGTCCGTGCGCGGCTTCACACCCAGCGTCGTGTCGACGGTCGTGGACGCCAGCTCCGTGGCCGGGCCGAGGTGCCCGAGCGCGCTGGGCACGTTCTTGCCCTGGTGGGCGAGGGAGGCGAGGTCCGGGTCGGCGAACGGGAGCGCGACGACTTCGTGGGTCTTCACCGCCTCCGTGAGGTCGTTCAGCCACTGCTTGGCGACGGCCTGGTTCTTGCCCGCGGGGCCGTCGGGGCCGTGCACCCGGTACGGCTTGGTCATCGCGTCGACCGTCGCGAGGAGGTCCGGGTCGATGACGAACGTCACCGGGAGGTCCTTGCCCAGCGCGACCATCTGCTGCAGCCGGCCACCGGGCTTGATCTCCGAGGCGAGGTCGTCGTCGCGGAAGACCGGCGTCTGCTGAGCATCGGCGTCCGTCTGAGCGGTGAGGTGGGTGGAGGAGATCAGCGGCCACATGTAGGTGAGCTGGGTCTTCTTCCCAGCATCGCCTTCCTGCCAGGGCAGGAAGGTCCGCTCGATGCCGAGCACCTGCTCGTACTGCCCCTGCGTCCGGCCCGAGAGAGAGACGCCGAGCTGGTACACCCCGCCGTCACCGAGGTCGAGGTCCTTGACCGGGACGCGGAGCGAGAAGGAACGGCTGACGCCGGGCCGAAGCGCGTCGACGTCTGCGGTGTGGCCCTTGACCTCCGGGCCGTCCTCCGCCGGGGAGAACCCGGTGCGCCGGGCGGCGGTGTCGAGCGCGCTGCGCCCGCTGACCGCCGGGCCGCGCCGGACGCCGACGTGGGCGTCGGTGACCGTGGACCGGCTCTCGTTGGTCACGGTGCCGGAGACGGTGACGGTGTCGCCCTTGCCGGGGGCCGTCGGGGTCAGCGAGTCGATGCTGACGTCGACGGAGCGCGGCCCGGTGGGGGCGGCGTGCGCCGCCGGGGCCTGCGGGAGCTGCAGCAGGCCCATGAGCAGGGGCACCCCGGTGAGCAGCGCGGCGCCGCGTCGTAGCCGGCGCCCGCGCGGCCGTTCAGTCCACCGGAACCTTGCCGCATCGGCCACGCGCTCGCCCGTCCCTCGTCGTCGTCAGTGGTCGTCGGAATGTGCGTCCACGCATGGTAACGAGGTGCGCAGTGGCGTCGTGCCATGGTGTGCGCCACAAGATCACGGGCCGGACCGGTCACGGCGGCGCCCTCGACGGCGGGACGCCGGGCGTGGCACGGGCACGTACCCTTTTCAGTTGTGCCGAACGCCAACAATGACATCCCCGCCCCGCAGCCCGAGCGGTCTGCGCAGTCGACGAACGCGCTGAGCCAGGTGCAGCGCCGTGCCGTGAGCGAGCTGCTGCGGGTCTCCCCCGTGGCGGACGACCTGGCCCGCCGATTCCAGGAGGCCGGGTTCACGCTTGCCCTGGTCGGCGGCTCGGTGCGGGATGCGCTCCTGGGCCGGCTCGGCAACGACCTGGACTTCACCACGGACGCGCGCCCCGAGGACGTTCTGAAGATCGTCCGTCCGTGGGCCGACGCGGTGTGGGAGGTCGGCATCGCGTTCGGCACCGTTGGCTGCAAGAAGAGCTCCTTCGACATCGAGGTGACGACGTACCGCTCCGAGGCGTACGACCGCACCTCGCGCAAGCCCGAGGTCTCCTACGGCGACTCCATCGAGGAAGATCTCGTCCGCCGCGACTTCACGGTGAACGCGATGGCCGTCTTCCTCCCGCAGAAGGAGTTCATCGACCCGCACGGCGGTCTGGAGGACCTGGCCGCCCGTGTGCTGCGGACGCCCGGTACGCCGCAGGACTCGTTCTCGGACGACCCGCTGCGGATGATGCGTGCGGCCCGTTTCGCGGCTCAGCTGGACTTCGAGGTCGCCCCCGAGGTCGTGGCGGCGATGAAGGCGATGGCGGGACGGATCGAGATCGTGTCCGCGGAGCGCGTCCGGGACGAGCTGAACAAGCTGATCCTGGCGCCCAACCCGCGCAAGGGGCTCAGGCTGCTGGTCGATTCGGGGATCGCCGACCGAGTGCTGCCCGAGCTGCCCGCACTCCGGCTGGAGCGTGACGAGCATCACCGCCACAAGGATGTCTACGAGCACACGCTCACGGTCCTGGAGCAGGCGATCGACCTCGAAGAGGACGGGCCGGACCTGGTGCTGCGGCTGGCGGCGCTGCTGCACGACATCGGGAAGCCGAAGACCCGTCGGTTCGAGGGCGACGGCCGGGTCTCGTTCCACCACCATGAGGTGGTCGGCGCCAAGATGACCAAGACGCGCATGATCGCGTTGAAGTACTCCAACGACCTGGTGAAGGACGTCGCGCGGCTGGTGGAGTTGCATCTGCGCTTCCACGGCTACGGCACCGGCGAGTGGACGGACTCGGCGGTCCGCCGCTACGTCCGTGATGCGGGCCCGCAGCTGACCCGGCTGCACAAGCTCACCCGCTCGGACTGCACGACGCGTAACAAGCGCAAGGCGAGCGCCCTGTCGCGCGCGTACGACGGTCTGGAGGAGCGCATCGCGCGCCTGCAGGAGCAGGAGGAGCTGGACGCGATCCGTCCCGACCTGGACGGCAACGAGATCATGCAGATCCTGGACATCGCCCCGGGCCCGGCCGTCGGCAAGGCGTACAAGCAGATGCTGGAAATCCGGCTGGAGAACGGCCCGATGGAGCGCGAGGACGCGATCGCCGCGCTCAAGGAGTGGTGGGCAGCCCAGCAGGGCTGATGTCGTGGTGTTTCACGTGAAACCGGGTGGACGACCGCGCGGTTTCACGTGAAACCGAGTGGGGCGGGTGCGTGGTGTTTCACGTGAAACACGACGTGGAGTGCGCGCTGGTTTCCCGTGAAACGCTGTGCCCGACGGGCCGTTTCAGGTGAAACATGGCGCCCCGCCCTCAGTGATGTTTCCCGTGAAACATTCTCCGGTGCGTTCGCCGAGGTGCGGACCGGTACTGCCCTCCGGCCGCCGGGCGCGACTCACATGGACGGGCGGAGCTTCAGGAATCCGGAGCGGGTCACCGCGACGACGGTCGCCGCGTAGAGGCAGGCGATCACGATCACGAGCGGGACCGAGCGTCCGTCCGGCGGCAGCATGAGCGCGGCGACCGCAGCGGCGCCGACGAACGCGACGTTGAACAGCACGTCGTAGACGGCGAACACCCGGCCGCGATAGGCGTCGTCGACCGTGGCCTGCACCACCGTGTCCGTCGCGATCTTCGTGCCCTGGGTGCTCAATCCGAGGACGAAGGCGGCGACCAGCATCGGCCGTAGGGTGAACGGCAGGCCCAGCGCCGGGACCAGGACGGCTCCGAGGGCGGCGCAGCAGGCGATCCACCCGAAGAGCGTGAACCGGGAGATCGCCCAAGGCGTGACGAGCGCCGCGGCGAAGAAGCCCGCGCCCGATACGGCGACCGTCATCCCCAGCAGGGCTAAGCCGTCGGCTGCCGTTGTGGACCAGGCGTAGCGGCAGAGCATCAGCACCATGACGGTCAGCGCGCCGTAACAGAAGCGGACGGCGGTCATCGCCGCCAGGGCGCGCGCCGGGGCTCGCCGCCGGGCGAGGTGACGCAGCCCGTCCACGAGGCCATGCGCCGTTTCTAACAGGACGGCCTTCAGGTCGACTTGAAGTTGCGCGGCGTCCGGCCCAAGCAGATCCGGCGTCATACGCAGTGCGGTGAGGGCCGCCGTCAGATACAGGGCCGCGCTGATGAGGACGACAAGGGCGTCCGCGTCCGGGCCGAGGAGCCGGACCACGAAGGCCAGCCCGCCACCGGCCGTCGCGGCAAGCGTCCCGGCCGTGGGCGTGAGGGAGTTGGCGACGACCAACTTCCGTGCGTCATCGACGACTCGGGGCAGCGCGGCGGAGAGACCCGCCAGGACGAAGCGGTTCACCGCGGTGACCGACAGCGCTGCGACATAGAACAGCCAGAGGGGCACCGACGGCAGGATCACCAGCGTCGCAGAGAGCGTGGTGAGCGCCGCACGCAGCAGATTTCCGTGGAGCAGCACCTGACGCCGCCGCCAGCGGTCCAGCAGTACGCCGGTGAACGGCCCCAGCAGCGAATAGGGCAACAGCAGGACGGCCATCGCACCGGCGATGGCGGCGGGCGTGGCCTGCTTCTCCGGAGAGAAGACGACGAACGTTGCGAGCGCCACCTGGAAGACGCCGTCGGCAGCCTGCGAGAGCAACCGTGCGGCGAGCAGGGACCGGAAGTCGCGCAGGCGGAGCAGGGCGGCGAGGTCGCGCACAGCAGACATGAGGCACAGCCTCACACAGCCCGCGGGCCCCCGGGAGAGATACCCGGAGGCCCGCGGAAGGTGGTGATGAGGGGAGCGTCAGTGCTCGACCTCGCCCCTGATGAACTTCTCGACGTTCTCGCGTGCCTCGTCGTCGAAGTACTGCACGGGCGGCGACTTCATGAAGTACGAGGACGCGGAGAGGATCGGGCCGCCGATGCCGCGGTCCTTGGCGATCTTCGCGGCGCGCAGCGCGTCGATGATGACCCCCGCGGAGTTGGGGGAGTCCCAGACCTCCAGCTTGTACTCAAGGTTCAGCGGGACATCGCCGAACGCACGGCCTTCGAGGCGGACGTACGCCCACTTGCGGTCGTCCAGCCAGGCCACGAAGTCCGAGGGACCGATGTGGACGTTGTCCTCGCCCAGGTCACGGTCCCTGATTTGCGAGGTGACGGCCTGCGTCTTGGAGATCTTCTTGGACTCCAGCCGCTCCCGCTCCAGCATGTTCTTGAAGTCCATGTTGCCGCCGACGTTCAGCTGCATCGTGCGGTCCAGGATGACGCCCCGGTCCTCGAAGAGCTTGGCCATCACGCGGTGCGTGATGGTGGCGCCGACCTGCGACTTGATGTCGTCACCGACGATCGGGACACCGGCCTCGGTGAACTTGTCCGCCCACTCCTTGGTACCGGCGATGAAGACCGGAAGGGCATTGACGAACGCGACCTTGGCGTCGATGGCGCACTGCGCGTAGTACTTCGCCGCCTCCTCGGAACCGACAGGGAGGTAGCAGACCAGCACGTCGACCTGCTTGTCCTTGAGGACCTGGACGATGTCGACCGGAGCCTGCTCCGACTCCTCGATCGTCATGCGGTAGTACTTGCCCAGGCCGTCGAGGGTGTGGCCGCGCTGGACCGTCACACCGGCGTTCGGCACATCGCAGATCTTGATGGTGTTGTTCTCGCTGGCGTCGATCGCGTCCGAGAGGTCCAGGCCGACCTTCTTGGCGTCGACGTCGAAGGCGGCCACGAACTCGACGTCACGGACGTGGTAGTCGCCGAACTGCACGTGCATGAGGCCGGGCACACGGCTTTCCGGATCGGCGTCCTTGTAGAACTCGACGCCCTGTACCAGCGAGGCGGCGCAGTTGCCCACGCCGACGATGGCTACGCGAACCGAACCCATTCCGGTTGCTCCCTGTGTTCTCGCTGAGGTCCTGCCGGACAGGACCTCATGTGGTGGTGTCATCGGACGGATCCGGCCGGGAACCACCCCGGTGCCGGGGCAGGCCGTCCGTATCTCCTGACTGATCCTGCTTGTCCCGCTCAGCGGTCCCGGGCGGATGCCGATCGCGCCCGGTGCGCTCGCTCTCGATGAGTCCGTTCAGCCAGCGGACCTCGCGCTCCACGGATTCCATGCCGTGGCGCTGGAGTTCGAGGGTGTAGTCGTCCAGCCGCTCACGGCTGCGGGCCAGGGAGGTACGCATTCTTTCGAGACGTTCCTCCAACCGGCTGCGACGCCCTTCCAGCACGCGCATCCGCACGTCCCGCGACGTCTGGCCGAAGAACGCGAAGCGGACGCCGAAGTGCTCGTCCTCCCACGCGTCCGGCCCGGAGTGCGAGAGCAGCTCCTCGAAGTGCTCCTTCCCCGCCGCGGTCAAGCGGTAGACGATCTTCGCCCGGCGTCCGGTCAGAGCCGTGGCGGGCGCGCCCTCGGGCGGGCCGCCCGGCTCCTCCATGAGCCAGCCGTTCGCGACCAGCGCCTTGAGGCAGGGATAGAGGGTCCCGTAGCTGAACGCGCGGAAAACCCCGAGCGAGGTGTTGAGCCGCTTGCGCAACTCGTAGCCGTGCATCGGGGACTCGCGCAGCAGGCCGAGAACGGCGAATTCGAGGACACCGGAGCGCCTGCTCATCCTCCGCCTCCTCGACCTCGCGCACTCTTTATGCCGTGCTGATGTATCGACTCGATACATCCAGACGATAGAACGCCACGTGGGGCGGGACAAGCAAGGGTGCGGTGAACGGCGTCACATCACCGATTCATAGCGTCCAACCTGCCTGATTTGGAGTGAATTTCAACGGTGGGCAGGTTTTGGCCGTGCGTAGTCTGTGCGGCATGCAGACTGCCGGGAACCGTGGGCCGATAACTGGCGTCCCTGTGCTCGGTGTAGTGCGGCCCGCGCTTCAGGAACGGGCCGTGCATCGGGGGGACCTGAAGACAACCACCGCCTTCAGGCGACGAGATAGCGCGCCTGCCCGAGGAGTATTCGTTCCATGAGCGAGCACCGTCGCAAACCGCCACAGCCGCAAGGTGGCGGTCGCGCCGCGGCCCGACGTGCCGCACAGCAGTCATCGGGGCGTCGTTCGGCGCCCCGTGATGCTGCTTCCGGCTCCACATCCCACTCTGCCGCGCACGGTCAGGAGCGGCCACCAGGCGGGCGGGCGGAAGCACGTCGTGCGGCTCAGCGCGGCGGTCGCCGGCGCGCGTCCGACGCGGCGGGGGCTGCCGGTGGCGGACGAGGCGGCGGCCGGGGCCGTCGCGGTGGCGGCGCGGACGGCGCGGGCGGTGGGCGCGGCCGCGGCGGAAACGGTCCGGCCAAGAAGCGCTTCATCGACTACCCGCGGGCCGGACGCGTCGGGTGGCGCCGCTTCGTGCCGTCGTGGAAGCAGGTCACGACGTTGTGCGTCGCCTTCCTGGGCGTCATAGTCGGGGTCGCCGGTGTTGCTCTGTGGCTGGTGGAGGTGCCCAAGGAGAGCATCGCGGCCCGGCAGGAGAACAACATCTACTACTGGGCCAACGGCAGCGTCATGGCCCGTGACGGCGAGACCAACCGCCAGATCGTCCAGATCAGCGACATCCCGATGTCGATGCAGAACGCGGCGATCGCGGCGGAGAACGAGAACTTCCGGGACGACTCCGGCGTCGCCCCCGGGGGTATCATCCGCGCCCTGATCAAGATGGCCAAGGGCGAGGAGACCCAGAGCGGTTCGACGATCACTCAGCAGTACGTCAAGAACGCCATGCTGAGCCAGGACCAGACGCTCACCCGTAAGTTCAAAGAGCTGTTCATCTCCATCAAGGTCGGCTGGAAGGTGGGGAAGGACCAGATCCTCCAGGGCTACTTCAACACCAGCTACTTCGGGCGCGGCTCCTACGGCATCCAGGCGGCGGCCCAGGCGTACTACGGCAAGGACGCCCGCGATCTGAAGCCGGACGAGGCGGCCCTCCTGGTGGCGGTGCTCAAGGGCCCCGAGCTCTACGACCCCGCGGGCGGCTCGGTGCCGCACGCCAGCCCCCAGGAGAACGCGAAGCGGGCGAAGAGCCGCTGGTCGTGGGTGCTCGACCGTGAGGTCCATGTGGGCCTGATGTCGAAGAGCGAGCGGGCCAAGTACACGAAGTTCCCCACGCCGAAGCAGCCGAAGTCGTCGGCCAGCCAGAACGGCCAGATCGGCTATCTGATGGACACGGCCAAGAAGTACGTCCTCAAGAACACCCACCTCAGTCAGGCGGCGTTCGACAAGGGCGGCTACCAGATCTACACGACCTTCGACAAGAAGAAGGTCACCGCGCTGGCCAACTCGGTCAAGAAGGTCGACAAGCACTACATCGACCCGGAGAAGCGGGAGAAGGACAAGTACGTCCAGTTCGGTGGTGCCTCGGTGGAGCCCGGAACCGGCAAGATCGTCGCGCTCTACGGCGGTGAGGGCTACGACAAGGGCCACTTCAGCAACAACGCCGACACCTTCGGTGTGCCGGTCGGCTCGACCTGGAAGCCGTTCGTCCTCGCGGCGGCGATGAAGTACGGGACGCAGCACAGCAACGGCCAGCCGCTGTCACCGGAGAGCCGCTACAACGGTGACGACCACCTCAAGGTGAAGAACGCCGACGGCACCGACTACCTGTCAAAGGACAACTCGCCCTTCTACCAGAAGAACGAGAGCAATCACGCCTGGGGCTACATCACCCTGAACAAGGCGATGGAGCAGTCGATCAACACCCCGTTCGTGCAGCTCGGCATGGATGTCGGGATGAGCAAGGTGCGGGACATGGCGCGGGCCGCAGGCATCTCGGACACGAGCTTCGACAAGTACCTCAACCCCTCGTTCGCCCTCGGCACCTCGACGCCCAGCGCGATCCGCATGGCCAACGCCTACGCGACGTTCGCGAAGTCGGGCACCAAGGTGGAGCCGTACTCGGTCACGGAGGTGAAGCACCACGGCGAGGCGGTGGACGGTATCGAGGCGCCCACGACGGAACCGGCGATCGACCCGGACATCGCCAACAACGTCACCAAGGTGCTGGAGAACGTCATCACGAACGGTACGGCCAAGGAGGAAGCGCAGAAGCTGGGCCGTCCCGCGGCGGGCAAGACCGGTACCACCGACGAGAACAAGTCGGCGTGGTTCGTGGGGTACACCCCGCAGCTGTCGACCGCGATCTCGATGTTCCGTGAGGACCCGAAGAACCCCCGACAGCTCTCCATGAACGGCGTCGGCGGCTTCGACTCGATCCACGGTGGTGCGCTGCCCACCCAGGTCTGGACGCAGTACATGATCCAGGCGCTGCAGGGGACGCCGGTTCAGGACTTCCCGGCTGCCACGCCCCTCGGCCAGCGCATCGACGAGCCGGGCATGCCCTCCCCGACGCCGACCCAGAAGCCCTCGGAGACGCCGTCCCAGAAGCCCTCGGAGACGCCCTCGCACTCCGAGACGCCGACCCACTCGCCGACGCCCACGGCCACGGAGACGTGTGCCGACTGGGACATCGGCTGCCAGAACAACGGCGGTACGACCGGCGGCCCCGGCGGCGGCCCAGGCGGCGGGCCCGGCGGCGGGCCCGGCGGCGACACCGGTGGGGACACCCAGTCGCCGGATCCGACGGGCGGACCCGGCACCGGCGGCGGCTGGTTCGGTGGCCCCAGCGGGGAAAGTCCCTGACCCCCTCCGTTTCACGTGAAACGGTCCGCCGCCACGGCAGCCGAACGCACGGCTGTTTCACGTGAAACAGCGCACCACGAAGCCCCCGACCCGGCTCGACCGGGCGGGGGCTTCGCCGCGTTCCACACAGGGGCGTGCGGCAGGATGGGGCCATGACGAGCGTGCGCGGGGACGAGTCCGTACGGCCCACACAGCGGGACGAGGTCGCGGCAGCCGGCAGCGAGATGCTCGGGGGCCCGCTCGGTCGTCGGGCGCTGCCCGGCACGGGCCGCCTGACCCCGGTCAGGGTGATCGTGCTCGTGGCCCTCGGGATGTTCGCCCTCGGGATGGTGCAGAAGCTCCCCTGCTACAACGGCGGCTGGTTCTTCGGCGCCACCTCTCAGTACGTCCACGCCTGCTACTCCGACATCCCCCACCTCTTCGCGGGACGCGGCTTCGCCGACGGGCTCATCCCCTACTTCGACCGGCTGCCCGGCGACATGGAGTACCTGGAGTACCCCGTCCTGACCGGGCTGTTCATGGAGGTCGCCTCCTGGCTGACCCCGAACGGCGGCGAGATCGTCCAGCGCGAGCAGATCTACTGGCTGGTCAACGCCGGGATGCTGATGGTCTGCGCCGCCGTCCTCGTCGTCTGCGTGGCCCGTACGCACCGGAACCGTCCCTGGGACGGGCTGCTCGTCGCGCTGGCCCCCGCGCTGGCGCTGACCGCCACGATCAACTGGGACCTGCTCGCCGTCGCGCTCACCGCAGCGGGCATGCTCCTGTGGTCCCGGAGCCGCCCGCTCCGCGCCGGAGTGCTCATCGGGCTGGCGACCGCCGCCAAGCTCTACCCCGTACTGCTCCTGGGCCCCCTGTTGGTGCTCTGCTGGCGGGCCGGTGCCTGGCGCGCCTACGGGCGGTGCCTGACCGGCGCCGTGGCCTCCTGGCTCGTGGTGAACCTCCCGGTGATGCTCACCCACGATGCGAGCGGCTTCCACCTCCGTGAGGGGTGGGCGAAGTTCTACACCTTCAGCCAGGAACGGCCGATCGACTTCGGTTCCGTATGGCTGCTGCTCTCCCAACGCACCGGGAACCCGCTGGAGAACGCCAACCTCTACGCCACGCTGCTGATGCTCCTCGGCTGCGGTGGTCTGGCCCTGCTCACCCTCTACGCGCCGCGCCGCCCGCGCTTCGCACAGCTCGCCTTCCTCGTCGTCGCGCTCTTCATCCTGACGAACAAGGTGTACTCCCCGCAGTACGTGCTGTGGCTGATCCCGCTGGCGGCGCTGGCCCGGCCACGGTGGCGGGACTTCCTGGTCTGGCAGGGCTGCGAGGTCCTGTACTACCTGGGGATCTGGACGTACCTCGCCTACACGGGCAGCGGCGACAAGCATCAGGGGCTGCCGCCGGAGGGCTACCAGCTGGCGATCCTGGTGCATCTGCTGGGCACGCTCTACCTGTGCGCCGTCGTGATCCGTGATGTGCTGCTGCCGGAGCGTGACGTGGTCCGCCGGGACGGCGAGGACGACCCGTCCGGCGGCGTCCTCGACCGGGCACCCGACGTCTTCGTCCTGGGCCGGGCCCCGCTCCCCCGCCCCGCCGTGCACTTCGAGGGCGCCCCGCGGGTGCGCTGGGGCGCCGTACGGGAGTGAGCCGGAGCCGGAACGGGCGAAGGCCCGGCCCCGCGGGAGTGCCGCGGCGCCGGGCCTTCGCCGTACGGGCCGTGGCCCGGGCGGGTCAGCGGTCGACGATCCGGTCGAACTGCGTCGTGGTGTGCCGCAGATGCGCCACCAGCTCCTCGCCGACCTGCGGCGCGGGCGCGTCGCTCGGGACGAAGAGGATCGACACCTGCATGTGCGGCGGCTCCGCGAACCAGCGCTGCTTGCCGGACCAGACGTACGGGGCGAGATTGCGGTTGACCGTCGCCAGGCCCGCGCGCGCCACGCCCTTGGCCCGCGGCATCACGCCGTGCAGCGCCTTGGGCGACTCCAGGCCGACGCCGTGCGAGGTGCCACCGGCCACCACGACCAGATAGCCGTCGGACGCGGCCTTCTGCTGGCGGTAGCCGAAGCGCTCGCCCTTGGCGACCCGGGTGACGTCGAGGACCGAACCGCGGTACTCGGTGGCCTCGTGGTCGCCGAGCCAGAGCCGGGTGCCGATCCGCGCGCGGAAGCGGGTCTGCGGGAACTGCTGCTGGAGGCGGGCCAGCTCCTCGGCCTTGAGATGGCTGACGAACATGGTGTGCAGCGGGAGGCGGGCGGCCCGCAGCCGGTCCATCCAGCCGATGACCTCCTCGACGGCGTCGGAGCCGTCGGTGCGGTCCAGCGGCAGGTGGATGGCGAAGCCCTCCAGCCGGACGTCCTCGATGGCGGTGGCCAGCTTGGGCAGGTCCTCCGGCGTGACACCGTGCCGCTTCATGCTGCTCATGACCTCGATGACGACGCGGGCGCCCACCAGGCCGCCCACCCCCTCGACCGAGGAGACCGAACGGATCGCGCGGTCGGGCAGCGGCACCGGCTCCTCGCCGTGGCGGAACGGCGTCAGGACGAGGAGGTCACCGCTGAAGAAGTCCTTGATCCGGGCCGCCTCGTAGGTCGTCCCGACGGCGAGGATGTCGGACCCGAGGCGGGCGGCCTCATCGGCGAGGCGTTCGTGGCCGAAGCCGTAGCCGTTGCCCTTGCAGACCGGGACCAGCCCGGGGAACTGCTGGAGAACGCTCTGGTGATGCGCCCGCCAGCGCGCGGTGTCGACGTAGAGGGTGAGCGCCATGGCCGGGCCCGGAACCTTTCTCGTGGCTGGGTGTGACGGAGGGACGTACGGAGGAGCGGTCAGCGGCGCGACATATAGATGTCGAGCGCCTTGTGCAGCAGCTTGTTGAGCGGGAAGTCCCACTCGCCGAGGTACTCCGCCGCCTGGCCGCCCGTACCGACCTTGAACTGGATCAGGCCGAAGAGGTGGTCGGTCTCGTCCAGCGAGTCGCTGATGCCGCGCAGGTCGTAGACGGTCGCGCCGAGCGCGTAGGCGTCCCGCAGCATTCGCCACTGCATGGCGTTGGACGGGCGCACCTCGCGGCCGATGTTGTCGGAGGCGCCGTACGAGTACCAGACGTGCCCGCCGACGACCAGCATCGTCGCGGCCGAGAGGTTCACGCCGTTGTGGCGGGCGAAGTAGAGCCGCATGCGGTTGGGGTCCTCGGAGTTGAGGGCCGTCCACATGCGCTGGAAGTAGCCGAGCGGGCGCGGCCGGAACTTGTCGCGCTCCGCGGTGATCTCGTAGAGCCGCTGCCACTCGGCCAAGTCCTCGTAACCGCCCTGGACGACCTCGACACCGGCCTTCTCGGCCTTCTTGATGTTGCGGCGCCAGAGCTGGTTGAAGCCCTTGTGGACCTCCTCCAGCGCACGGTTGGCGAGCGGCACCTGGTAGACGTACCGGGGCTGGACGTCACCGAATCCGGCGCCGCCGTCCTCGCCCTGCTGCCAGCCCATCTTGCGCAGCCGGTCGGCGACCTCGAAGGCGCGCGGCTCGATGTGGGTCGCCTCGACGTCCCGCAGCCGCTTGACGTCCGGGTTCTGGATACCGGCCTTGATCGCGGGGGCGTCCCAGCGGCGGATGATCACCGGCGGGCCCATCTTCACGGTGAACGCGCCGTGCTGCTTGAGGTGCGCCAGCATGGGCTGGAGCCAGTCCTCCAGATTCGGCGCGTACCAGTTGATGACCGGGCCCTCGGGCAGGTAGGCGAGGTACCGCTTGATCTTCGGGAGCTGGCGGTAGAGGACCAGGCCCGCGCCGACCAGCTCGCCGGCGGCGTCGAACCAGCCGAGGTTCTCCGAGCGCCACTCGGACTTGACGTCTGCCCAGGCCGGGACCTGCATGTGGCTCGCCGCGGGCAGACTCTGGATGTATGCCAGATGCTGCTCTCGGCTGATGGTCCTCAGGGTCAGGCTCATGCGGGGCGCTCCTCGGCAGGTGTGTCCCCAGGGTCGGGGCTCCGGCTCTCGCGCCGAAGCCTACTGGGGAGCGTCCCGTTCAGGCGTACGGGAGCCGGGTGCGCGCCCGCCTCACCGGGCGGCGAGGGGGCCGCGGTCCACGGCGGAGGCGGCGCCTGCTGTGGGCGTCGCCTCCGGTGCGGAACGGTCCGGCCCGGTCAGAAGAGGCCGCCGAAGGGGCCGCCGTGCGCGATGCCGATGTAGAGGCCGACGGCCGAGGCACCGAGGCCGATGATCGCCATGAAGCGTTCGCCTGTCGTGGACGAGATGAACTGTGCCCAGAGCCCTGTGGCGATGCCGACGATGCCGACCCAGGAGCTGACCAGGTGCAGGCCGGGCGCGAGGGTGGTGAAGACGGCGATGGCGCCGAGCACCAGGGTCACGGCAGCCAGTGTGTTTTCCACTGGATGTGCCCTGCCGTCGCTGTTGAGGAACGAGAGCAGGTTGCGCTGGGTCTTTACTGCCTGTGCCATGCGGCACCTCCCAAGAGAGGCGGCGCGGTGTGGCGCCGCTCACGCCCGATGTGTTCCAGATTGCGGGGTTCCGTGGCCGGATTTCAACCGGAAGCGTGGCAGCGGGTACGCTGGACGGTCTGCGCCCATCTCTGTCCGGATACTCCGGGCAGGGCCGGTGCGGAACGCATCACGACCCTCCTGCCACGGAACGACCGTGGCCGCTGAGTCCAAAGGAGGTGGGTTCCACATGCGTCACTACGAGGTGATGGTCATCCTCGACCCCGATCTGGAGGAGCGCGCTGTCTCTCCCCTGATCGAGAACTTCCTTTCCGTCGTCCGTGAGGGCAACGGCAAGGTCGAGAAGGTCGACACCTGGGGCCGTCGTCGTCTCTCGTACGAGATCAACAAGAAGCCCGAGGGCATCTACTCGGTCATCGACCTGCAGGCCGAGCCTGCGGTCGTCAAGGAGCTCGACCGTCAGATGAACCTGAACGAGTCGGTCCTCCGGACCAAGGTCCTCCGTCCCGAGACCCACTGAACGCTTCGGCGTCAGCGGTAACCGGGTCCGAGTAGCAGCAACACCAGCAGCCAGCAGCACACCCGCCGAGAGGTTCCCCTAATGGCAGGCGAGACCGTCATCACGGTCGTCGGCAATCTTGTCGACGACCCCGAGCTGCGCTTCACCCCGTCCGGTGCGGCGGTCGCGAAGTTCCGCGTCGCGTCCACTCCCCGCACCTTCGACCGTCAGACCAATGAGTGGAAGGACGGCGAGAGCCTGTTCCTGACCTGCTCGGTGTGGCGTCAGGCGGCGGAGAACGTCGCCGAGTCCCTCACGCGGGGCACCCGCGTGATCGTGCAGGGCCGCCTCAAGCAGCGGTCGTACGAGGACCGCGAGGGCGTGAAGCGCACGGTCTACGAGCTCGACGTCGACGAGGTCGGCGTGAGCCTGCGCAACGCCACGGCCAAGGTCACCAAGACCAGCGGTCGCGGTGGCCAGGGCGGCGGCTTCGGCGGCGGCCAGCAGGGCGGTGGCCAGGGTGGCGGCGGCTGGGGCGGCGGCCCCGGCGGCGGCCAGCCGCAGGGCGGCGGCGGTGCTCCCGCCGACGACCCGTGGGCGACCGGCGGCCCCTCCGGCGGCGGCCAGCAGGGTGGCGGCCAGCAGGGTGGCGGCGGCGGTGGCTGGGGCGGTGGCTCCGGCGGCGGCTACTCGGACGAGCCGCCCTTCTAGGTCCGCGCGGCCGTCCGCGACGTTTCACGTGAAACGTCGCGGGATCCCGGCCCGCGGCCCAGGGCGTCAGTACAAAACTTCTTGAACTCACTGGAGAGAGACAATGGCGAAGCCGCCTCCTCGCAAGCCTAAGAAGAAGGTTTGCGTGTTCTGCAAGGAGAAGATCTCCTACGTCGACTACAAGGACACGAACCTGCTGCGGAAGTTCATTTCCGACCGCGGCAAGATCCGTGCCCGCCGAGTCACCGGCAACTGCACCCAGCACCAGCGTGACGTCGCCACGGCTGTGAAGAACAGCCGTGAGATGGCGCTGCTGCCCTACACGTCCACCGCGCGATAAGGGAAGGGTGACCGAAACATGAAGATCATCCTCACCCACGAGGTCTCCGGCCTCGGCACCGCCGGCGACGTCGTTGACGTCAAGGACGGGTACGCCCGCAACTACCTGGTCCCGCGCGGTTTCGCGATCCGCTGGACCAAGGGCGGCGAGAAGGACGTCGAGCAGATCCGCCGCGGTCGCAAGATCCGCGAGATCGCCACGATCGAGCAGGCCAACGAGGTCAAGGGCCAGCTCGAGGGCGTCAAGGTGAAGCTCGCGGTCCGTGCCGGCGAGGCCGGCCGTCTGTTCGGCTCTGTCACCCCGGCCGACATCGCTTCGGCGGTCAAGGCTGCCGGTGGTCCGGACATCGACAAGCGCCGCGTCGAGATCGGTTCGCCGATCAAGACTCTGGGCGCGCACCAGGTCTCCGTGCGTCTGCACGCCGAGGTCACCGCGAAGGTCGGCGTCGAGGTCGTCGCCGCCTGAGCCAGGCAGTAAACGCCGAAGGGCCGCATCCCGGGAACGGGGTGCGGCCCTTCGCCGTCTCCAGGGAGGCTCAGTCGCCGTCCTGGGCACGCCGGTAGAGGGCGGCGATGTCGTCGTCGAAGTACGCGGCGTACGAGACATCGTCCTCGTCCCCGCCGCCGAGGTGGCCGCCGAGGACGCCGATGACCGTGCCGGTCTGGCTCTTGGGGTCGTAGTCGGCGAGCCAGGGGCTGCCGCTGGTGCCGCCCGCGAAATCGTCGCACTGGATCCGCATCTGGGTGCTGCTGTACTTCGTGGTGCGGTTCTGGCAGGAGATCGGGGTGTTCCGGCTGGTGGGGTAGCCGGTGACCTTGACCTCGTTGTCGAAGCCGCGGTCTATGCCGAGGGTGTTGCCGCCGAGGACGTCCTGGATCTGCTTGCCGCCATTGGAGTCCAGGGTGAGGAAGGCGACGTCGAGGTCCTCGTCGTCGGAGGCGGCCCAGCGGGGGTCGACGAAGACCTTCCGGACCTTCCACAGGCCGGTGGGTTCCGTGCCGTCGCGGTAGTCCGGGGCGAAGACGAGGTCGTCGACGGTCTTTCCGGTGTTCGGGTCGAAGGCGCAGTGGGCGGCGGTGACCAGCATGTTCCGCCTGGGGCTCTGCACCACGCTGGCGGTGCAGAAGTGGTTGCCGGTGTCGTCCTTCTCGAAGACCGCGCCGATCCGGGCGTTCTCCTTCGTACGGCGCGGGGTGTAGGCGCTGCCGTCCGATGCGGGAGCGGTCGCGGCGGGGTCCTGGTCCTGGGGTGGTTCGTCCCCGATGCCGGACTTCCCGAAGCCGTCCCGGGCGGCGAGGGGCGGCGGGGCCTCCTCGGTGGCGTACCCCGTGAGGACGCCTGCCCCCATGACCACCAGCGTCAGGGGGAGGAGCGTTTTCCAGGCAAGCGGGCGCACTCCGTCATTATCGGCAACGCTTCGAAGATCGGTAGAGGTTCAGCGGAAGGCGCCGGTCACAATCCACCGGCCGGAGCGTGCGCGGAGCCACAGCGTGAGCATGCGGACGGTCATCATCAGGGCCATCGCCCACCACAGCGCCGTGAGCCCGCCGCCGAGCGCCGGGACGGCCAGCGCGGCGGGGACGAACAGCGCGAGCGTCACCAGCATCGCCCAGGCCAGATACGGCCCGTCCCCGGCGCCCATCAGGACGCCGTCGAGGATGAAGACGATGCCGGAAACGGGCTGGGTGAGGGCGACGACCAGAAGAGTGGTGAGCAGCGGTCCGCGCACCGCGGGGTCGCTGGTGAACAGGGGGATGAACAGGGGCCGGGCGGCCACGACGAGGATGCCGAGGGCGACACCGGAGGCGATGCCCCACTGCACCATGCGGCGGCAGGCGGCCCTGGCGCCGTCCCGGTCGCCCGCCCCGAGGTAGCGGCCGATGATGGCCTGACCGGCGATGGCGATGGCGTCCAGGGCGAAGGCCAGCAGCGACCAGAGGGTGAGGACGATCTGGTGGGCGGCGATCTCGGCGTCGCCGAGCCGGGCGGCGACCGCGGTGGCGATCATGAGGACGGTGCGGAGCGACAGGGTGCGGACGAGGAGCGGCACGCCCGCCTGGGCGCCGGCCCGTATCCCGGCGGCGTCGGGGCGCAGCGAGGCGCCGTGCCGACGGGCACCGCGGACCACCACGACGAGGTAGACGGCGGCCATGGCGCACTGGGCGATGACCGTGCCCCAGGCGGAACCGGCGATGCCGAGTCCGGCGCCGTAGACCAGGCCGATGTTGAGGGCGGCGTTGGCCGTGAAACCGCCGATGGCGACGTAGAGCGGGGTGCGGGTGTCCTGGAGCCCGCGGAGGACGCCGGTGGCGGCCAGCACGACGAGCATCGCGGGGATGCCGAGGGCGCTGATCCGCAGGTAGGTGGTGGCGTACGGCGCGGCGGTGCCGGAGGCGCCGAACAGCTCGACGAGCGCGGGGGCGGTCGGCAGGACGGCGGCGATGACGGCGGCGCCGAGGAGGAGGGCCAGCCAGATGCCGTCCATGCCCTGCCGGATCGCGGCGGGCAGATCACCGGCGCCGACCCGGCGGGCGACCGCGGCGGTGGTGGCGTAGGCGAGGAAGACGAAGACGGAGACGGCGGTGGTCAGCAGTGCGGCGGCGACGCCGAGACCGGCGAGTTGTGGCGTGCCGAGGTGGCCGATGACGGCGCTGTCGACCATCACGAACAGGGGTTCCGCGACGAGGGAGCCGAAGGCAGGCAGGGCGAGGGTGATGATCTCGCGGTCGTGGCGGCGGGCGGAGCGCCGCGGCGTCGCGGGAGCCTGTGTCATGCACTCAATCTAATCTTCCACAGGTAATGGATGCAAGGCGATTGTGATCCTTACTTTTCGCCGGACGGGGTGAGGGGGCACACGTCTGCGGCGTCGATCATGAACAGGTTGTCGAAGTTTTTCTCCCCCACAGCCTCTGGATGGCAAACCTGCAGGTCACGGCGGTGCGGCTGGGGTGATTGTGTGCTTGTACACAGTGGTTTCCCCCAGGCCGTGCACAGGAACGGGGGAGTTCTCCACAGCTGAGGGCCGGTCATCCACACCACCTGTGGATAACCAGATTGGCGGACGGTGCCCGCGGGCCTACCGTTGACCGGCGCCCGCCACCTGTTTTCGGCCCGAGGACCTTGCGAACTCGACGCGTCATAACCGGAGTCGGGCGTCTCAATTGTCGGAGCCGTGCCGTAAGAAGGAAGAGGCACGGCGAGGTCCGCGTCGCGGACGGGAGGAGGTGCCGGGGTGAGCGTGGCAGAGCCCATGGACGACCCCTGGGCGGACTCCGGTCCGGGGGACCGGCTGCCGGCCGGCCGCTTCCGACGGGGCGAGGGCAAGGGCCGCGGCCGCGGCGACCGCCCCGAGCGCGACGAGGAGGGAGGTTCCTGGGCCGGCGGCTTCGAGCGCGTCCCGCCCCAGGACCTGGACGCCGAGCAGTCCGTCCTCGGCGGCATGCTGCTCTCCAAGGACGCCATCGCGGACGTCGTCGAGGTCCTCAAGGGCGAGGACTTCTACCGCCCCGCCCATGAGCTGGTCTTCCAGGCGATCCTCGACCTCTACGCCAAGGGCGAACCGGCCGACCCGATCACCATCGCGGCGGAGCTGACCAAGCGCGGCGAGATCGCCCGGGTCGGCGGCGCCTCGTATCTGCACACCCTGGTGCAGTCCGTGCCGACCGCCGCCAACGCGGAGTACTACGCGGAGATCGTCCACGAGCGGGCGGTGCTGCGCCGCCTCGTCGAGGCCGGTACCCGCATCACGCAGATGGGATACGCGGCGGACGGCGACGTCGACGAGATCGTCAACAGCGCCCAGGCGGAGATCTACGCCGTCACCGAGCAGCGCACCAGTGAGGACTACCTCCCGCTCGGCGACATCATGGAGGGCGCGCTCGACGAGATCGAGGCGATCGGCTCCCGCCAGGGCCAGATGACGGGCGTCCCCACCGGCTTCACCGACCTCGACGCGCTGACGAACGGCCTGCACCCGGGCCAGATGATCGTCATTGCGGCCCGTCCCGCGATGGGTAAGTCGACCCTCGCGCTGGACTTCGCCCGCGCCTGCTCGATCAAGAGCAATCTGCCGAGCGTGATCTTCTCCCTGGAAATGGGGCGCAACGAGATCGCGATGCGTCTGCTCTCCGCCGAGGCGCGGGTGGCGCTGCACCACATGCGGTCCGGGTCCATGACCGACGAGGACTGGACGCGGCTGGCCCGCCGGATGCCGGACGTGTCCGCCGCGCCGCTCTACATCGACGACTCGCCGAACCTCTCCATGATGGAGATCCGCGCGAAGTGCCGCCGCCTCAAGCAGCGCAACGAACTGAAGCTGGTGGTCATCGACTACCTCCAGCTGATGCAGTCGGGTGGTTCCAAGCGGGCCGAGAGCCGTCAGCAGGAGGTCTCGGACATGTCCCGGAACCTGAAGCTGCTCGCCAAGGAGCTGGAGCTCCCGGTCATCGCCCTCTCCCAGCTGAACCGTGGCCCCGAGCAGCGCACGGACAAGAAGCCGATGGTCTCCGACCTGCGTGAATCCGGCTCCATCGAGCAGGACGCGGACATGGTCATCCTGCTGCACCGCGAGGACGCGTACGAGAAGGAGTCCCCCCGTGCCGGTGAGGCGGACCTGATCGTCGCCAAGCACCGTAACGGCCCGACGGCCACGATCACGGTGGCGTTCCAGGGCCACTACTCGCGGTTCGTGGACATGGCGCAGACGTAAGGGGCCGCTGGTCGGGTAGGTGCGGCGCATTACTGCGCCGCACCCGACCAGCTGTGCCCGGGCACCGGCGGACGCCGGGTGCGCGGGATGGGGTCTCCCGGGGCGGGCCCGGTGGGGGAGAGTGGGCGCGGCGGCGGGCGGGATCGCGGCCGCCGGTCGGACGTTGTCGAGGAGGAGCATGTCCGCCGTGCCGTCCGAGGGCTCGGGTCCCGAGTCCGTCCGCGCGCCGGGTGCCGAGGCAGCGTCGGCCCGTCCTGGGGATGAGGCGTTCGCCGGGCTGTTGCCGGAGACCCGGCGGGAGTTGGCGTACCGGCTCGCGGCCGGGCAGCGCGAGGGGCGGGCGCCGTCCGTGGTCGGAGCGGTCGTGCGGGGCGGCCGCATGGCGTGGAGCGGGGTCCGGGCGGCGGATCCGCCCGCGGCGTACGGCACCGTGCAGTACCGCATCGGCTCGTTGACGAAGACCTTCGTCGCGGTGCTGGTGCTGCGGCTGCGCGACGAGGGCGCGTTGCGGCTGGACGATCCGCTGGGGCGACATCTCGACGGGACCGAGGCGCCCGACGCGACGGTCGGCCAGCTGCTGTCGCACCGTTCCGGGCTCGCCGCCGAGCCGCGCGGCCCCTGGTGGGAGCGGACCGCGGGCACGCTGCGCCCGGAGCTCGCGGACCTCTTCGGCAAGCGCCCGCAGCGCCTCCCGGCCGGTGACCGCCACCACTACTCCAACCTCGGCTACGCCCTGCTGGGCGCGCTCGTCGAACGGCTCCGGGCCGGCCGCCCCTGGGACGAGGTGCTGCGCGCCGAGGTGCTGGAGCCGCTGGGCATGACGGAGACGACGACGCGGCCCCGGGAACCGTACGCGCGGGGCTGGGCCGTGCACCCGTGGGCCGACGCGCTGCTGCCGGAACCGGCGCACGACACGGGGCTGATGGGACCGGCGGGCCAGCTGTGGTCCACGGTGGAGGATCTGTGCCGGTGGGCGGCGTTCCTGCTGCGCGGTGACGAGCGGGTGCTGTCCACGGCGAGCGTCGCGGAGATGCGGGTGCCCGCGGTGCCGCCGGAGGGCGACGGCTGGGACGCGGGGTACGGCCTGGGGCTCCAACTGGCACGGACGAGCCCCCGTACGGCACCGGGCGGGCGGCTGCTGGCCGGGCACAGCGGGTCGATGCCCGGCTTCCTCGCCTCGCTGTGGTGCGACCCGGAGGAGGACCTCGCCGCCGTCGCGCTGGCCAACTGCACGCACGGGCCGTCCGTCGCCGGGATCGCCACCGGCCTGCTGGAGGCCGTGGCCGACCGTGAACCACGCATCCCGGAGCTGTGGCGGCCGCTGACCGGACCGCTGGACGAGGAGCTGCTGGCGCTCACCGGCCCCTGGTACTGGGGCGCGAACCCGTTCGCGCTGCGGCTGCGCGAGGCGAGGTGGCTGGAGCTGGCGCCGCTGTCCGGCACCGGCCGCGCGTCGCGGTTTCACGTGGAACCGGACGGTACCTGGACCGGCCTCGACGGCTACTGCGCGGGCGAGACGCTGCGCGTGGTGCGCGGTGCCGACGGCTCCGTCAGCCATCTCGACCTGGGGACGTTCGTCCTCACCCGGGGCCCGTACGCACCGCAGGCGCCGGTGCCGGGCGGGGTGGATCCGGAGGGCTGGCGGATCTGATACCGGTCGCGGACGGGGCGTGGCCGGGGCCCGTACGGGCTGGCGGCCGGGCCTCCGGTCGGCGCCCCGGGCCCGTACGGCGGGGGCGGCGGGCCCGGACGTACAGTCGAGCGAGATGTCAGGAGCCGTGCCACCGTGCGGCTCGCTACCGCTGGAAGGCCACTGTGACTGCCGTGACTGCCGTGACTGCGAATGCCGAAGCCCCGGTTCTGCTGGATCTGCCGCCGCTCGACGCGGCCCGTTTCGCGCGGATCGAGGACAAGGTCGCCGCGCTGATGCGGACCCGCTGCGATGTCGTGGCGACGCAGGGGGAGGCGCTGCTGCCGCTGGAGGCGTGCATCCGCTCGGCCGTACGGCCCGGCAGCACGGCCCTCAACATCATCACCGGGCCGTACGGCGAGACCTTCGGCGGCTGGCTGCGGTCCTGCGGCGCCGAGGTGGTGACGGTGACGGCACCGTTCACGGGAGCGGTCACCCCGGAGCAGGTCGCGGCGGCGCTGCGGGAGCACCCGGAGATCGACTTCGTCAGCCTGGTGCACGCCGAGGCGGCGACCGGCAACACCAACCCGGTGGCGGAGATCGGCGCGGTGGTGCGGGAGCACGGCGCGCTGCTGATGCTGGACGCGGTGGCGTCGGTGGGCGCCGAGCCGCTGCTCACCGACGAGTGGGGCGTGGACCTCTGCGTGATCGGCGGGCAGAAGGCGCTGGCGGGCCCGGCGGGCGTCTCCGTGGTGTCGGTCAGCGCCCGCGCCTGGGAGCGGATCGAGGCCAACCCGCAGGCGCCCCGGCGCTCGTACCTCTCGCTGCTGGACTGGAAGCACCGCTGGATCGACGGGGGCCGCACCGCGCTGCCGCACGCCCCGGCGCAGCTGGAGATGCTCGCCCTGGAGCAGGCCATCGACCGCGTCGACGCCGCGGCGCTGGACGCGGTCATCGTCCGGCACCGCGCGGCGTCCGCCGCCACCCGGGCGGGCGTCCGGGCGCTGGGCGGGCTCACCCCGTACGTGACGCGGGACGAGGACGCGGCCCCGGCGGCGACCACGCTGCGGGCGCCGGACGGGCTGGACGCCGGTGAGCTGGTGGCAGCCGCGCTGGCCGCCGATGGCACGGTCCCGGTGCAGGCCGCGGCGGGGGCGCTCGCCACGGAGATGATCCGGGTGAACCACTACGGCCGGGCCGCGGACCTTTCCGTGGTGCGGTCCTCGCTGGCGGCGCTGGCCGCGGGGCTGGAGGCCCGGGGTGTGACGGCCGACGACGCTGCCGCGGTCGAGGCCGCCGAGGCCGCGTGGCACGGGGTGCTCGGCGGCTGACGCGGAGCGGCGGCGGGCTCGCGCGAGGCGCCGGTCGACGGTGAACCCGAGGGGTGGGGCCGTGTTTCACGTGAAACACGGCCCCACCCCTTTGTGCGGTAAGGGGAGTTGGCAGATTTATGCGGCAACTTCCCTGTGAAGTAGGCGAGTTGTGGGTGGATGGGCGAGGGGTGGAGAGGGGGCGTGAGTCTTCTCGGGGTGGCCGCCGCGGGTAGCTCGGTGGCAGGGGCGGATGGGGATGTGGGGCGTGCTGGGACATTCGGGGGCGCGTTGTTGAGGCGGGCCTGAGCGTGCGCCCGGTACGCGGGCCTTGCCTGTACGTGGGCCTTGTACGTGCTGCCGGGGCGCGCCTTGGGGCTCTCTGTGCGGAATTCCTCGCCTCGTCTCTCCTCTCCAGCCTTCTTCTCTCCGGGTTCTCCTCCTCGCGTTTCTCCGTTCTCCGTTCCCTCGGATTCCTCCGCGTCCGCGCGGTCGTCTCGTCCTGCCCTGTTTTCTCGCCGCTCGCTCTTCCTCTTTTGCTTCCTCACGCTCGTCCGTAGCTCCGTCACAGCCCGGTTTTGAGGCCAGAGATAAAACGGGTGCCTCGACCCGTTTAATATGGCGGCTGAATCCGAGGTACGTGGGTGCTGCTCGCTGGAGGGATGCGGATGTCTGGCGGGGGTTCGGGGGCTGCGCGGTCGGATGCCCGGCGTAACCGTGCGCTGGTGCTTCAGGCGGCCCGATCAGCCTTTGCCAAAGGTGGGTTGGCGGTCACGCTCGACGAGATCGCGCGGCGCGCGGGAGTGGGTGCGGGCACCGTTCACCGCCATTTCCCGTCGAAGGGGAAGCTGTTCGCGGCGGCGGTGACGGACCGCGTCCGGCTCTTCGCCGACACCGCGCGGGACCTGGTGGATGTCACGGAACCCGGTGAAGTGTTCTTCCGTTTCCTCGCCTCCGTGGTCCGGCTGGCCACGGAGAACCGGGCGCTGGGCGAGGCGCTGGAGGCGGCGGACACGGCCGGGCCCGGCGGAGCGGCGGAGGCCGGGCGGGAGTTCGTCGCGGGGCTCGACGTCCTGCTGCGGCGGGCTCAGGAGGCCGGTGCTGTACGGGCGGACGTCGTGATCGGCGACGTGCGGACGCTGCTGGTGGGCTGCCTGGCGATGGAGCGGCGGCGGGCGGCGGAGGGCGATACGGCCGGTGTTCCGGGGCGGATGACGGAACTGGCGTGCGACGCGCTCAGGGCGAGCCGCACCGTAACGAAACTCCCGTCCGGCCCCCGGAGGCGTAACGCAACGGAGTGTGGCACCTGTGGTGCCCCGGTGCCGGTGGCACGAACGGGACGACCGGCGCGGTACTGCGGCGGGGCGTGCCGGCAGAAGGCACACCGCGCACGGCGGGCACGGGCGCGGACCGGCGACGGGGCGTCGGTCGAGCCACGGCGCCCGTAGGAGAGCGTGACGTGCGGACCTCGGAGGTGGGCGCGGGCCAGGATCAGGGGCGGCCCGCGCCGTCAGAGCTGACGCTTGAAGCCCAGGTGGGAGGCTTCGAAGCCGAGCCGTTCGTAGAAGCGGTGGGCGTCGATGCGGGTCGCGTCCGAGGTGAGCTGGACGAGGTGGCAGGCGAGGTCGCGGGAGCGGTCGACGGCCCACTCGATGAGCTGGGTGCCCAGGCCGCTCCCCCGCTCGTCGGCGTGGACGCGGACGCCCTCGATGATCGAACGGGTGGCCCCGCGCCGGGAGAGCCCCGGGATGACGGTGAGCTGCAGGGTGCCGATGGTGCGGCCGTCGCGGACCGCGACGATCAGGTGCTGGTGCGGATCCGAGGCGAGGACCTCGTACGCGGCGCGGTACGGGGTCAGGTCGTCCGGGGACTCGCGGGTGGCGCCCAGCGGGTCGTCGGCGAGCATCGCGACGATGTCCGGGAGGTCGGCTTCGGCCGCGCGGCGGATCTCGATATCGCTCATGCGCGCGACCCTATGCGGTACCCGGTAGGGCCGGTACGGCCCGGGGAGAGGCGGCCGAGGGGCGTGGGCACGCCCGGGGCGTGGGCCGTTCCGGGAGGAGTGGCGGGCCGACCGCCCGTTCGCGTCGGCCACCGGCTCATACCGGCGTGCCGTCAGACCGTCGGGGCGAGCGTTTCGACGGCTCGCACCAGGGGGGCCAGCTCCGGGCGGCGCGCGGCTTCGGTGAGGGCCTCGCTCAGGGCGGTGTCGTGGGTGGGGCGGGCCTCCGCGAGGAGGGCGAGGCCGTCGGCGGTGACGTCGGTGTAGATGCCCCGGCGGTCGTCGGCGCACAGATACCGGGACAGCAGGCTGCGCTCCTCAAGGCGGGTGACCAGCCGGGTCGTCGCGCTCTGGCTGAGCACCACCGCGTCCGCGACCTGGTGCATCCGCAGGTGGCCGCCCGGTCCGTCGTGTTGTTCGCTCAGGACGTTGAGCACCGAGAACTCCCGGACGCTCAGCTGGTGGCCGCTCTGCAGTGCGCGCTCGATGTGCGATTCGATGCGGCCGTGCAGCGCGGAGAGCGCGCACCAGCCCTGGGCGAGCCCCCGGGCGGTGGGGGTCGGGCAGCCGGACGCGTCGCCGGAGACCGGGGCGGTGGCCGGTTCCGCCTGCGCCACGGGGGTGGCCTGCGGCGTGCGGGGCGTCGGCTGCGTCATCGAAGACCTCCTCGGGGCGTACGAACCAGCGTAGGTCACGAGCGAAATGGAGGGCGTGTGCAAGGAGGGGAGGGGAGCGGTTGCCGGCTTGGTGAGGAGCGCCCGGCCGGCCGCCGGAGGCCGACACGGCGGCCTGAGACCGGCCCGTCCTCCGGCCCGGTCTCAGGGCCCCTCCCCGACCGATCCCTGATACGGCCCCCGACCCCGCCTCAGTGCCCGTCCCGCCATCGTCCCGGAACTCTCCCGGAGATCTCCGCCCCGAGACGGCCCACCCCTATGAGAGCCGTTTGCCTGAGCCGGGGGGTAGGGGTCGAAATGGGTGAGAAGTAGGGGTACGGGGGGCGTGGCGGGGCGACGTGGAGCGCCTAGGCTCCGCGGCATGGGGAAGCTGCATCTGTTCGACATGGACGGGACGTTGCTCCACGGTTCGGCCGCCGCCGTGGAGATCTCCCGGCTGCTCGGGCTCGACCGGGAGATCGCCGAGCTGGAGCGTGGGTTCGCGGCCGGGGAGCTGGCGCCGCCGGAGTTCGCACAGCGGGCGTGCGATCTGTGGGCGGAGGGGCTGACGGAGCCCCTGGTGGCCGCGGCGTTCGAGGGGGCGCCCTGGCTGGCCGGTATCCGGGAGGTCTGGGCGGACATCCGGGCGCGCGGCGAGCGGTGTGCCGTGATCTCGCTCTCGCCCGGCTTCTTCGTGGAGCGGCTGCTGGGCTGGGGTGTCGACGTCGCGCGTGGCTCCCGCTGGCCCGCGGTGCCGATCCGGGAGCGGGTGGATCCGGCGGGCATCCTCTCCGCGGCCGCGAAGGTCGAGATAGCCGACGAGCTGTGCGCGCGGTACGAGCTGACCCGCACGGACTGCGTGGCGTACGGCGATTCGATGTCGGACAGTGCGCTGTTCGCCGCGGTGCCGACGTCGGTCGCGGTCAATGCCGATCACCACGTCAGTGGGCTGGCGACATGCGCGTACACCGGGCGTGATCTCAGGGAGGCATATGAACTCGCCGCCACCCCTTGGTAATTCGGGATTTCGTGGCGGATTCGTCCGTTGCGCGGGATGGATTTTTCCCTCCGGAGGGAACCGCGGATATCGGATGCCGCGTGTGGAGGGTGCGCGGGTGTGGTGCAGAAGTCTGGTGCGGAAGGGACTTGTGGTTTCAACTACTGCCGGTATGGTCAGGGCGGTTCGGCGGCGGGGCGACGGGGCGGCGTGAGCCCCCGCGCGACGGGCGTGGAAGCGACGCGGTCCGGCGGTGAGACCAGCCACGGTATCCGGACTTCTGTGCATCTGTCCGTTCTGACGGGTCGAGAGGTCGAGGCGCATGGAGGGCGCCTACCGGCGCTATGGCGGAAATGTGAGTTTTGTCCGCCTTGGCGGGTATTGCCGGAATGGCGTGTGGTGTTGAAGAATTCCGGGGCAGGCTGGGGGAATTCAGGCACGTTCCGGCCGACGGAAAGTGCGACGACAACCAAAAGACGTTCGAGGCGAGGCAAACCATGGACGCTCCGACCACCGCGACGGCCGATAACGGCTCCTCCGGAGGCAGCAGTGGCGATTGGGGTTGGTTCACTCCGGCGAAACCGTCGAAGGAGTCCCCCGACGAACAGCAGGAGCGACCGGACGGCGCACACGGCGGGCCCGACGCCCAGGTGGACGGCGGTATCCCCGACGGTGGCGCCCATGGCTACGACCTCGGACCGGAGCCGGATCACGGCGGCCACGGACCCGCCGACGGGCACGGCCACGCCCCCGACCTCGACTGGTTCGCCGAGCGCCACGACACCGCGTTCGACGGGCCTGGGCCGCGCGTGCCCGAGCAGACTCCGGCGACCCACCAGGAGCGCATACCCGAGCGTCGGCCGACCCCGGTACGCCCGGTCGGCACCGCCGCCGCCCGCGGCGTAGCGCCCGGGCCCGACGAGGCCGCCGCGCCGCCCGGGCCCGCACCGTTCTCCGCCTTCGGGAACCGCCCCTTCCAGGCCGCGTCGGCCCCGGACACCGCCCCGGCCCCGACGGCTCCGGCGAGCCCCACCCCGGCCGCCCCCCCGCCCGCCGCAACGAGACCGGCCCCGACGGGACCCCTGGCCCCGGCCGACGCCGCACCGGTCCCGACGGGATTCCCGCCGCCAGCCGGGGCCGCTCCAGCTCCCGCCGCACCGGCTCCGGCAGCCACCGCACCGGCCCCGGCCACACCGGCTCCCGCCGCACCAGCGGGGGCCACCGCACCGGCCCCGGCTGCCCCGACGGCCGCTGCCCCCACCGACCAGTCCCCCGCAGCCCCCCAGGAATCCGCCGCCGCGCCCACCCCGGAAGCCACCACCCCGGCCACCGCAGCCCCCCAGGGTTCCCCGGCCGCGCTGGAATCCCTCGTCTCGGCCGTCTCCCCCGACGCCCCGGAGTCCGCCGACGCGGCGCTCATCCGGCGCACGCTGGCCGAGATTGAGCCGGTCTCCGACAAGGTGACGTCGTACTTCTACGCGATGCTCTTCGTCCAGCACCCCGATCTGCGGGCGCTGTTCCCCGCCGCGATGGACACTCAGCGCGACCGGCTCTTCAAGGCGCTGCTCACCGCCGCCCGGCACATCGACGACAGCGACCGGCTCACCGCGTACCTCTCGCACCTCGGCCGCGGTCACCGCAAGTACGGCACGCTGCCTGACCACTACCCGGCCGTCGGCGAGAGCCTGCTGGGCGCGCTGGCCCGGTACGCGACGCTGAGCTGGGGCCCGGAGACCGAGGCCGCGTGGGTGCGCGCGTACACCGCGATCTCCCAGATCATGATCGACGCGGCGGCGGAGAACGAAGCGGTCGCGCCCGCCTGGTGGCAGGCCGAGGTCGTCTCCCACGAACTGCGCACCCCCGACATCGCCGTGGTCACCGTCCGCCCCGACCAGCCCTACCCGTTCCGCGCCGGGCAGTACACCAGCCTGGAAACGCCCTGGTGGCCGCGGGTGTGGCGGCACTACTCCTTCGCGTCGGCGCCCCGTTCGGACGGCTTGCTGTCCTTCCACATCAAGGCGGTCCCGGCCGGTTGGGTCTCCAACGTGCTGGTGCACCGCGCCCGTCCCGGCGACGTCCTGCGCCTCGGCGGACCCGTGGGTTCCATGACCGTCGACCACACCACCCGTGACGGCCTGCTGTGCGTGGGCGGCGGCACCGGCATCGCGCCCATCAAGGCGCTCATCGAGGACGTCGCCACCCACGGTGTCCGGCGCCGCGTCGAGGTCTTCTACGGAGCCCGCAGCGACCACGACCTCTACGACATGGACACCATGCTGCGGCTGGAGTCCTCCTACCCGTGGCTCCAGGTGCGCCCGGTCGTCTCCACCGGCCCGGCGGCCGGCCGCGCGAACGGCGTCACCGGTGAACTGCCCGACGCGGTACGGCAGTACGGCCCGTGGCAGGAGTTCGACGCGTACCTGTCCGGGCCGCCCGGACTCATCCGCAGCGGAGTGGTGGCACTGGTGGGGGCCGGGGTCCCGACCGGCCGCATCCGGCACGACTCCGTCGACGAGCTGGTCCCGGTGGGGGAGTGAGGTCTTGCCAGTACAGGGTGAACCCAGTGGTTCACGGGAGGGACACGGCATGCACGACGCGCGTCCGGGCAGCGACGGGGAGCACCTCGTCCAGCAGCGGCTGGGAACGACCGAGCGGGCGAACCGCTTCTACAGAGACCAAGTCCTCGACCACCTCAACGGCGCCATGCGGGAGTTCGTGGCCCGGCAGGAGATGCTCTTCCTGGCCACCGCGGACCGGCACGGCGAATGCGATTCCTCGTTCCGGGCCGGACCGCCCGGCTTCATCCAGGTGCTCGGCGACCGGTATCTCGCCTACCCCGAGTACCGCGGCAACGGCGTCATGGCCTCGGTCGGCAACCTCTCGGAGAACCCCCGCCTGGGCATCCTGATGGTCGACTTCCTCCGGGACCGGATCGGACTGCACATCAACGGCCGTGCCCGGGTGGTCCTCGACGAGGAGATGCGGCAGCAGTACCCGTGGCTGCCCACCGACCCCGTCCCCGGGCGGCGCGCGCAGCTGTGGGTGGCCGTCGAGGTCGAGGAGGCGTACATCCACTGCGCCAAGCACATACCGCACCTCCGGAAGGTGCCGCCGCAAGAGCGCGGCGCGCGTGCCTGGGGCACCGATGACCAGCGGCGCAAGGGCGGCGACTTCTTCGGCGCGGCAGCCGAGGCCACCACCCGCCCGCCGTTCCGCCACCCCGGCCACGATCAGGAACATCTCCGCGGCGGCCGCCACGAGGACACCGCCGGGCCCCGGCTCCGCGGCGAGCCCGACGGCCTCGTCGAGGCGCTCACCCAGGGGTTCCAGGGCGAAGTCGAACGGGTCCTGGCCCGAGCCCGGCAGCGCCGTCCCGCCGAGGAACCGGGGTTCCGCGGCTGGTTCGGCTGACACCCACGGCCCCGGAGGGCGCGGTGACGGCGGGCGCGCGGAACCGCGCGCCCCCGGGCCCTGGCGTCACGCCCGTACGCTCCTCGGGCCGGCCGGACGGGAACGCCGACCGTCCCCGATCACCCCAGGTCAGGGGCGTGCATCGCCCGTACGCCCTCGATGTTGCCGTCCAGGTAGTGCCGCAGGGAGAGCGGGACGACCTCGACGGAGGCGATGCCCACGCGGGTGAACGGCACCCGCACGATCTCGTACTCCCCGCACGGCTCCTCGACCTCCGGCCCGTGCCGCCGGGAGAGATCCATGGTGTCCAGCCGGCAGACGAAGAAATGCTGCACCTTCACGCCGTCCACACCGCTGTCGCCGATGTGCTCGACGGTGTCCACGAACACCGGGACGACGTCCTTGACCTTCGCGCCCAACTCCTCGTCCAGCTCACGGTGGAGTGCGTCGGTCACCGTGGCGTCCGTGGGCTCGACGCCACCGCCGGGAGTGATCCAGTAAGGGGCGCGGCCCGGCTTGGTGCGCTTGATCAGGATGAGGTCCGCGCCGTCGAGCAGAATCGCCCGGGCGGTCCGTTTGACGACTGGCCGTACGGTCATAGAGGACAGATGCCGCAGCCACCGGCCACCGAAACCCCGCCGGAGCCGCCGGTTCCGCACCCCGTACGGGACGACCCGGGGACCACCGCCACCGCAGGGCCGCGGCCACCGGGCGGCGACGACCCCCGCTCGCCCGGTGACGGCGGCACGGGGTCCGAACGTCAGGCGCCGCGCAGCGCCGTATCCAGCGCCCGGTGGACGTCCGCGATCAGATCGTCCGGGTCCTCGACCCCCACCGAGAAGCGGATGAAGCCCTCCGGTACCGCGTCGCCGCCCCAGCGGGCCCGGCGCTCCGCGGTCGAGCGCACGCTCCCGAAGCTCGTCGCGTCGTCCACCAGCGTCAGCGCGGCGAGGAACCGCTCGGCGTGCGCCCGGTCCGGCAGCGTGAACGACACCACGGAGCCGAACCGCCCCGGCCGCATCTGCGCCACGGCCAGCCCGTGTGACGGATCGGACGGCAGACCGGGATGACGCACCCCGGCGACCTCCGCCCGCTCACACAGCGCCTCCGCGAGCGCCAGCGCGCCCGCCGACTGCTGCCGCACCCGGAGCGCGAGGGTGGCCAGCGAACGGTGCGCCAGCCAGCTCTCCATCGGCCCCGGGATCGCACCGACCGTCTTCCGCCACAGCCGCACGGAGTCCGCCAGCGCGGCATCACGGGTGGTCACGTAGCCGAGCAGGACATCGCCGTGCCCGGTGAGCGCCTTGGTGCCGCTGGCCACCGAGAAGTCGGCGCCCAGATCCAGCGGGCGCTGGCCCAGAGGGGTGGCGAGGGTGTTGTCGACGGCCACCAGGGCGCCCCGCTCGTGCGCCGCGTCGGCCAGCCGCCGGATGTCACATACGTCCAGACCCGGGTTGGACGGCGTCTCCAGCCACAGCAGCCGGGCACCGTCCATGACATCGAGCTGCGCGTCGTGCGCCGTCGGCGCGGTACGGACCTCGATGCCGTAGCTCTCCAGCCGGGTGCGGACCGCGGGCAGCAGCTGGTAGCCGTCCGAGGGCAGCACCACCGCGTCCCCGGACCGGAGCTGCGAGAAGAGGACCGCGCTGATCGCGGCCATCCCGGAGGCGAACGTCACGGTGTGCGCGGGGGCGTGCGGCGACTCCAGTGCGCCGATGCCCTCCTCCAGCAGCGTCCACGTCGGATTGCCGTCGCGACCGTAGGTGTACGGGCCGACGGCGTCGCCGGGCAGATGGAAATGGGCCGCGAACACCGGCCCCGGCAGGGACGGTTCGTGGGCGGCGGGCTCGGGGAGCCCGGCGCGGACGGCGCGGGTGCCGTCACCGGTCATGAGCGCTCCTTGGGTGAGAGGGGGTGCCGTCCCCGGGGGAGCGGTGGTGCCCCGGAGCTCCCCCGGGTGAGGGCATCGGAGGCCGCCGCCAGCAGACCCGCGCACGCCGCCTCGACCATCTCCAGGCACCCCGCGAACTCCGCCGGGCCGCCGTGGTACGGATCGGGAACGTCGAGCGCCCCCGGGGCGGGCCCGGCCGGGTCGTACGCGCGCAGCAGATGGACCTTGGCGGCATCGTCGGGCCCGGGCGCCATCCGGCGCAGCGCCCGCAGATGGCCGCCGTCCAGCGCGATCACCAGGTCACGGTCCGCGAACCAGGAGGCGTCGAAGCGGCGGGCGCGGTGGGCCGCCGGATAGCCGGCCGTGGTGAGCACGGCGACGGTGCGCGGATCGGCGCCCTCGCCCTCGTGCCAGCCGTCGATACCGGCGCTGTCGGCCACGACGCGGTCCCCGAGCCCGGCCGCGGCCGCCTCGGTGCGGAAAACGGACTCGGCCATCGGCGAACGGCAGATGTTCCCGGTGCACACGAAGCAGACGCGGAACGGGCGGCGGGGCGGGCGGGTCACGGTGCGGGTCAGTCCTCGTCGGGCAGCATGATGTGCATGGCCCAGGAGACGATCGACACGATCACGCCGCCGAGCACCGCGGTCCAGAAGCCGTCGACGTGGAACGCGAGATCGAGGTTGCCGGCCAGCCAGGACGTCAACATCAGCATCAGCGCGTTGACGATCAGGGTGATCAGGCCGAGCGTGAGGATGAACAGAGGGAACGACAGCAGTTTCACGACCGGCTTGACGACGAAATTCACCACTCCGAAGATCAGCGCGACCAGTATCAGCGTCAGCGCCTGATGACCGCTGCTGTCGCCGGTCAGCGAGATGTCCGGCTTCAGCAGGAAGACGGCCACGGCAAGCGCCGCGGCGTTGGCGATCGTCTTGACCAAGAAGTTCTTCATGGTGAGATCGTCGCAGACGAGTCCTGGATGACTGAGGGGTAGGACGTGAAGGCTTTCCGACTGGACGAGCTGGAGGCGGAACGAGCCGCCCACAACGGTGCGTATCTGCAGTTCCTCAAGGAACGCAACATGTCTGTCGGGCTGTACGCGCTCGACTCCGGGGACACCGACCCACAGCAGCCGCACCACCAGGACGAGGTATACCTCGTGGTCAGCGGCCGCGCCGCGATCACCGTCGGCACCGAAACCCAGTCGGTCGCCCGCGGCAGCGTGGTCTACGTCCCCGCCGGGGTGCCCCACAAGTTCCACCACATCAGCGAGGACCTGAGGGTCATGGTGGTGTTCTCTCCCCCCGAAAGCTGAGGGCGGCCCCCGGAACCCGTAAGGGTCGGTTCAGGGATGCCCCAGGGATACAAAGCCCCCACACCGCCCCCCACCGCCCTAGCATCGTGAGTGAAGGGGGACGCAGAGCCCGAGCCCACAGCGGAGGGGCACCACGTACTCCGCCCAAGGCAGAGGCGAAGCGGACCATCTCCGGTCAACGGCAGTTCCGGATACGGCAGTACGCAGTACACACAGCAGCGGTTGACGACGGCAAGGACCCGGTGCGGCACACGGCAGGCCGCGCCGGGCCCGCCGCGGACACAGAAAGCAGGGCAGAGCAGTGGCAGGTAAGGGAATATTCGCGGGGCTTCCGTGGTGGGTGACCTGGGTCGTGGTGCCCGTGGTCCTGCTCGTCGTCTTCGGCGGGCTGATCGCCAGCGCGGTCGGTTTCCTGATCGGCCTGCTGTTCAAGATCCTCATCGCGGTGGCCCTCATCGCGGGCGTCATCTATCTGGTGCGCAGGTTCAGCGGTTCCTCCACGACCTCGTCGAAGAGCGACTGGTAACCCGCTCCGCGGCGGTAACGACACCGCCGTCCCCGCTCGCCACCGACGCCCCGCTTCCTCCCCCTGGAGCGGGGCGTCGGTGTGTCCGGGGGCTGACGCTGGGGGATTCGGGGCGTGGAAGGGGCCTGTCCGACTGCTGCACGGCGGCGGGCGAGGAGGGGCGGTCTGCCTGACGGCATGGCGGGGGGCGAGGAGGGGTGGGGTGGGAGGGGGAGGGGGAGGGGGAGGGCCCCCACAGAGCGTGACGGAGCAAGGCCCGACCTCCCCCGGCCAAATCGAGCCGGCCCGACACCCCACCCTCACCCCCGAACACCAGGCCCCCACACCCCCCGGCATATTCAGCCACATCCCACCCACGGCTCCCCCGCGACGGCGGGGGTTTCGCACCCCACCCAGCGCAGCCCCGCCCGTCACATCGCAGCAGCTCAACCGCCTTGCAGCTATGCGCTGTGAGCCCGCGCGGGCCCGGCGTGAGGGTGGGGTGGCGCCGCTTGGTGGGCAGCGTCAAGAAGTGCGCCAGGTGAGTTAACTACCAGGCCATTCGGGTTACCACTCGGTTGCACCGCGTTAGAGTGCCGTCGCATGCGTCTTCCGGATGATGACGTTCCGGAAAATAACGACCGAGGCGAGCATGCGGCCCGGACGTCGAGAACGGGCCCTGGGAGACGCGCGCGGCGCGGGAACGGTCCCGTGACCGGGGCTCCCCGTGCCCCACGGGCGATCGGACTGGGGGTTGACGTTGGCAGCCGAGAGTGGCGAATCCATTTCTCACCCCACACTGATCGGGTCCGTCCAGCGCGCCCTACGGCTCCTCGAAGCGGTCGGCGCGCATCCGGAGGGTGCCCCGGCCAAGCAGCTCGCCCGCGAGGCCGGGTTACCGCTGCCGACCACGTATCACCTGCTCCGCACCCTGACCCACGAGGGCTATCTCCGTCGCCGCAACGGCGTCTTCGTCTTCGGCCCGGCCGCGGACTCCCTCGGCCGGGCCGGTGAGCAGCGGCACCGGCGCCAGGAGCTCTCCGAGGCGCTGGCCGTGCTCGGCAAACGTCTGAACGCAGCGGTCTACTTCGCCGTCTACCGCGAGGGCGAGGTGGAGGTGGTCGCGGCCGGCGGCACACCGGAACGGCCGCCGGTGCAGGAGTGGGCCGACTTCCGCTCCACCGCCCATGCCCATGCGATCGGTCAGTGCCTCCTGGCGCAGCTCGACACGGCCACGCGCAAGGAACACCTGTCCCGTTATCCGGTGCAGTCCGTAACCCCCTTTTCCGTGCGATCCAAGGACGATCTGCTGCACCGATTGGATACGGTGCGTCGCGGGCACGTGGCGTACGAACAACAGGAATATGCCCTTGGCACGGTTTGCTCTGCGATTCCCGTCCAAGTCGGCTCCGTCGCCGCGGCGCTGGCGATTTCTCTCCCCGCCGAGGAACTGCATCGATTGCGTTCTGTCACGGTGCGACTACGGAAAATGGCGGAGGCGACGCTAACGACACTCGCCTTCTCTATCAGTATCTGAAAACTCACTCCTTGTGATCTGCTGGCACGTGACAGACGATGGCGTCAATAGGGCCTCGGGGGACGAATCCCGGCCATCCCGATCTAGTGCGGGGCAGTGGTTGATGACCGACACAGTTCAGGCAGAAGTGATCATGAGCTTCCTCGTTTCCGAGGAACTCGCCTTCCGGATCCCGGTGCAGCTGGACTTCGACAGCGCCGATCCGTACGCCGTCCGCCTCACCTTCGACCTACCCGGTGATATGCCGGTGACCTGGGCCTTCAGTCGTGAGCTGATGCTCGACGGGCTGAGCAGACCCTCCGGTGAGGGCGATGTGCGCATCGAACCGGCCGGCGGCGGGCATCTCAGCGATGTCTTCATCAGTCTCCAAGTGGGCTCCGAACGCGCGCTTTTCCGCGTCAGCGCCCCGCCTCTGGTGGCCTTCCTCGACCGTACGGACCGCTTGGTGCCGCTCGGTGCGGAAGAGGTGTGCGACACCTTGGAGGCCGTACTGGACCGCATCCTCACCGAGGCGTCGAAGGCGAGTTGACCTCGCCCTCGTCCGCGGGCAGCCCCGCCGTCCGCGGCGGCCCGAACCACCCTGTCCCCCGGCGGTCCGGGCCGAGCGCCACCCTCGGGCCCGGTCGGCCCGGCGACCGCTCTCGCCGGTACCCGACTCCGCCCCCGGCGGCCCTCACACCTTGCGGCGCCGCCCGCGCGTCCCGCGTCCGCCGCGCCGCGCGGCCGCCCGGCCCCCGGCCGGTGGAGCACCGGCGTCCCGGCCGGCCGCCCCGTTCCCGGCAGTGCCCGGCCGTACGCGGTCGGCCGAGACGACCAGCGCGGCCAGCAGCGTCGTCAGCGGCACCGACGCGACCAGCCCGATGCTGCCGACCAGCGTCCGCACGAGCTCCTCGGCCACCACCTCGCTCCCCGCGACCGCGCCCACCCCGCTCTGCGCGATCGAGAAGAGCAGCATGAGCGGCAGCGCCGCGCCCGCGTAGGCCAGGACGAGGGTGTTCACCACCGAGGCGATGTGGTCCCGGCCGATCCGCATCGCCGCGCGGTACAGCGTGCGCCAGGACGCCGACGGATCGGCCTCCTTCAGCTCCCACACGGCCGCGGTCTGGGTGACCGTCACATCGTCGAGCACCCCCAGCGAACCGATGATGATGCCCGCCAGCAGCAGGCCCCGGATCTCGATGTCCGGGAAGAGCCCGTGCACCAGCCCCGTGAAGTCGTCGGTGTTGCCGGTCAGCAGCGCCCAGCCGATGAACACCGAGCCGAGCAGCCCGATGAGCAGCAGCGAGGCGAGGGTGCCGAGGACCGCGACCGAGGTCCTGGCCGTCAGACCGTGGCACATGTACAGCGCGATCAGCATGATCGCGCTGCCGCCGACCACCGCGACGACCAGTGGATTCGAGCCCTGCAGGATCGCCGGGAGGATGAACAGCGTCAGCACCCCGAAGCTCGCCACCAGAGCGACCAGGGCCAGCACCCCGCGCAGCCTTCCCACCACGACGACGGCGCACGCGAAGAGCGCGGCCAGCACCCACATCGGTACGGTCCGGTCGACATCGCTGATCGAGTACTGCAACTCCTTCGGCGCCTTGGGGGAGTACGCGACCCGGACCTCCTGCCCGGTGGTGTAGTGGCGCAGCGCGTCCGGGGTGACCACCGTCTCGAAGGTCCGCCCGGCGTTCTCGCCCGTCGTCACCTCCACCGTCGCCACCTCGCAGGGCCCCTTGGCCTTCGCCGGGCGCCCGTTCGGCTGCTCGCCCGGGACCGGCTGCTCCTGGGCGTGGACCTTGGCGCAGTCGACCTCGGCGACCTTGGTCACGCGGGCCGACTCCTGGGGCTGGTCGAAGCCGACGCCGGACGGTTTGTGGCCGGGTGCGCCGCCCGGCCACAGCACCACCAGGCCGACCGCGACGGCGACGGCGAACGGGATCAGCACCGCGGCGATGATCTTCCGCAGATGCCGGGAGACGGGCGCCGCCGGGCCGTGCCCGTGCCCGTGCGTATGGCCGTGCCCGTGCCCGTGCCCATGGCCGTGGGCCTGGGGCGGGACGGAAGAGGGCGAGGACGTGTCGATGCCGGTCACCGCCCGATCATCGCAAGAAGCCCGGGCCCCCTGGCCACCTCGCCGTACCGGCCGCTACCGTGGTGCCACCTTTGCAATCGCGGGAGCTCGGAGCACCGGGCTGAGAGGGCGCTGACCTTCGTCCCGACGACGTTTCACGTGAAACGTCGCGGACGGAAGCCGCTGCGTCGACCGCCGAACCTGTTACCGGGTAATGCCGGCGTAGGGAGTTGGGTCTTCATGGCTCTGCAGGATGCACGCACGCCCGAAAACGGCGAGTCCGAGCGGGACGGCTCCGTCAAGGAGTTCGGCCAGCACAAGGACTACGTCGCCGGATCACGCCCCGACCTGCGGGTACCGGTCCGGCGAGTGCACCTCACCAACGGTAAGGACGTGACGCTGTACGACACGTCAGGTCCGTACACCGATCCCCAGATCGACACCGATGTCCGCCGCGGTCTGGCACCGCTGCGGGAGAACTGGATCACCGCGCGGGGCGACACCGAGGAGTACGCGGGCCGCCCGCCGCGACCCGAGGACGACGGTCTCAAACACACCTCACCCCGCGGTGGCCTGCGCAATCTCGACGCGGTCTTCCCCGGGCGGCCCCGCCGGCCCCGGCGCGGGCGGGGCGGCTCGGCGGTCAGCCAACTCGCCTATGCGCGGCGCGGCGAGATCACCACGGAGATGGAGTACGTCGCGGTCCGCGAGGGCGTGACGCCCGAGTTCGTCCGTGACGAGATCGCGGTGGGCCGCGCGGTGCTCCCGGCGAACGTCAACCACCCGGAGATCGAGCCGATGATCATCGGCAAGAACTTCCTGGTGAAGGTCAACGCCAACATCGGCAATTCCGCGGTCACCTCGTCCATCGAGGAGGAGGTGGAGAAGATGACCTGGGCGACACGCTGGGGCGCCGACACGGTCATGGACCTCTCCACCGGCCGCAACATCCACACCACCCGCGAATGGGTGCTGCGCAACTCCCCCGTGCCGATCGGCACCGTCCCCCTCTACCAGGCGCTGGAGAAGGTCGACGGCAAGGCCGAGGAGCTGAATTGGGAGATCTACAAGGACACCGTCATCGAGCAGGCGGAACAGGGCGTCGACTACATGACGGTCCACGCCGGTGTGCTGCTGCGGTACGTGCCGCTGACCGCCCGCCGCAAGACCGGCATCGTCTCCCGTGGCGGCTCGATCATGGCCGCCTGGTGTCTGGCGCACCATCAGGAGTCGTTCCTCTACACGCATTTCGAGGAGCTGTGCGACATTCTGGCGTCGTACGACGTGACGTTCTCGCTCGGTGACGGGCTGCGTCCGGGGTCGATCGCGGACGCCAACGACGAGGCGCAGTTCGCGGAGCTGCGGACGCTCGGCGAGCTGAACAAGGTCGCCAAGGCGCACGGAGTGCAGACGATGATCGAGGGCCCGGGCCATGTCCCGATGCACAAGATCAAGGAGAACGTCGACCTTCAGCAGGAGATCTGCGAGGAGGCGCCGTTCTACACGCTCGGCCCGCTGACCACGGACATCGCGCCCGCCTACGACCACATCACGTCGGGTATCGGCGCCGCGATGATCGCCTGGTGGGGTACGGCGATGCTCTGCTACGTCACGCCCAAGGAGCATCTGGGCCTGCCGGACCGCGACGATGTGAAGACCGGCGTCATCACGTACAAGATCGCGGCCCATGCGGCGGACCTCGCCAAGGGACACCCCGGCGCCCAGGAGTGGGACGACGCGCTGTCGGACGCCCGCTTCGAGTTCCGCTGGGAGGACCAGTTCCATCTGGCCCTCGACCCCGACACCGCGCGGGAGTTCCACGATGCGACGCTGCCCGCGGAACCGGCGAAGACGGCGCACTTCTGCTCCATGTGCGGGCCGAAGTTCTGCTCGATGAAGATCAGCAGGAGCATCACGGAGCAGTTCGGCGGCGGGGACGGCGCCAGCCCCGAGGAGGTCGAGGCGGGCATGCTGGAGAAGTCCAAGGAGTTCGCCGCCGCGGGCAACCGCGTCTACCTCCCGCTGGCCGACTGACCCTCCGCCGCACCGGGGCTCCTCCGCCATGGGCGGGCCCCGGTGCGCTCCGGTCGACCGACGAACGTCCCAGGTCGGCCGCGTGCGGCAGCGTCCCGGCTCTACGGGCGCCCCAGCGGCGACGGGTTGAGCCGCGCGAAGCCCTCCTGGCGCTCGTACGGGAAGTAGGGGTACGGGGCGGCCTTGGCGCTCGCGGCGTCGAGCCGCGCCACCTGGTCGGGGGTCAGGCTCCAGCCGACCGCGCCGAGGTTCTGCCGGAGCTGTGCCTCATCGCGGGCGCCGATGATCACCGAGGAGACGGTCGGGCGCCGCAGTAGCCAGTTGAGGGCGATCTGCGGCACGGTCTTCCCGGTTTCCTGGGCGATCTTGTCGAGGGCGTCGACGACCCGGTACAGGAGTTCCTCCTCCACGGGAGGGCCGTAGTCCGCCGTCCGGTGCAGGCGGCTGCCGTCCGGGAGCGGCTCGCCCCGGCGGATCTTCCCGGTCAGCCGTCCCCACCCGAGGGGGCTCCAGACGAGGGCGCCGACGCCTTGGTCCTGGGCGAGGGGCATCAGCTCCCACTCGTAGTCGCGGCCGACGAGCGAGTAGTAGACCTGGTGGGCCGTGTGGCGCGGGTAGCCGTACCGGTCCGCGACGGCGAGCGATTTCATCAGCTGCCAGCCGGAGAAGTTGGAGACCCCGGTGTAGCGGATCTTTCCGCTCCGTACGAGGCCGTCGAGGGTGGAGAGGACTTCCTCGACCGGTGTTCCGGCATCGAAGGCGTGCAGCTGGAAGAGGTCGATGTGGTCGGTGCCGAGGCGGCGCAGTGCGTCGTCGACGGCCTTGAGCAGGCGGGAACGGGAGGTTCCCCAGTCGGCCGGGCCGTCGCCCAGGGGCAGACCGGCTTTGGTGGAGAGGAGGACCCGGTCGCGGCGGCCCTTGATGGCGGCGCCGAGGACTTCCTCCGAGGCGCCGCCGGAGTAGACATCGGCGGTGTCGAACAGGGTGACTCCCGCGTCGAGGCAGATGTCCACGAGGCGGCGCGCTTCCACCGCGTCGGTGGTGCCCCAGGCGCCGAAGAGTTCGCCGCGTCCGCCGAAGGTACCCGCGCCGAAGCTCAGTTGCGGAACCCTCAGCCCCGACGCGCCCAGCTGCCTGTATTCCATGCCGTTTCCCCTTCTTTGTGCCGCCCCGTCCGCGGAGACGGGTGGGACGGGACGGTGCCCGACGACACGGGACAGCCCAACTAAAGGGATTGCCATCCCGTTAATATGAGGCTCAACGTAGCAGAGTCCATCCATCTAATGGAACGGGAGTCCCGTTATGGCGACCGAAAGTACGGATCCCGGGAGCGTGCGCCCGGGCGGACGCACCGCACGCGTGCGGGCCGCGGTCCTGCGGGCCGCCGGGGACGCCCTCGCGGAAGGCGGCCTCGCCCACCTGGACCTGGCCGAGGTGGCCCGCCGCGCCGAGGTGGGGAGGACGACGGTGTACCGCCGGTGGGGTTCGCCGACGCAGCTCGTCGCCGACCTGCTCGCGGACATGGCCGAGCAGTCACTGCCGCGTACGGAGACGGGCACGCTCCTCGGCGACCTCCGCGCGAACGCCCGACTGGTGCGGCGCACGCTCGCCGACCCGCGCCAAGGGGCCCTCTTCAAAGCGGTGATCGCCGCTGCCACCTGCGACGACCAGACGGCGGCCGCCCTCCACCGCTTCTACGAGATCCGCGTCGACGCGTGGCAACCGTGCGTCCAACAGGCCGTCGAACGGGGCGAACTCCCCGAGGACACCGATACCCGCGAGGTCGTACGCGCCGTCTCGGCCCCGCTCTACTACCGCCTGCTGACCAGCGACGCGCTGCTCGACGAGGCGGCCGCGGACCGCGCCGCGGAAGCCACGGTCGCGGCCGCACGGGCGGGGGTCTTCACCAGGTCGGCGGAGTGACTGGGCTGTCGGCCGTACCGGGCGCGGCGACCGTACCGGCGGACGCGTTCCGGTTGCCGTCCGCCGCGTCCCCGTGCCGCGGCTCGCCGCCCGGGATTGCTACGTTGGCCGTCCCGGCCCGCCTCGGCGAGGGGCTGGGCAGCGGAGACACACAGGGGTGGGACATGAAGTGGGTGGGCGTGGTCTGGTTTCTCCGGCATGCCGGGGAGTTCGGATTCAGCCAGGGCGCCCTGCCCGGCACGATCGGCACGCTCGCCGTGCTGCTCCTCGCCGTGCTGCTGGGCTTCGGGCTCCACCGCGTCGACCGCATACGCCGCATCCGTTACGCGCCGCTCGCTCTCGCCGCCACCTTCTTCAGCGCCGGGGTCATCTGGCTCGCCGTCACCTGACGCACCCCGGACGGCGACCCTTGGGGGACGCGCCGCGTATCAACGTTCAGGAATTCAGCGGTAGTTGGGTGACGAGCAGCTTTCCGGCCATGGTCACGCCGCCGTCCATCGCGATGGCCAGACCATCGGCGTAGACGTGCGGGCCCTCGACGGCGACCTGCTCGCCGTCGCTGTCCTCCGTGCCGACCTCGCCCAGCAGATACGGGATCGGGCTGTGGCCGTGCACGACGCGCGTGCCGCCGTAGGTGTCGAGGAGACGGCGCGCGGCCTCGGCGCCGGATGCGTCGCGGAACGCGAAGCGCTTGGTGAACTTCCGGAAGAGATCCCAGACTTCGTCGGCTTCGCTGCGGGTCAGGACGTCGTGGACGGTGTCGTTGACGGCCTCGATCGAATCGCCGTATTCGAGGTACGCGGTGGTGTCGGAGTGCACGAGCAGATGCCCGTCCTCCTCCATCACGGCGTCCAGCCGGGCCATCCACTGGAGGTGGTGGTCCTCCAGACGGTCCATATCGGTCTTCTGGCCGCCGTTGAGCAGCCAGGCGGCCTGGAACGACGCGGTGCCCGCGCCGGACTGGACGGGGGTGTCACCGAACCGCTTGGCGCCCAGCAGCAGCAGCTCGTGGTTGCCCATCAGCGCCTTGCAGTACCCACCGGCCGCCGCCGCCTCGGCGGACAGCTGCATGACGAGGTCGATGACGCCGATGCCGTCCGGACCACGGTCGGTGAAGTCGCCGAGGAACCACAGCCGGGCGTTGCCCGCCGCCCAGCTGCCATCCGCGTCGATCAGGCCCTCGGCGGTCAGCGCCTCGCGCAGCTCGTCGTAGTAGCCGTGCACATCGCCGACGACGTAGAGGGGGCCGGGACCGGCGGCCGCCTCGCCCTCGGTCTCCGGGGCGGGCAGCAGATGCGCGGCGGGCTGGTCGATGAGGGTGTCCGTGCGGCCCGCGCCGATGACCGGGAGATCGCGGGCGGTTGGCGTGTACCCGTCGGGCAGTTCGTCGGGTTGCGGCGGGGCGGCGGGCGCCGCGGGGGGCGGTGCGGGGGTGTTGTCCTGCGGCGGGTCCAAGGGGGCGCCGTCGAACGGTCCGGACGGCGATGAGGACGCCGGAGTGTGTGCCGCCATGGTCCATGCCATGGGTCCCTGACCGGCCCCCTGAGTCATTGACCCCTCCACCATCGCGCCGCCGTGTACCTCTCGGACCTTTGCCTGGTCGACGGCGGTCCGCGGTGTCGTTCGCCCATCATAGGAACGCTGCTCGCGGGTTGTGACGCACCAGGGGGTGGTCAATCCGCCGGAGCCCGGCGTTCCCGGATGTTTTCTCCCGAGATCAACCCGTTTTTTCCGGGCACCGACAAGGGCGCCCGTTCACCGCCGGGGCGTGCGCCCCGCCGATTCCGGGAGCGTACCCGCCGATCGGCCCATGATCACGGCCCACGGCGTACAAGTGCGGTGCCGCCGCGCGGAGGTGCGTCGGCCGAGGACACCGTACGGTGCCCGTGGCCGGCGCACCGGCCACGCGCCCGGTCAGTCGCCGGCCGGGCCGCGCGGCGGACTGACGGTCGTGCGGGGCGAGCGCCGCTGGGACGACGTCCGCACGATCAGGTCGGTCGGTATCACCTGCTCGACGGGGCCCTCGGTGGCCAGCCCCTCGATGGCGTCGATGAGGATCTGGACGACGGCGGTGCCGATCCGGCGGGGCTTGAGGGACAGCGTGGTGATCGGCGGCTCGGTGGTGGCGTAGACGGTGGACTCGCTGCAGCACACCAGCAGCAGATCGTCCGGTACGCGCAGGCCGTAGCGGCGCGCGGCGGCGAGCAGGTCGGTGCCGTTCGGGTCGAAGAGCCCGTAGACGGCGTCGGGGCGGTCCGGGCGGGCCAGCAGCCGGTCGGCGGCGACGGCGCCCGCACAAGGGTCGTGCGCCGGGTAGGACTCGTAGACCGGGTCCTGGCCGACGCGTTCGCACCACTGCAGGTAGGCGGTGGTGGACAGGCGGGTGTAGGTGTCGGTCGTGGTGCCGGTGAGCAGGCCGATGCGGCGGGCGCCGGCCGCGGCGAGATGGTCGAGGAGGCCGAGGACGGCGGCCTCGTGGTCGTTGTCGACCCACCCGGTCACGGGCAGGGAGCCGCCGGGGCGGCCGTCGGAGACGACGGGGAGGCCGTGGCGGACGAGCTCGGTGACGACGGGGTCGCCGTCCGCCGGGTCGATGACGACGGTGCCGTCGAGGGCGACGTTGGACCACACGTCGTGGCGGGACGTCGCGGGGAGGATGACCAGCGCGTATCCGCGGGCCAGGGCGGCGGAGGTGGCGGCTCTCGCCATCTCGGCGAAGTAGGGGAATTCCGTAAAGGTGAAAGGTTCATCCCCGTACGTGGTCACGGTCAGGCCGATCAGCCCTGACTTGCCGGTACGGAGCGTGCGGGCGGCGGCGGACGGGCGGTAACCCAGCCGGTCGGCCACTTCGCGGACGTGGCTGCGGGTGGCGTCCGGAAGCCGGCCCTTGCCGTTGAGCGCGTCGGAGACGGTCGTGATCGATACACCGGCCGCGGCGGCCACATCCCGGATGCCTGCCCGCCCCAGCCGGCGACCGGTCGACCGGCTCACCTGGTGGTTCCCTGCTGCTGTCATGGCGAGCCGATAGTAGGGCTCGGAAAGCCCATCGGAGGGGATCGCCTGACGTGCCGGAGGAGGAACATTTCTGCATGGTGATGCATCGTCAGTTGCCATGGAAAGAAAGGTAGTTAACGGGGTGTTTGATGGTTCGCTGGGTCGGTTGGGGTGTTCGCCTGGCGATGTTCTCAGGTCTCGAAGAGGTCTCAAGTCACCTTCACGGGGGACGCGCGCCAGGGAGTGAGCCACCGGCGCACGGTTATGGAGCGTGCGCCCCTTGTGCGGCCGGGCGGCGGGCGCGGCATGGGAGCACGGAGCGGCGGCCGCCATGGCTCCGTGGGGACTGCCGCCGGGCGGGGGAATCCTCATAAGGTGTGCAGTATTCGTGTCGAGCGGGACGGTCGAGGAGGACCTGCGGTGAGCGAGAAGACCCCGAAGCTGCGTGCGGCGCTGGACGGCATCCCCACCTACAAGCCCGGCCGGCCGGCGGCGTCGGACGGGCCGGTGGCGTACAAGCTGTCCTCCAACGAGAACCCCTATCCCCCGCTGCCCGGCGTCCTGGAGCGGGCCGTCGAGGCGGCGGGCGCCTTCAACCGTTACCCCGACATGGCCTGCACGGGGCTGATGGCGGAGCTGGCCGAGCGCTTCTCGGTGCCGGTGGAGCACCTGGCGACCGGCACCGGCTCGGTGGGTGTGGCGCAGCAGCTGGTGCAGGCCACGGCCGGTCCGGGCGACGAAGTGATCTACGCCTGGCGGTCGTTCGAGGCGTACCCGATCGTCACCCAGGTCTCGGGGGCCACCTCCGTGAAGGTGCCGCTGACCTCCGGTGAGGTGCACGATCTGGACGCCATGCTGGCGGCGATCACCGACCGCACCCGGTTGATCTTCGTCTGCAACCCCAACAATCCCACCGGCACCGTTGTGCGCCGGGCCGAGCTGGAGGCGTTCCTCGACCGGGTGCCGGACGGCATTCTGGTGGTGCTGGACGAGGCGTACCGCGAGTTCATCCGCGACCCCGAGGTGCCGGACGGCGTCGACCTCTACCGGGACCGCCCCAACGTCTGCGTGCTGCGGACCTTCTCCAAGGCGTACGGCCTGGCGGGGCTGCGGATCGGGTTCGCGGTGGCGCACGAGCCGGTGGCCGCGGCGCTGCGCAAGACGGCGGTGCCGTTCGGTGTCAGTCAGCTGGCGCAGGAGGCGGCGGTGGCGTCGCTGCGCAGTGAGGCGGCGCTGCTGGAGCGGGTCGATGCGCTGGTCGCCGAGCGGACGCGGGTCGTCGCGGCGCTGGCCGCGCAGGGCTGGGAGCTGCCGCCGTCCGAGGCGAACTTCGTCTGGCTGCGGCTGGGGGAGCGGACGGTGGAGTTCGCCGAGGCGTGTGAGCGGGCGGGGGTCGTGGTGCGGCCGTTCGCGGGTGAGGGTGTGCGCGTGACGATCGGCGAGAGCGCGGCGATGGATCTGTTCCTGGGGGTCGCCGAGGAGTTCCGCAAGACGGTGTGACGGAACATTTCAGGTCAGGAGGCCGCGGGTCCTACGGGCCCGCGGCCTTTTGCGTGCGCGGGGTGGTTCGGCCGCCGGGAGTCGCGATGCGGAGCGGTTCCGGGGGCGTGACCACGGTCACGTACCCCCCGTCCGGGCAGCTCCGGGGCATAGGAGATAATCGCTTGTGAATGTGAACGCGTTCACAAGCGCGCCGTTTATGTCCCGCTTCACTGCGTGCATAAAGGGCGAAAGCCGTAGTGAAGCGGCGACGTAAGGAGAACCGACGTGGAGCTGGCGTTGGCGCCAGAGACCTTGGCGCGATGGCAATTCGGCATCACCACCGTCTACCACTTCCTCTTCGTGCCCCTGACGATCTCCCTCGCGGCTCTGGTGGCCGGGCTGGAGACCGCATGGGTACGGACGGGCAAGGAGAAGTACCTTCGAGCCACCAAGTTCTGGGGCAAGCTTTTCCTGATCAATATCGCGATGGGTGTCGTCACCGGCATCGTCCAGGAGTTCCAGTTCGGCATGAACTGGTCCGACTACTCACGCTTCGTCGGTGACATCTTCGGTGCCCCGCTCGCGTTCGAAGCGCTCCTGGCGTTCTTCTTCGAGTCCACTTTCATCGGACTGTGGATCTTCGGCTGGGACAAGCTGCCGAAGAAGATCCACTGCTTCTGCATGTGGATGGTCTCGATCGGCACCATGCTGTCCGCCTACTTCATCCTGGCGGCCAACTCCTGGATGCAGCACCCGGTCGGCTACAAGTACAACGCCGCGAACGGCCGGGCCGAGCTGACCGACTTCTGGAAGGTGCTCACCCAGGACACCACGCTGGTCGTCGTCTTCCACACCCTCACCGCCGCCTTCCTCACCGGCGCCGCGTTCATGGTCGGCATCTCCGCGTACCACCTGATGCGCAAGAAGCACGTCACGGTGATGCGAACGTCGCTGCGGCTCGGGCTGGTCACGCTGGTGATCGCCGGGATGCTCACCGCGATCAGCGGCGACACGCTCGGCAAGGTGATGTTCAAGCAGCAGCCGATGAAGATGGCCGCCGCCGAGGCGCTGTGGGACAAGGAGGAGCCCGCACCGTTCTCCGTCTTCGCCTACGGCGACGTCGACAAGGGCCACAACAAGGTCGCCGTCGAGATCCCCGGCCTCCTCTCCTTCCTCGCCCACAACGACTTCTCCTCGCCGGTGCCGGGCATCAACGACGTCAACAAGGCCGAACAGCAGCGGTTCGGGCCGGGCGATTACCGGCCCAACATCCCCGTCGCGTACTGGGGCTTCCGCTGGATGATCGGCTTCGGGATGACGTCCTTCGCCATCGGCCTGGCCGGGCTCTGGCTGACCCGGAAGAAGTTCTGGCTCGCGCCGGGGCTGCGGACCGGGGACGATGAGCCACCCCGGCTCGCGCTCACGAAGAACACCGCGCTCGGCGCCCGGCTGAGCAAGTGGTACTGGTCGCTGGCGTTCGTCACCCTCGGCTTCCCGCTGATCGCCAACTCCTGGGGCTGGATATTCACCGAGATGGGCCGCCAGCCGTGGGCCGTCTACGGCGTGCTGCGCACCTCCGACTCGGTCTCCCCCGGCGTCTCCCAGGGCGAGGTGCTCACCTCGATGATCGTCTTCACCGCGCTCTACGCGATCCTCGCCGTCGTCGAGGTGCGGCTGCTGGTGAAGTACGTCAAGGCCGGACCGCCAGAACTCACCGACGACGACCTCAACCCGCCCACCAGGATCGGCGGCGACTCCGACGCCGACCGGCCGATGGCCTTCTCGTACTAGGAGGCGACCGTGCAACTCCACGACGTCTGGTTCGTCCTCATCGCCGTGCTCTGGACGGGCTACTTCTTCCTGGAGGGCTTCGACTTCGGGGTCGGTGTCCTCACCAAACTGCTCGCCCGGGACCGCACGGAGCGGCGGGTCCTGATCAACACCATCGGTCCGGTCTGGGACGGCAACGAGGTGTGGCTGCTGACCGCCGGCGGCGCCACCTTCGCCGCCTTCCCGGAGTGGTACGCCACTCTCTTCTCCGGCTTCTACCTGCCGCTGCTGGTGATTCTCGTCTGCCTGATCGTGCGCGGTGTCGCCTTCGAGTACCGCGCCAAGCGCAGCGAGGAGAGGTGGCAGCGCAACTGGGAGCACGCGATCTTCTGGACCTCGCTGCTGCCCGCGTTCCTGTGGGGCGTGGCGTTCGGCAACATCGTCCACGGCGTGAAGATCGACGCGCACAAGGAGTACGTCGGCGGTGTCCTGGACCTGCTCAACCCGTACGCGCTGCTGGGCGGGCTGGTCACGCTGACGCTGTTCACCTTCCACGGTGCGGTCTTCACCGCGCTCAAGACGGTCGGTGACATAAGGGAGCGGGCCCGCCGGATGGCGACCGGGCTCGGGCTGGTCGCCGCGGTGCTGGCGGCCGCCTTCCTGGTCTGGACGCAGGCGCACCGGGGCGACGGCGCCAGCCTGGTCGCACTGGTCGTGGCGGTCGTCGCGCTGCTCGCGGCGCTCGGTGCCAACCGGGCGGGCCGGGAGGGCTGGGCGTTCAGCTTCTCCGGCCTCACGATCATCGCCGCGGTGGCGATGCTGTTCCTGACGCTCTTCCCGAACGTCATGCCGTCGACGCTGAACGATGCCTGGAGCCTCACGGTCACCAACGCCTCGTCCAGCCCGTACACCCTGAAGATCATGACCTGGTGCGCCGGGATCGCGACGCCGATCGTGGTGCTCTACCAGGGATGGACGTACTGGGTGTTCCGCAAGCGCATCGGCACCCAGCACATCGCCGAGGCCCACTAGGTCCGTGGCGCCTTCCCACTAGGGGGCGCCGCGGGCACCCGCCGGGGTGGTGCCGGATCTCCTGCCGGGGACCGGCGCCCTCCCGGACCGCCAGCCCGAGCCCGCCGGGCGGTTCCGCTCCCCGGAGCGGCGCCAACCGGCTTGCCAGGACGGATGTTTCACGTGAAACCCATCGACCCGCGCTTGATCCGTCACGCCCGCGCCACCCGTGGATTCCTCGTCGCCGTGGTGCTCCTAGGGCTGGCCGGCGCGGGTCTCGTCATCGGCCAGGCGATGTTCGTCGCCGAGATCGTGGTCGGCGCCTTCCAGCAGGGCCGCGACCTCGGTGACCTGGCCGTTCCGGTCGCGCTGCTCGCCGCCGTCTCTGCCGGGCGTGGGCTGGTCTCCTGGCTCACCGAACTCGCCGCGCACCGGGCGAGCGCCGCGGTCAAGTCCGAGCTGCGGACCCGGCTGGTGGAACGGGCGGCGCTGCTCGGTCCGGGCGCGCCCACGCGGCGCACCGGCGGCGACGGCTCTGCGGAACCGGCGCCGGTTCCGGTGCCGGTGCCGGAAGGCGGCGAAGCGCGGGGCGCGGACGGTGCCGAGCGGCGCACCGGTGAACTCGCCACCCTCGCCACCCGCGGTATCGACGCGCTGGACGACTACTTCGCCCGCTATCTGCCGCAGCTCGGCCTCGCCGTCGTCGTGCCCGTCGCCGTGCTGGCGCGGATCGTCACCGGCGATTGGATCTCCGCGCTGACCATCGTCGTCACGCTGCCGCTGATCCCGCTGTTCATGGTCCTCATCGGCTGGGCCACCCAGGCGCGGATGGACCGGCAGTGGCGGCTGCTGTCCCGGCTCTCCGGCCACTTCCTCGACGTTGTCGAGGGCCTGCCGACGCTGAAGGTCTTCGGCCGGGCCAAGGCCCAGGCCACCGCCATCCGCACGCTGACCGGCACCTATCGCCGCGCGACCCTGCGCACCCTGCGGATCGCGTTCCTCTCCTCCTTCGCGCTGGAACTCCTCGCCACCCTCTCCGTCGCGCTGGTCGCCGTCGGCATCGGCATGCGGCTGGTCCACGGCGAACTCGACCTGACCACCGGGCTGATGGTGCTGATCCTGGCGCCCGAGGCGTATCTGCCGCTGCGGCAGGTGGGCGCGCAGTACCACGCGGCGGCGGAGGGCCTGGCGGCCGCCGAGGAGATCTTCGCCGTCCTGGAGACGCCGCTGACGCCCGCCGGGACGGCTCCGCCGCCCGCCGGTACCGCGCTGACCGTCGACGGCCTCGTCGTCCGCCACCCGGGGCGCCGGACTCCGTCGCTCCCGGCGACGTCGTTCGAGGTGCGGGAGGGCGAGACCGTCGCCCTGACCGGCCCGTCCGGCGCCGGGAAGTCCACCCTGCTGAGCGTCGCCCTCGGCTTCACCACGCCGTCCGGCGGCCGGGTCCTCGTCGACGGCACCGACCTCGCCACCCTCGACCCCGACGCCTGGCGCGCCCGGATCGCCTGGGTGCCGCAGCAGCCGCACCTCTTCGCCGGGACGCTCGCCGAGAACGTCCGGCTGGCGCGCCCGGACGCCGACGATGCGGCGCTGCGCCGGGCGCTGAGGGACGCGGGCGCGCTCGACTTCATCGACGCGCTCCCGGACGGTGCCGCCACCCGCATCGGCGAGTCCGGCGCGGGTCTCTCCGCAGGTCAGCGACAGCGCATCGGACTGGCCCGGGCCTTCCTCGCCGACCGGCCGGTCCTGCTCCTGGACGAGCCGACCGCGAACCTGGACGGCGCGACGGAGGCGGCCGTCGTCGACGCGGTCCGCCGCCTGGCCGCCGGACGGACGGTGCTGCTCGTCGTCCACCGTCCGGCGCTGCTGGCGGTGGCGGACCGGGTGGTGCGGCTGCCGGATCCGGAAGCCGATGCGGCGGAGGCCGAGGGTGCGGCCCTGCGGCGGGAGCCCGGCGCGGCGGCGCGGGCGGCGGCCCCGGCGGACGCCTCCGGGGACGCGACGGCACCGGAGACTTCGGGCAGCCCGGACACGCACCCCTCCGGCGGCTCCGCGCTCGCCCGGCTGCGGCGGATGGCGCGGGCGCGCCGGGGACGGTTCGCGCTGGCGCTGCTGCTCGGCAGCCTCGCGCTGGCCAGCGCGATCGGCCTGATGGCGACGTCCGGCTGGCTGATCTCCCGGGCTTCGGAGCAGCCCCCGGTGCTCTACCTGATGGTGGCGGTCACCGCGACCCGCGCCTTCGGCATCGGCCGCGCCGTGTTCCGTTACGCGGAGCGGCTGGTGGCGCACGACGCGGTGTTCCGGATGCTCGCCGACGTACGGGTGGCGGTCTACCGGCGGCTGGAGCGGCTGGCGCCCGCCGGGCTGCGGGAGCGGCGCCGCGGCGATCTGCTCTCCCGGCTGGTCGCCGACGTCGACGCCGTGCAGGACCACTTCCTGCGCTGGCTGCTCCCGGCCGGGGCGGCCGTGGTGGTCGGCGTGGGCGCCGTCGGCTTCACCGCCTGGCTGCTGCCGGAAGCGGGCGCCGTGCTCGCCGTCGGACTGCTGCTCGCCGGGGCCGGGGTGCCGCTGCTGTCGGCCGCGCTGTCCCGGCGCGCCGAACGCCGCCTGGCCCCGGCCCGCGGCACCCTCGCCACCCGCGTCGTCGACCTGCTCACCGGCACCGCCGAGCTGACCGTCGCGGGCGCGCTCGCCTCCCGTACCGCGTCGGTGAAGGACGCGGACGGGGAGCTGACCCGGATCGCGTCCCGCTCCGCGCGGGCCGCCGGGGCGGGCGCCGGACTGTCGGCGCTGTTGAGCGGGCTGACCGTCACCGCCTCCGCGCTGCTGGGCGTGCAGGCGGTGCACGCCGGGCGGCTGGACGGCGTCGCCCTCGCCGTCGTGGTGCTGACACCGCTGGCCGCCTTCGAGGCGGTGTCCGGGCTGCCGCTCGCCGCGCAGTACCGGCTGCGGACCCGGCGCGCCGCCGAGCGGGTCTTCGAGGTGCTGGACGCGCCCGCACCGGTCCGCGAGCCGGAGGCGCCGAAGACAGCGCCCGACGCACCGTTCCCGCTGGTCGTACGGGGGCTGACGGCGCGCCACCCGGGGCAGGCGGTACCGGCGCTGGACGAGGTCGGTTTCACGTTGCACGCCGGGCGGCGGCTCGCGGTCGTCGGGCCGTCCGGCTCCGGCAAGACCACGCTGGCGCAGGTGCTGGTGCGGTTCCTGGACCGCGAGGCGGGCGCGTACACCCTGGCCGGGACGGACGCCGCGGAGCTGGACGGCGACGCGGTGCGGCGGCTCGTCGGGCTCTGCGCGCAGGACGCGCACGTCTTCGACAGCTCGCTGCGGGAGAACCTCCGGCTCGCCGCACCGGAGGTGACCGGCGACGACGACCTGTGGGAGGCGCTGGAACGGGCCCGGCTCGCCGCGTGGGTGCGGTCCCTGCCCGACGGGCTCGACACGATGGTCGGCGAGCACGGCGCCCGCCTCTCGGGCGGCCAGCGCCGCCGGCTGGCGCTGGCCCGCGCGCTGCTGGCCGACTTCCCCGTCCTCGTCCTGGATGAGCCCGCCGAGCATCTGGACCTGGCCACCGCCGACGCACTCACCGCCGATCTGCTGGCCGCGACGGAGGGCCGCACCACGGTCCTGATCACCCACCGGCTCACCGGCCTCGACGCGGTCGACGAGATCCTGGTGCTGGCCGACGGCCGCCCCGTCCAGCACGGCGGCTACGGGGAGCTGGCCGCGGCGGACGGCCCGTTCCGCCGGATGCTGGAGCGCGAACGGGCGGTGGACGCGGTGTACGGTGCCGGGTCCGTACCGGGCCCGGAGGGGCGCGAGGCGATGGCGGGGGCGGCGCGCGGGTAGGGGAACGTGCCCCTGCCCGCCCGGGGGCGCCCGCCCGGGACGTACCGTCCCCGGGCGCGGCCACGGGTCACCGGCACCGTCCAGCACCGCAAACGCCCACAAACCAGCCCGTATTAGGCTCTGGGTATGGCAGCCACCGAAGGGTCTTCCGTACCGCAGGACACCGGGCATCCCGGGGCGGACACCGACGCGTTGCAGGCCGCCACCGAGGCGACCCGCAGCCTCCAGGGGCTCTCCGCGGAGCTGACCGCGCGGGTGCCGCGGCTGATGGAGGCGATGCGCACCGTCGGCGCCGGACTCGACCTGCACGTCACCCTCGACCGCATCGTGCAGACCGCCGCCGAACTCGCCGACGCCCGGTACGCCGCGATCGGCATCATCGACGAGGCGCGCGAGGGCCTGTCGGACTTCGTGACGTACGGCGTGACCGCGGAGGACCGGCGGCGCATCGGCGCGCTGCCCGACGGCCACAAGGGCCTGCTCGGCGCGCTCATCCACGCCCCCCAGGCGGTGCGGCTGGCCGATCTCACCCGGGATCCCCGCGCGTGCGGATTCCCCCCGGGACACCCGCCGATGCGGACGTTCCTGGGGGTGCCGATCCGCGTCCAGCACGAGATCTTCGGCAACCTCTACCTGACGGAGAAGCGCGGCGGCGGCGAGTTCAGCGAGGAGGACCTGCACATGGTGCGGGTCCTCGCCACCGAGGCGGGCATCGCCATCGGCAACGCCCGCCTCTACGCCGCGACCCGGCAGCGGGAACACTGGATCGACGGTTCCGTCGCCGTCACCACCGAACTGCTCAAGGGCAGCGACGTCGACGATGCGCTCGCCGTCGTCGCCGAACAGGCCCGACGGCTGGCGGATTCGGCGGCCGGGATCGTGCTGCTGCCCGACGAGGACGGTGGCCTGGAGATCGTCGCGGTGTCGGCGGACGACCCGGTCGGCATCATGGGGACGCAGATCCCGCCGGACAGCCCCGTGGCGGAGCAACTGCTGGCCGGGGAACCGCTGTTCCTCGACGATTCGGCGACCGATCCGAGGATGGTCACCCCTCTGGCATCGCGGTTCGGGCCGAGCATGATGTTGCCCCTCAAGAGCGACGGCCGGGTCCTGGGCACCCTCGCCACCCCCAGGGCGCGCGGCGCCCGCCCCTTCACCGGGGCGGAGCGCACCCTGGCCACGCAGTTCGCCGCGCAGGCGGCGCTGGCGCTGGTCCTCGCCGACGCCCAGCGCGACCGGGCCCGGCTCGCCGTCTACGAGGACCGCGACCGCATCGCCCGCGACCTCCACGACCTGGTCATCCAGCGGCTGTTCGCCACCGGGATGCTGCTGGAGAGCGCCCAGCGGCGGGCCGTGGTGCCCGAGGTGAAGGAGAACATGGCCAAGGCCGTCGACGAGCTGGACGTGACGATCCAGGAGATCCGGACGGCGATCTTCGCGCTCCAGCAGGAGCCCGCCGAGGCGCCGTCCGGGCTGCGCACCCGGGTGCTGCGGGAGATCGGCACGGCCGCCGTCCCGCTGGGCTTCCGCCCGTCGGCGTCGTTCATCGGCCCCGTCGACGCGCGGGTCGGCGAGCTGACCGGCAAGAACCTCATCGCCGCGGTCCGCGAGGCGCTGTCGAACGCGTTCCGGCATGCCCGGGCGGCGCGGATCGAGGTCGTCGTCGACGCGACGGTGACGCTCCCCGACGGCACGGACGGCGTCCGGCTGACCGTCTCCGACGACGGCACCGGCATCCCCGCGGACGGCCGCCGCAGCGGCCTCCGCAACCTCGCCAAACGCGCCGAGGCGCTGGGCGGATCGAGCACGCACGGCCCTGGGATCGGGCCGGATGGCGGGGGGACGACGGTGGTGTGGGAGGCGCCTTTGTGAGGGCGGTGTGCCTTCGGCGACCGGCGCGCGGCTCGGGGGCGCGCGCCGGGCCGGGCGGGGGGCGTGCAACGGCTGGCGTGCGCCGGGCCCGCTGGCGTTGCGCCGGACCCGGCTGGCTCTAGGTGCCCAGCAGTCGTTCGATCACCGCCGCCACACCGTCCTCGTTGTTGGAGGCGGTGCGGCCGGTGGTGACGGCGAGGACGTCGGGGTGGGCGTTGGCCATGGCGTACGAGGTGCCCGCCCAGGCCAGCATCTCCATGTCGTTGGGCATGTCCCCGAAGGCGGTGACCTCCTCCGGGGCGATGCCGCGTTCCGCACAACACCGGGCGAGCGTCCCGGCCTTGCTGACCCCGAGGCCGCTGATCTCCAGCAGGGAGGTGGGGCTGGACCGGGTGATCGAGGCGAGCGTCCCGGCGGTCCGCCGCGCCAGCGCGAGGAACGCGTCCGGCTCCCACTCGTGGTGGTGCGCGAGCAGCTTGAGCACGGGCTGCCCCGGGCCCGCCGTGGGGATCTCACCCGCGACGACCCCGGGCGCCGAGGCCCCCGGAATGACGCTCACGGTACGGGGCGGACCGGCGTCCGACGCTCCCACGGGGACGGCGCCCTGAGCACCCACCGGGACGGCGTCCGGGGCCCCCAGGGGCGCGGCGATCACCTCGTCCCCCGCGCCCAGGGTGGTGGGTGCGGGCCCCGGAGGCGGGTCGAAGTCGTCGGCGAGCAGCTTCTCCGCCGGGGCGGTGACGGCCGCCGGATCGCGGTGGAACGGCGGGTAGTGAGGCTCGTAGTGGATGCCCCCGGTCCGCTCGACCGCGAACGACGTACCGGGCGCGGCGGACCGCAGCGCCTCCACGACCTCCCGCGCGGCCGCCAGCGGCAACGGGCTGACCTCGACGAACCGGCGCCCCCGGTGCAGGTCGACGACGGCCGCACCGTTCGCACAGATCGCCAGACCGTGCCCGTGGACATGAGCGCTGACCACATCCATCCACCGGGCCGGCCGCCCGGTGACGAAGAAGACGTCGACGCCGGCCCGTTCGGCGGCGGCGAGCGCGGCGACCGTCCGCTCCGAGACCGTCTTGTCGTCGTGCAGCAACGTCCCGTCGAGATCGGTCGCGATCAGCCGGGGCAGGGCGCCCGTCACAGAGGATCGGGAAGGCGTCGCAGAGGTCACCGGCCCATCTTCGCGCACGGGGCGGCGGGCGGAACCCCTGGGGCAGGGGGCTTTCCGAGGTGGGGGTGGGGGCTCCGGGGAAGCTGAGCCGGGCCCCGGTGACGGCCTCGCCGTCACCCCAGCTGCCCCACCGCCTCCGTGGCGATCGCCTCGAACACCCCCTGATCCGCCGCGAAATCCGTCCCCGGGATCGGCCAGTGCACGACGAGCTCGGTGAAGCCCAGCTCCCGGTGGCGGCCCGCGAAGTCGACGAAGGCGGCTACGGATTCCAGGGGGCGGGCGCGGTCCGGGGTGAAGCCGGTGAGGAGGATCTTGTCCAGTTCCGTGGCGTCGCGTCCGGCGTCGGCGCATGCCTTGCCGAGCTTGTCCATCTGGGCCCGGAGCGCGTCGACGGACTGCTCGGGGGTGCCCGTCGCGTACAGCTTCGGGTCCCCGGTGGTCACCCATGCCTGCCCGTGGCGCGCGGCGAGCTTGAGGCCGCGCGGGCCGGTCGCGGCGACGGCGAAGGGCAGGCGGGGGCGCTGCACACAGCCGGGGATGTTCTGCGCGCCGCCCGCCGCGTAGAAGGTGCCGTCGCAGGTGACGGTGTCCTCGGTGAGCAGCCGGTCGAGGAGGGGCACGAACTCGGCGAAGCGGTCGGCCCGCTCGCGCGGCGTCCACGGTTCCCGGCCGCTGGGGGCGAGGGCGCCGGCGTCGAAGCCGGTGCCGCCCGCGCCGATGCCGAGCGTGATCCGGCCGCCGGAGATGTCGTCGAGCGAGATCAGTTCCTTGGCCAGGGTGACGGGGTGGCGGAAGTTCGGCGAGGTGACGAGCGTCCCCAGCCGCATCCGCTCCGTGACCCCCGCGGCGGCGGTCAGCGTCGGCACGGCGCCGAACCACGGCCCGTCGCGGAACGGTACGCGCCAGGACAGGTGGTCGTACGTGTACGCCGTGTGGAAGCCCAGCTCCTCCGCCCGCTGCCAGGTGGCGCGACCCCCTTCGTGCCACCTGCGGTACGGGAGGATCACGGTGCTCAGACGCAGACTCATGCCTCTCAGCGTACGGGGGCGCCCCACGGACGGGCCGGGACGTCCGGTCGGCTCGTATACGGGTGGCGAGGGCCCGCCGCCCCAGGGGCGCGCGGGGCCTGCCGGGGCGCGTGCGGCCTGCACCGGCGTCCATGCCCGTTCCGCCGCCCCCGCTGACCTGGACTTATGCCGCGTACGGCGGGGAAGAGGGAGAATCGGAAGCGAGCGGCGCAGTGAGCAGGGCCCGGCGCGCAGGAAGGTGTGTACGCCGGGGTCGGCCGGTGCGCGAAGGCGCGGCGCGTGGAGGAAGTCATGGCACGGACCCGATTCGCCCCCGATCGCGGGCTGACCTCGCGGATGGTCACCACGATGTTCTTCATCGGGCTGCTGTACGTGGTGGTCGTCGGTGTGCTGGTGGTGCTGCTCAAGGGCGCCTGGGTGATCGTGCTGCTCCTGGCGGGCGGGATGTTCGTCGCGCAGTTCTGGTTCAGCGACCGGATCGCCGCGTTCAGCATGGGCGCGCGGGAGGTCACCCCGGAGCAGGCGCCCGAGCTGCACGGTGCCGTCGACCGGCTGTGCGCGCTGGCGGACATGCCGAAGCCGCGGGTCGCCATCGCCGAGACGGACGTCCCGAACGCCTTCGCCACCGGGCGCAACCAGAAGAACTCCATGGTGTGCGCCACGACGGGCCTGCTGCGGCGGCTGGAGCCGGAGGAGCTGGAGGGCGTGCTCGCCCATGAGCTGTCGCATGTCGCGCACCGCGATGTCGCGGTGATGACCATCGCGTCGTTCCTGGGGGTGCTCGCCGGAATCATCACCCGCGCCGCCCTGTGGAGCGGCGTCGGCCGCAGCAACCGCGATCAGAACGCCGCGGTCGCCGTCCTCGTCGTCACGGCGGTCAGCGCAGTCGTCTACGCGATCAGCTTCCTGCTGACCCGGCTGCTGTCCCGGTACCGCGAGCTGTCCGCCGACCGTGCCGCGGCGATCCTCACCGGCCGCCCGTCGGCGCTGGCCTCCGCGCTGACGAAGGTCACCGGGCAGATCGCCCGGATCCCCACCGACGATCTGCGCAAGTCGCAGCCGTTCAACGCCTTCTTCTTCGCCCCGGCGTTCAACAAGGAGACCTTCAACCAGCTGCTGTCCTCGCACCCGACGCTGGAGCAGCGGCTGGAGCAGCTGGGGCGGATCTCGGCGCAGCTGGGGCGCCCGTGACGGCGCGTGCGCCCCGGGGCGCACGTCCTCACGGGGCTCCGGAAGGCGCGCCGTTCGTCGTGTCCGGCGGGTGTGCTCCGGGCGGGGCGCGGGGCGAGCGGGGAGAATGACGCCATGGGATTTCTGGACGCGCTTCTCGGCCGCAGCAAGCCGGTACGCCCCGACCTCGATCAGCTCTTCGCGCTGCCGTCCGCGGCGGTGACGCTGGAGGCGGCGGCGGACTTCAGGCCGACCGGCCGCGGGTCGGTCTGTTTCGCCAGCGTCGAGGGCGGGGAGTTCGCCCGCATCCAGGCGGAGGTCCGCGCCCTCCTGGGAGCGCCGGTCGACTTCAGCCGGGACGCGTACGGCTACACCTGGATGCAGGCCCGGCACGACCCGCAGGACGTCGCGGGGCTGGTCAACGACCTGCACGCGGTGAACTCCGCCTTGGAGGGCGCCGGGTTCGGCCCGCAGCTGCTCTGTTCGCTGATGGGGTTCGAGGACGAGCAGGGGCGGCGGCTGGCGCTCGTCTACCTCTACAAGCGCGGCACGTTCTACCCCTTCGCACCCGCCGCGGACGGCGCCGAGAAGCGCGACAACCCGCTGGAACTGCAGGTCAAGGCGATGCTCGGCGACGATCTGCGGATCGAGAGCGATCTCGCCCGGTGGTTCCCGGTGTGGGGAGCGCCCGGGCTCTGAGCCGCGCGGCCGACGGCCCCGCCCGGGGCGCGTCCCGGTGGCGCGCTATTCCGTGGGCGTGAGGTCGTCGCCGTTCCTGGTGCCGTTCCTGGTGCCGGTGCCGTTCCGGAGGCGGCTGCGGGCGCGGTTGCCCGCCTCGCGGGCCTTGACGGAGTCGATCTGCTCCGCGGCCCACCGGGCCCACTCCTCCTGCGCCGCCGTCATGCGCAGGCCGTACTCCAGGGCGAGCCGTCCGTAGACGGAGATCATGTCGTCGTCCCACTCCGCCTCTTCGTCGATCCGGCGGTACGTGGCATGGAGCCGGGCGGTCTCCTGCGCGCGCCCGAGGAGGAACGTACGGGCCTCCAGCGGGGTGAGGACGCCGAGGAAGAAGACCCGCAGCAGGCTGTCGTCGCGGTGCGGGCCGCTGGGCGGGACCTCGGCGAGCCAGTGCCGCAGCTCGGCCAGGCCCTCGTCGGTGATCGCGTACTCCTTGCGGCCGCGGGGGCCGTGCGCGGACACCTCGGCCAGGCCCGCGGAGGTCAGCTTGCCCAGCTCGCCGTAGACCTGGCTCTGCGTGGCCGGCCAGACGTTGGCCAGCGAGGCGTTGAACAGCTTCATCAGGTCGTAGCCGCTGGCCGGGGACTCGGACAGCAGGCCCAGCACGGCATGTCTCAGGCTCATGCCCGCACACTACCTCCCACATTCCACTCTTGACACGTCAGAGATTGACCTTCTACATTCGACATGTCGAAACAGAAATGTGTGCGGGTGTGGCCCGCCGACGGGGGGGAGAAGTCATGCAGTACCTACGGGGATTCATTCCCTGGCTGGCCTTCGGAGTCGTCTCCGCGGTCGGGTGGCAGTGGGGCGCGCTGGCCGGACTGGCACTCGCGGCGGCGTTCCTCCTCACCGACCGCACCACGGGCTGGGCGCCCTCCGAGCGCCTCCTCGACTACGGCACGGTCCTCTTCTTCACGGCCCTCACCGCCTTCGCCTTCCTCCGGCCGGACAGCGGCCTCAAGGTCTACGCCGGGTCCTTGTCCATGGGCTGGCTGGCGCTCGTCGCCTGGGGATCGATCGCCGCGCGCTCCCCCTTCACCCTCGCCATAGCCCGCCGCCGGGTGACGCCCGAGGTCGCCGCGAGCCCGCTCTTCCTGAGGATCAACACCGTCCTCACCGCGGCCTGGGCGCTCTCCTTCACCCTCACCGCCCTCGCCCAGGCGGCACTGTCCTTCCGCAGCGGGCTCCCCGGCCTCTCCGCCGTGGTGCAGATCGCCGGGTTCGTCCTCCCGGCCCGCTTCACCGCCGCCTACCCGGAGCGGGCCCGCGCCCGCTACCTCCGCGACACCGTCCCGCAGCACCCGGCACAGACCCAGGGAGCTTGACGCCATGACCACCGCACCCGCACCGCACCTGGCCGGCAACTTCGCCCCGGTGCTCGACGAACTCACCGCACACGACCTGCCGGTCACCGGCGCCATCCCGCCCGAGCTGACCGGCTGGTATCTGCGCAACGGCCCCAACCCGCACGCCGCCGCCTCGGCACACTGGTTCCTCGGCGACGGCATGGTCCACGGCGTACGCCTGGAGGGCGGCCGCGCCACCGCCTACCGCAACCGCTGGGTGCGCACCAAGACCTTCACCGACGGCGCCCCGCTCTACGACGGCCGGGGAGGCTTCGACCGCACCGCCGGTCTCGCCAACACCCACGTCGTCCGGCACGCCGGACGCACCCTGGCCCTCGTCGAGTCGTCCTTCCCCTACGTCCTGGACCACCGCCCGGGCCATGAGCTGGAGACACTCGGCCCGTACGACTTCGGCGGCCGCCTCACCACCGCGATGACCGCCCACCCGAAGACCTGCCCCACCACCGGCGAGCTGCACTTCTTCGGCTACGGCGGGCTCCGGCCCCCGTATCTCACCTACCATCGCGCCGACGCCGCCGGGGAGTTGGTGCTCAGTCGCCCGATCGACGTACCGGGCCACACGATGATGCACGACTTCCACCTCACCGACGCCCACGTCGTCTTCATGGATCTCCCCGTCGTCTTCGACCACACCACCCCTGGTATGCCCTACCGCTGGGACCCGGAGTACGGCGCCCGCCTCTGCGTCCTGCGGCGCGACGACCCGTTCGGCCCGGTCCGCCGACTGCCCATCGACCCCTGCTACGTCTTCCACGCGCTCAACGCCCACGACGACGGCGACGACCGCATCGTCCTGTACGTCTCCCGGTACGCGTCCTACGGCGGCCCGGCCCCGGCGCACCTGTGGCGGTGGACCCTCGACCTGTCCTCCGGCACCGTCCGTGAGGAGCAACTCGACGACCGGGACTGCGAGTTCCCCCGGATCGACGACCGCCTCGCAGGGCGCCCCACCCGCTTCGGCCACGCCACCGCCGCCGAGGGCCCCGGCTCCGGTCCGGTGCCCGGCGCGCTGCTCCGCTACGACCTGGAGACCGGAGCATCCGAGCGGTACGACTTCGGGCCCGGCCGCACCCCCGGAGAGGCGGCCTTCGCACCCGCCGACGACACCCCCGGCGGCCCCGGCTGGCTGCTCACCTACGTCCATGACGCGGCGACGGACACCAGTGACCTCGTGATCCTCGACGCGGAGGAGATAGCCGCCGGCCCCGTCGCCACCGTCCGCCTTCCCCGGCGCGTCCCCTACGGATTCCACGGCAACTGGCTGCCGGACCCGGCCTGTTGACCGTGCCGACGCCACGGCGCTTCCGGCTTGCTCTTTGACAACAGCACAGTGCGGCGAGGCTGGGGCCTCGGTACCGGCGTCGGCCCGGGCCCACGGCCTCAGCCGCCGATGGTGCCGCGGGTCTCGCCGGAGCTGCCGGTACCGTCGGGCCCGGGTGCCGCTGCAGCCCCGCCCGGTCCCGCATCGTGGGGGTGGGGCGGCACCGACGTGACCAGGGAGTCCAGGGCGCGGGCCTGCACCTCCCGCCGCGCGGCCGCCGCGATGAACGCGGCCGTGTTCTCCGGGCCGACGAGCTCCCGCACGGCCGCCACCGCGTCGGTGGGCAGCATGACCGACACCCGGCCCGCCTCGGCACGGGGGGCCGAGGCGGGGCCGGGCACGGCGAGCAGCGCGGAACCGTCCTCGCGCCGGGGGCGCAGGGGCATACCGCCGTACCGGCGCGGTGCGGCGGCGAAGGGCTCGTGGGCCTCCGCCCCGACGCCGGGCCAGTGGGCGTCGGTGGTGCCGGTCCCGTGCGCACCGGGGGTGTCGCCCGGTGGGAGGGCACCGGCGAGGTGCCGGCGCAGATGGCGGGTGGCGAGTGTGCGCAGCGCGCGGGCGAGTTCGGCGTCGATGGTCTGCCGGGCCAGCGGACGCAGCCGCCGAATCAACGCCGCCGCCTCGGCTGCCGCCGCTTCCGTCGGCGGGTGGTCGAGGAACGGCTGGAAGACGTGCTCGGTGGTGAAGTCCAGGAAGCGGGAGGCGATGTGCTCGACCTGCGCGCGCACCTCCCGCAGATGGGTGGCGACGGCGGTGAGCGGGACGCCCGCGGAGTGCAGTTCGGCGGCGACGGCCAACTGCCGCGGGCTGGGCACCGCGTACACGTCGGTGCGGCCCGGTACGGGCTCCAGGACGCCCAGTTCGACGGCCTCGGCGAGTGCCGCTTCGTCGAGCCCCGGCCCGTCAGATGTGCCGCCGAACGCGTCGTGCAGCTGCTCGACGCTGATACGGGACGCCTGCTCCTCGCTCCAGGGCCCGTCGACCTCGGCGGCCAGCCCGAGAACCCCGCCGAGGTCCCGTCCGGCATCCCAGGCTTCCAGGAGTTCCTTGATGCTGGCGAGGGTGTAGCCGCGTTCCAGCAGGTCGGTGATCTGCCGCAGTCGCGCGAGGTGGGCGTCGCCGTAGACGTTGGCGCGGCCCCGGCGCTCCGGGCGGGGCAACAGACCGCGGTCCTGGTAGGCGCGGATGGTCCGGACGGTGGCACCGCTGAGGCGGGCCAGGTCCTCGATGCGGTACTCCGGCTGCGGCTGGTCGGTCAAGGCGGTGCTCCTCACAGGTCGGCCGCGCCGCCCACCGCACCCGCCGCGGCGCGTACGACCGTGGCGGCGCCGGCGGGGCGACGGCCGTGCAACGCCCCGCCCTGCGAGGGATGGTACGGGCGGCCCGCCCGGCCCCGCATCGCACCGGCGGCCGGGCCAGGCTGACGAGCCCGGGTCTCGCCATGGGCCCGGCCTGCGGGGACGCGGCAGGTGCCGACCTGGCATGCGCGGCGACGCGGTCCTGCCTGACCCGTGCCGGGACGCGCTCCCGCCTGCCGCGCCACTGCCCGGCCCGCGCCAGGATGAGCCGCCGTCCGGCGCGCCGCCGCCCAACGGCCACCCGGCCCGGGCCACCCCACACGCCCGCCCCCGGCCCAGCGCCGTCCCGCTCGCCCGGCCCCCACCGCGAGACATCCCCGGCGCCACCAGCTACATCGTGCCCAGGCCCGTCTCACAGCGGAGGCTCGATACGGGCGATGGCCCGTAGTGCCCGCGGTGCCACCCTGGAGAGGAATCGTGCGCCGCGTGCCTCGGGGGTGACGGGGACCACCGCCTGGTTGCGGGCCACGGCGCGCAGGACGGCGTCCGCGACCTTCTCCGGCGGGTAGTTGCGCAGCCCGTAGGCGCGGGTGGCCTTGGTCTGGCGGGCCTTCTCCTCGTCGGCCGACACCCCGGTGAACCGCGAGGTGGCGGTGATGTTGGTGTTGACCAGCCCCGGGCAGATCGCCGAAACCCCGATGCCCTGCCCGGCCAGCTCGGCACGCAAGCACTCGCTGAGCATCAGCACCGCCGCCTTGGACGTGCTGTACGCGGGCAGGACCCGGGACGGCTGGAACGCCGCGGCGGACGCGGTGTTGACGATGTGCCCGCCCTGGCCGCGCTCCGCCATCCGCTTCCCGAACGTCCGGCAGCCGTGGATGACGCCCCAGAGATTGACGTCCAGGACCTTTTGCCAGTCCTCCACCGACGTCTCCATGAAGGAGCCCGACAGCCCGATGCCCGCATTGTTCACCAGCACATCGACTGTGCCGTAGGCGGCCTCGACGTGGTCCGCGAGCTTCTCCATCGCCGCCGCGTCCGCGACGTCGACCACCTCGCCGTACGCCTGCGGAGCGCCGATCAGCCGGGCCATGTCCGCGGTCCGCGCGGCGCCCTCCGCGTCCCGGTCCACCGCGATGATCCGCGCCCCGGCCTCCGCGAACGCGAACGCCGTCGCCCGGCCGATCCCGCTCGCCGCACCGGTCACCAGGACCAGCTGCCCGCCGAACCGGTCCGCGTACGCCCCGGACGCCGCGACCTCCTTCGCCGGGTCGCCCTCCTCCTGAGCGGCGACGAACTCCGTGATCCAGGCGGCCAGTTGATCGGGGCGGGTGCGCGGTACCCAGTGCTTGGCCGGGAGCGTACGTCGGGTGAGCCGGGGCGCCCACCGGTCCAGGTCGTCGTAGAGCCGCTCGGACAGGAACACGTCAGCGGTCGGCGTGATGAGCTGCACCGGGCAGTGCGCGAAGGCGTCGTCGCGGGGGTGGCTCAGCCGGGAGCGGATGTTGTCGCGGTACAGCCAGGCGCCGTGGGCCGCGTCACGGGGCAGCGATGGCGTCGGGTAGGCGCCGCCCGGCACCTTCTCGAACCGTTCCATGAGCGTCGGCCAGCGCTTGCCGAGCGGACCCTTCCAAGCCATCTCCGGCAGGGCCGGGGTGTGCAACAGGTAGACGTACCAGGACTTCAAGGACTGGGACAGGAGCTGCGCTGCGCGGCGTGGGGTGGGGCGCGACAGCCGCCGCTTGATCCAGTGGCCGAAGTGGTCGAGGGACGGCCCGGACATCGAGGTGAACGACGCGATCCGGCCCTCGGTCCGCCGGACCGTCGCGAACTCCCAGGACTGCACCGAGCCCCAGTCGTGCCCCACCAGATGCACCGGCCGGTCCGGGCTGACGGCGTCTGCGACGGCGAGGAAGTCATCGGTCAGCTTCTCCAGCGTGAACCCGCCGCGCAGCGGCTGCGGCGCGGTCGAGTGCCCACAGCCCCGCACGTCGTAGAACACCACATGGAAGCGGTCGGCGAGCCGTTGCGCGACATCGGACCAGACCTCCTTGCTGTCCGGATAGCCGTGCACCAACAGCACCGTGGGCCGCTCCGGATCACCCAGCTCGGCGACGCACAGCTCGATCCCGCCGGTCCGCACCCACCGCTCCCGGGCCCCCGGAATCCCGGCCCCAGCCGTACCACCGCCCCCGGAGCCCGCCGCACCGGGAGCGCCATCCGCCCCGTACCCTTCCACCGCGTCCGCCATGTCCTTGCCCTCGCCCTCTCCTTCGACTTCGTTCCCGACCGGATCCGGAAGCTGCGTCACGCGCCCTTCTCCTCCCGCCACCGCCGCACATGCGGCAGATCGTCATCCAGCCAGAAGGCGCTCTCCTGCGGGTCCTTGGAGTCCGTCACGACGAGGAGTTCCTCGAACTTCGTGCCCGTGCCCCGGAAGCCGAGGTGGGGTTCGACGGCCCACAGGCCCGGCTGTGGCGGATGGTCGGAGAAGGAGTACGGGCTCCACAGCGGGGACCAGCCCTCCCGGTGCCCGTGCAGCGCGTCCGACGCCAGCCCCTTCAGGGACTGCGTCCCGAAGCCGAACACCGTCGGCGCCCACCGCCGTTCCCGGACCTGGTCGACCTTGTGAGCGATGACGCCGAACGGATAGGCCCGGTGCCGGTTCGTATGCCCCTGGCGCACCATCAGGCGCTCGACGTCCTCGTAGATCTCCCGCAGCGGACGGCGCTCGCGCACCTCTCGGAGGATCAGCTCGCGGTGCGCCTCCAGGTCGGCCATCAGCCGGTCGTGCACCGGGTTGAGGCCCAGGCAGCCGGAGTACCCGATGTCGGCGGTGAAGCCGCGGTGCACCGGAGCCACGTCGAGGATGAACGGCATCCCGGGCTCCAGCCTCCGCCCCGTCGGGAAGAACTGCAGCGGGACGCGGAACCCGGCGAACGCCGTCCGGTCCCCGAACCATGCGAACGGCAGGTGGAACCAGTCCCGCACCCCCCGCTCGCGCAGCCACACCCGCTGCATCCGCGCCGCCTCACGCTCGGTGACGCCCGGTTTGAGCTGCGCGGCGACGGCCTCGGCGCACGCGTAGGCGAGGCGCTGGACCTCGCGGAAGCCGCGCAGCCGCGCGCCGAGGGCCCCGGCCGCCGCCGGATTCTGTGAGGTCACTGCAGGCATCGTCAACCGTCCGTCCGTAGCAGAGCATCGCGGTACGTGCGCGTAACTTGACACTGATGAATGTGACAATGGCTGACGTCTACGTCAAGAGGCGTGCGGGTAACCCTCACGGAACCCACCACGGGCCCGCCGCCGCCCCCCGCACCGGGACCGCCCGCACCGGGCCCGAGACCTGGGCCCGCCCCCACCGGCCCCGCAAGCCGCACCCGGCCCGAGCCCCAGGCCCGCCCCACCCGGCCTCACCACCCCGAACCCCGCCCCCGTCGCCTCCGCCATGCCCCCCGAGGACGGCATCCCCTAAGGGTCGTCGTCCCGAAGAGGTAGGGCCGGACCGTCGCCTGGGTTGACGATCCGTGTGGCGGGCGCCACTACCGTCGAGGCGTGACCGTCATCCTGACCGAAAGCCTCAGCAAGCGGTTCCCGCGGGTGACCGCCCTGGACCGGCTGACCGTGGACATCGCGCCCGGTGTGACCGGCCTGGTGGGCGCCAACGGGGCCGGAAAATCCACCCTGATCAAGATCCTCCTTGGCCTCGCCCCGGCCACCGAGGGCACCGCGCACGTCCTCGGCATGGACGTCACCACCCACGGCGCCGCCATCCGCGAACGCGTCGGCTACATGCCCGAACACGACTGCCTGCCCCCGGATGTCTCCGCCACCGAATTCGTCGTCCACATGGCCCGCATGTCCGGCCTGCCGCCCACTGCGGCCCGCGAACGCACCGCGGACACCCTCCGCCACGTCGGCCTCTACGAGGAGCGATACCGCCCCATCGGCGGCTACTCGACCGGCATGAAACAGCGGGTCAAACTCGCCCAGGCCCTCGTCCACGACCCGGAGCTGGTCTTCCTCGACGAGCCGACCAACGGCCTAGACCCCGTCGGCCGGGACGACATGCTCGCCCTGATCCGCCGCGTCCACACCGACTTCGGCATCTCCGTCCTGGTGACCTCCCACCTCCTCGGAGAACTGGAACGCACCTGCGACCACGTCGTCGTCATCGACGGCGGGACGCTGCTGCGCTCCTCCGCCACCGACGAGTTCACCCGGGCCACCACCTCCCTCGTCGTCGAGGTCACCGACACCGACGAGCACCCCGACGGCACCGCGGCCCTCCACACCGCCCTCGCCGCCGCCGGAGCCACCGTCACCCGCGACGTCCCCGGCGCCGCCCCGGCCACCCCCGCCGGCCACCTCCTCCACATCGAGGCCACCGGCGCACCCAGTGGCGCGGACCCCCACGACCTCGTCCGAGACACGGTCGCGGCCCTCGGCCTCGGCCTCGTCCGCATGGAACCCCGCCGCCACCACATCGCCGAGGTCTTCCGCACCCCCGACACCGGAACCACCACGGCCACCGAGGCCACCACCGGAACCGCGGCCACCACCGAATCCGAGGCCACCACCAGCACCGGAACCCCGCTCGGCACCGGCCCCGAACCCGCAACCCCCACCCCGAAGGGAGGCGCCCCCGATGCCCGCTGACCGCACGTCACCGGTCCCCGCCGCCACGCCCGGCGACCACCGCCCCGGCCCCGACGCCCCCTACGGGCCGCACGCTCCCGACGTCATCCACAACATCGGCTACCGCCACTACGACGGCCCCCGCCTCGGCCGCGCCTACGCCCGCAGATCACTCTTCGTCCAGAGCCTGCGCGGCGCCTACGGACTCGGCCGCTCCGCCAAATCCAAGGTGCTGCCGATGCTCCTCCTCGGCGTCATGTGCCTGCCCGCCGGAATCATGGTCGCGGTCACCGTCGTCACGAAGGCCCACAGCCTCCCCCTCGACTACAGCCGCTACGCGATCTACCTCCAGGCCGTCATCGGCCTCTACCTCGCCGCCCAGGCACCCCAGTCCGTCTCCCGCGACCTGCGCTTCCGGTCCGTGCCGCTCTACTTCTCCCGCCCCATCGAGCGCGTCGACTACGTCACCGCGAAATTCGCCGCCCTCGCCGCCGCCCTCTTCCTCCTCACCGCCACCCCGCTGGTGATCCTCTACGCCGGGGCCCTCCTCGCGAAGCTGGACTTCGCCGACCAGACCAAGGGCCTCGCCCAGGGCCTGCTCACCGTCGCCCTCCTCTCCCTCCTCTTCGCCGGAATCGGCCTGGTCCTCGCCGCCGTCACCCCACGCCGCGGCTTCGGCGTCGCCGCCGTCATCGCCGCCCTCACCCTCCCCTACGGGGCCGTCAGTGCCCTCCAGGGCATCGCCTACGTCCAGGGCCACGAATCCGCCGTCGGCTGGCTCGGCCTCTTCTCCCCGATCACCCTGATCGACGGCGTCCAGGCCACCTTCCTCGGCGGCACCACCTCCTTCCCCCAGGCCCTGGCCCCCACCACCGCCGCGGGCGGCCTCTACCTCCTCGTCACCCTGGTGACCGTCGCCGCCTCGTTCGCCCTGCTCATGCGCCGCTACCGCAAGGCCGGCCTGTGACCCACGCCGTACGCCACGTCCACACCGCCACCCGCACCGACGAGGAGCCGCGCCCATGAGCACCGTCCGCATCGACCATGTCTCCCGCTGGTTCGGCAACGTCGTCGCCGTCAACGACATCACCATGACCATCGCCCCCGGCGTCACCGGTCTCCTCGGCCCCAACGGCGCCGGGAAATCCACCCTCATCAACATGATGGGCGGCTTCCTCGCCCCCTCCCACGGCACCGTCACCCTCGACGGCGACCCCGTCTGGCGCAACGCACGCAGCTACCGCCACCTCGGCATCGTCCCCGAACGCGAAGCCATGTACGACGTCCTCACCGGCCGCGAATTCGTCCTCGCCAACGCCGAACTCCACGGCCTCGGCCGCACCCAGGCCGCCGCCGCCCTCGCCACCGTCGACATGACGTACGCCCAGGACCGCAAGATCTCCACCTACAGCAAGGGCATGCGCCAACGCGTCAAAATGGCCTCCGCGCTCGTCCATGACCCCTCGGTCCTCCTGCTCGACGAACCGTTCAACGGCATGGACCCCCGCCAGCGCATGCACCTCATGGAACTCCTGCGCCACATGGGCGACGAGGGCCGCACCGTCCTCTTCTCCTCCCACATCCTCGAAGAGGTCGAACAACTCGCCACCCACATCGAGGTCGTCGTCGCCGGACGCCACGCCGCCTCCGGCGACTTCCGCAAGATCCGCCGCCTGATGACGGACCGCCCGCACCGCTACCTCGTCCGCTCCGACGACGACCGAGCCCTCGCCGCCGCCCTCATCGCCGACCCCTCCACCGCGGGCATCCAGGTCGACCACACCGAAGGCGCCCTCCACATCCAGGCCGTCGACTTCACCCGTTTCACCACCCTCCTGCCCCGCGTCGCCCACGACCGGGGCATCCGCCTCCTGACGGTCACCCCCTCCGACGAATCCCTGGAATCCGTCTTCTCCTACCTCGTCACGGCCTGACCTGGGCGGCCGCGGCCCGCGCCCGCCTCGGTCCGCGCCCCAGGAACCTCCGCCCGCCGCCCGCACCCGCACGGTGCACGGAGTACGGCAGCCCCGCTCACCACCCCCGCCCGACGCCGCCCGCCCCGGAAGGAACCCGCACATGTCCACCACCAGCCCACCCACCCCCGCGGCGGCCCCGCCCCCCGCCCTCTTCCACCCCACCGTCGCCCGCCTCACCTACCGCACCCTCCTCGGCAGCCGACGCGCCCTGATCCTCTTCGCCCTGCCCGCCCTCCTCCTCGTCATCGCCGTCGCCGTCCGCGCCCTCACCGGCGCCGACGACACCACCGCCAAGGAAATCCTCGGCGGCTTCGCCCTCGCCACCCTCGTCCCTCTGATCGGCGTCATCGCCGGAACCGGCGCCATCGGCCCGGAGATCGACGACGGCTCCGTCGTCTACCTCCTCGCCAAACCCGTCCGCCGCAGCACCATCGTCCTCACCAAACTCACCGTCGCCACCGGCGTCACCCTCGCCTTCTCCGCCGTCCCCGTCCTCGTCGCCGGATTCATCCTCAATGGCAACAGTCAGCAGATCGCCGTCGCCTACGCCACCGCCGCGGCCATCGCCTCCGTTGCCTACGCCGCCGTCTTCCTGCTCCTCGGCACGATCACCCGCCACGCCGTCGTCATCGGCCTGGTCTACGCCCTCGTCTGGGAATCCCTCTTCGGCAACCTCGTCCCCGGCGCCCGCACCCTCAGCATCCAGCAGTGGGCCCTCGCCCTCGGCGGCCGCCTTGCCCCCGACTCCACCCTCACCTCCGACGTCACCCTCCCCACCGCCGCCGTCCTCCTCATCGCCGTCACCACCGCCGCTACCTGGTACGCCACCCGCCGACTCCGCGCCCTCACCCTCGCCGGGGAGGAGTGACCGCCGTACGGCCGGGCGGGGCCGGAGCGCCGTCCCGCCGTACGGGCCGGGCCCCCGCCGATCGTTGTACGGAGCCGGAGCCGGAGCCGGACCCGGAGCCGGAGCCGGAGCCGGACCCGGAGCCGCGCGCACGAACCCGGACCTGGAGCCCGAGCCACAGCCCGAGCCGCGGTGCGGGGCACGGCACAGGGCCACCGCAGGGGAGACGCCCTCCCACCCGTACGGGCCCTCCGTAAGGTGACCGGGTGACACCCCCGACTCCTCCCGGGCCCACCACGGCACCGGTCGCCACCCCGCTGATCAGCACCGAGCCCCTGTCCCACCCCTGCCCCGCCGGCCCCGGCGCACCCGCCACCCTCCCGGTTCTTCTCTGGCGGGCCGGACCGGGCTGGCGCATGATCTCCAGCGCCGTCCTCGGCGGAGGCATCGGCGAACGCCACTGGTTCCTCAACGCCCAGGTCCCCCACGGCTACACCCGTCACGACCCACACCACCACCTCACCGACATAGCCGCCCTCGCCTTCAGCGGGCCTCCCGCACCCCCAACTCCCGCTACCATCACGGCTCCTGGCGATGCGCCCGCACCAGGCACCTACCCTCCGCCCACTCCTTCCACGGGAACGGGCCACCCGGACATTTCCCCTACGGGAACGGGGGGCTCGGGCATTCCTCCTGCGAGCGCAGGTCCCGTAGAGGCTCCCCGTACGGGCGCAGGCGCAGCGGAAGCCTTTCTCGCGATCCCGAGCCCAACGGCGCCTCCCCTCAAGGGCGCCACCTCCCCTACGGGCTCAGCCACGGACCACGCCCCCACCGCCCAGCCCGCGCCCCAACTCCCACCCGGCGTAGGGCTGATGACCGCCGCCGACATCCTCGCCACCGCCACCCACACCACGGACGAGGGCGTCGAAGCCCTGGTCACCGCCGGTGTCGGCGTCTCCGGCTGGGCCGCCGTCCCGCCCCCGCGCGCCGCACCCCACCCCGGCCCCGGCACGATCAACATCCTCGTCGCGCTCCCCGTGGCCCTCACCGACGCCGCCCTCGTCAACGCCGTCGCCACCGCCACCGAAGCCAAGGTCCAGGCACTCCGCGACAACGGCTACGACGCCTCCGGCACCCCGACCGACGCCGTCTGCATAGCCGCCCGCATCCCCAGGCCCGGCGCCCTCGCCGAACATTTCGCCGGTCCCCGCTCCCTCTGGGGCGCCCGCCTCGCCCGCGCCGTCCACCGCGCCACCCACGAAGCCGTCGCCCGCGACGCCCACCTCCGCGCCACCCCGCCGGACCCGTGCCCCTGACAGTTAGCCGCTTCGCACCCGTACGGGACACGCACCCGCACCCCTCCCCGTAAGGGACGCCCCCCAACGCACCCCGCCCGCAAGCGAACCGCCACCGCCCGCGCCCCCCAAACGCCAAGCGGGGCGGCGCTCCCCCCGGACACCGCCCCGCTCCCACTACGCCCCCCCTAGGCCTGGGAAACCCCAATCCGCCGATCCCGCCCGGCGCCCATCCCCAGCAGCGCCAGCCCCGCACACACCACCAGCATCAGTACCAGCGGCACACTCCAGCCATCGGTCACCTGATGCACCGCGCCCAGCGCCAACGGGCCGACCGCCGCCAGCAGATACCCACCGGTCTGCGCCATCCCCGACACCCGGGCCGCCGTATGCGCATCACCGGAACGCAGCACCATCATCGTCAGCGCCAGCCCCAGCGCACCACCCTGACCGAGCCCCAGCAGCACCGCCCACAGCCACGCCCCCGCGACCGGCGCCACCATCAGCCCCACGACACCGCACGCCATCAGCGCCGACACCATCACACCCAGCACCCGCTGCCGACGCATCCGCCCCGCCAGCAGCGGCACCACGAACGAACCCGCCATCTGCACCAACGTGCTGAACGCGAAGACCAGCCCCGCCTCACCCTTCCCCATGCCGTGATCCGTGAAGATCGTCGGCATCCACGCGATCGTCACGTACGCGATCAGCGACTGCGACCCCATGAACAGCGTCACCTGCCACGCCAGCGCCGACCGGCTCAACCGCGGCCCGTCCTCGACGCCGTGCGCCGGACGCGCGGCCGCCTCCCCGTGGTGCGTACCCCTACGGGACATCACCGCCTGCGGCACCCAGACCAGCGCCGCCACCCCCGCCAGCAACGCCCACGACACCAGCGACCCCTGCCAGCTGCCGAACGCCTCCTCCAACGGCACCGCGGTCGCCGCCGACACCGTCGCACCCAGGACCATCGCCGTCGTGTAGAGCCCCGTCATCCCGGCCGCCTTCTCCGGGAAGTCCCGCTTGATCAGGCCGGGCATCAACACGTTGAGCAGGGCTATCGCCGTCCCCACCACCGCGCACCCGGCGAACAGCGCCACGACCGGCGGCGCGACCCGCAGCACGATGCCCCCGCACAGCAGCACCAGCGCCCCGCACAGCACCGTCTCCGTACCCCACCGACGCGCCAGCTTCGGCGCGACGATTGAACCGAGCCCCATGAACACCAGCGGAATCACCGTCACCAGACTGCTCGCCGTCGCCGCCAGCCCGAAGTGGCCGCCGATCTCACCGAGCAGCGGCGACACCCCTGCCAGCGCCGCCCGCATGTTCAACGACGCCAGCACGATCCCGGCCAGCAACAACGCCGGATGCGCCCGCAACCGCCGCCGCGCCACGACGACCTGCGGCGCCGCCGCCAGATCCTCCTCGGCATCGATCAAAGGGGCCTCGATCAAAGGGGCCTCGGACAACCGGGCCTCGGACAACGGGGCCTCGGATCTGATCCCGGACATGCGTACACACCTCACCCATCGGAACTCGAAGAAAAGGGGGGACTGAGAAAGGGAGTTGAGGAATCGAAAAGGGGCCGGGCGGCAAGATGCCGACCAACGGAGTACGGCGAACGGTGGGGCGACGGGGCCCTAAGAAGGGGCCCTACGGAGGCAGACGCCAGCGGGGACGAAGCAGCCCCAGACGAACGCGGCGCCCGGAAGACAACGCCACGGAACCGGCGGCCGGTCCACCCGGCAGCCCGACGCTGATCAACGCCCCCGGGACCGCCCCCACCCGACCGGTACTGGGGAATACCACCTCACAGCCGGGGAACCACCCGCAGCCGCCCCCGCAGCCGCCCCCCCGTCACCGCCCGTCGAGCAGCGTCTCCAGAGCACGCTTCGGCTTGTCCAGCAGCACCCGGGTCGCCCGCTCCGCCGCCTCCGGGTCACCGGAGGCGATGGCCTCCATGACCGCGTGGTGATCGCCGTGCACGATCTTCGGAATCGCGTGGTCGTCCAACGCGCTGACCAGCGCCTCCCGCACGGAACTGCTGAACCAGCCGTACGTCGCCGTCAACGCGGTGTTGTGCGCCGCCTCCACCACGGCCCGGTGGAACGCGATGTCGTGATCCGCGTACAGCTCCAGGTTGCCGTGCGCGGGCTGCCCGTCCTCGTCCTCCAAATGGGCCTGCGCATCGAGCGCCGCCCGCATCCGCTCCAGGTCGGCGGGCTCATGGCGGACCGCCGCCAGCCGGGCGGCCTCCGCCTCCAGCGCGATCCGTACCTCCAGCACGTCCCGGATGCCGGCCCGCTGCACCCCACGCATGATCGCGCCCGGGTCGGCGGCGGACACCACGAACGTCCCCTCACCCTGCCGGGAACGCAGCATCCCGGCATGCACCAGTACCCGCACCGCCTCCCGCACGGTGTTACGCCCCACCTCAAGCTGCTCGGCAAGCGCGTGCTCGGTGGGAATCCGCTCCCCGACCTTCCACTCACCGGCGACGAGCTGGGCCCGCAACGCCTCGACGACCGTATCCACCAACGATCGCCGTCCCGCCGCCTGCAGCGCCATCCGCCCTCACGCATCCTTCCTGCCCGGTTGCCCAGTTATCCTACAACTCGTACGTTCACGCTACACGGAATGTTCGTGACGTGTGAATGCGGGGCCCGCTCGGGGACGGGCCGGGCGCGACGGAAGCGGCAGGGCGCCCCGAAGGTGATCGAGGAGGAGGCGGCAGGGTGGGAGGCGGCAGCAGCGCTTGCGCCGGATACTCAGGGTGCCTCACGGGCCCGGAGCGCGGACCTGCTCACCCGAGTCGGTGCCACCCTCGACACCCCACATCACTCTCTGTGATAATGACGCTCGGTAATTGGAACGATGCGAAGCCTGTACTCGTTCACGGAGAGTAATCGAAGCCGCGACGGACCACGCACCCCAGGGCAGGTACCCCGACCCGCCAGGGGCAGGCGTCCTGCTCCTGGCGGGAGGCACCGCGCTACAACCCCCCGTACAACCGCTCCAACACCACCGCGATCCCGTCGTCCTCGTTCGACGCGGTGACCTCGTCGGCCACGGCCTTGAGTTCGGGGTGGGCGTTGGCCATGGCGACGCCGTGGGCGGCCCAGGCGAACATGGTGAGGTCGTTGGGCATGTCGCCGAAGGCGATGGTGGAATCGGCCTTGGCGCCCAAGCGGCGGGCCGCCAGGGAGAGGCCGGTGACCTTGGTCAGGCCGAGGGGGAGGAGTTCGACGATGCCGGGTCCGGAGACCGTCACGCCGACGAGGTCGCCGGCGGTCACGCGGGCGACCTGCGCCAGCGCGTCGTCGTCCAGCGTCGAGTGCTGGATGTAGACCTTGTTGACCGGGGCGGTCCACAGGTCGGCGTGGTCCTCGATCGGGAGGGCCGGGAGCGGGCCCTCCTTGTAGCGGTAGCCGGGGCCGACCAGCACTTCGCCCTCGATGCCGTCGCGGCTGGCGGCCAGCCGCAGCGGGCCGGTCTCCGTCTCGATCTTGGCGATGGCGAGACCGGCGAGCTGGCGGTCGAGGGTCACGGAGGTCAGCAGGCGCCGCTCGCCCGCGTGGTAGACCTGCGACCCCTGCCCGCAGACGGCGATGCCCCGGTAATCGAGCCCTTCCAGTATGTGGTGGGTCCAGGGCACCGCGCGGCCGGTCACCACGATGTGGGCGGCACCGGCCGCGGTGGCCGTGGCGAGGGCCGCGCGGGTGCGGTCGGAGATCGTTCCGTCCTCCCGCAGCAGCGTCCCGTCGAGGTCCGTCGCGATGAGCTGGTAGGGCAGGGCGGGGGCCGGTCCGGGGGCGGTCACTTGGAGGTGGGCTCCAGGATCTCGCGGCCGCCCAGGTACGGGCGGAGCATCGCCGGGACGCGCACGGAGCCGTCGGCCTGCTGGTGGTTCTCGAAGATCGCGACGATGGTGCGGGGGACGGCGCAGAGCGTGCCGTTGAGCGTCGCGAGCGGCTGGACCTTCGGCTTGCCGTCGACGGTTTCGCGCATCCGGACGGAGAGCCGGCGGGCCTGGAACTCGTTGCAGTTCGAGGCGGAGGTCAGCTCGCGGTACTTGCCCTGGGTGGGGATCCACGCCTCGCAGTCGAACTTGCGCGAGGCGGAGGCGCCGAGGTCACCGGTGGCGACGTCGATGACCTGGAACGGCAGCTCCAGGCCGGTCAGCCACTGCTTCTCCCAGTCGAGGAGGCGCCGGTGCTCGTTCTCCGCGTCGTCCGGTGTGACGTACGAGAACATCTCGACCTTGTCGAACTGGTGGACGCGGAAGATGCCGCGGGTGTCCTTGCCGTAGGTGCCGGCCTCGCGGCGGAAGCAGGGCGAGAAGCCTGCGTAGCGCAGCGGGAGCTGGCTCGCTTCGAGGATCTCGTCCATGTGGTACGCGGCGAGGGGGACCTCGGAGGTGCCGACCAGGTAGTAGTCGTCCTTCTCCAGGTGGTAGACGTTCTCGGCGGCCTGGCCGAGGAAGCCGGTGCCCTCCATGGCGCGGGGGCGGACCAGCGCGGGGGTGAGCATCGGGGTGAATCCGGCGGCGGTGGCCTGGGCGATGGCCGCGTTGACCAGGGCCAGTTCCAGCAGGGCGCCGATGCCGGTGAGGTAGTAGAAGCGCGAGCCGGAGACCTTGGCGCCGCGTTCGACGTCGATGGCGCCGAGGAGTTCGCCGATCTCCAGGTGGTCCTTGGGCTCGAAGCCCTCGGTGGCGAAGTCGCGGATGGTGCCGTGGGTCTCCAGGACGGTGAAGTCCTCCTCGCCGCCGACGGGGACGTCGGGGTGGACGAGGTTGCCGAGCTGGCGGAGGAGGGTCTGGGCCTCTTCCTTGGCTTCGTCCTGGGCGGCGTCGGCGGCCTTGACGGCGGCGGAGAGTTCGCCGGCCTTCTTCAGCAGGACGGCCTTCTCGTCGCCGGTGGCCTTGGGGATCAGCTTGCCGAGCGCCTTCTGTTCGGCGCGCAGTTCGTCGAAGCGGACGCTGGACGACCTGCGCCGCTCGTCGGCGGAGAGAAGCGCGTCGACGAGTGCGACGTCCTCTCCACGGGCGCGCTGGGAGGCGCGCACACGGTCGGGGTCCTCACGGAGCAGGCGAAGGTCAATCACCCTCCCAGGCTACCGGGGCGGGCGGCGGGGCTCGACGCGATATTCCCGCGCATGTCGCAATGTCTGTTTTGGGCTGTTTATTCCGCGAGGGTGGATGGCCGTACGGAGCCTTCGGGCGGGGTGGTGAGGCGGGAATGGTGGAGGGAATTCGGTGGCATTCCCGCCAGGGAGGGCGGGGTGTCGTTTATGTCGCGAGTGGCGGTTTCCCGGGGGCGGTGCGGAGGGTCCCGGGGCGGCGTCCGTCGGGTGAGGTGCGTGCCGCGGGGTGGTGATTTCCGGGTCCGGGCTGTGGGGAAAAGGTGAGTTGTCCACAGGTGTGGGGGGTGTGGGCATTCTTATCCACAGGCTGTGTGTGAGATCTGTGGAACTCGGAACTTCACCCTCCGGGCGATGAATCACCTGCGGTGGATTGGGCTTCCAAGCCCCCTTCGCGCACTCTTTCGTGTGGCGTTACCTAGCCCTAAAGGGCTGATCACGGAAAAAGGGGTGACGCGGCGCGGGGCATGGCGGTGTGGGGCGGCGTGGCGGGATCTGGGATCGGTAGAGTGATTTGTCGATTCTGTCCGAATCCCGCGAGGACTTACCCACAGGCACCGAGGCGCGCCTGTGGATAACTCTGTGGATAGTCCACAGCGGGGTGGAACGCCCGTGGTGAGGGCGCCGGGCGGAGGCTCGTACGGCCTCCCGGCGCCGGCCGGAATCACCGATCCGGCCACCTCGCCCCCGTCAGGAATCCGCCCCTCAAGGGCGCCCGTCCTGGCAGCGGTTGAGCCAGTCGGCGGCGTCGGTGAAGGCGGCGTCGGTCATGTCGGGGCGGACGGTGGCCGGGACCTGGTCGGCGCGGGGGTACGAGCCGAGGAAGCGGACGCCGCGGCAGACCCGCTTGAGGCCCATCAGGACCTCGCCGACCCGCCGGTCGGTGATATGGCCCTCGCAGTCGACGGAGAAGCAGTACCGGCCGATGCCCTCGCCGGTCGGCCGGGATTCGATGCGCATCATGTTCACGCCACGGACCGCGTACTCCTGGAGGAGTTCGAGGAGCGCGCCGGGGTGGTCGGCGCGCAGCCACAGGACCAGCGAGGTCTTGTCGGCGCCGGTCGGCGCGGCGGGGCGGGCCGGGCGGCCGACGAGGACGAAGCGGGTGGCGGCGTTCTGCGCGTCGTGGATGTCGGTGACCAGTGGCTCCAGGCCGTAGGTGGCGGCGGCGAACTCACCGGCGAACGCGCCGTCGTAGCGGCCCTCCTGGACGAGGCGGGCGCCGTCGGCGTTGGAGGCGGCCGACTCCCAGGCGGTGTGCGGGAGTTGGGCGGCGAGCCACTTGCGGACCTGCGGCTGGGCGACGGGGTGGCCGGTGACGGTCTTGACGTCGGCGAGGGTGGTGCCGGGGCGGACCAGCAGCGCGAAGGCGATCGGCAGCAGCACCTCGCGGTAGATCATCAGGGGTTCACCGGAGGCGAGTTCGTCGAGGGTGGTGGTGACGCCGCCCTCGACGGAGTTCTCGATGGGGACGAGGGCGGCGGCCGCCTCGCCGCTGCGGACGGCGTCGAGGGCGGCGGGTACCGAGACCATCGGCTCCAGCTCGCGGGTGGCCGCCTCGGGGAGCGTGCGCAGCGCGGCTTCCGTGAAGGTGCCCGCCGGGCCGAGATAGGTGTAGCGACTGGCCGACATGCGGGTGTCTCCCTCGCGTTCTTGCGGGGGACGCCCCGCCGATCTCCCTGTGCCGTCACGATACCGAGCCCGCGGTGTGCGCCGGGCCGGTGTCCACAGGGCGGCCGCCGCCTGCCGCCACCCTGTGGAAAACGGAGGCCGGATCAGCCCTCCAGCAGGGGCTGGGCCACGTATCCGCCGGACTCCGGGGCGGGCGGGACGGCGTACAGACCGCTGGCCTCGTGGCGGAGGAAGGGGGAGAGGGCGTCGCCACGGTCGAGTTTGCGCTGGATCTGGGTGAAGGCGCGCAGCGGGTCGGCCTGCCAGCAGATGAAGAGGAGCCCGGCGTCGGGGGCTCCGTCGTCGCGGAAGCCGTCGTGGTACGAGAACGGGCGGCGGAGCAGGGCGGCGCCCTGGTTGGACTCGGGGGCGGCGATGCGGGCGTGGGCGTTGGCGGGGATGACGGGGAGGCCGTCGGGGCGGTTGGCGTCGAGGCGCATGGGGGTGGTCTCGTCGCCGCCGGTCAGGGGTGCGCCGGTGTCCTTGCGCCGCCCGATGATCTTCTCCTGGTCGGTGCGGGGGCGCTGTTCCCAGTCGTCGAGGAGCATCCGGATGCGGCGGACGACGGCGTACGAGCCGCCGCGCATCCAGGTGGCGTCGGCGTCGCGGCCGACGAAGATGCGGGTGTCGAAGTCCGGGTCGGACGGCTTGGGGTTGTTGGTGCCGTCGAGCTGGCCCATGAGGTTGCGGGTGGTCATGGGGCGGGCGGTGGCGCCGGGGGTGCGGTTGAAGCCGTTCATCTGCCAGCGCAGACGGGCGGTGGGGGCGGCTTCCTTCTGGAGGGTGCGCAGGGCGTGGAAGGCGACGAGGGCGTCGTCGGCGCCGATCTGGAGCCACAGGTCGCCGTTGCTGCGCCGGGCGTCGAGGGCGTCGGCGGAGAAGTCGGGCAGCGGGTCGAGCTGGACGGGGCGCTGTTTCGTCAGGCCGGTGCGGTCGAAGAAGGAGTGGCCGAGGCCGAAGGTGACGGTGAGGGAGGAGGGTCCGGCGTCGGCGGCGACGGCGGTGTCGTGGGCGGGGGCGCGCCCCTCCATCAGGTCCTGGGCGGTGCGGGTCCAACGGCGCAGCAGGGCGGCGGCGGCCTTGCGGTCGGCGTCGGGGGCGAGGTCGAAAGCGAGGAGGTGGCCGCTGGCCTGGAGCGGGGTGGTGATGCCCGCCTGGTGGGCGGCGCGGTCGGCGCGGAAGGGGACGCGGGTGGTGCCGACGGTGGTGAGCGGGGCGGGGGCGTCGCCGCGGGCGGCGGACGCGCCGATCACGCCCCCGGCGCCGCCGACGACGAGTCCGGCCGCCCCGGCGGCGCCGACGGTGCCGAGCAGGCGGCGGCGGGACAGCTCCACGGTGGGCCCGGCGTCACCGGGGGACGCGTCCGGGGCGGCCGATGCGGACGGGGCGGTTCCGGGGCGCGGGGCCTGCGGGGGGACGGCCTTCGTGTCCGGTGTCGCTTCGCGGTTGCCGTGCGGCTTCTTCGTGCTCATCAGTCGATCTTCACGTTCCTGGTTTCGGTCACCTGGTCGATGTCGGAGGTCCGGACGAGGAGGGAGAGCTGCCACCGGCCGGGGACGGGCAGCTGGACGTCGGTGGCGCGCCAGTGGCCCTTGTCGGTGGGGGTGGCGGCCACCGGGAGCGGTCCGAGGTGCTGGGCGCTCAGGGTGAAGGAGACCTTCATCTCGGGGACGTCCATGGTGGCCCCGGAGGGGTCGGAGATCCGTACCCGGAGCTGGTTGCCGCCTCCGGCGCGGCCGGGGTCGAGGTCGATACGGGCGGTGCCCTTGCCGTGCGGGCCGCCGGTGTCGAACGGGATGGTCAGCACCTGGGGCTGGTTGGCGTCGGGGGACCGCCCGGCGGACGCGGCCTGGAGGGCGGCTTCGGTGCGGGCCGGTTCGGTGCCGGTCAGCACGGTGGTGACGGCGAGCACGACGACGGCGACGCCCGCCTCGGCCAGCACCGAACGGCGCAGCCCGAGCCGCTGCGGGTCGGCGTCGCGCAGCCGCTTGACCCGGGCGGTGCTCAACGCGGACCGTTGCCGGGCGAGTTGAGCGGCCCTTACGGGGTCGGGGGCCTCGGCCTCCGGGGTGGCGTCCGGGGTCTGTTCGGTCGCCCCTACGGGGTCGGGCCCGGGGGAGGAGGGGCGTTCGGCATCGGGGGCCGAGGGGGCCGGGGTGGTTTCCCGTACGGGGTCGGGGGCGGCCGCCTCGGGGGCGGTGTCGGGGGCGTCCCGGAGCGCGGGTGCGGGGAGCGCGTCGGCCGCGGTGCGCTCCGGCGCTGCCGCGCGCTCCGGGGCAGGAGCCGAGTCCTGGCCCGGGGCCGCGCCCGACGCCGCTTCCGACCCTGCCTCCGGCGCCGACGCCTGGCCGGGAACCGGAACCGTACGGGCCGCCTCCGCGGCCGTACCGGCCTCAGCGCCCGCCCCCGTCTTCGTAGCCGCCCTCTCCGCCAGGCGCCCCGTCCACCGGCGGGAGACCCAGGCGAGGCCGACCAGCAGGATCACCAGGCCCGCCTTGAGCATGAGCAGCTGCCCGTAGGAGGTGCTGGTCAGGGCGGGCACGGTGCCGACCTGGCGCCAGGACTGGTAGAGGCCGGTGGCCACCAGGGTGAGGACCGAGGCGAAGGCGAGGCGGGAGAAGCGGCGGACGGCGGTGCGTTCCACCGGCGGCCCCCAGTACAGGGAGACGACGAGGGCGGCGAGGCCGCCGAGCCAGGCGGCGACGGCGAGCAGGTGCAGCAGATCGACGGGGATGGCGAGGCCCGGCTGCAGCCCGGTGGAGGCGTGTTCGGCGAACGACCAGGTTGCGGCGATCCCGGCGGCCAGCAGCGTGCCGCCCACGGCGAGCCCGACGGTGAGCCGCCGAAGCCGGGTGCGCGCCGGGCCGCCCGGGGCGCCGCCCCGGACCTGCGCCGCGTCGCCCGGGGCGGTACCCGTACCGCCCGCGCCGTCCGGGGCCCGTACCGCATCGTCCGATTCCCGGTCCGAGTCCGAGTCCGAGTCCGAGAGCGGGACCGGACCCGTACCGTCCGCCGCGGCCGCCCGCGTCCGCTCGTACGCCCCGAAGAGCACCGTGACGAACAGTGCCGCGCCCGCGAGGAGGAGCAGCCGGGAGGTGAGCGCGATGCCGGTCTTCGTCGGCAGGACGGCGCGGAGGGCGTCGAGGTCGGCGAGGTCGGCGAGGTCGCCGGAGCCGGTGTAGGGGCCGCGGAGCAGGAGGAGGGCGAGGGTGGCGGCGGTGAGGAGGACCCAGCCGCCGTGGACGGTCAGGCGTTGTACGGAGCGGACGCCCGCGGCGGCGGGGCGGCACGCCAGGACGAACGCGGCGCCGCCGAAGAGCAGGACGAAACCGGCGTAGGCGAGGTAGCGGGCGATGCCGTAGAGCGCGCCGACCGGGCCGCCGCCCGCCTCCTGCTGCGGCAGCGGTGCCTTGGTGGCGGACGGCGCGCCGATGGAGAAGGTGAAGGCGCCGGAGACCGGGTGGCTGTCGGCGGAAACCGCCTGCCAGGCGACGGTGTAGGTGCCGTGGGGCAGGCCGGGCGGCAGGCCGGTGCCGTATTTGACGGTCTCGCCGCTGCACAGGTCGCGGAGTTTGCCGCGGTCGACGCGGGTGCCGTGCGGGTCGAGGACGCGTACGGAGTCGTCGCCCATCGCGACGCCCTCGGAGAAGCTGAGGGTGACCTGCTCGGGGGCGTGCGCGACCACCGCGCCCTGGGCCGGGTTGCTGCCGGTCAGCGCCGCGTGGGCCTGGGCCGGTGCGGCGGTGGCGAGCAGCAGACCGCACAGGGCGACGGCGACGGCCAGCAGGCGCGCGGCCACCGGCCGCCGGAGCCGGGCGGCACCGGGGCGGGGACGGGCGGCGGCGATGCCGGTGGGCGTCGTCATGGAAGCTCCCCTTCGTGTTCGTGGAGTGCGCGGGCGCGGGGCCCGGGTACGGAGCGGACGTACCCGGGCCCGTGGGCCGGGCCGGGCCCGGTGCGCCCGAGGGCGGCGGCCGGGCCCGGTGCGCCCCGGGGCGGCTTACTTGCGGGCGTGCCCGGAGTGGTCCGCGTGCCCGGAGTGGCCGGAGTCCGCGTCGTGTCCGCCGGTGGCGGCGGTGCCGGGCCGGTACGTCGCGGACTTCACCGGCACCTCGACGGTGATCGCGTCGGCCTTGGCGAAGTGCAGCTCGACGGTGACCTTCTCGCCCTCGGCGGGCTTGTGCTTGAGGCCCATGAACATCACGTGGTTGCCGCCGCTGGCCAGCTTCAGCGCACCGCCCGCCGGAACAGGCAGGGAGCTGACGTGTTCCATAGCGTTGCCCTTGGTGGTGTGCAGGGAGACGTCGTCGGAGAGGTCGCTGGTGACGGAGGTGAGCTTGTCGGCGCCGCCGGTGTTCTCGACGGTGAGGAACGCCCCGGCCATCTTGTCGGTGACCGGCTGCGGCATGTACGCGCCGGAGACCTTCAGATGCGGGGCTCTGCCCGCGGCGTCGGGCTTGTCGGACGTGGCCGACGTACCGGAGCCGCCGCATCCGGCGAGGCCGAGGGCGCAGACGGCGGCGAGGGCGGTGGCGGTGAGGGTGCGGCGGTTCACGGGTTCTGCCCCTTGATGAGCTTCGGGAGTGCGGAGGCGTAGGTGTCGGCGGTGGCGTCCTGCATGCCCATCCAGTGGATGCGGTCGTCCTTGGGGGAGGCCATCAGGACCTGCGCGCCGTGGGTGGAGATCACGTCGCCGTTCTTCTTCACCACCGGCTTGTCGATGCCGATGTTGACGTCGCGGGCGCCGCGCTGGATGTCGGCGAACTTCCCGGTCAGGCCGGTGAAGTCCTTGTTGATGCCGCCGAGCCACTTCTTGAGGGCCTGCGGGGTGTCGCGCTCCGGGTCGGAGGTGATGAACAGGACCCGGAGATCGTCCTGTTCGGCCTTGGGTAGCTGCTTCACCGCGACGGCGATGTTGGCCATCGTCAGCGGGCAGACGTCGGGGCAGTTGGTGTAGCCGAAGTAGATGAGGGTCGGGTGGCCCTTGGTCTTCGCCAGCAGGTCGTACGGCTTGCCGTCGGAGTCGGTGAGGGTGAGGTCCGGCTTCTCGATCGGGTTGTCGAGCGTGACGATCGGCTTGGCGGTGGCGCCGGAGACCGACGCGGCGGGCTTGTCGCCGCCGTCGTCGTCGGGCCCGCAGGCGGTCAGGGTGAGGGCGGCGGCGGCCGTGAGGACGGCCGCGATCAGGGTCTTTCCACGCATGGCGATATGTCCGGGGGTCGGTGAACGGGGGGGGCGGGCCGACGTCGTGCGGACGCCGGCCCGGAGGCGGTCAGGCGGTGCGGCGGCGTCCGGCGAAGACGCCGAAGCCGACTCCGATGATGCCGACGACGATGCCGACGACGCCGAGGACCCGGGCCGTCGTGTCACTGCCGGAGGCGTCCGCGGCGGCGGTGGTGGCGGCGGGCTTGGCGTCACCGGCGTCACCGGCGTCACCGGCGGGCGGGGTGAGGGCGAGGACCGGCGCCGGGTTCTCCGGCTCCGGGGCGCCCTTCTTCGCCGGTTCGATCCAGCGCACGACCTCCTTGTTGTCGTACGTCTGGAGCGCCTTGAAGATGACCTGGTCGGCGTGGTCGGGCAGCTGGCCGACGGAGAGCGGGAACTGCTGGAACTGGCCCGGGGCGATGCCCTTGCCGTCCGCCGTCCACGTGATCTTCGAGGGCGCCTTGTCGATTTTCTCGCCGTGCATCTCCAGCGGCTTGGCCAGCTTGGCCTCGGTGACCTCGACCTTCCAGCCCGGCACCGGCTGCGGCATGACGGACGCCAGCGGGTGGTCGGTCGGCAGGTTCACCTCGACCTTGACCGTCGAGGCGTGGTCGCGTTCGTTGGGCACCTTGATGTTGATCGTCGCGTAGCCGCCCTGTTCGGCGGTGCCGGGCTGCACGCTGACGTGCGCGAACGCGGGCCCGGCCAGCATCAGCACACCGCCCGCCGCGAGGCCGCCGAGCACCGGCAGCCGCCGCACGATCCGGCGTACGCGCCGCGGCGCGTACGAAGGCGTGCCCGGGTTCGTGCCCGGGTTCGTACCCGGAGTCGTGTTCGAGGTCGTCGTCTCAGCCGTCATCTCAGCCGTCCTCTCGGGCGTCATCTCAGAAGCCATGGCGAAATGTCTCCACATCAGCGTCACGGGCGTCGACAGAGCGGTGTCGACACCCAAAGCATCGAAAGCGTCAAAAGCATCAAATGGGAAGGTTCGGCGCAGGCGGTGACGGCGCGGGAGTCCGGCCCGGTGGGCGGGATGCTGCGCGCGCGTCAGGCCGCGAGGGCGTATCCGGCGGTGCGGACGTGCCCCGGGGCCGTGGCGGGCGGGCCCCGCCGGACGACGCTGTGCTGGAGTGCGGGATCCTCCGGCCCGGACGGGCCCGCCGCGTGGGCGAGGGGCGCCGAGGGGCCGGTGCGGTGGCCGGGGAGTCCGGCGAGGAGGGCGCGGACGAGCGTGAGCGCGGAGCGCAGCGCCCCGGCCAGCGCCTGCGCCGCGGCCTCGTGCGCCACCGGCGCGGACAGCCGGACCAGCCGCCACAGCGCCGCCTCGCCGCGGCGCAGCAGCCACCCGGCGGCCAGCGCGGCGAGGAGATGGCCGAGCAGCATCGGCAGCGACGGCAGCACGGAGTGCGCCATCGGCGCGCCCGCGAGGTGATCCATCCCGGCCATGCCATGGGTGCCGCCGGTGCCGAGCACCTCTGCGGTGCGCGGGTCGGACGGGTCGAAGCCGTTCTGCGCGACGATGCGGTGCGCCGTGTCGCCGCCGAGCCGTACGCCGTCGAGACCGCAGGTCAGACGGCGGGCGAGGGCGATCACGGTGGCGTCGTCGAGCCGCCCGTCGGCCGTCACGGACGGTGCCGCGCAGTGCTGCCCGGCGGCGAACAGTGCGTGCAGGGCGAGCTGTCCGACGGTGAGCGCCGCGGCGATGCCGGGCAGGGAACGTTCCCGCCCGGCCAGCGGCGCGGCGACGACGAGGACGACGCCGCACCCGGCGGCGAGCGTCCACAGCGGGACGGAGGCGAGGGATCCGGCCATGTGCCCGGTCGCGGCCAGCACGACGCAGACCGCGGTGAACACCGCGGCCCTCAGCAGCCGCAGATCGGCGGCGGCACGCGCGTGGCGGGCGGGGGCAGTCATGGCGGCGCCATCATCCCACCCGCCTTCCCGGCGGCCTACGGCAGGTCGACGCGCGGAGGCGCCCGAGGGGGGCCCACCGGGGGACGCCGGGGCGCGCGGGGGCGCATACCCCGGAGCGCACTTACACGGCGCGCTCGGTACTCCGCATCCGCCGAACGAGCGGTGTGCCGCCCCGCGCATGCTTACGTCGCTCCTACGGCGGCAATACGTAACGGTATGTCGAGCCGCGGCCAGGAGGCTGGAGCGATGAGCATGTGGTGGTCACTCCATCTGCGCCGGGAACCGGCCAGCGTGCCGCTTGCCCGGCGACTGCTTCTGGGGGCGATGGAGACCGCCGGGGTCGATCCGGACATCTGTTACGACCTGTCGGTCGCCCTCTCCGAGGCGTGCGCGAACGCCGTCGAACACGGCGGTGACGAGGACGGCTCCGACTACCGCGTCACGGCGTACATCGACGGCGACACCTGCCACATCGAGGTCAGCGACTCCGGCCCCGGCTTCGTCCGCGCCCCCCGCCCCGCCGATCCGGCCCTGCTCACTCCGCCCCCCGCCCCCGCCGACGCCGAGGACGGCCGCGGCCTCTTCCTCATCGAGGCCCTCACCGACCACGTCCGCTACGCCACCGGCACCGGCCGAAGAGGCGCCGTCGTCAGCTTCGACAAGATCCTCAAATGGCGCGAGGGCGCGGCGCTTCCCATGGCGTCGTAACGCACCCGGCGCCGCCGGTGGCGTTCCTGGCTCCGCTCTCCGACGGTCCGCTGATGGCGGCCCGCCTTTTTCCTGCGCGGGCCCATCAGGTTTCCTGTGCGCGGGCCCGTCAGGCCGCCGCGCCGGGCCGAGACCTCGCGACGAGGTCCGGCAGGAGGGAGAGAAAGCCGAGGACCGCCAGGGCGACGCCGACCCACAGCGGGGCGCGTAGGCCGTATCCCGCGTCGATGCCCAGGCTGCCGGTCCAGGAGCCGATGACGACGCCCACGGTGATCATGGAGGTACGGACGGTGTTCACCAGCGGGCAGCCGTTGGCGGTGCGCATCACGCACGCGGGTGACCAGCGCCGGGTTCATGGTGACGCCCACCAGCCCGACGCCGAGCAGCGCGACGACGACCTCGACGCAGACGGCCAGCGCCACGCCGAAGAACGCGCCGGACACCGCGCCGGTGATGATCCGGGCGAGGACCATCACCCCCTGACCCTGCGAGGCCACTGCCAGCGCGCCTCACCGATCACGAAGGTCACGAACAGCATCACCAGGCTGGCCTTATGACGCAACCTCAGCAGTGCGATGGCGAACAGCGGGCCGCCGTAGGCCATGGCGAAGGCGTGGTACGAGATGAGGTAGCCGATCTGCGGGATCGGCTCGCCGGGCCGGGCCGAGGATTCCGTCGAACAACGTCAACCGGGCCTGGAGCGGAGGCATGTCCTCCGCGCGCCCTCCGGCGCGACGACCACTCTCATCACGACCGCCACCCCCTGAGTACCGCGACTCATGCACCCCACCAGGCTCCCCAGTTGGATGGGCTCATAACTGCACGCCCGCCCGTCGACGACGCCCGAACGCCGCCGCCCCGCCCCGTACCGCCGCTCCCGCTCCCGTCCGGCTTCGTGCGGGAAGGCGCGGTGGGTGAGGCGGACGAGGCGGACGAGGCGGGCCCGGCGGACGGGCCGCAGCCGGGCGCCGGTTCCGCCCACCCGGACCCCCGGCCGACCGCCGCCCCACCCCGCACCTGGCTCCCCGCGGACGACGGCACCGGGCCCTACGCCGGAGGCCCGTTCGCCGGGGTGCCGGGATGGCGGCCGGAGCCCCGCGATCCCTGGGCGATCCTCTGGACATCGGCGTCGAGCATCCTCACCACATCGATGGTGTCGCTCGACGCGCTCTTCGGCTTCCTCTCGCCGATCTACTGCGACTCCTGCAACGACGCCGAACTGCACCGCTTCGGCCTCTACTTCTGGGGCTACTGCGGCGCGCTGCTCCTCCCCGTCATCCTGCTGATCGTCGGTTCGGCGCTGCCCCCGCACAAGCGGTACGCGACCGCCCGCATCGTCTTCGGAGCCTCCGCCCTGGTCTTCTCGATCGTGATCCCGCTGCTGTACTACGGGTTGCTCGGGACGCTCCATTAAGTCGGGTGGCCGGGCCACGGCAACGTGACCCGGCTACCCGGCTCAGACACTCCTGGTGCTGTACGTGGAGGGAGGGGATTACAGTGAGTTTCCCTCTGTTCCATCTGTGCGGGGAAGGATTGGCGTCGTGGTGGACAGCCGATTGGGACTGGTGATGGTCCACGGAATCATGTCCGGGCCGACGGTGTGGGAGCCGTTACGCAAGTTGATTGCCGCGGACAGAGATCTCGATTTCGTCGAGCCACTCGGGTTTGAATATGCAACGGGGCTGTGGCCGGTCCATCCGCTGCGGGTCTTCCCGTCGATCGACACGGTCGCCGACAGCCTGAAGGAGTATCTGGCCACGGAAGCTGGTGCATTCGACCAGCTGTTGCTGGTCACCCATAGCCAGGGAGGGCTGGTCGCCCAACGCTACCTGGCGCGCATGCTCCACGACGGCAGAGGCAGTGAGCTTGCACGGATCCAGCGGCTGGTGATGATCGCCTGCCCGAGCAATGGGTCTGAGCTATTACTTTCTTTACGTCGGCGCGCCTTGGGCCTGCGTCATCCGCAGGAGAAGGATCTGCGCCCGTTGAATGATCAAGTCAGCGCGACACTGCGCACGGTCCTGCGTGATGTCGTGCACGCCACTGCGGTCACCGAGCGGACCTGTCCCATTCCGGTGTCGGTGTACGCGGGTGAGAGCGACGGCGTGGTCTCTCGTTCCTCGGCGCAGTCCGTTTTCCCGGACAGCTCCGCTCTACCGGGCGACCACTCCGGCATCCTCAAGGCCGATTCGCCCCGGCATCGGACATTCACCGCACTCCGCCGCCTCATTCTTGCCACGCATGACGAGTTGCACACGTCCGGTCCTGTGTCGCCGAGCCTGTTCCCGTCTCCGCCCGAAGCGTTGGCTGCCTCGGGAGCTGCCGGTGCACCGCTCGGAGGCAGGGGTGAGCCTGTGCCGAAGACCACCGCTGAGCCCGCCTCCGCACCCGGCCCCGAACCGTCAACGGGGCCCGTCGTGCCCGCCCCGGCCAAGGGAGAACCCGCCGGGAAGCAGCGGCGCCCGGTGATCACGTTCGCCGCGGTCGCCGCCCTGGCGGTCGCCGCCTCGGTCCTGTATTTCGCCCCGATTTCTTGGACATCGGGTGCCAACTCACCTGTCGCAGACGCCAAACCACCTGCTGTAGACGCCAAACCATCTGCCGCCGGCACCAATTCGAGCACTCCGAGCCCGACGCAGTACGGAAGCGGCGACATCCCGCCCGAGAAATTTCCGGCCACGAACAGGTTCTGGCTGGTCGATGTCGACGAAAACCATAAAGCCGAATATGTGACGGTCTACAAGGACCAGCACTTCCGGTTCTGGTGGAACGGTGGCGTCAAGGGCAATCTCTTGCGTTCCGACGGGGCGGGGAAGAACTCGTACACCCCTGGCGCCGGGGCGGACGGCGCTGCGTTGCGCTTTGGCGACATCGACGGTGACGGCGGGCCCGACTGCATGGTGGTCGATCGGACCGGCGGGGTGACCGTCCACACATGGAAGACGGGCGGTCAGGATGGCGCAAAGATGTGCATGAACAGGTACGACGGTGTCGCAGACGTTCCCTTGGGCAGTTCCATCGGCGGCGTGCCGGACATCAAGCAGATCCAGTTTGCCGACCTCGACAGGGACGGGCGCGTCGACTACCTCCGGATTGAACCGGACGGCAGGGTGACCGCCTGGTACAACCAGGGATTCAAGGAAAAGGACGGCCGAAAGTACCTGGAATGGTCCCCGCCCGAGTTGATCAGTAACCCCCTTCCCCATCCCCGTGAAATCAGGTTTGCCGACATCGACGGGGACGGTCGTGCTGACCAGATCCTCATCACCGCCCGGGGCGGCGCACGGGCCTGGCTCAACGAACGCGGCGGGAAAACGCGTGTACACCTCAAAGGCATCGGCGAGATCGTGAGTGACACCAAGGCCCCTCCGGAGGACATCCAGTTCGCCGACGTCGACGGGGACGGAAAGGCGGAATTCCTGTACATCGAAAAGATGGGCGTCGTCCACGTCCAGAAGCCCAAGCTGAATCTGTCGTAGGTCCCTCACACACCGGTGCCCGCCACGCGGAACGCGGGCGGGCACCGTACGGGGCAACCCTCAGGCCGAACCCTCACCTCAGAGCGTCGGATGCTGCGGTCGGTGGGCGCAGAGGGCCCAGATGACCCAGGCGGCCAGGGCGATGGAGATGATGGCCCAGAGGGGCTGGTAGGGCAGCCACATGAAGTTGGCGATGAGGGTGAGGGACGCCATCATCACGCCCAGGATCCGCGCCCACATCGCGTCCGTCAGCAGCCCGAGCCCGGTGATGACGGCGACGACGCCGAGCGCCAGCAGCACCCAGCCCCACGTGTTCAGGCTGAACCGGTACACGTACTGGTTGACGGTCGTGTAGATCGCGTCGGAGGAGAGTGCGGTGATGCCCTTGAGGATGTCGAGGACGCCGCCGACCAGCAGGACGATCCCGGCGAACACCGTGCCGCCTACCGCCCATGCGCGGGGTGTGGAGTCCGGTTCGTCGCCGTGCGGGCGGTTGTGCGGAGTCGCCGTATGCGCCATGACCGCTCCTCTGTTCGGTTACGCCCACCGTCCCGGTCCCGGCCCGCGGCCACCACTGGGGTGCCGCCATTCGGGCGAACCTCGCCGAGCCGGGTTTCGGCGGCCGGGCCGCACGCCGCTGACCGGGCCGTACGGCCCCGGCCGCCCCGTACGGGGAGACGGCGGCGTCAGCCGAGCGCGTCCTCCTGGTCCGCCTGCCAGGCCGTGACCCGGGAGGCGTCGTTGACGGTCAGGCCCTCACCGGGGGCCTTCAGGGTGGCCGTCGCGTCGAGCGGGTCGCCGTCCTTGCCGCGCAGGCCGAGGGTGAACGAGGTCGCCTGGCGCGGGTGCGCGCCCTTCTCGGGGAGGAGCAGCGCGGCGTACGCGGTCTCGCCCGGGTCCAGGTCGACCGTGGCGTGGGCGTCGGTGCGCGGGGCGGCGGCGACGGGTGCCTGCGCGCCCGGGTGGCCGACGGACGGGAAGCCGTAGGCGGTGCAGGCGGTGTCCGAGATGTTGGTGGCCTTGAGGAGGACCGCCGGGCGGGTGCCCCCGGCGTCCGCGAACTCCAGCTGCACCTTGTCGGTGGTGCAGGCGTCGCCCGCCTCCTCGCCGGAGTCGCCGCCCTTGCCCGCGCCGGGTGACGCGGGCGCCTGCCCGTCGTCGGACGCGGACGGCGTCCCGGCGGCGGGCGCACTGACGGCGGACGAACCGATGACGGGCGAACCGGCGGCAGGTGACCCTGCGTCACCGCTCTGTACGGCGGCGGCGGGGGCATCCGCGCCGGAGTCGCAGGCGGTGGTGGCGAACACGGTCGCGCCGACGACGGCGGCCAGGGCGAGGGAGCGGCGGAGGCGGAAGGGCATACGTGGTCCTCGTGGGGCTCGGCAGAAGAGCGGCGGGGGAGCGCCGTTCGGCGTCGAGCCTGACATGTCCGCGGAATACGTACGGGTGAAAGGCGCCGTGAAGGTGCGAGGCGTCACCCGGACTTACCAGGCCCCGTCGCCTCCGCCCGCACGTACCGCGCCCGCCGCCGAATGCGCCGCCCCAGGCCGCGGCGCACCGCGCACCGGCGCCTGCCGCCCTGGCGTCACCGGTGCCTGCCGCACCGTCGCGGCCGTCTCGCACCACACGGTCTTGCCGTCGGCGTGCTGCCACACCCCCCACCGCACCGCCACGGCGTTGACCAGCGCCAACCCGCGCCCGGACTCCGCGTCCCCGGCCACGTACCGCAGCACCGGCAGCGCCCGCCGCGCCGGATCGGTCACCGCGATCCGGCACCCGCCCGACGCCGTCGCCGCGATCCGCACCGAGAGCGGCACCCCGCCGCCCACATGCCGTACGGCGTTGCTCAGCAACTCCCCGACGCACAGCTCGACATCGAAACCACCCGGCCCCAACTCCCGCCGGATCACCCGCCGTACGGCCAGTACGGCCTCCGGAACGGCCGCCACATCGATCCGCAACTCCCTCACCGCACAGCCGCCTTCAGGAGGGCGGCGGTCAGGGCCTCGGCGGTGGCCAGGTTGCAGTTGCCGAGGGAGATCAGCGGCTGGGCGTACCGCGCCGCGAAGCTCGGCAGGTCGACGCCGAGCGACGGCAGCGTGAGGGCGTTGGCCCGCAACGCGTCGCGGAGCAGGGCAAGTTGTTCGTCGACGTCGCGTGGGGGCGTGCCGTGGGGGGAGTGGTCGGTCATGGTTCACCCTTCCAGTGCGTTCTGTGAGGAATCCCTCACAGAGTGGCGCGGCCGGTCGTAGCGTGGAAGTAGCGACGGTTGCGCTGGGTAACTGGCTAATTACGGTGGTGAGTTGTGCCCCCACGCAAAGAGATCGACGCATCCGCGGACGTGCCCGCCTTTTACGGCGCCGAGCTGCGCTACCGACGGGAGGCCGCGGGCCTGACGCTGGAACAGTGCTCGGACGGGAGCTTTCGCGGGCTCTCGTTCCTCAGCCAGGTCGAGCGAGGTGAGCGCCGCATGACGATGGACCTCGCCAAGCATGTCGACGGGAAGCTCGGCACGGACGGCTTTTTCGAGCGGCGTTGTGAAGACGTCCGCAAGGCCCGGATGGCGGGCCACGCCGAGTACTTCGCCGACGTCGCGGAGATGGAGGAACACGCCGACAGGATTGAGGAATGGGCGCCGATGCTCATTCCTGGACTGCTTCAGACCGAGGAGTACGCGCGGGCCGTTGTGCGGGCTGGTCGCCCGTGGTTGCCGCCCGAGACGGTGGAGAGCCAGGTCGCCGCCCGGATAAGGCGAGCGGAGATCTGGGACCAGGAGGCACCGCGGCCCGCGTACTGGGTGATCCTGCACGAGTCGGTGATCCGCCGTCCGCTGCTGGAGCCCGGCCCGATGGCCGCCCAGCTCCGCCACATCGTGGAGATCGTCCAGGCGAACCAGGGCGTTCTCCAGGTCCTCCCGGAAACCGAGGTCGCCTACCCGCTCATGATGGGCGAAGTGCGGTCCATGACCTTCCCGGACGCCCCGCCGCTGATGTACACCGAGGGCGTGCACAGCGGTCAACTCATCGACTATCCGCCCCTCGTGAACGAGTACCGCAGGTCGTACGATCTGCTCAGGGCTACGGCGCTCTCACCGCGTGTGTCCCTGGCCATGATCGAGGCGGCGGCAGAGGACTACGAGAATGCAGTTCAACAGCAGGAATGACTTCAGCGGCGCCCGTTGGCGGAAGAGCAGCTACAGCAACGCCTCCGGCGGCGACTGCATCGAGGTGGCCGAGGACTTCGCCGGTGCCGCCCGTTGGCGCAAGAGCAGCTACAGCAACGCCAGTGGCGGCAATTGCGTCGAGATCCTCGACGACCTCCCCGGCATCGTCCCCGTCCGTGACTCCAAGGTGCCCGGTGGGCCCGCCCTCGTGGTGGGCGCCGGTGCGTGGGGCCGGTTCGTGACGGCGGTCAAGGGCGGGACGCTCACGGTCTGAGCGAGAGCCGGGCGGACGCATGCAAAGGGCCGGGCCCGAGGGAAATCCCCGGGCCCGGCCCTTTCGTATGCGGTGCGTCAGCCGTTCTTGGCGGCTTCCGTGCTCGTACCGGACTCCGCGTCAGGTAGCGCGGGCTCGTCCGACTTCTGGCGCGGGATCGTCAGGTCGGCGTCCGGCGTGGCCGGGGCCAGTACCGCCGCGAAGCGGGGCCAGAAGATCAGCACGACCGGGTAGATCGCGTAGCCGAGGCGGGTCGCGGGGGAGAGGACGATCGCCAGGAGGAGGCCGATGGCGAGGCGGTCGGCGGCGGCGATGGTCGTCCGCGGCGGGCGGACCAGCAGCGACACCGCGACGCCGATCGCGCTCACGCCGATCAGCGCGACCGTCACCGTCTTACCGGTCTCCGGCAGCAGCAGCACGATCAGGTGGCCAAGGAGCGGGCTCTGCGCCGTGGAGTTCGCCTCGCCCATGCCGAGCGGGTAGAGGATCGCGTTCTGGAAGAAGGCCGAGGAGTCGATCAGCGCCGACGGGATCGCGGCCAGCGCCGCGAGACCCACCGAGCCCGCCGCGCACTTGGCGGCGGCGCCCTTCCCCTTCGTCACCCACAGCAGCGCCAGCGCCACCGGGATCGCCGGCCACGCCGTCCACTTCAGGGCGGAGGCGGCGCCGAGCGCCAGCCCCGCGGCGCCCGGCCGGTCCCGCTGGAGGAACGCCAGGGCCAGCACGATCAGGCCGATGACCGGCGGGTCCACGCCGCCGATGGTGAGCGGCAGGATGAGGACGGGGCAGGCGATGAGCCACAGGGCGCCGGTGCTCGGGGTGACGCCGCCGGGCGTGGCGAGCGGGGCGGGACCGCGGTCCTTCGTCAGGACGCGGACCGCGCACACGACCACCACCAGGAAACCGATGAGGGACCACAGGCGCGCGCTGGTCAGCGGATTGTCGCCGAACAGCGCGTCGGGTATGCCGAACAGCGACATCCCGGGCAGGTACGGGTTGAACTGCGGGACGGTGTGCGGGTCCGCGTTGTACGGCGTCCCGGACTTCAGGAGCAGCGCCGCACCGCGCTGGATGACGCCGACCTCCATCTGCTCCTTGTCGATCACCGTCAGATAGAGCAGCGGCACCAGGCCGGCGCCGAGGACGGAGATGATCGCGGGCAGCCGGCCCCAGCGGCGGACGGAGCAGGCGGCGACGATCGCGGCGATGGCGTAACCGGCGGCGCTGCACAGGCCCCAGGCCTGCTGCGAGGTGTTCGGCGGGGAGGCCAGTCCGACGCTGAGGCCCGCGATGGCGCAGCCCGCGAGGACCGGCCAGTCCCAGCGCCAGCCACCGCGGCGGGTGGGGGCCGCCGCCGTGCCGTCGGGGTGCGTGGTGTCCGTAGCCATCAGCGGCCTGCCTCTCGGCGGGCCCGGGGGCCGGGAACGGACGGGGCGGGCCGGGCAGCTCGGCGGGCACGGGTCATGCGCATGCCGAGTGGGGGGAGAGGGAGGGTCATACCGCAACTATAAACGCCAGGTATACGCAAGAGGTATACGCATGGTGTGTACGTGCGAATCGGACAAAGTGCCGCACAATCCGGCCCTGTGGTCCTGACGCCTGCCCGATTGCATCACGCGACTGCGGTCGAACGCCATGTGAGAGTCGTCATGCCGTGAAAGGTGCCCACAGTGCCCGGGAAAGGCCGCATGGCGAAGGGGGTGGCGTCGTCTCACAGGGCGAGAGGGCATCCCCCGCCGTGTCCCCGTCCCTGTAAGAACGACACTCGCACCCTAACGCGAAATCGCTCGCGTTAGTGTTTCACGGACGATACGTGGCATGACCCCACACTGCAATACGGAGCCCCTGTGACCCCCGCGCAGCAACCGCCGGGAGAGACCCGCCCCGGAGGACGTACCGCCCGCACCCGCGCGGCCGTACTCGACGCCGTACAGGCCGAGTTGAGCGAGGGCGGATTCGCCGCGCTGAGCATGGAACGCATCGCCCAGCGCTCCGGAATCCACCTCGCGACGCTCTACCGGCGCTGGCGCTCCGTCGAGGGACTGGTCTGCGAACTGCTCACCGAGGCGTCCACCGGCATCCCGCTCCCCGACACCGGCAGCCTCCCCGAGGACCTGCGGCTGCTCGCCCGCCGCATCGGCACCTTCTACACCGCGGCCCCGATGCGGCGCCTCGTCGAAGCCGTCGTCTCCTCCGCCGCCCGCATACCCCGTGCCGACACCGTGCTCGCCGACTTCTTCCACGACCGGCTCCGGGTCGCCGGGGGGCTGGTGCGGCGCGGCATCGAGCGTGGCGAGGTGCCGCCCGACACCGACCCGGAAGCGGTGATGTCCGCGCTCGGCGCACCCTTCTACTACCGCATCCTCATCGCCCGCGGGCCCGTCGACGCGGACCTCGCCGAGTCCACCGCCACCGCGGTCTGGGCGGCGACGCTGGCGGGTGCGTACCGCGTGGGCGGCGCGACACCCGGCGTCGGACGCGCGACGCCCGTCGTCGGACGGCAGCGCACGGACCGTACGGACTGAGGCCCGGCCCGTACGGAGTGAGGCCCGGCCCGTACGGGCTGACGGGCAGGCCGGACGGGCGCACCCTGGAGGGAGAGGAGACCCCCCGGAGGTGAGCGTCATGACGGTGAACACCGTGGCCGGCTGGCACATCGAGATGGAGTTCCAGGAGGACACCCACCGCACCCGCGCCGCGGCACTGGTCCGGCTACCGGACGGTCAGGAGGTACGGGCGCACGGCTACGCCAGCCGCCACCCGATCGACTCCAACCAGCCGCGCGTCGGCGAGGAGGTCGCGGCCGCCAGAGCCCTCAACGAACTGGCGATGCGGCTGCTGACCAAGGCCCACGGCGAGATCGACCAGGCGTCGGGACGGACGTCGCACCCGCTGTCGGTCTGAACGCGGGCGTACACACACCACGGCCGGTGGTCCCCGACGCGCGGGGCCACCGGCCGTGGCGTGTACGGACGGATACGGGCAGGTCAGCCGCGCAGCTCGGCCATCCACGCCTCGACGTCCTCGGAACGGCGCGGTAGGGCGGAGGAGAGGTTCCGGTTGCCGTCCGCCGTCACGAGGATGTCGTCCTCGATCCGGACGCCGATGCCGCGGTACTCCTCGGGGACGGTCACATCGTCCGCCTGGAAGTACAGACCGGGCTCGACGGTCAGCACCATGCCGGGCTCCAGCGTGCCGTTGACGTACGCCTCGGTGCGGGCCGCGGCGCAGTCGTGGACGTCGAGGCCGAGCATGTGGCCGGTGCCGTGCAGCGTCCAGCGGCGCTGGAGACCCAGCTCCAGCACCTTCTCGGCCGGGCCCTCGACGAGGCCCCACGCGACCAGCTTCTCGGCCAGGACGCGCTGCGAGGCGTCGTGGAAGTCGCGGAAGTTCGCCCCCGGCTTCACCGCGGCGATACCGGCCTCCTGCGCCTCGTACACCGCGTCGTAGATCTTCCGCTGAAGGTCGGTGTAACGGCCGTTGATCGGCAGGGTGCGGGTGACGTCCGCGGTGTAGAGGCTGTGCGTTTCCACGCCGGCGTCGAGCAGCAGCAGGTCACCGGAGCGGACCGGGCCGTTGTTGCGGACCCAGTGCAGCGTGGTGGCGTGCGGACCGGCGGCGCAGATCGAGCCGTACCCGATGTCGTTGCCCTCGACGCGGGCGCGCAGGAAGAACGTGCCCTCGATGTACCGCTCGGAAGTCGCCTCGGCCTTGTCCAGGACCTTCACGACGTCCTCGAAGCCGCGGACGGTCGAGTCGACGGCCTTCTGCAGCTCGCCGACCTCGAAGTCGTCCTTCACCACGCGCGCCTCGGAGAGGTACACGCGCAGGTCCTCGTCCCGCTCGGCGGTGACCTTGTCGCGCAGCGCCGCCTCGATACCGGCGTCGTGGCCGCGGACGACACGGACCGGGCCGGTCGCCTCGGTCAGCGCGGCGGCCAGCTCGCGGACGTCCTTGCAGGGGACGCCGAGCAGCGCCTCGGCCTCGGCCAGGCTGTGGCGGCGGCCGACCCACAGCTCGCCCATGCCGTCGAGCCAGAACTCGCCGTTCTCACGGTTGGAGCGGGGCAGCCGGTGGATCGTCGCGTCGTGGCCGTCCTCGCCGGTGCGGGGCTCCAGCACCAGGACGCTGTCCTCGGTCTGGTCGCCGGTGAGGTAGACGTACTCCGTCGACGCGCGGAAGTCGTACTCGGTGTCGTTCGAGCGGGTCTTGAGGTTGCCCGCCGGGATCACCAGGCGCTCGCCGGGGAAGCGCGCGGAGAGCGCGGCGCGGCGGCGGGCGGCGTTCGGCGCCTGCTCGATCGGCTCCAGGTCGCGCAGCTCGGTGTCGGCCCAGCCGCTCTGCATGCTCGCGGCGAGCTCATCCGAAACGCCCGGGTACAGGCCGTTCTTGCGCTGCTTGATCGGCTGCTCGTCCTCGTCCGGGGTCTCCGGGGTGAGCTCGTCCGTCACGGTGCCTCCTTGTAAAGACTGAACCGCACTCCATCGTATGTGCGCACCGAAACGGGTCCAGAGGGCGGAAGGTGTGACGTCTCAGGCACTTCGTCTTGGGAGCCCGCGGGCGGCGGGCTTGCGGGGCGGGGCATGCGGCTTGTGTCGCCGGGCTGGCGGGCGTACGGGGCGGCGGCTTCTTTCAGGGAGGGTTCCTGTGAGTGGCGGGCGCGCGAGGCGGTGGTTTCTTTCAGGGAGGGTTCCTGATGAGTGGCGGGCGCGCCCCCGGCTCACGCCTCGAAGTGGGCGGCGAGGAGGACGACGTCCTCCGGGGAGGCCGGGTCGTCGAGCCCCTGGGGCAGCAGGCGGCCCAGGATGTGGTCGACGAGGGCCTCGGGGTCCTGCCGGACGGCCCGGGGCGCCCCGGCGGCGGCCGCGTGCAGCCGGGCGAAGGCGCGGTCGGTGGAGTCGCCGGTGCGGTGCAGCAGCCCGTCGCTGTAGAGCAGCAGCGTCTCGCCGGGCGCCGGTGCGATCTCCACGCTCGGCGCCTCCCAGCACGCCAGCATCGTCAGCGGCGCGGAGAGCGACGTCTCGACGAACTCGGTGCGGCGCTCCCCAGTGAGCAGCGGCGGACAGTGCCCGGCCCCGGCCAGGGTGAGCGTGCGCGGGAACGTTCCGCCGGAACCCGCCACCGGGCCGTCCGGCGCGCCGGACGACGGGCCGCCCGGCGCCTCCGCGAACGCGAACAGCACAGTGGCGGCGCGGGCCGGCTCGGTCAGCCGCAGCAGCAGCTCCAGATCGGAGAGGACGGCGACCGGATCCTCGCCCTCCATCACCGCATACGCGCGCAGCGACGCCCGCAGCTGCCCCATTGCGGCGACCGCCTCGGGCCCGGACCCGGGTACCGAGCCGACGGCCAGCCCGAGGGCGCCGTCCGGCAGCGGCAGCGCGTCGAACCAGTCACCGCCGCCGCGCGGCCCGGCGGCGTGCCGCACCGCCAGCCGGATACCGGGCACCCGGGGCAGCCGATGCGGCAGCAGCCCCTCGGCGAGCGCCGCCGCGGCCTTCTGCTGCCGGTGCAGTTCCAGGACGCGGGCCAGATGCTCGGCGGCGTACGCGCGGTACAGGCCCAGCAGATGGCGGCGGTGATCGTCGGGCTCGGCCGGTTCGTCGTACAGCCAGACGGCGACCCCGAGCCGCCCCACGGGCGCGGCATCCAGCGGCACGGCGTAACTGGCCGCGTACCCGAGCCGGGTCGCGACCTCCCGCACCCGCGGATCGAGCCCCGGGGCCCCGAGGACATCGGGCTCGGCGATCCCGGGGCGGCCGGGGGCGTGCGGGGGCTCGTCGTGCGCCGGGGGCGCGGGGGCGGGCAGGGCGGCAGGCGCGGTGCCCGGCCCGGTGGCGGGCTCCGGCTCCGGCAGGCCGTCGAGGAGGCGGCCGTATGCCAGAGCGGTGCGCGGGACGGTTTCGAGCTGGCCCAGCTCGGCGTGGTCGAGGCCGCGGCCGACGGTGGTGACGGGCCCGAGCCCGTCGGCCGGTTCGAGGACGAGCAGGCCCCGAGGAGCGCCGACGAGAGCGGCACCGGCCCGCAGCACCTCATGGAGCGCCGCGTCCAGAGTCCGGGTGCGCGCGAGCCGTTCGGCGAGGTCGTGGAGGGTCGTCAGCCCGGAGATCCAGCCCGCCAGCCGGTCCTGGACGACGGCGATCCGGTCGAGCGGCGTGGCCTCGGCGGGGACGGCCGGGCGGGCGGCGCCGGGAGCTTCGGGGGCGTCCGGTCCGGGGGCCGTGTCGGCGGCGGGGGAGTGCTCCACGGCCGGAGGCGCCGCAGGGGCGGCGGCAGTGTGCGCGTGTCCGGAAGAAGAAGGATCGATTCCGGCCACTTTCGGGACGTGGGAGGCGCTCACGAGCGGCGGCGTCCGACGACCCGGCCGTTTCCCCAGCTCAGCGCCGATCGGGGCGGGAAATGCCGCCTTTTGTTGAGCGATGTTGCGCGGCCCTGCCGCCCATTCGCTGCCAGGAATAGCATCGCAAACCCCCATATCGTGCCGCTCAGCTCTCCACGACTCCACATCTACACGGACCGGAGATGTGATGTCCAGCACTGTTCCGCGAGGGTTTGTGGCCCCCGATCGGACCCTTTGTGTGGCCTGAAAACGGCCCTGCATAAGGTGATTTGGGGTCGACTGGCCGCGATCGGCAGCGCGTCATATGCACGATGGCGGGTACGTACTCCGAGAGATGCGGGGCCAGTTGGGGCCGCACCGGAACCCACCGGCAGGCACGGGCGTCATTACGGACGACGACCGCGACGCACCCACAAGTGGCGGGATCGCACCACCGCACCGCAAGCGCCCCCGGCGCGCCACCTCCCGCCACGTTCCACGCTCGGCGTACGGCGTGATGCGCTGCCCCTTCGACAACGCGGTGACCAAAGCTCCACGTGGCGTGGCCGGCCCCGGGCCGGGCGACCGGGACGACCACGCGCCGCGCAGCGGGACGAACCGGCATGTAGTGCGATGGACGCAACCCTCGGCGTTAACGAAAGGAACGAGCGCTCATGCGCGAGATCCTCGGAAGGCGACGCAAGTACCTGTTCCGGCGCACCGGGAAGTCGGCCCTGGTCGGCGCGGCGCTCCACTGCGCCACCGAATGGCAGTGGCCGGTGGTGCCCGGCGTACGGCTTCGCTCCGGAGCCCGGCCGCCCGGCACCCGGTCCGGACGTGGTGAACGCGCGGCTCCACGGTGCAGCTGTCCCGACGCCGGGTGCGTCGTACCGGGCGCGCACCCCTTCGAGCCCGGACTGTTCGCGGCGACCACCGACGCCCGGATGGTCCGCTGGTGGTGGATGAACCGGCCCGACGCCCCGGTCGTCCTCGCCACCGGCGGCCGCGCGCCGTGCGCGGTGAGCCTCCCGGCCACCGCCGGTGCGCGGGCGCTGGCCGCCCTGGACCACTTCGGTGTCCGCCTCGGCCCGGTCGTCGCCACCCCCACCCGCGTCTCGCTGCTCGTCGAGCCGTACGACCTCGCGGAGTTGGGCGAGCTGCTGCACTCGCGGGACGAGGTGCCCAGCTCGCTGCGGTTCCACGGCGACGGCGGCTATCTGGTGCTGCCGCCCTCGCAGACCGGCGCCGGTGCGGTCCGCTGGGAGCGCGCCCCTGCCGCCACCTCCGCGGCCCCCTGGCTCCCCGACGTGGCCACCGTCGTCGACGCCCTGGTCACCGCGAGCAACCGCACCCCGGACGGCAGCCGCCTCGCCTACTGAGGCGGGGCGCCCGCGGCCTCTGAAGGGCGCGCGCGTGCGGTGCGCGCGCCCCCACGGCCCTGGGGAGAGCTGTCACGAGGACGGCGCGGCGGCCCCCACGGCCCCAGGCGGCCCGGCCCCGGCGACCCGCCACGGAAAACACCCGGATGGCACAGCGGTACGCCATGGAAACCTGCGGCATGAGCGGTAGCTGACGCTCTGCCATCTTTCTGGGGTCCCGTTCGCCCGGACCCGTGGCGTACGTCCGGCTCCCTGCCCTCCCGGCCGGCCTCGCGGCCGTACGCCGCCGTCTGCGGCGCGGGGCAACTCCGCGGCGCCCTGCGGGATTCGTTGCCCGCGCGGCCGTGGAAGCGCCGTACGGGCCGTACGGAGCGGGGCTTCGGGGAGGGGCGCCGGGCGGCCGATCACGGGGCGGGAGGCGCGGGGCGGCGGGGACGGAACACCCGGCCGCGGACATGGAAGCGCCCGGTCGCTGGCGACGGGGGATGCACCAGCGACCGGGCTCCTAGAACCGTAACAAGAGATCGGCGGTTCGCAAATTCGATCGCGGGATTCCGGACGCCTCTTTACCCGGAAGGAGAGGGGGTTGTGACAGGAGTCACGTCAGAGGCGTCCGGGGTGGTCACTGTCAGCTCAGCGTGACCTGACGGTTGGTGAGGCCGCCGCGCGCCCGGCGCTCCTCCGAGGTCAGCGGCGTCTCGTCGGCGAGCGCCTTCGTCAGCCGCTCACCGAACGCGACCGCCGGCGCCGTGACGTCCTCGGCGCTCATCGACGACGGCAGGTCCCACACCGGGACGACGAGCCCGTGGGCGCGGAACGAGCCGACCAGCCGGGTGTCCTCGCCGAGCGACGACTCCCCGGCGGCGTGCAGCCGGGCGAGCGCGTCCAGCAGCCGCTCCTCGGGGTGCGCGGTGACCCAGCGCAGGTGGTTCTTGCCGGGCGCCTCGCACCAGTAGGCACCCTCCAGACCGGCGATCCGGGCAGTGGGCAGGGCGGCGGCGTTCGCCCGCTCCAGGGACGCGGCGACCTCGCCGGTCGCCTGCTCCGCGTTCTCCACCCAGAACTCGAAGCCGGTGTGCACCTCCGGCTCGAAGGGCGCCTCGGTGTCCAGCAGGTCCTGGAGGCGCGGGCCGTCCGCGGCGGGCCGACCGGCGGTCACCGGGGTGCCCGGCTCGGCGGCCAGCGCGCGCCGCAGGGTGTCCGCGAGGTCGCGGCTGAGGTCGCCCGAGGAGGTGTCGTTCTGCAGCCCGATCAGGACCGAACCGTCGTCCCGGCGGAGCGCGGGCCACGCCATCGGCAGCACCGTCGCCAGCGTCACCGACGGCACGCCCTCGGGCAGCCCGCCCTTGAGCGTCAGCGGGGCGGTCGCGGCGGGCACCAGCTCGCGCAGCGCGACCCAGTCGCACTCGCCGGGCAGCCCCTCGAAGGGCCGCCGCACCAGCTCGGTGACGGCCTGCGCCGCGCTCCGGCCGTGACATGCCTTGTAGCGGCGGCCGGAACCGCACGGGCAGGGCTCCCGGGCACCGACGACCGGCACCGGCCCGTCCTGGGTGGAACGTGCGGCGGCCTGGGGCTGGGGGCGGCGCTTCTTGGCCATGGCGGCGGTGTCTCCTGGTCGATCCGGTGCGTGTGGACGGGTGTCGGCGCGAGCCTAGAGGAGTACGCGCGCGGGCGCGTCGGCCGAGCCCGCGCCACGGCGCGCGCCGCGAGGGACGGTACGGGGTGTGGCCGGATTCGGGCGGTACGGGGCGGCTGTGGCGTGGGGTGCGCAGGGTCGCGGATCGGCCCGGGGCGGGCGCGGGCGTTGAGGGGGCGCGTGGCGCGGGGCGCGCGCCGGGGGCGGGGGTACGTGCGCGGGGCCGGGCGGTACGTCCCGCGGGCGGGCCGGGTGGCCGGGTGCGCGTCGAGGCGGTGCGGGGCGTCGAGGTCCTGGTGGCCGTGGCCCCGGGGCGCCTCCCGCCCGGCCCTCAGCGCGGCGGCAGCGGGTCGTCCAGGTCCGGGAAGGCGGAGAGGTCGGCGAGGTCCGACAGCTCGGTCAGGCCCGGCAGGCCGGACAGGGCGGCCGGGGCGGGGAATTCCGCGTAGGCGGCCTCCGGGCCCGGGGCCTGGGCGGGGACGGCGGCGGGCGCCGTGGCCGTCGGCGTCAGCGCGACGCGGTCGGCGAAGGCGTCCCGCAGCGACAGCTCGGCCCAGACCGTGGTCTCGCCCTCGATCACCTCGCGCACGCCCCAGTCGCGGGAGAGCGAACGGATGATGGCCAGGCCCCGGCCGCCGCGGGCGGTGACCGAGGGCGTGGCCGGACGGGGACGGGTCGGCCCGCCGCCGTCGGTGACCGCGACCGTCAGCTGCTCCCGGTCGTCCACCCGCCAGGAGGCGAGCACCGCCTCGGGCGGCGTACCCCCGCGGTCGTCCTCCGGCCCGTACGCGGCGCCCTCCTGGCGCGGCCCGTACGCGCGGCCCTCGTGACACGCCCCGTACGCGCTGCCCGGACGCCCGGCGCCGTCACGGACCGCGTCCGGCAGATGCTTCGCGTCCAGCGGGCGGGCGTGCCGGCAGGCGTTGCTCAACAGCTCGGACAGCACCAGCGCGGCATCATCGATGACCGTGTCCGGAATTCCTCTTGCCGACAGCTCGCCGCGCATGCGCCGCCTGGCCATACCCACGCCCGCCGGACCATGGGGTACGGCCATGATCGACGACGTCGGCACCTCCTGTGCCACCATCAACGCCACCCCCGAGACCTCCTTTGCCCCACGCCACGGGATGAATTCCCCAATGGACTGGACCGGAAACCGGCCACATGCCAAGCAGTGACGCATCCGACATGTGGTCCCATCAAGGCGCAGGCGCGGGCGCACGCGCGGCGGGGGCGGCTACCCGAGGCCGAGCTGGGTTCGTACCTGTTTCGGGCGGTTCGTGATGACCGCGTCCACGCCGAGATCACGGCAGAGCGCGACGTCCTCGGGCTCGTTGACGGTCCACACATGGACGGGGTGCCCGGCGCGGTGGGCGCGGTCGACGTACTCCGGGTGGGCACGCAGGATGCGGATACCGGGACCGGCGATGGTGACACCGGGCGGCAGCCGTCCGTCACGGTAGCGCGGTGTGAGGAACTGCATCAGGTACACCGACGGGATCTCCGGCGCCGCGGCCCGCAGCCGGTACAGCGAACGGGCCGAGAAGCTCATCACCCGGACCGCGGGCGGCTCCGCCACCGGGCGTCCGGGCCGCGCGGTGTGCCCGAAGCGGCCGAGGAGGGTGACCAGTCGCTCCTCCACCTGTCCGGCCCAGCGGGTGGGGTGCTTGGTCTCGACGGCCAGCTCGACGCGCCGGTCCGCGTCCGCGACCAGCTCAAGCAGCCGCTCCAGGGTCAGCACACCCGTCCGCTCTGGGTCCGCGTACCGCCGGTCCGGCGCCTCCGGCTCGTCCGCCCCGGCCTTCCAGGAGCCGAAGTCGAGAGTGGCGAGATCGGCCAGCTCCAGGGCGGAGACGGCGCCGCGCCCGTTGGACGTGCGGTTCACCCGGCGGTCGTGCACGCACACCAGGTGGCCGTCCGCGGTGAGCCGGACATCGCACTCCAGGGCGTCCGCGCCGTCCTCGATGGCCTTCCGGTACGCGGCGAGCGTGTGCTCCGGGGCATCCTCGGACGCGCCCCGGTGGGCGACGACGGAGGGGGCGGGGCGGCCCGGACGGGCGTCCTTGGCGGGGCGTGCATAGGTCACCGCGTTATCGTGCCATCCGCCGTCCCGGGGCCGCCCCGCGCTGACCGGGGGCGGCGACAGGGGATGCGCCGCCGGGGCCCGGCATCAAGGATGAGGGGACGGTCACAGCCTCGCCTTACGGTGCGCTGACGCACGGTGGGAAAGGCTGAGGCCGAGGTTCGCCCGTCCGGCCGGGACTCGCCCGGACCGCCGGGATCCGGAATCCTGGAGCCCGGTTCACGGTCCCACAGGCGCGTCCCCGGCACCGAGGACCGGAACGTCCGGACACCGGAGCCCGGCCCCGTACCGCGGCGGCCCGGACGCCCGGAGCGCCAGAAGGCGCCCCGGCCGACCGGGCCTCCCAGGGGCGGGCCGCGGGCCGGCACAGTCGTGAGCGAGGAGAGAGCTGTGAGCACCGAGAACGAGGGCGCTTCCGTCCCGCCGGAGGCCGAGCCCCAAACGGCGCCCCAGGCGTCGGACGGCGCACCCACGTCCGCCTCCGCCGCCCCGGCTGCCGCCCCGGGCACCCCGCCCCCGCCCGCGGCGCCCCCGACCCCCGGGTTCGCCCCGGGGGCTGCCGAGCGTGCCCCGGGTGGGGAGCCCGGATCCGTGGCGTCCGGGGGTGCGGTGCCTGGGGGTGCGGCGCCCGGTGGCGCGGCTTTCGGGGGTGCGGCGCCCGGTGGCGCGTCATCCGGACCCGCCGCTTCCGGGCCTGTCGCGTCCGGGCCCATCCCGTCCGGACCTGTCGCCTCCGGGCAGGAACCGCCGCACGGCCCGGCCGGGCACCCCGGTGAGCCGGGGCCCATCGGACCCGGCGCCTCCGGCCCGGCCGCCCCCGGCGCGTACGGCGCCCCGGGCGCCCCCGGCGGCGAGCCGACCACCCAGCTGCCCGCGTACGGCGGCGGCGGTGGCTGGGGCGCGCAGCAGCCCCCGTACGGCGGCGGTGGCGGCGGCAACGGCTGGGGCGCCCCGGACGGGCAGCCGCCCCGGCGGCGCAACGGCGGTCTGATCGCCGCGGTCCTGGTCGCCGCGCTGGTCGCGGGCGGCGTCGGCGGCGGCATCGGCTTCTGGGCCGCGGGCCGTGACGACCGCTCCTCGACGACGGTCTCCGCGTCCGGCGACGCCGGGGCGCTCAACCGCAAGCCCACCTCCGTCGCCGGGATAGCGCAGAAGGCGCTGCCCAGCGTCGTCACTATCGAGGCGCAGGGCGCGACCGGCGAGGGCGGCACCGGTACCGGCTTCGTCTACGACAAGCAGGGCCACATCCTCACCAACAACCACGTCGTTGCCAGCGCCGCCGACGGCGGCAAGCTCACCGCGACGTTCTCCGACGGCAAGAAGTACGCCGCTGAGGTCGTCGGCCGCGCCCAGGGCTACGACGTCGCCGTCATCAAGCTGAAGAACGCCGCGGGCGCCAAGCTGACCCCGCTGCCGCTCGGCAAGTCCTCCGAGGTGCAGGTCGGCGACGCCACCATCGCCATCGGCGCCCCCTTCGGCCTCTCCGGCACCGTCACCACCGGCATCATCAGCGCCAAGGACCGCCCGGTGGCCTCCAGCGACGGCGGCGGCTCCAGCGCCTCGTACATGAGCGCCCTGCAGACCGACGCGTCCATCAACCCGGGCAACTCCGGCGGCCCCCTGATGGACGCCGCGGGCAACGTCATCGGCATCAACTCCGCGATCCAGTCGGCCGGCAACGGCGGTATGGGCGGCGAGGGCGAACAGTCCGGCAGCATCGGCCTGGGCTTCGCCATCCCCATCGACCAGGCCCGTCGCGTTGCCCAGGACCTGATCCGTACGGGCCAGCCGGTCTACCCGCAGATCGGCGTGCAGGTCGCGATGAAGGACACCGGCAACGGCGCGACCATCGCCGAAAACGGCAACGGCGGCTCCGACTCCGTCACCCCCAACGGCCCGGCGGACCGCGCGGGCCTGCGCCCCGGCGACACGATCACCAAGCTCGACGACACCGTCATCGACAGCGGCCCCACCCTGATCAGCGAGATCTGGCAGCACAAGCCCGGCGACAAGATCACCCTGACCTTCCAGCGCGCCGGCAAGGAGCACACCGCCGACGTCACCCTGGGCCAGCGCACAGGAGACAAGTGACGCGCTACCCTGACCCCGCGGGACCGCCCCGGCGCTGCCGCGGGGAGGCTTGCCCGAGCGGCCTAAGGGAACAGTCTTGAAAACTGTCGTGAGGTGATCCCTCACCGTGGGTTCAAATCCCACAGCCTCCGCAGAGGTCGGTGAACATGCAGGTGGGAGGGGCTTTCGGGGAAACCCGAGGCCCCTCCCTTCTGCTTGGTGTCTCACCCTGCGTCACGGATGTCCCGCGCGGGATCAGCTTGTGTGGACCAGCCGTGGACCAGGATTCGGCTCATTCCGCGGCCTCGGCCGCGCGCATGGCCTGCTCGATCAGGGCGTTGGCGTGCTCCCGTCTGCCGTCCAGGACCTTGGCGTAGAACTTGTGCAGGACGGCCACGCTGTGGCCAGCGCGGCGGGCGACTTCGGTCGGATCGACGCCGGAAGCGATCCAGAACGAGATGCCCGCCTTACGGCCGGTGTACGGCACCTCAGCGAAGTGGTGCAGCACCTGCGTCTCGGTGAGGGCCGCCTTCCGTGCCTTCTGCCAGAGCTCCGAGTACTCCTTGCTGAGCACAACCCCGCCTTGTGCCGCCCGGAACAGTCGGCCGTCTGGTGCCACGCCGAACCGCTCGATATGAGCGAGCAGCATCTTCACCAGCTCCGGCGGGATGGGTACATCGCGGACGGAGGAGCGAGCCCGGTGCTTCAGACCGCGTTCTTCGTAGGACTCGCCGTCGTCGGTCCAGGCGGCTCCTACTCGGGACGCGCTGCCCGAGAGCAGCAGGACGCCCCATCCGGTTTCGGGAAGGGTGCAGTCGGACTTCCGGAGATTCATGGCCTCGGCCGGTCGGGTAGCCGCGTAGTAGATGCATGCGAAGAACGCCTGGAGATGCTCGCCGCGGGGGCCGAGCGTCCCGACAGCGTCGATCAGGGCTTTCGCCTGCTGTGGGTTGGGGACGTACCGCAGGTCGATTTCGTCGTCCGTCGGCGGCGGAGACCAATCGATGGATGGCAGCGGATTGGCTGTGAGGAGCTTTCGTTCCACGGCATACCGGAGAGCGTTGTTGAAGACCGTACGGCGGTTCGTGATGGTCGTCGCCGCGGCCTTCTTGCCGTCGAGCCGTGTGCTCAGCGCCTTCAAGGCGATACGGATCACCTCGGAGTCGTCCTCCAGCGATGGCATGGGGAGAGACTTTCCCGAAATCCAGGTGAGCGCCGCGGCGAGGTGGTCGGGAGGTGGCGTGCGGTGCTTGGAAAAGTTGAAGGCGTAGCCGGTCAGTGCGCGGCGCAGTACGGCCGGTGCGGGTGCTCCTCGCATGTCCTGCACCAGAGCGGCGGAGACGGCCGCGAGCGCATCGGCGCGGGTGGCCCGGCCCTTTGCTGATGCTGCTTCGGACCATTTCATCCGGGCGTAATCCGTTGCGTGGTCGAGCCAGGTCAGCTTCGGTTTGGACGCCTCCAGTTCGGACTTCGGAAGCCCGGTTTCCACATCGAACTGTTCGCCGCGCTGTGCCGCTGCCATTAGCTGGGAGCGGCGTCCGTCGGCAAGCGTCTTTGTCCTGTAGCTCTTTGAGTGAGTGCGCGGGCCCACCTTCCAGCGAAGCTGAAAGGGCTTGGGGCGGTTTGCCCTTTCCCGGATGGTGTAGACCGTGAATTCAAAGGTCAGCACTGAGTTGTTCTCCTGACAACGAAGTGGGCCCGGCCACGAGGGCCGGGCCCACCGAGCGGGGATCAGGCGGCGGGAGCTTCTTCGTGGTCGACCAGCCAGGTGTCGAGGTCGGCACGGCGGATACGGAGCTGTCCGTTCGGCAACTTGACGATTCGAGGGCCGAGGCCGCGGGCGCGCATGCGGTAGAACGCAGCGCGGGACATGTTGAGCTCGGTGAGGGCTTCGGGGAGTTTGAGCATTTCGGCCTTGGGCAAGGGCAGTGGTCCTCTCATCGAGGGGGAGAGCGCGGTGAGTCGGGGGCGTTAAGGGCGGTAGCGGCGGTAAGCCGTTTGACCTGGGGTTTCAGGCGGGCGGTATGCGGGGCGGTGAGCGGTGCGATAAGACCGCTACGAGGGGGCGGCGGGCTTACCGCACCGCCGACCGCATCGCATATCGCTCCGAGGTTTCCGCAGGTCAGGGCGCATACCGGCACTACCGCCCTTACCGTTCTCAGCCCGCGTACTTCACGACGGTGGTGGGGCGGCCACCGGTGGGTTTTTGGAAGCGGGTGTAGCCGGGGAGGTCGAGCAACTGGGCTACGAGGCGGTCGCGTTCGGGGCGGGTGGTGTTCTTGAACAGGCGGCGGATGCGGTCGGCGGTGAGGCCGTCGGGGCCAGCCGTGCGGACCGCTTCGGCGAGCTTGTTGACCTTCGGGTCGCCGGTGGTGCCGCCGAGCAGGTGGACGGCGGACGCGCGGGCGTAGTTGAGGAGTTGCCACGCGGCCCGCAAGTGGGCTGCGGAGATCGTGGCGGTGTGGTCGCACAGGGCGTAGACCATGGCGACGCGCTGGACGTACGGGGCGGCGCGGGCGGTGAACTGCGTGATGACGCCGCCGGCCGAGTCATCGCTCAGGGCCGGGTAGACCTGGTCGCAGTACAACTCCCAGGCAGAGTCGCTGAATTGGACCTCGTCGATGCGGGCGGCGTCGGCGAGGACGGTGCGCCAGCTGGCCGCCAGGTTGGTGATCAGTTCGACGCTGGCGCCCCGCGACCCGGGCAGGATCAGGTTGCGGTGGCAGAAGATCGGCAGGAAGCGGTTGTACGTGCCGCCGGCCATCTCGGAGTCCTGCATCTTGGCCCGGAACTCCTCCGGGGTGATGTGTCCCAGGATCGCGATGTGCGGATCGGTGGCCTTGAGGGAGTCGCGGACCATCGAGCCGAGGGAGTCGCCGTCCCATGCCTGCCGCAGGACACCGGGCAGGCTGGAGCCTTCCCGCCGGCCGCGGCTCATGGTGACGGCGTACTCCGATTCCACGACCCACAGCCGCTTGTCGATGCTGGCGGGGGCGGCCATCTCGCCGGTGTCGTCTTTGACGTACTCGATGAGACCTTCGCCGGAGTTCAGGCCGCGTGGGGTGTGGTCGGGGCCGAAGCAGTCCGGCAGGGCCTCGGCCAGGACGCGGCGGGCGGTGGAGGTCGCGGAGCCCTTGCGGCCGGAGGAGGTGGGGCCGATCGTCAGGGCCCAGATGAGGGAGGGATGACGGTCGTTGCCCACCATGAGGTGGGGGCGTCGGCCGATGATCGCGCCTGCGGCGGAGAGCAGGTTGGCGAGTACGGCGATGGGGTCCGCCTCCGTGGTCGGGTCCAGCTCGCGGACCGTCTCGCCGAGCCAGCCGCAGAACACGTCCGGATGTGGGGTCGGGCCGGGCCGATGGGGGCGGTGGAGGCCCGGTCGCCGGTCGTAGAGCGGGTTCGGCGGACCGGCGGGCGCCGCGTCCTCGGTGGCCGGTTCCGTCGGCCGGGCGGTCAGCTCCGTGATCTGCGTGAGCAGCGCGGCGCGGAGCTGGTGGGGGTCGGCGTTCGGGGCGGACGCGGCCTGGACGAGCCGCGTGCCGGCCTCGATCAGGCGGCGTCGCTCGGCCTTCTCCCGCACGATCTCGGCGTAGTACTCCGCGTTGGCCGCGGTCGGCACGGACTCCACGAGGGTGTGGAGGTAGGGCGCTCCACCGACGCGGGCCAGGTCGCCGCGTTTGCCGAGATGGTGGGCGACGGTGATCGGGTCGGCCGACTGCCCCTGGTCGTGCAGCTCGCAGATCGCGCGGTGAACCGTCTCGTGGGCGGGCCGGTAGTAGTCGGCGGCGTCCAGCGTTTCGACCACGTCGGCGATGGCCTGGGCGGACAGCAGCATGGCGCCGAGTACGGACTGTTCGGCTTCGAGGTCCTGGGGCGGTTGCCCGACGGCGACGCGCGAGAGGTCGCTGTGGGGAGGCCGCACATTGCTGTGGTACGGCTCCGGTGCGGCCTCGGGTGACATGATGGAGACCTCCTGTTCTGTCTTCGGATGAGCAGGGAGAGCCGGGGCGGTGGCGTTGTCCTTGCACGGGAGTGCCACCGCCTCGGTGCGTCAGCCCCGGGTGATCTGCTGCCAGGCGGCGTATTCCTGGCGGACGTACGGCCGGTAGCTCGACCCCCACTGCGGAGAGTCGGGCGGGATCGGCCCGTTGCGGGTGGCGAACGGGCCGGAGCCGCGTTCGCGGTCGTACCGCGCCAGGTGGTGAGCGGCCTTGGCCGCGATGGTGTCGGCTTCGGCCTTGTGCCTCTCGTCCGTCTCCACGAGCGCGATGCGGTCCAGGAGCGCGGCCTTGCGGAGCCAGAACTCCCGGCCGAGGTCGTTGCCGAGCGGCCGCGTAGCCACCTGGTCGGTGACCCACCGCATCTCGGCGAGGAGTCGCGGCGCATCGGCGTATGCCTCGGCCGGTTCGGCGGCGCGAAGGCGTACGTCGCCACGCGGGTTGTTCATGGGGCTCATTCCTCCGTGGTGCGGGTGGCCGGGAGTTCGGGGAGACCGGCCTCGGTGAGCGCCGCGGCGTCGAAGCCGGGGAGGGCGGCGCGGGTGGTGAGGGCCGCGGCGAGGTGGGCCGCGTAGACGGCCTGGTCGCGGGCGACGGTGATCTGGGTCTGGCCACGCAGCGCTTCGACGCGCTCGATGTGGGCGTGGTCCTCGCGCTTCTCGGCGAGGCGGCGTTCGTACGCGGTGGTCTCGCGGCGATCCGTGCGCCAGTGCCGGTGGGCCAGGGCGTACGCGAGCACCGTGGCGATGCCCCACAGCAGGAGCGGCAGCGACCAGCCGTCCGCGTAGGCGGCGACTCCCGCGAGGGCGAACGCGGCGGACGCGGCGAAGGCGGTCCCGGTGATGGCCGGGGCGCTGGCGTACCCGATGGCGGAGAAGGCGCCCGCGGCGCAGGAGTAGACGGCCAGCGTGCCCATCAGCCAGGCATCGCCCAGGGAATGCTCGGCACCGTTCGCGTTCCAGATGCGGGCCAGGATCAGCACTGCTGATGTGGCGATGACGGGAGCTAACTTGGCGGCGGCTGCCCTCCGGGGGCGCTTCGCCAGGACGGTGTACTCACTCACCGGGCTTCCCCCTACAGGTTCCGGAGGGCTTCGACAGCCGCGTTGGTGAGTTCGTTGACGGTCGTGGCCGCGCCCGTGGAGGCGAGGTAGAAGCCGAACATCATGGCGATGAAGGCGGAGCCGTAGCCGAGCGTCCGGGCGCGGAGCAGGAGGGCCAGGACGATTCCGAAGAGCGCGGCGAGCGAGATGGTGACGGCCATGGAGGTACTCCTTGATCGGTTCGGTGGTGGGGTGGAGGTGCTGGGGCGGGCGGGCCCGTCGTGATCAGCGGGTGCCGTCGCGGTGGGTCCGGGCGGCGACGTTGTAGAGGTGCCGGCCCATGCGGATGCGCTTGCGGTCGCCGCGGCACCGGCGGCAGGTCCGGCCGGGGCGCGGGCGGCCCCTGCGGTCGGTCTTCATGTAGAAGCCGAAGCCGCGGCACTTGCGGCAGTTGCCGAACGGGCTGACCGCACAGAGCGCGAGATAACCAAGCGTCACGATCGTGAAGAGCGTGACAGCAGCAGTCGTCGGGGTCATCGCAGGGCCTCTCTGGAGTTTTCTGTGGTCTTTGCTGGTGGGGTGCTTCGCGCTACGGGGCTGGTGGGAGCCCATTTGGGCTGCTAGCGGAGGTGCTACCGGTAGCGGGTGCCCCCGCTACCGGTAGCGACCCGGCGGGGCTATGCCGCCTTCAGCGATCCGCTACGTTCCGCAATCGCAGAGGTGAGATCGGCGCGGACGATGCCGCGGCGGGTGGTGCGGGCGCCCTCGTCCGAGGTGCCAGCCACGCCGCGGGTCCTGATGCCAAACGGCTTGAGCGCGGTGGTGACGTTCTCGCCCACCCAGCCCGCGTAGACGTCCGGGCGGAGATCGGCGAGCCGGGTGGCGATCCGCTCGTTCCAGACCCGCTCCTCGGACTCCGGCACCACAAGTGCAATGTCGGCGAGCAGGTCGTAGGAGGCGGTGGCGTTCTGCTCCGGCTCTTCGCCCAGGGCGTGTCCGGAGAGCAGGCCGGCCTTCTGGCGGGCCTGGCGGGCGCGGACGGCGATGGCGTCCGCGCCGACGCTGTCGACGTAGGCGGCGCCGACGATCCGGGCGTCGGCGCCTTCACCGACGAAGTAGTGGACGCCCTTGTCGGCCCAGGAGAACATCGTGGCGCGTACGCCGCGCTTGTAGGAGCTGGTGCCGAGGACCATGTCGTTCTCGACCTGGCCCATGACCTTCAGGCACCACCGGGCCGAGGCGTTCGCCGAGATGCCAGTGGGGAGCGCCTTGGCGTCCGGCCGCTGCGTGGCCAGCAGCAATACGATGCCGGTGGCCGGGCCACGCTTGACGAGGTCGGTGCAGATCTCCTCGAACTCGCCGCTGTGGGTGGGGTGTTCGAAGAGGACCTGGCATTCGTCCACCCCGATCACGATGGGGTGCAGCCGAAGGTCCTTCTTGTCGGCCAGTTCGCTGGTGACCTTCGATTCCGGGCACAGGTCGCGGGGGAGCGAGCGGATCACCTTGGTGCGGCGCCGTAGCTCCTCGCGCAGGGCGCGGAAGTCGCGGAGGGCGTACTCGATGACCTCGTCATCGTCCCCGGCGCCGTGCCGGTGGGAGACCCGGTCGCCGACCGGGTCCAGATCGCCGGTGCCCTTCATGTCGTACGTGTGCAGCTCGGCACGCGGGTCCAGCGCGGCGATCAGCAGGAGAAGCCGCAACAGGAAGGTTTTGCCCATGCGTGGGATGGCGCCGATGATCCCCGCGATGTACATCAGCGTCACGTCGACCCAGCGCCCGCGTGGGTCGGTGCCGAACGGCACCGGCTTGAACAGGTCGACGCTGCCGCCGGTCAGCAGCGGCCACTTCGGCTTCCTCGCCTTGGACATGTCCTGGTCGCCGACCCACAGGACCAGCCGCCCGGTGTGCTCGTCCGGTATCGCCTCGGGCCAGACGCAACCGAGAGGGCGGCGCAGGCCGGAGGCGAGTTTCTCGCGGCGGTCGATGACGTCGGTGACCGTCACGCCGTACGGCAGATCGCCTTCGGCTCGCCATCCGGGACCGTCGCGGGTGATGGGCGCGGTGAAGCTGAAGCCGTCCCGTCCCTTGGACTGAGCCTGGTTGATCGCCGGGATGCCCAGCGCTCCGAGCGCGCGCAGCACGATGTCGCTGGTGAGCTTCGGCGCCTTGGAGGTCTCCACGGCGCGGGTGATGACCGGGGAATCGGCGGGGGTACCGGTCCAGCCGAGCGCCAGCACGAGGGCGCCGACGGATACGGATTGCAGCCACCCCGGAGCCAGGACGTACAGCGCCAGAGCCGTGGACGTGCCGACGAACGCGGCCAGGACGGCGGTCAGAGTGCGCAGCCGTACCCGGCCGTCGCGCTGGCGGGAGAGCTTGAGGTAGTCGGCGGCGTCCTCGCGGCGCACCGCCGCCAGCCGGACCGGCTCCCCCTCGCGGTCCGCCACCCACCGCATCGCCCCGCTCAGGAAGCGGGCGGTGCCGCGCGGCGCCTGAAGGACGAGGCGCGCGGCGTAGAGCGGGGAACGGATGCCGTGGTACGCGGTGAGGTGGCCGTAGTGACCGGCCACCCACTTCACGGCGGTGGTCAGCTCCTGGCGGGAGCGGAGCCAGCCGGGCAGTACCGCCCGACGCTTGGCCCCGGCGAGGCGGGCCAGGAGTCCGGGGCCGGAGGGCGCAGGGCCGTCGACCAGCGTGACCGCGTCCGGGTCGGCAGCGAGGGCGCGGGCGTCGCGTGCTGCATTCAAGTCGACGATTTCCGCGTCGGGTTCGTCGGTGTCTGTGGTGTGGGCGGGCCGGGGTTCCGGCTCGCGGTGCTCGGACGATTTCTCCTCGTCCTCATGCTTCAATGCGCGGGTCCTTCCGAGGCGTTGAGGGACGCGCGGGGCGGCCGGTCGCTTGGTCGTGGACGGCCGCCCCGCGGCAGGTCAGCGAAGGGCGTACGGCCCGGCGCTGTGGTGTGTCGATGGGGTGCGGAAGCCGTGGGCGCCGATCCCGTCTGTGATCTGCGTGCCGCCGCGTAGGCGGTCGCTCAGGCACTCACTTCGAGCACCGCGGCGATGACCGCGTCCTCGGAGCCGTCCTCGTTGGCCAGCCGTCGTCGCGCCGCACGGATGCGGTCACCGCCCCAGGTTTCGCCGAGGCCGTACGCCTTCGCGAGCTGGACGGGGTCCGGCGCGCGGTTATCGAGAAGCGCCGCTGCGGCCTCGCGTTCGGCCCGCTCCCGCTGAGCCGCGCGCACTTCGCGAGGGATGCGTTCCTCGCGGTTCGAGGTGCGTCCGTCGGAAATCGAGACGCTGGCAAGCTGCTTCTTCGAGGGACTTTCCGAGGCGGGCTGGTGGTGCCGTACGGGTGCCTGTGGCGCGCGGGCACGTCGTTCCGCGGCTGCCCGGCGCTTGGCCCGCTCGTTCTCCTCATGGGTCCTGGCCTCGGCTTCCGCCTTGATACGGAGCCTTTCGCGTTCGGCTTCCCGGTCGCGCTCCGCGGCCTCGATTTCTGCCTGGGCACGCAGCCGCTCGGCCGTGCGGCGGGCCTCGCGTTCCTCCTTCTCTCTCGCGATCCGGTCCAGCTCGCGAGCCTTCTCGATTTCTGCCTGCCGGGCTCCGTCGGCGAGCCGCGCGGCGTGTTCGCGATCCTCGCGTTCGGCCTGGCGCTGGGCTTGCTCCTGGGCCAGTCGGGCCCGTTCCTGCTCCTGCGCGCGTTCTGCTTCCTCGGCCCGCTCGCGCTCTTCGCGAGCTTGTTGGGCTCGCGCGGCCCGTTCGGCGGCCACCGTCTCCTGATACGCCTTGACGGTGAGCCGGTGTTCCGCGCATTTCCCGGCGAGGTAGGTCCGGTACCCGGCCGATGCCTCGGCGAGCGCGATGAGCAGGAGCGGGGCCACCGAGTGGAGCAGAAGGCCGCCGGCGTCCGCCTGCGAGGGGACGAGGCGGAAGTACCCGTCCGGGAAGAGGCTCTGCCAGCAGTTCATGATCCAGGTGGCCAGTCCGGCGAACCAGCGGAGCAGGAACGGCCAGCCGCTCGGGCTGTACCCGCCCTGTTCGGCCAGGACCCCGTCGACGTACAACACGGTCAACAGGGCCAACGACGCCAGCGGGTCGAGCATCCACGCCACCCAGCCGGGGACATCGTGCGAGATGGCGAAGCTCGTCACGTTGATGCAGGTGAACACCAGCGCGCCGAAGCCGATGGTGAGCAGGGAGCGGGTCACGAGCTGACCGACCTTCTCCAGCTGCTGAATCGCCTTCCGGGCGGTGGCGGCGTCCTGTTCGGTTGCCACGCTGGGGGCTGGTGAGGGGGAGGGATCAGTCCGGGATGTCGCCACCGGGTGTGTCCCCCTCCCTGGGCCCGCAGCGGCACGCCTCCACGGAGGCGCCCCGTCCCATCCAGCAGGCGCACACGACCGTCAAGGCTCCCACGGTCACGGCCTCGCCCGGCAGCAACAGGCAGTTGTCGCACCCGGCGGCGGGCTTCCGCTGCGGAGCGTCCGCGGGCGTGAAGTCGTAGTCCTCGGCGAGGCCGTACTCGTCGTAGTCGAAGTAGCCGTTCAAGAGGCGAGTCCTTCCGGGAGGGTGCGGGCGTGCGGGCGGTGGTCGGTGCGGGCGGTGCGGCGTCGCCGGTGGGCGAGTAGGTCGGGGGTCTCCGTCTTGAGGGCGTTCACGACGATGCGGGTCACGAGGTCCGTCAGCCCCGGTTCCTCGGCGAGGATGTCGGCAGCTGCCGCCAGGCGGGTCAGCCGCTCTTCCTCCGACTCGCCCGGGACGCCAAGCCAGAGTTCGGGCGGTGTGCCGATGGTCAGGGCCATCGGGTCATCGAAGCCAGGCTCAAAGCCGCCGATTACGACATTCATGGCGCTCTCCTGAAGTGGGCTCAGTGGACAGGGAGGGCACGGGACGGCAGCGATGTCCTTTGCACGGGAGTGCCGCCGACCCGGCAGATATGCGGTGAGCACGCCGGTTGGCCTCTGCGAGGTGGGCGTGGCAACCGCTCGTCGAAACGAGCGGTCATGGCCGCCGGTGCCGCTGGGAAACGGCGGCACCGGGGCTAAAAGCACTGGTCAGTGCACGGTCTGCTTGCCAGGCGCCGTGCGATTCAGTTCTCAAGGAACAGCCGGTTCCCGTCGGTCCCCTCGGCGCGCGACAGCAGTCGCCTTCCTCGGTTTTCGGCAGGCTCGACCGGACAAGAGTCATGAAGACCTCTTGTCCTCAACTCCTCTTTAGGAGTCGATGTGATGAAGGTAGGGGGCTCGCTCGCCGTCGTCAACTCCTCTTGAGGACTTATGCTGAGGCTGTCCGGCGAGACGGACGGAACGGCACACGAGACGGACGGCGAGCGGACCCATGGCCAAGAAGTACGAGCGGATCGCCGACGCGCTGCGCCAGGACATCCGCGCAGGCCAGCTCCGGCCGGGCGAGAAGTTGCCGGCGGAGACCAAGCTCGCCGAGCAGTACCGGACCAGCGTGCCGACGATGCGCGACGCGCTGCGTGAGCTGCACGCCGAGGGGCTGATCGACAAGCGCCACGGCATCGGCAACTTCGTCCGCAAGCCACGGCCGCGGGTGGAGCGGAACAACGAGCGCCATCAGTGGGAGAAGGACCGGGCGCGCCTCGTCCAGGCGGAGCGCGAGAAGACCGGCTCCACCGAGCACGACACCGGCCTCACCGTCTCCGACCTCGCCTTCAAGGCCGAATTCCGCGAGGTGTCGGCCAACGAGGACCTGGCGGCCGTCTTCTCCGTACCGGAGGGCACGCTCCTGCTGGAGCGGAACTACCGCACCTTCCCGCGCGAAGGCGACGCGCCGTTCAGCCTCGTCACCTCCTACCTCGTTCACGAGGTCGTCTCGGCGAACCCGGATCTTCTCGATGAGGCCAACGAACCGTGGGCGGGCGGCACGCAGAACCAGCTGCTGACCCTCGGCATCGAGCTGGACCGCATCGAGGAACGCATCATGGCCCGGCCTCCGACAGCAGAGGAGGCCGAGGAACTCGGCCTCCAGAAGGGCGTCTCCGTGTTCCAACTCCGCAAGATCTCGACCGACACCACCGACCGGGTGGTGGAGGTCTCCGACGTCATCCTGCCCGGCGACCGCACCGAGATGGTCTTCACGACGCCCCTGGCCCGGTGGTGACGATGACGAACGTGATCACGGTGATGACGGCGGTCCACCCGCCGGCCGCCCAGTACCTCGCCGACGCCTACAAGTCGCTGCTGGAGCAGGAACTCCCGGACGGCTGGGACTGGCAGTGGGTGATCCAGGAGGACGGCGAGACGGACGAGGTCCGCCCGCATGTGCCCGATGACCCGCGGATCAGCTTCGGTCAGGGCCGCCACGGCCGCGCTGCGATGGCCCGTACTCTCGCGCTCTCCCGGGCGAAGGGCGAGTACATCCGTGTCCTGGACGCGGACGACATGCTCACGCCTGGTTCCCTCGCCCGTGACCTGAAGGCCCTCACCGCTGATCCGGCGATCGGCTGGGCCACGTCGCGCGTACTCGACCTGATGCCCGATGGCTCCACCGTCGGCTTCGACCAGGACCCGCCCGAGGGCATCATCGAGCGCGGCGCGGTCCTGGAGCACTGGGAGGAGCACAACTTCCGCGCGCAGGTGCATCCGGCGACGCTGTGCATTCGCCGCGATCTGCTTCTGGCCCTCGGTGGCTGGATGGCCTTGCCCGCCTCCGAAGACACCGGGCTTCTGCTGGCGCTGAGCGCGGTCGCCCGCGGCTGGTTCTCCGCGGAGACCGGGCTGCTCTACCGGAAGTGGCCCGGACAGGTCACGAGCCAGCCGGCGCACGCCGATGAGCGGGAGCGCGAGGCCCGGTTCGCGGTGGTGCAGGCGCGGGCCCGGGCGCTGGCGGCTATGGGGAATTGGCGGTTCGAGGGCTGATTCGCTTCAATCTGATGGCTGTGTCCGGTGAGGTCTGTCTCGCTGGGCACAGCCATTCTGCTTGCTCTTTGCAGTGTTGCCTGCCAAGTTCTTCAGTTCGATTTCGACGAGCGTCGACGAGCGTCGACGGGGCAACCACTCTGGCAACACGAGTGTCCTGTAACAACCGGGCACCCCATCGAGTCAAAGAAGTTCATTGAGGTGGCCGCGGAGAGGGGGCGATCAATTCGAGCCAATTCATCGAGAAGTTGATCTGCTCCCAGGAGCGGTGTCAGATCCTGGGAGCAGATCAACCCAGCTCAGTACGAACGTATCAGGAGGACGCAGGGTGGCCGCTGACCCGCTGGAAACAGCCTGGAAGATTCAGGCCGCATTGGTCGATTGGACAGGGAAGGCGGATACCAAGGCGTCCATCGCTCTCAGTGTTCAGTCGACAGTGCTGGCCCTGGTCGGGGTATTAGCTACCTCTGGCCACGGTACTGGCGTGCGTTCGGTGCCCAGTCAGGTGCTGCTGTGGGTAGGGGGGGGCATCCTCCTCGTCGGAGCCGTTCTCGCTGCCGCTGCGGTAGCCCCCAACTTGAGACTAGAGCGCAGAGGGCCCGACCCGGACGACGACTACCTGTACTTCGGGCATCTCCGCCACTTCGAGCCAGAGGCACTGGAGGCGGCTCTGCGGTCGGGTACCGCGCTGTCTGCCTTGTCGCGACAGATCGTGGTCATGAGCGAGATCGCCTGGACCAAGCACCGTCGAGTGCAGCTCTCATTTGTACTAGCGGTGATGGGCTGCTCCGTGCTTGCTGCCTCGGCTGTAATCGGGTGAGAAAACCGCGGGGGTGGGGGAGGTGAACTTTCGTGACCTGGTCTCGGGTGTTGCCTGGAATGGCTTGCTGCATCTAGGGCAGAGGCGCCGCTATGCGCGAGCCACATGGTTGTTTCATCAAGGAGAATCACCCGACTTCGTCATCGCTTTGGTGAACGGAATCGTCAAGATTACCCAGGTAGCGGAAGGCGGGGCGGAGGTGCCCCTGGCGCTGCGCGGGAAAGGAGAGGTGCTTGGGGAAATTGGTGCACTGCTCGACAAGCCTCGATCGGCCTCTGTGAAGGCAGTTTCCGAATGTATCGGGATTGTGCTCCCCGCGCATGCGTTTCGAGGATATGTCGACCGGCACGGCCTCAACCCAGTCATCTATCGTCTCGCTATTCAACGTATGCACGACAACGAGCAGCTACGCACGGCATTAACGAGGCTGCCACCTCAGGCTCGTGTGGCCCGAGTGATTCGATACCTGGCGGTAGAAATCGGCGAGCGCGCGGACGGCGGTGTCATCACCCTCCAGCTCGGCATGTCCCGAGATGAGTTGGCTGCGATGGCTTCGATGAGCCGCTCGTCGGCGATGGCCGTGTTGCGAGCGCTTCATGATGCACACGTCCTTGAGCTGGGGCGGGGGCGTCTGGTCATCAGGGACAGTCTTGCCCTCGCCGAGCTCTGCGAGGACTGACAACAGCAACACTTTCGTGACGCACATCACTTTCGTACCGTCCAATGCTGGACGGTGTGGTGCCGCCTTCGCCGTCAGAGTGGCTTTCGACCACCCCGACAAGAGGAAGACAGCTGATGACACCTTCTTGGGAGCCCTTGTGGCCCTACCGGGCTGTACTCGCGGTTGACGCTCGGGACTTCAGCTCTCACACCAGCAAACGCATGCAGGAGATCAACGCGGACATTCAGCAAGTGCTCGCACAGGCCCTGTCCGCCACGGGGCTTAGCGCACGCTGGGAACAGCGGGTTTTCCCGCAGCACACAGGTGACGGGTACGTCGCTGGGCTGGACCCCGAGGTGTTGCCGGCCTTGGTGGGGTGTTTCCCCGAGGCTCTTAGCGATGTCCTGCACGATTACAGGAGGCAACATCCCAGCCAGAGGGTGCTGCAACTCCGAGTGAGTGTCCACGTCGGACCGTTGCCGTCCTCTGGACTGGGCGTTCCCATGGTCGAGACCCACCGTCTTCTCGACGATCAGACGCTCCGAGACCTCCTCGCACGGGCCAATCCTCAGCGCACGAACACCGCCGTGATTATCTCGCAGCGGGTGCACGAAGATGTCTTTCGGAGCGGGCTCGACACAGGCAACACCGTCTCCGGGGACTTTGCACAGAGCATTGCCAGGGCCAAGAAGTTTTCCCAGCCTGCCTGGCTGCACGTTCCTGGTCTCGACTGGGGCCTTGCGGACCGCTCATTCTTCGAGGTTCCAGAGCAGCACAGTTCGGCCGCCTCCCCCTCCGCGCACGAGACGCAGCGAGCGGAAGCACGACCCGTGTCAGCACCATCTTTCGTGCAACACGGTAACGGCAGTTTCCAGGGCCAGAACCAGTATTTCAACGGTATGGGAGACCCGCGATGACCGAAGATCCGTTCCAGGCAGGAGGTTCTGAAGGCCCGGTCGATCCTCCCCAGCAGTCCGCCAATGCACCCGGGCCCACCCCTGCCCAGGAGGATCCGTCATACGCTGCGACACCCCGCCGTCCCTGGCCCGACTGGCGGAACCGCAACGGTCGTGCACGCGACATCACATCCGCGCAAGAGGGTATGGAGGCACCGATTGCTGCGCCTCCGGTGTTAGGGGGCCCGATGCCGGACGACAGGCCGAAGGTGCCATATGGCCCCCAGGCCGGGCATGAAGCCCAGTCCGTAGCTGCGCAGGATGATACGAACAAGACTGATAGGCATGCAGTTGGCTCCACGCCGTCTGCTCCTCCTGTCCCCGTGCCGCTACCGTCGCGTGATGACGGAGAGCGCGAGACAGCCGATGGTTCGCCGTCGCCGGCCGGAGTCATTGGGGGCCCGGGTAGCCAGGAGCTGCCTCTGCTAACCGCTCCTCCTTCTCGACCGATCCCCGGGACGGTGGGTGGTCGCGTGCAGAGGGTCGCTCCCCACGGAGTCGGATACCAGGCAGAGAACCAGCACTTCTACGGCGGTGATTTCGTACGACAACAGTCGGTGCATCCTGCGGACCTAGCCGTCTGCGCTGATGACCGCTTCGTTCCACCGCGGGACACCGACATGTGGGACCGTGCGCAATCCCTACTCAGGGACCGCCGGGTGGTCGTTCTCTGTGCGCCGCCAGGAACGGGGCGACGCACAGCTGCCCTGCGCTTGTTGACGACGGTGACATCTGCGCCGTTGTCCATTGTGGACCTCGAGCCTGAGTGGTCGAAGCCTGACGCCCAGAAACTGCCGTCAACAGCAGGTAACGGATACATCCTTGACCTCTCAGATATGCCGAAGCAGCCCGGTCCCCGGTTCGGCCAGGGACTGCTCAACCACGGCAGTGACGGAACAAAGAGTGCTTGCTATCTGGTGGTTCTTACAACCCCTGACGAATGGTATGGAGTGTGGGCTGAAGAAACCCGCCTCATCACTGTCGGGCACTCGTCGCCGAATGCCAAACTTCTGGTAAGCCAAGAACTATGTCAGCTCGGTGCAGAACATCGCGTCACCTGGCTCGATCATGAGGCATACAAAGAGATTTGGCTCTCCAATCCACCCGCTCAAGAGGCCCGACGACTCGCTAGCATCGTCTATGAGGCGCAGGAGAACGACAACAGCATCATCGACGAGTTCCGCGGGTGGGGCACTCACATCAACTCCCTGCTCACCCCGGCGAAACTAGGGCTCCCCGGAGAACCGGAGCTTGTGTCCACACGAGCCACTGTGTGGGCGGGTGCGCTGCTGCACGGAGGGAGAAAGCAGTCCGTGCTCCAAGCTGCTGACTTGCTTCTTGAGAAGCTCAACTTCACACGTGAACCTCTCAACGTTCTCGCGGACGCCACATCCAGCCACCGGCTGAAGGCCGCCACTCTTACACCACACGGCGATCGGGCGTTCCACGCTCGAGACAAGCACGATCTGGCGCCCGCCATCCTCAGAAACTTGTGGGAAGAGTTTCCGACTCAGCGAACTCTATTGCGTTCTTGGGCGGTTTCCGTAGTAGCCCACCGGGCCGTCCCTGACGACGATGCGCGTATCGCTGTCTCCGCACTCCTCGAATTGTCGCGAGAACTGCACGACAGCAGCATTATTGATGGCATCGCTAAGGAGGTATCCGAGCACCGAATGCCACTGGCAGTGGAAGCGCTCACTAAAGCGGCACTTGACCCGGCCCTGGGCAAATACGTCCGAGAACGCTTGTACCGATGGATGCTCGGAAAGCCGTCGTCGGCAGTGGTTGATCTGGTCACACAGATCTGTGGCGGGGAACTTGCTGTACACCAGCCATCTATCGCCATGACACGGCTGGCCAGGGCAGCCGTGCACGCTCAGTACGCGTCGCGCCCCATGGTGGACACGTTTCGACGGCTTGCCCAGATCAACTCGGTCGAGGTGGCGAAGGCTCTCGAGACATGGCTGACGGAGGAGCCAGCGAAGAAGCACGGTCTGGTCGCCTTCCTTTCCCTAGCTGCCAGTGATGAAGGCACGCAGCTTCTCTTGGGTACAACAAGTAGTTCTGAAGGAAGGAAGCGCTTTGTGCGGGCCTGGCAGCAACTGCTCCAGGACGAGGAATCTCAGAGTGCGGCAGATGAACAGCTTGGTGCTTGGGGCGTCGAGGCCGAGACTGGTGGGCTGTCTGTGCAACTGCTGGTTGATCTCATGTCCGAGGTGTACGAACCCAGGATCTACCGAAGCGGTCTGCAGCGATTCTTCGCGCGCGATCCTGACTTTCAGGATTCGTTCTGGGGTGAGGTGTACCGACGAGTGATCATCAGGACTCACGAACGCGAGAAGGCATCAGGCGAGTGATGGCGTACCTGGGTCTACAGCGACGTCTTCGTGGTCGTATTTCCACTACGTGGCCGACGAAGCTCTGGGGAGTGGCTTACTCGGTCAGCGGAGTACTTCTCTGTCGCCCATGTCCCGCGGAACTGCGCCAAAAACGCGCTGAGATGCATGCAACCGCGCGGTTGATGTTGGAGGAGAAGGCTTCGCAGATCACTCGCAGGTATCTGCCGATGCAGATTGAAGAAGCGGAGAGTGCACTCGCACTGGAGCTGTCGGACTGGCGGCGGCTGGATGTGGAATGGCCTATAGAGATCAAAGCCCGCCTTGTCCTCCGGTTGAGCAGTGAGGCTGCAGCTCGTGCCCAGGCGTACGAAGACGCCATGCGTGAACAGCAGCTCCGCCACGACCTATACGAGGCCCGTGTGGCATATATGCGGGACAAGGTGCTAGGTGACGCCGATACAGCACGTGCCTGGTGGCTCGAACACCACCGCGAAGTGCACCAACCGATCGTGTGGGATGAGTTCAACACAAACATCTTGCCGTTCGTCGGCAGAGCCGAGGACGCGCAGACCAACGCCATGCGCACCGCCCACGTCCTGGCCCAAGTAGTCGAAAGACTGGAGGACGACCCGGCTCGTCACAAGCTGTTCGTTGCCACCGCGCGACTCTTGATGAAGGAGATGGACTGGCCGGACTTGGCGGAGGGGCTCACACTGGCGGAGCAACGGGAATTCCAGCCGGAGCAGTCAGCCACGAAATCCACGCAGTGACTGAGTCGGCCCCTCGATCCTCGGTGTCGTCAGCATCTACTGGCCGATGTGGTTCTTGGGTACACCCTCAACCGGGTCTAGTGAGTAGACCACGGCAGCTGGGCTTGCGCTCTACTGGTGAACCGGTGGGTTAAGTCGTAGGTGGGGTGGCCCGCCACGGTTCACGAAGCTACGGGCCCTTGGGGCAGACAGGGTCACGGCAGCCTCTCCGCATCCACCCGCGAGAACATCAATTCACTCTCCTCCACGACCGGCCCCCGCCAACGAACCGGCGCCTGGGCGCCCTGGCGCAGCGTCGCCGGGTAACTCCCCGCCGCGTACTCATTGGCCACCCGGTACACATGGAAGCCCCGGCTCGTGAAGGTCTCCAGAAGCTCCTCCACCGAGAAGCCCAGTTCGGCCATTCGCTGCGGGGTGACCTCGACGGCCAGCTCGGCATCGGGGCGTAGACGGTCCAGAACGGGCTCCAGGCCACGGACCACCGCGCCCTCTGCCCCCTCGACGTCGATCTTGATGATGCGGGCGCGGGCTATCTCGTCCGGTGTCAGCACATCCGGGAGCGGCCGGGCCCGCGCCTCGAACGTGGACTCCGCCTTCCCCGCGTACGGCACGATGCTGTTCGCCCCCATGTTGTGCGAGCTGGCGAGCGTGAACGTCAGGGTCTCCTCGCGGTCGGAAACTGCGGCGTTGACGGCGCGCAGGTTGTCGCAGCGATTGGCCGCGGCGTTCGCCGCCAGGAGCTTGTGGAACGTCGGCGACGCTTCGATGGCCACCACCTTGCCGCTTTCGCCGACGAGGTGAGAGGCGAGCAGGCTGTAGTAGCCGATGTTGGCGCCGACGTCCACGAAGGTGTCGCCGGGCTTCAGTCGACTGGCGAGCCACCCGGTGAGGTTCGGCTCCCAGGTGCCGAAGAGGTAGAGGTAGCGCTGGATGAGGTCCTGGGTGTCCGTCGTGATGGTGGCGCCGAAGCGGGTGCGGGTGTGGCGCTTCACCGGGTGGTCGCGCAGTTCGGCGTTGAGGAAGCCGTCGAGTATCGCGGTCTTGCCGAGGGGGCCCGGCGCGTAGCGGACGTACCAACGGGCGAGGTCTCGTTTGATCCGCGGGCGTGCGGCGGTCATCCCAACTCCCATACGTCAGACAGGGCATGGCGTTCCGGACTTACACGCGATCGATGGGGATCTCGTAGACGATCTCGCTGTGTGCGGCGGGGATGACGATGTCGGCGGTCTCCGCCGGACGCCCGTCTTCCGCCATGTAGGTCCGCTGGATGTGCGTGACCAGGGAGTTCTTGGTGATGCCGAGGAGGTGGGCTTCGTGGGCGGTGGCCTTCCGCGGCTCCGGCTGTTCGACCACGTGCGTGATCACGACGCCGATCTCCGCCATCCGCTCGACGACGCCCCGGCCGGCATGCGGCCCGCCCTCGGGCAGGACGACGATGGTGCCGCCGGTGATGCTGTACGGCTCCCAACTCGTCGAGAGCTGCACCGGCTTCCCGTCTGCCAGGAACTCGTACTCCGTACGCACGCACGGATCACCTTCGCCGATGCCGAGCCGGGCGGCGATGCCCGCGGGCGCCGGAACCTTCGCCTCGGTGCGGTGCTCCCAGGTGCCGCGCTTCCCGACGCCCGCCATGTCGGCGCGGAAGGGCGAGCCGCCGCGCTGATCGCGGCACCACGACCGGACCATGCGGAGGCGTTCACGCGGCTCCGCGACGTACGTGCCTGATCCGGCGCGGCCTTCGAGCAGGCCCTGTGCGATCAGCAGTTCCTGCGCGCGGCGTACGACGTTCTCGCCGACCTGGTAGTCGGCGCCGATCTCGGAGCGGGACGGCAGCCGGTCCCCGGGCGACCACTCGCCGGTGGTGATGCGCTGCCGGAGGCGGTCGGCGACGACGAGGTAAGGCGGCTGCTCAGGCATATAGCAAATCTAGTCCACTAGCCTTAAGCTAGTTCACTAACTTCACTCTGAGTATCACGCTACGACGGAGGGGTCGTGCCTGCACCTGCTTCCCGAGCGCAGGACATCGCGGCGCGGCTCAGGGCGGCTGCGTACGAACCGTGGATGAACCGTCGCAACGGCCGCATCCGCATCGAGGTCAGCGTGCCGGAAGCCCCGTCCGAGGCGAGCTGGCGCGCGCTGCTCGCGGCCCTGGAGCGCGCCGACCGCTTCGGGATCGGCAGCGGCGAGGACGGACTCATCGCGTGGGCCGTCATCTGGCGGGCGCCGCCGCCCGCCGAGCCGGGAGAACGGCGGTCGCGGTGAACGAGTGTCGGAACGGACGGAGAGGGGGCCAGCCCTTGCGGTCGAGTGAGGAAGGCATGGCGGAGGGGATGGCGGTGAGCACGGATGACTAAGCGATACGAGGAGATCGCGGCGGATCTGCGCCGACGGGTCCGGAGCGGCGAATTCGGTGTCGAAGGCCGCCTGCCCTCGGAGAGCATGCTCGTCCGCACGTACAAGGCGGGGACGCCGACCGTGCGCCACGCGCTCGGGCTTCTCGTGGGCGAGGGGCTGATCGTGAAGTACCACGGGCGCGGGACCTTCGTGCGTACGGACGTGCCGCTGATCGAGTACGCCAACGATCGGCCGTCGCAGCCCGCACTGCGGGAGCGTGCCCGTGGGCGTGGTCATGGACGTCCCGGGCTCGATGCGGATCTCAAGGTCTCCGTCACCAGCGGGGAGGTGACGGCGTCGCCGGAGATCGCGCACCTGATGGGCGTGGAGGCGGGGACGCGGCTCCTGGAGTTCGTTCACCTCGGTCAGCGTCCGCAGGACGAGTATCCGTGCAGCGTCGTGCGGTCCTACCTGCGGTACGACATGGTCGCGGGGACGCCGTGGGTGCCCGCGCTGACTCTTGCCGGCGAGGCACCGTGGGGCGACGTCTGCCAGCACTGGCTCGCGGCCGTCAGCGTCGAGCTGGACCACGTGGAGGAGCGGCTCACAGCCAGGCCGCCCACGGCGGACGAGGCCGCCGAACTCGGGGTCGGCCCCGGCACCTCTGTCCTGGAGATTCAGCGGGTTGCCCGGGACGCCGAAGGGCGCGCGGTGGAGGTCGCCCACATGCTGATGCGCGGCGACCGCATCGCTGCGGTGTACACGACGCCCATGCCAGAGGCTTCCGCCCGTCGCTGACGAACGCTCCCGCCTGCTGTGGCCGTACCGAACCCGGTGCGGCCACAGCGCGGTTCCGCCGCCTACTTGTCGAAGTCGAGATCCAGCATCCGGATCGCGTTGCCTCGGAGCAGCTTGTAGACGATGTCCGGTGGGAGGTCGCCCACGTGCTCCTCGGCGACTCGCTTGGTGTGCGGCCAGGTGGAGTCGACGTGCGGGTAATCCGTCTCGAAGGTCGCGTTGTCCACGCCCACGGTCTCGATCGACGCGACGCCGTGCTTGTCGCGGAAGAAGCAGCAGAATATCTGCCGGTAGTAGTACGTGGACGGCGGGTGCGGGATGAGGTCGCGGACGCCGCCCCAGGCGCGGTGCTCCTCCCAGACGTCGTCGGCGCGCTCCAGGGCGTACGGAACCCAGCCCATCTGGCCTTCGGCGTACGCGAGTTTGAGCTTCGGAAAGCGGACCAGGACACCGCTGAAGAGGAAGTCCATCATCGACGCCATGGCGTTGTTGAAACTGAGCGACGCCTCCACCGCCGGTGGCGCGTCCGGGGACGCGGCGGGCATCTGCGACGACGAGCCGATGTGCATGCAGACGGCGGTTCCGGTCTCCTCGCAGGCGGCGAAGAACGGGTCCCAGTAGCCGGTGTGGATCGACGGCAGCCCCAGGTAGGTCGGGATCTCGCTGAACGTCACGGCTCGTACGCCGCGGGCGGCGTTCCGGCGGATCTCGGCGACGGCCAGGTCCACGTCCCACAGGGGGATGAGGCAGAGCGGGACGAGCCGCCCGCCGCTGTCCCCGCACCACTCCTCCACCATCCAGTCGTTGTACGCCCGGACGCACGCGAGCCCCACTTCGAGGTCGTCGGCCTCGGCGAAGGTCTGGCCGCAGAAGCGCGGGAAGGTCGGGAAGCAGAGCGACGCCTCGACGTGGTTGAGGTCCATGTCCGCCAGCCGCGCCTTCGGATCCCAGCAGCCCTTGCGCATCTGCTCCCGGGTGATGCCGTCCAGCGTCATCTCGTCGCGGGAGAAGCCGACGGCGGCGATGATCCGCTTGTACGGGAAGAGGTTCCCCTCGTACTCCCACCAGTCGGTCAGCTGGCCGTTGGGGTCTGTGGTGAACCGGTACTTGCTCGCGACGCGCTCCAGGCCGCCGATGCCCGCGGTGAGCGGCTTCGGTCCGCGGTCCCGGTACTTCGCCGGCAGCCAGGTCTCGAAGAGGTGCGCGGGCTCGATGACGTGGTCGTCGACGCTGATGATCTTCGGAATCTCGGTCGTGCCGCTTGTCTCGCTGGTCATGAAGCCCTCCCGAAGGTGCCGGACACCTAAATCTGACGAGGCGTCAGCTGGAGGGTATAGAGCCGCCCTTCAAGCAACAAGGCGATGCCGGACTTTCCCTCGTCGGCGTGAGTGCGCGCCCGAAGGTGTGGCGAACCTTCCATTCTCCACCTAAGCTAGTTAACTAGATTTACGTTAGGTCATCGCGCCTGGTGAATCCGTGCGCCTGCGTGCGTGAAAGGGCCTGGTGAGCCCGTTCTTCCTCGCCACGGGCCCCGCCGTGAGGCGCTCCGTACGCCGGAAACAACTGCCCCTCCCGCGATCGGTCCGGGGGCATTTCCAACCTGAGAAAGCAGGTCGTCATGGCACACCGCATCGCCCGCTACCTCGTCCCGCCCCTGCGCCGACTGCTGCCGGCCCGGGGGCGCCACCGACAGGCGCAGGGGAGTCGACCGACCTCTTGCACCGCCCAGAAACGGCGCACGCTCCTCGTCTGCCCGCCGCCCCGCCACGAGGCCGGGCACCTCCGTGACATCGACCTCGTCCGCCCATACGTCCTCGCCCACGAGCAGCGACAGACGGAGAACGGCCACAGGGCGGCACGCTCCGCAGTGGTCGGCCTCCCGCACTCCTCCGGCAAGGGGGTGCGCGCATGACCCGGACGCCGATGCCTCGCCTGCTCCCCTGGACGGGGGAGAACGGCCAGCCGTGTCACCTGAGCGCGGACGATGACGCCAGCTTCATGTGGCGCCTGGCGGACGACACGGAAGCCGTGCAGCTCGGCATGGCCGCCGGGGCCGTCGAGCACGCCCATGAGGTGCTCAGCGTGGAACAGGCGTCACGGGAAGAGCTTCACTACCTGGCGGGCTGCCTGGTCGAAGCCCTGACGAACGTCCTCCGGATCGCCGACAGCCGAGGGCAGCGCCTGGGTTGGCCGACGCCGGCCGGAGAAGGCGAGGCCGGCGGCGAGGAGGGAGAGGGGCCGACGCTCCCGGCTGACGCCTTCGGCTGAGCGGCTGCCGGGCCTGGCGCCCTGATCCGTCGGTGAGGACCGGCGGATCGTGCGGCCAGCGCTCCAAACCGCCAGCTCAACCCGGGAAAGCCCGGCTCGCGTACGAGGCTGTACGCGAGCCGGGCTTCCGCGCGTTCGGGGGCGCCATGATGTCGCCTCGATTCGGCCACGGACGGAAGGCGGCGAAGCCCGGACCTTAAGATGACCGCCAAGTCATCAACATGAGTCTCGGCTCGGGGGAGCGCATGGCTGCCGGCGAACAACTGGTCACGATCGGCGCGGTATTGCTCGGCGCACTCACGTCGTACGTGGGCAACTACCTCGCGGAACGGAACCGCACACGGTACGAGCTGCTGACCCGCTGGGACGACCGGAAGCTGTCCGCATACGAGGGCTACGTGGACCGCATGCGGGCCGTCATCTTCCTGGCCGTCCAGATCTACGAGGACAGAGAAGGCATCCGCCCGGCGGAGAAGCCCCAGCAGGAGCTGCTCGCCGAGCACGCGGAAGCGTCGCGTCTGCGTGGCCGGTCCTTCGAGCGCATCATGCTCCTGGGCGCCGACGATGTCATGGAGGCAGCCCATGACCTGAACGCCATCGCCCTGGAGATCGACTGGCAGGCGACGGGCAAGATCACCGGCACCCTGGAGGAGTGGCGGGACCGGCATCGCGCCGTGTTCCGGGCGATCAATACCTTCCATGATGCGGCGCGCACGGATCTGGGGGTGCAGGGCAGCACCTCCGGCGAGAAGCATCCGGAGCGGGATCTGTTGCTGCCGCCGGCGCGGTCGTCGGCGGATGGCTCGTAGGCCGTGTACTCGCCATCCGCGCTTGGAGACCAGGCACACAGGCAATCAGTTGCTGAGTAACAATTTTTTCTACGAGTTCAAGGCAGCTCACTCCGCTCACCGCGTACGGCCCGGCCACCGCACGGGCCCGCGCTCCTGTATCCGCCCCGCTCCAGCCCAGCCGGCGGCCGGGCCGCGCGCACAGCAATCAGCTGCCTGACGTCAGAGAAAAATCACGGCACCACATCGGGCACTAACGGGCAGGTCTACAAGCCTGCCCGATTCGCGGTTCAGAGTATGGGGCCATGATCACTCGCCCCAAAGCCGCTACATCGACCTCGCACGCGATGCGGAATCAGGAACCCCAAAGTCGCCCAGAAAGCAGCCGATGAAGCTCCTTCGGTGATACAGGAAGGTTTGAATCGCCTCTACGCATAGGGATGCTGAAAAACTCCCCAAAGTGCTTTCCGGAAACAGTCTCGCCATGCACAATAAACGGCTTGAGCTGGGAAGCCTGAGGAGGGATGTAGACAGATATCAATTCACCGTCGCGCAATCGAATCAAATCGATCGATAGCCCCGACACTGCCGGGTAAATCGAACGATCGGCAACATCGCGTGCGGCCTGTGCAAGCTTCGCCGGAGAGGTCGAGAGGCGAGGATTCTTATCGAGTGGTGCCAGCTTAGCGAAGACTTCCACCCCTCCTTCTAGCTTTCTCGTTTTGACGCCAATGAGAAGGATCCCGCCGTCGGCCGAATTTGCAAACTGGGCCACATCTTTCGCGAACTCCACTTTTGCTGAATTCTCGCTAAGGTCTAGAGATTCTTTGGCATCAAAACAATCCCCCTCTCGAAGCTCGCCCGTCAGAATCTCGATCAAGTCATGCCTAACGGCGTGCAGAATTTCCGCCGGAGTGAACGATGCCGGCCAGGAGGGGGTGCGTGCCGCTAGGCCCAACTCGTCTGCGGCATCCATCACTTCCCGCAGCGTGCCCTCCTCTATCCATACACCCAAGATATTCCAGTGATGCGAGTACGAGTCTTCATGTTCGGAAAAATCGACTACCCTTATGCCATACTTCAAGCAAATAATTTCCGTGCGTCGCCTCATCTCGCCTTCGCCGACCGAGGGGTGCACGACGACGATAAAGTCAACCGATGTTGGATAGTTCTCGTATTGGGTGAGGCATGGGTTCCCGCCGCTTTTGCGCAGCCCAAAGAAGAGGCAGATGGCGTCGGCATGCAGGGGGCGCCAGGCGTCGAGACCTCGAACGTCCACGAATTCAGCGGCTTGAAATTCGAATGCGGGGCCTATCGCCGCAATCAGGTCGCTAAATCTCGTCCCGACTGGAATCTGCTCGCCGGTGGGTTTCAGTGAGACCTCAAGCCCAGGCTTGCTTCCTGCGGCGATAATGTCGAGGAATTCGCTTTCATTAATGAATAATTTTCCGCGATAATTCTGAAGTTCGACGCGCATCTCCATGGCCATGCAGGCATGATCTCAGACTTCGCGGTCGCATGGGCAACAGTTTTCACGCCCTAGGCCCGACGTTGGTGAACAAACAGTTTTGGAAGCGCATCTGCGATGCGGGGGCGGGAGCCATGACCATCCATCCTGCCAACGTGGGCGGCCTCTTCTTCGACTACCTCCATGGTGGCAACGGAGGCGGCATTGCCTCCCGCGCGCTGAGCTTCCTGGAGGAACTGACGCAGCCTGAGCGCACTGCCGTAGCAGGCTCATCGACTCAGTGAGCACATGGCGCGTTGCGCTGGCCGGACGGCGACAGTTCGAAACGTCGCAGGACCGCGAGCGATGCTTCGAAGCATGGCGCCGCGCCTGACCATCTGACACACCCCAAAACGCAGTACAGCAGCGAAGTACCGCAACCGGCGTGGCCGTAAGCAACTGCCTTCGCCCTTTGAAGGCCAGGTGGCCGGGCCGAACAACCTCAGCAACCCGCTCGCCCGTAGACAGCAACGAGGGGCCGTCTGACATCAAGGACAGTGGACGACCGTGGGGTGGATCGGGGTGTCCCAGGCTTGCGAGACACGCTCACGCCCCTGTGGACCACCTGTGGACCAGCGGCGGTGTTCAGCCATGGACGGTCAGCAGTTCTGGCAGGTCAACGGCCAGATTGATGCGCGCGGCCGCCTTCTCTTGAAAACTGTCGTGAGGTGATCCCTCACCGTGGGTTCAAATCCCACAGCCTCCGCAGAGGTCAGCGAAGTCGCTGGTCGGAAGGGGCACCCGAGTGGATCGGGTGCCCCTTTTGCGTTGGGGGTGTCTCAGTTTTGATCGCCCGTATCTGGGGGGTGATCAGGGGGTGTGGCCAACCTGTGGCCAGGGTGGGGGACTGCGGTGCTGCGGGTTGGGGGCCGGGCCGCGCTCAGACGGTGAGCCGAGAACCATGAACTAGGTGCTGCACGGCGAGCAGTCGAGGTCAGAACAGTGCCTCCGGCGGGGATCGGCCGACACCGGGATGGAGAGGGCGCCGCTGCCAGCTGCGCGTCTGCAGGTGGCGTGCGTGGCGGGCTGGGTGAGTGGTGGCAGCCGCCAGCAGACCCAATCATCGGGCTGCGCTTGTAGTGATCGCTTACGGCCCCCGCAGCGCGATTCGGGCTGTATGCTCCGCCAAATGTGTGCTTCAACTCCCAGCTCAAGAAGGCATGTTGGTGGGGATGGATCTCGCAGAGACAGGCGCCAACGCTCCGTTCGCACTGCCTCCGTGGCGACGCGAGGCACTCTAAGGATGCGGCGGAGGATGGGCCGGGGAGGGCGCCGCTTGCCGCCCGATAACGCCCAGGGCAGGGACTGGGCGGTAATCTCCATTAATCTTTTACCCGGCCTTGCGGCAGTGATTGCACTCGTATTTACCTGGCAAACGGTAAATCAAGCGAATGCAGATCTACGCCTCTCGGAAGAAGGTCAGATTACCGACCGCTACAACTCTGCCGTGACGAATCTTGGCTCTAAAACCGAAACATTACGCCTGGGTGGCGTGTACGCACTGCAGCGAATAATGCAAGACTCCACACGCGACCAGCCAGCCATCGTGAATCTACTCTCTTCGTTCGTTCGCACGAGGGCGCCGATCGACCAAGAGAAGACCAAGATTCCGGACGACCTGTCCATTCCGGTGAGTGACGAAAAGAAGTCAGGCCACCACCTTCGATTGGAAGCGGATATTCAGGCGGCCATTGAAGTCCTTACTTCCCGGGACGCAGCCCGAGATAAGAGTGCAGTGGTTGACCTTCGTTCCAGTGACCTTCGGGGCGCCGATCTAAGCGATCGAGACCTTAAGGGGTTCCTGTTTACTGGCTCGGACCTGCGTTACTCCCACCTTGCCAGAGCCAATCTTCGTGAAGCAAATCTAGTGAAAGCTCGCCTCGATAAGGCGGAAATGCTTGACGCAGATTTAAGGAAGTCCACCCTCCAAGGGGCAAGCTTTCGGGGAGCCGAGCTATCAACGGCGGATCTGAGTGGCTCGCTCATCGGGGGGGCAGATTTTTCTAACGCCAACCTGTTTGGGGTTCGTCTCATCAAAGCCGCACCGGGACCTTTCCCCATGTCGGAGATCGCCCCGATTTTCTCTTCCGCCAGCATGATTAAAGCAGACTTGTCGGGACTCAAGGGGAGTGGGGTATGGAAGGACAGCATCCTGCTGGATGCTAAATTCGTGAGTGCAGATCTATCAGGGTCCGACATGACCGGAGCTTGCCTAACTAGGGCGAACCTATCCAAGGCAGAATTGAGTTACGTTACTTTCACTAATGTGAGAGCTGCGGGGGCAACGTTCTCAGACGCGCATCACGCGCACGCCAAAGATTATCCGACCCAAACGGATCCTCTTCCTGCGGGGCGTACCCCGTGTTGAACTTCCTGGCGTTCTCGGAGATTTAACCGTATGGACTCTAGGGACCTAAAAGTGCAGACAGCTGTCGAATGGGCTGGGAAGTCATCGGACCCGGGAGGCTCAGTCATCGCTGCCGTCCGCGGGAGCGACTATCGACCTCGACTGGCAGGCGACAGGCAAGATCACCGGAACCTTGGAGGAGCGGCGCGACCGACATCGCGCCGTCTTCCGGGCGATCATGCGGCCTAGTTATATACCGAGCAGTAATGAAACTCTCCGTGCTGGCCGAAAGTTGCTGTGTATCGAGGCAACGTCTCAAGGGTCGGCGAGCGGCGCGGACTCGCCACATCGCGGCAGCAGATAGCCCACCCAGGGCGAGGGGCTTGCGGCCAACCTCTGGCCAAGAACGACATGCCGGCGGACCTTGTCGGCGCTCCGCGCCTGGTAAGAGCTCGTTTCGTCGTGGGGAGCGCAGCGCTCTTGAAAACTGTCGTGAGGTGATCCCTCACCGTGGGTTCAAATCCCACAGCCTCCGCGGTTCAGCAGAGCGAGAAGGCCCCTGACCGGGGAGATCCCGGTCGGGGGCTTTCGTCGTTCCCGCTCGCTGTCAGATGGCGATCTCGCGGGTGGTTGGGGCAGGTGCGCCCGGGGTGGTTTCGGGTGACGTTCACGGACGGGGCGTCGGTTGGTGCCGGGTGACGTTCACGGCCCGCGGATCCGATATGATCATGGTGCAACTTCGCCCCCGGGAACGGCGGGTGGAGCGTGCGTCTGTGGTCCAAGGAAAGATGCCCACCAACCGGTGGGAGATGCAGGTGCAAGGCCTGCCGGGCGCTCTGAAGAAGAAGGTCCCCTCCTCGTATGAGGAGGGGACCTTCTTCGTTGTGTGTCTCGACGGCAAGGTCTGGGAGGCAGCCCTACGGTGCGAGAACTTCCGGGGCGGACCGTGCGGTTCGGCCGCATGGTTCGGTCATGGATTCCTGTTCCCCGTGGTGCGGGAGGGGTTCCGGAGAAGTCCGGGCCCCTCCTCGGCTGTTGGGCGCGCTCTGTGCTGTGAGCGCTGACGCGGCCCGTGTGGACGAGGCGTGGACGGAGCCCGTCAGCCCGTCGACGCGGAGGCTTCCGGCCGTGCCATGAATCCCCGTTCCACCAGGGGTGGCAAGCCATGCCGGTCCCGGGTCTCCTCGTCGAAGTCGTCAAGGAAATCGTGCAGGACCTCGGACAGGTGAGGCAGGGAGTCGACTGCGAACAGCACCTGTTGGTAGCCCGCCACCTGGTACGGGAGGCGGACGAGGTCCGGGAGGTGGAAGGGGCGGATGTCGGCTTGGGGGAAGCGGGCCAGTTCGCCGTAGGAGGAGAGGAGGGCGGCGCCGTACGCCTTCGGGCGGCCGTGTTCCCAGGCGAGGCCGTATTCGAGGGTGAACCAGTAGACGCGGCTGATCAGGTCCAGGGCGCCGGCTGATCGCACTCGGGCGGCGGCGCGGCCGACGGTGCGGTAGAGGTCGGCGAACCAGGGGGCGGAGAGGCGGATGCCGTGGCCGAAGACGTCGTGGAGGATGTCGGGTTCCGGTGTGTAGAGCGGCATCGCGGGGTGGCGGACGTACTGGACGGCGTGGAAGTAGCCGTCCGCCATGGTGCCCAGGAATCGTTTGTTCGGGACGGTTCCGCCGGCGAGGGTGAAGCGGAAGCCCGTCAGTGGTTCCAGGCGGTCCGAGACCTCTTCGTGCTGCGGGATGCGGTCGGCGGGGATCGGTGCCGTCTCGCGTGCCTGGAGCACCGCCTGGCACACGCGTCCTTGTTGTGCCTCGGTGAGGGCGGCGTGCACGGTGCGCCAGGCGGCCTGCTCGGCGTCGTCGTACGCGATCGGGGGTGAGGGGGCGCCGACGCGGTGGCTCTTGGCCGCGGCCACGATCGCGTTGCGGCGGCTGACGTAGGCACGATCGGCGAACGAGGGGTGGTCCTCGGCGCGTCCGAGACGCGAACCGTTCGGGTCCAGTGGGGTCTGGCTCAACCAATCGATCACAGGGGGCATCCTCCCCGGCCGGTGGGGCCGGGCAAAGGATTCGGTGCCGTGTGCAGCCCGGGGCGGGGGCGCCGGGCGTGCCGGGTGCGGGGCCGCCCCTGCCGGGTGCGTGGCTGGATCGCTCTCTTGTCGGTGGTCGGTGGGCCTGTCACACAGGTCGGAGGTGGGCGACAGGGGAGGGGGCTCTGCATGTCTGGGGTGGGTGGCGGTCGGGGTGCGCCGTCGAAGTGGGCGGTGGAAAGGTTCGGGCGCCATGCGGGGCGGCTCGCGGCGGTGGTTCCGGAGGCGTTGGCCAGGGCCCATGCGCGGGCGCATGCGGCTCACCTCAAGGCGAGGGTGAAAAAGCGCAGCCCTTACGGCAGCACCCTGGCTGAGGCTGTGCGCGAGAACCTGACGGATGCGGCGCTGGAAGTTGGCGAGGCCGTGCGCGATGTACGGGGTTACGAGTACGCCGTGGTCAACGAGTGCCTGCTCTTCCCCTACAAGTACGCCAACCGCTCCCGCCCGCTCGCCCGTGCCCGGCTGGCCGCCGACGCCTCCCCGACGCGCCGACGCCTGCTGCTGGCCCACGGGCCGCAGCCGGATGGCGAGCTGTTCCCCCTCGGCGAGGAGCAGAAGCCTGAGAAGTACGAGGAACTGCACGAGACCTTTGAGGAGCTGGGGGCCGCCACGAGGTTGGTGTGTCTGTTCTTCACGGCGAATGCGGAGGATGGCATCCACGCCATTCACTGGGGGGACGCCCGCCTCGAACCCAACCGCACCTTCACCTGGCTCCATGGCGAGCAGTTGCCCGTCGCGCCTCCGTGTGTGGAGTGAGTGCGCCCCGGCCTGTGCCGTTCCGGTCCCGGTCGGTTGTCAGTGCCCCGTGCCACTCTGGATCCATGACGTTGGATGAGCTCGTGCGGCTGCGGCGGGTGCGGGATCTGGTGGACCGGGAGTACGCCGAGCCGCTGGACGTACCGGCCCTGGCGCGGGTGGCGTTGATGTCGGCGGGGCATTTCTCGCGGAGTTTCCGGGCCGCCTTCGGGGAGACGCCGTACGGGTATGTCATGACCCGGCGGATCGAGCGGGCGAAGGCGCTGTTGCGGCGGGGGGATCTGTCGGTGACGGAGGTCTGTTTCGCGGTCGGGTGCACGTCGCTCGGGTCGTTCAGCTCGCGCTTCACGGAGCTGGTGGGGGAGAGCCCGAGCGCCTACCGGGCCCGTAGCCATGAGGCGGGGGCCGCGGTACCGCCGTGCATCGCGAAGATATTTACGCGGCCGACCCGGCCGGTGCGGTCGGTCAGGAGGGATGCCGGAAAGGCCGCGGCCGCCGGTGCGGGAGCCGCTGCCGCCGCCCGGACCGGATCCGCCGATGCCGATGCCGATGCCGGAGCCGCTGCTGCCGGGCCCGCTGCCCGCCCCGAAGGCCCCGGAACCCGGAACCCCCGCCCCCGCTCCCCGTAATCCGGCCCCCGCGGCCCCGAAGGAACCCGTCACGAATGGAGAAGCGGATCCGGGCGCCGGACCGTAGCGTCGGGCGCATGGACATCACGCTTTCGCAGTGCTTCATCGCCGTGGACGATCACGACCGGGCGCTCGCCTTCTACCGGGATGTGCTGGGGCTGGAGGTGCGGAACGATGTCGGGTTCGAGGGGATGCGGTGGGTGACCGTCGGGTCGCCGTCGCAGCCGGGGGTGAACATCGTCCTCGAACCGCCGCTCGCCGATCCGAACGCGTCGCCCGCCGACCGGCAGGCCATGGCGGAGCTGCTGGCCAAGGGGCTGCTGCGCGGGGTCATCTTCGCGACCGACGACTGCGACGCCACCTTCGAGCGGATCCGTGCCGCGGGCGGCGAGGTGCTCCAGGAGCCGGTCGACCAGCCGTACGGCGTCCGGGACTGCGCCTTCCGGGACCCGGCCGGGAACATGCTGCGCTTCACCCAGGCGCGGTCGTAGCCCCGGAGCGCTCGCGTCCGTACCGGATTCGCCCGTACCCGCCCTCGCACCCGTACCCGTACCCGTACCGAGGAGGGCCCGGCCCGCCCGTCCCCCCGCCCCGCCCGTCCCCCCGCCCCTCCCGGACACCCCGCCCCTCCCGGACACCTCGCCCACCTCACAGACGGAGAACAGCAGCATGAGTACCAGCACGGACGCCAGGGCCGATGGGCAGGCGCGCGCCCCGCACATCGCCGACAGCCACGAGATGATCCGGGTGCACGGTGCGCGCGTGAACAATCTCCAGGGCGTCGACATCGAGATTCCCAAGCGGCGGCTCACGGTGTTCACCGGGGTGTCCGGGTCGGGGAAGAGTTCGCTGGTGTTCGACACGATCGCGGCGGAGTCGCAGCGGCTGATCAACGAGACGTACAGCGCGTTCCTTCAGGGCTTCATGCCGAGTCCGGCGCGGCCCGAGGTCGATGTGCTGGACGGGCTGACCACCGTGATCAGCGTCGACCAGCAGCGGATGGGCGCCGATCCGCGGTCCACGGTCGGCACCGTCACCGACGCCAACGCGATGCTGCGGATCCTCTTCAGCCGGTTGGGGAAGCCGTACGCCGGGCCGCCCGGGGCGTTCGCGTTCAATGTGCCGTCGGTGTCGGCGGCGGGCGCGATCACGGTGGGGAACGGCAAGAAGGAGAAGGTCACCTTCCACAAGGTGGGCGGGATGTGTCCGGGCTGCGAGGGGCGCGGCACGGTCTCCGACCTCGATCCGGCGCAGCTCTACGACGACACCAAGTCGGTCAACGAGGGGGCGTTCACCATCCCCGGCTACACGGGCGGCGGCTGGAACTCGCGCCTGTACGCGGAGTCGGGCTTCTTCGACCCGGACAAGCCGATCCGGGAGTTCACCGAGAGGGAACTGCACGATCTGCTGCACCGCGAGCCGACCCGGATGAAGATCGCGGGGATCAACATGACCTACGAGGGTCTGGTCCCGCGCATCCGGAAGTCGATGCTGGCGAAGGACAAGGAGGCGATGCAGTCGCATGTGAGGGCGTTCGTGGAGCGGGCGGTCACCTTCACGCCGTGCCCCGAGTGCGACGGCACCCGGCTCGCCGCGCACGCCCGGTCCGCGACAATCGGGGAGGTCTCGATCGCGGACGCCTGCCGGATGGAGATCCGGGACCTGGCGGACTGGGTCCGGAACGTGCAGGAACCCTCCGTGTCCCCGCTGCTCACCGCGCTCCGGCAGACCCTCGATTCCTTCGTCGAGATCGGGCTCGGGTATCTGTCCCTGGACCGGCCCGCGGGCACGCTGTCGGGCGGTGAGGCGCAGCGCGTCAAGATGATCCGCCACCTCGGGTCGTCGCTCACCGATGTCACCTACGTCTTCGACGAGCCGACCGCGGGGCTGCATCCGCACGACATCCAAAGGATGAACGAGCTGCTGCTGCGGCTGCGCGACAAGGGCAACACGGTGCTGGTCGTCGAGCACAAGCCGGAGGTCATCGAGATCGCCGATCACGTCGTCGACCTGGGGCCCGGTGCCGGTACGGGCGGCGGCACGGTCTGTTTCGAGGGGCCGGTCGACGGGCTGCGCGGCAGCGGCACGGTCACGGGGCGCCACCTCGATGACCGCGCCGCGCTCAAGGGGGCGGTGCGCGAACCGGACGGTGTGCTGGAGATCCGCGGCGCGCAGGCCAACAACCTCCGGGACGTGGACGTCGACCTTCCGCTCGGGGTGCTCACCGTGATCACCGGCGTTGCGGGCTCCGGCAAGAGTTCACTGGTGCACGGCTCGATCCCCGAGGAGCTGGGCGTCGTCTCCGTCGACCAGAGCCCGATCCGTGGGTCGCGGCGGAGCAACCCGGCGACGTACACGGGTCTGCTCGACCCGATCCGTAAGGCGTTCGCCAAGGCCAACGGGGTCAAACCGGCGCTCTTCAGCGCCAACTCCGAGGGCGCGTGCCCGACGTGCAACGGCGCCGGGGTGATCTACACCGACCTGGCGATGATGGCCGGGGTCGCCAGCACCTGCGAGGACTGCGAGGGCCGTCGCTTCGACGCCGCGGTCCTGGAGTACCACCTCGGTGGACGGGACATCGCCGAGGTGCTGGCCATGCCGGTCGCCGAAGCCCTGGCGTTCTTCGCCGAAGGGGAGGCGCGAACTCCCGCCGCGCACAAGATCCTTGAGCGGCTGGCCGACGTCGGCCTCGGCTACCTCACCCTCGGCCAGCCGCTCACCACGCTCTCCGGCGGCGAGCGCCAGCGCCTCAAGCTGGCCACGCACATGGCGGACAAGGGCGGCGTCTACGTCCTGGACGAGCCGACGACCGGCCTGCACCTGGCGGATGTTGAGCAACTCCTCGGGCTGCTCGACCGGTTGGTCGACTCCGGCAAGTCCGTGATCGTCATCGAGCACCACCAGGCGGTCATGGCGTATGCGGACTGGATCGTCGACCTGGGGCCCGGGGCGGGGCACGACGGTGGCCGGGTGGTGTTCGAGGGGACGCCGGCCGACCTGATAGCCGCACGTTCCACCGTCACCGGTGAACATCTGGCGGCGTACGTGGGGGAGTGACGGGCACGGTGCCACGGGGCCGGTCGCGCCCGCCGGAACCGTCCCGTGGCCCCCAACCCCTCGCCGCAGGTGGGAAGTGGTACGCCGTTGAGCAGGAGGAGCGCGGGCGTCAGGTAGGGAGGGGGTCGTCGCCTCTGCCCGTGGCGAATCTGCGGCGGGCAGAGAAACGGTATCCGGGGAGCTTCCGGGGCCAAGAGTGGAGTCGACGGCGTTCCTGCCTCGACGAGGAGACCAGATGACCCCACTCACCACCCTCCCGCCCCGCGCGGAGGACGGCGACACACCGCCCAGCCGCTTCGACGACCACCTTGCGACCCAGCTGCTCGCCCAGCGGATCGTCCTCCTCGGCACCCAGGTCGACGATGTGTCGGCCAACCGGGTGTGCGCGCAGCTCCTGCTGCTGTCGGCGGACGACCCGCACACCGACATCTGCCTGTACGTCAACAGCCCCGGCGGGTCGGTCACCGCGGGCCTCGCCATCTACGACACCATGCGGCTCATCCCGAACGACGTCGCGACGCTGGCGATGGGGTTCGCCGCCAGCATGGGCCAGTTCTTGCTCACCGTGGGGGCGCCCGGCAAACGGTTCGCGCTGCCGAACGCGCGGATCATGATGCACCAGCCCTCGGCGGGCATCGGTGGCACCGCCGCGGACATCGAAATCCAGGCGGAGAACCACCAGTTCACCAAGGACACCCTCGCCCGGATCACCGCGGAGCACACCGGGCAGAGCGAGGAGACGATCGTGCGGGACAGCGACCGGGACCGCTGGTTCACGGCCGAGCAGGCCAGGGAGTACGGGATGGTCGACCGGCTGGTGGAGTCGCTCGCCGAGATCCGCCCGACCACGTCGCGCCGACGGATGGGGCTGTGACATGGGCTCGTACACCGTTCCCTACGTCATCGAGCGGACCACGCAGGGCGAGCGGTCCTCCGACGTCTTCAGCCGGCTGCTGAACGAGCGGATCATCTTCCTCGGCACCGAGATCGACGACGGGGTCGCCAATGTGGTCATCGCGCAACTCCTGCACCTGGAGTCGGCGAGCCCGGAAAGCGAGATCTCGCTCTACATCAACTCGCCCGGCGGCTCGTTCACCTCACTGATGGCGATCTACGACACGATGACGTACGTGCGGGCGCCGATCTCCACCTGTTGCGTCGGACAGGCGGCGTCGACGGCGGCGGTGCTGCTGGCCGGCGGGGATCCCGGGCGGCGGTTCGTGCTGCGGCACGCGCGGGTGCTGCTCGGCCAGCCGGCCAGTGGCGGCAGGCAGGGGACGGTCTCCGACCTCGGCCTCGTGGCCAAGGAGATGGCCCGTATCCGCGCGCAGGCGGAGGAGGTGCTGTCCCGGCACACGCATCACGACGTGGCGACGCTCCGCGCGGACATGGACCGGGACAAGGTGCTCACCGCCGAGGAGGCCGTCGCCTACGGGCTCGCCGACGAGGTGCTGAGCCGCCGGCTCGCGCTCGCCTGACCTCGCGAGGGAGGCCGACGAGCCGACCGGTACGGCGGTGGTGCGCTGCGCCCCGCCGTACCGGCCGCCGGCCCGTCAGGCGGCGAGGTCGAGGCCGTTGTGCCGCGCCGTGGGCGAGGTGCGGCCCCGGCCCACCCGGCTGCGGACATACCGGGCCAGCTCGTCCTGGGTGAGCGAGAGCAGGCCGGCGAGGTCGAGCCCGAGGGCCCGGGCGGCGGCCGCGAGCACCTCGGAGGAGGCTTCCTTGCGGCCGCGCTCCAGCTCCGACAGGTACGGCATGGAAATCCGTGCCGTCTCCGCGACCTCCTTCAACGTGCGGTTCTGGGCCAGCCGTTCGCGCCGCAGCGCATGGCCGACGAGGTCTCGCCACAGGGGGTCCGGCGACGCGGGTGGCTGTGGGGCTCCCGCCGGCCGCTGCCGGGCGGGGGCCGCCCCGCCGGAACCGGGCGGCGAGGGCCGCGGATGCAGGGGGATGACGTGGGCTTCGTTCCGCGCATGAGTGCTCACCCGTTCAGCCTAGGGATCCGGGGCGCCGGGGGAAGGGAGCGGCGTTCCGCCCTGGGTGAAGCGGTGCGGTGGCCGCGGCGGTGCTCCCGGGGACGGGCCGGAGGGCCGCGGCGGGACCGTCGGCACTGTGCTGGACGGGAGATCCTGGAGACGGTCGTGCCGCGGGCGGCGAAGTAGGCCGGGAGGGCCGCCCGACCGCGTCCGCCCGACCGCCGCATCCGGCGCGGCGGACGGTGCGCCCGCCGGCGCGGCGGTCTGAGGCCGGCGCGGCGCCCCGACGCGGTGATGCCGCTGCCCGCCGGATTCCCGGTGGACAGCAGCATCGGCCGTCGGCGAGCGATCAGCGGACCGAGAAGTAGTTGTTCCACGCCTGGACGAGGGCGTCGCGGACGGCCTGCGGGGCGTGCTGGGCGGCGGTGTTGAAGGTGCCGGTGACGCCATAGTAATAATACTGATTGTCGTTGGTCGCCATGTGATCATTGGCGGGATTGTCGACGTGCCGACTGAAATGGATGTTGGCGAATTGCACGAGGACGGTGCACACGTAGTACACCCAGTTTCCCGTGTTGTTCTCGCTGGAGTTACTGATTTTCCAGTCCGACATGGACACGGTGCGTCTCCCTTTCGCGGCCGGTGCGTGCGCGGTGTTGCCGGCGCGGGCGGAACGGCAGGTGGTCGGCCGGCCGTTCCGCCCGCGGGATGGGGATCAGACCGGGGAAAGGGAGATGTCGCCGGTCATGCTGACCGTCATGCGGTAATCCTGTGGGCTGTGCTCGACGTTGGCGAGGACGAACTCCCCGTTACCGTCGTCCCACTGGCCCTTGACCTTCCAGTCGTCGTCCCACAGGATGCAGTGCCCCCGCCCCGTCTGGACGGTGAGCGGCCTGTCCTTGTGCTGCGAGATCCAGGCGTACGCGTCGCTGTACGTCCGGGGACTCACCGACGTGCTGTCTCCGGGGTGCTCCTGGTTGACGAAGGAGACGTAGGAGTTCGACTGGTTGTCGCAGCCTCTGATTCCGGTGGTCATGCAAACCCCCCTGAGTTGGTTCGTGGGGACCAGGAAACTACCGGTGGCCGGGGGGCGGAATGGCGCGTGAGAGCTTTGGCCGAGAGTGTCGAGATGGCGTTCCCCGGCCTCTTGCGGAAATTCCCGGATCGCTGAGGGGAGGGGGCGTAAAGGTGTTTTTAGCGGAGTGTCGGCGGCAGTATTCGCCTGGGTGTTCAGCGGCATCGGAATTCTTCGTACGTGTTCGGGGAGAATGCGCCGGACGGCGGCCTCGCGGAAAGTCGGTACGGGTGGGGGTTTGCCCTGGACGGATCGGTTCCGGTGCTGTTCGGGGGCGGTACGGTGGAACGGCGGAATCGGTTCTGTGAAAGAGACCGGCGGAAGCGGTTCTGACCGGCTCGAAGACGCCGGAAGGCCGAAAGTGAGCGGTGGGGGAGTGGGCCCGGTGAGCGGTGGAAACAAGGGTGGCGGACGGCGGTCCGGCGCGGTGACCATACGGCGGGCGGCGGCCCGGGACGCCCGCCGCCTCACCCGCCTGGTGCGGAACTCGCGTGCGTACGAGGGCCCGTACGCGTCGATGGTCGCCGGGTACCGCGTCGGGCCCGACTACATCGAGACGCACCGGGTCTTCGTCGCGGAGGAACCGGGCCAGGCGGACGGGGCCGGTGGGCGGGTGCTCGGGTTCTACGCGCTGGTGCTCGATCCGCCCGAGCTGGACCTGCTGTTCGTCGCCGACGAGGCACAGGGTCTGGGCATCGGGCGGCGGCTCATCGCCCACTTGCGGGAGGAGGCCCGCCGGGCCGGTCTCGCCCGGGTGCGGGTGGTCTCCCATCCGCCCGCGGAGGGGTTCTACCGGAGCGTCGGTGCCTGGTCCGTGGGCGTGGTTCCGGCCCGGCCACCGGCGGTGCCGTGGGACCGGCCGGAGTTGGTCATCGAGGTGGCGGAGCCGACGGACGGGCAGCCGACGACCTGGGGGACGACCGCCGGGGAGCCGACCGGCGAGGTGTGAGGCGGGGGCCGGTGGCCGCGAGGGCCCGGTCCCAGGGGGCCGGTGGCCCCGGGTGGGCGCACTCTTGACACCCTCAGCGTTTCTGACGGAGAGTCAGAAACGCTGAGGGTGCAGTTCCGCGCGCCATCCGCCCCCGGCGTCCGCCGTGCCCCGCCACCGTCCGCGCCCCGAAGGGGAGGCCGTCGACGTGCATCTCGCGCCCACCGCACGCCAGCAGCAGTTGCGCGCCGAACTCCGCGCGTATTTCCGGGAGTTGATGCCGGACGGGCCGCCCGACGAGGCCACCGCACAGCGGGCCGTGCTACGGCGGATCGGCGCGGACGGCATGCTGGGTCATGGCTGGCCCCGGGAGTTCGGCGGGCAGGGGCGCGGTCCCGACGAACAGTTCGTCTTCTTCGACGAGGCGTACCGGGCGGGCGCGCCGGTCTCGATGGTCACGCTCAACACCGTCGGCCCGACCTTGATGGCGTACGGCACCGAGCGGCAGCAGGCGTACTTCCTGCCGCGCATCCTCAGCGGCGAGATCGTCTTCGCGATCGGCTACACCGAACCGGAGGCGGGCACCGACCTGGCGTCGCTGCGGACCCGCGCGGTGCGCGACGGCGGCGACTGGCGGATCGACGGGTCGAAGATCTTCACCAGCAACGCCCAGCAGGCGGACTGGATCTGGCTGGCCTGCCGCACCGACCCGGACGTGCCCAAGCACCGGGGCATCTCCCTGCTGCTGGTACCGACGGACGCGCCCGGCTTCTCCTGGACGCCGATCGAGACGGTCGGCGGGCTGACGACGACCGCGACGTACTACGACGGCGTGCGGGTCCCGGCCGACCACCTCGTCGGCGCGGAGCACACCGGCTGGCGGCTGATCACCCACCAGCTCAACCACGAACGGGTCGCGCTCGCCGCCATCGGGATGCAGGCGGAGGACGTCTACGAGGCGGCGCTCGCCCATGCCCGCACGCCCGATCCGGCGACCGGGCGGCGGCCCGCCGACCGCCCGTGGGTGCGGTCCCGGCTGGCCGAGGCGTACGCCCGGCTCTCCGCAACCCGGCTGCTGAACTGGCGGCTGGTCGGCGACGTCGGTGCCGGGACGCTCGCGCCGGGCGATGCCGCCGGGGTGAAGTTCGCCGGTACGGAGAGCGCGGTCGAGGTGTACCGGCTGTGCCAGGAGGCGGTGGGCGACGCCGCGCTGATCCGGGCCGGATCGCCCGGCGCCTTCGGGGACGGCGTGCTGGAGCGGATGAACCGCGCGGCGCAGATCAACACGTTCGGCGGCGGGGTGAGCGAGATCCAGCGGGAGCTGGTCGCGACCATGCGGCTGGGGATGCGGAGGGGGCGGCGGTGAACGGTGGGGACGAGGCGCGGGGCGCGCCGCAAACGGCGGGGACCAGCGGTGACGGCGAGCTGTACGCGCGGCTCAAGGAGTTCGAGGGGCGGCCCGCGGCGACCGGCGGGCGAGGCAAGGACCCGGTCAACGCGGCGATGATCCGGCACTGGTGCGAGGCGATGGGCGACACCCACCCCGCGTACCGGGGACCGGACGCCGTCGCCCCGCCGACGATGCTCCAGGCGTGGACGATGGGCGGCCTCTCCGGGCACGAGGGCCGGTCGGCCGCGTACGACGAACTGTTCGCGCTGCTGGACGGCGCCGGGTGCACCGCCGTCGTGGCCACCGACTGCGAGCAGGAGTATCTGCGTCCGCTGCGGCCCGGCGACGAGATCACCTTCGACGCGGTCATCGAGTCGGTGTCACCGCGGAAGTCCACCAAGCTGGGGAGCGGGCACTTCGTCACGACGCGGATGGATGTGCGTGCGGGGGGCGTTCCGGCGGGGACGCACCGGTTTCGGATTCTGAAGTACGCGCCGGGGGCGGGGGCCCGTAAGGGAGAGCCGGAGGCCCGTAAGGGAGAGCCGGAGGCCGGGCCCGGTGCCCGTAAGGGAACCCCCGAGCCCGCCCCCGCTCCCTCCCCCGCACCCCGTAAGGGATCCCCCGGGGTGACCCCCGCTCGCCCCCGCCCCGTGATCAACCGCGACAACGCCGGTTTCTGGGCGGGCGTCGCGGAGCACCGGCTACTGATCCAACGGTGCGGCGGCTGCGGACGGCTCCGGCTGCCCTGGCTGCCGGGGTGCGCCCGCTGCGGATCGCCGGAGTGGGCCACCGTCGAAGCGTCCGGTACCGGCACCGTCCACTCGTACGTCGTCCTGCACCATCCGCCGTTCCCCGCCTTCGACCCGCCGTACGCGGTCGCGCTGATCGCGCTGGCCGAAGGGGTGCGGCTGGTCGCGGGCGTCACCGGCGTCCGGTACGACGCGGTGCGGATCGGGATGCCGGTACGGCTGGAGTTTCAGCAGGTCACGGACGCGAAGGGGGCGTGGGAGCTGCCGGTGTTCCGCGCGGAGCCGGGGGCGCACGCGCCCGGGGAGGAGGGCTGAGATGGACTTCACGCCGACGCGGGAGCAGCGGGCGGCGGCCGGGCTCGCCGGGGAGATCTTCGGCGACCGGTCCACGCCCGAGCGGCTGACGGCCCTGGGCACGGACGCCGACACCGCGCTGTGGAAGACCCTGAGCCAGGCCGGACTGCCGGGTTCCGTCACCGAGACCGGGCTGCTCGGGCTGGTCCTGCTGCTGGAGGAGGCCGGGCGGACCACCGCGCAGGTGCCGCTCGCCGCGACCTGCGCGTACGGCGTCCTCGCGGTGGCCGCGCACGGTTCGCCGGAGCAGCGGGCGCGGCTGCTGCCCGACCTGACCGGCGGCGCGCTCGTCGCCACCGGCGCCTTCGGGACCGGCGAGCCGCCCGCCGTACGGGCCACCCGGGCGGCCGGGCCCACCGCCCACATGACCGGCACCGTGCCCGTCGTCCCCTGGCTGACCTGCGCGGATCTGGTGCTGGTGCCCGACGCGGACCGGGAGCTGTGGCTGCTGCGCACCGATGCGCCGGGTGTCGCCGTCACGCCGGTCGCGACCACCGCGCCCTGGTCCGCGGGGCGCCTCGACCTCACCGACGCCCCCGCGGAGCGGCTCGGCGCGGCCCCGGACCCGGTCGGCCCCGGCCCGTACGGGGACGTGCTGGCCTGCGCCCGGATCGCGCACGCCGGGCTCCAGGCGGGCGTCTGTGCGGGCGCCCTCGCGCGGGCCGTGGCGCACACCGCCGAGCGGCACCAGTTCGGCAAGCCGCTCGACGCCCACCAGGCCGTCCTGGTGCGGGCCGCCGACGCGCATCTGGACACCGAGGCGATCCGGGTCACCGCGTACGAGGCGGCCTGGCGGCGGGACGCCGGACGCGGCGCCGCGCCGCACGCCCTGACCGCCGCCTGGTGGGCCGCCGAGGCCGGTACCCGCGTGGTGCACGCCGTCCAGCATCTGCACGGCGGCCTCGGCGCCGACCTCGGCCACCCCGTCCACCGGCACTTCCTGTGGGGGCGCCAGCTCGCCACCGACCTCGGATCGGGCGCCCAACTCCTCGAAGAGTTGGGGCAGTTGCTCACCGACGACGGGGAGGAAGCCGCATGAGCGACGCGGACGAGGGGCCGTACGAGGCCCGGCGGCCCGGGGGCCCCGCGCCCGGAACCGCCCCCGCCGCCCCGGCTCCCGGCGACACCCTCCCGCCCCTCCGCATCCCGATCACCCGCACCCTGATCGTCTCCGGGGCGATCGCCTCCCGCGACTACCAGGACGTGCACCACGACGCCGAGGCCGCCCGCGCGAAGGGTTCGCCGGACCTCTTCATGAACATCCTCACCACCAACGGCCTCGTCGGCCGCTACCTCACCGACCACTTCGGCCCCGGCACCGTCCTCCGTAAGGTCGCCATCCGCCTCGGCGCCCCCAACCACCCCGGCGACACGATGGAGTTGACGGGGACGGTGACCGAGGTGGACGGCGGGACCGTACGCATCCGGGTGGTCGGCGCGAACGGCCTCGGGCACCACGTCACCGGCACCGTGACCCTCACGGTGCCCGTCACCGGAGGGACGGCCGCCCCATGAGCGTGCGCCGCGCGGACACCCTGGGCGGCCGGGCCGCCGTCGTCGGCATCGGGGCCACCGAGTTCTCCAAGGACTCCGGCCGCAGCGAACTCACCCTCGCCGCCGAGGCGGTACGCGCCGCCCTCGACGACGCCGGGCTCACCCCGTCCGACGTCGACGGGCTCGTCACCTTCACCATGGACACCAGCCCCGAGATCGCCGTCGCCCAGGCCACCGGCATCGGCGAACTCTCCTTCTTCTCCCGCGTCCACTACGGGGGCGGCGCCGCCTGCGCCACCGTCCAGCAGGCGGCGCTCGCCGTCGCCACCGGCATCGCCGAGGTCGTCGTCTGCTACCGCGCCTTCAACGAACGCTCCGGCCGCCGCTTCGGCTCCGGCGTACAGCACCGCGAACCGTCCGCCGAGGGCGCCGCGCTCGGCTGGAACCTCCCGCCCGGCCTCCTCACCCCCGCCTCCTGGGTCGCCATGGCCGCCCGGCGCTATCTGCACACCTACGGGCTGACCCCGGAGGCGTTCGGCCATGTCGCCGTCACCGGACGCCGGTACGCGGCCACCAACCCGGCGGCGTACTTCCACGGCCGCCCGATCACCCTCGCCGACCACGCCGCGTCCCGGCCCATCGTGGAGCCGCTGCGGCTGCTGGACTGCTGCCAGGAGACCGACGGCGGGCAGGCGCTCGTCGTCACCACCGCCGCACGCGCCCGGGACCTGCGCCGCCCGCCCGCGCTGATCACGGCGGCGGCCCAGGGTGCGGGGAGCGCCCAGGAACAGATGACCAGCTATTACCGCGACGACTTCTACCCGTCCGGCCTCGCCGGGCTCCCCGAAATGGGCGTCGTGGCCCGGCAGTTGTGGCGCACCTCGGGCCACACACCCGCCGACATCGACGCGGCGATCCTCTACGACCACTTCACCCCGTTCGTCCTGATGCAGCTGGAGGAGTTCGGCTTCTGCGCCCCCGGCGAGGCGGCCGATTTCGCCGCGGCCGGCGCGCTGCCGCTCAACACCCACGGCGGCCAGCTCGGCGAGGCGTATCTGCACGGCATGAACGGCATCGCGGAGGCGGTGCGGCAGGTGCGCGGCAGCGCGGTGAATCAGGTGGCGGATGCCGCCCACGTCCTCGTCACGGCGGGTACGGGGGTGCCCACGTCGGGGCTGATCCTGGGGCGGGACGGGGGGTGAGGGGTCCGGGGCTCGACGGGCCAGCTCAGGCAGCCCGAGGGGCAACGGGCCGAAACGCGGCGGCGCCCGGCGCCGACTCGCGGCTCCGGGCGTCATGAACCTGCGAGGTGGGCTTCCTTCGGCGGCATTGTCCGCATCAGGTGTTGGAGGTCGCCTTCCGGTCTCCCCGACCTTCCGGCCTCTCAGCCCGGCCCTTGCATATTCGAGAGGATCACCGTCCTCTCTGGCGGATACGCTCCGGTCGAGCTCCCTCGCTCGCCCCGCAGGCTGCTTCTTATGATACTCATCACCCCCATGGGTGAAAAGACCCTTATGAAGATTTTTGGGGGGTTTGTGGGGGAGGCGTGCCGTACGGCGGGCGGAGCAGCGACCGGCCGATGAGGTCGCGCATCACCTCGCTCGGTCCGGCGGCGAGCGTCGCCGCCTGGGCGTCGCGGTGGGCGCGGGCCGCGTCCGAGGTGTCGAGGTAGCCGCGGGCGCCCTGGAGGTGGAGATTGGCCTCGGCGATACGGCAGGCCAGTTCGGTGGTGTGGAGCTTGGCCATCGAGCAGGCGGTGTCCGGCGGCTCGCCCTGCGTCAGGCACCATGCGGCGTGGTGGACGAGCTGCCGGGCGGCCGCCAGCTCCGTCGCCAGGTCCGCGAGGCGGTGCAGCGGTGCCTGGAGTGCGCCGAGCGTGCCGCCGAACAGCTCCCGCCCGGCCACCGCGGCGCGGGCGTCGTCCAGGGTCCGTTCCATCCCGCCGAGCGCGAGCACCGCGGCGACCAGCCGTTCCAGCTGGAGGCCGCGCATCAGGTAGTAGAAACCGCTGTCCAGGCGGCCGATCAGCCGGTCCGCCGGGACCCGTACGGCGTCGTACTCCACCGTCGCGGTGCCTGCTGCCCGCCAGCCCAGGGTGGGCAGCGGACGGGCCGTGACGCCGGGCAGCGAGGCGTCGATCACCAGCAGGGAGAGGCCGGTGGCGCCGCGCCGGCCGGACCCGGAGGGCGGCGTGGTGCGGACCGCCACCACCTGGAAATCGGCGGCGGTGCCGTTGCTGACCATCGTCTTCGTGCCGCGGACGACGTAGTGGTCGCCGTCGCGCTCGGCGGTGGTGGCGAGCCGGGAGAGGTCCGCGCCGGCGCCCGGTTCCGTCAGGGCGAGCGCCGCGATCTTCTCGCCGCGCACCGCCGGGGCCAGATACGCCGCGCACAGCTTCGGGCCGCCCGCCGCCGCCAGGTAGTGGGTGGCCATGTAGGCGTGGACGGAGACCGCCGCCCGCAGCCCGCCGAAGCCGGTGCGGCCCAACTCTTCCAGGAAGACGACGGAGGTGAAGAGATCGCGCTCCCCGCCGCCCGCCGACCGCGGATGCGCCAGGCCCAGCAGGCCCTCCGCGCCCAGCTTCCGCCACAGGGCGCGGGGCAGCGCCCGTTCCCGTTCCCAGGCGGCGGCGTGCGGGGCCACGTGCGCGGTCAGGAAGGCGCGGACCCGGGCGCGGAACTCCTCGTGGGCGTCGGTGAAGTACACGGAGCGCATGGTGCGGTTCCTCTCCCGTCGCGGGCGTGCGGTGCGCGCAGTTCCCCGGCGAGCAGCCGCAGGAACGCAGCGTCGTGCTCCCGGGGGAAGAAGTGCCCGCCGGGCAGCCGGTGGGCGCGGACCCCGAGCGGGGCGTGGCGGCGCCACCCGGCCACCGCGGCGGGCGGCGCCATCGGGTCCGCGGCGCCGCCGAACGTCGTCAGTGCCACCGGCAGCGGCGGCGTCCCGGCGGGCGGCCAGGTCTCCGCGAGCCGCAGATCGGCCCGGAGCATCGGCGTCAGCAGGGCCAGCAGCGCCGGATTGCGCAGCACCTCCTCCGGCGTCCCGGCCAGCCGCCGCAGCCCCTCGGCGAACGCCGCATCCGGCAGACCGTGGACGGCGGGCACCAGCAGCGGGACGTGCGGCGCCCGGCAGCCCGCCAGGATCAGCCGTTCCGGGAGCGGAGCCGGGCCCGGCCGGACGGTCAGCTCGTAGCCGATCATCCCGCCGAGGCTGTGCCCGAACAGCACGTACGGCGGCTCCACCGCCTCGGCCAGCGCCGTGCCCAGCTCCGCGACGAGCGGCGGCCACCGGTCGTACGGCGGCTGCGCGGTGCGGTTCTCCCGGCCCGGCAGCCGTACGGCGACGACCTCGACGTCGTCGGGGAGCGCCGCCGGCCAGGTCCGGAACGCCGCCGCGCCGCCCCCGGCGCACGGCAGGCACACCAGCCGCAGCCGGGCGCCGGGCCGGGGCAGCGGACGGTGGAACCAGCGGGCGGCGGACCCCCCGGCCATCAGCGGCCCGACGCCTCGACGGCGGCGGCCAGCCCGGCGAAGGTGCCGTCGGTGAAGACGGCGTCCGGGGCCAGTGCCTCCTCGCCGAGCCGGTCCTCCAGCAGCGTCAGCAGCCGCACCGCGGTCAGGGAGTCGCCGCCGAGATCGAAGAAGTCCGCGTCCGGGCGGTCGGAGCCCGGACCGAAGATCTCCGTCCAGATCTCGGTGAAGACGGCGGTACGGGAGGACGGCGCCCGGGACGCCGTCGGGGAGGCGGCGCCCGGTACGTCCTCCTCTTCCTCCGGTACCTCCGTGACCAGCACGAACCGGTCGGGTGCCGGGAGGTCAGGGGCGCACCGGGCCAGATGCTCCCGCAGCCGCTCGCCGAGCGCGCGGGCCGTGACGAGCGGCGACCCGGCCGGGGCCGGGTCCCGGGGCGCCGGGCGGGCGTCCGGGCGGCGTCCGTACACGTTGTGACAGGGCGTCAGCCGCAGTCGCGGGTCCTGGTCGTGGGCGACGGTGAACCCCCGGTCGCGCAGCTGGCCGACGATCCGCGCCAGGCGGCCGTCCAGGTCGTGGACCTCCAGCACGATCTGCCGCACCCGCGCCCACAGCGTCTCGTCGATGCCCGCCAGGACATCGGCCTCCGCCTTCTCCACATCGATCTTCAGCAGGTCGATGCGGTCCAGCCCGGCCTCGGCGGCCACCTCGGTCAGGGTGCGGACCGCGCAGCCGCGGCGCTCGGCCGCCATCCGCCCGGCGGCCAGCCGGTCGAGCTGTCCGCCCGCCCCGCCGCCCTCACCGGTCAGAAGATAGCCGCGCAGTACTTCCAGGTCCTCCCCGGCGTCCGCGTAGCGGCCGGACATCACGCTGTTGCCGGGGTAGTACGTCAGCTCCGCCCGGCCCGGTACGGCGCCGAGCGCGCAGGCCAGGACGGTGACGTCGAGGCCGTAGAGCGCGGCGTTGGCGGCGGTGGCGGCGGCGAGTTCGGCGACCGGCTCCACCGCGAGGACCCGGGCCCGCGGGCGGGGCCGGGCGGCGTGCAGGGTGAACATGCCGATGTTGGCGCCGACATCGACGATCACCGCGTCGTCGGGCAGCGCGATGCCGTGCCGCAGATAGGCGCGGTCGGTGACGATCTCGCGGTACAGGAAGGCGGACTCGGTGCGGTTGACGCCCGCCAGCCGCAGCTCGTCGGCCGGTTCGTGCCACTCCAGACCGGCGGGCAGCGCCGCCGTCCCGGCGACCGCCGCGCGGTGCAGCTGCGGGGCGTGGCGCGGATCGGGCACCACATACGCGGTGCGGCGGCCGGACGGGCCGCGGACGGTGGTGGCGGCGACCGCGGGGTGCGTGGCGAGGGCCCGCGCCACCGCGTCGCCGGTGGCGGCGTCCGCCGGGCGCGCGGCCCGTGCGGTGTCGGTGACGCCGTGGGTCGGTGCGGTCATGAGCGGCCCTTCCGGTCGCCGAAACGGTCACGGGCGGTGGGACGGTCAGGGGCGTGGCCCGGCGTGTGCGCGCGCAGGAACTCCTCGGCGAGGCGCACCGGTTCCGGTCCGGCGTCGAAGGCGGTGAGGTGGTCGCCGTGCGGCAGCCACCGCAGCGCGGCGCGGCGCAGCAGCCGCGCGGCGTGCACCGAACCGTCCGGGTGCGCGGTGGTGTCCTCGGGGCTGGTGACCACCAGCACCGGCCGGTCCACCGCGGCCAGCAGCGGACGGCAGTCGGTGGTCATGATCGCGCCGTTCAGCAGCCCGTAGCGGCGCAGCAGTTCGGGCGAGGCGTACGGGTGGACCAGATGGTGGGCGACGTCCGGCCGCAGCTTCGCCAGGGACCGGGGGTGGCGCAGCAGCCGGTACAGCCCCTCGGCCTGCGGAAGCCCCTGCCCGGCCTTGGCCAGCAGCGCCGCCACGTCCCGCTGGTGGTCGGTCTTGGGTGCGTCGCCGCCGAGTTCGAAATCGCCGTGCCACAGGCTCAGCGAGGCGATCCGCGGGGAGGCCGCGGCGGCGGCCAGCGCGAGGGGCGCGCCGCCGCACACGCCCATGACGTGGGCCTCGGCCACCCCGAACCCGTCGAGGATCGCCAGCAGATCGCTGCTCTGCTCCGCCAGGCCGTACCCGAGCAGCGGCGGCAGCCCCGCCTTGGCGCGCGGCGCGAACAGCGCGCGACTCTCCCAGGTCAGCACCCGGTACGTGCCGGACAGCGCCCGCAGCCACGGTGCGGCCAGACCGACCGGCATCCCGCAGGCGCCGACGACGAGGACGGCCGGGCGGCCCGGCTCCCCGGCGGCGTAGGCGCGCAGCGGGGTGCCGTCGTACGCGGGCAGCACCACCGGCTCGCCCGGCGGCCCCGCGTACGCCGCCCGGACCGGCCCGGCCAGTGGCGCGTCGGCCGCCCCGGCCAGCGCGGACGCGTCGAGCACGAGCCGCCGGCCGACGGCCACCTCGGCGGCCCACAGCCCGGCCGTGTCCGGGACGACCTCGATGCCGGGCAGGCCGAGCCGTCCGGTGAGCCGGTCCAGGACGTCCCCGGCGGCGGCCGTCCACGGCGCGGTGCCGGGCCCCGGTGCGACGCGTACCGGGCCGGGCAGCGAGCAGATCAGCGACGAGGTGTCCCTCAGCGCCGTGGCCAGCTCGCGCAGGGCCGTGTCCGGCGGTGCGCCGGGGCCGCCGCCACGGCCGGTGGCGGCGGCGCCCGGCTCAGACATCGCGCCGCCGGAACGGGTGGTTGCGGGTGGTGTGGGTGGCGATCCGGTTGTGGCCCTCGCGGTCCTCGCCGGACACCAGCACCGCGCCGTACCGCTCCAGGCCGACCCGGCCGCCGTACTCCTCGATCGCGTCGGTGTCCGGGTAGACGCGGACGGACGTGGGGACGTAGCGGCCGACGAAGCCCATCCGCATGTCGCGGGTGGTGCCCAGGTGCGGGTGGGAGGCGTGCATCAGCGTCGACCAGAAGACGATGAACTGGCCCGCGCGCATCTCCATGGAGACGGCCTGCGACTCGTCGGGCGTCCAGTCCGGGTCGATCTGCAGCTCCCGGTAGTCGTAGCCGAAGAAGCCGCGGCGGACGCCGCCCTTCTCGACGTCGGCGAGGTCCGGGTCGTAGTGCATCCGCTTGGTCTCGTCGTAGAACATCGTGCGGTGGGTGCCGGGGATGAACTGGAGGCAGCCCATGTCGATGGTGGCGTCGGTGAAGGCGCACCAGACGGTGAGGGTGCCGCCGAAGTCGGAGCCGCCGGGCCACAGGATCTGCGGGGATCCGGAGGCGTTGGCGAAGGTGTCGGCCTGGTGCCAGTCGGTGCCCTCGGCGCCCGGGTACTTCGGGAAGAACTCCGAGCGCCAGCACAGCACGTCGGGGCCGAGGATGCTCGCGACCCGGTCGGTGATCTCCGGCCGGGTGATGTGGTCGGCGAGGAATTCCTGGTCGAGGTGGCGGTCGTAGTTGGCGATGTTGGTGCCGCCGGAGACGGCCGCCTCGTCCTGGTAGACGGCGGCGCTGCGGTCCAGCAGCCGCAGCCGCTCCTGGCCCCACCGCTGCTTGATCTCGTCGGGTTCGTAGAGGGTGAACGGGCCCGCGTAGCCGCGCGCGTGGAAGTTCTTCTGTTCCTCGTCGCTGAGGCCGAACCGGGTGGCTTCGGTGGTCATGCGTCTCCTTCGGTCGTCCGGGCGGCATCGATGTGCGAGGTCAGGGAGGCGACGGTGGCCCCGTCGATGAGGACGGTGACGTCCAGATCGGTGCCGAACGCCGCGTTGACCCGTTCGAACATGCGCAGCAGGGTGAGGGAGGTGCCGCCGAGGTCGAAGAAGTCGGCGTCGGGCGGGACGTCGCCGACATCGAGGACGGCGCGCCAGATCGCGGCGATCCGGGCCCCGGAGGACGCGTCGGGCCCCTCGGGCTCCGGCTCGCGCGCGGTCGCCGGGCCGGGCGCCGGGAGCGCCGTCCGGTCGGTCTTGCCGTTGGCGGTCAGCGGCAGCGCGTCGAGGACGACATGCGCGGACGGCCGCATGTGCGGCGGCAGCTCCGCGGCGGCCAGCGCGGTCAACTCGGCGCTGAGCGGCGCCGGATCGTCCTGGTGGCGGGCGGCGCCGGTCACGTACGCGACGAGCCGTACGTCGTCACCTCCCTCGCCGTAGTCGTGCGGCCGGACCGCCGCCGCGTCCACCTCCGGGTGGCGGACGAGCAGCGCCTCGATCTCGCCCGGCTCGATGCGGTAGCCGCGCACCTTCAGCTGGTCGTCGACGCGGCCCAGGTAGCCGTACCCGCCGTCCGGCAGCCGCACCAGCCGGTCGCCGGTGCGGTACGTGCGCGGCGGACCGGCGGCGAACCGCTCGGCGGTCAGCTCCGGCCGCCCCAGGTAGCCGCGGGCCAGCGCCGGGCCCTCGATGTGCAGCTCGCCGGGCGTCCCGTCGGGCACCGGGCGGCCGGTGGCGTCCCGTAGGTGGAAGACGAGCCCCGGCAGGGGCACCCCTACGGGGCTCGGGCCCGCCCCGTCCAGGTCGGCGCGGCGGATCGGGCGGTACGAGGCGTGCACCGTCGCCTCGGTGATGCCGTACATGTTGACCACCTGGGGGCGGTCGTCGCCGTACCGCTCCAGCCAGGGCCGCAGCGCCGCCGGGTCGAGGCGTTCGCCGCCGAGGACCACGGTGCGCAGCGCGGTCAGCGGCTCCTGCCCGGCGTCCGCCGCGGCGAGCCGGACGAACGCGCCCGGGGTCTGGCTGAGGACGGTGACACCTTCGTCCCGCAGCAGCCGGTGGAGGGCGGCGGGGGAGCGGGTGGTGGTCGGCGGGACGACGACCAGGCGGCCGCCGTGCAGCAGGGCGCCCCAGATCTCCCAGACGGAGAAGTCGAAGGCGGCGGAGTGGAACAGCGTCCACACGTCGTCCGCGCCGAACCCGAACCACGGCTGGACGGCGGTGAACAGGCCGCTGACGTTGCGGTGTTCGACCTGGACGCCCTTGGGTTCGCCGGTGGAGCCGGAGGTGTGGATGACGTACGCGGCGGCGCTGTCCGGCACGCGGGGCAGCGCCGGGCGCGGCCCGTCGTCCGCCGCCGCGGGGTCCACCGTGCGGACGCCCGTGTCGCCGAGGGCGGCGGCGAGGTCCGGCGGGGCGACGACCACCGGGCATTCCGCATCGGAAAGTGCCCAGCGGATACGGGGGGCCGGATATCCGGGATCGAGCGGCAGATATGCGGCGCCGGTCTTCAGGATTCCGAGGAGTCCGGTGATCAGGTCGGTGGTGCGGGGGGTGTGGAGCCCGACCGTGGTCCCGCTTTTCGTGCCGGCGTCGAGAAGTTTTCCGGCCAGTAGGTCGGATTTCTCGTTCAATTCCCGGTAGGTGAGGGAACCATCGGCCGCGGTCACCGCCGTACGCAGCGGAAATTCCGCGGCGACCGCCTCGAACAGGCCGGTCAGGCCGGATTGTGGTGGCAGATCCGGCCGTGCGCTTTCCTGGAGAGAAGTGCCCCTTTGCTGGTCAGGGGCTGCTTCGGGAATGCCCCTGGGGTCGTTCAGGTCGCTGAATATGCTCACGCGTAACCCTTCGCCCGGCAATCGACATCCAGCACAGTGACATTCGCATTTTCGAGCGTCAACCCCGCGTAAGGGGTCATGCAGGCCAAGGAAGGGTAAGGCCGGAAAACGCTTTCCTGAATGCCCCCGTAATCCCGTGCGTCCCACGGAAAACACCGTCCCCCCTGCGGGAGGGGGGACGGTGCGGCGGTGCGACGGCGCGACGGAGGGGTCAGGCGCCGCAGGGCTCGGGTGCCTGTCGCAGGCTGGTGCGCAGCAGCCCCGCCGTGTGCAACCGCTGTTCGAGCGCGAGGATGTCCTCCGCCGCCTGCCGCGGGCACGGCCCGGCGACCCCGACCATGCCCCAGCATCCGGGCACGGAGGTGAGCACCCGCGTCCACCGCCCCGGCGCGTCCTCCTCGGCGGCGGCTTTCAGCCGCCGCAGATCGGTGCCGGGGACGGGCCGGACCACCTTGGTGGCGGCGTAGATGCGCCGGTCGCCGCCGTGCGCCTCCCGCGCCTGGGCGAGGAACGCGCGGACGTACTCCGCGCCGTTGGACGAGAGATTGAGGTCCTGCATCCCGACCACCGGGGTGTCCCCGAACCGCCCGCCGATCCTCGCGATCGCGAAGTCCACCCCGCCCTTGACGAACCCGAGGCTGCGCCCGCCGCCCTCGAAGGCGCCCAGCAGCCCCGCCATGCCCGCCCGCACGCCGCGGAAGACCTCCGGGTCGATGCCGAACCGCCCGCAGGTCTCCTCGTCGACGTAGACGCTGCCCTCCCAGACGCTGCCCCGGGTGATCTGCACGGTGCCGCCCTCGGCCAGCTCGCCCGCCACCACGTGCGTGCTCGGCGCCAGGATGAACTCGTACCCCTCGACGGAGTGCCGCAGATAGTCGGTGTGCGCCTCCAGGACGTAGTCCTCCTCGGTCTCCATGGCCTGCCGGGCCAGCGCGTCCAGCGCCGCCGGGTCGTCGAGCGGCACGCCCGTCCGGATGCGGCTGCCGGTCAGCGCCTCGGCGGGTTTGAAGCAGCCCAGCGGCAGCCCGTAGCGCTCGCGCAGCAGCCGGGCGGCGCCGTGCACCCGCCGCCGCATCACGGCCGCGTCGGCGCCCGCGCGGGTCACGGAGTAGCCCGGCAGCCGGGGCAGCAGCACCCCGAACTCCCTGGTGAACGGCGTCCTTCGGGCTTCGGCGGCGAGCAGTTCGTACGGGTCGGCGGCGGCCGCGGGCGGGGGCAGCTCCGCCGCCTCCTCGACCGTCGGGTACAGCGTGGTCTTACGGTTCCACCGCTCGGCGACCTCCTGCCCGTTGGCGTCCACCCGCAGCCGCTCCAGCCCCGCGGTGCGCTTGAGCCACAGCAGCAGCACCCGCGCCTCGGGGTCGAGGGCGAAGAGCCGCACGATCGTGCCCGGGGCCTGCCGCAGCTGCCGCAGCAGCCGCGCCAGGGGCGCCGCGGGCGCGTCGGCCGGGGACTGCGCGGCCAGCGTCAGCAGCGCGTGCGTCAGGTAGTAGTGGCGCAGCTCCGGCACCTCCACCGGCTCCGCGGCGCTGCCCGCGACGGCCTGCCGCCACGGTTCGGTACGGCCCACCACCAGGTCACCCGGGGCGGCGAGGTGGACGGCCCGGGCCTCGTTGTACGTGGCGAAGTCGTCGGGCGGGGTGCCCTCGACGAGGTGCGCGACGTCGGCCTCGTAGCACTTCTTCAGGGTGGTGGCGGAGCCGAGGACGATCGCCGGGACCGCGCCCCGGGCGGCCGGGTACGGGACGAGTTCGGTGCGCGCCGCGGCCTCGACCCCGGCGAGGCCGAGGCCGAGCAGCCGCGTCGCGAGCGCGTCGAGCTGCGCGCCGGAGAGCACCTGCGGGCCGGTGCAGAAGCCCTCCCAGGCGAGAGGGCGGTCGGCGTGGGTGACGGTCTGGGTCTGGGTCTGGGTCTGGGTCTGCAACACGTTTCTCCCGGTGAGAGGTGGACGAACGTGGCGTGCGCCGCGGGGGCGCGGCATGGTGCGGGCGGGGCCGGGCCGCCCGAGGGACGGTCCGGGGGCGCCCCGGGCCGGACGGCCGACGCGCGGTGGTCGGTCGGCGTGCGGGCCCGCCCAGGGGACCGTGCCCCACGGCTCCCGCGCACACGCGCCCGCGCCGTTGGGCGTTGCCACCGTATCCACGTGCGCGGCGGCGGTGTGGGGGCTCGCCGGGGGTATGCCGGGGCACGCCGTGGGGCGGCGGGGGAGCGCGGGGCACAGGGGGCGCGCGGGGCTGGGCCGTGCGGACCGCCCGGCCGGAAGCCGAGCGTCAGGGGCGTCCCGCCGGAAGCTGAGCGCACGGGGAGCACAACGGGCCGGTACGCGGTCCGGGGGCGGGGCCCCGCCGGGGCGCCCCGTAGGGGCTGGGGACCCGGCCTCCGCCCCAAGGAGGTAGGGAAGACCCCACCCGTACAACTTCAGACGGACGGCGCTTCGGCACCTTGGGGCGATCCGGTGAGGGGTCGGCCGCTTCTAGCGTGGAGGCATGACCACGCCAGTGTGCACCTCCGCCACGCAGCCCGCCGTCACGCGCCCGTCGTACCCGTCGTTCTCGTCGTACGTACGGGCCCGGGGCCCGGTGCTGATGCGGGCGGCGCGGTCGCTCACCGCCAACCCGAACGACGCCGAGGACCTGCTCCAGACCGCGCTGGCCAAGACGTTCGTCGCCTGGGACCGCATCGAGGACCACCGCGCCCTGGACGGCTACGTCCGCCGCGCGCTGCTCAACACCCGCACGTCCCAGTGGCGCAAGCGCAAGGTCGACGAGTTCATCTGCGACGAACTCCCCGAGCCGGACCCGGCCCCCGCCCCCGACCCGGCCGAACTCCAGGGCCTGCGGGACGCGATGTGGCGCGCCATCATGCGGCTGCCGCCCCGCCAGCGCGCCATGGTCGTCCTCCGCTACTACGAGGACCTGAGCGAGGCCCAGACCGCCGAGGTCATGGAGGTCTCGGTCGGCACGGTCAAGAGCGCCGTCTCCCGCGCCCTGGCCAAGCTCCGCGAGGACGAGGAGCTGGCTCCGGCGCTGTTCGAGTGAGGTCGGCCGGGCAGGCAACTCCGCCATGACATAGGGGAGTTGGGTGTAGGTGTATGGGCGGGTGCTGTTGTGGAAGTGCCCCAGCAGGGCGGTGACCTCCGGTCCGAGCCGCCGACCATCCCCTCCGAGCCGCCGACCGCTCCCGGCTCAGCAGTCGCACCCGCAGTCGCAGCAGCACCCGTCACACCCATCGCAGCAGCACCCGTCACACCCATCACAACAGCACCCGTCGCCGCAGCCGTCGCAGGCGGAGTGGCAGCACCCCTCGTGCTTCTTGCGCGACCAGGGACCCTCGTAGCTGCCCGCGCAGCAGACCTGACAGGAACAGCACAGGCCGACGGCGACGATGCACCCGGCGAGCAGCCCGCGCGGCGGCTTGGGCGGCCGGGGCACGGACGTGCCGCCGTCCCCGTGTGATCCATCGCCGCCACGGTGGCTCCCGCCGTCGCCGTGCCCGCCGCCCCAGCCGCTGCCGCCGTGCCCGCCGCCCGAGCCGCCGTCGTCCATCCCGCCGTCGTACCGGTGCGGAGGCGTCGCCCCGCCGCCCGGCTGCGGCCGCTGCGCGCCGTTGAGGTGCTGCGGCCCGGTGGCGTACGGGTTGCCGCCGACGGGTGCGCCCTGCTGAGGGTTCCCGTACGGGTTCGGGTCCCCGTACGGGGCCGGGCTCCCGTAGGGCCCGGGGGTGCCGTGCGGGTGGTTGAGGAGCGGGGTGCCGTCGGGTCCGCCGCGATGCCCGCAGGACTCCGTCCCGAACGCCCGGTCCACCGACCGTCGCAGCTCATGGACGAGCAGAACGTGCGCCAGCTTCCCGTCGGTGAAGGCGACATCGCGCAGCGCCAGCCGGATACCGTGCAGCGCGTCGTCGCAGAGCCGACGGGCCTCCGGCAGGGAGGCGCCGGTGGCGGTGAGCGGGTTCCAGGCGCCCTCGGCGGCGTCGGCCGCGCGGTCCTCCACGGCGTCGAGGAGATGGGCGAGCCGCCCGAAGAGGCGCCCCGCCTCGGCGAGCGGGGCGGCGTTGCCCGGGCGCCCGGCGAGCACCGCGGTGTGCGCGAACGCCGCCGCCGTCGCCGTCTCGGTCGGCTCGGTGATCACCGCCAACGGCGTACCGGGACCGGCCAGTTGCTCGATGCCGACCTGCCGGTCGACCGCGTCGACCAGGACGGCGGTGTCGAAGCCGAGCCCGGCACCCGTACGGGCCCCCGCGCGGTCCCACCCGGCGGCGACCTTCCGGGCCGCGGCGGCCACCGGACGGCGCCGCAGCAACCCGTTCCGGTCCGCGACATGATCACGGATCTTCGCCGACGCCAAAACCAACGACACCGACGCCGCGAGCCGCGCCCCCTCCCCCTTGGCCACCGACGCCGTCCGCATCCCCCGCAGCGGACACGGCCCGGCCGTGCGGCGCCCACCCGGGGCCGGGCCACGCTGCGCATCGGTCAGCACCGACACGATCAGCCCGTCGTAGTTCGTGACGACCCGCGCGAACTGCCCGTGGTCGGCGCGGAGCGCCAGACACAGCCCGCACAGGTGCGCCATCCACTCCGCCTTCAGCCCGCCGGGCAGCCGATGGGCGCAGGGCCTGACGATCCCGAACATGTGGTGAACCCCCCGTGTGACGACGCGTACGCGGGCCACCGGCCGACGGCACCCGCGGCCGGAATCGTACCGATCGCGTCCGGGCCGGTCAGGGGCGGTCTGGGGCCGGGCCGCCGTCCGCCGCCGGCTTGCCGCAGTCGGCCAGCAGCCGGCCGGCGGCGCGCTCGATCTCGGCGATCCGGTCGGCGACCCCGGACGGCTCGCCGCCCCCGCCCTCCCGCAGCGCGCCCTCCGCCTCGGTGAGCTGCCCCACGACCTCGCCCAGCCGCGCCGCCACCGCCGCCCGGTCCGACGGTGGCCCGCCCGGGGGCGGATTCCCCGCCGTGCCCTCGTCCCCGGGCGCCGCGCCGGATTCCGTACGGGACGCGGGGGCCGCACCCGTAGGGGACGCGGGCAGTTCCGTACGGGATGCGGGCGTCGCTCCCGTAGGGGTGGCGGGCCGGTCCGGGCCGCCCTCGGAGGTGAGGAGACGGCGCAACTGCTCGGACTGGGTGGCCAGTTGGCGGTTCTTGCGGTACAGCTCCAGGAAGACGTTGACCTTGGTGCGCAGCAGCCACGGGTCGAAGGGTTTGACCAGGAAGTCGGCGGCGCCCACGGTGTAGCCGCGGTAGGCGTAGTTCGGGTCGACCTCCGCGCCGGTCAGCAGGATGACGGGGACGTCCTTGGTCTGGTCGAGCCCCTTGATGTTGGCGGCGGTCTCGAAGCCGTCCATGCCCGGCATCACGACGTCGATCAGCACCACCGCGAACTCCTGCCGGAGCATCGCCTTCAGCGCCTCCTCGCCGGAGCCCGCGCGGACGATGCGGGCGAGCGACCCGAGCACGGCTTCCAGCGCGGCGAGGTTCTCCTCCATGTCGTCGACGATGAGGAGCGCGGCGGTGTCCGAGGGCCCGCTCATGAGGGCCGCTCCGCCCGCCCGGGACCGGCGCCGTCCGGCCCCTCGCCGCCGCCGCCGTCCGGCCCGGGCGCCGCGCCGCCACCGCCGTTCCCGCCGCCGGGGTCCAGGAGGCGGCAGATGGCGGCCAGCAGGCGGTCCACGTCGACGGGCTTGGGGACGTAGTCGTCGGCGCCCGTCTCCAGGGCGCGTTCCCGGTCACCGGGCATGGCCTTCGCGGTGAGGGCGATGACCGGCAGCTCCGCGTAGCGCGGAGCCTTCCGTAGAGCCTGGATCATCTCGTAACCATCCATTTCCGGCATCATGATGTCCATCAGCACCAGGCACACGTCGGGCGTCCGGTCCAGGACCTCCAGCCCCTCGCGGCCGTTCTCGGCGTACTTCACGCGGATGCCGGCCCGGCCCAGGACGTGGGTCAGGGCGAAGACGTTGCGGATGTCGTCGTCGACGATGAGGATCCGCCGGCCGGACAGCACCCGGCCCGAGCGGCCCCGTAGCCAGTCGCCCAGCCGGGAGGTCTCCGGCCAGGTGACCTCCGGACTGCCGGCGGCCCAGGGCTCCGCCCGCTCCGGCCCGGGGCTCACGGACCCCGGCTCCGGCCCGGCGGGCGCGTCCGGGAAAGGCGCACCCGGCGCACCCGGCGCGGTCCCGGGCCCGGAGCCGCCGCCCCGGTCCGTGTCCGCCGCCCCCGCGTCGCCCACCGGCTCCGCCTCCGCTCCGGCGTGCACCGACCCCGCCTCCGGTACGGTCCCCGGCGCAGCCGGTTCCGCCACCCCGCCCGTCACCGCCGGGAGTTGGAGGGCCGCCGACGGGCCGGTGTGGTGCGCCGGTACGTACAGCGTGAAGACGGAGCCGGTGCCCGGTTCGCTCTCGGCGGTGATCCGGCCGCCGAGCAGTGTCGCCATGTCCCGGCTGATGGAGAGGCCGAGCCCGGTGCCGCCGTACTTGCGGTTGGTGGTGCCGTCCGACTGCTGGAACGCCTCGAAGACCGCGCCGAGTTTGTGGGCCGGGATGCCGATACCGGTGTCCTTGACGGCGAAGGCGAGGACCGGGCCCGGCGCGGGCGGCGGCCCGGTGCCGGAGGCGTCCGGTGCGGCGACCGTGACGGACAGCTCGACGCCGCCGGACGAGGTGAACTTCAGCGCGTTGGAGAGCAGGTTGCGCAGGATCTGCTGGAGGCGCTGCTCGTCCGAGTACAGCGTGCGCGGGACATCGTCCGCGACCGTGATGTCGAAGCTCAGGTGCCGGTCGCGGGCGAGCGGCCGGAACGTCGCCCGGACGTAGTCGAGCAGCTTGATCAGCGGCAGTTCCTTGGGGTGGACGTCCATCCGCCCGGCCTCGATCTTCGCCAGGTCCAGGATGTCGTTGATCATCTGGAGCAGGTCGGAGCCGGAGCGGTGGATGGTGGCGGCGAACTCCACCTCCTGCGGCGAGAGCCGCCCCTCGGGGTTGTCGGCCAGCAGTCGCGCCATCACCAGCAGCGAGTTCAGCGGGGTGCGCAGCTCGTGCGACATGTTCGCCAGGAACTCCGACTTGTACTGCGAGGACGTCGCCAGCAGCGCCGCCTTCTCCTCCAGCTCCGCGTTGGTCAGCTGGAGCTCGTCGGAGCGGCGGCGCAGCTCCGCCGTCAGCCGCTGCGACTCCGAGAGCAGCGACTCCGTACGGGCGTTGGCGATGATGGTGTTGACGGAGACGCCGATGGTGTTCACGAACTGGTCGATGAAGGCCAGGTGCACATCGCTGAAGCGGCTGAACGACGCCAGCTCGATGACGCCGAGCACCTGGTCCTCGAAGAGCACCGGCAGGACGACGAGGCTGACCGGCGGCGCCGCGCCCAGACCGGAGCTGATCGTGATGTAGTCCGCCGGGACCGACTCCACCAGGATGCGTTTCTTCTCCGTCGCCGCCTGGCTGATCAGCCCGCCGGGGGGCGCGCCCCGGGACGGTTCGTGGCGGACCTCGGCCCGCCCGGTGCCGTACCCGGCGATGAACTCCAGGCCCTCGCCCGGTTCGGCGCCCGCCTCCGCCAGGAAGAACGCCCCGAACTGCGCGTTCACCAGCGGCGTCAGCTCCCGCAGGATCAGATCGGCGACCTCGACGAGGTCGCGGTGGCCCTGCATCAGCCCGGCGATGCGGGCCAGGTTGGACTCCAGCCAGTCCTTGGCGCGGGTCGTCTCGCGGAGGTTGGCGACCATCAGGTTGACGTTGTTCTTCAGCGCCGCGACCTCGCCCTGCGCCTCCACCGAGATCGACCCGGACATGTCGCCCTGGGTGACCGCGGAGGCGACCTCCGCGATGGCCCGCACCTGCGTGGTGAGGTTCAGCGCCAGCTCGTTGACGCTGGTCGTCAGCTGTTTCCAGGTGCCGTAGACGCCCTCGACGCGCGCCTGGCCGCCGAGCTGCCCCTCGCTGCCGACCTCGCGGGCCACCCGCGTCACCTCGGACGAGAACGACGACAGGGTGTCGACCATCGTGTTGATCGTGGACTTCAGCTCCAGGATCTCGCCGCGCGCGTCCACGTCGATCTTCTTCGACAGATCGCCCTCGGCGACGGCGGTGGCGACCTGGGCGATGTTGCGGACCTGCGACGTCAGGTTGGACGCCATGAAGTTGACGTTGTCGGTGAGCCCCTTCCACACGCCCGAGACGCCGTGCACCTCCGCCTGACCGCCGAGCTGCCCCTCCGTGCCGACCTCGCGGGCCACCCGCGTCACCTCGTCGGCGAACGCCCGCAGCTGCTGCACCATCGTGTTGACGGTGTCCTTCAGCTCCAGGATCTCGCCGCGCGCGTCCACATCGATCTTCTTCGACAGATCGCCGTTGGCCACGGCGGTGGTGACCTGCGCGATGTTGCGGACCTGCGATGTCAGGTTCAACGCCATCGAGTTGACGTTGTCCGTCAGGTCCTTCCACACCCCCGACGCGCCCCGCACCTGCGCCTGACCGCCGAGATTGCCCTCCGTACCGACCTCGCGGGCCACGCGGGTGACCTCGTCGGCGAAGGCGGAGAGCTGGTCGACCATCGTGTTGATCGTGGACTTCAGCTCCAGGATCTCGCCCTTCGCCTCGACGGTGATCTTCTTGCCGAGGTCGCCCTCGGCGACGGCGGTGGCGACCTGGGCGATGTTGCGGACCTGCGTCGTCAGGTTGTCCGCCATGAAGTTGACGCTCTCCGTCAGGTCTTTCCACACCCCGGAGATGCCCCGGACCTGTGCCCGCCCGCCGAGCTGCCCTTCGGTGCCGACCTCGCGGGCGACGCGGGTGACCTCGTCGGCGAAGGCGGAGAGCTGGTCGACCATGGTGTTGATCGTGGACTTCAGCTCCAGGATCTCGCCCTGCGCGTCCACCACGATCTTCTGGCTCAGATCGCCGTTGGCGACTGCCGTGGTGACCTGCGCGATGCTGCGGACCTGCGACGTCAGGTTCGACGCCATGAAGTTGACGTTGTCGGTGAGGTCCTTCCACACCCCCGACACGCCCCGGACCTGCGCCCGCCCGCCGAGCTGCCCCTCCGTACCGACCTCGCGGGCGACGCGGATCACCTCGTCGGCGAAGGCCCGCAGCTGGTCGACCATGGTGTTGACGGTCAGCTTCAGCTCCAGCAGCTCCCCGGTCGCCTCGACGGTCACCTGCTGCGTCAGGTCACCGCGCGCCACCGCCGTCGTCACCACGGCGATGTCCCGCACCTGCGCGGTCAGCCGCGCCGCCATCGTGTTGACCGCCTCCGTCACCTGGAGCCAGTCGCCGGACAGCCCCTGCGGACTCGCCCGCCCGCCGAGCCGCCCCTCCGTGCCGACCTCCCGCGAGACCCGCGTCAACTCCCCGGTGAACAGCGAGAGTTCGTCCACCATGCGGTTGACGCCGCTGCCCAGGCGGCGCAGATCGCCGCGGAGCCGGCGGCTGCCGTCGTGCAGGTCGACGCGTTGCGTCAGATCGCCGTCCGCCACCGCCTCCAGCACCCGCGACACCTTCGCGACGGGCACGACCAGCGCCTCCAGGACGGTGTTGGCGGCGTCGACGTTGGCCGCCCAGTCGCCCTGCCCGGGCCCCGGCGCGATCCGCTCGTCGAGCCGGCCCTCCCGGATGATCTCGTGGCGTACGCGTTGCAGCTCGCCCGCCAGATGCGCGTTGCGGGCGACGATCTGGTGGAAGACCCCGGCGACCTCGGCGAGCACCCCGTCCGGCTCGCCCGTCACCCGGGCCGTGAAGTCACCGTCGCACAGCGCCCGCATCGCCGCGAGCAGCGGCCACAGCTCCCGTACGGGTACCCCGTCGGGGTCCGGGGCGGCCGGTCGCTCGGCGGCATCGGGGGCCGGCGGCGGATGGTGTGCTCCGGAGCCCGGCGCCGCCGGCCGGCCGGAGGGACCGGACCCCGAGGGGGGCGTGGCGGGCCGACGCCGGACCGGGTCGTGTGCCATGACGCACTCTCCCCAAGCGATCCGCTGGCTGTCCACAATCCGCTGACCGTCCCAATCACGGCCAGCCGACTGTCCGATTAGTCACATATGCCATAGTTTAAGTGCAGGTAAATCGTTCTGCTCAGGCGTACGCAGGGGGCCGCAGTGGGACCGCTGTCCGCGCAGACGACCGCGTCCGTGTCCCGGAAGGGAATCCCGGCGAACCAGCTCGCGCCCGCCGCGGCCCGCCGCTTCGTCCGCGCCGCGCTCACCGGCCGCGCTACCGGCCGCACGCCCGCGGCGGCGGCGGTCACCGACGGCCTCGTCGACGACGCCGTCCTCCTGACCAGCGAACTCGTCACCAACGCGGTCATGTACGCGGGCACCGACATCGACGTCAGCTGCCGCCTGGAGCGCGGCCACCACCGCCCGCCCGGCACCGCCCCCGAGGACCGCCCGGAGGGCGCCGGCGTGGTCGTCGAGGTCGTCGACCGCCACCCGTCCCGCAGCCTGCGCGACCCGTCCACCGCCGCCCCCGGCCCGTCCCACCACGCCGAACCCGGCTACGGCCTCCAGCTGGTCCGCGCCCTGTCGGAATCCTGGGGCGTGACCTACCGGCAGGCCGAGAAAACCGTCTGGTTCCGCCTGGAAACCCCCGACCGGGCCCCGGCCTCCGCCCCGGACCGTGCCTCCGCCGCCGCACCCCGCTCCGACCTCGCCGGTTTGGTGACGGCGGCGGGGGTGGACGTGGTGGGGGATGAGACGGGGGAGGCGGCGCTGGGCGCCGAGCGGGGTGCCGGGCCGGACGGTGCGCCCGTACGTGGGGCGGAGGCGTCCGGTGAGGAGGACGGGGCCGTTGGGGTGGGTCTGGTCACCGACTGGGCCGACGGGGCCGCGCGGACGGACCGGACGGACCGGGAGGACGGGACGGACCGGGCGGACCGAGCAGCCCGGCCGGACCGAGCGGACCAAGGGAACCAGCCGGCCGGGGGAGCCCAGCCGGCCCAGCCGGATAAGGCGGACCGGCCGGACCAGTCGGCCCGAGGGAGCCAGACGGACCAGGCAGACAGGGCGGACCAGGCAGACAGGGCCGACCAGGCCGACTGGGCCGACTGGGCCGACCTGGGCGGCCCCGCCCTCCTCGCCGAGACCAGCGAACTCCTCGCCGGCCAGCTCGACCAGGACCTCGTCACCGCGCTCGTCGCCCAGCTGCTCGTCCCCCGGCTCGCCGACTGGTGCGGCATCTGGCTGCGGACCGAGACCCCCGGCACCGCCGCGCTGCACCTCTCCCGCATCTGGCACACCGACGAACGCCACCTGGGCCCGCTCCGCGCCGAGCTGGAACGCGAGCCCCCGGCGACCGTGGTCACGGCCCCCGGCACCGCCTGGCCCTGGCCGAAGAGCGCCGGCGGCGGACCGGCGGGCGGCTCCGCGCTCGCCTTCCCCCTCGTCTTCCAGGGCCGGGAACAGGGCATGCTGCTGCTCGGCCGCGCCGGACGGCTGCGGATGACCGACGCCGTCGCCCGCACCGTCGACGCCGTCGCCCACCGCGTCGCCCAGGCCGTCGACACCGCCCGCCAGTACACCCGCCAGCGCACCATCAGCCGCGCCCTCCAGCGGCGCCAGCTGCCCACCACCCTCGCCAGCATCACCGGCGTGGACACCGCCGTCGTCTACGAACCGCACGGCGAGGGCCTCACCGTCGGCGGCGACTTCTACGACATCTTCCCGCTGGGCGAGCGCCGCTGGTGCTTCCTCCTCGGCGACGTCCAGGGCAAGGACCCCGAGGCCATGTCGGTGACCGGCCTCGCCCGCCACCTCGTCCGGCTCCTCGCCCGCGAGGGCCACGGCGTCCAATCCGTCCTGGAACGTCTCAACGCCGCCATGGCCGAGGAGAGCGCCGAGGCCGTCGAGGCCGGCGGCGAACAGGCCCGGCCGCGCTTCCTCAGCCTCCTGTGCGGCGAGCTGACCAGCGACCCGGGCGTCCCCGGGGCCCACGGCTCCGTCGCCAGCGCCGGCCACCCGCTCCCGCTCCACCTGCGCTCCGACGGCAGTGTCGTCCCCGTCTCCGAACCGCAGATGCTCCTCGGCATCGACGAGGGCGCCGAGTTCAGCGCCAGCCCGTTCACCCTCGCACCCGGCGAGGCGCTGGTCTGCGTCACCGACGGCGTCACCGAACGCCGGTGCGGCAGCTGGCAGTTGGACGACAACGACGGCCTCGCCGATATCCTCCGCGACGGCTGGGGCCTGGGCGCCAACGCCCTCGCCGAACACGTCCGCCGCGCCGCCCACGACTTCGGCCCCGGCCCCGTCGAGGACGACCTCTCCGTCCTCGTCCTCCAGGCGGTACCCCCGGCGGCCCGGGCGCGCGCCGACGGGTGACCGTCCCCGGGGCGCGGCGGCCGGGGCGAGCCGCGCTCGGTCCGTACGCCCCCGGGGTACGGCGGCCACGGGTCCCTACTTCCCGACCCGGTAGCGCAGATGGGTGACGCCCTCGCCCTCGACCACCGCCACCGGCCCGTCGAACCGCACCGGTGTGCTCCCGAGCCCGTCGAAGAGCCGCGTGCCGCCGCCCAGGACCACCGGCACCAGCGCGATACCGACCTCGTCGAGCAACCCGGCCTCCAGACACTGCCGGGCCATCTGCCCGCCGTTCACCACGACGTCCTTCTCCCCGGCCAGCTCCTGCGCCCGGGCCACCGCTGCCTCGATGCCGCCGGTGACGAAGACGAAGTTCTCGTCGTCCTCGGGACGGTCCTCCGGACGCCGGTGGGTGAGCACGACCGTGGTCACGTCCATCGGATGCCGCCCGCCCCAGGCGTGCGTCAGGTCGTAGAGGTGCCGCCCGACGACCAGCGCCCCCGTGTTCCCCCACTCCCGCCGGATCAGCTCGGCGCTGGCCGCCGACACGCGGAACGGCGGTACGTCGGGACTGGCCGTCGGGATCTCGGCATCGCCGTCGCCGTACCACCGGAACAGCAGGTCGAAGCCGCTCTCCTCCGGCCCGGCGATGTAGCCGTCCAAGGACATCGTGGTGACGCTGGTGGTGACCTTGCCCATCTGCTGTCTCCTTCGCCTGCCTGCGGGGGCGCGGGTCGGACCCCCGTGATCGACGGCATCCACCCTGCCCCGGACCGGACGGAACAACCGCCGGGTGCTGCCCCGCCACCTCACCCACCGCCTCGACGCCCTCCTGGAAACGCTCGCCTTCACGGACCGCCCCGGAGCGCCCGAAACCCCCGACACCGACGTCCTGCTCACCGTCGCCGACGCGGTACGCCACCATCGCCCGCTCTCGCTCCGCTACACCGACCGCACCGGCCACCGCACCGAACGCACCCTGCACGCCTACGGAATCGTCGCTCACGCCGGCCGCTGGTACGTCACGGGCGAGGACACCCGACTCGGCGAGGCCCGCTCCCTCCGCCTCGACCGCATCACCGACGCCCGGCCCCTGCCCGGCACGTTCGAGGAACCCCCGGGCCTCGACCCGGCCCAGCGCGTGATCTCCGCCCTCGCCACGGCTGCCTACCGCGGGCGGGACTGAGGGCGGGGGCCGGGCGGCGAGTGGTGACCGGCGCGCGAGCCACCGCTGCCCAAGTCCCGGCGTCCGGCCCGGTGTCCGGGACGCACGCGGCACCCGGACCGGCCGGTGCCCCGGCCCGCCGCACAGCGCCCGGCGTCCCTGACACCATGTGCGGATGACCGCCCCCGCTCACCGCGGCCGGACCGGGAACGAGCCCCCCAGGACGAGTCGGCACGCCTCCTCCAGCGCCCCCTTGAGCTCCTCGTCCGCATCCGCCAGGAACTCCGCGTCCAGTTCCGACACGAGGCCCCGCGCCCTGGCGAGCAGCGCGCGGCCTTCGTCGGTCAGCTCCAGTCGTGCGCGGTGCCCCTGCCCCTGAAGGTTGCGTTCCACCGCCCCCATCTCCTCCAGCAGGAGAACGGTGGCGCGCATACTCTGACTGGTGACGCCCGCACGGCGGGCAAGATCGCTGTACGACAGGTCGGCGTCGCGCGAGAGGTGTCCGAGCGCGCTGAACAGCCGCACCGACAGGCCGATGCCGACGAGCCGGTCCTCCATCTGCGCCTGCAGACGCCGCCCGGCGGCGATCACCAATATGACGGTCGACGGTGCACCCTCCGGCGCCTTGCTCACCTGAGACTCCCTACCGGGGCTCTACGTTCCGGAACCCCGTGTTCAGTGTCCCAGGCCGCCTCTCAGGCCGGCGGCACCACGACACCGAGCCGCTCGGCCGCCCGCTCGGACAGCTCCCGGAGGACGGCGTGCTTCTCGTCGAAATCCCTGATCGAGGCCCCGGCCAGCTCGGGCCCGGCCAGCTCCGGCGTACCGACGCCGAACAGGGGCTCCGGGGCGTACTCCCAGGTCAGTTCGGACCGGCGCGCGGCCTCGGTGCCGCGGAGGTCCTGGATCAGCCGCAGCGCGATTTCCAGGCCGCCGGTCGCCGGTCCGGCGGTGATGCGGTTGCGGTCCTCCACGACGCGGTTGGTCGGCACCGGGGTCGCCCCGTAGTACGGCAGCAGGTCGTACGCGTGGAAGTTGGTGGTGGCCCGGTACCCGCGGAGCAGCCCGGCCGCGCCCAGCAGCACGCTGCCCATGCAGACACCCGCGACCCACTTCGCGCGGCCGCCGCGGTCGGCGAGGAACTCCAGCGTCTCGGCGTCCTCGCAGATCTCGGCGGGCACCGCGCCCGCGAGCAGGACGTCGAGGTCGGCCGGGCAGTCCTCGAACGTGGTGGTCGCACGCGTGGGGAAGTGGGGGGTGCCCGTCAGCTCGTCGAGGTCCTTCCAGACGAGATGCACGTTCACCTCCGGCTGGAAGCCCAGAAGCGTGTGGACCCCGATGACATCGGCCGGCAGGTACCCAGGACACACCAGGATCGCGACTTCGAGCTTGCGCAGTTCATCGGTCATGTTCCTTCTTCTCCTCGCCTCGCAGGTCTTGCAGCTAGACTACAAGTTGGCCTGTAAGTCCCCGCTAAGAAGACTGCCCATACCCCTCCCCTGTACAGCCGCCCGGCTCCTCCGCGGGAGGCCGGGGCGGTGCGGGATGCCGGAGCTGTCGCTCCGGTTCGGTCGGCAGGTCTCACGGGCCCAGGTGCTGTTCAGCCGGCCTCAAGGGCCCAGGTGCCGTCCGCGCCGGGGCCGCACGCCCAGGGCCCCTGATGGCCCGTCTCCGCCACGCCCCGCTTCTCGGAAGAGCCTTCCGTCAGGAGCTCTCCACGCCGACCGCCCCCGTGTACGGCCGCACCCGCCTCGCGATCCGCTCGTCCACCTCCCCCATATCGGCCCACCGCGCCAGCCCCGTACGGAGCACCACACGCGGTACGGCGTCCGCGCGGGCGGCGAAGAGGTACCGGAATCCGACGCGAATCCGGGGCGCGCCGCCCGCCCCACCCCCGGGCGCCACGCCGACATCGACGAGCACCGGCCCCTCCGCCCCCGGCACCGCCCACGCCTCCCGCACCCCACCGAACTCCCGCAACAGCCCGTACGACGTCCCCCGAAGCGAACCGTCCCCCGGCTCGGGCACCCCCTCCGGAAACGCCCACCCCCCCGCTGTGCCGCAGCAGCAACGCCCGCCCCCGCTCATCGACCAACAGCGCCCCGGCCCGCACCTCGGGACACCGCCCACCGTGCGGACACCGCTCCCGCCGCGCGTGATCCCGCAGGGCGTCGTAGAGCGGGAGCAACGGGCCCAGTTCATCCGGGTGTTGGCGTAGGTAGTCGGTGAGTTCGCGGGTGAGGGCTCCGGCGTCAACGGTCACGACCATCCTCCTCGGGGAGAGAGGCGAGGAGGGCCTGCGACTGGCCCTGGCCGAGCAGCGTCCGGCACGTACGCGCCATGGCCCGCAGGTGCAGCCAGGCGGCGAAGGGGCCCTCACCGGGGCCCGTACGCAGACACTGCCAGTCACGCAGGGCGGTGGCGGTACGGGACGTGACAGTGTCCGGCGAGCGTCCTTCCCACGCCTTCGCGGCCCTCGCGCAGTGCTCCGCGAGCCGTGCCGCCAGGTCGGCGATCTCTTCGGCGGGCGGCATCTGCTGGTGGGGCGCCAGGGCGCGGTGGCAGTCCTGGTAGGCGGCGTCACGGTCCCGCACCGACAGGGAGGGAAGATTCTCGGCACCGTCGGTCGGCGAAGGGGCAATGCCCAAGACTTCTGGGGGCATGAGGTGAACTCCATTCTGTGGACAGCACATTCACTCTTGAGCAGCGCGGATTCCCATGCCGCGGGTAAGCGGTGGTGCACGCGGCTATGGTCGAAGCGCGTCGACTCTCCGTTGAGCTAGCCACGAACCTAAGAGCGTTGACCCGGTCATAAAACTGACGAGAAGTACGAGTTGAGCGCTGGTACCAGGAGCAGGAGCCGATGGCATGACTCCAGGGCAAGGAAGCCGTCCACGAAAATCACTGACAAGCGGTCAGGGTTTACGCGGCAGGGTTCATGAAGGGGCTGTCTCGGGCCACCTTTTCAAGATCACGCGCGAGCGCGCGGGGATGACGCAGCGGACTCTGTCAGAGAGGCTGGGCGTGGACATCACGACGGTCCAGGGGTGGGAGTCGGGGCGTCGACCGCTGACGGCGCTATCAGCCGCACAGTTCCGTACGGCAAAGCGCGATCTGCTCTTCCACGGTGCCGACCCCGCGCTTCTGGCGCTCTTCGATGTGGCCATGGACGCCGACGCTGTTCTGTGTCATGCGCTACACGCCGGGAAGTGGGACCAGAGGGCGCACCCGCTGGCAAGCCTCGTGTTCACGCGTACATCAATGCACATGGTGGCTTGGGCGCTCACAGGCATGCCGCCCGCGGCGCTGCCCGCTGCTCCGCCCGGAGTGGCCCGCAGGCGTGGCCCCTCGCCTGCGGGACCCTTGCTTCGGTGAGCCTGAACGTCGCATGTTTTTTGACCACTTGCGGCACAGTGCGGAGGACGCCGAGGCTTCGGGGAGCGGCGGCCCCCTTCTTCGCCGTCAAGCGCTGTATCTGTGCAGCTACGACACCGCATCGGACACGCGCACCTGGATCGCGGACATGCGTGCGCGGCGGCCCCTGACGGCGTGTGGTGGCCTATGGACGTGGGCAGACGCCCGTTCTCTGGCGACATCTCTTGCTCGATACGGCGAACGCGACCCGCTGTGGGCGTTCACCGAGAGATCCATGTCCGATGATGTCGGCGAACTGGCGAACCTGAACTACTGGGCGTACTGGCTCGGGCTCGATCACCTGCCCAGGGGCGATGACGCGTTCATGGGAGACCGCTCGGTGTGGGACGCGGGCGCGCTGCTTCGGTGTCTTGTCGACCGGCTCCACCCTGACCTCGGATGCATCGATCTCAATGTGCATTCCGTGTGGTCATTGCTCACCGCTCGTCCAGGAGTTCTGGCGGTGGACCCTGACCTGTGCCGGGATCTCCGTGAACGCGTCGTAAGGCTGCTGGAGAGCGGAGAGGTCTCCCGTCAGTCCCGGCGCGAGCTCGACGCGGTGCATTACGGTCTGAGGCTGAACACCCCATGATCCGGGAAGGACACCACATGTCTGACGATCAGCACGCCAAGGGGACCGTTGGCTACCTGATGGAGATGGGCGCGCTGAAGCGCGGAAAGCGTTCCGGCTGGTGGATCGCGGGGGTGAAGGACCCGGAGACCATCGCCGAGCACTCGTTCCGCGTCGCCGTCGTCGGCGCGGTCCTGGCGATGATGGAGGGCGCCGACCCCGCCAAGGTCGCGTTGTTGTGCACCTTCCACGACACCCAGGAGACCCGCGTCGGCGACATCCCGTGGATCGGCCGCCGCTATCTGACGGCGGCGAAGAACGAGGACGTGACCCGGGACCAGGTCGCCGACGCGCACCCCGAGGTGGCGTCGGGAATCCAGGCCGTGATCGACGAATACGAGAACGGCGACTCGCTCGAAGTCCTCGTCGCGCACGACGCCGACAAGCTGGAATGCATGATTCAGGGTCTCGAATACCTCGAACAGGGATACCGCAACGCCCGCGAATGGGTCGACAGTACCCGCGCCAAACTCAAGACACCGTCGGCAATCGAACTCGCCGATGCTGCACAGAACATGTCCTCGGCGGAGTGGCAGCGGACGTATCTGCAGTAGGTGCGCGCTCGCCTTCACCGCCGCACGCCGGGAAAGGGACTTCCATCCAGGAAAGGGACTTCCATGCGCCTGGGAATCACCGGCCACCGCGGCCTCTCCGCCGAGGTCGAACGTCAGGTCCGGGCCCGCCTCCACGCGGAGTTGGAGGCGTACGACGACTCCGACCTGTGCGGTATCTCGTGCCTCGCGGATGGCCCCGACGCCTGGTTCGCGGAGGCCGTTCTCGCGCGCGGCGGGCGGCTGGAGGTGGTCGTACCGGCCGACGAGTACCGGGCCGGTCTGCCCGTGTCCCGCCACGCCACGTACGACGCGCTGCTCGCCCGGGCGGCCGAGGTGCACCGCACCGGCATGCGCGTGTCGACGGAGCAGGCGCACATGCGCGGCAGCGAGGTCCTCGTCGGGCTGGCCGACCGGCTCCTCGCCGTTTGGGACGGGCAACCGGCGCGCGGCTACGGCGGCACCGCAGACGTGGTGGCCCACGCCCGGCGTACCGGAGTGCCGGTCGCGGTCGTTCGGCCGGAGGGGGCGACGCGGGATGAGGCCCGGACCCGTACGAACGCGCCGGGCCCCGCCCCGCGCACACCATGACCCGACGAGAGGGGAACGCAGAATGACAACCGAAGGCGCACGCATCTTCCGGGAGGCGTGGATCGACGGAGTGCGGCGGCACTTCCCCGGGGAGCCGAAGCCCGGTTACGTCACGCCGTGGGACGGGACGCCCGAGTGGGAGCGGGCGGCCGCGGGGGCGGTGTACGCGCAGGTGCGGCAGTTCCTGGAGGTGAGCGACGGGCACGCGGCCCGGCTCACGCGGGAGCAGAAGGGCCGGTTCGTCGCCACGTGCTGGACGGCGCAGATGTACCGGCACTTCGCGGACCCGAAGCCCGGCTATGTCGCCGACTGGCCCCAACTGCCGCAGTGGCAGCGGGAGACGGACGCGGACATCTTCGAGGCGATCGAGACGGTCGAGGCAGCCGTCTAGACGGCCGCGGGGGAGGGCCCGGAGAAGGGTTACGGGAACTTTTCGCCCCGCCGCGCTCTCTCTCCAGCCGTACGGCCCCTCTCCTCAGCCGTACGGCCCATTCCCCGCCGAGAGGAGCTGATCCGGATGGTGCGTCGCGTACGCGCGCTGTTGCTGACCGTCTTGTTGCTGGTGACGGGCGCGGTGATGTCGTCCACCCCGGCCGCCGCCGTCATCGGCGGGACGGAGAGTACGTACGGGCCGTGGGCGGTGCGGATGCTCGTCGACGGGAAACCGGAGTGCACGGGGACGGCGGTCGCCCCGGAGTGGATCATCAGTGCCTCGCACTGCTTCTTCGAGCAGGCGCAGCCGATCGCCGACCGGCGGATCTTGTTCCGGGTCGGCGACCTCGACATGAACAAGGGCACCAGGGTCCGTCCGGTGCCCGGCGCGCGCCACGGCGCCGCGGACGCCGACATGATGCTGATCAAGGTCCCGCCGATGAAGATCCCCACCGCGCCCCTGGCCACCTCGCCGGTCCGGCAGGGGCAGCTGGTCCGCCAGTACGGGTGGGGCGCCACCTGCACCGGGGACGAGAACACCTGCCAGTCCCCGGTGCTCAAGCAGTCGGACCTGCGCGTCGTACGGCCGGACGACCCGCGGTGCGAGGGCTTCAGCGCGCCGGGCGGCTCCGACTTCTGCATGGAGAAGGTGACCGGGCTGCCCGCGGGCGGCGACTCCGGCGGCCCGGTGATGAGCATCGCCCCCAACGGCACCGAAACCCTCCTCGGCGTCTTCGACACCTCCGACCGCGAGCAGATCGCCGGAGCGGGCGAGATCTCTCAGCAGCTGTCCTGGATCCGGTCGGTCATCGGGAAGTAGCGGGGGAGGGGCACGACCGCGGCCCGTCAAGCCACCCCACCCCACCCCACCCCACCCCACCCCACCCCACCCCACCCCGCCTCATCAGGCCATGTGCTCGGAAGAACACTCCCGAGCACGTGACATACCACCCGGTACGCGCCGAGAATCGCACCCAGCGTCACTACTTGCCCGTAACAAGCGCCCGCAGCAGCGCACGTACCACGCGGAGGCACCCGGTGTTCAGCACGATGCAGGACGTACCGCTCACGGTCTCGCGGATCCTGGAGCACGGTTCGACCGTCCACGGATCGTCGCAGGTCATCACCTGGACCGGTGGCGAGCCGCACCGGCGGACCTTCGCGGAGGTCGGCGCGCGGGCCGCGCGGCTCGCCCACGCGCTGCGCGGCATCGGCGTCGAGCGGGAGGACCGTGTCGCGACTCTTCTTTGGAATAATGCTGAGCACCTGGAGGCGTATCTTGCCGTCCCCTCCATGGGCGCGGTGCTGCACACCCTCAACCTGCGGCTCGCCCCGGAGCAGTTGACCTGGATCGCGCACCACGCCGAGGACCGCGTCCTGCTCGTCAACGGCAGCCTGCTGCCGCTCCTCGCGCCCCTGCTGCCCCAACTGCCGCTCCTGGAACACCTCATCGTCACGGGGCCCGGCGACCGTACCGTCCTGGACGGCGCCCGCCCCACCGTCCATGACTACGAGGAATTCCTCACCAGGCACCCGGAGCGCTACGACTGGCCCGAGCTGGACGAACGCGAGGCCGCCATCCTCTGCTACACCTCCGGCACCACCGGCGACCCCAAGGGCGTCCTCTACAGCCACCGCTCGCTCTACCTGCACTGCCTCCAGGTCAACACCGCCGAATCCTTCGCGCTCGGCGCCGGTGACCTGGCACTTCCCGTCGTCCCGATGTTCCACGTCAACGCCTGGGGACTGCCGCACGCCGCGTTCATGGCCGGTGCCTCGCTGCTGATGCCGGACCGGTTCCTCCAGCCCGCGCCGCTCGCCGAGATGATCGCGACGCTGCGGCCCACCATCGGCGCCGCCGTCCCCACCATCTGGCAGGGCCTCCTCGCCGAACTCGACGCCAACCGGCGGGACGTGGCCTGTCTGCGGACCGTCATCATCGGCGGCTCCGCCTGCCCGCCCGCCCTGATGCGCGGCTTCGAGGAGCGGCACGGCATCCGCGTCGTCCACGCCTGGGGCATGACGGAGACCTCCCCGCTCGGCACCGTCGCCCACCCGCCCGCCGGGGCCACCGGCGACGACGAGTGGCGCTACCGCACCACCCAGGGCCGCTTCCCCGCCTCCGTCGAGGCACGGCTGACCGGCCCGGACGGCATCCGGCTGCCCTGGGACGGCGTGTCCGCCGGGGAACTGGAGGTCCGCGGCCCGTGGATCGCGGGCGCCTACTACGGCGGTGCGGACGGCGAACCCCAGCGCCCCGAGGACAAGTTCAGCCCCGACGGCTGGCTGCGCACCGGCGATGTCGGCACCATCACCCCAGATGGCTACCTCACCCTCACCGACCGCGCCAAGGACGTCATCAAGTCCGGCGGCGAATGGATCTCCTCCCTGGAGCTGGAGAACCACCTGATGGCCCACCCGGACGTCGCGGAAGCCGCGGTGATCGCCGTACCGGACGACAGGTGGGGCGAACGGCCGCTCGCCACCGTCGTCCTCATCGACTCCGCCACGACCGGCCACGACGCGCTCAAGACGTTCCTCGCCGACCGCATCGCCCGCTGGCAGCTGCCCGAGCGCTGGGCGCGGATCGCGTCCGTCCCGAAGACGAGCGTCGGCAAGTTCGACAAGAAGGCGCTGCGCCAGCGGTACGCGGACGGCGAGCTGGACGTCACCCACCTGGGGTGAGCCGCACACCGACGCGCCGGAGCCCCCGTAGGGACCTCACCTACGGGGGCTCCGGCGTCGCGCGGGCGTGCGCTCAGTTCGTCCCGATCTTCGCCAGCAGGTCGACGATCCGGGCCTGCACCTCGGCGCTGGTGGAACGCTCCGCGAGGAACAGCACCGTCTCGCCCTCCGCGAGGCGCGGCAGCTGCGCCGGGTCGAGGTCGGCGGAGGTGTAGACGACCAGCGGGGTGTGGTCGAGCAGACCGTTCGCCCGCAGCCAGTCGACGATCCCGGCGCGGCGGCGGCGCACCTGCATCAGCTCCATCACCACCAGGTTCGGCCGCACCTGATGCGCGACCGCGACCGCGTCGCTGTCCGCCCCGGCCCGCGCCACCTGCATCCCGCGCCGCTCCAGCGACGCGGTCAACGCCCCGGCGACGACGTCGTTCTGCTCGATCAGCAGCACCCGCGGCGGATGCTGCTCACTGTCCCGCGGCGCCAGCGCCTTCAGCAGCACCGCCGGGTCCGCGCCGTACGCCGCCTCCCGCGTCGCCTGCCCCAGACCGGCCGTGACCAGCACCGGAACCTCCGCCGCACCCGCCGCCTGGCGCAGCGACCGGAGCGCGGTACGGGTGATCGGCCCGGTCAGCGGATCGACGAAGAGCGCGGCCGGATACGCCGCGATCTGCGCGTCGACCTCCTCGCGGGAGTTGACGATCACCGGGCGGTAGCCGCGGTCGCTGAGCGCCTGCTGCGTGGAGACGTCCGGCGCCGGCCACACCAGCAGCCGCCGCGGATTGTCCAGCGGCTCCGGCGGCAACTCGTCGTCCATCGGCGGCTGCTGCGGACCCAGCACCTCCACGGCACCGTTCGGCCCGTCCAGCGGCTCCGGTCCCTCGCTGCCCTCGTCCGGCGCGGAGACCGCGAACGCCCGGCCCTCGCTCGCGTCCAGCAGATGCGGCTGCGGCGCACCCTGCCCGGACGGCGCCGACACCTGCCGACGCCCGGCGCCCGCCTCCCCGCGCCCGCTCTCCTGCGGCGCGGCGAGCCTACGGCGACGACCCGACCCGGCGGCCGGGGTACCGGCGGGCGGCGTGCCCCCGGCAGGGGTCCCCTGCGCTGCCTGCGGATCGACGAGCTGCTGCGCGAACGGCACGCCCTGCCCAAGGGTGCGGACGCTGAACTCCCGGCCGTGCGACTGCCCGGGCCCCGGCCCGCCGTCCTCCTCCGGCCGCTGCTCCGCCTCCGTCTCGGCAGGACTGGGCCGCCCTCGCCGCCGCCCGGTCGGCGCGGGCGCCTCCCCCTCGGCCGGAACGGCCCCGGGCGCACTGCCGTGCGCGGCCCGCGTCGGCTCGGCGGGCGGCACCGGCGCACCCTGCGGCGGTACGGGCTGCGCCGCACCCTGCGGCGGTACGGGCTGACCCGGCCCCTGAGACGGCATCGGCTGCCCCGCACCTTGCGGGGGAACGGGCTGGCCCGGCCCCTGCGACGGCATCGGCTCACCGGCACCCTGCGGCGGTACGGGCTGACCCGGCCCCTGAGACGGCATCGGCTGCCCCGCACCCTGCGGCGGTACGGGCCCGCCGCCGTGGGCCGGGCGCTGCTGCGACACATCCGGGCGGGCCTGCTGCGGCCCGTGCTCCTCGGGACGCCCGTGCTGGCCGTGCTTGCCCTGGTGCACCGGCTGCTGCCCCTGTTGCGGAGCCTGCCGGCCCGGGGCGCCCTGCGGCTGCGCGCCCGGCGCCGCACCGGCGCCCGCCGCGTCCTCGTCGCTGGACTGCGCCACCAGCCCCTCAGGGCCCGCCACGAACATCCCGGACGCCTCGGAATCCGCCATCGCGGCCGCCGCCCGCTCCTCGGCCGCGGCCCGCCGCGCCCGCCGCCGACCGGTCGGCTCGTCCTGCCACTCACCCTGCGGCACACCGGGGTTGACCGCGGGCTCCAGCCCGGGCGGACCCGCCGGAGCCCCGGCGGGCTGCGCCGGACCGTTCGCCACCGGACGTCGCGCCCGGCGCCGCCCGGTCCCCTCGGCCTGCGCGGACGACTGCCCGGTGACCGCGGGCAGCGCCGGAAGCGCGGACCCCGAAGACGTAGCGGACGCAGCGGAGGCCGTGCCCGGCACCTGATCGGCCGCCGCCGGGGGCAGCGCGAACGGCGACCGCCCGCCGCCCGCCGCGTCCGCCCGGCCCGGCCCCTGCTGACCGGCGCGCTCCGGCGCCTCCGCCAGCGCCCGGCGCGCCCGCCGACCGCCGACCTGCTGTGCGATCCCCTGCGGCGGCGCCTGCTGCGCCTGCGCCGGATGCCCGACCGGCGTCAACTGCGCCGCGCCCGTGCCCGCACCACCGGGCAACGCCGGCAGCGCGCCCGCCGCACCGTCCGACTGCGGCGCCCGCCGCCGCCCGGAACCGTCACACTCGGGCGCACCGTCGCCACCCGGGCGCCCGGCCCCGGTCCCACCGGACCCGCCGTCCGTCGCCTCGCCGTCCTGCCGCGCCCGCCGATGACCGCCCGCGCTGTCGCCGACCGCGCGCCCGGCACCGTCCGACCCGCCGGACTCCTCCGAACCCGCCGCGGCCGACGGCTCCGTCCCGCGCGCCCGCTGCGCCGGGAACGGCATCACCGTCGTCCCGTCGCCCTGCGCCTCCCGCGCCGGGCCGCCGCCCGCGGGCACCGTGCCGTCCGCCGACACCGGCAACTCCAGCACCCACGCGCTGCCGCCCGCGCTCTGGCCGCCCGGCACCTTGTGGGTCTGCATCAGCCCGCCGTGCTGCCGCACGATGCCCCGCGCGATCGGCGCGTGCACCGGGTCGCCGCCGCGGTACGGGCCACGCACCTCGATACGGACGACATCGCCGCGCCGCGCCGCGGCCACCACGATCGTCGAGTCCTGGCCCACCGCGCCGCGGCCGCCCGCGCCCTGACCCGCCGCCGCGTCCGCGGCCGGCATCCGGCCCGTCGAGTCGACGCCCGCCACATCCGCGATCAGATGCGACAGCGCCTGCGCCACCCGCTCCGCGTCGACCATCGCCTCGATCGGCGGCGCGTGCACCGCGAACTGCGCCCGGCCCGGCCCGATCAGATCGATCGCGCCCTCCACACCGGCCGCCACCACACCGTCCAGCGACACCTTCTCGCGCCGCAGCTTCTCCGCCCCGGCGTCCAGCCGCTGATAGCTGAGAACGTTGTCGACCAGCGTCGTCATCCGCGCGTGCCCGGCCGCGAGGTGGTGCAGGATCTGGTTGGCCTCCGGCCACAGCTGCCCCGCCGGGTCGGACGCCAGCGTCCGCAGCTCCCCGGTCAGCTCCTCCAACGGCCCGCGCAGCGCCTGCTCCAGCACCGCCAGCAGCTGCGTGTGGCGCGCCGCCAGCGCGTCGTACGGTCGCCGGTCGGTGAACGTCATCACCGCGCCGACCAGCTGATCGCCGTCGCGCACCGGAGCCGTCGTCAGATCGACGGAGACCGACCGGCCGTCCTTCGCCCACAGCGCCTGCCCGCGCACCCGGTGCTTGCGCCCGGACCGCAACGTGTCCGCCAGCGGCGTCTCCTCCCACGGCAACGGCGAACCGTCCGCCCGGGAGTGATGCATCAGCGGATGCAGCTCCTTGCCGCCCAGCTCGCTCGCCCGGTAGCCGAGGATCTGCGCCGCCGACGGATTGACGAGGACGACCTTGCCGTCCGCGTCGACGCCCACGACCCCCTCGGCCGCGGCCCGCAGAATCATCTCCGTCTGCCGCTGCTGACGCGCCAGCTCCGTCTCGGTGTCCAGCGTCCCTGTCAGATCCCGCACCACCAGCATCAGCAGTTCGTTGCCGGTGTAGCCGTTGCGGTGATCCGCGTACGCCGCCTCGAAGGCCGACTCGTACGGGGTACGACCGTCCTCCAGATTGGCGCTGGTCACCTCGACGAGCAGCTCGGTGCCGTCGGTACGGCGCGCCACCATCCGCGTCGGCTTCGTCCGCCCGCCCTCGGCATCGGTGTCGTGCCGCCGCATGGAGCCGGGGATGCGCTTGGAGTCGAACGACGGCAGGAGGTCGAGGAGCCCGCGCCCCACCAGGGCGGTACCGGGCGCCTCGAACGTCTCCAGGGCGATGGTGTTGGCGTTGACGACCGTGCCATTGCAGTTGACGAGCAACAACGCGTCAGGAAGGGCGTCCAGTATGGCTGCGAGGCGAGCAGCGCCTCGGGATGGCCTGCTGCTCACGACGACGCTTCCTCCCTGTTACCGCACAGTGCCGGCCCGGCTGGGCGGGCCGCTGGTAGGGAGTCTACGGGCAGTTGCCGTGGACGCCGAGGCGGATGAGGGGCAGGTGGTGCCCCGGCCGGGTGCGACTCACCGCACGCCCGACATGTGCCCCGCGTCCTGACCTGCCCACCCACTCCGCCACGAAATGGCTCGGGCATCGCGTCATGAACCGGTCGTCGGGAGCAGCGGCTCGAACCGGTCCCAGCGGGCGATCTCACAGCCGTCGGTCCGCCGGAACTCGGCATCCACCGGCCGCCCGGCCCAGTAGCCGGAGACATGCGCGGTGATCGGACCGCCGTACATCATCGTGCACTTCGCGGCCTGCGGAACCGCCGCGAACGTGTCCTGCCCCCACCGCGTCATCCGGTCCAGCCGGTCGCACGCCCCCGCCGCGTCGAAGTGGTTCCCGCCGTCGGGGTGGCAGAACAGCTCGTACCGCCCGTCGATCCCCGCCGGCCCGGACCGCGTCACCGTCACCGTCAGATGATCCGCGGGCCGCAGCGGCCCGGCCCCGCCCTCGCCATCCGTTCGCGCGTCGGGCCCCGGCAGCCCGGAGACGCCCCGGTGGTGACGGTGCCCGGTGGGCGGCCGCAGGCCCGTACGGTCGAGGACCCCGGCCGGACCGGTGGGGTTCGGCGCCGCGGCGCGCTCCCCGGGCAGCGGCAGCGGGATCGGCGCACCCGAGGCGGCGGGCGCGGCCAGCGCCAGCGCGGCTGCGGCGGCCACCACCGGGGCGACGACGGTCAGCAGGGACTTCCTGAGATACGGCATCTCGGCTCCAGAGGAGAGAGCGGAACGGGCGCGCGACACGCACCCACCGGGGCACCTCACGGCCACGCCGCACCCGGCCCCACCCCCTCTAACGCGCCTCCCGCCCCGACGTTTCGCTGCAGGAACGTCTTTGCCCGAGGGGCCGCCCGCCGAGTACCGTAGGGGGCGATTGGTGACAGCCCACAGAGCTGTGCCATCATCTGGACACGCCATAGCGCTCACGCGCTGGTGTGTGGAGGCGTCGCCTAGTCCGGTCTATGGCGCCGCACTGCTAATGCGGTTTGGGGCTTACCCCCCATCGAGGGTTCAAATCCCTCCGCCTCCGCGTTCCGACCTCCGGGCCCCCTCTCCTTAGCGAGAGGGGGCCCGGAGGCGTTTTGCGTACCGGGGGCCGGGAGCCGGGGGCCGGGGGCTTCCACCGGTGGGGGTCGGCGTGTGGGGTGCTCCTGCGGGGCTGGGGCTCCGGGTGGGGCCCGGGTGCGGCGTGCCGGTGGCCGGGCTCGGGTCCCGCTGAGGCTCGCAGTCGTGGATCCCGGCTCGCGCCGCAGTGACGATCACCGGCACGGGCATCAGGCGCTGATCACGGACGCGCCCCTGCGGCGAGGTCCGCCACGGAGGCCCGGCACCGATCTTCGTCACCGCTCGGGGCGCACCCGACGCCCCGAGCGGCCCCCTGTGCTCCCGCAGTGCCATCGATCTCCACCGGTCCCCGCCGATCGTCATCGATCTTCATCGTTTTCACGGAGACGCCGCCGGGGCCGAGCCCCTCCGAACAGCGCCCTCAGGGGCGTTTCTGCAGGTCAGGGACGGTGTGGGCAATGGATTTCGTGTCACGGCGCGGTTCATGTAATGTTGTCCACGCAACGCCGACCGGCAAGAAAAACCGCCGGAAAGCCAAGCGCTCGTAGCTTAACGGATAGAGCATCTGACTACGGATCAGAAGGTTGCAGGTTCGAATCCTGCCGAGCGCACAGCAGATCAGAGGCCCTGTCGAGTAATCGACAGGGCCTCTGGCTTTTGTGTTGACGGCAGTGTTTGACGGCAACCGCCTTGAACGGCTGGTGAGGGAAGGTCGGACGGCTACCAGCGCGCCGGTCGTGCCGTCGTCATCGTCCGGCCGGTTGCCGTCACCCTTCAGCGCGTCCCCGACCCGGTCGAACGCGGAGCGCTGGGAGTCGAGCCGGACGAACGTGTAGATGTCCATGGTTACGCGGATCGAGCTGTGGCCCAGGACTTCCATGATCATGCGAGCGTCGGCGCCCTGTTCGTGGAGCAGGGACGCGCACGTGTGGCGCAGGTCATGGAAGCGGACTTTGCGGATTCCGGTGCGGACGCACAGCGTCGCGAAGGATCGGTTGAGGTTGCGCGGCACGATGGGGGTCCCGTTCTCCGCGTCCGACCAGCGCAGCCCCAGCAGCTCACCACGCCGCAGGCCGATGCGGACCGCCATTTCGTACGCGGCCCACAGACGGTTGTCCCGGGCCGTCGCCAGGAGCTGACGCCCCTCCTTGACCGTGAGCGGTTCGATCTCGCGCTTCGTTCCCATGCTCAGCTCCACGCTCCGGGCCACGTTGCGGGCAACTCGTCCTCGCGTACGGCGTGCTGGAGAGCCGCCCGAAGGAGGGATCACCAGCAAGAAGCGCACGGTCCGGTCGGAGGGGAGCTTCTTGCCGCACGTGCTGAGGGCGCAGCAGCGCAGCTTGTGCTCCGGCCGCTTCTTGTCCTTGCCCTGTGCGCAGCACTGGCAGGTGACCGCTGCCTTGGCGAGGAAGGCGCGGATGTCGCGGGCGGCGAGCCGGGACAGCTTCTTCCTGCCGAACTCCGGGTGATGTAGTTGCGGACCAGCGACTCGTAGTTGATGTAGGTGGTCCTGCGGACAGATCTGCAGGTGTACTCCGCCGTAGCGGTTGTAGGCCGCCCGCCGCCTGCGGCGGGGCTCACGCTCGGGGTCTTTGTGCTTGCCACCTTGCTCGGCCCACTGCCGTCCGGGGCGCGGCATCAGGTAGCGCCCCGTCAGCCGCGTGCCATGCCGCACCCGTCCCCGGGGCATCGTTTCGGACTTCGCCCGTCTGAGTGCGGTCCTGGACGGAGGGCGGCTGGCTCGGTCGTCGGGGAGCTGTTGGAGCGCTCGGAGTTGCTGTCCGAATGGACCGTGGAGAGCTGCGAGGTATGACCACGCGCTTCACCCAGGGGGCCTTCCCGTCGCTGAGCTGCTTGGCCGAGGAACTGGCCCTGCGGCTCCCGCTGAGCGAGGCCAAAGCCATGCTCTTCGAGACGTTCGATCCGGGCACAGGAGACCTTGGGGTGGCCGGCCGGAGAACTGCCTCGTCAAGGGGGCGAAGACCAGGTGCAGGGTCGTGTGGTCAGCTGAGGAAAGACAGCCGGACTTGGCGTTCTGGGCTGTCCCGGTCGGTGTTCACGAGTACGACGGACTGCGCGGCCCCCAGCTCCAGCTCACCCTCGACTACGGGCAACGTGGCGTGTGGTGGGACCAGAGCCGGGAGCATGTGGGCGCTGCTGTGGCCAGGACTGCCGTGGCGGTCTTGCCAGCGGCCGTCCGCCGGAAGAACGTCACGGAGGGCCGCCAGCAGGTCATCGTCGCTGCCCGCGCCGGTCTCGATGATGGCCAGGCCGGACGTCGCGTGGGGGGTGAAGATGTTCAGCAGTCCGTTTCGCCCGTGAGCGGCCTCTCGGAGGAACGCGGAGCATGCGTTCGTGAGGTCGTGCAGGGTCTCGGTGGAGCCGGTTGTGATGTTGATCGTGCGTGTGGTGAAGGTGCCAGCCATGGTTCACCGGTACCCGTCGCGGAGCCTGGTGCTAACGGCCGGATGGGTTGTTCCTCCGGAACTCCGCGAGTATCGGCACGTGGAGTACCTGGCTGCTGCGTAGTCCGGGCAGCAGAATGCCCCTACGGGCAATGTGGCAGTCGAAGGGTTCGGGCGCCGCCTGAGCAGTGCGTCAGCCGCGCTTTTCTTCTTCGGCCTCCATGCGTCGAATGCCTTGGTGCGTCAGCGTGACCATGGCCGGTGTATTGCCCGTGGCCCAGTCGACCGTGATCAGGTCCTCGCCCACCAGATAGGTGCAGGCAGCCGCCAGATCCTCTTCGGGGATCGCGAGTTCCTGGAGCAGCTTCGCCCCGGCGATCCCCAGAAGGCGGTTGCCTTCGGTGGCCTCGTACAGAGCCTGCATGATCTTCTCGCGGTACGCCTTCCGGTCGGTTAGTGATGCCATGACTGCCACCTCTGGGAAAAATGCGCTGTGTTCATCGCGGCGAAGGGTGTGCCAGGACGCCCGGTCGAGGGCCGACTCCGGCGCAGCTGCGTACCTGAGGCCCGGGCTCCCTCAGACCTCGTCCGGATGCGGGCGGCCACGTGCCGAAGGCATCGATTCTGCAGGTGTCATGCCGGCGGGAGCGCTCGAAATGTCCCGACGTGTTCACCGTACTACGGGCGGTTCAGAGGGTTGGGCGGCTGTTGATTCGGGCGGCTCCGCCGTCCGGATCCCCGCGGGGCCTCGCTGTAGTGGAAGGCCGCGATCCGCTCGTCGTGCTGCGCGTTGAGCAGATGGATCAGGAACATGCCCATGACGATCATGAGGATGATCACGGCTACGGTGATGACCGTCTCCACGTCCTCACATCCCTCCGGCGGAGGGCAGGAGCCCGGCTGGGTTCCCTGTCGCCGAGGCGGCTCCGCCCTCGCTCTCCCACCCTTCTTCCTGCCACAGCGCCTCCTGCGCGTCATGGGTGGTGTCCTCGCTCGCCATGACGGCGCTGGCGCTCAGGAGGCTGCCAGGGGTGGCCGCGGCGGACATCAGCCGGGCGGCGGCGGCAGCGCCGGTCTCCGGCGGGATCACCAGCAGGTCCCAGCGGCCCGCGGTGTAGGAGAGGAGGATCAGCTTGTTCGCGTCCTGCTCTTCGGCGAACCAGCCCACGTGCACCGTGTGCCCGGTCACCGGCACCTTTCGCGGCACCACGGGCCAGTGGGTCGGGTTCACCGTGACATGGGTGATCCGGCCCCAGCGCGCGTCCAGCACGTCGGTCAGAGCGGGGAGTTCGCGGAAGAGATCGCGAGTGCGGGGCCACCAGGCGCCGTCCAGGAGACCCGGAGGTGATCCTGCCGGAGTGAAGGAGAGGCGGGCCGGTGACGAAGGTACGCGCTCGCCGATGATCGTACGGTCGATGGTCGCGGTCATGGCGCAGACCCGTCCCCGGGGCTCGTCTTCGACGTCCCGGTGTTGTTGCTCGCCGAGAACGACACCGGCGTGGGAGCCGGTGCGCGGAGTACTCCCGGTTTCTTTACTCTACTCCGGCCAGCGGTCCGTGAAGGTGCGCGTGACCAGCAACTTTCCTGGCGAAGGGGGGTCCGGCTCCGCCGCCGGGCGGCGCGCCCGCGCCCGGCACGCGGAGTACGGTGAAGTGACGAGGTCACCTCGCCGGGCGGACGCAACCCCGGGAAGACGGGCGAACACACATGGCCGACTCCGACGCTCCCCGCGTCCCGCAGCTTCTGCCGGACGAGGTCCACCAGGCCGTCAGACCCGGGACGGCCCTCTTGCGGCTGGTGACCACGCACACCCGCGAGCAAGTTCTCGACGGCGCGTGGTGGCCGCGTTCGCGCGACATCGGCGCCGAACTCCCCGGTCTGATCGCCGCGCTGACCGAGCACCTCGGCCCCGTCCTGCGCATCGGCCTGGACACCGGTGCCTGGGAAGAACTGCCGACCCGTCTGGTCATCGACGACCGGGTCGTGCACATCGAATCCTTCCCGATCGGTGACGACACCGTCCTCATCACCCGGGGCGACCAGGACCACTTCTCCCTGCTGGTGGTCCCGCCGCACGCGACGCCTGAAGCAGCCCGCGCCGCAATGACCAGGGCCGTCGAGGCCGGCAACGTCACCCAGGCCGAGCAGATCCTCATCGATACCGGCACCCCTCGCACACACCCGGTTCCCGCGGAAGAGCCGCAGACGGGCCGCGTACGCGGTGAGCGGTGAGGAAGCCGTCGAGGCTTCGGCGCTCCTTGGCGAGAGGGATGCAGGTTGCCGCGAAGGTGCAGATTAGACAGGCACCCATAGGAGACACTGCGTTATGTGACGCATGCGCAGAGTGATGGCAGTGGCGTGGGCCGGTGTGGTGCGCTGAGCCCTTCGGCGGTCTTGCCGGGGCTCGACGAGGAGCAGCTGCGGCTGCTGCGTCGGGTGGGGCGTGAGTGGGGGCGGGTGTCGGCTCCCGATGCGTGGCACCGGGCACTGCCCGTGGATTCCGATCTGGGCAGATTTCCGTCCCCTGCGGAGATCCAGCCCGTCGGTTGGGGTCGTCTGGTCAGCGTCTCGCCACTCGGTGGACAACCGCCCGCCCCCGGCATGGCCGCGGGAGAGCTGCCTCCAGGCCGATTGGGCCGCTTCGGCTACCACGTGCGACGCTTCGCCCTGGGGGCCGCCCTGAAAAGCACGGCGATCGCGCAGGAGCGGATGCGCAAGCTGGTGGCGTTGCCCGTGCTGTCCGCCGATGCCCTCTCCTCGGTTGCCTACGGGCCCGAGGCCATGCTCGCCGTCCTCGTGCTCGGCGGCGTGGCGGGACTGGCCTACTCCGTGCCGATCGCCGCCACGATCGTCTTCCTGATGCTGGCGGTGGGGGTGTCATACCGCCAGACGATCCGCGCGTATCCGCACGGCGGCGGCTCGTACATCGTCGCCAGCGACAATCTGGGCCGCGTTCCCGGACTGATCGCCGCCGCCGGCCTGATGACCGACTACATCCTCACGGTCGCCGTGTCGATCGCCTCCGGGGTCGCGGCGATCACCTCGGCAGTTCCCTCACTCGCCACCGACGCCGTCCCGATCGGCGTCGGTGTGATCGCCCTGCTGCTCGCCGGGAACCTGCGGGGCATCCGGCAGGCCGGCGCACTGTTCGCCGCGCCGACCTACGCCTTCATCATTGCGGTGTTCGCGCTCGTCGCCGTGGGCCTCGTCGACGCCGCCGGCCGCGGCTTCCACCCCACTGCGGCTCCGCACCTGAACACCACGGAGAGCGTCGGCGTACTGCTGGTGATGCGCGCCTTCGCCTCCGGGTCCACAGCGATGACCGGTATCGAGGCGATCTCCAACGCGGTGCCGGCATTCAAACCCGTGGAGTGGCGCAACGCCCGCACCACGCTGACCTGGATGGCCGGTCTGCTCATTGTGTTGTTCGCCGGCACGGTCGCCATGGTCCAACTCGACGGCGTCGTGCCCAGCACCCGGGAGACGGTCCTCTCCCAGCTCGCCCACCACAGCTTCGGCACCGGACCGCTGTACGTCCTCACCCAGGCCGCCACGGCCGCGGTCCTGCTGCTCGCGGCGAACACCGCCTACAACGACTTCCCTCGCGTGCTGTTCCTGCTCGCCCGTGACCGACACGCCCCACAGATCTTTCTACGCCTGGGCGACCGCCTCGCCTTCAGCAACGGAATCATTCTGCTGACGATCGCGGCGACGCTGGTCTACGTGGCCTTCAACGGCACGACCGCATCCCTGATCCCGCTGTACGCCGTCGGCGTCTTCCTGGCCTTCACCCTGTCCCAGGCCGGAATGGTGGTCCACTGGTGGCGCCTGCGTGACCGCCACTGGCGCAAGAGCCTGTTCTTCAACGCCACCGGCGCCCTGCTGTCGGCTGTCGTCTTCCTCACCGCCGGCCTCACCAAGTTCACCGAGGGCGCATGGGTCGCCGTGCTTGCCGTCGGACTGTTCCTGGTGGTGACGATGCGCATCCGGCACCACTACGAGACCGTCGGCAAGGCGCTTCGTCTGCACCCGCACGCCATCGAGTTGCCCACCCCCATCCTCCCGGCACACCCCAGCCCCGACGCGGCGCCGTCCGCGGCGACAACTCCGCAGTCCCCCACGGCACTTCCCGACGCCCGGACGGAAGAAGAGGACGAGGAGACACCCCAGGAGATCCGCCACCTATCGGTCGTCCCCATCGCGACCATGGACCTGGCCGGGATGCGCGCACTGGCCTACGCCGCCTCGCTCCACCAGCCCGTACTCGCCCTTCACGTCAGCCCCGAAGAGGACGAGGCCGAACGCTTCCGCCAGTACTGGACCCTGTGGGGCGACCACCTCCCGCTGGAAGTCGTGGTCTCCCCCTATCGCGCGATCGTCGCGCCACTGGTCCACTACATCGAAGCCCTGCACGCACAGCGCCCGGACCTCACCTTGACGGTCATCCTGCCGGAGACCGTCACGATGCGCAGGCGGTACCGCCTGCTGCACAGCAGGATCGCCCCACGGCTGCGGCACGCACTGCGCCCACTGCCGAAGATCGTCATCACCACCGTGCCCTTCCACGTGTAGCCACGTCCCCGTGGCTGTGTCTGTGGCTTTGCAGCATGCCAATCACCACATCGCCCACCTCGCAGGCGACCGCCAGCGTTATCCAGTGCCGCATCAGGCAACGTTCGCCCTGTTGACGACCTCGCGTAGGCGCTGATCTTGAGCGTTACCGACGTGGACGCAGTACCAGCGAGAGGTCCTGACATGAACGCTGACTCGATCACGATGCGCCGCTTCACCGAGCTGGACAGCGCCCGGCAGGCCCTTACCACCTGCTGGAGGCACGCCCCGAGCGCTACGCCACCCTGTTCGTGAACGGCAAGGCCGGTGACGGGAAGGTCCAAGCGCTGTACGCGGGAGGGGGTTACGTCGTCATCGGCGAGCAGCAGCCGCTGTCACCGGACGCGCCACGGCTGACCTGTATGGGGAGGCGGATCGCCAATCCTGTATGGGGAGGCGGATCGCCAACCCTTCGAAGCGGTGACGCCACATCATCAGCATCTCGCGGCGTTCGTTGACCGCGGTCGCCGCGGTCAGGTGAGGGAGCCGGACGACGTGGTGTTCCCAGCGGCGCCCGTCCGGCTGCCGGACGTCCACCAGGCACAGGTGCACCCACCGATGGGTGGAGATCTGCCGTTCGCCATGGGTCTTCCACTGCCTGATCGTCGACCCTCTCGCCTCGTGGCCCTCGGCATCTCGGACGAGGCTTGCGTCAGATGCGCGGCATCAAAGGACCGGAACGATGCGCAGGTCGGCTGGTGAATCCGAAATACGGCACAACGAGGGCTGTGCGAACGTGCTTGGGGGGATGCAGACCGGACCGATCTTCTCCCTACTAGGAGACGCAGGGGTACTACCCGCCGCAGCCTCCGACCGGGTACTACCCGTACCCGCCGCAGGGCTACTACCCGCCGCAGCCTCCGACCGCGGACGGGGGGAACAGATGAAGGTGCTCCCGCAGCTCACTGCCGACGATGTCTCGGGCGCCGTGGTCGGGGCGAAGGCCACCTTCAGGGCAACTCTTCTCCCCTTGGCGTGTGGGGGCCGGGTCTCGCCGGCGGGTACGAGGTGCACTTCCCGGGCAACAAGAAGTACCAGCAAGCCACGGCCAGCGCCTCGATCACGCCTGCCCTCTTCGCCCGTTGATGTCTGGTTGACGCGGGCTGTGCGACCTTCGTTCGGAACCGGTGCCCGGCGCATCGCCGCCGGGCACCACCCAGGTGTCGAGGCACGTGCCGTCCTGCCCGGTCAACTGTGACGGCAACGACGGCACACGTGAGCTGACACCAGCGGTCAGCCGAACACGGGCCGACTGATCAGGCAGTGTCGCTGCACAGACCTGCCCAACGCTACGGATCAGAAGGTTGCAGGTTCGAATTCTGCCGAGCGCACAGCAGGCCGGGAGGCCCCGTCGAGGAATCGACGGGGCCTCCGGTGTTTCTGATGCCCTGAGTGGTCCCGCCCGAGGAGGCCGGGGCCCTGTGTTGGGCCGGGGCCCGTTGGTGTTCCTAGGCGAAGTCGACGGCCGCCACTGCGGGGCCTGCGAGGGCCAGGGCGTACTGGAGCGCGACGGTGCGGCGGCGCGTTGTGTGGCTCATCGCGGCGTTGGGGAGGCAGAGCGCCGACAGGCCCGTGGCGGCGGACAGGGCCAGGGGCCACTGGGCCGGGCCTGTCAACGGGCCGCTTGCACCGTCTCCGGTGTATGCCTGCCGGAGCACGATGACGGCGAAGGCACCGTAGGCGAGGGCGAGGAGCAGCAGGCCGACCGATGCCGCGGCCGTTCACGTCGAGCGTCGGGGTACCACCACGATCTGGTCCGGGTCCTCGTAGACGACGTGGCCAGGGGAGCGGGAGTGGAGGCGGTGGCAGGGGATGCGGTGGGTGCGGAGGATGGCGAGGTAGCCGTCGACGCGGGTGATCAGGCGGGGGGACGTGGACTTGAACCAGGCGGCGGCGCCGGGGTGGCGGGTGCGGTCGTAGACGGTGGGGTCGACGTCGGTGGGGTTGGTGAAGTGGGCGTCGTACCAGTCGTTGGAGGCACGGCGGAAGCGTTCCTGGGCCGGGGTGAGGAGGCCCTGGCGGGCGAGACCGTTGACGAGGGCGAAGACGCCGGGGAAGGAGCCGTGGTCGTTGCGGGTCGCGCCTTGGAAGCGGACGTGGTGGGGGATGGCGGCGGGGCGGCTGCGTGGGGGCACGGGGCTCCTGTGGGCGTGGGGCGGGGCTCCTGAAGTGGGGCGGGAGCTTCAACGGGGCGCGGGGGTGGGGCTCGCAGGTCTGGGGTCTGGGGGCTCGTGGTTCGGGGGCTCGTGGCCCTGGTGGCGGAGGGTGCGCGGGGTGTCTGGTGGCGTGAGGGGGAAGGATTAGGCATTGGGGCGGAGTTCGCGTAGAGTTCTGTTTACCGACGCGGGGTGGAGCAGCTCGGTAGCTCGCTGGGCTCATAACCCAGAGGTCGCAGGTTCAAATCCTGTCCCCGCTACTGATGCCGTAGGCCCGGTGGATTCGTCCACCGGGCCTACGGCTTTTTTGCGTGGGGATGCGCCCGCGGCGGGCTTCAGGGGGCGGGCCCGGACCTCGTCGACGGCGGCCGCCCGCACCTGGGCGCTGGAACATCTCGATCGGCCGGTGGGTGGCCGTACGCTTGCGGGGTGTGGCGATGTACGGGTCCGCGGTGGTCGTTGGAGGGGGAAGCGGGGGGAGAACGGGGGTTTCGGCAGGGGCTCGGTTGGTACTGCGCGGAGCGGGGCGCGGAGCGGGTCAGCGCGCTGACCGCGGGGAAGTGGCTGGCGTTTTCCGTGGTGGGGGAGCGGCGATGCCTGGGGGTGCGGCGCGGCGGGCGGTGGATCGTCTGCCCGTACGAGGCGGCGATCCCGGGGGCGGCGGCGCGGGATCAGTGCGAGGCGTGTGCCCGGCTGGACCGTTCGCGGTCGGTGGCGGCGGACACCATGGCCGATGATCCGCGCCCGTACGGCGTCTACCTCGCGTATTTCGGGCCCGGCCTGGTGAAGGTCGGGATCACGGCGGCCGAGCGCGGGGCGGCGCGGCTGGTGGAGCAGGGGGCGGTGGCGTACGCGTGGCTGGGGCGCGGGCCGCTGATGGCGGCGCGCCGGGCGGAGGCGGTGCTCGGGAGCGCGCTCGCGGTGCCGGACCGGTTCGCCAAGGAGGCGAAGCGGGCGGCGCGAGGGGTGTTGCCGGCGGTGGCGGAGCGGCGTGCGGAGCTGGCCGAACTGCACGCGCGGGCACGGGGGTTGCCCGGGTGGCCGGAGACGTTGGAGCCGGTGGACTTCACGTTCGGCGATCACAGTGAGCTGTTCGGGCTGGCGCGTATTCCGGCGGACGCCGCCGAGCTGGGGGCGATGGCGGCGGGCGCGGAGGTGGTGGGGGAGGTGCTGGCGGGGGCCGGGACGGACGTGTACGTGCGGGTGCGGATCCGGGGGGTGTCCGAGGTGGCCGGGGCGGCTGCGGAGGGTGGGGTGTTTGCGCCTGGGGCTGGGGCTGGGGCTGGGGCTCGGGCTGCGGCGGGCGCCGGGAGCGGGGGCGGTCCTGGCGGTGGGCTTCGGCGTTCCGGTGAGGAGGGGGCGGTCGGTGAGGTGGTGGCGGTGCTTGATGCTCGGTTGTTGTCCGGGTGGGTGCTGGGGGCCGCGCGGGGTGAGGTGACGACGGTTCCCGTGCGGGTGGCGTCGTACGGGAGAGGGGGCCGCCGGGGTGGAGAGGAGGGGGACGGCGGGCAGGAGGGGCTGTTCTGAGGTTGGGGGGAGGGGAGCGCTCCGGCGTCCAGGGGGCGTTGGGGAGGCGTATGGGCCCCCGGGTCAGGCGGTGGCGCCGGGCGCCTCGGGCGGGGTGGTGCCTCGGGCGGCTCGGGTGCCTCGGGTGGCTCCGGTAAGGCGGTGGCGTCGGCTTCCCGGATGAGACGGCCCCTCCCGGGCGCGGGGTGGTGGTGCCGGAGCGGGGCCGGGGCCGGGGCGTGCGAGGGGGTGCCTGGGGGTGGGGGCCGGTGTTCCGCCGAGGCGGGGTGCCGCCGCCTGGAGGAGCGCGCCGCCGAGGGAGGGCCGTGAGGTGGTGTCGGGGCGGTCCGGTGTACGGGGTGGCCTGGTGGGGGCCCGGTTCGTGGGGTGAGGGTCAGGCCGTCGTTGTCGCCTCGGCCGTCGGTGCTGGTCCGGTCGCTGCCGCCGCTGTTGTCAGGGCGTGGAGGGCGGTGCGTAGGTCGTTCAGGGTCGCCTCGTCGGTGACGCGTTCGGTGGTGGGGTCGATCTTCGGGCCGATGGCGGGGATTTCGCGGCAGGCGTCCATGACGACCTGGCCCGTCATCATGCGGAGCACTTCCCGCAGTTGCGCGTTGGCGTGATCGCCGCCGGTGGGGAATGGCGACGCGGTGATCACGGCGACCGGCTTGTCGACGCATTCGCCGCTGCTGACCAGCCAGTCGAGCGCGTTCTTGAGGGCGCCCGGGATGCCGTGGGCGTACTCGGGGCTGACGACGAGCAGTGCGTCGGCGGCGGCGACGGTGGCGCGGAGGGCGGCGACGGGCTCGGGTGGGGTGGCGCCCTCGCCGTCCAGGTCGGGGTTGAAGTGCGGCAGGGCGGCGATGTCGGCGGTGGTGGCCGGGCCGTCGAAGAAGGCCAGCGCGGAGCGCAGCACGGCGCCGTTCGAGGAGCGGGCGCGCAGGCTGCCGGACAGGGCGACGAGTCTCATGGGGTGACCGTACGCCGGGCGTTGGGCCGCTGCGGCGGGTGTTCGGGTGGTCGAGGGCGGGTGGTTGTCCCTCGGGGGCTGGGTTCGGTGTTGCGGTGCCCTGCGTGGGTCTCCGGTGCTCAAGCGCCCTGGGGCCCGGGCGCTCCGTGTCCTGGGGCGGATCGGTGGGGAAGGCAGCGGGCGGGTGAGGTGTCAGAAGTAGGGGCGGGCCGGGTTGTTGCAGGTCAGGGCGATTGTCAGTGGTGGGTGAGAAGGTGGAACGCAGTGATCGGGGTGGGCCGCGCGGGGGGCGGTCCAGCTCGGTCGTGGCCAGCTTGTTCGCGGCGGGGGAGTTGATGAGCGGGGGTGTGGAGAGAAGGCGGCGTCCGGGTGGGGAGAAACGCGTGGGAGCGGCGCGCAGGTCGTGACGGGCCTGAGCCGGGAGGGCCGGCGGGCGCCGCGAACAGGTGGGGACGGGCGGCAGCAGCCATTGGCGGAACGGGAACGGGAACGGGAACGGGAACGGGGGCAGGGGCGAGAGCGGGGAGACAGGGGGGACGAGACGGCCGGGCCGAACCTGGCACCGTGCGCGGGGCGGGGCGAGTGAGAGGAGGGGCAGCAGCGCGCAGGCCGTGACGGGCCTGGGCCGGAGGAGCGGGGAGCGGCCACCAGGCGGTGACGGGCCTGGGGCGGAGAGGCCGGGGCCCGAGACGCAAGGGGAGCTTGGGCCTTGGGCTCGGGGGCGAAGTCGGTGCCGGGCGAGAGGGGGGCGATGCCGGGGGCTGGGGTGAGCTGAGGTGACTTGGGGGCGCGGCGGCCGGTGTCGGGGAGCGGGGGAGCGGGGGAGCGCGGCAACGACGGGTCTTGGACAGCTTGGCTTCGGATTCGGGGGCGCAGGCGGTGTCGTACGCGGGGGAGGCGGCGGTGAGGGGAGCGCTGACGGGGGAGCGCTGACGGGAAGTGCTGAGGGGCCACATTGAGGCCGCGTGTTCAAGGGCGTGTGCTGACGGGGCACGTTGAGGCTGCGTGTTGAGGACGTGGGCCGAGGGGCCACGTTGAGGCCGTGCGGTCACGCCGCAGGCTGGGGGGATTCTCAGGGTATTCACAGAAAGGGGAAAGGGGGCTCTCACGGGGGAGGGGGACGTTCGGGGCATGACCGTGACTTCATCGCCGTCCGCTGTTTCCGCGGGGCCTTCGGGTGCCCGGCCGTACCGGTCCGCCGTGGGGGGCGGCGGGGAGGCCCGGGCGCCCGGTGGGCAGCCCGGGCTGCGGCGGGCCGACGGGAGTCCGGTGCGGGTGCTGGTGGTGGACGACGAGTCCTCGCTCGCCGATCTGTTGTCGCTCGCGCTCCGCTACGAGGGCTGGGACATCAGGTCCGAGGGCGACGGCGCCGGAGCGCTGCGCTGCGCCCGGAGCTGGCGGCCGGACGCGGTGCTGCTCGATGTGATGCTGCCGGACATGGACGGGTTGACGGTGCTGGCCCGGCTGCGGCGTGAACTGCCGGACGTTCCGGTGCTGTTCCTGACGGCCAAGGACTCCGTCGAGGACCGGATCGCCGGGCTGACGGCGGGTGGCGACGACTACGTCACCAAGCCGTTCAGCTTGGAGGAGGTGGTCGCCCGGCTCCGGGGCCTGTTGCGCCGGGCGGGGGCCGCGGCGGCGAAGAGCGCCTCGGTGCTGACGGTGGGCGATCTGACGCTGGACGAGGACAGCCATGAGGTGACGCGCGGTGGGGACGACATCCGGCTGACGGCCACCGAGTTCGAGCTGCTGCGGTACCTGATGCGTAACCCGCGGCGGGTGCTGAGCAAGACGCAGATCCTGGACCGGGTCTGGAGCTACGACTTCGGGGGGCAGGCCAACGTCGTCGAGCTGTACATCTCGTATCTGCGACGGAAGATCGACGCCGGGCGGGAGCCGATGATCCACACCCGGCGCGGCGCGGGCTATCTGATCAAGCCGGCGGGCTGACGCGGACGCGGACGCGGACGGGGATGCGGATGCGGAGATGCGGACGATGACGTACCGGGGAGGGGAAGCGGGCGGGGGAGTGGGGGACGGTGCCCTGCCGGAGCGCCGTCGAAGTGCCGGGGACGAAGCCCGGGCCTGCGCCCCGGAAGCCGCTTGGCCGGAAGCCGCTTCGCCGGAGGCCGCAACCGCGGAGGCCACCATCCCGGAAGCCACCTCCCCGATGGCTGCTCCCTCGGAGGCGACGGCCCGTGCCCGCACTCGTACGGCTTCAGGCGCAGCAGCCGGTGCCCGCACCCGCCTCCGTAGGCGTACGCGCTCGGGGGGAAGGGGCGAGCCCGGCCCCTGTACCGGTCCCGGCGCGCGTACCCGTACAGGCACCTCCACTCGTACGGAACCTCCCCTCGGTACGGGCGTCCCCACCCGTAAGGGAATCCTCACCGGACCACGCATCCGCCGCCCCTGGTCCCTGCGGACGCGCCTGGTCGTGTCCGCCGTTGGGTTGATTGCCGTGGTGGGGACGGTGATCGGGGTGGTGACGGCGGTGGCGTTGCACTCGTATTTGCAGGAGCAGCTGGACGGGCGGCTGGAGGAGGCGGTGGGGCGGGCGGCGCGGCCGCCGCGGGAGGTGATGGTGCATGCCGGGAGCCTCGACTTCGTCGCGTTGGGTGGTCAGCACTGGGGGACGGTGGGGGCGCGGGTGGCGCCCGACGGGTCGGTGGGGGCCGGGGCGCGGGGCAACGGTTCGCTGAGCCGGGTGCCGTCGGAGCGGCTGGACGCGTTGTCCGCCGGGCAGGTGGCGGCGCTCGGGGCGGTACCGAGGGACGGGCGGCCGCACACGGTCACCCTGGCGGGGCTCGGCGACTACCGGGCGGCGTTCGCGCCGGACGAGTCGCTGGTGATGGGGCTGCCGCTGGACGATGTGCAGGACACGGTGGGGACGTTGGTGGCTGTTGAGGCGTGTGTGACGGGTGCGGGGCTGCTCGCGGCCGGGATCGCCGGGGCCGCGATGGTCGGGTACGCGCTGCGTCCGCTGCGCCGGGTCGCCGCGACGGCCACGTCGGTCGCGGAACTCCCGTTGCATCAGGGGGAGGTGGCGCTGCACGTCCGCGTACCGGAGAGCGAGTCGGACGGGCGGACGGAGGTCGGGCAGGTCGGCGCGGCGCTCAACCGGATGCTGGGGCACGTCGGGTCGGCGCTGGCGGCGCGGCAGGAGAGCGAGATGCGGGTGCGGCGGTTCGTCGCCGACGCCAGCCATGAGCTGCGGACGCCGCTCGCCTCGATCCGCGGGTACGCCGAATTGACCCGGCGCGGCGACGAACGCCCCGGCCCACAGACCCGCCACGCCCTGGGGCGGATCGAGTCGGAGGCGGAGCGGATGTCCGGGCTGGTGGAGGACCTGCTGCTGCTCGCCCGGCTCGATTCGGGGCGCCCGTTGGCGTACACACCGCTGGACCTGTCGCCGCTGGTCGTGGACGCGGTGAGCGATGCGCAGGCGGCGGGGCCCGGGTACCGGTGGCGGCTGGATCTGCCCGTCGAGCCCATGACCGTACGCGGGGACGGGGCCCGGTTGCAGCAGGTGCTGGTGAACCTGCTGGCCAACGCCCGGGTGCACACGCCGGAGGGAACGACCGTCACGGCGCGGGTACGGGCGGCGGACGGCGGCGGCGCGGTCCGGCTGGAGGTCGGCGACGACGGTCCCGGCATCGCGCCGGAGTTGCTGCCGCGCGTCTTCGAACGGTTCGCGCGGGGTGATGCGTCCCGCTCCCGGGTGGCGGGGAGTACGGGGTTGGGGTTGGCCCTGGTGCAGGCGGTGGTTGCGGCGCATGGCGGGAGGGTGACGGTGGAGAGTGTGCCGGGGCGGACGGTTTTTGCGGTGGTGTTGCCGGGGGTGGGGTCGTGACCTGGACTGATACCGGCGCGGCGGGGGGATGTGGGGCCGGGGGCGGGTGGGCGCCGGTGCCGTAGGGGTGGATCTGGCGCCAAGGCCGGCGCCGGAGCCCGAGCCGCAGCCGACCCCGGTACCGCAGGGGGGCGAGCCCGAGCCGGAGTCAGGGCCAAGGCCGACATCCGAGCCGGAGGCCCGAGCCGCGGCCGACCGGTGCCGAAGGGGCTGCGCCCGAGCCGGATCCAGGGCCGAAGCTGGAGGTCAGGGCCGGGAGCCCGCGCCCGAGCCCGTATCGCGTTGATCTCACAGCTCGAACACAGCGTCAGCACACCCCTGTGACAGCGGGGTTGGCGAGCGTTCCCCCTGTGACGCCAAGCGAGACGCCAAGCGACAGGAAACCGAGCGGTACGCCGAGGAGCGGTACGGGTGAGCCGGAACGGCACGGCCACCCGGGCCGGCGCGGCAAGCCGGACCCTCAAGGCGGCCGGCAGGCTCAGCCGAACCGGCAGGCCCAACAGGCCCAACCGAACCGGCGGGAGCAGGGCCACCTCGGTGAGGCCCGTGAGGCCCGTGAGGCCCGTGAGGCCCATGAGGCCGATCAGGCCCATCGAGCCGGTGAGCCCGCCGAGGCCACGCCGTCACCGGACGCATGGAACGCCTTGGAGACCTTGCCGGTCCGGGAGCACCTACGTCCCGGCGGCAGCGGTACCGTCCTCGACGTCGTCATCCCCGTCCACAACGAGGAACGCGACCTCGGGCCGTGCGTACGGCGGTTGCACGCGCATCTGAGCCGGACGTTCCCCTACGGGTTCCGGATCACCATCGCCGACAATGCCAGCACGGACCGCACCCCGGAGGTCGCCGCCCGGCTCGATGACACGTTTGACGAGGTCACGGCCGTACGGCTGGAGCAGAAGGGGCGGGGGAGGGCGCTGCGGCAGGTGTGGTCGATGTCGGGGGCACCGGTGCTGGCGTATATGGACGTCGATCTGTCCACGGACCTCAACGCGCTGCTGCCGCTGGTCGCGCCGCTGATCTCCGGTCACTCGGATCTGGCGATCGGCTCGCGGCTGGCGCGGAGTGCGCGGGTGGTGCGCGGGCCGAAGCGGGAGTTCATCTCGCGGACGTACAACCTGATCCTGCGGGGGTCGCTGGCGGCGCGGTTCTCCGACGCGCAGTGCGGGTTCAAGGCGATCCGCGGTGACGTCGCCGCGCGGCTGCTGCCGCTGGTCGAGGACACCGGCTGGTTCTTCGACACGGAGATGCTGGTCCTGGCGGAGCGGGCCGGGCTGCGGATCCACGAGGTGCCGGTGGACTGGATCGACGATCCGGACAGCACCGTCCACCTGGTCCGGACGGCGACCGATGACCTCAAGGGGGTCTGGCGGGTGGGGCGGGCGCTGACCACCGGGGCGTTGCCGTTGGACCGGCTGGCGCGGCCGTTCGGCGACGATCCACGGGACCGGGCCCTCGCGGGCGTGCCGGGCGGACTGGCCCGGCAGCTCGTCGGCTTCTGCGCGGTCGGCGCGCTCAGCACGCTCTGCTACCTCGGGCTGTACTCGCTCGCCCGGCTGGGCGTCGGCCCGCAACTCGCCAACGCCATGGCGCTGTTGCTGTCGGCGTGTGCGAACACCGCGGCCAACCGGCGGCTGACGTTCGGCGTACGGGGCCGGGACCGGGCGGTGCGCCACCAGGCGCAGGGTCTCGCCGTGTTCGCCATCGGACTGGCTCTGACCAGCGGTTCTCTGGCCGCGCTGGACGCCGCCGCGGGCCATCCCACGCACGCCACCGAACTGGCCGTCCTGATCGCGGCGAACCTCGCCGCCACCGTCCTGCGCTTCCTCCTGTTCCGGGCTTGGGTCTTTCCCGACCGCGAACGGCGCCAGGGGACGGGGGGAACGGTGCCGGACGCCCCGGCCACGGTTGCTGCCGTCCCGGATGCGCAGGAGGTGCCCGGCGCGACGCCCGGTTTCCCGCCCCGCGCGACGCCCGGCGGCCCGGCATCCGGCAACACGTCCCCACCCCACCCCGCACCCCACGTCCCCGACCCGTCCCACACCACCCGGAGTACCCGATGACCCCCCAGCCGCAGACCGAGGACACGGCAGCCCTGCCCCCGTACGACGATCCCGCACACGGGCCCGCGCGCGGGACGACGGACGGCTGGCGGGGACTCCCCGCCCGCTGCCTGCGCGGCCGATCCGACGACCCCCGCTGGGCACGGCCCGGGCTGCTGGTGTTGTTGCTGGTCACCGCCGTGCTCTACCTGTGGGACCTGTCGGCCTCCAGGTACGCCAACCAGTTCTACTCGGCGGCGGTGCAGGCGGGCAGCGAGAGCTGGAAGGCGCTCTTCTTCGGCTCGTCGGACGCCGCGAACTCCATCACCGTCGACAAGCCCCCGGCCGCGCTGTGGCCGATGGCGCTGTCCGTGCGCCTCTTCGGGCTCGGGGCCTGGCAGGTGCTGGTGCCCCAGGCGTTGATGGGCGTCGCGACGGTCGGGGTGCTGTACGCGGCGGTGCGGCGGCGGTTCGGGGCGGGCGCCGGGCTGCTGGCCGGGGCGGTGCTGGCGGTGACGCCGGTGGCCGCGCTGATGTTCCGCTTCAACAACCCCGACGCGCTGCTGTGCCTGCTGATGGTGGGCGCCGTCGCCGCCGCACTGCGAGCCCTGGAGACGGGGCGGACGCGGTGGCTGCTGGTGGCCGGGGTCTGCTTCGGGTTCGGCTTCCTCACCAAGACGTTGCAGGCGTGGCTGATCCTGCCGCCGGCGGCGCTGGTGTACCTGTGCTGCGCGCCGGTCGGCCGGGCCCGCCGCGTCGGGCAGCTGCTGCTCGCCGGGCTGGTGACCGTGGTGACGGGCGGCTGGTGGGTGGCGCTCGTCGAGCTGTGGCCCGCGGCGTCGCGCCCGTACATCGGCGGTTCGCAGCACAACAGCTTCCTGGAGCTGACCTTCGGCTACAACGGGTTCGGCCGGATCACCGGCAACGAGACCGGCAGCGTCGGCGGCTTCAAGGGCGGCCCCGGCGGCGGTGGTCGCTGGGGGGACACCGGTCCGGCCCGGCTGTTCTCCTCGGACATGGGCGGGCAGATCTCCTGGCTGCTGCCTGCCGCGCTGATCCTGCTGGTCACGGCCGTATGGCTGCTGCGGCGGGCCCGGCGGGCGACCGCCGCGCACGAGGCGGCGCAGCGGGCGGAGTTCCTGCTGTGGGGCGGCGCGTTGCTGATGACGTTCGTGACATTCAGCTTCATGTCCGGGATCTTCCACCAGTACTACAACATCGCGCTGGCGCCGTATGTGGCCGCGCTGACCGGCATGGGCACGGTGCTGCTGTGGCGCCGCCCGGGCCGTGGCGGGCGTGTGGTGCTCGCCGTGGTGGTCGCGGTGACGGCGGTCTGGTCGTACGTACTGCTGGACCGCTCGCCGGAGTGGCTGCCGTGGCTGCGGTGGGTGGTGCTCGTCGTGGGCGTGCTCGCCGCGCTCGGCCTGCTGGTCCCGGCGGGCGGTGGCGCGGCGCGGCGTCGTACGGCGCCGGTCGCGGCCACGCTCGGCGCGGCGGTGGCGCTGGCCGGTCCGGTGGCGTACACGCTGAACACGGTCGCCACCCCGCACCGCGGCTCGATCATCACGGCCGGACCGGCGGTACGGAGCGGCCACGGCTTCCAGGGCGGCGGCCCCGGCGGAAAGGGCGGCCTGCCCGGCGGGAGGAACGGCTCCCCAGGAGCGAACGGCGGCGCCTGGACCGGGCGCCCGCCGGGCACCGGGACGGGCCACGGCGGCGCCGGATTCCCGGGGCAGGGCGGCCGGGGCGGGTTCCCGGGCGCCGGTGCCCTCGGCGAACGAGGCGGACCGGGCGGCGGCATGGGCGGACTGCTCGACGGCAGCAAGGTCAGCGCCGCGGCGCGGGCGCTGGTGTCGAAGGACGCCGAACGCTACACCTGGGCCGCGGCGGGGATCGGCTCCCAGAACGCCGCGAGCTACCAACTCGCGACGCAGAAGCCGGTGATGGCGATCGGCGGTTTCAACGGCAGCGACCCGTCCCCGACCCTCGCCCACTTCAAGAAGCTGGTGGCGGACGGCCGGATCCACTACTTCCTCGCGGGCGAAGGCGGCCCGGGCGGCGGCGCCGGTGGCGGTCGCGGAAAGGGGCACGGAGGCGGCCGTGGAGGCTTCCCGGGCGGCGGCCGCGACAGCCGGGGCACCGCGTCCGCGATCTCCTCCTGGGTGACGAAGACCTTCACCAAGGTCACCGTCGGCGACGCCACCTTCTACGACCTGACGGCGCCGAAGAAGTGAGGTGCGGGCCCTGAGCCGCTGAGGGGCCCTGGACGTCGGCAGGCCCGCACCCTCAAGGCGGACCCTGAGCCGTTGAGGGTCCCGGGCGTCGGCAGGCCCGCAGCCTCAAGGCGGGCCGCAGCGCCGGACTCGCGCCACGGGAGCGCCCACTCGTCCCACAGGGACGCCAACTCGCCCTACAGGAACGCCGTTTCACGTGAAACGAGCGCGCCCCCGGCCGGATTCACGTGAAACCGGCCGGGGGCGCGCTCGTATGGGCTCCAACAGAGGCTCCCAAAAAGCGTTGTACGCCGTACAGCTCACTCTCGTACGCTCTACGACGCCGCCCCGGGCCCCTACGCCCCGCTCCGGCGCCCAGCGCGGGCAATTCCGCACCGGGCGCCCGCACCGCTCCACCGGTGCCCGGCAGTTCGGGCCTCACGGACCCCCGGAACTCCAGGCGCCCGGCCCCACCGGAGCACCTGAACCCACGCGGGTCTCCAGGGCGGCACGTCCCCTTCCGCTCACCACCCGCCACGGGAGCCGCACATGCCCCCCTCCGCCCACGACACCGCACCCTCGCCCTCGTCCGCCCCACCCGCAGGAACCGACCGCTCCTCCGCCACACGCTGGTTGATCCTCGCGGTCATCTGTCTCGCGCAGCTGACCGTCATCCTCGACAACACCGTGCTGAACGTCGCGATCCCCTCCCTTACCGAGGATCTGGGGGCCACCACCGCCGATGTGCAGTGGATGGTCAACGCGTACTCGCTCGTCCAGTCCGGGCTGCTGCTCATCGCCGGGAACTCCGCCGACCGCTACGGGCGCAAGAAGATGCTGGCCATCGGGCTGGCGCTGTTCGGGCTCGCCTCGCTCGGGGCGACCCTGGCGACCTCGCCCGGGATGCTGATCGCCGCCCGCGCCGGGATGGGCGTCGGCGGCGCGCTGCTGGTCACGACCACGCTCGCCGTCGTCATGCAGATCTTCGACGACGCCGAGCGGCCCAGAGCCATCGGCATCTGGAGCTCCGTCAGCTCCCTGGGCTTCGCCGCCGGTCCGCTCATCGGCGGGGCGCTGCTCGACCACTTCTGGTGGGGCTCGCTCTTCCTGGTCAATCTGCCGGTCGCGGTCCTCGCGCTGTGCGCGGTGCTCACCCTCGTACCGGAGTCGAAGAGTCCGGGCACCGAGCGGCCCGATCCGCTCGGCGCGGTCCTGTCGATGATCGGTATGGTCGGGGTGGTCTTCGCGATCATCTCCGGACCGGTCGACGGCTGGCTCTCCGGGAAGGTGCTGGTCTCCGCCGCCGTCGGGTTCGCCGGTCTTGCGGTCTTCGCGCTCTGGGAGCTGCACACCCCGTATCCGATGCTGGACATGCACTTCTTCCGCAACCGCCGCTTCATCGGCGCCGTCTCCGGCGGCATCCTCGTCGCCTTCGGCATGGGCGGCTCGATGTTCCTGCTCACCCAGCATCTCCAACTCGTCCTCGGGTACGGGCCGCTGGAGGCGGGGCTGCGGATGGCGCCGCTCGCCGTCACCGTCGTACTGATCAACTTCACCGGGCTCGGCGCGCGGCTGATGCCCCGCCTCGGCACCCCCGGAATGATCGTCTCCGGGATGTCGCTGCTCGCCGCGGGCCTCCTCCTCATCGCGACGCTCGGCGGCTCCGGATACGGCGGCATGCTCGCCGGGCTGATCGTGATGGGCGCCGGGATCGCGCTCGCCATGCCCGCCATGGCCAACGCGATCATGTCGGCCATCCCGCCCGCCAAGGCGGGCGTCGGCGCCGGGGTCAACGGCACGCTCATGGAGTTCGGCCAGGGGCTGGGCGTGGCGGTGCTCGGCGCGGTGCTCACCGCCCGTTTCCAGGCGCTGCTGCCGGTGGCCGCCGCCGGGGCCGGGTCGCTGGCCGCGGCGCTCGCGAAGTCCGGTACGGGCGCGGAGCGCACCGCCGTCCACGACGCGTTCGCCGCCGGTATCGGCACCGGTCAACTCACGGGCGCCGCCGCGGTGTTCCTCGGCGGGCTGCTCGCCGCCGTCCTGCTGCGGCGGGCGGAGCGGTCGGCCGGTCCGTCGGCCGGCCCGGCGGCGCCGGAGGGAGCCGCCGCCGCGGCGGAATAGCATCGAAAGCGGAGCACGTCCCGCTCGGCGGGAGGCGAAGCGCGAGGGAGAGGCGTCATGGCAGCGGCAGGAGAGGGCGCCGGGAAGCGGCCGAAGAGCGTCTGGCTGGGCGGGCGTCCGCCGCTCAAGCGGAAGGCGGACCAGCCGGACGGACTCGACCTCGACAAGATCGTCGCGGCGACCGTCCGGCTGCTGGACGCCGACGGTCTGGCGAAGTTCTCGATGCGCCGCCTCGCCGCCGAGCTGGGCGTCACCGCGATGTCCGTCTACTGGTACGTCGACACCAAGGACGATCTGCTGGAGCTGGCCATCGACGCGGTCGCCGGCGAGATGCGGCTGCCCGACGAGGACGGCGGCGCCGACTGGCGCGACCAGCTGCGGGTGCTCGCCACCGCCTACCGCGACATGCTGCTGCGCCACCCGTGGGTGGCCCGGCTGCTCGGCGAGTACCTCAACATCGGCCCCCGCTCGCTGGCGTTCTCGAATGCCACGCTGCGGGTGATGGGCCGCAGCGGTCTGGAGCCCGAACGGGCCTCCGGCGCCCTCGCCGCGGTCTTCCACTTCGTCTACGGCTTCGCGACGATCCGCGCCCTGCACGAGGCCCGCTGCCGGGCCGCCGGGGTCTCCCTCGACGACTACTTCGCGCAGGTCACCGCCGCCATGGTGGACCGTCCCGAGTATGCCGAGACCCGTGAGCTGTCCGCCCGCGCCGGGTACGCCCGCGAGGGTCAGGGCATCGTCGAGATGCTCGACCGGGAGTTCGCCTTCGCCCTCGACCTCCAGATCGCGGGCATCGAGACGTTGCGGGACCGGGCCACCGGGGGCTGACCCGTAGGGGACCCGCTCGCCGAGGACCGAGCCCGTAGGGGCCGAGCCCGTACCGGACCGGGCACGAAAACCGGACCGGGCCGGGCCCGGGCACCCCCAAGGTGCCCGCGCCCGGCCCGGTCCCGTACGCCGATCCGTACCGTCGTGGTGTGCCGGTTCAGCCCGCCGTCGGCAGCGAATCCCCCTGCACCGCCTGGATGTCGAGCTGGACCCGCAGGGTCGTGCCGATCGCCGCGATACCGGCGGCCACGACCTGGTTGTAGTTCATCTTGAAGTCCTCGCGGCGCAGCTCCGCGGTGGCGCTGAAGGCCGCCCGCACACCGCCCCACGGGTCGGGCCCGGTGCCGAGGTAGCTCAGGCTCAGGTCGACCGGGCGGACGACGCCGTGCAGCGACAGGTCGCCGTGGACGGTCCAGCGGTCGGGTCCGGCCGGCTCCAGACCGGTGCTGCGGTAGGTGATCTCCGGGAACTCCGCGACGTTCAGGAAGTCGTCGGACCGCAGGTGACCGTCGCGCATGCCGTTGCCGGTGTCGATCGACGACGCCGCGATGACCGCCTCGACACCGGACTTCTCCAGGTCCTCGGCGATCTCGATCCGCCCGCTGAACTCGGTGAACCGGCCGTGCACGCTGGTGATGCCCAGGTGCTGCGCGGTCGCCGCGACCGTCGAGTGCATCGGGTCGATCGTCCAGGTGCCGGGCGGCGGCAGCTCCGCGCCGCCCTGCCGCGCCAGCACGACGTTGCCGACGTCCATCCGGCCGCTCGCCGTCACGATCGCGCTGGAAGCGACCGGCGCGTAGCCGACGGCCGTCACGATCACCGTGTACGGACCGGGCCGCAGCGGCTCGGTGCTGCGGATGGCGCCATCCTCGTCGGCCGTCGCGCGCAGCATCTGCGCGCCCGTCATGTCGGTGACGGTCAGCACGGCGTGCTGAACCGCCCAGCCGTCCCGTGTGCGGACCTGCGCCCGTACGCCCGCAGGTCCCGCGCCCGTCGAAGTCATTCCCACTCCCGTTTCTTGCCTGGTACGTATCGGGCTCCGGCAGCGGCCTGCAGGCCGTCCCCTGCCTGTGCGCAGCACCGCTGCCGGAGCCCTGGGGTCCGGCCCGGGGCGCGTCTCCGCTCAAAAAGCGCGCCCCGGTCCGGGGTTCATCGTCGCCCGGGCGGGTGCCCGGACGGCGGGTCAGTCGCCGGGGTGGGCGAGTTCGACGTCGTAGCCGTCGATCCCGCGGGCGTCGACCTGCAGGCCGTTGGCGACCGGCGGGTAGCCGCTCGCGATGACCGTGTAGTCGCCGGCGTCCAGGTCGGTGAAGGCGTACGCGCCGTCCTCACCGGTGGTGGAGGTCGCCACCACGTTGCCCGCCGCGTCGACCAGGGTGACGCGGGCGTCGGGCAGCGGCCGCCGCGCGGAACCGGCCCGCACGACACCCTCCACCTTCGCGCCGGACAGCAGCTCGACCTCGATGCGGGTGGTGCCCTGACCGCCGACCTCGACCGGCACGGCCGTCGGGCGGAACTCCGCGGCGTTCACCGCGACGGTGAAGGTGCCCGACGCCAGGTCGTCGAAGGCGAAGTAGCCCTCGGGACCGGTGGTGCCGGTGGTCAGCACCTCGCCGCGGACATCGGTGACGACGACCATCGCTCCGGTCACCGGCTGCCCGGTGACCGCGCTGCGCACCTGGCCGCCGAGGCCGCTGGTGCCGCTGAGGAGGATGTCGTAGCCGAGCGGCTGGTCGCCGACGACGACCGTCGACGCCTGCGGCTGGTGCCCGTCGGCCGCCGCGATCAGCACGTACGAACCGGCGCCGGGGGCGGTCAGCTCGTACGCACCGTTCGCCCGGGCGGCGGCGCGGCCCAGCTGGCGGCCGCTGAGGGAGATCAGCGTGACCGCGGAGCGCGGCACGGGGTGGCCCTCGGGGTTGCGGATGAAGCCGGTGATCGACGGCCCGGCCGGGACGTCACCGCCGCCGGCCGACGCGAACGCCGCCAGGGGCTGGGTGGCCGTCGCCGCGGCCGGCTGTGCCCAGGTGGGCGTGTGCTCGTCGGAGGGTGCGGGCGCGCCCACCAGGGCGGGCTCCCGCTCGGCTGCGGCCGCAGCGGCCGCGGGGGCCGGGGTGGCCGCGGGGGTGGTGGCCGGGGTGGCCGCCTCCTCGCCGTCCGCGTTCTGGGCCAGTCCGCCGCGAGTCTTCAACGCGACCTCCTTGATGAACAGGGTGAACAGGAAAGCGAGCAGGGCACACGGAGCCGCGATCAGGAAGATGTCGGCGACGGCGTGCCCGTAGGCGCTCTCCATGACGGTACGGAGCGGAGCCGGGAGCGCGTCAAGGTCCGGGATGCTCCCACTCCCGCCGCCGCTCTGGGCCGCCGCCTTGGCCGCCTTCGGGCCCAGCTCGGCCAGGCCGTCCTTCACGTAGTGGGTGACCCGGGTGGCCATCACGGCACCGAGCGCCGAGACGCCGACCGCACCGCCGAGGGAACGGAAGAAGGTGACGATGGACGAGGCGGAGCCGAGGTCCTGCGGCGCGACCTGGTTCTGCGTGCAGAGCACCAGGTTCTGCATCATCATGCCGATGCCCAGACCCATCAGGGCCATGAAGATCGCGATGTGCCAGTAGGCGGTGTCGTAGCGGATGGTGCCCAGCAGGCCCAGACCCGCGGTGACCAGGACGCCGCCGGAGACCAGCCACGCCTTCCACTTGCCGGTCTTGGTGATGACCTGGCCGGAGACGGTCGAGGAGATGAACAGACCGCCGATCATCGGGATCGTCATCACACCGGACATCGTCGGCGACTCGCCGCGCGCCAGCTGGAAGTACTGGCTGAAGAAGACGGTGCCGGTGAACATCGCGATACCGACGAACAGCGAGGCCAGCGAGGCGAGGGTGATCGTCTTGTTGCGGAACAGCCGCAGCGGGATGATCGGTTCCGTCGCCTTGGACTCGACGAAGACGAAGAGCGCACCGAGGACGACGGCGCCGCCCACCATCGCGGCGGTCTGCCACGACATCCAGTCGTACTTGTCACCGGCCAGCGTCACCCACACCAGCAGCAGCGAGACCGCCGCGCTGACGAAGAAGGCACCCGCCCAGTCGACCTTGACGCCCTCGCGCTTGACGACGGGGAGCTTCAGGGTCTTCTGCAGCACGATCAGCGCGATCACCGCGAAGGGCACGCCGACGTAGAAGCACCAGCGCCAGCCCATCCAGCTGGTGTCGGTGATGACGCCGCCGAGCAGCGGACCGCCGACGGTGGCGACGGCGAAGGTGGCACCGAGGTAACCGCTGTACCGCCCGCGCTCCCGCGGGGAGATCATCGCGGCCATGACGATCTGCGCCAGGGCGGACAGGCCGCCGACGCCGATGCCCTGCACCACACGGCAGGCGATGAGCATCCCGGCGTTCTGCGACAGACCGGCGACGACCGAGCCCGCGACGTAGATGACCAGCGCGATCTGCACCAGCAGCTTCTTGCTGAACAGGTCGGAGAGCTTGCCCCACAGCGGGGTGGTCGCGGTCATCGCCAGCAGCGACGCCGTGACGACCCAGGTGTAGGCGGACTGGCCGCCGTCGAGGTCGTGGATGATCTCGGGGAGCGCGTTCGACACGATGGTCGACGACAGGATGGCGACGAACATTCCGAGCAGCAGCCCGGAGAGTGCCTCCATGATCTGACGGTGCGTCATGGGCGGCTGTCCGGAGGCGGGTATCCCCCCGTGCTTGGCGTGGCCGCCCCGCACACCGGCTGGTGTGGTCGTAGCCATGTAGTTCCTTTTCATCCTGCGGGTGTACGGGTGGTGGAGTCGTGATGCGCCCGGGTACGGCAGTCGTCGAAGCTCGTACGGAGCCGCGTGAGCAGTTCGACGAGGTGGCCGACGTCGGTGTCGGTCCAGTCGTCCAGGTACCGGGCGAGTGTGTGGGTGTAGCGCTCGGAGAGCTCCGTCAGGAGTTCCTTGCCGCTCGGGGTCAGGCGCAACAGACGCGACCGCTTGTCCGCCGGATCGGGCTTGCGCTCGATCCAGCCGCGCTCCGCGACGTGGGCGACGTGCCGGCTGGTCACCGACATGTCGATCGCGAGCAGCTCGGCCAGCTGGCTCATCCGCATCTCGCCGTGACAGTCGAGAAGGGTGAGCACACCGGCCGAGGCGGGCGGGCAGTCCTGGGGCAGAATGCGCCCCATTTCACGCTTGACGGCTCCGATGGCGCTGAGCTGCCTGGCCAGTTCCTCGTACTGACTCTGGGCGGCCATGGGCTCCTCCACGCGGTTTTGTTGCTTGAGGCAACCATAGGGAGGTTGGTTGCTGAAGGCAAACGAATAGGTGGGGCCTACAGTAAAGGGAAGGGAAAGACGATCTCAGGCCGGGGTCAAGGGGGTGGGTGATCGCCGGGAAGGTGCAGGTCAGGGCCGCTCGCCCGGGGTGGCCAGGCCGCTCCGAAATGTGGTCAGCGTCACTTCGACGGGCTTCGGGGCGCTTCGGTGGCCCTTCGAGGCGTCGAGGGCAGCGCCCGGTGCGGCGCGTGGTCGTTCATTTCGCCCGGTCTGCCCTGTGTTACCCCCCGCCACGCCTCACACCCCTTCTCTTCCCGTACCTCCTCTCTTCTCCTGTACGTACCGGGTGGGCAGACGTTCCGGGCAGGGGAGAGGCGGTCCGACGGTGTGCGGGACGTGGCGTCCGGCCGCTTCCGCGGGCCGTTCCGGCGCCGCTGCGCGCGGCCCAAGGGTGCCCCGAAGACCGGGGTTCGCTAGGGTCCTTGCCCATGGCGACCAACCCGCAGAACCAGGCCGAGGGCAGCTACGACCCGGCGGGCAGCACGCAGATGTTCCGCGCCTTCGTCGACGAGGGCGGCACCCCGCAGACCGGCGGCCGCCGCGCCCCGGCCCCCGCGCAGCCGGCGGGCCCCCGCGTCGGCCTGATCGTCGGCATCGCCGTCGCCGTGGTGGTCGTCGCGGCAGCGGTCTGGCTCGCCGTCGCCTGACCCCCGCACCACCCCTCACCCCTCCGTACAACGCGGGGCCCGGAACGCTTCCGGGCCCCGTTTCCGTGTTCCGCCGGGTCCAGGACGTGTCCGCGAACTCCCGCCTGCCTCGCGGGCGACAACGGGAGTTTGACGACAGGCCCTACGGGATGCCCGGTGCGGGCTGAGGGGAGTCGGGCGGGTGGCCGGGCGGCCGGGCCCTCCTCGGACTTCGGGCCGGGAGAGGGCGGCCGGGCCGCTACTCGGACTTCGGGCTCGGCTTCTCCCCGGGCGTCCGCCCCGGCTTCTCCCCGGGGCCGGTCTCCGGTTCGTCCGCCAGGTGGCGCTTCCAGTCGAACGACACGTCCTTGGTCTCGATGTGCATCCCCAGCGGTACCCGCCACGCTTCCACGCAGACCCGGTACGACGCGGTGCGGCGCGCGCCCGGTGGGAGGGGCAGCGGGAGCTTGCGGGTCGAGGTGCGGGTGTCCCAGTCGATGCCGAGGCCGCCGATGATGTGCGTTCCGAACGTGACCCTGCCGACGGTGACCGGCTCCGTACCGGTGTTCAGCACCGGGAACGCGACCTGCTCGCACCACCGCTCCCCGCCGTCCGCACGCACCGGCTTCCCGATCACCAGCCCCGCGGGTGCGCCCTCGCCCGCGGGGACGGTGGGGGAGGGGAGCTGCGGCGCGGACGGCGAGCCCGGTGCGTCCGGCGTATTTGACGGGCCCGGGGAGCCGGATGCCCCCGGCCGCGCGGGCGGCGAGGCGGAGGCGTCGGGGCCGCCGGGTGCGCCGGGCCCACCGGAACCATCAGGGTCTGTGCCTGATTGATCCGGAGCGCCCGAAGGGGCACCCCCGGGCGCGGAGTTGGCCGGATCTTGCCCCTCGCCGGAATTCCCGGTTGCGTCGCCGCCGCCCCCGCCGGGCGTACGGTGCGCGGGCGCGCCGGACCCGTCCAGCGGGGTCAGCTCGACGCCCTGCCCGGACGGCGCGCCGGTCGCGGCGCCCTCACCGGCGGCGCCGACCGCCGCGTACCCCTGACCGGCTCCGCTCCCGCAGCCGACGAGCAGTGCGCCTCCCAGGCAGCACGCGGCGACCGCCGACGCGGTACGGGAGGGGGAGAGGCGGTGGTGTGCCGGGGCGGATTCCGCTGGGCACGCGGCGGCGCGGGCGGAGCGCGGGGACGTGTCACGGGCGGGTATGCGGGGTGACTGTCGCATCGGCCCAGTGTTGATGACGAACCGTCAGATTCCTAGCCCTCGGCAGAGGCCGTCGCCACGCGACCGCCGGAGACCGGCGCGGTGGGCCGAGGGGTGAGGGGGCGAGGGGAGGTGGCCGAGGGGCGAGGGCCGAGAAGGGCCACAGGCTCGCGAGAGGTGAGAGAGGTTCGGGAGAGGGGAGAGAGGCGCGCGAGGTGAGAAAGGCGAGGGAGGTCCAGGAAGAGGGGAACGGCCGGTGGGTACCGGACCGACCGGCGATCGATCCTCTTCGCAGTCCGCCGAGTGGTGCGCATCGTGCGAGCAGTGGTGCGCGTGGTGCGGGTGGTGCGATGACGCGGGAGGTCAACGACCGCTCGGCGGACCCGTCCTCATTCGGCGATCAGCCCTTCCCGCAGCTGCGCGAGGGTGCGGGTGAGGAGGCGCGAGACATGCATCTGCGAGATGCCGACCTCCTCGCCGATCTGCGACTGCGTCATGTTGGCGAAGAAGCGCAGCATGATGATCTGCCGCTCCCGCGCCGGCAGCTTGGCCAGCAGCGGCTTGAGGGATTCGCGGTACTCCACGCCCTCCAGCGCGGTGTCCTCGTAGCCCAGGCGGTCCGCGAGGGAGCCCTCGCCGCCGTCGTCCTCGGGGGAGGGCGAGTCGAGCGAGGAGGCGGTGTACGCGTTGCCGACGGCGAGACCGTCGACGACGTCCTCCTCCGACACCCCCAGCACGCGGGCGAGTTCGGGGACGGTCGGCGAACGGTCGAGCTTCTGGGACAGCTCGTCGCTGGCCTTGGTGAGCGCGAGGCGCAGCTCCTGGAGGCGGCGCGGGACCCGCACCGACCAGGAGGTGTCACGGAAGAAACGCTTGATCTCGCCCACGACCGTTGGCATTGCGAACGTCGGGAACTCCACCCCGCGTTCGCAATCGAAACGGTCGATCGCCTTGATCAGACCGATCGTTCCGACCTGGACGATGTCCTCCATCGGCTCGTTGCGGCTGCGGAAACGGGCCGCCGCGTACCGCACCAGCGGGAGGTTCAGCTCGATCAGGGTGTCGCGAACGTACGTACGCTCCGCGCAGTCCTTGTCGAGCGTGGCCAGCCGCAGGAACAGGGAGCGGGAGAGCGTGCGGGTGTTGATGGCGTCGTCGTCGTGCACGGGCGGTGCGGGCGCGGGAATCGCGGGAAGCACCTTTGAGCTGTCCAGTTCTACGGACATGCCACCCCCTTGAGGTCGCGGGTCGGGTCGCTGCGGCGTCCCCGGACCGAGGCGGACCGGAGAGTGATGCCTCCACCTGAATACCGGAGGCGGCGCCACGGCAAACGCGGTTCCAGCAGAATGTCACATGTCGGCAACGCGCTGTAGCGTCATGTCGACATATCTGTGCAGGAACGCGGGGTCCGCGTCGCCGCTGCCGGTTAGACCTCGATCCTGTTTGCGGATCTCAGCCGGGCGAAGCTCCGTGACAGTAGCCGCGAGACGTGCATCTGCGACACCCCCAGCTCCGCGCTGATCTGAGATTGCGTCAAGTTGCTGTAGTAACGCAGCAGCAGAATCCGCTGTTCGCGCTCGGGAAGCTGGACGAGCAAATGCCGGACGAGGTCGCGGTGCTCGACACCGGCCAGTTCGGGGTCCTCGTAGCCGAGCCGGTCGAGGAGGCCGGGCAGCCCGTCGCCCTCCTGGGCCGCCTCCAGGGAAGTGGCGTGATACGACCGCCCGGCCTCCAGGCAGGCCAGCACCTCCTCCTCGCCGATCTTGAGGCGTTCGGCGATCTCGGCGGTGGTCGGCGAGCGCCCGTGCAGCACCGTCAGATCCTCCGTCGCGCCGTTGACCTGCACCCACAGCTCGTGGAGGCGGCGCGGTACGTGGACGGTGCGGACGTTGTCGCGGAAGTACCGCTTGATCTCGCCGACGACGGTGGGCATCGCGAAGGTGGGGAACTGCACGCCCCGGTCCGGGTCGAAGCGGTCGATGGCGTTGATCAGGCCGATGGTGCCGACCTGGACCACGTCCTCCATCGGCTCGTTGCGGCTGCGGAACCGTACGGCGGCGTATCGGACGAGCGGGAGGTTGGCCTCGATCAGGGCGGCGCGGACCCGGGTGTGCTCGGGGGTGCCGGATTCGAGCCCGGCCAGCTCGGCGAAGAGCACCTGCGTGAGCGCCCGGGTGTCCGCGCTCCGGCTCTCGCGGGATGGCGCCTTGGGCGCAGTACGGGCCGTCACGGTCACGCCACCCTTCACAATGCATGCATCCGGCAAAGCGGTCATAGCATCACAAGACATGCGCAGTGTGTGCAAGTACCGCATTACTCCGTGTTGAGCGGCGAGTTGATCCGCGTAACGCGGTGCGCCGCTGTGCGTCGGGTCAGCCCCGAACGGCGTACGGTCGCGCGCGCCGGGCGCCCGCGCGCACGCCGGTAGCTGCGTGGGCGGCCCCGGGCCGCGCCCCGTTCCGCCGCGCCGGTACGCAAAAGCCCCCCGCCCGGGGTCGAGGCCGGGGGCGAGGGGCGCGTCAGAAGGTGCCGCGGGCGGTCAGAATTCGTAGTCGGCGATCACCCAGGTGGCGAACGCGCGCCACTGCGCGGCGGCTGCCTGGTGGGCCGGGTGCGCGAGGTAGCGGGCGAGGGCGTCCCGGTCGGCGACGGCGGAGTTGATCGCGAAGTCGCGGGCGATGGGTCGGTCGCTGATGTTCCAGCCGCACTCCCAGTGCGTCAGCTCCGGGATCTTGCCGCCCAGCTCCATGAAGGCGCGAGCGGCCTCCTGGACGCGCGGCTCGTCCGGCGAGACGCCGTCGTTGAGCTGGAACAGGACCAGGTGGCGGATCACTGGGGCCTCCGTGCGGCGGGCGGTGCGTGGCCTGACCGGCCGTCGGCGGTGCCGGGGACGGTCAGCTGACCAGCTGCGTCATGAACTCGCCGACGCCCTTCGCGGCGGACGAGACACCTTCGAAGCCTATCTTCACCAGATCACCGGCCCGGTCGGGGGAGGTGATGATCGTGTACAGCACGAAGACGACAAGCACGTACAACGCGATCTTTCTCGCCTGCGCCATCGATCCCGTCTCCCCCTGGGCAGTGCTGCCCGATCCCCTGTGCGACCGGGCGAGTGTAACCACTCCCGCGCCCCGGGCACCGGCCGGAATCCGCATCCGCCGCCCCGGCCCCCGCCGCCCATGACCCCGTCCGTCCCGCGTAAACGGGACCAAAGGCCCGTTGAAGAAGGCCCTTTGGCCCGCCGTCGGGGCGTCTCGCGCGGGCAGCATGGAGATATGCCCCGGCGGGCCCAGCAGGAGCCCCGGGGCCGGGCCGGGCCTCACTGCGGGGTCCGTGTCGCGTACTCCCCCGATCGCGGCACGGACTCGGAGGCCCGGCCCCCAGGGGGAAGCGGCAGGCACCCCCCCCGCCTGGCCGCTTCCCCCTCCTCTTTTCTCCTCCTCCTCTTCTTCCTGCGCGGAGCGTCGCCCGGTGCGGACCGCCGCGTACGGGTGTGTGGCGCCGGGCGGTACGGTGCGTGCGCGCGGGGCCCGAGCGGGTGTCCGCGCCGCCGATAATGGTGTACGCCGCGGACGGTCCACGCGTCGCGGCGCAGCGTCCGACGTACGCCCGAGGGGGAACATCACATGGACAGGGACATACGCCGCGCACCGGGAACCGGTGCGGCCGGGGGGACGGCATCCGTTGCCGGGTCCGGGCTCAGCTCCACGCCCAGGAAGGGTGGTTCGCGCCGTCGGCCCGCGGTGATCCTCGCGCTGCTGGTCGGCCTGCTGGCCGCCGCAGCGCCCGCCGCCACCGCCGCGCCCCGCCCGGCCGCGGTCGTCGCCCACCACGCCGTACCGGCCGGGGCGGCCGGGGCGGAGGCGAAGTCCGTTGCGCCCGCCGCCGGTTCGTCCCGTGCGGCGGTCGCCGGTGCGGCCACGGTCTCCGGTGAGGCGGGGCACGGTACCGCCGTGACCGCTTCGAAGGTCAAGAAGGTGCATCTCGCCCACGGGAAGCCGAAGAAGAAAACGAGCTTCTTCAAGAAGCTGGGCATCTTCCTGATCGTGCTCTTCGTGATCTTCCTGCTCCTCGTGGTGCTGGTGATCTGGCTGCTCGTCCACTTCATCCGCAAGGCGCTGCGCCGCGGCCGGAACTGACCGCCGACCCGCCGCCACGCCGCCCGCCGCCCGGAACCGTCCGGACGGCGGGCGGCCGCGTTTCCGCAGGTCGGGCAGGTGCGGGGAGGTGCCGGGCGCGTGGGGAGGAGGAGGCCGGGTGGGGCGGAGTGCGGCAGTACTTGCATGAAAATTCGAAACACTGCATACTCTTCCTATGTCCAAGGTCCTTACCTCCCTCCCCGTCGGTGAGCGCGTCGGCATCGCCTTCTCGGGCGGCCTCGACACCTCGGTCGCGGTCGCGTGGATGCGCGACAAGGGCGCGGTCCCGTGCACCTATACCGCCGACATCGGCCAGTACGACGAGCCCGACATCGCCTCGGTGCCCGGCCGCGCGCAGACCTACGGGGCCGAGATCGCCCGTCTGGTCGACTGCCGGGCCGCCCTGGTCGAGGAGGGCCTGGCCGCGCTGACCTGCGGCGCGTTCCATATCCGCTCCGGCGGTCGCCCCTACTTCAACACCACGCCGCTCGGCCGCGCCGTCACCGGCACGCTCCTGGTCCGGGCGATGCTGGAGGACAACGTCCAGATCTGGGGCGACGGCTCCACGTACAAGGGCAACGACATCGAGCGGTTCTACCGCTACGGTCTGCTCGCCAACCCGAACCTGCGGATCTACAAGCCGTGGCTGGACGCCGACTTCGTCACGGAGCTCGGCGGCCGCAAGGAGATGTCGGAGTGGCTGCTCGCCCACGACCTCCCCTACCGCGACAGCACCGAGAAGGCGTACTCCACCGACGCCAACATCTGGGGCGCCACCCACGAGGCGAAGACCCTGGAGCACCTGAACGTCTCCCTGGAGACGGTCGAGCCGATCATGGGTGTCAAGTTCTGGGACCCGTCGGTCGAGATCCCCGCCGAGGACGTCACGATCGGCTTCGAGCAGGGCCGCCCGGTGACGATCAACGGCAAGGAGTTCGGCTCCGCCGTCGACCTCGTCATGGAGGCCAACGCCGTCGGCGGCCGCCACGGCATGGGCATGTCCGACCAGATCGAGAACCGGATCATCGAGGCCAAGAGCCGCGGCATCTACGAGGCGCCCGGCATGGCCCTGCTGCACGCCGCGTACGAGCGCCTGGTCAACGCGATCCACAACGAGGACACTCTCGCCCAGTACCACAACGAGGGCCGCCGCCTGGGCCGCCTCATGTACGAGGGCCGGTGGCTGGACCCGCAGGCCCTGATGGTCCGCGAGTCGCTCCAGCGCTGGGTCGGCGCCGCCGTCACCGGCGAGGTCACCCTGCGGCTGCGGCGCGGCGAGGACTACTCGATCCTCGACACGACCGGCCCGTCCTTCAGCTACCACCCGGACAAGCTGTCCATGGAGCGCACCGAGGACTCGGCGTTCGGTCCCGTCGACCGGATCGGCCAGCTCACCATGCGCAACCTCGACATCGCCGACTCGCGCGCCAAGCTGGAGCAGTACGCCGGCATCGGCCTGATCGGCACCACCAGCCCCGCCGTCGGCGCCGCCCAGGCCGCCGCGACCGGCCTGATCGGCTCCATGCCCGAGGGCGGCGCCGAGGCCATCGCCTCCCGCGGCGAGGTCTCCGCCGAGGACGAGGCACTGGACCGCGCCGCGATGGAATCCGGCACGGACTGAGCGATTCCCGTCACCGGGCCCCGTGGACTTCGGTCCGCGGGGCCCGGTGTGCGTTCGGGGGCGGCCGGTTCCGGGCCTTCGACGGCGGCTCATGGCTGAGCAGGGCAATCTCCCGCGGCCACCCGCACCACTTCCGAGACCGCCCGCCGCCCCTTCAGCCCCACACTTCCCTTCTCCCTCTGGCTCCCCTCCTCTCTCCCGCTTCACTTATCTCTCCCAACTCCCTTGCAGATCACGTCAGTTGATGTCCCCTTCACCGCCCCTCCCATTACTCTGAACCGATGGCGTGATGGATGGCGTGATACGGGGACGGGGGCTGGACAGTGGAGATGCTGGACGACGTCATCGCGGTGATCAGTGGGGCCACCGCCCTCGCCTCGACGTACTTCGGATACGTAGCCGTCCGCGGGCAGATCCGCCGACGGCGGCCACCGGACCCGGTCGAGCCGCCGGTGCCCGAGCCCCCGGTGCCCGATCCGGCACCCGGCTACGACGTCTTCCTCTCGTACGCCGACGCGGACGCCGACACGGCCCGGCGGCTCGCCGACCGGCTGCGGGACGCGGGTCTTGAGGTCTTCCTCGACGCGTGGATCGGCCCGGGGCTCGTCGCGTCCCTGGAGAAGGAGCGGGCGCTGCTCGCGTCGGCCAACGGGGTGCTGCTCTTCAGCCGCGCCACCTTGGCCGACCCGGCGATCCGCGACGAGTACGCGGCGCTGTTGCAACGGGACCACTCGGGCGGGCGGCGGTTCGTCCCCGTCCTGACCGACGACGTGCTGCTCCCGCCGTTCGCGCGGATCCGCCGGCCGCTCGACCTGCGGGACCTTGGCGCCGACGCGTTCGACGCACAGCTCGCCGCCCTCGTCCGCGCCGTCCGCCCGGACGAGGCCGCGGCGCCGGGCGGCGGCGCCACTCCCCGTACCGCGCCGTGACGGAGGCTGCCGATGAGTGATGCGTTCCTCTCCCACGCACCCGCAGATGCCGCCTGGGCAACGGAGTTGGCGTCCCGGCTCGCCGCCCACGGTGTCCGGGTCTTCCTCGACGAGTGGAGCCTGCTCCCCGGCGATGTGGTCGTGCACCGGCTGGAGGCCGAGATCCGCGACACCGCCAACGCCCTCGCGCTCATCAGCCCGGCGTCGGTCGCCTCACCGCGCGCCCACGAGGAGTACGCCGCCCTCGCCACCGCCGGGGCCCGCCATGCCCTGCGCTTCATCCCGCTGCTCCTCGGCGACGTCACGCTCCCGCCGTTCGCCGCGAACCGCACCTGGCGCGACTTCCGCGACGTCGGCGCCCAGGAGTACGACGCCAAGGTCGCCGAACTCGCCGCCGTCATCCTCGGCCACGCCCCGGACCCCGCCACCGGGCACGCGGACAGCCTCGCGGCGGCCCTGCCCGCCCCGCCCCGGCCGCTCACCCCGCCCGACGAGCCCGGCGTCGTCCTCTGCTACGTCCCCGCCGACGCCGCCTACGGACAGGCGCTCGCCGGACAGGTGCGCACGGCCGGGCTCCCCACCTGGTCCGCCGGTGACCTGCGGCCCGGGGACGCGCACTTCTGGACGATCCGGCAGCGCCTTCGGTACGCCACCGCGGTCGTGGTGCTCATGTCCCCGCAGTCCCAGGATTCCGACGACATCACCCGGATGATCCTGGAAGGGCTGCTGCACGACCGGCCCTTCTTCCCCGTCCTGCTCCACGGCGACCGCAACTACCACCTGGCGCACACCTGGTACCTCGACGCCCGGGACGGCCGGCTGCCCGGCCCGGACGAGCTCGCCCTGCTGCGCCGCCTGCACGACGCCCGCGCCGCGGGCCGCCCGCTCGACCCCGCGGACGTCTTGCCCGCCCCGCTCGCCCGGCCCCCGGTCCGCGCCGTCCGCATCCCGGCGGCCACCTCCCTCGACGGGCTCGCCCATGTACTGCGGCAGGGCGAATGGGCCCACGCCGACCTGCTGACCACCTCACTCCTGCTGGAGGCGGCCGGGCGCCTCGACGACGGCTGGCTGCGCGCCCGGGACGCCCGGCGCCTGCCGACCGGCGTCCTCACCGGCATCGACGCGCTGTGGTCCACCCACTCCCACGACCGCCAGGGCTTCACCGCACAGGCGCGGACGGCGACGGTACGCGGCACCCGGCACGCGGAGTTCCTGGCCCTGTCGGTCGCCTGCGGCTGGCGCGGCTCGGAGGCGGACGGCGTGCCGCGCTCCTACCGGGAGTTCACCGCGGCGGCAGGGCCCGGCGGCCGCCCGGGCTTCTACCCGACGCTGCGCAATCCGCAGAACGAACGGTTCCCGGACTGGTACGACCAGTGGACGGCGACCGTGCTGGCCACCCATCTGCACCTCCACCACGAGGGGATTGTCCGCTGATGACTCCGATCGTGATCATCGTGGCGTTGCTCGTCCTCGTCGGCCTCGTGAGCCTGGCGTGGTTCGGCCGTGTCGTCGTTCCCCCGGACGAGGTCGGCATCGTCACCCGGCGGTACGGGCGCGCCGACGCGCAGTTCCGGCGGATCACCCCGCGCGCCTCGCGGGGCGTGTGGGCGCGCACCCTCCTCCCGGACCGCTACACCTGGTTGCTGCCCGGCCTGTACGAGGTCACCTTCGTCGCCCGGGTGCGCATCCCGGTGGACAGCATCGGTGTGGTCACCGCCCGCGAAGGGCGGAAGAAACCGCCCGGTCGCACCGTCGGGCGGGCCGTGGAGTGCGACTTCTTCCAGGACGGTGCGGCGTTCCTGCTGAACGGCGGCGAGCAGGGCGTCCAGGCCGTCACGCTGAGCGGCGGTCACGCCTACGACCTCAACGCCGCACTCTTCACCGTCGAGCTGGCCCCGCGCACCTACGTGGGCTCCGGGACGATCGGGCTGGTGAGCGCCAGGGACGGCCGGATCCGGCCGCCGGACCGGTTTTTCGGGCCGCATGTGGAGTGCGACAACTTCCAGGACGGGGAGGCGTTCCTGGCCGGGGGAGGGGAGCAGGGCCGGCAGATGGCGGTGCTGGCCGGCGGCTCGTACTACGACATCAACCCGGCGCTGTTCGAGGTCGTCACCACCGACAACGTCACCACCGAACGGTTCCGCGGCAGCGGGCTGACCACCCACCACCTCCAGGAGATCACCGTCCCGGTCGGCTTCACCGGGGTGGTCGTCACGCTCGACGGTGCGGACCCCGAGGAGGACGCCGACGACGAGCTGGGGCCGCGGGTGCCGGGGCACCGGCGCTTCCAGCTGCCGTGGGTGTTCCTGGAGAACGGCGGGCGCCGCGGCGTGCAGGCGGAGACGCTCGGCGAGGGGCCCGTCTACACCCTCAACCCCTGGTTCGTCCGCGTGATGCTGGTCCCGACCCGGCTGCTGATCCTGGAGTGGATGTACAAGACCGCGTCGGCGTCCCGGAACTACGACGCACAGCTGCGGCAGATCGTCGTCACCGTCCAGGGCCACCGGTTGTCGGTGGAGATGAGCCAGACCCTGGTGATCCCCCGGAAGTCCGCGCCCCAGCTGATCCGTGAGTTCGGCGGCACCCAGATCTCCGGCCTCGGCGGACTGGAGAACGACCCGATCCCGGTGCAGCGGTTCGTCGAGCGGGTGCTCGGCGCGACCGTCGCCTCGTACTTCAACGAGATCGCCGCCGCCTCCACCGTCTCGGAGTTCCTGAGCACCTACGCGGAGACCCGGACCGACCTCGCGGCGCAGGTCCGCACCGCCCTGGAGGCCGCGGGCGTGGAGGCGCGGCTGACCACGCTCGGCGAGTTCCGGGCCGAGGACGAGTCGCTCAACGACGCCCTGAAGCGGACGTTCGAGGCGGAGCAGCGGGGCGAATGGCTCGCCCATGAGCAGAAGAACGCCGATATCGAGTTGGCGATCGAGGAGCGGCGGCTGGTTGTCGAGCGGCGCCGTGCCGCCCTGGAACTCGACGGGGAGATCGAGGCGTTGGGCCGGGACAACGTCGCGATGATCCGCATCATCAGGGAGATCTCCGGTATGCAGGTCCCCCGCTACATCGGCGGCGGCGACATCTCCAGCTACATCGACACCCTGCCGATGTCGGCGGTGGCCCGGATGATGGACCGGGTCAAGTCGCTCCGTTCGGAACAGCAGCTGGACGGGGCGGAGGAGGCACCCGTACTGCCCGAGGGGCGGGGACCGGCCGTCGACGCGGAGACGGTGGAGGCGGTGGAGGACGGCGAGATCGAGGAGTGAGGCGGCGTCCGGCGGGTCGCAATGACGGGGGAAGGTGGCCCACCCCGGGCGTCCGTCGGCATCCGCCCGGCTCACGGACCGACCGACCGCCAGATCCGCTCCGGCGTCTCCCGCGCGGCCGCGTCGAGATCGACGTCCCCCAGGGAGAGCCAGCGGCGGGCGAGCCCCGTCACCGGCCCCAGGATCAGCGATTCGAGGACGGGCAGCGGGAGGTCGGCCAGTTCGCCCGCCTCCTGGCGGTCCCGGAGCCAGGCGCCGAGCGGGGCGAGGCGGGCCTCCTGCGAACCGCGGAGCTGGGGGGCGCGCGCCATGACCTCACGGTCCACCGGGGCCGAGTGCAGGAGCCGGGACGCGTCCGGGTGCGTCTGGACGAAGCGCAGATAGACCCGGACCACCGCGTGGACGCCGGAGCGCGCGTCGTCCGCCTGCCCCAGCGCGGCGGTCAGTTCCTCCAGCAGCCGCGCCAGCCAGCGCTGCGCCAGCGCGGTCAGGACGCCCGGCAGGCTGCCGAAGTGGTGGTAGATGCTGCCCGCGCTGACGCCGCTGGCCGAGGTGATCGCCCCCAGGGTGAGGCCCGCTTCGCCGTCCGCCGCGTAGATCTCCAGCGCACGGTCGAGGACCTGCGCGGCGGTGGCCGCGCCGCGTTGCTGCTTCGGACTCATCGCCGCCGCCTCGCTCCCGGTTCGGGGTCCGGCGCCCCGCGGGCGCCTCGCGGACCAGCATAGAAGAATTTTCTGGAATTTTTTCCGGAAGTTATTCCGGAAAGTCGGCACGTGCTCCACACTGCGGTGTGCGGACGCGGCGCGGCGGGCCCGGCGTCCGCCGCGCCCGTACTCCTCGCCGGTACGGAAACCCGCGGCGCCGCGAAGGCGTCCTTCTCTTCACCGCTCCACCGCTTCACCGCTTCACCGTTCCATCGACTTCACCGCTCCATCGACGACCTCTCCCCACCGATTCGGCGGCGGGGACGACCCGGGGGATCACACGGCCATGACCGACGTCCACAACGGCGCGCACGAGGGCAGCGAGGACGGTGCGGACGCCCGCGACGGCGGCCTCACCCCGCTGACGGCGGCCGACCCCGCCCGCATCGGCCCCTACCTGCTGCTCGGCAGGCTCGGCGCCGGGGGCATGGGCCGCGTCTACCTCGCCCGCTCCGCCGCGGGCCGCACCGTCGCGGTCAAGGTCGTCCACGAGGAACACGTCGCGGACCGGCAGTTCCGCGCCCGCTTCCGCCGCGAGATCGACGCGGCGCGACGGGTGAGCGCGCGGTACACCGCCCCCGTACTGGACGCCGCCCCCGACGAGCCGCTCCCCTGGGTCGCCACCGGCTACGTCCCCGGGCTCTCCCTCGACCAGGTCGTCCGCGGCCACGGCGCGCTCCCCGGCGCGTCGGTCCGCGCCCTCGCCGACGGACTGCTGCGCGCCCTGGACGGCATCCACGGCGCCGGAATCGTCCACCGCGACCTCAAGCCCTCGAACGTCATGCTCACGGCCGACGCCCCCAAGGTCATCGACTTCGGCATCGCCCGCGCCGTCGGCACCTCCGTCGAATCCCTGCTGACCAGCACGGGAATGGTGATCGGCTCCCCGGGCTTCATGTCCCCCGAGCAGATACTCGGCAACGCCGCGGGGCCCAAGAGCGATGTGTTCACCCTCGGCTGCGTCCTGACATACGCGGCCACCGGCACGCTCCCGTTCGGCCGCGATGTCAGCAACCAGCACGCGGTGATGTTCCACATCGTGGAGAGCACGCCCGATCTGGACGAGGTCCGGGACGCCGGGCTGCGTGCGCTGATCGGCCGGTGCCTGATCAAGGAGGCGGAGCAACGGCCTTCTGTGGGTGAGCTGTTGGCGGAGAGGGGGTCCGGTGGTGGGGCCGGTGGCGGGCCCGGCTCCGATCCCCGTTCCGGCTCGGGCTCGGGCTCCGGCCCCGCGTCCCGCCGTCCGGCCGGGGCGTCGTGGCTGCCGCCGGAGGTGCTGGGCCGCCTCGCCCGGCAGTCGGCGCGGCTCCTGGACGCGGAGGCCGCGCCGGTACGGGAGGAGGCCCCGGACCGGCAGACCGTCGGGCTCCATCCGGCGGCGCCTGCGCACGTCCCCGCGCCCGCGGCGACCGTACGGGAGCCCGGACAGGACCCGGCGGGGGCGCCCGCGGTCGCCGCGGCGGACGAGGCGGCCACCGGGAAACCCGAAGGGAAGCCCGGGAAGCCCGAGCGGGAACGCCGCCGCGCGTGGACCGTCTCCGTCCCCGTGGTCATGGTCCTGGCGGTGGGCGGCGGCACGCTCGCGGTGCTTCAGCCGTTCGGCCGCTCCACGCCCCCGCCCTCTGCCGCCGCACCGGCCACCACCACCCCCGCGTCGCCGTCCGCATCGGGCGGCTCCCCCGGCAAGGGCGACAAGGGCTCCCACGCGCCCAAGGGGAAGGACGGGAACGACCCCGGTAAGGGAGGCGGGGGCGACACGAAGGACGGGGGTAAGGGCGAGGACGGCAGGGACGGCCGGAACGGGCGGGATGCGGACGCCGGTGCGGCAACCCCGGCGGGCGGCGGCTCCGGCTCGGACACCTCATCCGGCGGCGGTGGCGGCGGCACGCCGGGCGGGACCGGGTCCGGCACCTCCGGCGGCGGCGGCGCGGGCGGCGGCAGCACGGTCCCGTCGTCCTTCGTGGGCAGCTGGACCTTCGGCGAGTCGTACAACACCGGACAGCCGGGCTCCCTCACCATCTCCCGCTCGGGCACGGTCCGCATGTCCGACTTCCCCTACAACAGCTGCCCCTACCAGGCCGAGGTGACCTCCGCGACGAGCCGCCGCATCAACGTCGGCGCCGCGAAGCTCGTCGGCCCCAACCCCGGCTACTGCTCCGCCCAACTCGACCCGTCGTACTTCACCGTCAACGGCAGCGGCATCCAGCACAACGTGGGCGCCGCGAGCGGCAACGGCTACTACTACAAGCGCGCGTGAGCCTCCTGCGGCGCCCGCCCCGGTACGCGGCGCCTGCCCCGATGCGCGGTGCCCGCCCCGATGCCGATGCCGAGGGCGGGTTCACCGAGGGCGTCCCCCGGAACCAACGGCCTCGCGCCCGGCCGCGGCGTCCATGCCGCGCTTGATCCCGGCGCGCCAGATCTCGCCGGTTGTGGTCACCCGCACGGCCAGCTGGTCATAGGCGTCAAGAGCACTCTCCAGTCCGGCCGGCGCCCATCTCCGGCGCGGTATGACCCGGGGGTATCGACGTCGCCAGTCCTCCAGTGCCTCGATCGCCTCGAACGACGTGTACCAGCACGCCGCACGCACCTGGTTCTCCAGGCTCGTCGGCAGCCGCAGTGGCAGCTGCTCGGGAAAGCCGCCGTCCGCCGATCCCGGCCACCGCCCGAGGTCGCGAGCCTGTGGCGGACAGGCCGGCCAGGGGCGGTCCCAGTCCCGGGCCTCCAACTCGCGACGGACGCCCAGGGTGGCCAGGGCGTCAAGTGAGTCCAAGAGCTGACCGCGTTCCCTCATCTCCGCCAGTTCGTGCCGCCAGGCGACGCGTACCGCGGACGCCTCGCGGCGACCCATCCCCCTGGTGCTCCACCGCTCGTCAGCTGCCAGTTCGCGTCTCCGAGCGCGTTGACGGTGCAACAACTCGCGCAGCTTTGTTCGCGTGCCGTACTCCAGGCGTGCCGTCACGGGAACGGTGCCCGCGCCATTCATGGATTCATGACCTGATCACCGAAAACTTAGTTTGCAAACTGTGCTCATCAAATGCCTTGTAGCGATGCGGAGTTGTTCGAAATGCGGCGTGTTCGGGTCGGGTGCATTCTGAGCAAGAGGTCGGAATCACCGGCGACCCGCAACAGCCCGGTTGGGCAGGAAAGATGAGGTTTCCATGACGAATACCCCCACGGTGAGGGAGCATCAGTTGGCGATCCTCTCCACCGAGCAGGCGAGCCAGGAGTGGAATCGCCTGGCCAGCGGAAACTCGCAAATGTCCAGCATGCGAAGCGCGCTGCTGGATCGTCTCGGTGTGAGCAGCGTTGCCGATCTGCCCGAACCCCAGTTCTTCGGCACCAGCGGAACGTTCCATCTCGACGCCCCCGTTCCCGTGCCCCAGGAAGTGGCCAGCCCTCCCGCCCAAGAGGTGCTCAGCATCCATTCCAGCTTGATTGTGCAATCTCACACCGTCGGAGACCAACAACTGGCCGAGTGTGTGGCCACCACGCAGGGAACCCCCGCCGGCGTCAGCCAGGACCGTGTATTCCTCCTCACCACGACAACCGACCACTTCCTCACCGACGTCGAGGAGCATGTCACCGACACCGGTGGGCAGTTGGTGGCTGTGGACGGCTGGTGGGACGCGTTGAAGTCGTGCCTCAGCTCCTCGGACTGCGGGGGCCAGTGCATCAGCGCCGCGATGACGTGCCCGCCGGCCACCTGGGCCGTATACCTCGCCTGCCTCGCGGGGCGATGCGGCCTGTGCGTCGTGAAGTGCGCAGCCTGCGCCACATGCGACTGCACGTGGTGGTGCCGGATCGCTGTCGGATGCTGCAACAACTGAACCGGGAGAGAGTCACGTGAGTACCATTCACTGGCTGGAAGTTCCCATTCAACAGCCGGCCGGCGAGAGCCTCGCGCGGGTGACGAAGTACGAGGTCGGGAACGCGGTCCTCGTCCACGGGACCCGGACCGCGTACGTAGGAATTGCGGATCAGCGCATGATGGAGCAACTCCTCGCCCATCCTGACGTACGAAAGCTGAGCCCGAGCGAAAGAGAGCGGATCCAGCCCGTCCCCGGACTTCCCCTGACGTGGGAAGGTCTGGAAAGTCAAATCCCGCATTCGGGATCTCCACAGATGCGTCAGCGCGCGGTCGGTCTGGGAGATGCGATCGCGGCCCTCACCCGCCGTGCTCGAATCCAGGAGTGCGGGAGCTGTGCACGACGGCGCAGAGGGCTGAACAGGATCACGATCTGGGGCTGGTGGCGAAATCGGCCGGATCGGGCCCGGCAAAGCGTCGGATCGGAAGCCGGATAGAGGTATGCGGAGTTTCCGTTCACGAGAAGGAGTGAGCGTCAACGGAACATCGCGGTTCATCCGCATGTGCGGGCGGGGCGGTCGCGGCCCCGCCCGCACACCTGCGAGGTCACCGTGTCGCGTGAGGGCCTCCGGTCCGGAGAGCGGGCAGTTCGCGCTCCCCGGAGGGCAACGGCCCGGCAGTGGCCTCTCCCGCACCGCATCGGCCTCGCCAACGGCGACGGCTACCACGACAAGCGGGCGTGAGGCCCGCTACCACGCCTCGGGGTGGGCCGGTATCGCCGTTCCCCCTTGGGGGTGACGCGGTCGCCATTCCCGGCGGCCCGGGAGACGCGGAATCTATAAAGAGCCCGTCCTATTGATCGACTGACGGGCTCTCACCATGTTGAAGGCCGCTCTGCGCGTCCTCTCCGCCACGGCTCTCGCCGCCGCCTCCCTGACCTTCACCGCCCCCGCCGACGCGACCGCCGCCCGCACGGTCGCCGCGAAGGCCCCGGCCCCCGACACCGGACCGTGCGGCCCGGTCCACGGCTTCCGCGCGTTCGACTGGTGGCGTACGACCGCCGAGCCCGCCATCTTCCCGGCCGTGCGGCATGCCGAGGGCGACGAGAACTGGCAGTGGCGCGACGACAGCCAGACCCTGTGGCGCGGCGACACCCGCGAGAACACCCAGCAGATCTTCGACGACGGCTTCACCCCGCGCGGCGAGAGCCTCACGCCGCTGGCCGAGTACATCGTCAAGGGCGGCGGCCAGAACACCGCACACCTCAGCACCAGCTGCGAGAAGTGGGTGGCCGAGAAGTTCGCCACGTACGGCGCGGAGAAGACGGGCTGGGTCTACGAGATCGAGGCCCCGGGCGGCATCGACGTGAACGCCACCGCCCACCTCAACGGCTACGAGTCGCCGTACCTGTGGAACAAGGAAATCGACTTCCCCGGCGGCATCCGCGGTGAGTACATCAAGCGCGCCTGCAAGTACCGCCTGGTGAAGACCGACCCCGACACCAAGGTCAACAGCTACGAGAACCTCGGCTGCCGCACCAACCACCACTTCGAGTCCGCCCTGACCCCCGCACCCTGACCGCCCCGGGGAACCCCACCCGGCCGCGCCCCACCGTCCTTGACCTGTTCTCGCAGGTCGGGGGCGGTTCTTTCCGTTGGTGCCGGTGTGCCCGCATCCCGTACGGGTACCCCGAATGGAGTATCCGTACGGCGGCTGTACGCGCCCCCGGGCGGCCTGCGGTCGCGGCTTCGGAGGATTGACGCGACGCTGGCAGGAGAGCGTGGCTCGCCTCACACATGCGGTGTGCGCCGGCGACCGCGCCGGACAGGGAGGTGGCGGCATGGCAGCGATGCCCGACGAAGGGCGGCGGCCGAGTGCCTACGACGATGCAGCGGTCGCGGACAAAGGCGCCATGTTCGCCGGTGTGGCGCTGACGGTGAGCGGCCCGCTCAGCATTCTCCAAGGGGTCACCGGTATCGCGAGCGACACCATGTTCTCCCCGCCCCACTACGCCTACCGGTTCGACCTCACCTCATGGGGCTGGATCCACCTGGTGATCGGCGTGGGCCTCTTCATCGCCGGTATCGGCGTGCTCCTCCACAAGGCGTGGGGCCGCGGCGCCGGTATCGCACTGGCGGGAATCAGCGTGGTCACCCAGTTCATGTTCGTCCCGTACTACCCGGTCTGGTCCATCATCATGATGGTCTTCGACCTCCTCATCCTCTGGACACTGGCCAGAACGGCCCATCCCGGGGCCAGAAGCGCCCATTGAACGGCACCGACCATGAGGCCCCGTGCTGCCCAGGCAGCACGGGGCCTCATGGTCGGTGCCAACTGGCGACCTGTCAGAAGTCGTACGGCTTCTTGGTGTTCCAGTTCAGCACGTCGGCCTCGCTCCAGCTGAACTGCGGCTTCTCGCCCTTGGAGTCGACGGAGTAGGAGGGGCCGTCGGCACCGTCCGCACCGCGCAGCGCCATGGCGAACGAGGTGGCGGTGTGGTGGTTCGAGCCGTAGTCGAAGAGGTTCACCGCGCTGTAGACCTTGCCGCCGGGCTGGAGCGTGAGGTGCGCGTCGCCGCCCTGGTCGTCCTTCTTCGAGTGCGGCAGCGCGGCGCCGTCGACGTCATCGCCGAGCTTCACGGACGGGTACGAGGTCACCCAGCACGGCTTGTCGCCCTCGTTCGACGCGGTGACCAGCAGGTGGTCGCCCTGCTGCCCGGCGAACCGGTGCTCCGCGGTGACCATCAGCTCGTCGCCGACGCACGGCTGGGCGTCGGCCGCGTCCTGGCCCCCGGCCTCGTCCGTCCCGCCCGAGGCGGTCGTCGAGCGGGCGTTCTCCTTGGTGTCACCGCCGCTGTTGGCGCCGCCCTTGACGTCCCCGGTGGACGCGGACCGGCTCTGCGCGGTACCGGCGGCGTTGTCGCCGCCCGCCGCCTTCGAGCCGCCGTCGGCGCCGCCGCAGGCGGTCAGGCCCAGCGCCAGCGCGGCGGTGACGGTGGCCAGAGCGGCGGTACGAATCCGGGAAGTACGCATGATCGGGTCCCCTGCGCTTGTGTGCGGGACTTTTCTTCGGTCGTTCCCGCCGTGTGCACACCACTTTTCCCGGGGCCACTGACGTTCTGGAAACGCCTCACTCACGTCCCGCGGACGCTCCGCGGTCGAGCACGACGATTGCGGGCGTCCTGGATGCCGCCACCGCGTCCCGATCTCCTACCGCGGCACGGGGGATCTTGGTCGAGAACCCGTCTGCCCGGAGCGTCGCCGTTGCACAGGACTTTCCCACCCTCGGTCAGCGCCGTCGGCTGGGAAAGGCGCACTGCCAGGGGTCGGGCCATAAAAGAATCTCAGGTTTTCATCAAATCCTGTTGAGGCATGTCGAGTCGCGCATAGCGTAGCCATGTCCACCGAGGGGGATCGGTAAGTCGCGAGAGGCGCATGCGAAATACGGGAATCTCGGATCTCCCTGAAGTGGGCCTTTGAGAAGCCGGTCACCAGCCCAGGAGTCTGTTCCATGAACGGGAAAAAGAAGGCGCTCGCCGCAGTTGCACTCGGCGCCGCAGCCGTCTTCGGCACGGCCACCTCGGCCTTCGCTGAGGGACCGCACTACGCCCAGCACCAGGGGGCGGTAAAAGGCAACGGGTTCTGTGCCTACAACTACGCCACCGCCGACACGCTGGGCTACCCCGGATACCACGGGAAGCACGTCTTCATCGGCGCCATGCTGTACGGGTCGGGTGCGCTGACGAATGGCGCATGCACGCCGAAGGTCACCGTCACCTACGTCAACACCAAGGGCGTCACCACTCATGTGTCAGGAAAGAAGAACAAGGGAAATGGCGGCTTCGATGCGGCCGTAGCTGCAAAATCCTACAAGAGTGTGAAGTACGTTGACTTTTGGGTCAACGCCACAGGTGGAAAGAAGATCAAGGGCACCGGTATTCGGGTCACTCCCGGTGGGAAGGTTCTGAGCCGAAGCTGAACTGCGAGTTTTGCCGGGGCGGGCTACTCCCGGTCCGGCAAAACTCGGTTCGGCTCACCGGCCGCGGGAGACCTGCCTTGCTCTTCGAGCTCACCTTGCTGGGAGCTGTATGCGGCGGTCCCACCCAGGGCGTTTCCGGCGGATCACGCTCGGGCAGGGTTCGGTAGGTTGCCCGCATGTCCTCTGCACTTGTTGTTGGTTACGACCCGCAAGCGATACCCGGTGTCGACGGGGAGGCTCTTCGCACGGCTCTCGATGCGGAGCTGGTCCGGTTCGGCGAGCACGGCATCGACGCAGCCATGACGCTGGTGGTGCCGGACGAAACAGCCGAGTCCACCCTGGTCGCCTCGTTGACCCATCGCCCGTGGGATGTCGTGGTCGTCGGTGGCGGGATCCGCAAGACCGAGCTCACATGCTGGGTCACCGCCGAGGCAGAGCTGATCGGTGAACCTTGCTCCGCCGGGGTGTCGTTGGGTGGTGTTCGATGCCGTTCAATCACGGTCCGTGCTGCATATGCAACACAGCTCGTTACATCCGTGTGCCGCGGTACGGGGAGCCTCGCAGCCGCGAATATGTGCAGGAGCAAGCGACTTTCCCGAGAACGGGAAAAGCCTGTTCGCCGCCCTCGCTCTGGTCACGGATTGTGACCAGTACCAGATCAGGCAACGTTTGCCCTGTTGACGACGGCGCGTAGGCGTTGGTCGTCGGCGTGGTTCACGGCCCGGGTCTTTGTGCTTGCCGCCGCGCTCGGCCCCTTGCCTGCCCGGGGCGGCATCAGGTTGAGCGGCCCGAACTCGTCCATGCAGAAGACGACTTCGGGCTCGCCGTCCTCGGGTATGACCTCGCCGTCGGCGATCGCGTAGAGGTGCTCGACCCGGGCCTTCCCACCGCCAGGTCATCACCGACCCGGTGCCCCTGCGAATGATCCGCAGCAGCCGCCCCTCATCGTCATCGATCTCTCGGACCCGCACCCGTTCTGCCACCCAGGCAGGATGCCCATCACCTGCTGCCCGGCACTCTCACTCCCTGACACCATGTGAGGCAGCGGATGCCGCCCCCATCACTGTCCAGATTGCCGTGCCCCACAGGGAGAGCGCGGAGATGAGGCCCACCACGAGGCGGACGGTCTTGTCCGGGCCGTCGGCAAGCCACACGGTCATGCCCGCCGCCCCCGCCGCGATCAGCAGGGCTGCCGGTACCCGCAGTCGGGGCTGCTCGAACACCGAGGCCAACGGCAGGAAGTGGAGCCCGACGACGAGCGCGACCATCGGAGGAATGAGAACCGGCACCCCTGCTCGACCGCACACAACGGCGATGACAACGATCAGCAGCCACTGAAGACCGTTGATCTGATGGAACTTCCGGCCCCGATCGGCGGGGAACGGCGCGCCCGCCGACGCGGGCAGAAATCGGCGTGCGGCGAACATCAGCCCCACCGCTACGGCGCAACCAGACACGACCGGCCACACCAACCCCTCGAATGCGCTCGTGCCCAGCAGCCACCAACCGAGCCCGAACAACGCGAGAAACCCCACCCCTGACTTGAACATGATCGACACCCTAGACGGAGCAGCAGCCCGCCGATCGGGTTTCTTCACTTGGCGAGGGCCGCCGCGGGTCAAGAATCCCCGTGGTGCAGCCGGAGCTGTGCTCTGGGACCCGAATCCCCGTTCGGGCCACAGCAGCGACAGGGTAAAGGTTGCCTGATCCGGCACTTGAGGCTGTGTGTGACCGCTAAGGGCTGTCCCGTAATCCTTGGCGGGCGCGCGACGACAGCTACGGCACCTCGCCGCGTTGTCGGAACGTCCGGATACACCCAGTATCCGGACGCCCCTCCGCCTTGCGATGCACCGCATCTGACGCCGCGCGCTGATCCACCAAGGATTACGGGACAGCCCTTAGGGCCAGTGGATCTCGTATCCGCCGTAGGAGAAGTCGGCGGCGCCGGGCGAGGGTTGTTGGCCGGGGGCGGGGAGAGGCGGTCCTTCGACCTGTGCCCGCCGTACGCGTTTCGCCAGACGTTGGCGTTCTGCACGGGAGAAGGGCCAGGACGGCCCCGGCCGGGGCCTGGTGCATGCAGCCACCAGGCCCCGGCCGGGAGGGTTCATCCGGTGTGGGCGCTACATGTTGCCGCCCCGGTTGAGCCAGGCCCGGACGGAACCGCCGCCGTAGACGACGACGTAGTCGGCCTTGCCGTCACCGCTGATGTCGCGGAACGCCACCTTGTCACCGGGGTATCCGGTCTCCTTGACGAAGTACCGGTGTTCGGTGAAGCGCCGGCGGGCCTTGTCGCCGTTGTTGAGGTAGGCGTGCACGGCCCCGCGCTTGCCGACCATGAGGTAGTCGGCCCTGCCGCCACCGTTGACGTCCGCCAGACGCAGCATGCTCCGGGAGCCGTAAAAGACGCCGGGCGCCCAGTTGCGGTGCTCCTCCCAACGCCACCCGCTGCTGCTGTCCCCGGAAAGGTTGTAGTAGGCGTGGATGGAGCCGTTCTCGCCGACCCTGAGAAGGTCGTCGCGGCCGTCCCCGTTGACATCGGCGAACCGGATGGCCTCCTGCGGGACACCGTCACCTGCCGGGTTGGCCGTATGGCGACCGCCGGGTGAGTCTGTGATGCGGGCCACACGACTGCCGTGGTACAAGGCGATTCCAGGCGGATGTCGTCGGCGTCCGTCGACCAGTCCTCGGGCGGGCCGACGGGGTTGTCCCGCCAGTGCTGGTGGGGGTCATCGGTGCACGTCTCCGCGATCACCTGCTCGGCGTACCGGCCCATGCAGAGATAAGGGATGGCCACGTTCCGCCACCGCTGCGCCCCCTCACTGATCTCGTTCCGCCCCACGTCCACGTCCTCGATGGCGTCGGTGAGCGTCCACTGCGCCCGCGGGTTGTCACACGGACCGTCCACGATCCGGGAGGTCTGGTCCTGTTGGGCGTCAGGGCTGAGGGAGGCGCAGATCTCCCCGGCGCTGCGAGCGGAGCGGGCACCTCCGCTGCCGCCGCCGAGGAACCTGAGGACCTGGGCACCCGCGCGCGTGTTGCGCATGCGGAGGCGGGTTGGGCGGTCGCCCACCCCCCATGTGCCGTTCACGTTGCGCTGAATTCCCCGGTTGGTGCGCCGCAACGCGGTCACAGTGACGTCGTGGCTGAGGGACGGCACGGACGGCTGGTCCGGCGTCCCCTCCCGGGGGAACTCCACCGGTACGTGGTCGGCTCCGGCACCGCGCCGGACGGCACGGGCGACCCGCCGGGGCCGCCGACTCGCCGTAGTGGCACCGTGTTCACGGATACCGAGCGAGCGGTCGCCGGCCCCGCCGACCGGAGGAGACGCCAGAGCGACGCACACGGTTCACGGACCATCGCTATCCGGCCCCACCTCGCACCACGCGTTCCGTACCATTCGACAGCCGACCGGCCAGGGCGGATGGACCACGCGCTCAGCACGTCCACCGGCCTCGGCGGCTCGGCATCACGGCTCCGAATTCTCCCGGGAAAGCCGCTCTGGCCTGGTGTTGCACCACGTCGGGCCGAACTTCGAAATAACGAGCTGACGTTGTCTTCTTCCGGCCCGGTCGGGAAACAGGAGATGGTGCGGCAGTGGTTTCCCGAGCGCGTCCCGCCCGAAAATCCTCCGCCGGTGCAGGTCAGACCATCGTGTGACCGCCGCAGGCGGAAGCTTGACCCGGCAGCCGAGCCGGACGAGCTGACTGACAAGGCCGCGGGTGGCACGAATGTGCCAGCGCGTTCGAGGAAGCATTCGCCGCCGAGGTCGGCGTACTCGGTGCCGCGGGTGATCCTCGACCCCATCGCCGGGGGTGTCCTGTCCGGGCACCCAGGGCTTCCCTTACGGATCACGTCGCGCAAGTCATCGACTGCAATCGGTGACCACTGCTGCGTGAGAGGGCTGGACGGCTGGGGCTCCGTGCCGGTGGAGAGGGCCATGGCGGGGCCCCACCGGGGGATGCGTGCCGGGGAGTTGAGGGCAGCTGCGGTCTCGTCGGGAGCGCTGCGCAGCGAATCTCGCTGCACGTGCAGCGAGCAAAACACCCCCCTGACCGCGTTTCCGCAGATCAGAGGGGTGTTTATGAGCGGTAGCGGTGGGATTTGAACCCACGGAGGAGTTGCCCCCTCACGCGCTTTCGAGGCGCGCTCCTTCGGCCGCTCGGACACGCTACCGGGAGAGAGCTTAGCCCAAGGGGGGCCGTGTTCCGAAATCGGATCCCGGGGGCGGTCAGCGGGAGCGGAAGAAGGCGGTGAGGGCGGCGGCGCAGTCGGGCTCCAGGACGCCGGTGATGACCTCGGGGCGGTGGTTGATCCGGCGGTCGCGGACCACGTCCCAGAGGGAGCCGACCGCGCCCGCCTTCGCGTCGTACGCGCCGTAGACGACGCGGTCGACGCGGGAGAGGACGATCGCGCCGGCGCACATCGTGCAGGGTTCCAGCGTGACGACGAGGGTGCAGCCGGTCAGCCGCCAGTCGCCGGGGCGGCGGTCGGCGGGTCCGGCGCCCGCGCCCAGTGCCTCGGCGGCGGCGCGGAGTGCGAGGACCTCGGCGTGCGCCGTCGGATCGCCGGTCGCCTCGCGCGCGTTGTGGCCGGTGCCCAGGACCGTGCCGTCGGCGGCGAGGACGACGGCGCCGACGGGGACATCACCGGTCGCCGGGGCGAGCGCGGCTTCCGCCAGCGCCCGCCGCATCGGTCCGGTCCAGGGATCCCGCAGCGGATCGGGCACGGCGGCGGGCGGGGGAGCGGGGGGTGACACGGTCATGGTCCCAGTGTCGGGGACGGTGCCACGGGGCGGGACCCGGTGCCCCGGGTGGGCCCGGGGCGTGTACGGCCGCCCCTCAGCGCACCGCCTCCAACACATCCGTGCACCCCAGCGCATCGGCGATCTGAGCCAACGCATCCGTGTCGAGCACCAGCAGGCCCTCCGGCCCCACGCCCAGGTCCGTGAGGAGTTCGACGTCGCCCAGGGGGCCGGGGGGGACGGGGCCGGAGGTGGCCGCGTCGCTCAGGTCGTTGTCGTCCGGGTCCGGGTCGGGTTCGCCGTCCTCGGTGCCGTCGAGGTCGAGGCTGTCGAGGTCGGACGCGCCGTCGTCGTCGGAACCGAGCAGTTCGTCGGTGAGCATGGCGCCGTACGAACTTCGTGCGGCGGCGGCGGCGTGGGAGACGAAGACGCGCGGGTCGTCCTCGCCGTCCACGCGGATGACGCCGAACCAGGCGCCCTCCTGCTCGATGTACACGACCACCGTGTCGTCGTCCACCGCCGCCTCTCGGGCCAGATCGGCCAGATCGGTCAGGGTCTCCACATTGTCGAGCTCCGTATCGCTCGCTTCCCACCCGTCTTCGGTGCGCGCGAGCAGTGCGGCGAAGTACACCGTGACTCTCCCACTGGTCTTGGGCTGCCGGGCCGGGCGGGGCGGCGCGGATGCGCCACTGGTCCCGCCCCCGTCGGAATCGTGGCAGAAACAACGCGTCCGCGGGGGGTCTTCGGCGCTGCGTCGTGCGGAGGTTGTCGGAGAAGTCGCTCGCGTGCCGGAGTGGCGGCGCCGGAAAGCGGGATGTTCCGGGCGCGGACGGCGGCGGGTCGCGCCCTCCCGACGGGCGCCGGGCTCCGGACCCGTACGGGCCGCCTACCAGCGGAATGTGCGCCTCCGTAGCGCTTGCCGCATCCGGGCCGCCCGGGCGCGGCGCGGCTGGACCCGCTCCCGCAGCGCCTTGGCCTCGTGCAGTTCGCGCAGGAACCGGTCGCGGCGCCGACGGCGCGCCGCGTCGCTCTCCGGGCCGGGCGCGGCGCCGGGCCCGTCGGGGTGCTGGGGGTCGGACACGCGGCACACCGCCTCGGGCGGGGACCGGCCCGGGCGGGCCGGACGGACAGGCATCTGGGGCCCACTCTCCCGCGCCCCGGGGCGGTCGCGCCAGTGCGTCCGGGGGCCGGGCGGACGCCTCCGCCCGCACTCTCGGTTACTGTCGAGGGATGCGGATCCACGTCGTCGACCACCCGCTGGTGGCGCACAAACTCACCACACTGCGCGACAAGCGCACCGATTCCCCCACGTTCCGGCGGCTCGCCGACGAGCTGGTCACTCTGCTCGCGTACGAGGCGACCCGCGATGTACGGACCGAGCAGGTCGACATCGAGACCCCGGTGACGACGACCACCGGCGTCCGGCTGTCGCACCCGCGGCCGATGGTCGTCCCGATCCTGCGCGCCGGTCTCGGCATGCTGGACGGCATGGTGCGGCTGCTGCCCACCGCCGAGGTCGGCTTCATGGGCATGGTCCGTAACGAGGAGACCTACGAGGCGCACACCTACGCCACGCGGATGCCGGACGACCTCTCCGGCCGGCAGGTCTACGTCGTCGACCCGATGCTCGCCACCGGCGGCACGCTGGTCGCGGCGATCCGCGAGCTGATCAACCGCGGCGCGGACGACGTCACCGCGATCTGCCTGCTGGCCGCGCCGGAGGGCGTCGCCGTCATGGAGCGGGAGCTGGCCGGTGCGCCGGTGACGGTGGTCACCGCCGCCGTCGACGAGCGGCTCAACGACGACCGGTACATCGTGCCGGGCCTGGGTGACGCGGGCGACCGGATGTACGGCACCGCCGGCTGACACCGCGGGCCGCCCGTCCCGGGTGCCCGCCCGAAACGTTCTGGGCCCCTGCCGGTTTCCGGCGGGGGCCCGCGGCATGCCTAAGGGCTGTCCCGTAATCCTTGGCGGGCGCGCGACGACAGCTACGGCACCTCGCCGCGTTGTCGGAACGTCCGGATACACCCAGTATCCGGACGTCCCTCCGCCTTGCGATGCACCGCATCTGACGCCGTGCGCTGATCCACCAAGGATTACGGGACAGCCCTTAGGGGTGTCTTTCCGCTCTTCGTGGATCAGGCGGTGCCAGGCGTCACGGCCCCGCGGAGATCGGGAAGACACCCCTTACGGGGCGGTCAGCAGGCGGGAGCCTTGGGGCGCGGCGGGTGGGCGAGGGCGGCCAGGGCCTTCTCGGCGTCCTTCGCCTTCGTCAGGTCCTGGAACGTGTCGCCGATGATCAGGTCGACGGAGCGGTCCTTGCGGCCGTCGGTCTCCTGGCGGGTCCCGGCGAGTTGGGTGGCGAGGACCTTCAGCGGGCCGTCGGCGCCGGACGGGCCGAGCAGCACACCGTTGTTCTTGACCTTCTTGTCGTAGGCGGCGGGGGCGTTGCCGACCTTGCCGATGTCGAAGCCGCGCTTCTCCAGCTCGTCGGCGGTGCGCTTGGCGAGCCCGCCGCGCGGGGTGGCGTTGAGGACGTTGACGGTGATGTCGGACGGCGCGGGCGGCTTGGCCGCGGCGGGCCGGGTGGGCGTGGCGGTCGCGCACTTCTGCTTGGCGTCCGTGCCCTTCTCTGCGGCCTGGGCCTTGCCCGAGGTGCCGCCGAAGACGTCGATGAGCTGGAGGGTGCCCCAGCCCACCAGGCCGAGGGCGCAGATCCCCGCGGCGGCGGCGAGGACGATCCGGCGGCGGTGGCGGGGGCGGCGCATCCGGGGATGCCTGTCGCCCGTCACGCGGTACTTCTTACCGCCCATGCCTGGGGGCGTCAGCATGCTCATGGCCGCAGCGTAGTGCCGCCCAGGAGGCGTGCCTACTAGATGATCAATCCATGGCCGGTGAGGCGACCCGAAAGGGGCAACCGATCCGTACGGACGGCGGAACGGTCCGGGCGGCGGGCGTCAGCCCATTTCCAGGACGCGGGCGTGGAGCACCTGGCGCTGCTGGAGCGCGGCGCGGACGGCGCGGTGCAGGCCGTCCTCCAGGTAGAGGTCGCCCTGCCACTTCACGACGTGCGCGAAGAGGTCGCCGTAGAACGTCGAGTCCTCGGCGAGGAGGGTTTCCAGGTCCAGTTGCTGTTTGGTCGTCACCAACTGGTCGAGGCGTACCGGGCGCGGGGCGACATCCGCCCACTGGCGGGTGCTCTCCCGGCCGTGGTCGGGGTACGGACGCCCATTTCCGATGCGCTTGAAGATCACACGGAAAGCCTACCGGGCGAGCGGCCGCGGGCCCAGCCGTGCCACGGGTATCGGCCACTCCGGGCCCGGCGCGGCACTCAGGGAACCCGCGCGCGGGGGCGTGCGCCGGGGTGCGGCGGGCGGGCCGGGGAGGGGGCCCGCCCGTCCGGAGGGCCCGCCGCCGCGGCCCGTCCTACGGCCGCTGTCCCGCCGCCGAGGACTCCGACGGGCGGGACGTCGGCGTGGACGACGGCGTTCCGGACGGCCTGCCCCGGTTGTGCGAGGCCCGGCCGTCGACGCTCGGGGTCCAGTTCTCCGCGTCGCCCGGCGGGCGATCGCTGGGCGACACGGTGCGGCCGTCCGGCGTCCGCGTACGGGTCGGGCCGGGCGGCTCGTGGCTGTCCGGGGCCGACGGGGACGGGATCGGGCGGCCGTCCTGTGTGGGGCTGGGCAGCGGGTGGGGCGGGGTGGCGGGCAGGGGGCGCGGCGGTGTGGTGCCGGGGGCGAACACCGCGTAGCCGATGGCAGCGGCGGCGGCCGCGGCGGCGAGGGGCAGCGCGAACCGTCTCCAGGGGGCGCCGCGCAGCCACGAGGTGCGGCGGGCCGCCCGGGGCGGGGCCGCGGGGCGCAGATCGCGGGGTTCGACGGTGGCGGCGCGGGCGGCGAGGGCGGCGCGCAGCCGGTCCTCGACGGGCCGCTCGGGGCCGTCGGAAGAGGGGCGGGCGGTCCGGTGGTGGTCGCCGGTGCTCATGACCGCTCCTTCAGGATTTTCTCCAGCGCGTCCAGGGCGCGGCTGGCGAGGGACTTCACCGCGCCCCGGCTGATGCCGAGGGTGCGGGCGATCTCCGCCTCGGACAGGTTGCCCCAGTACCGCAGGACGAGGACCTCGCGGCGGCGGGCGGTGAGCTTGCCGAGTGCGGCCAGGACCTCGCGGTGCTCCTCGTCGAGGACGATCCGTTCCTCGGCGGACGGGGCGTCGACCTCGTGCGGCGGGGTGTAGTTACGGGCGCTGCGGCGCCGCCGCAGGACCGAGCGGGCGGCGTTGACGACGGCGGTGCGCAGATAGGCGAGGGCGTTGTCGACCTCGTCGAGGCGTTCGCCGTGGCGGCGGCAGAGCGCGGTGAACGCGTCCTGGACGACGTCCTCGGCGCTGGCCCGGTCGTCGACCAGCAGCACCGCGAGGCGCACCATCGCCAGCCGGTGCGCGTGGTACAGCTCGCCGATCGACGGCCGCTCCGGCATCCCCGTCCCGTACGCGGACGGGGTGGCGGAGGCCGGGGCACCCGCGGGGGCGGCCGGGCCGGCGGGCCGGGTGGCGGACGCGGGCCGGGCGGCGCGGGTCGCCGTACGGGCGGCGCGGCGCAGCCACTGCCACCGGGAATGCCGCGGCCCCGGCAGGGCGAACCCTGCCGGGGCGAGCGGGAGTACGAGGGTTTCCATCGGTTCCTGGTGCCGGGGAGGGAGCGTCAGGCCCGGTTGCGGCGGACCGCGTACAGGGTGCCACCACCGGCGACGAGCAGGGCGGCGGCACCCGCGCCCATGAGGAGGGTGGTGGTCTCGGAGGCACCGGTGTGGGCGAGTTCGTCCTTGCCGGATGCGTCCCTGCCGGTGGCGGGCGCGGGGGTCGAGTCGGCGCCGCGTCCCGCGTCACCGGGGCGGCTCACGCTCGGGACGGGGCGCGGCTCGGCGGACGAGCGGTGACCGGGGGGCTGGGTGGGCTCCACGGACGGCCGCTGCGTCGCGTCGCGGCCGGTCGAGGGCGACGCCTCGCCGCGGCCGGGCATCGTGGGCACGGCGGTGGGCCGGTGGTCGCTCGGCGCGCTGACGCTGGGCTCGGGGCGGGCGGTCCGCGCGGAGTCGGTGTCGTCGGCGTACGCGGAACCGGCCGTGGACAGGGCGGTGAGCGCGCAGGCGGCCAGCAGCCCGGCGGTGGCGGCGCCACGTATCCGGCGGCGCGTGGCGGCGGGGGACTGCGTGGGGGCGGTGCGGAAGAGGTTCACGGGTACTGCTCCACGGTCGAGTCGATGGGCGGCGCCCGGTGGCGCCCTCACCCCTCACGACGTGCGGCGGGGGCGGGGGTTGCCGGGGGCGGGAAAGTTTTTTTCGGAGGAGGGGAAATCGTGGTGCGCGCGGCCGTGCCGGGAGCGCTGGGGCCGGGGTCGGGGCCGGTCGCCCGCGGCACGCGCCGCCCGCCCGCTACCGGCAGTCCGGGCAGTTGACCGCCCGCAGCCATTCGTCGACGGGCTGGCCTTCTCCGGCGCCGCATTGGGGGCGCGGGTCGTCGGTGCCGACGAGTGCGTGGACGCGCAGGACGTCCTCGCCGACGGTGCCGGAGCGGGGCGGTGTACGGGGAGCGTCCCCGTGCGCAGGAAGGCTGTCCATGGCTGCCTCCACGGCTACCTCCACGGGTCTTCGGCGAGGACGTGGAGCGGGTGGCGGAGCCCGCCGATGCGGTGGTGGAACGGCTCCGGTGGTGCCTGGCCCGCGTCGCCGGGCGGCTGGCCGGGCCAGATGCTCAGCGTGTGGGTGCGGTCGGCGTCCGGGACGGTGACGAACAGGGCGTGCCCGCGCTTGATGTGCTCCCGCGCGGCCCGTTCCTCGCTCGCGTCCCATGCCCACGCCCGCACCTTCGCGGCGTGGTCCGGTACGTCGCGGTCCGCCGCCCCGCGCGTCAGCCATGCCCACGGCGACCGCACCGGCTCGGGCTCGACCCGTTCCGCCAGACGCAGCGCCTGCCCGCGCAGCCACCGCACGGCCAGCACGGGGGAGACGGTCCACAGTGCCCCGACGGTGTGCGCGGCCCCGCCGCTGGGTCCCGACGTCCGCTTTTCGAGGCGTACTTCGGCGAGGTAGCCGGTCACAGGATCTCCCCCCGGCTGCGCGCGTTGACCAGGGCGATCCCGGCGATCAGATGCTCGGCGCGGGACGCGCGGCGGATGTGCGCGGCGTCGGCGATCCACTCCACGCCGCCCGTCACCGACCGCAGGGACCACGCCCCGCACAACTCCCCCTTGACGACGCCGAGGCATCGGCGGTCGGCGTCCCCGACGAGTTCACCGAGTGCCGGGCGGTAAGGGACCTGATCGCGTTCCTCGGACCCGCGTTCGACAGACACGATGGTTCCTCTCTGTAGTCATTCCACTACCAGGGAGATGCAGCGTGACCTAGAGTCGGAAGGGCGTTCAACCTGCCGGAAGAGGACGAAAGGTCAGTGAAAGCCCTTGAACATCAAGGAGTTGCACCCGGACGCCTCGCTCAGGGCGGCTTACGGCGCCCGTCTGCGCAGCATGCGGGAGGCGCGTGGCTGGACACAGGATCATCTGGCCGAGCTGATGGGCTATTCCAGCGTGCACATCTCGGCCGTGGAAACTGCGCGGAAGCCTCCTACTCTGCGCTTTTCGCGTAGCGCGGACAGGGCATTCGGCCTGGAGGGCGCGGACACCTTCGACCGCCAGTGGCGCGAACTCCGGCAGGGCTCGCTGCTGGAGGGCTTCCCGGAGTACGTGGGGTACGAGGGGCGGGCGGTGGAGCTGCGGCTGTACCAGATCGGAATCATCCCTGGACTGGTACAGACACCGGAATACGCAAGGGTGTTGGCGGAGAGCGCCGTGCGCCGAGGCGCGATCTCGCCCGAGCAGGCCCTCGAACGAGTCGACTTCCTCGCGGAGCGTCAGGCCGCGCTGGAGCGGTCCCGCCCGCCCATGGTGATGGTGGTGATGGACGAGAGCTGCATTCGGCGATGGGTCGGCGGCGATGAGGTCATGGAGCCGCAGCTCGACCGGCTGATGGAGTTCGCCAACTGGCCCAACACCGTTCTCCAGGTGGCGCCTTTTGTGATAGGAGAGCACCGACCGTTCGACCTGCCGGTGAACCTGCTGACGATGTCCGACCGGTCCGTCATGTACTACGCGGAGTCTCAGGCCCAAGGGTTCTTCGACCGCGAACCAACTTCCGTCATGCCCGTCCTGACGACCTACCATCAGCTACAGGCCCAAGCGCTCTCCCAGGCGGAGACCGTGGCCATGATCAGCCAGTTGAGAAAGGGCACCCCGTGACGACCGAATCCCCCCGCTGGTACAAGTCCTCGTACAGCAACAACGGCGGCGACTGCATCGAGGTCGCCGCCAACCTCGTCGCCTCGCGTGGCGTCGTGCCCGTCCGTGACTCGAAGGACCCGCACGGCCCGGCGCTGAGCGTTCCCGCCACCGCCTTCGCGTCCTTCGTGGCGGGCGTGAAGGCGGACGAGTTCTGCGCCTGAGCTGGTCCGCGTACGGTGAAAGCCCCGTCCGTTCCTCCGCGTTGGAGGCCGGGCGGGGCTTTCGTCCGGCCCTCTCGCGGCGCCGCCGTCCCGGTCCTACCCTCGGACCGAACCATGAGCGTGCTGACAAGCTGCGAAAGGGTATGCCGTGACGACCGAATCCCCCCGCTGGTTCAAGTCCTCGTACAGCAACAACGGCGGCAACTGCATCGAGATCGCCGCCGACCGTTGGTTCAAGTCCTCGTACAGCGACAACGGCGGCGACTGCATCGAGATCGCCGCCGACCGTTGGTTCAAGTCCTCGCACAGCGACAACGGCGGCAACTGCATCGAGGTGGCCGCTGTCCTCGTCGCCTCGCGCGGTGTGGTCCCCGTCCGGGACTCCAAGGACCCGGACGGCCCGCGGCTGAGCGTCCCCGCCACCGCCTTCGCGTCCTTCGTCGCGGGCGTGAAGGCGGACGCGTTCCGGGCCTGAGCTGGTCCGGCGTGCGACGAAAGCCCCGCCCGAGCCTCCCGTGCGGGGGCCGGGCGGGGCTTCCGTGCCGTCCGCGTCAGATCGTCGACGTGTCGATCACGAAGCGGTAGCGCACATCGCTGGCGAGGACGCGCTCGTACGCCTCGTTGATGCGGTCGGCGCTGATCAGCTCGATGTCGGCGGCTATGGAGTGCTCACCGCAGAAGTCGAGCATCTCCTGCGTCTCGCGGATGCCGCCGATCAGCGAACCGGCGAACGACCGGCGCCCGCCGATCAGCGCGAACGGTGCGACGGTCAGCGGCTTCTCCGGGGCGCCCAGCTGGACGAGGGTGCCGTCGGTGCGCAGCAGCGAGAGGTACGCGTTGAGGTCGAGGTCGGCGGAGACCGTGTTGATGATCAGGTCGAAGGTGCCGGCCAGCGCCTCGAACGTGGCCGGGTCCGAGGTCGCGTGGTACGCGTCGGCGCCGAAGCGCAGACCGTCGTCCTTCTTGCGCAGCGACTGGCTGAGCACCGTCACCTCGGCGCCCATCGCGTGCGCGATCTTGACGCCCATGTGGCCGAGACCGCCGAGACCGACCACGGCGACCTTCTTGCCGGGGCCCGCCTGCCAGTGGGCCAGCGGCGAGTAGACCGTGATCCCGGCGCACAGCAGCGGCGCCGCGGCGTCCAGCGGGATGCTCTCCGGGATGCGCAGGGCGTAGTTCTCGTCCACCACGAGGTGGGTGGAGTAGCCGCCCTGGGTGGGCTCGCCGTCCCGCCCGACGGCGTTGTACGTGCCGACGTTGCCCAGCTCACCGGTGCAGTACTGCTCGATCCCGGCGCGGCAGTTGTCGCACTCGCGGCAGGAGTCGACGAAGCAGCCGACGCCGACGCGGTCGCCCACCGCGTAGCGGGAGACGGCGGAGCCGGTCGCGGCGACGACACCGGCGATCTCGTGGCCGGGGACGAGCGGGAAGTGGCCGCCCTCACCCCATTCGGCGCGGGCGGTGTGGATGTCGGAGTGGCAGATACCGGCGAACTTGATGTCGATCAGGATGTCGTGGGCACCCAGCTCGCGGCGCGGGATGGTGGTCCGCTCCAGCGGTGCCTTCGGGGCGGGTGCGGCGTACGCGGCGACAGAGGTGTGGGTCATGTTCCCGAGGATGCAAGGGCCGGCGGACCGTAGCCAGTGCCCCCTGCAACGTATGACCGGCGTTCCTACCAACGGGAGGACCACCCAGGGAGCGCGCCCGGGACCACCCACCGGGCGCCGGACGCTTTTCCCGGTCCCGCCCTGATTGCGCATACTTTCGGTATGGACCAGCGCACCGAATTGAGCGAGTTCCTGCGCTCGCGGCGGGCCCGGCTGCGGCCGGCGGACGTCGGGCTGCCCGCGTACGGCAGGCGGCGGGTGCCCGGGCTGCGGCGTGAGGAGCTGGCGCAGCTGGCCGGGGTCAGCGTCGCGTACTACATCCGGCTGGAGCAGGGCCGGGTCGGCAACGTCTCCGCCGCGGTGCTGGACGCGATCGGCGACGCGCTGCGGCTGACCGGCGCGGAGCGCGACCACCTCGCCCATCTCGCCCGCCCGGTGCCGCGCCGGGCCCGCCCGGCCGTCCGCCCGCAGCGGGTACGGCCCGCCTTCCAGCAGCTGCTGGACACGATGGAGGCGGTGCCCGCGTACGTCATCGGGCGGCGGCTCGACATCATCGCCTGGAACCGGCTGGCCTGCGCGCTGCTCGGCGACTTCCCCGCGCAGCCGCGCAAGGAGCGCAACCTCGCCTGGCAGGTCTTCCTGGACCCGGCGGCCCGCGCGCTGTACGAGAACTGGGAGGCCAAGGCCGCCGACGTCGTCGGCTATCTGCGGCGGGACGCCGGACGCAACCCGGACGATCCGGCGCTCGCTTCGCTGATCGGTGAACTCTCCCTCAAGAGCGACGACTTCCGGCGGCTGTGGGCCGCGCACGACGTCCAGGACAAGGGGTTCGGCACGAAGGCGCTGCGGCATCCGCTGGTCGGCCGGCTGACCCTCGCGTACGAGACGCTGAGCCTGCCCGCCGACCCCGGACAGCATCTGATCGCCTACCACGCGGAGCCCGGCTCACCGTCCGCGCAGTCGTTGCGGCTGCTGGCCTCCTGGACGCTGGAACCGGCCCGGCCCCGGCCGGAGGGGGAGGAGACCGGGGCGCGGACCGGGGACGACACGCAGGCGCGGCCTTAGCGGCTCCCGGCGTCGCCCCCAGGAGTCGCCCCTAGTGGAAGAAGAGCACCGAGCGGAGCTTCAGCCGCTCGGTGGCGTGGCCGCCGTCCGGGCGGAGGGTGAAGGAGTCGCCGTCGCAGCCCGGCCCGGTGAACGCCGTCACGAAGTCGCCGGTGTCGTTGCGCGGGGTGTGCGCGGGCGCCACCCAGTCCTGCGCCACCTCGGGCAGCGTCATGCAGACGCCGCTCGGCGGATCTGCCAGGGTCCCTACGTGTACGGCGCCGTCCTGGGCGTCGATGAGGTACGTGAACGAGCCGGTCGCCGCCTGGGCGGACGAGGCGGGCAGGGCGACGGCGAGCGCGAGGGCACCGAGAGCGGCGGCCACGGTGTGGCGAAGGCGCATGGGTGTTTCCTTCCAGGAACGAAACGCGCCCCGTAGCGGGACGCGTGCCGGGAGGAACTGCCCATCCCGTACAGCGTGATGTGCGTCCCCGGGGCGCGTCACACGAAGGAGTGCGGGGGGCGGAAGGCCGTACGGGGGCGGGCCCGGCCGGTGGGGCGAGGGCGCCCGGCGGCCCGTACGGCGGCGGGCCTGGCAGCTCGTACGGAGGCGGCCCGGCAGCTCGTACGGCGGCGGCGCCCCAACTGCGCGGTGGGGCGCCGTCGTTCCACCGTCACGTCACCGGCCGCGCCGCCGTCTCCCGGCTGCGCAGTACCGCCGCGATCCGGTCGCACCAGGCGCGGGTCTCGCGTTCGAAGGTGAGGCCGCGCAGGCAGGTCAGATACGGGCCGATGCGGGTGGAGCGGACGAGGAAGGTGGCCTCGTCGAGGTCGCCGCGGAGCCGCTCCAGGACCCGGCCGAAGATCTCGGTCCGCCCGTCGGCGATCCGGGCCCGCTCGGTGAGCTGGGCGATCACCGGGGCGGCCGGGAGCCGGTCCACGGCCTGCACCTTGACCAGCAGGTCGTCGCGGAGGAACGACGGCCGGACGGTGGCGGCGGCGAACCGCTGGAGCTCGCCGATGCCCGCCTCGGTGACCGTGAACAGCCGCTTGTTGGGGCGCATCTCCTGCACCACCTGGCGGCCGGTGACCAGCCCGTCCCGCTCCAGCCCGGACAGTTCGGTGTAGAGCTGCTGCGGGCGGGCGTACCAGAAGTTGGCCACGCGGGCGTCGAACTCCTTGGCCAGCTCATAGCCGCTGCACTCCCCGTCCAGCAGCGCGGCGAGCACGGCGTGCCGCAGGGTCATCGCGACTCCTCTCGGATGCGGCGGGGCGGGCCGAGGCCGTGCGGCCCGCCCCGCCCGGTCAGACGCGTTCGGTGGCCTCCTCCAGGGCGATGGCGGCCGCGGGGCAGACGGCGGCGGCCTCGCGGACCGCCTCGTGCAGCGCGGCGGGCGGCAGGGCGTCGAGGAGGACCACGATGCCGTCCTCGTCGCGCTGGTCGAAGACGTCCGGTGCGGACAGCACACAGCTACCGGCGCCGCAGCACTTGTCCTGGTCGACGGTGACTCGCATGACGTTGCTCCTCGGGTGGGGCCGGGCGGCGGGCCGCCCGGTGCCGGTGGTGGCGCGGCGTCTGGGACCGGCCGCCGCGCCGGTGGGTGGATCGGTGGTACGACGAGCCGAAGTACCGTACGCGGTCGCGTGGTTGGCGGGGTATGGGGCCTCGGCCGGGACGGGTGGGGTGGCCGGTGCGGGAGGCCGGTGCGGGGGAGGGGGACCGGTCACCAGCCGACCGGGAGGGCGTGGACACCGTAGATGCCCATGTCGTGGCGGAACGGGACCTCCTCGAAGGGGACCGTGAGGTGCAGGTCCGGCAGGCGGCGCAGCAGCGTCTCCAGGGCGATCTGCATCTCCACCCGGGCCAGCGGCTGGCCCAGGCACTGGTGGATGCCGAAGCCGAACGCGACATGGCGGCGGGCGTCCCGGGTCACGTCGAGGGAGTCGCCACCGGGGAAGACGGCCTCGTCGCGGTTGGCGGCGTTCAGGGTGCAGAGCACGCCCTCGCCCGCCCGGATGGTGGTCCCGCCGACCGTGACGTCCTCGGTGGCGGCGCGGGGCACACCGTTGTGAATGATCGTCAGATAGCGCAGCAACTCCTCCACCGCGCCCTTGATCAGGGAGGGTTCGGCGCGCAGCCGCTCCAGTTGGGACGGGTTGCGCAGCAGCGCGAGGGTGCCGAGGGCCGTCATGTTCGCGGTGGTCTCGTGCCCGGCGATCAGCAGCAGCCGGCCCATCCCGGCGATGTCCTTGTCGGAGAGTTCGCCGCGCGCGACCAGTCGGCTGATGATCCCGTCGTCCGGCTCCCGGCGCTTCTTCGCCGCCAACCGTTCCAGGTAGTCGAGGAGTTCGTTCTGTGAGGCGCGGACCTCCTCGACGGTGGAGCGGAGGGCGAGCAGGACGCGGCTGCGGTCCTGGAAGAAGGCGTGGTCCTCGTACGGGACGCCGAGCAGCAGGCAGATCACCAGGGACGGCAGCGGCAGGGCGAACTCCGTGACGAGGTCGGCGGAGGTGCGGCCGTCGGTCATCCGGTCAAGGAGACCGTCGGCGATCTCCTGCACCTGCGGCCGCATCGCCTCCACCTTTTTGATCATGAAGTCGGCGGTCAGCATGCGGCGCAGCCGGGCGTGCTCCGGATCGTCCTTGCGGATGAAGCTGAACGAACGGTCCTCGGCGAGCACCCGGGTACCGGCGGTGAGGAAGGGGAATCCGGGGCGCCTGGCGTCGGCGCTGAACCGCGGGTCGCTCAGTACGTCCCGGACGTCCTGGTACCGGGTGACCAGCCAGACGGGCGAGCCGTCCCACAGGGTGGCTCGCACGACCGGCGCCTCCTCGCGGGCGCGGTCGACGGCGGGCGCCGGGTCGAAGGGGCAGCCGGGCGCGCGGGTGGCGGGGACGGCGACGGGGTGCGGTGCGGTGGTTGCGGGGTCGGTGTGCGGTGCGGTCGTCATGGCGGGTCCTTCCACGTTCGGGCGCGGGGCGCCGCGGTGAACGGTGCGGGTGATGCCGTCGGCACGCGGGCGGTACCGGGTGACCGGTATCCGGCTGCCGACTGTTCTCTGACGTGAGTTACCTGGCTCGGCTCTTACCTGGCTCGACTGTTACCTGACTAAAGCAACTATTAGGTCACGCTAACTCTCCCGCGGCGGGGGCGTAAGGGTGTGTTCCGGCCGCTTCGGCGGTGGCCGATTCCCGTTCTGTAAGGGGCCGTTGGCGGGGGACGGTTAGGGTTCCTGCATGTCGGAGCCCGTGCCGGACCAGGAGCCCATCGTCGCGCTGCAACGGGCGCTGGTCACGCTGTCCTACCTGCTCACCCGCTCGCAGGCGCACGAACGCCTCGCGGAGCGGGCCGGGGTCTCGGCCCGGCGGTCGGACCTGTGGCTGCTGATGGCGCTGGAGGGCGTCGGGGGCGTCAGCCGGGTCGGCGATCTGGCCGAGCATCTGATGGTCGAGCCGTCCCATGTCACCCGCCAGATCGGCCGGCTGGCGGCGGAACGCCTCGTCGAACGCACCCCGGACCCGCGCGACCGGCGGGCCCGCCAGGTCGCCATCACCCCCCACGGCCGCACCGTCCTCGGTCGCCTCCAGGACGCCCGCCAACTCACCCTCCACCGGGCCCTCGAAGGCTTCGACGCCCGCGATGTGGCGATCACGGCCGAGCTGCTGAACCGGCTCACGGAGCATGTGCGGGAGCGGGAGGCGGGGGAGGGGTGAGGGGCCTCGGCGGGGCCCGTTCCCGTACGGGCCCCGTACGCGGCGCGGCCCCGCCCAGCCCCGTCGTACGGGGCCGGACGGGGCCGAACGGGGCCGGTCGGCGGCTACTCGATCCCGATCCGCCCGTCCTCCTTCGGGCGGCGGGAGTCGGCCGACGCGCCCTTCCGGGACCCGGCGTCCCCGGCCGGCTCCCCGGTGGCGTCGGACGCGCCCAGGTTGCGGCGGACCGAGTCGAGGATGGTCAGGCCCTGGCCGACCAGACCGGCGGCGATCTCGCCCAGGCCGTCCGCGCCGTTGAGGACGTTGACGTTGGCGCCGGACAGGCCCGCCGATGCCTCCTTGACGATCTGCGGCAGCTGGTCGATCAGCATCCGGTCCAGCGCCACCCGGTCGTACGACGCCGCCGCCGCCGCCTGGATCTTCATCCGCTCCGCATCGGCCAGCGCCAGCAGCCGGATCCGCTCGGCCTCCGCCTCGGCGGGCTTGACGACCTCCGCGACCAGCTCCTGCTGGCGCAGCGAAGCGGCCCGCTCGGCCAGCTCCGTACGGGCGGCCAGCACCTCCTGCTGGGCGTGGGCATCGGCCAGCGGGCCCGCCTGCGCGGCCTGTGCCTGCACCCGGTCGACCTCGGCGTTGTACTGCGCCTGGACCACCGCCGTCTGCCGTGAGTACTCGGCCTGGTTCCGCGCCGCCTCCTGCTGCGCCTCGGCCGACGCCTGGGTGGCCCGCGCCTGCGCGATCTGCGCCTGCCGCTGGATGGCGGCCTTGTGCGGCGAGGACATCGCCTCGATGTAGCCGGTCTCGCCGTCGTCGATCGACTGGATCTGCAACGAGTCGACGATCAGGCCGATCTTCGCCATCTCCGTCTTGGAGGTCTCCAGCACCTCGGTGGCGAGTTTCTGCCGTTCGGTGACGATCTCCTCGACGGTCATCGAGCCGATGATGGACCGCAGATGACCGGCGAAGATCCGCCCGGTCAGCACGGACATCTGGTCCTGGTCGGACAGGAAGCGCTGTCCGGCGTTGACGATCGACTCGGTGTCGTTGCCGACCTTGAACGCGATCACGGCGCGCACGGTCAGCGCGATGCCCTGCTTCGTCACGCAGGTCTCCGCGACCTCCGACTCGCACATCGCCAACGTCAGGAACCGGGTCTTGCGGAAGACCGGCAGCACGAACTTGCCGTGGCCGATCACCACGCGGAACGGGGCGTCGCCGTGCCCCCGACGGCCGCCCGAGATCAACATGGCCTCATCCGGGGCCGGTACGCGGTAACCGAACATCTCTCGTCTCCTCAACCGGCGCTGCCGGCCCGGGGGTGGTTCGCGGCGCGTGGCGCACGCGAACAAAGGCCCCCTAACCGTTCAGCGCGTCCAACGGATCGGACCAGGCGAGGACGTCCACCTGCCGGGTGCCGCGCGAGGCGATCACCAGCACCTCCGTGCCGGTCGCCAGCGGCTCCGCCGACCAGGCCAGAAACGTCTCGGACCCGCCCCTGACCCGCACCTGGACCTCGCCGGGACCGGCCTCGCCCCGGGTGCCGATGAGCAGCACCCCGGTACAGCCGATCACGGCCTCGTCCCGCGCCATCGACGGCTTCCCCCTCGCCTTGGTGGTCCTGCTGCCGACCTTAGCCTCCGGCCAGGGGGTTCACCCATGGGGGAGCGGGGGGCGGGGCGGGCATTACCTGACTGTGACGTGGGAGGGGCGGGGCGCCACAGCCGTACGGCCCGGCGGATGTCACCCGCCGGGCCGCGTCCGTTCGTACGAACCGGGGTTAACCCAGCACCTTCCCCAGCGACGCCAGCGCCCCCTCCAGGTCCTCCCGCGTGATCGTCAGGGGTGGGGCGAGGCGGATGGTGGAGCCGTGGGTGTCCTTGACGAGGATGCCTTCGGCCATGAGGAGTTCGCTGATGTGGCGGCCGGTGCCGAGGGACGGGTCGATGTCGATGCCCGCCCACAGGCCGCGGGAGCGGAACGCGACGACGCCGCGGCCGGTGAGGGCGGACAGCCCCGCGCGCAGCACCTCGCCCAGTTCCGCGGCGCGGCGCTGGTACTCGCCGGTGGCCAGCAGGTCCACGACGGCCGAACCGACCGCGGCGGCCAGCGGGTTGCCGCCGAACGTCGAGCCGTGTTCGCCGGGGCGCAACACCTCCATCACGTCGTGGCGGGCGACGACGGCGGAGACCGGGACGATGCCGCCGCCGAGCGCCTTGCCCAGCAGCAGCACGTCGGGGACGACGCCCTCGTGGTCGACGGCGAGGGTGCGGCCCGTGCGGCCGAGGCCGGACTGGATCTCGTCGGCGATGAAGAGGCACCCGGCGCGGCGGGTCGCCTCACGGACGCCGGTGAGGTAGCCGTCGTCGGGGATCACGACGCCCGCCTCGCCCTGGATCGGCTCGATCAGCACGGCGGCGGTGGTCTCGTCGATCGCCGCTTCGAGGGCGGGGAGGTCGTTGTACGGGACGATGCGGAAGCCCGGCGTGAACGGGCCGAAGCCGTCGCGGGCGACCGGGTCGGTGGAGAAGCTGATGAGGGTGGTGGTGCGGCCGTGGAAGTTGTCCGCGGCCACCACGATCGTCGCTTGGTCCGCCGGGACGCCCTTGACCTCGTACGCCCACTTGCGGGCCAGTTTGATGCCGCTCTCCACCGCCTCGGCGCCGGTGTTCATCGGCAGGACCATGTCCAGGCCGGTGAGGCGGGCCAGCCCGGCGGCGAACCCGGCGAGCTTGTCGTGGTGGAAGGCGCGGGACGTCAGCGTCAGCGCGTCGAGCTGGCGGTGGGCGGCCGCGGTCAGCGCCGGGTGGCGGTGGCCGAAGTTGAGGGCGGAATAGCCGGCCAGCATGTCGAGGTACCGGCGGCCCTCGACGTCCTCGACCCAGACGTCCTCCGCGCGCGCCACGACCACCGGCAGCGGGTGGTAGTTGTGGGCGAGGACGGGCGTCTCGGCGGCGATGACGGACGCCGAAGAGGGGGCGGCACCGGACGCGGGGCCGGTCTGTGCGGGAGCGGTCATGAGCGGATCTCCTGGGTGCAGCACTTGATGCCGCCGCCGGCCTTGTGGAACTCCGACAGGTCGACGGGGACGGGGACATAGCCCTCCTGGGCCAGCCGGTCGATGAGCCCGGTGGCCTGCGGGGCGACGAAGACATGACGGCCGTCGGAGACGGAGTTGAGGCCGAAGGCCATCGCGTCGTCGCGGGTGGCGTGCACCGCCCGCGGGAACAGCCGCTCCAGCACCTGACGGCTGCCCGCCGAGAACGCCTCCGGGTGGTACGCGACGTTCTCGTCGTCGAGGGCGAACAGCGCGGTGTCGAGGTGGTAGAAGTACGGGTCGGTCAGGTGCAGGGCGATGGCCGGAACGCCGAAGAACTCCTGGAGCTCGGCGTGCGCCGCGCGGCTGGTGCGGAAGCCCGTACCGGCGAGGATCAGGCCGCCGACCGGCACCAGATCGCCCTCGCCCTCGCACGACGACTCCGGGCGGCGCACCGTGTGGCCGTCCGCCGCGAACCACTTCTCGTACGCGGCGGACTCCGGGCGGCGCTCCGGGGCGTGGAACGACGAGCCGAAGACCTTGCCGTGCAGGCAGAGCGCCGCGTTGGCGGCGAAGACCATGTCGGGCAGGTCCGGTTCGGGCGCCACGGTCTCGACGGTGTGGCCGTGTGCCCGGTAGGCGGCGGCCAGCGCCTCCCACTGCCGGGCGGCGCGCACGGAGTCGACGGGCGCGTCGCCGCTCATCCAGGGGTTGATGGCGTAGCGGACGTCGAAGTGCGCGGGCGGGCACATCAGGAAGCGGCGCGGGCGGGCGGCGCGGCGGGGGGCGGGGAGCGCGTCCACGGTGGCGCGCAGCGTGGTGCCACCGGGCAGCGTGGTGCCACCGGCCGGGCCGAGGGGGCTGGCGGGGCCGGTGCCGGTGGGGCCGGTGCCGGTGGGGCCGGTGGGGTACGCCGCCACGGCCGTTCCGGTGGCGGGGTCGGGTGGTGCGGGCTCGTGGCTCTTCGGGGCGGGCGCATGACTCGTCGGCACGGCAGGAACCTCCGCTTCCTACGGGGCACGACCGGTCGGCCCGCGGCGGGCGGCCGCGGGACTGCCGGATACGTCTCCACGGTAGGGAGCGCCCGTCACACACGACAAGCCGAACATGCTGCGCGAGGACGCAGTATCGCTGCGTGATCAGGCTCCTCGGGGCAGGATCGTTGCGCCGGTCGGAGGCTCGTCGGGGGCGGCCTGCCGGGCGCCCGCCTCCGGGGAGTCGGGCAGCAGATGGGACAGCACGAGGTAGCTGATCGTCTTCCGGATGAAGGGTTCGTCGCGGATCCGCTCCAGCACCTCCTCGAAGTGCGCGACGTCGGTGGCCCGGACGTGCAGCAGCGCGTCGGCGGCGCCGGTGACGGTCATCGCGGCGGCGATCTCGGGGTGGTTGCGGACCACCTCGGCCAGCCGCCGGGGCGGCGCGGCGCTGTCGCAGTACACCTCGACATACGCCTCGGTCAGCCAGCCCAGCGCCGAGGGCCGCACGGTCGCGGTGAACCCGGTGATCACCTCGGCGTCACGGAGCCGGTCGACGCGCCGCTTGACCGCGGTGGCGGAGAGGCCGATCGCCGTACCGATCTCCGCGAAGCTGGTGCGGGCGTTGTCGATGAGGGCGGCGACGATCTTGCGGTCGAGCTCGTCGAAGGAGGCGGGGCGGGGGGTGGCGCCTGGGGGCTTCCTTGCGCTCGTGGTGGTGCCGTGTGTGGTGTCGCGTGTGCTGCCGTGTGCGGTGGCGTGGGTGGTGTCTTGGGGTGTGCCGTTTCTTGTGGGCTTGCTGGTCACGGGGCCTCCCGGTGGGTGGTGTCGGGGCACGGTATCGAGAGGGGGCGGGGCCCTGCGGGGCGGCTTCGTGCAGGGAGGGTTCCTGTGCGTTGTGTGGGGTGCGGTCGTCCGGGTTCTGCGGGGTGGGGCCGTACGGGCCGGAGCCCTGCGCGGGGGATTCGTACAGGGAAGCTTCCTGTGCATTCCGCGGCGTGCGGCCTTCCGGGCTCTGCGCGGGCGGCTTCGTGCAGGAAGGCTTCCTGTACGTTCCGCGGCGTGGATGTGTGAGGACGAGGAGACGGGCCGGCGCGCGGTGGGGCGGCGGGTTTCGGAGGGATGAGGTGCGGGATGGGGCGGGGCTTGCGGGTGGCGGGGCGGGTGCGGTGTGACGGCATGCCGTGGGGTGCGGTGCGGGGATCGGGCGCGGGGCGCCGCCGGGGGGAGGCTGTCCGGCCGGGCCGGTTGTGGAGGTGGCGGCGGGTGGCTGGGCCCGCGCCCGTAGGGGGTGCCCGGTGAGGGTCTGTCTGCTCACGGATAAGCCGGGCCATCCGTTGTTGGTGGCGGCGTCGGCGTTGTTGGCCGAGCGGGGCACGGTGGTGGCGTACGACCCGGATGCGGAGGCCGTACCCGTACCTGTCCCCGCGCCCGTACCCGCGCCCGCGCCGGTACCTGTCCCCGCACCCGTACTCGTACCGGACGAGGGGGGCGCGAGGCCGGGGGCGTCGGAGGGGGCGAAGGTGAACGGCGAGGTCCCGGTGGCGGCCGGGGTGCCCGCCGCCGACGTCTACCTCCTCAAGGCGCACACGCCCCGTGCGCTGGCGCTCGCCGCGCGGCTGGCGAAGGGCGGCGCCGCGGTGGTCAACTCCGCGGCGGCGACCGCGTTGTGCCAGGACCGTACGGAGATGGCGGCGGTGGCGCGGGCGGCGGGGCTGCCGTTCGCGGCGACCCGGACACTGGACCGGCTCGGGCCGCTGGCGGCGGCCGGGGAGCCGTCCGTCCCGCTGGTCGTCAAGAGCCGCCGCAGCCGCCGCGGTGACCTCGTCGCCCGCGCCGATACCGCCGCCGACCTGCGTGCGCTCGCCGCGGCCTGGCCCGATGAGCCCGTCGTCGTCCAGGAGTTCACGCCGAACGGCGGCTGGGACCACAAGCTGTGGGCGATCGACGGGCAGCTCTTCGCCGCCGTCCGCCGCTCCGAGCTGGCACCTGGCGGCCGTGGTGGCACCACCACCGTCGATCTGGCTGAACTGCCCGCCGGTTGGGCCGAGTTGGTGCACCGGGTCGGTGAGGTCTTCGCCCTCGACGTCTACGGAGTCGACCTCCTGGACGCGGGCGACGGCACCCCGGTCATCGTTGACATCAACGCCTTCCCTGGTGTCCGCGGCCAGGCGGGTGCCCCGGAGGCATTGGCGGCGCTGACGCTGCGGGCGGCGGCGGGGGCGCGGGCGGTGCGGGCGCCGGGGCGCGCGGCTCGTGGACCGGCGACGACCGGCACGCGCCCCTCAAGTGCGACCGCTGACGCCCGCGCCCGCCATGGCTGAACGCCGTCCGCATCTCGCCTCCCTCGACGGGCGCGCGGCTTCGCGTGGTGCGGCCTCCCTCAGGCGCCCCGCCCCGTCTCCGGTTCCGTCGTCGCGGCCGTCCCGGGTGCCGCCAGCTCCCCGGCGGGCTCCGGCCCGGCGGCCGGGCGGAGGTGCCGCAGCGTGACGGCGCTGATCAGGGCCAGGGCGATCAGGGCGAGGCAGTAGAGGGTGACGCCCGGCCAGGCGGCGGCGGAGTAGGCGACGCCGCCGACCGTGCCGCCGACGGCGCTGCCGATGTAATAGAAGAAGAGGTAGACGGCGGCGCCCTGCGCGCCCAGGGCGGTGGCCCGGCCGCCGACCCAGCCGCTGGCCACCGCGTGCGCCGCGAAGAACCCGACGGTGAAGACCACCAGCCCCGGGACGACCGCACCCAGCTGCGGTACGAGCATCACCACCAGCCCCGCGACGGTGGTCAGCAGCGCCGGGATCAGCACCCGCGGGCGGCCGAACCGGTCGACGAGACGGCCCGCCGCCGCCGACGAGAACGACCCGGCCGCGTACGCCACGAAGAGCAGTCCGGCGGCGGTCTGGGAGAGGTGGAACGGCGCCGCGATGAGGCGGAAGCCCAGGTAGTTGTAGACGGTGACGAACGCGGCCATCGCGACGAAGCCGATGAGGTACAGGCGCAGCAGCCCGCTGTCCGGCAGCGCCCGGCCGATCCCGGCGGCCAGTGCGCGCGGGCGCGGCTCACGGCGGACGAAGCGGACCGACGCCGGGATGGTCAGCCGGAAGACGACCGCACAGACCGCCGCGGCCACCCCGACCGCGCCGATCGCCCACCGCCAGCTGCCGGTCACCTCCAGCACCCCGTCGGCGAGCAGCCGCCCCGCCATACCGCCGATGCCGTTGCCCGCGACGTACAGCCCCATCGCCTGGCCCAGCGACGCGCGGTGCACCTCCTCGGCGAGGTACGACATCGCGGTGGCCTGGAGCCCGGCGAGGGAGAGGCCCTGGAGGACGCGGATCACCAGCAGCGCCGGGAAGGTGGGGGCGAAGGCGGCGGCGATACCGAGGAGGGCGGCGCAGCTCAGCGCGAGCGTCATCATGCCCGTCCGGCTCCAGGCGTCGGAGACCGCGGTCAGCGGCACCACGGCGAGCGCCATCGACGCGGTCGAGACGGAGACGGTCAGCGACGATGCGGCGGGGGAGAGGTGCAGGTCGAAGGAGAGGGCGGGCAGGAGCGCCTGGACGCAGTAGAGCGTCATGAAGGTGGTCAGCCCGGCCGCGAAGAGCGCACCGGTGGCGCGCCGGAAGCCGGGGGTGCCTCGGGTGTGTGCGGCGGGTATCGGGGCTGCGTCGGTCACCCGGCGACGGTAGGCACGGGGCAAATGATGCGTCCAATGCATGGATCGGCGAGGTATGTTCCGAATATGGAACAGATGAGCGAGTGGGGTGGTGGGGCGTCGGCGCGGGCGCGGCGGGCCACCGACGGTCCGCGGTCCGCGCCGGTGGCCGGTGGTACGCGGGAGCCGTGGGGCGTGCCCGGCCCGAAGGGGTTGCCGGGGCTGCGGGGCCTGCCCGGCCTGCGGGCGGCCGGGCCGCTGGCGGCGGTCTGCCCGGATCTCGTGCGGTTCGTGGCGGTCGCCCGGCTGGAACATCTCTCGGCCGCCGCCGACGAGTTGGACGCGCCGCAGTCGACGGTCAGCCGCGGCATCGCCCGGCTGGAGGCGGCCGTCGGCACCCCGCTCTTCGACCGCGAGGGGCGCGGGCTGCGGCTGACCCGGCACGGCCGGGCGTTCCTCGCCCGAGTCCAGCGGGGCCTGGCGGAGATCGCCACCGGCTGCGAGGAGTTGCGGCTCGCCACGGATGTGCCCGGCACCGTCGCCCTCGGCTTCCTGCCCGCGCTCGGCGCCGCGCCCGTTCCGCTGCTGGTCAGCTGGTTCCGGGAGCGGCATCCGCAGGCCCGGTTCCAGCTGGTGCAGGACAACGCCGAGGGGCTGCTGGCGCGGCTGCGGGCCGGGGAGGTCGATCTCTGCCTGACGTCACCGCTGCCCGACGAGGCGGGCATCACCACCGTCCCGGTCGCCCGCGAACCGCTCCGGCTGGTCGTCCCCGCCGGTCACCCCCTGGCCGCGCGCGAACGGGTCCGCCTCACCGACGCCGCCGACGAGGACTTCGTCATGGCCACCTCGGGCTACGGCCTGCGCCGCCTGGTCAACGGCCTCTGCGCGGACGCCGGGTTCACGCCCCGGGTGGCGTTCGAGGGCGCCGAGATCGCCACCATCCGCGGCTTCGTCGCGGCGGGCCTGGGCGTCGCGGTGCTGCCACCGTCCCCGGTGCCCGTCCCCGGCCTCGTCGACCTCCCGATGGGCGAACCGTCCGCGCACCGCACCGTCGGCCTGACCCGCGTCACGGCCCGTACGCCGACGCCCGCCGTCGCGGACTTCATCGCGCTGTTGGAGGAGCGGGCGCAGGAGTGCTTCGGGGTGGGGGCGGGCGCGGCGGGGTGAGCTGCCGCGGGGCCCGGCGCCCGGGCCGCACGCCCGGCCGATCGAGGCCCGGCCGTCCCCGGCCGGATCACCCCTCCGCCCCTTCGAGCGCCTGCTCCGTCCACACCGTCTTGCCGGTCGCGCCGTAGCGGCTGCCCCGGAGGCGGTCCTTCCTGGTAAGGGCGGGCGGTGAGACCGCGGCGCGGTGGCGGGAGGGGTGGACGGGTGGGGGGAGCCTGCGGTGATAGCCAGATGTTCAGCTGCCGGGCGCGGGTGATGAGGTGCGCGGCGGAGGCGGCGCCGGTGGCCTCGCACAGCGCGCGGATGTCCTGCTCGGTCTTGATGACCGGCACGTGGGAGCGTTCCGTGGTGTCCCAGGTGGTCGTCCCCAGGCGATGGCCGACGGGGTGAAGCTGGACGACGACGCGCGGCACATCGCGTGGGAGGAACAGCTCAAGGCGGCCGGGGCGGGGTTCTGCGCGACGAGTGGGGCGCCTACACGGAGCCGCCCGGCTTCTGACGGGCGCGGGGGGCCCCGCCGCCCGGCGGGTCCCCACCTTCGAATGTCAGTATGAACAGCGCTCCGCCGCCCGGCGCCGCCCGTGCCGTCAGGTCCGCGCCATGAGCCCGGGCGATCTGCCGGGCCATGGCCAGCCCCAGCCCCGAGCCCGGCAGCGCACGGGCCGCGTCAGCGCGGTAGAAGCGGTCGAAGACGTACGGGAGGTCCGTCGCCGCGATCCCGGGACCGTGGTCGCGGACCGTCACCTCCAGCCCGTCCCCGAACGCGGTCAGACCGATCTCCACCGGGGCGCCCGGCGGGCTGAACTTGGCCGCGTTGTCCAGCAGATTGGTCAGCAGCCGACTCAGGCGGGCGGGCACGCCGGGCCTGGTCACCTCCGCCGCCGGGGGCGCGATCTCCAGCAGGAAGCGGGTCTCCGGCCAGTGTGTTCGGGCCGTGGTCACCGCATGCCCGGCCAGGTCCGCGATGCGCACCTCCTCCAGCAGCGGCAGCGGCTCCTCGTCCCTGGCCAGCTCGATCAGGTCGTTCACCATGCCTGTCACCTCGCGGATCTGCCGGCCCAGCGCCTTCGCCGCCCGGTCGCGCTGCGCCGGCGTCAGCCGGTCGGCCCGGGCCAGCAGCTCCGCGTTGGTGCGCAGCGCGGTCAGCGGGGTCCGCAGCTCGTGCGAGGCGTCCGCGACCAGCCGGCGCTGGGCGGTCACCGACTGCTCCAGCTCACCGAGCATCGTATTGAAGCTGGCCGCCAGCCGGGTCACTTCGTCCTGGCGTCCCGGCAGCCCCGGCGGCAGCTCGATGCGGTGGCGCGGGTCCCGGGTGGCCGCGATCCGCTCGGCGGTCGAGGTGAGCCGGGCCACGGGTGCCAGGCCGGTGCGGGAGACCCCGTAACCGAGCGCCGCCGCCAGCAGGACGCCCGCCCCGCCGACCGCCGCCAGCAGTGCGGCAGCCTGCCGGACGCCCTTCTCCACCGGGTCCGAGCGCAGCGCCACCTGGAGCGCCCGCCCGTCACCGAAGCGAGTCGTGAGCATCCGCAGGGGCTGCCCGAAGCGGGTGATGTTGCTGAAGTACGGGGCCCGGTCGCCCGCCGCCACCTCTCGTACCGGAGCGGAGACCGGCAGCAGCGGATACGCCTCGCCCGGGTCCGCCGCCGGGGCGGCCGGGACCACCTGCGCGCAAGCGGGCGCGGAGAGGTACCGGCACTCGCCGGCCAGCACCTGCGGGCCGCCGCCCCGGTTCTCCTGGATCAGCCGCGTCGCGGACTGCGTCAGATTCAGGTCCAGCTGGTGCAGCAGCTCGTAGCGGATCACGAAGAAGGCGGCCGTGCACACCCCGACCGCGACCAGTGCCACCGCCGCCGAGGCCGCCAGCGCCAGCCGTGTACGCACCGGGCGCCGACGCCGCCACCGGGCGCCCAGCCGGCGCACCCCGCTCATGCCACGTCCAGCCGGTATCCGAGACCGTGCACCGTGTGGACGAGCCGCGGTTCGCCGCCCACCTCCAGTTTGCGGCGCAGGTAACTCACGTATACCGAGAGCGAGTTGGAGTCCGGCCCGAAGTCCTGCCCCCAGACGAGCTCCAGGATCATCGCGCGGGGGAGCACCTGGCCCGGGTGGCGCAGGAGCAGTTCCAGCAGGGCGGCCTCGGTGCGGCTGAACTCCAGCGGGCGGCCCGCTCGTCGCCCCGTGCGGGCCACCGGATCCAGTGTCAGGTCCGCGAAGGACAGTTCCGCCCCCTCCGCCGCGGGCGGGGCCGCCCGCCGCAGCAGGGCTCTGACCCGGGCCACCAGTTCGTCCAGCGCGAACGGCTTCACCAGATAGTCGTCGGCGCCCGCGTCCAGGCCGTCGACGCGCTCGCTCACGGAGGCCAGGGCGGTGAGGACCAGGACCGGGGTCCTGTCCTCCATCGCGCGCAGCCGGCGGCACACCGCGAGCCCGTCCAGGACCGGCATCATCACGTCCAGGACCAGCGCGTCGGGCTGCCAGGACGCCACCGCCGAAAGCGCGGCCAGGCCGTCGCCGACCCCTCGTACCTCGTACCCCTCTACGCTCAGCCCGTCCTCGACGGCGGCCCGTACTTCCGGCTCGTCGTCGGCCACCAGAATCCTGTTCATACCCCGAAGGATGCCAAAGCGGACTCTTAGAACCTTCTTAAGCCGCTTCCCGAGAGTGGTGGCCATGCGCACACCACTCTCCGTCGTGATCGGTGCGGGCGGCACAGGCGGCCACATCTACCCAGGGCTCGCTCTCGCCGAGGCCCTGCGCCGCGCCGACCCGGACGCGGCCATCTCCTTCGTCGGGACCGAGCGGGGCCTGGAGACGACCCTGATCCCGGCGGCCGGATACCGGCTGCACACCGTCGACATGATCCCCTTCGACCCCGCGCTGGGAGCCAAGCGCTTCCTGCTTCCGGCCGCCCTGCTGCGCTCCGGCGCCCAGTGCCGGTCCATCCTGCGCACCCAGCGGGCCCAGGTCGTCGTCGGCATGGGCGGCTACCCGAGCGCCCCCGCCGTCCTCGGGGCCCGGATGGCCGGGCTGCCCAGCGTCATCCACGAGTCCAACGCCGTCCCCGGCCGCGCCAACCAGTTCGCTGCCCGGCTCACCGAACACCTCACGGTCGCCTTCGACGGCAGCCGCCCGCACCTGGCGGGCGGAGAGCGGGCCCGGACCGTCGGCATGCCGATCGCCGCCTCGCTGGCCGCCCTGGACCGCCCCGCGCTCCGCGACGAGGCCCGGGGCACCTTCGGAATACCCGCCGGAGCCCGCGTCGTCCTCTTCAACGGCGGCAGCCTCGGCGCGGCCCGGCTCACCGCGGCCGCGGTCGGCCTCGCCACCCGCTGGCGCGACCGCCGGGACGTCCACCTCCTGATCAAGACGGGTCCGGCGGCGCTCGCGGAGACCCGACAGCGGCTCGCCGACGCGGGCGCGGGCCCGGTCGCGCAGGCCGTCCCCTACCTGGACCGGATGGACCTCGCCTACGCCGTGGCCGATCTGGTGGTCTGCCGGGCCGGGTCCGCCACGATCGCCGAACTCGCGACCACCGGGGTGCCCGCCGTCCTCGTGCCCTACCCGCACGCCCCCGGCGACCACCAGACCCACAACGCCCGGGTGCTGTCCGAAGTGGGCGCCGCATACCTCGTGCCGGACGCCGAAGCCACCGCCGACCGGCTCGCCGCCGTCGTCGAGCCGCTGCTCACCGACCCCGGCAGGCTCGCCGCGATGGGCCGCGCCGCCGACCCCGGCAACCATGCGCGGGCTGCCGACCTGCTCGCCGCCACCGTCATCCGCCTCGCCACCGCCCCGTAACACCACCCACCGCAAAGGAATTCACCGCATGAGCACCGACCGCAACGGCCGCAGCATCGACTGGAAGGGCCGCACGGTCCTCGTCACCGGCGCTGAGGGCTTCATCGGCTCCACCCTCGTGGACCTGCTCGTCCAACGCGGCGCGCACGTCCGCGCGTTCGTGCACTACAAGCCGTATGCCGAGAAGGGGCACCTCGCCCGCTACCTCGACGACCCGCACAGCCCCGTCGAGATGATCGCCGGGGACATCGGTGACGCGGGCCGTGTGATGGACGCGGTCGCGGGCTGCGACACGGTCTTCCACCTCGCTGCGCTCGTCGGCATCCCGTACAGCTACGACGCGCCGGCCGCGTACGTCCGCACGAACGTCGTCGGCACCGAGAACATCGCCGAGGCGTGCCGCCGCCACTCGGTGCGCCGCCTGCTGCACACCTCCACCAGCGAGGTGTACGGGAGCGCGCTGACCGCCCCGATCAGCGAGAGTCACCCGCTCCAGCCGCAGTCTCCATACTCCGCCTCGAAGATCGGCGCCGACATGATGGCGCTCTCGCACTGGCACGCCTTCGAGCTTCCGGTGACCGTCGTCCGCCCGTTCAACACCTACGGCCCGCGCCAGTCCGCCCGAGCGGTGATCCCCACGATCCTGGCCCAACTGCACGCGGGCGCACGGGAGATCCGCCTCGGCTCACTGACCCCCACCCGGGACTTCACGTACGTCACCGACACCGCGGCCGGATTCCTGGCGCTGGCCGACTGCGACCGGGCCCTGGGCGAGAGCGTCAACCTCGGCACCGGCCGGGAGATTTCGGTCGGGGACCTGGCGAAAGCCCTGATCACCGCGTCCGGCCGGGACGCGGAGGTGGTGGTGGACCCGGCGCGGCTGCGGCCCTCCGGCAGCGAGGTCCAGCGGCTGCTGTCCGACAACACCCGGGCCCGCGAGTGGGCGGGCTGGCGGCCCGAAGTCCCCCTGGAGCAGGGCCTGGAGCGGACCTCCGCCTGGGTGGAGAAGAACCTCCACCTCTTCGCGCCGGGGCGCTATCAGGTCTGAGCCCCGGCCAGCCCGAGCAGCAGCAGAGAGGTGAAGCTGCGCGCCCACTCGGCGTCCACCGGCTCGGCGCTGACCAGCGTCCGGTGCACCACGGCACCGGCGATCACATCGAAGATCAGGTCCGCGTTGTGGGCCGCCGCCTCGGCATCGTCCCCGTACGACAGCTCGCCGCGGGCCTGGGCGCGTTACCGGCCGAGGACGACCAGGTGCTTCTGCCCCCGCCGCCACCCCCACCCGCTCCGCAACCGGCAAGGTCTGGCTGATCACCGGCGCCAACTCCGGTTTCGGGCAGGCGAACGAAGCCGCTGCCCGGCGTGGGGCCGAAGGTGCCCGCACCCGTTGGCAGACGCTCTTAGATTTCACTAAGAACGTCCTCGTAGCGTCTTGCTCATGATGATGCAACGCGGTGCAGTCGGATCTGTTGTCCTCACGGCCGGGGCCCTCGCGGCCGGGGCCCTCACGGCCGTTGCCCTGACGGCCCCGGCCGGGGCCGCCGCCGCGGCTCCCGCCCCCGGCAAGGCCGCCGCCTCGGTGTCCCACAGCAAGGTGACGGACAATCTGTACATGCCGCTCGGCACCTTCGAGGAGGCCACGTCCGGCGAGAACCCGAAGGTCAAGGCCATGATCGACCGTACGGACATCGGTGGCGTGCAGGTGGTGGTGCCCTGGAAGGCCCTTGAGGGGCGGAAGGGGGAGTACAAGTGGTCGCGGCTCGACAATGCCTTGAAGTATCTCCACGAACATCACAAGAAGCTGTTCGTCCAGGTTCAGGACCGGTTCTTCGACGTAGACATGAAGGACGCCAATGTTCCCCAATACGTGAAGGACAAGGGCGGGGTCGCGCCGACGGTCGATGAGAACCCTGACAACCCCACCACCCATGGGGCCTTGGTCGCGCAGTGGAACAAAGAGGTGCGAGCAGACTTCCAGGCCATGCTGAAGGCGATGGCGGAGAAGTTCGACGGCAAGCTCGCCGGGGTGAACCTTCCGGAGACCGCGGTCGAGGTGGACACCAAGAAGGATCAGACCAAGTACACCTCGAAGTCCTACATCGATGCCGAGATCGACAACATGCGCTATGGCAAGAGGGTCTTCACCAAGACACAGTTCATCCAGTACATCAACTTCCTGCCGGACGACGACGACCACAAGCGTATGAAGGAGATGTTCGACCTCGCCCGGGACAAAAAGATCGGCATCGGCGGACCGGACACCCTGCCGGACCGGCAGTACCAGATGGAGAACTCCTACAAGTTCCTCCATGAATACAAGGATTCGCTTCCTCTCGTCGCCATGGCCGTCCAGGAACCCGACATCAACGCCAAGGACCCCAAGACCGGTAAGCCGTACACCCGCGAGCGATTCACGGACTTCGCTCACGACTACCTCGGCGCGCGCGCCATGTTCTGGACCACTGAGGCGGACTGGCTGCAGAGGCCTGCGGCATGACACGCGTAGGAGTGCGGCTGCTCAGAGCCGGATGAGTGAGCCCTTTCCCACCTCAGGTTGCAGCTTCGTCCCAGTCGCCGTACCTGTGTACGCGGCTGTCCCTGATCTGGGAGGCGTCGCCGGAAGGTGATCGCCGGGCCCCCGGTTGGCGCGACGCGGGTCCGGCGAATGCTCACCGAGGGTGGGCGACAGGGGGCCCGCCGGCACTCAACCAAGTCCAGGTGTCCGCGATCGTCTCGCGGATCGGTCGGCAACGGAGTCCCGCCAAAAGGGTCTTGGCGTTGGCCAGCGAGCTTCGTGCCGAGAGTGCGAACTGCGAGCCGGCCACGCCAGGTCAAGCGTATCGCCCGCGTCGATGCGGTCGACGCCTCGCCAGCGCAGCACGCCATAGCCACCGACCTCTTCGGTCACCTCGCGGACACGCGCCCGGTCACCCCTCCGCCCCTTCGAGCGCCTGCTCCGTCCACACCGTCTTGCCGGTCGCGCCGTAGCGGCTGCCCCAGCGGGTGGTGAGCTGGGCGACGAGGAAGAGGCCGCGGCCGCCCTCGTCGGTTTCGCGGGCCTGGCGGAGCCGCGGCTGGCTGTTGGACGAGTCGGTGACCTCGCAGACCAGGACCTGGTCGCGGACCAGCCGGACGCCGATCGGGCCGCGCGCGTACCGCAGCGCGTTGGTGACAAGTTCGCTGATGACCAGTTCGGTGCTGAACACCAGCGCGTCCAGGCCCCACTCCTGCAACTGCTCGGTGGCCAGCCCCCGGGCGAGCGCCACCGCCGTGGGCCGGGCGGGGAACTGCCAGGCGGCCAGCGAGGTCGCCGGGATCGCGCGGGTGCGGGCCACCAGCACCGTGATGTCGTCCGGCCGGTGCGGCGCCGACCGGACCGGTGCCACCAGCTCCTCCCCGATGGCGTCCAGCGACCGCTCGGGGCCCGCCGCCCCGGCCAGCCGCCGCAGCACCGTCGCCTCCGCCTCCTCGTGCGACGCGGACGTGCCCCGGCGCTCCGCCTCGATCAGCCCGTTGGTGTACAGCGCCAGCACACTGCCCGGCGGGATCTCCACCTCCGTCACCTCGAACGGCATCCCGCCGACGCCCAGCCCGGGGCCCGGCACCACCTCGATGAACCGGGCCGTGCCGTCCGGATGTACCACCGCGGGCCGCAGATGCCCGGCGCTCGCCACCTGGCACCGGCGGTCCACCGGGTCGTACACCGCGTACAGGCACGACGCGCCCATCGTGTCCGGGTGCTCGGCCTCCTCCGCCATCCGGTGCACCAGGTCGTCCAGCCGGGTCAGCAGCTCGTCCGGGCCCAGATCGAGGTCGGAGAGGGTCTGCACGGCGGTGCGCAGCCGCGCCATGGTGGCGGTCGCGCCCAGCCCGTGGCCGATGACGTCGCCGACGACCAGCGCGGTCCGCAGTGACGACAGCGGTACCGCGTCGAACCAGTCGCCGCCCACCCCGGCGTCGCCCTCCGCCGAGAGGTAGATCCCCGCGGTCTCCGCCGCCGCCGTGGAGCGCGACACCGGCGGCAGCAGGCTGTTCTGGAGCATCACCGCCATCCGGTGCTCGCGGGTGTAGCGGCGGGCGTTGTCCATGCCGAGCGCGACGCGGGTGACGACCTCCTGGAGCAGCTTGGCGTCCTGCCCGTCGAACGGCGTGCGCTGCCGGGCGCGGTAGACCTGCACGTAGCCGAGCACCAGGCCGCGCGCGACCAGCGCCGCCCCGATCGACGCGCGCAGCCCCTCCGGCACCATCCGCGCCGCCGCCGGATCGTCGCCGAGGAACGCCGCATAGGTGTCGGGTTCGTTGACGACGAGCACGTGGCCCTGCTCCAGATCGCGGAAGCCCGGCCGGTCGGGGATGTCCGGCAGCAGCTCGCCCGCCTGCAGCAGCCCCGCCGGCCACGGGCCGTGCGCGTGCTTGACGGCCAGCCGCCGGAAGTCGCCGTGCACGCCCTCCACGCTGCGCGGCGGCTCGCCCCCGCGCAGCGTCGCCTCGGCGATCTCCACCGACGCCAGATCGCCCATCGACGGCACCAGCAGATCGACGAGATCCTGCGCGGTGCGCTCCACCTCCAGGCTGCCGCTGAGGGACCGCGTCGCCCGGTAGACGAGGTCGAGGCGGCGCGCGGAGCGGTACCGCTCGGTGATGTCGACGAGCGAGGTCAGCGTGCCGTTGGTGCGGCCCCACAGGTCGTGCAGCGGCGCCGCGGTCAGCGAGTACACCAGGTCGTGGCGCCCGGGCGTCTCGGCGCGCAGCACCCCCGACGCGTCCACCACCGGCTCGCCGCTCTCCATCACGTGCCGCAGCAGCTCCGCGCCGGTCCGGCCGCCCTCCAGGCCAGGCATCGCGCACAGCGGGTCGTGGCCGTCGGAGGTCAGCCGCCCGGCCCGGCCGACCGCCGGGCTGGCCTGCCGGATGCGCAGGTCCAGGCCGTGCACGGCCAGCTGCCACAGGTCCTGGGAGAGCAGCGCCCGGCCCACCGCCGTCTCGTCGCTCCACGCCGCGAGCGCCGCCGCGGGCAGCCCCAGGGCGAGCACCCCCACACCGGCCAGCGGCAACAGCCGCACCCATACGGGGACGGCGTGCCCGTCGCGGTGGCGCAGTGGGAGGACGCGGCCGCCGGGGGCGCCGGAGGGTTCGCCCGTACGGCCGGAGGGTTCCCCCGTACGGGGGACGGGCCACGCGGACCGCGGCATGACCAGCGCGCGGGCGGGCGTGCCGAGCACCGCGTCCGGCTCATGGCCCAGCAGCTGCGCGGCGGACCGCGTCCAGTGCGTGACCAGGCCGTTCTCGTCGATCACGACCGCGACGACGCCATTCATCGGCGCCGGCGGCTCCGGCCGTGGCACGGCCATGGGGACACTCCGTACGTCGAACGGACCGATCACCTCAGTGTGCCCTCCTCCCACGGATCGAACGAGTGCTGGCAGCCGGTCGGGAACGCGCCGGGGCCCGGCGGGCTGCCGCCCGGCCCCGGCGCGCGGGGCTTGGGCGCGCGCCCCGGCCCTCTGCCGCCCGTCCCCGGCGCGCGGGGACATGGCCCGCGCCCCCGGCCGCCCTGGCCCGCGCCCGCGCCGCCTGCCGTGCGCCGTCCGCCCCGCTCCGCTGCTCCATCCGCTGTCCCCCCGCCCGCGCCGCCGCTGCCAGGGGCGTGCCGCTGCCTACGCTCGGCCCGTGGCCACCGTGACCGGATTGTTCAAGCGCCTTCTCCTCGGCCGGGCCCGGCGAAGTGAGGAGCTGGGCGAGACGCTGTTGCCCAAGCGACTCGCGCTGCCGGTCTTCGCCTCCGACCCGCTGTCGTCGGTCGCGTACGCCACGCAGGAGATCCTGCTGGTCCTCACCCTCGGCGGCCTCGCCTACGTGTACGTCACGCCGTGGCTCGCCGTCGCCGTCATCTGCCTGATGACCGTGGTCGTCCTCTCGTACCGGCAGGTCGTGCACGCCTATCCGAGCGGCGGCGGCTCGTACGAGGTGGCCTCCACCAATCTGGGGCCGTCGGCGGGTCTGGTGGTGGCCGCGGCGCTGCTCGTCGACTACGTCATGACGGTGGCGGTGTCGGTCGCCTCCGGTGTCGACAACGTCATCTCCGCCCTGCCGGCGCTCGCCGGGCACCGGGTGCTGCTGGCGCTCTGCTTCGTGGCGCTGCTCACCGCCATGAACCTGCGCGGCGTCCGCGAGTCCGGCCGCGCCTTCGCCGCCCCCACGTACCTCTTCGTCGGCGCCGTCCTGATCATGGTGGGGACGGGCCTGATCCGGTACCTCATGGGGGACGCGCCGGTCGCCGAGAGCGCCCGCTACGGCATCGAACCCACCCCCGGCTCGGACCAGCTGACCGGCCTCGCCCTCGTCATGCTGGTGCTGCGCGCGTTCTCCTCCGGCTGCACCGCGCTGACCGGCGTCGAAGCGATCTCCAACGGCGTCCCGGCGTTCCGCCGCCCCAAGCCGAAAAACGCGGCGTCCACGCTGGCGGCGATGGGTGCCATCGCCGTGGCGATGTTCGCGGGGGTCACCACCCTAGCGATCGTCGCGAAGGTCCATATCGTGCAGGATCCCTGTCGGTTGATCGGCCTCGCCGACTGCGCCGGGTACGCCCAGCGCACCGTCATCGCCCAGCTGGCCTCGTCGGTCTTCGGCGGGCCGGACTCCGCCGGATTCTTCCTCGTGCAGGCGGCCACCGCGCTGGTCCTGATCCTCGCCGCCAACACCGCGTTCAACGGGTTCCCGCTGCTCGCCTCGATCCTGGCGCAGGACCGCTACCTGCCGCGCCAGCTGCACAGCCGCGGCGACCGGCTGGTGTACTCCAACGGCATCCTCGTACTGGCCGTCGTCGCCGGACTGCTGCTGTTCGGCTTCAAAGCGGACGTCACCAGCCTCATCCACCTCTACATCCTCGGAGTGTTCACCTCCTTCACGCTCTCCCAGACCGGCATGGTCCGGCACTGGAACCGCGCGCTGCGCACCGACCCGGACCCGGCGCTGCGCCGCCGCCGTCACCTGGCGCGGGTGGTGAACGCCACCGGGGCGCTCGTCACCGGTCTGGTGCTGGTCGTCGTGCTGGCGACGAAGTTCCTCGAAGGCGCCTGGCTCGCCGTCCTCGCGGCGGTGGTGCTGTGGCTGACGATGCGCGCCATCCGCCGCCACTACGACGCCGTCGCCGCGGAGCTGACCGTCACCGACCCGCGCGCCGACCTCACCCCGCCGTCCCGGGTGCTGGCGCTCGTCCTCGTCTCCACCGTCCACAAGCCGACGCTGCGCGCCCTCGCCTACGCCCGCGCCTTCCATCCCGACCGGCTCCAGGCCCTCACCGTCGACGTGGACCGCGCCGCCACCGCCCGCCTGGAGGAGCAGTGGCAGCGCCTCGACACGGACGTCCCGCTGACCGTCATCGACTCGCCGTACCGGGAGATCACCGGCCCGGTCATCGAGTACGTCCGCCACGCCCGCCGCACCAGCCCCCGGGACGTCATCGGCGTCTTCATCCCCGAGTACGTCGTGGGCCGCTGGTGGGAGAACCTGCTGCACAACCAGACGGCGCTGTGGCTCAAGAGCCGGCTGCTGTTCACGCCCGGCGTGATGGTCACGTCCGTCCCCTGGCAGCTGACGTCCTCGGCGCACGCCCGCCCCGCCGTACGGGGCGCGGGCGCGGTCCGCCGCGGGGCGCCCGCCCTGGGGCCCGGCGCCGTCCACCCGCCCCGCGACTCCGGACCGGGACCGGGCCCGGCGGCTACGCCGGACCGCTCCCCGTGAGCAGCGTCCGCGCGGTCCGTTCCTCGGCGCGCTCGGTCAGCTGCCGCAGCGCCGTCGCCCCGCACAGCAACACGCCGGATTCCTGCGCGGTGCGGGCGCCGGTCGCGAAGAGGTGCCACAGCGCCGGGTTGGCGAGCAGCACCCGCGGGTCGAGGACCACCCGCCGCCCTGCGTCGTCGCGCAGTACCAGCCGCTGCGCGATCCCCTCGGACCAGCGCACCGACACCAGCCGGTCGGTGCGGACCGTCCGCCGCCGCAGCGGCCCGCGGGCTGCCAGCCAGCCCTGACCGGCAGTCACCCGCGGCGGCAGCAACAGCCCGAACAGCGCCGCCGCCAGCGCCGCCCACAGTCCGCCGCGGAGCGCGTCGAGGCTCCCGGCGGCGGCGTCCAGGGCGACCAACGCCCCCAGCAGCAGCACCCCGCTCACCACCGCCTCGCGCAGCGCGGCGGGCCAGTCGTCGTCGGATGCGGTGCGCTCCGGGCGCCGTACGGTGACGGCCGCCGCGCGCGCGGCGGCGCGTGTGCCACGTAGTCCCATGCCGCCGACGCTAGGCCCGGCACCGCCCGCCGGGCGGGCCGTTGACACGGTGCTGACGGGCCGGGGGCGCGCCTTGACGGACCTCATACGGGCCGCCGGGAGGCGGGCGCCCCGAGCCGCGCGGCCGGGGGCGGGCGCCCCGAGCCGCGCGGCGCCCCACCGAGGAGCACGGCCCGCGCCCCTTACCGCGCCCCCGGACCGCCCCCGGACCGCCCCCGTCCCACCCCTGGCCGAAGCTGGCGTACGGGACGCGTAAAGAGCGAGCCCGGGGCCGTAAGGGACCCGTCAACGGACTACGGCGGATGGCCGAAAAGAGGTTTTGTCGAGGGGTCCACACGGCCGGGTCCTTGCACCCGGTCGTCCCTCTTGTCCCTTCCTCCCAGGAGTTCACGATGGCCGACGTGGCCTTCGTCGTCACCACGCTCGCGGTCTTCGCGCTGGTGGCCGTCATCGCCAAGGGGGTGGCGAAGCTGTGAGTGCCCAGAGCATCGAGAACGTGATCGGGCTGCTCGTGGCCGTCGCCCTGCTCGGCTATCTCGTCCTCGCCCTCATCAAGCCGGAGAGGTTCTGACGGTGAACTCCCTCGCTGCCGCCTCCGGCGCGCTGAGCCCCGCCGTCGCCGCGGTGCTCCAGCTGCTCGCCCTCATAGCGGCGCTCGCGCTCGCCTACCGCCCGCTCGGCGACCACATGGCCCGCGTCTACTCCTCCGACCGGCATCTGCGCGTCGAGAAGTGGATCTACAAGGCCATCGGAGCCGACCCGCACACCGAGATGCGCTGGCCCGCCTATCTGCGCGGCGTCCTCGCCTTCTCCGCCGTCAGCCTCCTCTTCCTCTACCTGCTCCAGCGCCTCCAGGGCAGCCTGCCCGGCTCCCTCGGTTTCGCCTCCATCGACCCGGACCAGGCGTTCAACACCGCCGCGTCGTTCGTCGCCAACACCAACTGGCAGTCGTACGCCGGTGAGCAGGCCATGGGCCACGTCGTGCAGACCGCCGGGCTCGCGGTGCAGAACTTCGTGTCCGCGGCCGTCGGCATCGCCGTCGCCGTCGCGCTGGTCCGCGGCTTCGCCAGGTCCCGTACCGGCGAACTCGGCAACTTCTGGGCCGACCTGGTCCGCGGCACCGTCCGGGTGCTGCTGCCGATCTCCGTCGTCGGCGCGCTGGTCCTCGTCGCGTGCGGGGCGATCCAGAACTTCTCCGGCATCCACGAGGTGGGCCAGTTCCTCGGCGGGCACCAGCAGATGAACGGCGGCGCCGTCGCCTCCCAGGAGGTCATCAAGGAGCTGGGCACCAACGGCGGCGGCTACTTCAACGCCAACTCCGCCCATCCCTTCGAGAACCCCGACGGCTTCACCAACCTCTTCGAGATCTTCCTGATCCTGGTGATCCCGTTCGCGCTGACCCGCACCTTCGGCCGGCTGACCGGCTCCCTCAAGCAGGGCTACGCGATCCTCGGCACCATGGCCGTCATCTGGATCGGCTTCACCGTGCTGATGTGGGCGGCCGAATTCGGCGGCCACGGCCGGGCGTTCGAGCTGGCCGGGGGCGCCCTGGAGGGTAAGGAGACCCGCTTCGGCATCGGCGGTTCGTCGCTCTTCGCCGTCGCCACCACCCTCACCTCCACCGGCGCCGTGGACAGCTTCCACTCCTCGTACACCGGGCTCGGCGGCGGGCTGACGATGCTGGGCATGCAGCTCGGCGAGATCGCGCCCGGCGGCGTCGGCTCCGGCCTCTACGGCATGCTGATCATGGCGGTCATCGCGGTGTTCCTCGCCGGGCTGATGGTCGGCCGGACGCCGGAGTTCCTCGGCAAGAAGATCGGCACCCGCGAGATCAAGCTCGCCGCCTGCTACATCCTCGTCACTCCGGCGCTGGTGCTCTGCTTCACCGCCGCGTCGCTGGTGCTGCCCACCCCGCCGCACTCGATGCTCAACTCCGGCGCGCACGGCTTCTCCGAGATCCTCTACGCGTACACCTCCGGTGCCAACAACAACGGCAGCGCCTTCGCCGGACTCTCCGCCGACACCCCGTGGTTCAACACCACCATCGGCCTCGCGATGCTGCTGGGCCGCTTCGTCCCGATGGTCTTCGTGCTGGCGCTCGCCGGCTCGCTCGCCGAGCAGCAGCCCGTACCGAAAACCGCAGGGACCCTGCGTACGGAAAAGCCGCTGTTCTCCGGCCTGTTGGTCGGCACGATCCTGATCGTCGCCGGTCTGACCTACTTCCCCGCCCTGGCACTGGGCCCGCTCGCCGAAGGACTGGCGTCATGACCACCGGTACGAAGAGACCCACCGGTACGCCGCCATCCTCGGGCGCGCAGGCGCCCACCCCCTCCGAGAAGCACGAGGACGATGCGATGTCCACCGTCACCCAGGACCGGGCGCCGCACCAGGACGCGCCCGCCCCCGCCCACCCCGAAGGCGGCCGCGTCGGCGGCGGGCTCTTCGACCCCAAGCAGCTGCTGCGCTCGCTGCCCGACGCGTTCCGCAAGCTCGACCCCCGGGTGATGATCAAGTCCCCGGTGATGTTCGTGGTGCTGGTCGGCTCGGTGCTCACCACCGTGCTGGCGCTGCTCCACCCCGGCGCGTGGTTCGGCTGGGCGATCACCGCCTGGCTCTGGCTGACCACCCTCTTCGCCAACCTCGCCGAGGCGGTCGCCGAGGGCCGCGGCAAGGCGCAGGCCGACACCCTGCGCAAGGCCAAGACCGACACCGTCGCCCGCCGCCTGACCGGCACCACCGAGGAGAGCGTCCCCGGCACCGACCTGCGCATCGGCGACCTGGTGGTCTGCGAGGCAGGCGACGTCATACCCGGCGACGGCGATGTGGTCGAGGGCGTCGCCAGCGTGGACGAGTCCGCCATCACCGGCGAATCGGCGCCGGTCATCCGCGAATCGGGCGGCGACCGCTCGGCCGTCACCGGCGGCACCAAGGTCCTCTCCGACCGCATCGTCATCAAGATCACCACCAAGCCCGGCGAGACCTTCATCGACCGGATGATCAACCTGGTGGAGGGCGCCGCCCGGCAGAAGACGCCCAACGAGATCGCCCTCAATATTCTGTTGGCCTCCCTGACCATTGTTTTCCTGCTCGCCGTGGTCACGCTCCAGCCGTTCGCCGTCTACGCGGGCGCCGAACAGTCCATGATCGTCCTGACGGCGCTGCTGGTCTGCCTGATCCCCACCACCATCGGCGCGCTGCTCTCCGCCATCGGCATCGCCGGGATGGACCGGCTCGTGCAGCGCAACGTCCTGGCGATGTCCGGCCGCGCCGTCGAGGCGGCGGGCGATGTCTCCACCCTCCTCCTCGACAAGACCGGCACCATCACCTACGGCAACCGCCGGGCCGCCGAGTTCGTCCCCGTCCCCGGCGTCACCGAGACCGCACTCGCCGACGCCGCGCAGCTCTCCTCCCTCGCCGACGAGACCCCCGAGGGCCGTTCCGTCATCGACCTCGCCGAGGAGAAGTACGGCCTCGCCGCCCGGCAGCAGAACCAGCTGACCGGCGCCGAGTGGATCGAGTTCACCGCCCAGACCCGGATGTCCGGCGTCGACCTCCCCGCGGACGGCGCCGCGGGCCCCGCCCGTAAGGTCCGCAAGGGCGCCACCGCCTCCGTCGCCGCGTGGGTGGCCGAGCGCGGCGGCACCGTCGCCGCGGACGTCGACCGGATCGCCACCGCCATCGCGGAGGCGGGCGGCACCCCGCTGCCCGTCGCGGTCGACGATGCGGAGGGCGCCCGGGTTCTGGGCGTCATCCACCTCAAGGACGTCGTCAAGGACGGCATGCGGGAGCGCTTCGACGAGCTGCGCCGGATGGGCATCAAAACCATCATGATCACCGGCGACAACCCGCTCACCGCCAAGGCCATCGCGGCGGAGGCGGGCGTGGACGACTTCCTCGCCGAGGCCACCCCCGAGGACAAGATGGCCCTCATCAAGCGGGAGCAGGCGGGCGGCAAACTCGTCGCGATGACCGGCGACGGCACCAACGACGCACCGGCCCTCGCCCAGGCCGACGTCGGCGTCGCCATGAACACCGGCACCTCCGCCGCCAAAGAGGCCGGAAACATGGTCGACCTCGACTCCGACCCCACCAAACTCATCGAGATCGTCGAGATCGGCAAACAGCTTCTGATCACCCGCGGCGCCCTGACGACGTTCTCCATCGCCAACGACGTCGCCAAGTACTTCGCGATCATCCCCGCGATGTTCGCGGTGGCGTACCCGGGCCTGAACAAGCTCAACATCATGGGCCTGACGTCCCCGCAGTCCGCGATCCTGTCGGCCGTCATCTTCAACGCCCTCGTCATCGTCGCGCTGGTCCCGCTCGCCCTGAAGGGTGTCCGCTACCGCCCGATGAGCGCGGACCGCATGCTCCGCCGCAACCTCGCCCTCTACGGCCTCGGCGGCCTCATCACGCCCTTCGTCGGCATCAAGCTCATCGACCTGCTCCTGACCCTCATTCCTGGCATCGGGTGACGCCCACCATGAACACTTCCCTGACCAACACCGCCCGCCTCACCGGCGCCGCACTCCGCGCCCTCCTCGCCCTGACCGTCCTGTGCGGCGTCCTCTACCCCCTCGCCGTCACCGGCCTCGCCCAGGGCCTCTTCCCCTACCAGGCGAACGGTTCCGAACTCCGCAGCAACGGCAAGGCCGTCGGCTCGTCCCTCATCGGCCAGCGCTACGACCTGCCGCTGAAGAAGGGCGAGTCCACCCCCGCCCCCGACCTCCGCTGGTTCCAGCCCCGCCCGTCCGGCGGCCTCACCGAGAACACCGTGAACACGCAGTACAAGCTGCTGGTCTCCGGCGCCACCAACCGCGCCGGGGACAGCCCCGACCTCATCAAGGCGGTCGAGGACGCCAAGGCCGCCGTCCTCGCCGACAACACCGCGCCGGGCTACACCCCCAAGCCGTCGGACATCCCCGCCGACGCGGTGACCTCCTCCGCATCAGGCATGGACCCTGACATTTCCCCTGCCTATGCCCGCCTTCAGGTCCACCGGGTCGCGGCGCGCAACCACCTCTCCGCGACGGAGGTCAACCGCCTCGTCGCCGCCCACACAACGGGCCGCACCCTCGGCTTCATGGGGGAGCCCCGGGTGAACGTCCTGGAGCTGAACGTGGCGTTGGGGGAGGCGGCGCGGAAGGGGTGAGCCGTTATGCGTTGCGCGTCGCCCGTCCGGCCGAGGTGGTGCCGGGCGGGCGCGGTGGGGTTCGTGGGGTGGCGGTGAGCGTCTGAACTCCGCGCTTCCCCCGGCCCGTTCACGTTCCGATCTGCCGATCCCGTAGCGGATCGCTCCTGAGCGGAACGAAGGGGAACCCACCGTGCCCGACGTCTTCATCAACTACCGCACCGGCGACGAGGAGGCCACCGCCACCCTGCTCGAACGCGAGCTGTCCCGGCGCTTCGGAACCGAACGGATTTTCCGCGCGAGCAAGTCCATCGGAGCGGGTCAGAATTTCCCGCAGGCGCTGCTCACGGCCGTCCGGCGGTGTCACGTCCTGCTGGCGGTGATCGGTCCGCGCTGGGCGGACGCGCGCACCGGCGACGGCCGCAGAGCGCTGGGCGATCCCGGGGACTGGACGCGACGGGAGCTCCTGGAGGCGACCGGATCGGCCACGCGGATCATTCCGGTGCTGGTCGGCCCGACCGCCCGGCTCCGTCGCGCCGAGCTGCCCGAAGCGCTTGCCGGACTCGCGGACCTCCAGTACCGGCGGCTCAATCACCGCAACGCCGACGCCGACCTCCGGCGCATCGCCGACGACCTGGCCGCGCTGGTCCCGTCACTCGCCGCCGTCGACCGGCTCCGGGCCGGGGAGAGAACGCGGCACCCCGCCGTCATGACAAGCGGCCCGTGCGCCGCCCCGCTCCTCCCGACCGGCCCCGCGCTCCCGACCGAACGGCCCCTCAGGGAACGCCGGTTGGAGGGCATACGCCTGGACAGTGCCCGGCCCGACTACCCGTTCCTGTTCTCGGCCACCGTGCGGTGGCGTCCCACCCGTGGCGAAGCGGAACCCGCGCACCCGGGCCTCGCCGACCTCGCCGTGTCCACCGTGGTGTCCCGGGCCCAGGTCGTCGTCGGCCAGGAGGCCCCCGAGCGCTGGGAGGCGGTTCGCCTCCGGCTCCGGGGCGAGCTCGGCTGCCGGTACACCGACCCCTCGGCCCGGGTCACCGTCCTCGCGGAGGACATAGGCCTGACCCTGAACGAGGACGACCGCGCCCGGCTGGCGCAGCTGTCCCGGCTCCGGAAGGAGGAGGACGCCTGGGAACGTCACCGCCACTTCGAACGGAACCGGCGCGCCTACCTGGGCGACGAGGTGCTCAAGACCCCCGGCAGCGCCGTCGTGTGGTGGCTGGCCCGCCACGGTGAACGGGTCGAGGATGCGGTGAGGATGATCGGCCCGCTCGCCCAGCTGTCGGCCGCCGCCAACGACACCGAGATCCCCGAAGCGTTCCGGCACCCCGGCGCCGAGTGTCCCGCCCGCGCGCCTTTCCCCGCCGCGGCCTGCGCGCGCGATGTGCCGTACGGGACGGCCGCCCCGGGCCACGGGGCACCCGCCCCGGAACCACAGGGCCCGCCGTCCGGGCGCACCGGCACCCGGCCCTTCCCCGGCGGCACGCAGGTCGATGGCACGTTCGGCACACCGGCCCCGTCGACCCGTCAGGGCCCCACCCCGACGGACCCGGACGACGAGGCGGCCGAGCACGTCGTCCGGCTGCTCGACGAACTCGGCCTGGCGGAGGGTTCCCCGGAGCGTGCGGCCTATGTGGAACGCCTCGCCCGTTCCACCGATGAGGTCGGCCGGAGCGCCGCCGCGGCACGGATCCGGCAGCGTTTTGCCACCCGTCGGTGGGCCTCACCCGAGGCGGAAGCGTCGCCCGTACCGGGCCACCCGGAGGGGCCCGTGTCCCCTCCCGCTTCCGAAGGTGGCGCGTTCGGCGCCGGGTGACGCCAGCCGCCGGTCCCTCGATGGCGGCGCTCACACCCCAGGCTTCTGATGACCCACACCCGTGCCCCCCAAGGGGCGCCACGGCCGACGGAAGCCACGACGGGCCCCACCGACTGCGGTGGGGCCCGTCCCCGTCCGTCCCGGCCCATGCCGTGGCACGCCGCCCGGCGTGGGCCAGGACCTTGGCCAGGACCTTGAGACGTCAGCGCCCCGGCACCGCCCCCGACCCGCCCCGTCCGCGATACTGCCTACGCAACTGACGCCACAGGCAGGGAGAATCGGTGCGTCCGCTGGGCAAGGGGGACCCGCAGCAGATCGGGCCGTTCCGGATCGTCGGGCTGCTCGGGGGCGGCGGGATGGGGCGGGTCTATCTGGGGCGCGGGGCGGACGGGCGGACGGTGGCGGTGAAGACCGCGCGGGCCGAACTCGCCGACGACCGTGGGTTCCGCAAGCGGTTCGCCCGTGAGGTGGCGGCCGCCCAGCGGGTCGGCGGGCCGTTCGTGGCGCCCGTCGTCGACGCGGCGCCGCACGACGAGATCCCCTGGATGGCGACGGAGTACGTGCCGGGCGTCTCGCTCAGCGACGCCGTGCACGACACCGGGCCGCTGCCGGTGCCCACGGTGCGGGCGCTGACGGCCGGGTTGCTCCAGGCGCTCGCCGCGGTCCATGCGCAGGGCCTCGTCCACCGGGACCTCAAACCGTCGAACATCCTGCTCACCGCCGAGGGCCCCCGCGTCATCGACTTCGGCATCGCCCACTCCGCCACCGACACCGCCCTGACCGTCACCGGCACCGCCCTCGGCACCCCGGGCTTCATGGCACCCGAACAGCTCACCCTCTCCGGTGGCGACATCACCGCCGCCGCCGACGTCTTCGCCCTCGGCGGCGTACTCGTCCACGCGGCAACCGGCAGCGGCCCGTACGGCAACGCCGAACCGCAGATCCTCATGTACCGCACCGTCCACGAGCAGCCACGACTCGACGAACTGCCGCATGCGGTCCGGGCGTTGGCGGCGCCATGCCTGGCGAAGGAGCCGGAGCGGCGGCCCGCGGTGGCGGACCTCGCGGCCCGGGTGGGGGCACCGGGCCCGTACGGGGACTGGCTTCCGGAACCGGTGACGGCGCAACTGCGCGGTCTGTCCGAGCGGTTGCGGGACCCGAGGAAGCCGGGGGCGGGCCTGCGGGGTCCGGGCGGTGCGGACGGCCCGGGCCGGACTCCGGACGGTACGGGCCCGAGGCCGGACGGCCCGGAGGGCACGGACCGCTCGCCGGACGGTACGGAGCGGACGCCGGGCCCGCTCGCCCCGGGCGCCGCCACCCCGCCCGCGGCTGCTCCGGGCGCCGCCACCCCGCCCGCGGCTGCTCCGGGCGCCGCCACCCCGCCCGCGGCTGCTCCGGGCGCTGCCCCGGGCACCCCCGTCCCCCACCACGCACTACCCACCGCCCCATCCGCCCCCTCCCCCTCCACGGCCACACCCCCACAGGGCCAGTACGGCCCGGCACCCGTCATGCCGCCCCAGGGCGACCCCGGGCAGCACCCGCCCCCGTACCCCACGGGCACAGAGGAGACCGCCCCCGGGAAGCAGACCGCCCCCGGGAAGCAGACCGCCACCGGAGAGCGCACCGGCACCGGGGCGACGCGACGACGGGCGCTCGCCGGCCTGTCCGTCCTCGGCGCCGGAGCCCTCGCCTGGACCCTGTGGCCCCACGCGAACGACAGCGGTCGCGACCCCTCCGTAGGCGCCACGCCACCCGCCCGGAAGCCGTCCCCCAGCGGGTCCAAGCCCGTCGCGCTACCGGCCGACATCCGCGCCCGGGGCAGCCTCACCGTCGGATCCGACCTCAGGTACGCGCCGATGGAGTTCCTTCAGGGCGGCAGGCCCGCCGGCCTCGACATCGCGCTGGCGCAGGCCCTCGGCCGGGACCTGGGCGTCGGCGTCAAGATCGTGAACGGCGCCCTCGACGCCCTCCTCCCCGGCCTCGCCTCGGGCCGCTACGACCTGGTCCTTTCCGCCCTCACCGACACCGCAGAACGGCAGCGCGACGTCGACCTGATCGACTACTTCCGCTCCGGCTTCGCCCTCGTCGTCCGCCGCGCAGACCGCATGACGATCAAGGGGCTCGACGACCTGACCGGCAGGGTGGTCGCCGTACAGCAGGGCACGGCCGCCCGCGACCATCTGGCCGGCCTCGGCCCGCAGAAGCCCAAGATCCGCGCGTTCGCCACCGCCGACGAGGTCTACGCCGACGTCACCAAGGGCGGCTCCGACGCCTGCCTCGACGACTACCCCGTCGCCGTCCGCACCGTCGCCGACCACGCCACCCTCGCCGTCACCGGCCGCCAGATCGCCCCGCGCCCCTGCGGCATCGCCGTCGCCAAGAGCAAACCGGCCCTCCGCGACGCCGTCCGCGCCTCCCTGGACCGCCTCATCATGGAGGGTTCCTACGAGAAGATCCTCGGCACATGGGGAGTGGCGGCGGGCGCGGTGACGCGGGCGAAGATCAACGGAGGGAGCTGAACGGAGGAAGCTGAACGGGCGCTCACTCCGGCCAGTCGGAGCCCTTGATCACCTCCACGAAGTCCCCCCGCACGAACCCGGGCACGTAATGGGCCAGCACATCCGCCTTCACGTTGCCGAACGTCGTCTCCGGACGGTCCTTGATGCCCTCCGTGAACGCGGCGAGGATGCCGTTCTTGAAATCCGGCCGGGGATGCGCCGCGACCACCGCGGCCCGCTGCTCGTCGGAGACAGCGTGGTAGCCGATGCCCAGCACATCCAGCTCCACACCCCGGGTGACCAGCGCGATCTCCGGCGCCATATGGAGCGGGATCTCGGGCGTGGTGTGCAGCGCGATGGCCGTCCAGACGCGGTCGGCCGGTTCGCCGGTGATGCCGTGGGCGTGCAGGAACCGGCGGGCCTCGTCGGCACCGTCGATCTCGAACCGCTGATCCGTCCGGCGGAACCACCCGGTCAGCCCCAGGTCGTGGAACATCGCCCCGACGTAGAGCAACTCGGGATCGAAGTCGAGGTCCAGCTCACGGCCGCGCAGCGCCCCCCACAGGAACACCCGCCGCGAATGGTCGAAGAGCAGCGGCGGCGCCGCCTCCCGCACCAACTCGGTGGCCTCCCGCGCCAGGGCACTGTCCGGGATCTCCACTCCTGCGATCGATGCACTCATGGGTACGTCCTCTCGGATGGGATGGGATGGGGGGATGGGGGGATGGGGCGGGGGTGGATCGGATGGGAACGGACGGGAACGGACGGGAACGGACGGGCCCGGTGCGCGGGCCCCGCGCCGGAGGCCGGTCGATGGCGGCCGGTCGACGGCGGCCGCCGCGCCCGCCGTGCTTCCCCCAGATTCGCCCGGGGACCTACCTTGATGCCATGTCCTCACGGCCGGATGAACCACAGATTCGGACATCCCGCCGGAGCGCCGACGGGGCACCCCCAGGCGCGGCCGGGCCGTCCCGGGTGGCCCTCGTCGTCTTCGACGGGGTGACTCTCCTCGACGTCAGTGGCCCGTCGGAGGTACTGCACCAGGCGGGCCGCTTCGGGTACCCGTACGAGCTGGTGCTCGTCTCGCCCGGGGGCGGGCCGGTCACCACCGCCGCCGGGCCGGCCCTGACCGGCACCGTCACGGCGGACGCGGCCGGGCCCGTCGGCACCGTGCTGGTCGCCGGCGGTGACCGCCTCGCCGAGCGGCCGCCCGACGACGCCCTCCTGGCGGCCGTCCGCACGCTTGTCCCCGGGGCGGCACGCATCGCGTCCGTCTGCACCGGCGCCTTCGTCCTCGCCGCGCTCGGCCTGCTGGACGGCCGCCGCGCGACCACCCACTGGCGGCACGCCGCCACCCTCGCCCGCCGTCACCCGCGGGTACGCGTCGAGCCGGACGCCCTCCACCTCCGCGACGGCCGGTACGTCACCTCGGCGGGCATCAGCGCGGGCATCGACCTGACCCTCGCCCTGGTGGAGGACGATCACGGGGCGGAGGTGGCCCGCGACGTCGCCCGGGAAATGGTCGTCTTCCTGCACCGGCCCGGCGGCCAGTCGCAGTTCTCCGCGGCGCTTGACACCCCGCCCGCCCGCGGCGACCTGCTCCGTCCGGTCCTGGAATCCGTCCTCGCCGACCCGGCCGCCGACCACAGCCTCCCGGCGCTGGCCGCCGCCGCGGCCGTCAGCCCCCGCCATCTGACCCGCCGCTTCCGCGCCGAACTCGGCACCACCCCCGCCCGCTGGGTCGAACGCGTCCGCCTCGACCGCGCCCGGCAACTCCTCCTTGACGGCCACAGCGTCACCGCCGCCGCCCGCCACAGCGGCCTGGGCACCGACGAATCCCTCCGCCGCGTCTTCGCCCGCCACCTGGGCACCACCCCGACCCACTACCGCCAACGCTTCGCCAGCACCCGGCAGACGGAGGCCCCGGAAGGCCCCTAGGGATCTCGAACCCCCTTCTCCTGCAAGGCAGTCGGGGTATCGGCCCGATCGGCCAAGGCCTTGTTCCGCCGGTGTCCGGCCCCCGGCGGACGGCTGTCATCCCCGTATTAGCCGGGTGTTAGCAGCGGGGCAGTCCGGCGCTAGCGGCCCCGAGCAGAGTGGTGGTCGTACCGAGGAGATCACGCCACCGACTTCCCCCGGGGGGACCCCGAAATGAGCACCCACACCACCGCCCGCACCGCCCGTCGCCGCACCCTGCGCGTCGCTCTCGCGGCCCTGACCGCCGTCGCCGGTCTCACGCTGACCGCCTGCTCCGGTGGGGACGCCGCCGACGCGAAGCCCGCGGGCCACGCGGCCGCCGCGCAGTCCGGCGGTGCGGGCTCCTCCGCCGGGGTGGCGGACTCCCACGCCAAGTCCGGCTCGGGTGCCAAGTCCGGTTCCGAGGCCAAGGCCGAGACCAAGTCGGACGCCGCCGTCGACGCCGCCGACGAGGCGGGAGCCCCGGACAACACCGTGACCCTGGAGGACGGCAGCACGGCCGAGATCTACGACCTCGGCAACCAGAACTACCGCGCCAAGATCGTCAATGACGGTGACGTCCTGGCCACGTTGGAGACGAAGGACACGGACGCCGGGGCCGACCTCAACGGCATGTACGTGGTGCTCACGCTGGGCGGCGAGGTCCACTCCTGGATGGGCGGCGAGCAGACCGGCCCGGGCACCTTCACCCTTGAGGGCGGCTGGAAGGCCAAGGTCACGAAGCTCGGTGAGCTGCACTACCGCGCGGAGATCCTCGGCGAGGACGGTTCGGTGAACGCCACGGTGGAGGCGGACGAGAACGACGCCGCCGGGCTCGACGCCAACGGCATCTACATCGTGCTCACCGCCGGCGGTCAGATCAGCTCCCACGAGTGAGCGCCGCCCCGCCCGGAGCTCCCTAGGGGCGCCGCCGTCCCGCTCCCGGCCCCCGCTCCCGCTCCGGGGGCGTAGGAGGAGCGGAAGCCGGTCAGCCGGCGAAGCCCGGGACCATCAGGCCGGACTCGTACGCGATCACCACCGCATGGGTCCGGTTCTGCGCGCCGAGCTTGGTCAGCACGTTTCCGACGTGGGTCTTGACCGTCTCCAGGCTCACCGTGAGGGACTCCGCGATCTCCGGATTGGAGAGCCCGGTGGCCATCAGGCGCAGCACCTCCTCCTCCCGGCCGGTCAGGTCGGCCTGCGGCAGGGCCTCGGCGGAGCCCAGCGGGCGGGCGGCGACCATGCGGCCCAGTGCGGCCGGGAAGAGGATCGCTTCGCCCGCCGCGACCACCCGGACCGCCTCGGCGATCTGACGGACCGGGAGGCGCTTGAGGACGAAGCCGCTGGCGCCCGCGCTGAGGGCGGCGGTGACGTAGCCGTCGTTCTCGAAGGTGGTGATCACCACGACCTTCGGCGGGGCGGCCGCTTCGGCCAGCAGCTGGCGGGTGGCGTCGATCCCGTTGCGACGCGGCATCCGCACGTCCATCAGGACCACGTCCGGCCGCAGGCTCCGCGCCCGTTCGACCGCCTCGATCCCGTCGGCGGCCTCGCCGACCACCGTGATCCCCGGCTGCGCGGCGAGCAGCATGCGCAGGCCGCTGCGGGTCACCTCGTCGTCGTCCGCGATCAGGAGAGTGACATCGGGGTGCGTGACGGCGGGGAGGGCCATGCCTCCGCCCGCGCCGCCGCCCGCGCCTTCGCCCGCGCCTTCGCCCACGTCGGATTCCCTCACGCCGACACCGGTACCGGCAGCCGGACGGTCAGCCGCCAGTGCTGCGTCCCGTCCGGACCGGCCTGGAACTCACCGTGCAACAGCCGGACGCGCTCGGCCAGTCCGGGCAGACCGTGGCCGGAGGTCGGGAAGGCACCCGCGCCCGGGCCCGTCCGTGCCCCGGTCCGGTTGACCACCGTGAGCTCCAGCCCGTCCGGCCCGGCCGCCACCTTGAGGGTGATCGGGCCGCCCGCCCCGTGGCGCAGCGCGTTCGTCAGCCCCTCCTGGAGGATCCGGTACGCCGCCCGGGAGAGAGTCCCCTGCACCTGCGCCGGCTCGCCCGACAGCTCCGGCTCGACCACCGCCCCCGCGTGCCGCAGGCGGTCCAGCAGCTCGGGGAGGTCGGCCAGGGTCCGGGCCGGCGCCGTCCCCGACTGTTCCTCCCGCAGCACTCCGAGTACGTAGTCCAGGTCCTCCAGCGCGGCCCGCGTCGACTCCTCGATGCTGCGCATGGCGGCCCGCGCCGCCGCCGGGTCGGCCGAGAGCACCTCGCCCGCCACCGCCGCCTGGATGGTGGCCGCCGTCAGGGTGTGCCCGATCGAGTCGTGCAACTCGTGGGCCACCCGGTTGCGTTCGGCCAGCAGCAGTTCCCGCTCGGCGGCCAGCGCGAGCCGTTCGGCCGCCGATGGTCCCAGCAGCCGCGGCGCCGACCACCGCAGGGTCTTCGTCACCACGACGCAGACGGCCACCGCCAGCAGCAGGCACACGGCTGCCACCACCCAGCTCCACCCGCCCGACACCCGGACCGACGTGCCGAACAGACTCGCCCGCGCCTCGCCGCCGAGCCAGTTCCCCGGCAGGGAGAGGCCCATGACGAACAGCACCCCGCTCGCCAGCGCCCCCGTCCACCCGACGGCCACGTGCAGCACCAGCCAGAGCGGGGTCCGCCAGCGGTCGAGGCCGGGTGAACCGGAAGTCCGGCGACCGGCCACCGGATTCGGCAGCGGCACCCGCAGCAGCCGGCGGGCGGACACGACCAGCGCCCGCCGTACGGGGCGCGCCAGCCCGGCCACGCCGACCAGCACCGCCCACACCAGCAGGACCAGGACGATCTGCACGCTCTCGGGTGCGGACCGCCACGACAGCGCCGGCAACAGGGCGACAGGCAGCAGCGGAAGGCTCGCCAGCGCGCCGCAGTAGGCGAACAGCGCACCCGCATATGTGGAGCCGCGCAGCAGCGGCCCAATTCCCCTGATCATGGGCGCCAGTATCACCGGTCGGCCCACCGGCAGCCTCCCCCGATCGGGGGAGCGAGATCTCCCGCCTTTCCGCGATGTGCCCGCAGGGTCCCGGAAACCAGGATCGTGCCCTGACCACACGATCCCCAGGAGTTGACTGATGCGTGCTCAGACCCGGCAGGTCCTTCGTTCCTCGTCCCGGCGGCAGGGCGGCAGGCGGCGACGAGCCGTACCGGCCGCGGTCGCGGCGGCCCTCGGCATCGTGACGCTGGGCGCCCTCGTCCCGGCCGTCGCCTCCGCCTCCGATTCCGCTGCCTCCGCCAAGCCGGACGGCGTCCAGCAGGCCCTGAACACGCTGGTGCGCGACGGCGGGATGCCCGCCGCGCTGGCGAGCGTCGAGGACCGCGACGGCCGCACCCGCACCTACACCGCGGGAGCCGGCGACCTGACCACCGGCTCGAAGGTGCCCAGAGACGGCCGGATACGGATCGGCAGCAACACCAAGGCGTTCACCGCGGTCGTGGTGCTGCAGCTGGTCGGCGAGGGGAAGATCGGCCTCGACGCCACCGTCGACAGCTACCTGCCCGGACTCGTCCGCGGCAAGGGGATCGACGGGCGTCACATCACCGTCCGCCAGCTCCTCCAGCACACCAGCGGACTCCCCGAGTACGGCATCCACCTCGACGACGACGAGATCAAGCACCGGTACTTCGAGCCCCGCGAACTGCTCGACATCGCCCTCCGGTACAAGGCCGACGCGGCCCCGGGGAAGAAGTGGGGGTACAGCAACACCAACTACGTCCTGGCCGGCCTGATCGTCCAGAAGGTCACCGGCCGCCCCCTGGCCGAGGAGATCGACCGGCGCATCATCAAGCGCATCGGGCTGCGCCACACCTCCTTCCCCACCCCCGGCGACATGACCATCCGGGGGCCGCACCCCCACGGCTACCACCGCAACCCGGCGGACGGACCACTGCGCGACTTCACGGAGCTGGACCCCTCCGCAGGCTGGGCCGCAGGCCAGTTGATCTCCACCAACTCCGACCTCAACCGCTTCTTCACCGCGCTCCTCGCCGGCCGCCTCCTCCCGGCGGCCCAGCTCGCCGAGATGCGCACGACCGTCCCCGCCGGGACCTCCGGCCTCCGCTACGGACTGGGGCTCACGAGCAGGCCGCTGTCGTGCGGCGGCGTCTACTGGGGCCACGGCGGCGACATCGCGGGGTACGAGACCCGGGGCGGGGTCACCGACGACGGCCGCGCCGCCAACGTCGCGGTCACCAGCATCCCGACGGACGAGGCGGCCGTGCAGCACATGAAGGACGCCGTGGACAAGGCCCTGTGCGGATGACCCACGCACCCGGCAACCGGGCAACCCGCACCACGATCCAACGATTCCTCAGGAGGCGGCCCATGCGTGGGCAGACACCGCAAGGGCTCCGCTCGCCGGGCCGGAGCCACGGCACCCGGCGCCAGGCCCTGGCCGCCGCGACCGCCGCCGCCATCGGCGTCATGACACTGGGCGCCCTCGCCCCGCCCGCCGCCTCCGCCGCCAGGCCGGACGCCGTCCGGCAGAGCCTGAACACGCTGGTGCGCGACGGCGGAGTGCCCGCCGCGCTGGCGAGCGTCGAGGACCGCGACGGCCGCACCCGCACCTACACCGCGGGAGTCGGCGACCTGACCACCGGCGCCCCGGTACCCGTCGACGGGCAGGTGCGGATCGGCAGCAACACCAAGACCTTCGTCGCGGTCGTCGTCCTCCAGCTCGTCGCGGAGCGGAGGGCGGACCTGGACGCCACCGTCGACAGCTACCTGCCCGGACTCGTCCGCGGCAAGGGGATCGACGGGCGCCACATCACCGTCCGCCAGCTCCTCCAGCAGACCAGCGGACTCCCCAACTACAGCGACCACCTCGGGGACGACGTCCGCTACTACACCCCCCGCGAACTGCTCGCCACAGCCCTCCGGTACCCGGCCGACTTCGCCCCCGGGACGAGGTGGAAGTACAGCAACACCAACTACGTGCTCGCCGGCCTGATCGTCCAGAAGGTCACCGGCCGCCCCCTGGCCGAGGAGATCGACCGGCGCGTCATCAAGCGCATCGGGCTGCGCCACACCTCCTTCCCCGCCCCCGGTGACGCACGCATCCGGGAGCCCCACCCCCATGGCTACTACCAGGAATCGGCGAACGCGCCGCTGCGCGACATCACGGAGATCGACCCCTCCTGGGGCTGGGCGGCAGGCCAGATGATCTCCACCAACTCCGACCTCAACCGCTTCTTCACCGCACTCCTGGCCGGCCGCCTCCTGCCCCCGGCCCAGCTCGCCCAGATGCGCTCCACCGTCCCCGCCGAAGGGACCTTCGGCCCCGGCGCCCGCTACGGACTCGGACTCGTCAGCAGGCCACTGCCGTGCGGCGGCCTCTCCTGGGGCCACGGCGGCAGCTTCCCGGGGTACGAGACCCGGGGCGGCGCCACCGACGACGGCCGCGCCGCCCACGTCGCGGTCACCCGGCAGCTCACCGACGAGGCGGGCCGGAGGAATCTCGAACGCACCGTGGACACCGCCCTGTGCCGCTGAACCACACCGAGTGCATGTGGGGAAAACGACCGGAGCGCCCGACCTGACGCCGGGCGCTCCGACTCGTCGAGACCACTAACGTTGAAGGGCCCCACCGCAAGCGGTGGGGCCCTTCAACGTTAGTGCCCGGTGAGGCACTGGCGGAGGATACGAGATTCGAACTCGTGAGGGGTTGCCCCCAACACGCTTTCCAAGCGTGCGCCCTAGGCCACTAGGCGAATCCTCCGCCGCAAACAATACAAGACGCCGTGGGGTGCTCGCGACCATGATCCGGAGGGTGGGGAGTCGCAGGTGGGGGCGGGTCGTGTTCGGGGTGGGGGATCGGCTACTGTGGTGCACAGCCCCTCACGTGGCGCTATCTGACTGAACTCCCCCAGGGCCGGAAGGCAGCAAGGGTAGGTCGGCTCTGGCGGGTGCGTGAGGGGCGTTTGCGTTTGCGGGCGGCTCGATTGTCAGTGGGGGCCGATATCGTCGTATGCGTGTCGTCCCTCGCGCTGTACCGCCGCTACCGACCCGAGACCTTCGCCGAGGTCATCGGGCAAGAGCACGTGACCGATCCCCTGCAGCAGGCCCTGCGGAACAACCGCGTCAACCACGCGTATCTGTTCAGCGGCCCGCGCGGCTGCGGCAAGACGACCAGTGCGCGCATCCTGGCGCGCTGTCTGAACTGTGAGGAAGGTCCCACCCCGACGCCGTGCGGCACCTGCCAGTCCTGTGTGGACCTGGCGCGGAACGGCAGGGGCTCGATCGATGTGATCGAGATCGACGCCGCCTCGCACGGTGGCGTGGACGACGCCCGTGACCTGCGGGAGAAGGCGTTCTTCGGGCCCGCCTCCAGCCGGTACAAGATCTACATCATCGACGAGGCGCACATGGTCACCTCGGCGGGGTTCAACGCCCTGCTGAAGGTGGTCGAGGAACCGCCGGAGCATCTGAAGTTCATCTTCGCGACGACGGAGCCCGAGAAGGTCATCGGGACGATCCGCTCACGTACCCACCACTACCCCTTCCGTCTGGTGCCGCCCGGGACGCTGCGGGACTACCTCTCCGAGGTGTGCGAGCGGGAGTCCGCGACCGTCGAGGACGGCGTGCTGCCGCTGGTGGTGCGCGCCGGTGCCGGTTCGGTGCGTGACTCGATGTCCGTCATGGACCAGCTGCTCGCCGGTGCCGGTGACGACGGTGTGACGTATGCCATGGCGACGGCGCTGCTGGGGTACACGGACGGGTCGCTGCTGGACGCGAGCGTGGAGGCGTTCGCGGCCGGGGACGGCGCCGCGGCCTTCGAGGTCGTCGACCGGGTGATCGAGGGCGGCAACGACCCACGCCGTTTCGTCGCCGACCTGCTGGAACGGCTGCGTGACCTGGTCATTCTCGCCGCGGTGCCCGATGCGGGGGAGAAGGGGCTGATCGACGCGCCCGCCGATGTCGTGGAGCGGATGACGGCGCAGGCGTCCGTCTTCGGCGCCGCGGAGCTGAGCCGCGCCGCCGACCTGGTCAACACCGGGCTGACCGAGATGCGCGGCGCCACCTCGCCGCGCCTGCAGCTGGAGCTGATCTGCGCCCGGGTGCTGCTGCCCGCGGCGTACGACGACGAGCGGTCGGTGCAGAGCAGGCTGGACCGGCTGGAGCGCGGCATCGGCGCGGCCGGGCTCGCCGGGGGCGGCGGGGCCGCGTTCGCGGGCGGCGGTGCGCCGGTGGTCGCCGGTGGCGGGCCCGCGGTCGGATATGTGCCCGGACCGGAGGCCCACCCGGTGGGTCCGCCCGCCGGTCCCGCGGGCCCGGCGGCGGCGCGGGCGGCGGTGCGCGGGGCGACCGGCGGCAGTCCGGCCGGTCCCGCGGCGGCCCAGCCTGCGGTGGCCCAGGCTCCGGTGGCTCAGGCTCCGGCGGCTCAGCCCGTGGCGGCGCCCGCGGCCCCGGCCGCCGTACCGGCGGAGGGCGCGGCGCCGCGGAGCGGATCGCATGCGGCCGAGCGGGCCGGGGAGCAGGCGCGGCCCGCCGGTGCCTGGCCCGGCGGTGCGGGCGCGGGCGGCGGCCCGGCGGCCGGTGCGCCGGAAGCGGGGCCCGCGGCGCCCGCCGCGACCGGCGAGGGCGGTCCCGCGCGGCCCGGTGCCTGGCCCGGTGGCGGTGGCGCAGGTCAGGGCGAGGCCGGGCGGCGGCCCGGGGGCTGGCCGTCGGCCGCGGCTCCAGGGCAGGGGGCACGTCCGTCCGCCCCGGCGCCCGCAGCGGCGCCGCAGCAGCCCGCCGCGGCGCAGGCGCCCGCACCGCAGGCCCCGGCCGGGGGCGGGCAGGGTGTGGGTGCGGCGCAGGTGCGGCAGATGTGGCCGCAGATCCTGGACGCGGTCAAGGGCCGCCGACGTTTCACGTGGATCCTGCTGAGCCAGAACGCCCAGGTCTCCGGCTTCGACGGCACCACGCTCCAGATCGGCTTCCCCAACGCCGGGGCGCGCGACAGCTTCGCCAACGGCGGCAGCGAGGACGTCCTCAAGGACGTGCTTGCCGAGACGTTCCAGGTGCAGTGGCGGGTGGAGGCCATCGTCGACCCGTCGGGCGGCGCCAATCCGCCGGCCGGTGGCGCCCGCGGCGGCAGCGGCGGAGGCGGCTTCGGTGGCCAAGGCGGCGGTTACGGCGCAGGTCAGGGCGGTGGCTACGGCGGCCCGGCGCAGTCCGCTCCGGCGTCGCCCGCGCCGTCGCAGGGCGGCCCGGCGGCCGGGGGTGGCGCCTCCGGCGGCAGCCAGGGCGCCCGGATGGCGCGGGAGGCCGTGTCATCGCCGTCGTCCGGCGGGCCGGGCGGCCGCACCCCGGAGCCCGAGGTGTCCCCCGAGCCGCCGCCGATGTCCGTCGAGTACGACATGCCGGAGGAGGACGACCCGGATCTCGTCGACTCCGCCCTGAGCGGCCACGACCTCATCGTCCGGGAGCTGGGCGCGACGGTGGTGGAGGAGTTCAACAACGAGTAACGAGTGATGTCGCCGGGGCCCCCAACGCTTTGCTGCGCCGCGGGGCGGCCCCGCTCCGTTCACCCCAAAGGGGCAGGATGGGAAAGGCGGAGCAGGCCGGGCGTATGTGTGGCGGCTCGTCCGTACGGCGTAAGGCGCGGGTCCCGGGAAGCACGTAGGCTCGGGCTACCGCACCAATCGTTGTCGTATGGCAGGAGTCACGTCGTGATCCCCGGTGGTCAGCCCAATATGCAGCAGCTGCTTCAGCAGGCCCAGAAGATGCAGCAGGACCTTGCGGCCGCCCAGCAGGAGCTGGCGGAGACGCCCGTCGACGGGTCGGCGGGCGGCGGCCTCGTCAAGGCGACGGTGACCGGCTCCGGCGAGCTGAAGAGCCTGGTCATCGACCCGAAGGCGGTCGACGTCGACTCCGCGGAGGAGACGGCCGAGACCATCGCCGACCTGGTGCTCGCGGCCGTCCGGGACGCGAACGCCAGCGCCCAGCAGCTCCAGCAGCAGAAGCTCGGCCCGCTGGCGCAGGGCCTGGGCGGCGGCGGAATCCCCGGCCTGCCCTTCTGAGGCCCGGGGCCTGATCGCGGTCTCCCTTTTCCGGCGGTGGCCAACTAGCGTACTGAGCAGGGCAGAAGAGAAAGAAGACGTTCCGTGTACGAAGGCGTGGTTCAGGATCTGATCGACGAGCTGGGCAGGCTGCCCGGCGTCGGTCCCAAGAGCGCGCAGCGGATCGCCTTCCATGTTCTGCAGGCCGAGCCGACCGATGTCCGCCGGCTCGCGAACGCGCTGATGGAGGTCAAGGCGAAGGTCCGGTTCTGCAGCGTGTGCGGCAACGTCGCACAGGAGGAGCAGTGCCGGGTCTGCCTGGACCCGCGCCGCGACTCGGCGGTCATCTGCGTCGTGGAGGAGCCCAAGGACGTCGTGGCGATCGAGCGGACGCGGGAGTTCCGCGGCCGGTACCACGTGCTCGGCGGGGCGATCAGCCCGATCGAGGGCGTCGGCCCGGACGATCTGCGGATCCGGGAGTTGCTGGCCAGGCTCGCCGACGGCGCCGTCACCGAGCTGATCCTGGCCACCGACCCGAATCTGGAGGGCGAGGCCACCGCCACGTATCTGGCGCGCATGATCAAGCCCATGGGGCTGAGGGTGACGCGACTGGCCAGCGGACTGCCGGTCGGGGGCGACCTGGAGTATGCCGACGAGGTCACGCTCGGGCGGGCCTTCGAAGGGAGGAGACTTCTTGATGTCTGATGCCACGCTGCACAACGCGACGCAGAATCCCGACGACTTCGCCGTATCGATCTCCGACTCGATCGAGAGCTTCATCGTCGCGGTGACCGAGGTCGCCAAGGGCGACGAACCGGACAGCGCGGTGCCGTTCCTGCTGCTGGAGATCTCCCAGCTGCTGCTGACCGGCGGACGTCTCGGCGCCCACGAGGACATCGTCCCGGCCGAGCGATACGAACCGGACAGCGGCCCGGAGCCGGACGCCGACGAGCTGCGCGAGCGGTTCGCCCGCCTCCTCGATCCGGTCGATGTGTACTCCGAGGTCTTCGACCCGTACGTGCCGCGCAGCGAGCCGGTGGCCTGCCGGATCTCCGACGACCTCGCCGACATCGTCACCGATCTACGGCACGGGCTGGCGCACTACCGGGCGGGCCGGGTCAGCGAGGCGCTGTGGTGGTGGCAGTTCTCCTACCTCACCAACTGGGGTCCGACCGCGTCGGCGGCGCTGCGCGCGCTCCAGTCGCTGGTCGCGCACGTACGCCTCGATCAGCCACTGGACGCGCTCAACGGGCTGGACACCGACACTGGGGCGGGCGGCGATGAGGAGCGGCTCGCCGAGGAGGCGGGCAAGGTCATGGCGGCGGAGATCGCCGGGCCGCTGGGGCTGCACAGGGCGTGATCCGGGGCGCCCCGCCGTCGGACAGGCGCGCGCCGCCACCGGTGGCGCGTGGCCGGTGGGCGGGGCGGTGCCGGAGGGGTTCCCGAGGCGCTGCCGAGGTGGCGGAAACCGTATGCGGTGCGGCCGCGGCGGTGTGTGACCTGGCTTACGTTCCCGTGTGCTCCGTGCAGGAGCGGGCATGTGCTGGCCGAGCGGGCGCGACGGGGCGCCGCGCGGAGCCGCCGCGAGACACGGTGATCATCTGCGTACGAAAGATGATCGATGGTTGAGAGTTGTGTCTCACCATGCGGTATCGGCGAGGCGGTTTCCGCCTGCTCGTTAAACTGAGTCGACCGCAGTACCCCCATTTCCGGGGGTCCGGGAGGAAACTCCCGAAGAGACAGTTGCGAGGAGCGCACGTGGGCCTTGTCGTGCAGAAGTACGGCGGCTCATCCGTTGCGGATGCCGAGGGCATCAAGCGCGTTGCCAAGCGAGTCGTCGAGGCCAAGAAGAACGGCAACCAGGTTGTCGTGGTGGTTTCGGCGATGGGCGACACGACGGACGAGCTGATCGATCTCGCTCAGGAAGTGTCCCCGATTCCATCGGGGCGCGAGTTCGACATGCTGCTGACCGCCGGAGAGCGAATCTCCATGGCGCTGCTGGCGATGGCGATCAAAAACCTCGGTCATGAAGCGCAGTCCTTCACCGGCAGCCAGGCCGGTGTGATCACCGACTCCGTGCACAACAAGGCACGGATCATCGATGTCACGCCCGGCCGCATCAAGACCTCCGTCGACGAGGGCAACATCGCCATCGTCGCCGGATTCCAGGGTGTATCCCAGGACAAGAAGGACATCACGACGCTGGGTCGTGGTGGCTCGGACACCACGGCGGTCGCGTTGGCCGCCGCGCTGAACGCCGACGTCTGCGAGATCTACACCGACGTTGACGGCGTCTTCACCGCCGACCCCCGGGTCGTCAAGAAGGCCCGGAAGATCGACTGGATCTCCTTCGAGGACATGCTGGAGCTGGCCAGCTCCGGATCCAAGGTGCTGCTGCACCGCTGCGTCGAATACGCACGCCGTTACGACATTCCGATCCACGTCCGCTCCTCGTTCTCGGGGCTCAAGGGCACGTGGGTCAGCAACGAACCACAAGGGGACCAGCCGATGGAGCAGGCAATCATCTCGGGCGTCGCACACGACACCTCCGAGGCGAAGGTCACGGTCGTCGGCGTGCCGGACAAGCCGGGTGAGGCCGCGCGTATCTTCCGCGCCATCGCGGACTCCGAGGTCAACATCGACATGGTCGTCCAGAACGTCTCGGCCGCCTCGACCGGACTGACGGACATCTCCTTCACGCTGCCGAAGTCCGAGGGCCGCAAGGCCGTCGCCGCCCTGGAGAAGACCCGCGCGGCGGTCGGCTTCGACTCGCTCCGTTACGACGACCAGATCGCCAAGATCTCCCTGGTCGGCGCGGGCATGAAGACCAACCCGGGCGTCACCGCGACGTTCTTCGAGGCGCTGTCGAACGCCGGGGTGAACATCGAGCTGATCTCGACCTCCGAGATCCGCATCTCGGTCGTCACCCGCGCCGACGACGTCAACGAGGCGGTGCGCGCCGTGCACACCGCCTTCGGTCTCGACACGGACAGCGACGAGGCCGTGGTCTACGGCGGCTCCGGGCGCTGACCCACCGGAACGGACCGGGCGGTCCGCTCCCCGCGCATGAGGCGGGGGCGGGCCGCCCGCTTTGCTGACCGGGTCCGGGGCGCGGCCCGGGGTGGGCGGCGCGGCCCGGGGCGGGCGGCTTTCGGACGTCGGTGGCCGGGCGGGGAGGTGTTCCGGGAATCGGGTGTCGCGGCCTTGACCCCCTGCGACATACTTGCGAAACGTGTGAAGGTTCTGTGGCCGGGTCGGTGGTTTCGGCGTCCCGTGCCTGGTCGGCGGCGTCTCGGCGCACCAGGCCGCGAGGCGCGGAACCGTCAGGGAACCGGCGATCGGGAGTGGTGCGTCTTGGGTGCTGCCCCGCGGGGCGTCGTGGGCGGTCAGGGCCCCTGGGGCGGACGGTGCCGGGGGCGGTCGCGGCGGGCCGACGGGTGCCCCGACGCAACTGAGGCCGGTGCGCACATCGGGGCAATTGGGGCACCGAGGAAGAGCTGGGGCGCAATGAGGGCATATCACGCATCACCGGAGACGGCGGCGTGCGCGTACAACCCTGACGGGGAGATGCGTGTCCAACAGGCGTGGCAGAGGTTCTCGCATTCACGATCGCCCCGGCGGGCGCAGCGGGCGCGGCAGTGCGTCCGCCCCACGCCCGTGGCGCCGGGGGCATGCCGGTGATCGCGCCCTGGCCCACCACGCGGCCCGGCAAACTCCCGCCCCAGCGCGGGGACGCCGACCAGCGCGGCGACTCCGATGACGCGGCGGCCACCGGCACCACCGTCGACCACCTCACCGAGACCTACCGCGCCCACTACCGCTCCCTGCTCGGCCTCGCCGCGCTGCTCCTCGACGACACCGCGTCCTGCGAGGACGTCGTCCAGGAGGCGTTCATCCGCGTCCACTCCGCCCGCAACCGCGTTCGCGAACCGGAGAAGACCCTCGCCTACCTGCGGCAGACCGTCGTCAACCTCTCCCGCTCCGCGCTGCGCCGCCGCATCATCGGCCTCAAGCTGCTCTCCAAGCCGATGCCGGACATGGCCAGCGCCGAGGAAGGCGCGTACGACCTGCTGGAACGCGATGAGCTGATCCGGGCGATGCGCGGACTCCAGCGCCGCCAGCGCGAGGTGCTGGTGCTGCGCTACTTCGCCGACATGACCGAGGCGCAGGTCGCCGAGACGCTGGGCATATCGCTCGGCTCGGTCAAGGCGTACGGCTCACGCGGTATCGCGGCGCTCCGCGTCGCGATGGAGGCACCGGCATGAACGGCAACACCGTCGACCCGGCCCGTGCACACTCCGGGGCGGGCGATCCCGGCGGCCCGGACGGTGCCGGAGATTTCGTGAATTCCGGAAGTGCGGGCGGGAGTCACGGGGCGCCCGGCTGGGCCCAGGGGGCCGCCAGGGGTGCCGGGCCCGGGGATGACGTCCCAGGGGCCGGTGGCGCGGGCCGTAACGGCGGAGGCGCGGGTTCCGGGGGAGCCGATGGCCCCGGCTTCCCACGGCAGGACGAGGCGCCCGGCGACGACGGTTTCGACGGCGAGGACGCACTGCGGCGGCTGCTGCAGTCCTCCGTCGGCGACCTGGAACCAGCACCGGACGCCCTGGACCAGATCCGGCACGCCGTCCCCACCCGGCGCCGGCGCCGCCGCCACGCCGTCGTCGGCGCGGCCGCCGCGCTGCTGCTCGGCGGCACCTCCATCCCGGCGATGGTGCAGGTCGCCCACCTCGACGACGCCTCCGGCGACCGGCCCGCGAACGCCGCCGGGAACCGGCAGACCGGTGACGCCGACGGCGCCCCGGACGGCGCCCCCGTACACCGCGGACGCCAGCCCTCCGGCGGCGGCGCGGCGGAGGGCGGCCCCGGCCACCCCCACGACGGCCACGGCGAACCCCCCGGCACCCACCACCCCGGACACGGCACCGGCGCGACCAGCCCGGACCCGTACGAAACGATGGACGTCACCTCCCCGGCCTGCGGACGCGACCAGCTCGGCAAGGGCACCGGCAGCGTCACCCCCGCCGACTCCGAGGGCCGCGTCTACGGCGCCTTCCGCGTCGTCAACACCTCCGCCACGGCCTGCTCCGTCGACGGCGGCGGCACCGTGGACGTCAAGGCGCAGGGCTCCGCCGACACCGCCCGCATCCATGTCGTCGACCACACCAGCGGCGATGAGGCCACCGGCCTGCCCGACCCTGCCACCGCCCCTGACCAGCTCGTTCTCAAGCCGGGCCAGGCGTACGAGATCAAATTCGCGTGGATCCCGGCGTCCGGCGGCTGCGGCGGGTCCGGGCCGTCGCCGTCGGCCTCGCCGTCCAGCCCGTCGGCCGCCCCGCCCGCCGCCGACAACGGCGAGGACACGGGCGGCGGCCGGGGCGGCGACACCACCGGCGGGAACGGCGGAGGTTCGGGAGGCGGCGGCGCGGCGCCCGGCGGCATCGTCCTCAGACACACCCCGGAATCCGGCGAACCGACCGCCGCCGACGCCACCCTCACCGATGCCTGCGCCGGGACCGTGTACCGGACCGGCGTGCTGAACGGGAAGTAGGGATCGCCGGCCCCGGTCCCGTACGGAGGCGGCGCCTCGTGAGGGGGCGGTGCGGGGGCGCCGGACGGGCCCCGTACCGTTGACGGCGTGTACCGGTTCCTGCTGACCCCGCGGTGGTGGGGGATCAACGTCTTCGCCGTACTGGCGATCCCCTTCTGCGTCTTCATGGGCAGTTGGCAGCTCAGCCGCTTCGAGGACCGCGTCAACTCGCACCAGCAGCAGGCGGACCGGACCGCGGCAGCCGAGACGGCCGCCGCCCGGCCCCTCGACAGCCTCCTCCCCGTCGACCAGGTCACCTCCGGCCGCCAGGCCCGCGCCCGCGGCACGTACGACACCCGGCACCAACTGCTCGTCCCGGACCGCACCCTCGACCGCAAGGCGAGCAGCCGCCCCGGCTTCTACGTCCTGACGCCGCTGCGCACCGACGGTGGCAAGGCGCTCCCGGTCGTCCGCGGCTGGCTCCCCGGCGACGCGAACAACCCCGCCGACACCGCCAAGGTGCCCGCACCGCCGTCCGGCGAGGTGACCGTCACCGGCGCCCTCCAGGCGTCCGAGAACGTCGGCACCAGCGGCGTGCAGTCCGGCGGCGGCCTCCCCAGCGGCCAACTCGGCATGATCAGCGCCGCCTCGCTGGTCAACATCGTGCCGTACCCGGTCTACGACGCCTGGATCACGCTCGGCGACACCTCCGCGCCCCTGAAGGCCGTACCGCCGGCCGCGGCGGAGGGCAGCGGACTGGACCTCAAGGCGTTCCAGAACCTCGGCTACACCGGCGAATGGTTCGTCTTCGCCGGCTTCGTCCTCTTCATGTGGTTCCGGCTCTTCCGGCGAGAGGCGGAGGCGGCCCGGGATGAGGCGTTGGGGATTGGGGTGGGGGAGGGGGAGCGGGAGAGCGTTTCGGCTGGCTAGGGGGCCTCCCCCCCCCGCCCCCCCCACCCCTCCGCCCTCCCACCCCGCCTCGCGCACACGCATGCACGACCGCGTCACCGCCCCGCACCGTCCGGCGCGACGGCGCGACGGCTCGACGACGCGACGGCGCGACGGCGCGAAACCCCACGACGGCACGGCGCCACCCGCAGCCGCCCCCGGCCTCCGAGCCCCGCCCCCCGAGGGACAGCCCCGCAGTGGGCGCCAGGCCCGGCAGCGGGCGCCCGGCCTGGCGCCCGCGCCGCTTCCCCTCACCTCAGCTCTCCCCCTCCCTCTCCCCCTCCTTCAGGTACCGCAGCGCGAAGTCCAGTTCCAGGCGGACCTGCTTGATGCGTTCCTCTACGACGAGGGAGCCGTGGCCCGCGTCGTAGCGGTAGACGTCGTGCGGGTGGGCGCGCTGTTCCAGGCGTTCGACGTAGTTCTCCACCTGGCGGATCGGGCAGCGGGGGTCGTTGACGCCCGCGGAGATGTAGACGGGGGCCCGTACCGCGTCCACGTAGGTGAGCGGGGAGGACGCCTCGAAGCGTTCCGGGACCTCTTCGGGGGTGCCGCCGAGGAGGGTGCGGTCCATCGCCTTGAGGGCTTCCATCTCGTCGTGGTACGCCGTGACGTAGTCGGCGACCGGGACGGCGGCGAGGCCGAGGGCCCAGGCGTCGGGCTGGGTGCCCAGGCCGAGCAGGGTGAGGTAGCCGCCCCACGAGCCGCCGGACAGGACCAGTCGCTCCGGGTCGGCCAGGCCCGAGGAGACGGCCCATTCGCGGACCGCGGCGATGTCCTCCAGCTCGATCAGTCCGACGCGGTGCTTGAGCGCGTCCGTCCAGGCGCGTCCGTAGCCCGTCGAACCGCGGTAGTTGACGCGGACGACCGCGAAGCCGTGGTCCACCCAGGCGGCGGGCGCGGAGGCGAACGCATCGCTGTCGTGCCAGGTGGGGCCGCCGTGGATGTCGAAGACGGTGGGGAACGGGCCGTCGCCCGCGGGCCGCTGGACCAGGGCGTGGATCCGGCCGCCCGGCCCCTCCACCCAGGTGTCCGTCACCGCGACCGAGGCCGGGGCCTTCATCCCGGGCGGGTCGAGGACGACCGCGCCGCTCGTCGACCGGACCTCCGGCGGCTGGGCGGCCGACGACCACAGGAACTCCACGGCGCCGTCGGGCCGGGCCGTCGCCCCGGACACCGTGCCCACCGGGGTGGACACCCGCGTCAGCGCGGGCGTGGCACCTTCGGTGGCGGCCGCTGCGCCGAGGCCGTAGCGCCACAGTTCGCTGCGGGCCTGGTATTCGTGCTCGATCAGCAGGGCCGAGCCGTCCGGGTACCAGTCGGCGCCCACGTCACCGGGGAGGTCGATGTCGAGGGCGGTCTCGACGCCGGTCAGCGGGTCCCAGATCATCGGCTCCCACCGGCCGCGCCGCTGGTGTCCGACGAGCAGCCGGGTGTCGCCGTCGACCGGCGCGAAGCCCATCACGGACAGCCCCAGCTCCTCGGTACCGCCCTTGGTGTCGTCCAGCTCGGCGACGGTCGAACCGTCCGGGCGGACGACGCGGATCGCCGAGTGCATCGCGTCGCCGTGCTCGGTGTGTTCGATCGCGATCAGCGAACCGTCGTGGGAGTAGTCACCGACCCCCGCCGACTCCTGGTGGCGGTAGATCTCCACCGGCTCTTCGCCGGGCCGGACGACATGGATCGTCGAACCCTCCTCGTCCGTGGAGCGGCCGACGACAGCGGAGCCGTCCCGGCCGAGGGCGAGCCCGGCGGGGTAGGAGGGGGCCAGCCCGGGCGTGGCCGGCTCGTCCGCGCCGCCGCCGAACGGCTGCCGCATCCACACCCCGAATTCGTCGCCGTCGGTGTCCGAGAACCACCAGATCCACTCGCCGTCCGGCGACAGCGTGCCGTCCGTGGTGCCGTTCGGCCGGTCCGTGGCCTGGCGCTGACTGCCGGAGGCCCGGTCCCATGCGTACAGCTCGAAGGTGCCGGTCGCGTTGGAGACGAACAGTGAGCGGTCCGGGGCGTCCTGCGCCCAGTTCGGCAGGGAGACCCGCGGGGCGCGGAACCGCTGCTCCCACTCCGGCATGCCGGAGCCGTCGGCGGTAGCCGCGGGGGAGTGCGGCAGCGAGGAATTGTGCGGGTCGGCCGGGGCGGTGCCGGGGCCGTTGTCAGTGGTCTCGTCAGTCATGGCCCCATTCTGCGCCCGGTCGCAAAAATCGTGTTGGCGACCGTCCATGCCTGTGGATAACTTCGCGGCATGCGAAGACATGCGGGCCCCGACGACTGGCGCGAGGCCAACCGCGCGAGCTGGGACGAGCGGGTCCCCCTCCACATGGCGAGCGATTATTACGACCACGAAGGGTTCCGGCGCAGCCAGGACACGATCCGCGGCTTCGAGGCGGCGGAGGTAGGCGACGTCACCGGCCGCTCCCTGCTGCACCTCCAGTGCCACTTCGGGCAGGACACCCTCTCGTGGCTGCACCGCGGCGCGTCCCAGGTCGTCGGCCTGGACTTCTCCGAACCGGCGGTCGACGCGGCCCGCGAGACCGCCGCCGACCTCGGATACGGCACCGACCGCGCCTCGTTCGTGGCCGCCGATGTGTACGACGCGGCGGAGGCGGTGCCCGATTCCGCCTACGACGTCGTGTACACCGGCATCGGCGCGCTCAACTGGCTGCCGGACGTGGAACGTTGGGCCGAGACGGCCGCCTCCCTCGTCGCCCCCGGCGGCTTCCTCTACCTCGCCGAGTTCCACCCGTTGTGCGACGCGCTGGACGACTCCACGGGCTCCCGCATCACGCACGACTACTTCAGCCGTGACGCATGGGTGGACGAAGCCCCCGGTACGTATACGGACTTCGGCGCCCCGACGGTCCACAACCGCACCGTCGAATGGCAGCATCCGATCGGTGACGTGGTCAGCGCGGTCGCCGCGACCGGGCTGCGGATCGAATTCCTCCATGAGCACGACATGACGATGTTCCAGCGCTTCGGCGCGCTGCAACGCGGCGACGACGGCTTCTACCGCCTCCCCGCCGACCGCCCCCGCATCCCGCTCATGTACTCCCTCAAGGCCACTCGGCCCGCCTGACCAGCAGGGGCGCCCCCAGCGGGGACGCCCCTGACGGGATCCCCTACGAGGTCACCCGGGCCAGCGCGAAGCCGTCGTACCCCTTGCTGCCGACCGTCTGGATCGCGGTCGCCGACAGCCTCGGGTGCTCGGCCATCATCTCCAGGCAGCGGCGGGTGCCCTGGACGGCGGGCTCGGCGCTGGCCGCGTCGGCGATCTTTCCGCCGCGTACGACGTTGTCGCAGATGATCAGGGACCCGGGGCGGGTGAGCCGCAGCGCCCACTCCAGGTAGTGCGGGTTGTTGGGCTTGTCCGCGTCGATGAAGACCAGGTCGAACGGCTCGGTGCCGTCCGCCACCAGCGTGGCCAGCGAGTCGAGCGCCGGGCCCACACGGACCTCCGCCACCCCGGACAGGCCCGCCCGGTCGAGGTTGGCGCGCGCCACCTCGGCGTGGGTCGCGTCCGCCTCCAGGGAGACCAGCCGCCCGTCGGCGGGGAGCGCACGCCCCAGCCAGATGGTGCTGTAGCCGCCCAGCGTGCCCAGTTCAAGGATCCGGCGCGCGCCCTGGGTCTGCGCGAGGAGGTGGAGCAGCTTGCCCTCGGTGGGCGCGACGGCGATCTCGGGCAGTCCGGCGGCGTCGCTGGCCCGCAGCGCCGCGTCGAGGACGTCGTCGTGTGGGGCGAGCAGGGGTGCGAAGTAGCCTTCGACGGCGTTCCATTGGTGCTCGGACACAGGGCCTCTTCCCTCATCTCATGGGCGTCGCCAAGGAAGGTACCGGCCGCGGATCGCGGTGTCAGGGAATTACCTCGCCCACGGGCACCGACTCCTCGCCGACCCTGACGGACCCCGTTCCACGCTCCGGCGCCGCGCCCGTCCGCTCGCCCCATGCCAGCCGCAGCACCACGGTGACCAGCGCCGCGAGGGCGAACGCGATACCGGTCCAAGGGAGCGCGCGGGTGCCGAGCGCCGCCAGCGACCAGCCGCCGACCGTCGTGCCCACCGTGATGCCCAGATTGGAGAACGACACGAAGAGGCTGTTGCCGAACTCCGGCGCCTGTCGCGTATCGCGCCCCAGCCAGCTCTGGCACACGATCAGCCCCCCGGAGTGCACCATCGCCCAGACCGGAACCAGCGCCACCACCGCGGGCAGCCGCGCCCCCAGCGCGAACAGTGCCGCGAAGACGGCCAGGCACAGGACGGGGAAGGCGAGCGCGGTGCGGCCCACCCCGCGCCGCAGCAGCGCGGCGAAGGCGAAGTTGCCGAAGATCATCACCACGCCGAACACCAGCAGCATCGCGCTGATCCAGGAGCCGTTCATCCCGCTGACGCCGCCGAGGTACGCCGCGAAGTAGCCGTATACGGAGAACAGCGCCGCGAAGACGAGCACGACGGAGACGAGTGTCAGCCACGTCCGCCCGCGCCGCAGCACCCCCAACTGGGCGCCGTACGACAGCCGTTCGCCCACCGGCATCGCGGGCAGGAACCGTACGAGGCCCACCAGCCCGAGCAGGTTGACCGCGGCGCCGAACCAGAACGCGGCCGGCAGCGAGAAGTGGCCGGCCAGGTAGGACGTCAGCGGTACGCCGAAGGCGAAGCCGACGGTGACGCCCGCGAAGACCCGCGCCGTCGCCCGCGCCGGTTCCGCCGTCTCCCCGAGCCGTACCGCCGTCGCCAGCGCGACGGAGAAGAAGACCGGATGCAGCAGTGCGGGGATGACGCGGAAGGCGAGCGTCAGTCCGAAGTCCGTGCTGAGCGCGTAGACGGCGTTCGACACGGCGAAGACGCCCATGGTCACGGCCAGTACGGCCCGCCGGTCGACCGCCGACGACGCCAGCGTCATGAAGGGCCCGGACACCGCCACGACCAGCGCGAACGAGCCCACGAGCAGCCCCGCGGCGGAGGCGCTGACCCCCAGCCTGTCCGCGATCTCCGGCAGGACGCCGACGATCCCCATCTCCGTGGTGATGATGCTGAACACCCCCAGCGCGAGCGCCGGAAGCGCCACCGCCTCTCTCCTCATCGTCGGATCCTTTCCTTCAGGGTGGGTTCCTGTACGTAGTGCATCGCGGCAGCACATCCAGTGCATCTACGTATCGTATTTTCTCGATATGTTTGCCCGTGCGGGGCCCCGGCCCGTCAGGGGCAGGGATCAGGACTCAGCGTCAAAGGTTCAGCGCTCAATGCTCAATGCTCAAGGCTCGGCACTCAGCGCTCGGCACTCAGCACTCAGCGCTCAGCACTCAGGGCTTACGAACCGCGCCGGGCCGGACTGGACCGCTCTCGGTGGATCACAGCGCGTCGCGGACGTGTGCCGCGAACGCCTCGATCGTGCGCTCGTTGCGCCGGTAGTACGTCCACTTGCCGATCCGCTCGGACTCCAGCAGCCCTGCGTCCCGCAGGGTCTGCAGATAGCTGGAGACCACGGACTGCGAGAGGCCCGACCGGGCCTGGATGTCGCCGACGCACACCCCGATGTGGAACCCGAGGCCCTGCTGCCGGTAGGCGTCCTCGTCGAAGTGGGTGGCCGGGTCCTTCAGCCACTGGAGGAACCGCAGCCGCGCCGGGTTGGCCAGCGCCTTGTGGATCGCCAGGGGGTCCATGGCGCCGCTCCTTCCGCTCCGGTCGGCGCGTCCACCGCGAACGCGTCATATCTACTTTTCGCGATGTGTTGGAGGATGTCAAATGCGGGGCGGGGGTGTACCGGGTACGGGCGCGTGGTGGCCGCGACGGCTGCCCCCGCGCCCATCCCATCCCACCCCACCCCGCCGAATAATCTGACGGCACGTCAAAAATCTTCCTTGAATAGCAGAAGAGTGATTGCAGTGGGCCCTTTTTCCGTATGACTGACGTGCTCTGTATCGGGTGGTCCGAAAACATTCGGGTCGCTTGCTAAACCTTATGGCAGTTAACGTCACCGCATCGAGGTAACACCGGTGCTCTTATTTGCGTGAGCTGGGTTTCTTACCCCTTTACTGGTCTCCGGGAGTCGGACGGAGTTCTGAAAACCGTCCGCTTACCGCATTTTCTCCGCTCCCCCCACCCTCTTTCCACCTTTCCTTGGTTGGCCCGCGTACGCCGATCACCCCTTGCGAAGGAGAGCTCCTCAGATGACCGTTGAGACCGGCCCGGAAGCCCCGCCGGCCACCTCCCCGCAGACCAGCCTGAGCACCGCGGCTGCCCGCAATCTCGCCACCACGACCAAGTCCGCGCCGCAGATGCAGGAGATCACCTCCCGCTGGCTGCTGCGGATGCTGCCCTGGGTCGAGGCGAAGGGCGGCGCCTACCGGGTGAACCGCCGACTGACCTACACCGTCGGCGACGGGTGCATCGAGTTCGTCCAGGACGGCGCCGACGTCCGGGTGGTCCCTCGCGAACTGGGCGAACTCGCCCTGCTGCGCGGCTTCGACGACGTCGAGGCGCTGAAGGCCATCGCCGACCGCTGCGTCCAGCGCGACTTCCGCGCCGGAGAGGTGCTGGTCGAGCGCGGCACACCCGCCGAACGCATCCACCTCGTCGCCCACGGCCGGATCAGCCAGACCGCCGAGGGCAAGTACGGCAGCGACGTCCCCGTCAACATCGTCGCCGACGGCGGCCACTTCGGTGAGCAGGCCCTCCTGGACGGTGACGCCATCTGGGACTCCACGGCCACCGCGGAGACCGCCGGTACCCTCCTCACCCTCTCCCGCGCCGACTTCGACGCGGTGATGGCCACGGCGCCGCAGCTCCAGGCCCACGTCGAGAAGGTCCGCTCCCTGCCCCACCAGCGGCAGAACCGTCACGGCGAGGCCGAGATCGCGATGTTGGCGGGCCACACCGGTGAGCCCGAACTCCCCGGTACGTTCGTCGACTACGAACTCCACCCCCGCGAGTACGAACTCTCCGTCGCGCAGACGGTCCTGCGGGTCCACACCCGGGTCGCCGACCTCTACAACGGCCCGATGAACCAGACCGAGGAACAGCTCCGGCTCACCATCGAGGCGCTGCGCGAGCGCCAGGAGCACGAGCTGATCAACAACCGCGAGTTCGGTCTGCTCCCCAACGCCGCCTTCAAGCAGCGGATCCAGAGCCACTCCGGCCTGCCCACCCCGGACGACCTCGACGACCTGCTCTCCCGCCGCCGCGGCACGAAGTTCCTCTTCGCCCACCCCAAGGCGATCGCCGCAATCGGGCGGGAGTTCAACGCCCGCGGCCTCTACCCGGACCACGTCGACCTCGGCGGCCAGTCCGTCCCGGCCTGGCGCGGCGTCCCGATCCTGCCGTGCAGCAAGATCCCCATCTCCAAGGAGAACACCAGCTCCATCCTCGCCATGCGCACCGGCGAGGAGAACCAGGGCGTCATCGGCCTGCACCAGACCGGCCTGCCGGAGGAGTACGAGCCGGGCCTGTCCGTGCGGTTCATGGGCATCAGCGAGCAGGCGATCATCTCCTACCTGGTCTCCACCTACTACTCCGCCGCGATCCTGGTGCCCGACGCGCTCGGCGTGCTGGAGAACGTGCAGATCGCGCACCGGCGCAGCTAAGGGCTGTCCCGTAATCCTTGGCGGGCGCGCGACGACAGCTACGGCACCTCGCCGCGTTGTCGGAACGTCCGGATACACCCAGTATCCGGACGTCCCTCCGCCTTGCGATGCACCGCATCTGACGCCGCGCGCTGATCCACCAAGGATTACGGGACAGCCCTTAGGGGGCGGTTTCCCGGTCTCCGCGGGGCCGTGACGCCTGGCACCGCACCTCGCCGCGTTGTCGCCCCGCCCACGGACACCCGGTCCGAGGGCGGGACTCCGCCTTGCGAGGCACGGCACCGGACGCCACGGCCTGATCCACGAAGACCGAAAAGACACCCCCAGGCCCCGTGAGGACGGGCCCGCGCATCCGCCACAGGGCGGGCCCGCGAAGCCGCCCGAGGACGGGCCCGCGACGCCGCCGCGTCCGGTCCGGTCCTGCGGGCGGACGGCGGACGTCGCGGACGGCGGCCACTTCGGCCACGACGGCCCGGACCTCCCCGCCCCGGGCGAGCACGCACGGGATCCGGGGCAGCCCACCTCACCTCACCAAGGAGCTACGGATGTCCGATCCCGGGCCTTCCCCTCTGCAGCCGGGCCTCTCCGCCGCTGCGGCCCGCGCCGTACCCCGCCCCGAAGCGGGCGCCCGGCCCGCGCTGCCCGGCCCGCCCTCGTTCGCACGGACCGTCCCCACGGACGCGCCCACGCCCGGCGGCGCGCAGGTCACCGGCCCCGCGCGGGAGGGCGCCGCCGCGGTGGACCGGCCCGCCATCGAACGGATCCTGCGCGGCCCCAGCGGCCTGGGCACCGCGAGCCTGTACCCGCGCCGCCGCGAGGCGGCGGAGGCACCGGAGCCCCCTGCCGCCTCGGGGCCGCCCGCCCCGGGGTCGCCGATCCCGGGCCTTTACCACCACCCGGTGCCGGAGCCCGACCCGGCGCGCGTCGAGGAGATCGGTGCGCGGATCAAGCGGTGGGCGACCGACGAGGTCCAGGCGTTCCCGCCGGAGTGGGAGGACCAGTTCGACGGGTTCTCCGTCGGCCGCTACATGGTCGCCTGCCACCCGGACGCGCCCACCCTCGACCACCTGATGATCGCCACCCGGCTGATGGTCGCCGAGAACGCCGTCGACGACTGCTACTGCGAGGACCACGGCGGCTCACCCATCGGCCTCGGCAGCCGCCTGCTGCTCGCCCACACCGCCCTCGACCCGCTGCACACCACCGGCGAGTACGAACCGGCGTGGGTCGCCTCGCTCCAGTCGGACGCCCCCCGGCGCGCCTACCGCTCCGCCATGGAGTACTTCGTCCGCCAGTCCACCGCCTCCCAGACCGACCGGTACCGGCACGACATGACCCGCCTGCACCTGGGCTACCTCGCCGAGGCCGCGTGGGGCCAGGAGGACCACGTCCCGGAGGTGTGGGAGTACCTGGCGATGCGCCAGTTCAACAACTTCCGCCCCTGCCCCACCATCACCGACACCGTCGGCGGCTACGAACTCCCGGCCGATCTGCATGCCCTGCCCGCCATGCAACGGGTCATCGCGCTCGCCGGGAACGCCACCACGATCGTCAACGACCTCTACTCGTACACCAAGGAACTCAACAGCCCCGGCCGCCACCTCAATCTGCCCGTGGTGATCGCCGAACGCGAGGGCGTCTCCGACCGGGACGCCTATCTGAAGGCGGTCGAGGTCCACAACGACCTCATGCACGCCTTCGAAGCCGAAGCCGCAGCCCTGGCCGCCGCCTGCCCCGTACCGACCGTGGTCCGTTTCCTGCGCGGGGTCGCCGTATGGGTCGACGGCAACCACTACTGGCACCGGACCAACACCTACCGATACAGCCTGCCCGACTTCTGGTAAGAATTGGATTTTTCTGTGACCAGCACCGAGCTCTCCACCGGCACCTCTGTGTTCATCCCCGGCGCGGCCTCGCCCTACCAGGGAGACATCGCCCGCTACTGGGACCAGGAGGCCAGGCCCGTGAACCTGCGCCTCGGCGACGTCGACGGGCTCTACCACCACCACTACGGCATCGGCGACGTCGACCACGCCGCCCTCGGTGACACCGCCGACAGTGCCTACGAGAAGAAGCTGATCGCCGAACTCCACCGCCTGGAGTCCGCGCAGTCCGATGTCCTCCTGCACAACCTCGGCGCGATCAAGAACGGCGACACCCTCGTGGACGCCGGATGCGGCCGCGGCGGCTCCATGGTCATGGCCCACCAGCGGTTCGGCTGCCGGGTCGAGGGCGTCACCCTCTCCGCCAAGCAGGCCGACTTCGCCAACCACCGTGCCCGTGAACTCGGTATCGAGGACCACGTCCGCGCCCGCGTCTGCAACATGCTCGCCACCCCCTTCGAGACCGGGCAGGCCGCCGCCTCCTGGAACAACGAGTCGAGCATGTACGTCGACCTGCACGACCTCTTCGCCGAGCACTCCCGCATCCTCGGCGTCGGCGGCCGTTACGTCACGATCACCGGCTGCTGGAACCCGCGTTACGGCCAGCCCTCGAAGTGGGTCTCCCAGATCAACGCGCACTTCGAGTGCAACATCCACTCCCGCCGCGAATACCTCCGCGCCATGGCCGACAACCGCCTCGTCCCCCAGGCCGTCATCGACCTGACCCCCGCCACCCTCCCCTACTGGAAACTGCGCGCCACCTCGTCCCTCGTCACCGGCATCGAGGACGCCTTCATCAACTCGTACGAGGACGGCTCGTTCCAGTACGTCCTGATCGCGGCGGACCGGGTGTGATGCGCCGCTGAGTATCGATATCCGGGCAACGGGCCCGGGTCCGTCGGATGACGGGCCCGGGCCCGTTGCCGGGTCCCGGCCCGGACGGCTACAGCAGGTGGTCGGCCTTGCCCGCCTTGATGTCCCGGATGAGCGTGCGCAGGGCTTCGTGCGTGTCCGTGAGGTAGGTCTGCTCCTGCCCTGCGACCGCTATGTACGCGTTGCCGTCGGCGTCGGTGCCGATGCGGAAGCAGTTGGAGCTCTCCGCGCAGAAGGGTTCTTCCCAAACGATGTCGGGCACGGTGATGTCTCCCATCAGGCTTTGGCGAGGGCGAGTATGAAGTCCCGGGACTTGCCGGAGCTGAAGGATGTGGCTTCCATCCAGTCCAGTTGTGCACGGTACTTGTCGAGTTGGGCCGGAGCGTGGGTGAACCCCGGCCCATGAGCGGAGTCGAGCTGCACTGTGTCGAGCTGGGGCACGATCCCTGCGGCGTAGACGAGTGCCTGCCCCGCTCCGGGGAACGCCCCGGAGGAGAACGGCACGACTCTTACCTCCACATGGCTCAGTTCGCTCATCTCACACAGATGGTTCAACTGGGCCCGCATGACCTTCATTCCGCCGAACTCGATCCGTAGTGCCGCCTCATGGATGTAAGCGGTGTAGGAGATGGGCTCGGACTGGTGGAGCAGCTGCTGCCGTTGCAGGCGCAGCGCGACTCGGAGTTCGATCTCATGGTCCGAGAGCGGTGGCAGAGCGGCTTTGCCCACGGCCCTGACGTACCCGTCCGTCTGAAGCAGGCCGGGGGCATGAAGGAACGCCCCGGCCCGCACCGAAGCGGCGTGCCACTCCAGTTCGATGATGTCGAGCAGTCCCGCAGGCAACTGCCCTCGGTACGTCTCCCACCAGTCTTTTGGTCGCGGTTCGGCCATGGAGACGACGGCTTCGACGTATCGCTCATCGTTGCAGCCGTAGTTCGTCGCGAGCGTGCGAACCCGCTCCGGTGTGATGGCGCGGACGCCGGACTCGATGTTCGAGATCTTCGCTCTGTCCAGTCCGAGCAGCCGGGCCGCGAACTCGGTGGTCTCGCCCGCGTCATTCCTCATCCTGCGCAGTTCGGCACCGAGACGTTTCTGGCGTTCGCTGGGGACACTCCTTGGCGGCATGCGGTGATTCTCCTGGGTTGGTGCGCGGCCGACACGCCTGGGGGTGCGACCGGCCAGACGGTGAGGGGCAAATTTCTTCAACGAGGTGGTAAATGCCACCACGTATGTCCTACCGTAAGTCACGCGACGCTCACGCAAGGCGAACGAGAAGGGCATCGCGCGAGCCTGCCCGACAAGCCACGCCGCGTCGCGATCGACGTGTCACGTCCCCACGCCGACACCACCGAGCGGAGTCGTCATGTCCGAAAGCGTGCCCACCCCTGCCCTCAGCCCCACCCTGGCCGCCTGCCGTGAAGCTGTGGGCGGCTGGGGCCGTGAACTGGTCGGAGGCGGGGCGCGGTCCGGCCTCCCCGTCCATGTTCTCGGCGCACCGTTCGCCCTCCAGGCCGCATCGGGCGTGACCCAGTGCCCGCCACCGCCGCCGGACCTCGGGGAGCCGTCCGCCGCTCGTTTCGTCTACGGGCTGACGCTTCCCTCGGCCGCCGCAACTCCGGTGGTCGCGCAGGAAGCGGCGGAGACCATTCTCGACGTGCACGGAGTCGAGGACGAGCTGATCGAGCCGACGCTGGCGCTCGTTCACGAACTCACCCTCCACGCCTGCCGTTTCACCGGGGCGGGGGAGATGGTGCATCTCGTACTCCGCCGAACCGACGGCGTCCTTCAGGCGATGGCGCACGACACGCATGCCCCGCACTTCCACCCGCGGCTCGCCGGTCAGTGCGTCGAGAGGCGAAAGGTCTCGCTCACGGCGGTTCGTGAACTGTCGGAGAGTCATCGCGGCGGGTGGGGATTCGCCGCAGCGCAGCCACCTGCCGCGGGCGTGTGCACCTGGGCCACGCTCGTGCACGCCCCGCAGCCTCCTGCGACGCCGGACGCCGCCCCTGAGCGGGCCGCCTGACCGTACCCGGCAACCCCTGCGCCGCCGCCCTCGACGCCGTGGCGCCCGGAGGTGAATCCGGGCGCTCGCGGGCCGGGGACGGCGGGGTGCAGGCCACCGCTTCCCTACGCCTGCGCGACTGCTTCCAGCGGGCTGAGTGCGGCGGCCCGTCGGGCGGGCAGGGCGGCGGCGACCGCGCCGACGGCGAGGGAGAGCAGGACCACGAGGGCGAGGGTGCCCCAGGGGAGGGAGAAGGAGTACTGCGGGATCGCGCCGTTGGCCAGTCCGCTGACCTTCCACGCCCCGAAGAGTCCGCCGGCCATTCCGAGCAGGGTGCCGAAGGCGGCGACGCAGACGGCCTCCAGGCGGATCATGGCGCGGATGCCGGAGCGGTCCATGCCGATGGCGCGCAGGACGCCGATCTCGCGGGTGCGCTCCGAGACCGACATGGCAAGGGTGTTGACCATGCCGAGCGCGGAGATCAGTACGCCGATGGCGAGCAGTCCGAACATCAGGGTCATCAGGTCCCCGGCGACGCCGGCCTGCTCCTGGACGAGCTGGGCGCGGTTTTGGACCTTCAGCAGCGGGCTGTCGCTCACGGCGGCGCGCAGGCGCTTCTCCAGGTCGTGGGAGACCGTGCCGTCGGTGGTGCGGACCAGGATGCGCTGCACGGAGTCGCGCAGGTAGCCGTGGATCTGCACATCGGCGCGGTAGCCCAGGACGTCCTGAGCGGTGGGGTTGTCCTGGTAGACACCGACGACGGTGTAGGGCTCGTCGCGGTCGCCGGGGCCGATGCTCACCTTGATCTGCTCGCCGGTGGTGACGTGGTGGTCGCGGGCGAAGCTGTGGGAGACGGCGAGCTTGCCGGGGCCGAGGCCCTTGACGGAGCCGCTCAGGAAGTGGAGCTTCAGCACGTCGTCCACGGTCTTCGGGTCAACCCCGGAGACCGTCTTGACGAGGGGGCCGGCGGAGAGGGTGGAGTCCGCCACGGCGGAGGCGGTCCGCACACCCGGCACGTCGGCGACCCGCTGGACGGCGGCGGGGTCGATGGCGGTGGTGGTGTTGCGGGTGCTGATGACGTAGTCGGCGCTCAGCCCGGCGGCGGCCTGGGAGTCCAGGGCCTCGCTCGTGGACTGGTTGATGACGGCGAGACCGGAGACCAGCGCCGTACTGATCATCAGGGCGACGGCGGTGGCGGCGGTACGGCGCGGATCGCGCAGGGTGTTCTCGCGGGCGAGGTCGCCCACGACGCCGAAGCGGGTGGTGAGCCGGCCGATCAGGCGGATCACCGGACCGGCGAGCAGCGGGGCCAGCACGATCAGGCCGGTCACGAGGATGCCGCACCCGAACATCGCGGTCCGCAGATTGTCGTCGGTGGCGCTCGTCGCGTCGCTCAGCGAAAGCAGCAGACCTACGCCCAGAACGACCATGGCCAGGCCGACCGCGCCGCGGATGCGGGAGAGCGTGGCGGACGGCGGCTGCTCGGCCGTGCGCATCGCCTCGATGGGCGCGATCCGCGCCGCGCGGCGTGACGGCAGCCAGGCGGCGAGCACGGTGACGCCGACCCCCACGGCGAGCGAGGCGAGGATCGCGGCCGGGCCGATCACCAGCGGCCCGCTGGGCAGCAGATCGCCGGACGTGTCCAGCACGTTCGGCAGCACCGTGGCCACCCCCAGACCCAGCACGAAGCCGAGCGCGGACGCGGCAAGACCGACCAGCGCCGCCTCGGCGAGGACCGAGCGGACCACCTGGCGGCGGGTGGCGCCGATCGCCCGGAGCAGCGCGATCTCGCGGGAACGGTGTGCCACGAGCATGGTGAAGGTGTTGACGATGAGGAACGTGCCGATGAACAGCGAGACCACGGCGAAGAGCAGCGGAAGGCGTTCGAAGCTCTTGGTCTTGCCTGCGATGAAGACGGACTGCTGATCGGCCTGGGCGGTGGCGGTGGTGGCCTCGGCCCGGTCGGCCGGCAGCACGGCACCGACCCGGTTGGCCAGCTCGAACTGGTCGGTGCCCGGCGCGGCGGTCAGGTCCATCCCGCTGTAGTGCCCCGGGGCGGCGAACAGCTTCTGGGCGGTGGCCTTGTCGAACACCGTCAGGGTGCCGCCGGCGTTCACCCGGCTGTCCGTGGTGGACACCAGGCCCACCAGGCGCATGGTGAGGACCGGCCCCTCCGTGGCGAGCGTCACGGTGTCGCCGAGGGAGTAGCCGGCGGCCGCCGCGGTCCCGCGGTCCAGCGCGACCTCACCGCCGTCGCGGGGGGCGCGGCCCGACGTGAGCGGGTAGCGGCTGTCCTGGCCGTCGGAACCGGGAACGTAGGCGACGCCGAGCTTGCCCCCCATGGTGTCGGCCCGCATCGGTGTGCCGTCCTTGGCGGCCAGGGTGACCGAACCGCCCGCCGTCGGGCGGACGGAGGCGACGCCGGGAACGGCGGACAGCTTGCGTACCAGGGCGTCGTCCAGGGCCCCGTACTGCTCGTCGGCGGAGGCGCCCGGAACGGATTTCGGACCCACGCTCACGTCGATGTCCGCGTAGTTCCTGGACATGGCGGCGCGGTAGGCGGCGGTGGTGGAGTCGGCGAAGACCAGGGAGCCGGAGATGAACGCGACGCCGAGGCAGACCGCGAGCACGGTCATGATCAGACGGGTCTTGTGCGCGAGAACGTTGCGCAGGGCAGTTCGCAGCATGGCGGGCTTTCGACAGTGTGGGAGGGAACGGCGGGCTGGTGAGGGTGGTCAGCGGGTGCGGCGGCCCTGGGACTCGAACGCGAGCATCCGGTCGAGCACGGCGTCGGCGGTCGGGGCGTGCAACTCGTCCATGAGCCGGCCGTCGGCGAGGAAGACCACGCGGTCGGCGTGGGCGGCGGCGACCGGGTCGTGGGTCACCATCACCACGGTCTGGCCCAGTTCCCGCACCGAGTCGCGCAGGAAGCCCAGCACCTCCGCGCCGGAACGGGAGTCGAGGTTGCCGGTCGGCTCGTCGGCGAACACGATCTCCGGACGGGACACCAGGGCGCGGGCGACGGCGACGCGCTGCTGTTGGCCGCCGGAGAGCTGGGCCGGACGGTGCGCAAGGCGCCCGGCCAGCCCCACGGTGGCGACGACGGTGTCCAGCCATGCGGCGTCGGGCTGCCGGCCGGCGAGGCGCAGCGGCAGCGTCATGTTCTCCAGCGCGGTCAAGGTGGGCAGCAGGTTGAAGCCCTGGAAGACGAAGCCGACCTTCTCCCGCCGCAGCGCGGTGAGGCGACGGTCATTCAGGCGGGCCAGTTCGACACCGCCGATCTGCGCCGAACCCGAGGTGACCGGATCAAGGCCCGCCATGCAGTGCATCAGCGTCGACTTGCCGGAACCGGACGGGCCCATGACCGCGGTGAACCGCGCCCGCGCGAACTCCACGGACACCGAGTCCAATGCGGTGACCTGGGTCTCGCCCTTCCCGTACACCTTGGTCAGGCCCGTGGCCCGGGCGGCCGGTTCGGTGGCGAGGGGAGCGGAGGGAACGAACGTCTGCGACATGAGTACTCCGGCGGGGGAACGACGGCCCGCGAGCGCCGCGGGCCGGAGGGGCATTCCCATCCTCACGGCCCTCACCTGCACAAACATCGCCCCGGAGGCGGTAGTTGCGGTCTGCCGAAGGGCAGGGACGAGCCGCCCGTCCCTGCCCTTCGGCAGACCTTCACCGACCCCTCTCTGCCTTTGGCCGGACCCTCGGCGCTGCCCGGACCTGCAACGGGCAGCACGGCTGGTGCTCCGGGGAGGTGGACGACGTACCCGGTCCACCGCATGCGTCCCTCACGCGGGCACGCGGAAGGGTCCGGGGTCAGGGACGCAGGCCCACGCGATGCGCCAGGAGGGCCGCCTGCACCCGGCTCGTCGATCCGGTCTTCTCCAGGATCGCCCCCACATGCGTCTTCACCGTGCCGATGCCGATGGCCAGCCGTTCCGCGATGTCCTGGTTCGACAACCCCTCGCCCAGCATCGCCAGCACCTCCCGCTCCCGCCCGGTCAGCCGGGCGATCCGCTCGTCCCGCGGGGCCGCGCCGTCGGCGCCGGAGAGGCCGCCGCCCAGCATCCGGGCGATCACCGCCCCGGTGACCCCGGGGGAGAGCACCGCGTCACCAGCCGCCGCTGCCCTGACCGCGCTGATCAGCTCCTGCGGCCCCTCGTCCTTCAGCAAGAACCCCGAGGCGCCGTCCCGCAGCGCCCGCAGCACGTTCTCCTCGTCACCGAAGGTCGTCAACATCACCACGCGCGGCGCCGGAACGAGCGCAAGCAGCGGCCGGATCGCGGCCAGCCCATCGCACCCGGGCATCCGGATGTCGACCAGCGCCACATCCGGGTGATGCGCGTCGGCCTCCTCGACCGCCCGGTACCCGTCTGCGGCTTCGGCGACCACGTCGATGCCGTCGGCGTGCCGCAGGATCAACCGCACCCCGTGCCGGATCATCGCCTCGTCGTCGGCGAGCAGGACACGGATCGGCCGGGCGGGCTCGGTCATGGGGTCTCCCAGGGTGGGGTGTCCCGTACGGACGGGACGGTGAAACGGTTGATGGAGACGAGCCGTTGTGAAGCGTTGAAGCAGTACCGGGTGACGCCGAAGGAACCGGGCCGGGCGCCTGACCCTCCCGGCGAGTAGACGCAGCCCACCGTGCCGGCGGGCCGCGGCGGTTCGTGCCCGGTGGCCGCAGCGCGCACGGCCGGGATGTCAACGACCCCCGTCAACTCCTGGTAGGTCATGCCCAGACGCGGCTCCACAGGCCGGGCCACGTGCCTCGGCTGGGCGTACACCAGGCCGATCGCGAGCGCCATCAGCACCCACAGCGCCACCGCCCCGAGGGCGAGCGTCAGCGCCCCGGCCGTCCGCGGCTCACGCGACAGCGCCGCCGCGTCGCCGGGCGCGGCCGACGGGGAAGCCTCCGCGCCGCCCTCGGACCGTTTCCACGCGACGGCGTCGTCCGGTTCCGCCGGGACGGTCGCGACCACCTGGAACCCGCCGGAGGGCAGCGCGCCGGCCTCGAAGGTGCCGCCTAGCAGTTCGACCCGCTCGCGCAGGCCCGTCAGGCCGCGCCCCGTCCCCGCCTCGGAGGGTGTGCCGGGCGAAGCGGGGGACGCACCGTTGCGGACCGTCACCCGCACGGTTGGGTCGTTCTGCTCGATCCGCACGGTGACATGGGCGGCCGTTGCGTACCGGTGCACGTTCGTCAGGGCCTCCCGCACCACCCGGTGCACCGCGCGCCGCACCCGCGCCGGGCATGCACCGAGGTCGGGGCCACTCCATTCCAGCCGTACGGCGATGCCGCCGTCGCGGGACTCCGCGACCAGCGCCTCGACGTCGCTCCGGGTACCGGTGGCGTCGGTGAGCGCGTCCGGGCCGGTGTCCCGGCCGAGCGGGCCGAGGACCCCGAGCGCCTGCCGCAGTTCGCGCATCGCGTCCCGGGTGGTCCGCCGCACCAGGACGGCCTCCTCACGCAACTCCGGCGCGGCCTGGTCGAGGGCGAGTTCCAGACCGCCGGCGTGCAGCGAGATGAGACTGAGCCGGTGGCCCACCAGGTCGTGCATCTCCGCGGCGATCCGGGACCGCTCGTGGGTGCGGGCCTCGCTGTCGGCGAACCGGCGGGCCCGCTCGGCCGCGTCGCCGCGTTCGCGCAGTGCCCGCAGCAAACGGGCCTGCTGCCCGTACACCGTCCCGACCAGGCCGGGCACGACCACGGCGGTCACTGCCAGAAGCAACCCGAGCTCCAAGCCGTAAGCGGCCGAGCCGGGGCCGCGCGAGGGGCCGGTCGCGGTCGCGGATGCCATGATCAGCAGGCTCGCGCCGCCCAGCAGCCGGACCCGGTGGCGCGGCCGGACCGTGTCGAGCGCCACCGTGTACGCGGTGGCCGCCATCACCGGGCCGACAACGGGCGCCGCCCCGGCAAGGACGGCGAGGACCAGGAGCACGGCCCCGGGCCGGCGCCGCCTCAGCGGGAAGAGCGGCACGGCGACCGCGACCACGCACAGCTGGAAAACGGCGTGCGGCAGATGCCACAACCGCTGGGCGACCGCGAACAGGCACACGGCGGCGAGGGCCGCACCGGCCGTTTCCACGACGTGCCGGCCACCTCCGCCCGGACGCGCCGGGGCGTCCGGCGCGGGGCGGGCGGAACGACGGAAACGGCTGATGAGGGGCACGCCATCCAGTATTGGTCGCCACGGGCGCGCGGGCGTGGACCTCAAGTCGGACCCGGACTCTGCCTTTCGGCAGAGCCCAGCGCGTGCCGCGCTGGTCGGGTCCGGTGAGGGCGTCGCCCCGATCGGGCCCCGGAGCCGGAGTGACGTCGTTGCCGGCTCGGGCTGTGGCGCACTTCACTCGCGTCCGTGCCCGGCGGCTTCATTGTGCGGACGCCGCAGTGGGGAGGAACGGGAGCTGCCCGGGAGTCAGATTCCGAACTCGGCCCCCATGGCCCCACAACCACTCAGGGGCCCGACCCGCTTTCGCGGATCAGGCCCCTGATCTGTGTTCCTTCAGTCGGGGTGGCGGGATTTGAACCCACGACCTCTTCGTCCCGAACGAAGCGCGCTGCCAAGCTGCGCTACACCCCGAAGCAACGAGCTCTACTTTAGCGGACTGATCCCCAGAGGCGAAATCCGGTTCCGGGAGACCGGTGCGGGGCGCCTCACCTGGGGTTCGTCAGGCGCCCCGCGAGAGGTCACTCCTTGGCGGTGAGGGTGAGGAGGGTGGCCTCGGGCGGACAGGCGAAGCGGACCGGGGTGTAGCGGTTGGTGCCGCAACCGGCGGAGACGTGGAGGAAGGACGTCCGGCCGTCGGTGGTGTGGGTGGACAGGCCCTTCACGCGGTTGGTGTCGAGATCGCAGTTGGTGACCAGTGCCCCGTAGAAGGGGATGCAGAGCTGGCCGCCGTGGGTGTGCCCGGCAAGGACCAGCGGGTAGCCGTCGGCGGTGAAGGCGTCCAGGGAGCGCAGATACGGCGCGTGGACGACGGCCAGGGAGAGATCGGCGCCGGACTCGGGGCCGCCGGCCACCTCGGCGTAGCGGTCGCGCTTGATGTGCGGGTCGTCCAGGCCGGTCAGGGCGATCTCGATGCCCTCCAGCTTGAGGCGGCCGCGGGTGTTGGACAGGCCGACCCACCCGGCCGCGTCGAACGCGTCGCGCAGCTCCTCCCACGGGTTGTGGACGACGCCGACGGCGGGCGCGTTGCCGTTGAGGCCGTGGTGGCCCTGGACCTTCTCGATCAGATAGCGGGCCGGGTTGCGCAGCTTGGGGCCGTAGTAGTCGTTGGAGCCGAAGACGTAGGCGCCGGGGAACTCCATCAGAGGGCCGAGGGCGTCGAGGGTCTCGGGGACGCCCTCGGGGTCGGAGAGGTTGTCCCCGGTGTTGATCACGAAGTCGGGGCGCAGCCCGGCCAGCGACTGCAGCCAGCGCTGCTTCTTGCGCTGGCCGCCGACCATGTGGATGTCGGAGACCTGCAGGACGCGCAACGGCCGCATGCCGCGGGGCAGTACGGGCACGGTGACGCGCCGCAGGCGGAACGAGCGGACCTCGAAGCCGGCGGCGTAGGCCAGGCCGGCCGCGCCGACTGCGGTCAGGGACAGGGGAACTCCGTATCGCGCGCGCATGGCTCCATCGTCGCAGAGTGCCGGTCCCGGGAGCGGCGGTGCGGGAGCAGCGGTGCGGCAGAGGGGGCGGCGGTCCGGTGCCGTGCGGCATTCCGGCTGATCATGGGGGTGACAGGGGGCCGCGGGCCGGGGAAAAGGCGCGGCGGTTGTCGGTGGGGGCGGGCATACTCGACGGCATGACCACGCTCAAGTCCACACTGCAGGACGACCTCACCGCCGCGATCAAGGCGCGCGACGAGCTGCGCTCCGCCACCCTCCGGCTCACGCTGACCGCCATCCACAAGGAGGAGGTCGCGGGCACCGAGGCGCGCGAGCTGTCCGACGGTGAGGTCGAGAAGATCATCGGGCGGGAGGCGAAGAAGCGCCGCGAGGCCGCGGAGGCGTTCGACAAGGGCGGCCGTGCCGAGTCGGCGGAGCGCGAGCGCGCCGAGGGCGAGATCCTCGCCGACTACCTCCCCAAGCAGCTGTCCGACGAGGAGCTGGAGAGCCTGGTGGCGGCCGCGGTGGCGGAGGCCGTGGGCGGCGGCGCCGAGGGGCCGCGCGCCATGGGCGCCGTCATGAAGATCGTCAACCCGAAGGTGGCGGGCCGGGCCGACGGCGGCCGGGTCGCCGCGGTCGTCAAGAAGCTGCTGGCGGAGTAAGAGGCCGGAAGACGCCGGTCGCCTGCACACGAAGGGGCGCCCTCCCTGGTGGGAAGGCGCCCCTTCGGCGTGCTCGCGGTGTGGCCTCAGTGCTGGAGGCGGCCCAGTATGTCGGGGAGGTGCCAGCCGCCGCCGGGCCGGTTGCCGTGGCCGCCGCCGGGCTTCCCGGGCTTGCCCTTGCCGCCCTTCCCCTTCCCCTTCCCCTTGCCCTTGTCGTCGTCCGCCGGCTGGCCGTCGCCGGCGTCGTCGATCTGGACCGTCGGCAGGGACGGCGCCGGACGCCCGGCGAGGGCGCCGGACATCGCGTCCCGCCAGATGGGGCCGGGAGTGTCGGCGCCGTAGACCTTCTCGTGGAAGGTGCCGCCGATGGTGATGTTGAACATCTTCCGCTTGTGCATCGGGTCGCCGACCCACACGGCACCGGCCATGTTCGGGGTGTAGCCCACGAACCAGGCGGCGTAGCGGCTGTCGCTGGTGCCGGTCTTACCCGCGCTGTCGCGGCCGCTGAGACCGGCCTCCTTACCCGTACCGTCCTCGACCACGCCCTTGAGCAGGGCGTTTATCGTCTTGGCGGTGTTGTCGGACATCGCCCGCTGGCAATCCGTCTGCGGGACGGCCATCGGCTTCCCGGCCGCGTCGGTGATCGAGGCGATGGCGACGGGCGTGCAGTAGGTGCCGTCGTTGGCGAAGGCGGCGTACGCCGTGGCCATGGTCAGCGGCGACATCTCCTGGACGCCGAGCGTCATCGACGGCACTTCCTGGATCGGCTTGCCGTCGGCGCGCTCGATGCCCATTTTCTCGATCATCTTGACCGCCGGGCAGATGCCCATGTCGCTGATCATCTGCACGAAGTAGGTGTTGACCGACTTCGCGGTCGCCTCCTTCATGGCGTATGGGCCGACCTCCGACTTGTTCTCGTTCTGCGTCGAGTCGTGGCCCTGCCATTCGCCGTCGCAGGTCTGCACCGGGCTCGGATACTGCATCCGGTACGGCGAGGAGTACTCCTGGTACGGGCTCATGCCCTGGTCCAGCGCGGCGGCGGCGACCAGCGGCTTGAACGTCGAACCGGGCTGGTACCCGGCGCCGCCGCCCATGTCGTGGTTGACGGAGAGGTTCATCACCGTCTCGTGGTTGCCGAACCCGTAGGGGCGGGACTGGCCCATGCCGAGGATCTTGCCGGTGCCGGGCTCCACGATCGTCGCGGCGCTCGCGACCTGGTCGTCGCTGTGGACATGACCGCCTATCGACGCCTGGACGGCCTTCTGCGTCTGCGGGTCCAGGGTGGTGCGGATGGTCAGGCCGCCCTGGTTCCACCGCTTCGCGCGCGCCTTGGCGGTCTTGCCGAACGTCTTGTCGTTCAGGAAGACGTTGCGGACGTAGTCGCAGAAGAAACCGGCGCCGTCGGTCGCGGTGATGCAGCCGTTCTTGGGACGGCTGACGGTCAGCTTGATCGGCTGCTTCGCCGCCTCGTCGGCCTGCGCCTGCGTGATGTCCTTCAGGTCGGCCATCCGCTGGAGCACGGTGTTACGGCGGCGGGTGGCCTCGTCGCGGTTGTTGAGCGGGTCGTAGCGCGTCGGGGACTGGACGAGACCGGCGAGCAGGGCCGATTCGCCGAGGCTGAGGTCCTTGGCGGACTTGCTGAAGTACCGCTGGCTGGCGGCCTCGACGCCGTACGCCTGCTGTCCGAAGAAGGTGATGTTGAGGTAGTTCTGCAGGATCTTGCGCTTGCCGAGCTCCTGCTCCACCTGGATCGCGTACTTCAGTTCCTTGATCTTGCGGCCGATGGTCTGCTGCGTGGCCTGCGCGACCTTGTCGGGGTCGTTCCCGGCTTCCTCGATGAAGACGTTCTTCACGTACTGCTGCGTGAGCGTCGAGGCGCCCTCGGAGACGCCGCCGGACTGCGCGTTCCTGTTGACCGCGCGCAGGATGCCCTTCATGTCGACCGCGCCGTGCTCGTAGAAGCGCGCGTCCTCGATCGCTACGAGCGCCTTCTGGACGTACGGAGACATGTCCTTGAGGTCCACGACCGTGCGGTCCCGGGAGTAGATCTTCGCGATCTCGGCGCCGTCGGCGTCCTGGACGATGGTTCGCTCGCTCAGCGGTGGCGCCTTGAGGTCCGAGGGAATCTCGTCGAACCCTTCGACGGTGCCCTTGGCCGTGAGGCCCAGTGCTCCGGCGGCGGGAAGGGCGAGACCCGCGAGAACGGCTCCGGCCAGCACGCTGACACCCAGGAATTTCGCGGCCTGCTGGGTCTTGCTCAGACCCCCGCCGTCGCGCTTCTTACCCATGAGGGCACCCTACGTTCTCAATCGCCGGACAGGGGCGCAACTGTTCGCCTACGCTGTTTCACATCTGTCACAGCGGAGCTTTCCGTCCCGGCGTGCCCGTCCTCCCCCTTCCGCCCGTCCGTGCACGGAGCCGTGTCCCGAACATCCGCTCGTATCACCGGAATTCCGGTTTGCACCCGGCGACCTGCCCCGTGATGCGAGAAAAGCGACGTATGCCGCTCGCTCACTCCGTTGGGTGATCTGCCGCGTACGCATAGTCCGTTAGGACCATTCAAGATTGGGCCCGAAGGGGGTGTTGCGCCCTGCCTGCCTTCCGTAACGTCCTCAACTGGCAACGGTGAATATGCCGCTTGCCGCCGTGGGGGAGCCTCGATTCGGGAGAGGACGGCGCCAGCATGAGCTGGGTAACCGACTGGAACGCACAAGCAGCCTGCCGCACCACCGATCCAGACGAACTCTTCGTCCAGGGGGCGGCCCAGAACCGTGCCAAGGCCGTGTGCACCGGATGTCCGGTACGCACTGAATGCCTCGCCGACGCCCTGGACAACCGGGTGGAGTTCGGCGTCTGGGGCGGCATGACCGAGCGCGAGCGCCGCGCGCTGCTCCGCCGCCGTCCGACCGTGACGTCATGGCGGCGCCTGCTGGAGACGGCGCGCACGGAGTACGAGCGCAGCACCGGCATGCTGCCGGTGGAGTGCGAGGACGAGGCCTACGACACCTACGCGGCGGTCAGCTGACCTGGCCGCTCAAGGGGCGCCGGACCGGCGACGCTTCAGGGCGCGGGCCGGGCGGTGAGTCGGTCGCGTCGGCGTCATGCGTGTCATGTCTGCTGTGCCCGTACGGGGGGCAACGCGCCATGCATGAGAGGCGGGTGAGGCGGGCCGACGCTCCGCCATGAGTGGATGCCCCGCCGCGGGCAGAGCCGTACCGCGGCGGCTTTCGCATGTCGAGCCACCGGGCCGTGTCCGTCAGGGCCGGCCGAGGGAGCGAGCGGTGTCAGTCGGGTGCGTCGGTGTGGGCGGGGTCGAGGGCGAGGCGGGCTCCGATCAGCCGCAGACCGTCGAGGTCATGGACGTCACCGGGGAGCGCGGCGATCTCGGCGACCGGGACCTCCGGATGCAGGGCGGTGAAACGATCCCGCGTGCGGCGTTCGCGGGCGAGGACCTGCATGCGTTCGGCGTGCAAGCGGAGGAGACCGGCGGCGAGTTGCTCGGCGGAGACCGGGGGGTGTCCGGCAGGCGCCGCCGGGGCGGGAGAGGGGCCGTCGGCGGTACCGGAAGCAGCCTTCCCGCCGTCGTGATCCACAATGCCGCCCGGTTCAAGATTTTCCGCCGCGCCCGCGGCGGCTCCGAGGGGAATGCCGGCGGCCTCCTCCTCGGCGCAGTCGGTCAGCGCCTCGGCGGCGGCCAGCGCCCGCTCCGCGCTCAGCTTCGCCGCCCCGCTGCCGTGCACACGGTTCAGTACGAGACCGGCCAGCGGCATCCGCTCGGCCGCCAGCCGCTCGACGAAGTACGCCGCCTCCCGCAACGCGTCCCGCTCCGGGGCCGCCACCACCAAGAACGCCGTGCCGGGGGCCTGGAGCAGCCGGTACGTGGCGTCCGCGCGGGTGCGGAAGCCGCCGAACATCGTGTCCATCGCAGCGACGAACGTCTGGACGTCGCGCAGCAGTTGACCACCCATCAGCTTGCTGAGCGTGCCGGTCATCATCGACATCCCGGCGTTGAGGAACTTCATCCCGGCCCGGCCGCCGACCTTCGCCGGGGCCATCAGTACCCGGATGAACTTGCCGTCCAGGAACGACCCGAGGCGCTTGGGCGCGTCCAGGAAGTCCAGCGCGGAGCGGCTGGGCGGGGTGTCGACGATGATCAGATCCCACTCGTCGCGGGCGCGGAGCTGGCCGAGCTTCTCCATGGCCATGTACTCCTGCGTGCCCGCGAAACCGGCCGACAGGGACTGGTAGAAGGGGTTCTCCAGGATGGCCCGGGCCCGGGCGGCGTCCGCGTGCCCCTCGACGATCTCGTCGAAGGTGCGCTTCATGTCCAGCATCATCGCGTGGAGTTCGCCCCCGGAGGCGCCGTCGACGCCCTTGACCTGGCGCGGGACGTTGTCCAGCTCGGAGATGCCCATGGACTGGGCGAGCCGCCGGGCCGGGTCGATAGTCAGCACGACGGCCCGGCGCCCGCGCTCCGCGGCGCGCACCCCCAGGGCGGCGGCCGTCGTGGTCTTGCCGACGCCACCGGAGCCGCAGCACACCACGATGCGGGTGCCCGGGTCGTCGAGCAGCGCGTCGACCTCCAGCCACGGGGCCGGCGCGTCCAGCGTCGGATCGTCGGCGGTCATATGGGCCCCTGTCTCCGCAGCTCCCTCGCCAGGCGGTAGAGACCGGCGAGGTCCACTCCCTCGGGGAGCAGCTCCAGTTCGTAGGTGGGCAGGCCGAGCGCGGTCAGCTCGGCGTGCTCGGCGCGCTCCAGATCGACGCGCTCGGCGTGCTCGCGTGCCTGCTCCAGCAGCGGGTCGATCAGCCGCTCGGCCAGCCCGCCGCGGCGCGCCCCGCCCAGCCCGGCCTGGGAGAGCGCCTTGGCCACGCCCGCGCGGGCGCCGCGGGCGGCGATGTCGAGATCGCCGGTGCCGAGCACGGCGGGACGGGTCATGTTGATGACGACGCCGCCGACCGGGAGCCCGGCGGCGCGCAGCTCCGCGATGCCGTCCGCGGTCTCCTGGACCGGCATCTCCTCCAGGAGCGTCACCATGTGCACCGCGGTCTCGGGGGACTTGAGGACCCGCATGACCGCCTGTGCCTGATTGTGGATCGGGCCCATCTTGGCCAGGCCCGCCACCTCGTCGTTGACGTTCAGGAAGCGGGTGATGCGGCCCGTGGGCGGGGCGTCCATCACCACCGCGTCGTAGACGTACCGGCCCTGCTTGTCCTTGCGGCGCACCGCCTCGCACGCCTTGCCGGTCAGCAGGACGTCCCGCAGACCGGGGGCGATGGTGGTGGCGAAGTCGATCGCGCCGAGCTTCTTCAGGGCCCGGCCGGCGCTGCCGAGCTTGTAGAACATCTGGAGGTAGTCCAGCAGCGCGCGCTCGGCGTCGATGGCGAGGGCGTGCACCTCGCCGGGGCGGCGCCCGCCGCGGGCGGCGTCACCGGCCGAGGCGCCGTCCGGGCCGGGCGCCACGGCGATCTTGCGTTCCTCGTACGGAAGGGCCTCGGTCTCGAAGACCTGGGCGATGCCCTGCCGACCCTCGACCTCGACCAGGAGGGTCCGGCGTCCCTCGGTGGCCAGGGCAAGGGCGAGGGCAGCGGCGACCGTGGTCTTGCCGGTGCCGCCCTTGCCGCTGACGACATGGAGCCTGCTCACGTCAAGGAGCCTAACCAGTCCCCGCCGCGGCTACGCACGGGACGACCCCGGATCCGTCCCCGAGACGTTCCCCTACGGGACGGTTCACCGAGGAGAGGAGGGGCGCCCGCGGTGTGCGCTCCCGGCGCTGTCCGGCCCGTGGGCATGGAATTCGCAAGGAGGCACAAGGGCATGCGAGATGGCCGGGCATCATGGGTGCCTCAGTCAGGGGGAATTGTCATGAGAGTGGGAAAGCGTACGGCCGTGATGGCGACGATCGTTGCCGGGATTTCCGTATTGCTTCCCCTCCTGTTCGTCGCGATGAAGCCGTCCCCGCCCCCACCCCCTTCCTGGGGTAATTACCGGAATGCGATCGTCAGCGCGCGTAAGGGATTATTCGAGGGGTCCTTCCCATACAGCACCGTGCGGAAGGTGACGGAAGGGGGGGCCAGTCCTTCCGGCTCACAGTTCAGGGCGCCCAGGCGCACCGTCCGCCCGGCGGGGGGCGTCGCGCAGAACCGGGGGCACGCAGGTCGGCGCGCTCATGGGCGCCAAGCTGCGCTGCGCCGGCAGCCACCTCACGTGCACCGCGAATTCCTCGGAGCGTCAGCCCGTGCTCACGCCGCAGGATTCCACGGAATGGGATGGGACGATCGCCACACCGGGAGCCGGAAAGGTGAGCGTCACCCTCACCCTCACCGCGTATGACGAGAATACGAAGGAGGTGCTGGCGGAAACTCCTCCCATCGAGCAGGATCTCGACATCGAGGGGAGATGGAGTTTCTGGGGGATGATCGGGGACTCGTGGCAATGACTTGCCGGGTTTATCGTCGCGCTGGCGGGGGCCGTACCCCTCCTCGAATACTGGGAGCGCCGACGGAGCGGAGCGGCGGAAGAGGAGGAACGGCACACTCCGGCCGTCTGACGCGGCCCTTCCCGGCGCAGGCCAACCGTTGTCACGGCGGTGGGGGCGGCGGCGTCCGAGGCCGTCCTGGCAGGCATTACGCTCGCTCCATGACCAAGTGGGAATATGCGACTGTGCCGCTTCTCGTACACGCGACGAAGCAGATTCTGGACACCTGGGGCGAGGACGGGTGGGAGCTCGTCCAGGTCGTTCCGGGGCCGAACAACCCCGAGCAGCTGGTGGCCTACCTCAAGCGGGAGAAGGCGTGAGCGCCGTCGAGGCGAGGATCGCGGAACTGGGGCTGAAGCTCCCCGAGGTCGTGCCGCCGCTGGCCACGTACCAGCCCGCGGTGCGCTCCGGGAATTACGTCTTCACCTCCGGCCAGCTGCCCATGGTGGACGGCGCCCTGCCCGCCACCGGCAAGGTCGGCGCCGACGTCACCCCTGAGGCGGCCAAGGAGCTGGCCGCGACCTGCGCGCTCAACGCGCTGGCCGCGGTGAAGTCCGTGATCGGCGACCTGGACCGGATCCAGCGGGTCGTGAAGGTCGTCGGGTTCGTCGCCTCGGCGCCCGACTTCACCGGCCAGCCCGGGGTCGTCAACGGCGCCAGCGAGCTGCTGGGCGAGATCCTCGGCGACAAGGGCGTGCACGCCCGGTCCGCGGTCGGCGTGGCGGTGCTGCCCGTCGACGCGCCCGTCGAGGTCGAGATCCAGGTCGAGATCGCGGAGTAGTCCGCACGTCCGGTCGTCCGTACGCCCGGCCGCCCCGGGGGACCGGGGCGGCCGGGGCGGGCGGGACGTCCGCGCGGGGCGCCGAAAGGAGCCCCTCGAACATCCGCGCGTGAGCGCATAGCATCCGGCCATGTCGTCGACGACCAATGGCCAGTGGTATCCGCCGGAGTGGCCGGGCCTCATCCGGGCGCTCGTGAACGGTGAGCTGACCCCCGCCGAGCCCCGGCGGGCCGCGACCGTCCTGCTGCTGCGGGACGGCGACGGCGGCCCCGCCGTGCACATGCTGCGCAGACGCGCCTCCATGGCCTTCGCCGGAGGCGCGTACGCCTATCCGGGCGGCTCCGTGGATCCCCGCGACGAACGGCCGGTCGCCTGGGCCGGGCCCTCGCGCGCCGCCTGGGCCGCGCGGCTGGGCGTGGACGAGGCCGCCGCGCAGTCCGTCGTCTGTGCCGCCGTGCGCGAGACGTTCGAGGAGTCCGGGGTGCTGCTCGCGGGCCCGTCGGCGACGACCGTCGTCGCGGACACCACGGGCGACGACTGGGAGGCCGGTCGCGCCGCCCTCGTCGCCCACGAACTCTCCTTCGCCGACTTCCTCGACCGCCACGGGCTGGTGCTCCGCTCCGACCTGCTGGGTGCCTGGGCCCGCTGGATCACCCCCGAGTTCGAACCGCGCCGCTACGACACCTGGTTCTTCGTCGCCGCGCTTCCCGAGGGGCAGCGCACCCGTAACGCCTCCACGGAGGCGGACCGTACCGTATGGACCCGCCCGGCCGACGCCATCGCCGGATACGAACGCGGCGAGCTGCTGATGATGCCGCCGACCCTCGCGACCCTGCGCGCCCTGGAGCCGTACGGTTCCGCCGCCGCGGCCCTGGAGGCGGCGGGGCGGCGCGATCTGACGCCGGTGCTGGCCCGCGCCCGGCTGCGCGACGGGGAGATCGAGCTGAGCTGGCCGGGGCACGAGGAGTTCACCAAGCACATCGCGCCAGGTGACACGGGCCCGGGCGGTCCTTCGGACGGAGGCCGGTCATGACCGATGCGGCAGCGCTCCCCGGGCAGCCCCGTGGCGTGGTGGTCTCCGGGTCGGCCACCGACCGCGCCCGGTGCGTCCTGGCGCCCAACCCGTCGGCGATGACCCTGGACGGCACCAACACCTGGATCGTCGCCGAGCCCGGCTCCCCGCTGGCCGTCGTCATCGACCCCGGGCCGCTCGACGAGGGCCATCTGCGGGCCGTCGCCGACGCCGCCGAGCAGGCCGGTCAACGCGTCGCGCTGACCCTGCTCACCCATGGGCACGCCGACCACGCCGAGGGCGCCGCCCGCTTCGCCGAGCTGACCGGGACGGCCGTACGCGCCCTGGACCCGGCACTGCGCCTGGGGGACGAGGGGCTGGGGGCCGGTGACGTGATCACCACCGGCGGGCTGGAGATGCACGTCGTGCCCACCCCGGGGCACACCGCCGATTCGCTCTCCTTCCACCTGCCCGCCGATGCCGCCGTCCTGACCGGCGACACCGTCCTGGGGCGCGGCACCACGATGGTCGCCCACCCCGACGGGCGGCTCGGCGAGTACCTGGACTCGCTGCGCCGCCTCCGGTCGCTGACCGTCGACGACGGCGTGACGACGGTGCTCCCCGGACACGGCCCGGTGCTCGACGATGCCCAGGGCGCGGTGGAGTTCTATCTGGCGCACCGCGCCCACCGGCTCGCCCAGGTGGAGACCGCGGTCGAGAACGGCCACCGGACGGCGTCCGAGGTCGTCGCCGCGGTCTACGCCGACGTCGACCGCTCCCTGTGGCCCGCCGCCGAACTGTCGGTTCGGGCACAGCTGGAGTACCTGGGGGAGCGCGGGCTGATCTGAGGCACCCGGGCGCGCGCCGGGGCGCCTCAGGGGCGGGGTGCCTTCGGGCCGTGGACGGCCAGGTACTCGTCGGCCAGCCAGGGCGCGAGATCGGACAGCAGCTCGTCGAGCAGCGCGGGGTGGTCCGCCGGGGCGCGGGCGGCGCGGGCCGCGGCGCGCATCTGCTCGGCGCGCGCCGGGTAGTAGCGGCCGAACGCCTCGGCCATCTCGGCGAGATCGCTGGTCCAGCCGCCCCACCACGGCATCACCAGCGTGAAGCCGGTACGCACCAGACGCCGGGTCATGCCGCGGGTCAGCCGCCGCCGCTCCTCCTCCGTGCGCGCCGCCGCCGCGCGGGCGCGCATCCCGGGCAGCACGCGGAAGAGGTCCCCGTTGGTCTCACGGGCCAGCAGCGAGGTCGGGCGGTAACGGGGCAGCCGTTCGGCCAGGTCGGGCCCGCTGAGCGGGGTGCACAGGCAGGCCACGAACCAGCCCAGGTCGTACCGCTCCAGGTCGCTCAGCAGCCTTGCCGCGCCGTCCAGCAGGACTCCGGCACCGTCGATCTGGGGGAAGGCCGCGTCGAGTTCCGCGCCCAAGGCGTCTGCGGCGGCGTGGTCGTCCGGGGTGGGCGGCTCGTGGAGCGCGAGCAGGAGGTCGAGGTCGGAGACCCCGGGGACGGCGGTGCCGCGCGGGATGCTGCCGTAGAGGTACGCGCTGTGCAGCCGGTCGCCGAAGCGTGCGGCACTCCGCTCCCGCGCGGCCGCCGCCACGGGGGCGAACTCCTCGGTGATCCGCGCGAGGGCGCCCTCCCGGAGGAAGCAGCCGTCCTGGTCGAGCCCCGGTCCTGTGCCGTCGGTCATGGCGTCAGCATGACGACGCGTCCGGTACGCGTGCCACCGGATTTCCCGGCCGGGAGTGCGGGGCCTGGGCGCGTACATGCCGCTGAGGCGCCGTACACGGCCGCTCAGGCGGTTTTCCCGGTCCCGTACAGCCCTGGGCGTGGCGCGCGGGTCCGCGGCGCCGTACGGGCCGGGAGCGGGGCGCCGCCGGAGTGGCGGCGCCCGGGGGTCAGCGGGAGCGCTTCGCCAGCCGCTCGACGTCGAGGAGGATCACCGCACGGGCTTCCAGGCGCAGCCAGCCGCGGCCCGCGAAGTCGGCGAGGGCCTTGTTGACCGTCTCGCGGGAGGCGCCCACCAGCTGGGCCAGCTCCTCCTGCGTCAGGTCGTGGACGACATGGATGCCCTCCTCGGACTGCACGCCGAAGCGGCGCGACAGGTCCAGCAGGGCGCGGGCGACCCGGCCGGGGACGTCCGAGAAGACCAGGTCGGACATCTGGTCGTTGGTCTTGCGCAGGCGCCGGGCGACGGCGCGCAGCAGGGCGGTGGCCACCTCGGGCCGGGCGTTCAGCCACGGCTGGAGGTCGCCGTGGCCCAGGCCGAGGAGCTTGACCTCGGTGAGGGCGGAGGCGGTGGCGGTACGCGGGCCCGGGTCGAAGAGCGACAGCTCACCGATCAGCTCGCCGGGGCCGAGGACAGCGAGCATGTTCTCGCGGCCGTCCGGGGAGGTGCGGTGCAGCTTCACCTTGCCCTCGGTGACCACGTACAGGCGGTCGCCGGGGTCCCCTTCGTGGAACAGGGCGTCGCCGCGAGCGAGCGTGACCTCTCCCATCGAGGCGCGCAGCTCCGCCGCCTGCTCATCGTCGAGCGCCGCGAAGAGCGGTGCGCGCCGCAGAACGTCGTCCACGAGATCTCTCCTTGTCGACATGCTCCGGGGGACTGTGGTCCCCATCATGCCGGAATGCAAAACAGTGCGATCAATCACAAGTTTGCCGGACCGATGGCCCGAGCCCTACGCCAGGGGGCCGATCGGGGTGGTGAAAACCGGTGATCGAGTCGGATGTCGGTGGGTGGTCGTAGTCTGGCCGAGTGTCCAACACGCCGGTGAGAGCACGGAACGAGGGGGGCTGAGCGAGTGACCGCCGAACGCGATTCCGCTCTGGGCGAACGGCTGTCGGCGAACGCCCCGGAAGCGAACGTAAGCACCAAATCGTCGGCCCCGCCGAGGTGCGCGCGGACGGCGCGGACCCCCGGTGCGGCGCGCACCGCGAGGCGCCCGGTGGCGGACCCGGTACGGAAGTCGGCACGACGCAAGTCGGTACGGAAGAGGGCCGCGTGAAACACACCCCAGCGAAGACGACGGAAGAGGCCGCACCCCCGGCCGGGCGGAACGGCGCGGAGGTGGCCACGTCGAGGGCGGCGATCAAGAAGGCGGCCGCGAAGAAGGCCGCGACGAAGGAGACCGCCACGACGGCGCCCGCCAGGAAGGCGACCGCCAAGAAGACAGCCACCAAGAAGACGGCTGCCGGGGCGGGCGCGGCGAAGAAGACCGCGGCGAAGAAGATCGTGGCCAAGAAGGTGACGGCGAAGGCGACGGCCACCAAGAAGACCGCCGCGAAGGCTCCCGCGCGAACGCCGGAGTCGCACGTCGCGCTGGTGCGGCGGGCCCGGCGGATCAACCGTGAGCTGGCCGAGCTGTACCCGTACGCCCACCCGGAGCTGGACTTCACCAACCCGTTCGAGCTGCTGGTCGCGACGGTTCTCTCCGCGCAGACCACGGACCTGCGGGTCAACCAGACCACCCCGGCGCTCTTCGCCGCCTGCCCCACCCCGGAGGACATGGCGGCGATGGACCCGGAGCGGCTGGAGGAGCTGATCCGGCCGACGGGCTTCTTCCGGGCCAAGGCACGGTCGCTGCTCGGCCTGTCGGCGGCGCTGCGGGACCGCTTCGGCGGTGAGGTGCCCGGCCGCCTGGAGGACCTGGTCACGCTGCCGGGCGTCGGCCGCAAGACCGCCAACGTCGTCCTCGGCAACGCCTTCGGCGTCCCCGGGATCACCGTTGACACCCACTTCGGCCGTCTGGCGCGCCGCTTCGGCTGGACCACCCAGGAGGACCCGGAGAAGGTCGAGGCGGACGTCGCCGCGCTCTTCCCCAAGAGCGAGTGGACGATGCTCTCGCACCGCGTCGTCTTCCACGGCCGCCGCGTCTGCCACTCCCGCAAGCCCGCCTGCGGCGCCTGCGGCATCGCCCCGCTCTGCCCGTCGTACGGCGAGGGCGAGACCGACCCGGAGAAGGCGAAGAAGCTGCTCAAGTACGAGCTGGGCGGGCAACCGGGGCAGCGGCTCAACCCACCCACCGGATATCCCGGCAGGCCCGCGCCCCCGCTGGGGGCCCCGGCCTCATGACACCGGCCACGGCCGCACCGGCGGTACGGGCCGCACCGGCGGTCCCGGGGACGGGCCGCACCGGCCCGCGCCGGGCGCCGCACACCGAACCAGGGCCTTGAGGGGGCGCGTATGACGAGTGCACGGGAGCAGTACGGCGAGCGGACCGGCGACCGGCGGGCCGAGGTGGGGCGGCCCGCCGGGGGAGCGGCGCCGCAGAGTGGCCCGACACCGCCCGGTGACGGTCCCGGGGGGACGGCCGGGCCTGGCGTGCCGCCCGCCACCGCCGGCGCGCCGCCCGCCGCACCGCAGGCCCCGGGCGCCGGGCGGCTCCCGCAGGCGCGGGTGAGCACCGAGGGGCTGCCGGAGTGGCTGGACCCGGTGGTCCGGGCGGCCGAGACCGTCGAACCGCACCAGCTCAGCCGCTTCCTGCCGCCCGAGAACGGCGGCCGGCAGTCCGCGGTGCTGGTCCTCTTCGGGCAGGGCGCACGCGGCCCCGAGCTGCTGCTGATGGAGCGCGCCGGGACGCTGCGCTCGCACGCCGGGCAGCCCTCGTTCCCCGGGGGCGCGCTCGATCCGGAGGACGGGGATCCGGAGGGCAGTGGTCCGGTGCGGGCCGCGCTGCGGGAGGCGCAGGAGGAGACCGGGCTCGACCCGGCGGGTGTGCAGGTCTTCGGCGTGCTGCCGCGGCTCTACATCCCCGTCAGCGGCTTCGTGGTGACGCCGGTGCTCGGCTGGTGGCGCGAGCCCAGCCCGGTCGGCGCGGTCGACGAGGCGGAGACGGCGCGGGTGTTCACGGTTCCCGTGGCGGATCTCACGGACCCGGCCCACCGGGTGACGGCCCGCCATCCGCTGGGGCACACCGGTCCGGCGTTCCTCGTCGAGTCGGCCCTGGTCTGGGGTTTCACCGCCGGGGTCATCGACCGCCTGCTGCACTTCGCGGGTTGGGAGATTCCGTGGGACCGCACGAAGCAGGTCCCGCTCGACCGGAGCGCGTGAGACGGTGTCCGGCGTGAACGTCCTGGACATCCTGTTGCTGGTCGCCGCCGTGTGGTTCGCGATTGTCGGCTATCGGCAAGGCTTCGTCGTCGGCATCCTGTCCGTGCTCGGCTTCCTCGGCGGTGGCCTGATCGCGGTCTACGTACTCCCCGTCATCTGGAACGAGGTCACCGACGACGCCACCCCCGGCACCTTCGCGGCCATCTCCGCCGTCGCCATCGTCATCATCTGCGCCTCGGTCGGGCAGGCGCTCACCACCCATCTGGGCAACAAGCTGCGCCGCCACATCACATGGTCACCGGCGCGGGCGCTGGACGCCACCGGCGGCGCGCTCGTCAACGTCGTGGCGATGCTGCTGGTGGCCTGGCTGATCGGTTCCGCGCTGGCCGGTACGTCGCTGCCGACGCTCGGCAAGGAGGTCCGCAACTCCAAGGTGCTGCTGGGCGTCTCGCGGGTGATGCCGCAGCAGGCGACGACGTGGTTCACGGACTTCTCCTCGGTGCTCGCACAGAACGGTTTCCCGCAGGTCTTCACGCCGTTCTCCAACGAGCCGATCACCTCCGTCCCGGCGCCCGACCCGCAGCTGGCGCACAGCCCCGTCGCGGGCCGCGCCCGGCAGAGCATCGTCAAGGTCGTCGGCACGGCGCCCAGTTGCGGCAAGGTCCTGGAGGGCAGCGGTTTCGTCTTCGCACCGCACCGCGTGATGACCAACGCCCACGTCGTCGGCGGCGTCTCCGAACCGACCGTGCAGGTGGGCGGCGTGGGCGCCACGTACGACGCCAAGGTCGTGCTCTACGACTGGGAGCGCGACATCGCGGTCCTCGACGTCCCCGCGCTGCGGGCGCCCGCGCTGACGTTCGCCGGTAGCGACGCGGAGAGCGGCCGCAGCGCCATCGTCGCCGGGTTCCCCGAGAACGGCGGCTACGACGTCCGCGGGGCCCGCATCCGCGGCCGCATTCAGGCCAACGGTCCGGACATCTACCACCGGGGCACGGTCGCCCGCGATGTGTACTCCCTGTACGCGACGGTGCGGCAGGGCAACTCCGGCGGCCCGCTGCTCACCCCGCAGGGCGAGGTCTACGGCGTGGTGTTCGCCAAATCCCTCGACGACGCCCAGACCGGCTACGCGCTCACCGCCGACGAGGTCCGCCAGGACGTCGTCAAGGGGCGGAAGGCCACCCGGCCGGTCGACAGTGAGGGCTGCGCGATCTGAGTCCGGAAGGCGGCGGGTACCGGCGGAGGCTCCGCGCGGTGCCCGCCGTCGGCGTTTCAGCCGCGGGGATGGCGCAGGCGCGCGCTCATCCACCGCGCTCTGCGGCGCAGGATGCGCGGGATGCCCATCGGGTGCGCGGAGTCCGGGTGCGGGGGACCCGCGGGCCCGCCGGCCCGGAGGTCGGGAGTGCCCCTGCCCCGCGTACCCACGGCAGCGGCACTGCTGCGGTGGTTGCGTGCCACGTCACGGTAGTCGTGCGTCCAGCCCATACCCTCGACTCTGCCCGTGGCCCGAGGTCCGTAACCGCCGGGCGGCCCGCCAATCGGCCTATGCGCCGGGCACGTCGCCGCCCGTCCCCGCCGCGTTCGCCGGGCCGTCCCCGAGGCGCGGGGCGGGCTCCGTCAGCGGTCCGGCTCGGGGTCCTGGAGCCAGTTGACCAGCTCCGTGGAGAACGCCACCGGGTCCTCCTCGTGGGGGAAGTGGCCGAGCCCGTCGAAGAGCCGCCAGCGGTACGGGGCCTCGACGTACGCGCCGGAGCCCGCGGCGGTGCGGGTGCGCATCACCGGGTCGAGCGAGCCGTGCAGATGCAGCGTCGGGACGCGTACCGGCAGCTTCATCCGGCGGTTGAACTGGAGGCCGTCGGGCCGGGCCAGCGAGCGGACCATCCAGCGGTACGGCTCGATGGAGCAGTGCGCCGTCGAGGGGATGCCCATGGCCCGCCGGTATACGGTGACGGCGTCCTCATCCGGGGGCTGCGGGCCCGACCAGTCGCGGAGCATCTCGCCGACCCGGGCGGCGCCGTCGGCGACCAGCGCCCGCTCGGGCAGCCATGGCCGCTGGAAGCTCCAGATGTGGGCGCTGCGCCTGGTCTGCCGGGCGTCGGCGAGCATCGCGCGGCGCCACAGCCGCGGGTGCGGCATCGAGGCGACGGCGAGGCGGCGTACCAGCTTCGGCCGCATCACCGCCGCCGTCCACGCGAGGTAGCCGCCCAGGTCGTGGCCGACGAGCGCGGCGTCCGGCTCGCCCAGGGAGCGGATGACGCCGGTGACGTCGAGGGCGAGGTTGGCCGGGTCGTAGCCGCGCGGGGTGCGGTCGCTGCCGCCGACGCCGCGCAGGTCCATCGCGACGGCCCGGTAGCCCGCCTCGGCGAGCGCCGGCAGCTGGTGCCGCCAGGCCCACCAGAACTGCGGGAAACCGTGCAGCAGCAGCACCAGCGGGCCGTCGCCCATCTCCGCGATGTGGAAACGGGCGCCGTTCGCCGCGACGTCCCGGTGCGTCCAGGGGCCGTCGGGCCGTACGACCGGTGCGGTGCTGTCGGGGACCGTCATGCCGAGGTGCGTGTCACGGACTCCAGGACCGGGTGGTCCGCGGGCTCCGGGCGCGGGTGCGGCTTGGCCTTCTGGAGGACGGCAGCGGTCTGCTTGGCGGAGGTGATCGACTTCTCCGGCTTCTTGATCTTCTTCACCTTGGCGAGGGCGATCAGGGCCAGCAGGAGCGCGATGACGATGAAGGCGCCGCCGACGATCAGGAAGGACCAGGCCAGCCCGAGGCCGAGGTTGTGGATGCCGTACGCCGCGGCGAAGCTCAGCACCGGGAGGGCGAAGAGCACCAGGACCCCGGCGACGATGAAGGCGGCGCCGCCGATGCCCGCCCGCTTCGCGTCCAGTCGCAGCTCGGCCTTGGCCAGTGCGATCTCGTCGTGCACGAGTGCGGACAACTCGGCGGTGGCCGTCGCCACCATCTGGCCGAGGCTGCGGTCTGCGCCGTCGTCGGCTGAACTCATCGCCGTCTCCCTTATGTCTGCTGCGTAGGCAAAGCCTCTCAGATCATGCCGGACCATCGTCCCCGGCGTCGGCGCCGGTGGCCACTTCGGCAAGCCGCCGGTGTTCCGCGGCCTGCGCCTCCAGCAGCGCGGCCATCCGCAGGTGGTACGCGGGGTCGCCCTCCTCGTAGATGTCGGGGATGCCGTCCCGGTCCTCGTCGCGCTCCTCCTCGTCGCAGAGCGCGCGGTACTTGTTGTTGCGGAGTTTGAGGAGGACGGTGGCGCAGACCGTGGCGATCAGCGAGCCGAGCAGGACCGACGCCTTGATCTCGTCGGTGAGCGCCGGATCGCCGGCGAAGGCGAGTTCGCCGATGAGCAGGGAGACGGTGAAGCCGATCCCGGCGAGGGTGGCGACGGCGAAGAGGTCGGGCCACTTGAGGCCGGGGTTGAGCCGGGCGCGGGTGAAGCGGGCGGTCAGCCACGTACCGCCGAAGATGCCGAGGGTCTTGCCGACGACGAGACCGAGGACCACGCCGAGGGTTTCGGGGCGGGTGAAGACCTCGCGGACGGCGCCGCCGGAGACGGACACCCCGGCGGAGAAGAGCGCGAAGAGCGGCACGGCCAGGCCCGCGGAGAGCGGGCGGACCAGGTGCTCGATGCGCTCGCCGGGGGAGTGGATCTCGCCGTCACGCGGGGCGCAGCGCAGCATCAGGCCCATCGCGACGCCCGCGATCGTGGCGTGCACCCCGCTGTTCTCCATCAGCGCCCAGATGACGACGCCCAGCGGCACGTAGACGTACCAGCCGCGGACGCCCTTGCGCAGCAGGAGGTGGAAGACGAGCAGGCCGACGACGGCCAGGCCGAGCGCCAGGAAGTTGATCTGTGAGGTGAAGAAGACCGCGATGATCAGGATGGCGAAGAGGTCGTCGACGACGGCGAGGGTGAGCAGGAAGGCGCGCAGCGCGGACGGCAGGGACGTGCCGATGACGGCGAGGACGGCCAGCGCGAAGGCGATGTCGGTGGCGGTGGGGACCGCCCAGCCGGCGAGCGAGCCGCCCCCGATGCCGTTGACGACGAGGTCGACGATCGCGGGCATCGCCATGCCGCAGAGTGCGGCGATCACCGGGAGCGCGGCCGCCTTGGGGTCGCGCAGCTCCCCGGCGACGAGTTCGCGCTTCAGCTCGATACCGGCGACGAAGAAGAAGAGGGCGAGCAGGCCGTTGGCCGCCCAGTGCTGGAGGGAGAGGTCGAGGCCGAGGGAGGCGGGTCCGAGGTGGAGGCCGCGGACCGCCTCGTAGCTGTCGCCGAAGACGTTGGCCCAGATCAGGGCGGTGACGGCGGCGACGAGGAGGAGGACGCCGCCGACGGTCTCGGTGCGGAGCGCGTCGGTGAGGAAGTTCCGCTCCGGCAACGGCAGACGGCCGAGAAAGGTGGGACGGCGGTTTCGGGGGGCGCTCACGGGGGGTGACCTCCGGTTTCGGCAGCTGAGCACGGCTGTAGCAGTTGCCGACCAGACTTCCCGGCGCACCCTGAGATCTTGGCGTTCCCTTGACGCCGCTCCTACTGTACCGGGCGGGGCAAGGCGCTGCGGGCGTTCCCTGCTTTACGGACATATCGGGAGGGTCGTGGTGCCCCCACGGCGCCCGGGAACGCCGTGGGGCACCGGCCGTCTCGCCGGTGCCCCCACGGGCCGGGTGCGGCAGTCGCCGCGCCGCCGGTCAGTCCTCGCTGGAGGCCCCCGGCAGCTTCGCCTGGATGAGGTCCATGACGGAGGAGTCGGTGAGCGTGCTCACGTCACCGAGGTCGCGGTTCTCGGCGATGTCCCGCAGCAGCCGCCGCATGATCTTGCCGGAGCGGGTCTTCGGCAGCTCCGCGACCGGCATGACCCGCTTCGGCTTGGCGATCGGGCCGAGGTGCTTCGCGACATGCGCCCGCAGCTCCTCGACCAGTGCCTCGTCCTCCGCGTCCGCCGACCCGCGCAGGATCACGAAGGCGCAGATCGCCTGGGTGGTCTGCGGGTCGGTGGCGCCGACCACCGCGGCCTCGGCGACCTTCGGGTGCGAGACCAGCGCCGACTCCACCTCGGTGGTGGAGATGTTGTGGCCCGAGACGAGCATGACGTCGTCGACCCGGCCCAGCAGCCAGATGTCGCCGTCCTCGTCCTTCTTGGCGCCGTCGCCCGCGAAGTACGTGCCCTCGAAGCGCGACCAGTACGTGTCGAGGTAGCGCTGGTCGTCGCCCCAGATGGTGCGGAGCATCGACGGCCACGGCTCGGTCAGCACGAGGTAGCCGCCGGAGCCGTCGGGCACCTCGTGGCCGTCGTCGTCCACGACGGTCGCGGCGATGCCGGGCAGCGGGTCCTGCGCCGCACCGGGCTTGGTCGTGGTGACGCCCGGCAGCGGGCTGATCATCATCGCGCCGGTCTCGGTCTGCCACCAGGTGTCGACGATCGGAGTGGTGTCGCCGCCGATGTGCTTGCGGTACCAGACCCACGCCTCGGGGTTGATCGGCTCGCCGACCGACCCCAGGATGCGCAGCGACGACAGGTCGAACTTCGCGGGGATGTCGTCGCCCCACTTCATGCAGGCGCGGATCGCGGTGGGCGCGGTGTAGAGCAGCGTGACGCCGTACTTCTGGACGATCTCCCACCAGCGGCCCTGGTGCGGGGTGTCCGGCGTGCCCTCGTACAGCACCTCCGTCGCACCGTTGGCGAGCGGGCCGTAGGTGATGTACGAGTGGCCCGTCACCCAGCCGACGTCGGCGGTGCACCAGAAGACGTCGGTCTCCGGCTTGAGGTCGAAGACGGCATGGTGGGTGTAGGCCACCTGGGTGAGGTAGCCGCCGGTGGTGTGCAGGATGCCCTTGGGCTTACCGGTGGTGCCGGAGGTGTAGAGGATGAACAGCGGGTGCTCGGCGTCGAACGCCTCGGGCGTGTGCTGATCGCTCTGCCGGTCGACGGTCTCGTCCCACCACAGGTCCCGGCCCTCGGTCCAGGCGGTCTCCTGGCCGGTGCGGCGGACGACGAGGACGTTGCGGACGTTCTCCGTGCCCGGCTTGGTCAGCGCCTCGTCGACGGCGGGCTTGAGGGCGGACGGCTTGCCGCGGCGGTAGCCGCCGTCGGCGGTGATCACGACGCGGGCGTCGGCGTCCTGGATGCGGGTGGCCAGCGCGTCCGCGGAGAAGCCGCCGAAGACGACGGAGTGCGGGGCGCCCAGGCGGGCGCAGGCCAGCATGGCGATGACCGTCTCCGGGATCATCGGCAGGTACAGCGCGACCCGGTCACCGGCCTGCACGCCCAGCTCGGTCAGGGCGTTGGCGGCCTTGGAGACCTCGCGTTGCAGCTCGGCGTAGGTGATCGCGCGGCTGTCGCCGGGCTCGCCCTCGAAGTGCAGCGCGACGCGGTCGCCCAGACCGTTCTCCACATGCCGGTCCACGCAGTTGTACGCGACGTTGAGTTTGCCGTCGGCGAACCACTTCGCGAAGGGCGCGTTCGACCAGTCGAGCGTCTGGGTGGGCGGCGTCTGCCAGCTCAGGCGCTTGGCCTGCTCCGCCCAGAAGGCCAGCCGGTCCGACACCGCCTGCTCGTACGCCGCTGCCGTGACGTTGGCGTGCGCGGCCAGCTCGGCGGGCGGCGCGAACCGCCGTTCCTCCTTGAGAAGATTGGCCAGACTGCTCTCGTTGCTCACGACATCTCCCATTCCCAGGGCGTCCGGTGTGTCCCCGGCCATAGCTCATCAGCCCGCGGTACGCCCTGACAAGGGTTGCCGGGAAAAATTGGTGTAGACCTGTAGAGCCCGCAGGTCAGGCCGGTATCGGCGAGGCTTCGGCGCGTACGGCGGAGAAGTGGCCGCCGACGTCGTCCAGGACGTACGCCTGGGCCTCGCCGACGTGGACATACTGCCGTGGACGATGGCCGGGCTGATCGCGAGCGCGCCGCGGGCCACGCCGCCCAGCAGCCCGGCGACGCTGCCGCCGACGGTCGCGGCCACCAGGCCCGCCTGGGCGACCGGAGCCCGCGGGGAGGCGGGAAGGGGTGCGGCCGGCGGTGGCGCGGTCGCCACCGCCGGCGGGCGGGTCAGGCCGGCTGCGGGGTCGCCGCGCTCTCGGAAAGGATGAATGCCGGGTCGACCTGCGCGGCGAGATCCGCGCCGGTCTTCGCGTTGCCCCAGCTCTCCGCGTTCCTCAGGTGGAAGTGCACCATCTGGCGGGTGTAGCGCTGCCAGTCGCGCTGTGCGTAGGTCGCGTCGGCGGCGCCGTACAGGGCCTCCAGGGCGCGACGGTTGGCGTCCTCCAGCTCGGCGAAGGGTGCGGGTCGGCCCTTCTCCATGGCCCGCACCCAGTCCGAGTGGCCGACCGTCACCAGCAGGTCGTCGCCCACCTCCGCGCGCAGGAACGCGAGGTCGTCGGCGCTCTGCACCTTGTTGCCCACCACCTTCAGGCTGATGTCGAAGTCCCGCGCGTACTCCTTGTACTGGCGGTAGACGGCGATGCCCTTACGGGTCGGCTCGGCGACCAGGAACGTCATGTCGAAGCGGGTGAACATTCCGGAGGCGAAGGAGTCCGAACCGGCGGTCATGTCGACGACGACGTACTCCTCCCGGCCGTCCACGAGGTGGTTCAGGCACAGCTCGACCGCGCCGACCTTGGAGTGGTAGCAGGCGACGCCCAGATCGGACTCGGTGAACGGGCCGGTGGCCATCATCCGCACCGAGGTGCCGTCGAGGCGCACCGTGCGGGCGCAGGCGTGGTAGACGGGGTTGTCGCCCCCGACGCGCAGCAGCTGCGAACCGTCCCCGGGCGGCGTCGTCTTGATCATCGTCTCGGCGGACCCGATACGTGGGTTGTTGCCGCGCAGGTACTCCTTGATCAGCGGCAGATGGGCGCCCATTGCGGGCAGCGCGGCGGCCGTCGCGTCGTCCAGGCCCAGGGCAGCTCCCAGGTGCTGGTTGATGTCGGCGTCCACCGCGATCACGGGGACGCGGGCGGCCGCGAGATGGCGGATGAACAGGGAGGACAGGGTGGTCTTGCCGCTGCCGCCCTTTCCTACGAAGGCGATCTTCATGTTCACCAAGAGTAATCTGCTTATCGCGCTCAGTGAGAACTCCACGTGAAGAAGACCACTCCATCGGGGGGTGCGGCCACCGGGTGCGTAGGGTCGTACCCATGGCTGCAGACACCCGGGGCGCGGCCCCGAAAACCCCGCGGGCGGACGGCGATCCGCTGGCGGCTCTGGCATCGCTCCCGGGCGTCGTCGACGCGGTGGAATCCGTACGCAAGGGCGCGGACCGGCTCTACGGGCACCGGATCATGCGCCGCCGCAGCGTGGAGGTCACCTCCGAGGCGGCGCTGCGCGGAGCGCGTGGTTCCGCCGCGCTCGCCGGGGCGGACTGGGCGCTGGAGGAGGTCCGTCGGCGCACCGACTTCAGCGCGGTCGGCGAACCGGCGACGGTCGGCGCGGCGCTGCGGCTGACCGCCGAGGCGGGCCAACTGCTCAGCGTGTGGCGACAGTCGCCGCTGCGGGTGCTGGCGCGGCTGCACCTGGTGGCGGCCGGTGGCGGCGGCACGGACGACACCGTCGGGCGGCCGCGACTGGCGGCGGAGACCGTCGACGAGCCGCTGATCGAACTGCCGCTGCCCGGCGCGGAGGAGGTGGCGGGACGGCTGGACGGTCTGGCGCGGCTGCTGCTCGCGGGCAGCGAGGCGCCCGCCTTGGTGGCCGCCGCCGTGGTCCACGGCGAACTGCTGGCGCTGCGCCCCTTCGGGTCGCACAACGGCCTGGTCGCGCGCGCCGCGGAGCGGATCGTGCTGATCGGCAGCGGCCTCGACCCGAAGTCCATCTGCCCGGCCGAGGTCGGCCACGCGGAGCAGGGCCGGGCCGCCTACGCGGCCGCGCTGGAGGGGTACGTCTCCGGCACACCCGACGGGATGGCCGCCTGGATCGCGCACTGCGGGCGCGCCGTGGAACTGGGCGTCCGGGAGTCGACGGCGGTCTGCGAGGCGCTGCAGCGCGGCGCCGCCTGAGTCACGAGCCCAGGCTGCCGATATCGGGATTTCCGGCGCCGTGGACCGGGCCCGGACAGGTGTTGCGGCGGTACGTGTTGCTGATACGTACCGCCGCTGGCACGTCCGCCGCGTGACCATGCGTGCACTCTGTTTGCCCATCAGGCCGGAGAACTCTGTCCGTTGCCTGGTGCGGCTGACCCGTAATCGACGGGTCGGCGTCGCGTGGGTGCGCGGCATTCATGCATCGGTCCGTGGGCCTTGCTGCGTTACAGGTGATCCTCTCGGACGTCCTTGGTCTCGCGGGCCGTGATTCCTTTGTACCCCACCCCCCGGACAAGTGGAACCCTTCGCCTCATATCTTTACTTTTGCCTTCAATAACGGGCAGCGAGGGTAAAGCGGATGGCGATCCATCGGATATACGCTGCCCCGCCGCCGGGGATTCCACCGGCCCGCCGCCGCCTTTCCGGGAGATCTCCGGGGCTCGGCCCAGGGCGCGTCAGGGGTTTTTCCGGTCCGGATCAGGGCGCGTCGGGGTTTCCGGCCCGCCGCGCCCGTCACCTCAGGCCGCGTAGCCCCGGCGCCGCCGCGACGCGTACCGCACCAGGCTCGCGCCGACGGCCGCCGCGCCCACCGCCGCGACGAGAGCGAGCACCGGCCGGGAGGGCAGCGCGGGCAGCGGCCGGGTGAGCGGCACCGGGCGGCTGAACGACAGCACCGGCCAGTCCCGGGCGGCCGCCTCCCGGCGCAGCGCCCGGTCCGGGTTCACGGCGAAGGGCCGGCCGACGGCTTCCAGCATGGGGACGTCCGTCGCCGAATCGCTGTACGCGAACGACCGTGCGAGGTCGTACCCCTCGGTCGCGGCCAGCTCCCGCACCGCCTCCGCCTTGGTGGGCCCGTAGGCGTAGTAGTCGATCTCACCGGTGAACCGGCCGTCGGCGCCGACGGCCATGCGCGTCGCCACCACGCGGTCGGCGCCCAGGAGTTCACCGATCGGCTCGACGACCTCCGCGCCCGAGGTGGACACGATCACGACGTCGCGCCCGGCCGCGTGGTGCTCCTCGATCAAGGAGACGGCCTCGTCGTAGATGATCGGGTCGATCAGATCGTGCAGCGTCTCGGCGACGATCTCGCGGACCTGGGCGACATCCCAGCCGCGGCACAGCGACGAGAGATAGGCGCGCAACCGCTCCATCTGGTCGTGGTCCGCGCCGCCCGCGAGGAAGAGGAACTGCGCATATGCGGTACGCAGCGCGGCCCGGCGATTGATCAGGCCACCGCGGTAGAAGGACTTGCTGAACGTCAACGTGCTGGACTTTGCAATGACCGTCTTGTCGAGGTCGAAGAAGGCGGCGGTACGGGGCATCGAGTGGCGCACGGAGGGGTTTTCCACAGGCCGAGCATAGGCTCCCTCCATTCGGGGGTAAGGACCGCGCGTGGGTTTGCTTGAGAAGGCTCTCGGGTACACCATGGAAGTCACGGATCGTTCGCGACCGTGCTAACCCGGTCCGGCTCCTCCCCCCCCCCCGAGCCGGCCGAGGAAGACGACCCCCGCTCTCCCCCCCGGCGGGGGTCGTCGCATGTCCGGACGCATTTCGCGGCGTCCGGCCGGGACGCCTCCCCTCTTTCTGTCTCCCCTTCACGCTGCCGGGCCGTCGTGAGCGAGGCGCCTCGCCGGTCACTCTTCGTATCCAGCGTGCCGCTCTGTGGATGCTCGCCAATCCGCCGGGACGCACGCGCGTGGTCGCCGGAATAGGTGACAGGAATATTCACAAGACGGAGTTGTCCACAGGTTTTGACCAAGATCCACGCGGATTTCCCGATCGCCGCACGCTAAAAGTCCGCGACAGCGCGGAAGAGCGGTACGCGACGCGACAAGGGGGATGGAACATGCCTGGATCCATGGTGGCCGGTGAGGCGGGCGTAACGGACGAGGAGCGTCCGGGACCGCTCCTCGTCACCGAGGACGAGCAGCTGCTCGACGACCTCGTGCGGCTCTGCGCCGCGGCGGGTGTGGTGCCGCAGGTGCGGCCGGATCTGCCGCCGCGCGGAGCACGGTGGCCGCAGGCGCCGCTGGTGGTCATCGGGGAGGACTGCGCGGCGCGGCTGCGCGGGGCGGGGCGTCGCGACGGCGTCGTCCTCATCGCGCGGGACGCGGACCGGGCAGAGGTCTGGCGGCTGGCCGTGGCCTTAGGGGCGGAGCGGGTGATCACGCTGCCCGAGGGCGAGCGGTGGCTCGCCGACCGGATCGCCGACGCGGTCGAGGGCACGGGGCCCGCCGCGCTCACCGTCGGCGTCCTCGGCGGTCGCGGCGGCGCCGGGGCGTCCACCTTGGCCTGCGCCCTCGCGGTGACGGCGGCGCGTAAGGGCCTGCGCACGATGCTGGTGGATGCGGACCCGCTGGGCGGCGGGCTGGACGTACTCCTCGGATGCGAGCGGGAGGAGGGGCTGCGCTGGCCGGCGTTCCGCGAATCGCGCGGCCGGGTCGCGTCCGGGGCGCTGGCCGGCGCGCTGCCCCGGGCGCACTCCTTACGGGTGCTCAGCTGGGACCGCGGCGCCGAGGTGACGATCCCGCCCGCGGCGATGCGGGCGGTGCTGGCGGCGGCCCGCAGGCGCGGCGGGGTCGTGGTGGTGGACCTGCCGCGCCGGGCCGACGAGGCGGTGGCAGAGGCGCTGGACCAGGTGGACCTGGGGCTGCTGGTGGTGCCCGCGGAGCTGCGCGCCGTCGCCGCGGCCCGGCGAGTGGTGGCGGGCACGGCCGGTACGCCGCGCGATCTGCGGGCCGTCGTCCGGGGCGTGCCCGGTACGGCGCCAGGGCTGGGCGACGAGGAGATCGCCGCCCTTGTGAACCTGCCGCTGCTGGGCGAACTGCCGTGGGATCCCGAGCCCGTTGACGGCACGGCGCGCGGCGTCCCGCCCGGGGCCCGCGCCCGGGGGCCGCTCGCCCGGTTCTGCGCCGCGTTCTGGGAGCGGGCGTTGCCGGAGGCGGGCGGTCCGGCGGGCGGCCTGCCGGAGGGGCCGGGTCCGGTGCGGGACGTGGGGGAGGGACGGCGATGAGTGACGTACTGCTGGACGCGGTGCGGCGGAGGCTCGCGGAGGCCGGGGCGGAGCCCACGGCGGCGCGGGTGGCGCTCGCCCTCCGGGAGGAGGGCCGCGTCCTGGGGGACGCCGAGGTGCTGGGCGTGGTGGCGGCCCTGCGGTCCGAGATGGTCGGCAGCGGTCCCCTGGAGCCGCTGCTGGCGGAGCCCGAGGTGACGGATGTCCTGGTCACCGGCCCGGACGAGGTGTGGGTGGACCGCGGCGGCGGGCTGGAGCGGACGCCGGTGCGCTTCCGGGACGCGTCCGAGGTGCGGCGGCTCGCGCAGCGGCTGGCCGCGGTGGCCGGGCGGCGCCTCGACGACGCCCGGCCCTGGGTGGACGCCCGGCTGCCGGACGGTACCCGGCTGCACGCGGTGCTGCCGCCCGTGGCGGTGGCGGGCACCTGCCTGTCGCTGCGGGTCCTGCGGCCGCGCGTCTTCGGCCTGGCGGAGCTGGTGGCGGCCGGGACGGTGCCGCCGGGTGGCGACGCGCTGCTGCGGGCGCTGCTGGCGGCCCGGGTCTCGTTCCTGGTCAGCGGCGGAACGGGCAGCGGTAAGACGACGTTGCTGTGCGCGTTGCTCGGGCTGGTGGGCCCGGCCGAGCGGATCGTGCTGGCCGAGGACTCCGCGGAGCTGCGGCCGGTCCACCCTCATGTGGTGCGGCTGGAGACCCGCCCGGCCAACCAGGAGGGCGTCGGCCGGGTGACGCTGCGGGACCTCGTCCGGCAGGCGCTGCGGATGCGGCCGGACCGGCTGGTCGTCGGGGAGGTGCGCGGCGCCGAGGTGACCGACCTGCTGGCGGCCCTCAACACGGGCCACGAGGGCGGCTCGTGCACGATCCACGCCAACGCCGCCTGCGACGTCCCTGCCCGGCTGGAGGCGCTCGGCTCCACGGCCGGACTGGACCGCGCCGCCCTCCACAGCCAGTTGGCGGCCGCGCTGTCGGTGGTGCTGCACCTCGTGCGGGGCCGGGAAGGGCGGCGGCGGATCGCCGAGATCCACGTCCTGGAGCGGGACCGCGACGGCTTCGTGGTGACCAGACCGGCCGCCGTGTGGAGCCCGGACGGGTTCATGGCGGCGGACGGCTGGGGGCGGTTGATGCGGCTCTGCGAGCGGGGCGGGCACGGTGCCCGGCCGGCGGGCGGTGACCCGGCGGGGGCGCGTACGGCGGCCGGTGCGCCGGTGACGGAGGCGGCGCGGTGACGGGGGACGTGGGGGACGCGGCGCTCGCTTCCATGGCGGCGGGAGCGGTGGTGTGGTGGGCCTGCACCATCGGGTGGCCGACGGCCGCCCGGCGGTGGGAGTGGCGGCGGCGGGCCCGGTCGCTGGCCGCGGCAGCCGGAACGGACGCTTCGGCAGGGGCTACCCGTAAGCGCCTTGGGGGTGCGTGGCCGCCACCGGGGCGCGTGCGGGGGACCGGCGCCACATGGTGGAGCGAGGCGGGGCGGGGCCCGTCGTGGCCGGGCGCCGGGCAGGAGATCTGGTGCCTGCCCGCCGGACTGCTGCTCGGAGTGATGGGCGGTTCGGTGTTGCCGGTGCTCGCCTCCCTGGGGGCGCTGGTGGTGGTCCGCCGGATCCTGGCGGCGCGGCGGGCGGCGCGGGCGCGGGACCGGCGCGCGGCAGCGGTGATCACGCTCTGCGCGACCGTCGCGAACGAGCTGCGCGCCGGACGCCAGCCGAACCGTGCGCTGCTCTCCGTCGGCGCACCGGAGCTGGGTGACGCGGGCTCGGCGATCCTGGCCGCCGCGCGGTACGGAGGCGATGTGCCCCGGGCATTCCGGGCCGCCGCGGCCCTCCCGGGCGCCGACGGGCTGAACGGCGTCGCAGCGTGCTGGCGGGTCGCGGTCGAGGGCGGCGCCGGACTGGCCGCCGGATTGGAACGCATCGCCGCGGCGCTCCGGGCCGCGCGGGATCAACGGGAAGAGTTGAACGCCCAGTTGGCGGGCCCGCGTGCCACGGCACTGATGCTCGCGCTGCTCCCCGCCTGTGGACTGCTGATGGGCACGGCCCTCGGCGCCGATCCCCTACGGGTCCTGCTGCACACCCCGTTCGGTTGGGGCTGCCTGGTGGTCGGCGGCCTTCTGGAGTGGGCCGGGGTCGCCTGGACGGCCCGGATCGTCGCCGGGGCGCTGCCGCCCACCGTGGCGCGGCGGGGGAGCGGACGGCGGGGCGTGGAGTCGGGCGGTCGGGCTGCCGAGCGGGCTGCCGAGCGGGCTGCCGGGCGGTCCGGCGGGCGAAGGCCCGGTGCCCGGTATGGCCTGCCGCCGGAAGGTGCGGCGATGTCGGCGCAGCGTACGGAAGGGGTCCCGGCGTGAGCGTAGAAGTTGTCCACAGGGTGTGGATGGTTGCGGCGGTGACACTTACGGTCCTTGCCGGGGAGTGGTTGTGGGACCGGTTCCGGCACACGCGCCGGAGGCGGATCGTACGCAGACGGGCGGGCGCTCTGGGGCACCGGCTCTCCGAAGGGCGGGGTCCCGAGGGGCGCGGTCGCCGGTGGGCGCCGGGGGCCGGGCGGCTCCGGGAGTGGCTGGGGCCGTTGGGCGTGGCGTGCTTCGCGCTTCTGATCGTCGACGGGGTGCCCGGCGCCGTGGCGGGTGTCGTCGCCGGGTACGCCGCCCACCGCTGGCGGCTGCGGCAACGCGCCACGGACGCCCACCGGTTGACGCGGGACGCGGTGCGGGCCGAGCTGGCCCCGGCGGGCGACCTGCTGGCCGCGTGCCTCGCGGCGGGCGCGGGACCGCGCGAGGCGGCGGAGGCGGTCGGCCGCTCGCTGGACGGCGCGGTCGGGGAGCGGCTGCGCCGCCTCGCGGCCGAGCTGCGCCTGGGCGGCGAACCGGCGGCCGTATGGCGGCGGTTGGCGGAACTCCCCGGCGCCGAGGGGCTGGCGCGGTGCATGGCGCGCGCCGGGATATCCGGGGCGCCCGCCGTGGACACGGTCTCCCGGCTCGCCGCCGAACTGCGATCGGAAGCGGCCCGGGCCACGGCCGCACGGGCCCGTCGGGCGGGCGTCCTGGTGACGCTGCCGCTGGCCGCGTGCTTCCTCCCGGCGTTCCTGACGCTCGGGGTGGTGCCGGTGCTGATCGGGCTCGCCGGGGGGCTGTTGGGGCACCGGTGATGTTCCGGGGAGGGACGTGTGTCCGGCGGGGTGGGGGCGCGTTCCTCGGACCGATGCGCAGATGCGCGGATTCCCCCTTCACCAATTCCCGTCGGCAATCCATCAATGTGCCCCATCAACAACTGACTTCTTCAACAACTGATGTCTTCATCAACTGACTTCTTCATCAAGGTACGGACGTAAGGAGAGCGGAGATGTTGCGACGGTGGCGTGCGGCGGTGCGCAGGGGACGCGATCGGGGGATGACCACGGCCGAGTACGCGGTGGGGACCTTGGCCGCGTGTGCGCTGGCCGCGGTGCTCTACAAGGTGGTGACCAGCGCGGCGGTACAGACGGCGCTTCGGTCGCTGATCGAGAGGGCGCTCGATGTGCAGTTCTGAGGCACGCCGGGACACACGGCGACGCGCGCCGAGAGGAACGCGACGCCCGGCGAACGGGTCCCGAGCAGCGGCGAACGGACGACGTACGAACGGCCGCCACCGGGCGGCCTGGGGAGAACGGGGACGGGGATGGACACGGCGAGCGAACGGCATCGGGCGGTCGGGGCACGGCACACGGCCGCCGCGAAGGAAGGGCGCGGACGCGTCCGGGCCGGATGGTCACGCCTCCGCCCCCGCGGCCGGCACGCCAAAGGGCGTCGCCCGGCGGGCGCAGGAGCCGGGGCGGGACGGCCTCCCCGGCACCGGCGCGGCTGCCCGTGGCCGTACGGCCCCCGGGGGCGCGAGCGTTGGGAGGGCTGGGTGCCGGTCGGCGGGTGGTGCGCGGGGTGAGGTCAGCGAGGGGGACGCGGACAGTACGGCAGGGGTCTCCTCCGGGCAGGCGGCCCGCTCCGGTAGGGCCCAGGAAGCGCCGCACCAGGCGTTCCGCCCCAGGCGCCCTCCGGGCGGCGACGCAGGTTTCGTCACGGCGGAGGCCGCATTGGTCATGCCGGTGCTGGTGGCCGTCGTGGCGGCGCTCATCTGGGGGCTGATGGCGGCCTGTGCCCGTATCGAGTGTGTGGACGCCGCGCGGGCCGGAGCTCGGGCCGTGGCCCGGTCGGAGCCGCACGGTGCGGTGCTCCGGGCGGCCCGCGGCGCGGCGCCGTCGGGTGCGCGCGTCGTGGTCTCCCGCGAAGGCGATCTGGTGCGGGTACGGGTCGCGGCGGAGCTGCCGGGGATCGGGCGCCTGACGGTACGTGTCGACGGAGAGGCGGTGGCCCTTGCGGAGGACACGGTGTGATGACCGGGGGTCGGCCACGGTGTGGACGGTCTTCGCCGCGGCCGCGCTGTGCGCGGTGTTCGTCGCCCTGCTCGCCCTGGGCCAGGCCGTCGTGGCCCGGCACCGGGCGGGCGGCGCCGCGGACCTGGCGGCCCTGGCCGCGGCCGACCGGGCCGCGCGGGGACCGGCGATGGCCTGCGCCGAGGCCCGGCGGGTGGCGACGGCACAACACGCGCGCCTGGTGCGCTGCGCGCTGAACGCCGCCATCGCCGATGTGTCGGCCGAGGCGGGGGAGGCCCCCTTCACGGCCCGGGTCCGCTCCCGGGCGGGGCCGCCTGAGGCCGGGCCACCCACAGTCGACCCGCCCGAGGCCGGCCCGCCCGAGGCCGGGCCGTCCACCGCGGGCGGCAGCGGCCTCACCAGGACACGCGTCGGCCCCCGCAAGGACGGAATGCGGGCCCTACCCGGCCCCCTCCGGGGCCCCGCGCAGCAGCTCCGTCAGCAGCCGGATCGCCCCGCGTTTGTGCAGTGGCTCGTTGCCGTTGCCGCATTTGGGGGACTGGATGCAGGACGGGCAGCCGGCCTCGCATTCGCAGGCGGCGATGGCGTCGCGGGTGGCCGTGAGCCAGTCGGTGGCCGTGTGGAAGGCGCGTTCGGCGAAGCCGGCGCCGCCGGGGTGGCCGTCGTGGACGAAGACCGTGGGAAGGAGGGTGTCGGGATGCAGCGGTACGGAGACGCCGCCGATGTCCCAGCGGTCGCAGGTCGCGAAGAGCGGCAGCAGACCGATCGAGGCGTGCTCGGCGGCGTGCAGCGCGCCCCCGAGCTGTTCGGGGTTGACGCGGGCGGCGTCGAGCTGGTCCTCGGTCACCGTCCACCACACCGCGCGGGTTCGCAGCGTCCGCGGCGGCAGGTCCAGCTTGCTTTCGCCCAGGACCTCGCCGGTGACGAGCTTGCGCCGCAGGAAGGAGACCACCTGATTGGTGACCTCGACCGAACCGAAGCACAACCTGCCCGCGCCCCAGGGCACTTCCATCTCCGTTTCGAGGACGGAGATGGCGGTGGTGTCCCGGGCGGTCGTGGAGTACGGCGGATTGGCCTCCGAGACGAGCGCGACGTCGTCCGCCAGGTCGAAGTGCTCGACGACGTACGTACGGCCCTGATGGAGGTGGACGGCGCCGTCGTGGACCGTCGTATGGGCCGCGGCCGCGTCCACCGTGCCGAGCAGCCGCCCCGTACCGGTCTCGACGATCTGCACCGGCGCACCGCCCTGCCCGCGGATGTCGGTCAGATCGCAGGCCCGCTCGCGGCGCGTCCAGTGCCAGGCCCGGGCGCGCCGCCGCAACAGGTTCGCCGCCTCCAGCTGCGGCATCAGAGTGGCCGCCGTGGGCCCGAAGAGCGCGAAATCCGCCTCGGTGAGCGGGATTTCCGCCGCGGCGGCGCACAGATGCGGGGTGAGGACGTACGGGTTGTCGGGGTCCAGCACCGTCGACTCGACCGGCTGGTCGAACAGCGCCTCGGGATGGTGGACGAGATAGGTGTCCAGCGGATCGTCACGGGCCACCAGCACCGCCAGCGCCCCCTGCCCCGAACGCCCGGCCCGGCCCGCCTGCTGCCACAGGGACGCGCGGGTGCCGGGATAGCCCGCGATCAGCACGGCGTCCAGACCGGAGACGTCCACGCCCAGCTCCAGCGCGGTGGTGGCGGCGAGCCCGAGCAGTTCGCCGCCGTGCAGCGCCCGCTCCAGGGCGCGCCGCTCCTCGGGCAGATATCCACCGCGGTACGCCGCGATCCGGGCGGGCAGCGCGCGGTCCACCTCGGCGAGCCGCTCCTGCGCGATCAGCGCGATCAGCTCGGCGCCCCGCCGGGACCGTACGAAGGCGACGGTGCGGACGCCCTGGACCGCGAGGTCGGTGAGGAGGTCGGCTGTCTCGGCGGTGGCGGTGCGGCGGACGGGCGCGCCCTGCTCGCCGTGGAGTTCGGTCAGCGGCGGCTCCCACAGCGCGAAGACCACCTCGCCGCGCGGCGAGGAATCGTCCGTGATCTCCACCACGGGCAGGCCGGTGAGCCGACCCGCGGCCTCGGCGGGCTCGGCGGCGGTCGCGGACGCGAGCAGGAAGACCGGCTCGGAGCCGTAGCGGGCGCACAGCCGCCGCAGCCGCCGGATGACCTGGGCGACGTGCGAGCCGAACACCCCGCGGTAGGTGTGGCACTCGTCGATGACGACATAGCGCAGCGCGCGCAGGAAGGAGGCCCAGCGCGGGTGCCCGGGGAGGACGCCGCGGTGCAGCATGTCCGGGTTGGTGAGCACATAGTTCGCGTACTGGCGCACCCACTCGCGCTCCTCCACCGGGGTGTCGCCGTCGTAGACCGCCGGGCGGATCGCGTCGCCGAGCGGGGCGGCCAGCTCCCGCACGGCGCGCCGCTGATCGGCCGCGAGCGCCTTCGTGGGGGCGAGATAGAGCGCCGTGGCGCCGCGCCCGCCCACCGGCGGCGCCCCGCGTTCGCGTGGCAGCCGTCCGGTAGCGGTGGGTCGGGCGCCGTCCAGGAGGGTGGACAGCACGGGAGTCAGATACGCGAGCGACTTGCCCGAGGCGGTGCCGGTCGCGATGACGACGGAGGTGCCGTTCAGTGCCTGCTCGGCGGTGATGGCCTGGTGGGTCCACGGGCGTTCGATTCCGGCGTCCCGGAGGGCGGCGATCACTTCCGGCCTGATCCGTGCCGGCCAGTCGGCATGGCTGCCCGGACGCGGGGGCAGGTGCTCCGTATGAGTGATGCGTGCAGCGCGGGTCGCACCCCTGGCGAGACGGTCGAGAATGATGCCGGGGGAAGGGTTTGCGCCCGCATCCGTCGGGAGTCGATTGGAGGCCATCGGCACCGAGTCTGTCACCGGTGTGACGGACAATGCTGAAAGGGCGTCGTGCACGCCTGCTGGTAAGTGATTGAATGCCATCGCGGCTGCCGATCCGTCCCCTACCTTCGGTGGGGAGGCCCCAGGTGGGGCGACCGCTCGATAGCAAGGTGCTGGAGGATCCGTGGACCTGTCCCTGTCGACCCGGACCGTTGGCGACCGTACGGTCGTCGAGGTCGGTGGCGAGATTGATGTATACACCGCGCCCAAGCTGCGCGAGCAGCTGGTCGAGCTTGTGAACGACGGCAGCTACCACCTTGTGGTGGACATGGAGCGTGTCGACTTCCTGGACTCCACCGGGCTCGGTGTGCTGGTGGGTGGGCTCAAGCGTGTGCGTGCCCACGAGGGCTCGCTGCGCCTGGTCTGCAACCAGGAGCGCATTCTCAAGATCTTCCGTATCACCGGACTGACCAAGGTGTTCCCGATTCACACCTCGGTCGACGAGGCCGTCGCAGCGACCGACTGACGGCTCCGCGGTGCCCGCGCGCAGGCGCGGGTGAGGAAGAAGTGTGGGGGGTACCGGGCGAAGCCGTCCGGCCCCCTGCGTTGCCCGTCCGCAAATCGAGGGGGATGGCATGGCCACCGTCGAACTCCGTTTCAGTGCCCTGCCCGAGCACGTCCGGACCGCGCGTCTGGTCGCGGCCGCGGTGGCGAGGCGCGCCGGGGTGGACGACGCCGTGCTGGACGAGGTGCGGCTCGCCGTCGGAGAGGCATGCAGCCGGGCCGTCGGCCTGCATCTGGCGCACGGCATCGACGCGCCCGTCCACGTCGCCCTGATCGAGGACGAGAAGAAGTTCGCGATCGAGGTCGGCGACGACGTGCCGAGCGGCCCCGGGGAGCACGCGTCCGACGACGGCTCCGAGGCGGACGGCGAGGACGAGATGGGCCTCGCGGTCATCAGCGGACTGGTCGACGACGTCGAGGTCACCTCGGGCGCGAACGGCGGGCTCATCCGCATGAGCTGGCCGACTGCTGCGGCCACGGCCGCTCCGTAGCGTTTCCCGGCCGGGCTCCTCAGGGGGCTTCCGGCCCTCCTTGTCGGACTCCTCAGCTTCCGGCCTCTTGCCGGGCTCCTCGGATTCCGGCCCGCCCAGGGCTTGTCGTGGCGAACCGGCTCGCGTCCTGTCGTACCTCCCGCGCCGCCCTGGCGCCCGCTCCCTCCCGCGCCCTGTCGTGCTTTCCGCGCCGCCGCGCCGGCCGCGCCGCTCCGGCGCACGCCCCTCCCGCGTCTCCAGGCCCCGGCGCGGCCCCCTGTCACGCTCCCGGACGCGCCGACATCCCGATCCAGCCGCAATCTGACGTAACGTCAACCCGGCTTTTCCGTAAGCGATCACGCCGTATCGGCGACCGGAGAAACGTTCCTTACGGCTGCGACGGCGGGTGCGTAATGGGCGTCGGAGGCAGGAGTGGCGTCTTTGAGCAGCGGCGATCAGTAGGAAACTGGGATCATCGTTCAGCGGTCAGCTGAATAGTCGCTTTCCATCGTCCGGGCTAAATTTGCCGGGCGCTGCCCTTTTGATCTTCCCGGCTGCGGCCGAATTCCGTTTCCGGCGCCCTGTTTTGATGACGTGCAGCTCCCTACAATCCGTCCACATCTTGCTCAGTTCGCCTGAGCGTGCTCGCGCGCGCCCATGTGCCAAACGTCAAGGAGGACGAATGGCGGGGCCATACACCCCTCAGTCGCTGAACTCCCCCTCCCTTCTCGCCGGGCCGTCGCTGACGGCGGGCAACCGCGGGATCGTGCTGGTGGTCGCCGTCATCGCGCTGGCGGCGCTGGCCGTCGCCGCGGTGCTGGTACGTCAGGTGCTCGCCGCCGGCGAGGGAACCGACAGTATGAAGAAGATCGCCGCCGCGGTGCAGGAAGGCGCGAAAGCGTACCTGGCACGGCAGTTGCGCACCCTCGGCGTATTCGCCGTGGTGGTCTTCTTCCTGCTCATGCTGTTGCCCGCGGACAATTGGACGCAGCGGGCGGGCCGCAGTGCGTTTTTCTTGATCGGCGCCGGATTCTCGGCGGCCACCGGCTATATCGGCATGTGGCTCGCCGTACGCAGCAATGTGCGGGTGGCGGCCGCGGCCCGGGAAGCCACTCCGGCCGAGGGCGGGAACGACGGGATCGGGAAAAAGGATCTTACGGCGGTCTCGCACAAGGCCATGAAGATCGCTTTCCGCACGGGCGGCGTCGTCGGCATGTTCACCGTCGGCCTCGGCCTGCTCGGCGCGTCCTGCGTGGTGCTGGTCTACGCGGTCGACGCGCCCAAGGTGCTGGAGGGCTTCGGCCTGGGCGCCGCGCTGATCGCGATGTTCATGCGGGTCGGCGGCGGCATCTTCACCAAGGCCGCCGACGTCGGCGCGGACCTCGTCGGCAAGGTCGAACAGGGCATCCCGGAGGACGACCCGCGCAACGCCGCGACCATCGCCGACAACGTGGGTGACAACGTCGGTGACTGCGCCGGAATGGCCGCCGACCTCTTCGAGTCGTACGCCGTGACGCTGGTCGCCGCGCTCATTCTCGGCATGGCGGCCTTCGGCGACGCCGGGCTCGCCTTCCCGCTGCTGGTGCCCGCGATCGGCGTCGTCACCGCGATGATCGGGATCTTCGTCGTGGCGCCGCGCCGCGCCGACCGCAGCGGGATGACCGCCATCAACCGCGGCTTCTTCATCTCCGCGACGATCTCGCTGGTCCTGGTGGCGGCCGCGGCGTTCACCTACCTGCCGTCGACGTACCAGGGGCTGGCGGGCGTCACCGACCCGGAAATCCTGGGCCGGGGCGGTGATCCGCGGATCCTCGCGCTGATCGCCGTCGCCATCGGCATCGTGCTCGCCGCGCTGATCCAGCAGCTCACCGGCTACTTCACCGAGACCGGACGGCGGCCCGTCCAGGACATCGGCAAGACCTCGCTGACCGGTCCCGCGACCGTCGTGCTGTCCGGTATCGCCATCGGCCTGGAGTCGGCGGTCTACTCGGCGGTGCTGATCGGCCTTGCCGTCTACGGGGCGTTCCTGCTCGGCGGCGCCTCCATCATGCTGGCGCTGTTCGCCGTGGCGCTGGCCGGTACGGGGCTGCTCACCACCGTCGGCGTCATCGTCGCCATGGACACGTTCGGGCCGGTCTCGGACAACGCGCAGGGCATCGCCGAGATGTCCGGCGATGTCACCGGCGACGGTGCGCAGGTCCTCACCGACCTCGACGCCGTCGGCAACACCACCAAGGCGATCACCAAGGGCATCGCCATCGCGACGGCGGTGCTGGCCGCGGCTGCGCTGTTCGGTTCGTACCGCGACGCCCTCGCGACGGCGAAACAGGCCGTCGGCAAGGCGGCGAGCGGGATGGGGCTGAGTCTGGACATCTCGCAGCCGAACAACCTGGTCGGGCTGATCCTCGGCGCCTCCGTGGTCTTCCTCTTCTCCGGACTGGCCATCAACGCGGTGTCCCGGTCGGCCGGTGCGGTCGTCTTCGAGGTGCGGCGGCAGTTCCGCGAGCACCCGGGGATCATGGACTACACCGAACAGCCCGAGTACGGACGGGTCGTCGACATCTGCACCAAGGACGCGCTGCGCGAACTGGCCACCCCGGGGCTGCTCGCCGTGCTCACCCCGATCGCGGTCGGCTTCGCCCTCGGCGTCGGCGCGCTCGGCTCGTTCCTCGCCGGTGCGATCGGTACGGGCACGCTGATGGCGGTGTTCCTGTCGAACTCCGGCGGCGCCTGGGACAACGCCAAGAAGCTCGTCGAGGACGGGCACTTCGGCGGCAAGGGCAGCGAGGCGCATGAGGCGACGATCATCGGCGACACCGTGGGCGACCCCTTCAAGGACACCGCGGGACCGGCGATCAACCCGCTGCTGAAGGTGATGAACCTGGTGTCGCTGCTGATCGCCCCGGCGATCGTGAAGTTCAGCTTCGGCGCCGACAAGAACACCGGGGTGCGCATCGGCGCCGCCGTGCTCGCCCTGCTGATCATCGTCGGCGCGGTGTACCTCTCCAAGCGCCGCGGTATCGCCGTGGGTGACGAAGACAACTCCCAGCAGACCGCGAAGACCGCCGAGACCGCGAAGGCGGTCGCCGCGTCCTGAGGGGAAAGCGTCTTTGACGGCGTGACAGACGGGTGGCGGGTGCCCAGGGTGGGCGGCCGCCACCCGTCGTCGTGCGAGTGCGGAAGACCTCACCTTCCTTGGTGCAAATGGCTTCATTGCGGTACGTAGCGGATGGCCCACTCGTGGGCCAGGCCCTTTGGCCGTGTATGTTCCGGGGCCGAGAGCCATGGAAGGGACCGATCCGGTGAACAAGAAGCTTGTGGCCGCGCTGTCCGGCGGTGCGGCACTGATGCTCGCGCTGACCGGGTGCAGCGACGACAGCAGCAAGAAGCTCGACGACTGGGCCAAGACGTTCTGCGACCCCGCACAGGCACAGTTCAAGAAGATCCAGGACGCCAACGCCGCGATGCAGACGGCCGATGACGGCACCACGGACTCCAAGAAGGTCCAGCAGACCGACTCGGCTGCCTTCCAGAAGATCTCCGACGCCTACGCGTCCCTCGCCTCCTCCCTGAGCAAGGCGGGCCCCCCGCCGAGCGAGAACGGCGAGGCGGCCCAGAAGGACGCGGTCAAGGAGCTGAACGCCCTCTCCAAGGGGTACGCCGACCTCAAGAAGCAGGTCGACGGCCTCAACACCGGCGACAAGCTGAAGTTCGCCGACGGTCTGCGGGACCTCTCCAACGGCATCAACAAGCTCAACAAGCAGAGCGAGGCCGCCTTCAAGAAGCTGGAGTCCGGCGACGTCGGCAAGGCGATGGCCGGTCAGAAGGGCTGCCAGAGCCAGAGCGCGCCCGCGTCGCCCTCGGGTGGGGCGTCCAAGAAGTCGTAGCGGCGGGCCGCGCCGCCCTCCCCGGGGGCCGCGCCCCGTACGGGGGTGGTGCCGTCCGGCCCGTATCCCGTATCCCGGAACCGGTCCACGGCTCGGTGCCGCGCCCGTGAGGCGCGCGGTGCCGGGCCGTCGCCGATTGTCAGTGGCGGGGTCGACAATGGACGGCGTGAGTACGCACCTTCCCACCACAGATGTCCGCGACCCCGCCAGCCGCGCCCGTACCGACCGGATGCGCGACGCCCTGCTCGCCGCCGACTTCACCGCCGACGGCCTGCTGGAGCTGCTCGGTGCGCCCGCCTACGCTGCGCTGGCCCGCAGCGAGACGGTGCCCGCGCTGCGCGCCACCCGGGGCGACTCCCCGCTGGAGACGCTGGTGTGGCTCTTCCTCCTCCAGCGCCCGGTGGAGCGCGCCCGCGCCGAGGCCGCGCTGCCGGTGGGGGACTGCCTCGCCGACGGCTGGCTCGTCCAGGACGGCGATGAGCTGCGCGCCCAGGTGGACGTGCGGCCGTACGGCGGTCCCGAGGGGCAGGACTGGTGGGTCGTCTCCGATCTGGGCTGCGCGGTCGGCGGCGCGGGCGGCATCCGCGGCGCCGGGCAGGTGGACCGCTCCGAGCTGGTGCTGGGCGTCGGCGGCGCGTCCACGACGCTCGCCGGGATCACCGTCTCCACGCCCGTGGGCCGGGCGCTCGACCTCGGCACGGGCTCCGGCATCCAGGCGCTGCACGCCTCCCGGCACGCCACCCACGTCACGGCGACGGACCTCAACCCCCGGGCGCTGCGGATCGCCTCCCTGACGCTGGCGCTCTCCGGGGCGTCCCCCGCCGAGCTGCGCGAGGGCTCGCTCTTCGAGCCGGTGGGCGAGGAGAGGTACGACCTCATCGTGTCCAACCCGCCGTTCGTGATCTCGCCGGGCGCCCGGCTGACGTACCGCGACGGCGGGATGGGCGGCGACGACCTGTGCCGCACCCTGGTGCAGCAGGCCGCCGCGCATCTGAACGACGGCGGGTACTGCCAGCTGCTGGCCAACTGGCAGCACGTCGAGGGTGAGGAGTGGACGGACCGGCTGCGCTCGTGGGTGCCGCGGGGCTGCGACGCCTGGGTGGTCCAGCGCGAGGTGCAGGACATCACCCAGTACGCCGAGCTGTGGCTGCGGGACGGCGGCGATCACCGGACGTCTCCCGAGGAGTACGCCGCGCGGTACGACGCCTGGCTGGACGAGTTCGAGGCGCGCGGCACCCGGTCCGTCGGCTTCGGCTGGATCACGCTGCGCAAGTCCGGCGCGGACGACCCGTCAATCACCGTCGAGGAGTGGCCGCACCCGGTGGAGCAGCCGCTGGGCGAGGCCGTCGTCGGGCATTTCGCGCGCCAGGACTATCTGCGCCGGACGGACGACGCGGCGCTGCTGGCCGGGCACTTCCGGCTCGCCGGAGAGGTGGTCCAGGAACAGGTCGGGCTGCCGGGCGCGGAGGACCCGGAGCATGTGGTGCTGCGGCAGAACCGCGGGATGCGCCGCGCCACCAAGGTGGACACGGTCGGCGCCGGGTTCGCCGGGGTCTGTGACGGCTCGCTCCCGGCGGGCCGGATCCTGGACGCCATCGCCCAACTCGTCGGCGAGGACCCGGTGTTGCTGCGGGACCGGACGCCGGAGGCGATCCGGATGCTGGTGGAGCAGGGGTTCCTGGAGCCGGTGGGGACGGAGGGCTGAGCGCGGGCCGGGGCTGACCGGCCTCGGGGCGCGGAGGGGGCCGCTCGGTGCGCGTACGGCGTGGTGCGCGTACGGGGGGCGCGGACGGCGGAGGCGAGGCGCGCCCGGCGCCGGAGGCGGCTCCGCCGTGGGCGCGCCCGGCATCGCCGCTCCGTGGCCCGGCATCGCCGCTCCGTGGCCCGGCGCCCGGCTCAGGGGCCGGATCCGGCCATATCGGAAGAGACGCCGAATTCGGGAGGTGGCGGCGGAACCCGGGGGCCGTTCCCGACCCTCACTCGGGATGAGGACGGGCGGGGGCGCCGGGCAGGCGACGGGCCTCCGCTGTGCGTCCGGTCGTCAGATCCATCAGCCCAGCCAGTGAGGACTGTCATGAACCGAGCACTCCGTTTGACCGCCGTCAGCGTGATCACCGCTTCCCTGCTCGTCGGGGGAGGGGCCGCCGCGTTCGCCGCGCCCGCCCAGCTGCACTCGCCCGCCCCCGTCTCGGCGACGGCACCGGCCACGGCGTCGCTCACCGCCAAGGCGAACGTCTCCGCCGTGCGGGCGTGGGAGGAGTTCCGCATCGCGGGCACCTCCCACGACCTCGCGGCGGGCACCAAGGTCACCGTCCAGCAGAAGCAGGGCACCCGCTGGGTCTCGCTCCCCGCGCAGACCCCGGTGAGCGCCACCGGCGCCTACTCGGTGCGCGTGAAGCTCGGCATCAAGGGCGTGAACCACCTGCGGGTGGCCGTGGACAAGACCGTCTCGCCCGAGGTCATGGTCACGGTGCGCTGACGTCTGCCGTACGGCGCCGTCGCCGCGGAGGGCCGCCCATCGGGTGAAGCCCTGCGCGGTGACGGCCGGTGCATCCGGTCCCGTCGGCTCAGCCCACGAGATTGCGGACGAGCATCCACACCGCGGCGACGCCCAGGACCGCGGCGCCCGCGCGGCTCGACAGGCGGAGGCGGTAGTAGCGGCCGCGCAGTCCGGCCGTCAGCCAGCGTCCGAGGGCGTAGGCGGCGGCCGGTACGCCCAGGACGAGCAGGGCGGCGTTGTCGTGGAACGCCGCCACGACATCGCCGTGCAGCAGGTCGTACGCGAGGCGGGTGCCGCCGCACAGCGGGCAGAGCAGGCCGGTCGCCCACCGGAGCGGGCAGCCGGGGAGCAGATGGCCCGGCTCGTGCGGATTGGTGTGCCAGAGGTAGGCGGCCCCCACCGTGCCGATGCCGAGGCCCAGGGTCGCCCGGCGGAGCGTGGCGGCGCGGAGTGCGGCCCCGGTCGGCGGTCCGGCCGGGGCGGCGGGGTGGGGTGCGGGTCCGGTGGCGGTCATGTCACAGGCTCAGCGACCTGGCGTGGTTGACCTGGTTGAGCACGTACATGACCTGATCCCGGGACTGCACGGGGACCATCGTGGCGTGGTGACGCCCGCCGCTGGCCACCGTGACCTGCACGAAGCCGGTGGTGACCCGCTCCTTCATGAGCAGGAAGAGCAGGCCGAGCAGGCAGAAAAAGAAGAAGACGATGCCCAGCACGATCGCGTGCGTGGGGATCTTCTCCTCGGTGCGCGACATGTCCGTGGCGGTCCAGATGGCGCCCTTCAGCGGCATCGGCCCGGACGGCGTCATGATCGTGTCGCCGCTGATCGCGATGTCGCCGATCGAGAAGGCGACCCCGGCGCCCTGCGGCTGCCCCGGCGCGAAACCGCCGCCGGGCGGGGGAAAGCCCGGCGCGCCCTGCGGCTGCGGCGGCGCGGTCGGCGGTGCGGTCGGCGGTGCCGGGGGCGTGGCGCCGCCCGGGTAGCCGTACCCGGACTGCGGCGCGGCCTGCGGGTACCCGTAACCGGGCTCCCCGGGGCTGCCACCCTGCGGGTACCCGTAACCGGGCTCCCCGGGGCTGCCACCCTGCGGGTACCCGTACGGGGTACCGGCCGGTGCGGCGGGTACGCCACCGGGCTGCGGCGGCATACCAGGCTGCGGCGGAGCACCGGGCGCCGCACCCGGCTGGGGCGCCGCACCCGGCTGGGGCGCCGCACCGGCCGCACCGGCCGCACCCGGAACACCAGCCGCACCCGCCGCATCGCCCGGCTTCGCCAACGGATCCGGCTTGGCCAGCGGATCGGCCCCCGCGGGCGGGCTCGGTGCGGCGTACGGGTTGGGTTCGTCCTGGGGAGGGCCGGGATGCTGGTTCGCCATGGGTGATCTGTCCCCCGAGAGTGCGTGATGACGGCGGTGTGCGGTCCGTAAGAGGAGCCGTACCCGGCCATCCTGCCAGTAGGCCGCCGTACGGAGCCCGGGTGAGCGGACATCGCGCCCGGACCCGGGCGGCGGCCCCGTCCCGGCCGTACCGCCACCGGTACCGCGCGACTCCGGAGCGTCAGGGGCATGCACGCCCTCGCGCCGCCCCGCCACCGGGGGATGCGGTCCGGGCGGCAGGAAGGCATGTAGTCGGGTTACCGTTCGAGTGGCGTTGCGGGGATTTTCCGTTTGACACGGGGGCGGGAGGTACCGTCACACTCCGCAGCGTCAAGCGACACCGCAGTGTCCGCCTCCAGCGCTATCGCCTGGAGGTATCCAGGCGTCGACCGGAGAGAAGAGCGAAGTTGTCCCCGACCAGCGAGACCGCAGAGGGCGGCGGCCGCCGACTCGTCATCGTCGAGTCGCCTGCCAAGGCGAAGACGATCAAGGGCTATCTCGGCCCCGGATACGTGGTCGAGGCCAGCGTCGGGCACATCCGTGACCTCCCCAACGGTGCGGCGGAGGTCCCGGCGAAGTACAAGGGCGAGCCGTGGGCCCGCCTCGGGGTGAACGTCGACGCAGACTTCCAGCCCATCTACGTCGTCAACAGCGACAAGAAGGACCAGGTCAAGAAGCTCAAGCAGCTGCTGGCCGAGTCCGACGAACTCTTCCTCGCCACCGATGAGGACCGCGAGGGCGAGGCCATCGCCTGGCATCTCCAGGAGATCCTCAAGCCCAAGGTCCCCGTCCACCGCATGGTCTTCCACGAGATCACCAAGGACGCCATCCGCGATGCCGTGGCCCACCCCCGCGAGCTGAACAAGAAGCTCGTCGACGCCCAGGAGACCCGCCGCATCCTCGACCGCCTCTACGGCTACGAGGTCTCGCCGGTCCTGTGGAAGAAGGTCATGCCGCGGCTGTCGGCGGGCCGGGTGCAGTCCGTCGCGACCCGCCTCGTCGTCGAGCGGGAGCGCGAGCGCATCGCCTTCCGTTCCGCCGAGTACTGGGACCTGACCGGCAGCTTCGCCACCGGCCGGGCCGGGGACAGCTCCGACCCGTCGACGCTGACCGCCCGCCTCGCCACCGTCGACGGCCGCCGCGTCGCCCAGGGCCGCGACTTCGGCGCCGACGGCCGCCTCAAGAACGACGCGGTGCTCCACCTCGACGAGGCGAACGCCCGCGCGCTGGCCGCCGCCCTCGCGGAGACCGCCTTCGCGGTGCGCTCCGTCGAGTCCAAGCCGTACCGCCGCTCCCCGTACGCGCCGTTCCGGACGACCACCCTCCAGCAGGAGGCGAGCCGCAAGCTCGGATTCGGCGCCAAGGCGACGATGCAGGTGGCGCAGAAGCTGTACGAGAACGGCTTCATCACCTATATGCGTACGGACTCCACGACGCTCTCCGACACCGCGATCTCCGCCGCCCGCGCGCAGGTCACGCAGCTCTACGGCGCCGACTACCTGCCGGAGAAGCCGCGCAGCTACGCCGGGAAGGTCAAGAACGCGCAGGAGGCGCACGAGGCGATCCGCCCCTCCGGCGACCGCTTCCGCACCCCGGCCGAGACGCGCCTGACCGGCGACCAGTTCCGGCTGTACGAGCTGATCTGGAAGCGGACCGTCGCCTCCCAGATGAAGGACGCGACCGGCAACTCCGTCACCGTCAAGATCGGTGGCCGCGCCGCCGACGGGCGGGACGCCGAGTTCACCGCGTCCGGCAAGACCATCACCTTCCACGGCTTCCTCAAGGCGTACGTCGAGGGCGCCGACGACCCCAACGCCGAGCTGGACGACCGCGAGCGCCGGCTGCCGCAGGTCGCCGAGGGCGACGCGCTGGGCGCCCGGGAGATCACCGCCGACGGCCACGCCACCAAGCCTCCGGCCCGCTACACCGAGGCGACGCTGGTCAAGGAGCTGGAGGAGCGGGAGATCGGCCGCCCGTCGACGTACGCGTCGATCATCGGCACGATCCTGGACCGCGGCTACGTCTTCAAGAAGGGCACCGCGCTCGTCCCGTCCTTCCTCTCCTTCGCCGTCGTCAACCTCCTGGAGAAGCACTTCGGGCGGCTCGTCGACTACGACTTCACCGCCCGGATGGAGGACGACCTCGACCGCATCGCGCGTGGTGAGGCGCAGTCCGTGCCGTGGCTGCGGCGCTTCTACTTCGGCGAGGGCGGCGAGGACAGCGCCTCCGGTGCCGCCTCGGACGCCGGGAACGGCGACGGCGACCACCTCGGTGGCCTGAAGGAGCTGGTCACCGACCTCGGCGCGATCGACGCCCGGGAGATCTCGTCGTTCCCCGTCGGCGACGACATCAAGCTGCGGGTCGGCCGCTACGGCCCGTACGTCGAGCGGGGCGAGAAGGACGCCGAGGGCCACCAGCGCGCCGACGTGCCGGACGACCTGGCGCCCGACGAGCTGACCGTGGAGCTGGCCGAGGAGCTGCTGGCCAAGCCCAGCGGCGACTTCGAGCTGGGCACCGACCCGGAGAGCGGCCACGAGATCGTCGCCAAGGACGGCCGGTACGGCCCGTACGTCACCGAGGTGCTGCCCGAGGGCACCCCGAAGACCGGCAAGAACGCCGTGAAGCCGCGGACCGCGTCGCTCTTCAAGTCGATGTCGCTGGACACGGTGACCCTCGCGGACGCGCTCAAGCTGATGTCGCTGCCGCGGGTCGTCGGCACGGACGCCGAGGGCGTGGAGATCACCGCGCAGAACGGCCGCTACGGCCCGTACCTGAAGAAGGGCACCGACTCGCGCTCCCTGGAGAGAGAGGAGCAGCTGTTCACGATCACGCTGGAGGAGGCGCTGGCGATCTACGCCCAGCCCAAGCAGCGTGGCCGGGCCGCCGCCAAGCCGCCGCTGAAGGAGCTGGGCACCGACCCGGTCAGCGGTAAGCCGGTGGTGGTCAAGGACGGCCGGTTCGGCGCGTACGTCACCGACGGTGAGACCAACGCGACGCTGCGCCGCGACGACGACGTCGAGACGGTCACGGCGGAGCGCGGCTACGAGCTGCTGGCGGAGAAGCGCGCCAAGGCCCCGGCGAAGAAGACCGCCAAGAAGGCCCCGGCGAAGAAGGCGGCCAAGAAGGCGCCCGCGAAGAAGACGGCGGCGAAGAAGACCGCGGCCAAGGCCACGGCGGCGAAGAAGACCACCGCCGCGAAGAAGACGACGGCCGCCAAGAAGACGACCGCGGCGAAGAAGACCACCGCGGCGAAGAAGACCACCGCGGCGAAGGCGGCGCCCGGCGAGGAGTGAGCGGGCGGGCAGCGGGCACGGTCCGCTGCTCGTTCGGTGCCCCGGCGCGCGGCCGCACCTCGCGCGCCCGGGGCGGCCACCACGTCGTACGGGGACAAGGGCGGGCAAGGCGGGCGGTGACCCGTCGGGCCCGCCCCTTTGTTCGGGCGGGGCCCGCGCGTGCACGGCCTGCCGATAGGCTGGGCGGATGACGCGTGCCGAGCAGCCAACGGCCCAGACCCCCACCTCAGGCGCCCTTGCCGCGGATTCCCGCGAGCGCGCCGTACGAGCCCTGTTGCGCTTCCCCCCACTGAAGCGACTGTGGAGCGCCCAGTTCGTCGGGGCCATCGGCGATGCCCTGTCCATGCTGGTCCTCGTACTCCTCGCCCTCCAGGCGGCGCTGTACGTCCCCCTGGGAGGCCAGGCCGTGTTCGGCGGCGGCTACCGGGGCGCCGCCCTCGCGGTCACCGTGGTCTTCGCGGCCAGGATGCTGGCGACCCTGCTCTTCGGGGCGGTCCTGCTGGGCCCGCTGTCGGCGCTGACGGCGCCCTCCGGGCCGCTCGACCGCCGCTGGACGATGATCGTCGCCGATGTCGTACGGGTCGCGCTGCTGGTCGTCGCGCCGCTGTGGCTGGACTGGACACGGGCGAACGCGCTCGCCTGGCTGCTGGTCACGGTGTTCCTGACCGGCGTCGCCGAGCGCTTCTGGACCGTCGCGCGGGAGAGCGCGGCGCCGGGGCTGCTGCCCGCGCCGCCGCCCGAGGGCGCCACCGTCCGGCCGCTGCCCGACAATCTCGCCGCGCTGCGGCGGCTGTCGCTGCGCACCACCTTCGTCTCGCTGCCGCTCGCGGCCACCGCGCTCGTCGTCGTCACGCTCATCGGGAAGCTGCTGGGCACCGGCGTCGCGTGGTTCGACAGCCATCAGGCGGCCCTGGGCTCCTATGTGGCGGCGGGCCTGTTCGCCGCCTCCGTGTCGGTCCTCTACTTCATCGAGCTGCCCGGTGGCGCCACGCCGCGGCCGCGCTCCCCGCTGGAGGGGCTGCGCCGTCCCAAGAGCGCCGGTGGCGTGGACAAGGGCCGTACCGGCACCGCCCCGCTGCTGGTGCTCGCCTGCGCCGCGGTCGCCGCGGCCGTCGCCGCCGCGGTCTCCCTCGCCGTGCTGCACTCCGCCGATCTGGGCGGCGGCCCGGTCCTCTTCGCGCTGCTGGTGCTGGTGCTGACCGGCAGCCCGGTCGCCGGGATCCGCGGCGCCCGCCGGGTGCTCCCGGCGCTGTCCCGCCGCCGTCTGCTGGCTCTCGCGGTCGCCGCGACGGGCCTGTCGCTGCTGGTCATGGGCCTGGTGACGGACGCGACGACGGCGGTGCTGCTGGCGCTGCTCGCCGGGGTGAGCGCCGGGATCGCCGCGAACACCGGCCACGTCCTGCTGGAGCAGGAGGCCGAGGAGGCCGACCACGCCCGGACGACCGGGCAGCTGCACGCCGTCGTCCGTCTCGCGGTCGCGGTGGCCGCGATCGTCGCGCCGCTGCTGGCCGCGGTCATCGGCCCGCACCGGGTCGGGAGCGGCGCGTTCGCCTTCGACCACGGCGGCGCCGCGTTCGCACTGATGCTGGTCGGCGCGCTGCTGCTGCCGGTCGCCGCCTGGGTGCTCGGCAAGGTCGACGACCGGAACGGGGTGCCGCTGCGGCGCGATCTGCGGGAGGCGCTGCGCGGCGGCGACCCGGAGCAGGCGCCCGCGCCCACCGGCTTCTTCATCGCCCTGGAGGGCGGCGACGGTGCGGGCAAGTCCACGCAGGTCGAGGCGCTCGCGGAGTGGATCCGCGCCAAGGGCCACGAGGTCGTGGTGACCCGCGAGCCGGGCGCGACCGCCATCGGCAAGCGACTGCGCTCGATCATCCTGGACGTCTCCACCTCCGGACTCTCGGACCGTGCCGAGGCGCTGATGTTCGCCGCCGACCGCGCCGAGCACGTCAACAGCGTCATCCGGCCCGCCCTGGAGCGCGGCGCCGTCGTCATCACCGACCGGTACATCGACTCGTCGGTCGCCTACCAGGGCGCCGGACGCAACCTCGCGCCCACGGAGATCGCCCGGATCTCCCGCTGGGCCACGGACGGCCTGGTACCGCATCTGACGGTGCTGCTGGACGTCACCCCGCAGACCGCGCGGGAACGGTTCACCGAGGCGCCGGACCGGATGGAGTCGGAGCCCGCGGAGTTCCACGAGCGGGTGCGCGCCGGGTTCCTGACCCTGGCCGCCGCCGACCCGGCCCGTTACCTCGTCGTCGACGCGGGCCAGGAGCCGGAGGACGTCACCACCGTCGTACGGCACCGCCTCGACCAGGTGCTGCCGCTGTCGGCGGCCGAGGTCAAGGCGCAGGAGGAGGCCCGTAAGGCGGCCGAGGAGGAGGCCCGCCGCAAGGCCGAGGAGGAGGCCGCGCGCAAGGCCGAGGAGGAGCGCCTGGCGCGCGAGCGCGAGGAGCAGATGGCGAAGCTGCGTGCCGAGGAGGAGGAGCGCAAGCGCCGCGAGCTGGAGGAGGCCAAGGCCCGCGAGGCGGCCCGTCAGGCCGAGGAGGCCCGGCAGCGTGCCGAGGAGGCCCGGCTCGCGGCGGAGGCGGAGCGCAAGCGCCGCGAGGCCGAGGAGCGGACGCGCGCCGAGGAGCAGGAGCGGCTGCGGCTGCGCGCCGAGGAGGAGGCGCGGCTGCGCGCCGAGGCGGAGGAGCGCCGCAAGGAGAAGCAGCGCAAGGCCGAGGAGGCGCTGCTCCGCGCCGAACAGGCCCGGATCGCGGCGGCCGAGGCGGCTGCCGCGGCGGAGGCGAGGGCGGCGGCGGAAGCGCGGGCCACGGCCGCGGCCGCCGAGGCACCGACGACGGAGACGCCGGTCGCCGATCTGCGGAAGCGGACGGCGCGCGAGGGCGGTACGTCGGCGGAGCCGTCCGGCGGTGCGTCGGGTTCCGGCTCGGACCGGGCGCGCCCCGACTCCGACCACGGCTCCCACTCGGCCACGGATTCCGTGTCCGGCTCCGACAACGAGCGGACCGCGGCCCTGCCGCTGCCCGGGACGACCTCCGTGTCCGGCGCGGCGGACGAGACCGCGGTGCTGCCGCGCGCCACGTACGACCCGGACTCCGAGCAGACCAGCGTGCTCCCGGCGGTCCGCCCCGAGGAGCGCGACGCGGCCCCCGAGGACCGGGTGCCGTCGTGGCTCTTCCGCGACGAGGAGCGCGGCGGTGCGCACGGCACCCTGCGCGAGCACCCGGCACCCGCCGAGTCCGGCGCCGAGCGCACCCGCGAGCTGCCGCAGCTGGACCCGGAGACGGGCCGTCCGGCCGAGCCCCCGCAGCGCGCCCGGCGCCGTCCGGAGTGGGCGGAGGAGACCCCGCTGGACGATCTGCCGACGCTCTCCGACGAGCTCTTCGGCCGCCCCGAGGACGGCAACGATCACCGGGGCCGCCGCGGCTGACCCTCCCCGGACGGCCCCGCCGTCCGCGAAATGCCCGTGGCCGCAGCCTCTCCGCTGCGGCCACGGGCATTTCGCGTACCGGCCGGGCGGCGGCCCGGACCGGATTGTCGGTGGGGTGCACCACAATGGAACGAGCGCGAGACACGACGGCGCGTGCGGCGGCACCCGCACCCCGGCGTGGCGGCGCCAGGGCCTGTCGTCACGCTCCCGTCGTCCGCCCGGCGGGCGGGAGCGTGACGACAGCCCCTGGATCAGCAGAAACGGAGGCCGCGACCGGCGGCCCCGGGTGCGGAGCGGGAAGAGGGACGGCGGTCAGCGATGGCGGTATGGGACGACGTGGTCGGCCAGGAGCGGGTGACGCAGGAGCTCGCCGCGGCCGCACGGGACGCGGACGCCCTCGTCTCCGCCGACCGGGCCCTCCACACCGCCGCGCCCGGTGAGCCGGGGGCTGGGGAGTCCGGGGGCGCCTCCCGGATGACGCATGCCTGGCTGTTCACCGGCCCACCCGGATCGGGCCGCTCCACCGTCGCCCGCGCGTTCGCCGCCGCCCTGCAGTGCGTCTCCCCGGACCGCGCCCTGGGTGGCGCCCCCGGCTGCGGCTTCTGCGACGGCTGCCACACCACCCTCGTCGGCACCCACGCCGACGTCGAGATCGTCCGTACGGACCTGCTCTCCATCGGCGTGAAGGAGACCCGCGACCTGGTGCGCCGGGCGTCGCTCTCCCCGGCGGGCGGCCGCTGGCAGGTGATCGTCCTGGAGGACGCCGACCGCCTCACCGAAGGCGCCGGAAACGTCCTGCTCAAGGCCGTCGAGGAGCCCGCGCCCCGCACCGTGTGGCTGCTGTGCGCGCCCTCCATCGAGGACGTCCTGCCGACCATCCGCTCCCGGTGCCGTCACCTCTCGCTCCGTACGCCGCCGGTCGACGCGGTCGCCGACGTCCTGGTCCGGCGGGACGGCATCGCGCCGGAGGCCGCGGCGGCCGCCGCCCGCGTCACCCAGGGACACATCGGCCGGGCCCGCCGCCTCGCCACCGACGAGCGGGCCCGCGCCCGCCGGGCCGCGGTCCTCAAGCTCCCGCTGCGCATCGACGACATCGGCGGCTGCCTCAAGGCCGCCCAGGAGCTGATCGACGCGGCCGGGGAGGACGCCAAGCAGGTCGCGGAGGAGGTCGACACCAAGGAGACCGAGGAGCTGCGGGCTGCCCTGGGCGCGGCCGCGGGCACCGGAGGCCGGTTGCCCCGCGGCACCGCGGGCGCGATGAAGGAACTCCAGGACCGCCAGAAGCGCCGTGCCACCCGCACCCAGCGCGACAGCCTCGACCTCGCCCTGGTCGACCTCACCGGCTTCTACCGCGACGTCCTCACCCTCCAGCTGGGCGCCCCCGTCCCGCTCGCCAACGACGAGGTCGGCGACAGCCTCGACCGCGTCGCTCGCGCCTCGACGCCGGTCCGCACCCTGCGCCGGATAGAGGCGATCATCGCGTGCCGGGAGGCCCTGGACCGCAACGTCGCGCCGCTTCTGGCGGTCGAGGCGATGACGGCGGCGCTGCGGGCAGGGTGAGGGGGCCGGGGCATCGGGGCTGGGGCCGTCGGGGTTGGGGCGCGGGACGGTTGGGGCCGGGGCCGGGGCGGTGCGTGGGCTGGTGGCCGGGGGCGGTGCGGTTGCCGCTGGGGCCTGGTGCGGTAGCGGCCGGTGCGGTGCGTGGGCCGGTGACCGGGGCCGGGGTGATGCGGTCCTGGCGGGGCCAGTCCTGTGCGGTGAGACAACGGCCGGGGCCAGTCCTGTGCGGTGAGCCAACGGGCCGTGGCCGCTTCGGTACGGGGGCTGACATGGGGTCGGGCGGACCGATCGCCACGGCCACTCCCCCCGACGTACAGCACACACAGCCCTCGCCCCGCTACCCTCCGTTCATAAGATTTCGGGCACCGCGCCCATACCCCGCACCGGCCACCGACCCCGCACCACCGGCCACCGGCCACCGACCGACGACCGCGGCGCCCCGCACCGCCAAGCCTCCGTGCCCCGATGGGGCTCGCCACCGCCGTGCGCCCACAGGGCCCACAGGGACAAGGGACCGCCCATGGCCACCAGCCGTCTGTTCCGTACCTCCGCCGCCTTCTTCGCGGCCACCGCGCTGTTGATCTCCGGCTGTTCCTCGGGACCGTCGTCCACGCCCTCCGCGGCCGGTCAGGGACGGGCCGAGGATGCCGACGCCTCCGGGATGTCCAGCGGCGCCCCGAAGTCCGTCCTCGCCCCGCTGCCCACCGCCGTCCCCGCCGGCCTCCGGCCGCACTACGACCAGAAGCTCAGCTGGCACGCGTGCGGCGTCAGCGGCTTCGAGTGCGCCACGATGAAGGCGCCGCTGGACTACGCGCGGCCCGGCGCGGGCGACGACCTCAAGCTCGCCGTCGCCCGGAAGAAGGCCACCGGCCCCGGGAAACACATCGGTTCCCTGATGGTTAATCCCGGCGGCCCGGGCGGCTCCGCGATCGACTACCTCCAGCAGTACGCCCCGGAGCCCGCCGCCGTCCGTGCGCGCTACGACATGGTGGCGATGGACCCGCGCGGCGTGGCCCGCAGCGTCCCGGTGGAGTGCCTCTCCGGCAAGGAGATGGACCGCTACACCCAGATCGATCAGACCCCCGACGACGCCGCCGAGGTCACCGAGCTCACCACCGCCTACCGGAAGTTCGCCAAGGGCTGCGAGGCCCGTTCCGGCAAGCTCCTGCCGCACGTCTCCACCGTCGAGGCGGCCCGCGACATGGACGTCCTGCGCGCCGTGCTCGGCGACCGGAAGCTGTACTACGTCGGCGCCTCGTACGGCACCTTCCTCGGCGCGACCTACGCCGGGCTGTACCCGTCCCGCGTCGGCCGGGTGGTCCTGGACGGCGCGATGGACCCCTCGCTCGGCCCCCGCCAGGTCAACATCGAGCAGACCGCCGGCTTCAACACCGCCTTCACCGCCTTCGCCGAGGACTGCGTCAAACGCCGCGACTGCCCGCTCGGCACCAAGAGCGCCGCGGACGCCGGCAAACGGCTGTCCGCCCTGTTCGAGAAGATCGATGCGCATCCGCTCGAAACCGGCGAGGACCGCCGCCTCACCGAATCGCTCGCCAGGACCGGCGTGATCGCCGCGATGTACGACGAGAAGGCATGGCCGGCCCTGCGCGAGTACCTCGCCCAGGCCGAGAAGGGCGACGGCCGCGGCCTGCTGACCCTCTCCGACAGCTACTACGAGCGCGACCCGGACGGCCACTACGCCAACCAGATGTACGCCAACCCCGCCGTGAACTGCCTCGACCTGCCCCCCGCGTACACCTCGCCCGCCCAGGTCCGCGCCGACCTGCCGCGCTTCCGCAAGGCGTCCCCGGTCTTCGGCGACGAGTTCGCCTGGGCCTCCCTGAACTGCGCGTACTGGCCGGTCAAGCCCACCGGCGCCCCCGAACGCATCGAGGCCAAGGGCGCCGCCCCCATCGTCGTCGTCGGCACCACCCGCGACCCCGCCACCCCGTACGCCTGGGCCAAGGGCCTCGCCGCCCAGCTCTCCAGCGCCACCCTGCTGACGTACGAGGGCGACGGCCACACCGCCTACGGCCGCGGCAGCACCTGCATCGACAAGGCCGTCAACACCTACCTCCTGGACGGCACCGTCCCCCCGAAGAACAAGCGCTGCACCTGACCCCACCCACCCTCTGACCAGCCCGTCAACCGCGTACGAACCACCCCTCCGGCATGTGTAGACTGGGCCGCGCACCACGCCGCCTTAGCTCAGTCGGCCAGAGCGACGCACTCGTAATGCGTAGGTCAGGGGTTCGACTCCCCTAGGCGGCTCCGGAAAAACCCCAGGACTCACTCGCCGTGACCTGGGGTTTTTTCATGTGCGGGGCACGCCGAGCCGCACGACGGGGATGCCGTGGAGGGGCTTGCGCGAGCGATGCGTGAGCGGAGCCGCCCGGCGAACTACCCCTTGGGCTCCTTCCGCTTGGCCTTTTTCGTGGCTTTGGCCTCGGCCTCCGTCGCGTCCTTCGGTTTGCCTTTGCCCTTGCCGGACTTCCCGGCCTTGGCCTTCTTGATCCGGGTGTCGCTGTGCCCGGGGGTGTCCGACACGATCTTGACGTCGATGCCGGCGGCGAGCATGAGGGTGGCCGCACCGTGGCGGAGGTCGTGCAGCCGGATCGGCGGGAGGCCGGAGGCGGTGACGAGGCGCTCGAAGAGATCGGTGACCTTGCCGGGGTGGAGCCAGGAGCCGTCCTCCTGGGTGAAAACGAGGCCCGTCTCGACCCAGGCCGTTCCCCACTGCTCGCGCTCGGCCTCCTGCTGCTTGCGGTGGCGTTCCAGAACGCCGACGGTGTCGTCGTCCAGTGCCACGACGCGGAAGCCGCTGTCCGTCTTCGGTTCGGACGACTCGCCCTCCCAGCCGTCCTGGACGAGTTGACCAGTGACGGTGAGGGAGTGCAGGACGAGGTTGGTTTCCGACCAGGGCTGGCCGCATGCCTCGCCGCGACGCAGGCCGCGGAAGGCGATCAGGTGCCACATGGCATACAGCCGGTCCTCGGCGACGAAGTCGAGGAAGGCGCCGGTCTGTTCCGGCGTCCAGACCATGACAGGTGAGGGCTGCTCACCGGTCTGCTGCCACCGGGCGACCCTCTCGTCCGTCCACACCAGAGCCTTCGGCTTGCGGACCGGGTCGATCTCGACGTGGGTCGCCGGAATGAAGGTGATGATCTGCTGCCCGATCGCGTCGTTCAGGGCCGCGCGGAGTGTGGCCCTGATGTGCTGTCGCGTGGACGGTCCGGTGACGCGGCGGAAGGGCGGCATCGCGTCGATCGCTGCCTTCATTGTCTTGCGGCGAGTCCGGTTCTCCACGCCCTTCCACGGCACGGTCGCCAACTCCTCGACAGCCGCGTGCCGCTGGGGGTTCTGCTCCAGGATGTCGGTGTTGGCATCGGTGATGGCGGTGAACATCTCGCTGAGGTGGCTTACGCGCAGCCGGTCGAGGCGGCAGTCGCCGATGTGGGGCTTGAGGTGTACGCGGACGTCGGTCTCGTAGCGGCTGATGCCCGACTTCCGTATGCGCTTGCCCGCGAGCCAGCGGTCCAGCCACTCGGCCACGGTGAGGCTGCCGACGAGGTCCTGGCCGGCCTTCAGTTGCCGCCGGGTCTCCTCGACGTCCGGCAGGGGCAACTTCTCGCCGCTGACCTCGGCCGGCATCTCGGCGATCAGCTGAGTGCCCTCGGGGTCGTCGGACTCGGCGAGTCCCATGAGGGCGCGTACGTGGTCAAGGTCGGCCTGGGCGGCCTTGAGGCTGCTGTACCCGGACCGTCGGCTGCCGTCCTCGCACGCCGACACCCGCCCGATCGTCCTGGTCGGGTGTCCCCTTCCCGGCAACCGCAACGACTGCAAAGCATGGGAAGAATCCGGAGCCAAGGCCGCCGTCGGCAACACCATGACGATCGCTGACGGCGGCTACCCGGGCACCGGCCTTGCGATGCCCCACAGGCGCCGCAAAGGCGAGGAGTTGCCCAGCTGGAAGCAGGTGCACAACAAGTCCCACAAGCAGGTCCGCGCCCGCGTCGAGCGCGTCTTCGCCCGCATGAAGACCTGGAAGATCCTCCGCGACTGCCGCCTCAAAGGCGACGGCGTCCACCACGCCATGCTCGGTATCGCACGACTGCACAATCTCGCCCTCGCCGGATAGACAAACGGGCGGATCAACAACCGACCTCGCCCGCACCGGTTCGAAGATCAGTTACGGGACAACCCACAGCTGCGGTGTCGCCCGGGCTGGGCACGGGGAACGCGCTGGTGGTGACGCTCCTGGTGCAGCTCGGGGTGGTGGCGGTGACGGGGCTGCTGAATCTGCGGCTGCCCCGGGTGGTCGGCCGAGACGCGGGTGGTCGGCCGAGAGCTGATCGGGACCGGCCGCGTCCGGTACGGCAGCAGGGCCCGGACCGCGCGTCGCGGTCCGGGCCCTGCCCGTGCGGTGCCGCCCTGCTGCGGCGGTGCGTCAGCTCTGTGCGGTGTCGTCGCCCGCCTGCCCGGAGCCCTCAGCTGCGCCTGCCTTCTCGCGCATCTTGCGCACCAGCTCCGCCTTCCGGTCGGCTGCACCCTGGCGGTCGAGGTTGCGGTGCGGACCGTTGTTCTGCCGTTCGGCGCGGGACAGCTTCTTGCGCTGGCCGCCGCCCATGCCCACGGGGTTGTTGATGTTCTTGCTCACGGTCACGGGTTCTCCCGGTAATGATGTGAAGTGATCTACGGATTCATCGGTGGGGGACGGGCGGCGACGTCGAAGGACGTCAGCAGGGGCCCGTCACGCTCTCACTCGTAAATCGGCGTTTGGAAGAACATGACAAAGACGTTACCCGGTTCCGCCGGCCCCGCACACCAACTTTTTCGCCGCCCCGGCGTCGGCCGGGCCTTCGGCGAGCGCCCGGGGTCAGCCGTTTCCTTCCGGGAATCTCAGCACAGCCAGCACCCGCCGGTGGTCGCCGCCCGCCCGGGGCAGGTCCAGATGGGCGTTACTGGGCCGCCGCGGGCGTTGTCAGTGGTCGCGAGCATACTGACGGCATGAGAGATCATCTCACTTGCGCCCCGCCGTTACGGGACAACCTTTAGGCGAAGTCAGGCGGCTGAATTGAGTTCCGCGTCGCAGTGAATCGAGCGGCGAATGCGTGAGCGATGCGTGAGCGGACCGCGTAGCACCCATTGGATCGGGCGTCACGCCCGCAAGGCCGACAAGCCCCTGACCAGGCAAAACAGGATCTGACGTGATCACCCGGCAGCACCCATCACGATCTTGCAGGCCCTCGTAATGCGTAGGTCAGGGGTTCGACTCCCCTAGGCGGCTCCAGAAGGAAACCCCAGGTCACACACCTCGTGACCTGGGGTTCTTTGCGTCAGCGGATGCGGCGACGGCGGCGCATCCGGGGCGCGCGGGTGTCCGTGGTCTCAGTTGCGGGTCTGGCGGCCGGAGCGGTGCGTGGAGCCGTTGTGGTGTGAAGGTGGTCGGCGGTGCGTTGCCGCCTCGGTGGAGCTTGGGGATGCCACGAGTTCCGGCACGGTCAGCGCCGCCCCTCCAAGGTCTTCGTGCCGTCCTTGGTCACCGTGATGCCCTTGGGGACCTCGACCTTGAACTTGGCGTCGCAGAAGGCGATGCCGTTGCACCCGGAGTCGATGTCGAGGGTGTCGCCCGTCAGGCGCCACACCAGGTGTTCGGTTCCGGCGGCCGCGTCGAACCAGCGGGTGACCTTGATGTCCTTGCGGTCGGTGGCGACGACCTTGGTGGCGACCTCGTGTGTCGTCAGCTTCAGGGCGCTGCCGGTGTAAGGGAAGGTCTTCGACGTGGGCTTCGCCTTCGAGGCGTCCACGGAGCAGCCGGACAGGCCGAGGGCGGCGGTGACGGTTACCGCTGCGGTGGCGATGAGTGCGGCGGGGCGTTTCGTGGGGGTGGCTGAGAACATCGGTTCCTCCTGGGAGACGAGTGGTGCGCTCCCGGCAGGGAGGCGAGGTGGTGCGCTCCCAAGACGGTCCCGGATGCGGGGGATCGGCACATCTGCCGATCGGTAGATATCGCTCAGCCGAGGGCGGGCACCGGCAGCCGGCAATGGACCCGCCAGCCCGGGCCGTGCGGGCCTGCCTCCAGCGTGCCGCCCAGGGCGCCGATCCGTTCGGCCAGGCCCGCCAGGCCGGTGCCGCCGCCGCGCCGGGCGATCGCGGGCACTGCGGGGGACGCGTCGTTCACCACGGTTACCGTCACGGCCGGGGCGGCGGCCCGGATCACGGATATCTCGATCCGGCCGGTTCGCGGTGCGTGCCGCCGTACGTTCGTCAGTGCCTCCAGCACCACCCGGTACGCGGTGTCCTCGGTCTCCCGGGAGAGGGCGCCCGCCGCGTCGTCGGGGAGCGACAGTGCCACCTCGGCGGTGGCCATGGCGGAGAAGCGGCCGATGAGTTCGGGCAGGTCGGCCAGGCCGTGGAGCCGGGTGGGCGGCGGCTCCGACGGGCGGTGATCGGCGCCGCGCAGGGCGGTCACCGTGTGGTCCATGGAGTCCAGCGCCCGCAGTCCGGCCTGCTCCACGCGTGCCAGCAGGGACCGGTGCTCCTCGGGGCCGGGGTCCGTGCCGAGCTGCGCCGCCTGGGCCTCCAGAACGATGCCGGTGATCTCGTGGGCGACGAAGTCGTGCAGGTCGCGGGCGACTTCGAGGCGCTGCTCGCGCCGGGCCAGTTCCACGGCGTGCGCCCGGCGGCGGTCGAGCGTCCGCAGGTACAGTCCGACGCCTGCCGCGACGGCCGCCGGGAAGAGGGCGAGCGCGGCGGCGACCGCCGATTCCTTCAGGCCCGTGGTGGGCGCGTGCAGGGTGAAGCGCAGCGGCAGCAGGACCGCGGCGGCGCCGGTCAGCGGGGCGACGAGGGCCACCCGGGGGCCGGGCACCCCGCGGACCACCCGCTCCAGCAGGACCAGCAGGGCGACCGTCTCGAACGGGTACCACAGGAGCATCAGGCCCGGGGTGCCGAAGATGCAGGCGTCCGTGACGAGGGAGAGTGCCGCCACGGTCCCGGCGGCCTGCGCCAGGGAGACCCGCCTGCACGGCCAGGTCGCGAGCGCCGCTGCCAGCGCCAGCGCGGCCATGACCGCCAAGAGGGCCGCGCTCGGCGGAGCCAGGGCGGCGGGGACGAGCATCAGCGCCGCCCCCGCCCCCGCCCACCGCCACCGGCGCCGCCGCTGCCGGGGAGGGATGCCGTGGTCCATGGGGGGAGGCTACGGACGTTTCGGGGGTGGGGGAGGCAGTTACTACGCCGAGGGTGTCCGGCCCCGGCCCCCGACACCGGCCCCGGCCGGCCCGGCCCCGGGTACGCGGCCCGCCCCCGTCCCAGAGCCTCAGCCCGGTGTCCGCCCTGTCGCGTAGCCGAGTTCCCAGGCGCGTACCGCGATGCCGACCCTGTTCCGTACCTGGAGTTTCCGTTGGATGCTGGCGACGTGGGTCTTGACCGTGCCCGCGGAGATGAACAGTTCGCGGGCGATGTCGGCGTTGGTTCTGCCCTCGGCGACCCTTCCGGCGATCTCCACCTCCCGTTCCGTCAGCAGCGGGTCGCGGCGTCGGGGGCGGCGGCCTGCCGGGGGGCCGGTGACGTGTTCCAGCAGCCGTACCGTGATCGAGGGGCTGATCAGGCTGTCGCCCGCCATCGCGGCCCGGACCGCCTCGATCAGCAGCGTCGGGCCCGAGCGCTTGAGCAGGAATCCCGAGGCGCCGAAGCGCAGCGCGGGGTAGACGTACTCGTCGAGGTCGAAGGTGGTCACGACGACGACGCGGACCCGTGAGCCCGTGGCGGGGTCGGTGAGGCGGCGGGTCACCTCCAGGCCGTCCAGCCGCGGCATCCGGATGTCGACCAGCGCGACATCGGGGGTGAGGGCACGCGCCAGTTCCACGGCGTCGACGCCGTCGGCCGCCTCGCCGACCACTTCCATGTCGGGCTGGCTCTCCACGATGCGGCGCATGGCCCGGCGGACCATTTCCTGGTCGTCGGCGATCAGTAGACGAATGGTCACGAGCGGGATTGTGCCGTACGGCGGGGCGGAGCACGGCGGGACGGGCGCCGGGAGCCCGGGGAGAGGCAGGGGAACAGGCGCTGCCGGTGACCTCGTGGACCGTGCTCGGGCGGTGGCGCGCGCGGCTGCGGGCGTGCGCGTCCGGCAGTGCGGGGAGACTGGGCCCCATGGACACGGTGCGGGTTCCGGAGGCGGTGGCGGGCGCGGGATGTGACCCGGGGCGAATCTGGTACGCCTCCTACGGGTCGAACGCGCAGTGGGAGCGGCTGGCCTGCTATGTGAGGGGCGGGCGGCCCGCGGGGGCGGCGCGGACGTATCCGGGGTGCCGGGACCGGCGGATGCCCGCGGAGTCGGTCGCGGTGGAGTTGGCCGGGGAGATGTATCTCGCGACCCGTTCGCCGGTGTGGGGCGGCGGCTGTGCCTTCTACGACCCCGGGGCCGAGAGGCGGGTCCTGGCGCGGGCGCATCTGGTGACGGCGGGGCAGTTCGCGGACATCGCGGCGCAGGAGATGTACCGGACGCCCGGGGCCGATCTGGATCTGGCCGAGGTGCTCGCCTCCGGCAGGTCCGTGCTGGGGGACGGGCGGTACGAGACGCTGGTCTGCGCGGGGTGGCTGGACGGCGCGCCCGTGCTCACCCTCACGGCTCCCTGGGGCGTGCGGGACGTGGCGTGGACGGTGCCGTCCGCCGCGTATGTGCGGTGCGTGGGTACGGGGCTGCTGGCGGCCGGTGCGTGGGATGCCGGGACGGTGGCGGCGTATGTCGCTGGGCGGCCGGGGGCGGCGGGGCACTGGAGCCCGGAGGGCGTACGGGCGCTGATCGCCGGGCCGGGGGAGGGGGATGCCGGGCCGGGTGCGCCGTAGGCCCCCGGCCGCTGGCACCTCCCGGTGCCGTGAGGGAGCATGCGCGGTGCTCCGTCCGGGCCCGGCGTCCGCTGAGCCGGACCGGGCACCCGGCGATCGGCGATCGGCGCCCCGGCGAGTGGCGAGGCCCGGCGGCCCGCGGCGGCCCGGGGGCCCGGTGCGCAACGTTTGACAGGGGTGCGGAGCGTGGGAAATTCTCGTTTCCACTATCAACCGGGATGTCAGAGGTGGGCCGTGACCAGCGAGGAGCTTCTGGCTGTGCTCGCCGCGGTGGGTCACGCGCAGCGGCTCCGCATCATCGCGGAGCTGTCCGGGGGGCGGATGTACGTCAGTGAACTGGCGCGCCGCCTGGGGGTGTCCCGGCCCCTGCTGTACATGCATCTGGAGCGTCTGGAGAAGGCCGGTCTGGTGGCCGGGAACCTGGAGCTGTCCGAGGACGGCAAGGCGCTGAAGTACTTCGAGTTGGCACCGTTCGACCTGCACGTGAATATCGATACGATCCTCGCGGCCGTACGGGCCGACGAGGCGGCGGACGACGCGGCCCCGTCGGAGCGGGCGGGTGGGGAGGCCCCGGCTGACCGACAGGGGCCTGAAGACGTGAAGGGGAAACGCACATGACCGGGGCCGTCATCGCCATCGCCGTCGTACTGATCGTCGTCGGCGGGATCACCGGGAGCGTGGTCGCGTACTTCCGGCTCCAGCGCCACCGCGCGGACGCCGTGGCGATGGCCTCGTACCGCAAACTCGCCGAGGAAGCCGTCGCCCAACAGGAGTCGCTGCGCGGGCAGTTGGCGGAGCTGGATGCGCGGGTCAAGGGCGTGGAGAGTCTGCTGCGCAGCGTTGACTAGGCGGGAGGGGGCGTCGGACGGCGGCCGCGGTGACCACGCCGATGAAGATCCACGGGGAGCCGTCCGGGATCGGCGAGCCCAGCACGCTGATGCTCAGCGGCACCAGCGTCAGCGCGGCCACCAGCACGCCGAGGACGATCCCGGCGATCGCCACCAGCGCCGCCTCCGCCGTCATCATCTGGAGCACCTGACGGCGCGTGGAGCCGATGAGGCGTTGCGGCATGAACTCCCGGCGCCGCTCGGTCGTGGCGACCACCTGCGTGTTCACCAGCGCGATCGTCGCGTACCCCACCACCATGCAGAGCAGCAGATACGACATCCACGTCCGTGTCCCGTCGGCGTCCGCCCGGGCGACGGCCAGCGCGTCGCGGTCGGCGACCCGCAGGCCCGGATGGTCCGCGGCCAGGGCGGAGAGCGTGCCGGTCAGCTTCGTCAGGTACGCCCCGGGCGTCGCCTTCACCATGATCTGCGGCAGCAGACCGGTGCCGGTGTGCGGCGCCAGCAGGGCGGCCGGGAGCAGCGCCGTCTCGTAGCCGCGGCGGCCGGCGAGGGTGGCCACCAGGGTGAGGCGGACGGGGGTGCCGTCGCCGAGCTGCAGCGGCACCCGGTCGCCCAGCTGGTACCCGCCGTCGCGGACCAGCGTCGTCGGCAGGGCGACGGACTCGCCGGTCAGCGCGGTGACGATCTTTCCGTCGGCGAGGAACAGCACCCGGCCCGCGTGGGAGGCGGCCACCGGGTCGTGGGTGACCATCACGATCGTCTGCCCGCCCCACCGCACGGCCTCGCGCAGCAGTGTCAGCACCTCGCGGGCGGTGTACGTGTCGAGGGCGCCGGTCGGCTCGTCGCCGAAGACGACGGCGGGCCGGGTGATCAGCGCGCGGGCGATGGCAACGCGCTGCTGCTGGCCGCCGGAGAGTTCCCGGGAGGCATGTAAGTTCTGACTGTCATGTAAGTTCAGACTTACATATGCATTTGTGGGCTGTAAAGGTGAGGGTGGGCCTTCTTCGGACGGCGGATCAGGCGCGGAACTACCGCGGTCCGTAGAGGGGCGGGGGCGGGGCCCCTGACGCGGGCTCGGTCATCGCGTACTGCTTTCCGTCTCCGCTTTCTGCCTCCGTGGGCAGCCCGTCGGCGCCCCGTACGGGTAATCCGTCGGCGCCCCGTACGGGTAGTCCGTCGGTGTCCGTCAGGGCAGCCCACCGGCGTCCTGTACGGGAAGCGCTCCCGGCTCGGGGAGCTGACCGGGGTCGGTGACCTGCCGGGGCAGGCGCGCGGCCGGGGGGCGGTGCGCGTCCCGGCGGTCGAGCAGGTTCAGCAGCGGGCCGGTCATCGCCGTCGTCACCAGCGCCATCACGACCAGCGCCAGGACCAGCGGCGGCGCCAGGATCCCGGTGCTCAACCCGGCCTGGAGCACGATGAGTTCGGTCAGTCCGCGGGTGTTCATCAGGGCGCCGATCCGCCCGGCCTCGGCGCGGCGCAGCCCGCCCAGACGGGCACCGGCGTAGCCGCCGAGCAGCTTCCCGGCGCAGCCGAGCGCCACCGCCACCACGATCAGCGACCAGGACGCGGCGGAGAACCCCCGGGTCAGCACGGTGATGCCGGTGACCACGAAGAAGGCCGGGGCCAGCGCCCGTCCGGCTCGGGAGACCGTATGCACCGGGCCCGCCCAGGGCGCCCGTTCGTCGCCCGGCACGGCCAGGCCGACGAGGGCCGCGCCGAGGATCGCCGTCATGCCCAGGTGCTCCATGGCGAGTGCCACGGCCAGGGCCACGGCGCCGAGCGCGACGGCCGCGGCCCGCGGCAGCCGGGTGCACAGGGAACGTGCCACACGGGTGCGCAGTCCGTACCGCACCGCCAGCGCGCATCCGGCGCCGAACAGCAGGGCCCGCAGGCCGTGCAGGGTGCCGGAGGCGTCCCCGGCGCCGAGGCCGATCGCGACGGTGAGGAGCAGCCAGCCGATGGCGTCGATGGCGATGGCCGAGGCCAGCGCGAGCCGTCCGGCGGCCGACTCCGTCATGCCACGGTCGGCGAGGATCCGCGACAGCACCGGCACCGCGGTGATGGACAGGGACACCGCGATCATCAGGCCCAGCGCGGGCAGCGGGGCGTCGCCGCGGACGGCGGCGGGCGCGACGAGCGTCACCCACGCGGTCAGCAGCGCCCCGGTGCACAGCGCGGGCAGCAGCGAACCGGCGATCACCCACCCCATGGCCCGGCGCGGTGGCCGGTCCGGGCCGATCCGCAGCTTGTGCGCGAGACCGACCAGGAACAGCACCAGACCGGCCTGGGCGAAGAGGGAGAGCAGGCCGAACACGGGGCGTGGCAGCACCGCGTCGAGGGCGGGGGCGCCGAAGGACGCGACCACGGCGGGCCCGGCCAGCAGGCCCACCGTGACCTCCCCGACGACTTCCGGCTGCCGCAGCCGGCGGGCGGCCGCCCGGCCGGCGGCTGCGAGCAGGAGAACGACGGCGAGCGCCGCCACAGCATGTGCGAACCGCAGTAACAGGTACAGGACGTCCATCGCTCAGGGGTCCTTCCCGATCGGGATCCGAGACGGGTCAGCGCAGTCCGGCGAAGTACGCGCAGGTGGGCGGCAGGGTCTCCGCCAGCCGTTCCGTCTTCTCCCGGATCAGCTCGAATTCTCGCCCGGCGACCGCCCCGTCGGACAGGCCCAGGGCGGGCGACGGCTTGAGATCGATGGCGCCGTGCTCGTCCATGCCCAGCGGGGCGCGCATGGACGAGCACGGTGGCAGCCCGTGGTGGCCGCCGAAGAACCTGTCAGGTACGCGGCACGCGCGTCAGCGGTCCGCCCCTCGCCGCAGGTGGGCGTGGCGGGTCCGGGCCACGTCGAGGAGGACGGTGCGGAGTTCTTCGCCGGTGCGGCCCCGCGTCTTGATGGCGTGGCAGTTGGGGCAGAGCGCGACCATGTGGTCCGGGAGATCGGGCCCGCCTCCGGCGAGATCGAGGACGTGATCGACCTCGAGTATCGGCTCGCCGCCGACCGTGACGTCGTCGGGCGCTCCCGTGCACCGCGGGTTCTCGCAACGGCGTCCGCTGCGCAGCAGCACGGCGCGCCGTGCCTCCGCCGACCGGACGGGCGCGGCGGAACGGCCCGTACGGCGGCCGCGGTTCTCCGTCTGCTGACGCTCGGCTATCCGGGACAGGCGGTCGTACTCGGCGGCCAGCACAGCACCACGCAGGTCGGCGTCGCCCGCCCCAAGCTCCCCCCATCCGACCTCAGCCAGCAGAGGCCCCGGGTCCAGATCCACGAAGTACGTGGTCAGCAGGGTGTCGACGACGGCGGTACGGGCCCGGTCCGAGCGGCCGAGGAGGGCGTACACCGCCGCGTCGAGGCCGCCGTCGGGCCGCTGCCGCCGGAACCATCCGCGCAGCGCGGTGTCACCGTGCGCGCGGGGCACCGGCTCCGTATGGCCGGTCAGTTCCCACAGCCCGGCGCGGTGCAGGGCGGCGAGCGGGTAGTCGGGGCGCGGGCGTTCGCGCTGGAGGCCGTGGCGGAGCAGCAGGGCGCCGAGCGCGTGCTCCGTTTCGGCCCAGGGCAGGATCCGCCGCTCACCGCGGCGGGCCCGTCCGACGGCCCACAGCAGCACGATCGGCTGGTGGAGGGCCGGACGCCCGGAGGCACGGCTCACCCGTAACCGGCCTATGCGGCCGAGGAGTTGACCGAGGGCGTCGTCGGCCGGGGCAGCCTCGTCGACGACCTTGAAGCCGAGGCCGCGCAGCAGCTCGACGGCGTGCTCGGCGCCGCCCGAGAAGTCCCGCGGCCGCAGCGGAGCGTGGCCGTCGAGATGGCCGTGGGCGGCGCCGGCTATCGCCTTGGAGTCGTACCGCCGGCCGTCGTGAACGAGGACGTACCGCAGGGCACGCCGGAAGCCGTATCTGCCGAGGAACGCGTCCTGCCCGAGGCGGTCGTACTCCTCGATCGCCCGGAGCACCGCCGTGGGAGTGAGGTCTGCCAACGCCATGCCGGAACAGTAAGCGAGGGCACTGACAACGGCCGGAGACCGGCAGCCGGACCGCCCGGCCGCGGCCTCCTCACCCGCTGAGCGTCACCACCGCCGGATGGCTCCCGAACAGACTCACCGGACGGCTGTCCTGCACCCGGAGCCCGGCCGCGCGGGCGAGGGAAAGGTGGGTCTCCGGATCGTGGAGCAGCAGAACGGCGCGGCCCGTGCCGGGCTTGAGGACGCGGCGGAGCTCGTCGTAGTACGCGGCGGGGCGGGTGGCGAGGGTGCCGCCGGGGGCGACCTGGAGGCCCCACGGGGGGTTGCTCAGGACGCGGTCCGCCAGGCCGTCGGCGACCGGCAGGCGTCCGGCGTCGGCGACCGCCCAGGCCATGGCGGTGTCGCCGGGCGGCTGGGCGGCGGAGGCGTTGGCCACGGCGGAGGCGAGGGTCGCCGGGTTGTGGTCGGTGCCGAGGGTGCGCAGGCCGTCGACGGTCAGCCGTGACTCGATGAGGAGGGTGCCGGTGCCGCAGGACGGGTCGAGGACCCGGTCGCCGGGGGAGAGGCCGGCGAGCAGCGCCATCGCGGCGGCGAGCGGCGGGTGCAGCGTGCCGGGCACCGACTCCTGCTTGTACGCGCGGCGGTGCAGGGGGCGCTCGGTGAGCCGTACCGCGAGCGCCGCCTCGGTGCCCTCGACGGTCACGCGGATCGGGAACGGCTGCCCGTCATCGGGTACCGCGCCGTCCCGCCGCGAGTGGTGCGGCAGCCCGAGAACGGCCGCGGCCTGCTCCCCGACGGTGTCCTCGATGTCGTAGCGGTTGTAGTTCCGCTTGCCGACGTACGAGGCGACGACGTCGATACGGTTCGCGGTGGCGGGCCCGCCGCACCGGCCGCGCAGCCGCAGCAGGCGGCGCCACGGTGCGGTGCGGGACGGCTGGGTGAAGCGGGCGAGGTCGGCCTTGGTGTGGCCGACGCCGCGGATCACCGCGGCCACCAGGAAGACGTCGTCGGCGGTGCGCAGGTCCAGCAGCCGGGCGTCCGGCTCGTCGGTGGTGAACCACACCTCGCGGTGGCGCAGGCGCTCCACGGTGCCAAGACCGCGGGCGGTGATCTCCTGCGCGCAGACCTCTTCCGTGCCCCGCAGGGTCCGTGCCAGCAGCCGCACGCCCACGCGCGAATCCTCCGCCCTCTGTGTCCTGTCCTGCCCCGAAACTCCCCGGGAGTCTACGGCAGCGCCGGGCCGCCCCCGGGCCGCCGCCGTACGCCCGCGGGCGGTGTGACGAGGGCGGATATCGTTGCGGAGGCGAGAGGACAGGACGGACGCGGTGCGGGAGCACGGCAGCCCGGACGCGAGTGGAGGAGACGACCGGTGGCTTACCGCTACGCGACGGAGCGCGTCGACCACTCCGACCTCGCCAGCGGCTTCGTCCTGCGCTCCGCGCCCGGCTTCACCGCCTTCCCGGTGCGGCTGGCCTCGGAGACGTTCCAGCGCGCGCTCACGCTGCGCGGCGGTGACGAACCGGCCGTCTTGTGGGACCCGTGCTGCGGCAAGGGGTACCTCTCGACGGTGGTGGGGCTGGTGCACCGCGACCGGATCGCGGCGGTGGTGGCGTCCGACATCGACGACGCCTCCCTGGAGATCGCCCGCGCCAACCTCGCCCTGCTGACCGCCCGGGGCCTCGCCGACCGCGCCGCCGAACAGGCCGGGAAGGCCGCCCGCTTCGGCAAGCCCGGCTACACCGAGGCCGCGGCCGCCGCCGAACGCCTCGCGGCCCGCCTCGCCGCGGACGGCGGCGACCTCCCGCACACCGTGCACCACGCCGACGTCTTCGACCCGTCCGCCCTGGAACGGGCCGCCGCCGAGTTCGCCCCCGACATCGTCGTCACCGACGTCCCGTACGGCGAACGCGTCCAGTGGCAGGGCGCGAGCGACACCGGGCTGCCCGGCATGCTGACGAGCCTGGCGCGGGTACTGCCGGAACGCGGCGTCATCGCGATCGGCATCCGGGGGCGGAAGTTCCCACCGGTGCCCGGGGTGGCGTCCCGGAAGTTCCGGGTGGGGACGCGGTCCATGGGGCTGTTCCGGGTCGCGGACGTGCGCGCCGCGGCATCGGACGCCTGATCTTTCCGGCTGGGTGCCTGATCGTTTCTTTCCGGCTGGGTGCCTGATCGCTCTGGGTGCCTGATCTTTCTGGCTGCCTTCCTGTCCCGGCCGCCTGACCGGTCCTCCCCTCACTCCAGCATCTGGGTCAGCGCGCTGCGCTCCGCGGTGTGGACGACGTGGGCGCGCGCCCCGTTGACGAGGGGGAGGAACGGCGGGACATGGCCGCACTCGACGTCGGCGAGGAGCGGTACGCCCAGCGGGCCGAGCGCGTCCAGGACGGCCTCGTGCTGGCTGAGCGAGGGGGCGTCGGGCGCCGCGGTGCGGCCGATGAGTACCGCGGTGGCCTGGTCGAAGAAGCCCGCGAGCCGCATGCCGTGCAGCGCGCGGCAGATGGTGAACGCGTCGTCGCCGGACGCCTCGACGTAGACGAGCAGCCCCTCCGGTGCCGTGCGCCGGGCGAACGCGGTGGTGTCCAGGTAGGGCGTCCCGGTGAGGTGGCACAGCGTCTCGACGCAGCCGCGGCAGCAGATCGATCGCCGTCTCCCCGCCCCACGGCGGCACCACCGCCCGGATCCCGGGGTCGCACAGCATCGCCGTCAGCTCGGCGGCCCGCTCGGCCGCCGGAGCGCTGAGATGCCCGGCACCGTCCAGGCGCGCGCCGACGACCACCTCGTAACCGCGCGCCCGTACGTCGTCGAGCGCCACGTCCAGGCGGGCGCGCAGCCGGGCCGGTACGCCGCTCGACGGCGCGGTGACGCCGATGCGGTCGCCGGGACGTAGCGGGGCCGGGTAGCGGAGCGGGGGCGAGGGAGTCGAGGGAGGGGTCGGCATGGGGCGGAGCGTGGCATGCGGGATGCGCCGCGGTACACGGAATTCCCGGCGGCGCGCGACGGCCGCGTGGCCCCTCGCGCCGCCTTCGGACGCCCCTCACCTCGACTCATCACGATTGCTGATCGCTCCCGGTGCGGATTGCGCCTTGGCCGGTGCGGGGCCCGGTGCTGGACTGGAACGGACGCGGAAGTGTGGGACGTACAGGCCCCGTTGGGGCGTGCCCGGGAACGATTCCCGCCGTCCCGCGCCCCTTCACACCACCCCATCCGACTCGTACGAGCAGGAGACGCCATGCCTCTCATCCATGTGCAGCAGACCCCCGGGAAGACCGCCGAGCAGAAGGCCGAGCTGGTCCGCGCGCTGACGGACGCGTATGTGACCGCCACCGGCGGCAAGCGGGAGAGCGTCTGGGTCACGGTGCAGGAGATCGGCGCCGACAGCTGGTCCATCGGCGGGGAGACGCTGGCGGCGCGGGCGGCCGGACGCTGACGGCCGCGGGGCGGACCCCGCACGGCGCCCGGTGACCGGCGGGCCCCGGGCGGGACAGGGGACCGCCCGAATCCCGCCCACCGGACCGGCCTCCCCCGGGGCGCCACGCCCACCCAACCGTCCCTGGGACGCGCCCCGCCCGACCGTCCCCGGGACGCGTCCCAGCCGGGCCGCCCCGGGGAAACGCACCATCTCCGCCCTCTCCCCGAAAGGCCCCGATGCACCCCGCCGCCCGCACGGCATCCGGCGCCCGCACCCGCACCGGCGTCAGACCGCGTACCGGCCCCGGTGACGGCCTCCGCACCGCACCCCGCACCTCCCGCGCCCTCCTCCTGGCCGTCCTCTGCGCGTTGAACGCCGGTGGCCTGTTCGCCTCCGACATCAATCTGCCGGGCGTCCCGGCCACCGCGTCCGCGTTCCACACCCCGGTCGCGTCCGTGCAGTGGACGTTCAGCGCGTTCATGATCGGCATCGCCGTCTCGCAGGCGGTGTACGGGCCGGTCTCCGACGCGTACGGGCGGAAGCCGGTCATCGTCTTCGGGCTCGGGGTGTTCGCCGTCGCCTCCGTGGGGTGTGCGGTGGCGCCCACCGTCGAGGTGTTCGGCGCGGGACGGCTGCTCCAGGCACTGGGCGCGGGCGCGGGGATGGTGCTCGGCCGGGCGGTGATCAGCGATCTGTACGAGGCGACGGACGCGGCCCGGATGTTCGCGACGGTGATGCCGATCGTGGGCGTCTCGCCGTCCGTCGCCCCGCTGATCGGCGGCTACCTGACCACGTACGTCTCCTGGCGCGCACCGTTCGCGGTGACCGCGGTGCTGGGGCTCGCCACGCTCGTGGTGATGGTCACCGCGATCCCCGAGAGCCTGCCGCCGGAGCGACGCAGCCGCCACCTCGGCGCCACGCTGCGCGGCTACCCGAGGCTGCTGACCCGGCCGCGGTTTTGGGCATACACCTTCAACCTCGCGGTGGCGTACGGCGGTTACTTCGGCTACCTCGCCGCCTCCCCGCTGGTCTTCGCCCGGCTGGGGCTGGCCACCGAGACCACCAGCTACTGCTATCTCACCGTCTCGCTCGCATACGTCGCCGGGAACCTCACCTCCCGCGCCCTGGTCCGGCGGCGGCCGGTGGACCGGCTGCTGTGGTGCGGGCACGCCTTCTTCTGCGGCGGCGCGCTGCTGATGCTGGGCCTCGGGCTGAGCGGCGCGGGCACGCCGTGGGGGCTGCTGGTGCTGGTGTTCATGCCGGTGATGACGTTCGGCAACGGGTTCCTGCTGCCGCTGTCGATGAGCGCGGGCGTGACGTCGTTCCGCGAGACGGCCGGTTCGGCGTCCGGGCTGATGGGCGCGGTCCAACTGCTCGGCGCGTCCCTGGGGATCTGCGTATCCAGCAGGTTGCCTGCGGGTGATCTTGCCGCGCTGGGCTGGTTCGTGGTGGGCGCGGCGGGCGCGGGCGCCCTCGCCTTCGCGATGTTCCTGAGGGCGGCGAACCGGGGAGCGCCCGCCGCCCGCTGACCGTCCCAGCGGATGGCGCCCGACCCCGCTGTGCGACGCTCTTCCGGGCCCGCCCCGACCAGGGAGGCGCGGGACACGAGAGCCGGGGTACGGGACACGGGCGCGGCCACCGCCCACGGGGCCCCGGTGGAAGGGGCGGGACGGCGTGGAGCTGCGGCAGATCCAGTACTTCGTCGCGGTCGCCGAGGAGCTGCACTTCGGGCGGGCGGCCGAGCGGCTGCACATCGGCCAGCCCGCGGTCAGCCAGCAGGTGCGGCGGCTGGAACGGGAGCTGGGCCTCGCGCTCTTCGACCGTTCGGGGCGGACCGTGACGCTCACCCCCGCCGGGCGGGAGCTGCTGCCCGAGGCGCACCAACTCCTGTCGGCCCGGGACGCGTTCACCGCCGGGGCCCGTCGGCTCGCCGCCCGGGAGGAGGCGGTCCTGCACGTCGGCATCGGTACGGGCCTGGGGCGTCGGCTGGACGACTTCCTGGACGCGCTGCCCGGCCAGGGCGCCGGGACCCGCTTCGTGTTCCGCACCCTGGAGGCGCCGCGCCGCCTGGCGGAGGTCCGCGCGGGACGACTGGACGCGGCGTTCATCCGGGCGGCGCGGCCTGGGACGGAGGGGCGGGGGGACGTTCCCGGGGGCGAGCCGCACTCGATCGGCGAGCCGGATCCCGCCCTGGATGCGACCCCCGACCTGCGCTTTCTCCCCCTCTGGGACGACCCGCTGAGGGTCGCCCTCCCCACCGCGCACCCCCTCGCCACCCGCGAACCGCTCCGGCTGTCCGACCTCGCCGCCCTGCCCCTGAGGATTGCGCCGCGCGAGACGAACCCGGTGCTCTTCGACGTGGTGCACACCGCCTGCCGCGCCGCCGGATTCGCGCCCGTCATGGGGCCGCCGTCGGTCCGCCTCCAGGACACCCTGGCCGACATCGGGGCGGGCGAGCCGGGCTGGACCCCGCTGTACCCGACGGCGGCGGACGCCGTGGCCTCCCGCCGCGTCACCCTGCGCCCGCTGGACGGCGATCCGCTCACCCTGCGCATGTACCTCGCGGTCCGCGCCGCCACCGACCCGGAGCGGCTGTCCACGCTGACCACCGCGAGCACCCGGCTGCGGACGCGGCCCGGGGGAGGCGATCCGGCGCCGGCGGAGTCCCGAAGGCCGTCCCCGTAACGCGCAGGGACCCCGTAACGCGCAGGGACCCTGCGCAAGGCGAAATCCCCCTGCTCGAAAAATCATTCGGCAGTCGTGCGACGACGTGGTTGTGTGGGGGACGTGGCGAAACTCAATCAGATCATCGCGGTCGAGAAGGGCGTCAAGTCCAAGTCCCAGCAGGACCTGACGGCCGCCCAGCACGGCCTCCAGAAGCCGGCGTTGCTGTCCGGCATCGCGCGGACGTACCAGCCCAAGGACGAGGAGGGCGAGCAGCTGCCGCCCGAGTCCACCCGGGTGCAGGTCAAGGCCGAAGACGTCCTGCGGGCGACGGCCACCACCCTGACCAGGCTGTTCGATGTGACCGCCACCAAGGACTGGGCCAACTGCACCGCCCGCGCCGATGTGACGGTCGAGGGCCGCACCCTCCTCGCCCAGGTGCCGGTGTCGTACCTGCTCTTCCTGGAGAAGCAGCTCGGCGATCTCGCTGCCTTCGTCCGCAAGCTCCCGGTGCTCGACGCGTCGGAGTCCTGGGTGCAGGACCCGTCCACCGACGCCTGGAAGACCGAGCCGGTCCGCACCGTCCGTACGAAGAAGGTGCCCCGCAACCACGTCAAGGCCGAGGCGACGGAGAAGCCCCCGGCGCAGGTCGACGTGTACTACGAGGACATACCCGTCGGGTACTGGACGACCGTGAAGTTCTCCGGCGCGCTGCCCGCCCGCCGGGTCAACGAACTCCTCGACCGCGTCGAGAAGGTGCAGACCGCCGTGAAGTTCGCCCGCGAGGAGGCGAACGGCGCGGAGGTCACCGATCAGAGGGTGGGTGACGCCCTCTTCGGCTACCTCTTCGGGTAGCCCCATCAACTCCCCGGGCGCCTGTGTGCGCCCGGGGTGCGCGAGGAGCGCAAGCTGAAACTGAGGCTTGTCGTGACGAACGCGGTGGTCAGTGGAGGTTCAAGTCCTCCCCGCGGCTCTTCGGGCCGCGGTGGCCCAATCGGCAGAGGCACACCGCGATCAATCTCAGACTCTTGCTCCAGATTCAGTATGCGCCGCCGTTCGCCGGAACGACCGGGCCGGGCCCGCGTCGTCGGATGCCGGTTCAAGTCCGGCCCGTGCAGCCACTTTTCGATGCGCGGTAGTTCAAAGGCAGAACACGACGACCTCAACATGACCCGCGCTCTTCACCGTGCCGGCAATCGCATAGGGCGGCACCACTGGGCCCGGGGGCAGGCTACGCCCCCGGGCCCGCTGCCGTTCCTGGAGCGGAACCCGCCCGATCGCCTCCGATCGCCTCCGTACAGCTCAACCGTCCACCCATACCGTCCTGTTGACGCATGACGCATGACGCATGACGCATGACGCATGACGCATGACGCATGACGCATGACGCATGACGCATGACGCATGACGCATGACGCATGACGCATGACGCATGACGCATGACGGAGCGTGAGCGACCGGCACGGAATCCGCTCGCGCCGAACGGGCAGAAACGGGCCGACGGCCCGGCGCGGCGGGCGCATCCGACGGCAAAATGGGCAGGTCACGGCCGAGTTGTCAGGTGAACGCGACGCACCATCGACGACGGCACCCTGATGCCCTGGAGGGGCTATCCGTTCACTCCATGCGAGCAACCCCACGTGTCCCACCCGCCACGCACACAACTTCTCCACTCCACCGCAGCTCGTTACCGGGCTATGACATACCGGGCTTGACGGTCGGTGTCCGCACACAAGTAGGTTCGGTATAAACCAAGTTGCCTCACCTACCGGCGTTCTTGCGCCGGGAGAAAGGGATACCCATGGGTTCCCACGCCCGCCCGAACCGGATACACCGCACCGGGGTCCGGATTGCGATGGTCGCGATGGTCGGCGCCGCCCTGCCGATCACCGCCACCGGCCTCGCCCAGGCCGCCACCCCCGGTGCCACGCACTCCGCTGACGACAACCAGGACGCGCACCGCCAGCAGGCCGCCCAGAAGGCCGTCCAGCAGCGCGCCGCCGACGCCGCCCAGGACCTGAAGGCCCAGGACGCTCCGCAGGTCAAGGCCGACCACGCCTTCCTCCTCGATGCCCGCGACGGCAGCCAGGAGCGGGAGATGTGGGCCGGTGCCAAGGCCGACGAGAGCGTCTCGATGGCCAGCACCACCAAGATCATGACGGCCCTCGTGGTGCTCAAGCACCCCGAGTGGCTGGAGCACGGGATCCAGGTGAAGCAGGAGTACCGGGACTACGTCCAGAAGGCCGGCGCCAGCACCGCCGACCTCCAGACCGGCGACACGCTCACCGTCCGCCAGCTCCTGCACGCCATGCTGATCCCCTCCGGCGCGGACGCCGCGCTCGCCCTCGCCGACAACTACGGTCAGGGCGCCACCCAGCAGGAGCGGATCGCCGACTTCGTGCGCCAGATGAACGACGAGGCGAAGCAGCTCGGCCTGACCGGCACGCACTTCGACACCTTCGACGGCATCTCGCACGGCGACAACCGCAGCACCGCCCGCGACCTGGCCAAGCTCGGTCAGCGCGCGATGCTCCAGCCGGTGTTCGCCGAGGTCGTCAAGAACGAGCAGTTCAAGGCCGAGGCCCCCGCGGCCAACGGCCACACCCGCTACTACACCTGGAACAACACCAACACCCTGCTGAGCACCTACGACGGCGCCCTCGGCATCAAGACCGGCAGCGGCCCCGAGTCCGGCTACTGCCTCGTCTTCGCCGCCGAGCGCGACAACCGCACCCTGGTCGGCGCGATCCTCAACGACGACAAGGGCCGCTTCGACGACGCGACGAAGATCCTCGACTGGGGCTTCGCCCACTGACCCCACCCGAGCGGTAGCGCCCCACCGACGCGCGCGCATCCAGGCCCCTGCCTCGTCCCCGCCCCCACGGCGGATGGGTGGGGGTCTTTGCGTGGGCGGGGCGGCGGCCGGTACCGGGATACGCCGTGCCCTACGTGCCGAGGCGTCCGGGAAAGGGAGTGAGCAGCCGGTCCCACGCGTCCGCCGCCTGGTGCAGTGCCCCGCCGGCGGCCCCGATCCGCGCCACGTACGGGTCGGTGTGATCGGCATTGCGCCGCCACGGCGGAGCCGCGTCGTCGCAGAGCAGCACGTCCACCCCGACCCCCGCCCCGGGGAGCAGTCGCTACCCTATGCGCCGCTCGCGCCATTGATCCCGCTCGCCGTCGTGATGTGGTGGCCGCCGCGTGGACGGCACCGGGCGGCGGGCGGGGCGCGGCCGCTCGGCCCGGAGGCGTTTCGGGTGGAGCCGATCCGACCGCCGCGGTCCCGCCGCCCGGCCCTGGCCGAGGGGCTGCTGCTGTCGCCGCGGCTCGTGGCGTACGAGCGCGAGCTGGCGGCCGGCGCCCAGTGGCGCTGGGCGCGCAGGCGGGCGCTGGTGCGTGCTGCGCTGGGGGTCGACCTCGTTCCGGGTGCGGTGCGCGCCGGGCGGGTGGCGGCATAGGGGCGAGGCGGGCGCGCCGCGGCTGTTGCCGTGGGCGGGGGCCGAGGGTAAGCCCTGCTACCTGGTCGGGGACGGTACCGGCTTCGTCGCGCAGGTCGCCGACGAGATGGAGACCGTACAGCTGGAGATGGCCCTTGACCTGCTGGAACACGTCGATCGGCGGGTCACGCCCGAGCGGCTGCGGTACGCCGTGGCCCGCCTCGCGGAGTCGCTGCGCGATGTGCACCGCATCGCGGTGAGTCGGGGGGCGGGGTAGGGCGACGCCGGGCGGCGCGATGTTGCTGCAACTGATGGGTTGCAGGGGTGGCCCCCATGTGCAATCGTTGAGTTGCAGTTCGATGTGCAGGAACGCCCGAGGGAGGAAGCCGTGAACGACGCCACTTACACCGACGCCGAGCTTGCCGCGCTGGACCGGATCGCCCGGCAGATCGACATCGACGCCCCGGCGGAGCGGGTCTGGGAGCTGGTCGCGCGCCCCGGTTGGTATGTCAACGACGGCGCGGTCGCGGCTGACCCGGACCTGAGCTGCGAGGGTGACGTGGCCGTGGTGCGCCATCCCACGCTGGGCGAGTTCCGGTTCCGGACGGTGGAGCTGGACAAGCCGCGCTACGCGGCGTTCCGCTGGATCGGCACCCCGTTCCGGGACGAGTCGACGCCCTCGACCCTCGTCGAGTTCTGGGTCGACGAGCGGGACGGCGGCGGGGTGACGCTGCGCGTCGTCGAGAGCGGGTTCTGCGGCCTCGCCGACGACCCGGCCGCGTGGCTGAAGGAGCGCGAGGGCAACGACCAGGGGTGGCTCACCGAGCTGGCCGCCGCGAAGGTGTTCGTCGAGAAGTCCGCGCCGGCCCCGGGGGCGCGCCCGTGACCGCCGCCCTCCCCGTCATATGCGCCGCGCTCGGCGACCCGACGCGCTGGGAGATCCTGACCCGGCTCGGCGAGGGCCCGATGTCGGCGTCCGCGCTGGCCAGGGTGTTGCCGGTGAGCCGGCAGGCGATCGGCAAGCATCTGGAGGTGCTGCGTGAGGTCGGTCTGGTCGAGTCCGAGCAGCGCGGGCGCGAGGTCGTCCACCTCGCCGTCGGCGCCCGGCTCGGCGCGCTGGCCCGGGAACTGGACCGGATCGGCCGTTCCTGGGAGACCCGCCTGCTGCGGATCAAGGAGGTGGCGGAGCGTCCCGGTCCACACACCCGAGGAGCCTCCGGCTGACGGAAGCCGGCGGATGGCTTACGACGAGGGGACACGAATCGTGACCGAGTACGACAGCAGGACAGGGGACCCCGAGAGCGGGACAGTGGACCCCGACCGCGCGCCGGCGCTGCCGCCGGTGGCCGACCGGGCCGCCTTCCAGGCCGAACTGGACAAGCTGCGGGTCCGCGAGAAGGCACACACCCGGGAAGGCGACGCGATCGCCGCGGCCCGGCGCCGGCTGCCCATGGTGGAGGTGGCCGCCGACCTCGAACTGACCGGTCCCGACGGGCCGGTCACCCTGCTCGACGCGTTCGAAGGGCGTCGGCAGCTCATCGCCTACTACTTCATGTGGCATGACGGCCACGACGCGGCAGGGCAGTGCGAGGGCTGCACCTGGGTCACCACCCAGGTCCAGGAGCTGTCCTACCTGCACTCCCGCGACATCACCTACGCGGTCTTCTGCCAGGGCCCGTACGAGGAGAGCCGCCGCTACCGGGACTTCATGGGCTGGGACGTGCCGTGGTACTCGGCCCTCCCGTCGCAGGACGAGCTCCTGGTGGGACGCCGCGTCGGCATGATGCACCTGGTCTGTTACCTGCGCGACGGCGACCGCGTCCATGAGACGTACTGGACGACGCTGCGCGGGGTGGAGGCGATGGACTACAGCTACGCGCTCATGGACCTCACCGTGTACGGACGCCAGGAGCTGTGGGAGGACTCGCCCCCCGGCCGGCCGCGTGTCCAGGGAACACCCGTCGACCACGTCGGCCTGCGGAGCAACGGACGCCCCATCCCTCAGTGGTCCCGCATCGAGGCCGGGCGCTCCGACGACCTCACGCCGCGACCATGACGGCAACCGCATCGCGGTGAGTCGCTGGGCGGGGCAGGGCCCAGGGAAATCGCTGGCTCGCGCCAGGCCCCGGCCGTACCGTCGCGCGTATGAAGCTGCTCTCCGTCAACGTCGGCAGGCCCCGTCCCAATCCGTGGAAGAGCAGACGGGAGACGGGTGGGCGGACGGGGATCGACAAGCGGCCGGTGGAGGGGGCGGTGGCGGGTCGGGGCGGACGTGGTGCTGGAGGTGTCGTGTCCGCGGATTCCGTGCGGGACGTTTCAGGGATGGATGGGGCGGAGCGGCTGGAACCGGCGGTTCACGCGCGCCGGGCTGCCGGGTGGGTATCTGCGGGTGATCGCGCCGGGGGAGATCCGGGCCGGTGACCCGGGGGAGGTCGTGCACCGGCCCGGACACGGGGTGAGCGTCGCTTACACATTCCGCGCGGTGATGTCGGAGGCGGAGCTGTTGCCATCGCTGCTGATTGTCGAGGAACTGCCTGAGTTTGTGCGGGAGTTCGTGTGCGGGCGTATCGATGGGAGGCGGGGGGCGGAGGGGTGAAGGGGTGAAGGGGGCGACAGTGACGCACGCCCCCGGCCCCCTCAGCCCAGCGCCTCCGCCAACGCCACGATCACCCCACCCGGCCCCCGCAGGTAGCACAGCAGATACGCATCCTCGAACTGCGTGATCTCCCCTATGAGTTCGGCCCCGTGCGTGTGCAGGCGGGTCACCGTGTCCTTGATGTCGTCGACGGCGAACATGAGGCGGCAGAAGCCCAGGGTGTGGGGTGGGGGGTTCGCCGGGTCGGGGGTGAGGGGCGGCGGGTTGTGGAATGCGGTCAGTTCGAGGCGGCTGTGGCCATCGGGGGTGCGGAGCATCGCGATCTCGGTGCGGACGTCGGGGAGGCCGAGGATCCGGTCCACCCAGGGGCCCTCGATCGGCGCCGTGCCCTCCAGCTCCAGGCCGAGTTCGGTGAAGAACGCCGTGGCGGCCTCCAGGTCGTCGACGACGATGCCGACGTTGTCCATCCGCTGAATCGCCATGGGACGGATCCTAGGGCGAGCCACTGACAGCCGGCCCGATCCGGCGGCGTACGGGTGAGTGGCCGGGCGGCCGGGTGAGGCCGCGGGGCCGGGCGGGCGTACGGGCGCGGCCGGGCGGGCCCGTACGGGACTCGCCGCAACGGACAGCCCCTCGCCGCCGGCTACTCCACCAACCGAGCCAGCCCCCGCGCCTCCTGCCGCAGATGCGTCCGCAGGGTGTCCGCCGCAGGGGAGAGCGGGCGGTCGGCGGGTCTGGTGAGGCCGACGGCCTGGCTGATGGATTTCAGGGGGGTGTCGATGAGGCGCAGGTCCGGGTCCTGGGTGGCGATGAGGAGGGGGAGGGCGGCGAGGGCGTCGGTGGCGAGGAGGAAGTGGCGCAGGGTGGGCATGGAGGTGCACTCGACGCGGTCGGCGGGGAGTTCCACGTCGGCGTGGGTGAACAGTTCCTCCAACTCGGCGCGGAGCGAGGTGCGGTCGACGGGGAGCACCCACGGGTAGCGGCGCAGTTCGGCGAGGGACGGGTGGCGCAGGCGGTGCACGGGGTGGTCGGTGCGGGCGGCGAGGCGGACCGGTTCGCGGTACAGCTGCTCCTGGGTGAGGCGGCGCGGCGGCTGCCCCGAGAGGCGGCCGACGATCAGGTCGATCTCCCCGGAGAGGACCCCGGCGCGCAGCGTGTCCGGTGTGGCCTCGCGGACGACGACGGTGACCGCCGGATGCGCCCGCTTCAGCGCCGCCATGGCGCGCGGCAGCAGCAGGTTGGACCCGGCGAGGTGGACGCCGACGGTGACCGAGCCGAGGTGACCGGCCGCGAGGTGCCCCAGCTCCGCCCCGGCCTGCCGCAGCTGGGCCAGGACCGCGCGGGCGTGGCCGACGAACGACTCCCCGTACAGCGTCGGCGTCACCCCGCGGTGATGCCGTTCGAACAGCGGGACGCCGAGGATCGTCTCCAGCTCGTGCAGGGCACGGGTGACGACGGGTTGGGTGATGTGCAGTTCCTGGGCGGCGCGGATGACGCTGCCCTGGTCGGCGATGGCGGTGACGAGGGTGAGGTGGCGCAGTTTCAGGCGGCCGTCGAGCAGCCTCTCGCTCTCCATAGGGGTCACGGTATGCCCGTAGGAGCATCGCGGGGAACGCAAAGAGCATTATTCAGGCATGCCCTGGCTCTCTAGCCTCGGCGTCATGAGCCGCAGCACTTCGCTCCCCGTGCGGGAGATCCGCAATTTCGTGGACGGCGCCTTCGTGGACGGCGTGCGCTCCTTCGACAGGTTCAGCCCGGTGGACGGCACCCTCGTGGGCCAGGTGCACGAGGCGGACGAGGTTCTCGTCGACGCCGCCGTCCGGGCCGCCCGCCGCTCCCTGTCCGGCCCCTGGGGCGACACCACCGTCCCCGAGCGCGCCGAGCTGATGCGCCGGATCGCCGACGTCATCGACCGGCGCGCCGACGAACTGGTTGCCGCCGAGGTCGGCGACACCGGCAAGCCCGTGGCGATGGCCCGGGACCTGGACGTGGCCCGCGCCGCCGCGAACTTCCGGGCCTTCGCCGACACCATCTCCGCCGCGGGCCTCGACTCCTTCCTCACCGAACTGCCCGGCGGGCGCACGGCCCTGAACTACGCGGTGCGCCGGCCGCTCGGCGTCGTCGCCGTCATCGTGCCGTGGAACCTGCCGCTGCTCCTCCTCACCTGGAAGCTCGCACCGGCCCTGGCCTGCGGGAACGCCGTGGTCGTCAAACCGTCAGAGCTGACGCCCGCCTCCGCGACGCTGCTGGCGGAGATCCTGAAGGAAGCCGGGCTGCCGGACGGCGTCTGCAATGTCGTGCACGGCTTCGGCCCGGACTCCGCGGGCGCCTTCCTCGCCGGGCACCCGGACGTGGACGGCGTGACCTTCACCGGCGAGTCCGCCACCGGTACGGCGATCATGCGGGCGGTGGCGCCGGGGGTGCGGCCCGTCTCGTTCGAACTGGGCGGCAAGAACGCCGCGCTGGTCTTCGACGACGCGGATGTGGCGCGGACGGTGGACGGGCTGGCCCGGTCGGTGTTCACCAACACCGGGCAGGTCTGCCTGTGCACCGAGCGGGTCTACGTCCAGCGGCCGCTCTTCGACGAGATCGCCGCGGGGCTCGCGGAACGCGCCCGCGCGCTGCGGCCGGGCCGCCCCGAGGACCCGGCGACCACCACCGGACCGCTGATCTCCCAGGCCCACCGCAAGAAGGTCCTCGGCTACCTCGAACTCGCCCGCAGCGAGGGCGCGCAGGTGCTGGCCGGGGGCGGCGTGCCCGAGATGGGCGCGGACCTGGACGGCGGCGCGTGGATCGAGCCGACGCTGTGGACGGGCCTGGAGCACACCGCCCGCACCATGCGGGAGGAGATCTTCGGGCCGGTCGCGGGGCTCATCCCGTTCGACACCGAGGAGGAGGCCGTGCGGCTGGCGAACGACACGCCGTACGGGCTGGCGTCCTGCGTCTGGACCCGGGACCTGGAGCGCGGCCACCGCGTCGCACAGCGGATGCGGACCGGGATGGCCTGGGTCAACACCTGGTATCTGCGCGATCTGCGGTCGCCCTTCGGCGGCACCGGCCTCTCCGGCATCGGCCGCGAGGGCGGGACGCACTCCCTCCACTTCTACACCGAGCCGACGAATGTGTGCGTGCAGTTGTGAACAGTGAAGAGTCCCAACAGGGCGCGTACTGCGGTGAGTTGATAGCCGATCGGGCCTCCGATGCCGAGATCGCGGAGGCCGTCGAGCGGCTGCGCCGCGCCGCCGCCACCGGTGTGCCCTGTGCGCCCGTACGGGAGCTGATCGGCGGGTGGGATCAGGACGCGGCGTACGCGGTGCAGCGGGCGGTGCTCGACGGGCGGCTCGCGGACGGTGCGCGGCGGGCCGGCCACAAGATCGGGCTGACCTCCCCGGCCGTGCAGCGGCAGTTCGGGGTCTACGCGCCGGACTACGGGGTGCTCCTCGACACCATGGTGCACACCGACCGGGAGCCGTTGGACCTGGGGCGTTTCCTCCAGCCGCGGATCGAGGCGGAGGTCGCGTTCGTCCTCGGCAAGGATCTGGACGGGCCGTCGGTGACGGCGGCGGAGGTGATCGCGGCGACCGATTTCCTGCTGCCCGCGCTGGAGATCGTCGACTCGCGGGTGGCGGGCTGGGACATCCGTATCACCGACACCGTCGCCGACAACGCCTCCAGCGGCGCCGTCGTCCTCGGCACCACGCCGCGCCCGCTCGCCGCCGTCGACCTGCCGGGCCTCGGCATGGCCCTCGACCACCGCGGTGAGACCGTCTCCACCGGCTCCGGCGCCGCCTGCCTGGGCACCCCGCTGGCCGCCGTCGTCTGGCTCGCCCGCGAAACCGCCCGCCGCGGCGACCCGCTGCGCGCCGGGGACCTCGTCCTCTCCGGGGCGCTCGGCCCGATGGTGCCGGTCACCGGGCCGGGCGTCTTCCGCGCCCGCCTGGACGGGTGGGGAGAGGTCCACGCGGACTTCGTACGGGAGGGGGCCGGTACGGGTGGGGGGCCGGGCGCCGGGCCCGCCGCCGCGACCTCGCCCGCCGACCGCCCGGGTGCCTCCGCGGCGCCCCGCACCCCCGAAAGGAGCACGGCATGACCGCCACGGCCACCGGAACCGCCCCCGCCGCGATCATCGGCTCCGGCAACATCGGCACCGACCTGCTGATCAAGATCGACCGGCTCTCCGACGCCCTGCACGTCGCGGCGGTCGCCGGGGTCGACCCGGCGTCCGACGGGCTCGCCCGCGCCCGGCGGATGGGCATCGCCACCACCGCCGAGGGCATCGACGGGCTGCTGCGCATGCCCGAATTCGCCGACGTCGAAGTGGTCTTCGACGCCACCTCCGCCGCCGCCCACGCCCGGCACGCCGAGGCGGTCCGGGCCACCGGCAAGGCGATGGTCGACCTCACCCCGGCCGCCCTCGGCCCGTACGTCGTGCCGCCCGTCAACCTCGGCGACCATCTCGACGCGCCCGACGTCAACATGGTCACCTGCGGCGGACAGGCCACCGTCCCGGTCGTCGCCGCCGTCTCCCGGGTGGTGCCCGTCCGGTACGCGGAGATCGTCGCGTCGATCGCCTCCCGCTCCGCCGGGCCCGGTACCCGCGCCAACATCGACGAGTTCACCGAGACCACCGCCGCCGCCCTCGAACAGGTCGGCGGGGCCGCCCGCGGCAAGGCGATCATCGTCCTCAACCCGGCCGAACCGCCCCTCGTCATGCGGGACACCGTCCACTGCCTCACCGACCCGCTCGACGCGGCGGCCCAGGAGGAGGTCCGGCGGTCCGTCGTCGCGATGACCGCCGCGGTCCGCGCGTACGTCCCCGGCTACCGACTCAAGCAGGAGGTGCAGTTCACGCCGGTCGACGAGCCGTTCGTACCGGGCACCGGCGGGCCGTTCAAGGGCACCCAGGTGTCGGTGTTCCTGGAGGTCACCGGCGCCGGACACCATCTGCCCGCGTACGCCGGGAACCTCGACATCATGACCTCCGCCGCCCTGCGCACCGCCGAATCCCTGGTCGCCCGGCGCCGGGAAGGAGCCACCGCCCGATGAACCCGACCCCGGCGGACACCCCGCCCGCCCTCTACATCCAGGACGTCACCCTGCGGGACGGTATGCACGCCGTCGGCCACCGCTACACCACCGCGCAGGTCACCGCCGTCGCCGCCGCCCTCGACGCGGCCGGTGCCGACGCCATCGAGGTGGCGCACGGCGACGGCCTCGCCGGCTCCGGCGTCACCTACGGGCACGGCGCCCACACCGACCTGGAGTGGATCGAGGCCGCCGCTTCCGTCATCACCCGCGCCCGCCTCACCACCCTGCTGCTGCCCGGCATCGGCACCCTCGCCGACCTGCGCCGGGCGCACGCCGCCGGGGTCCGCAGCGTCCGGATCGCCACCCACTGCACCGAGGCGGACGTCGCCGCCCAGCACATCGCCTGGGCCCGCGAACACGGCATGGATGTCGCAGGGTTCCTGATGATGAGCCACCTCAACGACCCGGCGGGCCTGGCGCGACAGGCCGCCCTGATGGAGAGCTACGGCGCCCACTGCGTCTACGTCACCGACTCCGGCGGCCGCCTCACCATGGACGGCGTCGCCGCCCGCGTCCGCGCCTACCGTGACGTCCTCGACCCGGCCACCGAGATCGGCATCCACGCCCACGAGAACCTTTCGCTCTCCGTCGCCAACAGCGTCGTCGCCGTGGAGAACGGTGTCCGCCGTGTCGACGCCTCCCTCGCCGGGCAGGGCGCGGGCGCCGGGAACTGCCCGATCGAGGCGTTCGTCGCCGTCGCCACCCTCCAGGGCTGGCGTCACGGCTGCGACCTCTTCGCCCTCCAGGACGCCGCCGAGGACCTGATCCGCCCCCTCCAGAAGCGCCCGGTCCGCGTCGACCGGGAGACCCTCACCCTCGGCTACGCGGGCGTCTACTCCAGCTTCCTGCTGCACGCCGAACGCGCCGCCGCCCGCCACGGCCTCGACGTACGGGAGTTGCTGCTGGAGGTCGGGCGCCGCGGGATGGTCGGCGGACAGGAAGACATGATCGTCGACGTGGCGCTGGACCTGGCCGCCGCGCGGAAGGAAGCCGCCGTATGAACCCCGTTGCCACCGAAGCCGGTGGGGACCTCGCCGAGGCCGCCGCGGTGCTGGACGCCGCGGCCACCGGCGCCGCCCCGGTCGCCCAGCTCACCGCCGCCGCACCGCTCACCCTCGATGCGGCGTACGACGTCCAGCGGCTGCTGATCGAGCGCCGCACCGCCCGCGGCGAGCGCCCCAGTGGCGTCAAGCTCGGCTTCACCAGCCGCACCAAGGCCGCGCAGATGGGCGTCTTCGACGTCATCTTCGGCCGTCTCACCGACGCCATGCGCCTGCCCGACGGCGCCCGCGTCCCCCTTGACCGCTACGTCCACCCGCGCGTCGAACCCGAGGTCGCCTTCCGGCTCGCGGTCGACGTCCGGCCCGAGGACACGATCGACCCCGAGGCGGCCGTCGACGCCGTCGCCCCCGCCCTGGAGATCATCGACAGCCGGTACCGCGACTTCCGCTTCACCCTTGAGGACGTCGTCGCCGACAACACCTCCGCCGCCGGATACGTCCTCGGCCCCTGGACCGCGCTCGCCGACGCCGGGGACCTCGCCAACCGCGGCGTCCGCCTGGAGATCGACGGCCGCACCGCCGAGACCGGCTCCACCGCCGCGATCCTCGGCCACCCGCTGCGCGCCGTCCACGCCGCACTGCGCCGCGCCCGCGCCCTGGGCCACCCGCTGCGCGCCGGGGACGTCCTGCTGGCGGGCGCCGCCACGCCCGCCGTCGCCCTCACCCCGGGCAGCCACGTCGAGGTGACCGTCACCGGACTCGGCCGCGCCGCCTTCACCGTCGAGGACGCTCCCACGGAAGGGACACCCCATGAGTGACGGCATCGTCGTCCCCGGCAAGGCCACCCCGCGCGGCCGGTTCCCGCATGTGAAAACCGCCGGTGACCTGGTGTTCTTCTCCGGTACCAGCAGCCGCAGGCCGGACAACACCATCGCCGGTGCCACCGCCGACGAGATGGGCGCCACCACTCTCGACATCCGGGAACAGACCCGCGCCGTCCTGGCGAACGTCCGCGAGGTGCTGGCCGCCGCCGGGGCCACCCTTGACGACCTCGTGCAGGTCACCGCGTATCTGGTGAACATGAACGACTTCGCGGGCTACAACGCGGTCTGGGCCGAGCACTTCGACGAACGCGGGCCCACCCGCACCACCGTCGCCGTGCACCAACTGCCCCACCCGCACCTGCTCATCGAGATCCAGGGCATCGCCCACCGCCCCGCCCCCGCACGGCTGTAACGCCCCGTTACAGCCGTAACGCCTCCGCCCGGCCGTAACGCCCCCGTCCCGCCAACCCGAGGAGCACGATGGACCTGCCTCCGGTCATCAACTTCGCCCAATGGGTACGCGACCACGCCGACGACCTCAAGCCACCGGTGAACAACCGGCAGATCTGGGACGGCAACAGCGACTTCATCGTCCAGGTCGTCGGCGGGCCCAACGCCCGCACCGACTACCACCTGGAGCCGTACGAGGAGTGGTTCTACCAGGTCAAGGGCGCCATGCACATCAATGTCATGGCCGACGGACGGCCCCGGCGCATCGATGTCCGCGAGGGCGAGATGTTCCTGCTGCCCGGCGGCGTCCCGCACTCCCCGCAGCGCCCCGAGGCGGGCTCCGTCGGCCTCGTCGTCGAACGCGTCCGGGACGAGGGCACCCTGGAGCGCTTCCAGTGGTACTGCCCCGACTGCCACGCCCTCGTCCACGACGTCGAACTCCAGGTCCGCGACATCGTCCGCGACCTCCCCCCGGTCTTCGCCGCCTTCCACGGCGACACCCGGGCCCGAACCTGCCGCGCCTGCGGCACCCTGCACCCCGGCAAGAGCGGAACCGCACCGTGAACAGACCCACCCCCGGCACCCTCGACACCCTCGGCCCCGGCCCCCTCGCGCCCCCCACTGAGGCTGCCCGCATCGACATCCACACCCACTACGTGCCCCTCGGCTGGCCCGATCTGGCGACCGCCGCCGGGCCCGCGCCCGACTGGCCCTGGCTGCGCGTCACCTCCGAACGCGACGCCATGATCATGGTCGGCTCCCGGGAGTTCCGCCGTATCGGCGCCGACTGCTGGGACGCCGACACCCGCCTCGCCGACATGGCCGCCGACGGCATCGACGCCCAGGTCATCTCCCCGACACCGGTCTTCTTCCACTACGACCGCCCCGCCGACCAGGCGATCAAGGTCGCGAAGATCTTCAACGACCTCGCCCTGGAGATCTGCGCCCCCGCCCCCGGACGGCTGCTGCCTTTCGCGCAGGTTCCTTTGCAGGATCCGGACGCCGCCTGCCGCGAACTCGACCGCTGCCTCGCCAACGGCCACCACGGCGTGGAGATCGGCAACCACGTCGGCGACCGCGACCTCGACGACGAGGGCATCGTCACCTTCCTCCAGCACTGCGCGGACCGCGGCGCCCCCGTCTTCGTCCACCCCTGGGACATGCCGGCCTCCCCGCGCCTGGACCGCTGGATGGCCCAGTGGCTGACCGGCATGCCCGCCGAAACCCATCTGTCGGTGCTCGCCCTCATCCTCGGCGGCGTCTTCGACCGGGTCCCCGACACCCTGCGGATCTGCTTCGCGCACGGCGGCGGCTCGTTCGCGTTCTGGCTGGGCCGCCTGGAGAACGCCTGGCACCGCCGCGCCGACGTCATCGCCACCTCCGCGCACCCGCCGTCGCACTACACCGACCGCTTCTCCGTCGACTCCGTCGTCTTCGAGCCCACCGCGCTGCGCACCCTCGTCGACACCCTCGGCGCGAGCCAGGTGATGGTCGGCAGCGACTACCCCTATCCGCTCGGGGAACGGCCCGTCGGCGAGGTCGTCCACCGCTCGGACTTCCTGGACGAAGCCGGGCGCGCGGCGATTCTCGGCGGCAACGCCCGGCGCTTTCTGGGGCTGCCGCCGGTCTGAACGAGGAGGCGGACCGGAGGCTCGCCTCGCGCAACCGGCCTGTGCCGCCCGCCCGTTGCCCCGAAATGCCCCCGGCGGCCGGTGCCCGTCCCGCCTCCCCCGGACGAACCGGCCGCCGGGATCCGTACGTTGTACCGAGGCGGCGGCCACCGGGCCCCGCGTCCGTACCGCGGTGGCGGCCACCGGGACCGCCCCCGTACCGCGGTCGTGGCCGCCCGTACCGCCCTCGTACCGAAGGAGACACGCCAGTGAACAGCGCACCGGGACGCGTCGTCGACGTCCCCACCGACCGGGGAAGCGTGCCGGTCCGCCGCACCGGGCCCCTCCGCTACGCCACCGCTGCCCGCTTCCGGCCGCCGGTCCGCACCCCCGCGGGCACCGACGTGCCGGTGCCCGGCGCGATGTGCCCGCAGCCGCCGTCCCGGCTCGAAGCCGTGATGGGCCCCTCCCGGAACCTGCCGCAGGACGAGGACTGCCTGCACCTGAGCATCACCGCCCCGGCCGCGCCCGCAGCCCCCCGGCCCGTCCTCGTCTTCCTCCACGGCGGCGGCTTCACCAGCGGCTCCGGCCTCCTCGACTGGTACGACGGGGCCCGGCTCAGCGCCGAGGGCGACCTCGTCGTCGTCTCCGTCAACTACCGCATCGGCCCCCTCGGCTTCCTCCGCCACCCGGACGTCGCCCCCGGCAACCTCGGCCTCCTCGACCAACTGGCCGCGCTGCGCTGGGTGGCCGAGAACGTCGCCCGGCACGGCGGCGACCCGGCGCAGGTCACCGTCGCCGGACAGTCCGCCGGAGCGATCTCCCTGGCCCTGCTGCTGCGCCACCCCGACACCCCGGGCCTGCTGCGCCGCGCCATCCTCCAGAGCCCGGTGCTCGGCCCCGTCCAGACCGACCCCGCCGAGGCCGACGCGGAGGGCGCCGCCTTCCTGGAGGCGCTGGACGGCGACCCGTTCACCGCCGGACACGACGCCCTGCTCACGGCCCGCGCGGCCGCCGCCGAACGCGTCGCGGAACGCACCGGCAGCCGCGTCTCACCGCCGTTCGCCCCCGTCGTCGGCGCCGACCCGGTCCCCGCCACCCCGCCCGCCACCGGCCTCGACGGCATCGACCTCCTCGTCGGCTGGACCCGCGAGGAGCTGACCGCCTTCGGCCTCTCCCGCCCCGACGCCCGCGCCGCCGAGGGCCCCGCCTTCGCCCGCCCGATCGCGGAATTCCACGCCTGGGCCACGTCCGCGGGCGCCCGGGTCACCACCTACCGGCTGGACTGGACGCCGGAGGGCTCGCCGTTCGGGGCCGTCCACTGCCTGGAGCTGCCGCTGCTGCTCGGGGACGAGGCGGCGTGGGGGGATGCGCCGATGCTCGGCGATGTCCCTTGGGCCGACGTCGACGCCTTCGGGCGCACATTGCGGACCGCCTGGGCAGCCTTCGTGCGTACGGGGGCGGTGGACCCGGGCGTGACGGAGGGGCATCCGGTGAGCTGGGGGCCGGGGCCGGGGCCGGGGTCGTCGGCGACGCCGAGCGGCGAGCCCTTGGCGTAACCGCCGCCGGACGGCCCGACCCCGTAAGTCCTCCACCGCCCGCCTCGCCTGGCGGACCCGTACGGCCACGCCGTACGCCTCGCGGCCCCGCACGGCCCCCCGACCGTGCGGGGCCGTGCCATACCGGGCCGCCGGGCGCCCTCCGTTCCCCTGTCCGAGGCCCCACGCCCCCGGACAGCCGCCCCCCACTCGCCCCCCACCCGCCCCCGGGCGATCTTCGGAGGAGTGCCGTCCGCCGGGAACCGTGCGGGCTCCCGGCGGCGGCGCGGGCGGGCCGTCGCGGTGCCGTCCGCCGGGCGAGCGACCTGGAGGCACCGTGCCGCACGCACCGATACGGCGCGCCGCCGCCCTCACCCTGCTCGCCGCCGTCGCCACCGGCACCACCCTCGCCGCCCCGGCCGCCCGGCCCGGCACCCGGACCGTGGCCCCCCGGCTCGCGGCCGCCCCGGCGGCGCACCCCCGCATCGGCGACCTCGACCCACCGGCCGCACCCGCCGTGGCGTCCCCGCTCGTCATCGCGCACCGCGGCGCGGCCCGCCAGGCGCCCGAGAACACGCTCGCCGCCGTCGACGCGGCCCACCGCGCCGGGCTGACCTGGGTCGAGAACGACGTCCAGCGCACCAAGGACGGCCAACTCGTCGTCGTCCACGACCCGACGCTGCGCCGCACCACCGACGCGGCGCGCGCCCTGCCCGGCCGCGCCCCCTGGCGCGTGGCGGACCTCACCGCCGCCGAGATCGCCCGGCTCGATGCGGGCGGCTGGTTCGCCGCGCGGTTCGCGGGGGAGCGGGTGCCGACCCTCGACCGCTATCTGCGGCGCCTGGAGGACAACCACCAGTCGCTGCTGCTGGAGTTGAAGACCCCCACCCGCTACCCCGGCATCGAGGCCCAGACCCTCCGCCTGCTGCACGCCGACGGCTGGCTCGACCGCGCCCACCTCGGACGGCTCGTCGTCCAGAGCTTCTGCGCCCGCTGCGTTCGCACCGTCCACCGGCTCGCACCACAGGTGCGCACCGCCGTCCTCGGCACGCCCGCCCTCCGCGATGCCACCCGCTACGCCCGCTTCACCGACGGCATCAACCCGCCGCTGGACCACCTCACCCCGCGCTGGACCGCCGCCGTCCACCGCCTGCGCGGCCCGCACGGCGACCCGCTGCGGATCTACGGATGGGGACCGGAGGCGGCCCCCGGCGCCCCCGCCGCCGCGGCGCGAGGAATCGACGGAGTTGTCGCATAACGTGCCCGGGGACGGGATCCGGCCCTTGTCCGGCCCGGTCAGGGCGGGGATTTACGGGATTCGCGCGGCAGAGCTAAGGTGCCTGAGATGTTCGACGCCGCCATGCCCCCCGCATACGTATGGAGACGCAGGATCAGGCCCATGGGTTCCCCCGCGGCACCCGGCGCGATTCCCCGTCCCGCCCCTCCTCTGGGTTCGTACCGGGAGGGCCCTTGACGAACGAGATACCCGACCCCGGCGACCGTCGCGTGCCGATGCCCCCCACCGCCCGCGTCAGCGGCGCCACCGCCACGGCCCTCGCCCCGCCCGCCGCGGCAGCCGTACCGCGGCAGTCCCCCGCACCCCGTCAGGACGCGGCGCCCGCACCGAAGAAGCAGCGGGACGCGTTCTTCGACAACGCGAAGTACCTCGCCATCGTGCTGGTGGCCATGGGGCACGCCTGGGAGCCGCTGCGGGACGGCAGCCGCTCCGCCGCCGCCCTCTACATCACCGTCTATTCCTTCCACATGCCGGCGTTCATCATCATCTCCGGCTACTTCTCGCGCAGTTTCGATATGCGCAAGGACCGGCTCCAGCGGCTGATCACCGGCGTCGCCGTCCCGTACATCCTCTTCGAGGTCGCCTACACCTTCTTCAAGCGGTGGGCGGACGACGACCCCGGCTACCCCATCAGCCTCCTGGACCCCTGGTACCTCACCTGGTTCCTGATCGCGCTCTTCATCTGGCGGCTGACCACCCCGCTGTGGAAGATCGTCCGCTGGCCGGTCCCGCTGGCGCTCACCATCGCCGTCGCGGCCTCCCTCTCGCCGGAGATCGGTGACGACCTCGACCTCCAGCGCGTCCTGCAGTTCCTGCCGTTCTTCGTCCTCGGACTGAACCTGAAGGCCGAGCACTTCAAGCTCGTCCGCAACCGCCGGGCCCGCATCGCCGCCGTGCCGATCATGGCCGGGGCGCTGCTCTTCGCGTACTGGGCCGCGCCGCGGATGAACGCCGTGTGGTTCTACCACCGCGACGCCGCGCAGGAACTGCACGCCCCTTGGTGGAGCGGCGCCATCATGACGCTCGCCCTGTTCGGCTGCTCGCTGGTCCTCGTCGCCTGCTTCTTCGCCTGGATCCCGGGCCGCACGATGTGGTGCACCGCCCTCGGCGCCGGCACCCTCTACGGCTATCTGCTGCACGGTTTCCTCGCCAAGGGCTCCCGCTTCTGGAACTGGTACGACGCCGCCTGGCTGCACACCCCGTGGGGCGCGATCCTGCTGACCCTCATCGCGGGCACCGTCATCACGCTGCTGTGCACCCCACCCGTGCAACGCGTCTTCCGCTTCGCGATGGAACCCAAGATGAACTGGGCGTTCAAGAAGGACCCGGTGGGCGCCGCCCGCCACCGCCACTGACCGCCACCCGTACGCATCAGGGCGCCCGCCCCCGGATTCTTCCGGCGGCGGGCGCCCTGCTGTCCGTCACGCGCGGTGCGGCTCCTCGGACACCAACTCGTAGCGCACGCCCAGCGACTGCAGCGCGTCCTGCTCCTCCTGCGGCAGCTGTGTGTCGGAGATGACGAGGTCGAAATCGGCGAGCGGCGCCAGCTCGTAGAGCGCCTGACGGCCGAACTTCGAATGGTCGACGAGCAGCACCTTCCGCCGCGCCGCCGCCATCAATGCCCGCTTGACCAGGACGTTTTCCTGCGCCTGGTGGTAGCAGTGGCCGTTGTCGACGGCCGAGGTGGACAGGAACGCGACATCGGCGCGGAAGCTGCGGGCGCTGTCGGCGGTGGACATGCCGAGGAAGGCGTTGAACGCCGCGTGGTACTCGCCGCCCAGCGCGATCACCCGGATATCGGGCTCCTCCGCCAGCTCGTTGATCACCTGAAGGGAGTTGGTGATGACGGTGTACGCGCCGCGCGAGGACAGCGCCCGGGCCAGCGGCAGCGCCGTACTGGAGTCGTCGATGATCACGGCCTGCCCCGGCTCCGCGATGGCCAGCGCCGCCGCACAGATCGCCTCCTTCGCCGCGACCTGCTCATTCCCCCGCCACCGCGCATTGGACTCGAAGAGCGCGTTCGGCGCGGCCGTCGCCCCGCCCCGCACCTTCCGCAGCCACCCCTGATGCTCCAACGTGTCCAGATCCCGGTGCACGGTCATCTGGCTGACGCCCAACTCCTGCACCAACTCCTCGATCGTCACCTGCCCCTCGGCCAGCACCCGGTCCGCGATGCGCTTACGGCGCTCCCGGGGCGTGAGCTTGGCGGCGGGGGCGTCGGCAGCGGCTTCCGGGACGGGGTTGGCGGGGGTTGTTCGGTCGGCCGCGTCCGGCCGACGGGGCGTGCCTGGCTGACCGGTTGCGTCCGGCTGACCGGGTGTACCTGGCTGATCGGCTGCGCCCGCCGTACCTGCTGCGCCCGCCCGACCTGCGTCGCCCTGCGGGCGGTCGCCCTTCGGCTCGGGGGCCTGCGGGTTCGCCTCCGGGTTCGCTCGGCCGTCCTCGGGATCCGGCCGGTCCGTCTCCGGGCCCCGCCGACCTCCCGCCGGGCCCGGCCGCTCGGTCTCCGGGGCCCGGCCCAGCGGGCCCTTGTCCGTGACCGAGGTCCGATTGCCTTCGCTGTCGGTCAACGCGTCGTCCCTTCGCGGATCGGATGTCGGCCGCCCTCAGCACGGCTGGCCCCCTACCCGGGGATTTTAGGACGTGCCCTCGAATCGGCGTGCGGGCTGTGGACCGACGGCCGAACGACCACCCGGCCGCCGTGGCCCTTCCCACGTCCGCAGCTGCTCCCGAGGCCGGGCCCTGTCTGTCGAGTCGCGCGGGTACGTATACGTCGCTTGGTCAGGCCACGGCCCCCACGGCCCCACGCCACCCGCCGGGCCCGCCTCGCCCCCTCACTTCGCCTCCCCGTAGCAATCCACCACCGCCGTCGTGAACGGGAACCGCACCGGTGTCGGGCCGAACGTCAGGCGGCCCGCCGCGTCCGCCGCCGACGCGATGGCCGCCGCGACCGTCTCCGCCTCCTCGGCGGGGCAGTGCACGATCACCTCGTCGTGCTGGAAGAACACCAACTCCGCCCGCAGACCCGCCTCGCGCAGCGTGCGCCGCAGACCCGCCAGGACCAGCAGCGCCCAGTCGGCGGCGCTGCCCTGGACCACGAAATTACGGGTGAACCGGCCGCGCGCCCGCGCCGCCGCCCCGCCGCCGTACCCGCCCCCGTCCTGCTCCGCCCCCGCCTCCTCCTGCGGCAGCCCGGCCTCCTCCGGCGGTGCCACCGACGCGGGCGGGCACGTACGGCCCAGCCACGTCCGCACCAGCCGCCCCTCCTCGCCCGCCCGCGCCGCATCGTCGACGTACGCCACCGCCGCCGGATAGCGCCGCCGCAGATCGGCCAGATGCTTCAGCCCATCCCCGGACGTCTGCCCGTAGATCGCGCCCAGCAGCGCCAGCTTGGCGCGGTCCCGGTCGCCCCCGAAGGCCCGTGCGGCGAGGTCCGCGTACAGGTCACGGCCGGTGCCCGCCACCTCCATCAGCCCGCGGTCGCGCGAGACGGCCGCCAGCACCCGCGGCTCCATCTGATCGGCGTCGGCCACCACCAGCCGCCACCCCGGATCGGCCCGCACCGCCCGCCGCACCACCTTCGGCACCTGGAGCGCACCCCCGCCGTTCGTCGTCCAGCGGCCGGATACCGTCCCGCCCGGGAGGTACACGGGCCGAAACCGCCCGTCGTGCACCCACTGCTGCAACCACGCCCAGCCGTGCGCCGTGTGCAGCCGGTACAGCGCCTTGTACTCCAGCAGCGGCGCCACCGCCGGATGGTCGATCCGCTGTAGCTCCCACTTACGCGTCGAGCTCAGCGTGATGCCCGCGCCCGCGAACGCCCGGACGATGTCCTGCGGCAGATCGGGCCGGACCCGCGCCCCGCCGAACGCCCGCGACACCTCCTCGGCCAGCTCCGCCATCCGCCGCGGCTCCAGCCCGCCGGGGAACCGCTCGCCCAACAGCTCGTCCAGCAGCGCCCGGTGCACATCGGCCCGCCACGGCACCCCGGCCCACGTCATCTCCGCCGCGACCAGCATCCCCGCCGACTCCGACGCCAGCAGCAACCGCAGCCGCTCCGGTATCTCCGTCCGCTCCGTGCGCGTCACCTGGCCCGCGTAGACCTCCAGCAGCGCCGTCAGCTCGTCCGTCCCCGGCGGCAGCGGCACCGGACCCGGCTCGAACAGCGACGGCTGGGTGTCGGCCGCCCGCACCGGCGCGTCCGGCGGCACCGGCAGCCCCCGCAGCCGCGCCCACGCCGCCGCCAACGACCGCGGCTGCCCCCGCTGCCCCTCCTCGTGCCCGATCAGCAGCGCCTCCGCCGCCTCGACGTCGTAACACCGCTCCACCCGCAACCCCGCCGCCAGCAGCCCGCGGTACAGCTCGGGCGTCGAGCGCCACACCCACCGTTCCACCCCGGGCCGGGCCCGCACCGCCGCAGCGAGCGACGGCTCCCGCACCACCGGCCCCGCGGGTCTGCCCTCCGGAGTGAGCGGGCAGAGACGCACACCCCCGTCGTCCGTCTCCGCCACTGCCCATCTCATGCCACGAAGTCTCGCACCAGGGTCTGACAATCGCCCTGACCAGCGGTTCTGCCGTATCCGGCCGCTGCCCGCGGGGCGCACCGCCGTACGAGGTGCGCCGCGTTCGCCCGGCCCACCGCCGGGCACACACGCCCCGCACGCCCGCGCAGGCCACCCGCCGGGGGCCCTACGAACACTCCTGCCCCGGATTCACCCGAAAGTGGCGCTACCCGGCGACGGTTCGTGCGTTGAACAGCTTGTCGCTCCACGCGGCTGTGCGTCGCTCACGCGCACGCGCATGTTCCCGAAAGCTGCTTCAGTGAAGAGGTTCGCCGTGAAGTTTGTCTCCAAGGCCGCCGTTCTGTCCGTCGCCGCGGGTATCGCCGTCATGGGCGGTGCCGGTGTCGCCTCCGCCTCGGGCCACGGCGCCGGTGCCGAGGGTGTCGCCGTCGGTTCGCCCGGCGTCGTCTCCGGCAACGTCATCCAGGTCCCGGTCGACGTCCCGATCAACGTCTGCGGCAACACCATCAACGTCGTCGGGCTGCTCAACCCCGCGTTCGGCAACACCTGCGTCAACGGCTGAAGCCTCCCCGGCCGACGCCCGTACGCCACGGACGCCCGCCCCGAAGGCCGGCCCGGGACCGCATGGTTCCCGGGCCGGCCTTCGGCGTTCCCGGCCGCGGGACACGGCCCGCCGCGTCACGCCACCCGGATGCGGTGATATCTGCCTATGGTTTCGCTTCATTCGGGTGAAACGGCGAAACCGCACCCTGTGAAGTGAGTTGTCCAGGACGCTCCGGATACGGGCACTCCGCTTCGAAAGGGTAAATCGTGATCAAGAAGGTCCTGGCCACGACGGCCGTAGCCGCGTCACTCGTCGGCATTTCGGCGACCGTCGCCCCCCAGGCGATGGCGATCGGCAACGACAACGGCACCTCCACGGTCAACGGCAACGGTGCCAAGACCGCGTTCGGCAACTCCACCACCAAGGGCGAGATGAGCCCGCAGCTGGAGCTGATCCAGGGCAGCCTGAACAAGCCCTGCATCGGCATGCCGCTCAAGACGAACGTCGGCCACCTCTTCGGCTTCATCCCGATCGCCGTTCAGGACGTCAACGTGCTGTCCTCGCCGCAGAACCAGCAGTGCACCGAGAACTCCACGCAGGCCAAGGGCGACGAGCCGATGTCGCACATCCTGGACGGCATCCCGGTGCTGTCCGGGAACGGCGTCGCCAACCACTGACCCCGCCGTCGGCCGCCGGCCGGTTTCTCCCGGTTCTCTCCTCCCGGGCGGGCCGGACCGGCGGCGCCCCGTCGCACACGTGGGGCGGGGCAGCACGACCCCTCTCGGTAGGAATTCGTATGCGGCGAATCCCTCGTATGTGTGGCCCGCGGTGGCTTTTGACGACAGGGCTGCGCGAAAACGCGGCGACAATCGCCGGGCGGATCCAGGGCGTTCGGACGATTTTTCCGAAAACTCCTCCGCGGGAGTTCCGTCGGCGAGGGGACATCGTTATCAATATCGGCAGCGGAGCGACGGGCAAGCGGTTTGCGCCCGTGCGGCACGAAGGACGTGTGCGCTACCGACCCGCTGCAGGAAAGGGCTCAAAGTGAAGTACACCAAGATCGCCGCTGTTGCCGCCGGCACGCTGATGGCCATCGGCGCCGCCACCCCGGCGTTCGCCGACGCGGGTGCCTCGGCTGTCGCCTCGAACTCGCCCGGCATCCTCTCCGGCAACGCCATCCAGGTGCCGATCCACATGCCGATCAACCTGTGCGGCAACACCATCGACATCGTCGGCCTGCTCAACCCGGCATTCGGCAACACCTGCGTCAACGGCTGATCCGAAGCTTTTCGGATTGCGTGGTCCCGGTCGGCCCCGGTGCACATTCCGTGCGCCGGGGCCGACCGGTTCCCGCCCCGAATTCACCGCGTCCGCGGAAGGCCGCGCGCCTTTTCGGCGCACGTTCCGGGAAAGATGCATGTCCGGGGGTTTCCCTGCGCGCAGGGAATCGTTGGGCAGAGCGAATGCGGTGATCCGAGCAGCGAAGTGAATGCTCACGTGGCCGGGATGTCGCGCCCCGTCGAACACCGCCCGAGAAGGGACAGTTCACAGTGAAGTACGCGAAGTCCGCCGCCGTTCTGGCCGGTTCCGTCATGGCTCTCGGCGCGGCTGTTCCCGCTTTCGCGGAAGGGCAGCCGGCGGCTCCGAGCATGAGCCTCAACGGTGGTCTCAATGACGCGCTCCACAGCGAGCAGCTCGACGGTCACCAGATCCGGCCGCTGGTCGACACCGTCACGGGCGTGGCGAAGACGGCGAAATCCGGTCCGAAGAAGATCCTGGGTGGCGCCACGGGGGCGACCCGGGACGGAAAGCTGCTCGGCGGCCTGCCGCTCGGGAAGTAATCCCGTACGCGGGGTGCGGCGACGGGTGCGGGAAAGCTCAACACCGGAGAATTCCCGGTGCGCGGCGCCGGATGCCCCGTGTTCCTGCGGTCACTTCCCAGGCGATTCCGATCAAGCAGTGCGGGTCGGGGACGCCAGTTCATTTGAGTGAATCAGCGCAACTCGGCCGGACGGCCGAAGTTGGGCACGTTGCCCGGCCCCGGGCAACCCGGAAAACGAAGGACAATCAATGATCAAGAAGGCTCTGGCGACCGCAGCCGCGGCTGCGTCCATCGTTGGTATCGCCGCCGCTGCCGCCCCGCAGGCGATGGCGATCGGCAACGAACACGGCACGAGCTCCGTCAACGGCAACGGCGCCATGCAGGCGTACGGCAACTCCTCGACGTACGGCTACATGAGCCCGCAGATCGGTCTCATCCAGGGCTCGCTCAACAAGCCCTGCATCGGTCTGCCCTCCAAGGCGAACATCGGCTCGCTGCTCGGCGGCGTGCCGATCTCGGTCCAGGACGTCAACGTGCTGTCCTCGCCGCAGAACCAGCAGTGCACCGAGAACTCCACCCAGGCCAAGGGCGACGAGGCGCTGTCGCACATTCTGGACAACATTCCGCTGCTCTCGGGCAACGGCGCCGGCAACCACTGACCGGCAACCACTGACCGGCAACCACTGACCGGCACCCGCTGACCCGGGCCGCCCGGCCCTCCTTCTTCCGGGCGGCCCGGGTTTCCCATTGCCCGCGTCCGTATTCCTTCCGGATGGTTTCCGGTGTGGTGATGCGTACGGATATCGGAAGGTGTGCGCGTACGAGTTATGGAATGCGTACGCGAGGAATGCGGGCGGGGAAATTCGGGCGATCGGATAACGGTGCCGGGAAATGCCGGACGGAATTTCCGGCATCGTTATCCGCACGTGACCATTACAGGCCCGGGTCACTCGTTGGTCATGGTGTGTGGAGGGACGCATGCCCATGCGTTCGCGGGATTGATGGGGTTGCGGACGCGTGGGCATGCCGCCGGAAGCGGCACCGGGCCCGCGTCGCCGGAAAATCGGCGGCGCGGGCCTCGTGTGTGTCCGGGCCCGTCAGCCCTTGGGCAGGCTCGGCAGACCGGGCAGGCCGGGTGCGCGCCCGGCGGTGCGGGTGCGGCGCGGGGCGTGTGTGAGCGAAGGGTGACGGCCGGGCGCCCGCGGTATCGCCATCTGTTCGGGTGAGGGACCGGAACCAGGCGCGGTGTGGCGGGTTGTTGAAACAGGGCTTCTGTACCGGAAGTCCGCATACCGAAGGGTTTGCACAATGAAGAAGATCATGGCGGGCGCCGCTGTCGCGGTGTCGATGCTCGGGTTCTCGGCCGCGGCGGTCCCGCAGGCGATGGCGATCGGCAACGACCACGGCACGTCCACCGTCAACGGCAACGGTGCCAAGACCGCATTCGGCAACTCCACCACCAAGGGCGAGATGAGCCCGCAGCTGGAGCTGATCCAGGGCAGCCTGAACAAGCCCTGCATCGGCATGCCGCTCAAGACGAACGTCGGCCACCTCTTCGGCTTCATCCCGATCGCCGTTCAGGACGTCAATGTGCTGTCCTCGCCGCAGAACCAGCAGTGCACCGAGAACTCCACGCAGGCCAAGGGCGACGAGCCGCTGTCGCACATCCTGGACGACATCTCCGCGCTGTCCGCGAACGGCGAGCACAACAGCTGACGGCCCCGCGGCCCGACTGCCGCATACGCCTCCGGGTGGCCGGTCCCGTGACCTCCACGGCGCGGGTCCGGCCACCGGGGCGTACGGATGCGGGGCCGGGTCCGTCGTTCGCCGCGGGCCCGGGGCGTGGCGTGGTGAGGTCGCCGCGTTCCGGGGCCCGGGGGAGAGGAGGGGACGGGGCCCGGCCGTGACCGGCGGGCCCGCGGTGGGGGGCATGCTCGGCGGCCGGCCGAGCGGATCCGGCGGGCCGCTCGGCCTGGGCCGCCCGGTCGAGACGGCCGTCGGCATCGCCGGACGGCTCGACCGTAGCGCCGTCGTACCTGCGGGCCTGGTGGCGCTGCGGCTGGAAGCCACCCGGCCCGGGCGACGGACTGTGCGGATCAACGCGCCAGGGGCCTTCTCCGGTACGGGAAGGATCGTTCTTTCCCTCATTGGTGGGACCGGGCTTCCCGGGGGTTTGAAGCGGCTCGAACGGAGCGGGTGGGTGCGCCGGTGTCCGCCGCGTGCGCCGGGGGCGGGCACGGGCGGGGTGCGCGCCGGAGCCGAAGGGGGCGGCCTCTGCGAAAATGGCAGGACGAAACGCGCAAAAGCGATGAAAGGGGGAGTCTGGCATGCGAATAGCACTGGCGCAGACCGACTGTCTCTTGGGGGACGTGGAGGGGAACCTCGTCCTCGCCCGCGAGCAGATCGAGCGGGCCGCGGCGGAGGGCTCGGATCTGGTGGTGTTCCCCGAACTGAGCCTGCACGGTTACCACTTGGGGGCCCTGGAGCGGGACGCCTCGGTGGAGGTGCGCGATCCGCGGCTGCTGGAGCTGAGCGCGCTCGGCCCGGACATCGTGATCGGGTTCCACGAGCACACCAGCCTGCGGGCGTACAACACCTCGGCGTATTACGCGTCCGGGGAGCTGGTGCATGCGCACCGCAAGCTCTATCTGCCGAACTATCTGGCCTGGGAGGAGCGCAAGCACGTCAGCCCCGGGCAGTCGATGCGCGCGTACGACCTCGGGAAGGCGCCGGGCGGCGGGCGGGCGGCGACGCTGGTGTGCAATGACGCGTGGCAGCCGGTGCTGCCGTGGCTGGCGGTGCAGGACGGGGCGGAGGTGCTGATCGTGCCGACGAACAGCGCAGCGAGCCTGGACCCGGAGGCGATGGACACCGGGCTCTACTGGGACACCCTGCTCTCGTACACGGCGCGGATGCTGCAGTGCTGGGTGGTCTTCGTCAACCGGGTCGGCAGCGAGCACGGCGCGACCTTCTGGGGCGGCTCACGGGTGGTGGATCCCCGGGGCGCGGTGGTGGCGCAGGAGCCGAAGTGGGAGCCCGCGCTCGTCACCGTCGACGTCGACCCGTCCGAGGCGCGTCGGCAGCGCCGCGCCGTGCCGCTGGTGGCCGAGGCGCGGCTGGGGCTGGTCGACCGCGAGGTGCGGCGGCTGATCGACGAGGGCGGGGACCACTGAGCGACGGGGGTGCGGGCCGACGGGCCGGGGCTGCCGGGCCGCGGTGCGGCGGTTTCGCGGCCCGGGGCCGGGACGGGTCAGTGCCCGGCGGTCGTCGCCTCCGTACGGGGCGCGGCGGACGCGGCGGCGGGCTGCTCGGGGGTGTGGTCGTCCTTGAGCGCCTTGGTCTCCGACTTGAGGATGCGCATCGAGCGGCCCAGGCCGCGGGCCATGTCCGGCAGCTTCTTCGAGCCGAAGAGCAGGACGCAGGCGACGATGATCAGGACCAGGTGCCAGGGTTCGAAGGCGTTCCGGAGCATGGTGCGCTCGCTTTCGTCGGGGGTGCCTGCGGACGTTCTGCCCAGTATGACCGGAACGGGCCGGGCGTCCGGTGGAGGGGGGCACCCGGGGGACGTCGCCCCGCGGCGTTCACCAAGGGGTCGCGCGGTCGTCGGGGCGGCGTTCCCCGCGCGGGGCGTGAGCGGAGAGGGTGACGGCCTTGAGTGCCGCACGGCGGACGGCGTAGCGGGCGGCTGTGGCGACACCCGGCAGCTTATTGAAAACGGTAATCATGTGGCGATGGTAGTCCGGTGTCGCCGAGTGGGCCCGGCGGCGGGTGTGGCGGGGGGATGGATTCACGCCGATCGGGGGCGGGTGCGGGCATGATAGGGCGCGCGGCGGAGTGGGAAGGAACCTGTTGGCGTCGGCGTGCGTCCCAGCGGCGACCGGTGGGACGGGTGGGGTGCGCGGGGGTGGCGGGGCTCAGGTGGGGTTTCCGTGTTTGACGTGCAGTGACGGTGTCGGTACCCCCCGTCGTGCACGTGCATCTGTACATGCATCTGCATGTGAACCTGGTTATGCTGCCACGTAGTTGAATGACAGTCATGACCCGGGAGAGCCCTGTGCCGCACGCATACAACGGGATGGCCGCGACCGATCTCCCCGACGCCGCCTGGCAGAAGAGCCGCCACAGCAACTCGCAGGGATCCTGCGTGGAGTTCGCGAAGCTCCCCGGCGGGGAGGTGGCGGTACGGAACTCGCGTTTCCCCGAGGGGCCCGCGCTGATCTACACGCCCGCCGAGGTCGAGGCGATGCTGCTCGGCGTCAAGGACGGGGAGTTCGACCACCTGGTCCGCGACTGACCGTCCGGGGCAGCCGCTGAGGCGTATCGCCGCAGGTCAGTGGTTTTTTGCGCATGCGCCGACCAGGGTGGGGCCCGTGCTCTGGGGGGCGGGGTGTCGCCCCGCTCGTACCGTCCGTCGTCGTATACGTGCGCTCTTGGGGTTGCCCGCCGCCGCGTCCGGTCACAGGTGTGCAGGGCCTCCGTGGTGGTGGCCCCGGCGTGTGCTGCGTCCACGCCGGTCCGTCCCGGGAGTGGTGTGCGCCCCCGGCGGAGCGGGTTACGGAACCCGGAAGAGGGCCCAGACGATCTTGCCGTGGGGGGCGCCGGAGAGCGGCTGCCAGCCCCAGCTGTCGCTGAACGACTCGACGAGGTACAGCCCGCGGCCGCCCTCCGCCCCGAAGTCCGCCTCGCCGGCGACCGGTGAATCGTCGCTGGGGTCACGGACCGCGCACACCAGTCGCGAGGACCAGTGCATCAGGTGCAGCCGGGCCGGCGGGGTCTCGTCGGCGAGCTGCGGGGCGGCGAGGACCGCATGGCGCAGCGCGTTGGTGACCAGCTCGGAGACGACCAGTTCGACGCCGTCGAAGAGGCCCTCAAGGCCCCAGTCGCGGAGCGTGTCGCGGGTGAACTTCCGTGCGCCGCCCACCGATTCGTAGCGCGGTGGCAGCGAGCAGGAGGCGGAGCCGGAGACTGTCCAGGGGTCGACGGGAAAGACGCTTTGCCCTAATGGATCGAGCCTGGTCAAAACCTTGGTCCCCATGCGAGGCACTCCTGGCGTTCGCGGACGTCATGACCCGGCCGGTCAGCGGGGTCTGGCGGATCTTTCACGAGCGTGCATGCGTGCGACGCCCATGGTTCCGAATGCGTACGCCAGATGCAAGGGCAGATGCACGTGCACGTGCCGGGGTTGCGGGGATATCTTCCGGTTCGCGGTTAATTCTTCTCCTGTGCAGGGTGTGGAGGGCGTGGGCGGACCTCACATATCAGTAACCGGCCGAGCACTCAACGCCGCAGGGACGTGGCAGACTGCCGGGCACTGTTGGGCGGGTCGGGGCCATGGGAGGGGCGAAACGGTGTCCGCAAGTGAGTCGAACGGGTCGGTGGTGCGGAGGATCCTGCTGGGATCGCAGCTGCGCCGGCTGCGGGAGTCGCGCGGCATTACCCGGGAGGCGGCGGGGTACTCGATCCGCGCCTCCGAGTCCAAGATCAGCCGGATGGAACTGGGGCGGGTCAGCTTCAAGTCCCGCGATGTGGAAGACCTGTTGGCGCTGTACGGGGTGAGCGACGAACAGGAGCGCGCCGCGTTGCAGTCCCTGGTGCGCGAGGCCAACGTCGCGGGCTGGTGGCACAGTTACTCCGATGTGCTCCCCGGCTGGTTCCAGACGTATATCGGCCTGGAGGGCGCCACCTCGCTGCTGCGCACCTATGAAGTGCAGTTCATTCATGGCCTGTTGCAGACGGAGGAGTACGCCGACGCCGTGGTACGGCGCGGGATGCCGGACGCCGCACCGGAGGAGATCGAGCGTCGGGTCGCGCTCCGCCTGGAGCGGCAGAAGCTCCTGGTCGCCGAGCGCCCGACGGAGTTCCACTGTGTGCTCGACGAGGCCGCGCTGCGCCGCCCGTACGGCGAAAGACAGGTGATGCGCGAGCAGTTGAGACATCTCATAGAGGTGTCTCAACGGCCGAATGTGCGCCTTCAGGTGATGCCCTTCCGGATGGGCGGCCACTCCGGGGAGAGCGGCGCCTTCACGATGCTGGGATTCCAGGAGGACGGGCTGCCGGACATCGTCTACCTGGAGCAGCTCACCAGTGCGCTCTACGTGGACAAGCCCGAGGAAGTCGCCCAGTACGCACGGGTGATGGGGCGGCTGCAGGCGGAGGGGCCGAGCCCCGCGGAGAGCCGGGACCTTTTGCGTGGTCTACTCCAATTGATGTGACGCGTGGGTAGGATGACCAGCCATCAGGAGGCAATACCCCACAACTGGGCGCCGTGCGCGCCCTGTTCTCCAGATCGGGATGGCATGTCCTACTTCGACGACTTGGCGTACCAGTTCATCGACGGCGAGTGGCGCTCCGGCAGCGGCTCGTGGGACATCGTCGATTTCAATCCCTACAACGGGGAGAAGCTGGCCTCCATACCGGTAGCCACGGCGGCGGAGATCGACGAGGCGTACCGCTCCGCGGAGCGCGCGCAGCAGGCATGGGCCGACACCAACCCGTACACCCGGCGGCTGGTCTTCGAGCGGGCGCTGCGGATCGTCGACGACCGCGAGGCGGAGCTGGCCGAGGCGATCGCCGCGGAGGTCGGCGGCACCCACGTCAAGGTCGGCTTCGAGCTGCATCTGGTCCGGGAGTTCCTGCGCGAGGCGATGCAGCTGGCGCTGCGCGCCGAGGGCCGCATCCTGCCGTCGCCGGTCGACGGCAAGGAGAACCGTCTCTACCGGGTGCCGGTCGGCGTCGTCGGGGTGATCAGCCCGTTCAACTTCCCGCTGCTGCTGTCCATGAAGTCGGTGGCCCCGGCGCTGGCGCTCGGCAACGCCGTGGTCCTCAAGCCGCACCAGAACACGCCGATCTGCGGTGGCGGTCTGGTCGCCCGGATCTTCGAGGAGGCCGGGTTGCCGCCCGGGCTGCTGAATGTCGTGGTCACCGACATCGCCGAGATCGGTGACGCGCTGATCGCGCACCCGGTCCCCAAGGTCATCTCGTTCACCGGCTCCGAGAAGGTCGGGCGGCACGTCGCGACGGTCGCCGCCGGGCACTTCAAGCACGCCGTGCTGGAGCTGGGCGGCAACAGCGCGCTGGTCGTCCTCGACGACGCGGACGTCGACTACGCCGTCGACGCCGCGGTCTTCAGCCGCTTCATCCATCAGGGCCAGGTCTGCATGGCGGCCAACCGGGTGCTGATCGACCGGTCGCTGGAGCAGGAGTTCACCGAGAAGTTCGTGGCGAAGGTCGCCTCCCTCAAGGTGGGCGACCCGGCCGATCCGGCCACCCATATCGGGCCGCTGATCAACGAGGGGCAGGCCGAGGCGATCACCTCGCTGGTCAGGCGGGCGGTCGGCGAGGGCGCCACCGCGCTGCTGCACGGCAAGAGCGACGGCACGCTCGTCGGGCCCAGCGTGCTCGGCGGGGTGGCGGAGGACTCGTGGCTGCTCCACCAGGAGATCTTCGGGCCGGTGGTGGTGCTGGTGCCGTTCGACGGTGACGACGACGCGGTGCGGATCACCAACGCGTCGCCGTACGGCCTGAGCGGCGCGGTGCACACCGCGGACATCGAGCGGGGTGTGCGGTTCGCCAAGCGCATCGAGACCGGCATGATCCACATCAACGACGGCACGGTGCACGACGAGCCGATCGTGCCGTTCGGCGGCGAGAAGAGCTCCGGCGTGGGCCGCCTCAACGGTGACGCGATGGTGGAGGCGTTCACCACCACCAAGTGGATCTCCATCCAGCACGGCCGCTCCCGCTTCCCGTTCTGACGGCGCTTCCCGTTCTGACGGCGGCGCGGGCCGCACGCCCCGGGCGCGGGTACGGCCCGGCCGCCGCCTCGGGGCACGTCCTAGGCTGGTGCCACCGGGCGCGCCGGTCTGCGCGATCCGGGTGCGGCGGACGGAGGGGCGATGTCGGCGATGCGGTTGCTGGTCCTGGGCGCCGTCCGGCAGCACGGGCGGGCGCACGGCTACCAGGTGCGGGGCGATCTGGAGTACTGGGGCGCGCACGAGTGGGCGCAGGCCAAGCCCGGTTCGCTCTACCACGCGCTCAAGCAGATGGCGAAGCAGGGACTGCTGCGCGCCCACGCCACCGCGCCGAGCCCGGACGGCGGACCGCCGCGTACCGAGTACGAGCTGACGGACGCCGGTGAGGCGGAGTTCTTCGCGCTGCTGCGGGACGCGCTGTCGCGGCCCGGTCAGCGCAACGATGTGCTCAGCGCCGGTCTCGGCTTCCTCGTGGAGCTGGAGCGCGCGGAGGCGGTGGCGCTGTTGCGGGAGCGGGTGCGGGCCCTGGAGGAGTGGCGGGCCACGGCGACCGAGGAGTACGTGCCCGCGGAGGGGCCCGGTTCGCTCGGGCACATCGGCGAGATCATGCACATGTGGGTGGACGCCGCCGATCATGGCGCGGCCTGGACGCGCGGGCTGATCGTGCGGATCGAGGGCGGCGCGTATGTCTTCGCCGGGGAGGGCGAGCCGTTCGTGGGCGTCCTGGCCGACGGCGAGGAGAACCCGTACGCGACGGGTGAGGCCCACCCCGGGGACGACGCGTAGGGGGGTCCGGTTCGGGCGTGCCCGGGCGCCGGGCGGACGACGGGGTTCCGCGGACACGCGCCTGCGGTCAGTGGTGGAACGCGGTGGCTTTGCGGGCGGGACGTTGCAAAGGGCAGGGCTGGGCGCGGAGTTCCGGCAGCAGCTGCTCCAGGTCGTCCAGGAAGAGGTCGGCGAGGTCATGGGAGAAGCCGTTGCGGCAGACCACCCGGAGGACGGACAGGTCCTCGCGGTGCGGCGGGAAGGTGTACGCGGGCACCAGCCAGCCGCGTTCCTTCAGCCGCCGGGAGACGTCGAACACGTCGAAGACGGTGGTGTCGGGGGCGGTGGTGAAGGCGAAGACCGGCAGTTCGTCGCCGTGGGTGAGCAGGGTGAAGTCGCCCAGCGCGCCGATGCGGGATGCCAGTGACGTCGCCACGTCCCGGGTGACCTGCTGGACGGCGCGGTAGCCCTCCCGGCCCAGCCGCAGGAACGTGTAGTACTGCGCCACGACCTGGGCGCCGGGCCGGGAGAAGTTCAGCGCGAAGGTCGGCAGGTCGCCGCCGAGGTAGTTGACGCGGAAGACCAGCTCCTCGGGGAGCATCGTGGCATCGCGCCACAGCGCCCAGCCGACACCGGGGTAGACCAGGCCGTACTTGTGGCCCGAGGTGTTGATCGAGGAGACGCGGGGGATCCGGAAGTCCCAGGTCAGGTCCGGGTCGAGGAAGGGCGCGACCATGCCGCCGGAGGCGCCGTCGATGTGGACGGGGATGTCGAGGCCGGTGCGTTCCTGGAGGGCGTCGAGCGCCGCGCACACCTCGGCGACCGGTTCGTAGGAGCCGTCGAAGGTGGAGCCGAGGATGGCGACGACGCCGATGGTGTTCTCGTCGCAGAGGTCCGCGGCGGCCTGCGGGTCGAGGTGGTAGCGGTCGCCCTCCATGGGGACCTGGCGTGCCTCGACCTCCCAGAAGGTGCAGAACTTATCCCAGCAGACCTGCACATTGGCGCCCATGACGAGGTTGGGGCGGGCGCCGGTGCGGTCGGCGGCGCGGCTCCAGCGCCGCTTGAAGGCCATCCCGGCGAGCATGCACGCCTCGCTGGAGCCGGTGGTCGAGCAGCCGACGGCGGCCGCCGCGTCGGGCGCGTGCCACAGATCGGCGAGCATCGCCACACAGCGCCGCTCCAGCTCGGCGGTGCGGGGATACTCGTCCTTGTCGATCATGTTCTTGTCCCGGCACTCGGCCATCAGCGCGCTGGCCTGCGGCTCCATCCAGGTGGTGACGAAGGTCGCGAGGTTGAGCCGGGCGTTGCCGTCGAGCATCAGCTCGTCGTGCACGTACTGATAGGCGGTGTGCGGGGCGAGCGGGCCGTCCGGGAGCGTGTGCCGGGGCGGCGATTCGGTCATGCCGCCGATCGGGTCGGCCTCGCCGTAGAAGGGGTTGACCGGGTGGCCGGGCCGCGCGGGCGCGCCTTTGTGCAGGGTCATGGCCGCACCTCCTCGGCCGACCCTAGGGCGGTGGGCGGACGGCGGCGCGTGGGGAGGGGCCGGGCGTGTGGCCGGGATTCGGGGCCGGGCCGGGTGCGCCGTGGGTACGGGCCCGGGGGCGCCTCGGGGCCGGAGTCCGGCCGGGGCGCCCGGGCGGAGTGGCCCGGGCGCCCTGGGGTGGTCGGGGTCAGCTCGTCCCGGCCATGGACAGCTTCGCGGCGAAGCCCAGGAAGGCGGCGCCGGCGCCCGCGGACAGGCCCGCGGTCAGCTTCCGGCGGCGCCGGAACGTCGCGGCCAGATACGTACCGCTGAAGATCAGGATCGACAGGTACGTGAGGCTGAACAGCTGCGCCCAGGCGCCCAGGGCCAGGAACGACAGCACCGGGTGCGCGTAGGACGGGTCGACGAACTGCACGAAGAAGGAGATGAAGAACAGGATCGCCTTCGGGTTGAGCAGGCTCACCACCAGGGCCCGGCGGTACGGGCGCTCCACCGGCTCCTTCGCCGCTCCGGCCGGTGCCCCGGAGGTCACGGCCCCGGCGGTCGCGGCCTCGGCCACCGCCGTCGTGGCCGTCGGCCCCGTCCCGGCCGGTGCCTCGGCGGACGTACGGGCCGACCGGCCGCGCCACAGGGCCACCGCGCCGCGCAGCATCCCGATGGCCAGCCAGGTCAGATAGCCCGCGCCGGCGAACTTCACGACCGCGAACAGCACCGGGCTCGCCTTGAGGAGCGACGCCACGCCGCCCGCCGACAGGGCCATCAGCACCGTGTCCCCGCAGACCACCCCGGCCGCCGCGCGGTACGCGACACGGGGGCCGAGCCGCGCCGCGACCGAGACGACGTAGAGCGAATTCGGCCCCGGCAGCAGGATGATCAGGGCGAGGCCCGCCAAATAGGTGGAGAGGTCAGTTATCCCGAACATGGGCGCAGAATCTCACCCGGAGCCCGGCCTTCCACAAGTCTTTTCACCATGCGGACGCCCCGGGCACGGCGCGGTGTCCGGGGCGGGAGCCCGGCGGCGGGGTGGACGGGCGCGGGGCGCGCGGCAGGGGGCGTGCGCCGAACCGGGGGGCGTCCGGCGGTGCGGCGCGCGCCCCTCGTACGGGGGCGCCCCGGCCCGCAGGGGTCAGCTCTTCGGGGCGAGGACCACGGCGGTGCCGTAGGCGCAGACCTCGGTGCCGACGTCGGCCGCCTCGGTGACGTCGAAGCGGAACATCAGCACCGCGTTGGCGCCGCGCGAGCGGGCCTGCTCGATCAGGCGCTCCATGGCCTGGTTGCGGGTCTCGACCAGGGTCTTGGTCAGGCCCTTCAGCTCCCCGCCGATCATCGACTTCAGCCCGGCGCCGATCTGGCTGCCCAGGTGGCGCGAGCGGACGGTCAGCCCGAAGACCTCACCGATGACCTGCTGCACGGTGAAACCGGGGACGTCGTTCGTCGTCACCACCAGGACGTCGGACTGGGCCTGCTGTCCGCCGCCGAATTCCTCGATGCCCATCTGTCACGCACTTCCTTCACTGTGTGATGCCTGTGACGCAAGCATCGCCCGGTTTCCCGCGGCCGGGCATCCTCCACCGGGACGAGCATCGTCCGGCGTCCGCTCCGACCAGGGGTGGAGGGCGTCTCGTACCGGCGGCCGCGGCGGTGTGCCCCGGGTGCGGCGCCCCGCCCGCCCCCGGGGTGGGCGGGCGGAGGGAACCGTGACCGGCCGGGCGGCGTTGATAGCTTGGGGCCGCACACCGCGCCCGATCCCCGCCGCTTCCCCCGTCGCACCGCAGATCCGGCGCCCTCGACACAGGAGCCTCCACCCCGTGAACAATCTCGCGCTCGGCCCCCAGTGGCTGGACCCGGATTTCCTGATCGGCACCTTCGGCCTGATCGGTGTCCTGGTCATCGTCTTCGCGGAGTCCGGCCTGCTGATCGGCTTCTTCCTGCCGGGCGACTCGCTGCTGTTCACCACCGGTCTGCTGGTGACCACCCACAAGATGGACAAGCCGCTGTGGCTGGTGTGCGCGCTGGTGGTGCTGGCCGCAGTCCTCGGTGACCAGGCCGGATACCTCTTCGGCCGCAAGGTGGGCCCGTCGCTCTTCAAGCGGCCCGACTCCAGGCTCTTCAAGCAGGAGAACGTCGAGAAGGCCCACGAATTCTTCGAGAAGTACGGGCCGAAGTCGCTGATCCTGGCCCGCTTCGTGCCGATCGTGCGGACGTTCACGCCGATCATCGCGGGCGTGAGCCGGATGAACTACCGCTCGTTCCTCACCTTCAACGTCATCGGCGGCTCCCTGTGGGGCGCCGGGGTCACCCTGCTCGGCGCCGCGCTGGGCAACATCGAGTTCGTGCACAAGAACATCGAGGCCATGCTGGTCCTGATCGTGCTGATCTCCGTCGTGCCGATCGGCGTCGAGTACCTGCGGGCCCGCGGCAAGGCCAAGAAGGCCGAGGCCGCGGTGGTCGAGCAGGCCGTGGCCGAAGGCGCGCCGGGCGACGGCCGCCGCGCTCGCCACGCCAAGCGCTGAGCCGCCTGAGGGGGCCGGGGCCCGGCTGCTGACCAGGCGCAGAACTCCGCCCCTGCCCCTCGCCCTCCCGCCCCTCCGCACTCCCACGAACCGCCCGTCCCCGCGCCCCGGGGCGGGCGGTTCGTGGTGGGGCGCGCGGGCGTACTCCTGGTACGGGATGCGCCTCCACACCATCCCGCCGCACTCCCGTACTCTCCCCTCGGTCACGCACTTCGTGGCATGACCCCCGGCGCCGTCGGGAATGTGCAGTTCATCCTGTCCGACTCCTTTGTCGGAACCGGTCAACCCCCGCCCCGCGCGCCCGGAAGCGTCATCAGGCATCGTGTCCTTGACGGTCGCAGGAGGCGTACGAGGAGCGAAGAAACGTGGCGTCGGATCCACAGCGCGGCCAGCGCTCCACCAACGGCACACCGCATGCCCAGAACGGTCACCACCGAGAGCGGAACAGCAACGGCGGCAGCGGTCCGGCGGAGCCGCCCGACGAGGACAGAAAGCCGACGCCGGACGAGGTGCGCAGCGCCTTCACACCGCCGCTGGGCGTCCCGCAGCCCCCGCTGCCCGAGGACGAGTCCAGCACCACCTCCGAATTCGCGCTGCCCGAGGGGCTGAGGCCGGAGGTCCCCGCGGAGCAGGAAGGTTCAGCCTTCGCCCCGCCCGGCGGCGCGCCCACCGGCGGCTTCCCGGCGTTCACCCCGCCGCACGGCATTCCGGTGCTCAGCCTCACCAAGGAGGCGCCGTGGCAGGACCGCATGCGGACCATGCTGCGGATGCCGATCCACGAGCGCCCCACCCCGGAGCGGACGGAGCGCCCCGACGACGAGACCGGGCCCGCGGTGCCCCGCGTCCTCGACCTCACGTTGCGTATCGGCGAGATCCTGCTCGCCGGTGGTGAGGGCGCCGAGGACGTCGAGGCGGCGATGTTCGGCGTCGCACACGCCTACGGGCTGGAGCGCGTCGAGCCGACCGTCACCTTCACCCTGCTGTCCATCTCGTACCAGCCGTCGCTGGTCGACGACCCGGTCACCGCCAGCCGCACCGTGCGACGTCGCGGCGTCGACTACACCCGGCTGTCGGCGGTCTTCCGGCTGGTCGACGACATCACCTCCGAGGGCATCACCCTGGAGGAGGCGTACCGCGGGCTCGCCGAGATCCGCCGTAACCGCCACCCGTTCCCCACCTGGGCGCTGACGCTCGCCTCCGGGCTGCTGTCCGGCGGCGCGTCCATCCTGGTCGGCGGTGGCCTGCTGGTCTTTGTGGCCGCCGCGATCGGCTCGATGCTCGGCGACCGGCTGGCGTGGCTGGCGTCCGGCCGCGGGCTGCCGGAGTTCTACCAGTTCGTGGTGGCCGCGATGCCGCCCGCGGCGATAGGCGTCGCCTTCGGCCTGGCGCACGCCAACGTCCAGGCGTCCGCGGTCATCACCGGTGGACTCTTCGCGCTGATTCCGGGACGGGCCCTGGTCGCGGGCGTCCAGGACGGCCTGACGGGTTATTACATCACCGCCGCCGCCCGCCTCCTGGAGGTCGTCTACCTCATCGTCGGCATCGTCGTCGGCGTGCTCGGCATCCTCTACATCGGGCTCCAGCTCGACCCTGGGCTCAAGCGGCTCAACCCCGAGCAGGCGCTGCACGTCTACAACGAGCCGCTGGTGCAGACCGGCGCGTCCATGCTGCTGGTGCTGGCCTTCTGCGTGCTGCTCCAGCAGGAGCGGCACACGGTGGCGTTCGCGACCCTCAACGGCGGGGTGGCCTGGGTCGTCTACGGCGCCCTCGCCAACGTCGCCGGGCTCAACGCGGTGCCGTCGACGGCCATCTCCGCCGGTCTCGTCGGCCTCTTCGGCCAGCTGCTGTCCCGTTACCGCTACGCCTCGGCGCTGCCGTACGTCACCGCGGCCATCGGCCCGCTGCTGCCGGGTAGCGCCACGTACTTCGGGCTGCTCAACTTCGCGCAGGGCAACCTCCTCGACGGCATCGCCTCGCTGATCAAGGCGGCGTCGCTGGCGCTCGCCATCGCCGTCGGCGTGAACCTCGGCAGCGAGGTCGCGCGGCTCTTCCTGCGCGCCCCCGGGCCCGAGATGCCCGGCGCCGGCCGCCGCGCCGCCAAGCGCACCCGCGGCTTCTGACCACCGGCCGACCACCCCGCGCCACGAACGGGCGGCACCCCGAGTGGGTGCCGCCCGTTCGCGTACGAAAATCAGCGCGCCGTGCGCCGGGTCCCGGGGGCCGTGGCGGCCCCGGGGAGCGCCAGTGTCAGTGGGCGCCGCCCTGCGCCTCCAGGCGCTTGTAGGACGCCTCGATCTCGGCCTCGGCCTCGGCGCGGCCGACCCAGTCGGCGCCCTCGACGGACTTGCCGGGCTCCAGGTCCTTGTAGACCTCGAAGAAGTGCTGGATCTCCAGGCGGTCGAACTCCGAGACGTGGTGGATGTCCCGCAGGTGCTCGACGCGCGGGTCGGACGCCGGGACGCACAGCAGCTTGTCGTCGCCGCCGGCCTCGTCGGTCATCCGGAACATGCCGATGGCGCGGCACTTGATGAGGCAACCGGGGAAGGTCGGCTCGTCCAGGATGACCAGCGCGTCCAGCGGGTCGCCGTCCTCGCCGAGGGTGTTCTCGACGAAGCCGTAGTCCGCCGGGTAGCTGGTCGAGGTGAAGAGTCGACGGTCCAGGCGGATCCGACCGGTCTCGTGGTCCACCTCGTACTTGTTCCGCGAACCCTTCGGGATCTCGATGGTGACGTCGAACTCCACGGGTGGCTCCTCCATGATCAACACATAGGTCTGGTGATTAAGTGTCCCCCACGCAGGTGGGTGCTGGCGAAAGGGGCTGGTCCAAGGTGCCGGAGACGGGATCGTGGCAGGTCGGATGGGAGACGGCGCGACGGTCGGCCCGGGCGTACGCCCGTACCGCGGCCCGTACGGCACAGCGGGCCGGCCACGAGGTCCGGCGGACCTGGCGCGCCGCACCGCCGCGCACACGGAGCGCCTGGCGCCTGACGGCGGTGGCCACCGCCGCGGGCCTGGCGGCCGCGACGGCCGCGGTGGCGGTGGCCGGGCCCTGGGACTCGGGTCAGCGTACGGCCGAGCGGGCCCGCGCGGGGGCCGCGGCCGGTACGGGTGGCGCACATCACGGCGGGGCGCGCGGCCGCGGTGGCGCGCCGGGGGGCGCGGACGGCGGGCCCGGGCTCCCGCAGGTCCTCCCGGCGCTCGGCATCCCGGCGGCCGACGCCTCCGGGCGCGGCGCGGCGCCGCAGCCCACCGGTGCCGGGCTCGCCGACGCGCTGTCGCCGCTGCTCAAGGACAAGGCGCTGGGCGCGCTGCGGACCGCGTCGGTCATCGATGTCGCCACCGGCCGCCAGGTGTTCGCCGCCAAGCCCACCGCGGCGGTGGTGCCCGCCTCCACCGTCAAGCTCGCCACCGCCGTCGCGGCCCTCACCACCCTGGGCGCCGACCATCGCATCGAGACGACGGTGGTGACCGCCGCGGACGCGGCGGACGACGGCAAGGGAGCCGGGGAAGGAAAGCACCCCAAGGGCGGCAAGGACGACGAGCGCCCCAAGGGCGGCAAGGACGCCAAGGACTCCAAGGGGGGCGAGGACGCCAAGGACGACGGCAAGGGCGGCAAGTCCGCGTCCCAGCGGATCGTGCTGGTCGGGGGCGGCGACCCGACGCTCACCGCCCGGGCGCCCAAGGGCGGCGCCGACGGGTCCGCCAGCCTGCGCGCCCTCGCCGACGACACCGCCCGCGCCCTCGCCGAGCGCGGCCGCAAGAAGGTTTCTCTCGGCTATGACACCTCGCTCTACTCCGGCCCCGCCGTGCACCCCATCGGCCCCAACGAGAACCTCGCCCGCGTCACCCCGCTGATGGCCGACGAGGGCCGCCTCGACGACAGCGACAGCGGCCCGGCGCCCCGCGCCGCCGACCCGTCCGCCGACGCCGCCCGTGCCTTCGCCGCCCGTCTGAAGGAGCGCGGCATCGATGTCGACGGCGCCCCGTCCGCCGCGCACGCGCCGAAGGACGCCACCCGCCTGGCCACCGTCCGCTCCCAGCCGCTCGGCGCCCTCGTCGAACGGATGCTGACCAACAGCGACAACGACATCGCCGAGGCCCTGGCCCGGCAGACCGCCCTCGGCGCCCGCCGCCCCGCCAGCTTCTCCGGCGCCGGTACCGCCGTCCGGCAGACACTTGCCGCCCAGCACCTGCCGCTGTCCGGCTCCCGCTTCGACGACGGCAGTGGGCTCGACCGCGACGACAAGGTCAGCGCCGAACTCCTCGCCCGCCTTCTGCTGCACGCCTCGGCCCCCGAGCGCCCCGAACTCCGCCCGATCGTCACCGGTCTGCCCGTCGCCGCCTTCACCGGCACCCTCGACGGCCGCTACGCCGACACCGCGGGCGCCGGGGCCGTACGCGCCAAGACCGGCACCCTCACCGGTGTGAACACCCTCGCCGGGACTGTCGTCGACGCCGACGGACGGCTGCTGGTCTTCGCGTTCATGACCAACGGCACCAGCGACGCCCAGGGCGCGCAGAAGGCCCTCGACACGCTCGCCTCGGCCGTCGCCAACTGCGGCTGCCGCTGACCCGTCGGCCCCTGAGACCACCGGTCGGCTACCCCCGAGCCGGGTGCCCACGTACCGTGAAACGCATGACGAGCATCGGTGGTGTCGAGATGGTCGACTGGAACCTCGCGGCGGCGACGGCGACGCGCTTCGTGCGGCCCGGTCCGGAGGTCAGCCGCGACGAGGCCCGGGCGATCGTGGCGGAGCTGCGCGCCCACGCCCGGTCCTCCGAGGAACACGTCCGCGCCTTCACCCGTATGGCGCAGCCCGGAGAGGCGGTGGGCGCCGAGGCGCCGCACGACACACCCGTCCTCGTCGTGGACCGCCCCGGCTGGATCAAGGCCAACGTCGCCGGGTTCCGCGCGGTGCTCAAACCTCTGCTGGACAAGATGGCCGAGCGCCGCCCCGGCGGCCCCGGGGGCGCGGTGCTCGGCGCCGTCGGCGGCAAGGTCACCGGCGTCGAGCTGGGCATGCTCCTGTCGTTCCTCGCCTCCCGGGTGCTCGGCCAGTACGAGACGTTCGCACCGGCCTCGCGCGATCTGCCCGCCGCGGCCCGGGGCGGCCGGCTGCTGCTCGTCGCACCCAACATCGTCCACGTCGAACGGGAGCTGGAGGTCGACCCGCACGACTTCCGCCTCTGGGTCTGCCTGCACGAGGAGACCCACCGCACCCAGTTCACCGCCGTGCCCTGGCTGCGCGATCACATCGAGGGCGAGATCCAGTCGTTCCTGGCCGAAACCGACATCGATCCGGGCACCCTCGTGGAACGCCTCCGCGAGGCCGCGCAGGCACTCACCGGCGCCCGGCCCGAGGGCGAGTCCGGCGAGGACGACGCCCGCTCCCTCGTCGACCTCGTCCAGACCCCCGCGCAGCGCGAGATCCTGGGCCGCCTGACCGCCGTGATGTCCCTCCTGGAGGGCCACGCCGACTTCGTCATGGACGGCGTCGGGCCCGAGGTGGTGCCCTCCGTCGCCGAGATCCGGGAGAAGTTCCAGCAGCGCCGGGCCAGCGGCGCGGGCCGCCTCGACCTCGCGCTGCGCAAACTTCTCGGCCTCGACGCCAAGCTGCGCCAGTACCGCGACGGCGAACGCTTCGTCCGCGCGGTCGTCGACGACCTCGGCATGGACGGCTTCAACCGCGTCTGGACATCGCCCAACACGCTCCCCACCAAACAGGAGATCGCCTCGCCCGCGGACTGGATCGCGCGCGTGAAGGGTGCGGCGGACGGGGCACCGTAAGGCAGAGATGCGCCACGCGCGCGCCGGACGGCAGATGTGCGCCCCCGTAATCACCCTTCTGAGGGACCGTTACCAGGGGATGGGCGTGCAATGCTCGGGGAACTGCTCGCCTCTGTCACCATCTAGGCACTCTGTGTGACGAATGTGTCGTCCACGGATCAAGGCTCCCCAGCTGAACGATTGGAAACGGACATGGGTCCCCATCCAGCGGTCGCCGCGATACGCCTGGCGGTCCGCCGCGTACTCCACGACGTGCTCAACCGGCACTGCGCGCAGGCCAGGACCGAGCCCCCGCTCGTCCTCGTCGCCTGCTCCGGCGGTGCCGACTCCATGGCGCTCGCCTCCGCCCTCGCCTTCGAAGCCCCCCGGCTCGGCGTCCGCGCGGGCGGCGTCACCGTCGACCACGGCCTCCAGGCCGGCTCCGACCTCCGTGCCGCCGAGGTCGTCCTGCGGCTGCGCTCCCTCCACCTCGACCCCGCCGAGGCGGTCGCCGTGCGCGTCGGCAAGGAAGGCGGACCCGAAGCCGCCGCCCGCGACGCCCGGTACGCCGCCCTCGACGCCGCCGCCGAACGCCACGGCGCCGCCGCCGTCCTCCTCGGCCACACCCGCGACGACCAGGCCGAGACCGTCCTCCTCGGCCTCGCCCGCGGCTCCGGCACCCGCTCCCTCTCCGGCATGGCCGCCACCACCGGCCACCTGGGCCGCTACCGCCGCCCGTTCCTCGGCGTCGACCGCCAGACCGCCCGCACCGCCTGCCTCATCCAGTCCCTCCCGGTCTGGGACGACCCGCACAACACCGACCCCGCCTACACCCGCTCCCGGCTGCGCCACGAAGGGCTGCCCGCCCTGGAGAAGGCGCTCGGCAAGGGCGTCGTTGAAGCCCTCGCCCGTACGGCCCAGCTCTCCCGGGACGACGCCGACGCCCTCGACTCCTGGGCCGCCGACGCCGAACGCACGATCCGCGGCGCGGAGGGCACGCTCGACGTCGCCGGGCTGTTCGCGCTGCCGCCCGCGGTGCGCCGCCGGGTGCTGCGCCGGGCCGTCATCGACGCGGGCGCACCGGCCGGTTCGCTCTTCGCCCGGCACATCGAGGAAGTGGACCGGCTGATCACGGCCTGGCGTGGTCAGGGCGCCCTCAACCTCCCCGGGCGCGTCGGTGTTCGACGGCAGGGTGGCAGACTTGTCATTCGGCAGGGCTGAGCCGCAGGACTGCTGCCCCGCCTGATCAGTCCGGCGACGGACACGACACCGAACCGAGCGAGAGTGGCACGGGTGGACGACAAGGACATGGGCTCCGACCTTGAGTCGGTACTCATCAGCAAAGAAGAGATCGACGCGAAGCTGGCCGAGCTGGCCGCGAAGATCGACGCGGAGTACGCGGGCAAGGACCTGCTCATCGTCGGCGTCCTGAAGGGCGCCGTGATGGTGATGGCGGACCTGGCGCGGGCGCTGTCCACCCCCGTCACGATGGACTGGATGGCCGTGTCCTCGTACGGCGCGGGCACCCAGTCCTCCGGCGTGGTGCGCATCCTCAAGGACCTCGACACCGACATCAAGGGCCGGGACGTCCTGATCGTCGAGGACATCATCGACTCCGGCCTCACGCTGTCGTGGCTGCTGTCCAACCTCGGTTCGCGCGAGCCCGCCTCGCTGGAGGTCTGCACGCTGCTGCGCAAGCCCGACGCCGCCAAGGTCGATATCGACGTGAAGTGGATCGGCTTCGACATCCCCAACGAATTCGTCGTCGGCTACGGCCTCGACTTCGCCGAGAAATACCGCAACCTGCCGTTCGTCGGCACTCTCGCACCGCACGTGTACGGCGGCTGAGGACGGCATCCGCTCGCCGGCCGTACGGGTCGGCGAGGGCCCGGAACGGCCACGGCGTGGCCGCCGCGTGGCGGCGGGAACCTGTCGGGGCCGCCCACCGTTGAAGCAGAGAACGGAATCCGAGCTCGCATTGTTCGCTGTCGGCGTCGCCGACGGGTGACAATGCTGGGGTACCGTCCGAAGGCACTCATTTTCGGGCCAGTAATACACCGTACGCACGACCAGCCCTCCGCAGGGCTGTTGTGCCTCACTGTGGCAGGAGGGACGGGGCCGTGACGGCTCCGTATGGATGGACGTGAAGCGATACTTCCGTGGGCCGGTCATGTGGATCGTGCTGGCCGTCCTCGCCGTGGTCGTGTTGATGCAGGTCGTCGGTGAATCCGGCGGCTACAAGACGGTGGACACCGGTCAGGTCGTCAAGGCGATCACTGACAACAAGGTGAAATCCGCCGAGCTGACGACCGGCGACGAGAACAAGATCAAGATCGAGTTGTCGGGCGACAACAAGATCGAGGGTTCCAACAAGCTGCAGGCGAGCTACATCGGCGACCAGGGCGTCGACATTGCCAAGAACCTGCAGGCCAAGTACCAGACCGGCGAGATCAAGGACGGCTACACGGTCGCCCCGTCGAAGCAGAACCCGTTCGTCGGGCTGCTGATCACGCTGCTTCCCTTCCTCCTCATCCCGATCATCTTCCTGTTCCTGATGAACCAGGCGCAGGGCGGTGGCTCCCGGGTGATGAACTTCGGGAAGTCCAAGGCGAAGCTGATCACCAAGGACACGCCCAAGACGACCTTCTCGGACGTCGCCGGGGCCGACGAGGCGGTCGAGGAGCTCCACGAGATCAAGGAGTTCCTCCAGGAGCCGGCGAAGTTCCAGGCCGTCGGCGCCAAGATCCCCAAGGGTGTCCTGCTGTACGGCCCGCCCGGTACGGGTAAGACGCTGCTGGCGCGCGCCGTCGCGGGCGAGGCCGGCGTGCCGTTCTACTCGATCTCCGGCTCCGACTTCGTCGAGATGTTCGTCGGTGTCGGTGCCTCCCGGGTGCGTGACCTCTTCGAGCAGGCCAAGGCGAACGCCCCGGCGATCGTCTTCGTCGACGAGATCGACGCGGTCGGCCGCCACCGTGGCGCCGGCCTCGGCGGCGGTCACGACGAGCGCGAGCAGACGCTGAATCAGCTGCTCGTCGAGATGGACGGCTTCGACGTCAAGGGCGGCGTCATCCTGATCGCCGCCACCAACCGCCCGGACATCCTCGACCCGGCGCTGCTGCGTCCCGGCCGTTTCGACCGGCAGATCGCCGTCGACCGTCCGGACATGCAGGGCCGGCTGGAGATCCTGAAGGTTCACCAGAAGGGCAAGCCGGTCGCGTCGGACGTCGACCTCACGGCCGTCGCCAAGCGGACCCCCGGCTTCACCGGTGCCGATCTCTCCAACGTCCTCAACGAGGCCGCGCTGCTGACGGCCCGTAGTGACGCGAAGCTGATCGACAACCACTTCCTGGACGAGGCGATCGACCGCGTCGTGGCCGGTCCGCAGAAGCGGACCCGGATCATGTCGGACAAGGAGAAGAAGATCACCGCGTACCACGAGGGCGGACACGCCCTGGTCGCGGCGGCTTCCCCGAACTCCGACCCGGTCCACAAGATCACGATCCTGTCCCGCGGCCGGGCCCTGGGCTACACCATGGTCCTGCCCGACGAGGACAAGTACTCCACCACCCGCAACGAAATGCTCGACCAGCTGGCGTACATGCTGGGCGGGCGCGCGGCGGAGGAGCTGGTCTTCCACGACCCGACGACCGGCGCGGCCAACGACATCGAGAAGGCCACCGCCACGGCCCGCGCCATGGTCACGCAGTACGGCATGACCGAGCGTCTCGGTGCCATCAAGTTCGGCACCGACAACTCCGAGCCCTTCCTGGGCCGCGAGATGGGCCATCAGCGCGACTACTCCGAGGAGGTCGCGGCGCTGGTCGACGAGGAGGTCAAGAAGCTCATCGAGACCGCGCACAACGAGGCGTGGGAGATCCTGGTCGAGAACCGCGACGTCCTCGACAACCTCGTCCTGGAGCTCCTGGAGAAGGAGACCCTGGGCAAGGAGGAGATCGCCGAGGTCTTCAAGCACATCGTGAAGCGCCCGGCCCGCCCGGCGTGGACCGGCTCCTCGCGGCGTACCCCGTCGTCCCGGCCGCCGGTGCTCTCCCCGCGGGAGCTGTCCCCGGCCAACGGCACGGTCCCGGGCAACGGCACCGTTTCGATGGACAAGACGGAGTCCACGGAGGACACCCGCGAGAGCTGACGCGGGGATCACACCGCCCCGGAATGTCCGCCGCGCCTCCCAGGTTCTAGCCTGGGAGGCGCGGCATTTCCGCATCCGGAGCGGGCGCAGAAGGAACGAGGCACCACATGACCGACCCTGTGACGCTGGACGGCGACGCCACGATCGGCGATTTCGACGAGAAGCGTGCCGAGAACGCCGTGCGGGAGCTGCTGATCGCGGTCGGTGAGGACCCGGACCGCGAGGGCCTGCTGGAGACCCCGGCGCGGGTGGCGCGGGCGTACAAGGAGATCTTCGCCGGGCTGCGGCAGAAGCCCGAGGACGTCCTGACCACGACGTTCGACCTCGGCCACGATGAGATGGTGCTGGTCAAGGACATCGAGGTGACTTCGAACTGCGAGCACCACCTGGTGCCGTTCGTCGGGGTGGCGCACGTCGGGTACATACCGTCCGCCGACGGGAAGATCACCGGGCTGTCGAAGCTGGCCCGGCTGGTGGACGTCTTCGCCCGCCGTCCGCAGGTCCAGGAGCGGCTGACGACGCAGATCGCCGACTCGCTGATGGAGATCCTGGAGCCGCGCGGCGTCATCGTCGTCATCGAGTGCGAGCACATGTGCATGACGATGCGCGGGGTCCGTAAGCCCGGTGCGAAGACCACCACCTCCGCGGTCCGCGGTCAGCTCCGCGACCCGGCGACCCGCGCCGAGGCGATGAGCCTGATACTCGCCCGATAAGGCGGTACGGATACGGAGAAGGGGCGGGCGCTCACGGGCGCCCGCCCCTTCTCCGTATCCGTACGGTGTTCCGCCGGGTCACACCTTCAGGCGGCTGCCCAGCCACTCCATGGCGGCGGGGATCTCGCGGCGCCAGGTGTTGAAGTTGTGGCCGCCGCTGTCGAGGATGATCGACGAGACCCGGGACGGCGACTTCGTCTGCTGGATGAACTTCAGCGTCTCGTGGAAGTTGCCCTCGCCCTGCTTGCTGCTGGTGACCAGCAGGTTCACCGGCGGCGCCGGGAGGTGACGCTGGCGCCAGAGCAGGTTGTTCTCCCGCTCCAGCTGCGGGTCGCCCCCGAAGAGGTCGCCGGTGGTGGCGTCCAGCGGCGCCTTGTAGCTGCCGGAGAGGGCGACGGCGGTGGAGTACGACTCGGGGTGGCGCATCGTCATCTTCAGCGCGCAGTAGCCGCCGGTGGAGTCGCCGATGACGCCCCAGCTCTTCGCGTCCTTGCCGACGCGGAAGTGGCCGGCGATGTCGTGGCGCAGGTCCTGGGTGAAGAACGTCTCGGTCTGCGGGCCCCCGGGCACGTCCACGCACTCGGTGTCGCGGGGCGGCGCGACGGTCGGCCGCATCATCACCAGGACCATCGGCTGCATCTTGCCCTTGCCGTGCAGCGCGTGCTGGGTCTGCGGGAAGTGCAGCTTCTTGTAGAGCGCCTCGGCGGTGCCGGGGTAGCCGGTGAGGACCAGCGCGGCCGGGAAGTTCTTGTGGGCGTGGGCGCGCTGGAAGTACTGGGGCGGCAGATAGACGAAGGCGGGGCTGCTGATGCCGGACTTCTCGCCGTGGAGCAGCACCTTCTCGATCCGCCCGGCGACCTGTGGCCGGGAGCTGCCGTCGACGTTGAACCGCTCGGCGCCGAGCCTCTGCAGCCGGGTGCCGTCCGGGCCGGATGTGTAGTTCGTCACGACGCCGGGCTCCTGCTCCTGACCGAGGAGGTCGGCCCAGGAAGCGTAGAAGCCGAACGAGTTGTTGGCGGCGAGCCCGACGGCCGCGAACAGCGATATCTGCGTGAGGAGCAGGACGCCGACCCGGCCGAGGACCGGGCGCCAGCTGCGTCCCGACAGTCGCGGCCAGAGCCAGACCGTGAGCACGAAGAATGCCACGGCGAGGACGACGGCCAGTATCAGCAGCTTTTTGCTGGTGAGACCCATGTGGTGCTTTCTCCCGGGCGGCCGGTCCACCCGTCCGCTGATGGAACCCCGAGCCCTGAAACGCCGTCATACAGGGCGCAAAAGTCCGGAAGCTGCGACCAGGTTCGCACGTTCTCTCGACCGGGGCGACGGGAAAGTGATGTCTGACAGGCTAGATGGCGAAAAGTCGGAGACGGTTGCGTGGCGTGGGCCACGCTGGCTCCGAGGGCCTCGGCCCGCATCGGTACCGCCGCTCATCGGCAGCGCCGGTGTCCTGGTCGGTCTGCTCGACATCGTCTCCGGCGTCTTCCCGCGTTTCCGCCACAGCCGGATGCACGCCCTGGCCGAGGTGCTGCCGGGCGCGGTCAGCCCGCTCGCGGCCGCCGCCTCCCTCGTCGTCGGCATCCTGCTGCTCCTCCTGGCGCACGGCCTCAAACGGCGCAAGCGCCGGGCGTGGACAGCGGCGGTGGCGCTGCTGCCGGTCGGCGCCGTCGCCCAGCTGGTGTACCGCCACTCGGCGTTCGGCGCCGTGCTCTCGCTGCTCCTGCTGGGCTTCCTGGTGTCGCACCGCAAGGAGTTCGCGGCGCTGCCCGATCCACGCAGCCGCTGGAAGGCGCTGGCCAACGCGGTGGTGCTGGGCGGCGCGAGCTTCGGCATCGGCCTGGTGATCGTCAGCTCGCACCCGGACCGCATCGTCGGCTCGCCGACCCTGTGGGAGCGCGTCCAGCACGTCCTGTGGGGGCTGTGCGGCTTCGAGGGCCCCATCGCGTACACCCACGGCGTCGACTACACCGTCGGCTACTCGCTCGGCGCGCTCGGCCTGCTGACCGCCGCCACCACCGCCTACCTGGCGTTCCGGCCCGAGCATCCGGCGGCGCGGCTCACCGAGGACGACGAGCGGCGGCTGCGGGAGTTGCTGGAGCGGCACGGCGGCCGGGACTCGCTCGGCTACTTCGCGCTCCGCCGCGACAAGGGCGCCGTCTTCTCGCCGACCGGCAAGGCGGCCGTCTGCTACCGGGTGATCTCCGGGGTGATGCTCGCCAGCGGCGACCCGATCGGTGACGTCGAGGCGTGGCCCGGCGCCATCGAGCGGTTCATGGAGGTGGCGCGGGCGCACTCCTGGACGCCCGCGGTGACCGGCTGCAGCGAGACCGGCGGCCAGGTGTGGACCCGCGAGACCGGTATGGACGCCCTGGAGCTGGGCGACGAGGCGATCGTCGACGTCGCCGGCTTCACGCTCAGCGGCCGGTCGATGCGTAACGTCCGCCAGATGGTCAAGCGCATCGAGCGCAACGGCTACGAGACCCGGGTGCGGCGGGTGCGGGATCTGGAGCCGGAGGAGCTGGCGCGCATCCAGCGGGCGGCCGACGCCTGGCGGGACACCGACACCGAGCGCGGCTTCTCCATGGCGCTGGGCCGGATCGACGCGGACGCCGACGGCGACGCGGTCATCGCCACCGCCCACCAGGCACCGGAGGAGGGCGCGGAGCCCGGCCCGTTCGGCGACCTCAAGGCGATGCAGCACTACGTGCCGTGGGGCCGGGACGGCATCTCGCTGGAGCTGATGCGCCGCGACCGCTCGGCCGACCCGGGGATGAACGAGCTGCTGATCGTCGCCGCGCTCCAGGCCGCGCCGGAGCTGAAGATCGCGCGGGTGTCGCTGAACTTCGCGGTCTTCCGCTCGTCCCTGGAGCGCGGCGAGAAGCTGGGCGCCGGGCCGGTCATCCGGGTCTGGCGCGGGATGTTGATCTTCCTGTCGCGGTGGTACCAGATCGAGTCGCTGTACAAGTTCAACGACAAGTTCCAGCCGCATTGGGAGCCTCGCTTCGTGGTCTTCCGCAACAGCCGCGACATCCCGCGCATCGGGCTGGCCGCGCTACAGGCCGAGGGCTACCTGGAGCTGCGGCTGCCGCGCGCGCTGCGCCGCCGGACACCCGCCGAGCCTCTGCCCTGCGCGCATGTGCCGACGCCGCGGTCCGTTCCGGGTGCGGTCGAGCGGGCCGCCTGAGTACGGCGCGGGCCGGGACCGAGCGCGGTCCGGACAGCCCCGTTCCGGTCGTCGGCGGCCCTCGTTCGGGTGGCCGGAACACCGCCTACGCTGGGGGCATGAATACCTTGCGTGACCGGGTGGCCGGACTGCCGGAGTGGGATCGCTGTGCGGTGATGGGCGTGGTCAACGTCACGCCCGATTCGTTCTCCGACGGCGGCGCGTGGTTCGACCCCGAGCTGGCCGTCAAACACGGCCTGGACCTGGTGGCGCAGGGGGCCGACCTGATCGACGTCGGCGGCGAGTCGACCCGGCCGGGTGCCGCGCGGGTCGACGAGGCCGAGGAGCTGCGCCGCGTCATACCCGTCGTCCGGGAGCTGGCCGCGGCGGGCGCGGTGGTCTCCGTCGACACCATGCGCGCCAGTGTCGCGGAGCAGGCGGTGGCGGCCGGTGCGCGGCTGGTCAACGACGTCAGCGCGGGCGCCGCGGACCCGGCGATGATCCCCGCGGTGGCCGCGGCGGGGACGCCGTTCGTGGTGATGCACTGGCGTGGCCAGTCCATCGACATGAACAACCGCGCGGTCTACGCGGACGTCGTCGGCGAGGTCGTCGACGAGCTGGCCCGCGGCATGGAGCGGGCGGTGGCCGGCGGCATCGCCCCGGAGCGCATCGTCATCGACCCGGGCCTGGGATTCGCCAAGGAGGCGGCGCACGACCTGGCGCTGGTCGCGCACCTGCCCCGGCTGCGGGCGCTGGGCCGTCCGCTGCTGGTGGCCGCTTCACGGAAACGGTTCCTGGGCAGGGTGCTGGCGGGCGGCGAGGGCGCGGCCCCGCCGCCCGCGCGGGAGCGGGACGCGGCGACGGCGGCGGTATCGGCGCTGGTGGCGCGGGAGGGCGCCTGGGCCGTGCGGGTGCACGAGGTACGGGCGAGCGCGGACGCGGTACGGGTCGCCCGCGCGCTGGAGACCGCGGCGGATGACACACAGGACGACGCGACGGGAGCGGCGTGAGCGGGTTGGGCCCACGGACCGACATCGAGCTGGTCGAGCAGGCGAACACGGAGCTGTACGAGGCCGTGGAGCGCGGTGACCACGAGGCGCTGTCCGCGCTCTGGCTGGACGGACAGGTCAGCGTGGTGCACCCGGGGTGGCCGGTGCTGCGCGGCCGCGGCGAGGTGCTCCGTTCGTACGCGCTGATCATGGCGAACACCGAGTACATCCAGTTCTTCCTCACCGACGTCGAGATCGATGTGATGGGAGACACCGCGCTGGTCACCTGCACCGAGAACATCCTCAGCGGCGGTCCGGCCGAGGACGACGGTTCGGTGGGGCCGCTCATCGGCCAGCTGGTCGTGGCGACCAATGTTTTCCGGCGTACGGAGGAGGGCTGGCGGGTGTGGTCGCACCACGGTTCGCCGGTGCTGACGGACGGCGAGGATGACGGGGACGACGACGGCCCGGCTGGTCCCGGCGAGGTCGCGGGCGGCGTCTGACGTGCGCTTTTCCGGTCGCCACGCCCGGCGGCCGGTGCGGTCCGGGGCGTACGGCGTTCGGGGGACGGCGTCAGCGGCCGGGGTCAGCGGGGCAGACGGCGGGCACCCGTTCGAGCCAAGTGCGGTGCGGGTAGGGGTGGGGTGTGCGGTCAGGGGTAAGAGGCCGCGCGGGCGGTCGCACAACCGTCCCGGGCCCGGTTCGCAGGGCCGGTTCCTAGCAGCAGCGACGGGCCTTGTCCATAGCCCCCATGGGCAAGCGTTGTCGGTGCTCGCAGGTAGATTCGACAACAGGCGATGTGCCGGAGGCGTTCGGTGCGGGTCCGGAATCCGACGAGCAGGGGCGCCGCAGGTGCCAGACCGGTGGGAGTGATTCGCGTGGATCGTGTCGCGCTGCGTGGGCTGAAGGCCCGTGGGCACCACGGGGTGTTCCCCCGCGAACGCGAGGAGGGCCAGACCTTCCTCGTCGACCTGGTGATGGGCCTGGACACCCGCCCGGCGGCGGCGACCGACGACCTCGCCAAGACCGTCCATTACGGCGTGGTGGCCGAGGAGGTGGTGGCGATCGTCGAGGGCGATCCGGTCGACCTCATCGAGACCCTCGCGGAGCGGATCGCCACCCAGTGCCTGAAGCACGAGGGGGTGCAGGAGGTGGAGGTCGTGGTGCACAAGCCGGACGCCCCGATCACCGTCCCCTTCGACGACGTGACCATTACCATCACCCGGAGCCGAGTATGAAGACCAGCAGCGACCCGACCGTCCAGCCGGTGCCCGCCTCCGTCGTCGAGCAGGTGGACGCGGCCGATGTGACGCTCTCCAACCCCAAACGCGCCGTCATCTCCCTCGGCAGCAATCTCGGCAACCGCCTGGAGACCCTCCAGGGCGCGATCGACGCGCTGGAGGACACCCCCGGCCTGCGGGTCAAGGCCGTCTCGCCGGTGTACGAGACCGAGCCGTGGGGCGTCGACCCGGACTCGCAGCCCGCGTACTTCAACGCCGTCGTGCTGATCAAGACGACGCTGCCCCCGTCGTCCCTGCTGGAGCGCGGCCACGCCATCGAGGAAGCCTTCGAGCGGGTGCGGGACGAGCGGTGGGGCCCGCGCACCATCGACGTCGACATCCTCGCCTACCAGGACGTCGTCTCCGACGACCCGCGGCTGACGCTGCCGCATCCGCGCGCCCATGAGCGGGCCTTCGTGCTGGTGCCGTGGCACGACGTCGACCCGTCCGCGGAGGTCCCCGGGCGCGGTCCGGTCGCCGAGCTGCTGGCCGGGGTCGGCAGCGAGGGCGTCGCGCTCCGCGCCGACCTGGAACTGCGGCTGCCCGAGTAATCGATAGGCTTGCGGGTCCGCGCGGACCGCGCGGACGGTGACGGTCCGGCCTTCCTGCGCGCCGGTGGGCGGTGGGAGGCCGTGCGGCGGGTCCGCCGTCGGCGTGGTTGCGTAGGACGTGAGCGTCGCGGTGCGGCGGGACGGATCGAACGGGACGGCCATGACGGCGCGAGGAGCGAATGCCCGGTGAAGCAGCTACGTATCAAGGTGCTGGTCGGGCTGTTCGTGGTGGCCGGGGTGCTGGCGTGGGCCGGTGCCCGGCTGTGGGACAGCCTCGGGAGCCTGCCGAGTGTCCCGGTGGCCGCGCCGATCGTGCTGGCGCTGATCGCCGCACTGCTGGGCTCGGCCGCCTTCTCGTTCCGCGCGCGGCTGCGCGCCCAGCGTGAGCGGCGCCCCGGCGCCAAGGGCGTGGAGCCGTTGCTCGCCGCCCGCGTACTGATCTTCGGGCAGGCCAGCGCCCTCGTCGCGGCGCTGGTCGCCGGGCTCTACGGCGGCGTCGGTGTCTTCCTGCTGACCGCCGGCCTCGACTCCGGCCCCCGCCGCGACCAGACGATCTACGCCGGACTGTCGGTCCTGGCGGGCGCCGCCGTGGTCGCCGCGGCCCTCTTCCTGGAACGCGTCTGCAAGCTGCCGGAGGACGAGGACATGGACGGGCCGGGGCCCACGTCGGTGTGAGTGCCGGGGCCGGTCGCCTCGCGGCGTCCCGTATCGCCCCCTCCCGTCCCCCCGGCCCGCGCTACCCGGTGCGCGGGCCTTCCGCGTGGCCGGGTGCGGGTGATCAGGCGCCCGGAACGGTGTCCAGGACGACCGCCTCGCGGGTGGTCCGGACCGTGTCGGCGGTGGTCGCGCGGCGCAGCGCGGCGTGCAGCCCGCCGGGGGTGAGGACGCCCGCGTAGCGCCCCTCGTCGAGGACGGCTATCCACCCGGCGTCGTGGCCCAGCAGCGCCCCGAACGCCTCCCGCAGCGGCGCGCCCACCGGCAGCGTGGCGTCCATGGGGCGGGCGTGGTCGCCGACGGTGCCGTCCGGGCCGCCGTCGGTGAGCGCGGCGGCGGGCACCCAGCCGTACGGTGTCGCGTCGCCGTCCAGGACGACCGCCCAGGAGGCGCCGTCGGCGGCCAGCGCGGCGGCGGCGCGGCCGGCCGGGTCGTCGAGACGGACGACCGGCCGCTCCTCCAGATCACCGGGTTCGACGGGCGTGACCGAGAGCCGCTTGATACCGCGGTCCGCGCCGACGAACTCGGCGACGTACGGGGTCGCGGGCGCGCCGAGGACGGCCGCGGGGGTGTCGAACTGCTCGATGCGGCCGTGCCCGTAGACGGCGATGCGGTCGCCGAGGCGGATCGCTTCCTCGATGTCGTGGGTGACGAAGAGGACGGTTTTGCGGAGGGTGCGCTGGAGGTGGCGGAATTCGGTTTGGAGGTGTTCGCGGATGACGGGGTCGACGGCGCCGAAGGGTTCGTCCATGAGGAGGACGGGTGGGTCGGCGGCGAGGGCGCGGGCGACGCCGACGCGTTGGCGTTGGCCTCCGGAGAGCTGGTCGGGGTAGCGGTGTCCGTAGACGGTGGGGTCGAGGCCGACGAGGTCGAGGAGTTCCGCCGCCCGCGCCCGGGCCTTCTTCCGCGGGGTGCCCAACAGGTGGGGAACGGTCGCGGTGTTGTCCAGGACGGTCTTGTGCGGGAAGAGCCCGGTCTGCTGGATGACGTAGCCGATGCGGCGTCGTAGCTCCACGGGGTCGGTGTCCGCGATGTCCTCGCCGTCGACGCGGATGGTCCCCGCGGTCGGGTCGATGAGCCGGTTGACCATCTTCATCGTGGTGGTCTTGCCGCAGCCCGACGGGCCGACGAGGGTGACGAGTTCGCCCTCCGCGACCTCGAAGGAGAGGTCGTCGACGGCGGTCGTCCCGTCCGGGTAGCGCTTGGTGACGTGCTCGAAGCGGATCATGCTTTCCCTCGTTGTGGACGGTCCCATTGTGGGCAGAAGCGCGTGAACGCCGTGTGGCGGACGCATGGCGGGCCGGGCCGGATGTCAGTGGTGGGGGATAGGGTCGCAGACAGTCACCGAAAATGTGAGCGACAGGGCGGGGGAGGTGGCGACGGATGAGCGTGCCGTGGAGCGTGACGGCGGCCGCCTGGCCGTCCGGGCAGGTGCCGGCGGATCCGGGCGGTTCCTGGGTACCGCAGGCCGCGGGGCCGGGCGGCTCCGACTGCCTGGTGGCCAACGACTGGATCTGCGGCGCCTATCTGCGCACCCGCAGCCATGAGTTGCTGGACGCCACCGTGCAGCACATCGGCATCACGGTGGCCTCCGTGGTCCTCGGGCTGCTGATCGCCTTTCCGCTGGCGCTGCTCGCCCGGCGGCGCCGCGCGGTCGCGGGCGCGGTGCTGGGGCTGACGACGGTGCTCTACACCATCCCGTCACTGGCGATGTTCGCGCTGCTGACCCCGGTCTTCGGGGTCTCCGTCGCGGTCGTCGTCACGGGCCTGGTCCTGTACTCCCTGACGATCCTGGTCCGCAACATCCTCACCGGGCTCGACGCGGTGCCCGCCGAGGTCCGCGAGGCGGCCCGCGGGATGGGATACGGCCCGGTCCGGATGTTGTTCGGAGTGGAACTCCCGCTGGCACTCCCGGCACTGGTCGCCGGGATACGGATCGCGACGGTCTCGACGGTCGCGATGACGACGATCGGTTCCGTCGTCGGCTTCGGCGGCCTGGGGAACCTCATCGCCAGCGGTCTGGAGGGCTTCTTCAAGGCCGAGGTGCTGACCGCCTCGGTGCTCTGCGTCCTGCTGGCCGTCGCGGCGGACCTGCTGCTGATGACGGTGCAACGGCTGCTGACGCCGTGGACCCGGCCGCGGGCCGGGGCCCGGCCGGGCGGTCGGCGTGCCCCGGCGACGAAGGCGGTGGCCTGACGATGGACGTGCTCACGGGTGCCTGGCAGTGGCTGACGACGGCCGCCAACTGGGCGGGCGGGAAGGGCGTCTGGCACCGGCTGGCCGAGCATGTGCAGATCAGCGCGGTGTGCCTGGCGCTCTCCTGCCTGGTGGCGCTGCCGGTGGCGCTCTGGCTGGGCCATATCGGCAAGGGCGGGGCGCTGGCGGTCAACCTCTCCAACGTCGGGCGGGCGGTGCCGACGTTCGCGGTGCTGGTGCTGCTGACGCTCGGTCCGCTCGGCAGTCAGGGGGAGTGGCCCACGGTCCTCGCGCTGGTGCTGTTCGCGATACCGCCGCTGCTGACCAACGCCTACCTCGGGATACGCGAGGCCGACCGGGACGCCGTCGAGGCGGCCCGCGGCATGGGCATGTCCGGCCCGCAACTCCTGCTGCACGTCGAACTCCCCCTCGCCTACCCGCTGCTGATGACCGGGCTGCGGTCCGCGGCCGTCCAGATCGTCGCGACGGCCACGCTGGCCGCGATGGCAGGCGGTGGCGGGCTCGGCCGCATCATCACCGCGGGCTTCGGCAACTACGACACCGCGCAGGTCGTCGCCGGGGCCGTCCTGGTGGCCGCGCTGGCGCTGGCTGTCGAGGGCGTCATGGTCGCCGTCGACCGGCTCTGCGACCCGATGCGCGGACGCCGCCGGGCCGCCCGGTCCGGCCGCGGGTCACGAGCCCGGCGCGGCGAGCGGGATGACCACGCGATGGCGGTCGGCGGCGCGGCCTGACGCGCCCACCCGCAGGGCAGATCCGAACCGGCAGATCCGAACCGGCAGATCCGAACCGGCAGATCCGAACCAGACGAAGTGAAGGATGGGTCCATGAGCAGCACATCGCGTGGGGCGCGGACCGCGCTCGCCGCGGGCACGGTGGTAGCGCTGGCGGCGGCTCTGGCCGCCTGCGGTGGCCAGAGCCTGGAGGACAAGGGAGCGGCGCACGGAAAGGGCGGCGGCAAGGGCGAAATCGTCGTCGGCTCGGCCGCTTTCACCGAGTCGAAGGTGCTCGCGCAGATGTATTCCAAGCTCCTGGGAGCCGCCGGATACGACGCCCGCATCCAGACGCTCGACAATCGCGAACTGTATGAACCGGCCCTGGAGAAGGGCCAGATCGACGTCGTCCCCGAATATGCCTCCACGCTCGCCGAATTCCTCAACGCGAAGACGAACGGCGCTAAGGCGAAGCCCGTCGCCTCCGGTGACATCGGCACGACCGTCACGGCGCTGAAGAAGCTCGCCGCCCCGCGCGGGCTCAAGGTGCTCCCGGCGGGCGCCGCCGCAGATCAGAACGGTTTCGCGGTCACCGCCGAATTTGCCGCGAAGCACAAGCTGAAGACCCTCTCCGACCTCGGCGCGTCCGGGCAGAAGGTCACGCTCGCCGCCGGTGAGGAGTGCGAGACCAGGCCGTTCTGCAAGCCGGGGCTGGAGAAGACGTACGACATATCCGTCGCCGGTATCGATCCGAAGGGCGTGGGCTCCCCGTCGTCCAAACAGGCCGTCAAGGAAGGTACCGATCAGGTGGTTCTGACCACGACGACGGACGCCACCCTCGACAACTTCGGGCTGGTCCTCCTCACCGACGACAAGAAGCTGCAGAACGCCGACAATGTGCTGCCCGTCGTGAATGCCAAAAGCGCAGGTGACAAGGGAATCGAGGCGGCGCTCGACAAGCTCACACAGGTCCTCACCACCAAAGATCTGATCAACTTGAACCGTAAGGTCGACGCCGAGCGGCTCAAGCCCGAGGAGGTCGCGCAGACTTACCTGGAGGCCAAGGGTCTGCTGAAGAAGTAACCACCGGGAAACGGATTGGTGGGCGGGGCCCCATCGGCCCCGGGCGCACGGTAAGTTTCTGGCCATGCCACGAGGACGCCACCGCCATTCACCACCCCTCCACCGGCTGCTTCCTCCCTCCTCGGTCGCCGGAGCGTCGATCGTCTGCGCCGCCGGAACATGGTTCGTCGGCGACGACCTGGTGCAGCGGGTGCTCGCCGCCGGGGCCGCGGGTGCCGCGGTCACCGGCGCGGTGCTGCTGCGCGCCTGGGACCGCAAGGCCGGCAAGCGCGTCGCCGAGCTGGGCCGCGCCCGCGTCCGCGATGAGTGGCGCACCGAGGAGCGGATCGCCGAACTCGAGTCGGACGCCGAGGAGTCCCGCGAGATCCGCGCCGCCCTGGACACCAAGCTCCGCGCCAAGCGCGCCGAGCTGGCCCGACTGCGCACCGAACACGCGGATCTGCTGCGCCGCTACGCCACCTCCGAGACCGAGCGGGCCGGTGCCCTGGAGCACCGCCGGCAGCTCGCCATAGAGGCGACGGCACCCGCCGCGGCGCTGCCCGCGCCCGCCGGAGCCCCGGCACCGGAGCGCACCGAGGCGGACGCCGCCCCGGCAGCCCCGGGCGGGGTGCCCCGTCAGGACGCGGCGGCGCGCCCCGGATCCGGTGGCCCGGCCGCGCAGCAGCGCCCCGCCCCGGCCACGTTCGCGCAGGCCGACGAGGCGCTCCGGCAGCTGGCCCGGAACGCCGCCCGGCAGCGTGGTGCCCGTCCGGAGAACGCCGGCGGTGACCGCCCGCGTGGTGCCCGTCCGGAGAACCCAGGTGGCGACCGCCCGCGCGGCAGGCACGCGGCCCCCGCCGCCGGACCCGAGGCAACTCCGCCCGCCGGGCCGCCGCTGCGGCCCGTCCCGGCGGCCGCAGCGGCCGTCGCCCCGCCCGCCGCGCCCCGCCCCACGGCCTCCCGCGAGATCGGCGGCTTCGACTTCTTCGGCAACGCGGCGCCTCCGGCGCTGCCCGCGCCCATGGAGGAGGACCTGGCCGACGTCGTCGGCGACGAGGCCATAGCCGAGCAGACCGTCCGCGCCACCGCCCGGCTGCGGCCGGCGGAGCCGGAGAACGGGGCACAGGCAGGGGCGGCCGAGGCCGCTCCGCAGGCTGCCGCCGCTGAGGCCGAGGCCGACGCGGGAGCCGCCGCTTCCGAGGCCGAGGCCGAGGTCCCGGCTCCGGCCTCCGCCCCCGACGACGCTCAGGGCGCGGACCCCGAGGGCACGGCCACCGACGGCGCGGCCCCGGAAGCCACGGCGTCGGAAGCCACTGCCCCGGAAGGCACGGCCCCCGACGGCACGGCTCCCGAAGGCGCAGCCGAGACGGGCGCCGCAGGTCAGGACGGTCCCGAGAAGGACGGCGTAGGCGAGGTCATCGACCTCACCGCCCACGACGACACGGAACAGCTCGACCTGGCCGGTCTCCGCACCGTCATCTCGTAGCCCGAGCCCGAGCCCGTAAACCACCGCATCGGCCCCTCCCCGAATCCCCGGGGAGGGGCCGATGCCGTACGCGCCGATCCGCTCGCCGGCCTACTTGTCGATGTCCCCGACCACGAAGAACAGCGAGCCCAGGATCGCCACCATGTCCGCGACCAGCGTGCCCGGGAGGAGTTCCGTCAGGGCCTGGATGTTGTTGTACGACGCGGAGCGCAGCTTCAGGCGGTACGGGGTCTTCTCGCCCTTGGAGACGAGGTAGTAACCGTTGATGCCGAGCGGGTTCTCCGTCCACGCGTACGTCGCGCCCTCGGGGGCCTTCAGCACCTTCGGCAGCCGCTGGTTGATCGGGCCGGGCGGCAGCTCCGCGAGGCGGTCCAGGCAGGCGTCGGCGAGGTCGAGGGAGTTGTGGCTCTGGTCCAGCAGGCATTCGAAGCGGGCCAGGCAGTCGCCCTCCTCCCGCGTGACGACCCGCAGCGTGTCCCGCAGCTCCCCGTAGGCGAGGTACGGCTCGTCGCGCCGCAGGTCGAAGTCGACGCCGGACGCCCGCGCGATCGGCCCGGACACCCCGTACGCGTGCACCGCCTCCTGCGACAGGACACCGATGCCGCGGGTGCGGCCGCGGAAGATCTCGTTGCCCAGCACCAGATCGTCGAAGACGCCCATCCGCGAACGGACCTGTGCGACGGTGTGCCGGGCGCGGCCCAGCCAGCCCGCGGGCAGGTCCTCCTTCAGGCCGCCGACGCGGTTGAACATGTAGTGCATCCGGCCGCCGGAGACCTCCTCCATGACCGTCTGCAATTCTTCCCGCTCCCGGAAGGCGTAGAAGACCGGCGTGATGCCGCCGAGCTCCAGCGGGTACGAGCCGAGGAACATCAGGTGGTTGAGGACGCGGTTCAGCTCCGCCAGCAGCGTCCGCGTCCACACGGCCCGCTCGGGGACCTCCATGCCGAGCATCCGCTCGACACCGAGGACGACGCCCAGCTCGTTGGAGAACGCGGACAGCCAGTCGTGGCGGTTGGCGAGCATGATGATCTGGCGGTAGTCGCGCGCCTCGAACAGCTTCTCCGCGCCCCGGTGCATATAGCCGATCACCGGCTCCGCGTGCCGGATCCGCTCGCCGTCCAGCACCAGACGCAACCGCAGCACGCCGTGCGTGGAGGGGTGTTGCGGGCCGATGTTCAGCACCATGTCGGTGCTCTCCGCCGCGCCGCCGATGCCGACCGTCGTCTCCGTCATGGGAACAGTCTCGCGCACGCCACGGGGCGGCCGGAAACCCCCTCCGCGCGGGCCGGGCCCCCGGGGCGCCCCCTTCCCGTACCGCTCACGCCCCCGGACGCAGCAGTTCCGCGCAGTCCGGGCCGACCGGCTCGACCAGCCAGCCGAAGCCGCCGAGACCCGCCGGGTCGGTCAGCTCCGCGGCGGCACCCGCGGCCGACAGGGCCCGTACGTACCCGGCGGGATCGGTGGACGCGAGCGCGAGCGGCGGGCGGCGGCCCGTCACGCCCAGGGAGCGCAGGGCGGCCCGCTGGGACAGCAGGCGGCCCGTCGGCCCGGCGCACGCGTCGAGCGCCACATGGGCGGTCACATCGGCCGTGCCGTCCGCGACCGGCGGGACCTCGCGGCCCGCCCGGAAACCGGTGAGCGTGCCGAACGGCGGGCGGTCCGCCCGCGTGTGCGCGTAGTCGGCGGCGACCGCCAGCCCGGCGCGCAGCGAACGGACCGCCCGCGTCCACGCCGCGTCCCGGGGCCGCCCGATCTCGCCGCGCGTCCCGGGGGCGGGCGGCGGCACCTCCGGCGGACGCCGCGTCTCCGGGGCGAGCGTCGGCCACCACCGGGCGAGCCAGTCGGCGTCCGGCCCGTCGACCGGCTCACCCGGCCGCTCCGTACCGTCCGCCCGGACCAGCACCCGGCGCACCACACCGTCCCCGTCCGCCGCCACGACATCGACGGGGATGTTGTCCAGCCACTCGTTCGCGAAGAGCAGCCCGACGGCCGAGCCCGGCTCCGGCAACCGCGCCGACCAGCGGATCCGCGCGTCGAGACCGGCCGGGCGGGCGGCCCGCTCCACGGCGTACGGGCGGAGCCGCGCCAGCAGATCGGGGTCCGCGTCCGATGCGGCGAGCACCCCGGTCAGCAGCTCGCCGCGCCCGGCGCCCACATCGATGAGCGCCAGCTCGTCCGGGTGCCCGAGCGCGGCGTCCACGTCCCGCAGCAGCCGCGCGACCGCCCCGGCGAACAGCGGCGAGGCATGCACCGATGTACGGAAATGACCCGCGGGGCCGGGGCCGCCGGGCCGGGTGTAGAAACCGTCGGGCCCGTACAGGGCCGCCTCCGCCGCGTCCCGCCAGCCACACCACTCGCTCGTCACGGGGCCACGGTACGGGGCGCCGCACGGTGCGCGGACGGGGCCGGGGCGGCACGGGGCACGGTGCGGACGGGGCCGGGGGCCGGGCGTGAGGCCGAGGGGAAGCGGCGTCGGGGCGGCGCGTGCGCCGGGGGCCGCGCGACCCGGGGCCGGTTCGCCCTCCTCCCCGTCCACGCGCCGTCTCCACCTTCCGGAGTAGGGCCGTCCGGCAGGATCGCTCCTCCGGTTGACCCCTCCGCCCGCACGCCCTGCCTACGCTGGGTGACGTGCAGCGTCTCTACGACTTCTTCCGCCGACACCCCACGGGGGTGGACACCTTCTGGGCGGTCCTCCTCCTGGCGTTCAACGGTCTGTGGGTCGTGTCGCCGCACGAGGGCACGTCGGACCTCACCGCCGCCCTCGTCACCTTCGGCTTCTGCGCCGTCATCGCGCTGCGCCGCAAATGGCCCGAGCGGATGCTGCTGCTGACCGTCCTCATCGGTCTCTTCCAGCTGATCTTCCACGTGGGTTTCAACCCGGGCGATTTCGCGATGCTCGTGATCGTCTACACCGTCGCCTCCGGCACCACCCGCTGGGCGTCCCGGCTCGCGCTGACCGGCGCCTGCCTCGCACCCAGCCTCTTCCTGATGCGCTTCGGCGAACCCACTCCCCAGCGGTCCCTCTGGGCGACGGCGTTCGTCACCGTGCTGCTCACCGTCCCCTTCGTCCTGGCCTGGGTGCTCGGCGACTCCGTCCGCACCCGGCGCGCCTACTGGGCGCAGCTCCAGGAGAAGGCGGACCGGCTGGAGAAGGAACGCGAGGCGCAGGCCCGGATCGCCGTCGCCGCCGAACGCGCCCGCATCGCCCGCGAACTCCACGACGTCGTCGCCCACAACGTCTCCGTCATGGTCGTCCAGGCCGACGGCGCCGCCTATGTCCTCGACAGCGCGCCCGACCAGACCCGGCAGGCGCTGGAGACCATCTCCGGCACCGGACGGCAGGCCCTGGCCGAGATGCGGCGGCTGCTCGGCGTGCTGCGCACCGGCGAACAGCCCGAGGGCGGCGAGTACGTCCCGCAGCCCGGTGTGGAGCAGCTCACCGACCTCATCGACCAGGTGCGCGGCGCGGGACTGCCGGTCGACTTCCGGGTCGACGGCACGCCGCGGACGCTGCCCAGCGGCGTCGCACTCACCGCGTACCGCATCGTGCAGGAAGCCCTCACCAACACCCGCAAGCACGGCGGCCCGGACGTGGGCGCCACGGTCCGCCTCACCTACGGGGACGCCGAACTGGAACTCCTCATCGAGGACGACGGCCGCGGCGCGCAGCGCGAACTGTACGAGGAGGGCGGCGCCGACGGCCTCGGCCACGGCCTCATCGGCATGCGCGAACGGGTCGGCATGGTCGGCGGCAGCCTGGAGGCGGGCCCGCGCGACGGCGGCGGGTTCCGCATCGACGCGGTGCTGCCGCTGCGGCCCGAACGGTGAGGGCCGTGGGCGGATTCCGGCGGTGAGGTCCGGCGGTGAGGTCCGTCGGTGGGGTCCTTCGGTGGGTTCTCCCAGTGCGTTCTGTGGGTGGGGTCCGTCGGTGGTTCTCCTTGCGTGTCCCCCGTGTCCCCCGTGTCCCCCGTGTTCCTCGTGTTCCTCGTGTTCCCTGCGTTCCCTGCGTTCCGTGGGTTCCGTGGGTTTCGTGCGTTCCGCGAGTGGGGTCCGTCGGGCCCGTCTCCGCCCGCGGCGTGGTTCCATTCGTCTCGTCCGTCCCGACTGTCTCCCGCGCCCCGGGGGCTGCCGTTCCGCATCCGAAGGGAACCCCCTGCCATGACCATCCGCGTGATGCTCGTCGACGATCAGGCGCTGCTGCGCACCGGATTCCGGATGGTGCTGGCGGCGCAGCCCGATATGGAGGTCGTCGCCGAGGCGGGGAACGGTGTGGAGGCGCTGGAGGTGCTGCGCGCCACGAAGGTCGACGTGATCCTCATGGACGTCCGGATGCCGCATCTGGACGGCGTCGAGGCGACGCGGCGGATCTGCGGTGACGGCCGCGCCGAGAACGCGCCGAAGGTGCTGATCCTGACCACCTTCGACCTCGACGAGTACGCGTTCTCCGCGCTCAAGGCCGGGGCCAGCGGCTTCATGCTCAAGGACGTGCCGCCGGGCGAACTGCTCACCGCGATCCGCGCCGTGCACAGCGGCGACGCGGTCGTCGCGCCCTCGACCACCCGTCGGCTGCTGGACCGGTTCACGCCGATGCTGCCCGCCACCAACGCCGAGCCGACCCGCCCCGAACTGGGCCGTCTGACGGAGCGCGAGCGGGAGGTCCTGCTGTTGGTCGCCCAGGGCCTGTCGAACGGTGAGATCGCGGCGCGGCTGGTGCTCTCCGAGGCCACCGTCAAGACCCATGTCGGCCGCATCCTCACCAAGCTGAGCCTCCGCGACCGCGTCCAGGCGGTGGTCCTCGCGTACGAGTCGGGGCTGGTGCGGGCGGGGGGCGGGGGGCCGGTGGGGTGAGTTGTCCGCCGGGCGGGGCGGGCCGTCGCCGTTGTCCTCGGGCCGTGGCGGGGTGGGCCGTTGCCCTCGCCCTCGGGCCGTGGTGGTGCGGACCGTTGCTCTTGTCTTCGGGCCGTGGTGGGGCCCTCGCTTCCGGGCGGCGTGCCGGATGGCCTGTTCCGGGCGGATTTCGGCCCGTGCGCCGGGCGGGTTTCCGGTCGTGCTCCGGGCGGGTGATCTTGGCGGCCCGGGCGACGGCGCCCCGCGCGATGCCTTGACGGGGACACGTAAACGAGAGCAGATTGGGCCCGCTCGATAAGGAAACTTTCCTCATCGAAGGGTTCCCCAGTGCGGACAAGAAACCTTGCTCTCGCCACCGTCGCCGGCGCCGCGCTGCTCACCGCGGCCGCCCTGCCGGCCTCCGCCCAGGCCACCGCGCCCGCCGTCGCCACGGTCCACCCCGTACAGGAAGGCAGCGTCAGCGCCGCCGACCTGCTGGCCAAACTCAAGGACTGCGGTCAGATCTCCAACGGCAAGTACCGCACCGATGAGGAGACCTCCGCCACGGTCCCCGTCTGCGGCAAGAACGGCGCGGTCTTCTGGAAGGCCGACATGGACATCGACTGCGACGGCCAGATCACCGACCAGTGCAACGAAAAGACCGACCCCTGGTTCCAGGGCGACACCCGGTTCCACCAGTCGGACGACAAACCGCTCAACGCCGCCGAGCTGCCGTTCGTCGTCGTGCCCAGCTCCAGCAGCATCTGGGACTACACCAAGGACGGCATCAAGGGCGGCGGCGTCGTCGCCGTCATCTACAACAACCAGGTCGAATACGCCGTCGTCGGGGACACCGGCCCCGACAAGATCATCGGCGAGGCGTCCTACGCGACCGCCAAGAGCCTGGGCATAGACCCCGACCCGGAGACCGGCGGAGCCGACTCCGGCGTCACCTACATCCTCTTCAAGAACTCCCAGGCATCGCCCATCGAGAGCCATGGTGACGCGGTCAGCCGGGGGGACGAACTGGCCAAGAAGTTCCTGCAGGAGAACTGAGGGGTGGCTCGGGGCGGGCGAGGGCCCGGGGGGGGGCTCCCCCTCCCCCTCCCCCTCCCCCTCCCCCCACCCCTCCCTCCTCCCCACCCCCTACCGCAGGACCCCCTCCAGGAAGTCGCTGCCGAGGCGTGCGACCACCTGGAGGTCCAGTTGGTGCAGCACGTAGCGGCCGCGGCGCCGGGTCTGGATGAGCCCGGCCTTTTTGAGCGCCGCGATGTGCCGGGACACCTCGGGCGCTGTGATGCCGAACGCGTTCGCCAGCTCCCCGGTCGTGTGCGGCCCGCGCGACAGTGACCGGCACAGCTTCATCCGCATCGGGTGCGCCAGCGCGTCGAGACGTTGTTGGACGAGTTCCAGCGTGGCCGGTGCGGGCAACTCGGGGCTCGCCACCGGGTACTGGAGCACCGGCCGCCAGCCCGGCGCATGGCCGAGCAGCAGGTGGGGCCAGCCGAACGATGTCGGGATGAGCGTCAGCCCCGGGTCGTCGGCGTCCTCGAACGCCGTGGTGCGGCCCCCGGCGAGCTTGTCGACGAGGATGCGTTCGCTGCCGCCCGGCACGCTCTCCAGGGCGAGCGCGGTCGAGGTGGCGGGCAGGGTCTCGGCGAGGCCCTTGCGCCGTAGCAGCTCCGTCTTGTGCCGGGCGTCGGCGGCGAGTGGGATACCTACGCGTCGCCAGATGTCTCCGAAGAACGCCTCCTCACAGTCTTCGAACAGTCTCCTGAGCCATATCCGCAGCCCGTCCGGGTCGGTGAGCATGCGGTCGGTGAACGCGGCCTGCCGCGGGCCGCGGGCCGCTGCCATCTCCCGTACGCGGGCGCGTTCCTCCGCGTCCACGAGGGGCGACGGTGTGCAGCGGGCGTACGTGGAGGAGCATGTGATCTCGAAGGCGGCGGCCACGAACCGTTCGTCGTCGATCGTGTCCATCGCATCGAGGTCGTCGGCCAGCGTCGCTCCCGGGCGGGCCGGCAGCAGCAGGTCCGAACGGGCGGACCGCCACAGGAAGTCCGCCTCGCACAGCCGGTCGGCGAGGTCGGTCTTCAGCCCGGACGAGGTCGCCGTGACCCAGCCGTGCAGCCCCGGGTGGTGGCCCGGTTCGGACAGCGCGTGCAGCGCGGCGCCCAGCTCCGCGAGCGGCGACGGCGAGAAGACGATGCGCTCGGGCGGGAGCCCGGTGATGTCGATGACGTTGGCCATGCCCTCATCATGCGTCCGCCCGGGACCTGCGGGAACGTCGTTTGACCGCTTCCGTCAATCGACGCGCGCCGACGCCTGGGGCCGCCCCACAGTGAGGCCATGAACGCCAACCAGCAGCACCTTCTCGACGCCTACCGTGCCGCACAGCGGGGCGAGGCCCCGCCCGTCCAGCCGGGCACCGACACCGTCCGCACCGTCCGCGAGGTTCTCCTGTGGAGACGGTTCACCTCCGTCGTCACGGCTCCCGCCGATCGCTTCTCGGCCCGCGTCCTGCGCGCCGTCCGGAGCCTGGGGGCGTCCCTTCTGCACCCCCGTCCGCTCCACCGCGACCCGTCCGCCTCCGACACCGCCGTTCGGCCCGCCGCCGGGCACCCGGTCCGCTCCGGGCGACGTACCGAGGCCGCCGCCCGACGCCGCGCGGCCTCCCCGTGCGGCTAGGGTCTGTCGTTTGGATCATTGAGCGGTTCTCAGAGCCTCGCTATCGGCACCAGCGCGCAGTGGTGCTCTGGCCGGGCGCTCTTCAAATGAGGGAGTGGCCAGAGCCCGGCCGGAGCAGGTGCATTAGACGGTTGCGGCCAGCCAGCCGATGGTTTCGGTGGTGTGCTTGCCGTCGCTCTTGGTGGCGCCGGCGTACACCTCGTTCATGCGAATGAGGAAGCCCGTGTTGGTGACGTCATGGATTCGGATGCCTGGCGTCTCCGGCCCGTTGAAGGTCTGGGTCAGTGGGAGGACAACGACGCTGGAGCCAGGCGGGAACGGGCTGGGGAAAGTGACGCGCGTGAAGGTCGAGGTGTTACCGCCGCTCGTCTCGATCGCGTTGTCGGACTTCAGATCGATCTTTCCGGTCTGAACAAAGCTCATCGTCGACTTCCTCCGTCTTTGCTCTAGATTGCTTGGCCGTCCTCGACGGCCGACGGAAGACTTGTCACGAGATCGCCCCGGTATGCCGAAGCCCTTCAAACGAGTGATCGTCTTTTGGACAACGGGACGCCGTGCACATTCCTGCTGACCAACGGCACATCCGCATCAATGACGAACTGATCCAAACGAAACCACCTAGGCCAGACCGCCGCCGACCAGGACGGCGCCGTACGCCCGCGGTCGCTGGGCCGGTCGGCCCGGCCGCTCAGGCAGCGGTGACCCGCGCGACGAAGTCCGCAAGTGCCGCCCGTATGTCGGCCGCCGTCCACTCCAGTGCGGGTGCCTGCACCGTCACCTCCGTGGTCGCGAGGCCCGGGGTGGCGTCCTCGAACCAGGTCTGGAACATGCTCGTTCCCGTCTCCCGCGCCTGCCGCAGACCGGCGTCGTTCAGCGCCTGCGCCGGATACGGCAGCCACAGCCGGAACTGATGGGTGTGCGGTTCCCGCGGATGGACGCGGAACCACGGCACGGACGACTCGGCCAGCCCCTCCGTCAGGGCCCGCGCGACATCCTTCGCCTGGGCGACGTACGCGGGCAGGCGCGGCAGTTCGGCGTCCAGCCCGGCGAGTGCGGTCAGCGCCGTCGGCCACTGCTGGAAGATCTGCCCGCCGTAGCGGTGCCGCCAGGCGCGGGTCTCCTCGATGAAGCTCTCGCTGCCCACCAGGGCGGCGCCGCCGATGCCGCCGAGCGACTTGTAGAACGAGACGTACACGCTGTCGGCGAGGGCGGCGATCTCCGGGAGCCCGCGCCCGAAGTGGGGCGTGCACTCCCAGAGGCGGGCCCCGTCGAAGTGGACCACCGCGTCCCGCTCCCGGGCCGCCTCGACGGACGCCGTCAGCTCGTCCCACCCGGGCAGGACGAACCCGGCGTCCCGCAGTGGCAGTTCCAGCGCCAGGGTGCCGAACGGCTCCTGCAGGGCATGGACCTCGTCGGCCGTCGGTGTGCGTGGCTCACCGGTCGGGTGGACCATCCGCAGGCCGCTGAGCGTGGCGTACGCGTCGCGCTCGTGGACCTCCATATGGGAGAGCGGGTGACCGGCGACGGTGGCGTTGCCCGTGCGCCCGGCCCAGCAGCGCAGGGCCACCTGCTGCGCCATCGTCCCGGTGGGGAAGAACGCGGCGGCCTCGGCGCCCAGCGCGTCGGCGGTGCGGCGCTCCAGCTCGCCGACGATGCCGTCGTCGTTGCCGTACATGTCGGGCCAGGCGTCGAGGTCGTAGGCGCCCGGGGAGTCGGAGAGGAGGCCGTCGAGCCGTTCGCGGAGGGTCTGCGGTCGGGCGGCCAGGGTCCGCTTCGCGCCGCGCGCCGCCGCGAGTCGCCGGTGCCGGTCGCCGACGCCGGGCTCCGCGCCAGGGTCGGCCTCTTGTCGTGGCGGTGTGTGTCGGTCGGGCTGTCGGGTGGGCTGGTGGTGGTCGTGCCGGGTGTTTCCGTGCATGGTCTCCCCCGTCCGTGCCGGTCTCCGCCGAGCCGGTGCTCCGCGGCGTTGCCTCGATGATGGCGTACGCGATGCCACCGCCGCTCGGCCTGTGGACAACTTTCTGTGACCTCCCGACAATGCATCCCTGACCTGCGGAAATGGCGAGGCAAGGCTTTTTTGGAAGGAATGGTGGGACGGGCCGTGGCGCGGCGGTCGGGCGGCGGCGGGGCGGGCCGGACGGTGACGTGGGCGGCGGCCCGACGATGACGCGGACGGCGGTCGGATGGTGCCCGTCGCCGGGCCCGGAGGCGGCCGGAAACACTCGCGTAGCATGGCGATGAATCGTCCGGTACCCCCTGAGGACTGGAACGGAAGGCCATCGCCACGTGAACGCAATCCCGCCCATCGAGGCCCAGGACCGCCCGGCCCGACTGACCGTCGGCGTTGTCGGCGCCGGTCGCGTCGGCCCCGCTCTCGCCGCTTCGCTCCAGCTCGCCGGACACCGTCCGGTCGCCGTCTCCGGGGTGTCCGACGCCTCCGTACGGCGCGCGGCGGCCCTGCTGCCCGAGGTGCCGCTGGTGCCGCCCGCCGAGGTGCTGGCCCGCGCCGACCTCGTCCTGCTGACCGTCCCCGACGACGCGCTGGCCGGCCTCGTGGCGGGGCTCGCCGAGACCGGTGCGGTACGCCCGGGACAGCTGCTGGTGCACACGTCGGGCCGGTACGGGACGGCCGTGCTGGACCCCGCCACCAGGGCGGGCGCGCTGCCGCTCGCCCTCCACCCGGCGATGACGTTCACCGGTACGCCCGTCGACGTCCAGCGGCTGGCCGGTTGCTCCTTCGGGGTCACCTCGCCCGAGGCGCTGCGGATGGCCGCCGAAGCCCTGGTCATCGAGATGGGCGGGGAACCCGAATGGATCGCGGAGGAGGCCCGTCCGCTCTACCACGCGGCCCTGACGATCGGCGCGAACCACCTGGTCACGCTGGTCGCCCAGGCGATGGAGCTGCTCCGCACCGCCGGTGTCGGGGCGCCGGCCCGGATGCTCGGCCCGCTGCTCGGCGCGGCCCTCGACAACGCCCTCCGCTCCGGTGACGCGGCCCTGACCGGCCCGGTGGCGCGCGGCGACGCGGGCACCGTGGCGGCGCACGTCGCCGAACTGCGCAGGCACGCGCCGCAGAGCGTCGCCGGTTACCTGGCGATGGCCCGTACGACGGCCGACCGGGCGCTCGCCCACGGCCTGCTCAAGCCGGAACTGGCCGAGGACCTGCTCGGCGTCCTCGCCGACACCGCGCCCCCGGGGCGCCCGGGGGCAACCACCGCTCCCGGAGACACCCGGGCCGAAGGCACCCGCCCCGGGCCCGACGCCCCGGCGAGCGCCCCGGAAGACGGCCCCGAGGACGCCCCGGACCCCGGCTCCCCCAGGGACCACAGCCCGGACCAGTCCCCCAAGGGAGACGAGGGCCCCAAGGGAGACGACCCCCGATGACCACCGCCACCCCCGGCCCGCATCCGACTCCCGCCCCTGACCAGGCCCCCACCCCCCAACTCCTCCACACCGCCGCCGAACTCCGCTCCACGGCGCGCGGCGACGGTCCGCGCGCCGTCGTCATGACCATGGGCGCGCTCCACGAGGGGCACGCCACCTTGGTGCGCGCCGCCCGGGAACGGGTGGGTCCGCGTGGCCAGGTGGTCGTGACGGTCTTCGTCAATCCGCTGCAGTTCGGCGCGGGCGAAGACCTCGACCGCTACCCCCGCACCCTGGACGCCGATGTCCGCGTCGCCGCCGCGGCGGGCGCCGACGTCGTCTTCGCGCCCTCCGCCGACGAGGTCTACCCGGGCGGCGAACCGCAGGTCAGGGTCGCCGCCGGGCCGATGGGCACGCTCCTGGAGGGCGCCAGCCGCCCCGGGCACTTCGACGGCGTCCTCACCGTCGTCGCCAAGCTGCTGCACCTGACCGGCCCGGACGTGGCGCTGTTCGGCGAGAAGGACGCGCAGCAGCTCGCCGTCATCACCAGGATGGCCGCCGACCTGAACTTCCCGGTGGAGATCGTGGGCGTCCCCACCGTCCGGGAGGACGACGGGCTGGCGCGCTCCAGCCGCAACCGCTACCTCTCCGCCGACGAGCGCCGCACCGCCCTGGCGCTGTCCACGGCGCTGTTCGCCGCCCGGGACCGGCTCACCGCCGAGGAGGCGCTGCGCGCCCGCGCCGGAGCCGACGGGCCCCGCTCACAGCGCCGCTCCGAGGCGCTGGCCGCCCTCGGCGAGGAACGGGCCGCCGCGGACGCCCACGCCGTCGCCCAGGCCGCCGCGGGGCGGCCGGGGCCCGCCGTGGCGCGCGCCGCCGCGCACGCCGTCCTCGCCGACGCCGCCCGCCTCGACCCGCCGCTGGAGCTGGACTACCTCGCGCTCGTCGACCCGTCGGACTTCGCCGAGGTCCCCGACGGCTACGAAGGCGAAGCGGTCCTGGCGCTCGCCGCCCGGGTCGGCACCACCCGCCTCATCGACAACATCCGCCTCCGCTTCGGGTCCCGTACTGCCCAAGGAGACGACCCCGCCCCGGGCGCATCCCAGGGGGCCCCGCGCACCCGGGGCGGGGCGGCCGTAATCTCACCGCAGGCCCCCGGAGGGGCCGCGTCCGACGAATCCCAAGGCCCCCTCGGAGCGTCCTGATGACCGCCACCGGAACAGGCACCGTCCCCGGCTCCACCGGCATACGGCTGACCGCGCCCGCCCCGGGCTGGGCCATCGACGCCGATGTCGTCGTCGTGGGCTCCGGCGTCGCGGGCCTGACCGCCGCGCTGCGCTGCGCCGCCGCGGGACGCCGCACCGTCGTCGTCACCAAGGCGTGCCTGGACGACGGCTCCACCCGGTGGGCACAGGGCGGCATCGCCGCCGCCCTGGGGGAGGGCGACACCCCCGAACAGCACCTGGCGGACACCCTCGTCGCCGGAGCCGGGCTCTGCGACGAGGAAGCCGTCCGCACCCTGGTCACCGAAGGACCGGCCGCCGTACGCCGCCTCATCGGGGCGGGCGCCCGGTTCGACACCACCCCGGGGGGCGAGGGCATCGCGCTCACCCGGGAGGGCGGCCACCACCGCCGCCGTATCGCGCACGCCGGTGGCGACGCGACCGGCGTGGAGATCTCCCGCGCGCTGGTCGCCGCGGTCCGCGCCGCCGGGCTGCGCACCATCGAGAACGCGCTCGTCCTCGACCTGCTGACCGACGACCGGGGCCGTACCGCGGGCGTCACCCTGCACGTGATGGGCGAGGGCCGTCACGACGGCGTGGGCGCCGTACACGCCCCCGCCGTGGTCCTCGCCACCGGCGGCATGGGGCAGGTCTTCTCCGCCACCACCAACCCGGCAGTCTCCACCGGTGACGGCGTCGCTCTCGCCCTACGGGCCGGGGCGGAGATCTCCGACCTGGAGTTCGTGCAGTTCCACCCCACGGTCCTCTACCTGGGCGCGGAAGCGGAAGGGCAGCAACCGCTCATCTCCGAGGCGGTCCGCGGTGAGGGCGCCCACCTGGTCGACGCGGACGGCCACCGCTTCATGGTGGGCCAGCACGAACTCGCCGAACTCGCCCCGCGCGACATCGTCGCCAAGGCGATCATGCGCCGCGCCCACGAAGCCGGTACCGACCACATGTTCCTCGACGCCCGGCACTTCGGCGCCGCCATGTGGGAGACCCGCTTCCCCACCATCCTCGCGGCCTGCCGCAGCCACGGCATCGACCCCGTCACCCAGCCCATCCCGGTGGCCCCGGCCGCCCACTACGCCTCCGGGGGCGTCCGCACCGACCTCTGGGGCCGCACGACCGTCCCCGGGCTCTACGCCTGCGGCGAGGTCGCCTGCACCGGCGTCCACGGGGCGAACCGCCTCGCCTCCAACTCCCTGCTGGAGGGCCTGGTCTTCGCGGAACGCATCGCGAGGGACCTCGCCCCGGGCGAGCCGGACGCGGGCACCGCCCCGGGCGAGCCGGGTCCGGCTGCTCCGGGGGACACCGCCGCCCCCAAGGGCGCACCCACCCCCGACGCGTCCCCCCCGGGCACCACCCTCCCCCTGCTCGCCCCCGAGGCGCGGGTGCGGGTGCAGCGCGTCATGACGGAGGGCGCCGGGGTGCTGCGCAGCGCCGACAGCCTCGCGCGGGCCGCCGCCGCGCTCGACCGGCTCCGCCAAGAGGCGGCCGCGGCCGACGGCGACGGCGCCCCCGACGTCAAGGTGCCCGAGCCCGGTGTCGAGGCGTGGGAGGCCACCAACCTGCTGTGCGTCGCCCGGGTCCTCGTCGCCGCGGCGCAGCGCCGGGAGGAGACCCGCGGCTGCCACTGGCGCGAGGACCACCCCGGACGCGACGACGCCGTCTGGCGCCGCCACTTCCGCATCGCCCTCGGCGCCGGCCGCACCCTGGCCGTCCACACCACGGAGACCGCCGCCTTCCCGCCGACGGCACCCGCCCAGGGCGCACCCGCCCAGGGCGCACCCGCCCCCGGCGCACCGGACCCCGTACGCGCCCCCGGCGCGCCGACCGCCTGACGCGCCCCCACCGACCGCCGCACCACCCGCCTCTTCCCGATACGGAGCCCACCCGTGAGCAGCACCCCCGACGACCTCCCCCTCCTCCAGATCGGCATCGGCCGGCCGTCGGCCGAGACGCCCGCCGGTGGCGGCTGCGGCGACGCCTGCGGCTGCGGCGGGCCCGACGAGGGCTACGACCTCGACCCGCTGACCTGCGGCCTCGACCCGGACCTCGCCGCCCTCCTGGTGGCCGCCGGGCTCGACCCCGTCCAGGTGGAGGGCATCGCCCACCTCGCCCTGGAGGAGGACCTCGACGAGGGCGTGGACGTCACCACCGTCGCGACCGTCCCCGAGGAGTCCGTGTCCACCGGCGACTTCACCGCCCGCCAGGCCGGCACGGTCGCCGGGCTGCGGGTCGCCGAAGCGGTGCTCTCCCTGGTGTGCACCGAGGAGTTCGAGGTCGAGCGGCATGTCGAGGACGGCGACCGCGTCGAGGCCGGCACGACGCTCCTCAGCGTCACCACCCGCACCCGCGACCTCCTCACCGCCGAGCGCAGCGCCCTCAACCTCCTGGGCCGCCTCTCCGGCATCGCCACCGCCACCCGCGCCTGGGCCGACGCCCTGGAGGGCACCGGGGCCAAGGTCCGCGACACCCGTAAGACCACCCCGGGGCTGCGCGCCCTGGAGAAGTTCGCGGTGCGCTGCGGCGGCGGCGTCAACCACCGCATGTCGCTGTCGGACGCCGCGCTGATCAAGGACAACCACGTCATCGCGGCGGGCGGCGTCGCCGCGGCGTTCACCGCCGTACGCGACGAGTTCCCCGGCGTGCCGATCGAGGTCGAGGTCGACCGCCTCGACCAGATCCCGCCGATCCTCGCGGAGGGCGCCGACCTGATCCTCCTGGACAACTTCACCCCGGAGCAGACCGAGGAGGCCGTCGTCCTGGTGGCGGGCCGCGCGATCCTGGAGTCCTCCGGGCGCCTCACCCTCGACAACGCCGCCCGGTACGGCCGCACCGGCGTCGACTTCCTCGCCGTCGGCGCCCTCACCCACTCCGCACCGGTCCTCGACATCGGCCTCGACCTGCGCGAAGAGGCCCCCGCCACCGCCCCGGCCGACGACGAGCACGAGGACCGCTGACCGCCATGCTGCTGACCATTGACGTGGGCAACACCCACACCGTCCTCGGGCTCTTCGACGGCGAGGACATCGTCGAGCACTGGCGGATCTCCACCGATGCCCGCCGCACCGCCGACGAACTCGCCGTCCTGCTGCACGGCCTGATGGGCATGCACCCGCTCCTGGGCGACGACCTCGGCGACGGCATCGACGGCATCGCCATCTGCTCCACCGTCCCCTCCGTCCTGCACGAACTGCGCGAGGTCACCCGCCGCTACTACGGCGACGTACCGGCCGTCCTGGTGGAGCCCGGCGTCAAGACGGGCGTGCCGATCCTCATGGACAACCCCAAGGAGGTCGGCGCCGACCGGATCATCAACTCGCTGGCCGCCGTCGAGCTGTACGGGGGCCCCGCCGTCGTCGTCGACTTCGGCACCGCCACCACCTTCGACGCGGTCAGCGCCCGCGGTGAGTACGTCGGCGGCGTCATCGCGCCCGGCATCGAGATCTCCGTGGACGCCCTCGGCGTCCGGGGCGCTCAGCTCCGCAAGATCGAACTGGCCCGGCCGCGCAGCGTCATCGGCAAGAACACCGTCGAGGCGATGCAGTCCGGCATCCTCTACGGCTTCGCCGGCCAGGTCGACGGCGTCGTCCGCCGGATGGTCCGCGAACTCGCCGACGACCCGGACGACGTGACCGTCATCGCCACCGGCGGACTCGCCCCCATGGTCCTGGGCGAGGCCGCCGAGATCGACGAACACGAACCGTGGCTCACCCTCATCGGCCTCCGCCTCGTCCACGAACGCAACGTCGCCCGCTCCTGACCCGGCCGGTACGGACACGGCCCCCGCGCCCGTACCCCGCCGCCCGCTCGAACGGCCCGCACGGCCCCGGGACGCGCCACCCAGGCGCGCGCCCCGGGGCCGCGCCCTTTTCCGCTCTCCCCGGGGCCCCACCCCACGCCATCGAAATCCCGTTAAGCGGCTTTTGTCCTAGTTGCACGTAAAGTCCGCTGCATGCCTATGCCATACGGAACCCGCGGCGGCATGGTGTTCAGCGCCGACGAACTGCGCGTGCTCCGCCGCGCCCTCGCCCACGCCCGCCGGTCGACGCCCGCCACCCCGCCCGGCCCCGCCGGGCCCGAGCACACCGTGGAGCCTCAGGAGTACCTCCGGCTGGCCGAGGCCGTCGACGAGGCGGAGCGCGAAGGCGCCCGGCTGCGCGCCTTCCTCCTCGCCGACCTCGCCCGCTACCGCGCCGCCCTCCCCGGCGCGGCCCCCGGCTACCTCGCCCGCCTGGACGAGGCGCTCGCCGTCGGCTGCGTCCCCGGAGCCGACGACCTAGCCGCCCTGCACGCCCTCGCGCCGAGGGCCGCCGGGGCCGCCGAGGGCGTCCGCCGTGCCGGACTGCCGCGCCGCTGCGAGGCGTCCACCGGGCGGGCCGCCCCCGCCCACCCGGCGGACGCCCGCCTGAGGGCCCTGCCGGGCGCCCGCAGTGCCGACGAGCCCCGCCCCGCGCCCCACCGCCCCGCGCCCGACCCCGCGTCCCGGCCCGCCCCGCGGCCCGCCCCCAAGGAACCGCGGCCCGAGCGCCCGGTACCCACCCCGGGGGAGGTCTTCCCGCGCCGCCGTCGCCCCGCGCCGCCCCCCGCGGCCCGTACGGCCTGAGCGCTGCGTACCCTGGAATCCTCACGCCCCGAGGAGGCCCCCGCCATGGATTACGTCGCCGCGCTCTTCCCGCCCGCACTAATGGCCGTGGCGTTCACCGCGCTGATTGTGGTCATGGTCAAGAGTCAGGGCGGTCAGAACAAGGCCAAGGAAGACGCCGCGGTGGACGCCGCGTTCGCCGAATCGGCCGCTTCCGGCCAGGAGCCCACCACGCGCGGCGCCTGACCTTCCGCCCAATCCGGCGGCATCGCCACCCGCACTTCGTACGGCCCGGGATTCCCTCCCGGGCCGTACCTCGTTTTTCCCGTGCAAACGCACCTGATGAACCGGCAATCGCGACATCTCCCACTATTCTTCAAGTGTGCCGAGACCATTGGGTGAGCTGGAAGACGCCGTCATGACGCGGGTCTGGGAGTGGAACCGCCCGGTCACCGTCCGGGAAGTTCTGGAAGACCTGCAGAAGGAACGGTCGATCGCGTACACGACCGTCATGACGGTATTGGACAACCTTCACCAGAAGGGCTGGGTCCGGCGCGAAGCGGAAGGCCGCGCCTATCGATATGAGGCGGTCTCCACCCGCGCCGCATACTCGGCCGCACTCATGAACGAAGCGTGGTCCGCGAGCGACAACCCGGCAGCCGCTCTTGTCGCGTTCTTCGGCATGATGTCGCCCGAGCAACGCAACGCTCTGCGCGATGCGGTCCGTATGGTTCAGGTCGACGAACCGGCCCCGCCCGCAGAACTCACCGATGCCACGGAAGCCCCCGCCACCCCCGAGCAGGCATCCGGCGGCGGACCCGCCGGAGAAGCGGAAGGCGCCCCGCGGGAGGACGCCCGCCGGAACACCGCTCAGGCGCCCGATGCGGCACCGGAAGAAGTCACGGAAGAGCCCCGCCGCACCGCCCCGGCGGAAGGCGAGGAACCCGGAGCGGACGCGAGCGCCGCGGAGCGATAGCGTCGCCGCATGCCTCCGCATTCAAGCCGCATGCCTCCGCATTCAAAAGGGCTCACCGTCCGCCGCGCCAGGACCGCCGATGTGCCCGCCGTACGCCACCTCATCGACTCGTACTCCCGTGACGGCATCCTGCTCGACAAAGCCACCGTCACGCTTTACGAGGACATCCAGGAGTTCTGGGTCGCCGAGCGCGATGAGGACGCCGAGGTCGTCGGCTGCGGCGCGCTCCATGTGATGTGGGAAGACCTCGCCGAGGTTCGCACCCTCGCCGTGGACCCGCAGCTCAAGGGCTCCGGCGTCGGCCATCAGGTCCTGGACAAGCTGCTGCGGACCGCGAGCTGGCTCGGCGTGCGGCGCATTTTCTGTCTCACCTTCGAAGTCGACTTCTTCGCCAAGCACGGCTTCGTCGAGATCGGCGAGACTCCGGTGGACGGTGATGTCTACAGCGAGCTGCTGCGTTCCTATGACGAGGGCGTGGCGGAGTTCCTCGGTCTCGAACGAGTGAAGCCCAACACCCTGGGCAACAGTCGCATGCTTCTGCACCTCTGACCGGCGTTCTATGTCCGAATCGCGCCCCTATCCCATGGCCAGGACACGACGCGTTCCCCGGTGCGCGGGCAAGTGAACCCTACCCAGGGGTTTGTGTTTTCCCGGGAAAAGCGGTTTGCTTTCCGTCGTAATCCGCATTCGATGAAAGGGAAACCCGGTGGCACAGAAGGTTCAGGTTCTTCTTGTCGACGACCTCGACGGCGGCGAGGCCGACGAGACCGTGACGTTCTCTCTCGACGGCAAGTCCTACGAGATCGACCTCACCACCGCCAACGCGGACAAGCTGCGTGAGTCTCTTGCCGACTTCGTGAAGGCCGGCCGTCGTACCGGAGGCCGTTCCGCTTCCGGCCGCGGCAAGGCGCGTGCGGCTTCGGGCGGCAGCCAGGACACCGCGAAGGTGCGCGCGTGGGCCAAGGAGAACGGCTACAACGTCAATGACCGCGGCCGTGTCCCGGCCGACATTCGCGAGGCATACGAGAAGGCCAACGGCTGATCGCCTTCGGCGCGATCCGTTTGGTCATTTACGAGCACGCAGCAACCGGGCCCGGTGGCATTCCGTCGCCGCCGCGCTCACGAGCCGTACGAGGTCGGGGACGCAACCGCGCTCCCCGAAACCTGCCCCGATCCCCGTGACGGGCAGGGAATTCTCGGCCTCGTATCCCGGTTCGGGAGGCCGCATCCATACCGCGGCCTCCCGTGAGCCGATTGCGCATGATGACGGTCCGGAAGTGGGGAATGACGGAGCGGTCATACTCCCTCCGGCGCCCCGCGCCGTGAGATCCGCCGCGAGTGAGCCCCACTCCAGCCATTCCAGGATTCCGGGCAGTTCCTCGGAGCCGCCCGCCGCGATGAGCATGAGCATTTTCGGCCGATCGACGCGGGAAATCCCGTCGCCCCCGGACGGAACACCCCCGGCGCGGCACCCCGCCGCCCCGGGGCCGGACGGCGGACGGAGATGACCGCCCAGGAGCGCGACCGGCCCGGTGCGCGGCAGCCGCCGCAGCACCGCTTGGCCCGCGTCCGCAGGCATCTCCAGGACGTCGAACCGCACCCCCGTCAGCAGCTCCACCGGCTCCCCGCCGGTCGTCGGCCAGCCGAGTTCCCGCTCGTACCAGCGACGTACGGCGGCGAGGGGCGTACGGGGATGCGGGAGCGCGCGGGCCATGCCCGGTGCAACTTCCGGGAACCCGGAAGGTTACGTTGGGTTGACGCGGCAGCACGTTCCGTGCCCGGCCGGGTGGCGGACGGCGGTCCGGATCGGTCCGAAGGTGTTCGCCCGTAGCGGAGGGAAGGGGCCCGTGCCGCATGGAGTGTCAGTGGCGACGGGTAAGACATTCATCATGGGAAAAGACGGTGTGACGGCGTTCGGCGCCCCGATATCGGCATCACGGCCGGTTTCCGGGACGCCGCGCCGGAACGGGCAGCGTTCGCCACGGGCGTAGTGGTGGTGGGCGTATATGCCTGGCCTGCGGGAACATCGTCTCGCACCATCGGGTTGGAGCAGTTGTCGGCTGTTCGGGGCAGGTGACGTCCCTACGAGAGTGGGGTGAGCCGCGTACGGGTGTCGGCAGTTGGAATGAGCTGTCCCGCCCTGCGGGACTAGCATGCGGAAGGACAGGGAGGGGACCGCCCCCTTCACTGCCCGACCGCTCTGAGGAGCGATTTACGATGTTCGAGAGGTTCACCGACCGCGCGCGGCGGGTTGTCGTCCTGGCTCAGGAAGAAGCCCGGATGCTCAACCACAACTACATCGGCACCGAGCACATTCTCCTGGGCCTGATCCACGAGGGTGAGGGTGTCGCCGCTAAGGCCCTGGAGAGCCTCGGGATTTCGCTCGAGGCGGTCCGCCAGCAGGTGGAGGAGATCATCGGGCAGGGCCAGCAGGCTCCGTCCGGCCACATCCCCTTCACCCCCCGTGCCAAGAAGGTCCTGGAGCTGTCGCTCCGCGAGGCCCTTCAGCTCGGCCACAACTACATCGGCACCGAGCACATCCTGCTCGGCCTGATCCGCGAGGGCGAGGGCGTCGCCGCCCAGGTCCTCGTGAAGCTGGGCGCCGATCTCAACCGGGTGCGGCAGCAGGTCATCCAGCTGCTCTCCGGCTACCAGGGCAAGGAAGCCGCCACCGCCGGCGGCCCCGCCGAGGGCACGCCCTCGACCTCCCTCGTCCTGGACCAGTTCGGCCGCAACCTCACGCAGGCCGCCCGGGAGACCAAGCTCGACCCGGTCATCGGGCGCGAGAAGGAAATCGAGCGGGTCATGCAGGTGCTGTCCCGCCGCACCAAGAACAACCCGGTCCTCATCGGCGAGCCCGGCGTCGGCAAGACCGCCGTCGTCGAGGGCCTGGCGCAGGCCATCGTCAAGGGCGAGGTGCCCGAGACCCTCAAGGACAAGCACCTCTACACCCTCGACCTCGGCGCGCTGGTCGCCGGCTCCCGCTACCGCGGTGACTTCGAGGAGCGCCTGAAGAAGGTCCTCAAGGAGATCCGCACCCGCGGCGACATCATCCTGTTCATCGACGAGCTGCACACGCTGGTCGGTGCGGGCGCCGCCGAGGGCGCGATCGACGCCGCCTCCATCCTCAAGCCGATGCTGGCCCGCGGTGAGCTGCAGACCATCGGCGCCACCACGCTCGACGAGTACCGCAAGCACCTGGAGAAGGACGCGGCGCTGGAGCGCCGCTTCCAGCCCATCCAGGTCGCGGAGCCGTCGCTGCCGCACACCATCGAGATCCTCAAGGGCCTGCGGGACCGCTACGAGGCGCACCACCGGGTGTCCATCACGGACTCCGCACTGGTCGCCGCGGCCACCCTCGCCGACCGCTACATCTCGGACCGCTTCCTGCCGGACAAGGCCATCGACCTCATCGACGAGGCCGGCTCCCGGATGCGCATCCGCCGGATGACCGCGCCGCCGGACCTCCGCGAGTTCGACGAGAAGATCGCCGACGTGCGCCGCGAGAAGGAGTCCGCGATCGACTCGCAGGACTTCGAGATGGCCGCCGGTCTCCGCGACAAGGAGAAGCAGCTCCTGGCCGCGAAGGCGAAGCGGGAGAAGGAGTGGAAGGCCGGCGACATGGACGTCGTCGCCGAGGTGGACGAGGAGCTGATCGCCGAGGTCCTGGCGACGGCCACCGGCATCCCGGTCTTCAAGCTCACCGAGGAGGAGTCCTCCCGGCTGCTGCGGATGGAAGACGAGCTGCACAAGCGCGTCATCGGCCAGAAGGACGCCATCAAGGCGCTCTCGCAGGCCATCCGCCGTACCCGTGCCGGTCTGAAGGACCCGAAGCGTCCCGGCGGATCGTTCATCTTCGCCGGTCCGTCCGGTGTCGGTAAGACGGAGCTGTCCAAGACGCTCGCCGAGTTCCTCTTCGGCGACGAGGACGCGCTGATCTCCCTCGACATGTCGGAGTTCAGCGAGAAGCACACCGTCTCGCGGCTGTTCGGTTCGCCTCCCGGCTACGTCGGCTACGAAGAGGGCGGCCAGCTCACCGAGAAGGTGCGCCGCAAGCCGTTCTCCGTCGTGCTCTTCGACGAGGTCGAGAAGGCCCACCCGGACATCTTCAACTCGCTGCTGCAGATCCTGGAGGACGGTCGCCTGACCGACTCCCAGGGCCGGGTCGTGGACTTCAAGAACACCGTCATCATCATGACGACGAACCTCGGCACCCGGGACATCTCCAAGGGCTTCAACCTGGGCTTCGCCGCCCAGGGCGACGCCAAGACCGGCTACGAGCGGATGAAGAACAAGGTCAACGAGGAGCTGAAGCAGCACTTCCGCCCCGAGTTCCTCAACCGTGTCGACGACACCGTCGTCTTCCACCAGCTCACCGAGGACGACATCATCCAGATCGTCGACCTCATGATCGCCAAGGTGGACGAGCGGCTGAAGGACCGCGACATGGGCATCGAGCTGAGCGGCGAGGCCAAGTCGCTGCTCGCCAAGCGCGGGTACGACCCGGTGCTCGGCGCCCGTCCGCTGCGCCGCACGATCCAGCGCGAGATCGAGGACGCCCTCTCGGAGAAGATCCTCTTCAACGAGCTGCGCCCCGGTCACATCGTGGTCGTCGACGTGGAGGGCGAGGGCGACTCCGCCGCCTTCACCTTCCGCGGCGAGGAGAAGTCGGCCCTGCCGGATGCGCCGCCGATCGAGTCGACGGCTGGTGGGTCTGGTCCGACTGATCTGAGCAAGGATGCGTAGCGGCTCGCGCTTCGCGTAGTGCCTGTGGCACCGCCCCGAACCTGGTTATGGGTTCGGGGCGGTGTTGTTTTGTGTGGGGCGGGGTTTGCTGTGCCGGGTGCCGCGCCCTTGGTGCGTCAGGTGCGGGGTTCGGGGTAGAGGGTGAGTTTTACGCCGGGGGGAATGGTGGTGCCTGGGACGGGGCGCAGGCGGGAGAGGGAGAGCTCTTCGAGGTGGGGTAGGTCGGTGAGCGGTGGGACCTCGAAGACAGCGTCGGGGGAGCGCATGCCCGCCACCGTCAGGGTGCGGACGCCGGGAAAATGAGGGAGGGCTGTGCGCAGCAATGCGGTGAGGGTCGTTTCCGGGGCCTTTGCGTCGTTGACGAGGGCGAGCGTCGTCACCTGGGGGAGCTGAAGCCCGGCGGGGATATGGAGGGGTCCGCCGTCGTGGACCCCAAAGGTGAAGTCTGTCAGCTTCTTGTGCTGGGCGACGGCCCGCCATTGCTCCTCGCCGAAGTCAGCGGTGAGGCGGCGAAGCTGGAGCGTGGCGAGGTTTGGCCAGGCCGAGGTTTCACGGAACTCGGTACCGAGCGGGGCGCCTAGGGACAGCTGGGTCAGTGGGGATTCCGTCGGGCAGGCGTCCAAGCCCTCCGGGGGGAGAGGGGCATCAAAGATCAAACTAACGAGGTGACGAAGGGTGGAGAGGCCCCGGGGGAAGCGGGTGGAGCCGTCGCCGCCATAGCGAAGATTGAACGCACGAAGGGCCGTGAGCCCGCTCAGCGGGGCGAGGTCGGTGACCTTTGGGCAGGCGCTCAATGTCAGTACCGTCAGCCGCTGTGATGCGCGGAGGAAGCCAAGGCCGTCGAGGGCTGGGGCATTCATGAGGCACAGCAATTCGAGGCGTTCCAGATCCAGAGCGCCGATGAGTTCTTCTTCAGTGAGGGCCCCGGTCACCCACATACGGGTACGACCGCCGAGTGCCTTGAGAGCTTGAAGTTCGGCGGTGGACCCGGCCCAGTAGAGGCCGCCCGGATCGAGGTGCCGGATGATCTCCTCGGCGTACCGGTCGGTTGCGAAGGAGGGCCAGGAACTCGCGAGTTGGTTGTGCACGCCGGGATGGTTGCGGAACCGCCTCAGCACCTCCAGCGCGCCCTCGGTGCCGATCTTGGCCGCCGTGGTCACCACCTGCCGGGCCTCGTCTTCCGTCAGCCCGTCCTCCGGCCCGGGTAGCAGCTCCACGACGAAGGGGCCAACCCCGGCCAGTAGGAGGGATTCTTCTGAGGTGCGCGGCGGCAGAATCGCCCCCGCCCTCTCCTCCACCGCCTCCCGCACCTCGGGCCGCAGCTCCGTCGCATGTTCCAGGCAGGCCAGGGCCAGGAGATGGACGCGGATGCGGGTGGTCTTGTCCTCGGTGCTGTCGCCATAGGCGACCAGCTCCGTAAGAAGTGCCCCCCGTTCCCGCGGCCGCGCATGCGCCACCGCCATCCGGATCACGTCCTCCCACTGGGAGTCATCGGCGTGCCGCACCAGTAGGCCGAAGTCGCCCTCCTCAATGGCCGCCTTCGCGCCCAGGTAGTCCTGGAAGGTGCGGTGGATGAAGTCGACGGAGCCGGGCGTGGGTTCGCGGAGGAGGCCGCTGCGGAGGAGGAGGTGGCGGAAGATCTGTGGGGCGTCGCCTTGGGCGGCGGCTACGGGGACCGCGGGCAGGGCCTGGGCGATGAGGTGTTCGGCGTGGGTGCGGTCGAGTTCGGTGCGGCCGTTGCGGATCAGCCAGTAGGCGAGGCGTTGCAGGAGCTGGATCTGTGGTTCGTCGCTCAGCTCGATGCCGTCGGGGCCGCGCATGTCGCGTTCCCGGTCGCGGCGGGCGAGCAGCATCGTCAGCGCCGCGTCGTACAGCTCCTTGCGGCCGGTGGGGAGGTAGCCGCGGCGGTCGCGGTGGAGGGCGCAGAGCAGGCCGCACATGAGGGGGTTGGTGGCGAGCCGGGCGAGGTCCTGCTTGGTGCGGACGGCGGTGAGCAGGGACGTTTCGTATGCGTCGAGGACGTCCGGGTCGGGGGCGTCGGGGCGGGCGGCGGCGTGCCAGCGGGCGATGAAGGCGGCCACCTCCTCGCGGCCCATCGGGGCGAGGGTCTGTTCCGTGAAGTTCTCGGCGGCGAGCCAGTCCTCGCGGACGGCGGAGGGGCGGGTGGTGACCATCCACAGGTTGGGGGAATCGGGGAAGGCGTCGAGGAGGTCGCGGAGCCAGTCGAGGGTGCGTCGCCGGTCGGCCTCGGGGATCTCGTCCAGGCCGTCGACGAGGAGGAGGCCGCGGCCGGCGGTCAGGACGCGTTCGGCCCACCCCGGGGGCTGGGACCCGGCGAGGGGGCAGCCGACGGTGGAGAGGAAGCGGTCCGGGGCGGGCAGCGCGTCGGCGCGGTGCAGGGTGCGGAGCGGGAGAACGAAGGGGATGCGGCCGTAGAGGTGGGGGAGCGGGGTCTCGGCGGGTTCGCGTGTGCAGCCGACGGCGAGCCACTGGACGAGGGTGCTCTTGCCGGAGCCGGCGACGCCGCGCAGCAGGACGCGGTCGAGGTGGGCGAGGGCGCGGTCAGCCGGTTCGAGGGGCGGCGGCGCGGGTTCCGCGCCGAGGCCGTCGAGGTGGGTGAGGCCGCCGGGGTCGGTGTGGTGACGCGGGGCGGCGCGGAGGCTCAGGTAGGCGGCGTCGAGCGGCCAGCGGTCGGGGGAGTTGGTGAGGTCGATGCCGTAGATGGTCAGGCGGCTGTGCTTGCGGGCGATGTAGCGGAGGTAGTCGCGTGCGAAGGCGGCGTCGGCGGCGTGGGCGGACGGCTGGCGGGCGATGAGGGTGTCGACGCGGTCGATCAGGGTGTCCAGGCCGCGGCTCTGCTGGACGAGGGTGCGGGCCACGAACGTCGACCGCTGGGTGAAGAAGTGGACGATGTGCAGGCAGGACGTGGTGAGGAGGGTGCGGTGCAGCTCCTCGGCGCCCTGGCTGAGGTCGCGCGTGGCGTGCGGGGCGGCGGCCGTGAGGCGGGCGGCGAGTGCGGTGGCGCCGAGCTGGACGGCCTGGACATCGTCCATGTCGAGGTCGCCGAGGGCGCCCAGGGAGGCGGCCAGGGCGTCGGCGACGGCGGTGTCCTCGTCGGCGGGTACGGGGCGCTCGCCCGGGCCCGCGGCGTCGACGGCGCGGCGCACCAGCTCGGCGGCGAGTTGGTGCAGGTCCTTCGCGGTGAGGGTGCGTTTCTCGCCGCGGAAGGACACCAGTGCGGAGAGCCGGACCGGGGCGCCGGTCAGCGCGGCGCCCGGCCCCTCCCGGACGAAGAGCTTCCGGACCAGCGGCCCGACCACGGCGGAGGCGAGGCGTACGCCGGCGGCGGATGGATCCATGAGTGGTGGCCCCCCGAGTTCCCTTGTTGCCTTGAGGTCTCTGACGGCTGGTGTACGCGGCTCTGATCCCCTGGCGTACGCGGCCGGGCACCCGGCCGTCCGCCGTCCCTGCGCGGCTACGGCTACGGGCGCGATCAAGGCTAGGGGCGTACGGGGCGGCCGGGAGCGGTTTCGGACGCTTCCGCGGCGACGCCGGGCCCCGGCCACGGCACCCGGCGACGGGCCCCGTCGGCAGCCGCTGTCTCTCCCCGGTCGGAGGGTCCCGCAAAGGCAAGTAACCGCCGTCACATAACCCCCGTCACATTCACCCCCCATTCCGAGTAACCGCGGTCACATAAATCCCGAAAACGATGAAGGAAAGGCCGCGGGGAAGGGGTGGAGGTAACCCCGGTCACAGAAGGTCGTTGGTCCCGAAACGGACATCGAAAGTCCCGCAAAAAGGGATGGGAGTCCGCTCCCTGGTGACTTGTCGCACAGCCGAATTCGCGCCTACTAGAGGGATTAGGGGGAGTTCTCCGGGAGTGCGAGGGGGTGTGGGACGGGTGTCGTAGGTCGCGCTTTCCGGGTGCGGGGAGCTGGGGCGACCACCTGGGTGATGTGAGTCTATATGTCCAGTTCAGGCATGGTATAGCGATCGGTCGCACGTGGGCGAGATGGGGTGATTTGGGGGATTGATCCACCGGTCATGCGTGGTGCCCGGCCAGCATCCGCGCCTCGCCGCGCTTACGGTCCGGGCTAGTAGAAAGGGCCCTTGGCAGCACGGCGATGGCGGGTTACCAAGGAATGGCGATGCCGGTCCGCAGCCGGGTCGCAGATCCCTTTTCGTTCCTTTCCGGAGGTGCAACCCGCATGTCGAAGTTCGCCAAGCTCCGCAATTCCAAGAAGTCCGCTCTCCGTACCCGTGCGGTGGCTGTCACCGTCGGTCTCGGCGCCTCCGTCGCCCTGGGTGCGGGAATTGCGAACGCCGCGGATTCCGGGCTGACGAGCCTCACCTCGAATGTGAGCTCCACTGTCGCCAAGCAGGCCGACGCGCAGACCAAGGCCGTGCAGAGCGCCAAGAAGGCCGCCGACGCCTGGGTCAAGCCGGTCGACAGCTACACCCTCGGCTCCACCTTCGGCCTCGCCGGTAGCCACTGGTCGCACAACCACAGCGGTCAGGACTTCGTCGTGCCGACCGGTACTGCCGTCAAGACCGTGCACCAGGGCGTCGTGGTCAAGGCCGGTCCGAACGGCGGCGGCGACGGTCCCGCGTACGGCAACGCCATCGTGGTCAAGCACCCGAACGGCATGTACACCCAGTACGCCCACCTGTCGAACATCCAGGTGAGCGTGGGCCAGGCGGTCAAGACCGGTCAGCAGATCGGCCTGTCAGGCTCCACCGGTAACTCCACCGGCCCGCACCTGCACTTCGAGGTCCGCACCGGCCCCAACTACGGGTCGGGCATCGAGCCGACCGGATTCCTGCGGGCTCACGGCGACTCCGTCTGAGCTGAGTCCGGCCGGGCTGGCCGGCGGTGCGGCGGGTTGGCCGCCGTGACCAGTTCCGTGGCGACCCTGAGGATGGCTTCGCGCTTCTCCTCGGGGTCGCCTTCGACGTGCTGCACCGTGAACTGACCCGCGTGCAGTGCGTGGACCGCGGTCAGGCACCGCATCTGGTCGACCAGCTCGGCGTCCGGGTCCTTGAGCAGGTCGAACAGCTCCCTCACCCGCCGCTTGAAGATCTCGCCGATGCTGAGATCCCGCACCGTCGCCTGGTTCTCGTGGACGAAGCGGAACAGCGATTCGGCGTTGCGCAGCGCCTCGGCGTAGCGGCGGACCAGCTCGGTCCTGGTCTCCGTGGTGCGCGGCTGCGCCCGCCCCCAGGCGAGGAGCTCGTCGATCGGCTGCGCCGCGTCCTCGAAGAGCCCGATGACGATGTCTTCCTTGGTCTTGAAGTGGTAGTAGAGCGCCGCCTTGGTGACGTCCAGCCGCTCGGCGATCTCGCGGAGTGAGGTCTTCTCGTAGCCGTGCGCGGAGAACAGTTCCAGTGCGGCGTCCTGGATGCGTCGGCGAGTGTTGCCCCTGCGCGCCTGACCTGTGCCCATGGTGCTCTCCTGCGTCCTCGGTGTGGTGCTCCGGGCGGGCCAAGAAAGAAACTTACTTGACGACCGGCTAGTGACGTCTTACCTTTCCTCACTGTACTGAACTAGCCGGGCGGCAAGTAAGTGGGAGTAAGTGAGAGTGATGGGGATGTCGCGGAGAGCGACCCCGACGGGGGACGGCATGGCAACGGCCGACAAGGCAGAACCGGCGCAGGGGGACCAGCAGGAGCAGACGGCGGGCAAGCAGCCCGCCAGCGTGCGCGTGGTGCTCTTCGCGCTGATGATCGCGATGCTGCTCGCGATGCTCGACAACATGATCGTCGGCACCGCGATGCCCACGATCGTCGGCGAACTGGGCGGTCTTGAGCACCTGTCCTGGGTGGTCACCGCCTATACGCTCGCCACCGCCGCGTCCACCCCGATCTGGGGCAAGCTCGGCGACATGTACGGACGCAAGGGCGTGTTCCTGTCGTCCATCGTGCTCTTCCTGATCGGCTCGGCGCTCTCCGGCGCGGCCCAGGACATGGGTCAGCTCATCGGCTTCCGTGCCGTGCAGGGGCTGGGTGCCGGCGGTCTGATGGTCGGCGTCATGGCGATCATCGGTGATCTGATTCCGCCGCGGGAGCGCGGTAAGTACCAGGGCATGATGGCCGGTGTCATGGCCATCGCCATGATCGGCGGGCCGCTGGTCGGCGGCACCATCACCGACCACCTCGGCTGGCGCTGGAGCTTCTACATCAACCTGCCGCTCGGCGCCGTGGCCCTCGCCATGGTCACCGCGGTGCTGCATCTGCCGAAGAAGCGGGCGCAGACGCGGATCGACTACATCGGTGCCGTGCTGCTCACCGTCGGCATCACCGCGCTGGTGCTGATGACGACGTGGGGCGGGACCGAGTACGACTGGGCGTCGCCGCAGATCATCGGGCTGGGCGCGGGCGCGGTCGTCGCGCTCGTGCTGTTCGTGCTGGTGGAGCGGAAGGTCGCGGAGCCGGTGCTGCCGCTGCACATCTTCCGGAACGGCAACTTCTCGCTGGTCACGCTGATCGGTTTCCTCGTCGGCTTCGTGATGTTCGGGTCGATGACCTTCCTGCCGCTGTTCCAGCAGACGGTGCAGGGCGCCTCGGCCACCAACTCCGGGCTGCTGCTCCTGCCGATGCTGCTGGCGATGATGGCGGTGTCGCTGTTCGCGGGCCGGGTCACCACCACGACCGGTAAGTACAAGGTCTTCGTGGTGATCGGCGGCGGGCTGATCACCGTCGGTCTGGCGCTGCTGTCCCTGATGGACGTCGGCACCACCCGCTTCACCTCGGGTCTCTACATGGCGGTGCTCGGCGCCGGTATGGGCTTTCTGATGCAGACGACGATGCTGATCGCGCAGAACAGCGTGGAGATGAAGGACATGGGCGTCGGCTCGTCGTCCGCCACGCTCTTCCGGACGATCGGTGGTTCCTTCGGTGTCGCGATCTTCGGTGCGGTCTTCACCCAGCAGGTGAAGGACACGATGAGCGAGCGGCTCGGCGCGGCGGGCGGCAAGCTGCCGTCCGGCGGTGCCGCGCAGCTGGACCCGAAGGGCCTGGCGCAGCTGCCGCCGATGGTGAAGGACGCGTATCTGCACGCGGTCTCGACCGGTACGCACCATGTGTTCCTGTGGGGCGCGATGGTCAGCATCATCGGTTTCGTCGCGGCGTGGTTCCTCAAGGAGATCCCGCTGCGCGGCGGTCCGGTCAGCCCCGCCGCCGAGAAGGACGAGATCGCCCCGGCGCCCGTCGCCGAACCGGTCTGACCGGCCTGACCCGCACATACGACCAGCGGCCCCCGCTCCGGCGGGGGCCGCTTCGTGCATTCCGTGGCCAATGTTCCAGGGCCTACGGCCGTTCCATGGCCAACGGTCCGGCCCGATTCCTGCGTTCCATGGCCAACGTTCCAGGGCGCGCCGCCCGGCGGGTGGCGGGTCAGCCGTCGCCCCACCACTTGGCGGGGTCGCCGCCGTATGTGTAGGTCGTGCGGCTGGCGGCGCCGCTGGTGCGGAACGGGCGGCCGCCGTCGTCGATGGGGAGGGTGCCGCTGCGTTTGCCGCTGCTCCAGTCCAGCTCCAGGTACCAACTGCAGTCGCAGGAGACAGCGTCCGCCCGGATGGCCAGCGCCTCCGGCTCGGTGGCGCTGACGGTGCGCGGGAACGGCTTGGCGGGGATCGTCTTCCCCGCCTGCTCACCGGGTACCGCCTTGACGACGGGGCTGGTGTTGTCGAGGGCGATGGAGTACGACGACGGGGTCAGCCCGCCGCCGCAGCCGCCCGACGGGTTGTAGTGCTGCCAGCCCAACGCCGGGCCCCGGCCCACGACCTGGACGCGCAGCGCCTCCAGCACCACCGGTTCCTTCTCCGTGCCACGGACCACCACGCCGATGCGCGAATGCTCCGCGTCGACGCCGCCGAGGCTGCGGGCCCAGCCGACGGTGTCCCCGGTCTGCGGGGTGCCGGGCATGTTCTCCGGGGGCCGGTTGATGAGAAAGGTCTGGAAGCAGGGCAGGTCGTCCCCCCAGACGTACGGGCGGACGTTCGCCGACAGCGGCACACTGCCCCCGGAGTGACCACTGCCGGATCCGGTGGAGGCGGAGGGGGCGCCGGACGGGCCCTGGCCGCCCTTGCCGGGTGGGGCGGACGCGTCCTTCTTCCCGTCCTTCTCCTTCCCGTCCCCCTTCTCCGGCTTCCCCTTCTCCTTCGCGGTCGCCGACGGGGTGCCGTCGGCCGGCGCGTCGCGCTCGCCGTTCTGCGCGTCCCCGTCGTGGGCGGTGGTGACGCGGTGGGCGGCGTCGTCCCCCGAGACGCCGTACGCGACGGTGACCGCGAGCGCGGCGACGACGGCCACCGCGGAGGTGATCAGCAGCGAGCGCCGCTTCCGGGATGCCTTCGGCGGAACGGTGAAGGCCGCGTTCTCGGCCGCCTCCTCGTCCGCGCGGTCGGCCGAGCGCGGAGGCTCCGCCGGAACGGGATGGGCCGCGTTCCGGGCCGCCCTTCCGTCCGGGCGCACCCCCGGGCCCGGAGCCGTATCGACCGGAGCCGGTCCGGGCCGCTCCCCGCCCACGGCCGCCATCCCCGCGCCCCGCGCCCACTCCGGCATCCGCCCCGCCGCGCCACCCGGCGCCGGCTCGGACGTCAACTCCGGCGTCGGCTCCGGATCAGGCGTCGGCCCCGGCTCGGCATCCGGCTTCGGACCGCTTGGCTCCGGTGCGGAGGCCGAACCCGGTGCGGAGGCCGAACCCGGTGCGGGCACCGCATCCGTCTCCGGCTCCGGTGCCTCCTCCCGGGCTGCCCCCGCCGGGCGTTTCTTCCCGCCCCGGGTGGCCGACGCCAGGATCCATCGCCGGTGCAGCTCGACCAGTTCGTCCGAGTCCGCGCCGCAGAGCCGCCCGAGGCGTTCGACGGATGCGAACTCGGCGGGTACCGCGTCGCCGTTGCAGTAGCGGTGCAGCGTTGACGTGCTCACGTGCAGACGCTTCGCCAGCGTGCCGTAGCTCTGTCCCGTGCGTCCCTTCAACTCCCGCAGCATGGCCGCGAAGGAGCCCTCCCCCTCGTCCTTCGTCATGCCTCAACTATTCCACGCGTTCCAGGCAAGCGTTCCAGGCTGTGGACAACTCCGCAGGCCAGACGGGGTGGAATCATTCCGGCGTCCCGAAGGAGCCCCACATCCTTGCGGGGTGGGGAGGGGAACGGTGAATGTAGTGACCACGCCGCGGCGTTGAGGTTCTCAGCCACCGCGGTCATCCACTTCCACCACGTACCTGAGGTTCGTCATGTCTGCTCTTCGCCGTGTCCGCAAGCCCGCCCTCTTCGCCGTCACCGCCCTTGCTGCCCTCTCCCTGACCGCCTGCGGACCTGCGGACGGTAAGGACGACGCCCTCAAGTCCGTGCCCTCCGCGTCGGAGGAGCAGGGGAAGAGCACCGCCGACGTCAAGGGCGGTCAGAGCGGCGGTAAGGGTGAGGCACGCGCCTCCACCGAGCGCGGCGACGACGCCGGTAAGAACCACGCCGACGGCGACGACGCCCAGGCGACCGCCCCCTGCACCGGCGCCACCGTGAAGGCCGAGGTCTCGCAGGCGCCCCGCCCGATCAACCACCTGCTTATCAAGATCACCAACACCGGCAGCAAGCGCTGCGAGGCGTTCGTCGCCCCCATGCTCCGCTTCGACGAGGACCAGGCCGCCACCCGCGTGCTGGACGACTCCAAGCCGCAGGCCGTCGTCAGCGTCGAGCCCGGTGAGTCGGCGTACGCCGGTGTCGGTCTGACGGGTGAGCCGGGCGACGACACCCACCTGCGCGACGCCCGGAACCTGGAGATTCACTTCCAGGGCAGGGACGAGAACGAGCCCGACGCCGGTCACAGCGTCAGCCTCGCCCTGCCGGACGGCACCAAGGTTGACGACAACGCGTTCGTCACCTACTGGCAGACCGACCCCAGCGTCGCCCTCTCCTTCTGAGCCGATGCGCTCCCCAGGCCTCCGCGCCCGGCGACGTCCTTCCCCTGGCCCGGCGGGCGCGGAGCCCGTACACGGAAACGGCCCGGCGCACCCCGCGCCGGGCCGTGCCCGCGGAAGCCCGGGGCCCGTACGGCACGCCCGTACGTCAACGCCCCCGGTCCTGCCTCCGTCAGACGTACCGTTCGAGGATGGACGACTCGGCGAGGCGGGACAGGCCCTCGCGGACCGAGCGGGCGCGGGCCTCGCCGACGCCGTCCACCGCCTGGAGGTCGTCGACGCTGGCGGCCAGCAGCTTCTGGAGGCCGCCGAAGTGGTCGACGAGACGGTCGATGACCGCGCCGGGAAGCCGCGGCACCTTCGCCAGCAGCCGGAAGCCGCGCGGCGAGACGGCGGAGTCCAGCGTCTCCGGCGAGCCGCTGTAGCCCAACGCGCGGGCGACGGTCGGCAGTTCCAGCAGTTCGGTGTGGGTGAGCGCGTCCAGCTCCGCCAGCGCCTCGGGGACGGTGCGGGAGCGCTTGGCGGTCGGCTCGGGGACGTAGTCGCGGGCGACCAGCTCGCGCTCGGGCTCGACACCGGCGATCAGCTCGTCCAGCTGGAGCGTCAGCAGGCGGCCGTCGGTGCCGAGTTCGACGACGTACTCGGCGATCTCGGTGGCGATGCGACGGACCATCTCCAGGCGCTGCGCGACGGCGGAGACGTCCCGGACCGTCACCAGGTCCTCGATCTCCAGGGCGGAGAGAGTACCGGCGACCTCGTCGAGGCGGAGCTTGTACCGCTCCAGCGTCGCCAGCGCCTGGTTGGCGCGGGAGAGGATCGCCGCCGACTCCTCCAGGACGCGCCGCTCCCCGTCGACATACAGGGCGATCAGCCGCATCGACTGGCTCACCGAGACGACCGGGAATCCCGCCTGGATGGAGACGCGCTGCGCGGTGCGGTGGCGGGTGCCGGTCTCCTCGGTGGGGATGGAGGCGTCCGGCACCAGCTGCACCCCGGCGCGCAGGATCTTGCTGATGTCCTTGTCGAGCACGAGCGCGCCGTCCAGCTTGCACAGTTCGCGCAGGCGGGTGGCGGTGAACTCGACGTCCAGCACGAACCCGCCGGTGCACATCGACTCGACGGTCTTGTCGAAGCCGAGGACGATCAGTCCGCCGGTGTTGCCGCGCAGGATGCGTTCGAGTCCGTCACGCAGGGCCGTACCGGGGGCGACCGCGCTCAGCGAGGCGCGCATCAGGGCGTCGGTGCCGGAACCCCCGCCGGACCTTCCGGGAGACGATGCCCGGTCGTTGGCTGCCACTGCACTCCTCCGTCGCAAGGTCTGTCGGTCCGCAGCCGCCCGGCCCCTGCCGTGGTGTCCTGCGGCGTACCAGGGAGCGTACGTGTCCCGGCGGCAGGACCGCGGTGGGGCGGGCGGGACCGGGGCAGAGTCTACCGGCGGACCTCTTCCTCCTGCGGGGCCGCTCGCCGGGGTCGCTTGGGCAGCACCCGCAGCGCCTCGCCGATGTCGGCGACCTCCAGCACCCGCATACCGTCGGGGATCTTGCCCGGATCGGACGGCACCAGCGCGTGGGTGAAGCCGAGCCGCGCGGCCTCGGCGAGCCGCCGTTGGACGCCGGTGACGCGCCGGACCTCCCCGGCGAGCCCGACCTCGCCGATGGCGACGAGGTTCTTGGGCAGCGGGGTATCGCTCGCGGCGCTGGCCAGGGCGAGCGCCACCGCGAGGTCGGCGGCGGGCTCGGTGAGCTTCACGCCGCCGACGGTGGCGCTGTAGATGTCGCGCTTGCCCAGGGCGCTGATCCGGCCGCGCTGTTCCAGGACGGCGAGCATCATCGAGACGCGGGAGGTCTCCAGGCCGGAGGTGGTCCGGCGCGGCGAGGGGATCTGCGAGTCGACGGTGAGCGCCTGGACTTCGGCGACGAGCGGGCGGCGGCCCTCCAGGGTGACGGTCAGACAGGTGCCGGGTACCGGCTCGGCGCGGCGGGTCAGGAAGAGGCCCGAGGGGTCGGCGAGGCCGGTGATGCCTTCGTCGTGCAGCTCGAAGCAGCCGACCTCGTCGGTGGTGCCGTAGCGGTTCTTGACGCCGCGGACCAGCCGCAGCCGGGCGTGCCGGTCGCCCTCGAACTGCAGGACCACATCGACGAGATGCTCCAGCAGGCGGGGGCCCGCGATGGCGCCGTCCTTGGTGACATGGCCGACGAGGAGCGTGGCCATCCCGCGCTCCTTGGACGCGCGGATGAGGGCCCCGGCGACCTCGCGGACCTGCGCCATGCCGCCGGGGGCGCCGTCGATCTCCGGGGAGGCGACGGTCTGCACGGAGTCGAGGACCAGCAGCGACGGCTTGACGTCGTCGAGGTGGCCGAGGACGGCGGAGAGGTCGGTCTCGGCGGCCAGATAGAGGTCTTCGCTGAGCGCGCCGATGCGGTCGGCGCGCAGCCGTACCTGGCTCGCGGACTCCTCGCCGGTGACGTAGAGGGTGCGGTGCGCGTCGGACGCGGCCTTGGCGGCGACGTCGAGCAGGAGGGTGGACTTGCCGACGCCGGGCTCCCCGGCGAGCAGCACGACGGCACCCGGGACGAGGCCGCCGCCGAGCACGCGGTCCAGCTCGGGCACGCCGCTGGAGCGGGCGGTGGCCCGGCGGCCGTCGACCTGGCCGATGGGGACGGCGGCGGTGGTGACCCGGCCGGGCGCGGTGGTGCGGACCGCCCCGGCGCCGCCGGTCTCCTCGACCGTGCCCCACGCCTGACATTCGGGACAGCGCCCGAGCCACTTCACGGTGGTCCAGCCGCACTCGGTGCAACGGTAGGAGGGGCGCTCCTTGGCCGACGTTTTACGGGTTGCCATGACGTCACCGTAACGGCGGGGTGTGACAGCGGGGCCGACGGAGGGCGGCGGCGCATCCACCGAGGCGCCACGGACGCCGGGTCGGGCCGCCGTCGCACCGCTCGCCGGACCGCTGCGGCGCCGGGCCTGCCATCGCGCCGCCCGCCCCGCCGTAGGGCCCGGGGCCGTGCGCCCCACCCCGTCGCGTTCGGGAGGCTTGGGCGGAACGGGTGGTTCATGTCCCCTTTTGAGTGAGACGCTCACTCGTTAGGGTTGAATGAGCGGCCAGACGGCGAGTGCCGCTGGATCATCGCCCTACCGTCGCCGGGGTGATGAGCAGGCCCGAGCACCCCACGCACACCACCGGCGCACACCGGTCGCGCAGCGGCGCTTCGCATCGGAGCAGGCCGCAGCACCCCGGCCGACCGGTGCCGTCCGACCGTCCCGAGCAGGCCGTCCGCCCCGAGCGGTCGGTCCGTGTCGCCTGGCCCGTCCTGGCCCCTCCTTCGGGCCCTCCGGGCGCCGCAGGCACGCAGCCGCATGCCGCGCGCCCCGGTATCCCCGGCCGTCCGGGGCACGCCGTCCGGGCCGCGGGCTACGAGCCGTATCTGGACGGGTTGTTCACGTACTGCCTGTCCGTGCTGTGCGCGCACGATGCGGCGGCCGCGGTGCTCGGCGAGACGCTGGCGCTCGCCGAGCGGCAGCACGGCAGACGCCCCGGCGATCCGGGCCTGTACCGCCCCTGGCTCTACGCCCTCGCCCGCTGGGCGTGCCTGCGGCGGCTGGCCGATCCCGGCGCGCCGGATCCGGCGGCGGACCCGGAGGCCGGGCGGCGCGAGCTGGCCAGGCTGGCGTGGCCCGAGGCGGCCGGGATGACGCCGGAGCAGCGCGAGGCCCTGGAGCTGTCGGTCCGCCACCGGCTGCCCGCGGCGGAGGTGGCCGCGGTGCTCGGCACCGACCCGGTCGCCACCCGGGCACTGCTGGCCACCGCGTCCTGCGAGGTCGAGCGGACCCGTGCCGCGCTGGCCGTCGTCGAGCGCGGCCACTGCCCGGATGTGGCGCGGCTGGCCGGGGGCGCCCCGATGCTGCTGGGCGCGGTGCTGCGGCGGGAGCTGGTGCGGCACGTCGACGACTGCGCCGAGTGCCGCGGCACCGCGGAGTGCGCGACGGCCGCCGGTCCCTGGCCGGGCACCGCACCGGCGGCCCGGGGGACGCTGCCGCTGGTCGCGGCGCCCCGGGAGGCGGTGTTCGGGGCGCTGGCGGCGGCCCGGCGGGCGCGGTCCGGGCGGGCCGAGGGGGTGGCCGGTTCGGGCGTGCCGAGCAGGGTGCGCCGGGCGGGCCGCAGCGGTGGGGCAAACGGTTCTCCACGCTACGACCGCCGGGGCTTCCCGGTCCGCCCGACGGATCTGGTGGCCCGCCGGATGCGGCTGCGCAGCCGCGCGATGACGACGACGATCGTCGCCACCGTGCTGGCTGCCCCGGTGCTGGCCCTGTGGGCGGCGTACCACGGGGCGCCCGCACCGGGTGCGGCGGAGAGCGCGCCCCCGGTGACGGCCATCGAATCGGACAGCGGGCGGCTGGACGGCCGCCCGTACGAGAATGCGGGCAACGCCGGGACGACGCCGCGCTCCTCGCCGTCGGCGTCCGAGGGGCCGGGGGACGTGGCGGCGCGGGTGACCGCCGCGGACAGCGCATGGTCGCGCCTGTCCACCGGTCCCGGGCGGCTGACGGTGACGGCGCAGCCGCGCGGCGCGACGACCGTCATCACGCTCAGCGCGTCCGGCGGCACCCCGGTGCGCTGGACGGCGGCGCCCGGCGCCCCGTGGCTCCAGCTCAGCCGGACGGCCGGGGAGCTGCGGCCGGGACAGACCACGGCGGTGACCGTCCACGTCGACCACGACCGGGAGCCGGACGGGCCCTGGCGGGCCCGCATCGTCATCGGGCCGGGCGCCACCGCGGTCCTGTTGGAGGGCCGGGGCGCCGGTTCCCCGGGCACGGGCGGGCGGCACCCCGCGGGCCCGGCACCCATGCCGACCCGCCCGGCCACACCGTCGCCCCGGCCGACCGGCCCGTTGCCCCCCGCCCCGTCGTCGCCGGATCCCACACCTACGGGGCCGACGCCTACGGATTCGTCGACGCCGGTGGCCACGGTGCGCTGAGGGGCGACGCGGGACGCCGGAACGGGACGGGCGGGACGCCGCAGCGGGCGGGTGGAACGCCGGAACGGGCAGGTGGGAGGCCGGAACGGGCCCGGCGGAACGCCGCAGCGGCGGGCGGAACGTCGCAGCGAGCAGGCGGAACACTGCGGCGGCCGGGCGGAACCCACGGTCAACGGGTGGGAAGCCCCCCCCCGGCCCTCGAACTCCCTCAGCCTTCCAGCGACTTCGCCGAACCCGGCCCGCCCTGGGCGCGTTCCGAGCTGAGATCACGAGAGGGCTGGTGTGGCTGAGCGTCTCAGTTGGTCTTTGAGGGCTCCAGTTGGCCACTGCGACGCTCAGCGGCAACCGATGGGTCGGCATCGCGACGGCAGGGCTGTCGGCAGGCAGGGCTGTCGTTGATCTGTAGGCGATGTGTCGGTGGCCGCTGGAACCGTGGAGGTCGAGTTGCCCCGCGGAGCAGCCACAGCCGCCTTCCACTGCAAGGGAGCACCGCCGCCATGTCGTCCAAGCCCTCCACGTCCGCCCTGCCCTGGGATGTTCAACGGCTACCGCGTGCCGAGGACAGCATTTTCCTGGTCACCGGCGGCAACGCGGGTATCGGCTACTTCGTCGCGGAGCAGTTGTCCGGAACCGGGGCCGCTGTCGTGCTGGGCAGCCGGAATCCCGCGAGAGCCGAAGCCGCCACGGCCTCGATCCGCTCGCGTGTGCCTGGTGCGCGGGTGCGGGCCGTACGGCTGGACCTCGCCGACCTCGCGTCGCTCAGAACAGCAGTGGAATCACTGGGGGTGGAATACCTCGACGCGGTGGTCCACAACGCCGGCGTCGCGCTCGACGACCTGCCGCGCAAGGAGACCGCGGACGGTCACGAGCTCATGTTCGGCACGAACCACCTCGGGCACTTCGCGCTGACGTACTGGCTGATGCCGTTGCTGGCGGCCGCACCGGCGGCCCGCGTCGTGACCATGGGCAGCTTCGCAGCGAAGTCCGAGCGACTCGACCTGGACGACCTGCAGTCCCGGAAGGACTACCGGCCCCAGCGCACCTACGGACGCTCCAAGCTGGCGCAGATGTACTTCGGCCTCGAACTCGACCGCCGTCTGCGCGCCGCCCGCAGCACGGTGGCGAGCGTGGTGGTCCATCCCGGCGGCGCACTGGACTCTCTCACCCCGTCACGGCCGGCGGTCCATGCGCGGACCGCGGGTGCGCGGCTCTGCGGGGCACCAGCCGCCCTCCTCGTCCAGGGCAAACACGCCGGCGCATGGCCCGCGGTCCGGGCGGTGCTCGACCCGAATGTGCGCGGAGGACAACTATGGGGCCCGCGCGTCTTCGGCCTGCGCGGCAAGCCCCGGCGGGAACCGGTGTGGAGCCACTTGGCCGACACCGTGACCGCGACGCGGTTGTGGGACGCAAGTGGTGACGTGACCGGCGCCGACCTCGGCACCCTCCCCGGATAGCCCCAGGCACGCGCGAGGAACGCGCCCGAAGGCGCGCCCGAAGTCCCGCCCTGGCTCGCGACGTCCTCCGGGCGGACGACGGGACTTTGCGCACTCTCTAGGCCCCGCCCCCCTCCGGCACCTCCAGCTTCACGGCCTTCCCGGAGCGGGCGGACTTCGGGGGGCTCGCCGGGTCCGCCGGGTGCGGGGCCAGCGGGAGGGTGGCGGCCAGGCGTTCCTCGCAGAGTTCGGCGAGCTTGGCGTAGCCCTCCTTGCCCATCAGTTCGGTGAGTTCCGGTTCGTACGAGACGTAGACCGGGTCGCCGGCGCCGTGGGCGGAGGTGGCGGAGGTGCACCACCAGTGCAGGTCGTGGCCGCCGGGGCCCCAGCCGCGGCGGTCGTACTCGCCGATCGTCACCTGGAGGATCTGGGTGTCGTCGGGCCGATCGATCCAGTCGTAGGTGCGGCGCACCGGGAGCTGCCAGCAGACGTCCGGCTTGGTCTCCAGGGGCTCGCGGCCCTCGCGCAGCGCCAGCAGGTGCAGGGAGCACCCGGCGCCCGCCGCGAAGCCGGGGCGGTTCTGGAAAATGCAGGAACCCTGCCAGCGGCGGGTCTGCCGGTCGCCGTCCTCGTCCTCCTCGGTCCAGCCGCTCTCCGTGCCGACGTCGTGGAACTGCCACAGCTCGGGGGTGAGCCGTGCCACGTGCCTGGCGACCCGCTCTTCGTCCTCCTCGTCGGAGAAGTGCGCGCCGAGCGTGCAGCAGCCGTCGTCGGCGCGGCCCGCCTGGATGCCCTGGCAGCCGCTGCCGAAGATGCACGTCCAGCGGGAGGTCAGCCAGGTCAGGTCGCAGCGGAAGAGCTGCTCGTCGTCGGCCGGGTCCGGGAAGGTGACCCAGGCGCGGGCGAAGTCGAGGCCGACCTCGTCGGCCGTGGCGCCCGCCGCGCCGGCCTGGCGCTTTGCGCCCTTCTCTACGGTTTTCCCACGCTTCGCCTTGTTCGTCTTAGCCACGACTCCAGCGTACGGGCCCGCCGGCCTCGCGAGTCGCCGCCGGACCGGACCCCAGGGGCGCGCGCACCACCGCCGAGCGCCCCCACACCCGCGCCCGGTCCCCTCCGGGCCCGGGCGCGGGCAGTAGGTTTCCCCGTATGAGACTCGGTGTCCTCGATGTGGGTTCGAATACGGTCCATCTCCTGGTGGTCGACGCGCACCCGGGCGCACGCCCGCTGCCCGCCTACTCGCACAAGGCGGAGCTGCGGCTCGCCGAACTGCTCGACGCGGACGGCGCGATAAGCGACGCGGGCGTGGCGCGGCTGATCACGACGGTCCGGGAGGCCGGGGAGGTGGCCGAGGACAAGGGTGTCGAGGACGTGCTGCCGTTCGCGACCTCCGCGATCCGCGAGGCCACCAACAGCGAGGAGGTGCTGCGCCGCGTCGCCGAGGAGACCGGCGTCGCGCTTCAGGTGCTGTCCGGTGAGGACGAGGCGCGCCTGACCTTCCTCGCCGCCCGCCGCTGGTTCGGCTGGTCGGCCGGGCGGCTGCTGCTCCTGGACATCGGCGGCGGCTCCCTGGAGATCGCGTACGGGCTGGACGAGGAGCCGGACGCGGCGGCGTCGCTGCCGCTCGGCGCGGGCCGTCTGACCAGCGGCGCACTGCCCGGCGATCCGCCCGGCACGGACGACGTACGGGCGCTGCGCCGCCGGGTGCGGGCCGATATCGCGAAGGTGGTGAGCGACTTCACCCGCTTCGGCGCCCCCGATCACGTCGTCGGGACGTCGAAGACCTTCCGGCAGCTGGCCCGGATCACCGGCGCCGCCCGCTCCTCCGACGGGCTGTACGTCCAGCGGGAGCTGGAGCGCAAGAAGGTGGAGGAGTGGGTGCCGAAGCTGGCCGGGATGACGGCGCAGCAGCGGGCCGCGCTGCCCGGTGTCTCCGAGGGACGTTCGCGGCAGCTGCTGGCGGGGGCGCTGGTGGCGGAGGCGGCGATGGACCTGTTCGGGGTGGATGCGCTGGAGATCGGCCCGTGGGCGCTGCGTGAGGGCGTGATCCTGCGGCGGCTCGATCACCTGCCCGCGCCCTGAGCGGTGCGGCCCGTACGCTGTTCCTCGTGACAGAGCCAGTGGTGCGCATCCCCGATGCGAAGGTCGCGCTGTCCACGGCCTCGGTCTACCCGGAGTCGACGGCGACGGCGTTCGAGATCGCCGCGCGCCTGGGGTACGACGGCGTCGAGGTCATGGTGTGGACCGACCCGGTCAGCCAGGACATCGAGGCGCTGCGGCGGCTGTCGGACTACCACGGCGTGCCGGTCCTGGCGGTGCACGCGCCATGCCTGCTGATCACGCAGCGGGTGTGGTCGACCGACCCGTGGGTCAAGCTCCAGCGGGCGAAGAACGCCGCGGAGAAGCTGGGCGCCTCCACCGTCGTCGTCCATCCGCCGTTTCGCTGGCAGCGGTCGTACGCGCGGGAGTTCGTGCGCGGCGTGTGGCGGATGGAGCACGAGACGGACGTCCGGTTCGCGGTCGAGAACATGTATCCGTGGCGCTACCGCGACCGCGAGATGCTGGCGTACGCGCCGGACTGGGACCCGACCAACGACGACTACCGCCACTTCACGATCGACCTCTCGCACACCGCGACGTCGCGCAGCGAGGCGCTGGAGATGGTGGGGCGGATGGGCGACCGGCTGGCGCACCTCCATCTCGCCGACGGCAACGGCTCCAACAAGGACGAACATCTGGTGCCGGGGCGCGGCTCCCAGCCGTGCGGGGAGCTGCTGGAACAGCTGGCGGTGACCGGTTTCGACGGCCATGTCGTCGTCGAGGTCAACACCCGCCGCGCGATGTCCGCGGCGGAGCGCGAGGCGGATCTCGCGGAGGCGCTGGCCTTCACCCGCCTCCATCTGGCGTCGCCGAAGCGATAGGGGCGGCACTTCCCGGGGTGCCGAAGCGGTAGGGACGCCCCCCCCGGCCCCGTCCGCACTCCGGTCACCCGTCTCACCATGCGGAGGACTTGTCCGGATCGCGGATCGGCAGCGTAGTCTCGGGATGAGCTGATACAGGACGGCTGATGTAGGACGCCGCCGGTACGCGGCGGGGTGCCTGTCCCCTTCCGGTGCCGCAGCGGCGGTCGTCCGAGACGAATCCCGAGGGAGTGACCATCGTGCCCGAGCTGAGGTCCCGCACCGTTACCCATGGCCGCAACATGGCCGGCGCCCGAGCCCTTATGCAGGCCAGCGGCGTGGCGCGCGAGGACTTCGGCAAGCCGATCATCGCCGTCGCCAACAGCTTCACGGAGTTCGTACCGGGCCACACCCACCTCCAGCCGGTGGGCCGCATCGTCTCCGAGGCGATCCACGCGGCGGGCGGCATCGCCCGGGAGTTCAACACCATCGCCGTCGATGACGGCATCGCCATGGGCCACGGCGGCATGCTCTACAGCCTGCCGTCCCGCGATCTGATCGCCGACTCCGTCGAGTACATGGTCGAGGCGCACTGCGCGGACGCGCTGATCTGCATCTCCAACTGCGACAAGATCACCCCGGGCATGCTGATGGCCGCGATGCGCCTCAACATCCCCACCGTCTTCGTCTCCGGCGGCCCGATGGAGGCCGGTCAGGCGACGCTGGTCGACGGCACGGTCCGCAAGCTCGACCTCGTCAACGCCATCTCCGAGGCGGTCAACGAGAACGTTTCCGACGAGGACATCCTCCGCATCGAGCAGAACGCCTGCCCGACCTGCGGTTCCTGTTCCGGCATGTTCACCGCCAACTCCATGAACTGCCTGGCCGAGGCGATCGGCCTGGCGCTCCCCGGCAACGGCTCCGTCCTCGCCACCCACACCGCCCGCAGGGCGCTGTACGAGAACGCCGGACGCACCGTCGTCGAGATCACCAAGCGCCACTACGAGCAGGACGACACCACCGTCCTGCCGCGGTCGGTCGGCTCCCGCGCCGCGTTCGAGAACGCCGTCGCCCTCGACATCGCCATGGGTGGCTCGACCAACACGATCCTGCATCTGCTGGCCGCCGCGCAGGAGGCCGAGCTCGACTTCGACATGAAGAAGATCGACGAGCTGTCGCGGCAGCTGCCGTGCCTGTCGAAGGTCGCCCCGAACGGCGCGTACTACATGGAGGACGTGCACCGCGCGGGCGGCATCCCCGCCATCCTCGGCGAGCTGTACCGCGCCGGGCTGCTCAACGAGGACGTCCACACCGTCCACTCCCCCTCGCTCGCCGACTGGTTGAAGAACTGGGACATCCGCGGCGGCTCCCCGTCCGCGGAGGCGACGGAGCTGTTCCATGCGGCGCCCGGCTGCGTCCGCTCGGCGAAGGCGTTCTCGCAGTCGGAGCGGTGGGAGTCGCTGGACACCGACGCGGCGGGCGGCTGCATCCGCGACATCGAGCACGCCTACTCCACCGAGGGCGGCCTCGCGATCCTCTACGGCAACCTCGCCGTGGACGGCTGCGTCGTGAAGACCGCCGGTGTCGACGAGTCGATCTGGACGTTCGAGGGCCCCGCCGTCGTCTGCGAATCGCAGGAAGCGGCGGTCGACGCGATCCTGAAGAAGCAGGTCAAGGAGGGTGACGTCGTCGTCATCCGCTACGAGGGCCCCAAGGGTGGCCCCGGTATGCAGGAGATGCTGTACCCGACGTCGTTCCTCAAGGGCCGCGGTCTGGGCAAGGCGTGCGCCCTCATCACCGACGGCCGGTTCTCCGGCGGCACCTCGGGCCTCTCCATCGGCCACGCCTCACCGGAGGCGGCGTCCGGCGGCACCATCGCCCTTGTCGAGAACGGCGACTGCATCCGCATCGACATCCCGAACCGCTCCATCGAACTCCTCGTCCCCGACACGGAGCTGGAGTCCCGCCGCTTGGCGCTCGACGGCGTCTACGCCCCGAAGCAGCGCGACCGCAAGGTCTCCCAGGCGCTGCGCGCGTACGCCGCGATGGCCACCAGCGCGGACAAGGGTGCGGTGCGCGATGTGAGCAAGCTGGGGTGAGGTAGCGGATCCGCGTACGGGATCCCGTACGCGGATCCCGTAGGTGTGGGGCCCTCGCCGGGTGGCGGGGGCCCCACACGTGCACCGCCATGAGGGAGCGGACGGAGTTCCGCGTCAGCCCCGGCCGAGGACGCAGAACTCGTTGCCCGCCGGGTCGGCCAGGACGACCCAGGAGACGTCACCCTGGCCCACGTCGGCCCGTGTCGCGCCGAGGGCTTCGAGCCGGGCGACCTCCCTCGCCTGATCCCCGACGGGGTCGGACATCACGTCGAGATGGACGCGGTTCCCTACGATCTCGTCGTCGGGCGTGCGGCGGAACTCCAGGTACGGTCCGACGCCCTTGACGGAGCGCAGCAGGGCGCGTTCGTCGGTCAGCTCGTGGACGGTCCAGTCGATCGCCTCGCCCCAGAACCGGACCATGGCCCACGGGTCGGCGCAGTCGACGACCACGGCGGCTACCGGCCCGGTGTCCCGGTAGAGCTCCCGGGGTTCCAGGACGCGGAACACGTTGCCTTCCGGGTCGGCCAGCACCGTCCACGGCGCGTCGCCCCGGCCCCCATCGGCGGGCGTCGCCCCGAGCTCCTTCAGACGTGCGACCCACTCCGCCTGATGGGCGTCGGAGGTGGTGGCGAGCTCCAAGTGCACGCGGTACTTCACCGTCTCCGGGTCCGGGACACGGACGAGGTCGATGCAGAGGGCGGACGGGTCCGGCCAGTCGAAGCCCACGGGTTCCAGGTTGGTGACGCCGGGCCCTTCGCTGGAAACACCCCAGCCGAGCGCCTCCGCCCAGAACTGGCCGAGCGCCGAGTCGTCCCGGGCCTTGAAGTTCAACTGAACAAGTTGCAGCGTCATGCGGCACACCCTAGGTCTTGAGCTGCGGATCGGGCACGGATTCTCGATGTTCGATTCCCGCTCGTGTTGATCGGGACCTGCTCCGCGGGAATGGCCGTGCCGCAGCCGGCTGAAGTCGAGCTGCACCACGGAGTGTTCACACCGCATCGGCGGCCCGCCGCCCGGGTGGCCCGCAAGCGACGTGATCTTGAAAGGCGTTGAGTATTTCGATCGAATGGGGCGGGGAATCCGTTCCGGAAATTCGGAAGGGGTGCACCGACCCCTCCACGGTGTCACGTTCCCTCCGTAAATGCGGCGCAACTTCGGGAAATTCGGCGGAGGTTCAACGGGATTCCCGAGGGGGCTCGGCCGGGAAGTCGGTCGGCGCCAGGCCGCGACCGGTTGGTTTCCAGAATCCGGTATCCCGCGCTGTCGTAGAGATTCATCGCCACCTCATTGCCGCCCCACACCGTGAACATCAGGGCCGTGTCCCCGGCGGCGCGCGTGGCCCGTTCGCCCGCCGCCATCGCGCCGTGGCCGTACCTCTTGCCGCGGTGCTCGGGGTCGACGTGGAGGCTGAAGCCGTAGGTGACGCCGCGTGCGGCGCACCATGCCTCGGCCCAGGCGAGGGTGGCTTGTTCATGCCCCTGATCGGCGTGGTCCGCGTCGATCCAGAGGTCGCCGATGCGGCCCGCGGGCGCGCCGTGGTCGTCGGTGATGCCCCTCGCGACGTACCCGATCCGCGCCCCGTCGTGGATGACCTCCGCGGCGGTCCACTCCGCGGCCTTCTCCCGCTCCCGGATGCTGCCGATCCGGGCCGCCGCCGCTTCCGGGTCGAGACCGGCGGCGAGGTACGCGTCCCGTAGCCGCCGCTCGAAGTCCTGCTGTCAGGCGGCGTGTTCGTCCAGTATGTGGAATTCCGTCATCGGGCCACCGTAGCCACGGTCGTCGCGCGAGGCCCGGGAGATTCCGCCCCGGCCACCACCAACTCACTTGTGGTGCGGGGTGATGGAGTGGGCGAGGCCGCGCGTGGTCGCCCATCTGGCGGGCGAGGGCTGAGGACGGCCGGGGCACGGTCCCGTTACCGCCCGTCCTCCGGTGGCCGGAAGCATTCCGTGGCGACGGCCAGCCGGACCGTGTGCGGCGGTTTGGCGGAGGCGACGGCGAGGTGGGTGCGGTGCGGCCGGTCGACGGCGTCGAGTTGGGCCTCCTGGACCTGCGGCCGTTCCTCGTACGCGGTGACCTCGACGTCGTGGCGCCGTTCCAGCGCCGCCCGCAGCCGTCGCAGTGCGGCGATGTGGAACCGGTCGGGCAGGTCCGCGTACGCGGTGTACGTCAGGGTGTACGGGCTGTCGGCGGGCGCCCGGACGCCGCGCCGGTCGCACCGCTCGTAGGACGCGCCCGGGTTGTACCGCCCGCTGATACCGATACGGGCGTCGGCGGCCACCGTCCGGACCTGCTGTTCCGCGGTGGCGAGCGCCGCCGTCCGGCTCTCCCGGGGCGGCGCCGCCCCGGCGGACGACCACGCCAGCCACCAGACGGCGGCCACGACGATCACCGCCGTGGCCGCGATCGGCCCGCCGCGCCGCCGCCCGCTTCCGTGCCCGATCCTCAACGCCCGGACAGCGTCCCGCTCTTCACGGCCCCGACGAACGAGGCCCACACCGGCGCCCCGAAGACGAGCGCCGGACCAGCGGGAGCCTTGCTGTCCCGGACGGGGACGAGCGCGGCGAGGTCGTCGGAGACCTCGATGCAGGCGCCGCCCTCCTGGTTGCTGTAGCTCGACTTACGCCAGCTGACGGTGGTGAGGAGGTCGTCCGACACCTCGATGCAGTTCCCGCCCTCCTGGTTGCTGTAGCTGGACTTACGCCACTGGAGTGCGCTCAGTTCGACTCGGTGGACGGACATGGGATTTCCTCCAGAAGACGCTGAATGAACTCGACGGACTCGCGCGGGGAAAGAGCGTGGTCGCGCAGCCGATCGTAACTGAACTGCAGACGCTCAACTCCTCCGTTGTCGGTCACCAGTTGCCCGTCGAATCCGGTCTCGACCCAGGCCACCGTGCGGCCCTCCGGCAGCCGGAGGAGCGCGGTGTCCGTGTTTATCAACTCGCACGGACCGGCGGCGAACGGCAGCACCTGAATGGCGACGTTGTCCTGCTCAGCCATGTCCAGGAGGTGGGCCAGCTGCTCCCGCCACTCCGTGTCGTCCAGCAGGCGGCGCCGCAGCACGGCCTCGTCGATGACCGCGCGGAAGTGGGGCGCCAAACTGCCGGACAGCACCTCGCGACGGTCCATCCGAGCATCGGCCTGCTGCTCCACTGCGCCGCCTTGAGCCAGACTGCCCAGCATCAGCAGTCGCCGCGCGTACGCCCGCGTCTGAAGAAGCCCCGGGATCACGCTGGGCGAGTACCACTGAATCCCCGTGGCCTCGGCCTCCACCGTCATGTACCGCCGGTACTGCTCGCGGAACTGCGTCGAGGAGCCGAGCGCCATCTCCCACATGGCGATCAGCAGGCCCGGTGGCGTTCCGTAGTAGACCTCCAGTGCTTCCACAACTTCGGGGCTGCCGATTGTCTGTCCCCCTTCCATTTTTCCGAAGAGGGACGGATCCCAGCCCAGAGCTTCACCCAGTTCCCGAAGACTCACCCCTTTCTGCTGCCGCAGCAATCGCAGCTCTTCCGCAAAACGTTGACGTGGCTCCTGACTTCGACCTGTGACCGCGCGCCTGGGCGGCATAACGACCTCCCGAAGAAGATGTGGAAATTTGTTCTGGAGCGACCGAAGGGACTCCGACATGCGGAAAGGGGGCTCCAACGCGGGTGCATTCTCTTAACACCCGGAATACGCACGGTAGTTGATGTGGCGCGTCCCGGCATTCGAACACCGAAATCACAGGAGTGATCCATGGGGACGGAACAGATCGAGGATGCCGAAGCCGTGTGCGGCGCGCTGGACGGGGCGCTCAGGGCGGCGGGCGTGGGCCTGCCGTCGCTGGGCGTCGACCCGTTGTCGTACGGCAGCGCGCTCCCGCTCGTCCTGATCGAGTTGGGGCGCTGCAACCTCGACACCGCACGGCGGCTGACCGCCGTCCTGCGCGGGGCGGCCGGATGAGCGGGCAACGCGACCTCTACGTGATGAGCACCGTCCGGCCGTACCTCGTGAGCGTCGTCCGGCGCGGCGGCGCGGGCACCGTACGGCCGTACGTCCCGAAGCCGTATCTCTCGCCCGCCTGCCATGTCGGACGGCATCCGTGGTGCGACAAGGAGCGGGTGGAGCCGGGCGACGTGCCCGGGGTGCGGCGCGAGGTGTGTGCCTGCGCCTGCCACGACGGGGCGGGGCACTGAAGGCGGGTGGGTCCGGGGCTTTGGCGTACGGGCCCAGGCCCCGGGCCCGCCGTGCTCAGGTGTGGCTGCTCGTCACGCCGCCCAGAAGGCCGCCTCCTTCTCCGGTGACAGGCCCGGCGCGGGCCGCCCCGGGTACGCCGGGACGGCGCCGCCGATCGACCGCAGCCACTCCCAGGTGTCGGCGACCGTCTCCGCCACCGGACGGCACCGCAAGCCGGTGGCCAGCGCCTTTGTCACGTCGCCGCGGTGCAGCGTGTCGTGCAGTTCGCCCGGCGGCAGCCAGACCGGCAGCTCCGTCCACGGCTCGATCCCGGCGGCGGTCACCGCCTCCGGGTCGGCCCAGCGCAACTCGGCGTCCGCGCCGGTCACCCGTATACAGGCGTCGAGGAGTTCGCCCATGGTGGCGTGGCCGGTCGGGCTGACCAGGTTGTACGCGCCGCCGGGTATCCCGTCGTGCAGCGCGTCCAGCGACCAGCGGGCGAGGTCGCGGGCGTCGATGTACTGGAGCGGCAGGTCGCGCGGCCCGGGGGCGAGGACCGGCCCGCCCCGGGCGAGGCGGCCCAGCCACCACGGCAGCCGCCCGACGTTCTCGTACGGGCCGAGGACCAGCCCGGCGCGGGCCAGTACCGCGCGGTCACCGAACGCTTCCTGGATCGCCAGCTCGGCGCCGCGCTTGGCCCGTGCGTAGTCGTCGGCGGTGGTGTCGTCGGGGGAGGCGTCGACCACCGGGCCGTTCTCGTCGAGTCCGGCGGCGGACGGGACCGGGTGCACCGACCGGGAGGAGACGTAGACATGGCGCCCGACGCGGCCGGACAGCAGCCGCGCGGCGTCCCGGGCGGCGGCCGGTGCGCCCTTCCAGGTGTCGACGACGGCGTCCCAGGTGCCGTCCTCCAGGGCGGCGAGCCCGCCCGGGGCGCTCCGGTCGCCGATCCGCACCTCCACACCCGGAGGCGGCGCGGAGTTCCCGCGATGAAAGACCGTCACCTGCCAGCCCCGGGCCAGCGCCTCTTCGACGACCGACCGGCCGACGAACTCCGTTCCGCCCAGCATCAGCAGCTTCATGCGGAGACTGTGCCCCGCACGGCCCCGCCCCGCCAGGGCCGCATGCTCTGAGCAGATCCTCTGTGGGCGGAACAAGCGGAAGATGCTGGTCCGAGGCGGTCCGGCCGGGAGGGTGTCCGGCCGGGAGGGCGTCGGGCCGTGGCCCGGCCTCCGTCCTCGTCCCGGCCTCAGTCCTTGGCGAGCGTGAACTCCGTGTGGACCGCGGACAGGCCCGGGACGGCGGCCTCGACGCGGTACGTGCCGGGGGGTACGGAGGCGGCGCTCGGGGTGGCGCACCCGGGGCCGCCCGCCCGGCGGTCCCAGGTGACGGTGCGGGTGACGGTGGAGTGCGCGGGGATCTTCATGAGGGCGGCGGCGGAGCCGTTGGGGCAGTCGTCGGAGGCCCAGACCGGGTCGTCGGCGGAGGGATCGGTGATGGTCAGCACCGCGGCCTTCGCGCCGAGGTCGACCTTGCAGTCGGCGCCGCCGGTGTTCTTGACGGTCAGTTCGAACTCGGGCTTCGTACCGGGGCGGTAGGAGTCCTTGACGCTGCGCAGCGTCAACTCCGCGCCGTCGCCGGTGCAGTTCGGCAGGTCGGAACCGGCCGCGACGGGCGCGCCGCCGGTGCCCGTACCGATCGGGCCCTTGCCGGAGCCCTCGGAGCCCCCGGATCCCTTGGAGTCCGCGTCGCCGGAGCCCTTGGATCCCTCGGAGCCCGACCCTGAGCCGCCGCCGCCCGACTCGTCCCGGCCGCCCGGCTTTTGGCTGATGGCGGGGCCGGTGGAGGACGGTCCCGGGGTGATGGCGTCGGCCGGGCCGTGGCCCGCGGCGCCCTTGCCCTCGGTGTTGGTGCGGCTGCTGCCGTCGCCCCAGTTGAGGACCCACAGCACGAGGAGGGCGAGCAGCGCGAAAATGCCCAGCGCAACGGCTCTCCGCCGCCAGTAGATGGAGGAGGGGAGCGGCCCGATCGGATTGCGCAGAGATCCCACGCGGAAACTCTACGAGAGATCACCACCGGCACCGCCCCTTACCCGCCGCACGAAACGGCAACTTTTCCCATGATCGGTACGGCGGCTTTTCCCGTGATCGGTTCGGGAACTCTTCCCGTGATCGGTTCGGAGGGGGCGGGAGGGGGGCCGGGGGCGGCCCGCCCGTACCTCCGCAGGGCCCCGGGCGGCCCCGGATCCGTACGCCAGGTGCGCCGAGGCCCCGGCATTACGTACCGTCTGCCCTCATGAACAGCACCGACCTCTACCGCGATGTCACCGACTTCGCGCACGGCACCCCTGGGTGGGTCCATTCCTTCGCCGACGCCGGTACCGAAGGCGGGATTCTGCTTCTGATGGCGGTGGCCGTCCTCGGCTGGTGGCGGGCGCGGCGCCTCGCACCGCGCGCGGTCGCCCTGGCCGTGCTGGTGCCGGTGGGCACGGCCGTCGCCTACCTCCTGAGCGAGATCCTCAAGAGCTTCGTCCAGGAGCAGCGGCCGTGCCGGGCGGTGGCGCACGCCGCCGCGTCGATCGCCACCTGTCCGCCCCAGGGGGACTGGTCCTTCCCGAGCAACCACTCGGTGATCGCCGCCTCCCTCGCCGTCGGGATCTTCATCGCCTGGCGCGCGGCGGCCTGGCTCGCGGTGCCGGTGGCGCTGCTGACCGGCTTCTCCCGGGTCTTCGTCGGCGTGCACTACCCGCACGACGTCGCCGTCGGGCTGCTCGTCGGCGCCGTGGTCGCGGCGATCTGCTTCCGGGTGCTGGCCGGTCCGATGACCACGTTGGTGATCAAGCTGCGTACGGGGCCGCTGAAGCCGCTGGTCGAGGCGCGACGGGGGTCGCACGCGGCCGGCTGACCGGCGGAACGGGGAACGGGGGATCACCGAGTGGCGGCGCAGGGCCAGAGGTCCTGGGGCCGCCACTCCTGTTTGTGGCCGAAGCCCCGGCCGTTGTCGATCAGCCGCAGCCAGTCCGGGCGCAGCTCCCACAGTGCGGTCCGCTCCAGGGCCGCGCGCAGCCGTTCGTCCCCGGCGACGAACGGGAACCGGCCGGTGTACGCGGCCCAGCCCCCCGCCCGCGCGGCGCCGGTCAGCTCCCGGCACCCGCCGCGCCCCTGGAGCCCGGTGAGCCCGCTCCACTCCTGACCGTCGCGCTGCGCCGTGAACGCCACCCGGGCACCGGGCCGGGCCAGCGCCCGCCCGTGCCGGGTGGAATGCGCGGTGACGAAGTACAGCAGGGGCGCGGACGCGTCGCCGCCCGGCGCGTAGAGCACCGCGCACGCCTGCGGCCCGTCGTCGTCCGTGTACGCCAGGGTCAGCGTCGTATGGGCGGCCAGCGCCTGCCGGATCCCGGCTGGACAGTCCCCGCCCGGCCCGGGACCCGCGCCGCCGGGGGTGCTGTCCCCGGGGGCGCCGGGGCTGCTGTCCCTGGGGGCGCCGGGTGCCTCGTCCCTGGGTGCGCCGGGCGCGCCGGGTGCCTCGTTCTCGGGCCTGTCCGCCTCGTACGTGGTCATCGTCGCCGTCTCCTGTCCTGGTGCCGCACGGCCGGGCGGTGGCTCGCCGCCCGCGCCTCCCTCCACTCTGCCGCCCCGGGCGGGGCCTACGCGGGCGGGGCGCCCCGGGGGAGCCGCACCCGTGCCCGCCCAAGGCCCCCGGGCCCCCGGCCGGACGGCACCCCCTACCCCCGGTAAGCCGCCACCCGTACGTACCGAGCCTCCCGCTTGCGGGTGGGCGTGCGGTGGTGCGGGCCCGGCGCGTCTCCTGGGCGGGTGCGCCCGTGCCAGGATCGTCGGGCCATGACTTCCATCCCCGCCACCACCCCCACGGTCCCGCCCTCCGCCGCCTCTCTGCCCTCCGCCGCCGTACCGGCCGCGGAGGGGTCCGACGGGTCCCAGCTCCACGGTCCCGTCACCGACTGGTTCGACGCACACGCCCGCGACCTGCCCTGGCGCCGCCCCGAGGCGGGCGCCTGGGGCGTGATGGTCAGCGAGTTCATGCTTCAGCAGACGCCGGTCAGCCGCGTGCTGCCGGTCTACGAACAGTGGCTGGCCCGCTGGCCGCGCCCCGCCGACCTGGCCGCCGAGGCGCCGGGCGAGGCGGTCCGCGCCTGGGGCCGCCTCGGCTACCCGCGCCGGGCCCTGCGCCTGCACGCCGCGGCGCTGGCCATACAGGAACGCCACGGAGGGGACGTCCCGCGCGAGCACGGCCAGCTGCTGGCGCTGCCCGGTGTCGGCGAGTACACCGCCGCCGCCGTCGCCTCCTTCGCGTACGGGCAGCGGCACGCGGTGCTGGACACGAACGTGCGGCGGGTCTTCGCCCGCGCGGTGACCGGCCGCCAGTTCCCGCCGAACGCCACCACCGCCGCCGAGCGGAAGCTGGCGCGGGCGCTGCTGCCGGACGATGAGCGGATCGCCGCGAAGTGGGCGGCGGCCACGATGGAGCTGGGCGCGCTGGTGTGCACGGCGCGCGGCCCGGAGTGCGGGCGCTGCCCGATCGCCGCCCGGTGCGCCTGGAAGCTGGCCGGATCCCCGCCCCACGAAGGCCCGGCCCGCCGCACCCAGACGTACGCGGGCACCGACCGGCAGGTCCGCGGCAAGCTCCTCGCCGTGCTGCGCGAGGCGCTGGCGCCGGTGCCGCAGGCGGCGCTGGACACGGTGTGGAACGAGCCGGTGCAGCGGGCCCGCGCGCTGGACGGCCTGGTCTCCGACGGCCTGGTCGAACCGCTGCCCGGCGGCCGCTACCGCCTGCCGCGCACCTGACGGCCACCTGAACCGGCCACTCATGGAGGGACGCGTCCTCGGGGCGCGTCCCTCCGGCGTACCCGGGGGCGGCCCGCTGCCGTACCCGGGACGGCTCGCCGCACACCGCCCCCGGAGGCACCGCCCCTGAGCCCGCGCCCCACGCACCCCGGGCCGCCCACCCCGTATCCGACCGCCCCGTATCCGGGCGCCCGTACCTTTGGTGGCCCCCGTCCGTCCGGAGGATGACGCATTTCGGACCCGTCGTCCGTCCCTGGGAGGACCCCCGGGCCGCTGTTACACAACCGACGGATTTCCGTGCACTGCCTGTGGGGCCGACGCGCATTGCGCCGCAACACCCCCTCCGTAGCGTCCTCCTCGTGCCGGAGATGACCACCGGCACGTTCAACGTGGGGACTCGCAAAAGCGGAGCGGAGGCGTCGGAATGGCGACCAGCGGCGGCAAGGTACTGGACTTCGAGGAGTACGTACGGACGCGGCAGGACGCGCTGCTGAGGAGCGCCCGGCGGCTGGTGCCGGACCCCGTGGACGCCCAGGACCTCCTCCAGACGGCGCTGGTGCGCACGTACGGCCGCTGGGACGGCATCGCCGACAAGTCGCTGGCCGACGCCTACCTCCGCCGCGTCATGATCAACACCCGTACCGAGTGGTGGCGGGCGCGGAAGCTGGAAGAGGTGCCGACCGAGCAGCTGCCCGACGCGAGCGTCGACGACGGCACCGAGCAGCGCGCCGACCGCGCCCTCCTGATGGACATCCTCGGGGTTCTGGCGCCCAAGCAGCGCAGCGTCGTCGTGCTGCGACACTGGGAGCAGATGAGCACCGAGGAGACGGCTGCCGCGCTCGGCATGTCGACGGGTACCGTCAAGAGCACGCTGCACCGGGCACTGGCCCGCCTCCGCCAGGAGCTGGCCGACCGTGACATCGACGCGCGCATGCTGGAGCGCGGCGAGGCGGAGCGGGAGCGGGAGCGGTGCGCGGCCTGAGCGGTACGGCATCAGGAACGGCGACTGTGCGAACAGCGCGGTGAGCAGGAGCGGATTGACCAGGAACAGGTTGACCACGGGCGGGTTGACCACAGGCGGCGCGGCCACGGCGGGGGTGGCCGCGCTCGGTCTGCTGCTCGCCGGCTGCCACCCCGGCAGCGAGGGCGTCCGCAGCGAGGGCACGCCGACCACCACCGCCCCGGCCCCCGGGCACGCCCCCTCCGACGACCCCTCGCCCACCACCGGCGCGTCCCTGAGGAAGATCGACGCGGTGGCGCTGCTGAAGGGCGACCCGAAGGTCAGCGGCGAGGTGAAGCGGACCCTCGCCAAGCCCTGCGTCGCGGACGCGTACCCGATCGAGGTGACGTACGCCTCACTTACCGGCAACAAGGCCCCCGACGTCATCGTCAACGTCATGACCTGCGCGGATTCCATCGGGATCGGCGCCTACGTCTACCGCAGGAGCGCCGCGGGCGGCAGCGGGTATGACAACGTGTTCAGCGATGAGCAGCCGTCCGTCTCCGCCGGGGTCGACAAGGGGGACCTGGAGGTCTCCAAGCAGACCTACGGCACCGGCGACAAGGTGTGCTGCCCGTCCGGTGAGGACGTGACCACCTACCGCTGGTCCCACAACCGCTTCGCGGAGCTGGACCGGTACCACACGGACTACAGCAAGACCACCGTCGACGGCCCCGGGCCCGATGACGACGACACATCGGAGGGTTGAGACAACGGCATGGCCGACACCCATGTGCTCTTCGTCGAGGACGACGACGTCATCCGCGAGGCCACCCAACTTGCCCTGGAACGCGACGGGTTCGTGGTCACCGCGATGCCCGACGGGCTCGCCGGTCTTGAGGCGTTCCGCGCCGACCGGCCCGACATCGCGCTCCTCGACGTGATGGTGCCGGGCCTGGACGGCGTCAGCCTCTGCCGCCGCATCCGGGACGAGTCCACCGTCCCCGTGATCATGCTGTCGGCGCGCGCCGACTCCATCGACGTGGTCCTCGGCCTGGAGGCGGGCGCCGACGACTACGTCACCAAGCCGTTCGACGGCGCCGTCCTCGTCGCCCGGATCCGCGCCGTGCTGCGCCGCTTCGGCCACGCCAGCGGCCCGGACGCCCGCAACGGAGCCCACGCGTCCGGCGACGCCGCGCCCGCCGAGGCGATACTCCGCTTCGGGGACCTGGAGGTCGACACCGAGGGCATGGAGGTCCGCAAGGGCGGCGCGCCGGTCGCGCTGACGCCGACCGAGATGCGCCTGCTGCTGGAGTTCTCCGACGCCCCTGGCACCGTCCTGACCCGCGACCGCCTGCTGGAGCGGGTGTGGGACTACGGCTGGGGCGGCGACACCCGCGTCGTCGACGTCCACGTCCAGCGGCTGCGCGGCAAGATCGGACAGGACCGCATCGAGACGGTCCGCGGCTTCGGCTACAAGCTGAGAGGCTGACGCGCCAGGTGTTGAGGCTCCCCCTGCGGACGGGGCTGCGATGGAAGCTCAGCGCCGCCATCGCGCTGGTCGGCGCGCTGGTGGCGGTGGCGCTGAGCCTCGTCGTGCACAACGCGGCGCGCGCCTCGATGCTCGACAACAGCCGTGACGTCCAGATCGAGCGGCTGAACTCCACCCAGCGGATCTACGAGTCGACCGGCCGGCTGCTGTTCAGCGCCAAGGTCGACGACCCGGCGCTCCCCGCGGAGCTGCGCAAGGAAGTCCTCACCAACACCCGCGCCACCTACCTCCAGGACCACGGCGAGGCCGCCCCCGAGGTGTGGGCCGCCTCCCCGCTCGGCGACGGCCGGGTCCTGTCGATGCACAACCGCTACTACGACCGCTTCAAGGTCCTCGACGACCTCGACCAGGCGCTGGTCCTCGGCTCGACCGCCGTCGTCGTCGGCGGCTGCGCGCTGGGCGTCCTGGTCGGCGGCCGCCTCTCGCGGCGGCTGCGGAAGGCCGCGGCCGCCGCCGGGAAGCTCGCCGACGGCGACACCTCCGTCCGGATCCGCGACGCGGTCGGCGGCCGCATCCGGGACGAGACGGACGATCTGGCCTGGGCGGTCGACGCGATGAACGACGCGCTCCAGCAGCGCATCGAGGCGGAACGCCGGGTCACCGCCGACATCGCCCACGAACTGCGCACCCCCGTCACCGGCCTGCTCACCGCCGCCGAACTGCTGCCCCCGGGCCGCCCCTCGGAGCTGGTACGCGACCGGGCGCAGGTGCTGCGCACCCTTGTCGAGGACGTGCTGGAGGTGGCGCGCCTCGACGGCTACGCGGAGCGCGCCGAGCTTCAGGACGTGGCGCTCGGCGAGTTCGTCGGCCGCCGCGTGCGGGCCCTCAACGCGGACGTACGGGTCGAGATCGTCCGGGACGCGGAGGCCACCACCGATCCGCGCCGCCTGGAACGGATCCTCGGCAACCTCATCGCCAACGCCGTCCGGCACGGCACACCGCCCATCGACGTCACCGTCGAGGGCCGTATCCTGCGCGTCCGCGACCACGGCAAGGGCTTCCCGGAGGCGCTGCTGAAGGAGGGCCCGAGCCGTTTCCGCACCGGCAGCAGCGACCGCGCCGGTCGCGGCCACGGCCTGGGCCTGACCATCGCCGCAGGTCAGGCCCGGGTCCTCGGTGCCCGCCTCACCTTCCGCAACGCCGACGAACTCGGCGACGGCTCGACCGGCGCCGTCGCCATCCTCTGGCTCCCGGAGAACGCCCCCACGGCCACCGGCAGCTTCCCGGTCATTCATCTGCCGGAGCGGTGAGCGGGCGGGGGCGCTGAGCGTCCGGAGTCCGTCCCTTACGGGGTGCGTTCTTTCTACGGGGGCGCTGTCCCCTACGGGTCTGGCGCCCTTACGGGTCTGGCGTCCCCTACGGGTCTGGCGTCCCCTACGGGCCTGGCGTCCCTTACGCGCCTGGCGTCCCTTACGGGGAGACCCCGCCCCCGCGAACACTGCTGACGCGGCAGCGGTGGAAAAGAAGGTGCTCCTGCCGCGCGACATCCTCCCGTCTCACGTAGTCAAGAGGGGTATGCGAGGGGATCACGGAACAAGAGAACAGGCGGGGGCCGAGTGAAATCAGCACAGGAGGATCAGTACCTGGAGTTCGTGGCCGCGAGGGCGAAGGCGCTGTACCGCTCGGCGTACGTCCTCGCGGCCGGCGACACACATCTTGCCGAGGACCTGGTTCAGGAAACCCTCAGCCGGGTGTACGTGCACTGGAAGCGGGTGGCCAGAGCGGACAGCCCGGCGGCCTACGCCCAGACGGTTCTGGTCCGCACCTCCCTCACCCTGCGGCGTCGGCGCAGCACCGGCGAGCGCCCCATCGGCAACCTGCCCGACAGTGCGGCGGCCGGCCCGGACGCCGCACTGCGGCTCACCCTGCTGGACGCGCTCGGCCAACTGCCGCCCCGAGACCGGGCGGTGCTGCTGCTGCGCTACTGGGAGGACCGCAGCATCGAGGAGACCGCCCAGATGCTCAAGCTGAGCAGCAGCGCGGTCCGCTCCCAGGGCACCCGGGCACTCAACAGGGTGCGCGCGTTGCTCGGCGACAGCCTGTCCGACCTGGTTCCGCACTGAACACCGGTGCACACAGAGCGAACCCACCGCAAAACCCTGATCAGCGACAGAAAAGGTGACGCCGGCATGCCGTTCGAAGCAGACCTCGCACACGCCCTGGACCGTACGACCGACTCCCTCGAACCCGATCTCACCACGCTCACGAGCGGAGCCGTCGAGCGCGGGCGGAGCCGCAGTCGGCGTCGGCGCAGCGCCGGCGCCCTCGCCGGGGTCGGCGCCTGCGCCGCGATCGCCGCAGCCGGCCTGGTGCTCCCCGGTGTGCTCGCCGGGGCTCGCTCCGCAGGATCCGACATGGAAGCGGTGGCGCTGGCGATGCCCCGTTCCGCGATCAGCGGCACCCAGATGATCGACGCCGTGAAGAAGACGTTCCCCGGGAGCAGGTTCGGCCGGGAGGACGGACAGAGCAACGACCCCTCGAATCCGTCCAAGGGGTGGGTCGCCAAGGGCGGAGTGGACGTCAACGACGGGCACGGCACCGCCAACGTCGGTGTCTCGGCCCTGCGGCTCAAGCTGCCGCTCAGGGACGGCGAGGGGCTGAACTGCGACAATACGGCCGGGCGTGCTGAGGCCGGCGACACCTGCGAGCTGAGCGAGCTGCCGAGCAGCGCCACGCTTCCCGGCGGAGCCCTGGTGATGTCGGAGAAGATCGCGGAAAGGCAGCCGATCGGTGCCGACCCCGTCCCCGGCTCCGCCCTCGCTCACCGCTGGACGACGACGGTGACCCTGAAGTCGACCGGCGCCCAGCTTCAGATGGTGCAGTGGAACACCGCCGGCGACTTCGGCAGCGGAAACAGGCCGAAGCCGACCCGCGACGCTCCCCCGCTCTCCCAGAAGCAGGCGGTGGCCGCACTCACCGGTCCCACCTGGGCGCCGATCCTCGGTGCCGTCGGCTGACCCGGCCAGCGCGTGCGGCAGATGCCCCACGGTGGGGCCCCAGCCGTGCCCCATGCCCGCGTCGACCAGGGCGGGACCGTGTCCCGGTCCCCGGAGCAGATACATGGTGTGGGTGAGGGCGGCGCACTCCGGCCGGTGCGCCGCCCTCTGGAGGCGCGCCGCCTCCCTGGTGTCGAAGCGGGGGAGGACGGTCGTCAGATCGGCGGCGAAGAACCCGTCACTGAGGGCCGTCAGGGTCGCTTCCCCTACGGGCCAGTGGACGGCGCTGGAGTAGGGACTCGGGACAGTGGATGCCATGGTCTCTCCTGCCGTCGCCGTCCAGTATCCGAAAGGCCCGGGCGCGGTTACCAGGTGTAGACGATCCGCGGGTTGTTCACCCAGTAGCTGTTGGCGACGGTGTCATCGAGGTACACCGGGCCGCCGGGGAGCGCCACACCGGTGCTGGAAGCGCTCGCCGGGGCACCGCTGAGGGTGACCTTGAGCCAGCGCGCTGACGCCCATGCCGTTACGCGGGTGGGGCGCGCCCCACGGAGTCGCCACCGGGTACGGCACCCGCTCGACCGGCTCCGACCCGGGCGGCGGCGCGGCCCAGGGGTCGCGCTCGGCCCGGGGGCCGGGCTCGGCCCCGTCGGGTCTGCCGTCGGGCTGCTGGTCTCCTGGTGAAGTGGGCACACGCATGCGCATTCCTCGTATCGATCCTAAAGCGGCGAACTCGCGACAATAGCAGTCACTTTTGCTCGTTCCTTGCCGCTTTTTTCGGTTCTCCGCGGTCCCGCCCATTGCGCAACTTCCCTTGCGCTACCTGTAGAGACCCATTCCTCCGAGGCAACCGTGTCGAGGCCGCCACCGACCTCCCCGGCAACGTCCCCGTTCGCGACAGCAAGGACCTGCACGGGCCCGCGCTCGTGTTTCCGGCCGCCGGGTGGTCCGCGTTCGTCTCGGCGGTCAAGGGCGCTGCGCTGTAAGGCACGTGCTTCCGAAGGACCCGGTCACCAGGTGGCCGGGTCCTTCGTCGTCGCCGCGAAGACCGTGCCGTCCGGGGACGCCCCGTAGATCCGGTCGCGGGACGGGACGGGGGCGGGCAGGGTCTCCAGGAAACCGTTGTGCCGGGTGGCCTTCAGGCGGGGCGGGGTCTGGCCGGTCAGGTCGCCGGTGCGGGCGTCGAGGGCGAGGAGACGGCCGTCGGCGGAGGAGAAGTACAGGCGGTCGTCGCCCGTCACGATGGGCACGGAGCCGCGTGCGACGGAGGTCTCCACGTCCCATTTCCGCTCCCCGACGGCTTGGAGGGCGCCGCCCTCGGCCAGCAGATACGCCGTCTCACCGCGCACCGTCGCGAGGACGCCATCCAGCGGGGCGGCGAGCGGCAGGCGGTGGCTGCGCCGGGTGTGCGGGTCGTACCGGACGACGGCGGTGGTGCGGAACGCGGACTTCGGCTCGGTGGCGGTGAGATAGAGCGCGCCGGAGGCGCCCGCGCCGGCGACCGTCAGCGTGCCGGGGAGCCGGGTGTGCCAGCGGACGTCGCCGCTCGCCGGGTCGATCGCGGTGAGCTGGGTGGCGGTGCCGTCGGGGGTGGCCTCGGCGGCGTACGCGGTGCGGGCGTCGGCCCCGTACGTCCGGAACGCCGGGAGCGCGTGCCCGGGGAACGCGTGGTGCCAGCGGGTGCGGTGGGTGGCGCTGTCGAGGGCGGTGACCGTGCCGTCGGCGGCGGTCAGCAGGACCGTGTTCCCGGTGACGGCCGCGCCGCCCTGGTACGCGGTGAGGCCGGTGGACCAACGGGTGCGGCCCCGGCCGTCGGCGGACGGGTCGAGGGCGCTCAGCCGGGTGCGGTCGGCGGAGGTGACGTAGAGGAGACCGCCGGAGAGCTGCGGCGCGGGCGGCGCGGTGTCGGTCTTCCCGGGCGGCGGCACGGCGCGGCGCCACACCACCTCGCCGGTCGCCGGGTCGAGACGGGCGGCGGCCACCCCACGCTGCGCGCAGAAGACGGCACCGCCCCGGGCGCCACCGCTCCCCGCCGTACAGGCAGGCATCTCGGCCTCGTGCCCGGCGGGCCGGGGGAGGAGCGTGGTGCGCCAGGGGTGGAACGCGGCGGTGGGGACGGGGGCGGGACGGCGCGGCGCTTCGTTGCTGGGGACGGCCTGGGTGATGACGAAACCGCCGGTCAGCACGGTGACGAGGGCGGCGGCGGTCCAGAGGAGGAGATGGTGGCGAGGGCGACGGGTCTTCCCGGGGGCATCATTCGAGGGGTGGGACGGGGCCTCGGTGCCGGGTTTCGTTCCGGCCGGGAATGCGGCTTCCGGGTCGGTGCCGGGTTTCGTTCCGGCCTGGAACGCGGCTTCCGGCTCGGCACCGGCCTCCCCCTCCGTCACCTCCCGGAGCGCATCCCGCACATGCGTCACCTCCGCGGACGACGCATCCGCGGCGGGCCACCGCCCGGGTACGAGCGCCTGCCCCGGGGGCCCCAACTGCCCAGCGGCGAGCGACTGATCCGGTGCCCCCGCCTGCCCAGGCACGCGCGGTGCGGCCGCGAGGCTCACCGGCGTATCGGACGGGCCGCCCTCCGCCAGCCGCTCCCACAGGTCGAGATGGATCTCGGTCGGCAGATCCGTCCGCAGCCGGTCCATCAGGGCGCGCGGCGTCGGCCGGTCCGCCGGATCCTTCGCCAGACAGGCGCCGATCAGCGGCGTCAACTCCTCCGGCACACCGTCCAGATCGGCCTCGTCGTGCACCACCTGGTACGCCACCAGATACGGGCTGTCCGAGTCGAACGGCCCCCGGCCCGTCGCGGCATGCACCAGCACCGACCCCAGCGCGAAGACATCCGCCTGCGGACCCACCTCGCGCGGGCGCTGGAACTGCTCGGGTGCCATGAACGGCGGCGTCCCGATGAGTTTTCCGGTCTCGGTGCGCATCTCGCTGTCGGACGGCCGCGAGATCCCGAAATCGATGACCTTCGGCCCGTCCGCCGCCAACAGGACGTTGCTCGGCTTCAGATCGCGGTGCACCACCCCGGCGCGGTGGATGTCGCGCAGCGCCTCGGCGAGGCCGCAGGCCAGCGCCCGCACCTCATCGGGCGGCAGCGGCCCGTTCCGCTTCACCTGCTCGGCGAGCGTCGGCCCGGAGATGTGCAGGGTCGCCATCCACGGCCGGGCGGCGTCCGGGTCCGCGTCCACGACCGGCGCCGTGAACGCCCCGCTGACCCGCCGGGCGGCCGCCACCTCCTGCCGGAACCGCCCCCGGAACTCGGGATCCTGCGCGAACTCCGCATGGATCACCTTGACCGCGAGCCGCAGCCCCGACGACGAACGCGCGAGGTGTACCTCGCCCATCCCGCCCGCGCCCAGCCGCGCCTCCAGCCGGTACTGCCCCGCATATCCCGGATGTTCCGCTTCCGGCTCCACGCCGGTATCCCGCAGCGACGACATCGTCCACCCCCGTGTCCTGCGCCGTGCCGAACCCCGCGCCCACAGGGCGCAGGGGTACGCGCGGAGCCTAGTCGATGGTGCGTACGAGACGAACGAGGCTTGCTAGCGTGCCCGGTGGACAGGCGCCTCCCGCCCGGGTCGGCGCACCACCGCGCGCCGACGGCGCGCACTCCACGGGGGAGTACACCATGAGCGACATCCAGGATCTGTCGGACGCCACGGCGGGCGACGTCGAGGCCCGCGCCGCATCGGCCGCCTCGTACCCCTTGGTCCCCGGCTACCGCGTCAACGTCCGCCAGGGCCCCGGCACCACCACTCCCGTCGTACGCCAGCTCCCGGCCGGTTCGTACGTCCAGATCCGTTGCCAGCGCTACGGCCAGCGGGTCTCCGGCCCGACGGGCGTCTCGGAGATCTGGGACGCGATCGCGGGGGGCGGGTACGTGTCCGACAGCTATGTGCGGACGGGGAGCAGCGGGTTCGTGGCGCCGCGGTGCACGTCATGAGGGGATGAGCGGGGGCGGGCGGCGGGCAGCGGGCCGGTTCGGTCGGTGGCCCGTGTGGTCGTCGGTGCGGTGCGGTCCGGTGCGGTCCAGCCCGGTCCAGCCCGGTCCGGTGCGGTGCGTCCTGCGGCCCGGAGGCGTGGCGTGGGCCGGGCGTTCCTGGGGCCGTGGCGGGCCGGTTCGCCCGATGGCCCGTACGCGGGACGTGAGCCCGGCGCCCCCGGGCCCGCCCCGGCCCGTTTCCCTTGCCCCCGGCCCGGGCGGCGATAATTGAGACATGAGCGACGAGCGGACGACCCCCGGCGGCGCGGAGCGCGGCTCCGGGCCCGGCAACGGCCCGGCGGACGGCGGGCCCGAGCCGGAGCCGATCCGCTTCTTCGGCACCTGCTGGCTCCACCACGACCGCGGCTACGCGCTGCGCCGCATCGCCGTGGCCGCCGGATCGCTGGTGCTCACCCTGGCCGGCGCGATCGTGCTGCGGTTCGCGTTCCAGGGCCTCGCGATCGGCGAGGTCGGCCCGCTGGTGACCGTGCTGGTCATCGCCGGTTTCGCGGTCTGCAGCGCGCTGGCGTTCCGCCGTACCTGGGACGGGTTCGTCCGCCGCCCCGACCCGTCCTCGGCGAGCGCCGCCGACCGCTCCGCGCAGAGCCTCCTGCTGATCGGCTTCCTCGGCTCGCTGCTCGCCTACTTCTGCCGCAGCCTGATCGAGGCCCCCGGCGAGAAGCTGCACCGCGCCGAGTACGCCGCCGCCCGCTCCCGCCACGCACGCCGCCGCACGGCCCGTACGGGCAACCCGGCGGCGAAGCGCGCGAAGAACGGACAGAACACGAAGTCCCCTAAGGAGAAGCGGAAGTAGCGGCCGACAGCGGCCCCAGGGGCGCGCCCCGTACGTGTAAACCCGTAGGGGCACCCCGTAGGCGTACGGCCCGTAGGCGTACGGCCCGTAGGCGTACGGCCCGTAGGCGTACGGCCCGTAGGCGTACGGAACAAGCGCGGCCCGGCCCGCGGACCCGTACGGGCCCCGGCACACGTACAGAAAGGCCCGTCCCATGGCGCACGAGCCGCAGCGGGAGCCGGAGCGGCTTCCACAGCCGGAGCCGCTTCCGGAGCCGCTTCCGGAGTCGGGGCCGCACCCGCAGCCGCTTCCGCTCCCGCAGCCCCTTCCGCAGCCGCCGACCCACGAGGCCCGGGCCCGGGCCTTCGACACCGTCGCCGCGCAGTACGCCACGGCCCGGCCCGGCTACCCGCCGTCGCTCCACGACGCCGTCGAAGAGTTGGCGGGCCGACCGCTGGCCGGGGCCCGGGTGCTGGACGTCGGCGCCGGTACGGGCCTGGCCACCGCGCCGCTCGCCGCCCGCGGCGCCCGCGTGACGGCCGTCGAACCGGGCGCCGCGATGGCCGCCGAACTGCACCGCGCCCACCCGGCCCTCCCGGTGGTCCGCGCCCGCGGCGAGGCGCTGCCGTTCCCGGACGGTGCGGGCTTCGACCTCGTCACCTACGCCCAGGCATGGCACTGGACCGACCCGGCGCGCTCCGTCCCCGAGGCCCTACGGGTGCTGCGGCCCGGCGGCACCCTCGCCCTCTGGTGGAACGTTCCCGACCCGGACGTCCCCTGGCAAGCCGCCCAGGAAGCCCGCCTCGCCCGCCGCCTCCCCGGCTACCACCGCCACAACGCCGCTGTCACCGCCCCGGACGTCCTCACGGCCCTCGCCCTCCCGGGCCCGCCGCTCCGCCCCGCGACCCGGCTGCTCCACTGGACCCGCCGCGTCCCGCTCCCCACGCACCTCGCGATGCTCGGCAGCCGCTCCCACTGCGCGGCCCTCGGACCCGAGGCCGCACCCGCCCTGGCCGCCGAGGACGCCGTGCTGCGGGAGGTCTTCCCCGACGGCGTCGTCGAGGAGGCGTACGCGCTCCACCTCACGGCCGTGCGGCGCGCGGACGGCTGAATCCGGGGCGGGCGGGCCCGCATGCCCCGGGAGGGGCGGGCCGAGCCCGTGAGTGCCTGAGCCCCAGGGCGCCGGGCCGCCGCTCCCAGGGGCAGCCGCTCCGGGGCCTCAGTACTCCGGCCCGCTCAGTACTCCCAGTCCGGCCGCCCCTCCCCGTACAGCCAGTCGTCGAAGAGCTCCGTCAGATCCACATCCGTACGCTCCTGACAGAAGTCGATGAACTCCTCGGAATTCGCGTTCCCGTGCCGGTGCGCGGCCGGCCACTCCTTCAGGATCCGGAAGAACACCCGCTCCCCGACCGCGTTCCGCAGCTGCTGGAGCACCATCGCGCCACGGTCGTAGACCGGCGTCCCCGTCACGTTCTCCGCCGACCCCGGATCCCCCGGCGGAAACTCCCACACATCCTCGTACGTGACGCCGTCCGCCTCGTCCTCGTCGTCATCCTCCAGCGCATACAGCGCATCGAATCGCTCCTGGGGCGTGCGCCCGCCCTCGTGCGCCTCCCACAGCCACTCCGCGTACTGCGCGAAACCCTCGTTCAGCCAGGTGTCCTTCCAGGTCCGCGGCGTCACCGAGTTCCCGAACCACTGATGCGCCGTCTCGTGCACCACCGTCGAGATATCGGGGGCGCCCGCGTACACCGGCTTCGTCTGCGTCTCCAGCGCGTACCAGTCGATCCGCTCCGGCGCGTGGTCGACGACCGCCCCCGCCGACGAGAACGGATACGGCCCGAACAGCTTCCGCGACCAGGCCAGCACCTCCGGCAACCGGTCGAGCGCCTTCCGGCTGCCCGCCGCCTCCTTCGGGTCCACCGCGACATACAGCGGCAGCCCGTCCGCCATCCGCGACTGATGGACGTCGAACCGCCCGATCGTCGCCGTCGCCAGATACGTCGCCATCGGCTCCCCGGAGTGCCACGCGAACGTCGTCCGGCCCCCGGAGGTGACGCTCGACCGCAGCTCCCCGCCCGCGACCGCGGTGTACCCGCGCGGCACGGTGATCCGGATGTCGTACGCCGCCTTGTCGGACGGATGGTTGTTCCCCGGGAACCACGTCATCGACCCGGCCGGTTCCCCCGACACGAACGCCCCGTCCGCGGTCTTCACCCACCCCTCCGACGCCCCGTCCGCATCCGTCATCTCCTGCGGCACCCCGCCGTACGCCACGGTTGTCCGGAACGCACGCCCCTTCCGCAGCCCCTCCGCCGGACGCACCGTCAGCTTGTGCCCCTTACGGGAGAACCCGGCCGCAGCCCCGTCGACCCTTACGGAGGTGACCCGCAGCCCCTGAAGATCGAGCCGGAACGAACTGAGGTCCCGCGTCGCCTTCGCACTGATCCGCGCCGTGGCATCGAGCCGCTTCTTCGCCACGTCATACGCCAGATCCAGCCCGTAATGCCGCACGTCGTACCCGCCGTTCCCGAGCGTGGGAAACAACGGATCCCCGACCCCACCCGCCCCCGCCGTCCCCTTGACCGCCGACCCCTCCGTACAGGACGACACCAGCAGAACGGCGACGAGCGCGGCACACGAGGCAGCGGCCACACGACGGAAACGGACGGACCGGCGCTTCACAGAACTCCAGACATGGACCGGACAGGGAACCGAACGCGGAACACCGAACCGGGAACCACCCGGTCACCCCGCCCGGCCCCGCGTGATCACGAACCGTCGACCCTACGGACTTTTCCGGTACGGGGCGGGATGGATCCGGCGAGCAGCGACGAACGTGACGGGATCGGGCGATCTCAGGGGTTCGCCGGGAACCCGTAGGGGCGGAGGCGGGCCCGTAAGGGATGCGGAGAAGGGCCCGATGCAGCCGCGCCCGTCCACGTCCCCTACGGGCCCGGCGCACCCGCAGACGCCCCCGGCACATCCCCTACGGGCCCCGCCCCTGCCCACCCCACCGTCCGCACCCCGGAACACCCCCGCCACCTCCCACCCCCAGGTGCGAGGATGGCCGCGCAATCAGGCAACCCCAGGACGTGCCGCCACCGCCCGCCCGGCCCACAGCCGCGGGCACCGACGGGAAAACCGCGGGAAACCGGCACCGCACCCTGGCACCACCACCGGCGAGGTGAAGCGCAACATGGCTCAGAAGGTCGCCGTACTCGGCACCGGAAAAATCGGCGAGGCTCTGCTCAGCGGCATGATCCGCGGCGGCTGGGCGCCCGCCGACCTCCTGGTCACCGCCCGCCGCCCCGAGCGCGCCGCCCAACTCCGCGAGCGCTACGGCGTCGAAGCGGTCACCAACGCCGAGGCCGCCGAGGCCGCCGACACCCTGATCCTCACCGTCAAGCCGCAGGACATGGGCGCCCTCCTGACCGAACTGGCCCCGCATGTCCCCGCCGACCGCCTCGTCATCAGCGGCGCCGCGGGCATCCCCACCGCCTTCTTCGAGGATCGGCTGGCCGAGGGCACCCCGGTCGTCCGGGTCATGACCAACACCCCCGCCCTCGTCGACGAGGCCATGTCCGTCATCTCCGCGGGCACCCACGCCACCGGCGACCACCTCCGCCGCGCCGAGGAAATCTTTGCGGGCGTCGGCAAAACCCTGCGCGTCCCGGAGACCCAGCAGGAC